>JASGJH010000001.1:4800000-7880000 GCA_047601445.1 Myxococcales bacterium | reverse complement strand
GCCCCACGAGCACGCGTTCCGTGAGGAAGGTGGGGCCCTCGGCCACCAACTCCACCCGGCGAGCGGCGCGGACCAAGCTCACCTCGTCTGTGGGCGCAACGAAGTGGGGGCCACCGTCGAAGGGGTCGACCCGCTCGGCGTAACGGAAGCCGATGCGCCGCAGCAGCTTCTCGACCCCCCGGGTTTGCTCGCCGACTGCGCCGATGACGGCTTGGGCGCGCTCCGGCAGCAGCGTCGCGTAAATCTCTCCCTCCGGAAAGAGCCCACGGATGAACTCCTTGTTCCGCTTGCTGAGGCGGTCGGCCTCGCTGTAGCTCAGGCCCGTGAAGTGGCGTCCGAGAGCTTCCCAAAGGTGGCTGGTGCCGTCTGGCTCGAGGGGCGGCAGGAGCTCTGCCAACAACTCGTCGCGGAAGTCCTGCCGCTGAAGGGCAATGAACAGGAAGCGCACGAACGAGATGAGCGTGCCGATTTTCTCCGGGCTGCCTCGGTAGTCGGGGCGCACGACCAGCCCGCCTATCTCCGTGGGTCCTTCGTAGGAGTAGCGGGCGCAGAGCACGCGGTGCACGAAGTGCTTCTTGAGTGTGGCGCTGTATTTCTCCTCGCGATCTACGTCGAGATAGATGTAGGGCTCACCGGGCCTTCCGAGCTGTGCGATGACCATGGAGGTGCCTACGGCGCGCTGCTTCTCGAGGTCATGGAGGATGAAGATGTACTCGCGGTCGCGGACGGCCTCGATGCTGCCATTGAAGGAGCGCTCAGAGACGTCGAGAAGGCTCGCGATGGCAGCGCGGTCGTTCGGCAGATTGACCGTGTTGAGATACCGCGCCAAGGCAAACAACTCCTCTTCGTCTTGGCGTGAGGCTGCGCGTATTTCGAACCGAGGCATGCACTAACAAGTGTGCCCTAAAACGTGCGTTCGCTGTCGATGAGGATGGTGACGGGACCCGCGACTCGGGCATGGACTTCCATGGTCGCGCGGAAACGACCGGTCTCTACTTTGAGCCCGAGCTCGCGCAGTTCAGCACAAACGCTTTCGTAGAGCACCAGGGCCTGGTCGGGCGGCGCGGCACTGTCGAAGCTCGGGCGCCGGCCCTTGCGGACATCCCCGTAGAGGGTGAATTGCGACACCACCAGCACCGATCCGCCGATATCGGAGACGCTGAGGCTCATTTTTCCTTCGCTGTCCTCGAAAATGCGTAGCCCCGCCAACTTGAGGGCCATCCAATTCGACGTCCGCGCGTCGTCGCCCTTTCCTGCGCCCAAGTAGACGAGCAGCCCCTGCTCGATGGCGCCGGTTGTCTCCGCGCCGACGGTGACACGTGCCGCATGGACCCTTTGCACGACTGCTCGCATGGCGCGACCTTGCCACGACTGAGGACGAGCTGTATGCACCCGAGCATGGCGGTGTCGGTCGGAGGGAGCGGCGACTCCGCGAAAGAGCCCGGCGAATCGACCGGTGCGTCCTCGAATCAACCCAGGGTCGTGGGACTCACGGGCGGAATTGCTTCGGGCAAGAGCACCGTGGCTCGGCAGTTCGAGCAGCTCGGTGTCCCCAGCGTGGACGCCGATCAACTGGCCCGGGAAGTGGTCGCCAAGGGCTCGGTAGGTCTCGCTGCCATCGTGGAAGCGTTCGGCGTCGAAGTGCTGCTCCAGGATGGAAACCTCGACCGCAAGGCGATGGGACAGAAGGTCTTTAGTGACCCCATCGCGCGCGCCAAGCTCAACGCGATCACGCACCCACGAATCGCTTCGTTGGGCGCAGAACGAGTCCGCGCACTGGCGCAAAAGGGAGTACCCTACGTGCTTTACGAGGCCGCGCTGATCGTGGAGAACGGGTTGCATCGAGGCATGGGAGCTCTGGTCGTAGTTTCCGCAGACGCAGCCACCCAGCGGACGAGGATCATGCAGCGTGATCTCTTGTCGCTGGCGGAAGCCGAGGCGCGCATCGCCGCGCAGGCTCCGCTGGAGAAGAAGCTCGCCGTGGCCGACTTCGTAATCGACAACAGTCAGGTAAACGTCGAGACGCTGGGAGAGCGCGTGCGCGAGGTACACCAGGCGTTGCTGAGCCGCTTCGGAGGCCGGACGCCATGAGCGGGAAGAGCAGCAAGAACGGCAGTGCAACGAAGGGTTGCACCTTGTTGACGGGGTTCCCGAGCAATGAACTGGCCTGCTTCGTGCTCGCGAGGCTCCTGGAGTCCGAGGCCAATTCGCGGGTGATTTGCCTGGTTCCTGCGCGCTTTACCGAGGCGGCCGAGTCCTGGTTGTCGGGGCGCGCCGAGGCCGAACGGACCCGCGTGGAGCTGCTCGAAGGGGATGTGGCGTCCATCGACATGGGACTGTCCGGCGCGGAATATCGCGACCTGATGGCTCGGGCTAGGCGCATCCATCACTGCGCGGCCGTCACTTACTCGGGCGCGCCGCTGGAGATGGCGGAGCAGGTGAACGTAGGGGGAGCCCACGAGGTGCTTGAACTCGGGCGCGCGATCAAGCGGCTCGAGCGCATCGTGCACTGGTCGACGCTCTCGGCCAGTGGCGACGTACGCGGAGTGATCTCCGAGGGCGAACTGGTGGAGCCCAACTCAACACGTCTGCTTCACACCCGTTATCGCGCGGAGAAGCAGATGTGGCGGGCGCGCTCCGAGCTGCCTATCACGGTGCTGCGTCCGGCGCTGCTGGTGGGCGACCGCGAACGCGGTGCGCTGCGGCGCGTGGAGGGCCTGCACCTGCTCATCGCTGGCGTGATGGCTACCCCTCGTGAGCTGCCGCTGCCCGTGCTGGGCTCGCCCGACGCACCGTTGCAGGCCGTGCCCATTGACTATGCCGTCGAGGCAGGACTTGCGATTGCTCGTGCGAAGGACACGGTGGGACGCACGTTTCACCTGGTCGAAAGCGCGCCGCCCACCCTGGGCCAAGTGTTCGCGACGCTCAGCGACCTGGTCGGGCGACCGGCACCGGTGGGCGCGGTGCCCTTGGCGCTGACACGCATGTTGACGCGCTTGCCCGGGTTGCACCGGTTGGTCCACGCGCAGCGGGCCCTGCTGGAGGAAGTCGGACGCAGTGTCCGCGTGGACGACTCGCAGGCTCGCCGAATCCTCGCGCGAGCGGGCTTGGTGCCCCCTCCCCTGCTCACTCACTTGCCGCGATTGGTCCAACACGTGGCGGAGCATCGCGGCGGCATGGCCCCGCGGTTCTCGTTCGCGCCGCCAGCAGGCTCCAGCGCGCCAGCAACACGCCGAGAAGTGCGGCGTAGCTCGGACGCCCCCTGAGCCTGCGCGTTATTTCCCGGCGAGGGTCATCGAGCTGACGCGCAGGGTGGGCGAAGCGACCGAGGTCTTGAGGTCCAGGTCGCTTCCCACGGCGTCGATGCGCTTGAGCAGCTGGTCGAGATTCAGCGAAATCGTGACCTCGGAGACGGGAAACGCGATCTGTCCGTCTTCGACCCAGAAGCCGGAAGCGCCGCGGCTGAAGTCTCCGGTCACTGCGTTGAAGCCGAAACCCATCATGCTGGTGACGAGCAGGCCCTTCTTGGTGGAGCGCAGAATCTCTTGAGCGCTCTGAGAACCGGGCAGAATGTGAAAGTTGCTGCCAGAAATGCCGACGCCGCCGGAGCTTCCTCGAGAGGCATTCGCGGTGCTCGGTCGATTGAGCTTCTTGCCCGAGTAGGTGTCCAGTTGATAGCTGAGGAGGCGTCCCCTCTCGACAATGGTGCTCTTGCGGGCGAGCAGGCCTTCCCCATCGTAGGAGCGCGAGCCCGGGCCGCGGGGGCGGCTCGGATCGTCCACGATGGTGATGAGCTCGCTGGCGATCTGCGTGTCGATGCGGTCGATGAGATAGCTCGAGCGGCGCCAAATGGAGCCGCCGTTGATGCAGCTCGAGATGAGTCCGAGAATGGCGCGGGCGGAGTCCGGGTCGAAGATGACGGGGACTTCCTGCGACTCCACTTTGCGGGCACCTAACTTTTGGAGCGTGCGGCGCGCGGCCTCCTGGCCAACGGCAACTTCGCTCTCCAAGTCGGCCAGGTGGCGTCGGGAAGACCAGTAGTAGCCGCTGCGTTTCTTGCCGCCCTCATCATCGATGACTGGGTTCACTACGATGGAAGCCGAGGTTCCCTGGATGGCGCCGCTGAATCCGCCGCTCGTCACCAGCGCCGAGCCGCCGGAGATGCGAGTGAACGTGGCGCCGTCCGTGTTGGTGACCCGAGGGTCGAAATCGAGCGCGGCCCGCTCGGCCTCACGGGCGCGACGCACGGCCTCGGAGCCATCGACCAAATCGACCGCTGGATCGAACAGGTCGAGGTCGCGGTGGTCAGCGCGCTTGGAAAGGAGACTGGGGTCGGGCGGACCCGCAAACGGATCGGGCTGACTAAGCTGGGCGAGCTCGAGAGCGTCTTCGATGAGCCGCGCGAGCCCCTGAGCACTGAGGTCGCTGGTGTACGTGACAGCCACCTTTTGCCCCAGCATCACGCGCAGTCCCATCGAGCGCGAGGCGGCTTCTTCCACCAACTCCGGCTCGCCCAGGCGCACCTTGGCCGAGAGATGGGCGCCTTCCTGCACGATGCACTCCGCGACGCTCGCACCCTGTTTTTGAGCGCGGGCCACGACGTCCGAACCGAGTTCGAGCATGCGATTGAGGTCGAGGCTCACAGCTGGGTCCCTCCCACCGTCACACCACTGATCTTGAGCGTGGGGCATCCGACGCCGACAGGGACGCTCTGGCCGTCCTTGCCGCATGTCCAGATGCCATCGGAGGTCTGGAAATCGTTGCCTAGCATCACCACCTTGCGCATGACTTCGGGTCCGTTGCCGATCAGGTTCACGCCCTTGAGGGGCGCCGTGAGCTTGCCGTCTTCGATCAAGTAGCCCTCCGTCAGGGAGAAAACGAAGTCCCCGTTCGAGATATCGACCTGTCCGCCCCCGAAGCGAGCCGCGTAGACGCCGCGCTTGACGCTCTGCACGATCTCGTTGGGATCACTCGACCCGCCCAGCAGCAGCGTGTTGGTCATGCGGGGCATGGGATGGGACTTGAAGCTCTCGCGACGGCCGTTTCCAGTGGCGCCCATGTGGAAGAAGTCGGCCGAGTGCCGGTCGTGCATGTAGCCGCGCAAGATGCCGCGCTCGATGAGCACGGTGCGCTCGGGCACGTTGCCTTCATCGTCCACGTTCACCGCGCCGCGCGAGTGCGCGAGCGTGGCGTCGTCCACCACCGTGCAGAGCTCGCTGGCAACCTGCTTGCCGATCTGATCCGTGTAGTTGCTGGTTCGCTTGCGGTTGAAGTCGGCCTCGAGGCCGTGACCCACGGCTTCGTGCAGCAGAATGCCGCTGTCGCCTGGGCCGAGTACGACCTCGAGCTCTCCGGCGGGAGCTTCCCGCGCATCGAGCATGACGAGGGCCTGACGCACCGCCTCGTCGGCGTGCCACTCCGGTGAGCGCCCGTCGAAGTAGTCGAGTCCGACACGGCCTCCTCCCCCCGAACCACCCGACTCGCGTTTGCCATTCGACTCCACGATGACGCGTACCCCGAAGCGCATCAGGGGCTGACTGTCGAAAGCAAGCTTGCCGTCCGAGGTGGCCACGAGGATCTCGCGGATCTCCTCGCTCAACGAAGCATCCACCCGCACGACGCGGCTGTCTGCCGCTCGAGCACGCTTGTCCGCGCGCTCGAGCAACGCTCGCTTGTCGAGGCCTGGCACGTCCAGACTCATCAGGGGCACCGTGTAGCGCGATACGCTGCGAGGCGACGCGAACACGGGGGCGACCTTCTGCGCTGAGCCCGCGGCGATGTTGGCGGCGGTCTGCGCGGCACGCGCCATCGACTCGAAGGCCAAGTCCTCCACGTAGGCGTAGCCGGTGGCATCGCCCTTTACCACGCGCACCCCGAGACCCATGGTGACGGCGCGACTGGCGGACTTGAGGATGCCCTCGTCGTAGCTGTAACTGCCCGACGCGCAGTACTCGAAGAACAGATCCGCGTAGGTTCCTCCGCGGGCGAGTGCGATCTCGAGCAACTTGCGCGCTGTTTCGTGATCGATGGGCTGACTGCCGCCTGGCGCGAAGGGCGCCGCATATCGCGTGCTCATGTTGGCACTGTAACGCGCCCCTTTCGGGAGAACCACGGGGGGTCTCCAAAAAACCCGCCTTGGGTTGCGGGTCGGAACGTACCTGCTCGCGTGTGTGCGAAAGACATCGCCGTACTTGCTGAACGGGGGTGAAATAGGCTTTGCTCTTGGCCGAGTGGGTCTGAAAAAATCGCACCTGGACGTCCAGGCGCCCTGCGCGCGCCGGCAGAGGGGAAGCACGTGAAGAAGAACCAAGATGCGATGCTGCGCTCGTTGGTGGCCATAGCCTGGGCCGACGGGCATTTCGCGGCTGAAGAGGGGGAGGTGATCGAGGCCATGATCTCGACCTTCGAGCTCGACCAGGAGGACGCCGCCAAGGTGCGCGTGTATGCAAAGACTCCTCGCACATTGGACGACGTCCCGGTGGCGGAGCTGTCCGAGGACGAGCGGCGCACGCTCCTCCAGCACGCCGTCATCCTGAGCTACATCGATGGCGGACAGAGCGTGCAAGAGCTGGACATCATCGACGAGCTGGTGGACCGCCTGGGCATCCCAGAAAAAGAGGCTGACGCCCTGATCGCCGGCGCCAATGAGCGCGCCAAGAACCTGCTCGACCTGCTGGAGAACTGAGGTGCGGCTCGAAAAGCCCGCGCTACTGCTCCTGGACGCGGGCAATACGGTGGTCTTCCTGGACTATGACGCCCTGTCGGAAGCCGCCCGACAGGCCGACCTGGAGGTCTCTGCGAACGCGCTGGCGCGGGCCGAGCCGCTGGCCAAGCGCCGCTACGAGGCGGCCATGAAGCAGGGCATTTCGCACGAGGACGGCTGGACGGTGCACATGCAGGCCATCTTCGAGGTGGCGGGCCTGCGCGAGAGCGACGCGCGGCGCGCCACCGCAGCCGCACGGCAGGAGCACGACCAGTTCAACCTCTGGCGGCGCGTACCCGACGGTCTCGGGGCGGCGCTCGAGCGCGCGCTCCGGGCGCACGTTCGCCTGGGTGTGGTGTCGAACTCGGAGGGGCAGCTGGCGGCCCTGTTCGAGCGCCTCGGGTTGAGCCGGTACTTCGAGCACGTGGTGGACTCAGGCCTGGAGGGAGTGCGCAAGCCCGATCCGGAGATCTTCAGACGCGCACTGGCGCGCTTCGGCATCGACGCCAAGGACGCGCTCTACGCGGGCGACATCCCCCAGGTCGACGTGGACGGTGCACGCGCGGCTGGCATGGAGGCCGTGCTGGTCGATCCTTTCGGTCACTACGCAGATTACGCGGGCGCTCCACGCTTTCCCTCCGTGGTCGAGCTGGTTCGCGCGTTGGGAGCATGAGCGGGCGCGCTCTTCGGGCGACTCGGCTCGCGGTGCGACTGGGAGCGCTGCTCTGGACGACGGGGGGCTGCGCAGGGAGCCCGGGGACCACCGCGCCGCGACCGGGTGAGGTCGAGCTGCCTTCGCGCTGGCGCTACGAGATTCGCCCGAGCGTTGAGCTGGATTTCCTGGAGGCCACCATCTGCTTCGACGGGGCTGCGCCCAGGGAGCTGCGGGCTGGTAAGGACGAAGCGGCGGCACGGCTACGCTATGCCCGTTGGACCTCCCCGGGCCCGGTGCGGCGCCTCCCCGTGGAGCGCGGGCGGATTCAGCTCGGCCGCGCACCTGCCCATGCGTGCGTGACCTACGGGGTCGATCTGTCGGAGGGAGGTAGCCTCGGCGCGGCGGTTCGTAGGTTGCCAGATGGCCTTCTGGCGAGTCCCAACGTCTGGCTGTGGCGGCCCGAGCGAAGGGCGGCGGATTCACGCGCCACGCTCCAGCTTGTGCTGGAGGGCGACATGCGCGCGTCGTTGCCCTGGGCCCGGGAAGTGACTTCCGAAACCTATCAACTGAGCCCCAATGCCTTCGCGTTCGACTCGCAAGCAGCGTTCGGAGCGTTTCGCTCGGTCCACGGCGAGCACGCAGGTGTGCCCTTCGAAGCCGCCCTGATGGACGTGGCTACGGCCCCGGACGAAGAGACCGTGGGCGCATGGATGAGGAGCGCCATCGAGCTCGCTAGCTTGGGCCCAGGTGGGTTCCCCGCAGTTCGCCTGCACGCGCTGGTGCTGCCTGCGGGCAGCGAGACCGAGCCGGTTGCTTTCGGGTCCGTGACGCGCGGAGGCGCGGGCTCGGTGTTGTTGTTCGTCTCGGAGAACGCCACCTTGGCGGGCTTGAACAGCGACTGGGTGCTGCCCCATGAGCTGAGTCACTTGTTCCTGCCGTTCGTGGCGCGCGAACACGCCTGGTTCAGTGAAGGACTGGCCACCTACTACCAAGAGGTTTTGCGGGCGCGCGGAGGCGTGCTCTCCGAACAGCAAGCCCTGCTCAACATCGCGCGTTCCACGCAGAGTGCGGCCCAAGAAGGGACCGGAAGGACACTGCGCGAAGAGAGCCGCGCGATGCACCAGACCTACGCCTTTCGCTCCGTGTATTGGGCCGGAGCCGCCTTCTTCCTGATGGCCGACGTGGCGCTGCGAGAGGCCTCGCAGGGTCAGCGCTCGCTGGATGCCGTGCTGGCGGAGTTGAGACGAGGGGAAGGCTCGGAGGCCGAGATGAGCTCCCTCGACGATCTCCTGTCCCGCTTGGATCGCCTGGCAGGAACCCCGGTGTTCAGACGCCTGGCGGACGAATGCTTGAACCGGACCTTTCCCGACGTGGCGCCCGTACTCGAAGCGCTCGGAGCCCGCGCCGAGGGTGGCTGGACGGTGGTCGAGGACGCTCGCCTGGTTTCCGTGCGCCAGGCCATCTTTGGAAAGCCTCCCACGACTCCTGGTTTCAGGCCCTGAGCGCGCCAATCACGGTCTCGGCCACGCGGTGCAGCTGGGAGCGCGAGAGCTCTGGTGCCACCGGGATGGCCAACACTTCGGCGCACGCGCGCTCCGTCTCGGGCATGTCGCCCGCGTTGCCGCCCAGGGACTCGAAGCACTGTTGCAGGTGGAGGCCGAGCGGGTAGTACACCTCGCTTTGAATGGCTGCCGCCTGGAGCGCCGCGCGCAACGCGTCCCGTTTGGGGGTGCGGATGACGTACTGGTTGTACACGTGTCCCGCATCGAGCCGAGCCGGGGTTCGCAGCAGCGCGCCGAGGTCGGCCATCTGGAAGCGTTCATCGTAGAACGCCGCGTGGCGTCTGCGCGCCTCGGTGTATTCGCCCAACAAAGGGAGCTTGGTGCGGATCAGGGCAGCCTGCAGCGCGTCGATGCGGAAGTTTCCGCCCACGAAACGATGGAAGTACTTCGGCTGTCCTCCGTGGGACCGCAAGATGCGCGCGCGCTCGGCTAGATCCGCGCGCTGGGTCGTGAGCAGTCCGCCGTCGCCGAAGCCGCCGAGGTTCTTGGATGGGAAGAACGAGAAGCAGCCGAAGGCCCCCAGGGTCCCTACTGCGCGCCCTCTGCACGTTGCGCCCAGAGCCTGCGCAGCGTCTTCGATGACGGGCACATTGTGGTTGCCGGCCACCGCCAGGAGCGCGTCCATGTCGGCGGCCTGACCGAACAGATGCACGGGAATGATGGCCTTGGTCTTGCGCGTGATGGCCATCTCCAGATGCCGTGGATCGAGGTTGAATGAGGCCGGATCGATGTCGACGAAGATGGGCCGCGCACCGAGCCGTGCCACCACGCCCGCGGTCGCGAAGAACGAGAACGGGCTCGTGATGACCTCATCGCCGGGACCGACTTCAAGCGCCATCAAGGCCAACAGCAGCGCATCCGTGCCGCTCGAGACGCCGATGGCGTGGGCATACCCAAAGCGCTCGCAGAGCTCGCTCTCCAAGGCCTCCACCTCGGGCCCCAGAATGAAGTGCCCGGATGACATCACGCGCTCGAAGCTGGCCCGCAGCGCCGGCATCAAGGGCGCGTTTTGGGCCCGAACATCGAGCATCGGCACCGGCTGGGCAGCGGCCTGGGAGTCCCCAACGGGCAGCGGAACGCAATGCCCCACCGCAATCCGATAGTCGCTAGCGCATGCAGCGCAGCGCACGTCCCCCTCGAGCTCCTTGGGCCCAAGCTTGTGACCGCAGGCGCAGACCCAGCCCACCTGGCGCGCGGGCGTGCCCATGACGAGCGCGTAGGGAGGCACCTCGTGGGTGACGGTGGCGTTGGCGGCGATCAAGGCATAGCGACCGATTTGGTTGCCGCAAACCAGGGTGGCGTTGGCCCCGATGGTGGCTCCACGTCCAACCACGGTGCGGCGGTATTCACGCTTGCGCTCCACGTGAGCACGCGGATTGATGACATTGGTGAAGACCGCACTCGGGCCCACGAAGACGTCGTCCTCGAGCTCCACTCCCTCGTAGAGTGAGACGTTGTTCTGGACCTTCACGCCGGCCCCGACCCGCACGCCCTTCCCCACGAACACGTTCTGCCCGAGGCTCGTGCGCGGGCCGATGGACGCGCCCTCCGAGACATGGACGAAGTGCCACACGCGAACTCCTTCGGCGAGTTCGACGTTGGAGTCGATGATGGCGGTCTCATGCACGAACGCTTGCGACATGTCCTCTGAGACTATCGCGAGTTCGGCTGGTTGGCGCCCGAAACGGCGAAGTTCGGACGCGCCGCGCTCAGCGCACCATGCGGCGGCACTCTGGAACGTACTTGCCCGTGGGTAGCTCGGCGCAGTGCGCGTAGGCCTCACGGGCAGCCGCCTCGTCGCCCAAGCTGGACTCGGAGGCGCCGAGAACAATCCATGCTTCGGAGTTGTTGGGATCGACCTTGACGGCGGCACGCGCACGCTCGCGCGCCTGCTCGTTCTTGCCCAGGTTGAGATACAACATGGCCAGACCGCTCAAGGCCTGGGCTCCCTCGGGATTGATGGAGAGCGCCTGCATGTAGCTCGACTCGGCAGCGCGGCGATAGCCCTGCTTGCGGGCCTGGGCCAGAAGCGTGTCGTAGCCCTCGGCGTCCGACGCGGTGATGACCGACTTGGGAGCTTCGGCGCGCGCGGGCTCGCCGGGCACGGGTTCGAACGCCGCCTCGGGTGATTCGGCAGACGGGACCGCTTCGACCGCCTCCGGACTCGGGGCCGCGGTGGGTTCGACGGGGGCGGGCTCTGGCTGCGCGAGCTCGGGCTTTTCGGCCTCCGCTGCGTGCGCGGGCGCCGCCGCTGGAGGTGCCGCAGGCACTGCGCGCATCATCTCCGGGGTGGGCAAAGCCACCTGCACGGCCGGAAGGTCCGCCGGGGTCGGCATGAAGACCTTGTTGTAGAGGAGGAAGCCGCCAATCCCGAGCACTCCCAGGGCCAGCACCAACATGGTCCAGGTTTGGCCACGCTGGGCCTGCTTGCGATGCGCCGGATCCGCGTCGACGGCCTCGAGGTCCGTCCACTGAGGCGTGGGCACCGGAGCTGGTGGCGGCTCTGAAAAGAAGCGCTCGATCTCGTCCTCGTCCGGATCCTGATCCGATGCCGCCCCCGGCACCTCGGAGATGCCACCCTGGGTGGGTCCCACGCCGTTGGCACGCGCCGCGACTTCGCGAGCCTGGCGTTTCTCCTTGCGGCGCGCCTTCTTGGAGCGCCCACCGGCGGGACTTCCCGAGCTCGGAAGGGCCGGCGGCTCGGCACGACCGACCGGCAGCTGGATGACGTTGTCTGCACTCGGCGCTCGGGGCGCGCTGGGCTCGCTGCTCGGAATACTGATTTTCTTCGCCCGCTTGGCCATCGCGCCCTCATCCTCGGCCGCCGCCTGGTCGTCGGCTGCTGCTTGTGGGTCGCGGGAGTCGGGTTCGGTTTTGAGGCTTTCTCGGGCGCTCACACGGCGCGTCGACGCACCGCTCTCGGCGCTCATGGCGACGCGTTTGAGCTTGATGGCGGCCAACGCCACCGGCGCCTCCTGGGCCAACGCTAGCGGGGTCTCCGGAGATACGGCCACCTGGGCCTCCGTGGCCAGCGCCACCGGGGTCTCCGCAGACTCCTCCACAGGCTCCGGGGCCACCAACTGGGGAGTCACGGGGGCCGCTGCCGCGGGCGCAAAGGGCTCCGCCAACTGGGCGACCAACTCCACGGGGGCCGGCGCCTCCTGCGCCTGCTGCTCCCCGGCGGGCAGCAGCGTCTCGGCCTCATCCGGCAAGTAGGGCCCCTCGAGGGAGCCGATGAGCAGGTCGTCGCCCGGACCGTTGTCCTCGGGCGCCGGAGCATCGCGGACGATCAGGAAGCCCTCGAAGTAGAGCTTGTTGATGGAGTTCAGGTTGGCGAGATCGTCCCCGCGGCTCTCGTCCAGCACCTGCGCCAGCGTCCGCCGGCCGTCGAAGAGCTTGAGCACCTCGTTGATCTCGTCCGGGATCTCGGAGAGACGATGCGAGAGCTCGTCATGGCTCACGTCGAACACGGTGCCGAGCGAGGGCAGCTGCTCCTGCAGACGACTCCACTCGTCGAGCCGCCGCATACCCTCCATCAGCAGGCCCTGCGTGGAGACCCCGAGCTTGTCCTCACGACGCACATCGCGGAAATCCAGCTCGAACTCGCCCTCGTTCCAGAGCAGGAAGCGATAGATGGCGGCCTCGGCCGAGAGATCGCCGAGCTCGGCATCGAGCACGCGCCCCTCATGGAAGTACACGGAACCGCTCTTGCCGTTGGAGGTGAGGTGCAGGATGCCGGACTTGCGGCTGACATCGATGGTCTGCAGCAGGTCCACCAGGCCCATGTCGGCCAGGGCGCCCGCGAAGCGCGTCTTGGAGGTGCGGCTGAGTCCCTCGCGCTCCTTGCGCTGCATCACGAGATTCACGCGGGTGAGGATCTCGCGGATGTAAACGGGCTTGGTGAGGTAGTCCTCGACGCCCAGCTCGAGCCCGCGCACACGGCTCTCCACGGAGGGATCGCTCGAGAGGAACACGAGCGGGATCTCCGCCCACTTGGGACGCGCCTTGAGGGCGGCCACGAGCGCGAAGCCATCTTTCCCAGGCAAGCGCGTGTCGGCCAGGATCATATCGGGCTCGGTGAGCTCGGTGAGCTCGAGAGCGCCGTCGACATCCGCGGACGTAGTCACGCTATAGCCAGCCTTACGGAGACTGACTTCCAGGACTCTCAAACTCCGAGGGTCCGAATCAACGAGCAGAAGATTTCGCTTGGCCACCCTGCGCATTGGAGTGTGCTGACGTGGCGCCAGTAGTGTCAAGTTCGGCCCTGCCTGTGACGCAACCAAGGGCCATTGACCTTGCGTCTAGGTGTCGTCTATGGTCCCGACGGAATTCGCAGACGAGGGGATCGAGGGATCATGATGAGCCGGAACACTTTGCGCGCAGGAAGTATGACAGCGGCACTCTTCTCGGTGTTCTGTATGGCCTGCGAAAGCGACGGCCAGATGGCCGTCACCGGGATCAACCCCCGAGCGGGGCACCTTACCGGCGACCAGAAGGTCGAAATTCAGGGCAAGAACTTCCGCTCCGACATCGGCTACACGGTGTACTTCGGAAACGCCAAGGCCAAGGGCGTGACCATCCGGGGCACCGAGTCCCTGGTGGTGACGACGCCGAGCGGCGAAGCAGGCCCGACGGACGTCACGGTGCGTGCCGACGATGGCAACGCATTCCGCCTCAAGCAGGCCTACACCTACGAGGACATGGGCGGCAGTGTGGTCGAGGGGCTCGGCGAGAACAAGGGGCCCAAAGAGAAGGGCAACCTCGCGTTCTGAGCTACTCCCAGGGGTCGACGATGTCGCTCTTGACGCGACGGGTCGGCTTCGACTCCTGGACCTTCTGTTGGGCCGCCGGGCTGCGCTTGGCAGACACGTTCGGGACGGCCTTGGCCTGACGTCGCAGCCGCACCTCGAAGACATCGGGCGTGCTGGGCGAGATGCGCACGGGCTCGGGAACGAAGCCCTCGAGGCGTAGCTCGAGCAAGCGACTGCCGTGGTCCACGCGCGGTAGCTGGGCCGGCGTGTATCCCAGGATAGCCCCGTCCATCACGACCGCGGCACCTGGGGGCTCAGTGGTGAGGGTAAGGACATCGGAGTGGACAGCCGGGGCAGCCGCCGTGTTGGCGGAGCCTGGCGCGCTCGGGGCCCCCCCTGGCTTGGGCGCGCCCGGCAAGGCTGGGGTCGCCGGCAAGCTAGGCGGCACACCACCGCCGGTCGCGTTCGCGGCGGCGGGAACCTCCTCGCCCCGCATCGACAGTCCAACCAGCACCATCAACACGCACACGAACAGGCCGCCGCCTGCGGCATACAGCCAACGACGAGACGAGAGAGGCTTCGGAACGCCAGCGCCTAGCTGAGCCTCCAGGTTCATTTCGCTGCGGGTGCGTGGCTCGAGTGCGTCCGCGAGGGCCGTGGCCGGCACGGCAGCGCTGCCAGACATCCTGGGCACGCCTCCACCCACTACGCGGTCGAGGTCGTCGACCAGCTCTTGCATGGACTGGTAGCGGTTCTCGGGCTTCTTTTCGAGCGCCCGCAGCGTGATCTGCTCGATGGCGCCGAGCATGCGGCCCGCGCCGGGCGCGTTCATGGGAGCCGGCTGCTCGAACATGTGCTTGGTGAGCACCGCCATGAAAGTGTCCGCGTCGAAGGGCACGCGTCCGGTGAACATCTCGTACATGATGACGCCGAGCGCGTAGATGTCCGTGCGCGCGTCGACGCTCTGCCCGGCGGCCTGCTCGGGAGACATGTAGTGGGGCGTGCCGAACACCATGCCGGTGCGGGTGAGCTTGTTGGACGCCCCGCCGACCTTGGCGATGCCGAAGTCGAGCACCTTCACGTACGTCGATTGCTCGCCGCGCGTGACGACGTAGACGTTGTCGGGCTTGAGGTCGCGGTGAACGATGCCGCGCAGGTGAGCGGCCCCGAGCGCGCTGCCGATTTGGCGCACGATGGACACCGCCTCGGCCACTGGAATGGAGCCACCGCGCTTGATCAAGTTGTTGAGCGGGCGACCGTTCAGGTACTCCATTACGAAGTACACCGTGCCGTCGGTGAGGCGCCCGAAGTCGCTGATGTCGATGATGTTCTCGTGGCCGATGGAGGTGGCGGCCTGGGCTTCCTGGATGAAGCGCTGGACGACCTCGGCATCCTTGGCCATCTCGCCGCGCAGTACTTTGAGCGCCAGGGTCTTGTTCAAGGTCACGTGCAGGGCCTTGTAGACCACGCCCATGCCGCCCTCGCCGATTTGCTCGAGGACGCGGTAGCGCCCGTCGACGACCGTGCCGAGCAGGGCATCCTTGGCGGGGCCCGTGTCGGGCAACACCTCGGTCGCTACGCCGTCCTCGGGACAGAAGCGCTCGTGGTCGTATCGGCTGCCGCAGCGAGGACAGAAGCGCATGATGGTGTGAAGCCCGTTCCCCCGCTGTCGAGACCAAGACCAAGTGGGCGGCGGTCCTCGCGCCCGGGTGCGGCCCAGCGCACCTCGCGGTATTCGGGAACTCTCGCAGGCTCTATGACACCTACGGGAAGACCCCGAACGGACCCGATGGCGAGAATAGCAGTGATACCGAGGCTTCGCGTTGTTCTGTACGCGGCCGCCTGCGGGCTGGTCCTGGGGGCCGCTCCGGCGAGGGCGGAGCCCAGGGACGTGGCGCCCACACCAGACGACACCCATGAGCTGCGCGTCATCGAGAGCACCGAGCAGGGCGAGGACCCGCTCGGCATCGACCGGAGCACCGGATCGGACCTCGACGAGGCGGCCAAGCGGCTCACGCCTGCGAAGGCGGTCGTATTGCCCAGCGCCGTGAGCGGGCCCGTGCTGAGCTCCCTCAGCCAGGTCACCGAGACGAGCCACCAGATTCTGATTCGAATCGAGCAGGGGTTGGCTTTCATTCAGGTGAATCTGGAGCTGGACTCCAAGGCCAAATACGCGACCGAAGCGTCCTACCGCCTGGCGCTGCCAGAGGGGGCGGTCCTGCTGGGGTTATCTGCCTGTCAGGGTCGTAACCCGTGCGTCGCAGCCGGCCCGCGCGCAGTGGCCACCGAGCCAGCCCCGTCCCCGTCCCGGACTTCACTGTGGCTGGCCGGCGAGCTCATTCGCGACCATGCAGGGCCAGCACTGGCTATCCGGGTGGGCCCCATCGCGCCGGAGGCGAAGCTCGCACTCGAGGTGCGATACATGCTTGAAAGTCCGCTCCGGGGCGGACACGTCCAGCTGCACCTGCCGGCGCGCGGCCAGGATCCACGCATCGCCCCCACCTCGCGGGTGCAAGTGCTGGCGCCGGGTTTCCAGTCCCTCGAGGTGGCGGAGGAGTTCAGTTGGGACGCCAGCTTGTCGCTGGAGTTGCGGGCCGAATGGCCACCGGAGAAGCCTCTGACCCCGCCCGTGACCCGCGCTCGCTGCGGCAGAGGATGGTGTACACGCCGCTACCGAGCCGTCGGAAGCACCGCGACACCGGTGCGACCGACCTGGCTCTGGATCGACGCGAGCCCGTCGATGGAGGGTCCGGCACGTGGCCGGGTGGATAGTGTGCTGGCGGCACTGCTCACCGCGCTGCCCGCGCAAACACCCGTGCGCGCGGCCGCCTTCGCGGCCCGTGCGAGAGAGCTCGGTCAGTTCAGCGCCGAGAGCGTTCCGCTCACGCTCTTGAGCGAAGCCACCATGAGCGACCTCGATGCTGGCACGCGCCCTTCCGCTGCCTTCGCGCTGCACGAACACCAGATCGCCAAGGAACGCCCCCGCATCTTGATCTTGTCCGACGGCCTCCTCGACCCGAGCGCCGACGATCGGCGCGCGCTTCAGCTAGCCCACGAACGAGGCGCCGAGCTGTGGCTGCTCGCCGTGGGCGACCGGCCTCCCGTCGCTTCGTCTCGGACCCTGCGCGTGCTTTGGCTGGCCGAGGAGGCCGATCGCGCTTTGAAACAAGGCGATCTCGCCCAACTGGGTGACGCGCTCGGACGTGCCCTGAGCAAGCCTCTATCGACGGGGCTCATCGCAGGGGAACAGCAGGTCGTCGAGCAGCGCCCGCACGACACCTTCGTGCCCGATGGGGGGAGTCACTGGCTCGGCCATTGGTTGGCTCGCTCGGATCCCCCGCCACCCTGGAGCAGCGCTAGCCCGGCGCCGCGCGACAACACGATCGCCGCGATCCCCTTCACGAGCGTCCCCGAGTCGGCGCCTCGGGCGTACACGGCCATGCCGGCCGAGAGCGTGCTCGACATGCTGCGCACGCAGCTCGTGCCCAAGGCGCGGGCCTGTCTGCGCAGTGATCGACGTGGCCGCGGAGACTATGCGGTCGCGCTGTCCTTTCTCGCCTTCTTCAGCCACCGCGAGGTCTCGGAGGTGTCCATCGACGGCAAGATCCCCGAGCACCTGCGGACCTGCCTGACCGACCTGCTGCCGAAGCTGCGCGTGCCAGCCTTCTCCGGCGGGGTGCGTGTGCGCTACCCCATCCACACCGACCGCGAGCCGCCGCCTCCGGTCATCGAGTTGACGCCCGAAATCTCCGAAAGTGTGCGCCGCGTCATGGCGACTCCCCTGCCCCACCGCGCGGCCGTTCCAAGTCCGTGACCAGGCGCGCTAAGCTGCGAGCTGATGTCCACCCTCGAGCTGCTCACTGCGCTCACGGAGAAGATGGCGCTGCTCGCGGCCGCTGCCGTCTTCGCGGTGTTGTTTCCGCCGCTCCGTAAGCGCCTCTTGGGGCAGGCCGGCGAGAGCCGAGACAAAGCCTTCGGCATGCTGTTCGGCACCGCCCTCAGCGTTTGGGGCTCCACGCTGGGGCTTGAGGTCGCTGGTGAGCACATCAATGTGCGCGCCATCGGGGTGTTGGTGGCGGCCATCCTGGGCGGACGCAAGGCGGGGGCTTTGGCGGGCCTGTGCAGCGGCATCTTCATGGCGAGCCGGGTCGACGACCAGACGGCCCCGTGGGTGCTGCTGGCCTCGGCGGTGGACGGCGTGGTCGCGGGCGTGATCGCCAAACGCAGACCGCAGGCGTTCCGCGGGCACCGCGTGTTCTTCACCGCGATCGGCGTGCAAGTGTTCCATCTGGCCATCGTGGGCTTCGGTCTGGTGGTAGTGGGACACGCAGGTCGCTACTTGCCCGCCTGGCCCGCCCACTTGATCAAGCTGCTGGTCAACGCCGCAGGCGTCACGCTGTTCGTCGAGGTGTCGCGCCTGGTAGTACAGCGCGAGGAGGCCGCGGTCGCCCTGGTCGAAGCGCGCGCCGCCGCCGATCAAGCCGCCCTCGAATCCTTGCGCCGCCGACTGGAGCCTCACTTCCTGTTCAACTCGCTGAACGTGTTGCGCGCGACGATCCGCATCGACCCCATGCGCGCGCGAGAGCTCGTCAGTCACCTGGCGGATCTCTACCGCTACCTGCTCTCTCACCCCGGCGACGCCCCACTGCGAGCCGAGGTCAACCACGCGCGCTCCTACCTGGAGATCGAGGCGGCGCGCCTCGGCAACGAACGCTTGAGTGTGGAGGTCGAGCTCGACTCCGCCGTGGAAAATCACTTGGTGCCGGCCCTGCTGCTCCAGCCGCTGGTCGAGAACGCGGTGAAGCACGGCATCGGCAAGCGCACCGGCAAGGGCACCGTCAGCATCCGGGCCCGCATGGACGGGCGCGACCTGTTGATCGAAATCGAGGATGCCAGCGAAGGCCCGCTACGTTCCATGCGCCCGCTCGCAGGCTCGAGCAGCGTGAGTCACTACGACGACGACGAGCGACCGGGCACCGGCATCGCGCTGAAGACGTTGCGACAACGCCTGGCGCACGTGTACGGTCGTCAAGCGAGGCTCACCTTGGATCCGACGGAACACGGCATGATTGCTTCGGTACGTTTGCCCGAAAAGCCCGCCGCAGCGGCAGAAGAGGCAGCAGCGCAATGAACGCTCCCCTGCGAGCCATAATCGTGGACGACGAACCTCTCGCGCGAGACGAACTCGCATTCATGTTGGGAGAGGTAGGTGGTGTAGACGTGGTCGGTCAGGCCGGTGACGCGCACGAGGCGCTCAGGCTCGCCGATCGTGAAGACCCCGAGCTGGCGTTCGTGGATCTACGCATGCCCGGCCCCGATGGCATCGCTCTGGCCGAGGCGCTCAAGCGTCGGCGCCCGAACATTCAGGTCATCGTGGTGACCGCCTATGACGACGCCGCGTTGCGCGCATTCGAGGCCCAAGTGCTCGACTACCTGCTCAAGCCCGCGCGGCTCGAGCGAGTTCGCAGCGCCATCGCACGCGCTCAGGCCGCGTTGCGCAAGGACACCAACTCGTTCGGCCCTTCCCCCACCACCGCCACCACGGCTTCGATCCCGGCCGGCCCCAAGGAGGCCCTCTTCGAGCGGCTCGCCGTGCGACGCGGCGGGGTTTACGTGGTCGTCGAAGTGGCCGACGTGATCTACTTCGAGATGAAGGACGAGCTGGTCTGGGCCGTGACCGCCAGCGATCGCCTCGCCCTCGACCTCACCATGACGAACCTGGAGCAGCGCTTATCGGAGAGCGAGTTCTTCCGCTCTCATCGAGGGGCCATGGTGCGGATCGACAAAATCCGGGCGATGGAGCCCGCGGGCGCCGGGACCTACGAACTCATCCTTGATCACCCGGATTCACCGCGCGTCCCGCTGGCCCGGGAACGGGCCCGTCTGCTTAAGGAACGTATTCCTTTCGCGGGTTGAGCCCCCAGCCCCCCTCGAACCGGGGCCCAAGCCTGACTCTGGTCGGGTCACGGCCTTGACGGCCGGGGGGGTGGCCTTCATATTCGCCCGCCCAAGAGAACAACGTAGAGAGCATTTCGATGGCGACTGCAGCAGAACGCAAGACGGACTTGATCAGCAAGTTCCGCACGCACCCCACCGACACCGGGTCCCCCGAGGTCCAGATCGCCCTGTTGACCGAGCGAATCCAGCACCTCACCGAGCACTTCAAGACCCACACCAAGGATCACCACTCCCGTCGCGGCCTGCTCCAAATGGTCAGCCAGCGTCGTGGCTTGTTGGACTACCTGATGCGCGCGGATTTCCAGCGCTACAGGAAGGTCATCAAGGAACTCAACATCCGCAAGTGATGGGGTTGGCCCGGGTCGGTGAAACCGCCCCGGGCTTTTCCGTTTCTTGCGTGCGCGCCCACCTGCGCGCTTCGAAGCACGAAATAGGGGAAGGCCAGGCAACGGGGTCTGGCGAATTTTTTAGATACTGGGCCGATGGCTCGGTATGGTTACGGGGTCGGACATGGTGTCCGGCACCGAACAGGGTCGGTTCCCAGGGGGGACGGACCCGGGACTGTCCAGACGGGCGTCCCTTGGGCGGGTCAACGCAGTTTAGGGCTGCACCCGCTCGCCAACAGGCGGCCAGCTGAGGCCAGGTGGCTGCCAGAGCGCATTGCCCGACGGGCAGCGTGCTCACGTGAGCGCCCCTTCAAAATCGGAGTGGCGCGTACACCACGGTCGCTGAGTTCCCACAAGGAATGGCCCGCGGCTCTTCGATCTTCGCTCCGAGCACTCGACCACCGAGTTCGAGCACTCCGAAGGAAGACCGAGCCCGCAGCCCCCAGCGCTCCGTGTTTTGTCCCGGCCCGAACGCGGGCCCGAGGAGCGCTGAATGATCATTAGAGAGAAGGTACGGATCGGCGACCAGGTCGTGACTCTGGAGACGGGTCGCATCGCCAAGCAAGCAGGTGGCTCGGTTTTGGTGCGCGCGGGTGACACCATCGTGCTCGTCACGGTGTGCGGCACGCAGGAGCCCAAGCCCGGCCAGAGCTTCTTCCCGCTGAGCGTCGACTACCAGGAGAAGACCTACGCGGCCGGCAAGATCCCCGGCGGCTTCTTCAAGCGCGAAGGCAAGCTGCGCGACTACGAGGTGCTGATCTCGCGCCTCATCGATCGCCCCTGCCGCCCGCTCTTCCCCGAAGGCTACCTGAGCGAGGTCCAGGTCGTGGCGACCGTGATGTCGTTCGATCAGGAGAACCCGCCTGACACGCTGGCCATGATCGGCGCCTCGGCCGCGCTGCACATCAGCCCGATTCCGTGGAGCGGCCCCATCGCCGGCGTGCGCGTCGGCCGCGTGAACGGTGAGTTCATCGCGAACCCCACCTTCCAGCAGATGGAGAAGAGCGACTGCGAGCTCCTGGTGGCGGCGTCGCGCGACGCGATTGTGATGGTGGAGGGTGAAGCCGACGAGATGTCCGAGACGGACATGATCGAGGCCCTCCTGTTCGCGCACCGGTCGGTGCAGGACACGCTCGAGCTCATCGAGCGCATGAAGCAGGCGGTAGGCAAGCAGAAGTGGAGCTTCAGCGCCTCGGGCCCGCAGCAGTTCCTCAAGGACCGCGTGAGCCAGACCGCGCTCTGGAACGTGCGTGAAGCGTGCAACATCGCTGACAAGCACGCGCGCGCCGATCGCATCAAGGCGATCAAGAAGGAGACCGTGAGCCAGCTGGCTTACGAGTTCCCGAACGAAGAGCAGTCCCTCAAGGACGCCTTCGAAGAGCTCCGCTACAACACCATGCGCGCTCAGGTGCTCGACGAAGGCCGTCGCCTAGATGGTCGCGACACCCGCACGGTGCGTCCCATCAGCATCGAGCTCGGCGTGCTCCCGCGCACCCACGGCTCCTCGCTGTTCACGCGCGGTGAGACCCAGGCCATCGTGACCACCACGTTGGGCACCACCCGCGATGCCCAGCGTCTCGACACGCTGCAGGGCGATCAGCACAAGCACTTCATGCTGCACTACAACTTCCCGCCCTACTCGGTCGGCGAAGTGAAGCCCATGCGCGGCCCCGGTCGTCGCGAGGTGGGCCACGGCAACCTGGCGGAGCGCGCGCTGGCCAAGGTGCTGCCGACGCCGGAAGAGTTCCCCTACGCCCTGCGCATCGTGTCGGAGATCACGGAGTCCAACGGCTCCTCGTCGATGGCCTCCGTGTGCGGCGGAGCCCTGGCGCTGATGGACGCGGGCGTGCCGATCAAGGCCCCCGTGGCCGGCGTGGCGATGGGCTTGATCAAGGAAGGCGAGCGCTACGCGGTGTTGACCGACATCCTCGGTGACGAGGACGCGCTCGGCGATATGGACTTCAAGGTGTGTGGCACCGAGAAGGGCGTGACCGCGATCCAGATGGACATCAAGATCGAGGGCTTGAGCCGTGAGATCTTGGAGCGCGCCTTGCACCAGGCGCGTGAGGCTCGCCTGCACATCCTGGACAAGATGAACCGCGCCATCGGAGCGCCACGCGAGGAGCTCTCGCAGTACGCGCCGCGCATCACGCAGATCCGCGTGAAGCCCGACCAGGTGCGCACCATCATCGGCCCTGGCGGCAAGATGATCCGCGCCATCGTCGACCAGACCGGCGCCAGCATCGACGTGGCGGACGACGGCACGGTGAGCGTGGCCTCGGCCGACAGCGCGGCCGTGGCGAAGGCGCTCGAGATCATCAAGAGCCTCACCACCGAGCCCGAAATCGGCGAGGTCTACGAGGGCACCGTGAAGCGCATCGAGCCTTACGGCGCGTTCATCGAGATCCTGCCTGGCAAGGATGGGCTCTGCCACATCAGCGACATGGACTGGAACCACGTGAACAGCGTGGAGGACTTCGTGAACCTCGGCGACAAGGTGACCGTGAAGGTGACCAACATCGACCGCGAAGGACGCATCCGGCTCTCGCGCAAGGACGCCTTGCCCGGGGCCGCCGACCAGGCAGCAGCGAGCAAGCTGAACGGCCGTGGCGAAGCGCGCGAGGAAGGTCGCGGCGAGCGTCGTGGCTTCGAGCGCGGCGAAGGACGCGGACGTGGCCGTGAAGAGCGCCCGGCATTCAAGCCGCGCGAGGAGCGCGAGGAGCGCCCCGCTTTCAAGGCACGCGAGGATCGTCCGGCGTTCAAGGCGCGCGAAGAGCGCGAGGAGCGCAAGCCGCGTGAGGAGCGCGAGGAGCGTCCGGCGTTCAAGGCGCGCGAGGAGCGCGAAGAGCGCCCCAGCTTCAAGGCCCGTGAGGAGCGCGAAGAGCGTCCGGCGTTCAAGGCGCGCGAGGAGCGCGAAGAGCGCCCCAGCTTCAAGGCCCGTGAGGAGCGCGAAGAGCGTCCGAGCTTCAAGGCACGTGAAGAGCGCGAAGAGCGTCCGAGCTTCAAGGCACGTGAAGAGCGCGAAGAGCGTCCGAGCTTCAAGGCCCGCGAAGAGCGCCCGGCGTTCAAGGCACGCGAGGAGCGCGAGGAGCGCAAGCCGCGCGACTTCGAGCGCGAGGAACGTCCCAGCCTCAAGGCTCGCGAGGAGCGCGAAGAGCGCCCTGCCAAGAGCCGGGAATTCGAGCGCGAGAAGCCCGCTCGCCGCGAGGAAGAGCCGCGCCGCGAACGCTCGGCCCGCAGCGAGGAGCGCTTCGAGCGCCGCGACGAAAAGCCGCGCGACCTCGAGCGTGATTCGAGCCGCCGTGAGCGGACGCCAGTCAAGGCCCGTGAGGAGCTCGATGAGCGTCCGAGTCGCGGCCGCGATCTCGACCGCCCCGCGCGTCCTCGCGACGAGGAGCGCAGCCGGGAACGGCCGCGTGACCTCGATCGCGATGAGCGCCCCGCTCGCTCGCGCGACCTCGACCTCGAGCGTCCCGCTGCGCGTTCGCGCGAGGACGAGCGTCCCTCCTTCGGCAAGCCCGCCACGCGTGAGAGCGAACGCGAACCCCGCGCCCGTGGGCGTGAGTTCGATCGCGACGAGCCCGCACGCGGTCGCGACCTCGACGACCGCAGCGCCGCTCGCAAGCCCGTGAGCCCGCGTGGCCGTGACGAAGAGCTCCCGAGCCGTGGCCGCGACGAGCGTCCTCGCTCGCGTGACCTCGACGCCGAAGAGCGCCCCGCGCGTGGTCCGGCCCGAGCGGGTCGCGACGACGACCGCTTCGAAGCGCGCCCTGCCCGTGGCCGTGGCGACGAAGAGCGCCCCAGCCGCGCACGCTCCTCGGATCTGCCCGAGCGCCCCGCTCCACGCCGTCCGGAGCGCTTCGAAGACGAGCGCGACGAGCGCTTCGAAGAGCGCGAGGGTTCGGCCTCGACCTCCGACCGCGACGACCGCACCGAGCGTGAGCGTCCCTCACGCATCCGCGCCCGCGCCCGCAACCGCGAGCGCGTCCGCGAGGCTGACCGCGAGCGCGAACGTCGCTGATGGCTGACGGTCCCACGCTCCGTATTTTTCGTGTGCGCCCCAGTGCGGTTGTCCCGCGCTACGCCACGCACGGAGCCGCGGGACTCGACCTGAGCGCAGACCTGGACGCCCCGGTGGTCATCGAGCCGCTGGGGCGTGCCCGCATTCCGACGGGCCTGATTCTGGCGCTACCCAAGGGCCACGAAGGCCAGGTGCGACCGCGCTCGGGACTCGCGGCCAAGCACGGCATCACCGTGCTGAACGCGCCCGGCACCATCGACGAAGACTACCGAGGGGAGCTCGCCGTGCTGCTGGTCAACCTGAGCAACACGCCGTTCACCATTGCCCACGGCGAGCGCATCGCTCAACTGGTCGTGGCGCCCGTCGTCCAAGTCGACCTCGAGACCTGCGTGGATCTCGCGGAGCTGGGTGAGACAGTGCGCGGCGGTGGTGGCTTCGGCAGCACCGGCCGCTAAGCGCAGACTACGGCGCGAGGTGCTGGCGCCGAACTACGGCGCAAACCGGCGCCCAACTACGGCGCGTGTTCGTGGTGCCGAGCCCCCTGGAATCGGGGCCGAGTGCTTCGCTCAGAGCGCCCGCTGCACGAGCGCAGCGATGTTCTGCTTGGGCGCAGCGCCCACGAGCTTGCCGACCACTTCGCCGCCCTTGAACACGTAGAGCGTAGGAACGCCGCGGATGCCGTAGCGCTGGGCGATGCCCGGGCTGTCGTCAATGTCGATAGTTCCGACCTTGACCTTGCCGGTGTACTCGTCAGCCAGCTGACCGACCAAGGGCGCGATGGCCTTGCACGGGCCACACCAGGTCGCGGCGAAGTCGACGAGCACGGGCACGTCCGACTTGAGGACCTCGGCGTCGAAGTTCAGTTCGTTGAACTCTTGTACGTTTTTGCCAGCCATGCTGCTTCTCCTGAAGGGGCAACGTAGAGACGGCATGGGGCCATGTCAATGTGTGCGCCCCTGTCGATGTCTCGATCGAGGCTCGCCGCGAATGAGCCTGGTGCGGTCAGTTCGACCGCCAATCCCCGGGCGTTACGCCCCACAGGGGGAGACCCCAGGCTACCTCCGCGCTGCCGGGCGTGGTACGCTTCGCGCCACGGGCGTGGCCGCGGGCTACGGCCCGACTTTGGTGTCCTGACCTACCCTCGCGAGGAGTCGCGCATGTCCCTGGCGCGCGTGTTCGTGCCGCAAGAAGCCCTCGAAAGCTGGGTCGCCGAAGGGCGCGCTCAACTGAACGGCGAGACCTTGGTGCTCGAAGAGGTGCCCTTCCAACTTGCCAGCGCGGTGCGTTTCATCGCCGAGGTGGCGGGCGGCGGCGACGCCCAGGAGCTGGTCGGCAAGGTGAAGACGTTGGTCCAGGTCAGCGATCTCGGCGGCGAGCACGTAACGGCTTCCGTGGTGCTCGGGGACAACGCCTACGAGGTCATCGACGGCTTCCTGGCGCAGCCCGCCGACGGGGTCGAAAAGCTCACCCACGACCGCGTGCTCAAGCTCTTCCCCAAGTCATGACCGCATCGCACCCCTCTTACGCCATGCATGTGCGGCTCACCGGTCGGCCGGTGTTGGTGGCCGGTGCGGGGCGGGTCGCGACGCGCAAGATCGAGCGCCTGGTGGAGAGCGGTGCTCGCGTCCAGGTGGTGGCGCATGAAGCTTCGGGCATCGTGAGCCGACTGGCACGCGAGGGGAAGCTCGAGCTCACGCTGCGCGGGGTCCAGGACGCCGACGCACGGGACAAGTTCCTCGTCATCGCCGCCACCGACGACCCGGCGACCAACGCGAACCTTGCCCAGGCCTCGCGCGCGCTGGGTGTCCTCGTGTCGCGTGTGGATGCCCCGGAAGATTCGGATTTCACGGTGCCCGCCGTCGCGCGAGGCGAGTGCGTCGAGGCCACCGTATCCACCGCGGGCGCTGCCCCGAGCGCCAGCCGACGCCTGGGCAAGGAGCTCGCGCGCTGGGTCTCGTTGGGGCCCGATCGCTTCGCCAAGGAGCTCGCCAGCGTGCGGCGCGCCCTGCGTGGACACCCGGAGTCGAGCGCGCGCCTGCGGCGCCTCTCCGAAGGGCCGCTGTTCGAAGCCTGTGCGCGCGGCGACGCGGCGGAAATCGCGAGCCTGCGCGAAATAGCGCTCTCCGACTCGAGCACTCATCCAACGTCGGAGCCTCCCCATGAGTAGCTCCTTGTCGCTGCTGTTCGTGGCCACGAGCTGCGCCTACTCGCTGGCGTCGCTCGGCTACTTCCTGTTCATCGGAAACGGCAGCGAAGCCGCTTCCACGTGGGCGTCGCGGCTCTTGCTTGTGGGCGCCGCTTGCCAGGTCGGCTTCATGTTGGGGGATACGCGTGGCGTTCCTCAGTTCGAAGACGTCAGGCAGATGTTCACGCTCGCGTCGCTGGCCATCGTCGTCGGGCTCCTGCTCGCTCAGCGGGTTGGGAGACTCTCCGTGTTGGGCGCCTTCGTCACGCCGGTGGCGCTCCTGATGTTCTTGGCCGCTGGGCTCGGGCACAGCGTCCCCAACGTGCCCGAGGACGTCCGCTCGGCGCTTTTGCCGGCCCACGTGATCGTCAACGTGCTCGGAGTCGCGGCGTTCACGCTGGCATTCGCGGTGGCGGCCGCCTACCTGATTCAGGAGCGGCTGCTGCGCAGGCGCCAGCTGGGTGGGCTGTTCCATCGCCTGCCACCGCTCGACGTGCTCGACTCGCTCGGCCTCAAGCTGCTCTTGGTCGGGTTTCCGCTGTTCACACTGGGCTCGGTCTCCGGTGCCATCTGGGCCGCCCAGCTGCCTACCCGCATTTCCCCCAATCAGGCGCTCGGACTCGTCGCTTGGTGCGTGTTCGGTGGCGTCCTCTTGCTGCGCGTGGCCGCAGGCTGGCAAGGTCGACGCGCAGCCATCGGCACCCTGCTCGGCTTTGCCTGCGCGCTGGCCGTCGTCATCGGCTACGCCCTGCGCGCCAAGACGGGAGCGTTCTAGTGGCGCCGCGTCGGCTCATCCTGGTCGGCCTCTCTCACCACACCGCGCCGCTCTCGGTGCGCGAGCGGCTGGCTTTCTCGAGCGATCAGGTCCCCGAGCGACTGCGCGACCTGGTTGCCCGCACGGGTCTGCAGGAAGCCATGCTGGTGTCCACCTGCAATCGCGTGGAGATGTACGGCAGCGCAGAAGACCCTCAGGAAACCCTGCGCGGCGTCCGGCGCATTTTCGCGGAGATCGCTCAGGAGCAGGAGCTCGAGAGCCATCTCTACGAACACACCGGCGACGCGGTGGCGCGCCACGCATTCCGGGTCGCCTCGAGTCTCGACTCCTTGGTGGTCGGCGAGCCGCAGATCTTGGGCCAGGTGAAGGAAGCTTTCGCCCTGGCCAGCGAGGCTGGCACCGTGGGGTCCCTGCTCGGGCGCTGCATGAACCGCGCGTTCGCGGTGGCCAAGCGCGTGCGCAACGAGACCGGCATCGCCGCTGGTGCGGTGAGCGTGAGCTCCATCGCCTGCGACCTGGCGCGCTCGATCTTCGGCGAGCTCACTGGCCGGCGCGTGGTACTGGTGGGCGCCGGCGAGATGAGTGAGGGCGCGGCCAAGGCGCTGGCCCAGAACGGAACGCTGCTCACGGTGGTGAACCGCAATCAGGAGCGCGCGCGCGCCGTGGCCGAGGCCTGCGGTGGAGAGGCACGCGAGTTCGACCAGCTCGCACAGGAGCTCGTGGCCGCCGACGTGGTCATTACGTCGACCGCGAGTCCCCGCTACGTGATCACCCGGGAGCTGATGCAGGGCGTGATTCGCGCTCGCCGCCACCGCCCGCTCTTCTTGATCGACATCGCGGTCCCGCGCGACGTGGACCCGCGCGTCGAAAATCTCGATAACGTGTTCCTGTTCGATATCGACGATCTCGAGCAGGTGGCCAGCCAAAACATCGCTGCGCGCAAGCGCGAAGCCGAACAAGCCGAGCGCATCGTCGAGACCGAGGTCCAGGCCTTCGAGGAGTGGCAACGAGCCCTCGATCTCACGCCCACTCTGGTGGCCCTGCGTGAGCGCGTGCGCACGGTGATCCACGGCGAACTCGAGCGCACCCTGCCCCGCCTCAAGGGGCTGGGCGACGCCGAACGCAAGTCCCTCGAGATCATGTGCGACGCGATGGTCAACAAGCTGCTCCATCGCCCCATCACCGAGCTCAAGCGCACCAGCAGCGAGCCCGACGGTAGCCAGCTCGTGGAGAGCGTGCGCCGCCTGTTCGAGCTCGAGGAAGCGCGCCAAGCTCCGAACAGCGAGCCCGAAGCCGAGCCCGACCCCGTGCCCGGCAACGTGCTCGTACGCACCAGCAATCCCAGCGGAGAACGCTCGTGAAATTGCGCATCGCAACCCGCAAGAGTCCCCTGGCTCTGGCCCAGACGCGCTGGATCGCGTCCGAGCTCAAGCGCCATCATCCCGGGCTCGAAATCGAAGAGCTGCACGTGGTCACGCTCGGCGACCGCATCCAGGATCGCCCGCTTTCCGAAGTCGGCGGCAAGGGCCTGTTCGTCACCGAGATCGAGCAAGCGCTCGCGGATGGAAACGCCGACTTCGCGGTCCATTCCATGAAAGACGTACCGGCCGAGCTGGCGCCGGGACTCGAGATCGTCTGCGTGCCCATGCGCGAGGACGCCCGCGACGTGCTCGTGACCAAGGACGGCGCAGCCCTCGACGACCTCGAGGCCTTCTCGAAGATCGGCACGAGCTCCCTGCGTCGCCAGGCCCAGCTGCGCATGCGCCGCAACGACATCATCTGCGAGTCGGTGCGCGGCAACGTGGATACCAGGCTGCGCAAGCTCACCGAAGGTCAGTACCGGGCCATCGTGCTGGCCCTGGCGGGGTTGCGACGCCTGGGGCTGACCCACCACCATCACCGCGTGCTCACCGTCGAAGAGTGCGTTCCCGCGGTGGGTCAGGGCGCTCTAGGCCTGGAAGCCCGGGCCAACGACGATCGCACGCGCGCGCTACTGAGCCCGCTCGAACACTGGGACACCCGCGTGGCCGTGGAAGCGGAGCGCACGTTCCTCGGCCGTCTGCAGGGTGGCTGTCAGTTGCCCATCGCTGGCCACGCCCATCTCTCTCACAACGGCACGCGCCTGCGCATGGATGCCCTGGTCGGAAGCCCGGACGGACTGAACATCATCAGCGCGGGCAGCGATCAACGCATCGAAGACACCACCCCCCTCGGCAAGCTCAAATTGGCCCACGCAATCGGCCTCGAACTAGCCGAACAGATTCTGGAACGCGGTGGCGGCGAGCTCATCGAAAAAGCCCGCGGCGTGGCCGAAGGGCAAGCCTGGAAGCGATGAGTTCTGCTAGTCTGCGCGAGTTCATGGGGCTTTCCGAGGTCGTCTCCAAGCATCGCGTCGTGGTCTGCGTCGGCAGCGGAGGCGTCGGCAAGACCACCACGTCGGCGGCGCTCGCGTTGTACGCCGCGCGCCAGGGTCGTCGCGTGTTGTGCCTCACCATCGACCCAGCCAAACGCCTGGCGAACAGCATGGGCCTCACCTCGATGACCACCGAAGAGCAACTGGTCTCGCGCGAGCTCTTCGAGCGCGCTGGCTTGCCCTTCAACGGTACGGGTTCGTTGAGCGCCATGATGCTCGACACCAAGCGCACCTTCGACGAGCTCGTCACGCGCTACGCCTCGAGCCCCGAGCGCGCCCAGCGCATCCTCGACAACCAGCTCTACCAGTACATCTCCACCTCGCTGGCCGGCACCCAGGAGTACATGGCGATGGAGAAGTTGCACGCGGTGCGGCAGCGCGACCAGTACGACCTGATCGTGCTCGACACGCCTCCCACCACCAACGCTCTCGACTTCCTCGACGCTCCCGAGAAGCTCATCGAAGCCATCGACTCGCCCGCCATGCGCTGGTTCATCCAGGCCTTCAGCGGCGCGGGCAAGCTCGGCTTCAGCTTGGTGGGTCGCGGAGCGCAGATGGTGCTCAAGGGCCTGGCCAAGATCACGGGTGGCGAGTTCCTCGATTCGGTGGCCCAGTTCGTGAGCGACATCAATGATCTCTTCGGCGGCTTCACCACGCGCGCCAAGGCGGTCTCGGAGGCCCTGCGCAGCCCCGAAGTAGCCTTCGTGCTCGTCACGAGCCCGGAGCCGCTCGCGGTCAAGGAAGCCATCTTCTTCGCCGAGAAGCTCGGCGAGCACGGCATGCGCCAGCAGGCCACGGTGATCAACCGCGTGATCCCCCTGCTCTCGGAGCCCCCCGGCCCGGAGAACCAGATCGCGAGCGCGCTCGTGAGCGCCCTCTCGGCCGCTCCCGATCCAGCCCAACTCGGCGCCAAACTGGAGCGCGCACTCGACGAGGAGCGCACGCGCGCCGTCACGTGCCGCGTCGAGGTGGAGCGCTTGAAAGCACTGACCGGGAACCGCGGGCTCTACGTCGAGGTGCCAGCGTTCGACGAAGATGTGCATGATTTGAGCGCTCTTGCGCGTGTAGGACACTTCCTTACTCAGCCGCAGGTTTGACTTCATCCACCTCCTTGTCGCTGTGGCAAGTTGCGACTTGGTGCTCGCCAAATGCGGCTAGTCCCCTAGATTGCCTCATATGAGTTCGGAGTTCGCAGCGGTGATCCTCGCGGCCGGCCAGGGCACGCGAATGCGCAGTACCCTCCCCAAGGTCCTGCACCCCCTGATCGGACTTCCCATGTATGCCCACGTGACGCGCGCCGCCCTGGAAGCGAGCATTCGGCGCGTGGTGCTGGTGGTCGGACACGGCCGCGAGCAGCTCGAGCGCGACGTCGCAGAGCGCTTCGACGCGCGCGTGAGCACTGCGGTCCAGGAGCGCCAGCTCGGCACCGGCGACGCCACGCGCGCTGGCCTGACCGGGCTGACTGATTTTCGCGATTGGGTCGTGGTTCTTTTTGGGGACACCCCGCTCGTGCACGCCGGACTCATCCGCACGCTGATCGAAGCGGCCGAAAAGAGCTCGGGTTCGCTCGTGATGCTGACGAGTCAGGTCAGCGACCCGACTGGGTATGGACGCATCGTGCGTGACTCGGACGGGCGCGTGCTGCGCATTCGTGAGCACAAGGACGCGAGCCCGGAAGAGCGCGCCATCTGCGAGGTGAATCCAGGCGTCTACGCCATTCGGGCGCCTTTCCTGCGCGATGCGCTGGCAAAGCTGTCCACGAACAACGCGCAGGGCGAGCTCTACATGACGGATGTCGTGGAGCAGGCTGCGACGCAGGGTGGCGTTACGACCATCGACTGGCCTTTCGAAGACACGCAGGGCGTGAACGATCGCGCCCAGCTCGCCGAGTGCGAGTCGGCGCTCAGGCTGCGCCGCGCGACGCAACTCGCGCGCTCGGGGGTGACGGTGAGGGACCTGCGTGCGGTTTACGTCGATGCCCGAGCGGTGGTGGAGCCCGATGCCGTCCTCGAAGCCAACGTGCACATCCGGGGTGCGAGCGTGATCGCTTCGGGCGCGCGCATCGATACCGGCTGCGTGCTGACCGACGTGCGCGTGGCCCGTGGCGCCTACTTGAAACCCTACACGGTGGCCACCGAGAGCAGCATCGGAGAAGACGCGCAGGCGGGGCCGTTCTCGCATCTGCGCCCCGAGAGCGTGATGGAAGCCGACTCGCATATCGGCAACTTCGTGGAGATGAAGAAGACCCGCCTCGGTCGCGGCAGCAAGGCCAACCACCTCGCCTATCTCGGCGATGGCCAAATCGGCAACGACGTCAACGTCGGCGCCGGCACCATCTTCTGCAACTACGACGGCGTCCAGAAGCACCAGACCGTGCTCGAAGACGGCGTGTTCATCGGCAGCGACTCGCAGCTCGTCGCGCCGATTCGCGTGGGCAAGGGAGCCTACGTGGGCACCGGCACCACGGTGACGCTGGACGTGCCCGCCGATGCCCTCGCGGTGGGTCGCGCACGCCAGAGCAACAAGGAAAACTACGCGCCCCGTCTGCGAGCCAAGCTCAAGGCTCAAAAAGAAGCCGCCAAGAAGCGCTGACTCACAGGTCGCGCGCGGATTCCTTGCCGATCAACGTGAGCACCCGGTCGGCCACCGAAACCAGGGTTTGTGCACAGGGTTCGCAGCCGCCGCCACAGCAGCCGGGCCACTGCTCACGGGGTTGGTAGAGCAAAGGGCGTACGCAGTCGCGGTAGTAGCTCTGGAGACCAAACTCTTCGCTCGCCTGAACCAGGGCCGCTTCCAACTCCATGGAGCTGCGACTACGTCAAATCCAGGCCACGAGCAAGCAGCGCGCGCTAGTACTACGGCTCGTGTCGGCCCCCACGTCACCACCGCTGTCCCCTCGCCAGGATGAGGCTCCCAAGTCTGCTCCGGTGTCGCGCTGGGCACGCCTGCTCGCCGCGAGTGAACGCGCGATGCCATGGGTGTCGCTCGGCACGAGCATCGTGAGCGCGGTGTGGATGGATCGCAGCGAAGCGCAGGGGCCCTGGGTCGCGGCAGCCGCCGCCGGCAGTTGGCTCGTGTTCGTGGTCTTGAGTTTTGCGCATCGACTGCCCTCCACGCCCCAGGCGAAGCCCTACGGTCGTCTGCACAAGCTGCTGCGATTCGGTTCGACGGCCGCCAGTCAGTCGCTGCTGCAGCTGCCGTTGTTCTTCAGCGCACCCTTCTATTTCCAGGCCAGCGTCTTCACCCCTCTGCAATGCGCCTTCGGAGCACTGTTCGTGGTCGCGCTGGCGATTTCTGCCTGGGACCCATGGTGCTCGCGCGCCTTGCTCAAGCCGGTGTTCGGGCCAGCACTGCTCGCATTCGCCAGCTTCGTCGGCTTCAACGCCGCGCTGCCGATGCTCGGCGTGCCGCACCGAACGGCAGCCTGGATCACCGCAGGGGTGGTGGGGTTCGCCATTCCCGCCGTGCACATCGCAGGGGGCGCCCTGGGGCGGCAGCGCCTGAGCGCGCTGCTGGTCGGGCTTTCGGTGCCGCTGCTGTTGGCGGTGGGCGGCATCAGCGCCGTGCCTCCGGCTCCCTTGCGCGTGATGTCTTCCGGCATCGGCACCCAGGTCGTCGACCGCACCTTGATCGATCCGCACGCTCACTTCGCGCGCTCGCCCGGCGCCCTGGTGTGCTTCAGCGCGGTGCGCGCGCCACATGGCCTCAAAGACAGGCTTTTTCACGTGTGGAGTCTCAACGGCACCGAGTTCTATCGGCTTGAACTCAAGGTCGAGGGCGGGCGTCGAGCAGGCTTTCGCACCTGGTCGCGCGCCTCCCTGCCGCGCGCGGCGGAGGGCATCGTGCAGTGCAGCGTGGAGACCGGGCTGGGCCAGACCATGGCGCGCACTCAGGTCAGCCTCGGCGCCCAGAGCCTGTGAGCCCACACTGCCCACCTGATCTCCGTAGTGTGCGTTACACCCAGCGAATTCGTGCCACTCCCGTTCTGGAAGTTGAGTTGTTCCAAGCGGGTGGCGATAGTTAACGACGTTGGGCTGTCCGATTACGAATCTGTTACGAAGCGCCAGACCCGCCCCGGGCTGGTGTTGCTCGGAGGATTGAACGATGGTCATGGCCGCGGCGCCTTTCGGCTTTGCTCGTGCTTCCAACCCTGCGCTGCGTCCTCTTCCCGGCCCACTCTCGCTCCGACATCCCTTGCTCGTCGCCGAACGCGTCGGGCTCGACGTGGTGCGCGGCGTAGCGCGATTGGTGGGGCTGTCGGCGCCGGTGCAGGCGTTCCTCTCTCGGAACAACGTTCAGATCATCAAGGACGTGCCGTACTTGGGGAGCGGTGATTCGTCGCACACGCTCGACGTCGTGCGCCCACGCGACGCGGACCACCGCGCGGGCTTGCCGGTGGTGCTTTACGTGCACGGCGGCGGTTTCGAGACCTGCTCCAAAGAGACCCACTGGATGATGGCCGGGCAGTTCGCCCGCGCCGGCTACGTGGTCTTCAACATCAACTATCGCCTCGCCCCCGAGCATCCCTTTCCTGCGGGTCTGGAAGACGTCTGCTCCGCTTACCTCTGGGTGCTGGATAACGCCGAGCGTTTCGGCGGAGACCACAGCCGCATCGTGGTGGCCGGCGAGTCAGCCGGCGGAAACTTGGTGACGAGCCTCGCCATGGCCACCTGCGTGGAGCGTCCCGAGCCTTGGGCACGCGCCGTGTTTCGCAGACATCGCGTACCGGTTGCGGTGCTCGCTGCATGCGGCTTCTTCGAAGTCTCCAATGCTGGCCGCTTTCGCGCGCTCGCCAAGCGCAGTTGGTTCGTCACGAAACAAGCCATCGAACAAATCGGGCGCTCCTACCTGCCGAAGCCGGCCCACTATGCGGGAGAGCACGACTTGGCGGACCCGCTACGCCTGCTCGAGAGTTCAGAGGCCTTCGCGCGACCGCTGCCTCCATTTTTGGTCACGTGCGGCACCGCCGATCCGCTGCTCCACGACTCCGAGCGCCTCGAAGTTGCGCTGCGCGCGCGCGGCGTGGACCACCGAGCCCACTACTATCCTGGCGAAATTCATGCATTTCACGCGATGTGGTGGCGCGCTTCCAGCAAGCTCCTGTGGGAAGACACGCGCAGCTTCCTGGGCGAGTTGCTCGCGCCGCGAGCAGCTCCCGGCGATTTCGCGTCGCCATTCGATGCGGAGCTCCTCGCGATTTCGCAGGAGCTCGCGTCGAGCGCCGCGTGAGCGGACTGCGCCGCTGACCCCACGAATCGCACACGCCACCGATCCATCATGGCGACATCGGTGGTAGGGTGCAGACCATGGGCGACGTGGTGAACCTCAACAAGTATCGCAAGAAGAAGGCCCGCGAGACCAAGGAGAAGCTCTCGCAGCAGCGCCGGCTCAAGCACGGCCTCAGCGGTGCCGAACGCAGCTTGCTCGAGAAGAAGCGTGAGCTCGAGAACAAGCGCATCGACGGTCACAAGCTCGACCCCGAGAGCAACACCTGAGCTGAGCGAGCACCCCTGGGAGCGGACCACGCCGTGAGAGGCGTCCACAGCGCCGGGTGATCAGACGCGAGACATCCGGCTATCCGGACAAAAATGACGAATGGCGCGAACGAGCCGGTTTGGCAAGCTCCCCAACATGCTCAAGCCCAGCTACCCCTATTACCTCGGTAACCAGCCCGTCCACGCCAACCAGGACCTGGCCGTCACCGACAAGTTCTCCGGGCAAATCGTGACGCGTGTGGCGCTCGCCGATCGGGGCGCCATCGAGCGAGCGATCGCCCTGGCCGTGGAAGCCCAGGAGCCCATGCGAGCCCTGGCGAGCTACGAGCGTCGCGATGTGCTCGACCATTGCGTGGCGCGCTTCCGGGAGCGAGCTGAAGAACTCGCGTTGGCCCTGTGCATCGAAGCCGGTAAGCCCATCAAGGACGCGCGCGGTGAGGTGACGCGCCTGATCGACACCTTCCGCGTGGCCGCCGAAGAGAGCACCCGCATCACCGGTGAAGTGCTTCCGCTCGATATCAGCGCGCGCGCCAAGGGTTACCTGGGCATGGTGAAGCGCGTGCCCATCGGGCCCTGCTCCTTCATCTCGCCCTTCAACTTCCCGCTGAACCTGGCCGCTCACAAGATCGCGCCGGCCATCGCCGTGGGCTGCCCGTTCGTGCTGAAGCCCGCCAGCCTCACGCCGATTGGCGCGCTGTTGATCGGCGAGGTGTTGGCCGAGACCAAGCTGCCGCGTGGTGCCTTTTCGATCCTGCCCGCACATCGGGAGGGAGCCGACCTGTTCACCACCGACGAACGTCTCAAGCTGCTCAGCTTCACGGGCTCACCTGAGGTGGGTTGGGATCTCGAAGGCGCGGGCGGGCAAGAAGAAGGTTGTGCTCGAGCTGGGCGGCAACGCCGCGGTGATCGTGGACGCCGATACCGACCTCAAGGACGCGGTGGAGCGCATCGTGTTCGGAGCCTTTTACCAGAGCGGCCAGAGTTGCATCAGCGTGCAACGCATCTTGGTGCACGCGCGGGTGTACGACGCCTTCAAGCAGCTCCTGGTCGAGAAGACCCGCAACCTCAAGATGGGTGACCCCAAGCGCGAGGACACGTTCATCGGGCCCATGATCAGCGAGAAGGAAGCCCAGCGCCTCACCGACTGGATCGAGAGCGCCCAGCGCGCGGGCGGAAAGCTCCTGTGTGGCGGGCGCCGCGAGGGAGCGATGCTGGAGGCCACGCTGCTCGAGGACGTGCCCAGGCAGGAGCGTCTGGTGTGCAAGGAAGCCTTCGGACCGGTAGCGGTGCTGTCCCGCTTCGAGGAGTTCGAGGCGGCCCTGACGGAGGTGAACCAGGGCGACTTTGGGCTGCAAGCTGGCGTGTTTACGCGGGATATCTACAAGGTGCAGCGTGCCTGGGACCGCCTGGAAGTGGGCGGTGTGATGGTGGGGGATATTCCGAGCTTCCGCGTCGACCACATGCCCTACGGTGGGGTCAAGGACAGCGGGCTCGGTCGCGAAGGGGTGCGCTACGCCATCGAAGACATGAGCGAGCTGCGACTACTGGCTATACGAACGCCGAACTGATGCGGTAGAGCAGTGCTCATGTCGAACCTGGCAGAAGAGCGCTACATCAATCTCGAGAGCTTCAAGAAGGACGGCAACGGCGTGAAGACACCGGTCTGGTGCGCCCCGTTGGACGGCAAGATCGTGGTGTTCACGGAGGGCGAGTCCTTCAAGGTGAAGCGGATTCGCAGGAACCCCAACGTACGCGTCGCCAAATGCGACGTGCGCGGCAAGGTGCTGGGGCCATGGAGCGAGGCCACCTGCGTGGTCTTGAGTGACCACCAGCAGGAAGAGCGCGCGTACGCCGTGTTGCGCAGGAAGTATGGTCTGCAGATGCGGGTGCTCGACTTCTTCTCGGGCCTGGCCGGCAAGAAGAAGAAGCGAGCGGTGCTGGAGATCAGCGTGAAGAACTAGTGGCGTGAGTTTGCCTGGACTCGCGGCGCCGTCGCCCCCCGGCTGTTGCCGCTAACGCGACTCCACGTTGAGCACCATGTGAACGTCATCGATGGAGAGGCCGTTGAGCCGGTAGGCGTCGTGGGTGCGGCCCACTTCGCGGAAGCCGAGGCTCAGGTAGAGCTTTTGCGCCCGCTCGTTGTGCGCGAACACAGACAGGTCCACCCACGCAAGGTCAGGCTCGCGACGCGCCCACTCCAGCACCGTGCGCAGGAGTGCGCTGCCCTTACCTTGCCCGCGGAACTTGCGCTCCACGCCGATGCCAAGCCGGGCACGATGCAACCCGGAGTACAGCGCGGCACCGGACAGATCCGCGTGGCCCACCACCCGGTCGCCCTCGAAGAAGGCCCAGCAGCGCTCCCAGCCAGGCACGTCCACGGCGCGGCGCCAACTCTCGTAACGGCTTTCCTGGTAGGCCTCGCGATCGAACTCGAGGAATGGTGCGAACACCAGGTCCTCGCCGCGTCCAGACTCAAGGGCATGCCGTTCGATGTGCGCGGCCACCGCTCGGAGCTCCGAGGTGCGCAAGAGTCGAATGGGGAGAGTCACCCGCAGAAGGAACCGCAAAAGCGTGCTCCGCGCAAGTCCCCGCACGCGGTTCTTTTGACGGGGCCGCGCCCTCGCCGCCCAGCGCGGTTGTTTGCGGGGAGGTCACGCGACCTCCCCACCCGTCGCCGCAAAACTGCGACGGGACCCACCCCGGCGCGAGGTTCGCTACGCTCACTGCACTGGGACCCGCCCCCTCGCCGAGGTTCGCCGTGCTCACGGATGGGCCGAAAGCCTGGATGCGGTGCTCAGGCGCTCTGGTCGTACAGTTCGCGACCGATCAACATGCGCCGAATCTCGCTCGTCCCGGCACCAATCTCGTAGAGCTTGGCGTCGCGCAGTAGGCGGCCGACCGGGAAGTCGTTGATATAGCCGTTCCCCCCCAAGGCTTGGATGGCCTCGAGCGCGCACCAGGTGGCCTTCTCCGCGGCGTACAAGATGCAGCCTGCCGCGTCTTTGCGGGCGCTCTCGCCGCGGTCGCAGGCGCGCGCCACGGTGTACACATAGGCCCGGCAGGCGCTGAGCGTGCTGTACATGTCGGCGAGCTTTGCCTGGATGAGCTGAAACTGTCCGATCGGCGTCCCGAACTGCTTGCGCTGGTGCACGTAAGGGAGCACCGCATCGAGGCAGGCCTGCATGATGCCGAGCGGCCCGGCCGACAGCACGACGCGCTCGTAGTCGAGGCCGCTCATCAGCACCTTGACGCCCTCGTTCAGCTCTCCGAGCACGTTGTGGACCGGCACCTCGCAATCCTCGAACACGAGCTCGCAGGTGTTGGAGCCGCGCATCCCGAGCTTGTCGAGCTTCTGGGCGGTGCTGAAGCCGCGCATGCCCTTCTCGACCAGGAACGCGGTGATGCCTCGACTCTTCGCCGTGGGCTCGGTCTTGGCGTAAACCACCAACACCTCGGCGTCGGGACCGTTGGTGATCCACATCTTCTGACCGTTGAGGACGTACTTGTCGCCGCGGCGCTCGGCGGTGGTCCGCATGCTGACCACGTCGCTGCCGGAGCCGGGCTCGCTCATGGCCAAGGCGCCAACGTGTTCGCCGGAGATGAGCTTGGGCAAGTACTGCTTGCGCTGGGCCGCGGTGCCGTGGCGGAAGATCTGGTTCACGCAGAGGTTCGAGTGAGCGCCATAGGAAAGCCCGACGCTGGCGCTGAAGCGGGAGATTTCCTCCATCACCACGCAATGAGCCAAGTAGCCGAGCCCTGCGCCGCCATGGGCTTCACTGACCGTGATACCGAGCAGCCCGAGTTCGCCGAAGCGCGGCCACAGGTCGCGCGGGAACGTGTTGGTCTGGTCGATCTCGGCGGCCCGCGGGCCCACGTGTTTGGCGCAAAAGGACCGTACGGATTCGCGAAGCGCGTCGAGTTCTTCACCGAGCCCATGGTTCAGGCTCAATGTGTTGATCACGTTCGTCATGGTCCGACCTCCTCGAGGGCCTTGAGCACCAACAGCGTGCTACCGGCCTCCACTTGCTCTCCCAACTGCACGGAAAGCTCGCTCACGACCCCTTCCAGACTTGCCTTCAGGGTGTGCTCCATCTTCATCGCCTCGAGCCGCAACAGCGGTGTACCCACTTTCACGTGCTCGCGCGCCGACACCAGGACTCCGATGATCTTGCCTGGCATGGGTGCCTTGATCACGCTCTCCCCGGCTTCAGCGCTGCGGTCCTTGGCGCGCTCGGCCCAGGGATGTTCCACCACCAGGCTGCGACCGCCGAGCGAGACGTGCGCTTCGCCGCTGCGCTCGGCATAGCGGGCGCGCAGGCGCTGCCCATTCGCCATCACGTCGAGCCGCGTGCCGCTCAGACTCACGTCGCGCAGCGCGAACGCCTTGCGCGACCGGCCGTCATCGAGGCTCACCACGCTGCCCATGCGTTCGTGGCGGATCGCGAGCTCCACGCTGCGCTCACCGCTGCGCAGGCGCAGTCGCTCCACACAGCCCTCGTTCACGCGGAAGCCGTCGAGGGCATCCCACGGCGAGGCGATGGTGCCACGGAGCGCCTCTTGCCGCGCGCGCCGACGGGTCTCGAGCAAGCCGACGCAGCAGGCGATCCAGAGCCGCTCGTCGAGGGCGGGATCGACGGCGAACAAGCTCGCCTGGTGCTCGCCCAGAAAGCCGGTGTGCACGTCGCCCGCGAGGAAGGCGGGGTGCGCGCTGAGCTGGCTCAAGAGCCGTGTGTTGGTCTTGAGTCCCAGGATCTCCACCTTGGACAGGGCATGATTGAGCTGCCGCGCAGCGGCGCTGCGGTCGCGGTCCCACACGATGAGCTTGGCGATCATCGGATCGTAGAAAATGCTCACGCTGTCGCCGGCGACGACGCCGGTGTCCACGCGCACGTGGGAGTCGGCCGCGGGCAAGGCGAGCTCGAGGAGCTGTCCAGTCTGGGGCAGATACTCCTGCTCGGGATCCTCGGCATACAGACGCACTTCGATGGCGTGCCCACGCAGTGGAATCTGGTCCTGACTCAGCGGCAAGGGCGAGCCCGCTGCCACACGCAGCTGCCACTCCACCAGGTCGAGCCCCGTGATGCACTCGGTGACCGGATGCTCCACCTGCAGGCGCGTGTTCATCTCCATGAAGTAGAAGCGGTCGGGATGGAGGCCCTGCGAGACGTCCGCGATGAACTCGACCGTGCCCGCTCCCTCGTAGCCGATGGCGAGCGCGGCCTTGACCGCGGCAGCTCCCATGGCCGCACGCATCTCGCTCGACATGCCCGGCGCGGGAGCCTCCTCGAGTACCTTTTGATGGCGCCGCTGGAGTGAGCAGTCGCGCTCGAAGAGGTGCACGGCGTGGCCATGGCTGTCGGCGAAGACCTGGAGCTCGATGTGTCGCGGACGGGTGAGGTACTTTTCGATCAGCACGCGCTCGTCGCCGAAGGCGCCGGCGGCCTCGCGCTGGGCTCCCTCGAGAGCGGCCCGAAAGTCCTCCGCCCGGTCGACGCGGCGCATGCCCTTGCCGCCGCCGCCGGCCACGGCCTTGATGAGCACTGGAAAGCCGATGCGCACGGCCTCCTGAGCGAGCCGCGCCGGGTCCTGCTGTTCGCCGTGATAGCCCGGCACCACGGGAACGCCGGCACGCTCCATCATGGCCTTGGCGGCGTCCTTGAGGCCCATGGCTGCGATGGCGCGTGGGCTCGGACCGATGAAGCGCACCCCCTGTGCCGCACACGCTTCGGCGAACGCCGCGTTCTCGGAGAGGAAGCCGTAGCCAGGGTGGATGGCCTGGGCGCCGCTCAGCCTGGCAGCCTCGAGCACCCTGTCTGCCCGCAGATAGCTCTCGCGCGCGGGGGCCGGGCCGATCTCGATGACCTGATCCGCCAGGCGCGTGAAGAGCGCGCCGCGATCGGCCTCGGAGCACACAGCCACGCTGCGAATGCCGAGGCGATCCAAGGTGCGGATGACGCGACAGGCAATCTCACCACGGTTGGCGACGAGTACGCTCTCGAACATGGGCGTCACATCCTGAACACGCCGAACGGCGTGCTCTCGATGGGTGCATTGAGCGCTGCGCTCAGGGCGAGCGAAAGCACGGTGCGGGTATCGCGCGGATCGATCACGCCGTCGTCCCACAGGCGCGCGGTGGCGTAGTAGGGGTTGCCCTGCTCCTCGTATTGCGCGCGGATGGGCGCCATGAAGCGCTCCTCCTCCTCGAGACTCATGGTCTTGCCCGCGGCCTCGAGTCCGTCGCGCCGCACCGTGGCCAGCACGCGTGCGGCCTGCTCACCGCCCATCACGCTGATGCGGGCATTGGGCCACATGAAGAGGAAGCGTGGGCCGTAAGCACGCCCGCACATGCCGTAGTTTCCTGCACCGAACGAGCCGCCCAGGATCAGCGTGAGCTTGGGAACGCGCGCGCAGGCCACCGCGGTCACCAACTTGGCGCCGTCCTTCGCGATGCCACCCGCCTCGTAGCGTTGGCCGACCATGAAGCCGGTGATGTTCTGCAAGAACAGGAGCGGGATGCCGCGTTGCGCGCAGAGCTGCACGAAGTGGGCTCCCTTGAGGGCCGACTCGCTGAACAAGACCCCGTTGTTGGCCACGATGCCCACGGGATAACCGGACAGGTGCGCGAAGCCGGTGACCAACGTGGTGCCGTAGCGCTGCTTGAATTCATCGAACTCGCTGCCGTCGACCACGCGGGCGATCACCTCGCGCACGTCGTAGGGGATGCGGGTGTCCTTGGGGATCAAGCCGAGGATCTCCTCCGCGTCGAACAGCGGTGCCCGTGGCTCGCGTAGGCTCAAGCTCACGTCCTTGCGCGTATTGAGGTGGCCCACGATGCGGCGCGCAATAGTGAGCGCGTCCGCGTCGTCGAGGGCGTAGTGATCGGCCACGCCGCTCTGCTTGGTGTGCACTTCGGCACCGCCGAGGTCCTCGGCGCTCACAACCTCGCCGGTGGCGGCTTTGACCAGCGGCGGGCCGCCGAGAAAGATGGTGCCCTGCTTGCGCACGATGATGCTTTCGTCGGCCATGGCGGGCACGTAAGCGCCGCCCGCGGTGCAAGAGCCCATCACCACGGCGATCTGCGCGATGCCCGCGGCGCTCATGTTGGCTTGGTTGAAGAAGATGCGGCCGAAGTGCTCCTTGTCGGGAAACACCTCGTCCTGGTTGGGCAGGTTGGCCCCACCGGAGTCCACCAGGTACACGCAGGGCAGGCGGTTCTCGCGCGCGATCTCCTGGGCCCGCAGGTGCTTCTTCACCGTGACCGGGTAGTACGTGCCGCCCTTCACGGTGGCGTCGTTGCAGACCACCACGCACTCGCGTCCGCTGATGCGACCGATGCCGGTGATGATGCCCGCGGCGGGGACCTCGTTGCCGTACATGCCGGATGCCGCCAGCGGACTCAGCTCGAGGAAGGGCGAGCCCGGATCGAGCAACAACCGCACGCGCTCCCGCGGCAGCAGCTTGCCGCGGCCGACGTGCTTCTCGATGGCCTTCTCGCCACCGCCCTTCTGGGCCTGTGTCGAGCGCGCACGCAGCTCCTCGACCAGAGCCAGCATGGACTCACGGTTCTGTCGAAACTCGGCGGAGCGGATGTCGGTTTGGCTGCTGAGGGCGGGCATGACCACTGTCGAAGCGCGCCCTGGGGCGCGCGAGCGAGAAAGGACCGGGCGCGCCCTGGGGCGCGCGAGCGAGAAAGGACCGGGCGCGCCCTGGGGCGCGCGAGCGAGAAAGGACCAATCGCGCGCGAGCGCACGCGATTGAGACCATTGTAGGCAGCCCCCCTCGATAGAACCAATCGATGCTTTTGATTCTATTCATAGAAATCATCTATGATCGAACGCAGAGGAACGCCCATGCTCGAGCTCTACCAGCTGCGTTACTTCCTGGCGGTGGTGGAAACCGGCAGCTTCACCAAGGCCAGCCGGCGCGCGCGCGTGTCCCAACCGACCCTCTCCGCGGGCATCCAAAAGCTCGAGTCGGCGCTGTCCGTGACGCTGTTCGACCGCTCAGGTCGCCGCGTGTTCCTGACCAGCGCGGGGACTCGCTTCGTAGAACGCGCCCGCACGATCCTCTCCGAAGTGCAGGAGGCCCAGGCCGAGCTCTCCAACGTGCAAACCCGGGAAGTCCTGCAGGTGGGCGTGCTGACGACCATCGCGGCGGCTTCCGTACAGAGCCTGTTGCGGGACTTCTTGCGTGCCCATCCGGGGGCCATCCTGGAGCTCTTCGAAGGCAGTGAGCGGGAGCTGCTCAACCGCTTGCAGAGCGAGCGACTCGACCTGGCACTCACCATCGAGCGCCCCGAGCTGCGCGCCCGGAGCGAACGCCTCTACGAGGAGGGCTACTCGCTCGCCATCGCCTCCCACCATCCGCTCGCGCGCCGCAGCAGCATCCAGGTGAACGAGCTCGGCGACGAGCCCACCATCGTGCGCACCCGCTGCGAGATGCTCAGCGAGACCAGCCGCTTCTTCACCAGCCACAACGTGCGCCCGCGCCTGGTGTACCGCACCGAGCAAGACGAGCGTGCGCTGGCCATGGTGGGCGCCGGCCTGGGCATCACCGTGATGCCGGAGCATTACCAGGGACGCAACGTCACGCGCATCCCGCTGGTGGGCTTCGTGGAGCGAAGGCGCGTGGCACTGGTGCAAGCACCCACCGGACGGCGTCGCAAGAAGGCCAAAGAGAGCGCGCTGCGCTTCGCTGAATTCGCCTCGAGCCAGGCCTGGTGGGAGCCTTAGGGGCCCTTCGGGGGTGTCGCCTAGAGCTCGAGCCCGCACTCGCGGCAGGAGTCGCGCTGGGCGGCCAACATATGCACGGGCCCCGCGGCCGCGGCGAACATCATGGCCAGCGGCAAGAGCAGCGTGATTTCACTCATGATCACGGGCATCAAACAGGCGAGCACCAGAAGCCCGCCGTACCAGGCTCGCTTGGCCCAGACGAAACCAGGCCAAACCGACACCACCGACACGGAGCGCGCGCAGCGCGGACAGTGAGTTGAGTGAGACGCTAGTGCGGACACGAAGACACCCTGGGGGCAGCGGGGAAAAAAGACAAGCCGTCCGGCTTCTCACTTCTTTACGCTTCGAGCTCGGCGAATGTTCGCCCGCACACCTGCTTTCCCAGTGTTTTCCGGAGCGGACGACGAGGAGCGTGGGAAGCGCGTGCGGAAACGCGCCGCGCGCACAGTGTGAACTAGTGAGAAGGCCGGACCGGAGGGGTTGCCCGGGAGGGTCGGCGTGGATACAGACACTGGGTGGGCTTGTTGTTTCTCGCGTTTACGCTGATCCCCTTCGTGGAGCTCTGGCTCTTGATCCGCATCGGTAAGGTGATCGGAGCGGCCCCCACTCTGGGCTTCGTGGTGGCGATGGGGTTGCTCGGAGCCTATCTGGCCAAGCAGCAGGGGCGCCGCGTGGTGGATGAGTGGCGCATCGCCTTCGCCGAAGGACGCGTCCCGGAAGAGGGCGTGCTCGGAGGCTTGCTGATCCTGGTGGGTGGGTTGTTTCTGATTACGCCCGGGGTGATCACGGACTTCTTCGGTCTGTTCATGCTGCTGCCGTTCACGCGTAAGCACCTGGCGACCGCCCTACGGACCTACCTGGAGCGCCAGGTTGCGAGCGGCGGCATCCAAGTGCAGCGCTTCGGTTTCGGCGTGCCGCACGGGGGCCTACACGGCTCCATGCCCTTCGGGGGTCACGTGCGCGCGCCCTCAGCGTCGCGACGCGAAGGACGTCCGGTCCAGACGACCACCGAGGTGGGTCGCGGACCGGGACGCCATGCGAACGTGATCGTGGAGACCGAGGGCGAAGAGATCGAGCGCGACGACGACCGGGGCTGAGTTCACGTCCCCGGGCCAGTCAGAGTCAATGAGCTGGCTCTCGTGACTCTGCTCTTAACTCGCCATGCGGAGGCGCCAGCCGGGCATGCTCTCGAGCCAGGCGCACAGGGCATCGAACGCGAGCGGTCGCGACAGCAAGAAGCCCTGGGCGTAGCGTCCGCCGAGGCGGCGCAGGCGAGCGAGCTCCTGAGGCAACTCCACGCCCTCGGCCACCACACTGAGGCCCAGGTCCTTGCCCAGGTTGATGATGGTGGCGCAGATCTCCTCGCCGGCCGTGTGCTCCATGTCGCGCACGAACGAGCCGTCGATCTTGAGGGTGTCGATGCGGAAGCGCCGCAGGTATTGCAGGGAGGAGTAGCCGGTGCCGAAGTCGTCCATCGAGAGGCGCACGCCCATGTCCTGCAGACGCGAGAAGATGCGCACGGCGCCTTCGGTGTCCTCGAGCAAGCCGCTCTCGGTGATCTCCAGGCTCAAGTAGTCGGCGGTCAGCTCGCTGTCCTTGAGCGCGCGCTCCACGCGCTCGCAGAGGTCGGTGTGGGCCAACTGGGCGACCGACAGGTTCACGCCCATGCGGAAGGCCGTGGCGTCGGGGAAGCGCCGCTTGAGCGCGGCGGCATCGCGGCAGGCCACGCGCAGTACGCACTCGCCGAGTCGATCGATGAGGCCGGATTCTTCGGCGATCGGGATGAACTTACCCGGACTGACGGGGCCGAGGCGCGGGTGATGCCAGCGGGCCAGGGCTTCGAAGCCGACCACCAGGCCCGCCTCGACGTCGACGATGGGCTGGTAGTGCACGTGGAGTGTTTCTCCGTCGAGCGCCCGCCGCAGCTCGTTTTCCAGATCGAGTCGCTCCGCCAGGTTGCCCTGCGCGGCAGGGTCGAACACGTCCACACGCTCGCCGCCGGAGGCCTTGGCCTTGTACATCGCGATGTCGGCCTCGCGCAGGATCTCCTCGGGCCGCGGTGCATCGCGCGAGCCCGGGCCCCGCGACATGCCCACGCTGGCGCCCACCACCACGCGCTGACCATCCACGTCGATGGGCTGCACCAGGTTGGCGACCACTTCACCTGCGATCTCGTCTGCCTGCTCGGGTCGCTCCAGGTCCTCGAGCAAGATCACGAACTCATCCCCACCGAGGCGAGCGATGGTGTCTCCAGGCCGCACCGTGTCCTTGAGCAGGCGAGCCACCTTCATCAGGAGGAGGTCGCCGAGCGCGTGGCCCAGGCTGTCGTTGATGACCTTGAAGCGATCGAGGTCCACCAGGAGCACCGCGTACTCACGCTGGCGGCGCCGCGCGCGCTCGTGGGCCTGCTCCAGGCGATCCATGAAGAGCACGCGGTTGGGCAAGCCAGTGAGGGCGTCCTGGAGAGCCAAGCGCCGCAGCTGAGCCTCGGAGCGGCGCTGCTCCGTGACGTCGGTGATCCAACCCGTCATACGCGTGGGCTCACCGTGAGCGTCGCGTGTCAACAGGCCGCCCGCCGCGACCCACACATAGGAGCCGTCCTGGCGCCGCAGCCGATGCATGTGCTCGAAGCGCTCGCTCTCGCCGCGTCGGTGCTCCTCGACGGCGCGGTTGAGGGGCTCGATTTCCTCCGGATGCACACGATCGAACCACTCGCTGATGCGCGTGGACAGCACCGGCCCCTCGGCCCCCACCAACTCCTGAAAGCGCTCCGAGAAGAACGCGCTTCCGGAAGGGATGTCCCACTCCCAGAGTACGTCCCGCGCCTCGCGCAGGGCTCGCTCGAAGCGCTGCTCCGCGGCCCCTAACGCCGCCCGCTCACGCTCGCCCGAATCGCGCAATGCCGCGACCACGAAGCCGATGGCCAGCAGCGCCACGCCCCAGAGAATCTCGTAGCCGTCGAGTCGGAATCCCGCCCAGGAGAGCGCCAGCACGCTGTGGCCGAGCGCGAGCGCTAGCCCGGCACTGGCAACGCCGCGGCGGCCTCCGAACCAGGCGGACGCCAGGATGGGCAGCGTCGCCAGGGCCCCCAGGGAGAACGGCAGCTGGGTCGCGCCCAGGGCGAACAACGCCAGATAGAGCGCGCTGAGGGCGACGCCGAGCTTGACGGGAGCACGCGAGGCCGCGTTCATGCGCATGCCGCGAAGCGCTCTCGGATCCAGGCCATGAACTCGGTGGCCGTCAGCGGTGTGGCGAAGTGGAAGCCCTGGGCGCGCGGGCACCCCAGCGACTTCAACACGTCCCACTGCTTCTGCGTCTCCACCCCTTCGGCGATCGGCATCACGCCCAGGTTACGCGCCAGGTTCACCATGGAACGCACGAGCTGCACGCCGCCCTCGTGGGCCTCGATGCCGTGCACGAAGTTCGTCTCGATCTTCAGGAAGTCGAAGCGGAAGCGATGCAGGTAGCTCAACGACGAGTAGCCCGTGCCGAAGTCGTCCATGCACAACTTCACGCCGCGCTCGCGCAGCGCCGTGAACAAGGCCGCCCCGGAGGGCAACTCATCGAGCACGAGATCCTCGGTGACCTCGAAGCACAGACGGGCCGGATCGAGGCCGGTCCCCTCGAGCACCATCTCCACGCGGCGCTTGAGATCGGAGCGACCTAGCTGGCGCGGCGAGAGGTTGACGTTGACGGTCCAGTTGGCGTGGTTGACGACCTTGCCGATGCGGCGTCCGAGCTCGCAGGCCTGGCTCAGCACCAGATCGCCGAGCTCCATGATCAGGCCGGTCTCCTCGGCGAGCTGAATGAAGTCCGCCGGCAACAACATGCCCAGGCGCGGATGATGCCAACGCGGCAGCGCTTCCACGCCGGCGAACTGTCCCGCGCCATCGACGATGGGCTGGAAGAACACCTCGATCTGCTCGTTGGCCAAGCCGCTACGCAGCTCGTTCTCGAGCGTCATGCGCTCCACGGCCTGCGCGCGCATGGACGGATCGAACAGCGCCCACTGACCGCGCCCCAGCGCCTTGGCGCGATACATGGCGGTATCGGCGTCGCGCACCACGTCGACCGCCGTCAAATGTCCATCGCCCACCACCACGATGCCGACACTCGCTCCCACGGTCACCGGGCGTCCCTGCACGATGATGGGCTCCATCAGCGCGCGGCGCGCGCGCGTGGCCACGTCGATGGCGTCTTCGGGAGAAGCGATCTCGTGGAGCAGCAGCGCGAACTCGTCGCCGCCGAGACGCGCCACCGTGTCCTCTTCGCGCACGCACGCCGAGAGGCGCTCGGCGACCGCGTAGAGCAGCACGTCGCCCGCGGAGTGACACAGGCTGTCGTTCACGCGCTTGAAGCGGTCGAGGTCGATCAGGAGCACCGCGGTGCTCGAGGTCTTGCCCTGCTGGTTTTCGGGCTGGCTCCCCTCGGGGACGCCGCGGGGCCGCAGTAGGCACTGGCTCAGTCGATCCATGAACAAGCTGCGGTTGGCGAGCCCGGTCAGCGAGTCGCGGAAGGCATGGAAACGCAGCTGGCGTTCGGCCGCCTTGCGCTCGCTGATGTCCGCGACCCACCCCGTGAGCACCACCTGCCCCTCTGCCGAGCTCGCGCGCACCACGCGCACTTCCACCCACAGCCAGGAGCCGTCCTCGTGGCGCAGCCGATGCTCGAGCTCGAGTCGCTCCAGCGAGCCGCGCGCGAGATCGCCGAGCTTGCCCTCGAGGGCCGGGCGATCCCCCGGGTGCACCCGCTCCAGCAGGAAATCCCGAGTGTTGCCCTGCGACTTGGCGGGCAGCCCCAGGAGCTCACAGAAGCGAGCCGAGTAGTGCGCTGAACCAGGGCGCAGGGCGGAACCCGCGGTCTCGAAGGAGCATTCCCAGAGGGCGTCCTGGGCCGCGCGCCCAAAGCGCTCGAAACGCTCGTCACATTCCCGCCGCTGGCGGCGGATCGAGCTCAGGTAGCCGACGAGGGAGGACGCCATGACGCCTGCTCCGAGCGTCAGCAAACTTCCGTATGAAAGGACGGAGAACACGACCGCGAAAAACCCCGTTTTGGTTTTACCAGTGTTGGTCAGCGCGCGATCACGCTTTTCTCCCAAGCGCGTTTCGGAGGCGAAAAACTGGCGACACCAGGTCGCAAATCGCCACCTCCCCGCACCTCAACGTGGCCAGGTCGCTGTGAGCTCGGCCACCATGCGCGCGCCGTAGCGCTCGATGCGACACTCACCGAAGCCAGGCACCGCGCGCAGCGTCTCGAGATCGACCACGGGGAGATCGACGATCTCGCTCAAACAATGGCCGGGCAGCACCACCTGTGGGTCCACCCCCCGCAGCGCCGCCTCACGGGTCCGCAGCTCCGTCAGCAGGCGTTTGCGGGTCTTCCTCCGCTCGAGCTCGGCTGGGCTCACGGCCCGGCTAGCCTGGCTCCGGATTTCCGCCTCGGGTGCATCCGAGAGCCCGCGTGCGCGCTCGAACGCCTGCTCGAAGCGCTCCAAATGCCCCGCGAGCTTGGGGCCGAGTAGACGAGCGAGCTGGGCGCTCTCGACCTCGGCGCGCTCTCCGAGCTTGGAGAGCACTTCGTTGGGCACCAGACGGCCCGGGGGCACGTCGAGCTCGCGCGCCAACGCCTCGCGCTCCGCGAACAACTCACGCAGGCGGGCGCGCTCCGCAGGGGGGCGCACCAGCGCTCCCTTGAGTCGCGTCCAGGGTGGCGCCTCGACCGCCGGGTGCTGGGCTTCGCTCAGCAGGTAGGCGCACTCCTCGCGAACCTCGGCCTCGATATCCAGCTCGCGGATGCGGGCGAGCAGGAGGTCGGCTAGCGCCTCGAGGTGGCACACGTCGTCGACCAGGTAGCGCACGGCGTCGTCGTCGAGCGGTCGCGCCCCCCAATCGGCCTGCTGCTTGTCCTTGGGTAGCTCGAGCTGGAAGAACGTCGACAGCAGGCTGGAGAGCCCCGTGGCTTTCAGGCCCAGAAAGCGCGCGGCCACGGCGGTGTCGAAGACGCGCCCGAGCTTCACCCCGTGAGCGAACAGGACCCGCGCGTCGAAGGAGGCGTCGTGGACGATTTTTTCGGGACCTTGCTCGCCCAACAAGCGCTCGAACAAGGGCAGCGCATCGAAGGCCAGGGTGTCGACCAAGGCGACCTGCTCGGCGCAGCCGAGCTGCATCATGCACAGGCGCGTGCGGTAGCGAAACAGCCCATCGCCCTCGGTGTCGAACGACAGGCGAGCCGCCCGCGACAGCACCTCGAGGGACTCCAGCGCGCGCTCCCGATCGACGATCAGCGAGCCCATCCCCTTCCCTGTGCTCGTCGAGCGAGGATCGGAGCTCACGCGCCTTCGCGCTCCAGGTGAATCTGTCGGATCGCCGCCAGCACCGCCTGACGGCCCCGCACGCGCTCGTAGTCCAGGAGCTCCGACAACAGCTCGAGCCCCTCCGGCGAGTCGAGTACCTGCTTCACCTTGGCGGGCACGGCGATGGTGAGCGGCAAGAGCTCGCTCTCGCTGATGAGGTCCACCGTGACGCCGAGGGCGCGCGCCAAATCGCGCACGTGGTTGATGCTGGGATCGGCCACCTGTCCGGCCTCCAGGCGCGCGATGGTGCGGGGGCTGATTCCGACCTTGGCGGCCAGCTCCGGCTGACTGAGACCGCGCACCTTGCGCAGCGTGCGCAAATTGGTGGCGATGACGTCCTTCGTGGTCATGTGCTGACGATACTGGCTATTTCGATGCCGACAAGCGGACCCATGCGGCAATTCGCGAAAAACGCTCGCTGGCCTGTCCGGTGCGTTCCGCGAACACGTAATCCTGGAAGATCTTGCCCTGCTGCTCGACGTTTCCGAGCACGAACTCCGAGAGCAGACAGCGCGCGTCCAGGCGCGGGACGTAAGCATACGGATCGCGGATGCCGAGGAAGTAGAGCGTCTGCAGCCAGGCTCCGGGGCGGGTCACAGCGCGTCCGCGCTGACGCTGCCAGACGTGGATCGCCTCGTGGGCGAAGACGGACGCCGCCCTGGGATCGTCGAGGGCGACGCCCGCTTCCAGGGTTCTCTCCCGGTACAGGCCCTTCACCAGGCTGATGCGAGCACCATAGGGAGACCAGGAGCGCGCACCGATGGAGGTGGAGAGCCGGATCGGCTCGAGATCGAGCGCGCCGCCGAAGTAGCGGACGAGAAAGGCTTGCTCTTCCCCGGTGAGCCGTCGCATTGGAGGAGCCTAGCGTGGCGGCATCGCAACGACACCTTCCCGCTCAGCGCCCCCGATCACAGCAGGATGATGCTGGCGCACATCAGATCGGGGCCCTGCGCCACGTTGTTCGCGTTGTTGCACTCGGGGATCGCGTCGAGCGGGTCGGCCACACCGAACAGCTTGATGTCGCGGTCCTGACTGCCGAGTTGCACGGTGGCGCCCATCTGGGCTCCGGGGTCGATGGGCCCGGCCACCATGACCTCGCCGATGGAGAGACCACCCGCGCTGGGGTCACCGGCGTAGATGCGCACTAGCACGTCCTTGGCCGCCACCGAACCGTCGTTGAACACGGTCACCGCGACGTTCGCGCTGCCGCAATCACCACCCGTGGCGCCCACCTCGAGTCGCAGGTCAGCCTGGGAACCGCCGTTGGTCACGGGCTTCTCGATGCGGTTGTTGTCTTCGTGGCACTCGCGCTCGGTACCGTTCGGGCTCACCCCGGGAACCGCCTCGTCGATGGTGACCGCGATGTCGCTGGGCAGGGCTGCCGTGAGGCTGTCGGCCGCGGCGAAGGGCACCGAGATCAGCACGGAAGCGCCAGGCTCCAGGCTGTTGGTGAGGGTATAGGTGAGCGCCGCGCGGGGGTCGTTGCCGTTCGCGGGCAGGAGCAGGGCTTCGAAGTCGCCGCCGAACTTGCCGTAGAACTTGAGCGGCACACCGGGGCCCACGCGCAGATCGCCCTGGTTCTTCACCAGCACCGTCAGGTTCAGCTGATCCGACAGCTGACCGCAGGTGACGTCGGGCGAGGAGATCTGCAGGTCCACCAGCACGAGGTCGGGGGCCACACCCGAGGAGCGCGGCTGCGAGCGGTAGGTGTTGTAGAAGCGGTTGCCGTAGGGCAGCCAGCTCTCGGGCTCGCGCAGCGGAATCTGGCCGCCCTCGGTCACGTTGGTGACGTGATAGGAGTGCTCGTTCCAGATACGGCGCGCGGACACCCAGCTGTCGCTGAGGTCGCCGTAGACGTTGATGCCGTTGGGCAGCGAATCGCGCGTCACGGTCTGCGTGGGCTGACCTGGCACGGGGGGCAGCGGGAGATCGGTCTCGCTGCAACGTGATAGGGCCTGCTCGTTGTTCATCACGACCACGATCTCGGCGTTACCGTCGTTGTCGACGTCGGCCACCACGGGGTTCTCCATGATGGTGCGGCTCATGGACGGCATCGCCAGGTGGATGTCGCCGTTCTTGCCGTCGTAGATGCGGAAGTAGCACTCGTCGCCGTAGACCACCTCGGCTGCGCCGTCGCCATTGAAGTCGAACACGCTCGAGGAGGTGACCTTCGACGAGTTGTCGTCGGTGGTGCGCTTCCAACCGTTGTGGAGGCAGACGCAGCTCTTGAGGCTCGGGCTGCAAATGGAGCCCGAGTTGCAATCACTGTCGCTGGTGCACGCGCCGCCAGGGGTGCGCGCGGTGTTGGTGCCGGGGCTGGCCGCGCTCTGCGCCGACCCCATGGCATCGGGCCAAGCCGGGCAGTGAGCGGCGTCGGGCGTCTGCAGATCCACCACGGTGTAGAAGCCGCTCGAAGCCATCGCGACTTCGGGGAAGCCGTCGGCGTCGAAGTCGTCGATGTTGGGCGCACCACCGCGCTGCCCGTCCTCCACGCTGACGTCCTTGATCAGCACGCCGTCCACGCTGCGGAAGACGCGGATGTGACCGTTCGAGACCAGGATCACCTCGGGCACGCGGTCGAGCTCGGTGTCCTCGAGCATGTTGGGGTCAACGCCGGGCCCCGGGGCCTTATCCTTGTTCGAGCCCCAGACGTCGGCGACCGCGCACAAGCCTTCCTGGTTGATGTTGGCCGCGCTGTTCACCGCCTTGGCGTCCCAGATGAACGTGAGCTTCTTCTTGCAGAAGTCGCTGGTGTCGCTGCCAGGGCAGTCGGCCACCTTCTTGATGTTCGCGGGATCGGGGTTCGTGGGGAACGCGTAGAGCGTCGTGCCCATCACGATTTCCTGGGTCACGTCGTCGTCGTTGGGATCGGTGTCGAGCAGGTTCGCTGGGCACACCGACGGACCGAATTCCTTGCTGCCGTCGTCGGGCGCGCCGTTGGCCTTGGTGTCATCGCCCACGAAGATGTCGAGCACGCTGATGATGCCCTGGTCGTCCTTCTGCAGGGTCGCAACGCGGGGCCCGATGATGACCTCCGCATAGCCGCGGTTGTCGAGGTTCGCGAGGGCGATCTGCGGGTACTTCCACTTGCCGCTGCTGGACGGATAGAAGGCATCCGTCTGGCTCATGCGCACGCCGTGATTGTCGAGGATCTGCAGCTTGCCACCCTCGGCCGCCACGAAAATCTCCGGGATGCCGTCGCCATCCGCGTCGCCCACCGCGAGGCCGCTGCCGGGGCGCACGGAGGCGTCGGCGTCGGCGCAAGCGTCGGTGGTGATGGCGTCGCCTTCCTTCCAGGGCATCGCCTTGCAGGCCGCGAAGTAGTCCTTACCGCGGTTGGGGCCGCCGCCGTGAATGGCGCGCACGATGCCGTTCTGCTCCACCGAGTCCTTGTTCGGATAGGTGATGAAGATGATCTCGGGGAAGTCGAACTCGTTGATGAAGCCGTCGCCGTTGTCGTCGTCGAGGTTGGCCACCATGGGCGTGGCCGCGACCTGCGCGTGATCCGGGAACGGGCGGCCGGTGGCGGGGCCCTTTTGGCCCAGACCGCCCCAGAATCCGTCGGGTTCCACCTTGGGGAGCACGTCCTTGAAGTCCGCCACGGAGACCTTGCAGGTGGGCTCCACGCCCGTGCCTTCGCAGGTGCCGGCGTTGCAGTCGGTGAAGCTCGGGCAGTCCCAGTCATCGGTGCAACTGCAGCCAAAGGCGCCGCTCGCGGCCTCCATACAGCTGCTCTCCACGTAGCCCCCCGTGAGGCAGGTGAAGCGCGGCGTTTCGCCGCCGCCGTTGGAGGAGCACTGCACCACGGTGTTGCCGTCACAGGCCTGCACATCGGGCTCGCACACGTCGTCCACGCACTTGGTGCCGTCGCAATGCTGCGCGGCCACGCACTGGGCGTCGGTGCTGCAGGCGATGCTCTTGCACATATTGCCGCCGCCAGGGGCCGGCACGCACGCAGCCGTCTCGCCGCAATTCAGGTCGCCGCAGGCATTGTCCACGCAGACGGGCGGTGTGCCGTCCATGCAGCGCTGCCCAACGCCACACGTGATGGTGCCGCACAGCGGGCCGGTCGGCATTCCGTCGCCGTCGCCATCACCGTCGCCCGGCATCTGGTCGCCGTCACCGACCGGTCCGGCGTCGCCATCGCCGTCGCCATTGTTCGCAGTCCCACCGTTACCGCCGCCGGAGCAGGCGGCCACACTCAAACCAAGCACTACACCCAGCAGGTCGGGGCGGAACTTCGTGATCGACGACATGGTGTCGAGATCATAAGAGTGTCTAGGGGCACCACGTTACGGGGCTCTGGGCGTGATGCTTCGTTTTTGTGAGCGACTCGGCGAGTGTGTGATCGCGGAGGCAAGCGCGGCGGTGCCAGTCGTACAGACGAAGGCTCACTAGACCGAGTTCGAGCCTATGACTCGCTTGAGTGTGTGCGTGTTCTGGATCGCATAAATCCAGGGCTTTGCGTGGGCTCACTCGACGGAGGCTTCACCCCGACACAGATCGCAAGCCCGATCACTCGCTTCACGCGCGCAGGGTCTCGAGCACGTCGAAGTAGGTCGGGAAGGTCTTCGCCGTGCAGCCCGGATCCTCGATCACGATGCCCGGGGCGCGCAGTCCGATCAGCGCGAAGCTCATGGCCATGCGGTGATCGTCGTACGTGTGCACCGAACCGGGCTGCGGCGTGCCCGGGTACACCACGAAGCCATCGGCCTCTTCCTCGGCGCGAATCCCGAGCCGCTTGAGCTCGGTGACCACGGCGCCCACGCGATCGGTCTCCTTCTTGCGAATGAAGCCGATGCCCGTGACGCGCGTGGGGCTCTCCGCGAAGGGCGCCACCACGGCCAGGGTCTGCGCCACGTCGGAGAGATCCGCCATGTCGACCTCGACGCCCTTGAGCTTGCCGTCGGCGGGGCCGTGAACCTCCGTAAAGTCCTCGCCTTCCACCACGCGGCAGCCCATGCGCGCCAGAATGTGCACGAGCCCACGATCTCCCTGCAGCGAACGTGTGCCCAGGCCCGGCACGCGCGCTCGGCCTCCGCAGATGGCTGCGGCCGCGAAGAAGTACGAGGCCGCCGAGGCGTCGGGCTCCACGCGGTAGTTCTGCCCCCGGTAGGTCTGTCCCCCTGGAATCACGAAGCGACGCTCGCCCACGCGCTCGAGCTCCACGCCAAAGTCACGCATGGCTTGGGCTGTCATCTCGACGTACGGGCGGGAGACCAGCTCCCCCTCGATGTCGAGCGTGAGGCCCTTGGGCATACAGGGCGCGCCCATCATCAAGCCGCTGATGTACTGCGAGCTGATGTGCCCGGGCACGCTCACCTGCCCGCCAACGAGGCTCCCACCATGCACGCGCAACGGAATGCAGTCGGGCTCGGCCAGGCACTCCACCTTGGTGCCCAAGCTCTCGAGCGCCCGCAGCAGGGGCGCGATGGGACGCTGGCGCATGCGCTCGATGCCATCGAGTTCGTAGACGCCCTTTCCGAGCGCCATCAGCACAGGCAGGAAGCGCGCCGCCGTGCCGGCGTTGCCCACGAAGCACTGGGCGGAAGCTGCGCTCACATGCCCGTTCGCGCCGCTCACCTTGAGCTGATACTTGGCTTCGTCTGCTTCGACGGGGACCCCCAGGGCGCGCAGGGAGGCGGCCATGTAGCGGGTGTCGTCGCTGAACAGGGCACCGCTGAGCGTGGAGGATCCCTGGGCGAGCGCGGCCAGGATCAAGACACGGTTCGTGTAGCTCTTGGAGCCCACCACATCGACGTCGGCAGACACGGGATTTTGCAGGGGAATGATGGGGCGCGCTTCGCTCATGCTGGGGCCAGGCTAGCACCCGCACGGGAGGGGTTCACCCGCGGCGGGGTCCGTACTAGGCTCCCGCCCGGATGACGCGCTCACGCAAAGGACGCCGGGCTACGGAGCCGGAGGCGCTCTCGCAACTGGTGCGCCAGGTGTACCCGAGCCAGGAGCCAGAACACGCGGCAGCGATCCGTGCGTTCGCGTGGTGGCGCCGTGCGGTGCCGGAGCGGGTGTTCATGCGGGCGCGTCCGGTGCGGTTGAGCAACGGCGTGCTGTGGGTCCACACGGCCACCAGCGCGTGGGCCTCGGAGCTCGAGCACCTCAAGGAGCAACTCCTGGCGTCGGCGCAGAAGCACGCGGTAGACGCCAGCGTGAAGTCCCTGCGCTTCCGCGTGGGTCCACTGCCGGAACTCCCCACGGGCACGCGTCCGGAGCGGCCTCGCCAGGCCCCAGTGGCGGTCGCCATCTTGCCGGAGGCGCTGGCGCGCGCGCTCGCCGCCATCGACGACGACGCCTTGCGCGATGCCATCGGTCAGGCCGCCAGTGTCACGCTCGGACGCGACGCAGCGCGCTCGCAGAAGCGCGAAAATCCTCGATGAAGAGCGGCCCTTTTCGTGCCTCGATGAAGCGAGGCGCTGCCGGCGAGGGCCGGGCGCGGAGCGGCTTGGGTGTCTGCTTCGTCGCGCTGCTCGCTCATGGGCAGGCCGCGTGCGGCGAGCTGGGCACGGGACGCTCGCAGGCCGCCGAGGCGAGCCCTCCCCAGAGTCGCCTGACCGCGAGCGTCTACCTCGACGAATGGCTCGAGCTCGGTTCAGCGCGCTGCCGGGTGACGCGCGCCGAGCGCGTGCTCACGGAACCGAACCAGGCCGGAGCCCCGCGCGTACAGCCCGACCTCAACGTGCTCGCGCTGCACACGGAGTGCACCACCGCGGCCGGTGCCCCGCTGCCACTCGAGTCGGCCTTGTCGAACGACACGCTGCTCTTCTTGCGACAAGGCAACGCCACCCGGCGTGCGCCTTCCCTGCGCACCAAACTCTCGAGCTTCGATCCGGCGCCGCTGGTGTTCGAGCTCGCGGACCAGGATCCCACGCCCGCTCGCCGTAGCTTCGAAGCACGCAGCGGACGCGCGCTGTTCACGCCCAACAAGGACATCGCACGGCTCAGCCTGGAAGCCCACGGCGAGCGACAAGAGGTTTGGCTGCGCCAGCACGCCCTCGACGATCGCCTGGACGCGTGGCTCACGCGCCTCGTGAACGCGCTGACGAACAACACGGAGCCCCAACCTCCCCCGCTCTCGGCAGCGGACTTGGAGCGTCTACGCGCGCTCTACGCGAGCCTGCTGGAGCGCTTCGAACCTGCCCGCCTGTCGCTGAGCGAACTCAGCCGAGCGGAGGATGGATCGGTGGGCCTGAGCCTGGTGCTCGAGCGACCCAAGGCACATGATGCCCCCAACATCGTGGCGACGCTGCGCTTCGAGCTGCCGGCCGCCGAGCCTCAGGGCTTCGCCGCCGCGCGTTTGCTCGAAGTGACCGATGGTCGGGCCGCGCTCGAGTGTGCCGACAAGGAACGCGCCTTGCGAGCCCGGATCCCCGCCACGTCCTCCAGCGTGCCGCGCGAAGCCTACTGCTCGCTGCTCGGCCTGAAGGTCCCCGAGCGCTGCGAGAAGTTGGACCCGGCCTTCAAGGACGAAGCACTCGCGCATCGCATGCGTTGCGTACCCGGGTTGTCCGACCTGGTCGCGCAGGGGCAGGCCCCCGTACCGGACGACTTTCAGCTCACCTTGCGGCGGGGTCGTCGCGAGGGCGGCTTCGACCACGGCGCGCGCTTCATCGTATCCCTCTTCCACAACGGCGCGGTCGTCTTCCATGGCCGCAGCTTCGTGAACGGCACGGGTCGCAGTGACGGCCGCACCTCGGCAGCGCTGTTGCGCCGCCTGAACGCCCAGCTCGAGAAGCTCTCGTGGTTCGAGCGACGGGGCGGGAGCTGGGACGCCGAACATTGTTCGCCGGAGGAGGAGCGTGGCGATCTGTTCAGCGTCGTCGCGGGAGGCCGTCAGCGCATGGTGGTGGACCGCGATGGCTGCCGCGGCCCCTTCGAGGCCAAGGAGCTCGAGGACCTGCGACGAGTGGTGGAGCTGGCCGCAGGAGTCACCGGCTGGACGCGTAGCGACCCCTGGTTCGACACCGAGGGTGTCAGCGAGTGGATCGTGAACGCGGACTGAGCTTGGCGTGCACCTGCGTCGTTCTCGACACGGGCGCGCGAGCCGGCAAGGCTCGGGGCTTGGCCGGGGCGCGCACCGGGGCTTCTTCGCCCTCACTGGAGATGGCCATGACGGCCTCGTGGGCCTTGCGCAAAAGCCGCAGGAAATCCTGCTCTTCGGACTCCGTTAGCCCCACCATGTAGGGCTCCAGCGCAGCGTCCACGATCTGCTGCAGGGTGCGCTCCAGGGTCCGACCCTTGGCCGTGATTTTCACAAAACGCTGACGTTTGTCGGCCGGGTCCACGCGGGTGGTGACTAGCCCATCCGCGGTCATGTCGCGGATCAACCGACTGGCCGCCGCGGGATCGATGGCAGCGTCATAAGCCAGCTCATGTTGAGGAACTTCGGCCTCATGGACGAGTCTGAACAGCACGCTGTAGACGTGCATGGAGCTCCCGACCACGGCTAGCTGCTTGTTGACCGCCATCGAGCAGAGGCGACGCATCCTCGTCATTAGGAGCGAGATCTCGCGGTGGACCTGGGAGCGCATGGACGCGCGTAACGTAGTTCCGACTCGGCCGACAATCAATGGGCTGAAAAGCCAGATCGTTGATTCATCAATCGAACTGCTGCTCTCCAGCTTCGCCATTTTTCACACAAAATCGGCCATAAATGGCCTTGACCGATCGGTTCACCGATCCCATATCGTTGCAACTTCAATGAAGCCAACTCCCCTTATCGTCCGGTCCTCCCTGGTCGCGGCGTTGCTCAGCGTGCAACTGCCCGCCAGCGCTCAGGTTCCGGCTCAGACGCCACCTCCCGCTGCGCCCGCACCCACCGCTGCTCCGGTGCCCGCGCAGCCTGCCCCTCAACCCGCACCGGCTCCTGCGCCAGTCGCCCAGCCCGCGCCTGCCGCGACGACTCCGGCCCCCGCCGTGCAGCCCCGCACTGTGCCGAGTCCGCAGCAGGTGAAGCCGGCTCCAGTGTCGGCGCGCAAGGCGCTTGGCGACGCAGAGAATGATGAGGCTGCGCAGCAGCTCGCGGCCGCGCTCGAGCCCACCCCGGGTGGACTGACTGCGGACGAGGTCGTGCAGCTCACGCTGGCCAACTCGCCGCAGCTCGAGAAGAGCCAGCTCGAGGCCAACAAGGCGTCGGCCAACCAGGCACGCGCCAAGCTGGCCTTCGCGCCGCGTCTGGACTTGCTCGGCAGCTACACGCGCCTGTCGAACGTGCGCCTCAAGAACTTCGGCTACGACCCCAGCATCACGGATCCGAAGGATATCCGCTCACACAAGATGGTGGACGGCAACAACCCGGGTATCTTCGGTCCTTTCCTCGATCAGTACATGGCCAAGGCCACGCTGACCCTGCCGATCACCGACTGGTTTTTGACCATCATCCCCACCTACAAGGCCGCGTCCAAGCAGGCCGAGGTGGCGGAATTCCAGCGTCAGGCCCAGGCCCTGAGCGTGGCCTACGAAGCGCGCACTGCCTTCTACGACTACGTGCATGCGCGCGGCGGCGAGGCCGTGGCGCGCGAGTCGGTGCGCGTACTGGCTGCCAGCGTCGAGGACCTCGAGAGCCTCGTGCGCGCGGGCGCATCCACGCCTTCGGCCCTGGCTCGCGCCAAGGCCGCCCACGCCAACGCGCAGGCCCTCGAAGTGCAGATGCACGGCCTGGTCGAGATGAGCCTGGAGCGCCTCTCGCAGTTCACCGGCAAGACGATCGACCCGGCCCGCGGTATCGGCGAACCTTTGGTGGATTTCGAGATCAGCGCGGCGCCCACCTTCCAGCAGCTGCTGAGCCAGGCGCGCGAGGGCCGCCCTGAGCTCAAGGCCCTGCGTGCCGTCGAAAGCGCGCGCCAGCACCTGGCCCGTGCCAAACGCGGCGCGGTGATGCCCAAGATCGCCGGCATCGGCAATGGGTACTACGCCAGTCCCAACCCTCGCTACGTGCCGCCGACCAAGACGCCGCATGGCACCTGGGACGTCGGCGTAGCGCTGACCTGGTCGCCCAACGACGCGACCTATAACTATCTGCAGGCCCAGGATGCCGAGACCGACCTGCGCTTGGTGGCCGAGGACCTGCGCGCCTTCGAGCAGGGCATCGCGATCGAGGCTTCGGGTGCGGTGACCGGTCACGCCACCGCCGCAGCCAATATCACGGCCAAGACCGAGGCGCTCAACGCTGCCCGCGCCTACCACGCCGATCAGCGCGCGCTGATGCTGGCGGGTGCGGCCACGCCCAACGACGTGCTGCTCGCGGAGCGCGACCTCACACAGGCCGCCCTCGAATGGGTCGACGCCTTCGTCAACGCACGCCGCGCCGAAGCCAACATCCTCAAGGCACAAGGTAAGACGGGCGCCACCAACGGCCCGGTCCAGGACAACGCAGTCGCAGGGAGCACGCCATGAATCGCATGAATCGTACCGTTCAGATGGGCGCCGCCGTGCTGCTGTTGACGACGGCTTGCAACGCCAACAAGGACAAACTCACCCAGCTGCCGGACACCGAGACCGCCGCCGTGGTGGCTCCAGTCGCCGTGGAGACCGTCAAGGTCACGCGCCAGGAGCTGGTGCGGGCCGTGGTCGCCACGGGCACCACGGAGCCCGCCCGCGAGGCCAACCTCGGACCGCAGATGACCGCGCGCATCTCGAACTTCCTGGTGAAGGAGGGCGACAAGGTGAAGCAGGGTCAGGCGCTGGTGCAGCTCGATAACTCAGAAGCCGGCCTGCGCGTGCAGCAGACGGCCGCGCAGTCGGCCTCGACGCGCAGCCAGTACGAGCTCGCCAAGGCCGAGTACGAGCGCCTGGCTCCCCTGGCGGAGCGCGGCACGGTCACGCCCCAGCAGCTGCAGCGCCTGGCCGGTCAGCGCGACGCCTTGAAGGCCGCCGCCGACGCAGCGACGGTCGCCGAGGCCGATGCCGCCCGCAACGTGGGCAACACCTCGGTGCGCGCGCCCTTCGCGGGCGTCGTCTCCAAGGTGCAGATGGACGTGGGTGAAGTGGCCACGCTGATGCCGCCGAGCGTGCTCCTGCGCCTGGTGGACCTGTCGAGCGTCGACGTGCGCGTCCGAGTCCATGAGCGCGAGCTCGCCCGCATCGCCCTGGGCGACGCCGTGGCCGCCAAGTTCCCGAGCAGCGGTCAGAGCACCGTCGGTCAGGTCACCTTCATCAGCCCCGAAATCGACCCCCGCACCCGCAATGCCGAGGTGGTCACCCGCATCCCCAACGCCGACGGCGCGCTGCGTGCCGGCATGTTCGCGGAGATCGAGATCAAGCCCAAGGGCGCTCAGCAGAGCCTGATCGTCCCCACGGCCGCCGTGGCCGGCACCGGCGAGAACCGCTTCGTGTTCACGGTCGCCAACAACACGGCCGAGCGCCGCAAGATCCGCGTCGCGCCCATCGATAGCGAGCGCGTGGAAGTGCTCGAAGGTCTCCAGGAAGGGGAGCCCATCGTCGCCAACGGCCTCGGCCGTCTCAGCGAGGGCGCCCCCATCACGCTCGGCAGTGCTGACAAGGCCGGCGCCGCCCCGAGCGCGACCGCCAAGGCCACCAACCCGGGAGCCGCACCGTGAATCTCTCCGATACCTCGATCAAACGCCCGGTCTTCACCGCGATGATCATGATGGCCATCGTGGTGTTCGGTGGCGTCATGTTTTCGCGGCTCTCGGTCGACCTCTTCCCCAAGGTCGACTTTCCCATCGTCACGATCACCGTGATCTATCCGGGCGCGGACCCGGAGACGATGGAGACCAAGGTCGCTGACAAGATCGAAGAGGCCGTCAACAGCTTGAGCGGCATCGATCAGCTGCGCTCCACGAGCCTCGAGGGCGTGGCCCAGGTGTTCGTGCAGTTCGACCTGGATGTAGACCTCGACGTGGCCGCCCAGGACGTACGCGACCGCGTGGCGAGCATCCAGCGCGAGCTACCGGCGGCCGCAGAGCAGCCCGTGGTCGAGAAGCTCGATCTCGGCGCCTCTCCCATCATGCAGATCGCGGTCTCCGGCACCGCCGACGACATCACGCTCGCGAACTACGCCGAAGACGTGCTCAAGCCCGGTCTCGAGCGCATCAACGGCGTGGGTCAGCTCGAGTTGGTGGGTAGCCGCGAGCGCGAGGCCCACATCTGGATCGATCCCGACCGCATGCGGACCTACGGGCTCACGGTCAACGACGTCGTGAACGCGCTGCGCATGCAGAGCATCGACTTGCCCGGCGGCCGCGTCACGCGCGGCAGCGAAGAGCTCGTGGTGCGCACCAACGCCCAGGCATCCACCGTGGACGACCTGGGCAAGGTCGTGATCAGCGCCGCCAACGGCGCCGTCATCCGCGTGCGCGACGTGGCCACCGTGGAAGACAGCCTCGAAGAGCAGCGCTCCATGGCCTCGGTCGATGGCAAGAGCGCCATCGCCGTGGTGCTGCGCAAGCAGTCGGACGCCAACACCATCGTGGTGGCGAACGCGGTGAAGAAGGAGCTGCCCAAGCTGGAGAAGCTCGCGCCGCCCGGCACCAAGGTCGCCGTGCTGCTCGACAACTCCACCAACATCCGCAGCTCGGTGGAGACGGTTCAGCTCGACCTCGTGCTCGGCGCCGTGCTGGCCGTGGCCATCATTTTCCTGTTCCTGCGCGACTGGCGCGCCACCTTCATCAGCGCGCTCGCCCTGCCCACCTCGGTTATCGGCACCTTCGCGTTCGTGAAAGTGATGGGCTTCACGCTCAACATGATGACCACCCTCGCCCTGTCGCTCTCGATCGGTATCTTGATCGACGACGCCATCGTGGTGATCGAGAACATCGTGCGCCATCGCACGGAGCTCAAGGAGAACGCTCGCGACGCCGCTTCGCGCGGCACCTCCGAAATCGGCCTCGCCGTGCTCGCGACCACCATGAGTATCGTGGCGGTGTTCGTGCCGGTGGCCTTCATGGAGGGCATGGTCGGTCAGTTCTTTTACGAGTTCGGCCTCACCGTCGCCTTCGCGGTGCTGCTGTCCTTGTTCGTGTCGTTCACGCTGACCCCCATGCTGTCGGCACGCATGCTCACGGCACACCACGGGGCCAGCACGGGCATCTCGGGCGCCATCGAGCGCGTGCTCACCGCGATGGACAACGGCTATCGCAGCGTCATTCGCTGGGCGCTCAACCACCGTGCCATCGTCACCTTCGTGGCGGTGGGCAGCCTGGTGGGTTCCTGCGGCGTGGCCGGCAAGCTCGGCGCGGAGTTCATCCCCGCCGAAGACCGCGGCCAGTTCAACGTGAACATCGAGACGCCCACCGGCACTTCGCTGGCCCAGTCCGCGGAGATCGCCTTCGATCTGGCGTCCATCGCGCGCACCGTCCCCGGCGTCACCTCGACCTTCACCACGGTCGGCGGCGGCGTGCAGGAGAAGGTCAACAGCGCCACGATGATCGTCACCATCGAGCACAAGTCCAAGCGCGCCTTCAAGCAGGAGGACGTGATGGCCTACCTGCGCCGCAAGCTCAAGGGCAAGCCCGGCGTGCTGATCTCCATCGAGCAGATCAACAACGTGCAGGGCGGCGGTTTCCGCAACGCTCCGGTGCAGTACAACCTGCGCGGTGAGAACCTCGATGAGCTCGAGGCCGCGGCCAACAAGATCACCACCAAGCTCAAGGCGACGCCCGGCTTCGCCGACGTCGACATCACGTATCGCTCCGGTAAGCCCCAGCTCGACGTGGACATCGATCGCACCCTGGCCGCCGACCTCGGCGTGCAGGCCATGCAGGTCGCTGCCACCGTGCGCACGCTGATCGCCGGCGACGTGGCCACCGAGTTCGAGAGCCATGGCGACCGCTACGACGTGCGCGTGCAGCTCCCCGAATCGCTGCGCACCTCCACCGATATCATCTCGCGCGCCCAGGTCCGTACCGGCACGGGCGAGCTGGTCGATATCGGCACGCTCGGGGACATCCGCGAGAGCCAGGGTCCGAGCCAGATCGATCGCCAGGCGCGTCAGCGTCAGGTCACCATCCTGGCCAGCCTCGAGAACAAGGCCCTCGGCGACGCCCTCAAGGAAGTCGACGCCATCGCGGCCGAAGTCTGCCCGCCCAGCATCGACCGCTCCGTGGCCGGCATGGGTGAGCGCATGCAGGAGTCGAACAAGAGCATGATGGTCTCCATGCTGCTCGCCATCGTGTGCATCTACATGATTCTGGCGTCGCAGTTCGAGAGCTTCATCCACCCGCTCACCATCATGGTGTCGCTCTTGTTCGCCTTCATCGGCGCCTTCGGCGGCCTCTACATCGGACACATGCGCATCAGTATCTTCGCCATGATCGGCTTCATCATGCTGATGGGCCTCGTGACCAAGAACGCCATTCTGCTCGTGGACTTCGCGCTGCAGCTGCGCGAGCGCGGACAGTCGGTGAAGGAAGCCCTCGAGAACGCGGGCGCCACTCGCCTACGCCCCATCTTGATGACCACCGCGGCCATGGTGTTCGGCATGATCCCGGTGGCCATCGGTCACGGCGACGGCGGCGAGACCCGCGCGCCCATGGGCGTGGCCGTGATCGGCGGCCTCATCACCTCCACGGTGCTCACGCTCATCGTGGTGCCCGTGTTCTACACGTTCATGGAGTGGATGAGTCAGACCTTCTGGAAGGTCGTGCGCAAGTTTTCGCCGGCTGGCGAGGACCACGAAGAGCACGCTCCCGTGAAGGCCGCCCACGAGAGCGCCGTGATCGCAGGCGAGTAGACTCGCTTCGGCCGGAAACTCGGGACGGGGATCGCACGCGCGGTCCCCGTCGGCGTTTAAGCGGGCGCGCGCGCTCGGCGCGCCATAGCCAGGGCGCTTCAGCGCGCCTTGGGATAGATGGCGTAGGTAGTCTTGATGGTGGTCTCACCGAGAACGCGCCCGCGCATGGCGCGGCGGGCGTCGGCACCGCCGAAGTGTCCGCTCAGGCCGAGGCTCTCGACGTCGAGCGCGAACAGGTGAAACACGTAGCGATGGCGGCGCTCGTCGTTGAAAGGCGGCCAGGGACCGTCGTAGCCTGCGTAATGTCCGGCCATGGCCTCGTCGGTGGCGAACCAGCCGGTGTAGTCGTTGAGGCCGCGTAGGCCGTAGGGTCGACGCTCCGGCGCCTTGCCGCCAGCCACCAAGCCGTCGGCGTCGAGCCCCTCGCTGAGTTCCGTGATGTTCTTCGGGATGTCGACCAAGACCCAGTGGAAGAAGTCCGCGCGCGCCAGGGCGTAGGGGACCGTGCGGTCGCTCTTGTTCACGTCGTCGGGCTTGGTGGGTGCGTCCAGGTCCACACAGATGACCGCGAACGACTGCGTGCCGGCAGGCGCCCCGGACCACGCCAAGTGGGGGCTTCGGTTGGGACCCGGAACGGGCCCACCCTCGCCTGGCACGCCCATGGCGTTGACGGCTGGGATGGGTTGTCCTTCGCGAAGCGTCTTGCTCGTCAGCTCAAAGGCCATCGGCGGCCCTCCCTCTCCAAAACGCGCCCGGCCCGAGCACGGCTCCAGACCGAACGACTCCCCTACCAACGCGCACTCAGGCGCGCGCGAAGGGCCGATTATAGTGGATGGCGGGAGGGAGCAAAAATCATGGCGTCCTGGGCCCGCGGACACGAGCGCGCGGAGACCACACGCCGTGCCGGCCCGGGCGGTTCGCGAAGGGTACCGCGGGCACGTCAGCGGTCTGCAAGTCGAGCGCGAGGAGGCGCTCAGTGCTGGGTGGGCGGAGGATTCCGCATCGGCATCGCCCGGGCTTCGATCTCCGCAATGTCCACGTCGGTGTGTCGCACGCTATCGCGGATTCTCTCCTCGTGCTCCGCGGCATCCTTGTGCACGCGGATCTCCTCCACCACGTGCGCACGCTTGGTGGCATAGGGCAGTTCCGCGCTGGCCCTCATCTCGAGCGAGCGCTCCCTGAAGGCTTCGTCCCGGTCGGTGATCGGGCGATCGACCGCGCGGCGCTCCACACTCACGTGCTCTTCGCGCAGCGTAATGCTGCGCTCCACCGGAACGGCGCTCACGCGCGTGGATACGCGCACGCCTCCCGCCTCGACTTCGCGCTTACCGATCTCGAGCTCCTCTTCCACGATGGGAATGACGAGGTCTTCATCGCGCTCTGGTTTTAGCTTCGCGTCCTTACGGCTGCTGTCTTCGAAGCCTGCTTGCATGGTGCACCCTCCTTTTCCGGCGGTCTCGAGAGCTTCCGACTCGTTTCGCTTCTACAGGACGTCGCACAGCAGCCCATGTACGTAACAGGTGGGAGGCGATTGTTGCCTGGATTCTCCGCCTGCAGACATGTCCCGGCTGTTTCTCTGCGCGGCGGGAAGCACCGCACGCGCGTCGCGGACGCGCTGCTCACGGCCATCGAAAGCGCTGCACGCGAGCCGCTTTGTTGCTCGAAGGTCCGAAGGCCCCATGGCAGTTTGAAGCTTGAGCGGAGGACGTAGCGAGCCTTCATGCCTGCGACACGGAGGTTCTCGGCTCGCGCGCCCGAGGGCTCGCTTCGACACTGGCACGCCACTCTCAACCGCAAGGAGAAGTCATGGCCACCTTCCATCAGCAGCGTGCTCCGGGAGACTATCGCGTAGAGCGGCACGAGGGCCATCGCGCGGGCGCGAGCATCTGGCGCTGGTTGATCCCGCTGGCACTCGGCCTGCTCGCACTGTGGGGCTTGTTCGGTCGCCGCAACCACCAGCCGACCATGATGGACAGCACCGAGCGCGAACCCGCACGCATGCCCTACAACGGTCGCTGACCCGAGCCCGAGCACCCGGACAGAAACCGAGCGCGCTGACGGCGTCAGACGAGCTTTTCGCCGGGATTGGCGATCTTGCGCATGGGCTCGTAGCGATCGGAGCGCACGCGCAGCGGGTAGCGGGCGTCGCCCACGCCCCACTCGGGGTCGTCGATGCCCTGGAAAACCTCGCGCAAGCGCTCGCCCCAGGTGCTTCGAATCATCGTGAAGTAGGGGTTGCCTTCGTCGATGCAGACGACTTCGTCACACTGGAGGCTGCCAGCGCGGTATACCAACAGGTCGATCGGCAGCCCCACCGAGAGATTCGACTTGAGCGTGGAGTCCATCGAGACGAGGGCGCACTTGGCCGCCTCGGCCAGCGGGGTGTGGGGCGTGATCATGCGGTCCAGCACGGGCTTGCCGTACTTGGACTCGCCGAGCTGGAAATAGCAGGTCTCGCGCGTGGCCTCGATGAAGTTGCCGGGCGAGTAGACCTGGAACAGACGCATGGACTCGCCGCGGATTTGGCCGCCGAAGACCAGGCTCACGTTGAAGTCCACGCCCGACTGCTGCAGCGCGCGACCATCCTGGCCGTACACGCGCCGCACTGCGCTGCCCAGTACGCGCGCGGCGTCGAACATGCTGGTGGCGTTCCAGATGGTGATCGGCTCCGCGCCCGGGGCGTCCACCAGCTCCTCGGTCTGCAGGATCTCGCGCACCGACTGCGAGATGGCGAGGTTTCCGGCGGAGAGCAACACCATGAAGCGATCGCCCGGCCGCTCGTAGACGATCATCTTGCGGAAGGTGCTGATCTGATCGAGCCCGGCGTTGGTGCGCGAGTCCGAAGCGAACACGAGGCCTGCATCCAGCTTGATGGCCACGCAATAGGTCATGGTCTCGCCGCCTTCCAATCGTTGAGGTTCGTTACGCCCTGGACAGTCCGCTCGCGAGGTCACGCACGAGCTCACGCACCCCGGATACCGCGCTCGCGCGATCCTTGGCTTGCTCCACCACGCGCACCAGCGCGCTGCCCACGATGACACCATCGGCGTAGCGCGAGAGCTTCTTCACGTCGGCTCCGGTGCTGACGCCGAAGCCCACCGCCACCGGCTTGCCGGTGCGCTCGCGGACCAGACGCGCGCGCTCGGCGGCCTCCTCGAAGTTCGCCGAAGCCGCACCCGTCACACCCGTGAGCGACACGTAGTAGATGAAAGCGTCCGCGACCGTGGCCGCCAGGGCGACACGGGGCTCGGAGCTGGTGGGAGCCACGAGCGGCACGAAGGCCATGCCCTCACGCAAGGCCGGCTCACGCAACGGTGCGCACTCCTCGGGCGGAAGATCCACCACCAGCAGACCATCGATACCCGCCTGCGCCGCGGCCTTGCACAGCCGTTCCTCGCCGTAGGCCAGGATCGGGTTGTAGTAGCCGAAGAGCACGATCGGGATCTCGCTCTGCTTGCGAATGCGCGCGGCTACCTCGAGCGTCTTCGCCAACGTCATGCCGTTGGCGAGAGCGCGCTCGCTGGCTCGCTGGATGGCCGGACCGTCGGCAGTGGGATCGCTGAAGGGCATGCCGAGTTCGAGCACGTCAGCGCCCGCCTCGGCGGCCGCGACCGCCACCTCGACCGTGGTGTCGGCGTCGGGATCCCCCGCGCAGAAGTACGCCACCAACGCCGCGCGCTGCTCGCCGCGAGCGCGCTCGAAGACCTTGTTCAACCGACTCATGTCAGTGCGACTCCCGGGTGCCCGAGAGCACGCGCGTGATGGTTTCCATGTCCTTGTCGCCGCGCCCCGAGAGGCACACCACGACGTCGTTGTCGGGCCCCAGCCGCTTGCCGAGCTCGGGGAGATAGGCGATGGCGTGGCTCGACTCGAGCGCCGCCAAGATGCCCTCGGTGCGCGCGAGGAGCTGGAAGCCCGCGATGGCCTTGTCGTCCGTGATGGACACGTACTCGGCGCGACCCGTATCGCGCAGATACGCGTGCTCGGGTCCGACGCTGGGATAGTCGAGGCCTGCGCTGATGGAGTGCGCCTCCTGGACCTGTCCGTGCGCGTCCTGCAGCACGTAGCTCTTCATGCCGTGGAGCACGCCGATCTTGCCCGCACTGAGCGTCGCCGCGTGCTTGCCCGTGGCGATGCCTTCTCCCTCGGCCTCCACGCCGATCAAGCGCACGTCCTTGTCCCCCAGGAACGCGTAGAAGGCGCCGATGGCGTTGGAACCGCCTCCCACGCAGGCGACCACGGCGGCCGGGAGCTTGCCGGAAACCGCGAGGAACTGTGCCCGCGCCTCCTCGGAGATCACGGCCTGGAAGTCGCGCACGATGCTGGGATAGGGGTGCGGGCCCGCGGCGCTGCCGACGCAGTAATAGGTGGTCCGCACGTTGGTGACCCAGTCGCGCATGGCCTCGTTCATGGCGTCCTTGAGCGTGCGCGAGCCGGAGTTCACCGCGTGCACCTTCGCGCCCAAGAGCCCCATACGCAGCACGTTGGGCGCCTGACGCTTCACGTCCTCGGCCCCCATGAAGACCTCGCAGGAGAGGCCGAACAACGCGCACGCGGTGGCAGTGGCGACGCCGTGCTGTCCGGCACCGGTCTCGGCGATCACGCGCGGCTTGCCCATGCGCTTGGCCAAGAGCACCTGGCCGATGGTGTTGTTCACCTTGTGCGCACCCGTGTGGCACAGGTCCTCGCGCTTGAGCCACACCCGCAGGCCCACTTCGGCGGACAGGCGTTGCGCGAAGTAGAGCGGGGTCTCCCGGCCCACGTAATCGCGCAGGAGGCGCAGCCGCTCGGCCTCGAAGCTCGGGTCGGCGCGGGCCTCACGATAGGCGGCCTCCAGCTCGTCCAGAGCGGGCATCAATGTTTCAGCGACGAAGCGTCCCCCAAAGGGGCCGAACCGACCAGGCAACGCGGGTTCCATGTCGGGAGGGGTAGCGCATGGCTGTGCGCTGGAAAAGCAGGCAGTGTTCTGTGTTTTCGTGGGCATCTGGGCTCTCCGGAGGCGTGGAACGCGGAGAGCTAGGCCAGCTGGCAAAACACCCCGCGTTGCCGGGCGGGGTGTGCTCGATTCGTGCGTAGAAACTCTAGCGACGCTCAGCCTGACCCCGCGTTAGCGGGGCCACCAAAGACCGGCGGGTGCCGGACGGTGCTGGTTGGTGCGCTGGAGCATGTTCCCACGATGGCGGACCCGGAGAGGCCCGTCAAGCTCGGTTCACGGGGAGGGCCCGCGCCCTCCCGCCCGTCGCTGCAAAGCTGCGCCGGGACCTACCCCACCACGAGGTTCGCTACGCTCGCGAAATGGGCCTGCGAGCGATCGCCAAATCTCAGGCCGAGCGCGCCTCGCGCACCAACTTGTGCACCAGCTGCGGATCCTTCACGCCGGGACTCGACTCCACGCCGCTGGCCGTATCCACGCAAAAGGGCCGCACCTGGTGCACCGCCTCGCGTACGTTGTCGGCGGTGATGCCCCCCGCCAGCGTGAGCTTGCGCTCGCGGGCGATTTCGGCGGCAATCTGCCAGTCGAAGGTGGCCCCGGTCCCACCGGGCATGCCGGGCACGTAGGCATCGAGCAGGATGTGCTCCCCGGGATAGAGCCGCACCTCGTCCCGAACCCCAGGGCCGCGCACGCGCAGCGCTTTGTAGGCGTGCGGCAAGAAGGGCTGCAGGAACTCGGGCGACTCGGTGCCATGGAGCTGGACACAGCCCAGCCCCACCTGGTCTCGGATGCGCGCCACCTCGGCGGCCGGCGCGTCCACGAACACGCCCACCAGCAGAGCCTCGCCAGCCACCGCCAGCGCGATCTCGCGAGCGACGCTCTCTTCGCAACGCCGCACGGACTTGGGCCAGAAGTTGAGCCCGATGGCGTCGACCCCGGCCTCCACGCACATGCGCGCGTCCGCCACCGAAGTCACGCCGCAGACCTTGATTCGCACCATCGCCCGCGACGATAGCAGGCCCTGCCCCGCGATGCCGTGCGCAGCCCTCCCGTCGCCTCGACGACTACCGCGGCTCGTCCACGGGCTGCGCGATGAGTAGGCGGTTCTTGGGCGTGATCTCTTCCGGGATGAGCTGCGTATGCACCTGGTAGCCCCGCTCGCGCAGGCGCAGTGCCCGCGTGGTGTCCACCGCCATGCCCACGTCGAGCCAGCCCAACAGGCCCCCGGTGTCGCAGGTCTCCTCATCGTGACAGCAGGGCAACACGGCGACCCTCGCGCGCACCTGCACGGCCCGCTCGATCACGCGGTCAGTGAGCGCACCGCAGGCGTGCACCGAAACCACCAGGTCGGAAGCAGACAGGCGCACGGTGTCCAGATCCTGCTCCACCAGACTGACCCGGTCGCGCATGCGCGGCCAGCGCTCCACCATCCCCGTGAGCAAGCGCGCGGCGCTCGCAGGCAAGCGCGTGTCCACGGCCAATGCGGACTCGCTCGAGTCGTCGAGCAAGAGCAGCAGGCATGCCGTCAATCCGTGCCCTGCCGCGAGGTCCACCACGCGCCCTCCGCGCAGCCGCCTTCGCACACGTCGCGCCACCGCCCAGGACTCGTAGAGCTCCTTGCGCGGGAGGCAGTGGGCCGCGCACACCACCTGGGCCACGCGATCGAACAGCGTCTCCCCCGCAAAGCGCGGCAGGTCGCGCGGCGACAGCCAACTCCGGCTCGATGGGTCGAGGCCCGTCATCGCCGGGTGATGGGAGAAGTCGACAGGCACGTCAAGGTCACCGGAGGGCACGGGCACACCCGCAGGGCCCCCGCTATGCTCGGAAGCAAATTTGTCGGGGCCCGTGGAGCCACCGGCCATGCCTGCCCGGGATGCGCGTGAACAACTTTCTGCAAGTGGTCCTGCTGGGAATCATCGAAGGGATCACCGAGTTCCTGCCCATCTCCAGCACGGGCCATCTCCTGATCGCCGAGCAGCTCGGTCTGGGCCAGCGCTCGGAGCTTTTCAACATCGGCATTCAGGCGGGCGCCATCCTGGCCATCACGGTGATCTTCTGGAGCCGCATCTTCGGCCTACTCTCGAACCTGGGCGACCCCGGGCAGCGCGGCTACGCGGCCAAGCTCGGCGTGGCCTTCGTGATCACGGCCGTACTCGGCTTGGTGGTCAGCAAGCTCGGCTTCGAGCTGCCCGAGCGCGTGACGCCCATCGCGTGGGCCTTGATCCTCGGGGGCATCTGGATCGTAGGCGCGGAGTGGTTCGCCAAGCGTCAAGTCTCGCGCTCCGACGTCAGCTGGACCACGGCCGTGGTGGTGGGCCTGGCGCAAATCGCGGCCGCCATCTTCCCGGGCACGAGCCGCTCGGGCGCCACCATCTTCGCTGCCATGTTCTCCGGCACCAGCGACCGCAAGGCCGCCACCGAGTTCTCGTTCCTGCTCGGCATCCCGACCATGTACGCGGCCAGTGCCTACGCGCTCCTCAAGCAGCTCAAGCACGGAGTCGGCCAGGAGAACTGGGCCGACCTGGGCCTGGGCTTCGTCGTCTCCACCGTGACCGCCTTCGTCGTGGTGAAGTGGTTGATGAAGTACATCCAGACGCACACCTTCAATGTGTTCGCCGTGTACCGCATCCTGTTCGGGATCGCCCTACTCCTGTTGTTGCCCTCGGGCAGCTGAACACAGGCAGGGCACATCCCCGAGACCCCGACGAGAAACGTCTACGCGAAGGTCGGCGATCCCCCGATCCCCGACACTCGCAACGGCGCCTAGTCGAGCTTCAACAACTCCTTGACCTTGGCGATCACCTGGGGCGCCTGAATGGGCTTGGTGATGTACGCGTTGGCGCCGAGCGCCAGCGCCCGCGAGCGGTCTTCCTGGGACCCCTCGGTGGTGATGATGATGATGGGCACGTCCTTGTGCACTTCATCGCTGCGGATGCGCTTCACCAGCTTGAGCCCGTCCATGATGGGCATGTTGATGTCGGTGATGATCAAGTCGAAGCGCTGCCCAGCCAGCTTGCGCAAGCCATCCACGCCGTCATCGGCTTCGGTGACCTCCACCTCGCGCACACGCTGCAGAGCGAACACGAGCAGCTGCCTCATCATCGGCGAATCTTCGACCACGAGACATCGATACTGAGCCATGGGGCCTCACTTAAGGCCGTCGCCGAGGCCGGCGAGCGCACTGAGAAGATCGGGTTGACGTTGATAAAGATGGGCCGCCAACAACGCCGCGGCTGCATGGGATCCGAGCAGGTGGAACAGCTCCTGATCGACCTGAACCCAAGCATGTTTCTGTTCGAGGAGCGCGACGATGGAAATGACACCCACCGTCTGTCCGTCGACCTGCATCGGGAGCACCGCCAAGGGAGCCTCCACCGTGCCTTCGCCGAGCGGGTCGCCCTGCTTCACGCTGGACACGCCCGTGGCGCACACCGTACCGACCGAGCCCTGGCCGACCTTGATGGGCAGGAGTTCGCTCTCGAGGAGCCCCTCCGAACCCACCGGGATGGCCTCGCTGCCATCGTCGCTCAGCACGTACACGCAGAAGCGCTCTGCGCCCACCAGCTGAGCGAGCAGTTCTTTGATGTGCTGCAGCACGGCGCCCGGCTTGAGCGAGGAGTGCAGCTGAAAGCTCGCCACGTAGAGGTTGGCGAGGTCGTTGAGCTCTTGCTCGATGGCCGCGTAGCGACCCTCGTGACGTCGGGTGAGCTGCTCGAGTTGGCTCGAGCGATCGAGCAAACTGCGCTTCTCCTGCTCGAGGCGCTCGATGGTGCGCAGCACATCGCGCATGGCGTCGTCGCTCTTGACCTGCGTGCGCAGCGCGGCGTTGTCTGCCTCGAGTAAGGCCACGCGCGCTTGCAGGTCATCGTTCTCGCGCAGGAGCTCCTCGGTAAACTCGACTCCCTTGCGCAAAAAGGTGCGCACGAAGTTCTCGCGCTCCCGCGTGATATCCGCGGGGCTCGGTCGAGCGGTCTTGCTTGGATTGTCCTCGTCCATCGTTTTCACGGCTTGCAGTGATGTTCCCACGGGCCGGCGTGATTACACAATCAGTTCCGCCACATGCGTAGCCAGAGCGGTCAGCGGCAAGCTCTTGTCGACCTCGCCGGTCCGCATCGCAGCCCCCGGCATCCCGTAGATGACGGCAGTTTCAGGAGCCTCGGCGAGCACCATGCCCCCGCGTGCCTTGATCGCGACTACGCCCCGCGCTCCGTCATCACCCATTCCAGTCAGCACCACTCCCACCACACGCTCCCCCGCAACCTCGGCTGCACTGCGGAAAAGCCGGTCCACGGAGGGGATGAAGCGGTCTCCGGGCGCAGGATCCACCACACTCACGGCGAATCCGCCGCCATAGGTCACGACCTCGATGCATTTGCCGCCCGGGCACAGGAAGGCGCGCCCCGGCGCCAGAGGCTCGAATTCCCGGGCTTCCGCGACCTTGACCCCGCCCAGCTTGTGAAGCCGCTCGGCGAAGGTTTTGGTGAACCGTTCCGGCATGTGCTGAGCCACCACGATGGCCGCGTTGGTGTGTGCCTTGAACTGCGCGAACATCTCCACCAGGGCACTCGGTCCGCCGGTAGACGCGCCGATCACCAGTAGCTTGCCGAGCGGCAGCTCGCGTTCGCTGCTGGGCATGCCCGGCAGCGCGGCGTGGCGGTCCGTGGCCGTGGAGAACATGCCCCCGCGCAGGGCCCGCTTGCGCGGGTCGCGCCCGGCAGGTGTCAGCATGCGCACCATGGCGACCTTCTGGGCCAGCTCCTGCTGAATGGCAGTCAAATCAGTCGCGATGGTCCGCGTGGGCTTGGCGATGAAGTCGAGCGCTCCCAGCTCGAGCGCGCGGAACACGTTCTCACGCGCCGAGTTGCCGCTCACCACGATCACGGGGGTGGGCTGGCGAGCCATCAATAGTCGCAAGAACGTGAAGCCGTCCATGCGAGGCATCTCGAGATCCAGGGTGATCAAATCGGGGGCCAACGACGCTGCCAGACGCAGTGCTTCGTCGCCGTCGGCGGCCTTCCCCACCACCTCCACGCCGTCCATGTTGGCGAGCAGGTCACCGATGGTGCGGCGGTTGAAGGCAGAGTCATCGACCACCATCACACGCAGCTTGTCGTTCATGGAGTTCCGCCTCGAGCTGGAGAATGAACGTGGGACAACGGCCTGCGGTACACGAGATCCGAAGACAGGTGCACCAACTCGAATGCAGTGGATACGTTCAGTAAGGATTCACTGTGACCCAGAAACAAGAAACCCCCTGGCTGCAATCGCTCGTAAAAACCTTCGATCACTTTGCGGCGCGAGGCCGTGTCGAAGTAGATGAGCACGTTCCGGCAGAACACGGCGTCCACCGCTCCGATCACACTGTAGCGTGCGGCATCGAGCAAATTGAGGTGCGCAAAGTTGCACATCGCGCGAATGTCCGCGCGCACCGTGCGACCGTCGGGTGATTCCGAGAAATACTCCTGGTAGCTGCTGGGCATGCTGCGGAAGCTCGAGTTGCCGTAAGTGGCACGCCTGGCCACCTGTAACACGCGGCGCGAAATATCGTTCCCGATCACGCGCACGTCCCAGCCCTCGAACATGCGGGACTCGCGGATCAGGATGGCCAAGGTGTAGACCTCTTCACCGGTGGAGCAGCCCGCGCTCCAAATCGAGAGGCGCTTCTGGCGCACGCCACGCTCGTGCAAGAGCGGCAACACTTCGTGCTGAAACGCACGCAACTGATATTCCTCGCGGAAGAGGTAGGTCTCGTTGGTGGTCAGCGCGTCGATGGCGCGCTCGATCTCGGTGCGCGCGTCCGGGTGGTAGCGCAGGTAGTGATAATACTCGGCAAAATCGGCAATTTCGAGGATGGCGAGCCGCTCCTTGAGCTTGCGCTCCAGCACGAACTGCATGTCATCCGGGAAACGGATGCCGCAGAAGTCGTTGACCAGATCGCGGATCAACCGGAACTCCTCCGGTTTGATGCGTGGGCCGCTGTCGAAAAGCAGCGGCATTCAACGAGGTCCTTCGAGAGAGGTGAGAGCCCGGGACAGCGCCTCGCGGGCCAGGTCGTCGGTCTCGTGCTCGAGGGCTTGCTGCAGTGGCTCCCGAGCATGGGCCACCGCGAGTTGCTCGAGCAGCTCACCAGAGAGTTTGCGCACGTCCCAGGCCGGATGGCGCAAGGCTGCGATCAATTGCTCGGGTGCCGCCGGATCGAGACAGCTCGAGAGCGCACGCAGGGCCGCCTTCACCACTTCGCTATCGGCGTGGGTCAGCGCATCCTGCAGGCTGTGCGCAAGCTCGCTGGGGTTGAGCTGACCGAGCGCCTCCACCGCGGTCATCGCCACGCCGGCATCGGCGTCGCGCAATAGTTCCATCAACGGTGCGGCGGCGCGCGGCGAATTGGTCTGCCCGAGCGCACGCGCCACCGCCGTCCGCACATGGGGGAACTCGGACGAGATGGCATTCACCAGGCCGAAGACTCCCGGCGATCCACCCTGCTCGTCCCGAATGCGACCGAGCACCTGGGCCGCCACGATCTGCACGTCGACGTCCTCGTCGGCCAGCGCCAGCGCGACCAGTCCTGCCGCGCGCTCGCCGCCGACACGTCCCAGGCCGAGCAGCGCAGCGCGACGAACTTCGCGATCATCGACCGCGTTGAGTACCTGCAGCAGGTCGAGCGCACGCGAGCCGCCCAGGGTCGCGACCACCGGCGACAGCACGGCGCCCTGAGGGCCGTCGAGATCCACCCCGGACAGCGCGCGCTCGACCGCCTCGGGGGCACGCTCGGCCAGGGCCTCGAGCGCCCGCGCCGCTGCCCGAGCGACGTTTCCGTCCTGCGACTGGGCGTGCCCAACCAAGGGTGCCGCGTCCTCCGCCTGGGCCCACTGCGGGAAGCAGCGCAGCGCCGCCAGCAAGACGGCCGACTCGCGGTCGCTCAGCGCACGACGCAGCGCCACCCGCGCGCGCTCCACCACGCTCGAGTTCGGGTTCTCGTCGGCGATCGCGAGATCGGCGGCCAGCTCCAGCGCCAGGGCGCGCTCCTGGGCGCTCTCGAAGCGCGGCAGCAGGAGCAAGAGCGGCTCCACCGACTGTGCACCCCAGCTGCGCAGCGCCTCCACGATCTGCGCCGAAGGAGCCTCGTGGGCCAAATACGCCACCACCGCGGCCAGCCCGTCGACGTCCTGGGAGCGCACGAGCAGCTCAGTCGCCGCGCGACGTGCCTCGGTGTCGGTGCCCGATGCGAGCACGCCGCGCAGCCACGCCCGAGCGCGCTCGGAGAGCTGGAGCAGGCGCGGACGCGCGGCCTCTTCGATCTCGGCCCCGTGCGCGATCAGTCGCGCCAGAGCCAAGGCCGCGGATGCCACGATGTGCAACGTGGACTCCTCGAGCGCTGCGAACAGGGGCTCCAGCGCGTCCACGCTGCCCGTGCGACCGAGCGCGGACAGCACCACGCGTCGCAGGAGGCGCTCCTTCAGCAGCGGCTCGAGCTCCGGCCACGGAATCGACACGTCGCGCCGATTCAGCGCGTCGAGGGCGGCCATGCGCAGAAACGCGTCGCTCGCGGTCAAGCGTTGCCGCAGTACGCGCTCCGCCGCAGGCCCCTGGATGTGAGCCAAGGCTTCGATGGCCTCACCAGCGACGTTCACGTCCTCCGAGACCGCTGCCTTGGCGAGCTCTTCCACCACCTCGATACCGCCCGACTCTCCCAGCGCCTCGACGACGAACTTGCGCGCGTGCTCGGGTACGTTGGGTAGCGCCGCGATCAACGCGGGCGCCGCGACCTGCCCGAGCGTCTCGAGCACGTCGAGCGCCGCATTGCGCAGGCCCACGTTCTCGCCCTGGCAGATCGCGCGCACCAACGCCTCGATCATGTCGAACTGCTGAGCACGCGCGATAGAGACCTGCACGGCCTCCTTGCGCACACGCCAGTCAGAGTCGCCGAGCGCCTTCATCAGGGGCTCGCCGAGCTCGGGATCCTGCATCTCCGCGCTGAGCAACACCGCGCGACGGCGCACCTCGGGATCGACATCCGCGAGCCCTTGCCACAATTTCTCGGCGCTCATGTTCCACCCCCGAGCAATGGCGGCAGCGTCTTGGGATCGATCTGGCTCGCGGCCGAGCTGATGATGGAGGTGTCCACCACGAACACCAATCCGCCCTGGTAGGCATAGACGCTCGAGATTCCGCGCCGCCCGGAGCCGCTGCCGATCTCCGGCACGCTGCGCTGATCCTCGGCGCCCGCGCCGAACACCTCGGTCACGGCATCGACGACGAGGGCCACCGCGCTGATACGCTCCTGGACCCGCACGATGATCCACTTGGTCCGCCGCGTGAGGTCGGTGTTGACGCCGAAGCGCACGCGCAGGTCCACCACGGGCAGCACGTCGCCGCGATGATCGGCCACGCCCACCACCTCTGCGGGCGCGTGCGGCAAGCTCACGGTCGGAAGCGGGTTCACGATCTCCCGCACGCGCGCGATCTCGATGGCGTAACGCACGTCGCCCACCAAGAAGCTCACCAGGTTCTTGGCATGATCGCTGCGTTGACGGCTGGCTGCAGTGCGACGTTTCATCGTTTGAGCAGGGGCTCGATGGCCAAAAGGATGAGGATGTCGTTGGGGTCGTCGCGATCCTGCGACGTGGAACGTCCGAGCGTGCGGACCGCGCGCGGGCGACCGATGCCCATCACGTACTCGTTCAAGTCGCCGCCCAGCGTCGAGGCGAGCTCCACCTCGTCTTCGTAGAGCCGATAGACCTGGAGCACCGAATCGACCAAAAGTCCGAGCACTTCCTCGCCGGCGTCCACCAGGAGCACGCGGGTGTGCTTGTCCACCGGAGCCTCCGTCACGCGCAGGCGCCGGCGCAGATCGATCACCGTGGTGACCCGACCGCGCACCGAAACGATGCCGAGAATCTCGTAGGCCGCGCGCGGCATGGGCGTGATGCGAGGGGGCTTGAGGATCTCCTGCACCCCCGAAAGCGGCACGGCGTAGGTCTCGCTCGCCAGCCGAAACGCCAAGAACTCATAGGCGGTGTCGTCCGAGCGCGGGCGGTGCTCTTCGGCGCGCGGCGCCGTGGGCACGAAGCCCGGGACGATCGAGTGCGTCGGATTGCTCACGGGCTCGCCTCCAGTGAACGCGTGCGATCGGAGGACGCCAGCATCTCCTCGAGGATCTGCGGCGTATCGAGCACCAGGGTCACGGTCTGGTCACCGAGGTCGGTGGCACCGGCGAAGCCGCGCACGGAAGCGAGGCTCTTGCCCAGGGCCTTGATCACGATGTCCTGCTGCCCGAGCAGCACGTCGACCACCATGCCCAGGCGCCGATTGCCCAGCTGACTCACCACCACGAACTTGCGCGAGCGCGCGCTGCCCGCGGGCTCTTCGAGCCGGAACAGCTCCTGGAGTCGACACAGCGGCAAGGTGCCGCCGCGCAGGGTCATTACCTCGCGGCCCTCCACCGTGCGGATGGCCTTGGGGTCGAGCATCAATGCCTCGTGGACGTTGGAGAGCGGGATGGCATAGGCCTGCCCGCACACGCGCACCACCAGAGCGCTGATGATGGCCAGCGTGATGGGGAGCGTGATGGTGAACGTCGTCCCCTTGTCGACCTCGCTCTCCAGGTCGACGACACCGCCTAGCTTGGAGATGTTGGTCTTCACCACGTCCATGCCGACGCCGCGCCCGGAGAGGTCCGTGACCTCCTCGCGCGTGCTGAAGCCAGGCATGAAGATCAAGTTGAAGGCGTCCTCGCGCGAGGCCTCCTTGGCGTCGTCGGCGCTCAAGATCCCGCGCTCGACAGCCTTCGCCAGGAGCTTCTTCGGGTCCATGCCGGCGCCGTCGTCGCGCACCTCGATGAGGACGTGGTTACCCTTCTGATAGGCCACCAGCGAGAGCAGGCCCGCGGAAGGCTTGTTGAGCTTCTTGCGGCGTTCCTTCTGCTCCACGCCGTGATCGATGGCGTTGCGGATCAGGTGCATCAGCGGATCGCTGAGCTCCTCGACGATCAGCTTGTCGACCTCGGTCTCCGCACCCTTCACCTCGAGACGGATCTCTTTCTTGGCGTCACGCGCTGTCTGTCGCACCACGCGCGCGAGCTTGTCGAACACCTGCCCCAGCGGGACCATGCGCACGTCCAGGATGCCGTCCTGGAGCTCGGTGAGATTGCGCTCGAAGCTGCGCGAGATGCGGTGCAGCTCCGCGGACATGTAGCGGAGCTCGGGATTTTCCCGCAGTTTCTCCGTGATTTGAGCCACCGCGCCGCGCACGATCGCCAGCTCGCCCACCACGTTCATCAAGTGGTCGAGCTTTTGAATGTTCACGCGCACCGTGTTGGCCACCGAGCGCAGCGAGAGCGCGTCCGCACCCGAGCGGTCGAGCGCCGTGGGCGCCACCGAAGGCGTGCCGCCAGCATCGATCACGCGGGGAGGCTCCGGCGGCTGCTCAGGCTGGCTCGGAATCAGCGTGGCCCGCTTCTCGGGTGCCCGACGCGGCACTACTTCGAGCGCCGCGTCGTCATTGCACAGCGCCTCGCGCAGGTGCTCGGCGTCGGCGCGGCTCGCAAGCAGCACCTCGAGCTCGATCATGTCGTCGGTGCCCCCGCCCAGGCTGGGCAGGTACGTGATGATCTCACCGAGCGGTCGCGCGCGCGCCTTGAGGTCCTCGAGCGCGGTGTCGATGGACGATAGGGCGAAGCTCACGCGTAGTCGATAGAGCAGGAAGCCCTGCGCAATGTTCTGCCGCAGGCGGTGCTCTTCGTATTCCGTGAGCACCGACAGCACGCTGTCGTTGAGCTCGAACTCCTTCAGCACGTCGTGCTCTTCCGCGGGCTTCTCGGACACCTTCGCTGGCTGCACGCTAAAGGCCGCCACGGCCTCCGCCTCGTTCTCGTCGTTGGACAGGATGCGCTGGATGCGCTCCACGCCGTCGAACAGCACGTCCAGCGTGTCGTGCGAGATCTCGACCCGCCCGAGGCGCAGGTCGTCCAGCAGGTTCTCGAGCGTGTGCGACAGGTTCGACAGGGACAGCATGCCGAACATGCCGGCCAGGCCCTTGAGCGTGTGCACCGCACGGAAGATGTCGTTCAGCAGATCGGGATCGGTCTTGCCGTCCTTCTGGCCCTGCTCGAGCAGGAGTAGATCGCGCGAGAGGGTCTCGACGATCTCCTGGGCCTCGGACAGGAACTCCTCGCGAACGCTTTCGTTATCGCCGGAACCAGCCAAGCCGCCCCCTCACTGAGTTCCGTGCTTGTCAGCCTGGCCCAGCACCTTGCGAGCGGTAGCGCGCAGCGCCTCCGGATCGAAGGGCTTGGTGATGTACGCGTTGGCACCCAGCGCGAGCCCGCGGTCGCGGTCGCGGGCGGCCCCTTCGGTGCTCACGATGATCACGGGCGTGGTGCGGTGCACGTCGCTCTTGCGCATGAAGGCGATCAACTCGAGCCCGTGGATGTCCGGCATGTTGATGTCGGTGACCACGAGGTCGTAGCGCTCACGCGGCAAGAGACGCAGCGCCTCGAAGCCATTGCCTGCTTCGGTGACGTCGAAGCCGCCTTCTTCGAGGGCCGCGCGAACGAACGCCCGCATCGCAGGGGAATCCTCAACTACCAATACCCGGTTGGACACGGCGCTTGCCTCCTCAGGCCAGCGTGAATCGTATCGTAACCACCAATTGCTTTGAAAGATCGTGGGCAACGATCGCGAGCAGTTGTCACGCTCGTCTCGGCGCGCCCCCGCGCTCAGGGCGGAAAGAGCCGAGCTCCCACATCTCCTGGAACGTGGGCAGCGACGAAGGCCGCGAGCGCGGCCCGTGCGAGGCTCAGCTCCTCGGGCTCCCACTCTTCACGCGCGATGGCTAGCCAGCCATCCCCCTGCGCCAGCATCAGCCGATGCCTCACGACGGCGGAGAGCAGAAACGGACCGCCCCCGAATTTGCGCGCCACCACGGATCCGAGCGCCGGATCGAAATAGGCGGGCCGCTCCTCGGGCACACGCTCCCCCGAACGCCCGCAAGCATCCAGGCGGGGCGCGAGACCCAAGCGAGCTAGCGCCCGCAGCGCAAAGGCGAGCAGACCTACCCGGGTGGCGTCGCCTGCCACGTCCACGAGCGTGAGATATTGCACGAGGGCCAAGAACAAGGCCGGGTCGGGCTCCCGAGGAGGCTGGGTCTCACGCACCAGCAGTAGCGCGGCGGCCGCCACCTCCATGCGCGCGAGGTCCTGCAGGATGCCCGGGAAGCTACGCGAGATGCTGGCCGCGCCGAGGTTCCACAGCTCGCCGCGGCTCGGCGTGAGCTCCACGCGGATCACAGCGTAGGGCTCGAGCGCACCCGCGAAGCGGCGCTTGGAGCTGCGTGCCCCGCGCGCCAGGGCGCTGAGCTTGCCGAGCTCCTGGGTGAACAAGGTGACGACGCGGTCGCTGTCCCGGTAGTCCACGGCACGCATGAGCAGGGCTTCGCAGGCTTGGCCGCCGCTGCTACTCGTGCGCGCCCCGGTCATGCGAGGGCCGCGTCCGTCTCAGCTGAACACGCGCGCGGGCACGTTGCGGGCCTCGCGCGAGGACAACTCGAGGGGCGTATTTCGCTGGCGCGCGTTGAAGACGATCGAGAGCGCGAGCGTAAACAGGATGCCGAGGATGACGAGGGCGATTGCGATGCCGAAACGACGACCACGTTCGGGAGTCTGCACGGATGCCAGGAGGGGGGCGGGCACCGGCTCTTCCACTTTGCGTCCTTCACCGAATCGCGCGAGCACGTCTTCGCAATCGAGGTTCAGCGCGCGTGCGTAAGAACGCAGGAAACCGCGGGCAAAAACCTCTCCCGGGAGCTCATCGAAGCGGTCGTCTTCGATGCGCTGCAACATCTTCAGGGGAACGCGTGTGATCTGCACGAGCTCCTCGAGCGACACATGGCGCAGCTCGCGTTCTCGGCGCAGGTAAGCCCCAATCGAATCCATTCCCCTCACTCCTTAGTGCGTCGCCTCGAGGTAGCCCTGGCATGCGCGCCCCGCCTCGCTGTCTGCAGACAGCTCCACGCATCGCTCGAAATCCGCGATTGCGTCCTGGCGGAGCCCGAGCTGTGCCCTGGCTTCCCCGCGTAAGTGCCAAGCGTCCTGAAGATTCTTGCATTCCTCATCAGGGACTTCCAAGGCGTGTGTCAATGCTTCTTCGGCCCGCGCGAACTCCCGCAAGGCCAGGTAGGTCTTCCCGAGACGGTAGTAGCCCACGCAGAAGCGGCTCTGCTGGCGCACCGACTGGGTGAGCGCCGAGACCGCGTCCGTGTACTGGCCCTTCTCATAGTAAGCCCAACCGAGGTTTCCCCACGCCAGGAAAGGCGTGCGGTTGACGATGTTGGTAGCGGCCTCACGAAGGACCTGGATGGCTTCGTCGTAGCGCTGCTGGTGCAAGTACACGACGCCCAGGGTGTTCTCGACGTCGGCCACGAAGGGCGGCCCGTATTTCTCGTTCTTTACCGCCAGTTCCTTGGCGGTGAGCAGCTCTTTCTCGGCCTGAGCCAAGTCGCCCCGGAACAGGTATAGGCTGCCCAGGAGCTGGTGCGGCTCAGGGTTCTTGGCGTCCAACTCGATGGCCTTGAACAGATGCTCGAAGGCCGCCGGGGTGTTCTTCTCCTCCAGCAGGCCCACCGCCAGCTCGTACTCCTTTTGGGCACGCATGGCGTTCTCGGCGGACGCGGTGGCGCCACAGGCCGAAAGGGCCAATGCAAGGCTGGTCACTGCAACGCTGCGACTGTCGACGCGCATGAATGAAGCCAGCGTCCCCTCGGATGGCAAGTCGGGGGGTGATTTACCGGTATCCCCGCGGAAGGTCAACACCAACTCCTCCGACAGGGTTCCGCGAGATCAGCGCCCTGTCGACCCGCCGACACCCGCAGGCAACCTTGCGAAAGCAGTCTCAAAATAGTCCCTGCCGTGGGACATGAAAAGTTCGCGTCCGAGCGGAGTCGATCGAAGCTGAGCGGGGGGTGACGGAGCCCTGCGTGGACAAATCGCGCAAACACGCGGAAACACAGGAAATGTAATGATACCTACATCAGGTGACATGCGGCTTCGTGCGCGTCTCCGGCAGAACGGAGCAGGGGACGTTCACGGTCGCACAGCCCTGGTTGGGCCTCCGGGCAGCGCGGATGGAAGGGGCAGCCTGCAGGCGGAGCGAGCGGGCTCGGCACTTCGCCGAGCAGGGGTAGCCGGCGCCGTTGCAGATCGCTGGCGCCGGGTCGGACGGTGGCGATCCGGGGCACGGCCCGCAGCAGCGCCTTGGTGTACGGGTGGCGGGGGGTCTCGTAGAGCGCGGCGGCCGGCCCGAGCTCGACGATGCGCCCCAGGTACATCACGGCCACTCGCTGGCTCATGAACCGCACTACGGACAGGTCGTGAGCGATGAACAGGTAACCGAGCCCAAGCTCGTCCGAGAGGTCGCGCAGGAGATTGACGATTTGGGCCTGCACCGACACATCGAGGGCACTGACGGGCTCGTCACACACCACCAACTGGGGGCGCACCGACAGGGCGCGGGCGATGCCGATACGCTGGCGCTGGCCACCGGAGAACTCGTGGGGGTAGCGATCTGCGTGCTCCGGCCGGAGCCCCACGCGGCGCAGTAGCTCGGCCACCTGGGCTTCCTCGTCGCTCGGGCTGGTCGCCAGGCCGTGCAGCCGCAGGGGCTCGCCCAGGGTCTGGCGCACGGTGAGGCGGGGGTTCAGGGAGCCGTAGGGATCCTGGAAGACGATCTGGAGCCGGCGGCGCACAGGGCGCATGGCGCGCGGGCTGAGCGTGGTGAGCTCTTGTCCCTCGAAGCGCACGCTGCCGCGGGTGGGGGCCAGGAGCTGCAATACGCAGCGGCCGAGGGTGCTCTTGCCGGAGCCGCTCTCCCCCACCAGGCCGAGGGTCTCCCCCGGGGCGAGCGTGAAGCTCACGTCGCTCAGCGCGTGCAGGCTGCGCGTGGGGCGTCCGAGCCAGCCGCGGCCGACCGGGAACTCCTTGGACACCCCCTGGACCTCGAGCAGCGGGCGACTCATGGCGCAGCCTCCTCCTGGTGGACGTGGAAGCAGGCGGCACGTTGCTCGTGGGCAAAGTGCTCGAGGGCAGGCTCGCGTTCCCGGCAGTCGGCCTGAGCGCGGGCGCAGCGCTCCTGAAAGCGACAGCCCACGGGCAGCCGCCGCAGGTCGGGCACCATGCCCGGAATGACGTGGAGGAGGGGCTTGCCGAGATTGCCGGCGTAGCTGGGCACGCTGGCGAGCAGCCCCCGCGTGTAGGGGTGGAGCGGGTGACGAAACAGGTCGCGGGTGCTGGCCTGCTCCGCCACCTTGCCGGCGTACATCACGACCACGCTCTCGGTGTGCTCGAAGACGACGCCGAGGTCGTGGGTGATGAGCAGGATGCTCATGCCGAAGTCGCGCTGCAGGTCGGAGAGCAGGTCGAGGATCTGAGCCTGGATGGTCACGTCGAGCGCGGTGGTGGGCTCGTCCGCGATCAGAAGCTTGGGCTCCGCAGCGAGTGCAATGGCGATCATCACGCGTTGCCGCATGCCCCCCGACAGCTCGTGCGGATAGGCATCGGCTCGCTCCCGGGCGGCCGGGATGCCCACACGGCCGAGCAGATCGATGGCACGAGCGCGGGCATCGGCCCGTGACAGGCGACGATGGGCCCGTACGGCTTCCATGATCTGGTGCCCCACGCTGAACACGGGGTTGAGAGCCGTCATGGGCTCCTGGAAGATCATGCCGATGCCCTGGCCGCGAATCTGACGTAGTGTCTTCTCGTCGGCCTGCGCGAGTTCGCGGCCCTCGAACAGGATGGAGCCGCTCGCCACGCGCCCCGCCGGTCTGGGCAAGAGCCCGAGCAGACTGAGGGCGGTGACGCTCTTGCCGGAGCCACTCTCGCCGACCAGGCCCACGGTGCTGCCGCGCGGGACGTCGAATGACACCCCGTCCACCGCCCGCAACTCACCCGAGTCGGTGCGAAACGACACCACCAGGTCGCGCACTTGGAGCAAGGGCGAAGACGACTCGGCCATCGCCCAGAACCATATCAGGAAATGCCCGTGGGCCCCCAAAGACAGGGGGGTGGCGTCATTCGCAGACGATCTCCTCTACCGTCAACCCAGCGCGCGGCTCCTGCGAGAACGCATCGGGCGGAACGTTGACATCCACGTCGATGGAGGAGAAACGCAGCAAGGCGTCGGCCTGGTTCACGTAGTCGTCGATGCGCACGGTACGCGGCAACTCCACCTTGCCGGCGGGCTGATAGTCCTCGTAGCGGACCTGATAGAGCTGCTTTCCAGCGGCGTTCCAGAAGCTGGCGCGCGTGAGGTAGAGCCGCTGCTGTTCGGCCGGCTTTCCGGTGTCTTGCTCGTGCACACGTAGCTCGAGCTCCTGGCGTCCGCCGTCGGCCGCTTTGCGCGTGAGCACGTAGCTCCCGCCCTGGCAGACCATGCTCTCGGAGCTGGCCTGGATCAGGGGACTCCCGCCCATCATCACGCTGGCCACGTCGCGACCGGACAGGGCCACGCCGATCATGCGCGCGATGTTCTGCTCGCAGGCGGGGCCGGTCAGGAAGCGATTGCTCTTGAAGTCGCTGAGCGCGAAGGTCTCGCCGTCGCTGGTCAGCGTGAGCGCAGGTCCGAACTGTGTGACGGCGTCGAAGCGTACGCGGTCGGGGCGCTCCACGAACATCATCACGCGCCCCTTGATGCGCCCTTCCTTGCCGCGCTGATCGACCTTGGCCTCCGCCCGCAACGTGCGCAGCTGGGCGCTCTGGACCTGCTGCGCCGAGAGAGCGCGCGCGGGATCGGTGAGCAGCTGGGCCGGACATTTGCCTGCACTGCGGCAGCCGCCCGCGAACGCGAACAGCAACGCCAGCGCGGACACGAGCTGCACGCGACGCGGGCCGCCGCACCCACCGGTAGCGGTCCTCGCCCCGAGTGCCTGAGCGAGCCTCATCGGACGATGCCCTCGATGACTCGCAGCGCCAGCTCGTGGCGACCGAAGGGCGGCATCACGTAGGCACCTGCCACGCGGTCCTTCACTTGTTCGAGCATTTCGCGCGCGATCGCGATGCCCTCGTGGCGCCCGTGATCGCCCGAGCCCGCCTTGCGCATGCGCTCGCGGATGTGCTCCGGGATCTGCATGCCGGGCACCTCGTTGTGCAAGAACTCCGCGTTGCGGTAGCTCGCCAGGGGCAACAGCCCCACCAGCACCGGGATCCCGAGCGGTTCGATCGCACGCAGCATGCGGTCGAGCACGTCCGGGTCGTAGACGGGCTGCGTCATCACCAGCTCGGCACCGGCGTCGCGCTTTTGACGCAGGCGATCCACCTCGTGCTGGAAGTCCGCGGCTGCAGGCTCGGCCCCCGTCGCACACAGGAACTGCGTGGCGCCCCCGAGCGGCTTACCGCCCGGATCGAAGCCGCGATTCATCGCGCTCACCAGGCGCAACAGGCCCACCGAGTCGGTGTCGTAAACGGGCGTGGCATTCGGGAAGTCGCCCATCTTCGGCGGATCGCCGGTGATCACCACCAGGTTGCGGACCCCCAGCTCGTGCGCTGCGAGCAGATAGGCCACTTGCCCGAGCAAGTTGCGATCACGGGAGGTCACGTGCATCAGAGCGGGCAGTCCCACCTCTTCCTGAATGCGCAAGCACAGCGCCAGGTTGCCCATGCGAGCCTGAGCGCGCGCGCCATCGGCGACATTGATGACGTCGACGCCGCCCTCCTTGAGCACGCGCGCACCGTTCAGCGCGGCCTCGATGGAGAGCCCGGGCGGCGGATTGACCTCCACCGAGACCAAGAATTTCTGCCCGAGTTTGGCGCCGATGGGCCCCTTGTCGCGCATCTCCACGACCTGGACGCCCGGCGCTACCTGCGCCGCAGGCGGCAACGAGTCCTCGCGCATGCCACCGCCGCTGCCCTCCAGCGTTTGATGCCCGTGGCCCGCAGAGATCATGCGCGCCGCCGCCACGATCTTGCGTACGTGCTCGGGGGTAGTGCCACAGCAGCCGCCCACGCCGTGTACGCCTGCCTTGAACAGACGTCGCGCGTAGAGCTGAAAGTATTCGGGCGTCGCCATGTAAGCGAAGCGGCCCTCGATCTTCTGCGGCATGCCTGCGTTGGGGATCGCCACCAGGGGCAGTCCCGGCCCGCGCATGCGCGTGACCATCTCGAACACACCCGCCGGCCCGGTGGCGCAGTTCACGCCGATGGCGTCCGCCTTGAAGCTCGCGAGAAGCTCGGCCACCTGCTCGGGCTGGCGCCCATCGGCCGTGGTGCCCGCCTCGTCGAAGGAGACGCACGCGATGACTGGCACCTTGCCTTCGCCAGCCTCGCGGGCGGCCTCCACGGCCAAGCGCAGCTCGGTGGGATGGCGAAAGGTCTCCAGCAGGAGCGCATCGACGCCCCCTTCGACCAACGCGTGGCACTGATCGAGAAAGGCCTGCTTGACCTCCTTGAGCAACTCCTCGGGCGTGGTCTCGAACAGCAGTCCGGTGGGTCCCACCGAGCCCGCCACGAAGGCCCGCCGCTGGGCGGCCTCGCGCGCCAGCGCCACACCGGCCTTGTTGATCTCGCGCACCAGCTTGTCGAAGCCGTGGTGGGCCAAACGGAAGCGGTTGCCGCCGAAGGTATTGGTCTCGATGACCTGGGCGCCGGCGTCGACGAACCCCTGGTGCACCTGCCGAACTTGGTCGGGGCGGGACAGGTTCAGTTCGTCGAAGCACGCCGTGTAGAGGTTGCCGCGTTCGTAGAGAGAGGTTCCCATGGCCCCGTCGAACACGAGGCCGCCTTCGCGGAGCGCTGACCGGAAGGCCTCGGGACGCGCCGCAACTTGTTCAGACATGCCGCAGGCCTACCGCGCAGCACGACGGCTAGCAACGCTCCCCACCCAGGCGAGCAAGCCGGGCCGAGGCAAGCGCGCCAGGAACGCTCAGGTCCCGGCGTCTAGCCCACCGTCGCCAGCGCCCGCATCGTCGCCAACCCCGGCATCGCCCACGGCCACACCCGGTGCAGGCGCTCCGGCTTCGATCCAGCGCTTGACCAGGTCGAGTGAGGCGGGCTCCAGGCCGTCGACGCTACCGAAAGGCATGACGGGCGAACAAATGCTGCCGCCCGTGCCGCCGACCTGGGCGTAGAAGTAGGAATCCTCGGGCTTGTTCGGCGTGACCATGGGGTCCTTGTTGGTCGAGCAGCCCGAGGGAACTCCCCCCGTGCCATCGGCCCCCATCAGCGACGCAAAAGCGATCTCGGGCGTGCTGAGGTCGAACTGCTCGCGCGAGCCGCCCGGCTCATGGCAGCCGTTCACGCAGGTGGGGCTGATGACGGTGGCGTACAAGTTGTCGAAGGTAGGGTCGCCGGGCGGCGCGCAGGCGGGAAACTGATCGCCCACGGTGCCGCCGACAGGCTGCGCCAGGCCCGTCACGTTGGCCTCCACGATGGGCGAACCGCATGCGAGCCAGCCACGCAAGATCTCGCGCGTCTGCTTGTCGGTGATGGGCGCGAGTGCGCCCGTCGCCGTGCAACCGCCGCCGCTTACATCGATGAGCTGTCCCGCGCTTGCCTCGCGCCAGGGCTTGCCGACGCCCTCTGGCGGCATCAGGCCGCGCTCGACCTGCTCCCAGATGTCATGACGGGAATCGAAGACCTTGCGCTGATGCTTCTTGAGCCGCGCCAGGTCCTCATCGCTGATCTCCGCGATCTCGCGGCCGTCGACCGTGGTCGTCATGCCACTGGCGACCACCGGCTTGATGTCGAAATCGAGCCCAGCCGGCGCGCCGTAGCGATTCGCACGGGAGCTGAGCTCCGTGTGGCAGCTACCCGCGGCGCACGACGTCGCGATGATCGCTTGCCCCGCGTACATCACTTGTGTGCCCACCAGGACCGGGTAACGCCCCTTGGCAGCGTCGGTGCAATCACCGAGGTCGTTGCAACCGAGCCCCAGGCTGGCGGCACAAACCCCTGAAATCAAATACGTGATCCGCGTCATGTAGCTTTCAATTGAGTCGCTTGCTCGGCCGCGGTCAAGTCAAGTGTTGCTCGGGCCACAGCAACCAACTCGTATGAGCCCCCAGGATGGGGCAATCGCAGCGTCGCGACTCCACATCACGTGCGATACGCAGCGCCAAAAAGCTCCTTTGTCCGGGGGGTTGTCCGGGGCCTTGCGGGCCCTCTTGGAGCCCCCCGCACGAGAGGCACCATGAAGCCGCGGTGAAGCCCGGTTTTTTGTCACCTTTTAATCGTAATTCCGCTGGCCTGAGGGGCATTTTCCGTTTAGACGCTGGCACCCGCTCGAGGTCATCGGCCGGCGCACGTCCTCGTAGCAGAAGCGGGGCCGCGTCTGCCGAGTCGACGTCGAGCTCCGCCGAACCCTCGTTGCGGCGATGCACCTGCTGTCCAAAGGGGCTGTCAATCTATGGCGACCGAACCAGTTCTCATACCGACCCTCGAAGACCCGATTGCGGGCGCTGCCGCTTCCGCCCAGCCCGAAGAGCTGGCCGCAGCTCCCGGTCCCTACGACCTGGCCCTCGCCGACGGCGAAGAGCTGCGCGCTCGACCCAAGGCCGCGTCCGGCACCGTGCAGGTCATGCGCCAGCACGCCAAGGACCGCATGACGGTTTGGGAGCGCATCGACACCCTGCAGGACAAGGGTGAGAAGCCGGCGATCCTCTACCAGAACTGGGGTCCCAACCTCGACGGTGCCTCGCTGGTCACGGCCGTGCTGCGCATCAACGGACGCGACGTGGCGCTCTACGGCCACGACTTCACCGTTCGCGCCGGCTCCATGGACGCCACCAACGGCTCCAAGCTGGCCAACCTGCTGCGTCTGGCCGGTGAGAAGGGTCTGCCCGTGATCGGCATGAACGACAGCGCGGGCGCTTACGTGCCCGCCGGCGTCGGCGGCCTCGACGGCTACTCCGAGGCGTTCACGGCGCTGCGCAAGATCAGCGGTGTGGTGCCCAGCATCATGTGCATGTTCGGATACAACGCGGGCGGCGGCTCCTACCTGCCGCGCCAGGGCAGCTTCGTGATCCAGCCGGCGAACACCTTCTTCGGCCTCACCGGCGCCGGCGTCGTGAAGAGCGTGCTCGGCGAAGACGTGACCCCCGACGAGCTCGGCGGACCCAAGGTCCACGGCGGCAGCGGCGTGGCGGACCTCACCGTGCCCGACGAAGTCGGCGCGCTGCGTACGGCCCAGCGACTGCTGAGCTACCTGCCGAACTGCAACCGCGAAGCGCCCGCCTTCGAGAAGACCAGCGACCCGCTCGAGCGTCGCACCACGGAGATCGACACGCTCCTGCGCAAGGCCTTCAACTCCCCAACGGGCTTCAACACGCCCTTGGACGTGAGCATCATCATCCAGCAGATCTGCGACCACGGTGACTTCTTCGAGCTGCAGCCCGAGCGTGCCAAGAACGCCATCACCGCGTTCGGTCGCCTGGGCGGCAACGTCGTGGGCTTCGTGGCCAACAACTCCGCGGTGGCCAGCGGTCAGATCGACATCGATGCGTCCTACAAGATCGCGCGCTTCGTGCGCTTCTGCAACATCTACAACATCCCGCTGATCTTCCTCGAAGACACCACTGGCTTCCTGCCCGGTCGCGATCAGGAGAGCCGCGGCATCGTGCAGGCCGGTCGCGCCATGCTCGACTCGATCATCGACGTGCGCACGCCGCGCATCCTGCTGATCATCCGCAACGCCTTCGGTGGCGCCTACGCGGCGTTCAACCCCTACTCCACCGGCGCCGACGTGGTGCTCGCGCTGCCGACCACCCGCGTGGCCGTGATGGGTCCCGCCGGCAAGGAGTACGTGTACAAGAGCGAGCTCCGCAAGGTGCGTGAAGAGGCCAAGGCCAAGGCCAAGAGCGGTAGCGAGAAGGAAGCCGCCGACTGGCTCAAGGCCGAGGAAGCCAAGTTCAACCAGCGCTACGAGCGCGAACTGATGAACCCGCGTGAGGCCCTGTCGCTCGGCTCGATCTCCGAGATCGTGATGCCCACCGACCTGCGCGCCACGCTCGGCAAGAGCCTCGAGCTCTTGCTGCGTCGCTATCAGCCAGGCCCCATGCAGTCCGTCCAGCGGGAGTTCTTCTGATGTCCGAGTCCAAGCCCTACAACGCCTACACCAACAACCCGCTGATCCACCGCGACCGTCGGCTCGGGCTCTCGAGTTCGGCCTGGGTGCGTTCATTCGCCGCCGAAGACATGAGCGTGCTCATCGTCTGTCGCGGCCCCATCCGCAAGGAAGCCATCGATGTCTTCCGCGAGATGGGCATGACGAAGATCGGCATCCTGCTCTCCGAGCGCGACAGCATCACCTACCCGCGCGCGCTGGCGCCCGAGCTGCGCAGCATGGATCCCAAGCACGTGCACCGTGTGCCCGACTACACCGGGACCACGCGCGAGGAGCGCATGTTGCGCGTGCAGCAGATGGTGGAGATCTGCCGCAAGAACAGCTACCGCTACGTGTTCGCCGGCTACGGCTTCATGGCCGAGGACGCGGACTTCGTGCGCGCCATCGAGCAGGCCGGGCTCACCTTCATGGGCCCCTGCTCCTATACGCAGGAAGCCGCCGGCAAGAAGGACGAGGCCAAGCGCACCGCCCTCGAGAACGACGTGTCGGTCACGCCCGGCGTGAACAACGGCACCGTGCTCACGCTGCTGCGCAAGCACAAGGACAAGGCCGCGCTCGAGAAGCTCGCCAAGAGCGAGGGCCTCGACGTCCCCGAATTCAAGAACGACAAGGCCTCGCTCGAGGAAGTGGCCGACGGCGTGCTCGCCGCGTCCTACGCCAAGGGCATCGACCTCTACAGCATCGAGGAGCTCGGCGCGACCCTGCGCGACGAAGCCGTCAAGATGCTCGGCGAGTACACCGGCAGCCGCGTGCGCCTCAAGGCCATCGGCGGCGGCGGCGGCAAGGGCCAGCGCATCTTCAACGAACCGGCCAAGGTGCCGGGCCTGGTGCGCGAGATCCTCCAGGAGGTCAAGGCCACCGGCGTCGGCGACAACAAGAACATCCTGCTCGAGCTCAACATCGAGCAAACGCGCCACAACGAGATCCAGATGCTGGGCAATGGTGAGTGGTGCGTGACGCTCGGCGGTCGCGACTGCTCGCTGCAGATGCACGAGCAGAAGCTGCTCGAGGTGTCGTCCACACAGGAAGCTCTGGGCAAGGCCATCGCGCGCGCCAAGGAGAGCGGCCGCGACAACGAGGCCAGCGCGCTGGAGATGGACCTGAACACGCTCAAGCGCATGGAAGCCGAGGCCGAGCGTTTCGGTCGCGCCGTGAAGCTCGACTCAGCCTCCACCTTCGAGTGCATCGTGGAGGGCCCGCGTCACTTCTTCATGGAAGTGAACACGCGCATCCAGGTGGAGCACCGCGTCTCCGAGCTGTGTTACGCCCTGCGGTTCGCCAACCCGGCCGACGCCAAGGACTTCTTCGACGTGCACTCGCTGGTCGAAGCCATGGCGCTGATCGCGAAGTTCCGCGGTGCACTGCCCAAGCCCACGCGTGTGCTGCGCGAGGGTGCCGCGGTGGAAGCCCGCCTCAACGCCACCGACCGCTCGCTGTCGCCCCACGCGGGCGGCGTGATCGTCTCCTGGTCCAACCCGATTCAGGGCGAGGTGCGCGACGATCAGGGGATCAGCATCAAGAACCCGGACACGGGCCTCTTCATGCGCTACCGCCTGGCCGGCGCCTACGACTCCAACATCGCGCTGCTGCTCGCCACCGGTAGCGATCGCCACGAGAGCTACTTCCAGTGCGCGGAGATCCTGCGTTGCACCAAGCTGCGCGGCCAGGACCTGGCGACCAACCTGGAGTTCCACTTCGGCCTGGTGAGCTGGTTCCTCTCGAACGGCGTGTGGGCCAAGCCGACCACCAAGTTCGTGGTGCCGTACCTGACGCTGGTGGGCCTGCTGAAGCAGGAGGCCTCGGCCATCGACCTGTCCTACGCCCTCGCGGGCATCCAGAAGAACGCCATGGCCAAGGTGAAGGACGCCGGCAAGCCGGCCTCCGACGCCGTGCGCAAAGCGCTGGAGCTCAAGGAGACCCTGCTGGCGCGCCCGCTCGAGAAGCTGGTGGAGGAGCCGCACTTCTTGTCCGCTTGGCTGAGCCAGCATCGCCTGGACTTCAGCTGCGACGGCAACAAGGTGCTCTGGAAGAAGAACCCGCTGCAGGTTCTCGCCGAGACCTATCACCTCTTGCACATGGACGATCAGCCCGGCGCTCCGGCGGCCTACGTGATTTGGCCGCACGATCGGGAGCTGCTCGAGACCGGTCTGTCCTTCTACGCCAAGCTCACCGCGCGCGCTCCGGAGGGCCTGGACTTCCAGGGCCTGAGTGCCGCCCTCGCCTCCTCCAAGCCGAGCTTCGGCTTCGGTGACGAGGAATGGGCCAAGGTGCGCGCCGCTCACGCGGGCCATCAGCTCGGGCTCGAGATCTTGAGCGTGCTGCCCTTGCTCGCCAAGAAGGTCGGCTTCTACGACCTCAAGGTCAAGGACGACATGACCGTGGTGATCCCGGAGAACCTGCTCAACGCCGAGCTGCAGGCGGCGATGAAGAAGGTCCTGGTTCCGCCGCCCGTCACCAAGAGCGACGAGATCGTCGCCGCCATGGGCGGCATGTACTACGCGCAGGAAGCGCCTGGCATGCCGCACTTCGTGCTGAAGGGCTCGCACTTCAACGTGGGCGACCCCCTCTACATCATCGAGGTCATGAAGATGTTCAACAAGGTGAACGCCTCGTTCGCCGGGACCATCGACGAGGTCCTCGTGGATCAGAGCGGCGCCATCGTGCAGAAGGGCCAGCCCCTGTTCAAGGTCACGCCCGACGAGAAGGCCGTGGTAGAGGACCCGGCCGAGCGCGCCGCCCGCGTCCGCAAGAACACCGACGAGTACCTCGGGAAGCTCTAGACGTTCCCAGCCAGGGCAAAACGCCCACGTAAACGTGCCCGTGCCCGTACCCGATCTTCTCTTCGGATCGGGTCACGGGCACGCGCACTTAAGGTGCACAGCTGGGGCAAAACGCTCGCATAGGCGTGCTGGTGCCTTGGCGCTGCGCGGCTTCACGGAAACGGAAGATCCTGTCCTTGCACGGGCACGCGTACCAAGCGCTTTGGGGCTTCGAAGCGAGTACTCCGTCAGCGACCGGCGCCGCTGATCGAGCGCTCCATGGACTCGAGTGCCTGGTCGATGGTGAAGCTCGCGGCGCGCTGGCGTGGCGGGTAATCCTTGAAGGTACTCAAGAAGCGCGTGACCAGTCCCTGCGACGCCATGATCATGTAGGCTTTGCTCAAGTACCAATCCCAGTACGTGTTCGAGGTCACGTCGGCGCGCTCGAACGGATCGGTGCGCAAGTTGAAGAGCTTGGGCACACGTAGCTTGGTGAAAGGCTCGGCCCAGACCTGGAGCTTGCCCTCGCAGCGCTGCTCCATGAAGACCATCTTCCAGTTGTCGTAGCGCATGGCCACCAGGTCACCGTCGTCACTGAAGTAGATGAAGCCTTCACGCGGGCTCTTCTGTTCCTTGCCGGTGAGGTAGGGCAGCAGGTTGAAGCCATCGATGTGGACCTTGAAGTGCTTGCTAGCCGCGTCGTGCCCGGTGAGCAGCTTCTCCTTGATGTGGGGCTCCCCGGCGGCCGCCAGAAAAGTGGGCAGCCAGTCGTGGTGCGCGATGATCTCGTTGGAGACGCTGCCCGCGGCGATCTTGCCCGGCCAACGCATGACCAAGGGCACTCGGAACGCACCCTCCCAGTTGGTGTTCTTCTCGCTGCGGAATGGCGTCATGGCGCCGTCCGGCCACGTGTTCATGTGCGGGCCGTTGTCCGTGCTGTACACCACGATGGTGTCGTTCGCGATGTTGAGCTGGTCCAGCAGCTCGAGCATCTCCCCCACGTTCTTGTCGTGGTCGATCATCGTGTCGTGATAGGGCGACTGCCAGCGCCCCGCCTGCCCGATGCTCTCCGGCTTGGTGTGGGTGCGCAGATGCATGTGCGTGGTGTTGAGCCAGCAGAACCAGGGCTTGTTCGCCTTGTGCTGTCGCTTGATCCAATCCTTGGCCGCGTGCACGAACTCGTCGTCACAGGTCTTCATGCGTTCGCGCGTGAGCGGCCCGGTGTCCTGGATCTTCTGCTTGCCCACCTTGCCCCAGCGCGGCTGATCGGTCGTGTCTTCCTTGTCCGTAGCCCAGGTATGGAGCACCCCGCGCGGACCGTAGGTCTCCTTGAACTTGGGGAAGTCCTTGGGGTTCGGGTAGTCCGGATCCTCGGGGTCTTCCTCTGCGTTCAGATGGTAAAGGTTGCCGAAGAATTCATCGAAGCCGTGCGCCGTGGGCAGGAAGCGGTTCTGGTCGCCGAAGTGATTCTTGCCGAACTGCCCGGTGGCATAGCCCTGCGGCTTGAGTAGCTCCGCGATGGTCGGATCCTCGGGCTGCAAGCCCACGGGCGCTCCGGGAAATCCGACCTTGGTGAGCCCAGTGCGGAAGCCGGATTGGCCGGTGATGAACGAGGCACGCCCCGCTGTGCAGCTCTGTTCGCCGTAGCAATCCGTGAAGCGCATGCCTTCCTTGGCGATGCGATCGATGTTGGGCGTGTGGTAGCCCATCATGCCCGCGCTGTAGCAGGACAGGTTCCACATCCCGATGTCGTCCCCGAATATCACGAGTATGTTGGGCTTCTTGCCGTGTGCCATGCAGCTGCCTTCCTGTAGTTCGTCGCAAGCGCTCAAGTGAGCAAGCGCCGCGCCACGCGCTGCCGAGGTGCGCTTTCGTGCGGCGCAGTTGTGCAAGCTCTAGCTGGCTCGCGAAGTGCATCTTCTTCGCGAACATGAGCGATGCGAGGTCCACATTGCCATCGTGGAGCGACGGACCTACCCGCCGCGCGTTGATCTCGTTCGTGACGCGCGTGACGCAGCCTGGCAGCGCAGACCACGTGGAGCCCGAAGCGCGCATCGCGGTGTTCGACAACGACGGCACGCTATGGAGTGAGCAGCCGACCTACGTACAGGCCTTCTTCGTGCTGGATCGCATTCGCGCGCTCGCACCGCAGCACCCGGAGTGGACGCACACCGAACCGTTCGCGTCGCTGCTCAAGAACGACCAGCGCGTGCTTTCTCGCGGCGGTGAGAAGGCCCTGGTCGAGCTGGTGATGGCCACCCACGCGGGGATGACCACGGAGGAGTTCGAGAAACTGGTGCGCGATTGGATCGCCCAGGCTCGCCACCCGCGCACGAAGCTCCTGTACACGGAGATGGTCTACCAACCCATGCTCGAGTTGCTCGCGTACCTGCGCTACCACGACTTCAAGACCTTCATCGTCTCCGGTGGCGGCATCGAGTTCTTGCGCCCGTGGGCGCGAGCGGTGTACGGCATTCCGCCCGAACGAGTGGTGGGCAGCAGCATCAAGACTCGCTTCGAGACCAGCAAGGGCGCGCCCGTGCTCAAGCGACTGCCCGAGGTTTCCTTCGTCAACGACGGCGCCGGCAAGCCGGAAGGCATTCAGTCGCATATCGGATGCCGGCCGCTCTTGGCCTTCGGCAACTCCGACGGGGATCTCCAGATGCTGCAGTGGACCACGTCAAAGCGGCCTAGCTTGGGCGTCTTGCTGCACCATACGGACGACGAACGCGAGTGGGCCTACGACAGGCACGCGCTCGTCGGAAAGCTCGACCGTGCCCTGGACTTGGCGCCCGAGGCCGGTTGGCTCGTGGTGGACATGAAGCGCGATTGGAAGGTCGTCTATCGCGGCGACTAGCCGAACTCACGGCGCTCACAGCTCTCTCCAATCGAACCAGCGACCAGAGACCACGGAGCCTGTCTAGCAGACCCTTTTTGCACTCAACGGTGACCTGCGATGAAAGACTTCACCCCGACTCGGGCTTACGCCGCCGGTGCGAACTCGCTGAGTGCGCCCTTGAGCTTGTCGCGCACGCGCACCTCGAGCTGACGCACGCGCTCCTTGCTCACACCAAGCTCCTTCCCGAGCTGCTCGAGCGTACAAGGGTCGTCGGAGAGGAAGCGGGCGTGCGCGATGCGACGTTCACGCTTGTCGAGGCGACGCATGGCGGAGCGCACGGCGCTCCGTGCCTCTTCGTGCTCGGTGCGAGAGAGGGCGAGCTCCTCGGGGCTCGGAATGACGCCCGGCATGCGCTCCACCACGGGTCCACGCTGATCATCGTAGGTGACGTCGAGGGAGGTATCCGCGTGGGCCAACACCGGCCACAGCATTTCGCAGCGAGCGATGGGCATGCCGCTGCGAGCCGCGAGCTCGGTAGCGTTCTCCACGCCCTCGCGCCGGAAGGCTCGCAGAGCGCGACGCTCGGAGCGGGTGGTGCCGAGGCGCACGATGCGGTAGCTGCGCACCACGTAGTCGCGGATCTCGGCGCGAATCCAGTACACCGCGTAGGTGATCAGGCGAACGTCCTTGTCCGCGTCGAACTTGGCGGCGGCCTTGAGCAGGCCCAGGTTCCCCTGCTGCACCACATCTTCGAGCGCGACGCCCCAACGTCGGTACTCGACCGCGATGCGCACCACGAAAGGCAGGCAAGCCGCGATCAACCTGTCTCCGGCCTGCCGGTCGCCGGCGCGGTACGCGCGCGCCAAATCGCGTTCGGATTCCGCGTCGATCGGAGCGACTCCTCGCAGAGAGTCGAGATACTCGTCGAGACCGGTTCGGAGCATGGGCGGGGACCTCCTCTTGCTGGCCCCCAAATGCAGGGCCTATGCCCGCCCAAAAACCGCGTCTTTCTTCGTTAATTCAGCGCAATCTGCAGATTTGCCCGCAGGCTTGCCGCGGCAGTTTGCCGCGCCTGCCTGACCTGTCTTGAGTGACCAACTGAACGCCGATCAGCACGACGCCCGGCTGCCGCTCGCTGCGCCCGTCGAGCTCCCAGGCAACGACCTTCGTTCGAAGCCGTCCGGACGCAGACCAAGTCGCGAAGCGAAAATGCACGGGGACGCCCCCGGCAGATGCCTAGGGTCGCCTAGCTTGAAAGTCCAGGCCGAGCTCAGTGAGCTGCTGGTGCTTCGGCGAGCGGAGCGGCGTCGGACCGCACTTCGAGCCGATAGCGGCTGTTGGCCGTCTGGAGGTAGTACACCTCGCGTCCGGCCAAACGAAGAATGCGCTTCACCGGCGTAGTGACGTACTCGTGGAGCCCATCAGGGAACTCGATCACGACTACGGCACCCTTGCGCGGTGCTCGCAAGAGACGGCCCATGACGGCTCGCCCGGGCTTACGCCCCACCTTGCGCAGTACGACCTCCACACGGAGAAACTAGCACAGGGGCCCCGGGCGAAAAAGCGGGATCGTCGGCCAACAGTGTTAGGGGCGCATTCATTCGGTGTGAGCGAACACTTCGGCCGCATGCGCGACGGCGGGCGCTTGCGTGCTCAGCTCCGGCCGGGTCCCAGGTCGAGCTGCCCGAGGCGCTCCACCAGATCCTTGAGGATGATTTGTAACTTCTCGAAATCACCCGGCTTCACTTCGCAGGTCAGCTCGTCCATATAGAGCGCGCGATTGACCTCGATCTGAATCGCATGGATGCCTTCGTTGGGGCGCCCGTAGTGGGCCGTGGTGAAGCCACCCCGATAGGGTTCATCGTGCCGAACGCTGAGCCCGGCAGCGCGAAAGACGGTCTCCACCAGATCGATGACCCGGGGGTCGGCGCTGGTCCGCGAAAGGGAGCCCGGCACCACGTCGGCGCGTCTCTCCACCTCGCGGGCTCCGCGTCGGACCGCCGAGGGCATGGAGTGCCCGGCCACCAGGATGGCGAAACCAAAGCGCGATTTGATGGCGTCGAGTTCCGCGCGTAGGCGGGCGTGGTAGGGGGCGTGATAGAGGTCCACGCGCTGCTGGATGCCGCCGACGTCGAGGGGCTTGCGCAGGACCGGTTGCCCCTCGGTGGTCACCCGCCAGACCACGCCGCGTGGCTGCCCGACCCGCGCACCCTGACCGGACTCGAGATCGATGTCGTCCGGCGCACGATTCAAATCGACCACGTAGCGGGATAGGAGCGCGGTCAGCAAGCCCGCGCCCACCTCGGGCACCGACTGGTAGAGCAGGTTCACGTGCAGGTCGGCGTCTCGCTTGAGCGCCTCGGGCGTGGCGAGGATCTCCCCGCGCAGCGCGGCCGGAATATTCAGGCCAGCGTGCGGAACCTCGACCAGGACGGGCGTCCGCCCGTGCTCGGGAGCCTGAAATTCCAGCACTGACATGCCCAAGGCCTTAGCCCTTCCGGGGCCCGAACGCCAGCACGGACCGCGCCGCAGCCCCAGCTCCCCCTGGAATGGCACTAGCTTGAAATTGCTGAAGAAGGGGCCCCGTGTAGACCGCCGAGGGGCCTGGGCAGTGCCTCAAGCCGTGCGCAGCAGTTCGCAGGAGAGCCCGAGGTACAGCGCACGGTAGACGTCCTCGACCTCCGCCCCGCGCCGCGCCGATTCGCGCGCAACGATAGACCCCAGCGTGCTTTGGCCGTTGACCTGCTGAAGCAAGCTGGACCAGGCGGTGGGGAGCCGATAGGCAGCGAGCGGCATGGGGGGCGCCGACGTCCTCACCAGCACGCGCTCGCGGACGGGCTCGAGGGCCGCCTCGAGCTCGGCGGGGTGGGCTTCACGGGCAGCGTCGCGAAACAGCTCGCACGGGTCCTGCTGCACCGAGAAGGTCTCCTCCTCGCTGCGCGCGCCGCGCACGAAGCGCCATTCGCCCGCGCGCCACCGGAAAGCCTCCAGGAAGCGCCGCCGCACCTGGTCTTGCACCGCGCGCACGAGCGCCACCGGACGCAAGACGCCGAGCCCGACGAGGGCATCGCCCAGGCGGCCGTCGTAGCGATGGAGCACGGCCAAGGCCATGTCGACCTCCATGCGCAAGCAGACGTTGGTGGCCACCAGATGTTCGCCGAGGAGCTCGTTGCGGTCGGTCGAAGAAATGAAGTCGGGCCGTCCCTCGATGAAGTAGAGCTTCTTTTGGCGCCCGCCTTCGCGCATGTGCAGCACGCCGGTCTCGTGGGAGCGCGCGATGCGATGGACCACGGGCAACAAGGACGCATGGGCGAGGCCGCCGCGGAAGGTGGGGTGAGCCAGGTCGCGCTCCCGCCATTGCAGGGCTGGGGAGCTCACGAAGCGCCGGAGTTCGTCGATGTTGGCCGCACGCTCGAAGGGCGAGCCCGTGCGACTGACCATGGCGTCGCCGTCGATCATGCCGCTCAAGACGAGCTCGGCGACCTGGGAGTAGGAGAGTGGTCCCATCAGGCCGCGCTCACTCCGCACGCGATAGCTCACCACCTCGATGGGCGGCAGCGACGCGTCGTCGGAACCTTCGGCGTAGGAGACGTCCAGATAGTTGGTGGGTTTGGCGCCCGCTTCCAGGGCGAGTTCGTCTCCCGGGCGCGGCTCCACCAACTCCAGGCGGGCCAAGAGGCGCGCGAGCCGCGAGGGCGCGGCGGCGATGCCCCGACGCACGGCGATCTCCAGCAGCATGCGCAGGAAGGTCACCGAGTCGGGCCGCTCCTCGCGATTCTTGGAGAGGCCGCAGGCGATCAAAGCGCGGATGTCCTGGGGCACGCGGCGCTTCGAGTTGTTGAGGACCGACAGGTCGACGTCGCGGATGCGCATCAACACATCGAGGTCCTGGCCTTTTCCGAACAAGGGCTCCGCGATCAGCATCTCGCACAGCACCGTGCTTAGGGTGAACACGTCGCTGCGACCGTCGAGCTCCCGCCCCAGCACTTGCTCCGGGGACATGTAGCCCAGCTTGCCGCGCAGCTGACCCGTCTGGGTGCGCGCCTCGAAGCTCGCCGCGCGGGCGATGCCGAAGTCGCTCAACTTGATGTGGCCGTCGCGGGTGAGCAGCAAGTTGGCAGGGCTTACATCGCGATGCACGACGCGCAGGGGCTCGCCCTCGTCGTCACGCAGCGAGTGCGCGTAGGCGAGCGCCATGGCCGCCTCGGTGGCGATGTGGAGCGCCACGTCCAGCGGGACCGCCTCGTCGCGGGCGGCTACGGCCCGCAAGAGCTGGTTCACGTTGGAGCCGTTGATCAGCTCCATGGCGATGAAGAAACTGCCCGAGTGTTGGCCGAAATCGAAGACCTGGACGATGTTCGCGTGGTCGAGCCGTGCGGCCAGGCGCGCCTCGTCGATGAACATGTGGACGAAATCCGGCTCGGCGGCGAACTGCGGCAGGATGCGCTTGAGCGCCACCCGCTTCTGGAAGCCGTGGGGCCCCCGGCGCTTCGCGATGAACACCTCGGCCATGCCGCCTGCTGCCAGGCGTCGTTCAATCAGATAAGGCTCGTCGGTCCGTGTCCCCAAAAGCGTGATCCCCCGGGCTCGCGCACGCGTCCATCAAAGTGTCGATGCGGGCGTTTTCCAGCGGGCCTGCCCGCGCGCAATCGACCTGAACCCCGAGGATACGTAACGTTTAGGCCTCAGCTCAAGCGCTCATCCACGTTCTAGACTCGCACACCTACACCCAAGGTCGACTAGGTCATACCTTTCGGGCGAGAACCTAACGCGCAAACACTCGCAATGCCGCTCTTGAGCGGCACCTGTCCTGTGTATGATGGCAAAGGAGTCGCTCGGCGTTACCCAGAGGGGAGCTTCCGGACAAAGTATGGGTGCGATTAAGGGTTCATCCCGCCGCTCGCAACAGGACGAGTACATCGGCAAGGTGGTAGCAGGCCGCTATCGCCTGGAAACGTTGCTTGGCGAAGGAGGCATGGGCGTCGTCTATCGAGCGCGTCACGTGCTGATCGACCGCGTGGTCGCGTTGAAGCTGATTCGTCCGGACTTGCGTGGCGAGACTCACCTGCGCGCGTGGATGTTGCGCGAAGCCCGCGCCGCCAACCGCGTGGATCACGCGCACATCGTGGACATCCACGACGTAGGCGAGACCGAGGACGGTGAGCTGTACTTGGTGATGGAATACCTTACCGGCACCTCGCTCTCGCACGAGTGCGCAAAGGGTCCCATGCCCCTCGCGCGTGCGGTCGACGTGCTCGAGCAAATGTGCGCCGCCTTGGCGCGCGCGCACGACCTCGGCGTGGTGCACCGCGATCTCAAGAGCGACAACATCATGCTCACCACGCGCGGCGGTCGCCGTGACTTCGTGAAGATCCTCGACTTCGGTCTGGCGGCCCTCGCTCGCGATCCACGGCTGGCGCCCAAGGGTGCGGTATTCGGGACCCCCGAGTACATGTCGCCGGAGCAGGCGCGCGGTGAGGACGCGACGGCGCAGAGCGATCTCTACGCGCTCGGCATTTTGTTCTTCGAGATGACCACGGGACAGCTCCCGTTCCGTTCGAACGACCGCGAGACGCTGCTCGAGATGCAGCGCAGCGCACCGCCTCCGCGTCCGCGCCAGCTGCGCCCAGACCTGCCCCAGGCGGCCGAGAACATCATCCTCAAGCTCCTCGAGAAGGAGAACCGCAAGCGCTTCCGCGACGGCCACCATCTGCAGGAGGAACTCAAGGCGTTCCAGCGCTCGCTGCCGCAGACGCCCTGGGACTCCCAGTCCTCCACGGTGCAGGAGACGCCTCAGGCACCGCCGCCGCCGCCGCCTGCCTCCACCCCGCACGTTATCGAGTGGGGCACGCGGGCAGCGCACTTCGGGCGCATGGTCGCGCGGGCGTATCCGAACGGAAAGGCGCCCGCCGAGGTGCAGCAGGCCGCCGACAAGTGCTGGGAGCTCGCGGCGCGCGCATCGCGCCTGGAAGGAGAGCTCTCGAGCCACTCGCGCAAGCTGGATGCGATCGAACGCCGGGGACGCGCGCTACGCGCTGAAATCGGCCGTAAGGTGGAGGAGCTCGCCAGCGAGGAGTCGCGTGTGCTGCGCGAGGCGTCGGCGGAGCGCGAGGAAGCCGAGCGCATCATGGCCACCAAGAGCACGGCCGAGCGGCGCTCGGTGGAGGCTTCGAATCGCGCCGAGCAAGCCGCCAAGGAGAGCCGCGATCTAGCGATCCTGCGCAAGGCGTTCGAGGAAGCCGGGGCGGCTCGCGCCCAGGTGGAGGAGCTCACGCGCCTCTCTCAACGCCACGAAGGGCGCGCCCAGACCCGTGAAGAGGCCGCCCGCGACCTGCGCCGCCAGATCGACGAGCTGCGCGCCCAGCTCTCGCGCTACGGCGACGCGCTCGAGAACGACCTCGCCGCAGGACGCGAACGCATCGCTACGCGCGTGCGCGAGGCGCTCGGCTACGAGCAGGGCTTCATGGCGGCCACGAACCTGCTGCTGACCCATCTGCGCGCGCGCCCCGAGTGTCGCGAGCTGATCGAGGAGCTCGAGGCCGCGTCGAACACCAGCGTGATCTCCAAGCTCGCGGCACAGTCCCAGCAGACCCCTGCAGCAGTCTGAAGCGGCAAGCCTTGCGAAACGACGTTGCCCGCTCCCCCGGGAGCGGCTACGTTGCGGCCCGTTACAGCCCGGCCGAGTGGCGGAATGGCAGACGCGGCGGATTCAAAATCCGCTGTCCTTACGGATGTGTCGGTTCGAGTCCGACCTCGGCTACCGCGCGAAAAAGCAGCGTCTCATCGGGTCGCAAGTTAGGCTCCCAGCGCTGTCCCAGCGGCAGCTCCCACGATGCCGCCCGACCGACGCGCCTACCTCTCCAACGTGACGACGACGCCCGAATCGGTCGGCTCCACGCCTGAGCGTGGGCTGTCCCTCGACGCTCCACCGATGGACGCTGCGCGGCGAGCACCTGTCGAGCGCGTAGCGGTGGTGATCAACGGCAACGCGCGCCGGGTCACGGAGGCCCTGGTCGGGCAGCTCGAGCGCGTCGTCCATCCCGGGGACCTGTTCGTCTCACGCAGCCTGGAGGAGGCCGAGCCCATCGCGCGCGCCATTGTCCAGGCCGGCTATCGCACGGTGCTCACGGGGGGCGGCGACGGCACCTTCGTGCTGATGGTGACCCTCATCGTGCGGGCCTCCCAGGAGCTCGGCCGCCACCCGCCGCGCTTCGGCATGCTCAAGCTCGGCACCGGCAACGCGCTGGCCTGGGTGCTCGGCAACCAGGCGGGCAAGGGGCGGCCCGGAGTCGTCTCCGACCTCAAGCGCATCGCCACCGAAGGGGGTCGCAGCACCCTGCGCCTGCTCGACGTGGAGGGCTCGCTGACGCCCTTTGCGGGGCTGGGAATCGATGCCATTTGCCTGGAGCACTACAACGAGACGAAGCGGACGCTCTCACTCTCGCCCCTGACCCGCCCCTTCGCCACCGGCCCAGCTGCTTACATGATCTCGACCCTCGGGCGCAGCCTGCCCGAATTCTTACTGCGCAGTCATCCGTGGGTCCGCATCGTCAACGAGGGGTCCCCCTGCGTCCGCCTGGGCCCCGACGATCGCCCCGTGAGTGAGCATCCTCAGGGGGCCATCCTCTACGACGGTCCATCCCGCCTCGTGGCCATGTCCACCATCCCTTACTGGGGCTTCGGGGCCCGCATCTTCCCCTTCGCCGACGAGCGCGACGACCGCTTCGCCCTGCGGGTATGCGACGTGACCTCGGTGGAGGTGGCGGCCAACATCGGGTCGATTTGGCGCGGTAAATACCGCAATGAACGCACCGTTCACGATTTCCTCTGCGAGAACATCTCCATTCACTACGAGACCCCGATGGCCCTGCAGGTGGGCGGAGATGTAGTCGGACGACGTACGCTGGTGCGCGCGCGGCTCGCGAACCCAATCGAGGTCGTCGACTATTACGCCCCACCCCCAGTCGGCGCCGATTGACCTCGCGCTTTCAGATCCACTAATTTCGCCGCGTGTGGCCATCTCGTCACACACCTGAGGTGGGCCGGTCGCCACCTCCGAGGGGCTTTGCTGGCGCGCGCATCGGCGTGCCTCGACTTAGGGGTTGCATGAAAAGAGACAATCGAGCTGTGGGACTCGGCGTACTCGGGCTCGCGGTATGCGGCGCGGCCTTGATGTCGGCCCATGCATTGGCCGTCGACGTACGCGGGAGCGTGAAGGGCGGCGACTCGAAGCCGAAGGCGGTCGAGACCGTGCGTGGCCCCTACTGGCACGAGTGGAACGGGTTCATCGAGCCCAAGAAGAGCAGCGCCGATCTGAGCCGCGAGGTGGCCGTGGTGCTGATCGGGGACGAAGCGATGAAAGACGCCGTCACCGTGACGATGCAGGATGGGACGCTGTCCCCGAGCACCGTGGTGATGCAGAAGGGCAGCGCGCTGCGCGTGCGCAACGACGACGACTTCACCCATCAACTCTTCGCCGAAGGTCTCTCCCAGTTCGACGCCGTGGAGACCAGCGCCGGCCAGGCCCGCCAACTCCAGGTGGATCAAGAGGGTAGCTTTCCCATCCTCGACCGACTGGCTCCCTACGTAAAAGGCCATCTGCACGTGCTGCCGAAGATCAGCAAGCTGGCCAATCCTCAGAGCGACGGCACCTTCAAATTCGAGGACGTCGCGCCGGGCAACTACACGCTCAAGGTGTTTCGCGGTGGCGCCGAGGTCAGCTCCACGACGCTCGAAGTCGCCGACAAGCGTGAGTTCGTGATCGATCCCATCAGCGTCGAAGTAAACGGAAAGTAAGAGGCAGGACTCCGATGCTGCTTTCACGATTCTGGGTTCTCCTCTTGGCGGTTGCCGCCATCCTCGGTCTCTCGACCGCCCTCCTCGCACGCGGAATGTTCAACCGCGGCGAGATCGTCCATGCCGACGAGGGGCTGCGTCGCGACCGTTTCGAGCTCGAGTCCTTGATGAAGCTCGACGCACGCGCCCGCATCGACGCCCTGGCGCCGATCGCCGCCGACGGCACGGTGCGCGAAGCCGTGCGGACCAAGGGCAAAGACAAGGTCGACGGTCAGGACGGCCCCAAGGCCCTCAAGGACCGCCTGCGCACCATGAACCAGCAGCTCGAGGAGCTGCGCGCCGACATCATGATCGCCGTGGACAACCAGGGCGTGATCTTGGCCCAAGAGGGCAAGAAGCCGGCGCGTGCTGGCGCCGGTCTCGGCAAGGTGCCGCTGGTGGAACAGGCCCTGGGCGGTTTCCTCGGGGACGACGTGTGGATCTACGACGGCGCCGTGTACCGCATGGCGGCACGCCCGATCGTGGACCGCGGCCAGTACGTGGGCGCCCTCATCCACGGTCAAAAGCTCGACGGCACGCTCGCGCAACGCCTGAGCGAGCGTCTGGGCGGCGCCACGGTGGGCTTCTTCCTGCGCGACCAGATGGTCTCGAGCTACGTCCCGGCCGACGTACCCGGTGCACCGACCCAAGCGGAGCTCGCGCCCCTCTTGGCCAACGTGCTGACGGATGAGCGCCTCAAGAAGGGCGAACGCACCGAGGCCTTCGACCTCGGCGGCAAGGGGCGCGCCGTGTTCTCACTCGTGGCGGGCAGCGCCTCGGCGGCCCAGGTCGGCTACGCCATCGCACGCCCCTACCCCACCATGCCGAGCCCCTGGGCCATCTTCGACCAGGCCACCAAGGAAGACATGAACGCGCTGCCCACGGCGGCGCTGGTGGGCGCGCTGGTGCTCCTCTTCGCCATCGGCATGGGCATCATGTACCTGGAGCGCGACCGTCCGCTGGCTCTGTTCCAGAGGGAAGTCGACAAGCTGGCGGCCGGCCAGACCGAAGAGCTCGACCTCGCCGCCCTGAGCAAGGCCCACCGCAAGATTGGCGAGGGCGTGCACAAGGGCATCCTGGTGTTGCTCGAGAAGGGCGGCGGCAAGTCCCGCCAGCAGAAGGCCAACCTCGATCAGCTCCTGGGCCCCACGCCCGAGGCGCTGACCAGCTCTGCCTTCAGCTTTGGCAGCGACGACGGCGCCGCGCGCAGCACGCCGCAGCCGATGGCCATGCCGGCTCCCATGCCGATGCCCGCACCCAAGACTCCGTCGCACAACAACATCGCGCCCGTGCGCGCCGCGATGCCGCAGCCCTCGGGCCCCAAGCTTCCGCCGCCGCCCGCCCCTGCGCCCGCACCCGCACGTCCTTCGAATGGTGGCGCACCAGCGCGCGGCTTCACGCCGATGCAAACGCCCGCAGCAGCCTCGAGCCAAAACGACGAGGCCACGGTGATGTCCGACATTTCCGAGGAGTTGCGTGAGGCCACACGCGAGGACGAGGGGCACTATCGGGAGGTCTTCGCGCAGTACGTCGAAGTTCGTAGGCAGTGCGGCGAAACCACCGCAGAGCTCGCGTTCGAAAAGTTCGTCGTCACCCTGCGCAAGAACCGCGACCAGATTCTCGCCTCGCGTCCGGATACCAAAGACGTCCGCTTTTCTGTCTATGTCAAGGCCGGAAAAGCAGCGCTCAAGGCCACTCCAGCCAAAGGGTAGTCCTGCTCGCGCAATCGCTCGGGCGCGCTTGACCCGATCGATCGGGGCGCTTAGGTTGAGAGTCGTGGTTCCTCTGCAGGACACGTGGGAACGGAAGCGAAAGAATCCCTTACAAGCATTGAACTCGGGAGTGAATCTCGATTGCGGTGTGCACGCCCGGCGAACTTCTCCGGGAAGCCTGAAGCAAGCGACACCCACGCCCACCTAGCAATCGCTAGGGGTTCACAGTTTCTGCCCACGTTCTAGCGGTAAGAACCTCTTTATTTTCGGCGTCGGGTTTACTCCCGGCGCCTTTTTTACGCGCGCCTAAGCGTTGCGACCCGCGCCAACCCACGGCACGTCCGCGATGCCTGCGCGGTGGTTGGCCAGGCGCGCCAGTACGAAGAAGGTGTCGCTCAAGCGGTTCACGTAGTGGATGCACAGCTCTCGCACCGGCTCGGACTGCGCGAGCAGCACCAGCTTGCGCTCGGCGCGGCGACACACCGTGCGGGCCAGGTGCAGGTACGCGGCGGCGCGTGAGCCCCCCGGCAGCACGAAGGTCTTCAGCGGCGCGAGCTCCGTCTCGGCCTGATCGATGGCTTGCTCGAGGCGCTCGACCTCGGACTCGCTCACCAGGGGAATGCCCAGGGCCACCTTGCTGTCCGGCGCCGTGGCGAGCTCCGCCCCGAGGTCGAACAAGCGGCTCTGCACGAGTGCCAAGAGCGCGTCCACGTCGGCGTCGAAGGGCTCCGTGCGGACCAAGCCGACCACGCTGTTGAGCTCGTCGATCTCGCCGTACGCTTCCACGCGCAGGCTGGACTTGGAGACGCGCGCGCCCCCGAACAACCCCGTGTCTCCTCGGTCCCCGGTCTTGGTGTAGATCTTCATAGGAGTTCCTGGTGGTTCGCGAAGCGTGCGCCCTTGGGAATGGGATGACCCGCAAGGAAGGCCGCCGCAGCCATCCGCTTCTTGCCCTCGGGCTGCAGCTCGAGCAAGCGCACCGTGCCCTGGGCACAAGCCACCTCGATGCCGCTCGCGTCAGCGACCAACACGGTGCCCGGCTCAGCCGGACTCCCCTCGCTGCGCGCCACCTCGGTGCGATGGATCTTGATGCGCTTTCCAGCCAGCGCGGTGTAGGCACCAGGCCAGGGATAGAACCCGCGCGCCCGGTCGTGTACCGCCTGGGCACTGTGCGAGAAGTCGAGGGCACCGTCGGACTTCTCGATCATGCGCGCGTGGGTTACCCCCTCCGTACTCTGGGCTTCGGGCAGGAGCTCGCCTGCCATGAAGCGCGGGATCGAGTTCCGCACGAGCTCCCCGGACAGCTTCGACAAGCGCTCGAAGAGCTCGCCGCCCGTCTCGCTCGGAGCAATGGCCACGACTTCCCGCAGCAGCACCGGCCCCGTATCCATGCCCGCGTCCATCTGCATCAGGCAGACGCCCGTCTCGCGATCTCCGCTCACGACGGACCACTGGATGGGGGCCGCGCCACGCCAACGCGGTAGCAGCGAGCCGTGCACGTTGAGGCAGCCGAGGCGCGGGGCGTCCAACACGTCCTGGGGCAGGATCTTCCCGTAGGCAACCACCAGCGCGAAGTCCAAGTCGAGCTCACGCAGTCGATCGCGCAGCGCGCCGTCGCGCGCCTTGAGCGGCTGAAAAACCGGGATGCCGCGAGACTGCGCCAGCAGCTTGACGGGCGGCGGTGCGAGCTCGAGGCCACGGCCTTGAGCCTTGTCGGGCTGCGTGACCACCAGCGGCACGTCGGCCACATCGAGCAGCGCTTCCAGACAGGGGACCGCGAAATCGGGCGTACCCATGAACGCAGCGCGCGGCTTGCGAGGGGAAACGGACGTCATGTGTGCTCCGGATCGCTGCGCCTGCACGCTCGGCGCACTGGCCGCGTGCTCGGCGGGCCCAGGTGCCCACGGGCACCTGACTGGATGGTGGCTATTCGGCGGCCGCGCCTTGGTTGGCGCGCTTCTGCATGGCGCGGTGCACGATGCGACGCTTGAGCGGGCTCAAGTGGTCGATCATCAGGCGACCTTCGATGTGATCGTTCTCGTGCTGCACGGCGATGGCCATCAGCTCGTTGGTCTCGAGCTCGAACCAGTTCCCGTGGCGATCCTGGGCTTTCACCTTCACGCGCTCGGCGCGCTGGATCTCCTGGTGCACCCCGGGGAACGACAGGCAGCCCTCTTCCCAGCCAACCTCCCCCTCCGTCTTCACGATGGTGGGGTTGATGAAGACGCGCAGGTCCGTGGGACCGTCGCCGCTGGAGATGTCGATGATGAACAGGCGCTTGGAGACGCCGATTTGGGGAGCGGCCAGGCCGACACCTGGGGCCGCGTACATGGTCTCGGCCATGTCGTCCACGAGCGTCTGGAGCTCGGGTCCGAAGTCCGTCACGGGCTCAGCCGGAATGCGCAGCCGCTTGTCGGGGTAGTGGAGGATTCTTCGAATGGCCATGGTCAACGGCCACATGTACCACCATTGAACGCTGGTCGCAAGCACAGGGCGACCGACAGCCAGCCCACAAGTGTGCGACAAAACAGAAGAATCGGCGACAGGTCGGCTACATCATGGAGACCGGATCGACGTCGACGCTAGCGCGGGCCGGGGCAATGCCCGCTTCGATGCGAGACACCACGGCTTCCGCGACCTTGCGCACGTCCTCGCGCACCCGGCCGCGTAGCAGGAAGCGCATGCGATAGCGGCCCCTGAGGCGCGCGATGGGCGCGGGCGCCGGACCCAAGAGCTGCACCCTGCCCGCCCGAACCTCCGGCGTGGCCGAAGCCGCCAGCGCTAGCTCCCGCATCACGCCGCGCACCACGTCCTCGTCGCCTGCGTCGGCCCGCACCGCCACCAGACGCGAGAGGGGCACGTAACCCAGCTCCGCACGGGCGGCGATCTCCTCATCGTAGAAGCCGCGATAGTCGTGGTGGAGGGCGTAGCGCACCGCGAAGTGATTGGGCTGGTAGGTCTGCAAGAGCACGCGCCCTGGGCGATCACCGCGGCCGGCACGACCCGCAACCTGGGCCAAGAGCTGGAAGGTACGCTCGGCGGCGCGGAAGTCCGGGAACGCCAGGCTCTGATCGGCGAGCAGCACACCCACCAAGGTCACGCTCGGCAAGTCGTGTCCCTTGGTGACCATCTGGGTGCCCACCAACACGTCGAGCTCGCGCGCGCGCATCTTGGCGAGCACTTCCTCCACGCCGCTGCCCGAGGCCGTGTCGCGATCGAGGCGTCCGATACGTGCCTGCGGGAAGGCCTGCTCGAGTCCCTCCTCGATGCGCTCGGTGCCCACGCCCACACGCTCGAGCGATAGGGCCCCGCAGCTCGGACATGCCTGCGTGAGGGGCATCGCGAAATCACAGTAGTGGCAGCGCAGGGCACCGGCCCGCTTGTGCTCCGTGAGCGTCACGCTGCAGGCCGGGCAGCTGAGCGGCTTGGCGCAGCTCGCGCAGTGCAGGCTCGGCGCGAAGCCGCGACGATTGAGGAACAGGATGGCCTGATCGCCCGCGCTCAGGCAGCGCTCAAGGGCGCGGTACAACGGGGCGCTGATCAGGGGGTTGCCGGTGGGCCCGAGCCCCTGGTTGCGCGCGAGGTCGACGACCTCGACCTCGGGCATGAGCTGCCTTTGGGCGCGCTCCTTGAGCACCAGGCGCTCGACGCGCTTTCGCTCGCTCAGGTAGTAGCTCTCGAGGGACGGCGTGGCGCTGCCCAGGATGCAGACTGCCGAAGCCATGTGCGCTCGCAGCATCGCCATGTCGCGCGCGTTGTAGCGGAAGCCCTCCTCCTGCTTGAACGAGGGGTCGTGCTCTTCGTCGACGATGACCACACCGAGGTTGGGCACGGGCGCGAACAGGGCGGAGCGTGCGCCGATGGCCAGCCGCACCTCGGAGCGACGCAGGGAGCGCCAGGCCTGGTGTCGCTCGCGATCGCCGAGCCCGCTGTGTAGCACCGCGATGGCCTCGCCGAAGCGTGCGCGGAAGCGAGCGACGAGCTGGGGAGTGAGCGCGATCTCGGGGACCAGCACGAGCGCGCCGAGTCCGCGCGCGAGCGCCTCGGCCACCACCTGAAGGTAGACCTCGGTCTTGCCGGAGCCGGTGACGCCATGGAGCAAGAAGGTGCCCTTGGTCTCGGGACTCAGCGCGCTGGAAAGGCGATCGATGGCCGCGCGCTGCTCCGGGTTGGCGCGGAAGGGTTCTTCACGGGGCAGGCTGGCGGAGAAGAAGGGGTCGCTCACGACCTCCACGTCCTCGGTGCTCAAGATGCCCTTCTCAACCAGTCCTCGCACCAGGCCGCGGGCGTTGGGCAGGAGCTGGGAGAGCTCGCTGAGCAACATGTGATCGCGCTCCTCGATCAGCGCCAGGGCCGCGCGCTGGCGCACGCCGAGCCGCGCAGGCTCCACGGCCTCGGGGACCTTGCGGACGCGCCAGGTGGTCTGGGTGGCCATGCGGCGGCCCTTGAGCTCGGCTTCGTCGGCCACGAAGCCGCTGGCCTTGAGCGCGCGAAAAGCCTCCTTGGGCAGCGCCGGTGCGGCGGCTTTCAGGACCTCACCGAGCGGTGCGAGGTAGTAGTCTGCTGCACGCTCGAGGAAGCGCAGGAGCTCCTCCGGAAAGAGCGCTTCGGGCTCGAACAGGCCGGCCACGCTGAGTACGCGCTTCACGCCGCTCGGGGCCTCGTCGCGTGACCCCATCACGATGCCGGGCAGCTTCTGGCCCGAGAACGGCACCGCCACGCGCATGCCGCGCGTGAGGTTCAAGCCCGCGGGCACGCGGTAGGTGAACAGCTTGCGCAGGGGAACCGGCAGGGCCACTTCGACATAGCCATGGCTCTTGGTGGGCAGCGTTGCCGCGCTGAGCTCCAGCTCGTTCATGGGGCGTCGCTCGCGTGTCGCGCCCGGGCGCGCGCGGTGCGCAGCTCGGGCGCGCCGTAGGCTTCGCGCTGCTCGTCGAGGTGCTCACGACGCGTGAGCCACAGCGCGCGCACGAACACGAGGCGCGCGAGCAGCGCGTCGAAGACGCCGATGAGCGCGGCCAGCGCGCTGAGTCGGAACCACCAGCGCGCCGCGAGCAAGTGAGCCGTGTCGGGACGCACGCGAACCCATTCATGGAGCGCGCCCAAGCTCGCCAGGAACACCGCGAGCACCCATAGCGCCTTGCCACTGGCCGGTGCTGGCACAGGCGGGAACGCGCGCGTGCGCCGGCGCATCGGCAAGAAGCGCGCGCTGCCCTGGGCCACGAAGGAGAGACCGAGAGCCAACACGAAATACACCACGAAGGCGCACGCGAGGGGCCACAGGAGCTGCGGCAGCTGCGACCGCAACGCCGCGCCCGCGTCCGGGACCTCGGCACGCTCGAAGGCAGCGAGCTGGACGCGCCAGAGCTGACTCAGCCCCTGCAACAGCGCGCCGCCCCAGTACTCGAACCAGAGCCCCCCGACGGCGAGTCCCGCGGCCAGCGCCACGAAGCTCGTGCGCGGCGCGAGGCCGGCTCGCCGGGCTTCGGCGATCCTGTGCTCACTCGGAGGATAGACGCGGGCTTCCGCCATGAAGAACTCGGACCAGTGTAGCGCGTGCCTGGGGCAGAAATCCGATCTAGGTCTGACCCATGCAGGGCTTCTCACACCGCTCGACGCTCGGCACCGAAACCAACGCGCTCACGCAGGCCCTGGACCGGCGGCGCGCCGAGGGCCGGCCCGTGCTGAGCCTGGCCGAGAGCAATCCCACGAGCGTGGGACTCGCCTGGCCCCACGCGGAGCTGGCGCACGCGCTCACGCACCCGGGCATCGCCGAATATCAGCCCGACCCGTTCGGCCTGCTCGCGGTGCGCGGGGCCTTGAGTGCACATCTAGCCTCGAGTGGGCTCGAGGTGCCGGCAGAACGCTTGATGCTCACGGCGAGCACCAGCGAAGCCTACGGCTTTCTGTTCAAGCTCTTGTGCGATGCCGGTGACAACGTGCTGGTGCCCTCCCCCAGCTATCCGCTGTTCGACGTCCTGGCCTCCCTGGAGGGCGTGCAGCTGCGCCCCTACCAGCTGGCCTACGATGGCGAGTGGCACGTGGACTTGGCCAGCGTGCGCGCTGCCCTCGATGCACGCTCACGCGCTATCTTGCTTGTGCATCCGAACAATCCCACCGGCTCCTTCCTCAAGCGCGACGAGTTGCAAGAGCTCGCCAGCCTGCAGCTCCCGCTGATCAGCGACGAGGTCTTCGCGGAGTACGCATTCACGGCGGACCCGCGCCGGGCACACTCGGCGCTCGAAGTGAGTGAGCGCGCGTTGGTGTTCCGGCTCGGAGGTCTGAGCAAGTCGGTGGCGCTGCCGCAGCTCAAACTGGCGTGGACGGCCATCGCCGGCCCGGGCGCAGCCGAGGCCTGCGAGCGCCTACAGCACATCGCAGACAGTTACCTCTCGGTGGCCACCCCTGTGCAACTCGCCCTTCCCAGCCTGCTCCGACACGGCAGCGCAGCGCGCGAACGCGTGGCGGCGCGGACCCGACGCAATCTCGCGCAGCTCACGAAGGCCTGCGAGCACAGCACGCTCGACGTGCTCGGTGTGGAGGGCGGCTGGTACGGCATCGTTCGCGTGCCCGCGCTCCACACCGACGAAGAGTGGGCCATCTCCCTGCTCGAGCGGGAGGGCGTCCTGGTGCAACCTGGCTTCTTCTACGATCTCACGCGCGGCACGCACCTCGTGTTGAGCCTGATCACCGAGGACGCGCACTTCAGCGAGGGCGTGGCGCGACTGACGCAGCACGTGGCCCGCGAGGTCGGTTGAGCTGAGCGCTTACTCGCCCACCACGTGCACGATGAGCTTGCGCTGGTGCGGCCGATTGCGGTGTTCGAACACGTAGAGCCCCTGCCACACGCCGAGTGCCAGCTTGCCCTCGCGCAGCGGGATGCCGATCGAGGTCTGCGTCAGCGCCGCGCGAACGTGGGCGGGCATGTCGTCGGGCCCTTCCTCCACGTGCAAGAACAGCGGGTCGCCGTCGGGCACGAGGCGCGCGAAGAAGCGCTCGAGGTCGCGCTGCACCTCCACGTCGGCATTCTCCTGGATCAACAGGCTGGCCGAGGTGTGGGCGATGAACACGGTGGCGAGTCCGAGCCCGATGTCGCTCTCCGCGACCACACGCGCCACCTCCTGGGTCACGTCGTAGAGGCCCTTGCCGCGTGTGTCCACGGTGAAGCTGCGTTGCACCTGTCGCATGGGCTCACTCTACCGCTCGCGCGGAAAGAGGCGAGCGCAAGTGGGCGCTGATTGGCGCGACCGTACGGGTTCGACCCGAGCTCAGCCGGATAGCGCGGAGATCAGCATGTCCACGGCGTTGCGGTCGAGCAGGCGGTCGAGCACGTCCCAGACCGGGTCCACGCCACGACTGAAGAGGAGCCGCCGATGCTGAACGTCGCGCGAGGCGATCTCGGGCGCGGACTGAAGCTCCGGGGCGTCGCTCTTGATCAACGCGGCCCAGTGGCTCACGTAGCGATCGACGTAGGCGCCCGCCGCGTCGAGGTCGGACACGTCCACCGTATGCGCCACGTTCCACGGTGAGAGCAAGGAACGCAGGCGACGCGAGAGCTGCGCCGCGGAGAAACGCTCGTCGGCGTCGAGATCGCCGCGCACCTCGCTGAGGGGGACGTAGCAGCGATCGAGGTAGCCGAGCGACACGCCCAGGTCGCGCTTGGGCAGTAGGTCGAGATGCAAGCTCACGCGCGGACCCACGTGCATGGTGTCGAGCACCAGGTGTGGCACCGGACTCGAAGGATCCGTCAACACGATGACGCTCTGCGAGTCGACGGCGGGATTGCCGACGCTGAAGCTGGTGCACACGATCTTCTGCACGCGACCGCGACCGCGATAGACACGCAGCTCGCCGACTCGCTTGCCTTGCGCGATGAGGTCTTGCCAAGCCGGGCTGTCGGGCGTGATGGACACGCACGCAAGCTCTTCGATCAGGCGAACCACGACCTTTGTGGCAATGCCCTCCGGGTCGAGCTTGCGCTGGATTGCTGAAGTCACGCCCATGCCTCGGTTTCGGCTTTTAGCATACCGATCCAGGGAGAACAGGTTATCACCCACCTGACCGGAAGGGGTCGTTAGCTAGCCCAAGGCGAAGACCTCGTATGACATCTGCAAGCGAGCCCACCAAGCGGGCGTGAGACGGCCCGAACGGAAGTTTCGAATTGCTAAGCTCTGGGCCTCCGTGGAGATCAGGCCACTCGCCGAGCTGCTCGAGGACCTCCTGCTCACCGCAGACGAAGGCGGCGCAGAGATCCAGCTCGCCCAGGCCGTGAGCGCGGAAAACGATGATTTTCTTGTGCTGCGCGAAGAGTACGAGCAGCGCTATGCGCGGGCTGTGGCAGGTGTACGTGAATTACGCGGTGAGCCTACATTTGCCGGCAGCGCAGGGGAACACGGGTTCCCGAGCGGCCTGCGGGGTGAACACGCCAGCTGCTGGGTGGGACCCCACGGAATGATCTACCTGGCCCTCGACGCCGGCCCCGGGAGTTTCGTGCTGGTAGGCGGCGCCCGGGCGGCGCGCAGCGGCCGACGCGATCAGCCCACGCTCCAACCGCCACCCAGCTGAGCCTACCTCACGATCTTGAGGCGACGCGGGCCGCTGCTGCTGGGCAGCTTGTCTCCGCCGGCGCGCGCGAAGTGGCGCTGCGCGATCAGCGCGGTGAGCTTGTCGGCGATGCGCGAGAAAGCCTGAGCCGATTCGCTGTTGGGAACGGCCTGCACGATGGGCGTGCCGTTATCGCCCCACTCGCGGACCTTGGGCTCGAGCGGCACGTGGCCAAGCAGTGGAGCCTTCGAGAACTCGGCCACACGCTGACCACCCCCCTCACCGAACAGGTGGTGCTTGAGGCCAGCAGGATCCACGAAGTAGCTCATGTTCTCGACCACGCCGAGGATGGGCAGGTTGAGTTTCTCGCACATGGAGACGCTCTTGTAGACGTCCTGCAACGCCACCTCTTGGGGTGTCGTCACGATGACGGCGCCCGTCACCTTCATCTTCTGCGCCAGACTCAACGCCACGTCGCCCGTGCCCGGCGGCAGGTCGAGCACCAGGTAGTCGAGCTCACCCCAGTGCACGTCGCCCAAGAACTGCTGGAGCGCGCCGTGCAGCATGGGACCACGCCAGACGATGGCGGCCTTGGTGTCCTCCATCAGGAAGCCGATGCTCATCAGCTTGATGCCGAAGCGCTCGAGCGGCTCGATGGTCTTGCCGTCTTCGCTGGTGGGGAAGCCCTGGATGCCGAACATGGTCGGGATGGAAGGACCGTAAATATCCGCGTCGAGCAACCCCACGCGCGCGCCGGCGCGCTTGAGGGCCAGCGCCAGGTTCACCGCCGTGGTGCTCTTGCCCACGCCGCCCTTGCCGCTCATCACCAGAACCACGTTGCGCACGTGGGGGATGGGGTCCTCGGGACCCACGTCGCGCATGGAGACCTGGAGGTCCCAGTCGAGGATCACCTGGTCCACGCCGAGGGGCGCGAGCGCCTTGTGGATACGCTCTCGAATCGTGAGCTGGAGCTCGTCGCTGGGCGCTGACAATCGCACGCTGGCCCGCACGCTGCCGTTCTCGACCACCACGTCGAGGAGGGTGCCGAGTTCCAGCATGGAACGGTTAAAGGCGGGGTCTTCGACCTTGGCCAGGGCTTCGAGGACCGCTTCGCGCGTGAGCGCAGACATGACGAGGCAAACTCCTTGGATGCCGCAGGCGACGCGCGCGGCTGAGCGATGGGATAAGGCGGCGCTCGGGCACGGTCAAGGAAGGGCACGGGCTGTGGCCCGAGAACCGCCAAACGTTGAAGCCAAGCTGCCGGGTGAGCGCAGCGAACCTCGCGGTGGGTGGGGCCCAGCGCGGTGAGCGCGGCGAACTCGCGGTGGGGCGGGAGCCGCGCAGCCTCGCGGCGACCGGTGGGGAGGTCGCGTGACCTCCCCGTGAACAAAGCCGCGCTGGGCGGGAGGGCTCGTGCCCTCCCGATGAATCGCCAAAAGAAGCACTGCCTTCTGCCCCTCGGCTATGCTGCGCCCACCCATGGCCCGCCGTGCCGCCTTGCCAGTCGCCATCTTTCTCGTCTGCGCCTGCGTGTACGTGCTTTTTTTGGGTGAAGCACCGCTCAGCCCCTCCCCCAACAACCACTATGTCCACCTGGCCCGCAGCTTCTTGAATGGCCAGCTCTCGGTGGTCGGGAACCGGCCCCCGGGCAACAACGACTGGGCGCTCTACAACGGCACTTGGTACGTCACATTTCCCCCCGTGCCGGCGCTGGTGCTCTTGCCCGCCGTGGCCATTTGGGACCTGGCGACCCCGGACCGGCTAATTTGGGCAATCCTGGCGGGGGTAGCCCCGGCCTTGCTGTTCGTGCTGCTGGAGCGCCTATCTCGGCGCGGGGATAGCCCGCGTGGGCGGCGCGAGAACCTGGTCCTGACCGGGCTCTTCGCCTTCGGCACCGTGTTCTTCTACACGAGCGTGCAGGGCAGCGTCTGGTTCTCGGCCCATGTGGTGGCGTCCGTGCTGCTCTTGCTGTTCGTGCTCGCGAGCTTGGATGCTGCCCATCCGTTGTTGGCAGGGCTGTGCCTCGGGCTCGCCTGGGGCTGTCGCCCGACGACCCTGCTAGCGGGCTCCTTCTTCGTGGTCGAGTTGCTGCGGGCCCATCAGAGAGCCGGCCACGCGCCCACCGAGATCGGCAGCAACGCCGCGGATAGCGACGTGCCCCACCCGCTCACGCGAGCCATGCGCTGGGTGCTCGCCACCGACTTCAAGGCAGCCCTACCTCGCCTGGTCCTGTTCGCTCTGCCGATGGCGGCACTCTTCGGGCTTTACCTCTGGTTCAACGCGGCGCGTTTCGGCGATCCCTTCGTGTTTGGACACGAGTACCTCCAAATCCGTTGGAAGGGGCGCATCGACCGCTGGGGACTGTTTCACTACCACTACTTCAGCAAGAACCTGGCGGTGTTCCTGGCGAGCCTGCCCTGGCTTTCCGACACCCCGCCCTACGTGACCATCAGTCGACACGGGCTCGCACTGTGGTTCACCACACCAGCTCTGCTCTGGCTGCTGTGGCCCAAGCGCGTGGACGCGCGCATGGTGGGGCTCATCCTGGCGGTGGCTGCGGTGGGTCTCGCCAACCTGTGTTACCAGAACAGCGGCTGGGTTCAGTTCGGCTATCGCTTCGCGCTCGACTACATGGCCTTCATGTTCGTCTTGCTGGCGCTGGGGGCGCGGCGCTTTCGCGTGGGTTTCTATGCGTGCCTGGTCTTCGCGGTAGCGGTCAACGCGTTCGGCGCGGCGACCTTCGATCGGAGCCAGCGGTTCTATGACGACGATCGCACTCAAAACCGAGTCTTCCAGCCGGACTGACCCTCGGCCGCCAGTGCTGCCGAAGTGTGCCGAACAGTTCGAGCTCGCTCGGCGTCGGCACGTGGCTGCGCGGACAGCGCGCTCACCCTGTTACACATGACACGCTGAGCTGGACCTAGGGCACTGGACGAGGGGCACCGCTTTGGGGTAGGGAATCCTTACCTATGCGCTACCTGTTCGACCCTGAAGTTCTCGCTCAAGTGGTGCGCATGCACCTGGATTTGCCCGTCGAGGAACAGGTCGAGGCGATCTCGCAGACACTCAAGAAAATCTACGGTGACCACGTGAATCCGGGGCAGCCCTGGATGTGGAGCACCGCGGGCGGGATCATGTGCTCCGTCAGCCCGCTGCACGTGAGCCTCAACGAGTACTTGCTGTTCTGCGGCACGGCCATCGGCAGCGAAGGTCACAGCGGACGCCACCGCGCCACGGTCTATGACGCCGTGATGAGCGGCGAATTGTGGACCTACCAGGCGGGTAGGTTCGATCGCCAGGTACATCGCGCCGGAGATCTCGCGTGCCTCCAGCCCGGAGTCGCCAACGGTTCCAAGCTGCGGCCGGGTGCATGGCTGCTCGAGTATGCGCGCGGCAACGTCCCGAGCATGTTTCCGTTCGCGCTCGGCGATACGCTGTTCTCCACGCTCGACCTCACCGATCTCACGCAGCAACTCGCCATCTCCAACAAGCTGATGCTGAAAGAGGCGATGCTGTGGCTCAAGGAGCGTCGGCCAGGCAAGGCGTTTCAGCCCAACTTGTCCGCGCTCAAGCCGCCGACCTTGCAGCTAGTGGGCAAGGGCCGCGGTCGCAACACCCGCCGCGCCGATCTGAATTAATTGAACGGGGAGGTCACGCGACCTCCCTGCCCGTCGCAGCAAAGCTGCGTCGGGACCCACCCCACAGCGAGGTTCGCTACGCTCACGCGTGTGCTCGCGGGAATCCGCCCAGCTACTGAATGAAGCCGATGCTGCGCGAGACGTCGCGCACTGCCTCGAGGACGGGTGCGTAGCTCGCGCTGTTGCAGGCAAGAATGCCCTTCTGATTGGCCATCTCCCGCGCGCGGTAGTTCACCTGGGAACCATCCACGTGGCTGAAGCGTCCGCCGGCAGCCTTCAAGATGGCCTCAGGCCCACAAGCGTCCCAGAGCGAGCTCTTGTCCGATACGTGCACGTAGAGGTCTGCGCTCTGCTCGGCGATGAGCCCCACCTTCACGCCCACCGAGCCACTTGGCATCTCGCGACTGGCACCGAGCCTTTGCATGATTTGCTCGATGCTCTCCGGGCGATGCGAACGCGATACCACGAGGCGCAACTCACGCGGGTCGCTCTGCTCGCTCACGCGAAGAGCTCGCTCGCTGCCCTGCTGCGTGAGCGTGGCGCCGCGTCCCACGACCCCGGCGTAGAGCTTGTCCAGGGATGGCTGATACACCACCCCAAGCTGACTGGCCCCATCGACCGCCAGGCCGATCATCACGGAAAACTCGCCATTCTTGGCGATGAACTCCTTGGTGCCATCGAGCGGATCGACGAACCAGCAGCGCCGCTTGTGCTGGGCCTCACTCTGGTCGTCCGTCTCCTCGGCGACGATGCCGTCTTCGGGGAAGCGCTGACGCAACTCGCGCACCAGGAACGTGTTGACCTGTTGGTCGGCCTCGGTGACCGGGTTGTTCGTGCCCTTGTAGGCAACCGAAAAGTCCTTGGCGTAAATGGACAGCAGGATGCGGCCTGCCTCCAGCGCGAGCGCCTTGGCTGCCTTCAACTCCACTTCGAGCGCGTCAAGCATCGTGCCAAGCTAGCAGCACGAATGGATCCGGACCACTCCGAGTGGGCGCGCCTGCTTGCCAGCAGTGGTGACGCAATGGCACGCTCAGCCGCCAGGGGGAACGGAAGCGCGTGAGCCTGCCAGAGACAGAGCCCGTGGTGACACTCGAAGAGGTGAGCACCCGGCTCGTGCCAGGACGCGAAGACCACGCGCCGCTCGCCCGCGTGAGCCTGCGCGTGCAACCGGGCCAAATCTACGCGCTGTTGGGGGCGAAGGGAGCTGGCAAGAGTGACCTGCTGCGCCTGCTGGCGGGGCGGCTGATGCCGGTGGCCGGGCTGATACGCTACGGGCTCTCGCTAGGGCAGAGTAACGAAGCGCGGGCCCACAACATCGGCTATTGCGCGCAGCGACCGGAGCTAGCGCCCGATCTCAGCGTCCACGATCACCTGAGCCTATTCGCGGCGATCGCCAAGCTGCCCGAGGCCGACCGAGCGCCGCGTATCGAGCGTGTTGCCCGCCAGCTCGGCCTGGTGGAATCCCTGGACGATTTGGTGGAGTCGGAGACCGCCGGCGTGCAGCAACGACTGCACGTGGCACTCAGCATGCTGCACAGCCCCCTCCTGTGGTTGCTCGACGAACCGTTCGTGGGCCTCGACGAGGCTGCCCAGGAGACGTTGTGGCGCGCCCTCGCGGAGCACCGGTCCCAGGGCGGGGCGGCGGTCGTGGTGTGCAGTGATTTCAAGCATGTCGAGGAGAGCGCCGACTGGGTCTGGATGGTGAGCCGAGGACGCTTGCTCCACGAGGCCCGGCCGCACGATCTGGTGCGGGATCATGGTTCGATCGCGCGCGCTCTCGTGGCGATCACCGGCGACGGCTCACTCGACTGAGCTCCCGTATCCCGACGTGACGTCGCCCGAGTTTCCGGACTGCGTCAAAGGAACGCCCCCGTTTGAGGCGCTCGCGGGTCCGCAAGAACATACGAGCATGGGCTCGTGCGGTGCCTACTTCTGACGCATTGCAGCGGATCGCGGGCGGGGCCGGCGCAATTCGGTGCGCAGCCCAGAACAAGGAGGGGAGCCCGGCGGTTCGACTGGACGAATGCGTTAGTTGATGGACATCACCTAGGAGTAGCGATGCACAACGTGAACAGAAATCGCGCCAATGCTCAGGAGCAGTCCCGCAAACGGCACGGTCCACTATGGCAAGGCGAAACGGCCCCCGGCGCAGACGGCAACGCGGCGCTCACTCAAAGCATCGACCTCAACCACGCGACACGTGAACAACTCATGGAGATAGAATCCATCGGCGAGTACGAGGCCCGCGCCATCGTGGTGCACCGGACCTTGTACGGGCACTTCCTCAGCTGGGAGGACGTCCGGCGACGGGTACCCGGCATCGACGATGAGCGGCTGCAAGAGCTCCAACACTGCGCTCGTATCGGCAGTCCGCGAATGAACAGCTAGTGACTGGCGCGGGCGCCACAGCCATCGAAACGGACCTGCCGACCAGGCTCGATCGCCTGCCGTGGTTCGGCTTCCACTGGCTGGTGGTGCTCGCGCTGGGCATTACCTGGGTCCTCGACGGGCTCGAGGTCACCATGGTGAGCGCGGTGGCCAGCGTGCTCGAACGACCGACCACGCTGGGCCTGACCAGCACGCAGATCGGCGGCGCGGCCACGGCCTATTTGACCGGGGCCATCGCGGGCTCGTTGCTGTTCGGACACCTCACGGATCACTTCGGACGCAAGCGGCTGTTCCTGGTGACGCTGGGTCTGTACGTGATCGCCACCGTCCTCACGGCTGCGTCGTGGGACTTCTATTCGTTCGCTTGTTTTCGGCTGCTCACCGGGGCCGCCATCGGTGGGGAGTACGCGGCCATCAACTCGGCCATCGACGAGCTCTTGCCGGCGCGCGTGCGCGGCTTCGTGGACCTCGCGATCAACGGCAGCTACTGGCTCGGCACCGCGCTCGGCGCCGTGCTCACGGTGGTGCTGCTCGATCCGCAGATCGTCCCAGAATCCCTGGGCTGGCGTCTCGCCTTCGGCGCGGGCGCCGTGCTCACGGTGGCGGTCGCGTTGGTGCGCCACTACGTGCCCGAGAGCCCGCGCTGGCTGATCTTGCACGGAAGAGAGAGCGAGGCCCGCCTGGTGGTGGAAGGCATCGAGGAGCGCGCACGCGCGGCGTGCGGCGAGCTGGCGCCGGTGGAACACTGGATCACGCTCTGGCCGGGTCAAAAGGTGGGCTATGCGCAGGCGCTGCGCGTGATCTTCGGGCGCTACCGAGAGCGCGCGGTGCTGGGGCTCACGTTGATGGTGGCGCAGGCCTTCTTCTACAACGCCATCTTCTTTACCTACGCGTTGATCCTGACGCGCTTCTTCGGCGTGGAGGCCGAGCACGTGGGCTACTCGCTGATCGTGTTCGCGCTCGCCAACTTCACGGGCCCTTTGCTGCTCGGACGCATGTTCGACACGGTGGGACGCAGGCCCTTGATCGTCACGACCTACGCGGCATCAGGCATCTTGCTTTTGCTGACGGGCTGGCTGTTCAAGGCAGGGCTGTTGAACGCGACCACGCAGACGGTGGCCTGGGCGGTGGTGTTCTTCTTCGGCTCCGCAGCCGCGAGCTCGGCCTACCTCACGGTGAGCGAGCTGTTCCCGCTCGAGATCAGGGCACGCGCGATCGCGCTGTTCTACTCCATCGGCACGGCCATGGGCGGTCTCGCGGCGCCGGCGCTATTCGGCTTCTTGATCGATCGCGGCAGTCGTTCGGAGGTGTTCTTGGGCTACGGGCTCGGAGCGGGCTTGATGCTCACCGCAGCGCTGGTGGCCTTCAAGCTCGCGGTGGCAGCCGAACAGCGCTCGCTCGAGCAGATCGCGGCGCCGCTCGCGGCCCACGAACGTGTCGACGCGAGCTAGGGCGCGGTGCCCTAGTTCGGATAGGTGGCCATGGGCCATGGCGGCTGACACGACAGGAGCTCGAGCGCCTGGAGCCGCTCACAGGGATTCACGAAGTCCTGCGAGGGGAACTCAGCGAGGAAGCACGCGGAGAGAGCGGGCGCGCCTTCACAACTCGAGCAGCGCACGGCGGTGCTGTTGTCCATGCGTAGCGCTCCCGCCTGCGCACAGAACACACTGGAATTCACGAGGCCCTCCCAGAGGTCCAGGTTGGTGGGCGCGCGGCTCCCGATCAGCACGCTCTCTACCATCGCGGTCTCGCCGTGCACGGGGCCGTCCAGAAGGCCATGAGTCACGCTGCTGCGCTGCAAACGCAGGCTCTGACAGGGCCCGATCTCCGAGGCGTCGCCAACGAAGCTGGTGAGGGCCGTGGTCAAGTCGCCGCACGCACGAGTCCGTACGTTGACTGCCTTGACCGAAGCCAAGAAGGCCTCTTCGAACGACATCTCGGCGCTTGCGATGTTGGTGTCCACGGCCTCGAAGAACAGGTTCCTCAGGCTCAGGCCGTTGGATTGACAGCTGTGCAGCGAGAGTTCTTCCACCGCGGCATGCATTGCGTCGAGCGTGCAGCGGACGAGCTCGACCCTGCCGGCAGCGAGTCCGGCGTTGGCGCCCTGATCTTCGATCGTCACCGTGTGCAGCTCGGACTCCTCGAACGACAGACGCGGCGTACCGTCCGGCGTGCGCGTGAGTGTGATGTGCGTACGTAGCAGGACGCTCTGGCCCACGATGCGCAAGGTCACGGGCCCCGACAGCTCGAGCGACATGTCGGAGAGCGTGATGCCCGAGAGTGTGACGTCGATGGGATCTCGTGTGGCGTAGGAGATCCGTACGGAGTTCCGCTGAGTCCCATCGACCACACTCTCGGGCGCGACTTGAGCGCACGAATCCTCGGGGCAAACCGAGGTGGCCGCCAAGAACTGGGGCAACTCGAAGGTGGGCGGAGAGGGGAGCTCGCACGGCTTGGGCGCGCAAAAGCTCGGGATCTCTTTGGTCGGCAGCTGGTCCACCACCTGGCGGCCCAAGCGGCAATCCGCCCCCAGCGCGCCAAACGCGAGTGCGACGCACAGGGCGCGTGCTCTTCGGGTAAGACTCATGGAGAGCTCCTCAGGCGCAACACACGGAAGATCACGCGGCGGTTCTGCTCGTGCTCCGCCTCGCTCTCGCCGGCCTCGACGAAGTTCGTGGCTCCCTGGGTTTGAACCTCGAGGCGCTGTCCCTCGATGCCGTGTTCGATCAGCCAGGCGCGCACACGCTCGGCGCGCCGCGTGGAGAGGTCGAGGTTGTAAGTGCTGGATCCACGCTTGTCAGCGAAGCCCAGAATGGCCAGGAGCTCGATGTCGGGACGCTGCTTGAGCAGGCTTGCGACTTCGTGGAGCATGGCGACTCCCACTGGCTCGAGCTGATCGGAGTCGAAGGCGAAGAGCACGGGCGCCAGCAGCTCCATGCGGTCGGTGCGCGCGGGGGGCAGCGCTTGATCGAGCAGCTGATCGAGCTCCTTGTCATCGACTGGGGGCTCACGCGGCGGACTCTCGCTGTGGGTGTGGATGCGCTCCACCACGCGCTCGATGGAATGGGTTCGCACCACGCGCGGTTTCTGAGGGGGCAGAGGCCGATAGGCCATGGTGATGCCCACCGAGAAGTAGCTGGCGTCGGTCGTGTACTCCGGACCGTTCTTCTGCAGCACCCGACCGTACCCGAAGTAAGGCCCGAGGGTCACGCCACGCCTCACGGCGATGTCGAGCCCGAAGCTCGCCTGCAGGAGCGGGCGGATGAGCTCGCCCGTGAACGCGGGCCCAGCGCTGAAGGCAACGAAGGGCGAGAGCTGGCGATTGGGTGCGTGCACGCGCACGCCGAGCGTGGGCGCCAACAGGCCGCCGTTCGGTTTGACGTGGAGCTGGTACGTGACGAACTCGGCCCCCTTCTTGATGAGGAAGCTGCCGCCGGTGCCGCCCAGCTCGGTGGTGAGCCAGGGCAGCAGGTTGACGGTCATGCTCAAGTCGCCGAGCAAGCCGAAGCGATCGAAGCCGAGTTGATCGGTCTGATCGCTGCTCACGAACAGCGAGAGGTAAGCGCTGAATCGCATGCCGAAGCGCTCCCGCAGGCGCGGCGCCGGCGTACCTCCATCGGCGAGAGCGCAGGGCGCGCTGAACAACACGAGCGCGAAGAGGAGCCCGGCTAGACGAATCGGTCGCAACGTCTCGCAGGGCCGTCAGCAGTGCCGGATGGCTCACACCGCTGGGGTGACTGTGAGGCTCAGCGCTTGAGCTCGACCAAGAGCGCGCCGGCTCCGCCGAGCACGTCGGGCGCCGTAACGAAGGCTCGCACCAGGGGAGCGGCACCGGTTTCCGTAAGCGCCTTTACCGCGGTGTCTCGCAGCACACCGAGTCCCGCCTCGCTGTGCTGGCCCTTGCCGTGAACGATGCATACGATGTCGATGCCCTTGGTGTGGCAGCGACGGATGAAGCTGACCACGGCCTCGCGACTCTCGCGCTGATTCATGCCGTGCAGGTCGAGGGTCTCCGCCGCGCGCGTACGCCGGCGCAGCTCACGCACCACGCGCGCGTCGGCGTCGATGCGTGACCCGCTCACGAAGTCACGGTCGCCTTCGATGCGAAAGCGAACGTCCTGCGCCACCAGGGCCTGCAGGCGGGCGCGGGCCTGATCCTCCGCGCTCTCCCCAAACGGCACCACCTGGGCCGTGCGACTGGCGAACTTGGGCGCGTTGGCCGAGACCCGTCCGGCCTGCTTGTCATCGAGTCGCTTGACCCCCTGCATGGCGAGGCTCAGGGCCATGGCGTCGTCCTCGGGCAGCGTCTTGTCGCGCTTGATGGGCCGTGCCACGGGTGGGGGTACGGGTGCCTTGGGCTTGGTTTGTGCCGCCTTGGCGCGCTCGTCGAGTTCCTTCTTCAGACCCGACAGCGCTTGCTTGAAAGGCGAGGCGAGACGCTCCGGTGCACGCGGCAGAACCGGCTTGGGCTCGGCTTCCTCTGCGTCCTCGATGCTGCTCCCGAACGGGGGAGGCAGCGGGCCCCTCGGCTTCTTCTTCTTGCCCACCCTCCTCTGCTAGCACAGGCCCGCCCCGGCGCGCGGGCCCGCGGCCGCCTTTGTCACTCCCGGGCACCCCAAGCGGTCCCGGAGTGCTAATTCGAGGCTGCTCGACCAGCCCCCGTCCGCGGGAGCTCGCGAAAGGTGCCCCGTGACCGTCTCTGATCCCTCGTTCTTCGCACGCATCGGCCTGGCTTTCGCCGCCTTTTTCCGCGTGCTGTTCAACGCGCCCTTCGCCGGTCGGGTGGCCCGTCTCGGCAGCGGCGAGACGGCGCCGCAAGCGCCCGCGACTCCCGTCGCCGCCCCCAAGCCCGAGGCGCCCAAGTTGCGCTCGGCGCCCACCGACAGCGCGCTCCAGCTGCTGGGGCTCCTGCAGCGCGAGGGTCGCTTGATCGACTTCGTGCAGGAAGACGTCGCGAATTTCTCGGACGCCGAGATCGGGGCCGCTGCACGCGTGGTGCACGAGAGTGTCCGCAAGGCGCTCAAGAACCACCTGGAGCTCGAGCGCGTACGCGGTGAGAACGAGGGCTCGCGGGTGAGCGTGCCCAAGGGCTTCTCCGCCAACGAGGTGCGCCTGACCGGGAACGTGGTGGGCGAGGCCCCCTTTCAGGGCACGCTGACCCACGCGGGATGGCGCGTGAAGCGCATCGAGCTCCCCCAGCTGAGCGACGGCGCGGACCTCAAAGTGCTGGCCCCGGCGGAGGTGGAGCTGTGAGTGCGCCCGTGCATTCGGTAGGCATCGACCTGGGCACCACGCACTGCGCGCTCTCGAGCATCGATCTCGAGCTCTCGGAGGGCGAGCAGGTGGCGCAGAGCGGCCTGGGCATTGCGCAGGTGGTGGCGCCAGGGCAAGTGGAGCGCCAAGCCCTGCTGCCGTCTTTCCTCTATCTGCCACACCCGAGCGAGCTGGCGCCGGACGCACTGACCTTGCCCTGGACAGGTTTCCCGTCGGGCTTCGTGGTCGGCGAAGCGGCGCGCGCGCTCGGCACCAAGAGCGCGGCGCGACTCGTGTCGAGCGCCAAGAGCTGGCTTGGTCACGCGGCCGTGGATCGTCACGCGGCCATTCTGCCGCCCGGCTCGGCGGCCGAAATTCCCAAGCTCTCGCCGCTCGATGCCAGCACGCACTACCTCGAGCACCTGCGCAACGCCTGGGACGCGGAGAACCCGGACGCGCCGCTGTCCGAGCAAGCCCTCACCATCACGGTGCCAGCCTCGTTCGATCCCTCGGCTCGCGAGCTGACCGCGGAGGCGGCGCGCAGGGCGGGCCTCGGGCACGCGGTGCTGCTGGAAGAGCCCCAGGCGGCGCTCTACAGCTGGCTCTCGAATACCGAAGGCGCCTGGCGCGAGCAGGTACGGGTCGGCGACGTGATCCTGGTGGTCGACGTGGGCGGCGGCACCAGCGACTTTTCCCTGATCGCCGTGCGCGAGCAGGACGGGGAGCTGGCGCTCGAGCGCCTGGCGGTGGGCGAGCATATTCTGCTCGGTGGCGACAACATGGATCTGGCCCTCGCGTATCACCTCAAGGTGGTGCTCGAGCAGGAGGGACACTCGCTCGATCCGGTCCAGCTAGCCACGCTCACGCAGGCGGCGCGCGCGGCCAAGGAGCGCCTGCTGACGTTCGCGGACGAGACCTCGGCCCCCGTGGTCATCCCGGGGCGCGGCTCCAAGCTGATCGGCGGCTCCCTCAAGTGCGAGCTCACGCGCGATGACCTCACGCGCATCCTGCTCGAGGGCTTCTTTCCCGAAGTAGAGGCCTCGGCGCGCCCGCAGAGCCGCGCCCGCGGCGCGCTTACGCAGCTCGGCCTTCCCTATGCTCAAGACGCCGGCATCACGCGTCACCTGGCAGCGTTCCTGGCGCGCCAGGCGAACGCGCTGGGCCAGAACGATCACGGCTTCGCGCAGCCCACGGCCCTCTTGTTCAACGGCGGCGTGTTCAAGTCGCCCCTGTTGCAAGCACGGGTGGTGAAGGTGCTCGACCGCTGGCTCGCCAGCAGCGGCGCGCCCGAGGTACGCGTGCTGTCGGGCGCGGACCTCGACCTCGCGGTGGCGCGCGGCGCGGCTTACTACGGGTACGTGCGCGCGGGTCAGGGCATCCGTATCCGCGGCGGCAGCGCGCAGGCCTACTACGTCGGCGTGGAGAGCGCGATGCCAGCCGTGCCGGGCATGCCGCCACCACTCTCGGCTCTGTGCGTGGCACCGTTCGGGCTCGAAGAAGGCACGCAGGCAGAGATGCCGAGCGCCGAGTTCGGCCTGGTCGTGGGCGAGCCGGTGCGCTTTCGCTTCTTCGGCTCTTCGGTGCGACGCGATGACCGCGCGGGCGACCTGCTCGACCGCTGGAGCGGCGAAGAGCTCGTCGAGCTGCCGGAAGTCGAGGCCATGCTGCCGGCCGATGGACACACGCCGGGAGAGGTCGTCACGGTGCAGCTGCAGGCAGGCATCAGCGAAGTCGGCACCTTGGAACTCCAGGCCGTCTCGCGCAGCGGCCAGGCACGCTGGAAAGTGGAGCTCGATACCCGAGCCACATCATGAGCAGTGAAAAGCGCGCGCGTTACATCGTAGGCATCGATCTCGGAACCACCCATACCGTCGTCGGCGTGGTGGACACCCTGCGGGCCCATGACGCACCAGGGGGCGAAGCCACCGAACAGACCAGGCCGCGAATCGAGGTCTTCCATGTGCCGCAGCTGGTGGCGCCCGGCGAAGTGGCGGCCGAGCCGCTCTTGCCCTCGTTCCGCTACCACGCCGCGGAGGGCGAACTGAGCGCCGAGGATCTCGCGCGCGAGCAAGCAGCGGGCTCAGCTGCTCTGTCGCGACTGCCCGCCGGTGTGGTGGGTCGGCTGGCGCAGAACCTGGGCAGCAAAGTCCCGGGACGCCTGGTGGCGAGCGCCAAGAGCTGGCTGTGTCACGCAGCGGTCGATCGACGCGCGGCCATCTTACCGTGGGGCGCCGCCGAGGGGGTCGCCAAGGTGTCCCCTATCGACGCCAGCGCGAGCTATTTGGCCCACGTGCGCAAGAGCTGGGACGACGCACACCCCAAGCATCCCTTGTCGGCCCAGGAAGTGGTACTGACGGTGCCCGCTTCGTTCGACGAGGCCGCGCGCGCGCTCACGCTCGAAGCGGCCCAGCGCGCAGGTCTGCCCAAGCTGCGCTTGCTGGAGGAACCTCAGGCGGCGTTCTACGACTGGCTCGACCGCCATCGCGACACGCTGGCCGAAGACCTGGCGGCGCAGGGCGTGCGTCTGGCGCTCGTGGTCGACGTCGGCGGCGGCACCACGGATCTCACGCTCATTCACGTGGAGCTGCGCGAGAGCGGCCCGCGCCTCACGCGCATCGCGGTGGGCGACCACCTGATGCTCGGCGGCGACAACATGGACCTCACGCTGGCACGCGTCAGCGAAGCGGGCCTCGCGGGCGCCGACGGGCGCCTTCCGCCAGCACGCTTTACCCAGCTGGTGGAGCAGAGCCGCGCGGCCAAGGAGCTCTTGCTCAGCGAGCAGGCTCCGGCTCAGGCCACGCTCAGCGTGCTCGGCAGTGGCTCCAAACTGATCGGCGGCACCAAGTCCACCAGCCTCACGCGCGAACGCGTGGCCGAGCTCATCGTCGACGGCTTCTTTCCGCGCGTGCAGGGCGGCGACCGGCCCGAGCTGCGTCGCACGGGCCTGGTGGAGTTCGGCCTGCCCTTCGTGGCCGATCCGGGCATCACGCGGCACATCGCCGCGTTCCTCGAGCGCCACCGCGCGGTGGCCGCCGAAGCGCTCGGTGTCTCGCTCGAGGAGGCCCAAGCCGAGCCCGCACGCGTGATGCCGGACGCAGTGCTGTTCAACGGCGGCGTGTTCCGCGCGACGAGCCTCAAGGAGCGCCTGGCGCAGGTGCTCGCCGGGCTGCGCGGCGCCCCGCTCACGGAGCTCGACAACCGCGAGCCCGAATTGGCGGTGGCGCGCGGAGCCGTCGCCTACGGTCTCGCCCGTCGCGGCGTCGGGCTACGCATCGGCGGCGGCTCACCGCGCAGCTACTACTTGCTGGTCGAGGGTGGAGCCGAGGGCGGCACGGGACTCTGCGTGTTGCCGCGCGGTGCGGAAGAGGGCGAAGAGCTCACGCTCAAGGGCCGCACGTTCTTGCTGCGCGTGGGTCAGCCCGTGCGCTTTCGCCTCTTCACCAGCACCGCGGACAGCACCCATCGTCCAGGCGAGCTGGTGCGCCTCGATGACAGCTTCCATGAGTTGCCCGAAATCGCCGCGGTGCTGGAGGCCAAGCCCGGCGACAGCAACGAGCTACGCGTGGAGCTGCACACGGGCCTCACCGAAGTGGGCACGCTGGAAATGAGCTCGGTGGCCGTCGACGACCCCAATCGACGCTACAAGCTCGAGTTCGCCCTGCGCGAAGCCTCGCGCGACTCCTACGCGCCCGAGGGCCGCCTGAGCGAGCGCCCTGCCGTGCAGCGAGTCACTCAACTGCACCCGCGTTTCGCCCAGGCGACGGCCCTGATCCAGAGCTACTTCGGCAAGTCCAACAAGGAGCTCGAGGGCAAAAAGATCAAGACCCTGCGCAACGACCTCGAGCGCATCCTCGGCGAGCGCGACGGCTGGGATACGGCCCTCCTGCGTGAGCTCTTCGGAGCCCTGTTGGCCGGAGCCAAGCGGCGGCGGCGTTCGGCCGATCACGAACGTTTGTGGCTCAACCTCACGGGGTACACCCTGCGGCCCGGCTACGGCTATCCGCTGGACGATTTCCGGGTCGAACAGCTCTGGGCGCTCTATGGCGAAGGACTGCAGTTCTCGCCCGATCCCCAGATCTGGAGCCAATGGTGGGTCATGTGGCGGCGCATCGCGGGCGGCCTCGCGGACGAGCAACAGCTGCGTTTGCTCGACGACCTCGCGTACTACCTGGAGCCCCAGGGCCCCCGCCCGAAGCCCCGCCCCAAGGGTCCGCGTGCCCTCGGCCTCGAGGACATGGTGCGCCTCGCGGGTGCGCTCGAGCGTGTGCCTGCGGCTCGAAAAGTACAGGTGGGCGATTGGCTCCTGGCCCGCCTGGGCAAGGGTGAAATCTCCGTTGGGTCCATCTGGTGGAGCGTGGGTCGCCTGGGGGCACGCGCACCTCTGCATGGCAGCGCCCACACCACGGTGCCCACGGACGTGGCCAGTCGCTGGCTGGAGCGAGCCCTGAGTCTCGACCTGGCCAGCGTGGAACAAAGCGCGTTCGCGGTGGCCCAGCTAGCGCGCCTCACGCACGACCGGGCCCGGGACCTTTCACCCCCCCTGCGCGAGCGTGCAGCCTCGGCACTGGCCCGTGTGCAGGGCAACGAAACCTGGGTGCGACTAGTTCGCGAGGGGGGCGAGCTGAGCGAGGCCGACCGAGGCCGCGTGTTCGGCGAGTCCCTGCCGACCGGTTTGCGCCTGGAACAGTGAGCGAAGCGAACCGCGCCCGGTAGGGTGGACCCTGAGTCAATGGGGTGGGCCCTGAGTCAACCCCTGGCACGGCTTGGCGGCGACGGGGGAAGGTCGCGTGACCTGCCCGGTGACATGGTGATAGCCCGGGGCCCGCTGCCGCATGTATGATGCGCGGGCCCATGTTCACCGTCGTGATCACCGAGAAAACCGGTGCCCAGAAGCGCCTCTCCTTCGGCGAGCCTGAAGTCACCATCGGTCGAGTCCCCGGCAACGATGTGGTCCTGCCCAAGGGCAATGTATCCAAGCGCCACTCGCGCATCGTGCTCAAGGACAACCGCTTCATCGTGGTGGACCTCAAGAGCACCAACGGCACCTACGTCAACGGCCGCAAGATCACCTCTCCGCTCGTCGTCAAAGAGGGTGACAAGATCTACATCGGCGACTTCGTGCTGACGCTCGAGGGCGACATGAGTGCCTCGGGTTCCATGCGTCCGCCTGTGTCGCGGCAGGACCTGCCGCTCGGTGGCCCCGCGCCCATCTCCGGTCATTCGCCCGTGCCGCCGCTGCCGAGCCGGGCCCCCGAGCCCATCGTGGAGGCCCGCCCCGGCATGGACGACATCCCGCTGGTGCTGCGGGGCAATTCGCCGAGCATGTCGGCCCCCCTTGGGCCCCACACGAGCGCCCCGCCACCGCCATCCGTGATGCCTCCGTCGCGCACCGCGCCGAGCATGCCCCCGGTCATCGGTGGTCTGGACACCGTCAGCGAGCGCCCGCCCGCCGAGGGCATCGAGGGACCGTCTACGCCCCAGGAGGGCGTGCTCGCCGATGGCTCGCCTGTGTCGCGCGTCCTGGCTCCAACTTCGCTCGGTGGCCCTGCCCCGCGCCGTCAGACCCCGCCTCCTGCGCGCGTAGCGTTGCCTCCGGGCGCGCCGAGCCCGGGCGGACAGAGCGACCTGCGCTTGCTCATGCTGCGGATCGGCCGCGAGTTCGATCTCGACGACGCCGATCCGAGCTCGTTCGTGGACGAGCGACGCTGGCAAAAGGCCGAGCGCTTGATCCACAACAAGCTCGCCGAGCTCGCGAACGAACAACCCACGCGTTTCCGCGATCGCCTGGGCCTGGGCAAGGCGGCTCTGCACGAGGCGGTGGGCCTCGGACCCATCGACAGCTTGCTGGCCGACGCCCACGTGTTTCACATCGTGGTGGAGCGCTTCGACCGCATCCGCGCCGACCGCGGCCAGGGTCTGAGCCCCGAGTCCGTGGTCTTCTCGGCGCCCCAGGCCGTGCTCACGTGCCTGCGCCGCTTGTGCGCCCAAGGCGGGCTCGTCGGAAGTCTCCCGGACAGCGTGGAGCTCTCCCTGCCCAACGGTCTGCATGTGGTGGCCGTGCTCAAGGCGGCCACCAGCGAGGGACCCGTGCTGTCGGTGCAGCGGCGCCCGGCCCAGCTCAAATCACTCTCGGAGCTGGCCCAGAGCGGTCTACTCACCAACGACCATGCGAGTGCGATCCAGGAAGCCGTGCGCAACAAGCGCCAGGTCTGGTTCGTGGGACCAGGCAGCGGCGAACTGGCCCGCCTCGTCTCGGGCGCGCTGCACGCGTGCGACGCCGAGGAGCGCGTAGCACTGTTCGAGCGCTCTCCGGAGATCGCGGTGGGCGAGCGCTCGTCGGTGTGCCTGCGGTTGGGCACGGTGGACATCGAGACATTGCTCGACCGGGTGCGGCACTTCCGCCCGGAGCGCCTGTTGATCCACACGCCGCGCGAGAGCGAACTTCCCACGCTGCTGAGCAAGCTCTCGTTGCACCACGAGGGAAGCCTGGTGAGCTTCGAGCAGCGCTCGGCCAAGGACGCGCTCATCGCCCTGGAACGAGCAGGCGGAGCCGACGCCGTGTTGAAGGCGGTCTCGCTGATGGTGGAGCTCAAGCGCACGCCGAGCGGGCTCGCGGTGGGGGGCGTCTTCGAGCCGGCCATCGACGGCTCGGGCTTGCTCACGCTAATCGGCTAAATTTCCCGGATGCAAAGCCACGACTACGACCTCCTGGTGATCGGCGGCGGTTCGGGCGGCGTGCGTGCAGCACGCATGGCCGCGGAGTTCGGCGCCAAGGTGGCGCTGGCCGAGTACAACCGTCTGGGCGGCACCTGCGTCAACGTGGGGTGCATCCCGAAGAAGCTGTTGGCCTACGCCTCCGAGCTCGGCCGCGACCTGCAGGACGCTGCGGGCTTCGGCTGGTCCAGCTCAGGCAGCGAGCACTCGTTTCGTACGCTCGTCGACAACATGGACCTGGAGATCCTGCGCCTCAACGCGATCTACCGCCAGCTGCTCGAGAAGGCCGGGGTCACGCTCTATCAGGCACGTGCCGAGCTGCTCGGCGGCCACGACGTGTTGGTGGGTGATCAGCGCTTGAGCGCGCGCACCATCCTGGTCGCCACCGGTGGAGTGCCCTTTATCCCCGAGATCCCCGGACACGAGCTCGGCATCAGCTCGGATCAAGCGTTCGCCCTCAAGAGCATGCCCGAGCGCATCACCATCGTGGGCGGCGGCTACATCGCCGTGGAGTTCGCCGGCATCTTCGCGGGGCTCGGCGCACAGGTCGATCTGGTGCTGCGCGAAGAGCTGGTGCTACGCGGCTTCGACGAAGACATGCGCTCGCACCTCACGGCAGAGCTGAGCCGCGACGGCGTGCGCGTCCATGCGAAGCGCACGGTAAGTAGGCTGCACAAAGACGGCACCGACGTCGTCGTCACGCTCAACGGAGGAGAGCTCCTGCTCGCCGACCAGGTGTTGTTCGCCACCGGACGCGTGCCGCGCAGCCAGGGTTTCGGACTCGAGCGGCTGAACGTGCAGCTCGGGGCCCGCGGCGCCATTTGCGTCGACGCCTATTCGAAGACCTCGGCGGACCATGTCTACGCGGTGGGCGACGTGACCGATCGTCGAGCCCTCACGCCGGTGGCCATCGCCGAAGCCTCGGCCCTCGCGCGTACGCTATTCCAGGGCACCCCTACCCGCGTGGACTACGAAAATGTCCCCAGCGCGGTCTTTAGCCATCCCAACGTCGGCACGGTGGGACTCAGCGAGGCCGAGGCGCGCGCGCGCTATGCCCGCGTCGATGTCTACAAGAGCAACTTCCGCGCTCTCAAGCACGCCCTGACGCGCCGCGAGAAGCGCACGCTGATGAAGCTCCTGGTGGATGCCGAGAGCCAGCGCGTGGTGGGACTGCACATGATTGGCGATCACGCCGGCGAGATCGTGCAAGGTTTCGCGGTGGCCATGAAGCTCGGAGCCACCAAGGCGGACTTCGACAGCACGGTCGGAATCCACCCGACCGCAGCCGAGGAGTTCGTCACCATGAAGACCAAGCTCTGACGCGTGGTCGAACCAATCGCTCCGCCGGCCATGTCGATCGCCCCGTGGGCCAAGGCGCTGGCTTTTGCTGATCAGTTGGGTAACTCGTGCAGCTCCCCAACGGGGGGACTGGGCCTCATTGCGCGCTCGCGCGCTGCACCTTACTCGTCCTCGTTAGGGGTCGAAGCTCGAAGAGGCTAGGCGTCGCGCACGCCCTTGCACCGCTCGGACCGGGATCGCACTACGCGCGCAGACCACTGTCCCCGACTCTGTAATTTCTCGCAGATTCACCCGCGAATTCGGCGGTGAAGCGTTGTGTGCGCTGCGCACGCGAGCCAGGCTGAAAGTTGAAGCTTGCGATTGGGGGGCCCCGTGGTCGACGAAGTTCGCGACTCCTTCTGGAATCAACGACGGCGGTCTGAACTCGAGGCGCGCGAGGCGGCCTACCGCGAGCAGCTGCGGCGCCAACACGACCTCAGTCAACGACTGCGCGCGTGCTCGGATACGCTGCAGCGCGTTCTGAGGAACCGCCCCCCCAACGACACCAATCTGCTCGAGACCATGCACGCCATCGCGGTGCTCACGGCGCAGGCGGTGCAGGTGCGGCGCGTCAGCGTGTGGCTCACCGATCGGCACGGCAACCTCGGCTGTCGAGTGCTGCTGGTAGACGGCGTCCAGGTCTCTGCGGATGGCTTGCTGCTTCGACCGGCAGACGCACCCAGCTACTTCAGCGCGCTGCGCGCCGAGGAACCGTTGGCGGTGACGGACACGCGGAAGGACGCGCGCTTGCGTGAGCTGCGCGCTTACCTCGAAGAACACAACGTGGGCGCCTTGTTGGACATCGCGGTGCTGGCCCAGGGAGAGCCCATCGGCGTGGTTTGCCTGGAGCACCTCGGAGGAACGCGGACGTGGTGGCCCGCCGAGCTCGCCTTCGCCTCGCAGCTAGGCTCGCTGGTGGCGCTGGGCGTCGAGGCGGAACGTCGCGTGCGGGCGGAGTACGCCGCGCAGGAGGCCCAGGCTCGCTACCGTAACTTGGTGGAGTCCCTGCCCGTGACGGTCTACTCGATGGACGCCGGCTGCAAACGGCTTCGCTACCTGAGCCCCAAGGTCAACGAGTTCGGCGGCTTCAGCGTGGGCGACTGGCTGCGCATGGGGCCGCGCGCGTGGCTGAACCGCATCGTGAAGGAAGATCGTCCCCGCGTGCTCGAGCGCTACCGCAAGGATCTGTCGCGGGGCTTCGCGGATGAGCTGGTGTACCGCGTGCATCTCGAGGGGCGTGGCGTGTGCTGGATCCGCGACAGCAGCACGTTGATCCGCGACGCCCAGGGCAACCCGATGGCCTTCCAGGGCGTGCTGGCCGACATCACGGCCCAGCGCGAGGCCGAACTCGCACGCGAGGAGAGCGAGCGCCGGGCTCGCACGCTGCTCCACAACATCGCGATGATCGCGGTGCACATCGATACCGAGGGGCGCATCCAGGACGTGAACCCCTACTTCTCGCTGGTCTTGGGCTACGAGCGAGACGAGGTCCTCGGGACTTCCTGGTACGACTACCTCGACTCGCGCGAAGAAGCGGTGCGGCTGCACGCGAGCTACGACGCCGCCTTGCGGGTGGGCGCCATCGCGCCGCGCGTGGAGTACGCCATCCGGACCAAGGCAGGTGACGTGCGTCGGCTGTTGTGGACGCGCACGGTGCTGAAGGACACCAGCGGTCGCTCCCGCGGTGTGATCACGCTCGGCATGGATCTCACCGATCGGCTGCGGCTCGAGGCGGAGCTCACGCAGCAGGCCAAGCTCGAGAGCCTGGGACACTTGGCCTCGGCGGTGGCCCACGACTTCAACAACCTGCTGACCGTGATCATGAATCAGACCGCGTTTTTGGCGTGCTCGGCGCACGGCGAGCGGGCGGAACGCAGCAAGGCCTCGCTCGAGGCAGCCCTCACCCAGGCGAAAGAATTGACCCAGTCCTTGCTGGTGTACGCGCGCAAGACGCCCGAGCACAAGCAAGTCACCGACGTGGACGAGCTGCTCCAGCAGCTGCAGCCCCTGGTGCAAGCGATGGCGGGCCGGAGCCTGCGCATCACCGAGCATCTGCACGCAGAAGGCGGCAGCGTCCTCATCGATCGCAGCCGGCTGCGCCAGCTGATCCTCAACCTCGTCACCAACGCCGCGCAGGCCACCGACGGCCACGGACACGACATCCTGCTGACGAGCCACGTTGAGTTCGTGGACGCCGAGCGCGCCGGGCAAGAGCGGCTCGACTGTCAGGGCGAATTCGTGGTGGTGGGGGTGGAGGACGACGGACGCGGCATGGACGAGCTGACCCTGAGCAAGGTCTTCGAGCCGTTCTTCACCACCAAGGCCGAGGGCGAGGGCACGGGCCTCGGGCTCGCCATCTGCCAGAGCATCGTGCGTGAGGCCGGCGGCTTCCTCGAGGTGGACAGCGAGCTCAACAAGGGCACGCGCATGCGGATCTTCCTACCCCGGCACGACGCCGCCCGTTCGGCGCGCCGCGAACCGCTGCAATCCGAGGTCGTACGAGCGCCGCGCGTGCTTTTGGTGTTCGGCCCCAACATCGACCACGACGTGGCGATATCCATCGGCCAGGCCGGCTACAACGTGATCCTGGTGAGTTCCGCCCGCGACGCCGCAGCACAGCTGGGCGCGGGTCCCCTCGACGTCTTGGTGGTGGATGGAGAGCTCGGTCAGAGCGTGGCGAGCTTGCCGCACACGGCTCGAGCGCTGTACCCGGATCTGCAGGTGATCGGGGTCGAAGTCGGCAGCCACCCCGATCTTAACCAGCTCGACTGCGATCTGAACATTCGCCGCCCCGTCTACGCGCACACCCTGATCGAGAACATCGACGCTGCGCTCCAGGGCAACTCTAGCGAGGACGAGCGCTCCTCTGCCTAGGGGGCGTCCCCTAGCTAGTGCGCCGCCCGGCGACGCTCGAGCAGCGCCTCGAAGGCCGCCAGCCCCAGGATGCCCGCGCTCAGGCCGCCGAGCAGCCCCAGCGCCTCGCCCGCGAACAACGCCGAGCACTTGAGCGCTGCCAGCGACAGCACCCCGAGCACCATGCCCAAGCTGGTCAGCGCTCGCTTACCCGCGCGCATGCGTGGCATGGTGGCGACCAAACCGAGCCCCAGCACCGCGCCAGCCAGCACGCACATGCTGGGCATCGTGCAGGGCGTCTCGAGCCCCGCACCCATGCCATGCCGACAACACGGCCGCAGAATCGACAGCGGCAAGAGCCACGTGAGCACCCCTGCCAACAAGCCGTAGCGCGCGCCATCCAGGAGCGCCCCACCCTTGTAGTACACCGAGAGCCACAGCAAGAAGCTCAGGGGCAACCACGGCAACACATCGAGTTCGAGCCCGAGACGCGCCACCAGGCCCGCGATCGCACTGAGGCCAGCTGCCCGCACCAGACCGCTCAACAAGCGCCCGCGCTCGTAGGCGCGCCGCGCGCGTACGAGGAGCTCCGGATCGATGTGCAAGTCAGTCTCCATGGGAACCTCGTAGGAGCAACCTGAGCCGCGCGTAGGCCCGCGAGACCCGCTTGCGAAAGGCCGGCGCCGTGAGGCCGGGGATGGCGCTGCCCTCCAGCATGGCCGCAATGGCTTCCGCAGAGGGGCGATCGAGCTCGTCGATGGCGAGCCGCACGGCCCGCACCAACTCCTGCTCCAGCAGCTGCGCTTCGGGATCGCTCTCGAGCTCGGGCGCGGGCTCTCCCGTGCGCGCCGGATCGTCGCCGCTCTCGCGTGCAGACAGCGGCCCTCGCTTGCGCCGCGCGGCCGTAATCTCGTTGGCGACGATGGCGTAGAACCAGGGCAACACCGCGCTGCCCGCACGAAACTCGCTGGCGCGGGCGAACACCCTGAGCAGCGCCGACTGGGCCACATCCGCTGCCTGCGCGTGGCCGAGACGCAAGGCCGCCAAGCGCTGTGCGCGCGGGTAGAGGGCTCGAAACAACGGATCGAAGGCGGTGCGCTCTCCCGCGGAGAGCTGGGCCATCAGGAGATCGAGTTCACGTTCCGCAGTCGAACGGGCTCGCGCCTGCTGAGGCTCCACCACCCAGAGGACCTTCAGCCAGGCTCGTTGCTCGGATGCGCGTGGCGCTTGCAGCACTCGGCGCCCGGCTTGCAACAGGCTGCGCCCTGCTTGCAGCACTCCGACGCCGAAGAAGACGTGAGGTAGTGGTACGAGCCCGCCCCGACTCCCCCGAGCAGAAGGGCTGCGCCCAGGCTGCACAAAGTGCTCTTCCAGTTGGTCATCGACATGCTCTCAAGCTCCTTTGATTACTCCTAGCAGCCACCGGGAAAGCCGTGACCAAGGCCGACGCTTTTTCCGGGGCTCTCGAGCAAGCACCCCAATTTACCCAACTTTGTGCGCGCCCAGAAGCCGGGCGAGGGGTGCGCAGCGCAGGGGGCGGTTGCGGGCGGGCTAGCCCACAGACTCAGGGCGCACATCGGGCCACATCGCACATCCGGCGGGCTTGGCCCCCAACGCGCTCAGTAGGGCTTCTCCCCCACGAAATTGCCGGCCGGGTCGTAGTTGCACACCCAGTAGCTACCGCGCCCCGCGCCACTGGCGCAGTCGGCGACGCCGCACCCCACGCGGGTGGTCTTGCGCCACGCCACCTGGGTGAAATGGCCGCAGCTCGACTTGGCGCAGGCCGCGGAGCAAGTGCTGGCGTCCCCGATCACACCCAGCGTGTAGCAGGACTTCTCGCCCTCCCACATGCCCACCGTCTTCTCTGCGGAGCCGCTCGACGGCGAGCCCGAAGGGAGCGCGCCGAACCAGGCCAGGTTCTCGCCCCAGTTGTTGCGATCCTGTGGCTGCGAGTGAGTCAGCGGGAGCTTGCAATCCTTGGCCAACTTGTCAGCGTAGGCCTGCGCCACCTTGGCGATCTCGGGGGCCCACGTGAGCGGGTTGAGCTTGGGCGTCGCGGCGACGCGCGCGCGAGCGTCGTTGTGGAAGCGCGTGATCCCCTTGAGCCGACCCGTTTCGGGATCCGTCGCGGGCGTCATCATCGTGCCGGCGTCGCCGTCTCCTGTGGGCTTGGTGCCGCTGTCGCGGACGGCATCGCCATCCCCGTCGCCATCCCCATCCCCATCCCCATCCCCGTCTCCGTCGCCATCCCCGTCACCATCGCCATCGCCATCCCCGTGGTCGCCGGTCGACGCATCCAGGCCGCTGCCCGGCTCGTCGTCCCCGCAGGCCGCGACGGCAAGCAGACAGCTCAAGGTGAGTGCGAACCGAATCGCAGGTTGACGCGGTTGGGTATGCAGAACGATAGACATGGTTGTGGACCCTACTCTCGGCGCGCCGCGCGCGAGCGGTCCATCGGACGCCAGCGCGGCGCCATGGGCAAGCAAAACCGCTATTTCTGCAAAGATCCTCACACGCCCTTTTCAGGCTATGTTCTGCCCGCGCGAGCGACGACCCGACGCGCACCCACGTCGTGAACCCACCCCAGCACTCCGCACCCGGCTTCTTTTCTCGCCCCGTCCTGGCAGGTCTGTTGGGCAACGTACTCGAGTGGTACGACTTCATGGTCTACGGGTACTTCGTCCCGACCCTCAAGGACCTGTTCTTCCCCAGCTCGGATCCCCTGGCGGCGCTGATCGCGGCCTACGGTGTGCTCGCGGTGAGCTTCGTGATGCGCCCGGTAGGCGCGCTGCTGTTCGGCCACGTGGGCGACCGCTTCGGGCGCAAGCGCGCGCTCGAGCTCTCGGTCATTCTGATGGCCATCCCGAGCCTGCTGTTCGGCTTCTTGCCCACCTACGAGAACATCGGCATCGCAGCCCCCATCGGCCTCTTGCTCCTGCGGCTGGCCCAGGGGCTCTCGGTCGGCGGCGAGTACACCGCGTCGTTCTCGTTCGTGATCGAACACGCCCCCGCCCACCGGCGTGGCCTGCACGGCGCGCTTACCACCTGCGGCGCCATCATCGGCATCCTGTTGGCATCGCTGGCCGCATTCGTCACGTCGCGCATCAGCGAGGATCGCGAGACCCAAACGTGGGCGTGGCGAGTGCCGTTTCTGTTGGGCGTATTCGTAGCCGGCGTCGCCCTGTGGGTGCGCCGAAGTCTGGCCGAGACGGCCACGTTCGAGCGGCTGCGTCGGGAGGGCGCCATCGCCAAACAGCCTGTGCGCGAAGCCATCACCCACGAAGGCCGCGGCATCCTGCGGCTCTTTCTGCTGTACGCGCTGGGCTCGGCGTTCTTCTACGTGCTGTACCTGTTCGTGCAGGCGGCGCTGGTTGAAGCCGGCATGCTGGCCCACCGGGCCCAGCTCGCGACCTCTTGTGCGCTCCTGGTGTTGATCTTCGCGCTGCCCGCGGCGGGCTATGCGTCGGATATTTTCGGGCGCCGCCCCGTGATGCTCACGGGGGTCGCAGCGACACTCCTTCTGGTGGTCCCGCTCTATCGCATGTTGTTCAGCCTGGACTTCGTGCAGGTCACGCTGGCCCAAATCGCGCTCACGTTGATCACCGCCATGGTGATCGGCCCCGTTCCGTCCACGATGGCGGAGATGTTCCCACCGCGCACGCGCTTCAGCGCCCTCTCCATCGGCTACAACGGCAGCTTGGCGGTGTTCGGTGGCACCGCCCCCATGGTGGCCTCCGTGCTCACCCGACAAACGGGCTCTCAGCTCAGCCCCGCCTACTACTTGATGATCCTGGCCGTGGTCTCGGGGACCGCGGTCTATCTCGGGCGTGAAACCCACCGCGACGAGTTGCGCTGATGCGCATCCCGCACGCACCCGCCGAGGATCCGAGCAAGAAGCTGAGCTTCTCGAACTTCCTGGGCGTGCTGCAGTACACGGGCAAGGCCTTCGAGCTGGTCTGGGCCACCAGCCGCGCCATCACAATCTGGCTGGTGGTGCTGAGCGTGGTGGCCGGCGTGCTGCCGGGCGCCATCGCCTACGTGGGCAAGCTCATCGTGGACGCGGTCGTGCATGCGGAGCCGGGTAGCTTCGGGGCGCGCTCCAACCTGGCGCTGCGTTATCTGGGCGCGGAGCTCGTGCTGGTGACGCTGATGGCGGGCGTGCAGCGTGGGCTGAGCCTGTGCGAGTCCTTGCTGCGGGCGCTACTGGGTCAGCGCGTGAACGAGATGATCCTGGAGAAGGCGCTGACCTTGGGCCTCGCCGACTTCGAGGACTCCGAGTTCTACGACCGCATGACACGAGCGCGCCGCGAGGCCTCGTGGCGTCCCCTGAGCTTGGTGCAGCGAGTCTTCGGGCTCCTGCAGAATAGTTTGACGCTGCTGGTGTACGGCGGCCTGCTGTTCAAGCTGTCGATCTGGGCGGTGCTGGCGCTGGCCTTCGCCGCGTTGCCGGCGTTCCTGGCCGAGAAACGCTTCTCGGACGATGCCTTCCGGCTCTTCCGCTGGCGTGCACCCGAGACGCGCATGCAGAACTACCTGGAGTCGCTGCTGGCGCGCGAAGACAATGCCAAGGAAGTGACGCTGTTTCGCCTGGGGCCGCTCTTTTTGGGGCGCTACCGCGAGATCTTCCAGAAGTTGTTCGCCGAAGACCGGGCGCTCACCTTGCGCCGCAGCTCGTGGGGCTTCGCGCTGGGATTGATCAGCACGCTCGGCTTCTACGGCGCCTACGGCTACATCGTGATGCACACGGTGAAGGGCTCCATCACGCTCGGCGACATGACCATGTACTTGCTGGTGTTCAAGCAAGGTCAGGCTTCGCTCTCGGCACTCTTGAGCGCCGTGGGCGGCATGTATGAAGACAACCTCTATCTCTCGAACCTCTACGAGTACCTGGACCATCCCTCACCTCCCCTGAGCGGCAGCCAGAGCCAAGGTCCGCGCCCCGCGGAAGGCCTGCGCTTCGAGGACGTGTCGTTCGCCTATCGCGGCAATCCGCGGCCCGCGCTGAGCAACGTGACCCTGCACATTCGCCCGGGAGAGAAGCTCGCGTTGGTGGGGGAGAACGGCGCCGGCAAGACCACGCTGATCAAACTCTTGACGCGACTCTACTCGCCGACGTCCGGGCGCATCACGCTCGACGGCCTCGACCTCTCGGAGTGGAGCCCCGACGCGTTGCGCGCCCGGGTCGGCGTGATCTTCCAGGACTTCATCCGCTATCAGCTGGTGGTGGGAGAGAACATCGGCGCGGGCGACGTGGAGGCCTTCGAGGACGAGGCCGCCTGGCAGCGCGCCGCCGTGAAGGGCATGGCGGAACCCTTCATCCAGAAGCTGCCCAAGGGATATGAAACTCAGTTGGGTCGCTGGTTCGGTGGTGGGCAGGAGCTGTCGGTAGGACAGTGGCAGAAGATCGCGCTCTCACGCGCCTTCATGCGCGAAGACGCAGACATCCTGGTCCTCGACGAGCCGACCTCGGCCATGGACGCAGAAGCCGAGGCGGAGGTGTTCCAGCGCTTTCGAGCGCTCTCCGCGCAGCGCATGGGCATCGTGATCTCGCACCGTTTCTCCACTGTGCGCATGGCCGACCAAATCGTGGTGCTAGCCGATGGAACCATCGTGGAGCAGGGGAGCCACGAGGAGCTCATGGCGAAGAACGGCCGCTATGCGCGGTTATTCAACTTGCAGGCCGAGGGCTATCGCTAGGCGTGGTCATCTGCGGGTTGTCAGGCTCGCGCTTGTCATGATTAGATCGGGACATGTTTTGGGGGTCCTGTCTTCGCTCGCGCGGAGCCTTCGTGCTCTGCTGCGTCCTGCTCTCGTTCGGCGCATCCGCGCGCGCACAACAAGCCGCGCCGCCCGGGGCAGCACCTGCTCCCACCGCCGCGCCGCCGATCTCACCTAGTTCAACCCCGCAAATGTACGGAGCACCGACCCAGGCCGCGCCCGCTCCGTACGCACCCGCTCCGTATGCGACCGCACCGGGCTACGCGACGCAACCGGACTACAACCGCCCGCCTCCAGGCACCGTCCTCACGACGCCCGGGCAGCTTCCTGCGCGACCGCCACGCATCAGCCGCGGCTTGATGATCGGCGGCATCGTGACGCTCGGGACTTCCTACCTGATCGCCGCGCTCACTGGAGCCATCCTGCTCGACATCGAGAAGGAGACCTGCCGCAATTGCCAGCAGGTGGGGGCATTCATGTTCATCCCCGTGTTCGGCCCTTTTCTGGCGATCGGCCCGGCCCAGCATGCTCCGGGATGGTTGGCACTCTACGGGGCCATCGAGCTCGGAGGTGCCGTGATGATGGTGGCAGGCATCGTCAAATACACCACCAGCAAGCGGCGGCGTGAGGAGTTCGGCTACGCGTCCATCGAGCTGCCGCGGGGACGCTCGCTGAGCTTCGACGTGGCGGTGAGCCCGCAAAAGCTCGGGCCCCAACTGGCGCTGCGATTCTAGCTGCGAACGTTTGGCTCGGTCGCCTCAGCGCTCGTCGTCGTCCCTGTGGGGCGCACCGAAGAACTGCTCGGCGATGCGCGCCACCTGTTCGGGGTTCCTTTCGAGCTCGCCCTCGAGCGTGTGCAGGATCTGCTGAAACGCTGGCGAGGAGGGGTCGAGCGCGCGCCCGTCGCCCATGAGGCGCGCCAAACTGGCCAGGCTCACGCCTTCGCTGCCGTGACCCATCAGTGACGCGACCTGATCCGACACCTGGCTGAAGGCCGCCAGGTCGCCCCGGGCCGCAGCACTGGCCGCCTCGAGCACGGATTCGGGCATGTTCTGCAGCATGCTCCCGAGCACCGCGCCGAGCGCCCCCAGACCATCGGGAAGACCATAGGAACTCGCCTGCTCGAGTGGAAGCCAGGAACCGCCCTCGCCCACTTCGTCGATCACGTCGAGATAGCTGCGCGCCCGGGGCGCCGCCACGTCGGGCATCACGAACAGGCCGCGCGGGTCCTCGTGCTCGGCCAGGAGGTCGTCACCCACGGCGGCGCGCACGCGCTCCAAGAGCTCATCGGGCTCGCTCGCGAAGGGCAGCCCGGTGTGCAGAAGGGCTGCGTCCTCCAGCAGATCCGCGCGCATGCCGCTCTGCGGTGCGGGTGAACAGGAGTCGACCTTGAGCAGGATCACGGCGGTGATGGACATCTTCTGGCTCTACCGCCAAGGGACACAAAAGGCCAGAGCGTCGCTCCCCGTTGGGCATTGGCTCGTCCCGTGCTTACCTGGCGAGGTATGCGGCACGCGGCACAGACTGGCAGAGCCTGGTGGTTCCTTGGAGCGGCTTTGGTGTGGGGCTGTGACAACGGCTCGCAAGGCAATCGGGATGCTGGCTCACCAGGGGACGGCGGAGCGCACTCGGATGCGTCCGCGCAGGAGTGCGAGCAGAACCAGGACTGCTGGTTGATTCCCGTGGGGTGCTGCGGTGCCTGTGAACCCGATCGGAGCCAGGTGCGCGCGGTCCCCACGACTCAACGGCCACTGACCTGCGACGTTCTGTGCGGTGCGTGCCCCGAACCAGTGCCGGACAGCATTCGACCGCAGCTGCGTGCCGCCTGCGTCAGCGGCGCCTGTGCCGTCGTGGACCTACGCCAAGAGGAGTCCACACGTTGCAGCAGCGCCAACGATTGCGAGGCGCGCCCCACGGGCTGCTGCGCCGGCTGCGCCGACGACCCGAGCGGTTGGTTCGCCTTCCACAAGGGGGTTGAAGACAGCACAGCCCCCGAATGCGATCCGGTACCGCCGTGTCTGCAGGCGTGCCCGCAGGGCGAGCCCCCTGCCGTGGACTGTGCCGACGATCATCACTGCGCCGTGCGGAACTAGCCGTTTTCCGCCCGATTTGCCTCGGGGCCCCGTTCTTGCGACCATGGGGGCCCATGGTCTCTCGACAGGGCGGTTACACCGTTGTCTGCGCCTTGCACGTGCTGCTGCTCTCCACGTGTTCGGCCCGCACCACGGCCTCACCGCCGCCGGCTTCCCCGCGCGTAAACACCGCGCTGCCCGCGGCACCGCCACGCGCGCCTGCGGCTTCCTCCGCTGCGACGCCCGTCAGCGCCAACAGCGCTCCGCCCGCCCGTGAAGCCGCCCCGCTCGAGTTCTTTCACAGCGCGTTGGAGCGCACCAAGAACGCGCGGACCAAGACTCACATCACGTTCTTCGGTGACTCCCACACGGCTGCCGATTTCATGAGCGGACGCGTGCGCGAGCGGCTCCAGGCCGAATACGGCGATGGTGGGCCCGGCTTCGTGATGACCGGACGCCCCTGGCGCTCCTATCGCCATAGCCGCGCAGAGCTGCTCGAGGCCAAGGGACTCAAAGGCACCTACATCCGCAAGCGTCCCGAGAGCGATGCACTTCCCCTCGGGCTGGCCGGAGTCGCGTTCGCGCCGCAGCCCATCGCCGAGCCAGAGCCCATCCCGCCGAGCAAGGGCAAGCGCCCCGCGCCCAAGAAGGTGGAGCCGGCCGAGCCGGTGCCAGAGGCCCCGCTCGTGCGCCTGCGCCTCACGAATGCGGTGAATCCCTCGGGCCGCGCCACGCACTACGAGTTCTTCCTGCTGCCCGGTCCGCTGCCCCACTTCGCAGTCGATGGCCAGGCGCCCTCCAAGTTGCCGCCCGCTCCGGCGCTCCCGGACGCTTCGACCCAGGGCCAGTACGTCGCCTTCGACGCGCCCAACGATCAGCCCCACGACGTGACCATCGCGAGCGGCCTCGACGTTCCGCTGACCTGGTTCGGCTTGGTGGCCGAGCTCGAAGGCCCCGGTGTGGTGCTCGACACCCTGGGTATCCCGGGTGCGCGCGCGCGTGCCCAGCTGTACTGGGACCAGCCGCTCTTCCTCGAGCACTTGGGACGGCGCACGCCGGACCTGTGGGTGCTCAGCTACGGCACCAACGAGTCCACCGACGTCACGCAGCCCATCCAGGACTATGCGGCGCAGCTGCACGAGGTCGTCAGTCGCCTACGCCAGAGCGCCCCGGGCGCGAGCTGCCTGTTGGTGGGCCCCACGGACTTCCCCGAGCGCATCAAGAAGGGCGTCTACCAGCCACGCGAACGCACGGCGCAGATCAACGAGCTACAGCGCAAGACGGCCGCGGAATTCGGCTGCGCGTACTTCGACGTAATCGAGAGCATGGGCGGCCCGCTGTCCATGTTGAGCTGGGTCAAGGCCGACCCGCCGCTCGGAGCCAAGGACCTGATCCACTTCACGCGACGAGGCTACGCCTTGCTGGGCGATCGCATCGCCGACCGGTTGTTGGGTGTGAACACCAGCGAGGCGAATCCGGTGGCAGTGGTCGATGAGCCGGCGCCGGAGGCTCTGGTCGCTCCGCGCGGCAAGCAGCCCAAGCCCGCTACGGCGCGATCGCGTAATAAGGACTGAGGAGCGCGGCGAACGCGGCGGCCCCGATGGGCGTGAGGTGGAGGCCGTCCGCGCCGAACCACTCGCGGTGTTTCTCGCTGGCCTTGAGCCAGTCCACCAGGACGGCGCGCGGGTGCTGCGCGAGCGCCGCGGCCAGCGTGGCGTTGTTGCGATCTTGCCAGCGCTTGTTGACGTGGGCATTCACGAACACCACCCGCTCCACGCCCTCGAGCAGCGTCATCATCTCGTGGACTTGTTCCTCGTAAACCCAGCCGTTGTTGCCCAGGTGAATGATCACCACACGCGGCAGCTTCTTCTGGCGCGCGAGCTTGCGCAGGCGTGGCAAGCCGGTGCTGCTGGTGCGGCCGATCTCCGAGTCGAACTCCACTTCGCTCTCGTGCCCCTGGCGCAGGTAGTTCCGGGCACCGAGTACCACCGAGTCGCCGAAAATCAGCACGTGGGGCCTCTCGGCCACGCCGTCGCTCACCACGCGCTCCGCCCCGGGCTGTTGCTCCGCGCGAGCGATGGCAGCCGAAGAAGTCGCCAGCGGCGCGCTACCGGTGAGCGTGGGCTGATTGCCCGGGGCCGGCAGCGTGGTCTCCCAGTTGGGCTCCTGGGGCGGACGCGCGCGCACGAATCCGTGCGTCACGAACACGCAGCTCAAGGCGCACACGAAGCCGCCCACCAAGATGGCTCGCGCGTAACCGACGCGCGCACGGGACTCCCACACCGCTCTCAACGCCTTCATGAAACGACCACTCCGCACGGGCTCCTCGACGAAACGGAACGACAACTCGGCGAGCACGAAGGCCGCCGTAAAACGCAGCGCCAGGGACGCCGTACCCTCCAGGGGCAGGTCGAGCCCGGGACGCGTCAGCGCGAACAGGGGCCAGTGCCACAGGTAGAGCCCGTAGGAGCGCGTGCCCACGAAGCGCAACGGAGCCACGGCCAGCGCACGCTTGAGCAGCCCGCCCTGCGGGTGCACCAGCGCCACGATCACCAGCAGCGCGCATAGATCCACCAGCAAGAGGCCGCCGCGGAAGACCACGGCATCGGCCTCACCGAGCGCCATGGACGCGGCCAATAGACCAGCCAGTCCGCCCAGCCCCAGGAGGTCCACCAGCGGCTTGCGAGGGGTCACTGAGGGCGCGCTCCGGGGGGCCCACAGGCAAGCCAGGGCGCCGCCGAGCAGCATCGCGGCCGCGCGCGCGAAGGAGTCGTAGTAGAGCGCCGACGGATCCTCGCCAGGCACCACGCGCAACGCCATCCATAGCCCCGATGCTGCCGCCAAGGCCGCGCACAGAAGCCCGCTGGTGCGCCCCGAGAAGCGGCGCGCGAGCACCGCGAACAGGGGCGGCCACACCAGATAGAACTGCTCCTCGATGGCCAACGACCACAGGTGCCGAAGCAACGACGGGCGCCCCACCGACTCGAAGTAACTCTCGTGCCGGAAGATGGAGTACCAGTTGGACACGTAGGTGAGCCCGGCCGCGACCTCGCCGCGCAGGCGCCAGACCTCACCGGGCAAGAAGGCCACCGCCGCCACCGAAACGGCCAGGAGCAGCGCCCACAGCGCGGGCAATAGGCGACGCGCACGCCGCCCCCAGAACGCCACCAGGTCGATCCTGCCGCTCTGGGCGAACTCGGCGCGCATGAGCGAGGTGATCAGGTAACCGCTGATCACGAAGAACACTTCGACGCCCAGGAAGCCCCCCGGAAGCCACGGCAGGTCGGCGTGGTAGAGCATGATGGCGAGCACGCAAAGCGCGCGCAGACCATCGAGCGCCGGCTGGTAGGAGAATCCCAGCTTCGGGCTAGTTTCGGGAGCGGGCGCGGCTGCGCGCGGAGCCGGGCTGGATTCGGCGAACTGCAGGCTGTCCAACAGCGAAAACCCCGTGAAAAACGTCACATCGAGCGTATCACGGTCGGGCCTGGGTTTCGCAGAACTTGCACGGTGAGAAATTGGAGCACTGTTCGGAACGCGTGCGCTTCTGTAGGAGTCGGGTAGCATCCTCTTGATGGGGGCCCGAGAGCAATCGGCGGCGGTACCTTTCCCGACCACACCAGGCAAACGTGGTGCGGCTCGCGTTCTGCGGCGTCTCCTGGGCACGGGGGTGGTGGTGACGATGCTCGCCAACAGCGGAACCTCGATGGACGCGAGCGCGCAGGCCGAACCGGCCGCGCCGACCGAGAAAGCCCGGCAGACCAGCGGGCGCATCGTGGTGACGGTCCAGAACTTCCGGAACGACGTGGGCGACGCGCTGTTCGCCCTGTTCCGCAGCGACGCGGGCTTTCCGGAGGAGCCCCTTCGGGCGGAGCGCCGGGTGGCCACCGCCATCGCGCGGGCCCAGACCCGCGTGGTGTTCGAGGACGTGGAGCCGGGTGTGTTCGCCATCTCGGTGCTCCACGACGAAGACCGCAATCGCAAGGTCAAGACCGGCATCTTCGGCATCCCGCGCGAGGGCATCGGCTTTTCGCGCGATGCGCGCGGACGCATGGGGCCCCCCAAATTCGAGGACGCCCAGCTCACGCTAGAGCCTGGCGGCGACGCCACCGTAACCATTCACATGCACTACTACTGACGAGACGCCGCAGCGGTTGGGCCGCGTTCGAGAAAGACGAGCCGCTTGGACACCCGCACTGAGTTACCCCACGAAAACTTCGGATCGGCCGCCCTGAGCCGCGAATTCGACACCGTCGCCAGCCGTTACGACTTGTTGAATGCGCTCAACCCGGGCTACCGCAAACACCTTGCCTGGAGCGCCGAGCGCTTGCGCGCACGACCCGACGCGGAGCTCCTCGACCTGTGTTGCGGAACGGGACTCTCCACCCAGGCCTTGCTCACGGCCTACCCCGGCGCGCGCATTAGCGCGCTCGACGCCTCGGCGGGCATGCTCGCAGTGGCCGCCAAGAAGCCTGCGCTCACGGCGGTACGCTTCCTGTTGGGAGATGCCACGGATCCCGCGGCCCACGGCGCGAGCGGGCCCTTCGACGGCATCTTGATGGCCTACGGCATCCGCAACGTGCCCGACAAAGACCTCTGCCTGAGGCACCTCAAGTCGCTGCTCAAGCCGGGCGGGCGCGTCGCCTTCCACGAGTACTCGGTGGCCGACAGCGCGCTCGCGCGGGCGATCTGGAACGCCGTGTCGAGCACCGTCATCGTGCCCCTCGGAAGCTCGCTCAGCCGGGCGCCCGAGCTCTTTCGGTACCTGCGCCGCAGCGTCAACGAGTTCGACGGCGTGCGAGCCTTCGTGGCGCGGCTCGAGCGCGCGGGCTTCGGGCGCGTGGAGGTGCTGCCGATGGACGGCTGGCAGCGCGGGGTGACGCATACGTTCGTGGCAGAGGTAATCGCATGAGGTTCATGGCTCCAGAGAAGCTGCCGGATCTCGGAGGGCGCCTGACGCGCGTCGCGACGCCCACGCGCGCGGTCGTCGTGGGGGGCGGGCTAGCGGGCGTGTCCGCCGCCTTGAGCCTGGCCGAGCGCGGGGTCACGACCACGCTGCTCGAGGCGGGCGGCGTGCTCGGCGGACGCGTGTCCGCCTGGGACGACCAGCTCGCCACGGGCGAGCGCTTCCAGATGGGCCGTGGTTTTCACGCGTTCTTTCGCCAGTACTACAACCTGCGAAACCTGCTGAAGCGACTCGACCCCGAGCTGCACATGCTGACGCCCATGACCGACTATCCGGTGCACGGACGAGGCGGCGCCGTGCAGACCTTCGTCGGCATCCCCAACCAGCCCCCCTTCAATCTGATCGAGCTCACGCGGCGCACTCCCTACCTCAAGCTGCGCGATCTACTGCGCGTGAACGTGCGCGAGGCGCTGGCCATGGTGGCCTACGACGGCGCGACGACCTACGCGCGGTACGATCACCTGAGCGCACGCGACTACCTCGACTCCCTGCGCTTCCCGCCCCAGGCGCGCGCCATGCTCTTCAACGTGTTCGCTCACTCGTTCTTCAACGCCGAAGAAGAGATGTCCGCGGCCGAGCTCTTGATGATGTTCCACTTCTACTTCACGGGTAGCGGCGAGGGACTGGTCTTCGACGTGTTGAACCAGCCGTTCTCCACCGGCCTCTGGCAGCCGCTGGCGCGCGAGCTCGCTGCCCTGCGCGTCGACGTGCGCACCCACGCCGAGGTCCTGCGCGTGTCACCGCGCGGCGCCGGTTACGTGGTGGAATGCGCGGGCGAGCAGCTCGAGACCGATCAGCTGGTGCTCGCGCTGAGCGTGCCCGCCCTCAAGGCCCTGGTCGAGCGCTCGCCGGAGCTCTCGCACGCGGGCTTTCGGCGCTCGGTGCAGAGCCTCGAGACCACACGACCGTTCGTGGTGTGGCGGCGCTGGATCGACCGGCGTGCGCGCGCCGAACGCCACGGCTTCGTGGGCACCAACGAGCTCGGGCACATCGACAACATCTCGCTGTTCGAGCGGTTCGAGGACCAGAGCCACGATTGGGCCGAGCGTCACGGCGGCTCGGTGGTGGAGATCCATGCCTACGCAGTGGAGCCCGACTTCGAGGAGTCGGCGCTGCGCGACGAGCTTTGGCAGGCCACGCTCGCGCTCTATCCCGAGTTCGCGGGCGCCCGGGTGTTCGACGAGCGCTGGTTGGTGCGCGAGGACTGCCCGGCGTTCGCACCCGGCTCCCACGCGCAGCGCCCCACGCCGAACACTCCCTTGCGGGGCCTCACGTTGGCGGGCGACTTCGTCAAGCTGCCGATGCCGAGCGCCCTGATGGAGCGCGCCACCGCCGCGGGCATGCTGGCCGCCAACCACCTGCTCGCGGAGCGCGACGTGATCGGAAGTCCCGTGTTTTCGGTGCCGCGTCGCGGGCTCTTGGCGCTAGGTCACCTGCCCAGCTGGCCGAGCCGCGGTGCCGCCATGAATCCCGCGCGCGAGCCTCTGCCCGGAGTGAATCCATGACTGAACGCACCTTTCGACTCGGCCGCCGTTTGGCTCCGCTCACCCGCGAGGGTCCCTATGCCGGGCCCGACTGGGCGCAGGCGAGCCCCACGCGCATCCGCAGCGCCCTCGACCATGCCCTGAGCCTGCCTTCCGGCGGCTGGTACGCGGTCGATGCCTCGCGCCGCATCGGTATGGGGCCCACGCGCTATCAGATCGCGGGCCGCTATCTCGTGGCCTTTCGCGATGAGCAGGGTGTGGCGATGGGCTTCGACGAGTGCCCCCATCTCGGCGCTTCGCTGAGCGAGGGCCGCGTGTGTCGCGGCAAGGTGGTGTGTCCGTGGCATGGCCTCGAGCTCGGCCGTCAGCGGCACGGAGCCTGGCACCCCATGCCCGTGCACGACGACGGCGTCCTCACCTGGGTGAGGCTCGACGGACTGCACGAACACGAGACCTTGAGCGAGCGCCCCTTCCTCGCGCCGCGCCCGGAGCGCTACCTCGAAGGGACCGTGCGCGTGGAGGCTCGCTGCGAGCCCAACGACGTGATCGCCAACCGGCTCGACCCCTGGCACGGAGCGCACTTCCATCCAGGTGTATTCACCAACCTGCGCGTCACCGAAGCCTCCGACGCGCTGCTCAAGCTGCGCGTCCAATATCGCGTGCTCGGCCCGGTGGTGGTGGAGGTGGACGCCACATTCCACTGCCCCGACCCACGCACCATCGTGATGACCATCGTCGACGGCGAAGGCCGAGGCTCGGTGGTGGAGACCCACGCGACGCCGCTGGCGCCGGGACGCACGGCCATCCTCGAGACGACGCTGGCGACCTCGGAGCGCCTGGGCTTCCGCTTGCTCGGGCGCATGCAGGGCGCCGTGCGTCCGTTCGTGGAGCATGTGGCGCGTGGCTTGTGGCGTGACGACGCGGCCTATGCCGAGCGCTCCTATGCCTTGCGCACGGGGGCCATCGCGACCTCGCTGGACCTCGATCTGCCGAGCGACTACGACGGTCGAGCGCGCGCGCGGGAGAGCCGCCTGCGGCTCCTGTAGCGCTCAGCTTGCAGGCTTGTAGTGGGTATGGCGCGGCTTCCCGTGGGCGTGCTGCCGCGTCGTATGGTGAGCGCGGTGTTGCTGCGGTGCGTCGACCACCGGCTTGGTACGCGCTTGGTTTCCCTGCGCCTGGGCCGGCTGAACGAGAACGACGAGCAAGCCAGCGAGCAGGGTGAGTGAGCCGAAGATGGGGGACCGCTTCATGGAAGCCTCCTGTTGATTGCCTCGAATCACTCCCTCACGAAGCATCGGCCGTGCCGGCCCAAAACGCCTGTGTTCGTGTCGGCAGCGTGTCGGCGCGTGTTCTGCGACTGGGGAGTTTTTCCTCCACTGGGGAGATCCCACGCGTGCGCCGGCGCACGCTCTGCAATCGACATCACGTACGAAGTCGCTTCAGTGATCGTGGCGTTGGGAAGGAGTGCGCGTGGCACGTCGGGGCAGGAGCGCGTACACGAACATCGGCGCGAACCAGACGAACTCCGTCAGCATGACGCGCAACCCCTGCTGCGACAGCAACCCCCGCCCGATGGGAGCCACCGGAAGCGGCGTCAGGGGCGCGAAAATGCGGTCGTTCGAGAAGGGCCACCAGAGGGCCGCGCCGAGACCACCGTCGGTCAAGGTATCGAGCAAGCCGTGGGAGACCACCACCAGGAAACACAACGCGAACGTGCGCGCGAAGGGACGTTGGGCAAGGCGCGCCAACAGCGCCACGAGCAAGCCGGTGCACAGCGCGAAGAACAGCGAGTGCGTGGCCCCGCGATGTCCCCAGGGGTCCTCGTAGGCGACACCCAAGCGAAAGCCGATCACGTCGAAGTCTGGTAAGAGCGAGAGCCCCGCGTAGAGCACCATGGACGCCACGAGCGAGGTCAAGAGGGGACGTGGTCGCGCGTGCTCCCAGCGGGCGGCAGCCAATCCCACCGCCACGTGTCCGATACTCGCCATGACCGCTTCGTAGGACGCCGGGGCGGTCTTTGCTAGGCTCCGGGAATGCGAATCTTGTACGGCGTGGTCGGAGAAGGAATGGGGCACGCCATGCGTTCCCGCGTGGTACTCGAGCACCTCGTCGCCCAGGGCCACGAGGTCGAGGTGATGGCCTCGGGCCGCGCCGCCGAGTTCCTGCGCAAGCGCTTCGCGCAGCACGCCTGGGTCCACCGCATCCACGGCCTGCACATCGTCTATGACGACAACCGCGTGCAGCGCGGCTCCACCCTGTGGTCCAACGTGCTGGCAGGCAGCGCGGCAGTTCCTCGTCAAATCGCCGCCTACCTCGAGCTAATCAGCGACTTCAAGCCCGAGGTGGTCATCAGCGACTTCGAGTCGTGGACCTACTACTTCGGCCAGACCCATCGCTTGCCCATCATCAGCATCGACAACATGCAGGTGCTCAACCGCTGCACCATCGACGACGACGTCATCGACGGCTACCGCGCGGAGTTCGAGATCGCCAAGGCGTTCGTCAAGGGCAAGCTGCCATTCTGCGAGCAGTACCTGATCACCAGCTTTTTTCGGCTGCCGGTGCGCAAGCCGAACACCAGCCTGTTTCCGCCCATCCTGCGGCCCGAGATTCTGGCGGCCGAGCGCACGCGCGGCGACCACTTGTTGGTCTATCAGACGGCCGAAGGCCACGACGAACTGGCCGACACGCTGCAGCACACCGGCCTCGAGTGCCGCGTCTACGGCATGCGCCGCGGCATCGCCGAAGAGCAAGTCGAGGGCAACCTGCGTTATCGTCCCTTCAGCGAGGCGGGCTTCATCTCGGACCTCGCGTCGGCGCGCGGCGTGATCGCAGGGGGTGGCTTCACGCTGATGGGTGAGGCCGTGTACCTGCACAAGCCGATGCTGGCGGTGCCGGTGGCAGGACAGTTCGAACAGGTCCTCAATGCGCGCTACCTCGAGCGGCTGGGCTACGGGCGCTGGGCCGACGACCTCAGCGATCCGGACAGCGTTCACGAGTTCGTGAAGGCCCTCCCGAGCTGTGAGGAGAAACTCTCGGGCTACGCCCAGGATGGAAACCGCGAAATCTTGCAGGCGCTCGACGGGCACCTGGCCGCCCTCAAGTAACTGGGTCGTGCTAACCACGCAGCGTGCTTTGCCTCTCGCCGCTCGCGGAGCGGCCCGCGCGCACTTGGTCCAACGCGCTCGCCACCACCGCGAGCAGTTCGTTGGGACGATAGGGTTTGCGCAGGAAGAGCGGAGCGATGTCGCCGAAGCGCTCCAGGGTCTCCGACTCCGAGTAACCCGACGAGGCCACGATGGGAACGCCCACGCGCTCCTTGCGCAAGCTGCGCGCCGCCTCGGCTCCGCCCATCACCGGCATCGTCATATCCAGCACGATCACGTCGATCTGCTCGTGGATGCGCGCCATGATCTCGAGCGCCTCCGCGCCGTTCTCCGCGATGAACACGCGGTAGCCGGCCTCGGTAAGGCTGAGGCGACCGATCTCGCGCAGCTGAGCTTCATCGTCCACGAACAGCACGCCCGCGCCGGGAAAGGCGAACGGTCGCTCCACCGTGTCCGTGCGGGTCACGGGCGCGGACGCCCTGAGCGCGGGCTCCCTGAGCGCAGGCAAGGTCACGAGGATGGTCGCGCCGTCGCCGGGCTTGCTATGGGCCACGATGCCGCCGCCGTGGGCATGGGCAATCCCTTGTGCCGCCGAGAGGCCGAGGCCACGTCCGATGAACTTGGTGGAGAAGAAGGGCTCGAACGCCCGCTGAAGCGTCTCCTCGGGCATCCCGGGACCATCGTCGCGCACCTCGATCTGGACGTAGGATCCGTCGCTCGCATCGGGGACGTCGAGCGTGCTCGCAGACGCGGCGTCGAGCGTCACGGCACGCATCACCATGTGCACCACGCCATGGTGGTCGCCGATGGCCTCGATGGCGTTGAGCAGCAGGTTGGTCAGCATCTGCTGCAGCTGATTCTCGTCGGCGCGCACCAACGGCAAATCCGAGGGCACGTCGTACTCGACCCGCACGCCGCTGGGGACCGAGGCGCGGACCAAGCCCGAGAGCGAGTCCTTGAGGCGTCTGAGGTCCGTGGGCTGCACGTGGAAGCGTCCCTTGCCCGCATAGGCCAGGAGCTGCTGCGTGAGCTCGGCGGCGCTCTCCCCGGAATCGATGACGCGCGTGAGCGCGACGCGCAGGCTGGTGGGCGTGCTCGAGGGCAGCTTGCCCAGCACGTAGTCGGCGTTGCCGATGATGCCGGTCAGCAGGTTGTTGAAGTCGTGGGCCACGCCCCCCGCCAGCTGCGCGATCGACTCGTACTTCTGCGCGCTGAGCAGCAACTCCTCCGAGCGCTTGCGATCGGTAATGTCGTAGGCGGCGCCCGCCAGACCGGTGACCTCGCCAGCGCCATCGAGGAGGGAGTTGAGCCGCATCTCGTAGTAGCGCTGCTCTCCCTTGATCATGAGCGGAACTTGTCCCGAGAAGGACTCGCCCGTCTCGAGCACGCTGCGCTTGATGGCCACCAGGCGCTCCGCGTCGCCCCGCATGTCGAGCACGTCGAAGTCGGTGCGCCCGATGGAGCGCTCGGGCTCGTAGCCTGCAGCCGGGTTGTAGACCCACGTGTAGCGGAGGTGCGCGTCCTGGGTCCAGGCAATGAAAGCGCGGTCCCCGAGCGCCAGGCGAAAGCGAGCTTCGCTCATGCGCAGCGCCTCGCGGGCCTCGTGGAGTTCGTGCACGTCGGTGTCAGCGCCGTACCAGCGAGTCACGCGCCCGTCGCTGTCGCGCGACGGAATGGCGCGGCTCAAGAACCAGCGGTAGTCGCCGTCGTGACGCCGCAGGCGGTACTCCAGCTCGTAGGACTCCCCGGCTTCGGCCGCCTCCTTCCAGCGTTGCACCACGCGCGCCAGGTCCTGCGGATGGATGCACTCGTCCCAGTGCCAGCCATGGGAGCGCTCCTCCGGGACGCCGGTGAAGCGCGACCAGGCGGAGCTGAGGTAGTCGAGCGCTCCGTCGGGACGCGCGGTCCACACGATTTGCGGCGCGGTCTCGGCCAGCAACCGGAAGCGCAGCTCGCGCTCGGTGAGCAGCGAGGAGTGGGCGCGCATCTCCTCCTCCAGCGCGCGCTGCGTTGTCTCACGCTGCGCGTCGAAGCGCCGCACCGAACGGGCGCTCAACGCCACCAACCAAACGATGCCGGCGGCCTCGGCCACCACGAAGGGCGCGTTCCCGAAGCCCGCGAACCAGCCATTGCGCGCGGCTGCATTCTCGAAGAAACCCATCACCGCCGGGAGCAACACCGCGGCCGGCAAGAGCCTACGCAAGAGCGTGCCGCTCGGTCCTACCTCGAGCACTCGGCTCACCAGACCACGCTCGGGGTGAAGCAAAGCCGTGCTCAAGCCGAGCCCCATGAGACAGAGGCCCGAAGGGAACGCCGTGTTGCGAAAGGCCATGGCGAGGGAACTCGCCTCATACCAACCGTAGAGGGACGCCAGGATCCCCAGCGTGCCAACCACGAACGTAGACACCGTGGCCACGTCAAATACCCAGAGCGCCCAGCGATCACGTGAACGCGAAGCCAACAGGGCGAGGCTCGTCATGCAAAGCCCGGAAGCGGCCGGCACGGAAGTCAGCCGCGCACCACCAGGACTCTGGGGGAGCAGCAGCTGCAGCGAGATCGTGGTGTCCAACGCGTGAAGGGTCAGCGCCGTGGCTCCGATCGCACCGCACAGGAGCGCCGCGACGGTGGCGACATGGCGCATGGACGCGCGCTTCGAACCGAGCCCCCACACACCGACTACGGCGAGCAGGAACCCGATGGCGCTCTCGGGGCGCGTCACCCTGCGCGCGGGGATGAAGGTCTGAAGAGGCTCGAAGGCGAGGCACCAACCAAGCAGCACGAGGCCGGCAATGCATGCCACGGCCGCGCTGATCCGGCGTGCCCAGGTCATCTCCCCCATCAGGGCAAAGATTACTCCCGCCGCGGACAATCGCGAGGAAACAAGCATCGCGAGTCGCGAACGGACCTTTGGCAGCGGTCGCTCACCCCGAAAAGACTTCCCAATCGGGGTCGGTCAGGAGCGACCTTACTTCACGCTGAGGGCCTGTCCGGACATGGACTTGGCACCGCGCGCGATGACTTCCAGTAGGGCAGGAAGGTCCACAGGCTTGGCGAGATGCCCGGTGAAGCCCGCGTCGTGGGCCGCTTGGCGCGCTTTCCCGTCGCCGTAACCCGTGACCGCGATCAACTGCAAAGTCGAGTGATTGGAGTCCGAGCGAATCCGGCGTGCCAGCTCGTAACCGTCCATCCCTGGCAGCCCGATGTCGAGCAGGGCAAGGTCGGGCTCGAACTGGTCGAGCACGTCGAGCGCGACCCGACCCTCGTGGGCCGTGGTCACGGTGTGACCGAGGTAGCGCAGCGCGTCCGCGAGCAGCTCCGCAGCGTCCGTATTGTCATCGACCACCAGGATTCGGCGACAACTGGCGCTGGGCGGGGCCTCGGCGGCGGGAACCAGCGACGCAGGTTCAGCGATGCGGGCAGCCGCGGGCAGTCGCACACTGAAGGTGCTGCCCCGCCCATGTCCGGCGCTCTCCACCTCCACGCTGCCGCCGTGCAGTTCCACCAACGAGCGCACGATGGCGAGACCGAGTCCCAGTCCTCCGCCCGAGCGATCGATGGTCTGACGTTCCTGCACGAAGGGCTCGAATACGCTCGCCAGGATCTCCGAGCGAATGCCGATGCCGGTGTCGCGAACCCAGACCCTGATCTCGTCGCCTTCGAACTCCGAACCCACCTCGATGTGCCCACCCGGCCCGGTGTACTTGGCCGCGTTGCTGAGTAGGTTGGCGAACACCTGGGCCAAGCGCGTGGCATCGCCGAATACCTGCGTGCCCTCCTGGAGCTGCACCGACAGGGAGTGGCGCTGCTGGGAGATCAACGGACGCACAAGATCGATACCGGTGACCACGCATTTGGCGAGATCCACCAGCTGACGCTCGATGGAGACCTTGCCCTGGGCGATGCGGGACACATCGAGCAGGTCGTCCACCAGACGCATGACGTACTTCACCTGACGTTCGATCACGGCGCGCTCGCGCGGGAAGTAGCCGGCGTCGTGGAGCTTCATCAGTTCGATGGCGGTGAGAATGGGCGCCAGCGGGTTGCGCAGCTCGTGCCCCAGCATGGCCAAGAACTCGTCCTTGGTGCGGTTCGCCGTCTCGGCCTCGTGGGCCAGCTCCTCGGCGCGCCGACGCGCCTCGACCTGCTCGGTGACATCCACGGCGAAGGAGACCACGGAGTCCACCTCGCCCTGCGCGTTGCGCATGGGCTGAAGCAGCAGGTTGAAGTAGCGATGACTCGACTCCTCGCCCTGCCCGTCGATGGGAAAGCACTCCTCGTTCACCCGGTAGGGCTCACCGCTCGCGAAGGTCTGACGCAGCTTCGCGCTGCAACGCTCGAACTCGGGGCCCGCCTCGGCCAGGGGCTGACCGACCTCGAAGCGTTCCCCCATCAGCGCGCGAAAGGTGGGGTTTACGAAGCTCAGGGCGAGCTCGGGACCACTGCGAATGCTGATGGCCGCCGGCGCGTCCCGCAGCACGGCGCGCAAGCGGGCTCGCTCGGCCTCGATGGCCTGATTGCTCAACCTCAGCTGGCGCTCACGGATGGCCAGACTCTCGGCAAGCTCCGCCGCGCGCTGCTGGGCCTGGCGCCGCGCGCTGATGTTCATGGCGATGCCGCGCAGGTAGAGCGGTCGTCCCGCCTCGTCCCGCACGCACGAGCAGCGCATACTCTGCCAGCAGGTGCTGCCGTCGGGGCGCTGCACGCAGACCTCGATCTCCGAGGGGCCGGTCCCATCGATGAAGTCCGCCACGCCCTTGGCGACGCGCAGCCGATGCTCTGGATGCACCATGCACAGCCACTCGCTCGACGTGGTGCCGAGGCTCCCCATGGGCACACCGATGACGTGCTCGAGATTTTCGGACCAGCGCACGCAGTCGCGCGCGAGGTCCCACTCCCAGGTTCCGATCCCCGCGGCCTCGAGCGTGCTGCGCAGGTGTGCGTCGCTTTGAAACGGCTCGGATGCGTGAGTGGACAAGCGTGCCTCCCAACCAAAGCTAAAGGAGCTAGCAGAGCCTTACCCTACCCCAACTCGCGTGCACAGAGATCGCTGCTCGGGCATGTCCTTCGTGTTGTCACTGCGATCTTTCGAGCACGAAGGTACGCCGAAACCGTCCTGCAATTCGGCGATCTGCGGGGTGATTTGCGTGAAGAGCGCACGCTTATCCCGAGATGCGGACGCGCGAGCGGCGCCGCTGCTGCGCCCGTACGACGTCATGCGACAGCGCTCGCGCGCCCTCGAAAAGCGGGCTTTTTTGCGCGCAATTCACGGGCCATGACGCCGAGCGAACGGCTCACGCGCGCCCGCGTCGCGTCGCTGGTTCACCCCGTGAACAGGACTGCATGGCCCGCGCGTGCAGCGCACCGCAAGTACGCTCATCGCGCTGCAGACCCGCAAGCTACTTTGACAGGGCGACGTGAGGCTCGGTGACGAGTTGAACGAACCTTGTCTGCAGCAAGTTGAACGGACCTTGAGAGCCGTCTCTCTCTCGGCTCAGCCCTGCGCGGCGAGCTTCGCGAGCACGGCGTCACCCATCTCGCGCGTACCGATCAACTTCTTGCCAGCCTCGGAGCCCCGGAAGATGTCGCCCGTGCGCAGGCCGTCGTCGAGCACCGCGCTCACGGCGCGCTCGATGGTCTCGGCCAATGCGCGGTTCTTCAGCGTGTGCTCGAACAACATGGCCACGGACAAGATGGCGGCCAGCGGGTTGGCCTTGTTCTGACCGGCGATATCCGGCGCCGAGCCGTGGATGGGCTCGTAGAGCGCGCACTTCTCTCCCAGGGAGGCCGAGGGCAGCAGGCCGATGGACCCCGTGGTCGCGCCGGCTTCGTCGGAGAGGATGTCGCCGAACAAGTTCTCGCACACCAGCACGTCGAACTGGCCGGGGTTGAGTACCAGCTGCATCGCGCAGTTGTCCACGTACATGTGGCTCAGCGCGACGTCGGGATACTCCTTGCCCAGCGCCTCCATCGTACGGCGCCAGAGCACCATGGTCTCGAGCACGTTGGCTTTGTCGATGCTGCACACCTTCTTGTTGCGCTGACGCGCAATCTCGAAGGCCTTCCGGCCGATGCGGCGGATCTCGTCCTCGGTGTAGGTGAGCGTGTTAATACCCACCTGCTTGCCGGGCTCACCGGTCAGGCTGCGGGGCTTGCCGAAGTAGAGCCCGCCGATCAACTCGCGCACCACCACGTAGTCCACACGCTCGGCCAGGTCCTTGCGCAGGGGCGAGGCGTCGGCGAGCACGGGAAAGATCTTGGCGGGGCGCAGGTTCGCGTACACGCCCATGGCCGTGCGCAGGTTGAGCAGGCCCTTCTCGGGGCGCTTGTCGGCCGGCAGGCTGTCGTATTTGGGTCCGCCCACCGCGCCGAGCAACACCGCGTCCACCTCGGTGGCTCGCTTGAGCAGGGCGTCCGTGGCGGGCACGCCATGCGCGTCCACCGAGGCGCCACCGAACGGCTCGTGCTCCAGGTGCAGCGACAGACCCGCGCGCTTGGCCATGACCTCCAACACGCGCACCGCCTCGCGCGTCACTTCGGGTCCGATGCCATCGCCCGCGGTGACCAAGACTTCAAGCTTACTCATGCTTCCTCTACCCGTTTCTGCTGGTTCCGTGCCCTTGAGAAATCGCTGCTCTAGACGAGCTAGCGTGCCTTGCCCGCGCCGGGAGCCTCGGACTTCCGTGCGTGCAGTTGCTTTTGATAGGCCTGCTGATTGAGTGCGTTCACGAAGGCCAGCGCGCTCGCCAACACCACGTCCGTGTGACGGCCCTGCCCCCGCGACTCGAGGCCCGCCTCCTCCACGGTAAGGTTGACCTTGCCCTGCGCATCCGCGCCGCCTGACACCGCGCTCAGCTCGTAGTCTTTCAAGCTGAGCTCCGGCTTGTCGGCGATGCCCTTGATGGCCTCCATCACTGCCTCCACCGGACCGTCGCCCGTGGCCTCGCGGCTGGTCTCTACGCCTTCCACGGCGATGGTCACGCGCGCCCAGGGCGCGGTCTCGCTGCCACCCTTGAACTCCACGTTCACCAGCCGATAGGTCTCGTCGAGGCTCAAGTCCTCGGCCACCAACGGATAGAGATCTTCGTCGTAGATGGTCTTCTTCTTGTCGCACAGGCGCTTGAAGCTATCGAAGGCCCGCGACAGCTGGGTGTCGTCGAGCTCATAGCCGAGGGACTTCAAGCGATCCCGCAGGGCCGCGCGCCCCGAGTGCTTGCCGAGCACGATGTTGTTGGTGGGGAGCCCGATCTGCTGGGGCTCCATGATCTCGTAGGTGCGGCGGTTCTGGAGCACGCCGTGCTGGTGGATGCCCGCTTCGTGGGCGAAGGCGTTGCGTCCGACGATGGCCTTGTTGGGCTGGACGTTGAGCCCCGTGATTTCACTGACCAGACGGCTCGTGGGGTAGAGGTGCTCGGTGACGATACGCGTGCTGACCGGGAACAGGGCGGGTCTGACGCGCAGCGCCATCACCACCTCCTCGAGGGCCGCGTTGCCAGCGCGCTCCCCGATACCGTTGACGCAGCACTCCACCTGGCGTGCGCCCGCGCTGATGGCGGCCAGCGAGTTGGCCACGGCCAAACCGAGATCGTTGTGACAGTGCGTGGACACGATGACGTCGCGGCCGCCGATGATCTCGAGGATGGCGCGCACGATGGTCTTGTATTCGTCGGGCGTGGTGTACCCGACCGTGTCGGGCAAGTTGAGGACCTTGGCCCCCGCCTCGATGGCGGCCGTGCACGCTTCCCGCAAAAATCCAAGGTCACTGCGCGTGGAGTCTTCTGCGCTGAACTCGACGTTGTCCGTGAGCTCGCGGCAGGCCGACACGCCGCGCGTGATCTCTGCCAGCACCTCGGCCTCGCTGAGCTTGAGCTTGTGCTCCATGTGGAGCTTGCTCGTGGCGATGAAGGTGTGGAGCCGCGGACGCTTGGCGTGCGAGAGGGCCTTCCAGGCGGCGCTGATGTCGGCCAGGCGCGTGCGGCATAGCCCCGCGATCTCGCAGCCTTCGATCTCCTCCGCGATGCGGCGCACGCTCTCGACCTCGCCGGGGGACGCGGCCGGGAAGCCCGCCTCGATAATATCGACCCCGAGCTTCTCGAGCATGCGGGCGATCCGCAGCTTCTCCTCGAGGGTCATGGTTGCGCCCGGGGATTGCTCGCCATCGCGCAGCGTGGTGTCGAAAATGCGTACGTGCTCGTTGGTGCTCATCGCGCAGAAACCCCTTGCAGAAGCGGGCGGTTCATCCGCCCCCGAGCGGCCTCGTCCAGGCGGGCAGGTTCCCCTGCGAGCGCCCGCTAGAAGGACCGAAAAGTTACCTGCTGGGCTGAATCCACGCTAGCGCCGCCCGGCTGCGTGCCGCCCCTTCATCGGGACCCCAGGTCCCCCGATTCTTGATCCTCCCGACACCTTCTGTTAAACCTGGCCGGTCCATTGCCTTCGCGCCCGAAAGCGGCACTTTTTCGCTAGGTTGCAGCTGCTTTTGGCGCGCTTGTGTGCGGGCCCGGAAATGGGGTCCCTGAAATTGGAGCGCGTGGTTCGATGATCTTCGACTGGCTCCAGGGCCTATTTTCCCACGACATCGCCGTCGATCTCGGCACCGCGACCACGCTCATCTACGTGAAGGGCAAAGGTATCGTTTCCTGCGAGCCCTCCGTGGTGGCCGTCCAGCGCGGTCCGCGCGGCGAGAAAAAGGTCATCGCCGTGGGCACCGAGGCCAAGGAGATGCTCGGGCGCACCCCCGGCAACATCGAGGCGGTGCGCCCCCTTCGCGACGGCGTCATCGCCGACTTCGAGATTACCGAGGCCATGCTGCGCTACTTCATCCAGCGCGCGCACCGGGGCCGAGTCAGGGTGATCATCTGCGTGCCCTTCGGCATCACCGAAGTGGAGAAGCGCGCCGTGAAGGAGAGCGCGGAGAGCGCTGGCGCCCATGAGGTTTTCCTCATCGAGGAGCCCATGGCCGCGGCCATCGGGGCGGGCCTGCCGATCACCGAGCCGAGCGGCAACATGGTGGTCGACATCGGCGGCGGAACCACGGAAGTCGCCGTAATTTCACTGGCCGGCATCGTGTATTCGCAGTCCGTGCGCGTGGGCGGCGACAAGATGGACGAGGCCATCATCGCCTACATGAAGCGCAAATATAACCTGCTGGTGGGTGAACAAACCGCTGAACGCGTGAAGTGCACCATCGGCACGGCCTACCCGGAAGATCGCCTCGAGACCATGGAAGTGAAGGGACGCGACCTGCTGGCGGGCATCCCCAAGACCGTGGTGGTCAACAGCGCCGAAATCCGCGAGGCCCTGAGCGAGCCCATCAACGCCATCGTGGAAGCCGTGATGCTGGCCCTCGAGCGCACGCCGCCCGAGCTGAGCGCGGACATCGTGGACAAGGGCATCGTGCTGACGGGCGGTGGGGCCCTGCTCAGGAACATCGACGTGCTGCTGCGTGAAGAGACCGGCCTGCCGGTGACGGTGTCGGACGATCCGGTCGCCTGCGTGGTGCTCGGCTCGGGCAAGGCCCTGGATCACGCGGATTTGCTTCGAAACGTCACGATTTCGTAGAACCGTTTCCAGCCTCGCACACCCTCCCCATACGCGTGCCCGTACGCGATCCTCCCGGATCCGTCGCACGGCCCAGACATCGTGTACGGGCACGGGCACGCGTACGACCCAGAGGCCGAACACCCCGCCCGTTCGCGTCAGACCTTGGGCCAGCACCCACCCCGGCACGCCCCTCACCACATGCCCCGAAAACGCGACGGGGCCCCGCCGATCTGGCTAAATTCCGGCCCTTAGACGGGCATCCCGAGCCCGATGCGCTATGCCGCCAGGCCCGGGTCATCCGCTTGCTCGGTTAAAGGCCGGGCGACGCACGGAATGGGAAGGGACGAGGCGTGAATTTCTTTCGGCGCTACAAGGACGAGCTGACCGCGATCTTGTTGCTCGCGCTGCCGTTCTTTTTCCTGCGCGCGAACCTCAGCGACCCTTCCCGCGCGAGCCTCCTGGACCGCTGGCTGCTCGCCATCAGCGCCCCCGTTCAGTGGGTAGCGGTTCGCATGGCCACCGGGGTGTCTGGCTTCATCGAGGAGTACGTGTACCTGGTGGAAGTGGGGCGCGAGAACGAGCGTCTCACCTACGAGAGCGCCCGCCTCAAGCAGCGCGTCCGCGATTTGGAGGAACTCGAACGCGAGAACGACCGTCTACGCACCTTGTTGGTTCTTCGCGACGAACTCAGCGGACAGAAGATTAGTGCGCGCGTCATCGCGAAGGACGTCTCGCCGCTGTTCCGGGTCATCCGCGTGCGGCTCGACCGCGGGCGAGACGACCGCGTGGTGGCCGGCATGCCGGTGGTCAGCACCGAGGGCCTGGTGGGCCAGGTGTCCCGAGTGGGCGATCGCTACGCCGACGTGATGCTGACGGTGGATGAGGGCAGCGCCGTAGACGTGGTGGTTCACCGCACGGGCTCGCGCGGCATGCTGCGCGGCACGGGCGAGACGGACAACTACAAGGCTCGTATCCAGTACCTGCTGCGCGCCGACGAGGTGCGCGTGGGCGACACGGTGTACACGTCGGGCCTGGGACGACGCTTCCCTCCCAATCTGAAGGTGGGCTCGATCTCGAACGTGGAGAAGCGCGACTTCGGCTTGTATCAACTGGCAGAAGTGACCCCGGCCGTGAATTTCTCCAAGTTGGAAGAGGTGTTCATCCTCACCGAGGGTGCGCGCGAGAGCACCAGCGTGACCTCGCAATCGGGAGCCCCGCCACGATGATGCGCGACGTCGTCCTGCTCGTGTTCGTGTTCCTCCTGGTGGCCGTGCAGGCCGCCGTGGGGACCGTGCTCGACCTGGGCGTGCTGATGCCGAACGTGCTCTTGCCGGTGGTGATCTACCTGGGCATGGCGCCGGACATCTCGCTGCAGCGCGGCGCCATTCTGAGCTTCGTGATGGGACTCTTGCTCGACTCGGCCTGCGGCAACGCCATGGGCCTGATGACCTTCGTCCACGTGGCCACCTTCTTGATGGCGCGCGCGGCGAGCTTCCGCCTCTTGATGCGCGGACGCTTCTCGCAGGTGCTGATCACCGCCCTCACCGCGTTCATCGGGTCCGTCACGCTGGTCGCCCTGCGCGCCATCTTCCGCCCCCCCTTCTCGTTCAACGCGGTGAGCGCGCGGCACCTGGCCGTGGCCTTGCTCGCTCCCGCGCTCGCCACCGGCGCCATCGCGCCCTTCATCTTCCTGCTGGTGCGCCGCATCGATGGCCTGCGCCGGCGTGAAGAATCGGCGGCGGTGTCATCATGAATCTCTTGAGCGTCAGTCGCGAGGTCGGCGAGTTCAAGAAGCGCTACAAATGGATGGCGCTGGGCGTCAGTGCCGCGTTCCTCACGCTGTTCACTCGCATCGTGTACCTGCAGGTGGTCGCACACGACGAGTACGCCGCGATCGCGCAAGAGAACATCGTCAAGACCCTCGACCTGCCGGCCACGCGCGGCGTCGTGCGCGACCAGCACGGCCGGGTCATCGCCAGCAACCGCCCTGCCTTCCGCATGTACCTCACGCCCTCGCGCCTGCGCGGCCCCGAGGATATGGCGCGCATCGAGGAGCTGCTGGGTCTGGACGAGAAGGGCAAGGCGGCCTTTCAGGCGCAGCTCGCGCGCGTGCCGGAGCGCCGACGCACCCACCAAATCCAGATGTTGGGCGAGCTCACGCGCGAACAGCTGGCGGCGCTGGAGACCCACGCACGCGATCTCCCCGCTGTGGACGTGGTGAGCGTGCCCGTGCGCGACTATCCGTTCGGCAAGCTGGCGGCCCACGCCATCGGCTACCTCAACGAGATCAGCGGCGAGGAGCTCGAGCAGCTCAAGGACCTCGGCTACCGCGCCGGCGATTTGGCCGGTCGCAGCGGCATCGAACGCGCCTGGGAGTCGTTCTTGCGCGGCCAGCGCGGGTTCCGCCGGGTCTACGTCGATGCGCGCGGACGTCGCTCCCGCATCAAGCCGGTGAAAGACGCGCGCGTGATGCTCGAGGAGCCCGTGCCGGGGCGCGATCTCGCGCTGACCTTGGACATGGAGCTCATGCGCACGCTGGAGCGCGCGTTCCGTGGCCACCCCTCGGGCGCGGCCGTCGTGGTCGACGTGAAGACGGGCCAGGTGCGCGCCTTGTTCTCCAAGCCCTCCTACGACCTCAACGAGATCAGCGGCAAGCTCAGCGTGGAGCGCGCGCGCGAGCTCAACGAGAACCCCTTCCGCCCGCTGATCGACAAGACGCTCTACGATACCTACTACCCGGGCTCCACCTTCAAGCCCATCAGCGCCCTGGCAGCCCTGGAAGACGGCCTGGTCAACACCACTCAGCGCGTCGACTGCATCGGCTTCTACACGCTCGGCAACCGGCGCTTCCGCTGCGAGCACGTACACGGCGAGGTCAGCATGCGCGAGGCGCTAGTCCGCTCGTGCAACACGTACTTCTACAAGCTCGGTGAGCTCGCCGGCATCGACCGCCTGGCGCGCTTCGCCACCGACCTCGGCTTGGGCGAGAAGACGGGCATCGGCATCAACACCGAGACGCGCGGCTTCATCCCCACCAAGAGCTGGTACGAGCAGCGCGGTGAAGTGTTCCGCGTGGGCTACACGCTCAACACCGTGATCGGGCAGGGCAATACGCGTGTCAGCTTGATCCAATTGGCCATGGTGTACGCGGCGCTCGCGAACGGCGGGACGGTTTACGTGCCGCAGCTCGTGGACAGCGTGCAGGCGCCCGACGGCACGGTGCTGGAACGGTTCACGCCGCGCGTGCGGCGCACCCTCAAGTACAACCCGGCGCACATGGAGCTCATCCACCAGGCCCTGTGGGGCGTGGTGAACGAAGAAGGCGGCACGGCCTACGACCCCAAGTACGCGGGTGGCAAGGTGCAGGTGGCGGGCAAGACCGGCACGGCCCAGGTCGAGCACCACCAGCGCGCCAAGGACGACGAACAGCGCTCCTGGTACATGCACCGCTCGCACGCCTGGTTCGCGGGCTGGGCCCCGGCGGATAAGCCCGAGCTCGCCATCGTCGTCATGGTCGAGCACGGCGGCGGCGGCGGCAAGAACGCCGCGCCCATCGCCATCGAAGCGCTCAAGAGCTACTACGGCGACAGCGGCAACCAAACGGCCCTCACCACCCGTGGAGCTCCCTGATGCAGGGTCCGATCGTGAGCGCAGCGAACCTCGCGGTGGGGTGGGGCCCAGCGCGGCTTCGCCGCGAGGGGCGGAGAGGGCGCGTGCCCTCCCCGTCTGTCAAAGGAGCTCCCTGATGGCGATCCGTGGCGGTCTCAAAGAGCAGTTCGACTGGCCCCTGTTCGTCACCGTGGCCTTCATCGCCCTGGCCGGCGTGACCAACCTCTACAGCGCCACCAGCGCGGCCACCGACGGCATGGCCAACATCTACATGCAGCAGATCTACTGGCTCGCGCTGGGGTCGGGCGTGGCGGTGGTGGTGGCGGCCATCGACTATCGGCACTACGAGCGCCACGGCTGGGTGGCCTACGGCATCGGTGTTTCCACGCTCGTACTGCTGTTCATCATCGGGCGCAGCGTGCGCGGCTCGGTACGCTGGCTCTCCATAGGAGCCTTCTCGCTGCAACCAAGTGAGCTGATGAAGATCTTTTTGATCATCGCGCTCGCCAAGTACCTGCACAACGATCCCAAGACCACGGGTCGCACGCTCAAGGATTTGGTGCTGCCCGGCCTGATCCTCGGCTTCCCGATGATCCTCATCCTCAAGCAACCCGACCTCGGCACGGCGCTCATCTGCGCCGCGATCTTCGGGTCCGTCATGCTGCTGACCAACCTCAAGCTGCGTTCGCTGCTCACCTTGGTGGTGGCCTTTTTGGCATGTATTCCGCTGACCTGGCAGTTCATCCTCGAGGGCTACCAGAAGGAGCGCGTGACCTCGTTCTGGAGCTCATTCACCAACCCCGAACACGACCTGCTCGGCTCGGGCTGGCACGCCTACCAGAGCAAGGTTGCCATCGGCAGCGGCGGTATCTGGGGCAAGGGCTACCTGCAGGGCACGCAAAACCAATACGGCTTCTTGCCCGACAATCACTCCGACTTCCCCTTCGCGGTGTTCTCCGAGGAGCACGGCTTGCTCGGCGTGTTGGTGCTACTGGGCGCCTACTTCTTCCTCATCATGTGGGGCCTCAAGGTCGCCTCTCAGGCCAAGGACCGCTTCGGCGCCGTGTTGGCCGTGGGCGTGAGCGCCATGTTCTTCTTCCACACCGTGATCAACGTGGGCATGGTGCTCGGACTCCTGCCAGTGGTGGGCGTGACCCTGCCGTTGTTCTCGCACGGTGGCTCGAGTGTGCTGACGTTCATGATCGGGATTGGCTTGTTGATGAATGTATCGATGCGAAGGTTTCATTTTTAGTTGGGGTGCTTGGCGGCGGTGATGGGATCGTCGCCGTCGCCCTCGACCGCTTCGCTGTTCACGTTGACCACCGCTTTGCTGACCACGACAACGTCAACCGCTCGCGCTGACCACGTCAACGGGAGCTGGTCTCATGCTGCCTCTGGTGTGCGAGGCGGGTGGAGTCTCGTTGGCTTCACCGGTTCGAACCGCCACGAGGTCGGATCAAGTCTCCGAGGCGAGCCCCAACCCACGTACGTTGACAGCGGCAGCGGTTGACGTTGACAGCGAAGCGGTTGACGTTGTCGTGGTCAGCAAAGCGGTTGAGGGCGACGGCGACGGCGACGACCTGCGCCTAGCTGCAGTGACATCGGCGGCGCCGAGACCGAGCACGACCACGACCACGAAGTAACTCGCCTTCGGCGGACTACAGCAACACCAACTCTGGCGGGCACTCCCTCCCCAACAACGTCAACTTCCACTTGGGGTTCCGTCCCCCCTCGCCTGCCTGGTTGTCGTCGTAGGGGAAGTCGTTGAGATAGATGCCGAGTTTGCCTCCCTTGAAGTCGAACTCCTTGGGCGGCAGGGCCTGGTTGGCCTTCACGCACTCCTCGAAATCGGTGAATCCATCCGGCGGCAACAGGCCGCCCTTGCCGGGCAGGAGCGTGACGCGGTCGCTCGTGCTCGCGCCCACCAACCACCAGCCGTCGCTGCCTCCGAGCACGGAGTTCACCGTCCAGGTGTAGGCGGCGTTGTACTTCATGCAGCCATCTTGGTAGGTGACTCGGTAGTGGCCCTCGGGCAGGTCCTTACCCTTGGCGAAATAGATCACGTCACCGAACAGATTGAGCTGTTGATCCGTGGCGAAACTCCCGGCTTCGCCGAGCGCGCAGTCCTCGCCGGTACCGCTGGCATCTCCGTCGCCACTGCTCGTGGTGTCGCCGTCACCATCACCCGCGAGGTCGCCGTCACCATCACCATCACCGTCACCATCGCCGTCACCATCACCATCACCATCGCCGCTATCGTCACCGTCGCCGTCGCCGCTTTCACCCAGGCTCGTCCCCGTCGTGGGAGCAGGCTCCGAGCAGCCAGCCCCGCAAAGGGCGAGCAGAACCGCGGCTACGTCGAGTCGGGGCGCCAGATAGAAACAGCGAGAGCGTGGCGCAGCAGAAGGCATGGAGACCTCGAAGGTAAGGTAAGGCAGCAGCATATCGCAAGAAGCCCCATGTCGCGCAGCGTTGACGACGTGCCGAGTGTGCCCTACGCCACAGTTCGTGCTCCGCAATCTCCTCCTGGCTGGACTCGTGTTGACCAGCTTGCTCATCGGCAGTCCCCTCGCTGCCCAAACCGTCATCGGTCCGCCGATGTCGCCGCCCCCTGCCAATCCGCCCCCGCCGAGCGACGAGCTCACGCTACGCGCGGTGCGGAGCGACCGGCACCCGCCGGTGCACTTCTCGGTGGCCCCAGGGTCCGACAAGCTGGAGCTCAGGCTCTACCAAGAGCGCGGCGTGAACGCGGTGTTGGGCCCCACGGGCAACCGCGACACCAGTGAGCTCGTGCCCCTGTGCAGCCTGCCGTGCGAAATAAGTCTGCGCCCGCGCGCCTATGTGTTCGGCGTGAGCACGGGCGATCGCGGTGCGGTCAAGGTCGACCCGGTACTGCAAGTCCACGACGGTGATCAGGTGGTCATCGACTACAGGAGTCGGCTGCCGCTGCGCATCCTGGGTTGGGTGCTGTTGGTGGGCGGCGCCGTCGGGGGCGGACTCTTGTTGGCCGCCGGGCTGCCGTCGGAGCAGCCGGCGATCCCGGCGCGTGTGGCCGCGGGCAGCGTCCTGCTCGGCGTGGGCATCGGTTTCGGGCTCTGGTTCGTGAACGTTCCGGATCGCGCACGCGCCACGATCACACACTAGGAACGCCGGTGCTAAAGCTTGGGAATGGATCAAGCGACCCAAACCGAACTCGAAGCCGCTGCCTTCCGCCGGCTCGTCGCCCACCTACGTGAGCGCAACGACGTACAGAACATCGACCTGATGAACCTGGCAGGCTTTTGCCGCAACTGCTTGTCCAAGTGGTATCGCGCGGCCGCCGAAGAGCGCGGCGTACCCCTGAGCGATCCCGAGGCACGCGAGATTGTGTACGGCATGCCCTACGAAGAGTGGAAGGCCAAGTTCCAGAAGTAGGCGCGGTTCATGGGCAGCGAACAGAGCGGCAGCGAGCAGAGTGAAGAGGTCGCCGAGTTGGTGTCGCGGGCACGCGAGCTCGCGGAGGCACAATTCGGCCTCGATGTGCTGGGCTTTCACGGCGTGTCACAGGTCTCCGCCACCGCGCGCGGGAGCGATGGACGGCTGCACGTGTTGGACATCGGGTCGCCGGCAACCCCCCAAAGCGAGGCGGACTTCTTTGGCCTCAACTTGGCGCGAGCACGCTCTGATGCGCTGTTGACTAGCGCCGAGAACGTACGGCGCGAACCCGCGCTCTCCCATCGGCTGGCCGGTGCCCACGCACTCGCGCTGACGGCGCTTCGCCGCGCACTGGGCAAGGCGAATCCACCGCTGTGCGCCATCCTCAGCGGCAGCGGGAACCTCCCGCTCGAGCACCCTGTCTGGCACGACGGAACCCCCAAGCTCGTGCTGACGCGTCCCGAAGGGAGCGCCGAGCTCGAACGCCGCCTGGGCGCGCGCGCGCAGGTCATCGCCCTGCCGGATCTAAGCGCGCGCACGGCCCTGAGCTGGCTGCGCGCACAGGTGCCGAATGTCAGCGTGGAGGCCGGCCCGAGCACGTCGGGGCAGCTCTTCGAGGCGCCTCCCATGGTCGACGAGCTCTTGCTCTCGCGCTTCGAGGGAGCGCTCTCGCCCGCGGCGCTCGGCAAGGCCTTGCCGGACGACGCGCTGCTGTTCCGGGGCCTGCGCTGTGTGCACGAGACGAGCCTACCTGCGCGCGAAGGTACGTGGCTCTTTCAGCGCTGGGTGCGGGTCGTGGCGTCGGCAACGAACCGCAGCGACCACTGAGTCATTGCACCACGTGAGCGCAGCCTCGCGAAACGGCGGGCTCGCGTGACGTCCCCGGTTTTCAACTGGCCGAAAACGTCCGATCGTTGTCCTTGCGCCATGCACCCTTCCGGCGCCAGAGTCGACTCGTGCCCAAGCGAATCGCCATCGTGATGTTCCAGGGGTGCCAGCCGCTCGACGCGGTGGGGCCCTTCGAGGTCTTCGCGGCGGCCAACCAGGCGCTGCACGCGCTGCGCAAGCCCATCGCCTACGAGCCGCTCTTGGTGGCCCCGAGCAAGGGCCTGGTGCGTGGGCGAAGCGGGCTGCAACTGGCTCCGCATACCACCCTGGCACGGCTGATCGCGGCATCCCGAACCCAGCTCCATACCTTGATCGTGGCGGGCGGCGCGGGCGCGCGAGAAGCCGCCTCGCAACGGCCGGTGCAGCGGCTCGTACGCGAAGCGGCGACGCGAGCGCAACGGGTGGCCTCCGTGTGCACGGGGGCCTTCGTGTTGGCCCACGCGGGGTTACTCGACGGCAAGCGGGCCACCACCCACTGGGCGCAGTGCGAGCGACTGGCCGCCGAGTTCCCCGCCATCCGCGTGGAGACCGCGCCCATCTACGTGCGCGACGGAAAGACCTGGACCTCGGCCGGCGTCACGGCGGGCATCGACCTTTCGCTAGCGCTGGTGGAGGATGACCTGGGAGCTCCCATCGCGCAGACGGTGGCGCGTCAGTTGGTGGTGTTCATCCGGCGCTCGGGCGGACAGTCCCAGTTCAGTCCCCTGCTGTCGGATCGAAGCTCGGGCGACGGCAACCTGCGCGAGCTGGTGGCCACCATCAACGAGCACCCCGAGCGCGACTGGAGCGTGCCTGCGCTCGCGCGCCGCGCCCATATGAGCGTGCGCAACTTCGGCCGCGTTTTCCGCGCCGAGACCGGGACGTCGCCCGCCGATTACGTGGAGCGCGTGCGCGTGGAGACCGCGCGGCGCCTGCTCGAGTCCACCCAACACAATGTGGACGTGGTGGCCGCGGAGTCGGGCTTCGGCACGCCCGAGGCCCTGCGCCGCGCCCTCGCGCGCCGCGCCGGCATCAGCCCGCGCGAGTACCGCGCACGCTTCGGGCGGCCTGCGCGCGCCTGAGTTTCCCCAAACAGGAGAGAAGACAATGGAGATCGCCATCTTGGTGTTCGAAGGGATCACTGCGCTCGATGCCGTGGGTCCATACGAGGTCTTGGCTCGCGTTCCCCAGGCCAGCGTGCGCTTCGTGGCGCCGCAGGCAGGGCCAGTGCGCACCGACAACCGCTCGCTCGGCTTGCTGGCCGACCACGGCGTCGACCAGGTCTCGCGCTGCGACCTCCTGCTGGTCTCGGGAGGCTACGGCCAGCGCCGCTTGGAACGCGATCCCAAGGTCCTCGAGTGGGTGCGCAGCATGGACCAGCACACGCAGATTACGGCCTCGGTGTGCACGGGAGCCCTGGTGCTCGGTGCGGCAGGCCTCTTGCGTGGCAAGCGCGCGTGCACGCACTGGGCGCAGCGCGCTCGGCTCGCGGAGTTCGGCGCGTTGGTCACTGAAGATCGCGTCACGCGCGACGGAAAGTACGCCACCGCGGCAGGCGTCTCCGCAGGCATCGACTTGGCGCTCTCGCTGGTGATGGAGCTGGCGGGTGTGGAGGTGGCCGAAGCGATCCAGCTCGCCATCGAGTACGACCCCATGCCCCCGTTGCACGCAGGGAATCCAACGCAGGCTCCGCAGCGCGCGAAGGATTCTGGTGCTCAGCCGCGTACGGGCTCGGGACGCGGAGCTCGCGCGCGAGGGATTCTGAGCGGAGCTGCTCCCCGCGCGCGTCCTTGCGCCGCGCACGGGGACGGTTCGGCCTGCAAAGCACAGCAATGGCCGCCCTCGGCACAGCGGTGGCCGCCCGTGGCCAACGCGAACGATGATATCTCCCAGGGGGTGCGCTCCGCTGGGAGATGACCGATGCCCCGACGCTTCCTTATCGATTCCGCCCTCTTCACTTGCCTGCTCGCATGCGCGGCTGGCTGCAGCAGCGACCCGGCTCCCCAGGGCACGGCGCTCGAACCCAGCGCTGGCGATGGCGACGGAGATGGAGATGGCGACGGAGATGGCCCCTCGGACTCTCAGGGAGACGGCGACGACGACCCCCCAGGTGACCGCGACGCCGGTCGCGACAACAACGACGCCGGGAGCAGGCCCAGCGAGCCCTTCGAAGGTGAGGGAACGCCGTGGACCCAGCCCGCCCCGCGCGCGATCTGTGGTGCCGGAGACAAGGCCGATGGCGAGACTCAGGGCCTGAACGGCGACCTCCACTGCAACCTCGAGATCGCAGGCCAGGTAGCGGCGCCGCACTTTCTCTCGCTCGCATGGCACGACGACTGTGCCTACGTGAATGGCAACGACGGCACCACGGTGATCCACGTCTCCGAGGACGGGATGCCCAGCGTCACCACCACGCTCACGCAGCTCGGCTTCCGCAGCAACTGGGAGACCATGAAGGCCAACGACGTCAGCGGCCTGTTGGCGGGCTACGAGTCCAACGGCGTCACGCTGACGGTCTTCGACGTGGCCACCGACTGCAAGGCCCCGCTGTTTCAGAGTTCGTTCGAGCTGCGCGGCTCGCTCGGCACCAGCATCGGCCACGCGGGCAACTTCTCCGCCGACGGCAGCATCTACTACGCGAGCTCACTCTACACCTCCGAGGTCTTCGCGGTGGATTCGAAGGAGCCCGCGCACCCGAGCGTGATCGGCACGGACTTCGGCGGCGTGGGCACCCACGATCTCGGCGTCAGCGCCGACGGCAATCGCGGCTACTTCACCTATCCGCACGTGGCCAACCTGGGACAGGGCAGTCTGGCCGTGGTGGATTTGAGCGAGTTCCAGGCGCGCAAGCCAGGCGCCAAGGGCAAAGTCATCGCGGACATCACTTGGGCCGACGGCAACGTCTCGCAATACGCCATCCCCATCAGCATCCGTGGCAAGCCTCACCTGGTGGTGTCCGACGAGCTCGGCTCCGGTAGCTGCAGCGATCCCGAGAAGCCCATTTGGGGCTATGCGCGCATCTTCGATCTCAGCGACGAGACGACTCCCAAGCTCGTGGCCCTGCTCAAGACCGAAGCTCAGGACCCCGCCCACTGCATGGCCAGCGGCCAGCCCGCGAGCGGCTTCGGCGTGGGCACCCACTACTGCAACGTGGACCGACGCGAGGATCCCCGGCTGCTCGCCTGCGGCATCTGGGAAGGCGGCCTGCGCATCTACGACATCCGCAATCCATGGCGCCCGCGCGAAGTGGCCTACTTCGACACCGCCGGCGAGGGCGTGCCCGGCTTGGCCCGCATCATCCCGGACAAGCGCGAGGTCTGGGTCGCCACCACGCCAGGCACGTTCTACGTGCTGCACGCGACCGAGGGCGGCGAGCTGGAGCGGGTTCTTCTCGCGCCCTAAGCCAACAAGCCATCCCAGAGCTTGCGTTCTGCCTCGAGTGGCGCCGCTTCGACCCTGCACTCGAGGTCGAGTACCATGGTGTCGCGTCGCTCGATCTCGAAGGCAGGCCACGGCCCCAGGGCCTCGCAGCTCGGATCTCCGGTGCGTGCGAAGGCGCACCAAGCACTCATCATGCGGTGGCTCAGGCGCTCGAGGGCAGGGCCCGTGCCGGCGAAGCGATCTCTGCTGGGGCGCCGAGAGCGAGCCGAACACGAAGGGCAACTCGAGCGCGTGACAGGCCCCGAGCGCGCCGCGCAAGGCGGGCGACCCGTAGGTGAATAGATAGGTATACGCGCGGCCGCCCGCGGCGACGTGCTCTTCTGCAGTGCGCGTGGTGGGCATGCGAAAGCGCAGGTCTCCCTCGATGGCCCGCACCAGCGCGCGCGGATCGTGGGGCAACCCCAGCGCCACGCGTGACGCTCGATAGCCCTCGAAGAGCGTCTGCAGCTCGGCCTCCGGCGCCCACCGCATCTTCTTCCCCAGCACCGACAACGCCTCCGCTTCGGACTGCGACTTGTGCCAGCTCGCGATCTCCGGCGCAGCGAACAGATTCCACTCGTCGCGATTGCTGCCGCTGAGCAGTGTGATCTCACGCAGCGCCCCCACGCGCAGCGCCTTTCCGGGCTCCTCCGCGAACAGCTCGCCATCCACGATGGGAAAGAAGTGAGGCCAACCGGACCCCGCCTCCAGCTGCGCCTGAGCGGCCATCAACGCTGCCACCGGCACCTGACTCAAGCGCTCACTGTCGGACAGCGGGATCTCGAGGGCGTGCAACAGGCGCTCGGCCATCGCATGGGCTCGAGCGGCAGGCAGCAGCACGCGCGACTCGGTGCCGCTCTGCACAATGGCCCGCTGACACCACGCGCGTGTCTTGGGCAGAGCCAGCAACAGGTTCACCAAGGTGCCACCGGCCGACTCGCCGAACACCGTCACCCGCTCCGGATCTCCCCCGAAGTCCGCGATGTGCTCGTGCACCCACTCGAGCGCGAGCATTTGATCCAGGATGCCCAGGTTCGCGCGCGCGCCCCAGCTCCGCCCGATCTCCCCCAGCGCCAGGAACCCAAGGGCGCCCACCCGGTAGTTCGCGCTGACCACCACCACGTCGCCGAGCTCGGCCAGCGTACCCCCGTGGTAAAGCGCGATGCCAGCAGTGCCCACCGTGAAGGCGCCGCCGTGGATCCAGAACATCACGGGCCGCTTTTTCCCGTCGAGCGCCGGCGTGAAGACGTTGAGCGTCAGGCAGTCTTCGCTCTGGGCTCCCTCGACGCGCACACCGGGCGCGAACGCCGCCCCCTGCATGGCCGCGCGCGCGAAGGTCTTGGCCTCCCGTGTGCCCGACCAGGCCCGCACCGGCTGCGGCGCGCGAAAACGCCGGCTGCCCAACGGAGGCTCGGCAAACGGGATGCCGAGAAAGGCGAGGTGCCGCGGCGCCGCATGGCCCTCCAAGATCCCCAGGCGAGTGTGCACGCAGGCGGGGGAGGAGGCCATACCAGGACGTCCTCAGCGTTGACCGTTCACGAACGCGACGGCGTCTTCCACGTCGCCCTTGCTGCCGATGTAGATCGGCACGCGCTGGTGGAGTTCCGTCGGCACGATGTCGAGGATGCGCTGGCTGCCCGTGGAGGCCGCGCCGCCCGCCTGCTCGGCCACCATCGCCAGCGGAGAGGCTTCGTACATGAGGCGCAGCTTGCCGTTGGGGTTCTTCTTGTCCGCGGGATACGCGAACACGCCACCCTTGAGCAGGGTGCGGTGGAAGTCGGCCACCATGGAGCCCACGTAGCGCGCCGAATAGGGATGCCCGATGCTCTTGTCGGGGGTCTTCATCCACTCGGTCCACTTACGCACGCCGTCGTCCCAGGTGCCGGCGTTGCCCTCGTTGACCGAGTAGATCTTGCCGCGCTCGGGCATACGAATGTTCTGGTGAGACAGGAAGAACTCGCCCACCGAGGGATCCAGCGTGAAGCCGTGGACGCCCTGCCCCGTGGTGTACACGAGCATGGTGCTCGAGCCGTAGATCACATAGCCCGCCACGACCTGCTTGGTGCCAGGCTGTAGCAAATCGGCCGCCGTGCCCTTGCCGCCCGCGGGCGTTACGCGCTCGTGGATGGCGAAGATGGTGCCGATGCTGACGTTGACGTCGATGTTGCTGGAGCCGTCCAGCGGGTCGAACAACACCACGTACTTGCCCGAGGGATAGCCGTCGGGCGTGAAGATGGGCTCGCTCTCCTCTTCACTGCCCAGGGCGCACACGCGGCCGCCGCGCGACAGGGTCCGGATCAGGGTGTTGTTGGCGAGATCGTCCAGCTTCTGGACCTCCTCGCCCTGCACGTTGGTCTCGCCGGTAAGCCCGAGGTTGTCGGCCAAGCCCGCCATGTTCACGCGGCTGGCGATGATCTTGGCGCAGAGGGTGATCTGCTGCAGCAGGCCCGTGAGCTCGCCGGTCGCCCCTTTGACCGCCCGCTGCCCCTCGAGAATGTGCCGCTCGATGTTCCAACCGCGCTGTTCGGGTTGGGGGGGTTGCCAGCTGAGGTTATTGGCCATGATTCAGGAGCTCCGTTCGTACTCGCCCATAGGCGCCGAGCCGCTCGGGTAGCAAAGGCGGCAGGCTCCCTCAAGCCGACGGGCGGAGGACCGGAAATCGTCTACGGGCACGGGCACGGGCACACGTACGACCCCGCTGAGAACGGGGGCTCCGCCTTTAGTGGGACTGGGCCTCGGCGTCGCCGGCTTCTTCGAAGGCCGGGATGGCATCCTGCTCGTAGCGGGTCAGGCGGGAATGCAGGGTTTTGCGGTCGATCCCGAGGATCTTGGCGGCCATGGTCTTGTTGCCCCCCACCGACTCCAGCACCCGCAACACGTGACGACGCTCCACCTCGAACAGGCTGAGCAGCGCGGAGTCGCCGGCCTGGCTTTCGTTCGGCGCCGGGTCCTGCCGCCCCGGGCTGCGTGCTGGGGCCCCGGGGTCCGGGCGCATCGCACGCACGTACTCGGGCAGGTCGTCTCCGGACACCAGGGAGGTACGCGCCATGGCCACGGCGTGCTCCATGCAGTTGCGCAGCTCACGCACGTTGCCCGGCCAGCGATACTGCGCGAGGCGCTGGGCGGCCTCCTCCGAGAGTCCGTGCACAGGCTTGTCGTCGCGCGTGGCGAACTCACCCAGGAAATGATTGGCCAGGAACAAGAGGTCGTCGCCACGCGAGCGCAGCGGCGGCACCTCGATGGACACCACGTTCAAGCGAAAGAACAGATCCGCGCGGAAGCTACCACGACCGACCTCGGCGTTGAGGTCCCGATGGGTGGCGGCCACGATGCGGGTATCGAAGATCACCTCGCGATCACCTCCGACGGGTCGCACGGTGCGCTCCTCGAGCGCGCGCAGGAGCTTGGGCTGGAGCGCGATGGACATGTCGCCGATCTCGTCGAGGAACAGGGTGCCCCCGTGGGCCTGGCGCAAGAGCCCCGGACGCGCGCTCTTGGCGTCCGTGAAAGCGCCCCGTTCGTGCCCGAACAGCTCACTCTCCAACAACGTGTCGGGTACCGCTGCACAGTTGAGGGCCACGAACGGCCCCGCGCGACGGCGACTCAGCTCGTGGATGGCGCGCGCGATGAGCTCCTTGCCCGAGCCGCTCTCCCCATAGATCAAGACCGAAGCCTGCGACATCGCCACGCGCTCGATGCGGTCGTATAGGGCCTCCATCACGGGAGAAGCACCGAGCAGCGCGGTGAAGCCCGGCCGCGCGTTAGCGGCCCGCTGCAGGCGCTTGACCTCACGCTGCAAGGCGTTGCGCTCGACGGCACGCCGCAAGACCATGTCGAGCTCTTCGGTCTCGAAGGGCTTGATGAGGAAGTCGTAGGCGCCGGCGCGCATGGCCTGGATGGCGGTATCCGCGTTGCCGAAGGCGCTCATCAGGATCACGGGTAGCTCGGGCCAAGCCCCGGCGATCTCGGTGCACAGATGGATTCCCGAACGCCCTGGCATGCGGATGTCCATCACCAACACGTCGAACTGCCCGGCATCGAGGTGGTCGAAGGCCGCCGCAGCGGTGCCCACGCACACGGGTTGATAGCCACACTCTTCGAGTTCGCTGGCGAGAAGCTCGCAGAGCGCTTCGTCGTCATCCAGCACTAGAACTCGTGCAGCAGCCATGGGCACCCCGAGAAAGACCGACGGTCGTTCGTACGCGTGACTCCAAGACGTCATGGGTGCCGCTTCGGATCCCGCTCGAGGCGGAAAAGCCAGCCCGAATACGGAAGCGGATTTGATAGCGCTGAGAATCGGGACGTGGGGAGATTCTCCTCGGCCGCACTGGGGGGCAATTCCCCAAGCACTGTTGACGAGGCGTTTCGAGACCGTCGTGACTCCGTGGTCGAGGCCGGTTTTTACGCTTCACGCCGGTGGCACGCTTCGCGCAGTGGCGCCTCCCGTTGCGCTCCACGCACCAACCCATCACCAGCCGTGTCTTCGCGAACTGGAACCTGCGGCTCGCGCTGTGCGTGCTGCTGTGCTTGCTCGGCGTCCTGTGGCTCGAGATGAGTGACCTGCAAAGGCGCAACGAGCACGTGCTGAGCACCACCGTGTTCTCGCAGCTCCACGGCGGTGTGGCGCGCGCCGCGCTGCCGCTGCCCGCCACCATCGATCCCACGTTCGGCTTCGACATCGACGCGCCGCGCCTGACCAAGCTATTCAGGAATCGCGAAGCCCGCCGTGCGCTAGCTCCAGCGTGCTGCTCGGGTGCACGCTGTACCTATCACGTGAGTGGTGGCCCTCCCGATGCGTTGATGGCCGTGGTGGTGGCACCAGGGCCCTATGCGTTCGAGGTCACGCAACAGTCGAACCTGGGCGAGATTCGCGCTCACCTGGCGCTGCGGGTCACGCCTTGAGCCCCGATGTTCCCCGTACCCCCCTGGCCAAAAGCAAAGGCAGAGCCAGGACGGCTCCGACGACCGAAAGGGCTAGCCCGATCACCAGGCCGAGCCACGCGAACGCGACGAACCAGACGGCGTCCGAGGCACGCATCCTGACCACACTCTCGGCGGGCTCGACGCCGGTGCGCGCTCGCACCTGGCCCACGTTCTCCGCGAGCAACGTGGCGAGTTCCTCGCCGTAGAGGGTGCGGCTACGCCGTCCGCGCACGAACGCGCGCCAGGTGCGCCTGGGAATGCTGAACACGCCGCCCGCGAACCCGCCCAGATTCAAGACCCAGGCCGCGAAGAACCCCTTGCAGCCAGCGCCGATCTCCCAGGCTGAGATCTCGAACTCACCGCGCGCGTCGGTCTGGTAACCAGTAACCACGTGATGCAGGTCGTGGTAGCGCACCGCGCGCAAACGGCCCTCGGTGTTGGGGAACCGGAACGCGAGCGGACCTAGCTTGAAGTCCACGTAGGGCTCGTCGTAGCCGCCGCCCTCGCCGAAGCCGTTGCGCTCGAAGTAGCGCGCGCGTGCCTCGAGCATGTTCCATGCGTCAGGGTAGGCGTCATTGCCATTCATCGGGCTCTCCTTGGCCATCCAAAAAACTGACCGCGGTCATATATTGGTTTGATGGCCTCAGGAGTCAAGGGTATCTTCGGGTGACCTAGATGACCGCGGTCAAAACAAAGCCGAGAAAGCGCACTCAAAGCCCAGCGATTCCGGCGCTTTCCGCGCGCGAGCGCAACAAGCTCGACAAGCGAGAGCGCATCCGCGACGCCGCCTTTGCGCTGTTTCTGGCCGAGGGTTTCGAGGCCGCCACCATGGCGCAGGTCGCGGCTCGGGCGGAGGTCGCCAAGGGCACGCTCTTCCTCTACGCCAGCGACAAGGACGACCTCCTGTGCATGGTGATGCACGACCGCCTGCGCGAGACCGTCGACAGACTGTTCGCCACCTTACCTCGCCGCGGCGATCTGCTCGTCCAACTGCTGCACCTGTTCGGAGGGCTGTTCGAGATGTACGGCGAGCATCCTGCGCTGGCACTCTCCTTCATCCGCGTCTTCCCCACCGCGCGCGGACCCAACGGGCAGGTCTTGCGCGCGATGACGCTCGGCTTCCTGCATCGGCTCTCCGAGCTCGTGCGCGAGGCCGCCGTGCGAGGCGAAGTCAGCGCGGACGTCCCGGCCATGCAAGCGGCGCACAACCTATTCGCGCTCTACTTCGCAGCCTTGTTGGCGGGTGTGAGCGGACACGTGCCATCGATCCCAGCGGCGCGCGACGCAGTGCTCAGGGGTTCGCTGGAGCTGCAGCTACGAGGACTGCGTCCCTGACGAGATTGCTCTTGAGGTGCGCCCCATCTGCACCCGTCCGAAGCAGACACTGTCCACAAGCGAGATCTCCGACCGATGGCGACCGTACGCGCAGCGCTTCTGAGCATCGACATGGTTGAGAATTCATCAGACCGAGTCTGCACCAGCCGCGACCGGCTCGAGTCGTGCTCGCGACGGGCGTGACGATCTCGCGCGCGTCTCCTCTCGACTCACGCGAGCTGTGCATCTTTTCCTTACCTCGCAGAATTTTCGCCGTAAGGTTAATGATGAGGAGGGAAGGGTCTTGGGCTCGACGCTCGCACACCTAGCTGACCACCAGGCGCACAGCGTCGACCTCTCGCTCCTGCGTTCCCAGCTCGACGCGACACAACACCTGGTCGAGGTCGCGCAGACACTCTCCACGGCTCGCGAACTCTCCGATGTGATGGCCATCGTCAAACACTCGGCGCGCCAGCTCACGCAGGCCGACGGCGCGTCCTTCGTGTTGCGCGACGGTGACCTGTGCTTCTATGCCGACGAGGAATCGATCGAGCCGCTCTGGAAGGGCTCGCGCTTCCCCATGCGTATCTGCGTGAGCGGCTGGACGATGCTGCACCGCGAGGCTGCCGTGATCGAAGACATCTACCAGGATTCACGCGTTCCGGTGGATGCCTATCGGGCCACCTACGTGACGAGCCTCGCGATGGTCCCCATCCGAACCGCCCACCCGGTGGGCGCCATCGGCATTTACTGGTCCCAACACCACCGCGCCACGGACGCCGAAGTGACCTTGCTGCGGGCGCTCGCGGATCTGACCTCGGTGGCGATGGAGAACGTGCGACTTTATTCGGAGCTCAACCGTCAGATCGCGGAGACGCGGCGGGCACTCGAGTCACGCGAGGAGTTCATCTCCACAGCGGCACACGAGCTGCGCACGCCGTTGACCAGCCTCACCCTGCAGGTGGAGAGCATCGAAGCCATCACCGACAAGGCAGACGGAATGCAACTGGACGCGCGCTTACCCGGCAAGGTATCGGCCGCGGCGGCGAGCGTCGGTGCATTGAATACCCTGGTCAATGAGCTCTTGGCGGCGACCATGACTGACCGCAGCATGGTGCTCACGCTGTCTGAGTTCGAGCTCGCCGACGCGGTCCAGGCGGTCACCGCCAAGCTCGCGGGCGCGGCGCGCTGGGCCAATAGTCCGATCTACGTGACGTCGGAGCAGCCACTCAGGGGCAGCTGGGACCGCGAGCTCATCGAGCAAGCCCTGCGCGCCCTGTTGTCCAATGCGCTGAAGTTCGGCGCTGGCTGCCCGGTGCGCGTGTCGTTGCACCGGCACAACGAGTTTGCGCACGTGGAGGTCTGCGACGAAGGGATGGCGCTGGTCGACGAACATTCCTGTGTGAGGCGCCTGGACTCGATGGCCAATCACGCGGGGCTCGGGCTCGGTCTGTTCAAGGCCAAGCAAATCGCCGACGCCCACGCTGGCGCCATCTCGGTGGCGAGCCGGGGCGAGCGCGGCTGCGCCGTCTCGCTGACGCTGCCGCTCGGGTGTGAGCATGACGCGTGAGCCGTGCTGCGCCGAAAAGCCGTGCATCCTGATCGTCGAAGACGACCGGGCAGTCTCCAACGTGATCGGAGAGCTATTGGAGGATCATGGCTGGAAGGTCTGCAGGGCGGACAATGGCGCCGAGGCCCTCGCATTCCTGCGCAGCGGCTCGTGTCGCCCCCTTGGTATCCTGCTCGACCTCAACATGCCCGTGATGGATGGCTGGCAATTTCGCGAGCGCCAGCTGGCGGACCCGGCCTGGGCAGACATCCCCGTGATCCTGCTGTCGGCGCACCTCGACATCGAGACCGCCGCCAGCAAGATGGGAGCGGTCGACTGGCTCAACAAGCCCGTGCCGCGAAGAGCGCTGCTGCAAGCCGTCGATACGCTTCAGGCGCGGGTGGGGAGAGGAGCATAGGGCCGGTCACGAATGCGTTCTCGACCCCGAGGACGGCTTGGTCTGAGTGCCCACCCTCTTCCCCCAAGCCCTCTCCCGAAAAGCGCTCGGTGTCATTCCCGCCGCTCGCCCGAAGGTGCGCACGAAGTTCGACAGGTCCGAGAAGCCTACCGCATAGGCGATCTCGGTCACCGAGAGCTCGCGCTCGGCCAAGTGGCGCGCCGCCCGCCGTAGGCGCACCCGCAGCAGATACTGGTGCGGACTCACGCCGAGTGCGTTGGAGAACATGCGCAGGAAATGGAAGCTGCTAAGGCCGGCCTCGCGCGCCAAATCCTCGAGCCCGACTTCCTCATGCGCATGCTGGTCGAGCCAGAGCGCGGCATCTACCGCACGCCGGCGGTCCACGCTGGTGCCCCTGCATGACTTGGCAGGCCGGTCGCTCACGAGCTGCGCGAAACGTGCCGCCAGGAACATGCCGGCCTCCTCCACCGCGAGGCTGCTACTGCCCTCGGCGGCTGCCTGGGCCAGCTCGCCCAATACCATCAGCTCCGGCAAGGGTGGCGCGCAGCCCACCTCGAATACGGAGAGCCGCTGGCCGACTTGATCCGCCAGCTCCTCCGAAAGGTGCAGCGACAGGCACTCGTCTCCGCCGCAATGGTGGTCGTGGGTGCACACGAACTCGTCGCCCTTGCGTCCCACGAGCAGCGCCCCCGCGACGAGCTGATGGGGTTTGCCGCGTACCCGATAGCCGAAGCTGCCACGTCGCACGAAGGCCAGGCAGTGCGTGTGGTGCTGCTCCGGAAAACTGGGGTCCCCGGGCGCAGCGCCGCAACGGTAGTCGTCGACGCGCAGCGAGGGACTCTGGTAGATGGTGCGCGCACCCATCTGGCCAGTGTACCGCAGGCCTCGAGGCGGTCCCATGGAGGCAGCTCGGAACGCGGATTTTCCGCTCAACCAGCTGCTGGAATGCTGCGCGTGACGTCGAGCACGGCGGCCGCCAGGTCGCGGACCTCTCGATCCGTGTGGGTGGCCATGGGAGTCAGCCGCAAGCGGGCCGTGCCCTCCGGCACCGAAGGATAGCGGATCCCCTGGGCGTGAAAGCCGCGCTCGAGCAGGGCACGGGTGACGGTCATGGTGCGCGCGTTGTCGCCCAGGATCACCGGCACGATGTGCGTGTTGCTCGGGGCCGTGCTCAGACCGCCAGCCTGGAGCAGCATGCGCAGGGTTTGGGCGCGCTCTTGCAGCGCCTGTCTGCGCCAGGGCTCGCGCTGCACGATGCGCAGCGCAGCGCGCGCAGCCTCCACTTGGGGCGGAGGCAAAGCGCACGAGAAGATGAAGCTGCGGGCCGTGTTGATCAGCAGATCACGCAACCTGTGCGAGCCCACCAAGAACGCTCCGAAGGAGCCGAGCCCCTTGCCGAGCGTACCCGCCAAGATGTCCACGCGCGACAGCACGTCGTGGAGCTCCACCGCGCCCTGACCGAGCTTACCGAGCGTGCCCGTGCCGTGCGCGTCGTCCACCATGAACATCGCGTCGAACTCGCTGGCCACTCCTGCGATGCCCGCGAGCGGCGCGAGATCCCCGTCCATGCTGTACACGCCGTCCACCACGATCAGCATGCGCCGCGCACGCCCCTGGCGCTCACGCACCCGTTCCCGCAGACCATCCACATCGCCGTGAGGGAAGATCACCACCTCGGCCCGCGAGAGCCGCACGCCGTCGATGATGGAGGCGTGCACGAGGGAATCCGAGAACACCACGTCCGAGGGCCCCACCAGGGCCGGGATGACCCCCACGTTCAGCATGTAGCCGGTGCTGAACACGAGGGCGGCTTGCTTGCCGAAGAACTCCGCCAGTTCGCGCTCGAGGAGGTCATGACAGCTCAAGTTGCCGGTGATCAGGCGCGAGCCGCTCGCCGCCGTGCCCACGCCGAGGGCCGCCTCGGCAGCCGCTGCCACGACCTCCGGGTGGTGAGCCAGATCCAGGTAGTTGCCGCTCGAGAACATCAACACCTCGCGGCCCTCGACCCGCATGCGTGGGCCCAGGGGCCCCTCGAAGGTGCGCAGGGTTCGCAAGGTGCCGGCGCGTTCCAGGGCGCTCAACTGTTGATGGGCCAGGGCTTCGATAGGATCGGCGTGCTCGATGTGGGCGCTTGGCTTCGAGAGGGTCATACGGCTCGGGCGGCGCGCGCGGGGGCGCGCGAAAGCAATGGGGCCAACCATGGCACCCAAGGTCGCACGCGTCGATCCGCACCAGCTCACGAACGTGAATGGACGGGAGTGGTCACACCAGTTAGCAGTGTCTATGCGAGCAGCGCGCTCGAATTCAGCGCTTCTCCTCGAGCGTTTGTTTCATCACGCGTAGTCCTTCTCTCTGCATGCCACTGACCTGATCGGCCATGGCGTGGGGCAAGAGGTCGCTCGTCCACACCACGCGCGTCCCACCGTGCTCCGCAAACAGCTGCAGGCCCGCGTTGTAGTGCGTGAGTGCCCCTCCTTCGGCTCCCCACGCCAGACGAAAGCGCTCGCCGTCCACGGAGAGAATGGGCTCGCGCACCTGCATGCCATTGCCGAAGGTCACCAGGCGCGAATCGCCCTCGAGCTTGGTGTCGACCACGAAGCCGGGCACGAGCCTGGTATGGAGTGCACCGACGTCCCTGACCGCATCCCAGACGACCTCGCGCGGGACGTCGATGAAGATTTCTTGTTCGACCGTAGCCATGGGTTCCCCTCCTGATTGATTGTGCTTGCCGGGTTCACCCACGAGATAGGCTCGTCCGCCGCCCTCGACTTGGAAAATCTTGCGCCGATCTAGCCCCGGAAGAAGAAGAACCAGAGTAAGAGCACCAGCCCGAACGGGACGCCCGCCATCCACAAGACCGCCGGCACGAGCACGCGCCCGCTTTGCTTCTCTGCGAGATCCTCGCGATTGCGTTCCATGGCTCTCTGTCTCCTTTCGCGACCCTCCGTCGCCTCTCAGGAAGAGTAGACACGCGTCACATTCGGCAATGGCCGAGCTCGCCTAAGTCCCGGGCCTCACCTGGGCCATGAACGCCTCCACCGAACGCGTATTGAGGACCTCGTCGCGTCTCAGGCCACCGCGGCGCGCCATCATCACCGCGTAGGGCAGTACGTTGAGGCCCTGGGTCGAATGGGCGTCCACCGAGACCACGAACGGAATTCCCCGCTTGCGCGCGTGGGGAACCCACTCCGGCGGCAGGTCGAGACGGTAGGGATCACCGTTGATCTCGACCGCACCGCGCGAGCGCGCCAACGCGTCCAACACGGCTTCCACGTCGCACTCGAAGGGTTCCCGCTCCAGCAGCAAGCGCCCCAATGCGTGACCCCAAATCTTGAAGACCGGCTGCTCCATGGCGCGCACCAAACGCTCGGTCATCTCGCGGCGTCCCATGCCGAAGCGCCCGTGAATGCTGGCGATGATCACGTCGAACTGGGCCAGCACGGAATCCGGGTAGTCGAGCGCACCGTCGGCCAAGATGTCCGACTCGGTGCCGCGCAGGATCCTGATCTTCACGCGCGCCTGGACCTCGGCGATCTCGTCCCACTGGCGGGCGAGCCGGTCGAGGGTCACGCCGCCTGCATAGCTGGCGAGGGGCGAGTGGTCGGTGATGGTGATGTATTCGAGCCCGAGCGCCTCGGCCGCCAGCGCCATCTCCTCGATGCTGTTGCGCCCATCCGAGTAGGTGGTGTGGCAGTGCACCGCGCCGCGCACGTCCTGCTCGCTCAAGAGATCGTCGAAGGTGTCGCGAGCGAATAGCTCGCCCGGCGCTTGCCACGGTCCGCGCAGCTCCGCGGGGATGGCCGGCAGCCCGAGCGTCGCATACAGCCCGGCTTCGTCGCCGCTCTGGGGCAAGCGCTGTCCGTGGTCGTAGAGGCCATCTACCTGCAAGGCCAGACCGCGTTCACGGGCGCGCTCCACGAGGGCCGCCCAGTGCTCGCCGGTGCTGCTCGCGCGCACCCTACCCGCCCCCGCACTCTCCGATGGCGCGAGGTACACGCTGAGGCCGATGCCGTCGCTCAGGCGCGCCTGGCAGCGCGCACGATTCAAGTAGATCACCGAGCTCAGGCCAGCCACCGCGTCCAGCGCGGCGCTCTCCTCGGCCCCCACGATCACGAGCGCGATCTCGTCCACCAGTTCGTCGCGACGACGCACGCCCCCGGAGAGTTCGACCTGCGCGCTCGGAAGCGCCTGCTGCAGCTCCTCGCGCAGGCGCTCTGCCAGCCCCAACGCCTCCGCGAGCCGCAGCCGAATCGGACCCCTCCGTGGCTTGCGCGCCGCCTCGATGCCCGCAAGCACGCGCTCCTCGACCCGCGCACCGAAGCCCGGCAGCCCTCGCACCTCGTGCTTGCGACAGAGTTCTTCCAACATCGCCACCGAGGTCACGTGCAGCTTCTCCTGCAGCACCCCGATGCGGCGCGCCGTGAGACCAGGGATCTGCGCCAGCTGCCCCGTGCCTAGGGGATGTTGCTCGCGCAGGCGCTGCAGCAGCGAAGAGCAGCCGGTGTGCCAGATCTCCTGGATGTCCCGACACAGACTCGGACCGATGCCCTTCACGTCGATCAGGCTGCCGCTCCCGATGAGCTCGCCCAACACGTCGCCCACGCTGTCCACCAACAGGGCACCCTGCTCGTAGGCCTTGGCCTTGAAGCGCGCGGCATCCTTGGACAGCCCCAGGAGCGCCGCGATCTCACGGAGGTCGGCACCGATTCGGTGAGCGTCGCGCACCACACGGGGAGCATGGATCGATTGCCCCGTGCGGTCACGGAGACAAGCTCGGACTCAGCTCAGACCCACTCCACCCGTACGCGCATGCGATGCTCGGGCTCGCGCAGGTCGAGGATGCGCGTGTGAACCGCGCGGCCGGCACCGAGCTTGATGCCCGACGTGAGCACGCCGCAAAACGCCGCCCGAAAATAGGCATAGCGGCAGAGCTTGAGGTTGCGCAGGTCGACCATGGCATCTTTGGGTCCCACCTTCGTCAGCCCGGGCGCGCCGCCCTCGAAGAGGCGTTCCCAGAGGCGCCCGATTTGAGCCAGCGGAATCCAGGGCGTGAGCCCCATGGCGCGCGCGCGCCGCACGATGTGATCGAGGAACGTGCCCTGAATGCGGTTGCCGACCTCTTCGCCGATCTCGTGGAGCTCTTGCGCGCTCATCTGCAGCGCATCGCAGGCCGCGTAGTGCGCCATGGCCACGTCGATGGGCAGCCACTCGGGTGCGAGCGAACCGAGGATGGTCTCGCGGTGCTCGGGGTGGACCAGGTCGCGGTAGCGGTCGAAGTGGCCGCGTTGACGCAGTGTGTTCAAGGAGGACTGGATGAGCGTGCTGCGCACCGAGGTCAACGGCGACAAGGTGGTCGGCAGCGCGACGAGGCTCTCTTGGTCCACTACGACGGGCAGTGTACACCAAAGCTCGTTGTTCCCGCTGAACGGTGAAGTTGATCACGCTTCGGTGCGAAGCCCGATCAGCCCCACGTTGGCTTTTGTACCATCCGTGTACATGACCACGCGCGACCGCAACTTCCGCCCGAAAGCATGGACCTGGCTCGAGCGCGATGCTCACCCGGACGCACCCCACATGACGGTGGACCCGCAAGCGGGCGTGGTCATGAACGGCGGCCCGGACGCGGAGGGGCGCTTCGTGGTCACCCGCGAGAGCGAGGCCGGCGAACCGGAGCTCTGGGTAGGCGACCGCCGGCACTGGACCGAGATCCCGCCCAAGCCCTAGAGACGCGGGAACCAGGGACAGCACCTCAGGTTTTTGCTCAGCTTTTCAGCTTACCGAGCAGGTCCAGAGCATCGCTCCACAGGGCTCGCGTGAGCTCCGAGGCGCTCTCGGCGCGAGCGAGCGCCGCCGCTTGGCCCGACCAAAGCGGTGAGAAATCACTCGCTCCTTGCGCTTCCGCGAGCGCACGCAACGGCGCGAGTGCTGACGCCGCCCCGGGAAACTCCGGCGCATCCGCGCTCAGCGGACCGACCTCGCGCACCAACCTGTTCACCAGCGAGCGGGCCGGTCGCCCCGTGAACACGTTGGTGAGCTGGGTGGAGTCGTCTTGCGCAGCCGCCAGGGCGGCTCGGTGGAGCGCGCTGACGGTGCTCTCCCGGCACTTGAGATACGCAGTGCCCACCTGGACACCAGACGCACCCAGCGCGATGGCCGCCAACACACCGCGGGCATCGGCGATGCCACCTGCCGCCAGCACGGGCACCTTCACGGCGTCGACCACCTGGGGCACCAGGGCCAGCGTGCCTACCTGCGAAGCCACGCGGTCCGTCAAGAACATGCCGCGATGACCGCCAGCTTCGGCCCCCTGGGCGATGATCACGTCGCAGCCTTGGTCCTCGAGCGCGCGCGCCTCGGCAACGGTGGTGGCCGAGCTCAAGACGACCGCACCCGTGGCCCGGACGCGCTCGAGCAGCGCCGGCGAAGGAAGACCGAAGTGAAAGCTCACCGCGCTCGGTCTCAGCTCCTCCACGACCTCGCAGAGCGTCGCGTCGAAGGGCGCCCGCAGCGGCGCGGGCAGCGTGGCCTCGGGGGCGTGGAGCTCGGCGTAGTAGGGCGCGAGCCGGGTGCGCCAAGCCTGGTCACGCGCCGGGTCTGGGCTGGGCGCGGAGTGACAAAAGAAGTTGAGATTGAGCGAACGCTCGGCGCACGCACGGAAGGCGCGGACCTGGGTGCGAATTTGCTCCGGGCTCAGCATCGCGCAGGGCAACGATGCGAGTCCGCCTGCGCTCGCCACCGCCACAGCCAACTGGGGATCCTGGGCTCCCGCCATGGGCGCTTGCACGATGGGCAGCTCGATGCCCAGCAGATCACACAGCTTGCGTTGGCGCTCCATGCTCGAGGCCAACCTGCCACACAATCGGCTCCAGTTGCAGAACTTTGTCCTCTCCCGGGGCGTGGCATAACGTCGAAGGAAGCACCCGCGGGGTGCGCAGGGAGAGCTCAAGTGGCCAAGCAGGCAGAGCGCGAAATCATCCGCGTGGCAGGCCACGACGTGGCCATCACGAACCCTCAAAAGGTGCTGTTCCCCGAGCTCGGCCTCAGCAAGCGCCACCTGGCTCTCTACTATCTCTCGGTGGCCGAGGGCGCGCTGCGTCACGCGGGCGGCCGTCCCAACGTGCTGGTGCGCTACCCGGACGGCGTGGGCGCCGAGTTCTTCTACCAGAAGCGCGCACCCAGCTCCCGCCCCGACTTCGTCGACGTGATCAGCTTGCGTTTCCCCTCTGGCCGCAGCGCCGAAGAGGTAGTGCCCCGCAATGCCGCCGCGCTGATCTGGATGGCCAACCTGGCGTGCCTCGAGCTGCACCCGCACCCGGTGCGCGCCGAGGACCTCGCACATCCAGATGAACTGCGCGTGGACCTCGACCCGGTGCCGGGCGTGACCTGGCCGCAGATCCGCCAGGTGGCCATGGTGGTGCACGAGACGTTGTCCGACCTCGGCATGGTGGGTTGGCCCAAGACCTCGGGTTCACGCGGCATCCACATCCAGGTGCGCATCGAGCCGCGTCATGGCTTCGACAAGGTACGCCGCGCAGCCTTGGCCCTGGCGCGCGAGGTGGAGCGGCGCGCCCCTACCTTGGCCACCAGCAAGTGGTGGAAGGAGGAGCGTCATGGCGTGTTCATCGACTACAACCAGAACGCCAAGGATCGCACCGTCTGCAGCGCCTACTCGGTGCGCCCCACCGCGGATGCGCGCGTGTCCGCTCCCTTGAACTGGCAAGAGCTCGCGGACTGTCAGCCTGAAGACTTCACCATGCTCACGATGCCCAAGCGATTCGCCGAGCTCGGAGATCGTCACCAAGACATCGACGCACGCGCCTTCTCCATCGACAAGCTCCTCGAGCTATCGGAGCAACAGGAGAAGGCAGGCCAAGGCGACGCCCCGTGGCCGCCCCACTACCGCAAGCAAGCCGACGAACCCACGCGTGTGGCGCCGTCGCGCGCCAAGAAGAGCCCATCGTCCGGCCGGCGAACGCCCAAGCATCCGCTGATCGAAATCGCACGCTCCCCCAAGAAGGACGCGGCCCTGGCGGGGCTGGCGCGCTGGAAGGAGCGACACCCGGAGGCGGCGCAGCACCTGCAGGAGGCGGACGTGCTGGTGGACTCGATGCGCGGGCGTCACACCACGTGGACCCGGATTCGCATCAACCTGCAGCACGTGCCCGAGGCGATTCGGCCAGCTCAAGAAGCCTTGGATCCGGACGAGACGCCGGGTTGGAACTGAAGCCCCGACCGTCACCCGGATCCGTCTGACACAGTTCGACCCAGGGTGATACGCCAAAACATCGTGAATTCAGGGTCTCGAGGCTTGGCTCGCAAGTTGCTCGTTGCGGTCCCGGCGCGCTCCACTCCCGGCGCGCCGCTTAGGAGGGATCCATGCTCGAGCTTGAACTTCGGTCGGCCAGGTTACGCGGCTCTCGGTCCATCGCCGCGATCAGCGTGGCGCTGTGTCTGGGTGGACTCGCGGGCTGCGCGGATGATTCAAAGGGTGATTTCCCGGCGACATCTTCTGGCGATACCAGCGGGCGCTCGGGATACGGGTCCGAGTATGGAGGCGGCGAAGAGGGCGGGGACGACTCCTCGGAGGCGAGTGGGGACATCGATAGCGGCGACGGCGACAGCGCTGCGGATCCGCTCGACCCTGCCGCAGGCGGCGCTGCCCAGCCGGAGCCACAGGCCGGCACGCTCACGGCGGGCGCCTGGGACGACAACCGCAACTTCGAGCGCTTCAAGGCCTATCAGTCCCCCCTGATAAGCAATCAATTTTCGGGCGCGATCCAGTTCACGGCCGAGGAGCAGCAAGCGGCCCAGCAAGAGTTCGGAGGCGTACGTCCCGCCAAGGTCAGCCTCGATGTGGCTCTGGTAATCGACACCACCGGCAGCATGGCCGACGAGCTCGACTACCTGGAGACGGAGCTCAGCTCCATCTCCAAGACCTTGGCCGAGCGCTTCCCCAACGCCGCGCAGCGCTGGTCCATGATCGCCTACCGCGACACGGGCGATGCCTACGTCGTGCGCACGGTGGACTTCGCCGATGGCGCCGAACAGACACGCAATGCCCTGAGCAAGCAATCGGCCGGAGGCGGTGGCGATACGCCCGAGGCGCCCGATGCCGCCCTTGCGGCCATGAACCAATTGTCATGGCGCACTGGCAACGACACGGCGAAGCTCGCGTTTTGGGTCGCCGATGCTCCGCATCACACGAACAAGGCCACCGACATGCTCGAAGCGATCCGCGGCGCGCGCCGCAAGGGCATTCACCTGTATCCAGTCTCGGCGAGCGGCACGGACGACTTGCTCGAGCTGAGCATGCGCGGCGCCGCCCAACTCACGGGTGGACGCTACCTGTTCCTCACGGACGACTCGGGCGTGGGCGGCCCGCACAAGGAGCCGAGCATCCCCTGCTACTTCGTGACCCGGTTGGATCAGGCCATCGTGCGCATGGTCGACATGGAGCTCACGGGTACGTATCTCGAGCCGACGGCGGAGGAGGTCATCCGCAGCGCGGGGGATCCGGTGGGAGGCATGTGCACGTTGCAATCGGGAGAGGCAGTGGAGGCTTGTTGAAAGAGAGAATTGGACGGGGCTCGGCGTCGTCGTGCACGAAACGCTAGGGCGTCGAGCAGAAACCAGCCTCCTCACTTGAGCCCACGATGGACAAAGCCATCATCTCGCTGAGTGCAAAACAGCGCCGAGCTACGAACCTGTTTCCTTACTGTCGTTGGGTGCGGTTCGCCGCCAGATGCTCAAGGAGCAGCAAGCTCACGCGATCGGAGCTCCCTTCAGGCAACCAGTGGCCTCCGCCCGCGATGATTTCCAGTCGGTAGGGAGCATCGACGTAGTCTCCGCTGAGCTCGACGGTGTCCCGGCAAAAATAGGGATCCTGATCGCCCCACATCAGCAGCGTAGGCACGGTGATCCGGCCCACCTCGCCGACGATGCGCCGGCCCGCGACGTTGGCGACGTACCAGTTGAGCGCCGCTTTGAGGGCCGCCTCGTCATTCATGTTGTGGAAGTAGACACACCGGGAGTCCGCGGGGAGCTCGCTGAACAGGAAGCTCAGGCCGGCGCCGTTCAGGGCGAGCAGCGCGCTCGGGAAGTTAGGGTCGGTGAACATTTCGAAGTAAGACGACGCAGCGTACTGGCAAGACTTCTCGTCTGCGAGCTTGGCCTGGAACGCACCGCTGTTCGGCGTGGACACGGAGGTCAGAGAGATCACTCGCTCGGGCGCGATCTGCGCGAGGTACCAACCGACGGCACCTCCCCAGTCGTGCCCGACCAGGTGAAATCGGCGCGCCCCCACCGCGTCGGCGATGGCAAGTACATCGGCGACCAGCTCTTGCAGCTTGTACGCCTCTGGCGCCATTGGACGCGCGCCGGGGGAGTAACCGCGCTGGTCGGGAGCGATCACGCGATAGCCCGCCGTCGACAGCGACCGGAGCTGGGCACTCCACTCGTAGGAGCTCTCGGGAAAGCCGTGCAGGAGGACGACGGGTTCGCCGGTCTCTGGGCCGGCCATACGCACGCGAAACGTCCAGCCATTGGCGCATACGCCCGTGGTGGGGAATGCGTCGACGATATCGGGGCACTCCGCGGTGTCGCTGGCGCCGGCGTCCATCGGCTCACAGCGCTCGGCGCTCGCATCCCTCGTGGGCTCGGTCCCACCCTCGACTGGAGGATCAGCGTCTGCGTCGCTGCGATGGCTGGCGTCGGCAGGGTCTGTGTCGTTGGGAGCGTCGCCAACCGTCGTGTCCTCCGTGCTGCCTCCATCGAACAGCCCGTGCGAGCCGGGACCGGTGGCGTCGGAGCCACAAGCGATGAGCAGACCGAGCACGGCGCACCGCGCCAGCGTCGACCCTGTCGCTGGTTCGGGCCCTCTGCGGCATTGCAGTGGGATATTGACGGGTAGTCGTCGTCGACCGAATGCGCGAGGCATGAGGCAGCTCTTTCCAAGCCAAGCCGGTCCCTGGACCGGGCAGTCACTACGCAGCGGTGCGCTCTCGCCGCTCCGCCAGCCCTTGTCGCCAGGGTGCCAACGGAGCAGCGGGAAGGACCGCGAACGCTCGATAAGTGTCGCCAGCTTGCGCAGATGAGCCGTGCGACAACAAGCAATCTTTCCTTGCCGACTAGTTAGCTGTCGTTACGCTCGACGACTCGCGAGTTGTCCCCATCCGAGCGGTTAGAGGACAGAACGTGGGCCACAGCCTGGCCCAGTGACTTCAACTGTTGTGCGAGAACACCTTCGCTAGCTCGTACGGCGGCGTCGTCTCGAGCTGATCGTAGCGGCAATCCTCAGGCTTCTTGTCGGGGCGCCAGCGCAGGAACGTGGTGGCGTGACGGAACCGGTCGCCCTGCAGGTGGTCGTACTTCACTTCGCATACGCGCTCGATGCGCAAGGGTTCCCAGGAGAGGTCCTTGCCCTGGCTCCAGCGGCTCTGACCGCCGGGCATGCGCGTGCTCTCACTGTGCTCGGCCCACGCGCGCCACGGGTGGTGCTCGAGGGCGTTCTCGCGAAAGGGCTCGAACTCTTTCGCCAACTCGGCGCGCTTGGCGTTGGTGAACGACGAGGTGATGCCCACGTGATGCAAGGTGCCCTCCCCGTCGTAGAGCCCCAGCAAAAGTGAACCCACGAGCTCGTTCTTGCCGTTCTTGTGCCAGCGAAAGCCCGCCACCACGCACTCGGCCGTGCGCGCGTGCTTGATCTTGAGCATGGAGCGTTTGCCTGGCTCGTAGGCGCCCTTCTCGGGCTTGGCGATCACACCGTCGAGGCCCGCGCCCTCGAAGCGGGCCAACCATTCCACCGCCAGGGCCCGATCCCGCGTGATAGGGGTCACGTAGACCGGAGGTTGCACGCCGCCGAGCGCGGTCTCGAGTCGCTCGCGTCGCTCACGGTAGGGCCGGGCGCGCAGGTCTTCCCCATTCAGCGCGAGCAGGTCGAAGGCCACGAACGACGATGGCGTTTGCTGAGCGAGCTTGGCCACGCGCGAGGCCGCCGGATGCAGGCGCATCTGCAGCAGGTCGAAGCTGAGCCCGTGCTCGGTGGCGATCACGATCTCGCCGTCCACCACGCAGTCTTCAGGCAGACGCTCCAGCAACACGTCGTGGAGCTCCGGAAAGTAGCGATCGAGGGGCCTGAGATCGCGGCTCTGGATGTAGAGCAGGCTGCCCTTGCGGAACACGATGGCCCGGAAGCCATCCCACTTGGGCTCGAAGGCGAACCCCTCCGCCTGCGGCAGCTCTTCGCTGAGCTTGGCCAACATGGGCTCGATGGGCGCCTGGAGTGTGAAGCCTTCGGGAGCCGGAGCCGGCGCCTTGTCCCCCGCGGTGCCCCCCGTCTTCTTGCGTGCAGCCATGACGGGAGGAGACCACGAAGGGGAGACCGGCGCCAGGTTCGAGGAACCGCGTGAGCAAGGCGAATCGCTGGGGCGGGCGGGTCCCGACGCGGCTTGGCCGCGACGGGCGGGGAGGTCGCGTGACCTCCCCCGTGATGACGTCCCTACCTCACCAGCAGGAACTCCACGCGGCGGTTCTGGGTCCTACCCGAGTCGGTGTTGTTGTCTGCGATGGGCTTGTCGGGGCCGTAGCCGCGCGCGCTCAGGCGCTCTGGCTTGATGCCGCGCCCGAGCAACCACTGACGCACCGAGCGCGCGCGCTCGCGCGAGAGGCGCATGTTGAGACCACGCGGACCCGTGCTGTCGGTGTGACCTCCGATCTCGAGCCGGTCGATCTCATCGTGCTTGCGCAAGGTGAGCGCGATCTGCTCCAAGATCTTGTCGGAGCGTCGGTCGAGCTTGGAGGAGTTGGGTTCGAAGCGGATGGTCTCGAGGATGGTCAGGCGTCCCTCCTCGATCACGATTTGCGCCGGGCCCTCGTCTTCGCAGCCGTCGTCGTCCTGGAAACCGTTGATGGTCTCCTGTTCGTCGGGGCAGCGATTGAGGTAGTCGAGCACGCCGTCCTTGTCGGTGTCGCCCTCGGGACAACCGTCTTCGTCCTCCACGCCATCGAGGTCCTCGGGCAGGTCGGGACACGCGTCGTAGCCACCCTTGATGGCCGCAGCGCGTTCGGCATCGTCCACGTCGTCCACGCTGGCGGGCTCGGCTTCGGCCGCCGCTTCGTCCCCTGCCGCCGGAGGTTCGTCCTTTACCACGTAAGCCTGATCGCGCTCGCTGGGCTCGGGACTACGCACGCCGTCGTGATCGGGATCGTTGGGTGAAGGCTCCCAGCGCACGCCCACGAAGCCACGCGCGGTCGGGATGCCGAAGCCTTCGAGCAGGCCGAGGCCGCCGCCCGCCTTGATCTTCCAGTCGCGCGCTACGTCGATGCCCGCACCGAGCAGGCCTTCGAGGCCCACCTCTTCGGCATTGGTCTCCTGCAAGCCCACGAAACTGCGCAAGTCGAACATCAACTCCACCGGCGCTTGGCCGCGGTTGAAGCGGTAGCCCATACCGAGGCCGGCCTGCAGCTCGGCGCCCGCATCGATGTTCTGGTAGTCGGTGGCCTTCTGGATCAACACGCCCACGTCCAAGCCCAAGCGGAAGCCGCTGAGCCCGAACTGGTGATCCAACAACAGGCGCGGCGCGAAGCCGGGCAGGCGTGCTCCACCGTAGAACTCGTTGGTGTGCGAGGGCAGACGAACGTCGGCCAACAAGGCCAGGCCCACGGCGTGCTTGTTGCCGTCGAGGAAGCGGAACTTGGGCAGCACGCGGATATCGCCGAGGGCGCCCGTGTTGACGTCGTCGCCCTTCAGATAGGCCACGGGCACGTGCAAGCCGAGTTCGAACCAGTGCGCGAACGCGTAGGAGGCCGTGAGATCGAAGGCGAGCGCGTGGGCCACCTGCTTTCGCACCACATCGCCATCCGCGACCGAGATCAACGGGTTGCCCCCGTAGTTCAGCCACAATCCCAGGCTGAACGGGTCGACCGGGTGGCGCACTTCGGTGCCTTCCGTCTGGAAGTAGCCGCCCGTGGTGACGTGGGGCAAGAAGCGCTGGGTCGCGATGTCCTCGGCCAACGCCGCGGAGCCGAACGAAACGAGTGCGAGCGTGAGCAGCCACAGAGAGGTCCGCTGGAGCATGGAGCGCAGCTTCATGACTGCCTCCCTTCGTTGCCTTCACCACGCTTGTGGCGCCTGCGACGCGCGATGGCCGCCAACCCGAGCACGCTCAGGCAAGCGAAGGCGAGATCGCCCGCTCGGGCACCTGGGAGCGCGCTGCACTTGAAGGCTCCTCCGCGCACCTCGCCTTCGGAAACCTCGTTGCCCATCGGGTTCATGTCGATGGGCCCGGTGTTGACGCAACTTCCGTCGGGGCTGCACGCATAGCCCGAAGCACAGGCGCGGGCGCCGGACTCCGCACATGCCACGCACATGCCGTTCTCACACACTAGACCGTCACATTGGCTGGCGTCGGTGCACGTGCGATCGACCACCTTCACGCATGCGTTGGCGGTGCAGCGCTCGCCGGCCTGGCAATCGACGTCGGCATTGCAGGCGTAGGCGAACAGGCATACCCCGTCACGGCAGCGGCCATCGTTCGGGCACTGAGCGTCGTTGGTACATTGCACGTGGATGACAGTGGGATCGCCGTTGGTATCGAGCGCGGGCCGACACGGGCCCGACTTGGTGTCGTCACCGAAAGCGCGCGGGGTGCCGGGCTGCTCGTAGTAGGTCCGCAAGAGCAGATTGCCGCCGCAGCTCGCGTCGAGGCCGGTGATGGCGTGCACGGCGTCCATCTGCAAGAACGCATGGGTACGCGGGCCCACGCGCAGCGGGTCTTCCCCGATGCCGGTTTCGGCGCGCACGTCGTCCTTCTTGGGCTTGAGATCAACCCAGGCTTGCCCATTCCAGTTCCAGGCGCCGATCACGCTGGGCAGCATGGGTGCGGCCTCGACGCGCATCGCGATGGCCCGCTCGTAGCCGACGGCCATCGGATCGCTCCGGAAGGCGGGCCAGCCGGGCCCTCCCGAAGCGGGTCCCCCCGTGGCGTCGTTGTCGTCGGTATCGATGAAGAAGTAGGCGGCCAGGTTGGCCGGCGAGGTCTGGGGCGAGACCACGTAGGCGCGCAGCCAGAGGCGCTGCGCATCGGAGTCTGCGTACATCGTACGCACGTCCGTGGACGCTTCGTCGGCCGCGAACACGTTGGCGTCGCCGGCCACGTCTTCCGAGCCGAAGGGCCAGGCCGGTTCCCCGCTCGGGTCCACCGCCACGATCTCGCGCAGGGTCGGTGCCGTGCGACCGTCACTCCAGGTTTGCGCGCGTGCCGCGCTGGGCAGGGCCAAGAGACAAAGCCCGAGCCCGCTGAGCGCCGGCAGCACGCTGCCGACCCGATGTTGGCGCGAACGCGAACCCTTGGGCTCACGCGGCGGCGTTTGATGCGCTGTCTCACTCATAGGGCAGAAATCCTAGAAACGATTCCTGCCCAGCCGGAAGCGTAAACGCCCTCGCGGCCGATGTTCAGCAGCCTCAAGTCAGAATCCTCCCACACTCCCTCCCGGAGCGCAGGCAAGCAGCGCGGCATCCCGAACGAGTCAATGCGTTGGCTGTGACGGGACTGCAGCACCGCGCGATTCGCTGCGCTGGCGGTGCCGCGCTTCGATGCTCCGCTGCTAGACTGCGCGCCCGATGGGACTCTTCTCCAAACTCCTCGGCATCACCGAAAAGCAGCAGCCGCTCCACCTCGACGACAGCAACTTCGCGAGCGAAGTGCTCAACTCCACGGAACCCGTCGTGATCGACGTGTGGGGCCAGCGCTGCGGCCACTGCAAGCAGCTCGAGCCCATCATGATGGAGCTGGCTGCCCAGTATCGGGGTCGCGTGAAGGTGTGCGAAATGGCCGCCGAGACCTCGCCTCGCACCATGAGCCAGCTGCAGATTCAGGCCACACCCACCGTGCTGTACTTCAAGGACGGCAAGGAGCTCGAGCGCGTGGCGGGCTTCAAAGGCAGCCTCTACCACCAGCAGTCGATCGAGGAGCTGTTCGGAATCGCCGGCTGAGCGCGCGACCCCACATTTGTGGTGCTCTCAAAGTTGCGCCGGGGTGATATATCGAAAAGCGTGCAGGACGGTTCGAAGCTCGGTCAGTTCAACCCAGACTTCCTGGGTGAGCACGGCTTCGACCGACCCAGCCAGCTCGACGCCTCCGGCGTGCGCCCCGCCTTCAGCGGACGCTTCGAAGATTGTGGCGAAATTGGTCAGGGCGGTATGGGCGCGGTCCACGACGCCTACGACAGCGAACTCGGTCGTCACGTCGCTGTGAAGGTCATGGATCCAGGGCGCGCAACGAGCCCGGAATCAGCCGCAGCCTTCAGCTTCGAAGCCCGTCTGATGGGCCGGCTCGAGCACCCCTACATCGTGCCCATCCACGAGCTACGGGCCGACGACACCAGCGCACCTCCTCACTTCGTCATGAAGCTCGTGGAGGGCGTGAACCTGGCGGCCTGGATGCGAGCCAACAATGCGACGGCCGACGGTCAGGCCGCGGTGTCAGCGGCGCTGGACCAGACCCTGGGCTTCCTCATCAAGGTGTGCGACGCCATCGCCTTCGCCCACAGCCGCGGGGTACTCCATCTCGACCTCAAGCCGGCCAACGTGATGGTCGGCGAGCACGGTCAGATCTACGTCATGGACTGGGGCGTGGCCGTGGAGTGCACGCGTGACACGGACGCTCGACTGCGACCGCGCGACGCCGTGCACGGCATCCGCGGGACCCCCGGCTACATGGCCCCCGAACAGATCGACGACCGCATGCGCCGGGTCGACGAGCGCACCGACGTGTACGGCCTCGGCGCCATCCTCTACGAGCTCCTCACCACGCGCACGCCCTACGAGCCCCTGGGCGGTCCCGCCGACCTGGTGTTCATGCGCGAACATCAGGTGATCCCGCCCCAGGAGCGCGAGCCCACGCGCGTGATGCCGCCGGGCCTGTGTGCCATCGCGCAGCGCGCCCTCGCCCACGAGATGGATCAGCGCTTCCCGGACGTGGTGAGCTTCCGCATGGCGCTCGAGAGCTTCCGCAAAGGCGGCGGCTGGTTCGAGACCAAGCACTTCATGCCCGGCGACGTGATCGTCCGCGAAGGCGAGCTGGGCGACGAAGGCTACATCCTGGCCGAGGGGCGCTGCTCCGTGGAGCAAGGGCAAGGCGAGGGCCGCACCAAGCTGGCCGAGCTCGGGGTGGGCCAGGTCTTCGGCGAGGCCGCCGTGTTGGCCAACCGCGCGCGCACCGCGAGCGTGATCGCGCTGACACCGGTCACCGTGCAGGTCATCACACGCGCGGCCATCGAACGCGAGCTCGAAGGCCAGGGTTGGCTACAAGCCTTCGTGCGTACCATCGCCGAGCGCTACGTGGAGGTCGACGCCGAGCGCGCAGAGCTGCGCGCACGCCTGCGCAGGTTCGCCTCGATCCCACCGGCGCGCTGAGCGGAAGTCAGGGCGGGGACACGGAGAGCCGCCGGAATCCCTCGACCACACCGCGCACGGGATCCCAGCGCAACAGATCGGCCCGATAGTCGTTGTCCAGACGACGCAAGGTCAGGAACGTCTGCGTACAGTCGTGGGCCATGGAGCGTTCCTCGGGCGTGTCGTCCTGACCCCAGCTGCCCAGATTCACGTAGGTCGCCCCCGTGGACATCGGCTCCATCACTGGCTCGTGCGTGTGCCCCATCACGACCCAGCGCACGTTGAACAACTTGGCGATGCGCTCGGCGCCGTGGCGCAGGCTGTCGTTGGGCGAGGTGTTCACGCCGCGACCCACGCAGGCGAACACGAACGACGCCAGGGCCAGCCCGGCGCTCACCGCGGCGCTCGTCGGTCCGACGAGCACGTAGAGTAAGAGCGCCACCAACAAGCCCAGCAGGGTGAGGAACAAGCTCGCGATGCGGTCCACATAGAGCGACCTCACCATCACGCTCAGGCTATCCACGGCCGAGCCCACGTACACGGAGAGCAGCGCGCGCAGGCGCTCCTCGCTCACGCCGGTGCGCTGGGCGAAGCGCCGCATGCGCGAAGGCAGGCTGTCGTAGCGCGCGAGCTTGGCGCGAGAGCTGACCCGCACCCGGTCGGCCCCCTTGAGTCCTCGGACGGCGCACTCGGAGATCAAGTCCCAACAGGCACGTGCGTAGCGGGCTGCGATGCGCAGGGTCCCACGCACGCCGAGCCGCACACACAGCCAAACGTAAGCTCCCATGCCGACATAGCCGTAGCTCGAGGAGCTGAGCCCCGGCGTGGGCCGCGCGACCTGCCGCAACAGCACCGAGAACGGCGTGGGCCGGATGCGACGTTGGTCCTTCTCCCAGGTGGGCACCAACGGATTGCCGTAGCTACACATGGGATCGAACTCTTGCCCATGCTCCACGTACAACAGGCCGTGCACGTGGAAGAACCACGGGCAGATCTCGATGCGTCGTGAGATGGCCGCCCGTTCGTGGACCTCGGCGTGCGCCACGATGGCGTCCACGAAGGCGCGCTGCGCCGCCCGCCAGTGCAGCTCCACGTCGTGATTCCCGCGCACCACCACCAACGCGTGCCCCTCGGCCACGAACTCCATCAGCGCCCTGAACACGCGCGGATGACGCGCCGCGATGGCGTGCACCTTGTGAACCACGTGATCTGCCGCACTACCCAGGCCGCAGCGCAGCTCCTCTTCGGTGGGCGGCGTACGCAAATCGGCGGCCGCGCTCAACGACACACCGACGAGATCGAGAAAATCACCCGCCACCACCAGGCGCCAGGGACGCGCGGGATCACGCTCCTTGCGGTGATGGGCGAGCAGCGCCACCAGCGCCGCGTCGACGTCGGCCTCCTGCCGCAACCAGGAACGCTCCGCCCACGGTCGCACATGGGGCACGATGTCGGAGCCCAGATGGACGTCGGAGAACAACAGGTAGTTGAACCCGTCGTCTGACGCTGCAGCGTTGTGGGAACCGTCGCTCGACCACGTCATGTCCAAGATTACCGTGGATCTCGCGCGTTTGGATCACCGTCGCGCACGCGACGTGAGGGATATGGCAGAACCATGACGAAGCGCGAAAGGGCGCCTCCTACCAGAGCCCGAACTGCGTCGAGAGACCCGCCACGAGTCCGAAGCGGTCGTTGTGTGGCAGGTAGCCCGTGAGCGCGAGCAGCGAGAGCTGACAGATTTGGTTCGCTTGGTAGCCAATCCCCACGGCGCTCAGCAGCTGGTCGGGAGCGCGCGTCTGCAACGGGTGCGTACCGCCCACTTCCCCAAGCAAGGACCACGGGTTGTTGCCCCCGAACGCGAGCGTCAGAATCGATGCCGTACGCGAACAAACGTGGCTGCCCGCGGTCGAGCACGGCACCGAGATTGGCCACGGTGTGCAAGCGCCGCGTGCCCATGCCCAACAGCAACAACCCGGCCAGCCCGACGCCAGGCGGCGTATGCAGGGACGGCAAGCGCGGGCCGACTTGGATCCCGACGCCGTAGTGATGGCCGCTCTGCTCGTCTTCCACGTTGAGCACCGCAAGCTTGGCGGCGGTCCACAATGGTTCGCCTACCACGCGCCGTCGCGCCGGTTGGTTCACGTGCGTCACGCCGAAACCGCCGTCCACGTCGAGCTCGAGCCACTTGAATACACCGAGGTCGACCTCGAAGTCGGGTGCGATCAGGCGATCGCCGTCCACACTGCTCCCCTCCACGCCGCCAACCTGGCCGTCAATCTCCAGCGTGCCCGGGTCGTCGAGCTCCAGGGTGGTGGGCTCGAAGCGCGCGCGGAAGTGACGGGCTCGAACGCGACACGGCAGTGCTGCGAGCACGAGGCCGCACAGAGCCCAGGCGCACGCGCCTCGGATCCGGCATTTGGCGCGCGGCGCGGAACCCTGGCGAACGCCACCCAACATGGACACGGACTGTAGCGCGCGAGAGCCTCCCAAAGATACGCAACCAAATGGTTGCACAGATGGCAGCGCCGGATAATATGCAATCAGGAGGTTGCATATGGCTTCGACTACGGACCGTATCGAAAAGCAGAATCTTGCTGCGCGCCACGCAGGCGCGGGTATGGCAGGCCCTGACCGATTCCAAGGAATTTGGAGCCTGGTTCCGAGTCTCCCTCGAAGGTCCGTTCGTGGTGGGCCAAAAGGTCAAGGGCCACATCACGTACCCGGGCTACGAGCACCTGAAGATGGAGGTGGTGGTGGAGAAGATGGAGGCACAGCGGCTGTTCTCCTATCGCTGGCATCCGTATGCCATCGATCCCAAGGTCGACTACGCGAGCGAGACGCCCACCCTGGTGGAGTTCAAGCTGGAGGAGCGCCCCGGTGGCACGTTGCTCACGGTGGTGGAATCCGGGTTCGACCAGGTGCCCGCGGCGCGTCGCGCGGAGGCCTTCCGTATGAATGACGGCGGCTGGGCGACACAGCTCAAGAACATCGAGCAATATGTCGCGCCGGGCTGAAGCGAGCTTGAAGGCGCCTGCGCCAGTGTTTGCCGCCCTGGGCGATGAGACGCGGCTGGGCCTGGTAAAGCGACTGTGCAGCACGGGTCCACAATCGATCGCGCGACTCAGCGAGGGCTCGGGAGTCACGCGGCAGGCGATCACCAAGCACCTGCACGTGCTGGAGGGCGCGGGTCTCGTGCACGCGCGGCGTACGGGACGCGAAAGCATCTGGGAGCTGGAGCCGAAACGCATCGTCGAGGCCCGGCGCGCGCTCGAGCAAATCTCCGCCCAGTGGGACGACGCGCTCGAGAGACTCAGGACCTGGGTCGAGGATGAATAGTCCGTATTCAGGGTGAGCGGGTGTAACGCACGCAGGCGATCTGGCGAATAGGGTATAAATCGAGTCTTCGATCTGGTGTACGTCGAAACCCGCACACCCGCAGTGCCCTCGTCCACGGAGAGATCGCCATGAGCCAACCGGATCCGTTCGTGCAGTTCAAGGAGAAGCAGCGCCAGGTTTGGGCCCACTTTGCGCCCATCGATGTCTTCACCACACCCACTGCCGCGCATCTCGTGCGGTACGCCCAGGTCAAGCCCGGCGCCAAGCTGCTCGATGTCGGCTGCGGCACCGGCGTGGTCGCCGTGACTGCGGCAGTCTCGGGCGCCCAGGTGACTGGCTTGGACCTGACTCCGGAGCTCCTCGAGCGCGCGAAAGAAAACGCCAAGATCGCGGGCGTTTCGGTGACGTTCCAGCAAGGAGATGCCGAGGCACTGCCCTACCCCGATGGCGCCTTCGACGTCGTCGTGAGTCAGTTCGGGCACATGTTCGCGCCGCGCGCCGAGGTGGCGGCAGCGGAGCTCCTGCGCGTGCTGCGTCCAGGCGGAACCTTGGCCTTCGCGACCTGGCCTCCGGAGCACTTCGTGGGTCGCTTCTTCGCGCTCACCTCGCGCTTCGCACCTCCGCCGCCGCCCGGGTTCTCGCCGCCTCCCGCCTGGGGCGATGTATCGGTGGTACGCCAGCGCCTGGGCGACTCGGTGAGCGACCTGCGCTTCGAGCGCGGCATCATGCGCTTTCACTTGTTGAGCCTCCCGCATTACGTGCAGGTCATCGAGGAGACCGTGGGCCCAGCGCGGGCGCTCGCACAATCAGGCGACGCCGAGACGCTGGCGCGCTATCGCAAGGAGTTGGTCGCGCTCGCGGGCGAGTACTTCGAGGACAATACCCTGCGACAGGATTACTTGCTGACGAGGGCGATCAAGCGGTGATCGGGGGCGGCGCAAGCAGTTGACGCTGACTGGTCAGCGCCACGGTTCAGGTAGTCGTGGACAGCGCATGCGGTTGAGGGCGACGGCGACCGCGAGGGTTGTTGATCCGTCGATCCGGCAAGAGGGGGGCGGGGAACCCAACCAGGACGCTCCCCGCCCCCCCGCCGCGTCAGCCGGCGTTCATCGCGAGGACGAACGACTCACGCGCCGTCGCGCTGCTCTTCCTCTTGCTCTCGACGCCGCTGATTCTGGTCGCGGGAAGCTGGGTCGCCCTGTTGCCCCTGTTGGTGCTGGCGCTGTTGATCCGCCTGCTGGTTGCCACGTTGCTCCTGGTTTGGATTGCGCTGCTGGCCCTGGCCCTGCTGCGGATTCTTCTCCTGAGACATGGTTTTCCTTCTTTCGCTTCTGAGCCGCGCGCAGACGACGGCGCGCCCGGCGGCACATGAGCCATGTGAGAGCGAGCAACGTGCCAGGCGCGCGAATGCGGCGTGTCGCTGGAAATCGCGCAGGGCTGCCGGAAATCCGCGCTGTCACAGCTGGACATGCTCGCCACGTTGTGACGAAAGCCCCGCACGAGTGGGTCGCGAATGAAGATTTGGGCGCGAACTCGCGCCGCGATCAGCGCGCGGATTCTTTCAGCAGGTCCGCGTGCAGTTTCTTCAGCTTCTTGACCTTGGGATCCGAGACGCCGCGGATGTAGGGCTGCAAGGGGTTTCGCGCCGCGTAATCGTGGTGATACGCCTCGGCTTCGAAGAAGGTCTCGAGTGGCGCCACTTCAGTTGCGATCTTGGCATCGAAGATGCCGAGTGCATCGAGCTGCGCGATGTAGGCTTCGGCCACACGCTTCTGATTCTCGTCGGCATAGAAGATCACGGAGCGATACTGTCGGCCTACGTCGGCCCCCTGACGGTCCTTCTGGGTCGGGTCGTGAGCGACGGAGAAGAAGAGCTTGAGGATCTTGCCCAGGCTGATGCGCGAGGCGTCGTAGTCGACGCGGATCACTTCGGCGTGGTTGGTGCGCCCGCTGCAGACGGCCTCGTAGGTGGCACTCGCGGCGCTATCTCCCGCGTAGCCGGGCAGGACTCCGGTGACGCCCTCGAGCTGCGTGTACACCGCCTCGGTGCACCAGAAGCAGCCGCCACCCAGCACGATGGCATGGGGACCTACGTCCTCGGCATCCAACTCGGGGTCAGGAAAAGAGAAGGGATCGATGGTGAGCGCCATGCTGCGAGTCTACCGATCGCCGGCGTCGTCGACCATTTGCTCGCTGGAGCGGCCTGCGCGGTCAGCGCAGGAATCAGGCTCGAATCCGTGCGGCAACGTGGCCCTGAGGGCCCTTTAGCGCCCCAACGTCTGTAGCTCATCGGAGGGGACCACCCGCGTGCCTCGCGCAGGCGCTCGCGCCAGCACCACCAGGGCACGTGCGACGGTGCTCGCCTCGATGCCGCGCAGCTTGCCGGGGAGCAGCTTGGCCACCGGGGCGAAGACGCGCTCGCCGAAGCGAAACTCGGTGCGGTCCCCCAGCAAGAGCGAGGGGCGCGCAATGGTCAGTGCAGGAAATCCGAGCTGCCCGAGCGCCGCCTCGACCTCGCCCTTCACGCGGTTGTAGAAGGTCAGCGATTTGGCGTTGGAGCCGAGCGCCGTCACCACCATGAAGTGCTGCACCCCGGCCGCGCGAGCGGCACGCGCGAAGGCGAGCACGTAGTCGTGGTCCACGCGCCGGAACTTCTCCTGGCTGCCGGCCTGCTTGATGGTGGTCCCCAAGCAGCAAATGGCGATTTCGGCTGCGTTGTTGGCGCCATTGTGCAACGCGGGCTCGAGCGCTTCGAAGTCCACGACGCGCGCGTCGAGCTTGGGATGCGACAGGCCCAGCGGGCGCCGCACTGGTGCCAGCACGCTCGAGAACGCGCGGTCCTCGAGCAACATGTTCAGCGTCTCGCGCCCCACCAAGCCGGTGGCTCCGGCCAACCAAACGCGTGCGGACTCGACCATACGCCCATTGCTAGCAGGTGCTGACGGATTCAGCACCCGCTCCCGCGCCAGCCCTGCGCTAGCAAGGCGTGCCCGTGCCCCTGTCCGTGCGGCCGCGCCAGCCCGACCCGCGCTCCGCTCAGCGTCCGGACCAGCGCACCGTCTCGGCGGCGCCACTGACCACGCGGATCTGGTTCAAGCCCTGGGGATTGGAGATGTAGATGCCGCCGCGGCTCGAGGCGAAGGCCACCATGCGGCAGTCCGGCGAGAACGCGGGGTCCTTGTTGATGCCCTGGGCCTGCGTCAGGCGGGTGTACTCGCCCGTGGCCACGTTGATGGTGAACACATCGAGCCCGGCGTCGCGACCGGTGAACGCGATGAGCTGCTTCTTGGGATCCGGACACCAGGCAGGGGTCTGGTTGTACTCGCCCTTGTAGGTCACGCGCTTCTGGCCGCCGCCCGAGGAGTCCATGGTCCAAATCTGGGGCGAACCATGGCGATTGGACACGAAGGCGATCTGGCCGTTCGGGCCGCAAGCCGGGCTCACGTCGATGCCGGGGTCGTTGGTCAGGCGGCGCACGTCATTGCCGTCGGCGGCCGCGCTGTAGATCTCGGAGTTGCCATCACGCGTCGAGCTGAACACCACGCGTCCGCCACAGTTGGCCACGCCCATGTTGAGGCCGCTGCCCTTGACGATGGGCTTGTCGTTGGTGCCGGCCTTGGTGATGAACATGCCGGTGGGGGACAGCACGGAGTACCAGATGCCGCCGGGTCCGAAGTTGGGTAGCATGGACACGCCGCGACCGCCCGACACACGCCCGAGATTGGCGCCATCGAAGTCCGCCACGAAGACGTCCTTTTTGCCGGGGCCCTCGCGACGCGCGAACGTGATGCGGGTGCCGAACGCCGCGGCCTCGCCCGTGAGCAGCTTGACCACCTCGTTGGCGAAGTCGTGCATGAACTTGCGCAGGTCGCTGGCGCTACCGGAGTAGTTCTTCTTGAGCGTGGGCTCGGTGCCGCGCGCGATCTCGAAGAAGTGCATGGTGACGGAGATGCTGCCGCCCACCTGCTGCACGTTGCCCTTGATCACGCCCTGGGCGCCCACGGTCTGCCAGGAGGGCGGGCTGATGCCGAGGCCTTCGGTGGCGAGGTCGGCCACGAACGACGCCGGGTCGAGCACCTTGAACAGGGACACCAACGCGAAGTCGCTGCGCAGCACGCCCGAGCCCTGGGAGCCCAGTCCCGCCGCGCCCTGTAGGTCGGGCACTGCGATGCGATACAGGGCCTGCTCCGGCGAGCTGACGTCGATCACCGGCTGAGAGCCAGGCAGCGGCGCGTCGGCCGGAGCGGCTTGCTGGCCGTCGGCGCGCGGCACGATGGAGAGTGCCAGGGCCAAGAGGCCGGAACCAACGAGCGTTCGCGTGAGGGTCTTCATCTTCTCTCCGACATCGGGCACGGGGGCCGCTATTCCAGGGGTCGATGCGCGGCTAGAGCACCGAATAGGTTGGATCCGTCATGAAAACCAAGCATCTCGACGCCAGCGCGGTTGCGTCCGCGGGTTCGACCCGAGGGTCGGACCGAGGACGTAGACCGTGATGGTGGCGAAAGGCGCAGGTTTTCATAGGATGCAAACTGTTCGGTGCTCTAGGGCGCGCGTGCTTTTAGCGTGGGCCACAACACAGCTGCGGCCAGGGTTTATCGGCGCAGATTCTTGCCGTCGTAGTTGATGGCGAGCGTCGTCCCGTAGAAGGCTCCGCGCTGATCGGCCGGCGGCTCGGGCAACACGGCGCGCGCTCGGATCAACGCCTCCACGGCGTCGATAGCCGACTGATCGAAGACCGGATCGCCACTGGACTGCTTGAGGTCCACCGCCTCGAGCTGGCCGTCGTCCGCCACCCGCACCGATAGCAAGCACTTGAGCTTGTCGGGGTTCTGCAGGGTGTTGGGCACGGTCCAGCCGCGTTGGAAGAACAGGGCCAGCTGCCCGCGGTAAATGTCGCCTTCCTTGGCGCTGGTGGCGGTGCCCTCGCGCAGACCGTTGGGATCGCCCTCTTGCTCGTACTCGACGTCCTCGGCGAACTCCTTGGTGCGGTCCACCAGGTTGTCGAGCATGGACGTCTCGGCCTCGGTCTTTTCCTTCTTCTCCTCGGGCTTCTCTTGCTGCTCGCGCGGATCCTTGGAGACCACCACACCGTCCGGACGCCGCTTGGCGACCGGAGGCACCTTGCGCGACGGCAGCTTGGTGGGATCGAAGGGCTTGCCCAGGCGCACGAACTCGGCCGCGATCACGTTATCGGGCACGGTGGGACGCACGCGATCGTCGGGCGCGATGGCCAGGCCCAACTGAACGAGCAGCCACTGCGAGAACACCACGAGCAATGGGAATCCGATGTGGGCGGCGATGACCGCGAGCAGTCCGAGCACGATGGTGCCTGGCTCGATGGGCCGCTTGTCGAGCAGCGAGGGCGGGCGCTCATCCACTTGCGCGGAGCTCATCTCGGGGCTTCTCCTACTCAGACGCCAGGGGATCGGTCACGAGGCCAAGCTTGCTGATACCAGCCTTCTTGACGATCGCGATCACTTTGACGACGAAGCCATAGGGAACGGTCTCATCCGCCTGCACGTAGAGTTCTTTTTCCCGCTGCATGCGGTCGTTGGCCAACAGCGTAGCCTCGAGCTTGTCATAGGGGACCTCGTCGCGGCCGAGGTACACCTTCTGGTCCTTGCCCACGGTGAGGAGCAGCTTCTCCTCGTTGATCTCGACCTGGGGGGCCTGCGCGGCCGGCAAATCGACTTCGACACCGGTGTTCATCATGGGTGCACTCACCATGAAGATGATCAGCAGCACCAACATGACGTCGACCAGCGGCGTCACGTTGATCTCGCCTACTGGGGCCTTGCCCCCGCCTCCGCTGCTAAACGCCACTCCTCGCCCCTTGTTTCAAGTTCGCCTCGGCGCCTCGGCGCCCCTGATGCGAAGCGGAACCGCACGCTTCAACGTTCAGTTCACCAGGAAGTGCCGGCGCACGATGTTGAGGTAGTCGCTCTGGAAAGCGTCCATCTCGGTCTGCAGCACGTGGATTCGCCGCAGGAAATAGTTGTAGGCCATCACCGCCGGGATGGCAGCCACCAGGCCGATGGCGGTCGCAATCAGCGCTTCCGCGATACCGGGCGCCACCACGTCCAGGCTGGCGCTCTTCTGGCCGCCGATCTCCATGAAGGAGTTCATGATGCCCCACACTGTGCCGAACAGGCCCACGAACGGCGCCGTGGAGCCGGTGGTGGCGAGGAAGGGGATCATGGTCTCGAGACCCGTCACCTCGTTCATGGCCGCCCGGCGCAGCGCGCGCTCGACGTTGTCGAGCTCGTCCGCCCCTGCGCCGCGGCCGCCTGCGCTGGCCAGCACGCGCGCCAATTCCACGTACCCAGCGTGGAAGACCTTGGCCAGCGGCGACGTATTCACGCCGGAAAGCTGCGAGTAGATGGACTCGAGCCGCTCGGCCGTCCAGCTCTGGCCCCGCGAAGATTCCCAGAAAAGATCGAGAAACCGGTTGCTCTGCCGGGTGGCCCGCTCCAGCCGAAACAGCTTCGAACCGATGATGAACCAGCAGACCACCGACATCAGGGCCAGCACCACCATCACGAGCTTGACGGTGGGGGATGCCTGCATGACCAGCTCAAGTGGGTTGAGCCGACCCGAACCGGGGTTCGTTGTGTTGAGGGTCACGAGATTGACGAAAAGAGCCGTGTCCATGCCTACTCCGCGCGGGATTTCTCGACTGCGATCGGACGTCGCTCTACCCGCACTCAGCTTTCCTTCTGCTCTCGCGCGGCCCCTGATTTCCTGGGGGGCGGCCCCACCCAGCACGACCGCGTTTCGACGACTGGGTCCGTTTCAACCACGGCTCACCTGGGGTGTCAACGAAAGGGCCGCCATGCACGGCGGCCCGAGCCCGGCGAATCGGGTGACAAGCTGCTGACTGGGGACGGAGCCGGCTTGACGCCATTGAGCATTGAGACGACAACCGGGACGGGAGAAATGCATGCGGAGACTGGGTGGGGCGTGGAATTGGGGCTGGGGGCTGTGTCTGCTCCTGGCGCTGACGGGGCCGTTTGAGGCTCAGGCCCAGAAGGCCGAACAGACTGGGTCCGTGACCGAAGCCGCCCCTACCCCGGCGACCATCGGCAACCCCCTCGAGGTCGCCCGCGAGCACATGGAGCGTGGTCAGGGGCTCTACGGAGCCGGGCGCTTCATCGAGTCGGCCGAGGAGTTCCTGCGCGCCTACGAGGCCCAGCCCTTTGCCGCCTTCCTCTTTAACGCTGGCGTCTCCTACGAGAAGGTCGGCGACCCAGGCCGAGCGGCCGACTACTTCTCCCGCTACCTGGCCGCCGATCCCCAGGCCGACGACGGCAAAAAGGTCGAGCAGCGCATCGAGCGCCTGCGCGGCCTGTCGCGCGCCAAGGAAGAGGAGACGGCCGCGAACCAGGCGGCTCAGCAAGCCACGGACAGCCAGGCCTCCGAGCAGGCCAAGCGCGAACTCGACGAGGCCAAGAACCGCCTGATGGTGCTGGAGGCGCAGCTGGCCGAGGCCCGCGCCGGCCAGAACTTCAAGTCTCTGTTGTCGGTGCAGACCACGCCCGAGGACGCCACCATCACCTTGAAGGACGCCTCGGGTCAGCTGGTGGGCCGCAAGACCGGCTCGCCCTTCGCCGAGACCCTGGATGAAGGCAAGTACTTCGTGGAGGTCGAGCACCCCAAGTACAAGACCATCGCCACCCCCATCACGATCGCGGCCGGCAAGGTCTACATGATCATCACCGAGATGAGCCAGGGTCAGTTCCTCGGCTTCTTGCGGGTGGTCACCAACGTGCCCGGGGCCAACGTGTACGTCGACAAGAAGGAAGAGGGCTCGCTCGGCAAGACGCCCTTCCAGAACGCCACGGCCACCGGCGTCCACAAGGTGTGGATCGAGAAGCCCGGCTACAAGCCGCTGGAGCGGAGCATCGAGATCGGCGTCGGCGACGACGTGCTGCTCAAGCTCGACATCGAGCGCGTGGACTACGGGCGGGTGCGGGTGGTAGCCAACCAGCCCGACGCCCAGGTCACCATCGACGGCCAGCTGGCAGGCGGCGTGCCGCTCGAGCGCGACTTGGGGCCCGGCGATCACGAGATCAAGGTGAGCGCTCCGGACATGAAGGACTGGAAGGAGACCGTCCACGTGGAGCGCGGTCAGGTCACGCCGGTGCGCGTGCGGCTGCGGCCGCGCGTGGGACGCGCGGGGGCCTGGGTCACCGCGGGCGTGGCTGCGGGCGTGCTGGGTGGGGCCATCGCCACCGGCGTCATGGGGCACAAGCTCGAAGAACAGCTCGAGGCCGACCGCAAGGCCAACGTGCTCTCCAACACCGACGACCGCATCACGCGCGGGAAGATCTTGTACATCTCGTCCGACATTGGCTACGGCGTCGCCGCTGCTTTCGCGGGCCTGGCCACCTACTACTTCCTGCGCGATCCGCTGCCGGACTCGGAGGGCCGCAAACTCGAGCCGCGCGACTGGACCTTCGCGCCCGTGCTCGCGCCCGACCGCGCGGGCGGCAACCTTCACGTGAGATTCTGAGTAGAGGACGACATGCAGACCAGGATTCGACCCAACGTCCTCACCAGCGCTAACCTCCGGCCTGCGGCCAAGACTGGCCTCCGGCCTGCGGCCTACCTCGCGCTCTTGCCCTTCGTGGCGAGCGCCAGCGCCTGCGCCTGGAGCAAGTTCGACGACTTCGAAGAGCAGGCCACGGTACGCACCTACGAGGCCCCGGATAGCTACCGGCGCTCGGGCTACGGCTCGGTCATCGAGACCTATCAAGGCAAGGCCGGCTCCCACACGGTGTCGCGCCTGATCACCAGCGCCGGACCGGACTCGCCCATCGTCATCGAGAACATTTGGACCGACGCGGACTTCGGTAAGAGCAACAACGTCCGCTGCAAGAAGGAGAAGGACTGCGCCAAGGCCCAGGGTGTGGCCGCTGCCTTCGTTCCCTTCGAGACCTGGGCCCGCGGCACCATGCAGGAGCACACCGGCTGCATCTACGCGCCCGGCTTTCCCAACGCCTACATCTTCTGCGAGACCAACCCCGGCAGCAGCCCCACCTTCAAGCTCGGTCTGCCCGAGGATCTCAAGGCCACCACCTTCCACTTCAACGGCGCCTCCCTGCCGCCCGCCCATCCGCTCGGCATCGCCCTGCTCGGCGTGTACACGACGTCCAACCGCACCGGCGAAGCCGCCCTCGGCAAGCTCTACTATCAGCCCGACCTGGTGAAGATGGCCCCGCCGCTGCGCGAGGTGCTGCTGCTCGATCCGAGCTTCGAACCCAGGGCCCCCTTCAGCGCGGCCCCCGACGCAGCCGACCTCGGCTACGCGGTGGTGGCCCAGACCAACGTGGCCGGCGAGCTGGTGTTCGCGGTCTCTCAGCCGAGCAAGAACCGGGTGATCGTGGGTACCTACGACGACAAGATCATGGTGCCGGCGACCGTGGTCGATCCGAGCGAGCAGCTCAACGCGCGCATCCGCACGCGCGCCTGCATCACGAGCGAGGATCCGGCGCTCAAGGGCGTGGGTAAGAAGCTCGCGATGGGTGACATCAACCACGACGGCAACCCGGAGCTCTTCGTGGGCATCGACCCGCTCGACGGCGCCAACGGCGACCTGCAGCGCGTGTGGATGTACCCGGGCACGGGCCTGCCTCAGTTCGACGAAGCCAGCAAGGTGTGCCCGCTGTGGGGCGAGAAGCCCGTTCAAGTGGGCTGCATCGACGGCATCCGCGGCGTGGACTGTGAGAACACCGGCTTTGGCGCTTCCCTCGCCATTGGTGATGTCGACGGCGACAGCTTCGGCGATCTGCTGGTGGGCGCGCCCCAGGCCAACCTGCAGGGCGAGAAGGAAGCGGGCGTGGCGTGGCTGATTCCCGGTAGCGCTGCTGGACTCGACTTCGAGAACATGACCAACCTCTACGCCTCCAACTTCCAGGCCAAGGCCAAGGCGGGCACCGCCGTGGGCTTCGTGCACACGTCCGACCGCGACGAGCCCGTGGTGGGCGCGCCTGGCATGGACGCAGTGCACATGTTCATGTGCACCGAGCTCGAGCCCGACGCGAAGCCATCCAAGCTCTGCCTTCCCAAGTGATCGATGGGCGCCGAGGTCAAGCAAGTCCTGGTCGCTGACGACGAGCCCAACCTGAGGAAGGTTCTCTCGGCGCAGCTGGCTCGTGACGGCTTCGAGGTCCACGCCGCCGAGGATGGCGAGGACGCCAAGCGCATCTTGGCCGAGCACCACATCGACGTGGTCATCACCGATCTGCGCATGCCCAAGCTCGATGGGATGGGCCTACTCAAGCACGTGGTGGCCGAGCACCCCGACGTCCCCGTGATCGTCGATCACGGCGCACGGCACGGTGAACACGGCGGTGGAAGCGCTCAAGCTCGGCGCCTTCGACTACGTCACCAAGCCCTTCGACCGGGCCGAATTCCAGAGCGTGGTGGGCAAGGCCGCGCGCACGCGAGAGCTCTCGGGTCAGCTCTACCTGGGCGGCAGCGTGGAGGAGCGCGGGCGCTTCCGTTTGATCGGAGAGTCGCCGCGCATGCAGGAGGTCTATCAGCTGATCGACCGCGCCGCCGACACCCCGAGCACGGTGTTGATCACGGGCGAGAGCGGCACCGGCAAGGAGCTCATCGCGCGCGCTCTGCACGAGCACAGCTCGCGCAAGGAGAAGGCCTTCATCCGCGTCAACTGCGCCGCGCTGCCGCCGGAGCTCATCGAGAGCGAGCTGTTCGGCTACGAAAAGGGCGCCTTCACGGGGGCGGTGACCAGCAAGCCCGGTCGCTTCGAGCTGGCCGATGGCGGCACCTTGTTCCTGGACGAGATCGGCGAGATCCCCGTGAGCATGCAGGTGAAGCTGCTGCGGGCCATTCAGGAGAGTGAGTTCGAGCGTGTGGGTGGGGTCAAGACCATGCGCGTGGACGTGCGTCTGATCGCCGCCACCAATCGCCACTTGCCCGATGAAATCGCGCATGGGCGCTTCCGCGAGGACCTCTACTACCGCCTCAACGTGGTGCACGTCCACGTGCCGCCGCTGCGCGATCGCAAGTCCGACATCCCGCTCCTCATCGACCACTTCCGCAAGCGCTTCAATACGCGCCTCAAGAAGAACGTGCTCGGTGTGGCCCCGGCTGCGCTCGAAGCTCTGCTCAACTACCCGTTCCGCGGCAACATCCGCGAGCTCGAGAACACCATCGAGCGTTGTGTGCTGTTCTCGGACGGCGAGTCCATCGGCTACGACGACCTGCCGCCGAGCATCAAGGGCACGAGCGAGAGCCGGCCTGCACCCGAGCCCGCCGCCGCCAAGCCGAGCCAGGAAGAAACGGACGACGACGCCCTGGCCGATGAGATCGTCGATTCTCTGTCGGAGGAAGGCGGGCTCAAGGAGGCGGTGCGCGAGGCCACCGCGCGCATCGAGCGCGAGCTCATCCTGCGGGCCCTCAAGCAGACGCACAACAACGTCACGCACACCGCGAGGCTGCTGAAGATCTCGCGCAAGAGCCTGCAAATCAAGATGAAGGAACTGGGCCTCCGCGAGGACAGCTGATGCCGCACAGCGTACTCATCGTCGACGACGAGAAGAACATCCTGGTGACCTTGAGTCGCGCGCTCAAGCTGGAGGGCTTCGAGGTCGACGTGGCCGGCAGCGGCAACCTGGCGCTCGAGAAGCACAAGCTCAAGAGCTACGACGCCGTCTTGCTGGACGTGCAGCTGCCGGATCTCGATGGACTCGAGGTGTTGCGGCGCATCAAGGCCGAGCGCGAAGAAGTACCCGTGCTGGTGATGAGCGGACACGGGACCATCGATACCGCGGTGAACGCCACGCGCATGGGCGCCCACGACTTCCTGGAGAAGCCGATTGGGTCCGAGCGTCTTTTGGTGTCACTGCAAGCGGCCCTCGCGCGGGGGCGACTCGAGCAAGAGAACCGCGAGCTCAAGGAGCGCGCCGGCGCCACCGATGCCCTGCTGGGTGACAGCGAGGTGATGGCCCAGCTGCGCAGCCAGATCGTGCTGGCCGCCAACGCCAGCGCGCCGGTGTTGATCACGGGCGAGCGCGGCACTGGCAAGGAGCTGGTCGCGCGGGCCATCCACCTGAGCTCGCCGCGCAAGGCAGGTCCGCTCGAGAAGCTCAACTGCGCGGCCGTGCCCAAGGAGCTGGTCGAGAGCGAGCTCTTCGGGCACGAAGCCGGGGCTTTCACGGGAGCCAGTCGCCAGCGCAAGGGCAAGTTCGAGCGCGCTCACCAGGGCACGCTGTTCCTCGACGAAGTGGGCGACACGCCGAGCCCGATGCAGGCCAAGCTGCTGCGCGTGCTGCAGGAGGGCGAAATCGAACGCGTGGGCGGCTCCGAGCTGCTCAAGGTGGACGTGCGGGTGGTGGCCGCCACCAACAAGGACCTGGTCCAGGCCATGCGCGCAGGCGAGATGCGCGAGGACCTCTTCGATCGCTTGAATGTCTTGCCGCTGCGCGTGCCGTCGCTGCGTGAGCGCAAGGAAGACATTCCCGCGTTGGCCCGGCGCTTCGTCGACGTGAGCGCGCGCCGCAACGACCGCCCGCACAAGCAGCTCAGCGACGGCGCCATGTCGCGGCTGATGGCCTACGACTACCCGGGCAACGTGCGTGAGCTCGCGAACTTGGTGGAGCGCCTGGTGATCCTCACGCCCAACGCGGAGATCACGGAGCGCGAAGCGCGCGCGCTCCTGCCCATCGCGGGCGAAGGCCAGGGCGGCGGCATGCCCTATAGCCCCGAGCGTAGCCTGCGCGACATGATGGACGACGCCGAGCGAGCCATCATCCGGCGCGCCCTCGATCATCATCAGGGAAACGTCACGGCCACCGCGGACGCGCTGGGCCTGGAGCGCAGCCACTTGTACAAGAAGATGAAGGGCCTCGGCCTGCGATGAGGGCGTTCTCGAGCCGGCTCGTTCACGCGATGCTTGGCTCCTGCCTGTTGGCCTGCGCAACCCCCAAGGCGAGCGAAGAGCCGAGCTCCACCTTGCCCGCTGCGCAAAGCGGCGCGCCGACAGCGCTGATGTCGGAACCCTACGAATACGCCATCGAAGCCGCGTCGAGCCAGGCGGGCGAAGGCATCTTCACGCGCACCGGTATCGGCGATCCCTATCGTACTGGCGTGCCCTACCCCATCTTCCTCGCGCTGCTCGAGGCCTACCCGGAAGATCTCGGTCCGGATCTGCCCACGTTCGTGCGTCGCTTCGGCTTTCTCGCGCGCGAACGTGACGCGAACAGCGAGGACCCGGATCTGCGCGCTGGCTTGCCCGTGGGCATGCACCTCACCACCGATCCCTTCACCAGCGTGCCCTTCCTGGTGACCAACTGCACGCTGTGTCACGCGGAGCGCTTGCACATGAACGGCGAAGAGCGCCTGGTGGTGGGCCTCGGCAACAAGCGCGTGCGCCTGCACGCCTACGATGCGGCCTGGTCACGCCTCGGCGAGCGCACGGACCTGAGCGCACGAGCACTCGCGCCGCTGGCCGAAGCCGCCGCGGAGCGCGAGGGCTTGATCTGGGAGGGACAATGGGCGCCGGTGTTCGTGGAGGCATCCATCGGGGCCCTACGCGAGCGCGCGCGCACGCGTAGGGCGTTCCTCGAGCGCGTGGAGCAGAATCCGCCAGGCCTGGTGGCAGTCATCGAGTCCTTCGCGCTGGCGATGGAGCAAACGTTGGGACGTGCGGTGCCGACTGGAGCGCGCGTGGGTTGGGCCAAAGTGCCCGATGTGATCGGCTATGCCCAACGCTCTACCTTGAGTTTCGACGCAGCCGGGGCGGGCCCGAAGGACGCGCTCGTGGTGGAGGCCGACTTTGCGGCCGGCGCGCGCCTCGAGTGGTTCTGGGCTCATCCTCTGCAGGGGGCGAGCTTGTCTGCCTATTTGAATCAACTGAGCCGAGAGCTGCCTTTTCCGGGGACGATCGACGGCGCGCGCGCAGAGCGCGGCAAGCAGGCATTCCAGGCGGCGTGCAGTCCCTGCCATGGCGAGTACGCCGCAGACGGTCGTGCGACCCGCTACGAGGAGAAGGTCATCCCCGTACGGGTGGTCGGCTCGGACAGTGCGCGAGCCGAGGCGGTGACAGAAGACTACGCGCGGGCCGGTAGCGACCCGAAGCTGACGCATGGGTTGGTCCGAGTCCGTCGCACGCTCGGCTACGTGCCGCCCGTGCTAACCGACGTCTGGGCTCGCGCGCCGTACGGTCACGCGGGTCAGTGGTCGAGCTTGGACGTGCTCGCGCAAGCGCCGTCGGAGCGGGCCACACGCTACGTGATGGACCTGAGTGGCGCGCTGGATTTGACGCGCGTCGGCGTCCCGGTGCGTCAAGAGCACGGCTCACTTGGCGCGCACGAGGTCGTGATCGACGCAGCGCAGCAAACGGGTCGCTCCGTGTCCGGTCACCCGTTCCTCTCGGACTTGCCGGCGTCGACGCGCGGCGATGTGGTCGAGTATCTGAAGACGCTGTAGCCCGCAGGTCCACGCGCGGGGTCAGAACCGTCAACGCGAAGCTGCATCGTGTCCTCATAAATCGAGACGAGTGCCGTCCACTTATGCTGTGAGACCGACGAGCGCCGTGCCTTTTGGCCGCTCGCCTCCCGCAGCCATCGAGCCAGGCACGCGCACTCGCACTCGCGAGGTCTGCGCACGGCATTCACGTGCCGTGAGCGGATGACAACCCAACCAACCAGTCACGACTAAACTAGGAGATACTTATGACCGACATCCTTGCAACCATCGACGACACCCTGCTCGACGACGCCAACGGCGGACTCGGCTTCTCCTTCGGTGGTGGCCTCACGTTCAACGACAAGCCCGTGGTGGGCGGCAGCGTTTCGGCTTCCGCTGGCGACGGCGCGGCCGAGGTGAGCGGCAGCCTGCAGGTGGGCAAGAAGAAGGTCTCGGGCGGCATCGGCTTCGGGTTCTTCTGAGACTGAGAGTGCACCGGGCCGCGTGGTTCGGTGCACTCGTTCTCTCACGCGCTACCTTCGGGCGGTGACCCTTTCGCCCAAGAGCACGCCGAGTTTGCACCCGGATGCGCCGGAGGAGCCGGCCGAGCTCGGCCCGCTGAGCGACGACGCCATCACCGGAAGCTTTCGCATCTTCCAGCGCGTGCACGGCCATCGCTACTCGCTCGACGACGTGATCACGGCCTGGGAAGCGGCATCGGTAGCGCCCCATGCGCGCCAGTGCCTGGAACTCGGCAGCGGCATCGGTTCTGTGCTGTTGATGCTCGCTTACAAGCTGCCTGACGCGCGGTTCGTGGCCGTGGAGGCCCAGCGCAACTCCTTCGAGCTCCTCACCCGGAACATCGCTCGCAACGAGCTCGGTTCGCGCGTGCGCCCCGTGTTCGGCGACCTGCGCGCGGTGGCGCATCCCGAGCTCTCGGCCGGCGGCTTCGACCTCATCACGGGCACGCCCCCCTATGTCGCGCCGGGCACGGCCACACCGTCGACCGACGCGCAGCGTGCCTATGCGCGTCAGGAGTTTCGAGGCGGCGTGGAAGACTACCTGCTCGCCGGGGGTCGTTGCCTCAAGCCGGGCGGACGCATGGTGGTCTGCGCGGACGCACGCTTCCCGGAGCGCGTGCTCGCCACGGCCGCGACGGCCGGCCTCACGGTGCTGCGCCGGCGCGACGTGATCCCGCGGGCGAGCGAGAAGGCAGCCCTGTTCTCGGTGTTCACGCTGGGCCGAGCGGACTCCGTGACGTCCGAAGTGAGCGCCTCCCGGCCCGAGCATTCCACCTGGATCGCCCGTGATGCCGGGGGTGCCCGCAGCGAGAGTTATCTCGCCGTGCGCGCCTTCTTTGGTCTGAGCGCGCCGAGCGGTGAGCTGCCGAGTCCATGACTCGTACTAAGCTTGGCCGAGATGTCCGTACCGCCTCGCCGCCCCAAGCGCGCCCTTAGTAACACGGGGGGCCAGACCCTGGTCGCTGGCGACCCCGAGCTCTGCGATCTGCTGGTGCATGCCCTCGACACCGGCAACCTCGAGCGCGACCGCTTCACCCACGGCTTTCACAGCTACCCCGCGCGTATGCACTGGGCCACGGCCGAGCGCGTGCTGACCGGGGTCGGCCTGGCGGGCGGCCATGTGCTCGACCCCTTCTGCGGCAGCGGCACGGTGTTGGTCGAGGCGCGCGCCGCCGGCTTCCTGGGCAGCGGCACGGACCTGAACCCACTGGCCGTCGCCCTCTCGCGCCTGAAGACCCAGCCCTTCGACCCCGCGCTGCGGGGGCAGCTCGTGCGCACCGCGAGCGAAGTCCGGGCGCGCTCGGAGGAACGCGTGCAGGCGCGGGACCCGGTGCGCGCGAAGCTCGAACCCAAGGAGCTCGCCTGGTACGAGCCCCATGTGGTCAAGGAGATGGCCGGCTTGCTCGAGGAGATCGATCGCACCGAGGACGTGCGTCTGCGCAACGCGCTGCGCCTGGTGTTTTCCTCGCTGGTGGTGAAGTTCTCCAAGCAACGCTCGGACACCGCCGAGGAGGCCGTGGCGCGCCGCGTGCGCAAAGGACTCGTCAGCGAGTTTTTCGAGCGCAAGACCCTGGAATTGGCCGATCGCATGCGCGACTACGAGCGCGCCGCCAGGGGGCCGTTGCCCTCGGTGCGCGAGGGCGACGCGCGGCGCTTGCCCGACCTGATCGACAAGCCCGTGGACCTGGTGCTGACCTCTCCGCCCTACGGCAACACGTACGACTACGTGAATCACCACGCCCGTCGCTTCGCCTGGCTCGGTCTCGACGCCAAGAACCTCGAGGCCGGAGAAATCGGCGCGCGCCGCCGCGGCACCAGCAGCGAGCGCTTCGCGCGCGAGCTCGGCTTCGCGCTCAAGTCGATGCACCAGGTGATGCGCCGCGACGCCCTCCTGGTGATGTTGATGGGCGACGGAGAGCACGCCGGGGTACGCGTCCCCGCGGACGTGCTGGTGGCGGAAATCGCGGACGAGGTCGGTTTCGAGCCGCTCGCGGTCGCCACGCAGGCGCGCCCGGACTTCCGGGGCGGACCGCTGCGGGGCGAACATTTGATGGCGCTGCGACGTCTCTGAGCGGCCCCGAGGGCGGACGCAGGCCGGGAGGCGCGTTCCACCACAGGCCCGCGAGCTTGTCCAAATTTCTGACAATTCGCGCCGTCTTTTTGGTCGGAGCGCGCGCAGACGGCATCGTTTCCGCCATGTTTGGGGACGCACGCACGGAGCTCTGGGGGGCGCTTCTGGACGGGCAATACCGGCTCGGTGAGCCCGTGGGAACGGGCGCCACCGGCGTGGTGCTGCGCGCCTTTCGCGAGTCGGATGACCGCGAGTTCGTCGTCAAGGTGCTCAAGGAATCGCTCGCGCATCGCTCGGACCTGGCGCTGCGGTTGCGGCGCGAGGCCGAGGCAGCACGCGCGATTCGGCACCCGGGCATCGTGGCCTGTGTCGACGACGGCACCCTGCCCGATGGCTCGCCTTACCTGGTGTTCGAGCGCCTGCACGGCGAGAGCCTGCTGCGCATGATCCGGCGGCGCGGGCCGCTGCCGGTGAGCCAAGCCATCGCGGTGCTGCGGCGCGCCACGCGTGTGCTGTCGGCGGTCCATGCGGCCGGCTACGTGCATCGCGACCTCAAGTCCGAGCACGTCTGGCTCTCGGTGGATCGCGGCGCGCTGCACGTGTCGCTGCTCGATTTTGGCGTCTGCCAGCCGCCCCAGGCGGATATGACGGGTGCTCTTGCGCTTCAAGTCCTCGGGACCCCGGGCTACCTGGCACCGGAACAGGCGGCGCCCACCGCCCCGGCCACGCCGCGTAGTGATCTGTATGGACTCGGCGCCACCTTGTTCGAGGCGCTCACGGGTCGGCCGCCCTTCGCGGGGCTCAATGCGGCCAGTGTGCTGCGTCAGGCCTTGAGCGAGGACGCCGAGCTGGTGGGGCGTGTGCGCGCCAATGTGCCGCGCAGCCTCGAGAGCCTGGTCCAGAGCCTGCTCGCCCGCGATCCCCGGGCCCGACCGCTCAACACGCGCCTGGTGGAGCGTGCGCTGGCCGCTGCAGCCGACACACCGCTGCACCACGCCGAGAATCAGCTGGTGGCGGAGCTCATGCCCGCGATGGTGGACCCGTCCCTGGTGCAGACCCTCGACGAGTCCCGTCCCACGCGCGCACCCGTACCCGTGCGCGCCGCCGCGTTCTGAGCCGATTTTGAGTCGAACACCCGCGCTGGCGGCGACCCTTGGCCCACGTTTCCAGACACGCGCGCCAGGCGGGCGCCGAGTTCAACCGGGGCGCGGCCTAGTTCGCGGCAAAGTTGGGGAAACCGCACATGCTCGGTGTACCCTACGCGCGCGGGGTGCTCGTGAAGCACCCGACGTCGCACACGCGTTTTCCCGCCCAAGGGGTTGTTAGGCATGTTCGAGAAGATTCCGCCGGATCGCAGGATCTACTTACTGTTCGCGATCGCCATCGGCGCCGCAGCGGGTTACTTCCTGAAGCTCAACGAAGGCGCCGTCGTGGGTGGCATCGCCGCCCTGGGCAGCGTGATCGTCGCGCTCGCCGCAGTCGGGGGCAACGACGTGAACGGACTGCTCAACGCAGTGCGCGGCGCGGGCGACGGCCTGCGCACGGCACGCCCGTTGAGCGCCGGTCCCCAGGAGGCGCCGCTCTACGACAGCATCGACGCGCTCGCGCAGCGCGTGGAGCGCTACCGACTCGACGGTGATCGCTTCAAGGTCGAAGCCGACCGCTTCAAGGCCGATGCGGACCGCAATCAGTCCGACGCTGACCGCCACCGCGGCGAGCTCGAGCGGCTGCGGGCGGAGCTCGACGCCGCGCGACGCACCCAGGACAGCGCCCTGCGCGAGGTCGACTTGCTCAAGTCCCGCCAGGAGAACGCGTCCAGCGAAGCCACGCGCGGCGCCGATCGCATCGCCCGTCTGGAGGCCGAGCTCAGCGGCACCCGCGGCGACCTCGAGCAAGTGCGGCGCGAGAACGAGACCTACCGTGCGCGCAACCACGGCCTGCGCTCGGAGCTCAACGAGCTCGAGAAGCAAATCAGCGACGTCATCGCGGGCTTCGGAGAGGGCATCGACGAGCTGTCGGCGTCGCTCGAGCAAACGGGCCGCGCAGTGAGCTCGCAGCAAGAGGGCGCCAAGCAGATCGGCGGCCACATCGAGACGCTGGCCTCGAGCGCAGAGGAGTCCAGCTCGAGCATCCTCGAGATGACTGCCACCAACGCAGAGGTCGCGGAGAACATGTCGAACCTCGGTGCCAGCGTGCGCGAGACGGTGTCCTCCATCGAGGAGATGGCCTACAGCATCAAGGAAGTGGCGCGCAACGTCGACGCCCTCTCGCTGACCGCCGAAGAGACCTCCTCCTCCATGAACGAGATGGACGTTTCCATCGACCAGGTGCGCTCCAACGCCAACGAAACGGCGCGCCTGTCCGAGGAGGTGGCCGTGGACGCCGAGCGCGGCGCGGACGCCATCCTCAAGACCCTCGAAGAGGTCAATCGCATCAAGGAGACCTCGGGCGAGACGGTGAGCATCATCGCCACGCTGGGTCAGCGCATCGAGGCCATCGGTGACATCCTGAACGTGATCGACGACGTCGCCGAGCAGACCAACCTGCTCGCGCTCAACGCCGCCATCATCGCGGCCCAGGCCGGCGAGCACGGCAAGGGCTTCGCGGTGGTCGCAGACGAGATCAAGGATCTGGCCGAACGCGCTGGCGCCTCCACCAAGGAGATCGCCGAGCTCATCAAGACCATCCAGGCCGAGTCCAAGAACGCCATCAAGACCGTGGAGCGCTCCAACGCCACCGTCGACCATGGCGTGCAGGTGTCCGCCGAAGCCGAAGCGGCGCTCAAGAAGATCCTCGACTCCTCCCAGAAGTCCACGAACATGGTGCGCGCCATCGCGCGAGCCACCGTGGAGCAGGCCAAGGGCAGCAAGCAGGTCACGGACGCCATCGGGCGCATCGCCGAGACCGTGCAGCAAATCGCAGCGGCCACCAGCGAGCAGGCGCGCGGCTCCGAGCTCATCATCAAGAGCGCCGAGCGCATGCGCGTCATCACCCAGCACGTGGAGCGCTCGTCGCAGGAACAGGCCCGGGGCGGCAAGCAGGTGACCCAGGCCATCGAGTCCATCTCCACCCTGGCCAACCAGCTCAACAGCGCCCAGCGCGACCGCGCGGTGGAATCCGAGCAGCTCGCCCAGACCTCCACCCGGGCCCAGCAGCTGGTGCGCGAATTCGAGCGCCAGATGCGCGCGCTGGGGAGCAGCGCCGAACGCCTACACAACCTCGCCTCGGCCTCCTGAAGCCCAGAATATCCCTGGGTTTTCAGGGGTTAGGCCAAAACGGCCGGAGCTGCTAAACCACAGGCGTATGTTCGGCATCGGCTTCGGCGAAATGCTCATCATCGCCGTGATCCTCCTGATCGCGGTGGGACCACGCCAGCTGCCCCAGCTGATGAAGACCGTCGGCAAGGGCATGCGAGAGGTCCGGCGCGCCACGAACGACCTGCGCAGGTCCACGGGCATCGACGAGCTCATGCGCGACGACGAGCTGCGCAACCCGCTCAAGGCCGAGACCAAGCCCCAGCGCTACGTGCTGAGGCCCAGCGACCGCGAGAGTGAGAGCCCGAGCGAGGGCGTCGACACCGCTCACGCGCGCTATCAGCAGGAGCACGGTACGCGCGTGGCCGCCAGCGGCTCGCCCAGTCCCTCCGACACAAGCAACGAGGGCTAGGTGAGCGCGCAAGAGCCAGAGCAGGACGTCCAGATGACGTTCTTCGAACACCTCGACGAGCTGCGCACGCGCTTGATCCGCAGCCTGTTGCCCTTCATCCCCGCCTTCATCGGGGCCTGGATCTTCCGCGAAGAGGTGTTCTCGATCCTCGTGATCCCGCTCAACAAGGCCTGGCAGGCCATGGGCCTCGGCATCCCCAAGCTGCACTTCTCGAGCCCGGTCGACCCCATGGTCGTCTACCTCAAGCAGTCCGCCATCGTGGCGCTCCTCGCCTCGAGCCCCTGGGTGTTCTGGCAGCTCTGGTCCTTCATCGCGCCCGGCCTCTACGCGCGCGAGAAGCGCCTGCTTTTGCCCTTCGTGTTCGCCTCCACCGTGTGCTTCACCATCGGCGGCCTGTTCGGCTGGTTCTACATCTTCCCGCCCACCTTCGAGACGCTGATGGACTTCTCGGGCAAGTTGCCCGGCGGCGTGGTGGAGATCCAGCCCACGCTGATGATGGGCGAGTACGTCTCCTTCGTGGCGCAGATGCTGATGGTCTTCGGCATCACCTTCGAGGTCCCGGTGGTGATCACGTTCCTGTCCCTGGCGGGCGTGGTCACGCACAAACAGCTGCTCGGCTTCGGCCGCTGGTGGCTGGTGGTGTCCAGCGTGATCGCCGCGGTCCTCACGCCCACCCAAGATGCCTTGAGCATGTTGCTGTTGCTGATCCCCCTGGTCGGCCTGTATTACGCCTCCGTGATCGTTGCGTACTTCATCGATTTGCGCAGGAAGCAAGAGACCTTGGAAGCCAGCGCCTGAGACTGGGACGAGGGAGAGATGCGAACGTGGACGCGCGGGCTCGGCTTGAGCCTGGTCACGGTATTGGCGCTCGGGTGCGGGGATAGCGATGCGCCATCCGCTGCGGACGACGCGGGCAGTGGCGGCGATGGCGACGGCGACGGCGATGTGAACGTGGTGGTCGACCTGGACGGCGGCAGCGCGACGCTCGGCCCCACCGCCGAGGTGCGCGTGGCGAACACCGTGCAAGGCGTGAGCTTCGACGCCTGGGTGCGCGACCAGGACGATCGCGCCGTGCGCGTCGCCGAGAGCCTCACCTTCGGCAGCATCTCCGAGTACTTCGAGGTTCCCCTCAATGCCTTCTCGCACCACCCCGAGTTCGTGCTCCTGCCGAGCGGGCAACTCCCCACGGGCGGCAATTGGAGCGTCGTCTCGGGCCCCGACCGAGCCGCGGTCACGGTGGGTGAGCTCGACGGCGCTCAGCAACGCGCGAGCCTGATCGTCAGCCTCGACAACGACACCAATCAGGTCGCGTACGCCACTCTCGACGAGAGCAGGCTCATGGAGGGCGACCCGAAGCTGGCCAACCTGCACATCTACTATGGCTTGTTCGACATCGACGGCGGCATCGTCGCGGACCTTGGCATCGTCGGCAGCGGCTGCTTCCATGCTGGCAGCACCAACGTCGCGGACGTTTTTTCGGTCACTCCTGGCAGCTTTGCGTTCGGCGTTTGCGACAGCCAACTCACGGCCGGCTGCCCGTCGACCACGTTGCTCTCGGCCGTTACCCTCACGATGGGCCCGGGCGAAAACCAGCTGGTGGTCACCTACCTCGAGAACACGTATGTGAGGCTGATGGCAGCCCACATCGCGCCACCGAGCGGCTAGAGGCGTCGTCGCTACTTGGTGTTCGGCTCGCTGCCCGGGATGCCGTCGTTGATGGTGAACAAGTCGCCCCACAGGCTCTGGCCGCCGTCGATGTAGAAGGTCTGGCCCGTGACGAAGTCGGCTGCTTGGCTTGCCAGGTAGACGACCAAGTGGCTGACCTCGTCGCTGCGGCCCAGGCGCTTGAGCGGCGTGGACTGCCGCCCCATCTCCAGGAAGGCCGGCGCGTACTGGTCGGTGCCGCTCGTCTTGATTACACCGGGCGCGACGGCGTTGACGCGAATGCCGTGCTGAGCCCACTCGATGGCGAGCGACTTGGTCAGGTTGTCGACGCCCGCGCGCGCTGCCCCCGTGTGCAGCATGCCCGGAAAGCCTCGTGCGATCTGGGCGATCACATTCACGATGCGCCCGCGCTTCTGCTTGATGAAGGCCTGGGTGGCCACCGCCCGTGTCATGTTCCAGGTGCCGAACAAGTTGTTCCGCACCACCGCCTCGAAGCCCTTCAAAGATAGGTACTCGCCCAGCATCGGGAACTGCCCGCCCGCGTTGTTCACGAGTACATCGATGCGCCCGAAGTGGGCCAGTACTGCCTCCACGAAGCTTCCCGCGCTGGCTTCCTCGCGGATGTCGCAGCGCGCCGCAAAGGCCTGGATGCCAAGCGCCTCGAGCTCTGCCTTGGCCTCGTCGAGCTTCTCCTGACGCCGGCCGCAGATGGCCACCTTGGCCCCGAGCTGCCCGACCTCCTCGGCCACCGCGCGCCCGATGCCCGTGCCGCCACCGGTGATGACCACTACCTGTTCCTCGAACAACCCCGGTGCAAACAATGGCTTCACTGCAGGACTCCTCGGCCTCGCGCGACCCGGACGCGAGTGCACTCCACACCATCGCCCTTCGCGCCCCACCGGGCAAGGTCCGCCCGGGCCAAGGTGGCGGCCCGTTCGCACCGGGTAAGCAGCTCAAGCAGCCGCGTGAGAAGCGTGGTACGACCCTGGCCGATGCGCGCCTTGCTGCCCAGCGCAGCTCTCCAAGAGTCCGTACGCCTCTTCCGCCGGCGTCCCTGGGCCACCCTGGGCCTCGGAGGCGCGTTGCTCACATCCCTGGCTGCGGTCTGCTGCGGACTCGGCATCTTCGCGGCGCCGTGGTTCTTGTGTGAGCTGTTCGCGCTACAAATCGGCCTCGGTAAGGACCCACAGGGCCTGGAGCACCCCCCCAAACGCACGACCGCTTGGTTCGCGGCCGCGGGCGTGCAGATGGCGGCTGTCACGGTGCTGGGCGCGATCGCGACCTTGAGCCTCGTCGCGCTGGGACCCGACGTGGTGCTCGGCGGCATCTCGCTCGGCGCACCCGCCGGTACCGAGCAGTTGCTCAAGAGCCTGGGCGTGCCCTTGCTGGCGAGCTGCCTGGTGATCGCGGTGAGCGTGCACTTCGAGCACGCGCCCGCGATCCTCATCGACCGTGGAGGCGGACTGCACGCGGCCTTGCTCGAGAGCGCACGCCTGGTGTCCGAGAGCGGCGCCCTGCGCACCTGGCTCACGAGCCTCGTCGCCCACGCCTTGCAAATGCTACCGGGTCTGTTGGCGATCGTCTTCGCGGCAAGCAACGCCTCTCTGGGCGGCACGCTGCGCGCAGGGCTCGTACTGCTGCCCGTGATCGCGCTCGGGCTCTCGCTCGGTCAGGGCATGGTGGTGTCGAGCTATCTGAACCTGCGCGCGGAGGTCACCGATCCGGCCCTGGTGCCACTCGAAGCCGCGCCCTCCAAGAGCGGCACCTTCGTGTGGAGCTTGTTGCTGCTGTGCATCTTGGCGGGTCCGCTGCTGGTGATCGTGGCCTTGGCCAAGCCGGCCCCGCCGAGCCAGGCCAGCCTCCCCTCCGATGCGCGGGTGGTGTTCGAGGCCGCAGCGAACAGCAAGCCACGCCAGTACTACCTCCCGGAAAGCGCCCTCGCTGTGGTGATCGCGCCGCGTCGGGTCAGCGTCGTGGCAAGCGATGGCGGCGGCGTGGGGGCATTACCCATCCCGCGTGCGCGCATCAAGTCGGTGCGCGCGGCGAGACCGCGTCAGCTGCCCGCCGATCTCCGTCAGGGCGCGCCAGCCGACAGCACCTTCAGCATCGAAGTGACCTTGCGCGACGGTCGGCACTTCAACACGTGGATCGATGAAGCGGGTGTGCGACTCGACGACTCGGTGTACCGACGCCTGCGCGCCATTATGCCGCCCTGGGCCCCGCTCGGACTGGCCTCGTGCTTGTTGTGGACCGCGTTGTGGATCCCGTACGCGCTGCCCCCGCAGGCCCGCATTCGGCGACAACTCGCGTTGAAGGGCACCGCCCCCCTCGATCTCGAACACCAAACGCGCCTCAAATCCGCGCTGCGCCGGCGCGCACTGCTGGCCGCGCTATGGCTGATCCCAGCGGCGGTAGGATCGCTGTGGTTCGGACTGTGGGCAGCGCTGTAGCAGCGAGAGCCGTCGTGCGCGCTGCATGGCACGACCGGCCACGGTAGCCGCCTCCGCCGCCGCCACAGTCACAGCCACCGCTTTCGACTTCTCCTCTTTTCCTCTACCCTCCCCCCTCGTGTCCGCCCCTGTCGATCCCGAGCGTGTCGTCGATTGGTTTCTCCCCGTGGTCGGACTGCTCGGCCTCGGCCTGGTCGCCACGCTGGTGTACATTTACTGGCAGTGAACAAGCTTCTTCCAAGCCTCCTCCTGCTGGGTCCCCTCGCCTGTGCCGTGGCCTGCGGCAGCGCCCAACCCAAGACCCAAGCCAGCGACCCGCTCGAGGTCGCGCGCCTGTATCCGCTGCGTGCGGGCTCCGTATGGACCTACGATGTGGACACCGGACAGGGGCTCCCCACGCTCGCCATCACGCGGGTACTGTCCAGCGACGGTGCGCGTACCGAGGTCAGCTCAGGGGCAGACCCTATCGTCTATGAAACACGTCCCGACGGGCTGTTCCGGGCCGATCGCGGGGTCTACGTGCTCAAAGCCCCGATCCGCAAGGGAGCCAGCTGGGACGCCGGCTCCGGCAGCCAGGCCGAAGTGGTAGACACTGATCGGCAGGTGAGCTCCCCGGCCGGGGACTTCAGCCACTGCGTCGAGGTGCGGGAGACCGGGGGCAGCGCGGGCAAGCAGGTACGCACCGTGTTCTGTCCGGACGTGGGCCCCGTGGAGGTCGAATCCAGCATGCAGATGGAGCTCAGCGGCCAAACCGCTCGGGTCTCCGCCAAGCTGCGCGGCTACGACTTTTCGGGTGCCCTGAGCCAGCCGACGCCCTGAGCCGTGGAGGCCTCACAGCCGCCCCGCCAGAGTCCCTGCTCACGCCCCGCGAATGAAAGAAATTTCAGGGAGTTAGCCCTGTCTATGGGCTTGCTACGGGGCCCCCCCACGGGTATGCTCTTGCATCTTTAAACGCGCGCGCGCGCATGGGGACACCGACGCCCAAGGGAAGGCGCTCCGGGCCCGCGTGATGCGCACGCGAACAGCGCGCGACGGCGCGCGCCTCTCCGAGTGTTCGCGCGTAACCACCACGCGCTTCTGACAAAGGCGACCATGACCGAAGCGAATGAGAGTCTCAGTCCCCCGGACAAGAGCTACGACGAGAGCTCCATCCAGGTGCTCGAAGGCCTCGAAGCCGTGCGCAAACGTCCCGGCATGTACATCGGCGACGTGCACGACGGCACCGGTCTGCATCACCTGGTCTGGGAGGTCGTGGACAACGCGGTCGACGAGCACCTGGCGGGCCACTGCAAGAACATCCTTCTCACCATCCACGCCGATGGTTCGCTCACTTGCACGGACGACGGCCGCGGCATCCCCACCGGCATGCACGCCAAGGGCGTTAGCACCGCCGAAGTCGTGATGACGGTGCTGCACGCAGGCGGCAAGTTCGACAACGACAGCTACAAGGTGTCCGCCGGCCTGCACGGCGTCGGCGTCAGCGCCGTGAACGCCGTCAGCGAGTGGCTGAAGCTCGAGATCTACCGCGACAAGAAGACGCACTTTCAAGAGTATCGGCGCGGCGTGCCACAGGCTCCTCTGGCCATGATCGGCACCACGGAGCGCACCGGCACCAAGGTCACCTTCAAGCCCGACTCCACCATCTTCACCAACCCCAACTTCGTCTTCGAGACGCTCAACAACCGCCTGCGCGAGATCTCCTTCCTCAACGCGGGCCTGCGCATCGAGCTCACCGACGAGCGCGAAGATCGCAAGCAGGAGTATCGCTTCGAGGGCGGCATCACCGAGTTCGTGTCGCAGCTCAACAAGACGCGTCAGGCCCTGCACGAAGACGTCATCCGCATCACGGACACGCGCGACAACGTCGAAGTCGACATCGCCATGCAGTGGAGCGACGCGTTCAACGAGCAGATCTTCTGCTACACGAACAACGTCTCCAACAAAGACGGCGGCACCCATCTCACGGGCCTGCGCACCGCGCTGACGCGCACCATCAACTCCTACGGCGAAGGCCAGAATCTGCTCAAGGAGCTCAAGGGCTCGGCCATGAGTGGCGAGGATGCCCGCGAGGGCCTCACCGCCATTCTCTCCATCAAGCACCCTGACCCGAGCTTCGATTCCCAGACCAAGTCCAAGCTGGTCTCGAGCGAAGTGAAGGGCATCGTGGAGAACGTCGTCGGCGAGCGTCTCGGCGCCTACTTCGAGGAGAATCCGCAGACGGCCCGCAAGATCATCGCCAAGACCCTGATCGCGGCCAAGGCCCGCGAAGCGGCCCGCAAGGCACGCGAGATGGTGCAACGCAAGGGCGTCCTCGACATCTCGAGCCTGCCCGGCAAGCTCGCCGACTGTCAGGAGCGCGACGCCGGCAAGAGCGAGCTCTACATCGTCGAGGGTGACTCGGCAGGTGGCAGCGCCAAGCAAGGTCGCGATCGCCGCTTCCAGGCCATTCTGCCCCTGCGCGGCAAGATCCTGAACGTGGAGCGCGCCCGCTTCGAGAAGATGCTCTCGAGCGCGGAGATCGGCACCCTGATCACGGCCCTGGGCTGCGGCGTGGACGGCGGCGGCAACTTCGACATCGAAAAGCTGCGCTACCACCACGTGATCCTGATGACCGACGCAGACGTCGACGGATCGCACATCCGCACCCTGCTGCTCACGTTCTTCTACCGCCAGATGCCCGAGGTCATTCGGCGCGGCTACCTCTACATCGCTCAGCCGCCGCTCTACAAAGTGAAGCGCGGCAAGAAGGAGCAGTTCCTCAAGGACGCCGACGCCCTCGAGCGCTACCTGCGTGACGCCGGCGTGGATGGTCTGGTGCTGCGCACGCAGGGCAACGGCGTGCCCATCAGCGGCGATCCACTGCGCCGCTTGTTGGACGAGCTGGGCCGCTTCCGCGCCCTGTTGGGCAAGCTCGGGCGCAAGCAAGACGGCCGCGTATTCGAGGCGGCCGTGCGCGCCACCGATCTCACGCGCGACGACCTCACCGATGCCGCCAAGGTCGATCAAGCGCGGGCCGACATCCACGCCTATCTGCTGCAGAAGTACCCAGACCTCGGCCTATTCGACGCCAAGGTCGAGAACGACGAGGAGCACGGCCGGCACAAGCTCATCGTGCACAGCCGCGTGGCCGCCAACGTGCGCACCACCACGCTGGACTTCGAGTTCCTGTCGAGTGGCGACTTCGAGAAGCTGCGCGACATCGAGCACGGCGTGCGCGCCCTGGGCAAGCCGCCGTTCTACGCCCTCCACAGCGAGAACGAAGATCTCTCCAAGGCGGAGCTGGTGGGCGACGCCGACCAAGTCTTCCGCTACGTCGACGCGCGCTCCCGTAAGGGGCTCGACATCCAGCGCTACAAGGGCCTGGGCGAGATGAACGCCGAGACGTTGTGGGAGACCACCATGGATCCCGACGCGCGCGTGCTGCTTCAGGTCCGCATCGACGACGCCGTGGAGGCCGAGCAGCTCTTCAGCGTGCTGATGGGCGATGAGGTCGAACCGCGCCGCGCGTTCATCGAGACGAACGCGCTGTCGGTAAAGAACCTCGACATCTGAAGGCAGCCGCGCCGCGTGAGGGTCCCGGGCGGGCTCGGCCGAACGCTACTTCTCCAGCTGAACGGCGAGCTTCTCGGTGTAGGTGACCTCGACGTTGTCGCCGGGGCGCAGGTGCGAAACCTTCTCGCGGTTGGCCGGGTTGTCGACCTCCACGGTGCGCACGTCGCCCTCCTGATTGCGGAAGGTCGCCGCGGTGCCCTTCGGTGCCACGGCCAAGATCTCCACGGTAGTGGTCACCTTGCGACCGTACTGCACGCCCTCGGGCAGCTTCTCGGCCGTGGTCTCGGCGCCCATCTTGGGCTCTGCACCGGGCTCCTGGAGCTCGAAGGCAAGCGACTCCTGATAGGCCACATTGACCTTGTCGTCCGGCTCCATGCGCTCGAGAGCGACTCCCTCACCTACCGCCACGGTGAAAGGTTCCCCTTCCGGATCGCGCAATGTGACCAGCCGGTTGTCCTTGTCCACCGACTCGACGGTGGCGGTCACGGAGTCCTTGTACACGAGCTCGCCACTCGTCTGTGCTGCGCGCTTGGTCGAATCCGAGGCAGCTTTGCTACCTGATTTCGCGCACGCGCTGGCGCTGCCCACGAGTCCCAGCGCGACAACGCACGTGATGAGCTGGGGCTGATGCGCGCGAGTGCGCGCGCGGAAAGAAGTTCGATTGCTCTTCATCATCGGCTCCTTGGTGCTCGGTTCGTCGTGCCCAACTGCGCACGAGAGCTAGACCACGAAGCAATGCAGGAGCTGGGCCGTTCCGAGTTAGCGGTGATTAATCACCCACGCTGCGAAGGCGATCAGGCATTGCCTGTTATAGTGAATGGACAGCCGAACGCGCGGGGCAGATTTGCCCCAGTTTGCTGCGCGCATTTCCGCGCAACTCACCAGAGCCCCTCCGCTTAGAATTCGATCCCCTTGCGCGCCTTTACCCCCGCTTCGTAGGCGTGCTTGAGGGGTCGCATTTCCGTCACGGTATCGGCGATCGCGATGAGCTCCGGCTTGGCAGCGCGACCGGTGACGACGATGCTGAGCTCGCGCGGCTTGTTGGCGAGCACGGGCACGATCTCCTCGATCTGCAGGTAGTCATAGTAGAGGGCGATATTGAGCTCGTCGAGGATCACCACGTCGTAGGCAGGGTCCTCGCCCCGACTCTCCTCGATCATTTGCTTGGCGCGCTCCCAACCCGCGCGCGCACTGGCCACGTCCTGGGCGCGATCCTGCGTGTTCCAGGTGAAGCCATCGCCCGATACCACGTGTGTGATCTCGGGAAAGCGCTTGAGCGCCGCCTGCTCGCCCGTTTTCCAGGTGCCTTTGATGAACTGGACGAGGCCCACCTTCTGCCCGTGCCCCGCCGCGCGGATGGCGACCCCGAAGGCCGACGAGCTCTTGCCCTTGCCGTCCCCCGTGTTCACCACGATCACGCCGCGCTTTTCCTGCTTGGAGCGAACCTCCGCGTCTTGCGCGGCCTTCACCTCCTGCATGCGCTTCTTGTGCTCGGCGTTGCGCTCTTCTTCCGTGGCTTGTTTCTCGTCAGACACCGACTGCCTCGTTTTTCTCGGGCGCCCCGGCCGGCTCACGCTCGGCCTCACGCTCGGCCTGCTCACTCAACCACACTTGCGTGGCATGCCGCATCGCCGCGTGCACGCACTCTCCGACCACGGCCCCCACCTCGGTGTGCTTGCCGGCGTAGTCGTGCACGAGCCCCTCGCGCGGGCACGTGATCACGATGCAATCGGTGCCGGTCCCCGTGGCTGGCTTGTGCGTGAGCGCGCTCGGATAGTTCAGCTCGAGCAAGGCCAGGGTGCGCGCTTCGCTCGCCAGGGCCAGCGCCTCGAGCATGGCCGCGTCGCTCAAGTGCACCGAGAGGTGGCACAGCACGTTGATGGTCCCCACGGTCGAAGCGCGCCCCGGGGCGCGCGAGCCAGAAGTGGACTTGCTTTCGGGCGGATCCCCGGCCCGCAGCGCATTGCCGAGCCCGGAGGTGACGATCGCACGTCCGCTCACGTCACCATGCTGCGCGCGAGCGTCCGCGTAGGGACGCAGGTAGCGCGCCGTCAGCAGTCCCACCGCCGCGTCGAAGCCCCGCGCCGCCATGCGCTCCTTGAACAGCGCCACGGCGTCGATGCCCTCGTGCAGCTCGGCGCGCGTCACGAAGTGCCACACCACGCGGCGATGCTCCCCGAAGCCTCCACCCACGATGGCCCAGCTCAGCGTTCGCTGCGGCGCACCGAAGTCCACCTCGAGAAAGCGTTCATCCTCCGAAAGCGTGACCTGCATCTTGACCCTAACGCGTGGGCACGGGGCGCCCGCCTCTTACCTGCTGCACCATGCTCACGAGCTCGCGCGAGAGGGCAGGCGTGGAAGTCGCCACCACCGCCCCCTCGAGCGCATCGAGCGGTTGCCCCGAAAACCCGGTGGCCTGTCCGCCCGCAGCCAACACCAGCGCCGCTCCGGCCGCCAAATCCCAGGGCTGCAGCATGAACTCCCAATACGCGTCGTAGGTTCCGTCGGCGACCAACGCCAAATCGAGCGCCGCCGCGCCGCAGCGACGCACGCCACGCGCACGCGCCTGGATCGCGCCGAATTCGGCCACGTTGTCGTCGACCTTACCGGCGACGTCGTAGCCGAAACCCGTCGCGCACAGCGCCTCGCCGAGCTCTTCGCAGCTGGACACCAGGCAAGACTCACCGTTGCGCGTGGCGCCGGAGCCAACGGCACCTGCCCAGCACACCTCGAGAATGGGCGCGTAAATCACGCCCGCCACCGGCGTTACGCCCGCGCACAACCCGATGGACACGCAAAAGAACGGATGTCCATGGGCGAAGTTGGTGGTGCCATCGATGGGATCCACGAAGAAGCGCAGCGCGCTGTCGGCGGCCTCGGTCACCGCGCGCTTGCCCTGGCCCTCCTCTCCCACGATCGCGATGTCGGGAAACACCCGCCCGAGCTCACGCACGATGTGCGCCTCGGACTTGAGGTCGAACTCCGTGACCAGATCGATCGCGCCCTTCTTGCTCACGTCCGTGCGCGTGTGGGAGGCGCCGCGCCGATAACCGCTGCGTACCAGCTCGCCCGCCTCGCGCGCGATGCGCTCGATCTCGGGCAGCATGGCCTTGTACGTCTGGGAGGTCATGGCGCGAGGCTAGCAAGCGCGGGCTGTCCTGCAGCCCGCATCGTCAACGCCGCCACCAAACGCTCGAGCAAGCCTTGAAAATCCCCGTTCGACATCACCACCACGGTGTCTCCAGGGCTGAGCTCGTCGCGCAATAGTGCCAAAATCTGCTCGTGATCGTCCGGCGCCTCGGCGTGTCGACCGCGCGCGCGCATGCCTTCCGCCAGCACCTTGGTGTCGAGCTTCTCGGTCGCAGCGATCTCCTTGCGTCCCACGGGGGCGAGCACCGCGAGATCGGCCGCCTCGAAGGCCTCGACGTAAGCCTCCTGGTGCAACTTGCGAGAGGCCGTCGCGCTGCGCGGCTCGAACAGGCCCACCAATTTGCCCTCCGGATGGCGCGCGCGAATCCCGCGCAAGGTCTCGCGCACCGCCGTCGGATGATGCGCGAAGTCGTCATAGACATGGACCCCGCCCGCCACGGCCACCAGCTCCTGGCGACGACGCACCCCCAGGAACCCTCCGAGCTGACGCGCCAGCGCCGAGACCCCCAGCCCTGCGCCCTCGGCGCAAAGCGCGATGGCTGCCACGGCGTTCTTCACGTTGTGTGTCCCCGAGAGCGGAGAGTGCACGCGCCCGCAGGAGCTCCCGCCATAGAACAGGTCGAACGGCGTGATGGTCCCCTGCGCTGGAGCAGGCGCTGCCAACCAGACGGGCGTCACGTCTCCGGTGTCGTCGCCATCGAGGGCATAGAAGCTCACGCGACAACGCGCACGCTGCGCCACGGCCCGCACTTCCGGATCACCCGCGTAGGCCACGAGCAGACCGTCTTCGGGGATGCGCTCCACGAAGCCCACGAAGGCCGCGCGATAACTCTCCAGCGTGGGGTAGATGTCCACGTGGTCGTGCTCGAGCGAGGTGAGGATGGCGGCGTAGGGGCGGTAGCGAAAGAACTTGGGTTGCTTCTCGAAGAACGCGCTGTCGTACTCGTCCCCCTCGATCACGAAGGGTGCCCCCTCGGCCCCGAGGCCAAAGCTCTCGGGAAAGTCCCGTGGCACCCCGCCGAGCAGATAGCCCGGGTCGCGACCCAGCTTGCGCAACAGATAGGTCACCAGAGCCGTGGTCGTGGTCTTACCGTGCGTGCCGGCCACGACGTAGCTGTGTCTCTGACTGAGAAAGAACTGCTCCAAAGTACCGGGCATGGAGAGGTACGGAAGGCCCCCGTCGATGGCGGCCCGAGCCTCAGGATTCGTACTTCGGCATACATTACCCACCACCACGAGGTCGGGACGGGGCTCCAGATGGGCCGGATTCGAAGCCCTGACGGGTCTCCACGCCCCATTCGGCCAGCTTGTCGCCCATGGGCGGGTAAAACGCAGTATCGCTGCCGGTGACTCTGTGGCCCTGCTTTCGCAAGAGGCCCGCGAGAGCCCCCATTCCCGTTCCAGCCACCCCAATCATGTGCACGTGTTTCATGGCGCTCCGGAGCGTACCGAGAGCAGACTCCGTACGCAGAAAAGCGGACTGTGATCCAAGGTGAGACCTGATCGAAGGCACGGGGCCGTCATGCTGTTGACACCACGGCGCAACGCCCCATGATGGAAAGACGTGCTCGGTGCGGTGCCGAGTCGACCACGCGAAAGGTGAGCGATGGAGCGCAAGGCGGAGAAGAAGCAATCTCTGAAAGACCGGGCCCAGGAGTTCCTCCAGGGCGTTGCCGAAGCGGTCGAGTCGCTCTTCCCCCAGCCCCAGCTCATGCCCGTACCGGTTCGCGGAACCTCCGGAAACCGGAACCGGCCCCGCCGCCGCTGAAGCCGGGCGCTCCTGGGAAGCCAAGTTGCCTCCCGTCGCCCCCCAGCCCAGCCGACCCGCAGGCTACACAGCGTCAGCCCGACGACTTTGTCGAGCGGCGCTCAGCCACCGCCGACAGATAGCGGGTGCGCAGGTCGAACAGGATCTGACTCAGCAGACGTTCCTCGTCTCCGGTCAGGTTGCCCTTGGTCTTTTCCTCCAGGATCCCGAGTAGATCGATCTCCTGGCGAGCCAGCGCCAGGTCGATGCCCGAGCCCTCGGGGTTGGCCCCCAGGTGCAGCATGGCCGAGGTCCGGAGGGACACGATGAAGGTGCTGAAGTCGATCGGCGGCAGGTCGTCGGCTTCGGGCGGGAGTTCCGGCTCGAAGACTTCGGCGGATGCCTCGGAGTCGTGCTCGGGGTCGCTCATCGATTCATCTCGCGTGTCTGGGCGGGCGCTCGACCCGCGCGAAAAGCCCTGGCGATCAGCCTTCGCCTTCGTCGTCGGCCATGTCCTCGTCGTCTTCGTCGTCGTCGGGCAGGTCGTCGATGCTGTCCTCGACATCCCCCTCGACGGACACGCGGACACAGTTGGCTTCGCGGTCGGGCAGGGCTTCGATCTGCTGCTTCAGGTTCTGCGGATCCACGAGCCCTTTCGTGATGTTTCGGTCCACGACGCGCTTGTCGATCAGGTGGTTCTCGTACGCCATGGGGCGGAGTTTGGTGGGGGGGTTCCGGACTGTCAACTGTGAGGCGCGCACAGGCCCGATTGCCCTCGGGGCGGGAGCCGGGATCCTGGAAGCGAAGCCCTACGTGAGCAGAGCGAACCTCGCAGAGGGGTGGGTCCCGGCGCAGTGAGCGTAGCGACCTCGCGGAGGGGTGGGTCCCGGCGCAGTGAGCGTAGCGACCTCGCGGAGGGGTGGGTCCCGGCGCAGTGAGCGTAGCGACCTCGCGGAGGGGTGGGTCCCGGCGTAGTGAGCGTAGCGACCTCGCAGAGGGGTGGGTCCCGGCGCGGCTTTGCCGCGACGGGCGGGGAGGTCGCGTGACCTCCCCGTGCAGTAGCCGCGACGGGCGGGGAGGTCGCGTGACCTCCCCGTCGAACACCGTCTCAGAAGGTCTGGAAGGCGAACTGGAAGGCCCCTCGGATATCGAAGGGGGCGATGTCCAGGGCCCGGATACCGTAATCGAAGGCCAGCGAAGCCACCGGTGTCTGGAAGCGCAGGCCCGCGCCCACCACCAACTCGAGCTGCCGGATGTCCAGGTTTTTGGGGTTCGCCCACAGGTTGCCGACGTCCGCGAACAGCCCGCCATAGAGGTCACCCACCAGGGGAAAGCGCAGCTCGTTCTGCCCGGCGATGAACGTCTGACCGCCGCGCGAAGCGATGGCGGTGGTGTTTTCTCGGTTGTCCTCCAGGTCCTGGGGGATCATCTGGTTCTGATTGAAGCCGCGGAAGTTGGTGCCGCCGAGGTAGAAGCGCCGGTTCGGGTAGCTCTGTGAGTCTTTGGAGAGGTGCACGATGCGGCCATAGCGCCACTGGCTCGCGAAGGTGAGCTTGGGCGCGAACGGGATGTAGAACGCGAAGCTGGCCATGAAGCGCAGCATGTTGCTCTCGAATTTGGCGCGCCGCATGTTGTCCCCGCGACCGATGGTCTGGAACTGGGGGTTCACGGTGTGCGCGTACTCATTGGTGAGCGAGAGCAACACGCCCTTGTGCGGATTGAAGGCGCGATCGCGGCGATCCCAGGTGAAGGTGAACTGCGAGGATGCCAGGGTGTTCTGCCCCTCGGGGACCAAGCTCGAGGTCTGCAGGGTGGGCAGCGCGTTCTTGAGCTGATCCACGAACAGGAAGAAGTCGCTCTCCTCGATTTCCTCGGCCAGGTTGAAGGTCCAACGCTTGTTGGGGCGATACACGAACGAGGTGACCACGCTCTGCTTCTGCATGCGGAAGTCGCGCTGGATATCCGAGAGCACCGTCAGGTCGACGTTGGCCTGGGTGCGGGGCAAGTGCGGGATGTACGGAACGCCCAGCGTGAGCGTGGTTTGGTACTCGATGCGCTGCTGGGTGGTGAGCGACTCGTAGCGGTTCTGGATCTGCTGATCGAGAAACACGAACTGATAGCCGATTTGACCGCGGAACGAGGCGGTCAGGGCGTGCCCGAACAAGTTGCGATAGCCGTATTCGAAGCCGCCGCGCACGCCCTCGCCGGTACTGAAGCCGGCGCTCCAACCGAGCCACTGGGTCTTGCGCTCGGTGACGCTGATGATCACGGTCTTCACGCGTGCCGGCAGGTCGGGCTCCTCGGGCGAGACCGTGATGCTCGTGAAGATGTCGAGGGCCAGCAGGTCGTCTTCGGTCTGACGGGCGAGCGAGGGTTGGTAAGGCTTACCCTCCTTGAGGCGCACGCGATTGAGCACCATGGAACGACTCGAGCGGTCGAGCCCGCGTACCTCGACGGCGCCCACCATCACCACGTAGCCCTCCTCCACGTGGAAGGTCACTTCGGCGCGCGTGCCATCGTCGGACATACGCACGCTGGGGTCGACCTTGGCGTAGAAGAAGCCCTTCTCCTGGTACATGGAGACCATGCGCAGGCGCGCTTCTTCGAGCTTCAAGTAGCTGAAGGGGGCGTCGCGAACGAGGGCCGCCTCGCGCAGGAGCTCGGCCGAGGCGAGCTCGTGGTTGTTCTCGATTTGCACCGCGTAGAGGAAGGTGCGCGGGCCCTCCGTGATGGGGATCACCGCGATTTTTCCGGTGCCGTCGGGCGCGGGCTCGAAGCTCGGCGTGCCCAGCGCAACGTCGAGGAAGCCGTCGGCGCGGTAGAGCTCGCGGATGTGGTTGAGCGCCGCGTCGTAGGCCGGGCCGTAGTAGAGGCGGCGTGGGTCGCGCACGATGGGCTTGGGCACGGTGCGCTGGGTGCGGGCTGCACCGCCGCCCATGCCGATGTGGTCGGCTACTTCGGAGTCCACGGGTTCGCGGAGGCTGGAGCCCGAGAGCTCCTCCTCGAGGTAGCTGTGCATCTGCTCGCGCAGGACGTCTGTCTCGAGGTGCGTGGCCCCCGGGAAGGCGAAGTCCACCACCACCAGCTGTTCGCCGGGTTCGATGGAGACCTGCAGCACCATCGAACGCTCTTCCCAGTGCTCGCCCTTGAACTCGATGACCTCCACGCGCGGCACGGCTTCGATGGTCACGCTGGCATCGCGAAAGCCGTAGCGCCGGTAGGTGTCGAGCAGGCGCTGTTCGGCCGCGCGCAGGTTAGCGTCGCCAGCCAAACGCTCCTCTTGCAGCGCCATGGCCTCGAATAGCTCACTGCGACTGAGCGGACCGGGGTTCCGAAACTCCACCTCGTAGTGCGGTTCGACGCGACTGCGCACCGTGACGCGAGCTTCCAGGCCACGCCGCACGATGCGCACATCGGAGAACTCGGCGGCGTAGAAGCCTGCCTCACGTAGGGTCTGCTCGGTCTTGCGCAGGCCCTCGTCGATGCGCTCGCGGTCGGCGATGTCCCCGGCGTGCACGCCCAGCACGCGCCGCAGGCCCTTGCGACGCGGCAAAGGCTCGCCCACGAAGACGATCTCCTCGATACGCGTGGGCTCCCCCTCGTCGACCTCGATGCGCAGCACCTTGGCGCTCGGATCGTCCGTGTCGCGCAGCGTGATCTGGACGCGGGTCTCGAAGTAGCCGCGCGCTTCGTAGGATTCGCGGATCAGCCGGCTGAACTCCGGGAACAGCTCGCGCTCGAGCTCCGACTCCTCACGCACCCCCACGATGCGGGCGAGCTCGCGGTTCTCGAGCGCCTTGTTGCCGACGAACTCGATGCGCTTGGCCAACAGCCGCGGCGTGAGGTGCACGAGCAGCGCCACGCCGCCCGAGACCGCCATCGCGTCGAGCTGCACGTCGGCCCAGCGACCCGCCTCACCGATGCGCTCGAGGGCATCCCGCAAGAGACCGCGAGTCAAGGGCACCCCCTTGGGGATGCCGAGCTTGTCCGCATCCACGCGGCCGGCCTGCTCGCCCACCACTTTGATCTCGAGCACACGTTGCCCGAGCCACTCGGGTGGCACGTCGGCCCGCGCTTGGAGGGGAGCGAAGGACCCGAGCCACAGCGCGAACAACAGCAGGAACCAGCGCCTCATCAGTCGAACTCGAGCCGCCAGCGCAAATCGACACCCACGTTGCCAAACTGCGAGGAAGTAGTGGTCTGCACGTTGTCATAGCCGGCCTCGACGCTGGTTTGGTCGTCGAGGCGCCACTCGACGCCGGTCTTGAAGTTCGAGTCGGTGGTGAGCCCGGTACGCGCGGTGGCGCGAACGCGATCGCTGAGCCGCTTGCCCACCACGACCTGGGGCTCGGTGCGGTTGGTGCGCGCGGAGTAGGCGCTGGTTACGGTGAAGTCGTCGATCACGGGCAGGGCCTTTCTTACCTCCCGATCGACTCCCGTGACAGTGGCCAAAGCTTCGAGAGCCGCGCCCTGGGCCAGGCCGTTGGAGCGGGCAGCCTCGGCGCGCGTCATGCCCACCGTGAGCAGGAGGGCGATGTCCTCTTGAGCCAGCGCCGGCTCACTGGAGGTCTCGATTTTGAGGTCGTCGACCTCCCCGCTGGCGCGCAGCGAGATCCACCAACGCGCGCCGGTGGCGTCGGCCTGGCGGCGGAACTCCGTGCGCGCACGGATATCGAGGCGGGGCCGCACCCGATGCTCGTCGATGAAGGCTACCGTGCCCTCCTCCAGGTTGAAGCGGGCGTTGCGGAACGTGACCGTGCCCCGGGTAACCTCCAGGGTCCCGAGCACGCCGAAGCGCTGATCCGTGCCGACCAGGCGGAACGGGTCTTCGCTGTCCCGGATGGTGAGCTCGGCATTGAGCAGGTTGTTGCTGATTTTGAGGGGGGCGTCCTCGACCACGCGCAGGTCGAAAGCGATGCGGTCGTTGTTCGGATCGTACGAAGCGCGCGTGACGCGCTTGGCCTGCGAGAAGCCCGTCAGGCGCTCGGTGATGCCGAGCGAGAAGGGCCGCGTGTAGCGCAGGCGCTGGATGCGCACGGTGCCCGTGAGCTCGGGGATGCGATGGGCCTGGTCGAAGGCCAGGCGGGTATCGGCTGCAAACGCGAGGTCCACACCGTCCGTCGGCGAGTACGTGATGTCGCGCGCCTCCAGGAACAGCTCGTAATTGCCCACGCGTTGCTTGGCGAGGGCCATGGAGCCGTGGGCGCGCACCGAACCACCGGCCACCGAAGCCTGGAACTGTTCGAGCAGGAGCTCGCGTTCACTGAACGTGAGACGCGCGGCCACCTTGTCGAGCACCTGGTCGGAGCCGCTCAACACCAGCGACCCGTCACGCAAGGAGGCCCGACCGAAGACCGATGGCTCGCCGGGATTGCCGGTCAGCTTGACGCCCACCTCGAGCAATCCCGTGGAGCGCGCGATGGTGGGTACGAAGGTTGGCAGCACGCGCAGGTCGAGCTGGCCTTGCACGTTGGCTGCCAGGCCCTGGGCCACGGAAGCGCCACCCGTGATCTGAATCTTGGTGCCGGCGCCGCCGAAATTCGCGCGCTCCACACTCGCACCGCGTCCGGTGAGCGCGATCTTCACCGGACCGTCGCTGGTGAGCATGGCGCGATCCTGGCCGATGCGGAGGCTGGTGATCTCCACGCGCCCCCGCAGCGTGTCGAGGTCCGACAAGAAGCCGCCGGTGAGCTCGATTTCGCCGTCCAGATTGCCAGAGAGCGGCACGTCGTTGCCGCGCCGTGTAGGCCAGATGAGCGCCGGCGAGAGGTGCGCGAAAGACACCTCGCCGCGCGCGGGTACGCTGCCCGTGAGTCCGAGCGCCAGGTCGAGATCGATGCGGTCGCCGTACATCTCGCCGCAGAGCAGCAAGGCCTGCGGCGGCAGGCTGCCCTGGGGTCCGCTGGTGCCAGGCCAGTCAGCGTTGGCGAGCGCGGCGCGGGCCTTGGGGCAAGGTTCGCTCTCCGGCAGCGGCGAGAGCGCGCGCTTGGCCCAGGGGTCGTCGCGATGACTCACGTACAGACCGAAATGACCGTCTCCGAGCGTGCGCTTCTCCACCTGCACGCCCACGGTCTCGATGTCGAGCTTGGCCTCGGGCAGCTGCAGCGTGCCGCGCACCGTGCCCACCGCGCCGACTTCGCCCGTGAGCTCGATGCCCTGCTTGCGGATGGGGTCGATTTGCCCGAGCGGCAGCTCCTCGGCGAACACCGTGAAGCCGAGCTTGGCGCCGTAGTCCATGGTGCCGCGCGCCACCACCGAGCCGCCGTCCTTGAGCAACGAGAGCTCGGCCAACTCGAGGCGCGCACCGCGCGTGCCCTGCGAGATATCGCGCCACAACCAGCGCCCCTCGAGCTTGCCGCCCTTGAAGGCCACGCCGTGGACCTTGGTGTCGAGCACGTCGAGGTCGGTGTCCAGCGTGAAGGTGCCACTCGCGGAGTCGCCGGGGAATCCCAGTGTGTAGCGCACGCTCGCGCTGCCCTTGACGTGCCCTTGGTAGGGCGCGAAGTCGGGGTCGGTGTCGATCAGGAACGTGTGATAGAAGTCGGCCAGCGCGAGCTTGTCGAGGGTGCCCTTGGCGTCCACGGAGAAGGCCTGGCTGAAGTCCAGCAACAAATCTTCCACGCGATAGTGGGACTCCCCCTTCTGCACGGCGGTGTCCACGAAGTGTACCGCCAGACCTTCCTTCTCAAGGGCGGCGCGTGTCTTGAGGTGGCCGATGCGATAGCCGTCGAGGGCGAAGTCCTCGAGGTCGAGCGTGCCGGTAAGCGTGGTGTTGTCGTAGGTCCCGCCCACGTCGAGGCTGAAGCTGCCGTGGCCGGCGAGGCCCATGCCCAGCAGGCCCGTGGTGTCGCGCAGGTCGAGGTTGCTGCTGCGCGCGGTGAGCCCGAACTTGCGATCGAAGCCCACGTGGACGGTCACCAGCATGTCCGAGTGCGGCAGGTGGCCACTGAGGTTCTCGAAACGCAGCGCATCAGGGCGGATCACCACGCGACCGGAGACGCGACCAGGCGGCGTACCGATGACCTCCTCGGAGGTGGGATCACGCCAGCCCTTGGTGAGCGTGCGGAAGCTGAGGTGCTCGGCCCAGATCGGCCCGGAGATGGCGACCGGCACGATGGTGCCGCTCAGCTTGAAGCCACCGCGCAACACCCAGTTCACCAGGCAGTCCTGGGTCACGTCGAGCTGCGCCATCAACTTGTGGAAGTCGATGTGTTTGATGTCGGTCTTGACCTCGATGGGCAGACCGGGACCGAAGCCGAGCTTGCCCTCGAGCCCGACCACGCCGCCGTCCTGCACGATGCGCCCGAGGCTTCCTGGCAGGATTCGAACCTGCTCTGGCGTGACCTCTACCCTGAGCTCCAGCTGTCCGAAGCCGAAGCCGTCGAGCACCGGGTCGCCGCGCACCTCACCGATGGCCTTGAAGTTCTTGGCCGTGCCCGCGGCCTTGCCCTTCATGGAGAGCTTGCCCTTCACCGGCGGGAAGTGGATGCCGTGAGGCAATCCGGCCAGCTTGGCGAGGTCGATCGAGAGCTCGTCGAGATCGCCTCCGAAGCTCTCTTGTGCATCGAAGGGCCACGCCAGGCCAGCGTTCTTGGCTCGTACCGTGAGCAGCGAGCTGACCAGCACCAAGTGGTCGAGCTCGATGCGACCATCGGCCAACTCGGCCGCCACGCGCAGCCGCTCCACCGTCTCGCGACCACCTGGGTGTTCGAACTTGCCGGCGCCCGCGCTCAACTCGAGGCTGAGCTCCTCGGCCCCCAGCACCTTGAGCTGGATCAACACGTCGGAGAGGGTGCCAGCGAACTTGGGCTCGCCGTCGACGTGCAAGCTGGCGCGCCGCACCACGAACTCCTCGAGCGGCAGCTTCTCCGGCTTCTTCGAGCTCTTCTTGGCCACCGAGGGCAAGACCGGCAGGTTCACGATCTGGCCGTCTTCGATGCGCAGGCGAACCACCGCGCCCTCGATGGTCACGCGCTTGATCTCGACCTTGCCCCGGGCCAACGCCATCAGCGAGGGCGCGACCTCGAGCCGTTCAGCGCTAGCGAGCAGGCCTTTTTCCGGATGCCGCAGCTCGATGGCGTCGGCCACCAAGCGCAGCGGAAGCTCGAAGCGCACCTGGCCAATGCTGGCCTCCAGACCGAGCTCGCGACGCAGCGCCAGAGACAGCTCACGGTCGAGCTGTGCGCGGGCCCACGGCTGCTTTGTAAGGGCCCACGCAGCCGTGCCCACCGTCAGCAAAAAGACGAGCAGAATCCGCCACTTGGATAAGCTGCGTGAGGGCTTCGCCGACATCGATGGACCCGGTTCGACACTCCTACCATGCATCGCTCTCGGGCCAGACGTTTTCCGTCGCTGAATCGCTCACTCGAAGCGTCGCGAACACGGGCTGGCGCCCCACATGGTCCCTGCAAGACTTACCGCATGGAACCGACGAGCTTTCCATTTGGACTCTCGCGCGAAACGACCATCCGCCGGCGAGCGGACGGCAAGTGGTTCGTGGATGGGGACGCCATCGACAACCCGAAGCTGGCGCGTGCCTTCGACCGCTGGATCGAGCGCGCTGAAGATGGGCGCTACTGCCTCAAAAACGACGTCGAATTGGGCCTATTTCAGCCTGGAGGGCGCCCCCTACTTCGTGCGCTCCGTGCGGGTGAGCGGTGGTCAGGCCGAGCTGCTGCTCTCGAACGACCGTGAAGTCACGCTGGATGTACACAGCCTGCGTGAAGGTCCCGACGCGGCGCTGTACTGCACAGTGCTCGGCGGAGAGCCGGCTCGTTTCGACAGCCACGCGGCCGTGCAGCTGGGAGACCTGCTCGAGGAAGACGCCGAGGGGCCCTACGTGCGACAGGGCTCGGTGCGAGTGCACCCCCCGCGCGTCGCGGATCCACTACACTTCTCGCCCCGAACATCATGAACGTCAACGCGGACAAGACAGCAGCCCTGATCGCCTTCCTCCTGGGCGCCCCCTTCGCCTTCATGATGGTGCAGGGCTTCTCCGAAGGCGAAGTACGCCGACGTGAGTTGCCGGTGCGGGCCATGTTGGGCGACGAGGTCTTCCAGGCCTACCGCGACGGCGAGAAACCCAAGCTGCACTACTTGGGCAACGATCGCCTGGCGCCCGACTTCACGCTTTACGACCAGCACGGCAAGCCGTGGCGGCTCCAGGATCAGCGCGGCAAGACCGTGGTGATGAACTTTTGGACCGTCACTTGTAAACCGTGCGTCGAAGAGATGCCCTCGCTCGAACAGCTGGCGTTGATCGCCGCGGAGCGGCCGGACCTGGAGGTGGTGGCCATTACCACCGACCGCAACTGGGACGAGATTCGCTCGCTGTTCCAGCCGGACTCCAAGCTCAAGGTCCTGTTCGACCCGGAGCGCGCCGTGATTCGCGACAAGTTCGGCACGCGCCTGTACCCCGAGACCTGGGTCGTGGATCCCAAGGGCGTCATCCGCGCGCGCGTGGACGGCGGACGCGACTGGTCGGCGCCGATTGCCATCGAGATGATCGACACGCTGTCCGGCTGAGCCAGCCGGATGAAGCTGCGCCAGATCGATCTGAACTTGCTGGTGGTGTTCGAGGCCATCCATCGGGAGCAGAACCTCACGCGCGCGGCCGAAAAACTCGGGCTCACGCAGCCGGCCCTGAGCCACGCGCTATCGCGCTTGCGCGAGCTGTTCCAGGATCCCTTGTTCGCGCGCAACGGGCGCTTGATGGTGCCGACGCCCTTCGCACGCACGCTGATCGGGCCGGTACGGGAGGCCCTGACGAGCCTGGAGCACAGCTTGTTTCCGGCCCAGAGCTTCGAGCCCAAGCACAGCTCGCGGCGCTTCGTGGTCGGGCTACGCGACGCGCTGGAGACGGTGTGGTTGCCGCACTTGGTGGAGGAGCTGCAGGGCGACGCAGGACAGCTGCAGCTGGTGAGTGCGCGTGTGGCGCGGCATGAGCTCGAGACCGAGCTGATCAGCGGGGCGCTCGACCTGGCGATCGAGAATCCCCGTGGTGGTGAGCTCGGCCATTCGACATCAGCAGGTGGCCGACACGGAGCGTCTGGTGGTGATGGCGCGCAAGCGACATCCGGCCATCAAGGGCTTCGACCTAGCCAAGTATCTCGCGCAGACCCACGTGGTGGTCTCGTCGCGACGCAAGGGCCCCGCGCTCGAAGACATGGTGCTGCGGCCCACGGGCGCGCGACGCAAGGTCACGCTGCGCTGCCAGAACTATCACGCAGCCTGTCAGGTGGTGAAGGCATCGGACCTCTTGCTCACCATGCCCGAGCGCCTGGCCAAGGCGCTCAACACGAGTTTCGAGAACGTGCTCCTGCCCTTCCCGGCCGAGGCGCCGGGCTTGGCCATCCACATGTACTGGCACGCCGCGCTCGAGAACGACCCAGCCAACAAGTGGCTACGCGAGCAAGTCCTGAGGCTCGCCCGGGCCCTGTAGCGGGCCGGGGACGGTTTTCGCTTTTTCGCTTTCGCGCTCTCGGGGAACCCCCGGGACGGCTTTGCTTTTCGCGTTTGTCACGAAAAGACAAAGAAATTTGGCGAGCCGCGGAGCCCAAAAACGAAAAAGCGAAAACCGTCCCCGGCGACCATGACACCAAACACCTTGACACCAATTACTGTCACAGTCATAAATGACTCATCACTCGGTGCTGCTTTTGAACGGCACCTCGGAGTCATCCATGAACCAGACCAGCTCCCAGACTTTCAGCCGCGCCGCCTCCTCCGCCGCCGGCTCCAGCGCCGACGTGCGCGCTCAAATCAAGCTCTGGCTTCGCACCATCGACGCCCTCCTGGTGGCCATCGAAGAGACCGCCTTCCAGGTGCGCGAGCTCGGTGAGACCGCCAAGACCGCCGTCCAGGGCTTGCCCGGCTTCGGCTCGGGCCAGTCCAGCGGCCGAGGCGGCGTCTCTCCCATCAAGTCCTTCACCGACGAACTCTCCCAGTGGCCCGCCCGTCTCGGTCGGCTCACCTCGACCGGCCTGGTGCTCGGCCGCGTGGGCACCGCCTACCGCCTGCACACCACCAAGGCCGCCTTCATGTCCCAGCGCCGAGCCGCCCGCTCCCGCGAAGAGCTCCACCAGGACTCCGCCCATCGCCTCTACGTGCTCTCGGTGCGCCACGGTGGCGCCTTCTTGAAGCTCGGACAAATGCTCTCCTCGCGCCCCGACCTCATCCCCGAGGCCTACGTGCGCGAACTCGGCAAGCTGCAGGACGCCGCCCCCGCCGTGCCCTTCCGCGAGATCGAGAAGGCCCTCACGCGCGAGCTCGGGCGTCCGCTCAACGAGATCTTCGCGGAGTTCGAGGAGACCCCAGTGGCCGCAGCCAGCATCGGCCAGGTCCATCGCGCCACGCTGCTCGACGGCCGCAAGGTCGCCGTGAAGGTGCAGCGCCCCAACATCGAGTCCCTGGTGCAGCTCGACATGGAGCTGCTCGAAGTCTTCGTGCGCGCCCTGGCCCAGGGCCTGCCGCCCCTCGACTTCGACACCATCATCCGCGAGACCCGCGCCATGATCACCGCCGAGCTCGACTACACACGCGAAGCGGAGCTCACTGCCAAGCTCTCGGCCTTCTTCGCGCACAACCCGCACATCCACGTGCCGGCCGTCGTCTCCGAGCTCTCCACCAAGCGCGTGCTGGTCACGGCTTTCATGCCCGGTGAAAAGGTCACCAACGTGCTCGACCGCCTGCAGCAAGCCCGCGAAGCCGGCGAGCCCGGCGCCCAGGTCACACTGACCGAGCTGCTGGCCCGCGTGCTCGAGGCCTACGCCCGCCAGGTGTTGGAAGCCGGCGTGTTCCAGGCCGACCCGCACCCGGGCAACCTCCTGGCCGACGCGTCCGGCAACCTCACGGTGCTCGACTTCGGCTGCGCCAAGGAGCTCGACATGACGCAGCGCACAAACCTGCTTGGGCTGTTGCGGGCCACGGTCTGCAAGGACATCCGAGGCATGGGAGCCGCCATGGAAGCGATGGGCTTCCAGACGCAGAGCGGGACCCGCGCCGGACTCGAGAGCTACGCCAAGAACGCGCTCGAGCAAATGGCCCTGGTAAAGGGTGAAAACGGGGGTTTCTGCAGCCAGATGGAGATGGTGAGCCGCATCGCAGAGTTCGGCCGCTTCATCGACAGTGACCCCATCGTGAAACTGCCCGAGGAGTTCGTGATGCTGGGCCGTGTGTTCGGCACCCTGTCTGGGCTGTTCGTCCACTACCGGCCGGATGTGAGCGCCACGGCCCGCGTGCTCCCCGTGGTCCTCTCGGCACTCGCCGCACGACCGGAAGCTAGCCAGGTGACCCATGAATAATGCGAGAATCTCCCCATCGCCCTACGACGAGGCCCCTCACGCCTCGACTGGCCCGGAAGGCGACCCACACGGAGAAGGCATGCGGCAGGACACGAGCTTCTTTGGACTTCTCGGCCGGGCGACCGGCGCCCTCACCGATGCCCTCGCCTGGCCCCTGCGCACCTCACACTATCTCGAGCTCGTCAATCCCCTGTGGACCACTCATGCGCTGCAAGCGCGCGTAGAGAGCGTCTGGGACGAAACAGCCGATGCCCGCACCCTGACGCTCAAGCCCGGCCGCAACTGGCGAGCCCACCGCGCGGGCCAGCACATGCGCGTGGGCGTGCCCATCGGCGGCATGCAGTACACGCGCACCTACTCCATCAGCTCCGCGCCCGAGCGCGCCGACGAATGCATCACCATCACGGTGAAAGCCATCGCGGGCGGCCGCATGTCGCACCACTTGGTGCGCCAGATCAAGGTGGGCGATTACTTGCCCATCGGCGTGCCCCAGGGCGACTTCGTGATGCCCGACGCGGTGCCCGTCGAGCCGCTCTTCATCAGCGCGGGCAGCGGCATCACGCCGATCATGAGCATGCTGCGCAGCATGGTACTGCGCGAGCGCCTGCCACGGGTGACGCACATCCACTACGCCCCGCACGCCTACGACGTGATCTTCGGTAACGAGCTCAAGGAGCTCGCGCTCGCGCACCCGCGCTACAAGCTGCACCTGATCTACACCCGCGAACCAGGTGAGCAGCCCGACGCCAAGACCCGTCACACACGGCACTTCAGCGCGAGCCAGCTCGAGACCATGTGCCCGGACTGGCGCTCACGCGAGGTCTACGCCTGCGGTCCCCAGGGTCTGCTCGACGCGGTCGAGTCCCACTGGGCCGAGGCGGGCCTGAGCTCCAAGCTGCACACCGAGCGCTTCCTGGCGGCCATCGCCAAGGCGCCGAGTGAAATCACCGAAGGCGAAGTGACCTTCACCAAGAGCGGTGTAAAGGCCCGCTCCAACGGCATCACCAACTTGCTCCGATTGGCCGAGGACAACGGTCTCAACCCTGCTCATGGCTGTCGCATGGGCATCTGTCACGGCTGCGACGTCACGCTCAAGTCCGGCTGCGTGCGCGACCTGCGCACCAACGCGCTGCTCAACGAGGCCGGCCAAACCATCCAAATCTGTGTCTCGGCCGCCGCGGGCGACGCCGAGATCGAAGTCTGAAGAGGGAGAACATCATGGGTCTACCCAAGCACCTGACTGACGCCGAGATCGAGGAGTTCGGTAAAGAGCTCGACGACATCCGCAACGAAGTCATGAACTCACGCGGCGAACAGGACCGCGAATACATCGTGAAGTTGATCCGCACGCAGCGCAGCATGGCGCTGGGCGGACGCCTGGTGATGCTGGCCAGCATCTTCCTGTGGCCTGGCCTGGGGCTTCCGAGCGCGAGCTGGGCCCTGTTTTTGGGCGTGATGGTCCTCGGCTGCAGCCTGCTCGGCGTCGCCAAGATCATCGAGAACATGGAGATCGGCCACAACGTGATGCACGCCCAGTGGGACTGGATGCGTGACCCGAACATCCAGTCGAACACCTGGGAATGGGACACCGTGTGCCCCTCGGATCAGTGGAAGCACTCACACAACGTGGTGCACCACACCTGGACCAACGTGATCGGCAAGGACCCGGACGTTGGCTACGGCGTGTTGCGCGTGACTCCCGAACAGAAATGGGGCTGGCAATACCTCGGGCAGCCGCTCAACAACTTCTTGCTCATGGTCTTGTTCGAGTGGGGCGTGGCCCTGCACGATCTCGAGCCCGAGAAGCTGATGTCCGGTGAGAAGACCTTCCAGTCGGTGATCCCGATGCTGCGACGCGTGGCCTGGAAGGCGTCGCGCCAGGTGCTCAAGGACTACATCCTGTGGCCCTTGCTCGGCACGTTGGCAGCCTTACCGGTGATCCTCGACCACGGCCTCGAGCCCGTGAAGAGCGTCGTCATCGCCTTCTCGCTCTTGCTCGCTGGCAGCATGCTGGCGAATCTCATCCGCAACGTGTGGTCGAACATGATCATCTTCTGCGGGCACTTCCCGGCCGGCGTGCACCACTTCACTCAAGAAGAGGTGGAAGGCGAGACCCGCGCGCGCTGGTACGTGCGTCAGCTGATGGGCAGCTGCAACATCGGCGGCGGCAAGCTCTTCCACATCCTCTCGGGCAATCTGAGCCACCAGATCGAGCACCACATCTTCCCGGACATGCCGAGCAACCGCTATCCCGAGGTCGCCCCGCGCGTGCGCGCCTTGGCCGCGCGCTACAAGCTTCCCTACAACACCGGCTCGCTCACGCGTCAGTTCGGCACGACCACCTGGACCATCTGGCGCCTGACGTTCCCGGGCGGCACGAGCACTGCCAAGGCGTGAGGTCGCCTGGGGCGTTGGTTGGTGGACGTGACGTGGCCGTCATCCGTTGGTTGCTCACGCACACCGTCGCCGTTTAGGTCAAAGTCGCCGTCGCCGACCAAGTCCATGTCAACGCAGGTCGTCCTTTGCCAAAAGCGGCGGGTGCTGGCCGTGAGCGTGGTGGTGGACTTGGACTTTGACCTGAACGGCGACGGCGTGCGTGAGCGTGGACGCCCCTCCCCGCTGACGCCCACCCATTCGCCCGCTGCATACCCGAGCATGCACAACCTTCAGTGACTTTTCGGGCGTCCCTCCACTAGAGTGCCCGCCATGGATTTTGAACCCAGCGCCAAGGCCAAGGACTTCGAGAAACGCGTACGCCGCTTCATTCGCAAGAATATCGAGCCGGTGGAGCGCAAGTACTGGGACGAGATCAAGGCCAAGAACTGGGGCGGAGACTGGACCCAGTGGCACCACCTGCCGGTGCTCGACGAGCTCAAGGCCAAGGCCAAGGCCGAGGGATTGTGGAACCTGTTCCTGCCCGACGAGACCCATGGCGCTGGCCTGACCACGCTGGAGTACGCGCCGCTGGCCGAGCTCACGGGGCGCAGCTTGCTCGCCGCGGAGGTGTTCAACTGCAGCGCCCCCGACACCGGCAACATGGAAGTGCTGTTCCGCTACGGCTCGGACGAACAGAAGGAGCGCTGGCTCAAGCCGCTGCTGGACGGCGAAATTCGCTCGGTGTTCTGCATGACGGAGCCCGACGTCGCCTCCTCGGACGCCACCAACATGCAGGCCACGGCCATCGTCGAGGGCGACGAGATCGTGCTCAACGGCAAGAAGTGGTGGACCAGCGGCATCGGTGATCCGCGCGCCAAGGTGGCCATCTTCATGGCGCACACGCCCAACCCCGCGGCCGATCGCCACCACCAGCACTCGATGGTGCTGGTGCCGCTGAACACGCCCGGCGTCACCATCAAGCGCATGTTGCCCGTGTTCGGCGAGTACGACGCCCCGCACGGTCACGGCGAAGTGCACTTCGAGAACGTGCGTCTGCCGACGTCGGCCTTCATCTCGGGTCCGGGCATGGGCTTCGAGATCGCCCAGGGTCGCCTGGGACCGGGCCGCATCCACCACTGCATGCGCTGCCTCGGCGCTGCAGAGCTCGCGCTGGAGATGATGATCGAGCGCGGCATGAATCGGAAGGCCTTCGGCAAGCCGCTGATGAACCTCGGCGGCAACCGCGAGCGCCTGGCCGAAGCACGCATCGCCATCGATCAAGCGCGCCTGCTCACGCTCTACGCGGCCTGGAAGATCGACAAGGTGGGGGCGCTCAGCGCCATGACGGAGATCTCCGCCATCAAGGTCTCTGCGCCCAACGTGCTGCAGAAGGTGGTGGACGACGCCATCCAGATCCACGGCGGTGCCGGAGTCTCCTGGGACACTCCCTTGCCCGCCATCTTCGTGATGGCCCGCAGCCTGCGCCTGGCCGACGGACCCGACGAGGTGCATAAGGGCCTCATCGCGCGCATCGAGCTCGGCAAACGCGGCTACATGAAGTGAACGGCGAAGTTCGAGGCACGATGTCAGAAGCAGGATTGATCGATGTGGCAGGCCGCGTGCGCTCGGGCGAAGAGCTCGACGTGGCCAAAGTAGATACCTGGCTCAAGCAGCAGGTGCCTGACCTCGTGGGCAGCCCCGAGATCACACAGTACTCGGGCGGCGCCTCCAACTGGACCTACCGGCTCAAGTATCCCGCGCGCGACTTCATCTTGCGGCGGCCCCCCGCGGGCACCAAGGCCAAGTCGGCTCACGACATGGGCCGCGAGTACCGCGTGCAAAAGGCCCTCAAACCCTACTTTTCTGCGGTGCCCGAGATGATCGGCCTGTGCCAGGACGAGTCGGTGTTGGGCGCCGAGTTCTACGTGATGGAGCGCCTCGAGGGCATCATCCCGCGCGCCAAGATGCACAGGGGCTTCGGCCTGACACCGGCCGAGAACCGCGAGCTGTGTCGCAACGTGCTCGACAAGCTGCTCGAGCTGCACAAGGTGGACTACCAGGCCGCCGGATTGGCCTCGCTCGGCAAGGGCGCGGGCTACTGCAAGCGCCAGGTGGAGGGCTGGACGGATCGTTACCAGAAGGCGCGCACCTGGAACGTGCCGAGCTTCCGCTACGTGTGTGACTGGCTGCGCGAGCACACGCCGAACGACGTGACCACCTGCGTCATTCACAACGACTTCCGACTCGACAACGTGGTGCTCGATCCCAACCAGCGCACGCGCATCATCGGCGTGCTCGACTGGGAGATGGCCACGCTCGGAGATCCGCTGATGGATCTCGGCGGCAGCCTGGCCTACTGGGTGCAAGCCAACGACGACCCGCTGTTCAAGATGGTGGGGCGCCAACCCTCGCACTTGCCGGGCATGTTCACGCGGCGCGAGGTGGTGGACTATTACTTGAGTCGCTCGGGTCTCACGCCGCGCAACTGGACGTTCTACGAGGTGTTCGGGTTGTTCCGTCTGGCCGTGATCGCGCAGCAGATTTACTACCGCTATCACCACAAGCAGACCTCGAACCCCACCTTCAAGAACTACTGGCTCATGATCAGCTACTTCGACCTGCGCTGCCGGTACCTCATCTTGAGGAGCAAGCTGTGAGCGCGATCTACCTGATTCGCCACGGCCAGGCCTCGTTCGGGCGCAGCAACTACGACGAGCTCTCGGAGCTCGGGTTGGAGCAGGCCAAGATCCTCGGCGCCGCGCTGCGTCCGCGCGTGCCCGAGGTTCACCGCGCCTACGTGGGCACCATGCAGCGCCACCGGCAAACCGCCCAGGGCTGCCTCGAGATGATGCACGCCGGCCGCGGCATCTCGCTCTCGCCGCTCGAAGACAAGGGCTTCGACGAGTACGACCACGAGCAGCTGATCGCGCGCTTCAAGCCGCGCTACGAGAACAAGCTGGTGATGGCTGCCGAGCTCGCGGCCACGCTCAAGCCACGTCAGGCCTTCCAGGAGATGTTCACGCAAGCAGTGGGGCGCTGGATCGCGGGCACCCACGATGCCGACTACGACGAGCCCTGGCCCGTGTTCGGCAAGCGCTGCGTGGCCGCCCTGGAGCGCGTGGCCCACGCGCTCGACGCCAAGCAGAACGCCCTGGTGTTCACCTCCGGAGGCACCATCACCGCCATCGTGCATCACATGCTGGGCATCTCCAACGAGCGCGCCGTGAAGATGCTGTGGACCATGGTGAACTGCGGGGTGACCAAGATCGTGGTGGGCTCACGCGGCGTGCACCTGAGCAGCTTCAACGAGCACGGGCACTTCGAGCACGATCCCAAGCGGCTGTTGACCTACCGCTGAACGGAGCAGGTGTCGGCGAATCGCTCAGGGCTTCGCGGCAGCAGGATCCGAAAAAGGTAGAAAGGAGTCGCCCAACAAGACGCTCCCGTCGAACCAGTGATCGGTCCTGGGTCCTACGATGAATTCACCCCAGATCGGCGCCTCGCGCTGATGCGACGGAGAAGGCCCGCCATCCGGCGCAACGACTGTTTCGGAGATGACATCGTACACGAGGGCAAGGCCTACCGCTCCGGTAATCCCGTTATCGCCGACCTTCATGCGAAGCCCCAAGTAGCCTCGGACGGGCGGTGCATCGCTGCTGGCTAGATCGAGCGAGCCAGTCACATCTTGAAGGCTGGCTTCGGCGTACACGCCGTCTTCGCTCGCCAAGCCAGGCCGGATACTCATGGTCGATGTCACGACTCCATGCACCGCTCCATCGTCCGTATCGACGGTAGTCTGCAAATCCAGCGCGACGCCATTGCATTCTCGCTTGGTGTCGAAGTCGAAGTCGTAGTCGAACTTGTCGCCGGGGTTGTCGTGGCAGTTCGAATCCGTGCAGTGCGCGGGGTCGGGGGAGAGCTGTCGATAGGCCACGATGGTGGTGCGCAGATGGAGAGTCGTGGAGCTCGCAAAGCCGCCGAGTACGCGCGTGAAGGGATGAGGCACGTATTCGTTGGGCTCGAACAGGGTCCATGAAAAGGGCGCGTCGATGGGCTTGGTGACGCGCTCGATGCGTTCCGGGTCAACGACTCCCAAGCTGCGCGCCTCCTCCGCTGAGATCGGCACCTGCAACTCGAAGCCGTGGCAGGGCGGCTCGCCAATGCTGCTCGGAAAGTCCGCCGTCTCGCCGCCTGCACTCGGCGCACACGTGGGGCAGAGCGAGCTGCTCATGGTTTGGGTGCTCGGATCCCCGCTCGAGTCGTTGCACGCCGAGAGCGCAACGAGCGAGGCGAAGCCTAGAACATGGGGAGCTGTAAGGGTTCGCATGATTTCCATGACTCTAGTTGCCATGCGGTCGCGGCCACCACAATGCACGTTTCGAACATTGGATTGGACGATGTCCACATGGATGTGCGAATCATGCAATGAATGGCACGAACCATCGGCATATTTCGATCTACAGAAGACGGGGTGAAGCCCTCCTCGCGGACGCCGCGCGTGGACTTCGAGAGGCTGGCGCGTGAGCTACTTCGCTCCCTGCGCGGACGCCGTTCGTGCGCCGAGTTCAGCAAGCGCATCGGCTATCGGAGCAACATCGCGCAGCGCTGGGAGAAGGCCGAGTGCTGGCCCACCGCGGCGCGCTTCCTCGAGATCCATCAGCGCATGCGGCCCGGACACCCGAGCTGGCTGCGCAGCTTCTTTGGCGACTCCGCACTGCCGGATTGGGCGCGCACCTGCCATCCCGCGAGTCCTGAGGCGGTCGCGATGTTCCTGACGCACCTCAAGGGCAAGACACCCATCGTGCGCCTCGCGGAGCTCACGCACGAGAGCCGCTTCAGCGTGGCGCGCTGGCTCGACGGCGGCGCGCAGCCCAAGCTCCCCGAGTTCTTGCGCCTGGTGGAGGCCTCGAGTCGGCGCGTGCTCGACTTGGCTGGAGCGTTCGTGGACCCGGCCGAGCTCCCGTCCGCGCGTGACCGGTGGAACGAACTGCAGCTGGCGCGCGAATCAGCGTACGCGCATCCCTGGTCGCACGCGGTGCTGCGCGCGCTCGAGCTCGCGGATCGGCCGGCACGAGTCGACCAGCAGATCCCCTGGATGGCGGCGAAGCTGAGCCTCGATGAGGGCCAAGTTCGAAGCGCGTTGGATGTCTTGCTGCGAACGGGGCAAGTCGAGAAGCGACGCGGATACCGCCCGCGCCAGGTGATCGCGGTGGACACCAGCCGTGAACCCGAGCGAGCGCTCGCGCTCAAAGCCATGTGGACGGAGACCGCGCTGGAACGTCTGCGCGCAAAGGCTCCGGGCACCTACGGCTACAGTGTGTTCGCGGTCTCGCGCGCCGATCTGGCGCGCCTCAAGGCACTGCATTCGCAGTACGTGCGCGCCATGCAAGAGGTCATCGCCAGCTCGACGCCGAGCGAATGCGTCGGTCTCTACTGCGCCCAGCTCCTCGACCTGGGCCAAACCTGAAAAAGCACTACACCTGCAAGTACGCTGGCGAAGCTGCTGTAGTTCCACTCTCGGCGTGATCGTACACGCGATCATGGGCGAAGCGTGCGGATGCGGTGCTCCGATGTGCAGCGGCGTTTGCTCTAGCCTGCCATTTTGGAGTGCCCACCTCATGCGAGTACGGGTAGATGTCGAAGCGCGCCCTCGGGCGCGCAAGCCAGAGTGGAGTAAATTTGTTGGTAGGAGGAACGCCATGGGTTCGACCGTATCCCACGCTCGCCTCGACAACGCCTCGACGTCAGCGACCGGCTCCGAGCGCATCACGCTGCTCTACGACGCGGCATGTCCGCTGTGCTCGCGCGAAATCCGCATGATGAGTCGCTTCAACAATCACGGGAATCTCGTCTTCGAGGACATCTCGGCGCCCGGCTTCGACGCCAGTCGCTACGGGCTCACCAAGCAAGAGGTGATGGGGCACATCCACGCCATCTTGCCCAATGGCGAAGCCGTCACTGGCATGGAGGCCTTTCGGCGCTGCTACTCGGCGCTCGGGCTCGGCTTCCTGATGGCACCCACGGGCTGGCCCATGCTGCGCACCGTGTTCGACAAGGGCTACGAGTGGTTCGCGGAGAATCGACTGCGGCTTACGGGGCGCGGTCACGTCTGCGAGAGCCAGACCTGTGCCGTGCACGCGAACTCGGTGCAGCGCGGCGATCCCAGTCGGGGCACCATTCACGCCTGAAGGGCGCGCGTGCGGCGCTCACTCGCTGACCAGGGGCCCGAACAAGAGGGCCCCCAAGGACACGAAGATCAGGTCGAACGCCAGGAGCACGCGCACCCAGTCCATTACCTCGCTGAAGGCCGCCCCGCCCAGGAGCTCGCGCGTGGCCACCACGCCCGAGAGCAGCGCGGGCGAGATCAGCGGGAACAGCACCACGCTGAGCACCAACTCCTTGGTCCGCGTGCGCACGCCCATGGCCGCGAACAAGGTGCCCGCGGCGGCGAAACCGACGCTCCCGAGCACCACCAGGAGCAGCACGGGTCCGAACGCCATCGCCATCTCGAAGCGATACAGCACGGCCACCAGCGGCACGAGCAAGAGCTCCACCATCAACAGGAAGCTGAACACGCCCAGAGCCTTGCCCAGGAAGATGGCTGGACGCGGCAACGGCGAGAGCAAGAGTCCGCGCACCACGTCGTGCTCACGCTCGCGGGACCAGCTGCGCCCCATTGCCAACACGCCCGAGAAGGCGATGCTGATCCACAGCACGCCGGGGGCGATCTTGCGGGCGGTGACGTCGTCCAGATAGAACGAGAGCGAGGTCATCACGGCCACCAGCATGGAGAAGAAGCTGGTGCTCACCAGGATCTCACCCGTGCGCAGCTCGAGCTTGAGGTCCTTGCGGAAGACCGACCAGATCGCGGCGAGCATGCTCATGCGCGCGCTCCCTCGATGTTGATGCGACCGCGGCTGAGGCGAATGCGCTCGTCGGCGAGCTGATCGCCGAGCGCCGTGTCGTGGGTGATGAGCGCCACGATGGCGCCGCGGGTGCGCTCTACCTTCACGGCTTCAACCAGCTGTTCGAGCGACCGGGCATCGAGACCAGCGCTGGGTTCGTCGAGCAGAATCAGGCGCGGTCGATGCAGAAGCGCTCGGGCGAGCGCCACGCGCTGCAGCTGGCCGCGCGAGTAGGTGCGGGCCTGACGCTCCCAATAACCGGCCACCTCGAAGCGTTCCGCGAGCTCGCTCACGCGCCGCGGCTCCACCTGGTACAGGTGCGCGAAGAACTCGAGGTTCTCGCGTCCGCTCAGCTCCGGATAGAGCATGGCCGCGTGTCCGAGTACGCCCAGGGAGCGTCGCAGGCTGTCGCGCTCGCGCCACGCGTCCCGCTCACCGAACAGCAGGCTGCCCCGCGTGGGTCGGCTCAAGAGCGAGAGGATGTCGAGCAGGGTGCTCTTGCCCGCGCCGTTCGGCCCTTCGATCACCGTCACGCGACCTGCCTCGAGCGTGAGGTCCACCCCGGCCAGGGCGCGCGTGGCCCCGAACATCTTCACGATGGCCTGGGCCCGCACGCGGGTGAAATCGAACGACACGCCGCCGAGGCTAGCACGAAGGCCGCGCGGGTCGGGCAAACCTGGCGGCCCGGCGGGCTCCGCGACACCGACCGTCAGGCGGGTGCATCCAAGCGTGCGGGACCTGGTTCATGCGGGCTGGTGCGTGGGTTGCTCGGGTCTCACGCATCTGTGTGCGGGGAAGGTACGCGCCCTCCCTGTCCAGCGCGCCAAGGCCGCGCTGCCACCCACCCCGCCGCGAGGTTCTCTGTCGCCCACGGGCGCATACGCATCTCGATCAATTCCTCACCTGGAGCCCGCCATGTCCTGCCTCGAACGTCTTCTCTCTCCTGCATTCGCATGTCTGCTGCTCACCGCGTGCAGCGTCGACGCCGCCTCCCACGGCGGAGTCGGCAGCCTGAACCTGGCCCTCACCAGCCAGTCCGGCGGCATCACTTATCGCCTCACCGACGCGCGCTTCGCGCTCACGGGGCCGGAGTCCAAGGGCTTCGCCAGCGGTGAGGAGCCTCAGGTCGAGGTCGAGCTCATGCCGGGCAGCTACACCCTGGAATTGCTCGCAGGTTATCGCCTGGTGCGCGCGGATGATCCCGAGGCGGCCAGCGTGACCGCCACGCTCTTGAGCGCGAACCCGGCGCCGCTGTTGGTGGAGGCGGGCATGGCCACCCAGATCGCGCTGCGCTTCGAGCTCGCCGACGGGACTCGAGTCAGCAACGAGCGTGGCTCCGTGAGCGTGCAGCTCGACCTCGCCGGCCAGGCTGACGCAGGCGGCGCCGACCCGTGCCTGACTGGGTTGCGCATCAACGAAGTGGACTACGACCAACCGAGCAGCGACGACGCCGAATTCGTCGAGGTGGTGAACACCGCCGACTGCCCGGCCGACTTGAGCTCAGTGAATCTGGAGCTCGTGAACGGCAGCGATGGCAAGGTCTACGCCAGCTACCCGTTGCTGGAGGCGGGCAAGAGCCTGGCCCCCCACGCGCGCCTGGTGGTCGCGGATCCTCCGTTGCTCGCCAACCTGCCCAAGGGAGTGGCGAGCGTGTCGCTGAAGACGCTCGGCTTGCAGAACGGGCCCGACGGGGTGCGGCTGGTGAGCGGCGAACGCGTACTCGACGGCTTCGCCTACGAGGGCGCGCTGCCAGGCACGGGCGAAGGCGACCCGAGCCCAGCCGACGAAGCAGAGCTGGCCCACGGACGCTGCCCCGATGCCTTCGACAGCGACGACAATGCCCTCGATTTTCAGCTCGAGACGCCTACGCCCGGCGCGCCGAACGCGTGCCCGTAAGCCGCGCTCAGAAGAGGTCGGCCACGATGCCGTCCAGCAGCAGCCAACGTGAGGCCGGCACGCGCATCACGCCCTGCTCCACACTCAGCTGCCCGCGCGCGACGTGCTTGGCGATGGCGGCCTCACGCCCGCGCCTGGGATCACACCCGACTCGCTGCTCGAGCGCGGCCAGGTCCACTCCCTCGTGCGTCCTGAGCCCCAGCATCAGCGCCTCGCGGATCACGTCCTCGGCGGAGAGCTCCTCGTCGAAAACCTCCACCTCCGCGCCCGTGCAACGCTGGGCATAGCGTTCGGCGTCCGGATGGTTTCGATAGCGACGACCGCCGTTTCCGCCGTGCAGGCAGCCCACGGCCGCCGCCCCGAGCCCGAGGTACGAGCCGCCGCGCCAGTAGTGCTGATTGTGCCGGCTCTCCTGACCGGGACGGGCGTAGTTGGAGACTTCGTATTGTCCGAAGCCAGCGCGCACGAAGCGCTCCTGGATGCGCTCGAACATGGTGGCGTAGGCCTCGTCAGGGGCAGGCCGCAGCAACTTTTTGCGAGCGCGCTCACCGAAGGGCGTGGCGGCCTCGATGGTCAACGCGTACGCGGACACGTGCTCCAGGCCCATGCCGAGCAGGGTGTCGAGATAGCCGAGGAAGCGTTCGACGGGCTGCTCGGGCAACGCGAACATCGAGATCTGCGCTGACGCGCTCGAAGCTCGCCTGGGCGCCCTCGATGGCCGCCAGCGCAAGCTCACGATTGTGCAGGCGTCCCAGGAAGACGAGCTCCTGGTCGTCCAAGGACTGCACGCCCACCGAGAGCCGGTTCACGCCCACCTCCCGCAGTGCCCGTGCGCGCTCCCGGTCGAGTGAGCTCGGGTTGCATTCGACCGTGATCTCGCACCCGGAGTGCTCGGTTCCGAAGGCGCCGCGAATGCCCGCCAGGACCCGGCCGAGCTCGGAGGGCTCCCACAGCGAAGGCGTGCCCCCGCCGAAGAACACGGAGTAGAGCTCCGCCCCGGCCAGGACGGGTGCGCGAAACGCGAGCTCGGCCAGCACGGCGTCGGCGTAACCACGGTGGTCGATGGCGGCCCGTTCGCGCGGCGAGGTGGCGAAGTCGCAATAGGGGCACTTCCTCAAACACCATGGAAAGTGCACGTAGACCGAGATTCGCTGCGCCAACACCCGCACCCGTTCTTCGAAAGGCCCAGCGCCGAGCGTGCCCCAGGAGCCGAGCTCTGCAAGGGCCCACGGCGACGCCTCGACGGCGCCCGCACGCGCCCCACCTCCCGTCGAGGACCGCTTCGCTCACGAAATGCCTTGTTTCTGGCGCTTGCCCACGGTGGGCCACGGGACCAGACTGAAGCCCCATGGCTTCGTACGCCCCCGATCTCGTGATTCGTGCCCTCACCGACGACGGCTCCTTCCGCGTGCTGACTGCGCGCACCACGGGGCTTTGCCGTGAGGCGGTGCAAAAACAGGGCGCGAGCGGCGAGACCGCCCGTCACTTCGGAGATCTGCTCACGGGGACGGTGTTGGTTCGCGAGACTATGGCGCCTCAGCTGCGCGTGCAGGGCGTGGTGCGCGGGGCGCACGGTGGCTGCACGTTGATCGGCGATTCCTTCCCGGACGGCGGTACGCGCGGTCTGGTGAATCTCAAGGCGGGCGAGAACGAGATCGAGCTGGGCGGGGACGCCGTGATGCAGTTCATGCGCACGCTGCCGAACGGCTCGGTGCACCGCGGCGTGGTGCGCGTGCCCGAACGCGGCGGCATCACGGGCGCGCTGATGGCCTACATGCAGGACTCGGAGCAAATCGTCACGGTGATGGGCGCGGCCACGCTGTTCAACGACGCGGGCACCGTGCGCTCCGCCGGAGGCTACGTGGTGCAGCTCCTACCCGGCGCCGATCACGACACCGTGGCCGTGATGACGGAACGCTTGGCCCTCGACTTCAGCGACATCACCCGCTTCGTCGACGCCGACGTGTTCGATCCCGATGCCTTGCTCGAAGAGATCCTCTACCGCGTTCCCTTCTCGCGCGTGGAGACGCGGGACGTGCGCTTCCACTGCCCTTGCAGCCAGGCCTCCGTGTTGGCGGGCCTGGCCACGTTGCCCGTCGCCGACATCCAGGGCTTCATCAACGACGGTGAAGTGCTCGACATCGCCTGCGACTACTGCGGCGCGGACTATCAAGTCGCCCCCGATCAACTGCGCGGATTGCTCTCTCAGAGTTAGGAGCCAGGCATGCCCACCAAGACCCCGCTCAGCAGCTTCGAGAAGAAGGCCATCGAGTTCTTCGGTCGCTATTACGGTGGACTCAACACCAAGCTCTTTCGCGCCACCAAGGGCAAACTGGGCGGCAGCATGCAGGGCGCCCCCATCCTGTTGCTCACCACCACCGGTCGAAAGTCGGGCCAAGCGCGCACCACTCCCCTGCTCTACCTGCGCGACGGCGAACGCTACGTCATCGTGGCGTCCAAGGGCGGCTTCCCGTCGCACCCGGCCTGGTACCTCAACCTGAGCGATCAGCCGCGCGTCGAGGTCGAGCTGGGTGCCGAGAAGTTGCCGATGCTCGCGCGCACCGCCAACGAGCAGGAGAAGGCCCACTATTGGCCTCTGCTGGTGGCCATGTACAAGGGCTACGCCAACTACCAGGAACGCACGGACCGTCCGATCCCCGTGGTCATCCTGGAACCCGCAAGAGCGGAACGACCGGCAAGCTAGCGCTTCGTCGGGCGCTTGCAGCCGTCGAGCTTGGGGCTGAAGCACTCGACCTCGAAAGCGACGTTCGTCGTCGGCCTCCCTGTAGCGCCCGTCGCAATCGACCACGCTCTTCTCGCGCGCACCGAAGGTGGCACAGGCCACGACCACACGGGTTGTAGCCGCTCGCTGTCACCCCGAGAGCGCGCAGGATACAGAGCGTCTTTAAACTGAACGCCGTTCGTGCGAGATGCAGCGCGAAGAATGCCCGGTTTTTGCGCGCGCTCTCGAGGCTCCGTGCAGGCAGACCTTCTGGCCGCGTTCGCGCGTGCTTGCCACCTTGGCGTACCTAAGTGAGGGTGAAGCGCTCAATTCTTGGGACGCTCGAAGTGAGTTCCGCTTAGATAGGCCATCTCCCGAACTCACACGAGGTGCCTCCATGGCGCGTGACGCAGTGACTTCGTCATCACACGAATTCAGCCCAATTTCGCGAGTGAAACCACACTTGCAGCAGGCGACCTTGCGGGGTGCATTCGCCCTTGCGGCTGCTCTGGTAGCAACGCTCGGCAACGCGAGCGAAGCGCACGCCTTCCCCTCCAAGCTCGAAGCCTGGAAACAGCGCTACGGCGCGATCTCTCCGTCCGGCGACAACGCGGGCTGCCAGCTCTGTCATGGCAACGCGAACGGCGGAAGTCCGTGGAATGGCTACGGCTGGGACATCTTGATGGCGTCGTCGAACGCGAGCTGCGACATCGACGGCAGCGGCACCGTGTCGGATGCAGAGGCCTTCTTCTGCGTAGAGCTCGAGGACTCCGACGGCGACGGCGGTGGACACGACAACGTCACGGAGATCGGCCTCGGCAAACAACCGGGCTGGGCCATCGGCAGCAGCAACGTGCTGTACACGCGCGTGGGCACCATCCCGGGTGTGACCGGACCGACCGACATCGGTGGCCTCGATCCGCTGGGCACCGAACCGCCGCCTCCGCCGCCACCACCGCCGCCGATCGAGACCGATCCGGGTAAGCCGAAATCCGTGCAAGTCGTGCGGCCTGGCAAGTCGATCCAACAGGCCATCGACCGTGCCAAGCCCGGTGGTTGGATCTTCATCCTGCCCGGCACCTATCGCGAAATCTCGGACCCGGTGAACGGTCTCAACATCACCAAGAGCGGCCTCCACATCGTAGGTCTCTCGACCAAGAAGAAGCGCGTGGTGCTGGAGAACGCCGGCAACCAACGCAACGGCATCGTGGCGGTGCCCGATGACCGCACGCGCTGCATGGACTGCCATACGGACATGGCGCCGCCCTTCCCGCTCATCCAGGGCGCCGATCCGCACATGATGCAGAGCACCGGGCCCACCATCTACGGGCTCTGGATCAGCGGCATCACCATCAAGAACTTCGTGAACAACGGGCTCTTCACCGAGCACGTCGACCGTTTCACCATCGCGGACGTCGAGTCGGTGGGCAACAAGAACTACGGCATCTTCCCCACCCTCTCCAGCAACGGGCTCATCACCCACAGCAAGGCCTCCGGGGCGGACGATTCGGGCATCTGGATCGAGACCTCGGAGAACGTGCGTGCCACCCACAACGTGGTGGAGGGCAACGTCAATGGCTTCGAGATCTCCAACAGCGCCAACATCACGCTGGCCCACAACACGATTCGCGGCAACTCCGTGGGCCTGGCGTCACTGTTCTTGCCGGACATCTTCGACAACCGGTCGGACGCCACCGGCTACGTGGTGCGCGACAACGTGTTCGAGGCCAACAACAAGCCCAACACGGCGCGTCCGGGTTCCATCCTCTCGATGGTGCCGTCGGGCACCGGCATCCTGCACGTGGGCGCCGACGAGTCGCGCTTCGAGCGTAACCGCGTGGAGGGCCACGACTTCACCGGTATCGCCGTGGCCGACTACTGCGTGGTCGTGAGCGGCACCCCCTTCGACTGCAGCGTGGACCCGGACATGTCGCCAGGCTTCATCGCCGACAGCGAAGCCACGGGCAATCAGGTCATCGACAACATCGTGGTCGGCAACGGCCAAAACCCCGACCCCAACCATCCGTTCTCGGTGTTCGCCAGCGACATGGCCCTGCTCACCGCGGGGGACCACGGCAACTGCTACAGCGGCAACCTGTACGACACCGTGTTCTCGTTGCTGGGCATCCTGCCGGAGTGCTCGGGCCCCTGAAGGTCTAGGCGGTTCTCCAGCTAGGGCTCTGCTCGAGGCCGAGGCGCAGCCATGCGACTCGGCCTCTGGCTTTGCTGCCCATCCTGTGCCCGTTCCTACGCGGCACGCAGGCCCCACAAGGTAAACTCGAGCGACGCCACGAGCGTCAGCGCCTGGGCACGCGTGGGCAAGCCAGCCAGTGCGCGGAGCTCTTCCGACTCTTCTTTCAGGACACGGTTGCGTAGGTTCTCCAGCGCTTCGCGCTGTGCCTGCCGAATGCGTGCGCGCTGGCTCGGCGAAAGCTGCGGCAGCAACCAGGCGGCCAGCTGCCAGGACAAACCTGCGTGCCGGGTCTCGTCCTCAGCAAGGCTGGCCATGGCCCACCGCACCTGGGGATCTCGCGCATGCTCACTCTGGAAAGTCGCGCACAAGGCGGCAAAGGTCTCGTGCACGCAGCCTTCCACGGCGTTGTCGAGGGCCAGTTCGAACGCATGGCGCAGGGGATGCTCGCGGATCTCCACGGGGGCGACCTCGGCGCCGAAGCGCGTGGCCAGCGTCTTCATCCGCTCGGCGTGCTGGATCTCGTCGCGTACCGCTTGGCGAGCCTTTTGAACGAGTTCACGGGGGGCCCCGAGCACCTCGAGTTCGCACACGATCTTCTCGAATGCGGGCACGGAAGCGGCCTCGAAGTAGGCGGCACGAGCGAAGAACTGACCTGCGTCGGGGCCGCCGTGAAGAGAAGGTTCGCGCAATCCCTCGGGGCGCCGACCGGGCACCGCGCACGCATCCGGATCCGTCGAGTACGTCTCGCGCGCAACGACGTCGACGCGACCGTCGGGACGCACGAGGCGCGTGATCTGTGCCTCCTCCACGGGCCTGCATGTGCTCGCCACGACAAGGTCGCGGATCTCGACGCCCGCGCTAGTCGTCCTGAAGCCAAGGTGGTCGGCGTCGCTGCAGTACACGAAGCTATCGTCTTCGGCCGTCGCCAGGTACACCTTGGCTTCGGCCGGGCTGTCGATGGAGCCGAGGACTTCCTTGATCTGGCGCGTCGATTGCCAGACCTGGATGTCGTCACCCCGCGTCGTGAGCAAGTAGTAGCTGTGGAAGCAGACCGAGTCGGGTTCGTCGACACAACTATCAGCCATCTCCGCCAACAGCTGACGTTCCACCTCCGACAGGCGCTCTCGGCAGGCGTCGAAATCGGACGCCCCCGAGCACGACACGCCATGCTCGGCCACGGACGTTTGATAGGAGGCGTCCTCGTTCGTGATCTTGAGCGCCACGTAGTCGACTGGACGCGCGAGCTCCATCTTCTCCAGCTGCCAGTCGAAGTCGCCGCTGGATTTGCACGGGAACGGCGCGAACCCTCCTCCGCCGCCGCAACCTGCGGTCAGCAGCAGCCCCCACGAGGCGCGGCGAACTGCGCGGCGAAAGAGCGAGCGAAGGAGCCGGTCGACCGCATCGGGAGCACGACTCGAAGATTGAAAGAAGGGAGCGTCCTGCACGGTGAACCTCGGTCGGCCCGAACGTGCACCCCAATGAGAGCGGCCGACGTCGAGCGACTGGCCATTGCGGAGCAACCGCCGTACCAGCGAGCATGTATCGAAAACAAAGGCAATTGTGCCTTCACCCCGACACACACCGGCACAACGCGCGCGATTCAGGCGCAGTGCGTGCGGGCGCCGGTGCGCTCACTCGTACGAGAGCGCTTCCTTCACGTCGAGTCCCGCCGCGCGACGCCCTGGCAAGAAGCCTGCGAGTGCCGCGGCGCCCACCACGAACAGCGCCATGCGCACCGCTGTCTCCCACGGGAAGTCGTAGGGCAGGTTCCAGCCGCTGGTGGCCGTACCGATGACCTTGAGGAAGATGTAGCCCTGAGGCACGCCCGCCAGGATTCCGCACAGCGCCGCGGAGAGCCCGAGGAAGCCCGCCTCGGCCACCAGGCTAGCCACCACCTGCGCGCGCGTGGCACCGATGGCGCGCAGCATGCCGATCTCACGGATGCGATCGATCACCGCGGCCAACATGGTGCCGATCACGCCCATCACCGCCACGATGAGCGTGATGAGCTCGGGCGCCTTGGCGTACGCGAAGATGCTCTTGGCCACCTTCTTCATCTCGGCGCGCACCGCATCGTGCAGCGACACGAACAGGCTCTCGCCGCCGCCCAAGCGATTGCGAACCTCGGACACCAGGGTCTCCTGGTTCACGCCGTCGGCGAAGTAGAGGTCCACGCTGTCGAGCTGCTCGTCCTGCCAGAACTCGCGGTACCACTTGTGGTCCATCATGATCCAGCCCTGGTCCGACGAATAGTCGATCACCACGGCGTAGACCGTGAACTCGCGTGAGCCGGTGGGCGTGTCGAGTTGGATCTTGTCGCCGGCCGCCAGGTGGTTGATGCGCGCCATGTTCTCGGAGATCAACACGCGCTGGCCGCTGACGAGCTGCGTGGGGTCGAGCTTGCTCGGCCCGTCGATCACGCGGCGCGTACGTCCCTTGCGCTGCCCCTCGAAGATGTGAAGCCGGCTGTCCACGGAGGCGATCTGCGCGCGCTTGCCGCCGACATCGAGGAAGGTCACGCGCACCGGACTCAAGCCGGCGATGCCGGGCACGTCTCTGAGCTTGTCCATCACGTTGATGGAGAACGGCACGTGGTGACGATCGAGCAGCGGCGAGCCCGCGGTGATCCAAGCGTCAGCCGGGAACGCGTCGTTGCTCCACTCGGAGATCGACTGCTGGAAGGCGTTCGCATAGGCGCCCACCGTCATGCTCATGCCCACGGCGAGCATCAACGCCACCACCGTGACCGAGCTGCGCCCCAGCGAGCGCTCCACGTTGTCGAGCGCGATGCGCCCGGGAATGCCGAGCACACGCTCCGCGATGGCCACGCCCGAGAGCCGGAAGAGCTTGACCGCCAGGGGCACCAACAAGGTGAGCCCGAGCATCAAGATGGCGCAGCCGAAATAGCCGTTGCCTTCGCCACCGAAGGACATGGGCACGAGCGAGCCGAGCACCACCAGCACGCCGAAGGCCGCCAGCTTGTAGGTGTTGAGCTTGCCCAGCATGGCGCTGGACTTGGAGGAGCGCAGGGCCTCCGCGGGGTCCACCTTGCTGGTGGCGCGCGCGGGCCCGTAGGAGGCGAACAGCGTGGTGCCGAAGCCGGCGATGATGCCGCCCACGATGATGTCGCGACTCAGCGAGGCCGAGGGCAGCTCGCTCGGCAGGTACATGCGGTTCACGGTGGATTGCACGCTACCGAGCGCGTAGTGAGCCAGCTGCTGTGCCAGCAACAGCCCGAACCCCGTGCCGATGGCCGCCATCACCAGCGCTTCCAGGCAGAACAGGCGCACCATGCGACCCTTCTCCACGCCGAGCGCGCGCAGGATGCCCACCTCGCGTCGGCGCTGGGCCACGCTCACGCTGACCGCGTTGTAGATCAGGAACATGCCGACCCAGAGCGACACGATGCCCGACATGTTGAGCGCATTCTTGAACGCCCACAGCGAGGCCACCAGGCGCTGGGTGCGTCCACGCGGCTCTTCGACCTGAGCACGCCCCTTGATGAGGTTGGCGATGGAGGCCTTGACCTTCTGCAGGTCGGCGTCCTTGTTCACCACGATGTCGATGCGATCCACGGAGTAGCCGCGGGCGAAGCTCACCTGGGCCGCGTCCACGAACATCACGACCACTTGGCCGCCGAAGGTGGCCGCCGGGCCCTCGCTCTTGAGCAACCCCCGCACGTAGAAGGTCTTCGGCCCCTCGCTGGTGACCAGCGCGAGCTCGGATCCCATCTTGAGATTGCGGGCGCGGGCCAGCTTGTCCGAGACCAGGATGGCCGTCGGGTCGTTCACGAAGGCGAGCGGATCGTCGATGACCTTGTTGGGACCTTCTTGCGCGAAAGGCAGGAAGAAGGTGTCGCCCAGGAAGTCCACGCCCAGCACCAGCAGCGAGCCGCCCTTGCCGTCGGGCGTGCGCGTGACGACCTCGAGCATGGCCGCCGCGTGGGCCACACCCTTGACGTCGGCGATCTCGCCGGTGAGCGCGGTGGGGATGCCAGCGTCGCTGCCTGCCACCGTGAGGTCGGCCTTGCCCGCCACGCGATCCACCATGTCCTCGAAGGCCATGGTGAGGCTGTTGTTCACCGCCAAGACGGCGCACAGCATGGCCACGCCGAGCGCGATGCCGAAGACCACCAAGCCCGTGCGCAGCGGCGAGTGCCGCAGGTGACGCAGAGAAACTTCACGCAGTAGCGTCCACATCGGACGAGCCCCCAAGAAAGAGAAGAGAAGTTACGGCCTCGAGCTCAGACGCTCAGACGGGCTCGTGCACGAGGCCATGGCCCGCGTGCTCGGCCTCACTCGCATTGGCGACCCCGAGCACCTCGTCCACCGAGCTCGGAGAGTGAGCTTCGTCGTTCGCGAGCAGGCCGTCCCGGATGGTGAGCACACGGTCGGCCACGCGCGCGATGCGCGGATCGTGGGTCACCAAGATCACCGTGCGTCGGCTATCCACGGCGCCCCGCAGGAGGTGCATCACCTCGCGGCCGGTCTTGGAGTCGAGGTTGCCGGTGGGCTCGTCGGCAAGCAGCACCGGCGGGTCCATGATGAGCGCCCGCGAGATGGCCACGCGCTGCATCTCACCGCCCGACATCTGGTCGGGCCGATGTCCCATGCGGCCGCCGAGACCCACCCGGGTCAAGAGCTCCTCGGCGCGCGCGTCGAGCTCCTTGCCGCGCTTGCCCGCCAGCTTGGCCGGCAGCAGCACGTTTTCCTTGGCGCTGAGCGTGGGCAACAGATTGAAGAACTGGAAGACGAAGCCGATCTTGTCGCGCCGCAGCCGCGTGCGCTGGTCGTCCGTGAGCTGCGAGAGGTCGTGCCCCGCCACCGAGACCCGGCCGCTGGAGGGCGTGTCCAGGGCGCCGAGGAGGTTGAGCAGCGTGCTCTTGCCCGAGCCACTGGGACCCACGATGGCCGTGAGGGACCCGGCCTCGATACTCAGCGTGATTCCTTTGAGCGCCTGTACGCAGCTCGCGCCCTCCCCGTACGTGCGGCGGACGTCTCTAAGCTCGATGATCATCTGTCCCGCGTTTGTATGTGGATCCCTGGAGGAATGGTAGTTGGAAGTTGTCAGCGGAAGCACGCACGAAAACCCGGGCTAGCTCGCGCCGTTGACGCCAATGACGAGTTCTCGGGTAGCCAGGACACCCACTGAACAGAAATTGCCCGGGCTTGACTCACCGGGGCAACGCCTTACATTGCCCCGGCCTCTTACGCGGGCCTTTTTTTCATGCAAAAGCGCGACTACTACGAAGTGCTCGGTGTCGAGCGAAGTGCCTCCACCGAAGACGTCAAGAAGGCCTACAAGAAGCTCGCCCTCAAGTGGCACCCCGATCGGAACCCGGACAACCCCCAGGCGGAGGAGGAGTTCAAGGTCTGTTCCGAGGCGTATGCAGTGCTTAGCGATGACGGGAAGCGTCGTCGTTACGACCAGTTTGGCCACGCTGGCGTGGAGGGTTCCGGGGGCGCCGGCTTCCAGGACATCGGAGACATCTTCAGCCAGTTCAACGACTTGTTCAGCGACTTCTTCGGCGGCGGCTTCGGCCAGCAGCAGGCGCGTCGGCGGCGCGACGGGCCCCAGGCCGGAGCGGACCTGCGCACAGTCCTGAGCCTGACCCTCGCCGAGGCCGTGTTCGGGACCAAGCGGGACGTCGAGCTAGCCCACCCGTCGCCCTGTGAGAACTGCCAGGGGACCGGTGCCAAAGACGGCCAACTGAGCACCTGCGGCACCTGCCACGGCAAGGGCCAGATCTCCCACGCGCGCGGCCCCTTCCTGCTGAGCACCACCTGCCCTGCCTGCCATGGCCGCGGGATGATGCCCAAGGAGAGCTGCCCCGCGTGTCGGGGCGCTGGCGAGACCCAGCTGCAGCGCAGGGTCAAGGTCACGATCCCGGCCGGCATCGATCACGGCCAAACCCTGCGGGTGCCCAATCAAGGCCAAGCGGGTCGACGCGGGGGTCCCTCGGGACATCTCTATGTCACGGTGGATGTGGCCCAGGACGAACGCTTCGAGCGCCAGGGGCAGGACCTCCTGCACGAGCTCTCGGTGCCCTTCCCGGTGGCAGCCTTGGGCGGCGAGATCCGCATTCCCACCCTCGACGGTGAGTCCACCAAGGCGAAGATCCCCGCGGGCACCCAGCCGGGCCAGACCGTGGTGGTGGATGGCTTCGGCGTGCCCCGGCTCGACGGGCGTGGCCGCGGCAAGTTGATCGCCGTGATTCAGATCGCGGTGCCCCACAAGCTCTCGAGCCGCGCCAAGAGTCTGCTCAAGGACCTGAAGGAAGAGCTCGAGGAGCGCTGACGACTCGTCAGAGCGCCGGCATCTCCTGGGGAAGCTGCAGCATCTGGCCGGTCTCGAGCCAGTGGTACACGCCGTGGGTCTGGATCACGCGACGCGTGTAGCTGCGGGTCTCGTCGTAGGGGATGTTCTCGATCCACACGTCGAGGGGCTCCTGCTTGCGCTCGGCGAGCCAGCGCGCGGTAGCGGCCGGACCGGCGTTGTAAGCGGCGGGTACCAGGGCGAACTGTCCGCGCACGCCCGAGGCCAGATTGGCGATGAAGTGGGCGCCGAGCGGCAGGTTCACTTCGGGGCGCATCAAGGACGTGGCGTCGTGGGGCAGCTTGAGGTTCTTGGCGATCACCTTGGCGGTGGGTACGAGGAGCTGGATCAAGCCGTAGGCATGGGCGCGGCTCACGGCGCGGGGAAAGAAGCCGCTCTCCTCGCGCGCCACGGCGCGCAGGTAGGCGCTGGGGATGCCCTCCTTGTGAGCAGCATCTTCGATGAGCGGGGCGAAGGCGCGCGGATACACCAGCTCGTAGAGCGAGAGGTCCCGTGCGGAGGGCGCGCGCTGCAGGAGCTCGTGCATGCGGCGACGGGCCGCCTCGAGCGCCAGGTGCGGCGCGCCGGCGCGCTCGAGCAAAGCCGCCACCAGGAACGCGCGCTCGGCGGTGGCCTCCGAGGTGAGGCCGATGGCGCGCAGCTCGGTGAGCCCGAGGTTCAACTCACCCACCGAAAGCAGCGCAAGGGCACGCTCGAAGCCAGGCAGAGCGAACTCGGCCAGCTGCGGGAAGACCAGCTTGCCCGCCTGGGCCCTGGGCAGGTCCGCGAGCAGGGCGCGCGCGCGTGCCGGGTCGAGCGCCGAGAGTCGCGCGAAGGCTTGCTGGCCGTAGTACGAGAGCGGCGTGCGCGTGCAGACCTCCGCAAAGGCGTGGGCAGCCGCTTGCTTTTGTCCGGCCTCCGCCAGGAAGCGCGCGTACCAATAGCCAGCGCGTCCCTGCACGTCTTCGGCGGGCTCGTCGCTGCGGTCGCTCGCCAGCGCCTCCACCGCGCGCACCAAGTCGCCCTGTTGATAGGCCTGGAAAGCCAGCGCGAAGCGCGCCCGGGCCTGCATGTCGCCGGCCGGATAGCGCGCGGGCAACAGGCTCAGCCTGCGGAAGACGCCCTCGCTGTCGCCCATGTCGCGCGCCACCTTGGCAGCCCGGAACAGGGCGTCGTCGGCAAGGCGATGCGCCGGCGCTTCACGCTCGAGGGCCTCGTACTGCGCGATGGCGAGATCGTTCTGCCCCAGCGCCGAAAACGCGCGGCCCGCGTGATAGCGCGCCCAGGCCCGCCGATCGGGATCCTGGTCGCACTCCTCGGCCACGGAGGCCATCACGGTGACGCCCTCGGTGCGCGCGCGTCCGTCGAGCATGGCCTTGGCGCGGCCGAAGCGGGCGCGGCACAGCACGCCGGGATCGTCGAGTGACAGCTTCTCGAGCTGCGCGTAGGCGTCGCGCGCGTCGTCGTAGCGCAGCTCCGCCAACATGGCATCGGCCCGCAAGAGCTTGTCCTCGAGCGAAGGCTCCTTGAGAGAGCTGCGCAGGGGCTCGCTCAACGACTTCAGGATCTCGTGCACGCGCTGCTCGGAGCGCACGCCCACCTTGGTCTGCGGCACCCGGTGCGCGACTCGGCGATAGAGCGCCAGGGCGCGCGCACGGTCGGCCTCGTCGCCCTCGGCGAGCAGGTCCGCGAGCGGCACCACCACCTGAATCGCCAGCGCCTCGTCGGGCAGCTCGCTCACGAACTGCTCGAACAGCGCGATGGCTTCCTCGCGACGACCGAGCTTGCCGAGCACACGCGCCCGCAGACGCTGGGCGGGATTCTTGCCCGGGAAACCGAGCACCTCGGCCTCAGGGCTCAGCAACGAGTCGAGCAGGGCCAGCGCGCGCCCGGGATCCTTGGCCTCCAACCATTCCGCCGCCGACAGCCGCGCCCACAGCGATAGCGGGTGGTCCCCGGCGGCGAGCGGAATCAACAGCTCGGCGGCCTCGGCGGTGGCCCCGAGCTCACGCGTGAGTTGCGCGGCGAGCCAGCGCAACGCAGGCTCGTCGTGAGCATCCGCACTCGCCAGCCCCGCCACGGCCTGACTACGGGCGTGCTCGAGATCCCCCGCGCGACGCGCGCGCAGCACCAGCTCGAGCGTGGAGCCCGACGCAGGCTTGATCACGTCCGGGTCGAAGCTGGCCGCGCTGACGGCGGCCTCCGAGCTCACGGCGTCCGCGTGGGCGGGAGCCAGGCTGGCACGCGAGAACAGGAGGCCCACACCGAGCACGGCCGCCGGCACGCCCACGGCGAGCGCAGCAGGGAGACGTCGACGCGCGCCCTCGGGCGCGCGAGCGAAGAGACGACGGCAGGGAGCGCGAGTCCGCGTAGAACGAAGCACCAGAATGAAACCCTAAAAGAGCCTGGCTCGAGGCGGCAATATTTCGCGGAATCGAGCCGAACTCGGGGTGGGCGGTTACGGGCGGCGGGTTGCGTTTAAAACAGAGTGCCCTGCGCGGAAGGAGTCCTCTGCCTCCTCTTCCGCACGTTGCTCCGCTCGCCGTTCCACCGCAAGCCGCTCACGTTCGAGCACCACCGCCACGGTACGCCGGGCCACCGCTTGCTCGCGCACCTTCGCTTCCGCGTCGCGCAAGCGATGCTCCGCCTCGGCAGCGCGTCGCACGGCCCCGCCCTCCTGGACCAGCGCCTGCTCCAGATCTCTGGCGGCCCCGAGCAGGTTGAGCTCGAGCCAACGTAAGTCCGCCAACAACGACGCATTCGCGAACTGCAGGCGCACCTTGGCCAGCGCGCTCTCCGCCGCGAGACGCCGCTTGCGAGCCTGCTCGCGTGCCTCACGCAGCTGGTTCAACTCCCGCTCGTAGGACTGCAAATCGCGCTGCGCCTCGAGCAGCCCCTGCGCACGCAGGGACTCCAGGGTCTTGAGGGGCCCACTCACAGGAGCAGCGAACTTTCTCCCGCCGGAACGCTCTTGAGGTCTCCGGTGACGGCATCTTCGTGATTGCTCACCGGATCCTTGCCCCAGTTGCCCGTGAGCTGGGAAGGCCCGAGATCGTCCACCGCGTCGTCGCCACTTCGATCGTGGGCGCTGACCTTGCCCGTGAGGGTGATGCTGGCGTGGTCCTGGTCGAGGTCCTGGTAGCCAGCGCGCGCCGCGTCGACCACCGAAGAGAGCACCTCAAGACACACGTTGTTGGCGCAGTCCTGGTTGCACAGCGCAACCCCCGCGTCCTTCATGTTGGCATCGTTCTGCAGCCAGTTGGACACGGCGGAACAGCCTGCCGCCGTGCTGAAGCGCGAGACGAACCACTTGCTCGGGTCGTCCTTGCCGAGCGCTTCGAGCAGCGAACGTCCGTAGGCGCCGAGCCCGAGCGCGATCCCCAGGGTCTTCACGTCCACCACGGCGCGCGCGTCGTCGTACTCGGCCATGATGGTGGCCACCGGCGCCATGTTGCCGGAGATGCTCATCAGATCGAAGGCCAGCTTGCCGTCGTCCGAGCGCGCCACCAGGGCCCCCACGTTGAACGTCATCGATGCGTTCGTGGTGCCCACGCCGTAGCCGCCGCGCACCGCCATGTTCTTGCCGATACTGGTGAGCAACGTCGAGAGCGCCGTGCCCGAAGTCGCAAAGCCGGCCTTGTTCGTGGTGAGCACGTTGCTCAACGACGTGAACAGGCTCGCGTCCTTGTTGTCGATCTCTGGTTTGAAGCTTGTCTGCTTCGGTGTTCTTGCCCTGCGCCACCAGCACGTCGTGCACCACGTCGAGATAGGCGCTGGCTTCGGCATTGGCGCCCGCGGGCAAGAGCGCCGCGACCGATTTCTGCGCGCTGCCTGCGAGGCGCGCCATCGACTCGTCGACCTTGAGCGCGATCTCCACGGGGTAGTTCCCGTTCAAGCGCATGGGCTTGTCTTCGAGCAGCACGGACAACGTGTCAGGAGCCTGCGGCGTGCCGTCCGCTTTGGTGGTGACCTCCGTCGCCGTGTAGGACGTGCAGCCGGTGGCGAGCTCTGCGTAGGTACCGTCGCGTCCCCAGGCCACCACGGCGTACTTCTGCCCGGGCACCAGCGAGAACGAGAGCACCGAGGGGTCCTCGTCGTCGCTCGACTGCACCTCGGCGCCGCTCTTGTCGACCTTCATGGCCTGGTCGCAGCTGAGCCCCGCGATGGCCGTGGCCGAGCGCGTGGTGATCGCGCGCAAACCTTCGTACTGCACGTCGACCATCAGCTTGGGAAACAAGTCCGCGCTGACGGTGATCTGAAAGTAGACGGGCTCGAAGCTGGCCAGGCGCGCGCGCACCCGGAACGTGCCGGGCGTGGACCCCACGGTGAGCCTGGTGGTGGCCTCGCCGTTGGGGTTGGTGAACACGCTGCTGGCCGAGAGCGACCCGCCCGGGGGAGCCGTGGCGCCCGCGTCGGCGTCAGCGCCCAAGGTCTTGTCACTCGGGTAGACCTCGTCGGCCGGGACCACCGCGAACTCGACCTGATTGCCTTCGGCCGGCCCTCCGGCGTAGCGAACGGTGAGGTCCTGACTGGAGCCAGGAGCCAGCACCAGGGAGGTCTCGGTCTCGGCCACGAAGTCGCCGCTCAGACCCGCGTCCTCCTGGATCCCGCTGACGTCGCGCGACTGGTCCGCCGAACAGCCCGCAACGAGGCTTCCGCCCAGGGCAGCCAGCAAGAAAACCAGGGAATGGCGGGAAGGCATCATCGGCAACGGCAAACAGGGTCGGAAGGGTACTCGCAACGGGTGCCGCAACGGTAGTTCTGCGGCAAATCGAGGCTGGCCTGACGGGCCGAGAGCAGAAATTACGGCGCTTTTCTACGTCGGGGCGCCTGTCACGGAACCCCTCGTTCTGCCCCCAACACGGCTCGCCCCCGAAGTCATTCCTGGGACCGAAGAATGAAATGAATGCGATAACTTCTGCCGTGTGGTAGGCCACCTGGCACCGCCATGTACGCACTCTCGGTAGGCTTTCGCTACCTGCGCTCCAAGAAGCGCAAAACCATCTCGGTCATCACCATCATCGCGGTGACCGGCGTGGCCCTGGGGGTGGGGGCCCTGCTCGCCGTGATGGCCATCACGGGCGGATTTCAAGACGCCTTCCGCAACAAGATCCTGGGCGTCAACGCCCACGTCCTGGTGCTCAAGTACGGCCTCGATTTCAGCGAGCACCGCGAGGTGGTGGAGCACGCCGAGAAGCTGCCCGAGGTGGAAGGCGCCGCACCATTCGTGATCCACGAGATGATGCTGGCCAAGGGCGACCGGCTCTCGGGTGTGCTGGTGAAGGGGGTGGACCCCGACCGCATCGCCAAGGTGCTCGACCTCCCCTCCCAGATGATCCGCGGAAAGCTCGACGGCCTGCGCCTGCCCGGCAGCAAGCCTCCAGCCCCCAAGCTGCCCGTCAGTAGCGCCCCCCTGGCGGGCGAAGAAGACCTCGACGCCTACCTGCGCAACCTCAGCAAGGACCTCGACGCGACCAAGCAGGTCGCCCCCGTGCCCGAGAACGCACCTGAACCCGCGGCCCCAGCCGAAGCGAGCCCCAAGCCCACGGCTCCCCTGCCCAAGGTCCACGTTCCCACGCCGGCCGAGATGGAAGCCGCCCTGGGCAACGAAGGCGATGAGGTGAACCTCCCCGACGACGATGCCGAGCAGGCCCTCTTCGAGCCGAAGAACGAGCCCAAGCCCGGCAACACCAGCTTGCCCGGCGTCATCGTGGGGGCCGCTTTGGCGGAGAGCCTCGAGCTCTCCCTCGGCGACGAAGTGCGCATCATCTCGCCGCTGGCAGGGCTCGACACCTCGATGTGGCAAGCCGACGGCAACAGCCCGCGCTCCCTCGACTTCCGCGTGGTCGGCGTGTTCCAGGCGGGCTTTCAGGAGTACGACACGCGCCTGGTCTATGTGGACCTCTACGAGGCGCAACGCTTCTTCGATCACGGCGACAGCGTCACCGGCGTGGAGCTCCGGCTCAACGACATCGAGCGTGCGCCCGCGGTGGCGCGCGAGCTCGAGGCCGACCTCGGTGGCGGCCCCTATCACACCATGGATTGGCAGGAGCTGAACCACAACCTGTTCACCGCGCTCGAGGTGCAGAAGGTCATGCTGAGCCTGGTGATCGCCACCATCATCTTCGTGGCGGCCTTCAACGTGATCGCCACGCTGATCATGATCGTGCTGGAGAAGAAGCGTGAGATCGCCATCCTCAAGGCCATGGGCGCCAAGGACAGCGGCATCCTCTCCATCTTCCTGGTGCAGGGCGTGCTCATCGGCTTGGTCGGCACGGCGGTGGGCCTGGTCATCGGCGGCATCGTCACCGGCTATCTGAGCATCTACACCTTCCCGCTGGACCCCAAGGTCTACCTCATCGATCACTTGCCGGTGCGCGTGAGTCCGCTGGAGTTCGTGTACACGATCCTGATCGCGCTCGCGATCTGCACCGCGGCCACGCTCGTGCCGAGTTACTGGGCGGCGCGCCTGCTGCCCGCGGACGGCGTGCGCTACGAGTGATGACGAGTACAAGTGCTGCATGCCCTTCGATATCGGTCATCAGCGGCGCAGGTTGCGCGCTCGTTCGAGGGCGTTGATCAAGGGCGTTGATCACGGCCATGGCATCGTTCCCGCTCACGAGCGCGGCCACGGCCACGGCTGTGATCCGGCCACGAGCCCGGGCATGGCGACGCTTACGCCATTGTCGCGGCGCCTTACACCACAGGTGTGGAGCGCCCGCTCAGGGCGCGCTCAGCGCAAAACAGTAGATAGCCCCGTAGCCTCCGCCCTCGCCCACCGAACGCCCCGTGGGGCTGAGTGGGCTCTTGGTGATGGGCTTGCCGGTCTCGATCAGGTTCAAGCCCGGTGCGCAGCCGGCGCCATCGTGGGCGGAGCTCCAGCTGGCCAGCGGATCGCCCGCGCGCACCGCCTCGGAGTCACGAGGCCACGAGTGCCCCATGCGCGGACTCCCACTCGGGGCTGCGCTCGTCCAGTCATCGCAGGTGTTGTCGGGGGCGCTGCCATAGAGTCGCCCTGCCGCGTCGGAGCCCGTGAGCACGTCGTGGTTGTCCACACCGCCCTTGCCGTAGGGATCGTGGTTGGGCACGCCGTCTTCGTTGGGTAGATCATCGCGAATCGCAGGGTCGGCGGCCGTCGGGCGCAGCGCTGTGAGCTCCTCGAGCGAGTTCGCCACCAAGCGCCCGTGCCGGTCGTACCAGGGGCCCGCGCCGATGCGGTCCCGTGCGTGTTCGTAAGAGGTGCTCAAGAAGGCCCGCCATGTCTTCTCACTCGCGGCCGGTAGCGCGCTCGCCGCGATGGCCGCGCAGATTTTGTCGGCCCCACGCAGGCCCGCGCCCGCGCCGTACTCACCGAAGCGCAGATCTCCGCCGAAGCCCTGCGAGCTCCCCGACAGACTCTGCATCGCCGCGAGGCTGGTGACGAAGAAGCTGAAGCGCGCCTGGGCCTCGGGCGAAGCATCCACCGCGGGCACACCACCCTCGCCATCTGGGGCCACCACCTCGAGGGGAGCACAACCCATCACCCCGAGCAGACCCAACAACATCCCATGCCGAATCGAGCGCACGCATCGCGAGCCTAGTACAGCGTGCCTTTTCCTGACCAGGTGTGCCCCTCGCCTGTTGCCGCACGACCACAGCATGCAGCCCGGAGTGCTCTCGAAGCGTGCTCTGGTTCACTCGTTTGGCTGGCCCAACGCTTGCTCTACGCGGCCCGTGTCCTTCATGCGCTCGTCTCACCTCCAGGCATTGCTCACCCTCTTGCTGCTCACCCTGAGCGCGGGCTGCATGAGCACCTACTCACCACCCGGCCCAGTGGTGCCCCTCTTCCACAACAAGGGCGACCTCAGCATCGGAGCCAACGTGCGCCCTGCCATGCCCACGCGCGGCGCCAACGCCTACGCCGCCGTGGCTCCGAGCGAGTCGACGCGCGCCTACGTACAAGGCTCCTTCGCCCACTACGACGGACTTCACGCGGAGGACAACAGCGAGCGCAAGATGAACGAGATGAACCACACCCGGCAGGTGGAAGCCGCCGCAGGCTGGGGCCTCAGCAAGGGGAACTTCGCTGTGGAGGCCTTCGCGGGACTGGGCTACGGGCGCACCGACGCGAACGCCTGCCACCGCAACTTCGACATCAACGGGAACTACGGCGTGGATTGCTCGCTGTGGATCACCTCGTCGAGCTGGTTCGTGCAACCGTTCGTGCAAGCCCATGCAGGCTGGCGCAAGAGTCGCTTCGGTGGCGGCGGCGGTGGTCTGCGGGCCTCGGTGCTGCACTACGACTTCGATCAACTGATGGGAGCGCCCTCCGATCGCGTCGCCAACGCGGTCACTTTGGAGCCCTACCTCTCGGGATCGATTGGGCTGCCCTGGGGCAAGCTCGAGCTCAGCTTGATGGTGCCCCTGGTCGTGAGCTCACCCGTCGTGCAGTACACGCGCCGCTACGACGACTACTACAGCCAGCCCTCGGAACAGACCTGGACCGCCCGCCTTATCGACACCGCATCTCCGCGCTTCACACTCGGCATCCGCGGCGATCTACACGAGCTCTGGCGTAAACCTCAGGCCCCCCGTTGAGCGCTGCTCTCGCCACCGCTGCGGCGCGCGCTATGAGTCCCCGCGTGAGCACCATGATCACGCTGCATACCGAGCGCCTCGTGCTGCGGCCGTGGCGAGAGAGCGACCTCGAGCCCTTCGCGCGACTCAACGCGGACCCCGAAGTGATGCGCTACCTCCCAGGACAGCTCTCGCGTGAGGAGAGCGAGACCCTGATGCAGCGCCTTCAAGACCACATCCGGGCCCACGGCTACGGACTCTGGGCGCTCGAAGAACGCGACGGAGCGCCCTTAGTTGGTTTCGTCGGCATCGTGCACGCCGTCTTCGAAGCCCACTTCACGCCCTGCATCGAAGTCGGCTGGCGTCTGGCCCGCCACGCCTGGGGCAAGGGCTACGCCACCGAAGCCGCCCGCGAATCCCTGCGCTTCGCCTTCGACGCCCTCTCCCAGCAAGAAGTCCTCGCGTATACCGTGCCCCCAAACCTCGCATCGAGGCGCGTCATGGATCGAATCGGCATGACCCACGATGCCTCGGGCGACTTCGACCACCCCCGCCTGCCCCCCGGCCACCCCCTGCGGCCCCACGTCCTGTACCGCCTGCCCAAAGCGGCCTGGAAAGCCCCCCTCAAGTGAGCTCCTACCCCCTTGGCTTTGCAGAGAAAAAGCCTTCCGAGCGATACCCGCACAACCTGCCTTGACAGAAGCCCCGAGCCGACTACCTTACGGCCCACTTCTGCGGGACTAACTCAGTGGTAGAGTGCAACCTTGCCAAGGTTGAAGTCGAGGGTTCGAATCCCTTGTCCCGCTCAAAGATTGTTGCAGTGAATCAGGCCGGTTAGCTCAAAGAGCTCACCGGCCTTTTTCGTTTGGCCTGCAGGGGATCGACCACCTGTGGATTCACCCCGCTTCGGATTTCGTTGGAGACCCAAATGCGGATCGCGTTCGACCCGGCCACCGTCGAGCAGAGTGCCTCGGCCAGCCGTTCGATCACCGGCGTCGTGTACTTCGACTTCGGCGGAACCTGCTTCCCCGCAGAGCGGTGGAACGATTTCGCTGTGGTCATCACCACGTGGTGGCTCGAGGCGGTAGCCAAGCTGGAGCAGGGTTTCGACCGTGAAGTCCTGATGTACTTCATGGACGGGCCCTACTACGTGGCCGCGACACGCATGGGCGAAGATGAGATCCGGCTTCGGTGTATCGAGCGGCGGCGCAGCGAGGAGATGGTTCACGAGCAACTCGTGAGCCTTGGCGAGCTTCGTGAACTCGTTTGTGGACTGGCCCGAGACGTCGCTTCTGCGTGCGGTCAGGCCGGCATAGAATCGAGTGATCTCGATAGGCTCAAGGACCTGCTCCTCAACTGAGTATTAGCGATTCCGCAGCGTCGGTACGAGCGAGACGACACGCTCTCCGATGCCCCTCGCCTCCTCGTGGCCGACGGTCGAATAGCACTCGAAGCGCTACGAAGACAAGGGCGGCAGCCTCTCCAGCGAGCAAACGTTCGCCTTCCTGCGGCCACACACCAGCGAGGCCGGTTCGTTTTCCGTGAGGCTCACTGAGAACGTTCAACTTGACGAGCTCGCGCACGACGTGGCGCAGAACTTGCGCGAGTTCTACGCCATGCCGAGTGCGGGTTTCGTCATCACCTTTCTGTAAACCCACGCCGCCCTCCACCGAGACCCCAAAGTACGGGTCCCACGGGTGGAAGCCTTCGGTGATTTCATGCAGAATCCGACAGGAATCGACCAAGCGGTTTGTGGGCACCTTTTTGGGCCGCGAGATGGTGCCTCAGATAACATTTTCCTGCGATCTCGGGTCGACTAACCGGGCACGCTCGCGACAAGGGCCAATGCCGGCGACCGCTTAGCAACAGAAGGTCCTGGCCAAGCGGAGCGCGTCCGCTGTCGACAGGCGTGCGTTCGGAGAATCAAAGGCACAATGACAACACCGTTCAAGGTCACGTCCCTACTGTTGACCGACTCGACGCCCGTTCCCACCGGAAGACTCACCATCTTCATTGGCGCCAATAACGTCGGGAAGACGCGCGCACTCAAAGACATCTACGACGAGCTAACAGGCTCTGCGCTTCGGCGAGTCGTGGTTACCCGGACGGACTTTCAGAAGCCGGCGACCTTCGCGGAACTGCAGTCGTCATCGTTCGCTACGTTCTTCGAAGCCTCTGAAGGCGGTTCAAGATGGACTGCGCTTTCGTCCGATCTGTGCGGGAACGAGCAGCGCGACACCCATCTTCGATGGCCCCAAGACTTCTATCTCCTCTACGAGGACGTTGCCGCAGACGATGCCAGGCTCTCCGCAGCCGGGTTGCCGCCAAATCAAGTAACGGACCTCTTCGCTTACTACTTCGGCCCCCGGCTCGTCACATTCTTGAAGACTTCCCAGCGTCTTCAGTTGCTTGAAAGGGGACAGTTGGGCACAGGCGGGCAAGGACCACAGTCACTTCTCGAACACTTGCTAGACGCCGATCAGGCAGTAGAAGACGAAGTGCATCGACGCTTCGTCGACGCATTTCAGACTGACTTTGTGCTCGACTACAGCGAGCTTCATCGTCTGCGCATAATGGTTGGCCCTGGACCAACGAGTCTACCCGAGCACCCCCGAAAACTAAGAGAAGCTCTGGCCAACCATCTACCTCTCGAATCACAAGGCGACGGCATTCGAGCGTTTCTGGGGCTTGTGACCGCGCTGATCTCAGTTGATCGCCCGGTCGTCCTCGTAGACGAGCCCGAAACCTTTCTGCATCCGCCGCAGGCAAGGCGCATTGGTGCCCTCCTCGCTGAGGATCGCCACCGAGGACGGCAGACATTTGTATCGACCCACAGCGTCGACGTGTTGCGTGGAGTCATCGCGAATACGAATGACGTACAGATCGTGCGGCTCAGTAGGCGAGCAGGTAAGTTTAGGGGAAAGGTTCTGGACCCCTCGCATCTTTCAGAGATTGCAGGCGACCCGGTACTCAGTTCAGCTAGGGCCCTAGAAGGCCTCTTCTACTCGTGCGTCGTCGTAGTGGAAGGAGATCGGGATGCCCGATTCTTCCATGCCGTGGCCGACCGCCTAAGGTCGCCGACCGCCCCCTACTTCCTTGCGGCTGGCGGAAAGCAGACGATTGCAAAGCTCGCAGGCGAGTACCGAAAAATGGAAGTGTCTGTGGCCGCGATCGTCGATTTCGACATCTTTCGAGAGGCCGGCACGTTGCTGGAGCTTGCCCAATCCTTTGGAATGTCAGCACCAACTCGCGAGCGACTGGCTGACCTGCAGAAGCAGATCGCGGAAACAGTTGCTGGACAGTCGTCGCCGGCGGAGCGGCAGCAGAGAATCCTCGATGGATTGGAAGCGATGCTTCCAGAGCTCAAGGAAGGCCCGGCCGACCTAGGCCGGACTAGGCGACGTATCAAGGACCTAGAAACGCAAGCAGACCCCTGGCGCAATGCAAAGAAAAGCGGAAAGGGAGCGTTCTCGGGAAGCGGGTTGGAATACGTTGAGCACGCGTTCGTCCTTCTTAAGAAGCACGGGATTTTCGTCTGCCCCGGAGGTGAACTCGAAAGCTTCTTTCCGGAAGAAAGTCGCACTAAGAGCAAAGCAGAGTGGCTCGCAAGCGCATTGCTGAGAGTCGCAAAGTATGAGGTCAACGATTCGGACATCCATTGGTCCCTAGTTCGCGAAGTCCTCAGCTACGTGGGTCAGGAGGGACGTCTGGACGAGTTCGAGCGAGTACCAAAGTAGATCCTGCGACGTAACGAGTTGTCTTTCTCCGGCGCGCGCTCGATCTCGCCTTTGACAACGTTCCGCTGCGGCGTCGCTCGTTCTCACGTTAAACTGGTGGGTCGTGTCCAGCGGCACGCAAGTCGACACCCCCCCGGCCGGCACTGTGCTAACTGCGGAGCTAACGTTTTAGCCGGGCCACCTCCTTCTTGGCCCGCGCCACGAGGACCGGTTCGCTGTTGAATCGGCCCGAAAGCGCCGCGTTGCAGAAGTCCACTACAGCTCCGCCATGCGCCGAATGACGAGGTAGTTCCTCAAGCGCCCGGTTGACAATGAAGCCAAGGACAAATCCCGCTAGCGGCACAACTGCCTTAATCGTTGGATCGACGGCACCCATCGCTGTCGCGCCCGCCGAAAAGAGGCCAACCACGTTGACCTTGCCGAGCAAGTCCGGCCGTTTTTCGTACCGTCTGACCTCGGCATTGAACTTGGCCACTGCGTCCTTCAGAAAATCCTCATCGATATTCTCGCGCGTAAGGCGAAGCACAAGCTGACGAAGGCGGACAATGTCTGCGGAAGAAAACTCGTTAGCAAAATCAACGACCGACACTCTGTTGTCGATCGCCAGAAGGTCTGTGATTGTTGAAAGCGCTGACGGCGGCACCGTACGTGACGGTGCTTTCAGCGTCCCGTAGATGCCCGCAACCAGATCGCAGGCATTGCTTTCGTCATAGCCGTCGTTAGTGGCAGGAAAGACGTGAGCTCCCAAGGCAGCTGCCCACTCCACCTTCTGAGCGGCAGTGGTAAGTTCGAGTCGCAGATCGGCTCCGCGTATTTGTTCGTACAGAGCGCTGGCCATCACTCCTATGCCGCAGCTCATAGTGCCCATCGCGCCCCTGTCCTGGACGGCCCATTCTGCTCGGCACCACGCGGCCCCTATTTCTCCGAGAAACCGCGCAAAGCGGTCCTGCCGGGAGGCCCCAACTATCTCCGCCGCGTTCTCCGACAACGCGTGAAGGAGGGTGTACCGCTCAGCTGGACTGAGCGGCGGAAACAAGAATGGGACTCGACGGCGCGCATCGCTTATGGTCGCCGCCGCGAGACGCCTTGAAAACAACAGGCCGGTGGGAGCACTTTCGGCAACGGAACAAAGCCAATCGAGGGGATATCGATCAAGTGGCTGCGGCAGGAGCAGTTTGACTCTCCCGATAAGAACCAATTTCGCGAGCTCCGCCTGGGTCACACCGAGCGCGGCACAGGCGTCCTCGAAAGCGTCTGCCAGCGGGAGAGCTAGGTACACGACTTCGTAGAGTGATAAATAGGTTCGAATGTTAGCTGGACGAAATACGGTTCCGTCTACGACGCACCCCAAACGTTTGCCCCTCTCCCATCCGGCCGGCAGCAAGTTACCGGGCTCCGCTTCGAACTCTGAGAAGAGGCGAACGCGCGAATCAACCCATGCCTGCTCATCGTCTTCGACCAGAAACCGGAGTTCGCGAGTGATGCCTTGCAGTCGACGACTAGGAATCAAACTTATGTCCCCGTCGCCATAGCTGCGGCGAAAAGGTCCGGCGGCTAAGTCACGCGTGCGGTCGACCGAGAAACTCGGCGTTCTGTGATATCCGAGGGACTGGTACGCTATGCGAGCAGCTTCTTGTTCGGATGCATCAAGCTCTTGGTTAGTAACAAGAACGATTTCAGCCTTTGGGTTGTCAACCGTGAAGGCTGGGAAGTCTTGCGGAAGCGCGAGTCCCAGATCAACAAGCACGTCGCGGCGATTGCGGGGTGCCCCGGCCAAGAGAGCTCGGTCAGCGGAACTTCTCTCTGGAACCAGTTCGGCGTTGGAGGGCGCACTCTCGACGAGCTCGATCGCTGAGCCGAGCACACGACAATGGCCATCGAACCAGGCACCAAGGTCCTCGCCTTCCAACGTGGCTGCCGTCTTCGCACCCGGACAGACGATGAAGTGGTACGGTCCGACGTGCCAAAGCCCCCCAAATTTTACATGTGGTTGCTGCAGCCGAAGCTGCTCGTACGACCAGCGAGCGTAGTAATCTTCATAGTCTGACATCGAATAACTTGCCCCATCCGGTTAGTTCAGCACTAAACGGGCCTTGAAGAGGCGCGTTGCGAAAGAACCAGGACGACAGCGAGGTGCTCCGCGCGCCATCACCCGCGGGGTTACGAAGGTCGACAAGGCACGATATCGGAGCAGCGGAACAGCTGCCTCAGTTCTGCTCACGTATGCTCCCCAAGTGCTCTGGATTCGCTGCCCTTTCTACGTTCGAAGACAGGAACTCCTCGAGCTCTACCCGCACCTCATCAAGGGTTCCGATCGAGCAGTCAACCAGATCCAAGGCACACTCAAGGTGATAGATGGCCGAGCACTGGTCCGTTGAGAGCCCTTTCCCTGCGGTCGCCAAACTGTAGAGACGCGCAACGATCGTCGCCAAGGGAGCCCTACCCAGACGATACAGCTCCTGAAATGCGGCCAACACCATTCGCCCTCCTTCCTCGGCCGAGGTTTTCGGCGCCAATCCCTTCAGGAGCGCGATGACCTCCTGGTCCGGCTTGTGGGCCATCGTGGCCAGCTCGAGCAGCTCGGGCGCCAGCTAGTCCCGCGCCGCGATCTCCCGGTCGACCCAGGCCCGCACGTCGTCCCGGGAGTACAGCCCTTCTTCGAATCCGATCCGCAGCGCGGTCAGCTCAAGACTCACCGCCCCAACCTACCCGAGGCGCCCCGCTCACCCCAACCACTTCCCAACCACCAACGCGTGTTCATGCGTGAACGAGCGTGAACGTCCGTTAGCGCCAACAGCTGGGAATGATTGAATTCCGTTCTGCTTTCGGGCCTATCGGCCCAATTGCCAAGGTTGAAGTCGAGGGTTCGAATCCCTTGTCCCGCTCAAAGATTGTTGCAGTGAATCAGGCCGGTTAGCTCAAAGAGCTCACCGGCCTTTTTCGTTTTCAGATTGGCCCGGCCACCACTCTAACAACCACCTGCCGAGCGACCGTACGCATGAATCACAACCTCGTTTCCCACGTGCTCTGGCTCGCCGTCTCCTTGGGCGCAGGTGGCTGTGCAAACATGGTCGCACAAAGTGCCGCGAAGACCGCGGCCTTCACCATGACTGTCCCCTGGAGAAGGTCCACGTCATCAAGAAGGCCGACGGGATCTACGCTTACGAAATCGACGTATGTGGCCAGCGCCGCAAGTATCGCGACCTCGGTGAAAAGAGCGAAGTCTTCGTCGACGTGACCGATGGCACGCCTCAGCGGCTCCGAACCAATAGCGCGACAACGACTTGAACCGCGACCTCTGTCGAGCGCCACGAGATCGGCTCCGTCGATCGGCGGGGTGAAACGGGAAGGAAAGAACTGCACGCTCGTTGCTTGCTCGCCTGCGCGACCGCTACTCTCGAGTTCGTGAAGTTTCCTAGATTCGTTCGGTGCTGGCTGGTGGCGTGTGGAGTGCTCGGGGGTTGCGGAGACGACGGCGAGGCCGCGGAGAATGGGGCCTGCGAAAAGCCCCATTACGCTGACATGGACGGGGATGGGCTTGGTGATCCAGCGCATCCGGTGAAGGCCACCGCTCCGTGCGACGCCCTCCAGGACGTGGCCGACAATGCTGACGACCTGGAGCCCACCTGCGCGACGAACGACACGGATCAGTGTGGCGTCTGCCACGGACCCGGGCTGAGTACCTTCTACGCGGACATGAACGGCGACGGTCGTGCCGATTTGCCCCTGCAGGAGGTCATGGCCTGCGAGCAGGGCGCGGGGCAGGTGTCGGAGCCTCGCGAGCTTCCTGCGGGCTGCGAGCTCGCCGCGAATCAAGCCTGCGTCGAGAGCGCCGCATGCAATACGGACTGCACGCTCGCCAGCTGCGGAGACAAGATCGTCAATGCGAGCGCAGGAGAGGCATGCGACGCGGACGACATCGATGAGCCGTGCGATCGCTGCAAGACGGTCGAGGCCTGGAAGGTCAGCGTGGCCGGCAGCTCTCAGCGTTTCGGCGGCCTGTGTGTGACGTCCAGCGCTGAGATCTACGTGGCTTCGGGCACCAATCTCCACAAAATCGCGGAAGGTGCGACTGCCTGGAGTCAGACCGTGGCGGGCGCCAACTCAATCCTCGACATCGGTTGCGACGCCAACGGTGGTGTGGGGGCCGTCTTCGGGGGGAGCGTCCAGCGCTGGGCACCCGATGGCACGCCTGCCTATGAACCCGTGGCGCTTGGGGGCTGGCCGGGGAAGATGATGATGCAGGGCGGCGGCGGCTTGGTCCTGGCTCACAAGTATCGGTGTACCTACGGATCCGAGGTGGATTGCGACGGACTGACCGTCCTCAGCGTGGGAAGCTCCGGAGAGATCGCGCCCACCCCACGCATCTGGTTCGCTGCGGGCGACGTACTCGCGCTCGGTGAGGCAGGAAGCCAAGCCCAGGTGTTGTTCTGGGAGAGCGCCACCACCAGCTTCGGTTGGTGGCGGACCGACGTGAACCCGACCGAAGAATCCCTTCGACTTCTACGTCGTGGCCGACGGGGACGACAATATGGTCGCCGAGTTCACGCCACAAGGACCTGCGTTGCTCGTTCCCGGCGACGCCAAGTTCTATGTGTTTGGCGACGACGGCTATCCACTATGGCCCGCGCTCGAACTCAAGCGTGGAACGTCTGAAACGCCGCAGAGCTTCACGAGCTTCGGGGGCGGCTATCTGGTGGCCTCGTTCGTCGACGACCAGCTCTTGCTCTCCGAAGTCACGTCGAAGGGCACGCTCGGAAAGGTCTTGAAGACCGGCCTCTCCGGCGCGACCGTCGGCAACGTCGTGGGCATGGCGACGCTGGGCACTTCCGACGTCGTGGTGGCGTCCAAGCTTGGTTCCCAGGTCGTGGTGCGGCGCATCGCGTTCGGCCGGCGCACCGGAAGCTAGCTCGAAGTCGAGGGTCGAATCCCTCGTCCCAACCCCGGCACGCGGCGGCCTCCCGGCGCGCTCGACTGCGAGGCGTCACCCCTGGATCGCACGCGTTCGTGGTCCAACTGGCTTCTGCACACCCGGCCGCCGAGTAGACTCGGACGCATGCTGAAGAACATGGTCGGATTCGCGTGTTTCTGGGGTGGCTCGCTGCTGCTGACGCTGGCGTGGATCGACTCGGTGGGTTCGCTGGCCGCGCTGACGCGCCTGGTCATCTTGACGGTGAAGTGAACGTGCTCGACGCCCTGATGGACATGGTGAATGTGGGCGGCCTGTGGGCGTGGCTCGTGATCTTGGCCGCGCCGACGAGCCTGGTCGCGGCTGCCCTCGCGCTGAGGGCCGGCTTGCGTCCGGACGCGCCGAAGCTCGCCGAACGTGCCCGACGGCTGCAATGGATCACGGCGCTGGCATTCGCGCTAGCGGTGCTCGGCGTGGTGGGCACCTGGTGGACCGCCGGGCGCCTGTTCGCGCAGGCGCTGCTCGAGGAGGAGGGGAGCCTTGTGGCACAACACCTTTCGAGCGCTTTCAGCGGGCGCAGCTATGTCGCGGCCCTGGCGGGCATTCTGCTCGCGCTCGGGCTTCCGCTCGTGATCTGCGGAGGGCTCGCCTTGCTCGCCATGGGCCGAGTTGTCTCGCGGACGGGGATCGCGTTCTTGGTGACGGGTCTCGCCCTGGGTGTCTTCGGGATGTGGGGCGCGGAGCCGCACGGGAACGCAGCGCTGTCCATGGTCCTCCGCGCCTTCTCTGCAGTCGCCTTCGCGATGCCCAGCGAGCGCGACCGGATCTACATGGACACCATCGCCACGTTGCCGTCGCTGTTGCAGTCGGCGCGCGTCCAGCTCGCCTCCACGGTCGCATGGACGGGCCTGTTGGGCTGGGCGTTGGTGGCAGTCGCGGGCAAGCGAGGTCTGGTGGCGAGTCGATCGATACTGCTCGGGGCCGCACTTTGGCTGGCCTTCGGGGTCGCGGTGTTCACTGGCACCCGCGGCCTCGCGCGCGACGTGGAGCGCCTCCCGCCCACCACGTCGGGCCTGGTGTGGGAGAGCTTCGTCGAGACGTTGCCTCCACCAGCGGTACAGACGTGCAACACGCGTGGCAAGGCGGCCATGCTGGCGATCGTGGACGGCGAAGCGCTCGACCCGAGCAGCGGATTGCCCGAGCCGGAGCTCGCCGCCAAGCTCGCCGAGGAGCAGCAGGAAAAGCGCCTCGACATCACGGTGGCGGCCGCTGCCGGGGAACCTGCAGCCAAGGTGCTGCGGGCGCTCGCACCGCTCGTGCCACGTCAGGCCGATGTCCGCCTTTGGGCAGCGGTCGACGCGAAGGGCACGCTGGTCAATTCGCTCGTGGGTGAACGTCCCTTCGTGGCCCACTGCAGCGTGCCGCTCGTCGCGCACGACGCGAACCAACCGGAGCTGAGCTGGCAAGCCTGGATCGACGCCTCCCTGCGGGCAGCACCCCCCGAGCCAGCTTCGCTCTCCGAAGCGCTGCGGCGCGCAGCGCCCGAAGTCGCTGGCAAGGTCGACACGCCCGACGCCCTCACGGCCGTGACGAATCAGGTGCGGGCGCGTATCGGCGCCATGCAGCGCTGCTACGAGGAACTCCTGCGGGCGACGCCCACGCTCATGGGGCGCGTGGAAGTGGAGATCAAAGTCACGCCTGACCGTGAAGTCGCCGAGGTCGTGTCCGCCGGTGCCAACCAGGCGCCCGCGAACCTGACCCAGTGCGTGCTCGATCAACTCGCCGCGCTCGACACGCCTCCGAACGCGGAGGCCTTCACCTTGGCGTTCCCATTCGTGTTCGAGCCGGAGCCATGAACCGAGCGGGCGAGACTCGTTTACTTGGGACCCACCGGCCCTGCGGTGATCGTTCGCCGCGTCCGCGATGCGAGCTGCTGCGTGTTGGAGCCCGTGCTGCAAGAGGGAGTTCACCTCCGACGAGGACCATTTGGCTGCGAGCTGACCTCGGATGAGATCGTATGCCGCCGTGGCGACGGCCACGGGTTCGCCATCGGTGGTCCGAAAGTGCGCATTCCCTCGCCCGAACCCCGTAAGGACCCGCCCCGAGCGCAGGGCTCAACGACCTCGCAGAACCGCTCAAGTGCCCCTCGTGCGCGACGACGGGCCTCGCGGGCGGCGAAGGGCCCGCCAAGACCTAGCAGCATCGAGCATCGCAGCAGCGAGCTCGCCCTCGGGCATTCCCAAGTGAGGGTGATTCAGGCCGCCCGTGCGAGAGTGCGCGAACATAGGCAGGCACAGCTGGTGCTTGTCCCCAGCCCATGCCCGTGGAGTCCCTTGGTGCATCGTCGCTCGGCAATCTGTTGCGCGCGTTCCGTGGGCGCATCGCGCTGACCTACGCGATCACGCTGGTCGAAAATGTCCTTTCTTTGCTCTATCCCTTCACCACTGGCCTGGCCGTCAATGGCCTGCTCGCTGGCGAGGGTCCCACGGCGCTGTGGCCGCTGGTCGCCATCTGGGGCTTCCACGTGGTGCTGGGCGCGGCGCGCCAGGCCTACGACACCCGCATCTTCGCCTCGCTGTACGCAGAGCTCGCCACCGACACCGTGCTGCGCCAACGCACGGCCGGCATCGCCACCGCCGAGATCGCCGCGCGCGTGGGGATGGCACGCGACGCGGTTACCTTTTTCGAGAGTGAGCTCCCCAACCTCGCCAGCAGTGCCATCGGCCTGGTGGGCAGCCTGGGCATGCTGCTCGTCTACGACTTGCCCGCAGGCTTCTGGGTCCTGTCGCTGGTCCTGCCAGTGAGCGCCGTGTACCTACGTTTCGGTCGCCGAGCCAAGGCGCTGAACGCGCGCTTGAACGACGAAACCGAGCGCGAAGTCGAGCTGATCGCCCATGCGCCGCACGCACAGCTCGCAGCCCATTTCGCGCGCTTCCGCGGTCTCCGCGTGGCGCTCTCCGACGCCGAGGCGCGCAGCTGGTCGGCCGTCGAAGCCTGCTCCATCGTCGCCGTGGTCGCCGTCCTCCTGCGCACCGCTGAGCTCCCGCAGATGGCGGCCGGTGACCTCTATGCCGTGCTTGCGTACGTGTGGCGCGTGCTCGAAGCCCTCGACCACGCGCCCCTCTTGGTGCAGCGCGTGGGACGCCTGCTCGACGTGCGGGGCCGCCTCGAGCTTGGCGCGCCAGGCCCGTCATTGCCGTAGATCCCCGGTCGCTCAAAGCCGACCGAAGTACAGGATGTCGGCGGGCTGCACCCTGCGTGATGCCCTCTCGCCCAGCCCTTGCGGGGCCCGCTAACAGCGTGGAGACTTTGCAGATGCAGCTCCTACACGAAGTACGCACGAGCCTTTTGACTCTGCATCGAGCAGTGATCGCCGCGGAGCGCGAGCGGTTCGAAAGGGAGCACGGCCCCACCAACGCGGGCGGCTTCCTGCAAGCTCTCACGACGGACCCATCGCTGGCGTGGCTCAAGCCGATGACGCAGGCGGTGCTAGAGTTCGACGACCTCCTGGACTCCAAGCCAGCTCCCACAGTGGGCGCGCTCGATGCCGGCTTGTCGAAGGTTCGTGATCTCCTCACTCCGGACGAAGCGGGGTCGTCCTTGGGAGGAGAGTATTCAGGCGTTCTTGATCGCTCCCCGGATGCGTCGCTCGCACACGCTGCCTTGATGCAAGACATGGCGAAGGCACACGAGGGCCTGGCACAGCAAGCGAAGGGCAACGGATCATGAGCTCAGTCGGTGTGCACGTTGTCGCTCGAGAAGGTGTCGAGGATGCATTTCCACGATCCATCCGACTCCTTGCGCCACGCCTCCATGAACTTTCCTTGGTCGTTCACAGTCTTGCCGGAAGCCAGCTTGAGCTTGGCTGTGTACGTGCCGTTCGTGACGGCGAGCTCGCCAGAAACGTTGACTGGGCCTGTGGTGATCTTGAGATCAGAGAAGATCTGGGCCAGTTGAGGAAAGACCCGTCCGATGGCCGAGCGCCCGTCCACGGCGGGCATGTTGGGCGGCAGGAGTTTGGCATCCTCCGCATAAAAGCCAGCGATCAGCTGCTCGTATCGCCCCGCATTGAAGAGCTCCGCAAAGCGCGCCTCCGCCATGGCGACCGCGTTGGTGACATTGGAATCTCTTGTCAGCATGACTCACCTCCTGCATGTCCTGACGATCCAATCTAGAACCCTACCGCCTTTGGCGAGCCGCGGCAGAACGTCCGCGAGCGCGCGGTGGCAGGGGTTGGAGCCATGGCCGTGCACGTGCGCAGTTGTGAGAGTTGCGCACGCGCACGATTACGGGGGCTAACACGATGGCGTCATCGCAACGCCGATGTCGCCCGAGCCATCACTCCTTCGGGTAGTCGGCGCAGCCGCGGTGCAGCAGGCCGTTGTCACGCAGCAGTTCGACGATGTCCTGCGGCGGCTCTTCGTAGTGGGCCTCGGAGTAGCCGATGCTCGCGGTGTAATCGGTCTGCACGCCGCTCGGGTTCCACATCACGATGTAGTAGGTACCGGGGTAGAAGACGGGCTGCGCAATCGTGTGCGAGAGGTCGCAGGCCTGCGGATTGGTCTGCAGGCATTCCTGGGTCAAGCCCGCAGGCAAGAACCACTTGAGGTCGCCCATGTCGGCTTCGCCCTGGGGCATGTGAAAGACGGGGCGCGGGGAGATCTCAGGATTGTCCGCGAACACGACGCCGTTGCCGGCGGGCACCTCGAAGGGAAGGTCGAGGCTGGGATCGGCGGGCGGCAGGCCGGGCGGGCCGAAGGGCCCGGGCTTCTGCGGACCCACGAGGGCGGTCACCGGGTACACGTTCTGGTAGTTCGCGCAGCCGGGCGCCAAGGCCGAGGCCGACACGATCACAGGTCCTCGCGCGAAGTCTGCGGCCGTCAGCGTGAACTTGAAAACGTCGACGTCGTTGTGGGTCAGGTAGCCAGCAATGGACATCGAGTCCCTGACGTCCGCCAGCACCCGAGGCGACTCCCAGGAGTAGTCCTCCGCTGCAGGTGCACGCTGCGGGTTTACGCGGAGAGCCTGTGGCTCGATGCTCGGGATATGAGCGGCGGCGGTTCCTGCCAGAGTCGCGATACACGCCGCGGTGGCGCCCCATACAATTCGATTTTTCACGCAGCACTGCCTTCCAGGGTCTCCGCGACCCCTACTAAGGAACGAATTTCGAGTGGCGAATGATATGTTGGTGTTTCGATACGGGCTAACGTAATTACGCACGCTCACCCCGGCATTTACGCGTGAAAAGCGTGAGTTTTGGCACGGATCGGTTGCGGACTTCCGGCGCGTGCAACGCCCTCACAGCTCATTCCCTCACTCGCGCCCCAGTGCTGGAAATGGCCAGGGCCCGCCGCCTTGACATTTATTAAGCGGCGACTCTATAAATGCCCTTGGTGCCTCCCCGCCGCCCCAAGACTTCCGACGCAGCAACCGCCACGACCGAGCGTCCCGGTCGCGGTCGCCCCAGAACCATCGACACCGAGGCCATCCTCGAAGTGGCCCGCGCGGTGTTCTTGGAGCACGGCGTGCGCGCGACCACGCTGGAGGTGGCGCAACGCGCGGGGGTCTCGGAAGGCGCCGTCTTCCATCGCTTCAAGACCAAGGACGCGTTGTTTCGCGCCGCCATGCGCTTCGACGAGTTGGAGGCGCCACGTTTGTATTTTGAGGCACTCCAGCAGATGCACGGGCTGGAGGTGCACGACGCGCTGGCCCAATTGGGGGAGAAAATCCTCGAAATCGGCAAGGTGGCGCTACCGCTGATGATGATGTCCTGGTCGAACCCGGAGCTGAGCAAGGGCTCGCCGCTACCGCACAAGAACCGCGCGCATTTCGAGCGTGCTGTGAAAGAGTTCGCGGCCTACTGCGAAGCCCAAGTGGAGACCGGTAAGCTGCGACCTCTCGACCCGGAGGTCTTCGCGCGCGCGTTCATCGGGGCCCTCCACAACTACGGGATGCACCGCGTCTTGTTCGGTGAGCACACCCTGCCTCAGGGCATGTTCCTGCGCGGCCTGATCGACCTACTCTTGAGCGGCGCGCTCCCCCGCGCGGCCGAGGCCCAGCCTCGAGCCCTCCCCGGGCGTCAGCCCAGGCGCTGAAAATCTTCGTCCGAGCCTGTTACGGCGCGCCTGGATCCCCCCACTGAGAAGCAGTCCTGCCATGCAACGCGTCCATTTATCGAGTCACTACTTTACAATCATGCTCGGCCTCGTGCTGGCCCTGGCGCCGCTCGAAGCGCAGGCGTTGCAGCCGATGGAGGAGTTCCTCACCAAGGCGCGCAGTCACAACTACGACGCGCGGGTGCAGCAAGCCACCGAAGAGCAGCGCGATTGGGAGGTCCAGGCCGCCATCGGCCGCCTCTTGCCGTCCCTGTCGGCGCGTGGCGTCTATCAGCGCAACGAGTTCCCGGTGTCGAGAGCTTTGGCCCCCGGGGCGAAGCCCACCGTGCTGACGCCCCAGGATCAGCTGGATGCCTACTTTCAGGTGGATGTCCCGCTGCTCGATCTGAGCAGCTTCCACAAGATTACCCAGGCGCGCCATCTCGCCCAGGCTGCCGATGAGCAATCGGACGTGGTGGCCACCGACGTGCAGCGCTCGATCTCACGCAGCTACTACTCCTTCATTGGAGCCTCCGCGCTGCAGCAGGCTGCCGAGCAGAGCCTGCAGATGGCCCAGGCCAACGCAGACTTCGTGGCGGTGCGCCACGAAGCGGGTGTGGCGCTCGCGCTCGACCTGGAGCGTGCGCGCGCCAACGTCGAGCGCGCCAGGCAAGACGTGGCCGACGCCAATCTGTTGCGGGTGACGGCGGCGCGAAATCTTGAGACGCTCAGCGGTCTCACGCCGACGCCGGTCGGCGACTTCGAAGAAGACGACCTTCACTCGGAAGGCGAGCTGAATGCCTGGCTCAGCGCCCGAGATACACCAGCAGAACGTGCGCAGCGCCAGCAGGTGGAAGCGGCCAAAGCGGGCCGACGAGCTGCGCGCTCGAGCCTGTTGCCCACGCTCTCCGCGAATGGCGTGGAACGCATCACCAATGCCACCGGCTTCGCGGGACAGTCCAACTTCTACACGCTGCAGGCCGTCGCAGCGTGGAAGCTCGACTACGTGACCTACGCCAATGCACGCGCCCAGTCGGCCGCGCTCGGCACAGAGCAGATTCGCGCCGAGCGTACCCGCCGGCAGGTCGAAGACGCCATCTTCGATGCCTATCAGCGCGTGCAGGCCGGCCTTGCGAAGAGCGCATCCGCCCGCGCCCAGGCCGATGCCGCCCAGAAGGCGGCGTCGCTCGCGAGTGAGCGCTACCAGGCAGGCGCCGTCACGCAGCTCGACGTCACGCAGAGTCAACGCGACGCATTTCAGGCCCAGGCTGCGCGCATCCAGGCCGACGCCGACCTCGCCTACGCCCGCGTCGCGCTGCGCACGGCCGCAGGCAAGTCCCCTACGACCAGCAGCGCAGCGAGCGCTTCACCGTCCGCTGCCTCCAACTGAGCTTTCGCCCAGAGTGTCCCCTTCACGCCCTCAGGTCCCCATGGCTTCCATCTACTTCACTCGCCTCCGCCACCGCTCTCTCCTGCCCCTCGCGCTCCCGTGCTTGCTCGCGTTCGCCGGCTGCAAGCCGAGCGCTGCGCCGACCAAGGCACAGGCCGAGCAAGCTCCCGCCGCCGTCCACGTAGCGGCCACGCCCGTGACCACGCTGGACTCGCCGCGCGTGCTGCGCCTAACCGGCGTCCTGCGTGGCGCGCGCGAGACCGACCTGGCCGCCAACGTCGCAGGGCGCGTCAGCAAGGTCTTCGTCGAGCGCGGCTCGGAGGTCAAGCTGGGGACCGTACTCGCCCAGGTCGATATGAAGTCGGCCTCGCTGGCTCTCGCCGAAGCCCGTGTGCAAGTGGCGAACTCGCAGACGCAGGAGGCCATCAACCGCGCCGACTGCGCCCGCTACGAGCAGCTCAAGGCCAAGGGTGCGGCCACCGACCTCGAATACGACCAGGTCACCGCCAAGTGCAAGACTGCTCCGCTCAATGTGGAAGCCGCCCGTGCACGCGAGGCGATCGCAGCCAAGAACCTGGGCGACGGCGCCATCAGCGCGCCCTTCTCGGGCGTCATCGCCGAGCGCTTCATCGAGCAGGGCGAGTACGTGCAAGCCTCGACCAAGATCGCGTCCATCGTGCAGGTCGACGAGCTGCGCCTGGAATTCAGCGTGCCCGAGGCAAACTGGCCCGACGTCAAGCACGACTCGGACGTGTCGCTCCGGGTGATCGCCTACGGTGACACTGCGTTCCACGGCAAAGTGGCCCACATCGCTGGCGCCGTACGCGAAACACGCGACGTGCTGGTGGAGGCCATCGTGCCGAACGCGGATCACAAGCTCCTGCCCGGCATGTTCGCGGACGTGGCCCTCATCTTGGGCCAGCGCGCGCTCCCGTCGGTGCCCAAGACCGCCGTGTTCGAGCAGAACGGCAAGCAGAACGTCTTCGTGGTGAAGGACGGTCGACTCGAGCAACGCGTGCTCCAGATCGACACCGACGGCGCCGCCCACGCGCAAGCGCCTGCCGCCGACGCGGGTCGTCTGCCCGTGCTGCGCGGCGTGGAGCTCGGCGAACAGGTGGTGAGCACCTACGCCAAAGAGCTGAGCAACGGCCAGGCCGTGAACTGAAAGATTCCTCCTGCTGCGCTGCCCGCTGGCGCGCGATTTCTTGCTCGCGACGCCCGAGGGCGCGCTTCGACTCACGAGGCATACGACCATGCAATGGCTAGCCAGAGTTTGCGTACAACGACCGGTCTTCGCATCGGTCCTCATGCTGGTGATCCTCGTGCTCGGCGCCGTCGGGTACAAGGGGCTCGGCGTAGACCAGTTCCCGAACATCGATATCCCCGTGGTGGTGGTCAACACCACGCTTCCGGGCGGAGCTCCGGAGGAAATCGAGACCGACGTCACCGACAAGATCGAGGGCGCGGTCAGTCAGATCTCCGGCATCGACGACCTGGCCTCCGTCTCCAGCGAGGGCATCTCCCAGGTCATCATCCGCTTCAAGCTCGAGAAGGACACCGACGTGGCCGCCCAGGAGGTGCGCGACAAGGTGAACACGGCGCTGCGCGACCTGCCCGAGGGCATCGACCCGCCCATCGTCACCAAGGTCGATCCCGGAGCGACGCCCGTGGTCTACCTCGGCTTGCGCGGACAGGGCTTCAGCGTGCGCGACCTCTCCGAGCTCGCCGACAAAAAGGTGCGGCGCCAAGTCGAGACCATCCTCGGCGTCGGCAAGGTGACCGTGATCGGCGGTCGTAAGCGCCAGATCAATGTGATGATGAACCCGCTCGCGCTGCGCGCCGCAGGCCTCACCGCGGTCGACGTGATGCGGACGCTCCAGGCACAAAACCTGACCACTCCCGGCGGCAACCTGGAGACCGGCCCACAGAGCGTGACCCTACGCATCGACGGTCGCGTCACCTCGGTGGAGGCCGTAGGCAGGCTGGTCGTGCGCTCCGATCAGGGTCGCATCCTGCGCCTGTCGGACGTGGCCACCGTGGAAGACGGCGAGGAGGCCGTGGAGAGCCTCGCCCGCTACGACGGCAAGGAAGCCGTGGTGCTCTCGGTCGTGAAGCAGGCGGGCACCAACACCATCGAAGTGGTGGACAACGTCTTCAAGCGCATCGACGAGGTGCGCGCAGCGCTGCCCAAGGGCGTGGAGCTGAGCGTAATCCGCGACAACTCGCGCACCATCCGCACCAGCGTGCACTCGGTCATCGAGCACCTGATCGTGGGCGCGTTCCTGGCAGCGATCGTAGTCTTGTTGTTCCTGGGCAACGCCCGCAGCACCATCATCGCTGGCCTCGCCATTCCCGTGTCCGTGATCGGCACCTTCGGCCTGATGTACGCCCGGGGCTACACCCTGAACAACATCACCTTGCTCGCGCTGGCTCTCGCCGTGGGCATCGTGATCGACGACGCCATCGTGGTGCTCGAGAACATCATCCGCTTCATCGACGAGAAGCACATGAAGCCCTTCCCTGCGGCCGTGCTGGCCACCAAGGAAATCGGGCTCGCGGTGTTGGCCACCACGCTCTCGCTGATGGCCGTGTTCATCCCGGTGGCGTTCATCGGCGGCATCCCGGGGCGCTTCCTCAAGAGCTTCGGCTACACCATGGCCTTCTCGATCGGCGTCTCGCTGATCGTGAGCTTCTCCCTCACGCCTATGTTGTCGGCTCGCTGGCTCGGCGGCCACGGCGGCGGCTGGCTCACGCGGCTGGTCGACTTCTTCTATCGCCCCATCGAGCGCGTCTACATGGCGATGCTTGCCTTCTCGCTGCGGCGCCGCTGGGTAGTCGTGCTCGCGTGCATGGCGGCCCTCGGCTCGTGCGTGCCGGTGGCCAAGTCGCTGCCAGGCTCGTTCTTGCCGTTGGACGACAAGGCCAAGTTCCAGGTCACCATGCGGGCCCCCGAAGGCACCAGCTCCGAGGAGACTCTGCTGATCGCCGAGCGCGCCGAGGCGCTGCTGCGCACACTGCCTTCCGTCACGCACGTGTTGATCACGATCGGCGAAGACGACCAGCGCTCGCGCAACTACGCCCAGCTCTACGTCGACCTGACCGATCCCGGTGATCGCAAGCTCTCGCAGTTCGCCATCATGGACCAGGCGCGCACGCTCGTACTCGGCAAGATGCCGAAGGATCTGCGCATCAACGTGGCCGAGGTGCCCGACTTCGCCCTGGGTGGCAACACCCAGCGCGTGCAGTACATCCTGTCCGGCCCCGATTACTCGGTTCTCGAGAAGAATGCCGAGCACGTGGTCGCTGCCCTGCGCAAGAGCGGTAAGGCCGTGGACGTGGACACCACCAACATCCCGGGCCGTCCCGAGGTGCGCGTGGTGATCGACCGCGATCGCGCGGCCGACCTGGGCGTGAACGTGCAGAACGTGGCCTCCACCCTGCAAATGCTGGTGGCCGGTGTGAAGGCCTCCACCTATCCGGAGCTGGGCGAGGAGTTCGACATCCGCATCCGCGCCGAAGAGAAGTTCCGCGCCGACCCGTCTTCGCTCTCGCTCATGAGCGTGCCCTCCACCAAATACGGCAGCGTGCCGTTGAGCTCGGTGGTGCACTGGGTGGACGACATCGGAAAGTCGCGCATCAACCGCTATGGCCGCGAGCGTCAGATCACCTTGCTGGCCAACGCCGCCGCCGGCGTCGGCGAAGCCGAGGTAGGCAGTATCATCAAGACCGCCTTCGATGAGCTACACGTGCCCCCGGGCTATCGCCTACAGCCCACCGGTGCTGCCAAGTCCTCGGCCGAAACCGCCGCCGGCTTCATCCTCGCGCTCGGTATGGCCTTCGTGTTCATGTACCTGATCCTCGCCGCACAGTTCGAGTCGTGGGTCGATCCCGCCATCATCCTCGCGACCTTGCCGCTGACCGTGCCGTTCGCCTTCATCAGTCTCAAGATCTTCGGCCAGAGCATCAACATGTTCTCCATGTTGGGTCTGCTCGTGCTGTTCGGGGTCGTGAAGAAGAACAGCATCCTGCAGGTGGACCACACCAATCACCTGCGCAAGCTCGGCCGCTCTCAGCTCGATTCTCTGCTGGAGGCCAACCGCGACCGCCTGCGCCCCATCCTGATGACGACCATAGCCTTCGTGGCCGGTATGGCGCCGCTGTTGTTCTCGGGCGGCGTCGGCGCCGGCTTCAACAAGGCGACCGCCAGCATCGTGGTGGGCGGACAAACGCTCTCGCTCTTGCTCACGTTGCTCGCGGTGCCCGTGATCCACAGCTTCGTGGACGACGTGCGGAGCTGGCTTGCGCGGCGTTCCAAGCGAATTCCGGTGGATCGCGGTGAGGACGAAATGGAAGCCCTCCTCAGCGGGGGTTCGGAGACCGCGCCCAGTGTACTTGCAGAGTGAACTCTCCGAAGCCGTTCGCATCCGCGGGATGTCCTGACGGACATGACCTTGCGTCATCTCGCGGTCGGGACGAAAATGGTGGCCCATGGACGGACGGAGATGAAGGCAGTCGTTTACCGCAAGTATGGCCCCGCTGACGTAGCGCACTGGGAGGACATCGAGGAGCCTCGCTGCGGGCCAGCCGAAATGCTGGTGGCGGTCGAAGCCGCGGCGCTCAACCCGAAGGACGTGCTCGTACGCAAGGGCAAGTACGCTCTGCTGTCGGGCAAGCAGTTTCCCAAGCGCCTGGGTCTCGACTTTGCGGGCCGCGTAACGGCAGTGGGACCGGGTGTACCGAACGAGCGGCTCGGCAAGCGAGTGTTCGGCTTCTTCGGTGGCTTTCGCGCCCTGCGCGGCTCCTTGGTCGACCGCGTCGTGGTCACGCAGGGCGAGGTCGCGGTTGTCGCGGATCGCGTCAGCGCCGAGGACGCGGCGGCGACGGGGCTCGCAGGCTCCACGGCCCTGCAGGCGCTGCGTGATGACGGAAAGCTTCAGCGCGGCGAGCGCGTGCTGGTGATCGGTGCTTCTGGCGGTGTAGGCAGCTTTGCCGTGCAACTCGCAAAGAAGCTCGGCGCCACGGTGGCGGCTTCGGCGAGCGTGCGCAATCGCGAACTCCTGGTGTCGCTCGGCGCCGATCAAGTGCTGGACTACGCTTCGCAGCGCGCGCTCGGAGACGGCCCCTACGATCTCGTCCTCGACTGCTTTGGCAAGGCCCGCGCAGATGCCCTGCGGCCGGTGCTCGCTCCGGGCGGCCGATTCGTGTCGCTCGTTCCATCGGCGGGCATCGTGGGCGACATCGCGCGCGGCGTGGTGTCCGGTCCGCGCACTCGCTTGACGGCCGTGCGGTCGCGTCAGCGTGATCTCGCGCTGCTGGCGAGCTGGCTCGATGACGGATCGCTGCGCCCCTCCATCGAGCGCGTCTACGCGCGCGACGAGCTGATCGAAGCCATGCAGCACCTCGAGACGCGGCGCGCGCGAGGCAAGCTAGTCGTGCGCATGTAGCGGCGGGTGTCACGCTGTCACGGTCGAGACGCATACTCATCCCAGACGCCGCAGTCATCGCCGGTTAGGGCGGTCCCCTCACGAACGTCAGTCCGAGCACCATCTGGCGGTTGCCTTCGTTCGTGTAGCGAGGCCAGGCAGGTAGTCCGGGGCCGTTGGGGTTCCCGGTCGCGACGAAGTTTGCCCAGTAACTCTGGATTGCATCGACCATGTTCTGAGGCAACGGAAACGGAGCCTCGGAATAGCTCTTGGAGAGCTCGCCGCTGGGCCAGCCGAAGACGTAGTCGAGCTCCTGGGCGTGGGCAGCGGGAGGAATCTCGAAGCTATACATGTAGGCGGGATCATGCGGAGCACGACCCGGGCCGCGGTACGCATGGCGCAGCCGAACATCTCGGCTCGCATTCCTGAAGTGCTACCGAGCGGTGGACAGGTAAAGGCCCGACCAAGGTTGCGCCGCATTGGTCCAACAACAAGACCAGCCCGTGCCGCGACCTGGCGCGCGCGAGCGTGGACACACGTTTTGGGAGGCCCGACGATCGGCTACGTTCTCAAACAGATGGACCGTCTCAACCTAATGTCGATCTTCGCGCAGGTAGCCGAGACCTCTAGCTTCACCAAAGCAGCCGCCTCGCTAGGGGTGTCCCGAGCTACCGTTTCCATAGCGCTGCAGCAGCTCGAGGAGCAGCTCGGAGTGCGGTTGGTCCAGCGCACGACTCGCAGCGTCAGTCTCACGGCGGAAGGACGCCTGTACCTGGAGCGCGCGAGAGAGATACTTTCGCGGGTCGAGGCGGCCGAGCTATTGTTCCGCGAGGCATCACCGCGCGTGGCGGGGCGTCTCGCGATCGACGTCCCCACCAGAATCGCGCGTCGCGTGATCATTCCTGCACTCCCCGAGTTTCTCGCTCAGAACCCCGCGCTCGAGGTGTATCTCGGCGCTTCCGATCGCACGGTCAACCTGGTCGAGAAGGGGGTCGACGCGGTGGTGCGGGTCGGTCCCCTGCGAGACTCGAGCCACATCGTACGTTCGTTGGGCTTGATGACACAGATTAACTGCGCAAGCCCCTCGTACGTCGCCCGCTTCGGGAGGCCGGCGAGTTTGAGTGACCTGAAGGATCACCTCATCGTTGCCTACTCGCCGTCGTTCTCTGGCACGACCAGCTGGGACTATGTCGTCGCTGGCGATGAGCGTTCGATTCCAGCCCGTAGCGTGGTGACCGTCGACAACGCAGAAACCTACGTCGCGGCCTGCTTGGCAGGCCTTGGGATCATTCAGATCCCCGCCTATGACGTTCGTCATCACTTGGAATCAGGAGCGCTCCTTCCGATCCTGACACGACATGCACCGCCGCCTCTCGCCGTTTCATTGGTCTACCCGAGTCGTCGACAAGTGCCCGTACGTTTGGTGGCTTTTGCCAACTGGGCCAGCACGCTCTTCGAGCGCCATGGGATGCTGGATCCAGATGCCTCACCGACGCGCACCTCGCCAGGTCGACGCGCGCGCGGCCCTCACCGCCGCTGATTGTTTAGGGAACCTAAACACAGTGTCGGGTCACCATGCGCTTCCGGGCCTGCCTCCTGCGAGCTAGGTATTCGTTTGCGCAAGCTCAAAGTCAGCGAGGGGTTCATCCGACCGAGCAGGGAGGACTCCCGTTCGCGAATGCTTCGCATCTCCACATGACTCGGAGAACAGCACATGAGTTCCGAACGCTTGAAGAACCCGATCGTGAGAGCCACCATCGACGCCCTCGAGCGGGGCGACCGGGCCACATGGGATTCCCAATTTGAGCCCGACGCGACTCTATACGACGATGGTAGTCCGCGCAGTCTCCGAGAGTTCATTGAGCAGGCACTCGGGCACGAGCGCTTCACCAGCATCGAAAGCGTGAGCGACGACGGGCTCGAAGTCGTCGGCGCATTCCACTCCGACCAGTGGGGAAACTTCAGGACATTCTTTCGCTTCAAGCTCTCCCCCGCTGGCAAGATCCGTCGCCTTGACATCGGACAAGCGCAGTAGAGGCCGGGCGACCATGCATACCCTCGCCATCATTGGAACTGGACTCCTGGTGCTCGCGTTCGCGGCGGGGCTGGGACGGATCGTCGGTGGCCACAGCGGAATGATGCGCGCGCTCGTGGCATTCCTGCCGCTGTGGTTCATCGGAGCCTCCATCAACATGTACATCGGCGTGAAGCGCGCGGGCTACAGCGTAGCGGACGAAGCGCCAGTCTTTCTGGTCGTGTTCGCGGTGCCAGCTGCCATCGCGCTCGCGCTCTGGTGGAAGTGGCACTGAGCGATGCCTGCGGGTCGGCACTGCAGTTTGCGGGAGATCCTGGCTTGGACCAGGCGTGACATCGCTTACCTCGTAGGGCTGGGCTCGCTCCCCCTGATTCTCCACCGGTTCGGAGTAGACGTCGCCGTGTTGCCCTGGCCGCCGCTTGCGGTGCTCGGCATCGCGGTGGCCTTCATCACTGGCTTCAAGTCCGCCGACCTCGAACGCGCCTACGACGAGACGCTCGTCGGCATCCTGATCGGCAAGTACACCTCCGCAACCAGCGATCCGGGACCTCCACGAAGGTAAACCCGTCGGCTGGCCCGCCTACCCCTTGGCCGGGTCCCTCTTGAGACGTGCCGTCGACCTGGCCTGCATCGCCGGCTCCTTGCTTTCATCTCCAGTCGTGACAGTCGCATGATTCTCGTCGGGTTGTGCCAGGTGGACGAATGCAAGTTCGCGCGCGACCTCCACAAACAAGATGGCGAGCTCGCGCGCCTCGCGACTGGAAAGCTCACCGCAGGTCGCGCTGCGACCTGCGATGGACTTCCACCTATCGCGGACGACGAGTGGTATGTCCGCATGCCCCAGTCCGACCAGGCAAGTGCAGGCGGTTTGCAAGCGCTCTTGAATGGTGCCCGTTCCGGTCGCGAGACACTCGATGGCGGTGGCGAATTTCCGTTCTGCAAGACTTTGAGTTCGCACCGGCGATTTACTCCTGTAGCTCCCCAATGAGGAGCGCTAGGCATTCTGTCTTTGCGACTTTGACCTGGCCAGATCCTTCCACGGGAACGGCCTCCTCAGTCAGAGAAATTGCACCGCGAAACGGCGCTGAAACGGGCACTTCGCGCATGCTGGCGCGCACGGCTGATGGCACGCAGGCAACAGCGTGCCGCACCGTGAGGCTCGCTATCGCGAGCGCCCAAGGCATCCCGATGCCATTGGCGCACTACAGTTGAACGAGAGCGGCTTGGACCGAGGTCCATAGGCGAGGGTCTACGCAGCGCTGATGGAAAATCTGCAGTGCATCACTCACGTCGGCACCGATGATCTCCTGGGCCGTTTCCGAGACTTTGGAGGATGGCTCTTGATCCCAGGTAATCCGCCCACGCTGGTAGCGACCGGTTAGAACTACTCGCTTATCCGCAACTTGGCGAACGACCAGGCAAAGGTCCGGCCAAATGTAAACCTGCACACTGAGTCCGGCTCTGCCGGGCAGGAATCGCCGGAAGGTGAGCGGTTCGTCCTTCGCTATGGTTGGATGGCTGATCGTGAACTCAGACAAGCGACGTGATTGTGGCGACACGGGGCGGGGCGGTTGAAACAAAGGATGACGGTGGGTGCAAAACTGGCCTCTGATGAAGCCTTTCTTTGGCAAGGCCTTCAACGTTGGCTCTGGTCGTTTCGTTCTAGGGGCCGGCGTCGGGAAACTTTTCATCAGGAAACGCGAAGCCCCAGCACTCCTCGAAGGTCGTGCCCTTCCGCCCTTCGTCCGAAACTCCAGCATCCGCCTCCGCGATAGTCAGGGTCCCGCTTCCGCCAGCGACCATGTTGAACGCGTCGGGCGGCTCGTGCTGCTCCCATGTTCCATTGAAGGAGTGCGTGGCGGGATCGTAGGTCGCGTGCACCACGCCTCGCGCGTACCATCGTTCTAGCGCCAAGGTGAGCCCGGTCGGGCGTTCGCCGTAGTTCCGCAGTACCGCATCCAGACGACCTGTGCTGCAGTCCACTGTGCCCGTGAGCAGGCCACCCGCCGTGGTGTCCAAGCCGCCGTCGGGCAGCCTTGCCTCGAGGCAGCCGCTATTCACCTCGGAGAACTCGCTGCCCTCGTCGGCATTGCTGAGTCGCAAGACGATGCCGTTCTTGGTGTTCACATTCCAGCCTGGAATAAGACCCCAGAAAGCTCCGCCGCCGCTGTAGGTGCCCATTGAGTGGCCCACATACGTGCCGGGGACGCAGCGGCTCGAACCAGTCGATTCGGCAACACAGGCCGTGCAAGCGCCCAAGTGGCCATTCGAACAGACCGCAATACCGGTGGCTCCGCCGTCGCAGTCACAGGTCTGTGCGGAGTTCTCGTCGCAACCTGCGTCCGCGTCGCCATCGCCATCGCCATCACCATTCGCTTCGGAACTCGCGTCTCCCGAGATCCCTGGCGGCAGAGGCACATCTTCGGTGCAGCCGGCGAACAGCAGCGCGATGAGCGCCGAACCAAGGTATTGCTTGAACCGCGACATTCCCTTTACTGCGGCGGCATCGGCGATCCTTGGCGAAAAACGTTGGGACGGATATCGCGGATTCCTCTCCTGCGTCGCTCCTGGTCGCGTGCTCGACGGGAGTGACTGCGATGGCCACGAACATTGACCGCCCGTCGTCAGGCGACCTAGCAAGTGCCCGGGAGCGCTCTCCTGCATGCTGCCCCCTCGTCAATGGTTGGACCCGTGCAGCGCTCGAAGGCGGCCGCTGTTTCCTTGATGCCGGAGAAGAGAGACCGGCCCGCCGCAAGCAGTATGCTGACACTTGATATGCATCGGTGGACGGTGAAGCATCCGTCGAACCTCGTGCAAAATGGGTGCATCCACCTGGCTCGGCCTCTAGCATGGCCTCGCTAACTAGCTCGCTAGAGCTCGATGACGTACGCGCGCGGGTCGAACGTCTCGATCGTCGACGCCGGGTTCGCAACGTGCGCGCCATCGCCTTGGCATTTGCCTGCGTTACGTTGGTCCTCGCGGCTTCGCTCCTCTTGGTCGGGATGGACACACGAGTGGTGGTCGTGCCGCTGCTCGCCGCCCCGTTGTTCGCGGCCGTGCACCGCATGGCCACGGACGAACGCCGCGGCCAAATGGTGGCCGTGCTCTTGAATTGTCTCGTGACCGGAGCCGTTTTCGCCGCAGTGGCGGCCAACCGACAGATCGGTCCGGGACCTGCGTTCGTCGGGTTCTCCTTGTTCGTGGCGGGGGCGACGCTGCCACTGCGGGGAGTCATCGTGAGCGCCTTCTTGAACGCTGGCGCGGTCATCGCGATGGGCGTCGTGTCGCGCAACGAAGTGCAGCTCCCGGCAACATGGGGGACGGCAACAACCTATGGACTTGCGCTATGCGTGGTAACCGCAATCCTTTCGGCTATCCAGGTCCGAAACGCGAGGCGAGCGCTCAAGCAGGTTGTGACCCGCGAACGCCAGGCCGTTGCTTTGGAATCACAGCTCCAGCAGGCGCAGAAGATGGACGCCCTCGGGCGCATGGCGGCAGCTGTAGCGCACGACTTCAACAACCTGCTAACGGTGATCCAAGGGGCAATCCAGATAGCCTCGTTGAACGAGAACCTCGCTGGCCACACCAGCGAAATTCTCAAGGCAGCAGACAAGGCAGCGGCGGATGCCACCCAGCTTACGAAGCGCCTCCTAGCATTCTCTCGCAAAGAAGCGGAGCAGCTCTCGATCATAGATTCGCGCGCCACTTTGTGTGCCCTAGCCGATCTTCTTCCGCGCGTGCTCGGCCCGAGCGTACGGCTGGAGGTAGGTATCCCGAGCGAGCTTCCTTCGATCATCGCGGGTTCAACGCACGTCGAGCAGGTCCTCCTGAATCTTGCGATCAATGCGCGCGACGCGATGCCGAACGGCGGTACGTTGTACCTTCAAGCACGAGAGCGCGCCGAAGCCGTGGAGGACGACCGAGCGCACCGGGGGCGATGGCTCGAGATCAAGGTGCGTGATACGGGCACGGGCATGCCACCCCACGTGATTTCTCGTCTCTTCGAGCCATTTTTCACGACGAAAGCCGAGGGCAAAGGGACAGGCTTGGGACTCTCAACCTGTTACGGCATCATAAGAAGACTCGGCGGAAGCATACGCGCAACCAGCACCGAGGGCGTTGGCACTGATTTCGTCATCCTGTTACCGGCCGCGGGAAAGAAGGCATAGCTCGGTCGATACACGACCTCGAGTTCGCGAGAGCTCGGAGCAAGCCAGGAAGCTAGCGAGTAGGACACGCTTGATCCAACGCTTCGATCAGTTCGACAATGCGAAAGGGTTTACGCAGAAAGTGCACCGCGACCTGTCGATGCTTCGCGGCCAAGCCATCGAAGGGATAACCCGACATGAGGATGGTCGGTGTACCCGGTCGAAGTACTTCGATGAGGTCCGTGAGCGCGAGCCCGTCGAGTCCTGGCATGACCACATCGCTGACGAGCGCATCAATGCGGACGGACGCGTCCTTGATGACCTCGAGCGCGGCAGCTCCACCAAGACATGCATGCACCTCGAATCCGAGGTCATCTAGCATCGCCCGCGTCGCATCCAGCACCGCTGGGTCATCGTCAACCAGCAGGATGGATGTTGCTAGGTCCGAGTTCCGATGGCAGTCGTGACTCATTTCTAGATCCGCTGTCCAACCAACTACGCGTCGCCTACACGCATTCGCCGGCACCGGCGTCTATTGGTCTTGGGGAGAGGGTTGCCCAAAGGGGCTTTGGTTGGCGGCTGCTCAGCAGATCATAGCTTGCTCAATGGCAAGCTGCTCTCCATATGGTTGGTGCCAGGACAGAGAGCGATCTTCAAACATCGCGAAAGTCGCCCTCATGCACGGGGAGCCGAACCACCCATTCCCAACTGCACCAGTGCCGTGGTGGCGTCGTGTCACCGCGGCCGAGCCGGGGGTCGGTCCTGTCAGAGCGCCGTGTCCATTCTGTCAACGCGTGAGGTGCGTCGTGAGCAAGGGAGCCGATGCTCCGACGGGACCTGATTGTGTTGGAATGGAGGGATGGGCCAACCAACTTCAGAGCAGCTCATGTGCTCGTCAGTTTCAGCGCCTTTCATTCCAACCGACCGCCGTCGGCGCCCGCAGCGAGCAGCTGCTGCAGCTGCGACTTCAGCTGCAACGGGGTGAACGGCTTGGCGAGAAATGCCGAGCGTGGACGCGCGGTGACGAGGGTGGAGCTGCTGTCTCTGGGATAGCCCGACACGAACAGAATCGGCAGGCCGGGAGCCACACGATCGAGCTCGTTGGCGAGCACGGCGCCCGACATGCCCGGCATGAGCATGTCGGTCACCACGAGCTTGATTACCGCCTGTCGACGCGCAAACAGACTTAGCGCCTCCTCGCCCGAGCTGGCGGCGATCACCTTGTAGCCAATGGCACCGAGAAAGGTCCCGACCAGCGCCCGAACGGAAGCCTCGTCCTCGACCAGGAGTACGGTCAGATCGGATGCGTGGGGAGCTGGTGGAATGCTTCGCGCCGCGGGCGGCGCCGCGAGCGGCGCGTCGACGCGCGGAAGGTACACGTAGAACACACTGCCCTCGCCAACGGAGCTGTTCACCGTGATATGGCCGCCGCTCTGCTTGACGATGCCGTAGACCGTGGAGAGGCCGAGTCCTGTCCCCTCACCGAGCGGCTTGGTCGTGAAGAAGGGCTCAAAAAGGCGTTCCTGCGTGGCCGCGTCCATCCCATGCCCCGTGTCGCTGACGGCCAGGCGGATGAAGTCGCCGGCGGGCGTATTCACGAACGAGCGCAGCTGCCCTTCACTCAAGCGCACGTGCTCGGTCTCCAGCGTGATGCGTCCGCCTTCAGGCATGGCGTCACGCGCGTTCACGCAAAGGTTCATCACGACTTGCTGGATCTGCCCCGGATCGGCCTTCACGCGCGCGGTCGCGTCGCCCCGCTTCACCACCAGCTCGATTTGGGGCCCGAGCAGTCGGCGCAGCATGTCCGCCATCTCCTGCACGACCCCGTCGAGATCGATGACTCTGGGATCGATGACCTGGCGGCGGCTCAAGGCCAGCAACTGACGGGTCAGACTCACCGCGCGCTCGCCGGTCGACACCGTGAGCTGCGCGTTGTGTCGAACCTTTGCGCTCGCGCTCTGGTCGGCCAGGATCATCTCCGAACAGCCCATCATCACCATCAACAAGTTGTTGAAGTCGTGGGCGACGCCGCCTGCCAGGCGGCCGAGGGCGTCCATTTTTTGTGACTGCCGAAGTTGCTCCTCCAGCGCCATGCGCTCGGTGTTGTCGCGCAGGATGGCCACCGAGTAAAACGCGTCGGCCTCCTGGTAGACGGCGGCGCGAACCTCGAGAGGGAACTCCTCGCCATTGCGGCGAATCCCGGTCGTGAAGTAGTGGCCGACCTGCTGCTTGCCTTCCGCGCGCAAGCGCACGCCCTCGGCAACATCCTCGCGCGAAGCGGGGGTAATCAGTTCGAGCACCGAGTGTCCGCGCAGTTCGTCTTCGTCGATGCAGCGGAACATGCGCAAGAGTGCCGGATTGACCATCATCAACACGCCGGCGCGCGCGACGGCGATGGCATCGTTGGAAGCAGCAAAAACGGAGCGCAACCGATTCTCGCTGTCCTGCAGCGCAAGTTCTGCTTGCTTGCGCGCGGTGATGTCCGTGAAAGTTCCGATCAGTCCCTGCAGTTCGCCGGCGCTGTCCGTGAGCGGAGCGCCCGAGATCACCACGCTGCGACGTCCGCCACGCAACCCGATCAGCACCGCTTCGTAGGTCGAGGGCGCGCCGGTCGTCCGCTTGGCGTGCTCCTCGCGCATGCGTACCAGGCTCTCTTCCGTGAAGAACCGGTGGTATCCGACGCCCTCGAGTTCGGCCGCCGAATCCGCTTCGAGCAGCGCGCACATGGCGGCGTTCACGTAGACGGTGCGGCCAGCCTTATCGATGTGCCAAAACCCGACTCCGCAGGTTTCGCAGAGCGTGCGGAAACTGGTCTCGCCGGCGTCCTCGGTCCGACTTCCGGATCGGCCCATGCTGTGAACCCTACCCCCACGGGGCAGGTGCTCTGACCCAAACTGTGCATTGGGTCCGACAATACGGCCTAGCCCAAGGGACACTGCTCACGCGGCTCCCGCTTGCAGACGGACCTTACACTCTCGTGCTCGACTGTTTCGGTAAGACGCGCCGGGAGTGTACCGATCGCAGCCGAGTGTTCCGATCGGGACACTCGCCGGAGCGAGCAACCAGCCTGTGAAGGCCTCGTAGCGTGCAGACCGTCTGTTGGTCTTCCAGGAAAGTCGGGCAGTTTCGCGACGGCACGCATCGCCCACGGAGTTGGCGCGCGCCGTGCACCGATGCCTCCCGCCATCTCGTCGAGGCGAGGAGCGGGAGCTGGGCGGGGCACACTGCCTTGCCCGCCATTTCGGTGGTCAGGGAGAGTCGCGCATGGACCAAGTTCTTCTCCTCGAGGATGAAATCGTGCTCAGGGGAACGCTCAGCCGGCATCTGCTCACGCATCAGGCCATCTCCGTGGTCGAAGCGAGGGGCATTCAAGAGGCCATCGATGCACTCGACGCAACGATGCCACGCCTCGTGGTCGCTGGGCTCTCTCTGCCCGACGGGTCGGGCCTCGATCTGCTGCCGGAGTTGGCGAGCCGCGGCCTCAAGATCCCCGTGATCTTCGTGGCCGGGGAGGTCGGGATTCGCCCTGAGCTGCCGGAGAATTCGAACATCGACGTGATTCAGAAGCCGGTTGACGGCGCGGCCTTTCGCGAACTCGTGAAGCGGCGACTCGAGCGTGTAAGAACGCTCCCGCCACCAGCTTCCGTCTTTACGGTCGCCGACTACCTTCAGCTCGCGGCGCTGACCCGTCGCAGCGTCGGTCTTTCCGTCTCCAACGGCCTCGGTAGCCACGGGCGCATCGTGATTGAAGCTGGCGATGTCACCTGGGCCAACGACGAGCTCGGCGAGGGTGTGGAAGCCTTCTCTCGACTCGCGTTGCTGGAGGATGCCGACATCCACTGCGAGTCTTTGACCGGAGTGGCGCTACCCGCCAACCTCACTGGCAGCCTCGAGCAACTGCTCCTCGACGCCGTGCGCATCGCCGACGAACGGGCATCTCGGAGCATGGGACGCTTTGCCAAGGCGCCCAACATGGCCGCGATTTCCGGGGATCCGTCGGGCATCGTGCAGCTTGATCTGCGGTCGAGAGAGGCGGCCCCCACGACGACCGCCCTGGCCGCAGGGTTGCCACCTCTGCGCGGACAGAAAGCGCCAGCCTCGCCCACGCCCGCTCCGCGAGCGAGCCCTGAATCGCGCTCCAACACCGTCCGCACGTCGAATCTTACGCCCTTTTCCGGCGGCGCATCCTCTGCCCGAGCGGGCGCGTCAGCCACGCCGCAGGTGCCTCAGGCAACGAACCCGACGAGCTCGAAGGAGCCAGCCCGCGCGCCGAACGCGCCGCAGGAGAAGGAGAAGACCGTGAACGCAAGCAATACGGCAAAGAATGAGGTCGCCCTCGGTGAGGTCTTGCAGCGCGCTCCGACACTGCGCGCCGCGGCACGCGCCGAGCGAGATGGAAGCGTGGTGGCCAATGAAGGCGAGATGGACGCCGAGACTGGCTGCGCGGTGGCTGCGCTCGCAGCGCGTCAGCTCGGTGAGGCCGCAGCGGAGCTCGGACTGGGAGAACCCGAGTCGTGGTGCATCTCGATGGGCAGCTCCAACTGGTACGTGGTCAACGAGGACTTCGGCTTCCTGCTGGTGATGGGTGGAGCGAACAAGAATCCGATGGCGGTGCTGAAGAAGATCGCCTCAGGCCAAGGGAGATGACTGTGAGCATACCGTTAGCATCGTTGTCGGAAGCCGAAGGGGTACGCGGAGTGGCGCTGTTCGATGGCGCAGGTCGCTGTGTGACCAACAATCTGCCCGCCCCCTACGAGGCCATCCTCCTCACCGAGGTGACGCGCCGCCTGGCGTCTTCGTTCGACATTTTCGGCTCGCTGAACGATGGCCGGGTCGATGGGTTCTTCGCGAACTGCGAAGGCGGCGGCATCCTGCTGCGCCGACTCGACTCCTACACCGTGCTCGCGCTCACGACCCCCGACGTGAACATCACGATGCTGCACGTCGCCCTGAACGTGTTGGCGCTCAATCTGGCACGCGCCGAGCCCTCGAGTGTGCTGGCGTCGGGCAAGGCGCCCGAGGTGAGCCGCTCGCTCACCCAGGGAGCCGACCTGACGTCGCGCTCGAGCGGCGCCTACGGCGAGCAGGTGCCACCGGACGCCGTGGGTAAGGCGCTGGTCGTGCAGATGCTCGGAGTCTACGTGAACTACACGGGTCCGGCGGCAAAGGTGTTGTTCAAGCAGCAACTGGCGGCACTGGGCGTCACCGCGCGCACACTGCGCCACGGGCAGTTCAACGATTTCCTGACGCGGCTGGCGGCCAAGATTCCCAACCCCGAACGCCAGCAGAGTTTTATCGAGGCCGCGCGTGCGCTGCGTCAACCGCTGCGCGTGTGAGCTGCTCGGCACATGGTGACTTCAGATCTAGCCGAGGCGGAGCAGAGAGTGGACGACGGGCTGTCCATCGCAACGGGCACGCTGATTGGAAACTACGTGATCGAGGGAAACCTCGGGCGCGGCGGTGAAGGAACCGTTTTGCTCGGGCGCGACTCCCTGCTCGGGCGCTACGTCGCGCTCAAGACTGCACGCAGCGGGCGGATCGGTGAAACGCGCGGCGTCGAAGAAGCCCGTATCGCCGCCAAGCTCGAGCATCCCCACGTGGTGCGCGTCTACCATGCTGGGCGCCACAAGGGTCTTTGGTTCATCGTCTACGAGTACGTGGGCGGAGGCAGTGTTCAGACTCGCGTCCAACGCACGGGCCCCTTGCCGCTGGCGGAAGCGCTGGAGTTGATCTGCCAGGCTGCGTCCGGTCTCAGCTATGCGCACCAGGAGCGGATCATCCATCGGGACATCAAGCCGCACAACCTGCTGGTCACCCGCTACGGACAAGTCAAAATCGCTGATTTTGGCCTGGCGCTGGAGCGCCCGGGCGACAGCGTTGGACTGCTGCCGGTCGTGGGCACACCGGCCTTTCTGGCGCCCGAACTGTGGCGCGATGGCCCCCCGAGTCCAGCCTCGGACGTGTACAGCCTGGGGGCATGTCTCTACTTCATGCTGGTCGGGCGGGTACCGTTTCCCCTGCCGGATCTGCAGCAGCTGAGGGGCGCGCACCTCGAGCTGACGCCGAAGCTACCGCCGCATCTTCCGCGGGGCGTGAGCGAGCTTCTCCTCGCGATGCTGGCCAAGGACCCCGGACAAAGACCGAACTCTGGGAGCGAATTGTCGAGGGAGCTGGCCGAGGTGGCGCAGGATCCCGCGCGCGAGAAGGGGCGCGGGGCCAGCTCGATCCGACCCGATCCGAGGCAGGTCCAGCCCTTCGTACCCAATGGCCTCGAGCGGGCGCTCCAGGCCAGCCTGGACGAAGGCCTGGAGCATGAGACCCGAGAGGCGCTGCAGAGGCTGTTCGAGGCGCGCACGCCCTTGATTCGCGTGTGCGCGCGGGCCCCTCGCCACGCCGAGCTGGTACTCGAAGCTGCCTGCCGCGGCACACCGGACAACTGCACGGTGCTGGCACGCCTCACCGTCCAGCGGGGGCTGGGGAGCACGCTGGCGATGCTCACCCAGGCGCTCGGCATGACCGCGGAAGGCTCGCTCGAACAGGTCGGCAAGGCTCTGATGGAGATCGGCGTGCTCGAGAGTTCTGGCCGGTTGCCACTCCTCTGGGTCTCGTGCCCTCGGGGCCTGGATGCGCGGCAAGTGCTCGAGCTGCGCGAGCTGGCTGCGGGCGTCGCAGGCCTCGGGATCAGCACGGTGCAGGTCACCACCCTGGACGAGGAGTGGGGACCGCCTGAAGACGACGGGTCGCACAGCCTCCGCATGGGCGAGGACGGGCTGGCACCAGGTATCTTCTCGGTTCGCTTGGCACGGTGGGCTACTGCCGCCACCGCGGATCGCTACTTCTTTTCGCCTGACGCGGCACGACTACTGCAGCACGTCTGCGCGCAGGGAAGCATGCCCTGGCCGGAGCTCGCCCAAAGCAGCGTGCTGGTGGCGGCGGCCGCGCAGCAGCGCATCGTAACCACGTGGTCCGTGCGAGGTGCACACGCGCAAGCGGCCGCGTTGACCCACGTGCAAGACGTGCCGAGTGAACTGCGCAAGCGTCCCACCGCTTGGCCTCCCGCCGACCTCCTCTGCCTGCTACGGCGCCTTCGGGAGGGCGCCCCCTATTCAGAAAGGAACGCCCCGCATGTTGACGACAATCCAAGGTAGAATGCTGCTGATCTTCGCTGCCTTCCTCGTACTGCTCAGCGGCGTGGTCGCTGCCAGCTTTCAGGTACTGCAGACCCAAAAGGACGACGGTCTCATCGTCAACCTGGCAGGCCGCCAGAGAATGCTCACGCAGCGCATGACCAAGGAAGGCGTGCAGCTCGCCAATGCGGCGGCCGCAGGACGAGAAGAACAGGTGAGCGAGTATCGAGACGTCTTGCGGCACACCATGCGGGTCTTCGAGTCCACCTTGTTCGCACTGCGCGACGGCGGCTCGGCACCGACGAACCTGGACATGACGAAGATGCGGCAGACGCCCCCTGCGGCCACGGAGGAGATCCGCAAGCAGCTCGACATCGTGGAGGGCAAGTGGTCCGCATTCAAGACTCATCTGAACGCCGTCTTGGCCTCTCACGGCAAGAGCACCCCCGACGTCGATGCCATCATGGACACCAATCTGCAGCTGCTGGAGGCCATGGACGGCGCAGTCTCTCTGATGCAAGCAGACTCTGAGAGTAAGGTAGCGACTCTCTACGTCGTGCAAGGTGTGGCCCTCTTTCTCGGACTGGTCTTGGTCGCACTCGGCGGCTGGCTGGCCCGTGCCACCATCGCGCGACCAATCCAGGAGTTGGCCGAGGCAGCACGGGTGATGAGCACGGGCAATTTGAACGTGCAGTTTCGCAGCCAAGGCACCCAGGAAGTCCGGGATCTGAGCGAGTCGTTCGACCGCATGCGCGTCAGTATGATTGCGTCGCTCGACGGGAGTATGAGTGGAGCGATGGCCGCGAATGACGACCTCTAGGCCCGCGCGCGTCAAGCCTGCTTGCCACCCCACTATTTGCTCGGATGAATCCAGCATGACTTGAGTTTCGGCGGTCCTCACCGTTAGCTTGCTTTCGAGCGAGAAGCACGGGCACCAAGAAGGAGGAACCGTCGTGAGCACCCAAGCGCGCGCAGCGGGAACCGACGCACGGCAGGTTCAGCTGCTCGCACGCGTGCTCCTGCGGGAGCTCGACGTGCTTCGCAGTACCTGGCTCGGGTCGTACTCCGCGCTGCCAACCGCAGTGCACCCCCTACTCCCCCTCCTCGCGCAGGCGCTCTCGCCGCTGCTCCTGGCGTTGAGCGCTGGGCGCGCGAGCGACGTGCAGCTTCACGTCTCGGCTCTCATCGGCGAGTTGCATGCGAGCGGCCTGGCACTGGCGGACACCCTTGATGTGATGCGTGCATTCGAGGTCGCCGTGAACAAGGCCGTGCCAGACCCGAAATGGCGAGACGTGGTCGAGCAACTCGGGCGCACCCTCTCTCATCAGGTCGCCGCGACCTATGCACTTCCTGACGCGGAAAGACACCTCGACAGCGGACTACGACTACGCCCGCCCCCAGCTGGAAAGAGCGCCGATCCGAACAGCCTTTTGCCTGACTTCGTGGGCGGCAGCGCGGCCATGCAAGCCGTGTTCGCGCAGATCGCTGGCGTTGCTTGCGCGCCAGGTCCAGTGTTGATTACGGGCGAAAGCGGCACCGGCAAAGAACTCGTAGCCCGTGCGCTGCACCGCCTGGGTGGCCATGAAAGCGCCCCCTTTGCCGCCGTCAACTGCGCCGCCCTCCCCCACGACCTCATCGAGAGCGAGCTCTTCGGCCACGAAAAGGGCGCGTTCACGGGGAGCCGCGGCAGCGTTCCGGGAATCATGCGCTCGGCCGGGAATGGCACGCTGTTTCTGGACGAGATCACCGAGATGCCGCTCGCGACCCAGCCCAAGTTGCTGCGCGCCCTGGAGCAAAAGTCAGTGCGTCCCGTCGGGGGCATGCGCGAGGCCCCGGTCCACGCGCGGGTGATCGCTGCCACCAACCGCGACCCCTCGGAGGCGGTCCGACACGGCACCTTGCGAGCCGACCTGTTCTATCGTCTGAGCGCCCACCGGATCGAGCTTCCGCGCCTCTCCGAGCGACTCGAGGACCTCCCCTGTTTGCTCGCCCATTTCGTGGCTGAGCTGCGCGACCAGGGTCACCGCGTGCCCGCCGAATTCTCGGCGACGAGCTTGCACGAGCTCTCGCGCTATTCGTGGCCTGGCAACGTACGCGAGCTCCGCAACGTGGTGGAGCACTGCTGCGCCGCCGCGCCCGACATCCTGGTGGAACCACGCCATCTTCCGCGCCACATCCGCATGTGCGACAGCGCCACGTTCGAACCGACGCTCTCCCACGCTCCGAACCGCACCGCTAGCGAGGACCTGGAGGTTGCTCCGCTTTCCGAGATCGAACGGCGCCACATACGCATGGCCTTGAGGAGAGCATGCGGCAACAAAGCTCAGGCGGCCCGCATGTTGGCGCTGTCACGGCATCAGCTCTACCTGAAGTTGGAGAGGCTCGGCATCCACGACTGGTAGTCTCCCGCTATGCCTCACCGCAAAGGCGGCCTCGCTCACCGCTCGTTCTTCAGCTTGAACAGCGCGCCCAACTCCAAGAAGCGCTGAGGCTCGTTTCGCAACAACGCGCCGCCCCCTAAAGTCAGCAAGATCGTGCTGCTCTTGAAGTACTCACGCACACGGTGGCGATCTGGGTGCATCTGCCCGTCATTTTCAAAGACGCTGACCACGAAGCGCACCCTGAAGCCCATGTCGTCGCGCCCCTTGTCCAGCACGTACACGAACCCTGCGTCCAGCCCGATAGAAAACAGTCCAAACTCTGGACCAGCGGTCATCCAGACACGCTCCCCCGCGAAGTCATAAGCCACATCCGCATAGCCGCCCCACCAGGCGCTGTCGTATTCCACCCAGCTCAGCTCGAGCCCCAGCTTGCCGGTGCGAACCTTGTCGTCGCCTTCATGAAGGCGCAGGTAGGAAGCTGTCAGGCCGAACGGGAGATACGTACCCTTTCCTGCATCCCAAATGTCAGCGCGCGCCGACGAGGCTCCGGAAAGGAGCCAAACCGCGAACAGCAAGGGCCCCACGTGCCACGGAAAGCGCTTGGTCATCCAGCCATGAACGCAGAGTGGACGCGAAAAATGCACGCACGCTCGGGGTGAACCAACCTCAGAGCCGTTCCGCGCCCGCGACCTTACTCTTTCCGCAATAGGCTGCGCCGAGACCGTCCCCACCAGCTTCGCGGTGAGCGTGGCGCGAGCAAACTACCGGCTTCGGAGGTGCTGCGCCACCTTCACGGCGGTTAGCCCCGCCACTTCGTCTTCGTCGTTGGAGGTCACGCTGATCAGCGAACCCGTTGCAGGGTCGTGGAAGGTCGCGCTGTTGAACCCAACGACGTGTCCGACGTGACCTTCGAGCTGCAAGTCGTCGATCTCGTAGCGCACCATGCCCAGGCCCACGCGATACGGCGGTTCTCCGTCCGACAGCAACGTTGGGTCGATCTCGGCGTCGAACTGCCGCATCTGCGCCAGGGTGCTCGGCGACTCGAACAGCTCTCCTGCAAACAGGGCCTTGGTGAATCGCGCGAGCTCTCGATTGGTGGCGGCCATCGCTCCGTATCCCCAGCCGACGGACGGGTCAGTCAGGGCCAGGGCAGCGGTCCAGCCCGTCTCTTCCGTGTGCAACCAGCCTTCGACGAGATCGCCGCGACCGCCCGGCTCGGTAGCTGAGCCCGTGTGCACGAGCCCGAGCGGCGTGGTGATGCGCGTGTGAACGTTCTGCTCCCAGGAGGTTCCCGTCAGCTTCTCGAGCAGCATGGCCAGCACGAGGAAGTTGGTGTTGGCGTAGCGCGCGACGTTCCCGCCTGGCTCGGCCCAGGGGCCTAGCGCGACCGCCTTGTCCAGCAGCTGCATGGGCGTCCATGGCTGTGCAGTTTCCTCCTGCGTGAGCGCCTCGAGGCACTCGCGCAGACCGCTGGTGTGGCTCAGCAGCATGCGCACCGTGATCGCGTCGGCCTTCGGAATCGAGAACCACGGCTCGAGGGTGTCGTCCAGGCTGAGGCTACCCTCCTCCACGAGCTGCATGATCATGGTGGCCGTGTAGAGCTTGGTGACGCTGCCCAGGATTTGCCGGGTCGCTCCCACGTCGTACAGCGGGTCCGTGGCGTTCGGGCCGATGCGTCCGGCGGCGACCTCGACGAGACGACCGTCTGCCAACTGCACCGTGATCCCCATACCGAGGGCCTGCATTTCCTGGAGATCCTGCTCCGCCAGCGTGCGCAGCTCCGATCCGAGCAGCGCAGTGTCTTCGTTCGAGACTTCCCGCGGGTCATCCTGGTGCTCGTCGTCGTTGCAACCGATGGCGCTACCGGCCAGCACGAAGGCCAGCGCCCCACGACGAATTACGCGCTCCAACCCGATCCAGTTGCCTTGGTACCCGATCTTCATGCACCTGGGTGCCCGCAGGCGGCCCGGGTGTTCAACGAAAATGCGTATGAAGTCCTAGCTTGGCTTCTTCGCCACGATGAACGCGACCGTCTTCCCGGCGCCCACCTCTTTCTCCTCGATGTCGACGAAACCGGCCTCACGCATCTCGCGGTGAATCGTGGCGCGGTCGTAGGTATGGACGACAGGCGCCTTGCCGAACCAGCGCATCACCGTGATGACGGGGCCGTAGGGCACCCATGAGTCGCCGAGGCAGATGTTCGATGAGATGAGAGAGCCGCCGGGCTCGAGAATGTCGAACAGGGTCTCGAGCGTACGCTTGCGGTCGCGAACTAGATGGAAGACGGAGTAGGCCCACACACTATCGAAGCGCTCGCCTGGGAAGGGGAGCTGGCCGTCGAGGGTGCCCTCGTGGAAGGTGACGTTGGTTACGCCTTGGGTTCTCTTTTTCTGCTCGCCGATGCGGATCATCTCGGCCGAGAGGTCCATGGCATGGATGTGGCCGGCGAAGCGCGACAGGTCCAGGGCGAGCGAGCCCGTGCCGCAGCCGATCTCGAGGACCTTGGAATCGGGTCGCAGCTGCTCGCGGGTGATGGCCTTCTTGCGCTCGAAGGCCTGGACGTTGGCCACCGGCTTCTTGGCGTACTTCTCGGCAATGTCGTCCCAAAACTTGGCTTCGGTGTTCCTCATGAAGGGACGATTCTACGTAAGCGGTGCAGCCATGCTCGGTCTACTTTCGTGACGCAGGAGCGCAGTTTTGCTCCAGCTCTCGCCCCCGAGGTGCGCCCGCTTCGACCTATCGGCCTAGCCGCGAAACAGGGCGGCCTGCTCGGTCAACGTCGCGCTGATGCAGTCGCGCGTGGCACGCAGACGCTTGTTGTCCCGAAGGTCGCCATGACTGAGGAGCCAGAAATCTGCGACGTGTCGCAGGTCAGGCTTGGGCAGGCGCGCCAGGCCCGGGTCCGCATCGCCTACATAGGTCGGCAACATCACCATGCCGAGGCCCGCGTGCGCAGCCTCGATCATGACCGCCATCGACTCGAAGGAGCCCCACAGCGGAACCTCCGGGTAGCTCGAGGAAGCAACCTTCTCCTCGTCGAGCTTGCTCGTGTTGGATCCGAGCCAACGTAGGCGCCCCGCGCTGTGCTCGGGGTCGAAGCGGGTCGCGTGCGTGCTTGCGATGTAGCTGCACAGGGTGATGGGGACGAGCCGCCGTCCGATCAAGTGTTCCGGCGGGACCGCGTTCGGCAAGAGCGCGCGCACCGCGACATCGGCCTCGCGTTTAGATAGATCCAGGTTCTTGGGGTTGGCGCCCAGCTCGAGTTCGATGCCAGGATGGGACTCGCAGAGTCCGGCCAGTGCGCGGAGCAGGATCTTCGCCATGAACGGGTCGGTGCAGGTCACCCGCACGGGCCCCTCGAGCCGAGCGTCTTGCCCGGCGAGGCCACGCTCCAGGGCGATGATCTCCCGCTCCACGCGCTCTGCGCCGGCGACCATCTCGTGCCCGGCCTGCGTCAGCATGTACCCGTCGCGGTGCCGGTCGAACAGCTTCACGCCGAGCCGCGTCTCGAGGGCCTCGACCCGCCGCGCCACGGTCGAGTGGCTCACTCCGAGCTGCGAACCGGCAGCACGCACCGAGCCGGTGCGAGCAAGGGCGAGAAAATGGCGTACGTCATCCCAATCCACGCCGGCCGGAGACTACACCTCAGAGGGCTACTCGCGCTAGCCTCCGGACATGCGCGAGCCCACAACGCCACGTAGCCAGCGTCTACTGCCGATCGACTGGACGCGCGGCCTGGTGATGATCCTGATGGCCGTCGATCACGCGTCGGGGGTCTTGAATCGCGGCCGGGTGACGCCGGGGAGTCGCAACCTCACAGCAGGGGCCACGTCTTTTCCTCCGGACCAGTTTTTCCTGCGCTGGATCACTCACGTCTGCCCGGTCGCCTTCGTGTTCCTCGCCGGTTGCTCCATCTCGATGCTTGCCAGGCAGAAGGCTGCCAGGGGCGCAACGCGGGGCGAGATCGGTCGCTTCATCACTTCGCGCGGCCTGGTGATCCTGCTCATCGACATCGTGTGGCTGAATCTCCTCGGCGGCTACGAGAACTTCCGCTTGGACGTGCTCACGGCGATCGGCAGCGCGATGATGGTACTCGGTCTCCTTCGACACCTGCGTCGGCCAGCGCTGGCTGTGCTCGCGCTCGGTCTCATCCTCACGCCCGAGCTGTTCGGTTCCGGAGTCCTGCCCGCCTGGGCGGCACGCATCCTTTACGAAGGGGGACCGGCCTCGCCTAGCTGGTTCATTCAGTATCCCATCGCGCCTTGGATCGGCGTCATGGTAGTCGGCTTTCTCTGGGGCGAGTTCGTCCTGGATCCGAGCCACGACGAGGCGACTGCGCTGATCCGTCTCACCCATGCTGCGCTACGGACCTTGGTCCCCTTGTTTGCGCTGTTCGTCGCGCTGCGAGCCGCCAACGGATTCGGCAACGCCGGCGCACCGCGGCTCGACGACAGTCTGCAGCAGTGGCTCAACGTGTCGAAGAACCCTCCGAGCCTCGCGTTCTTGGGGCTGGAGTTCGCCATCCTGGGCCTGTTCCTCGCAGCCTTCGCCTGGGCGCAGCGCCAGAGGTACGAGTTCAGGGCTCTTACAGTGTTTGGGCAGACCGCGCTCTTCTTCTACATGCTCCACTTCTACGTACTCATCCTCGCCGCCATGGTGACCGCCACCATGGGCAAGCTAGGGATCCCGGGCGCCTTGCTCGGCGCCGCGCTGCTGGTGCTGGCGATGTACCCCTTGTGCCGCTGGTACCAGGGCTACAAGCGGCGCCACGACAACTGGCTCACCCGCTACGTCTGAGCACGCAGACAAACGCTGAACATTCTGCAGACCACTCATGAACAAACCATGAGTGTCACCAGCAAGATCGCAGGCAGTCTCTGGTGCGAACCACGGCGAACGCGACACGTTGATTTGCGCATCGGTCGGCCAGCGAGACGCCGAAAAGGCGCTTTTCAAGCGCCACCACAGCAACGATCCGCGCACGGCCCATCCTTCCTGTCGCGCCCACGATCTCCGTGTCAGGTTCATACACAGTAAGACAGAGGGAAGGGAGTTCGTATGAACGGAACGAGGGGGGATCTCGCTCGGCGGATGGCTGCCGTGGCGGCGCTGATGCTGGGCGCGCCTGTCGCAGGTTGCGCCGACGAACCGTCGGCTGAGCCGACGGGCCAGGTGGAGGGGTTGCGAAAGCAGGAGGCGGTCATACCGAGGGAGGGCGAGGGCATTGGGGGACGTTGCGCCTTTCCGGTGTCGATCCGGGCTGTGAAGAGCAACGAGTACATCGTCAAAGAGACGATCCTCGAGGACGGAACGAAGGTCCGACGCGGTACTGGCACCCTCGTCGTGGAGTTCAAGAACGACACGTCGGGCAAGACCGTCACGCGTAACGTCGGTGGCCCGTACACCGAGACCCTCGACAGCAATGACCTTCCTCTTCACTACGAAGGCGAGGGAACGAACTACTTCTTCTTCGGACCGGTGAGCCAGCGCAACCTCGCCGAAGCGGCGGAGCGCTACTTCGGCACTTCGACTTTCCCCGGGCTCACCGTGGCGAATGGCCATGTGGACGTGGAATACGTCTTCAATGGAGGGGTCTTCGCTGTCGACTTCGAGCTTTCGGGCCACATCGAGAACCTCTGCGAGACGCTCTCCGAGTAGCACGGAGACAGCGCGCCCATCGGCCGGCTAGAGCGCAAGCTCGCCGGCCTAAACCGCCTTGACGGACACGCCCATCCGGAAGCTCGCCACCGCTTCGGACGTGGTCTCGAGGATGGCGTCGATCTCCAGCTCTCCAGTGGTTGGTCGACCGCTTTCGAGTGACCGCGCTACCAGCTCGGCCATCAGCGGTCCCTGGGTGCACTTCAGCAAGACGTGTGATGAGACCCCGCGTCGCAGCGTGAAGTTGGCGCTCTTGATCAGGATGGATACCCGACACTTCTGCGCCCGCCCGGTGGCGACGGCGAGCACACCAGGCACGACGTCCGCGCCAATGGCCAGCGCACCGAAGAACATCGTGCCGTAGTGATTGGCCGTGCCCCGGCGTAGACGCACGCGAAGCAAGACCTCGTCGTGATCGAGGCGCAGGACCTCCGGACGTACGAAGAAAATCAACGGAACCTTCAGCGCACCGAAAGCCCATAGCTCTAGCGTCCGCTGCCAATCGATCGAAACCCCGCGCGAGCGCCTGCCAGCCTCGAAGTGGAGCTGAGGCCTCGGCCCGTCGGGCGCCGCCATCGCGGCTCCCGCTGCAAGGGACGAATCTGAGCTCGGAACACGTTGACCCCGCATGAGGTCAACGTAGTGGACGGCGCCCCCCCGAAGCACGCGAGGATTCTGCACGCCCGCGTGCATTTCCTGCACGCGCCGGGTCAGCCGTAGCTGGCGCAGCTATCGACCAGCCAGTCCCGCAGCGCGGTGATGCGGGGGTCCGAGAGCCCCGCCGGTCTACAAACGAAGTGGTAGGTCAGCGGCGTCGGCACGGTCAGCGCGAACGGTTTGCAAAGCTTCTGCTCTGCGAGGCGCTTCTCACAGAGGATACCGGTCGTGAGCGCGACGCCCTGTCCGCTCTCGGCTGCGCTGAGCGCGAGCCCAGCGTGGTCGAAGGTCAGGTTGCGGCGCGGCGTAAGCCCCGCCACACCGGCAGCCCGCAGATAGTCCGGCCACGCGTCCGGTACCTGGGTCACGTGGATGAGCGTATGCTGCGCGAGATCGGCGGGATGCCGCAGTGGAGGGTTGGCATCGCGCAACGCCGGACTGCACACGCAGAAGACGGTCAAATCCATGATCGGTTCGGAGTGCAAACCGTCCCAAGGCCCCCTTCCAAAGCGGATGGCGACATCCACACTGTCGCGCTCGAAGTCCGCGTGCCGCACGGTGGTGTCCAGTTGGAGCTCGATCGTTGGGTGCAAGCGTTCGAAGTCCGGAAGCTGCGGTACGAGCCAGCTCTCGCAAAACGACTCCAGGGCGCTCACGCGTACCGGCCCCAGGAGGGCCCGTCCGATACGCTCTTGGGCCCGTTCCAGTTCGTTCAAGCAGGACGTGACCGCCTCCAAGTACAGCGCCCCCTCGACCGTGATGGCGAGGCCGGCATGGAGGCGTTGAAACAGCACGACACCAAGGTGCTCTTCGAGTGCAGCGACTTGGCGGCTCAGGGCAGATGGTGACAGGTGCAGCTCGGCGGAGGCTTGCTTGAAGCTGAGACTCCTCGCCGTGACTGCGAACGCTCTCAATGACGCGATGGACGGGAGCTCGACGGTCATGGCTCGCCACCAGCTTGTCACGGACGGCGATCGTGCGGTCGACCTACGACCAACGGTCGTCCGGGAGACCATCGCGCTCCTTCTCGCACCTCAACGCGTTGACTTTCCGAGCCGTGATCGTGACCTTCCCGAGCCTGGCCCGTCTCGATCGCTTTCCCCACTCCAAATGGGGGACCCACGGGAGCGGGAAACTGCGCGGAGAACCAGGCTCAACGCCTGTCGATTTTGGCGCACAATTACAACATCTTACAGAGGTCTTAGACGAAAGACGGAGAGGCGTCACGAGCCCCTGCCAGCGCGACGATCGCGTGAAAAGCGCGCGCCGTTAGCAACGCTGACTTGTGGCCTGATTTTCCGCGCCCGATTTCAAAGCGGCCACCAAGTTCGACCAGGGCTGTCATGGCTCGAGCTTCGCTCTTGTTACTGACCGCAGAGACGGTTTTTGGGTTAGGGTCGCGCCCTCGCCTTGGGGAACGCGTGAATGCTCGACATTGCGTTACGCGCGCGCTCGCAGGGCCAGGGAGGGTTCTTTCATGTTCTGCAAGTCCAAGGCAACGCTGGTCTCGTGTGTTCTCTTGCTCGCTCTCGGCGGCTGCGCAGTCAATGCTTCGACGCCCGCTGCGAGCCAAGGCACGCCGGCGGCGACTGCGGCCGCGGGTGGTGAGCCTCAAGCGGCTGTGACCCCGGCTGCGCCGACTGCCGCGCCCGGTGCACAAGCCACCGCAACGCCTGCTGCGCCAGCTCCGGCCGGCCAGCCCGCACCCGCGACCGCCGCACAGCCAGCTGCGAGCGGCGACGCCGTCGCCACCGCGCAAGCGGAGCTGACCACGGCCGAGAAGGCGGCTACCGACGCGGACGCACAGGCGACCGCAACCAAGCAGAACCTGACCACTGCGGAGACACAGCTCGCCGACGCGAAGAAGGCGCAGGCCGATGCGCAGAAGGCGGCCTTCAAGGCCAAGGCCGCGCTGAAGACCGCTCAGGCCAAGCTCGAGAGCGAGCGCAAGAAGGCTGACGCCGCACAGAAGAAGAAGGAGCGCGACGACAAGGTCGCCGCTGCCAAGGCCGACAGGGAGGCGAAGCTCGCCGCCGCAAAGGCCGAGAAGGAAGCCAAGGCTGCTGCCGCCAAGGCCGAGCAGGAGGCGAAGCTCGCCGCTGCCAAGGCCGAGAAGGAAGCCAAGCTCGCCGCTGCCAAGGCCGAGAAGGAAGCCAAGCTCGCCGCGAGCGCAGCTCCTGCTCCTGCGGCCGCCCCGGCTGCCCAGCCGGCGGCTCAGCCGGTCGCTGCTGCACCCGCGCAGCCGGCTCCCGCCACGCCTGCACAGCCCGCTGCTGCGAAGCCCGCGGTCGCTCCTGCTCCTGTCGCCGCCGCGCCCGCACAGCCGGCTGCCGCGAAGCCCGCAGCGGCCCCCGTGGCCGCCGCGCCTGCACAGCCGGCTGCCGCAAAGCCCGCGATCGCGCCTGTGGTCACTCCGAAGCCAGCCGCGCCGCTGCAGGCGACTGCGACCGTGCCTGCGGCCCCTGCCGCTCCCACGAAGTGATCCAGCTCAGAGGGCTGCATCACATGGGTCGGCAGCGACAGAGCTGACCTCGATCCGACCTCCTCTGATTCGCGAAGGCCGGTTAGCTGATGCTGACCGGCTTTTTCTTTGCGCCGAGAGCCGGCATGGGTTGCCTGTCCGCGCGAGACATCGAGCGCTCACGCGAGCTCATCGCCGCAACTCGCGTCGGCCTGGGAGCAGCTCTCTAGCGGTTCGGGCGCAAGTCGTCTTACAGTCGAACGCATGCACGAGCCGCAACCTGCCCTCCCGATCCCAGCAGTACCACGCGACCGTCTTCCGCCGCCCTCGAGCAGCCCAGTCGACCTGGGCCCCAAGCCCCTGCCGAATGCGCCGCCGGCATTCTTGCTGCGCTTTGGCATGGGACTCAGGCGTGCGCTGCTGCGGCTCGCGGACCTGGTGACTCCGCCGCACATCGTGGTGATGGAGCGCTCCTTGGGGCTGGTCTACACGTCGATGATCTCGGTGGTGGCACGCCTCGGAATCGCCGACCTGCTGGAAACGAGCCCGCGAACTGCCGAGGAGCTCGCGCGGGAGACCCGTACGAAGGCCGACCCCATGCTGCGCGTCATGCGGACGCTGGTGTCTGTGGGGATTCTTCGGACCCTGCCCGATGGTCGCTTCGCGAACAACCATCTCTCCCGCGCCCTGAAGGGCGGGCGCCTGGACCGCATGCGCGAGTGGGCCACCTACTTCGGCTCGCAATCGAATGTCGCCGCCTGGAACGACCTCGAGCGTACGCTGCGTACGGGCCAAAACGCCTTCGAGCGCGTATTCGGCATGGATATCTGGCAGTGGTTCGATGGCCACCCCGACGAGCGCGAGATGTTCGCCCAGGCGATGATGGGCATCACGGTGCAGGACGCGCCGGCCGTCGCGACGCTCTACCCGTTCCACGAAATCCGCACCCTGTGCGACGTCGGCGGCGGGCGCGGGACCTTGATGTCCGAGTTGCTCGTGCGCTATCCGCAGCTACGCGGCGTGCTCGTCGATGGAGCGGGCGTCCTGGAGTCGGCGAGAGAACTACTCGCGCGGCGCGGCGTAGCCGACCGGGTCGAGCTGCGTCCTGGCAGCTTTTTCGAGTCGGTGCCCGAGGGTGCCGATGCGTACCTGCTCAAGAACGTGTTGCACGACTGGGACGACGAGCGCTCCAAGCTCATCTTGAGCAACGTGCGGCGTGCGATGAAGCCAGGACAACGGCTCATCCTGGTGGAGATCCTCACGCCTCGTCACGATGCAGACCACGTACCTGCGTTCGTGGACGTCCACATGATGATGGTGTGCTCGGACGGGCGCGAGCGCTCCTTCGCGGAGTTCGAGGCGCTGCTGCGCGCGACCGGCTTCGCCAACGCACGCTTGTTCCCGTATCCCACCACCAACGTGATCGACGCAGTGGCCGTCTAGCGAATCAGCCGGTGCGTCGGGCCTTGAACTCGATGGCCGCGTGCAGACTGGCGATGGTTCCCGCCACCTCCGCGAACAGGTTGCTGCAGCCAAGATGAGCGAGGCCTTGCTCGAGCTCCTTGGAGGGTAGGCACTTGGTGTCCACTCCGAGCAACCAGGAGATGGCCTGTGTGACGAAGCGCGCCGCCGCCGAGTCGGAGATCACCACGGTGCGCGGCGGCTTTCCGGTGGGCGTGCTCTTCCAGTACTCGGCGATGCGGGCTCGTTGCTTGGAGTTCGGCCCGCCGCTGCGCGCAGAGAACAAGAGGTTCTCGAAGTCAGCCATCGCAAAGCGCTTGATCATCTGATCGACCTCGGCGTCCGAGGGATCGCCCGCGCCCACGCACGTCACGAGCAATCCTCCAACGCGGGTGATTGCAATGTTCGTCGATACCAAGCGATTTTCCACGTGCGCCCCCCAGCCAGGAGTCGATTGATATCACAGGCTGGGAACGCATCGGCGCAGCAAAACCGTGAATGCTCTCCGCTCCACACGGTTTGAGCCGAATCGACCAGGTTGGGCCAGACGGCACACATCGGCCCCTGCAAGGTGCCTGGCAACCGTCAGGACGATCGCATGACAAGCACGGGAACTTGAACCTCGTCGAGCACGCCTTCCGCGACACTCCCCACGACGACGCGCTCGAGTCCCTGCCTCCCGTGCGTGCTGAGGATGACGAGGTCGGCACCAAGCTTCGCTGCAGTGTTGACGATCGCCGTAATCGGCTCGTTCAGGTCGAGGAAGCTCTTGCCCCGGCTCGGCGAGCCGCGGTGAAGGGCGAGCGCCTGCTCCATTTCCTGTTTCGCGCGCTCACGCAGGTCGGCGTAGTAGCGGCTCTCAGCGCCCCCCGGGGCCACGCCCACCGGACACGCATGCAGCGTGTGCAACGTGGCGCCTGCCTTCTCGGCAAAGGCGAACGCGTAGTCGATCACGGACGCGTTCTTCGCGTCCATGTCGAGCGCAAGCAGGATGGTTCGGTATCTCATGGGTCGGTCCTCTGGTCGACGCACGCCGGTCGATCCAGCCATAGCAATCTTCAAACCAGCATTGAGGGCCACGCCTCGTCTCCCGGCCCGTCCCTTGCAACGGCCCGGATGCTGGCCACGACGCGCCGGCCGAGGATGGAAGCTATGCAGATCGCCAAGAACCTCTTGGCTGCCACCGACTTCAGCGTGCTTGGCCGCGGCGTCGTGGACCATGCGCTCGAATTGGCAGAGCTATTCGACGGGAAACTCAGCGTGGTGAGCGTCTACACGCCCGTCGGCGGCGTGCCACCAGTCAATCGAGAGACCGACGAGCTACGCAGGGAGATGGCCGAGCTCGAGAAGCGCTTGGAGCCGAGCGGTCGCATAAATCGTGCCTTCATCCAGTTCGGCGATCCGGCGGAGACGATCGTGCGCGTGGCCCAAGAGATCCACGCGGACCTCATCGTCATGGGCACCAACAGCCGCCACGGCTTCAATCGCTGGACTTCGAGCAGTGTGGCCTTCGAGGTCATGCGCCATGCCCCGGTGCCGCTGCTCGTCATCAAGAAGGCCGCCCTGCGCGCACGGGAAACCGCGGATTCCGCGGCAGACCGCTAGAGCAAATTCTGCGCGGAGGCGAAGAATTTGCGCCTACCTGGCCTCCTCGGCTCAGTGCTCGAACCGCGGCGTACCCGGCGACGACACCTGCCGGGTCATCTGGGGAATCCCGCTCTTCGCGTTGGCGCGCGCAGCGAGCTCGAGTTCCTCTGCGGTAGCGTAGTCGCGATCCCAGGCGAGCACCTTGGGCGTCATGAGCTTGTGCCAGAGGGGCGGGATCATGGCCACGACGATGGTGGTGAGGTAGCCATTGATCATCATGGGCGCGTCTGGATAGGGCTTGAGGTCGTGGTACGGGACCTCGCCCTGCGCGTGGTGGTGGGAGTGCCGCGTGAGGTTGAACATCGTCCAGGAGCTGATGCGGCGGTTGGTGTTCCAGGAGTGACGCGGCTGCACGGGCGTCTCCGGGTTTCGCACCATGCCGTAGTGCTCCATGTAGTTGACGATCTCGAGCAAGGCCTTGCCCCAGAGTCCGCAGCACACGAAGAACAGCGCCCCGTACAGGCCGCCCATGGCGTAGGCGGCGGCGACGATGCTGAGGCTCATCAGCTGTCCGCGGATCACGGTGTTGTGCCAGGAGAACAAGCCGAGCTTCTTCTTGCGCAGACGCTCCGCCTCGATCTTCCAGGCGCTGACGTTGCCCTTGAGCGTGGAGGCGATGACGTGGAAGTAGACGTTGCGACCGCGCGGCGCCGTGGCCGGGTCCTCAATGGTGGAGACGTAGCGGTGATGTCCGTAGACGTGCTCGATGGAGAAGTTGGTGTCGAAGCTGAAGGCGAGCAGCCAACGCCCGACCACCATCGAGACGCGATCCCAGGTGCGATGAGTGAGCTCGTGCGCGGTGATGGTGCCGACCATGCCGATCATCAAGCCCGCCAGCACGAAGATGGAGAACAGGTGCCCGTTCTGGGTGCGCTCTCGGGCCGCGAACACATCATAGGTGCTCCAGCCCTGAATCCAAGCGCCGAAGCCGAGCGGGTCCCCAGGCGAAACCGTCCACACCGCAGCGAACACGATGAGCGCGAGCAGCGGCAGGGCCAGCCACAGTTGAACCGTGAGGACGCCGGGCCGCTTGAAATGCGGCGTGGAGGTATCGTCACCGAGGTAGGCGTCGCCGAGCATGTACAGTCCCACCACGGCCAAGAGGCCCGCCGAGGCGAAACGTCCACCACCGACCGTGGCGATGGTGGCCAGCAAGCCGATCAGATGGAACGCGAAGTACTTGAGGTAGTCGGTGAATCCCGCGGTCGGGACACTCTCCGCCACGACGTCGGCCGTCTTCGCCAAGGCAGCGTCGGCCTGGGTGGTGAAGCGGTCGAAGTGGATGTGCTCGGACGCCATGCCGTAGGTGCGAAGCTGCACGATGGCGTTGTCGATCATGGCCGGTGGGCCACACAGATAGCCGTGCGTGCCTGGCTCGAGAAACTCGGGGATGTGGTCCGTCACGAGCCCGCGCGCGCCGTCCCAACTGGCATCGTTCTCTGCGGCCGAGAGCACGGGGACGAAGCGGAAGACTCCACGCCAGTCACGGGCAATGGCCTGGATCTCATTCAACGCGTACAGGTCCTTGGCCTCGCGGGCGCCGAACAGCAAAGTCACGGGGCGCGACACGCCGGACGCCAGCGCTTCTTGGAGGATGGCGAGAATAGGCGCGAGACCGCTGCCGCCGGCCACCAGCAAGAGCGGGGCGGTCCCGGGACGCAGCCAAAAATCTCCCGCAGGCCCGTCCACGCGGATGCTGCGGCCGAGCAGGACCTTCTCGTTGACCAGACTGGAGAAGCGCCCGCCCGGGACCTTGCGGATGAAGAAGCTGACGCGTCCGTCGGGGCGCGCCGGGGAGGCGAACGAGTAACTGCGGACCACGCCGGGTAACCCCTCGATGCTCAGGTTCGCGAACTGCCCTGCCCGATAGCTCAGCTCGCGCTCGAGCTGCACCGTGAGCTGCATGATGTCGTGGGAGACCTGCTCCTGCGCCACGATGCGCCCTGCGATGCCGCGCTCCGCGGCGTGCTCGAGGTCCACCTGGATCTCCACGTCGGACTGGGGAATGCTCTGACAGGCCAGCACGTAGCCCTGCTCGAGCTCGTCGGCCGTGAGCAGATAGCCCGTCTCCGTGAGCTCCTTCACCTTGCCCCGGGTGAGCTTGCATTTGCAGCTACCGCAGCCGCCCACGCGACAGCTGTTGGGGAAGTCGATGCCATGGCGTAGGGCGGCCTCCAGAACCGTCTGCTTGGGCTCGGCGGTGATGGTTTGGTCATTGATCCGTAAGGTGGTCAGACGCTTGGGACTGCCGCTCGCCATGACGTACTCCTGAACCCGCCTGCGTGTGGGTCGACGACCTTTGTAAGGAAGCGTGAGCAGCGCGAGGAGGTCATTTATTGACAGGCAGGGGTCATTTATGGACAATCGTTCGAGGCGGTGAGGTCGCCCCATGCACGAGGATTTCACGGTTCCCGTCGAGTACGTGCGGCCCATCGCGGACCAGCTGCGCAGCAGCGGCGTAAACGTCGAAGAATGGCTGCATCGCAACGGCCTCGCTCGCGAGCCCGCCCACCTTTTGCCCTATCCGACCTTCCGCGGCCTCGTGCTCGACGCGCTCGAAAGCTCCCGGGAGCCGGCGCTCGGACTGTTCGTGGGGGAGCGCCTGGTGGCCACCACCCACGGCATGGTCGGCTTTGCCGCCATCAACAGCAGCACGGTCAAAGGGGCCCTCGAGATCGTGGAGCGCTTCTCACGCCTGCGCATCTCGCTGTTTGCAATCTCACACGAGATCGAGGACAGCATGGCGCGCGTGCGCTTCGACGAAGTGCTGCCGCTCGGGCCCATCCAGCGTCCGTTGCTCGAGGCGGTGGTGCTCAGCATCAAGAACGTGCTCGACGCCGCCACCATGGGAGCCTGTCAGGTGCACGAGGTGGCCTTCCCCTTCCCGGCCCCGGAGTACGCGCCCCTCGCGCGCGAGATGTTCGGTTGCAAGGTGACCTACGGGCAAGACTGGGCGGGCTTCTCGGCGGCGCGCGAGGTCTTGGACGCTCCGCTGAAGCTCGCTGACCCCGCGGCCTTCCAGGAAGCGGCCTTGATCTGTCAGCGTGAGCTCGAACAGCTCACCGAGAACGAAACGCTCGGGGCGCGCGTGCGCCGCTTGCTCCTGGAGAAGCAGCACCGCTTTCCTTCGTTGACGGTCGCGGCGCGCATGCTGCACGTGACGCCGCGCACGCTGCATCGCAGGTTGGTCGACGAGGGCACGTCCTACCGCGCGCAGCTCGAGTCGGTGCGTCACACGCTGGCCGTCGAGCACGTGAGCTCCGGCCACTTCAACATGGATGAGATCGCCTATCGCCTGGGCTACACGGACCTGGCGAACTTTCGCCGCGCCTTCAAGCGCTGGGAAGACGTGCCGCCCTCGGTGTACCGAGAACGCAAGGAAGCAGCGCGCCGCCGCGCGGCCTCGACCGAGACTCGCAAAGCGACCGGCCAGCGTAAGCGCGCTCCATGAGCGTGCGCGTGCACGCGGACGTGAAGGCTTGTCGACTCGAGCATGCGGGCGTGCTCGGGTAACCTGCACGGCCTCGCGCTCGCACAAGCACCTGCTTCGCCTTCGCGCACGCCCTCGTACTCCTGCACGTCCACGTACTCCTGCACGTCCTCGCATCTCTTCGAGCGGCGCCCCTCAGGCGCTCCCTTGCGGAGAGCGCAACCGAGGAACAACGTGAGTTGAGCCCATCGCGCTCTAGGAGGAGCCGTCAAATGCAAGCCTTTGGTGTCCATTCCGAGGTCGGAAAGCTTCGCAAAGTGATGGTCCATCGACCGGACCTCAGCTTGAAGCGCCTCACGCCATCCAATCGAGACGAGTTGCTCTTCGATGACGTGCTGTGGGTCGAGCAGGCCCAGCGAGAGCACGATCAATTCGCCCAGGAGTTCCGTAGCCGCGGCGTCGAGGTCTTCTACGTGCAAGAGCTGCTTGCGCAGGCGCTCGCCACCCCGGGCGCCAAGGAGTGGGCCATCGAGCACACGGTCAGCCCCTATACGGTCGGGCCCGCCGCGGTCGAGGCTGTACGCGCGGCCCTATTCGCGATGAGCCCGGAAGACCTGGCGAAACATCTGATCGGAGGGGTGACGCGCGCGGAGCTGATGGAGCACACCGATCGCGATCTAGAGTTGCACTCGCTGACGGCCTCCACCACCGGCGACGCGGCCTTCATTCTCCCCCCGCTCCCAAACCATCTCTTCACGCGGGACTCCTCCTGCTGGCTCTACGACGGGGTCTCGCTCAACCCGATGCACTACCCCTCGCGTCAACTGGAGACGGTCAACGTCGGGGTCATCTACCGCTTTCATCCGATGTTCCGCGATGCCGACTTCCAGTTCTGGTACCCGGACAAGGGCCACGCCGAGGAGCACGACGAGTTCGACATCCAGGACTTCGGACGCTCGGCGCTCGAGGGCGGCGACGTGATGCCGGTCGGAAACGGCACGATTCTAGTGGGCGTGAGTGAGCGAACCACGTCCCAAATGGTCGAGCTCCTGGCCACCCGCTTGTTCGAGAAGGAAGCGGCGCAGCGCGTGATCGCCGTCGAGCTCGAGAAGAAACGCTCCTACATGCACCTCGACGTGGTGTTCACCTTCATGGACCGCGACAAGGTGACCGTCTACCCCAAGGTGATCGAGACGACCAAGGCCTATAGCCTGCGCCCCGGCAACGGCGCCGTGCTCGACGTGCGTCCCGAACCGAGCTTCCTGGCCGCGGTGGCCGACTCGATCGGCATCAAGGAAAAGGACCTGCAGGTGGTCACCACCGGCGGCGACGAAGCTCAGCAAGAGCGCGAGCAGTGGGACAGCGGCAACAACCTGGTGGCGATCTCGCCCGGTGTCGTCGTGGCCTACTCGAAGAACATCTACAGCAATCAAAAGTACCGGGAAGCCGGCGTGGAGGTCATCGAGATCCACGGCTTCGAGGTCGGCAAGGGTCGCGGCGGCGGCCACTGCATGACCTGCCCGTTGCTGCGTGACGCCTGAGACGACCTTTCACGATCATCACGTTCGGAGGTTCTATGAGTGACCTAGGCAAACCCGGTCCGGAGGGCATGGATCCAGAAGGCGACGCGGAGCTGGACTCGGGCAAGCCTGCCCGACCGATTCGCGAGCCGAGCTTGTTCGACTCCCTCTTTCCCATGTTCCTGCTGGTCATCATGATCGGCGGGGGCATCTTGCTGTTCGGCCTCGACGCGCTCGACGGACCGGTGCAGGCGGCGCTGGTGGTGTGTTCGCTGGTCACCGGCGTGGTGATCATGAAGAACGGACACCCGTGGGAGAAGGTCGAGGCCTCGGGTCAACGCGCGCTCTCCTCCATCACCAGCGCAGTGTTCATCCTGTTGGCGGTCGGCGCCCTGATCGGCTCCTGGTGTCTGGCCGGCACGATCCCGACCATGGTCTACTATGGCCTGCAGCTACTCTCGCCGGCCTGGTATTACCCGGCCTGCGCGATGATCTGCGGCATCATCGCGATGTCGATCGGAAGCTCCTGGACCACGGCTGGCACCATCGGCGTGGGCCTGGTTGGCATCGCGACCATGCTGGGGGTGTCACCTGCCATCACCGCGGGCGCCGTGATCTCCGGTGCCTATCTCGGAGACAAGCTGTCCCCGCTGTCGGAGACCACCATCCTGACCGCGCAGATGGTCAAGGTGGACGTCTACGAGCACATCAAGCGCCAAGCGTGGACCTCGGTTCCGGCCTTCGTGTTGGCGCTGCTCGGGTTCTTCTTGCTCGCTCGCTTCAGCGCACCTACCGAAAAGGCCCTGGACACCGGCATCGAGCTGAAGTCGCTGGACCAGATCTACAATCTCTCGCTGATCAACCTGCTGCCGCTGATTCTGCTCGCCGTGATGTCGATCCGTAAGATTCCGGCAGCCTTGAGCCTGATGACCGCGGCGCTCTTCGCGGGCCTGATGGCGCCCTTCACGCAACCCGAGGTGGTGCGGAACTTCGTCGGCGAAGCCGAGTACGGCTCGGTTCACACCGCGCTGGCGGCCATCTGGCAATCCATGGCCACCGGCTTCGAGATCAAGTCCGGCTATGCCGACATCGACCGCCTGCTCACGCGCGGCGGGATGGACAGCATGATGCTCACCCTATGGCTGATCATTGGCGCCGTAACCTTTGGCACCTTGCTGGAGGACTTCGGCATGATCAAGCGCCTGGTCGACCCCATGGTCCGTTCGGCCAAGAGCACCGGCCGTCTGTACTTCACGGTGTTCGCCAATGCGTTCGGCTTGAACATCATCGCGGGCGACCAATACATCGCCCTCGTGCTCCCGGCGCGCGTGTTCCGGCTCGAGTTCGAGAAGCGCGGCCTCGCTGCCACGAACCTGTCGCGGCTGGCGGCGGACTCCGGAACCGTAACCTCGCCCCTGGTCCCGTGGAACTCCTGCGGTGCATTCATGGCCGCGGTCTTGGGCGTTCCGACCCTCGCCTATCTGCCCTTCGCGTTCTTCAACATCTTCAGTCCGGCCCTCAGCGTCTTGTATGGGGTCACCGGGTTCAAGATTCGAGAGAACGGCGCCGCCAGCGCCGCCGCTCAAGTCCGTGGGAGTGTCCGTATGACCATCGCAAGTCCGCACCACGGGGCAACGACCACGGAAGCGCAAGCTCCGCGCTCGCCCCAAAAGCTTTCGATCTTCTCCATGACCGCCATGGTGGTTGGCTCGATGGTGGGCGCGGGCGTGTTCTCGTTACCGCGAAACTTCGCCCAGGCCACGGGCGTCTTCGGCGCGCTGATCGCCTGGACTATCGCAGGCTTCGGCATGCTGATGCTCGCCTTCGTGTTCCAGTCCCTGGCCGTGCGCCGTCCCGATCTCGACGCGGGCATCTACGCCTACGCCAAGGAGGGCTTCGGACACTATCTGGGCTTCATGTCCGCCTTCGGGTTCTGGGCCAGCGCCTGCGTGGGCAACGTCACCTACTGGGTCTTGATCAAGTCCACCTTGGGTGCCGTACTGCCGAAATTCGGCGAGGGAAACACCCTGATCGCGGTGGCCATCTCGTCCGTGGGCATCTGGGCCTTCCACATCATGATCCTGCGCGGCGTGAAAGAAGCTGCCGGGATCAATCAGGTCGTCACTGCAGCCAAGATCATTCCGATCCTGGCCTTCATCGCGCTCGTGGCATTCGCGGTCCAGCGCGGTCAGTTCAGCGCGAACCTGTGGGGTGGCGGCGAGCGCTCCGTGGGCGCGTTATACGGTCAGATCAAGGCCACGATGCTCGCCACGGTGTTCGTGTTCATTGGGGTGGAGGGAGCGAGCGTGTACTCGCGTTACGCCAAGCGGCGCGAGGACGTCGGACGGGCCACGGTGCTCGGCTTCGTGGGCGTGCTGGCGCTGTTCGCCTCGGTGACCCTTCTCTCCTACGGCGTGCTCTCGCGGGAGGCGCTCGGCGAGCTACGGCAGCCCTCCATGGGCGGAGTCCTCGAGGCTGTGGTCGGGAGGTGGGGCGCGGGCTTCATCGGCACCGGGCTCATCGTCTCGGTGCTGGGCGCCTATCTCGCGTGGACCCTGATGGCGACCGAAGTGGCGTACATGGCGGCCAAGAACGAAGACATGCCGCGCGCGTTTTCGCGCACGAATCGGCGCGGGGTTCCCTCGACGGCTCTGCTAGCCACCTCGGGACTCACCCAGGTGTTCCTGCTGATCACTCTCTTCTCGGATGATGCGTTCAACTTCACCTTGGAGCTGACCAGCGCCCTCTCGCTCGTGCCCTATCTGTTGGCGGCGGCGTTCGCGCTCAAGCTAGCGCTAGCGAGCAGGAAGGAGCGCAAGCTGGGACGCACCACCGAACGCACGGGCTTGCTGATCGCGGCCCTCGCCACCCTGTACACGGCCTTTCTGTTGTACGCAGCAGGGCCCAAGTACCTCCTCGTTTCGTGCCTGATTTATGGGCCTGGCACGGTGCTGTTCTGGAGGTCACGCACAGAGCACGGACACAAGGTCTTCTCCGCCAAGGAAGGAGCGCTGTTCGCCGTGCTGGCCAGTGGAGCCGTCTTTGCGTTGATTGCGCTGAGCAAGGGCTGGGTGAGTATCTAGCTCACGGGTGCGCGCCGAAGCGACCCACGCGCCAAGCGCGGTGAGCCAACGCCGCACCGACGTCTTTGCCTGGCGCAGGGCTTTCCTCGAGACGTTCGGCGAGCCACTGGAACCATTCTCCGAACATGGGTCCGAGGCGCTCGCGACGCGCCTCTACGTAGGGCTGAAGACGCTGCCAACTGGCACGCGCGTAGCCGCCGATGAGATGATCGACTAGCTGCAGCGGCAACAGCCGGTAGAAGACCATCACACCCAGGCTCTCGAAGGCGTGTCCGACCACGTACGCAGCGGAGACGAGCTCAGGATCCGACATGATGGTGCCAGCGGGCACCTTTGCGGGAAGCTCCAGGACGCGCTGGACACCCTGGGAGAATTCCGGAGTCTGCGTCATGTGCACCAGCTGGGTGGCGGCCGTCAGGTAACGGAGGCGCCGGCCGTGTCGGGCCGTGATCAGTCCGAAGACGACGGCGACGATGACGGTGAGGAGCGTGGCGTACGGCAGGAGCGGTGCGAGGTACTTCATCATTGTCGTAGTTGATCTGTGCTCCGTTCAGGTGTTGGCTAGTGGTTTACCGAGACGAAGCTACCGACGTTGCTGCATGCCCGCGCGCTCGATGAGCGCGCGCTGCGCGAACGCCCCATTTTGCGGTCATTCATCCGCAGACCACCGCGTGAGTACAGGCGCGCGACGTCGGGCGCGCGCGATGTTCGCAAGCGTGTGATTTTCATTGAAGCTCGTGCGAATCGGCGTAGACAACCAGAAAGGCCAACGCTGTAATCGACTCGGAGCTCATCCAGTGGTCAAGACCATCCTGCGAGACTCTCGCCGAGGCGTTTCCCGGTACGCGCGCACGGAGCGTTCATCCCATCACGATTCGCTGGTGCCGGGAGGGCGAACCTTCGAGGCACCCGCTGCCGTCGGAAACACCAAGAGACGCAGCGTGCCTGTCGGATGGGCCGTGCTCGCCCTCATGCTGGGCGCGCCTACGTTCGTTCGGGCCCAGGTCGCACCCGTCGCGCCGGCGCCCGAGTCTCCTCCGCCGCCGCCCGCTGAAACTGAGGCTGGTCCTGCACCAGCGCTCGACACGCCGCCGGCACCCGAGCCGCCGCCTGCGCCTCCGCCAACCCTTCTAGCCCCGCCGCCGGAAACCTTACCCGCCCCGTTGGAGGCGGCTCCGCCTGCCGTGCCCCTGGACGTGACCAGCGCGGAGCCCGAGCCTGAATTTGGAGCCCCAGCGTCGGACCTTCCGGATGGCGTAGCCCCCGCCGAGTACCCCGCGGTTGGGGAACATGTTGCCGGGCAACCGAGCGAAGAGTCCTGGTTCGGCTGGTCCGCCGGCGAAGGTTTTCGCATGCGCTCCAAGGATGGCGCGTACGTCCTGCGCATCGCGTTGCAGGTCGGCCTCAAGGTGGAGCCCGAGTGGACCGACGGCGACGCGCAGTTCAACAGCACCTTTGCCTTCTTGCGACCGATCATCCGCGGCAATTTCTATCGCCCCTGGCTGGGGTACCGCCTTTCCTTCGAGGCCAATTCAGGGACACCGCGCGTCTTCGATGCCTATTTCGACGTGGCACCTCTGGAGGAGTTTGCGTTCCGCTTCGGACAGCAGGCCACGCCGGTTTCGCGGCACGAGAACTTCGGCCCACAGCAAATCTTCTTTCCGGATTTTGCGGCGGTCGCGAGCTACTTCTGGTCTGGCCGCGAACGCGGTCTCACCGTCTACGGCGGTGCACTCTCCGACATCCTCGAATATTACGCCGGCATCTACGCCGGCTCACCGATCGACGAGCCCGTCAATCTGCCCAAGAACTACGTCGTCGAGGCACGCCTCACGCTGAATCCTCTCGGCGCGGTCAATGCCAACGAGATGCCTTTCACACCGGACGGTGATCGTCTTCCCACGCGATTTTCATTCACGCTTCAGGGCTACCAGGGCAAGCTGCAGACGGCGCAGGAGAACTTCAACGCAGCCAACAACTTCCTCACGCCCGCTCACTCCATCGTCACCGAGAAGCTGGGCACCGCCGCTGCCGATGTGTGGTTTCAAGCCCATCGCTTGATTCTCTTCGGAGAGTTCTACTGGCGCCGCGTCGACCCGGTAGGCGGGGGAACGTCGGCCTACGGCTCCTACGGTGCATGGGGTCAAGCCGTGTTCAATCTGTACAAGAACCTGCTGGGCATCGGAGCGCGCTGCGGCTGGATGAACCCGAGCACGGATCTCGCGAACGACCAATCCACGGAAGTGGAGGCGCAGCTCGCGTACTTCATCCATCCGCCAGAGCTCGTGCTCAAGCTGCGCTACGCCTGGTTGAAGCAGAAGTCGCCGGACCTCGCCGATGCGCCCTATGGTTTCGTCCTGCCGTTCGCCGAGGGAAAGTCCAATCTCGCGACGTTGCAGCTGATGATGGCCTTCTGAGCTCGGGAGCACCGCCGGCGCCCAAAAACTAGCCTACAAGCGCTTGGCGGTCTGACAGGCCGCTTCCAGCTTGAGCGAGCAAGCGCGCTCGGGCGAGAATGATGAGCTCGGTGTCTGCGGCTGCCAGTCGAGGTCTAAGCGCGACCGCCTTCTCGAAGCTCTGCGCTGCGAGACGTGCACTCTCACGCATTCCTGCCATCTCGGCGCGCGAGGTGTCCCGAGCGTACGAGGTCCCTCGGCGGGACCAGGCCACATGTTTCTGGTGGGCTCCCAGCGCGGCGTGCGCAGCCCATGACTGCGGAGCTCGCGCGACCCATTCTGCCAGCACGCTCGCAAGTTCGGGGCCCGCGCTGTCGAAGGCATGCAGGGCCTGAACAGGCCAGTCCTTGTGGTAGTCCGCCTCGAACTGAGCAAGAGAGCGAGCGTGGAAGTAAGCCCCAACAGCAGACGTCTCATTGCGGGGATAGTAGCCTGACCGGCGTGATGACATTCGTCCGATGTGTGTAACTCCAGAGGAGCCGGACGACTGAGTCCTCGCTTCGTCAGGCTTCCTTTGCGCAGAAGAAGAATGCGCCATTTTTTTGTTGCGTTCCGTTGCTCAACTCCCCAGAGGGTGAACCAGGCCGAGGTTTCGACGAACAGCCGAAACTGGCCGCGGCGGGCTTGTTACCATCGCGCCCGGGCTGCGCATGATCGCGCCTGGAGGAACAGAGCGACATGAAGCTGTGGTTGGTGGCGACGCTGAGTCTTGGCCTGGTTGCTTGCGGGGACGACGGTAGCAACGGCACCGCGGTGAACACGGGCGATGAGGATGGCCCCGGCAATGGAGATGGCGACAGCGCCGAGGACAGCGCCCTCCTGCATGACTGGTTGGTGCCCGGTCACGCCAAGGAGACGCGGGTCGAGCAAGTGATCGGAAATCAGCTCGACGAGACCTTGCAAGATCTCGCAGGCGACGGCTACGTGGTCACGGCAGCGGTCACCAACGATGCCGGCTACACCTTGTTCGCTGCCCGCGACAAGGGGTCGGTCCTGCGCTTCGAGACCCAGGTGGAGCAGGTCGTTGGCTCAGACCTCGACAGCACGCTCACGACCATGGGTGAGGATGGCTTTGCGATCACGGCCGCGCTGACCAACAGCGCTGGCTATACCCTCCTCGGCTACAAGGTGAGAGGGTCGGCAGACACCTACGAAGCGCGGGTAGAGCAGGTCATCGGGAGTCAGCTCGACGATACCCTCTCGGATTTGGGCGCCGGGGGCTTCGTGCTCAGTGCCGCCATGTACAACAGCGCGGGCTACACGCTCGTGGGTACGCATCTGAAGGGCGACTCCACCGAGTTCGACGGCATGGTCGACCAAGTGATCGGCAGCGACCTCGACGACACCTTGGACGGCTTCTCCAGCATGGGCTTCGCGCACGTGGGCGCGATCACCAACGATGCGGGATATACGCTCTTCGCGCAGCGCGCTTCGGGAAGAACACAAACGTTCGCGACGCTCGTGGACCAGGTGGTCGGGCCCGACCTCGAGGACACCACGGCGTCATTGGGATCGGCCGGCTATGCGCTGACGGCCGCCGTATACAACAGCGCGGGCTACACCGTGTTCGCGCTTGCCAGCGAGGGCGCCAAGCCGCCCGCAAGCTCCTCGCCGTAGGCGCTTCCTTCGCCAACCGCGTAAAGCAGTAGACGCTCGCCGACCCTATGGCATCTTGCTGATGTTGGCGTCGAGCGCTCGCGCGAACTTCTCGGTCGTAGCTTGATCCCCTGCGTCCACCACGCCAGCAAAGCGGCCATTGGTCGACAGCATCAAGCAGGTGCTCAACCCAGACGAGATGGTCCACTCGCTGCTTTTGCCGATGGTCGGACCGGTGGCCGCCGTGATCTTCCCCTTGGCGATGGCTTCTTTCGAGCCGCCGACGATGCTCGAATAGTTGTCACCCGAGAATAGAGTGAAGCCGTAGCCTGCGAAGTTGCAGAGGATGGGTCCTCCGGGCGACATCTGTACTTCGTCAGGCTTGAACGTGCTGGCGTCGAGTCCGAGCGCCGTGATCTCAGCGGCCGTGAAGAAGTCGCCGCAGTGGAGAAGCTTTGTTTTGCTGTCGGCCGCGTTGGCCGCGGCGGGCGCCTCGGGCGTCGTGGAAGCCGGAGCTGCCTCGGCCTGTTTGTCGCCGCCACACGCAGCTCCAGCGAACAGGAACACCCCCGCAGCGAAACTGCGTACCATCCAAGTTTTGGTCATGGGGTGACTATGCCCCAGGTCACCCCTGGCGAGACAGCCGGCTCACCCCGAACGCCACGTCGCGGACTCGGCTTGCGCTGGCCGCAGATCGCCTTTCAGAAGGTGCAGAGCCCGCGCGGAGTGTGCTCGAGAGAACCCTTGGTTGCTCGGCCGCGCCCCGGAATTTCATGTTCGATCGCCGGAGAAAACGAAGTATTTTCGCAGACGGGAATCGTTTGTCAGCGCTTTTCGCTTCATGCGAGCATGCGCGGATGGTCACTCAGTCATCCCGTCTGCCTCGCAATAGCGCTTCGTCCGGGGGCCCCCTGCCGTACGTGGTCTGTGTCGGATTGTCGCTCGGGGGCTGCCATGGTGATGGCGGCTCGGGTGGCCGGGAGGGAGACGGCGGGCTTGGCGACGCGGGGCCCGGGGATGCGGAAGTCCAGGCGAACGTGGGCGACGGCGCGGACGCCGGCGATGCTGGCAAGTCCCCGGCTTGTACGTGGACTCGGTTTGGAGATGGCCTGGCTCCTGGTCATGTAGCGGGTGCGTGGCTCGACCCCCGCGACGACGACCGTGTGTATGCGGTCGCGGGCGAGACGCTGTACGCGAGTACGGACTTCGGCAACACCTGGGTTGCCTCCGAGCCACTTTCGGCAGGCATCGTCGATCTTGCTTTCCCGTCGGACGCACCGGACTCGCTCTTGGCGGCCACCAACGACGGCGTGCTGTTCTCCGATGACAGCGGCGCCACATGGTCACCGAAGGCGCTCGGAGGACTCGCCATCACGACGCTCCTGGCGATGCCCGCCGAGCCTCGACGACTGCTCGCCGGCTCCATCGGCTACGGCATCCTGGGATCCGTGGATGAAGGGCACTCGTGGGGAAACCTCAATCAGGGTGTCCCATACAGCCACATCACGGCCTTGCAGGGGCATCCGAGTGATCCTCTGCGCGCGGTGGCAGGCCTCATCGAGCTCAACGACTCCGGCGGCTGGTCCATGCTCGGAGCCGTGCTCTCCACCGTCGACGGGGGCCACACCTGGAACACCATTTTGGACGGTCGCGGTCGGGTGATGGACGTGTCGATCTGTCCAGCCATGCCCGAGGTGATCTTCGTCGCCACGGCCACCGGAGTTAGCCGCAGCGTCGACGATGGAGCGAACTGGGATCACATCCCGCTCGCTGCAGCGATTCAATCCATCGAAGTATCCGGAGCGGACTGCAAGCGCGTCATCCTCGACGTCCAGGGGCAAAATCAGGGGATCCGGCGGTCCGACGATGGCGGTGAGAGCTGGACCGATGTGCTCAAGTCGGGGCTGCTCGAGACGGTCGGTCCCGTCACGCACAGCCTGCGGATGAATCAGCACAACCCAGATCTGGTGCTCATGAGTGACCGCTCGGGCGCCTATCTATCGACCGACGCGGGAGAAGCCTGGAGTCTGATCGACGGCATTGGCAGCCTCTCGATCACCCAGCTCTCGCTCATGGGTCCTTCCCTCTGGCTCTCTTCGTGGGGCAGCGGCCCGTGGGTTTGGTCCGCCGATACCGCGCGCTGGCAGCGGGTGTCCCTGGATGCGCTTCCCGATGACTATGCGTTCGGCATGGCCGCGTCGGGCGAGACGGTGCTCGTGGGGGGCTGGCCTTCGATCTGGCTTTCGCAGAATTCGGGACAGACCTTCACGGCCGTCGACAAGGGCAATGCGCTAGCGTTCGCCTTCCAGCCCGGAAACACAAACACAGTGCTCGCAGCGACGCAGACCCGTGGCGTGCTGAAGTCCGTCAATGGGGGGCTGACTTGGCAGGAGAGCAATGCGGGACTGCCTGAGGCTTGGGCGACCTCCGCTGGCACGTTCCGCGACATCCGCAGCATCTGGTTCGACCCCAACAACGCGCAGCACCTGATCATCGGCACCAATGGCCGGGGCCTGTTCCAGTCCTCCGACGCCGGCGATTCGTGGGTCGCCGTAGGCGGAGACTTGGCGAACGCCTCGGTGCCCCAAATCGTGCAGGCGGACCAAGACCTCTACGCGGTGATCTCGCAGCGCGGCGTGGCACGCTCGCAGGATGGCGGAACGTCGTGGGTGTTCGTGAACGACGGCCTACCGAGTCTTTCGGCCAACTCGCTGCTCTGGGACAACCCCGGCCAGGTGCTCTACGCAGGGACCAAGGCGGGCGTGTTCACGCTCGGCGAGGACGGGTGGGAGCCGCGGGGCGTCGATTGCATTCCGGGGAACAACGCGGGCAGCTTGGCGCTGATCCAGGTGGGCGGGCGCCCTGCCTTGGTGACGGCTTCGGGCATGAGTGGCCCGTACATGATGTACCTGGATGTCTTCGTGCAGTGACGCGGCACTAGACCTCGATCGGACGCGGTTGCACACCGCTCCAAGCCGATGACTCGGCCGAATCACGGAGCCCCTGAAGTGCTCGTTCGAGCTTTCAGACGCAAGGGCCGCTGCGGATCGGATCGCGATGTGAGCGGCTGGACCCGCGCGGCTTCGGCTGCACACTGAAGAGTACGGGCCGCGTCGTTCCTCGTTCACGGTGTCGTGAAAATTGGCGAGGACAGTAAGGCGCGAGGCTCAGGAGTGCTTTCCAGTCATGCTCGCCTGGTTGTCGAGGGCGACCTGCCATGGTCGCAAACCTTTGTCTCGTACAATGCACAACGGACGGGCGTCATGGCGCCTGCGCGCCTGTGCTTGTCTACTGCTGCCGCTCTTGCTGCTGGATCAGCCCGTGAGCGCCCAGGGGCGAATCGCGGTGCGAACCAAATCTGCCAACCAGCGCAAGCTGGCGGCTCAGCGCAAGTACGTGACCACGTACACGTTGCCAGCCACCAGCCAGATTCCGGTGGCCCCCGAGGGAATGCCTGAAGGGGAGCTGGCATCGGCGCTGGAAATGTCGGGCGTCTCCGATCCGGGAGCGCCCACGGCCGCACCGGTGACGACCATCGTGCAGCCGGCCGCGTCAGGTCCGGTGACGATCTATCCCGCTCCGGCGCTCAGCTACGTGCCGCAGCCTGCAGCACAGGCGGCGCCGACCGAGGCGATCGCGCCAGCGCCCTATGTAGCACCAGCCGTGATCGCGCCAGCGCCTTACGTTGCGCCAACGCCCCTGGTCGAGTCTGTGCCTCTGATCGCCCCGGCGCCCCTTGCTGCGACAGCGCCCGCTCTGCCGGTTCCTGGCGTGGAGCCCTATGCGCCTCCGCCGGCGATGCCCTATGTGCCCCCGCCTGCGCTGCCCTACGTGCCGCCGCCCGCGACGCCGTACGTGCCGCCAGTTCCGACCCTACTCTGGCCGCAGCCCACCACGCCGGCTCCGCTGCTTCCAGCCCAGCAAACGCCCGAGCTCGTGCCCGCGGCGAACGCTGCGACGCCAGGCAACTGCCCGCCAGCCTCGGTTCCCCCGGGCTACATGCTCGTGCCCGTGGTTCCCGCGTCACTTCGGCCTCAAGCGCCGCCTGCCGAGCTACCGCTGCTGGCAAGCCAACTCGCTGGCGTCAACAGGCAGATCGGTCTCTTGCGCGCCGACCGTCAGAGCCTCGGCGGGCCCATCACGCTGATGACCCTCGGCTACGGCGGCATGTTGGTGTCCTCGACGGTGGCCTTGAGTGCCTACGCCGCCGCCGAGTCACACAGTGAGCCGATCGACCACCACGATCAGACGACGCTACGCTATACGGCCTATGCCTTCACGGGCCTCGCCGCCGCCAGTCTATTGTTCGGGTTGAGCGGGACGATGCGCTTGATCCGACACATCGATCACAATCGCGACCTGAACGCGCGGCTCAAGCCGTTGATGGTCAAGCGCGCCAGCCTGTTGCGGCAGCTGAACTACGCGGCGCTCCCGGGGCCGCATCAGCTGCAGGCCACGCTCGGGGGCCGCTTCTGAGCGCTGCGCGGCTGTCGGGAACGCTGGACGTGCGCCCGCCGAGCCTCGCAGTGAGCCCGGCGCCCGCCGTCAATGCACGAAGTTCAAGCCCGTGACGGTGCGGTCGTATTCGGGGTAGCTGGTGTTCGTTTGGGGCGCGTAGATCCAGGTCTTCACCTGGTTCGCGGCCGTGTCGATCTCCACCAGGCGCACGGGGTTGTTCGTGGAGTGGAAGGTCTGCATGAAGCTGGCAATCTTGTTACCGTTGAGGCCGGTGTCCTCACGCGAGGCCGCCAGCCCGGTGTGCCCGCTGAACACGAGGCGGATGTTCGCATACTGCTTGATCAGGTTGTCGAACAGGAAGCGCGGGCTGTTGGCGCCGTAGCCGCCGTTGTCGGTGGCGATGTTGCCGTTGCCGTCGAGGTACATGTGCGTGACCACGAAGACATTGTGGGTCGGATGCGACTGCACCGCGGACTTGGCCCAGTCGATGACCTGGCTGCGCGGCCATAGCTCCAGCGAGAGCAGCATCCACTTGACGCCGCCAGCCTCGAAGAGCGTGTAGTAGTTGTCCAGCTTGTTGGCTTCGTAGCGACCCGAGACCGCGAACAACGGGTTGAAATTTTGACTGAACAGGGGCAGGAGTCGGACGTTGGTGCTCGCGCTCTCCCCGGGACAGGCCGAGCCGCCAGCGCAGACGGCGCGGGTGTCGTGATTGCCGGGCGTGAAAGCGAACGGGACGCCGGCTTGCACCAATGGCTGCACGCCGTCGACGACCACGCTGTACTGGTACGCATCGCGCTCGCCCCAGTTCACCACGTCGCCGCTGTGGGCCACGAAGCGCAGGTCGAGCTCGTCTTCGTGATCGACCAACCACTGGGTTCGGTTGCGGAAGCGCACGTCGTTCAAATTGCGCGGCTCCGTGGGCCGAACCTCTTGCTGGGTGTCTGGCATCACCGCGATGGTGAACTTGGTGTCGACGACGGGCGCGGCGGGGGCAGCATAGAAGGAGATCGTCTCGTAGGTCCATCCGCTTGCCGCCAGGGCGTCGCGCTCGGCCTGCGAGAAAGCGTGGCGATGCTTGTTGCCCTTGGAGTAGCGGTAGACCGGCTGGGTGCAGGCGCCGCTCTCCGTGGACGCATAGAAGTTGGTGCCCTGGTCCGCGTAGCCGTAGTTCGTGGTGGCGGCCGAGATCTCGCTGGGATTCGAGATCCATACGAAGTCGCCCGTGCTGGACTTGTAGAGCCGATGTACGGCGACCAGCCCGCTGGCTGCTGCGCGTGACGCACGAATGGGGGCACCGCGATCGTCCGTGAACCCGTACTGAGTCTCCGCGTTCTCGGCTTCGCTGAGCGAGGCCGTGAGCAGGTTGGCTTGCGTGGTGGGGTTGACGCGGTGATAGATCGGATCGACGAGCGCCGCACAATTGGGCGCAGCACTGGCCCAGGCGGGCATCAACAGCAGCGCGCTCAGGGCAGCCACGGGACCGAACCAGTCGTTCATACGCTTCATTCAGAGACCTCCGCTGTGCAGGCAAGCAGCCGACGTTGCTCGACGCGGGACAGACTAGCCGCCCGTATGTCACAGCCGCGTTCGCTTGCGGTGAACATGCGTTGGTGTTTTCGCGTCGAAGCGCGCTCGCATTCACTCCCGCAAGAGGGTCTCGAGCATGCGCTGCGCTTCGAAGGCGCGCTCGCCCTGCCCGGCTTCGCGCAGGTAACCGGCCAGCGCCTGCAGCGCGCTCGCGTCGTTCGGACGTTGCGTCAGCGCTGCATCCAGCACGCGAATCGCGGCCTCGTGCTCGCCGTTGCCGTGCAGTGCCACCGCCAGCACATAGCGGAAGCGCGTGTCGGACGGGGCGAGCTCGACGGCACGTCGCAAGCTTTCCGTGGCCAACTTCGCTTGATGCGCGCGCACTTGCCACAGGCCGAGCGCGTGATGGGCGGCGGCATTTTCGGGGTGGCAGCGGAGGGCGGCCCGGATGGCTTGCTCGGCTCCGGCCTCGTCGCCGCGCTGGCGCGCCAAATCGGCGAGGTTGAGGTGCGCTTCGGCGAGGCAGGGCTGCAGTCGGAGCGCTGTGTGCAGGGAGCCCTCGGCCTCCGAGACCCTGCCGCGAGCAAGCTCGAATGCGCTGCGCTCGACGTGGGTTTCGGCCTGTGAGGCGCTCACCGCGAAGCTCTGCTCGACCTCGGCGAAGGCGCGCTCGAGGGCGCCCCGAGTGTTCGCAGGAAGCCCTGCGAGGGGCACGCCTGCGAGGAGCTTCGCGGCGGCGACGCGCACTGCCCGGGCAGGATGCTCCAGCACCGGCGCAAGCAATGCCCCACGCTGTTGGGGCGGCAGCTGCGCCGCACCGAGCACCGCACCGTAGACCACGAGCGGCTCGGGACTGCCGAGCGCAACGCGCAGCGTCTGCGGCACCTTGAGTGCTGGATACTGCCCCATGCGCTCGAGGGCCGTGGCGCGCGCAATGGCGGGCACGCTCACGTCCTCGGCAAGCAACCGCAGCGCGCGCGGAGCATCGAGCGCCCCCTTGCGATCCTTGGCGAGCGCTTCGACGAAATGGGGACGCTTGGGAGACCCGGGGAACCAGGCGGCAACCTGGTCGCGTGCCCAGCTCGCGGACTCCTTGGCGTGACAACCGTTGCAGGCGTTGGGGGTGCCGAATACGACGCTGTGGTCCGGACGTGGAATGCGGATGGAGTGATCGCGTCGCTCGTCGATCTGCATGAAGGTGTTGGGTGGCATGTGGCAGTCGATGCAGAGCGGCGACGTGCCGGCCGCGTGGTGCGAGTGAGCCTCCACGTTGAAGCGCGTGGGCTCGTGGCAGCGAACGCAGAGATCGTTGCCCTGCGCATGGAGCTTGCCCGAGTGGGGATTGTGGCAGTCAGAGCATGTCACGCCCGCCTGGTGCATCCTGCTCTGCAGGAACGACCCCCACTCGTAGACCTCCCCCTCGACCTGACCATCGGCGTGGTAGCGACCAGGCAAGAGGAGCTCGGGCTCGAACGAGTCGAGAAACGGATCGCTCGCGAGGAAGCCTTCCTTGAGCGGCTCGCGGCGGCTGTGGCACGGGGCGCAGACCTCCACCTCCACGCCGTCCTTGGCGTGCGGAGTGGGGCTGCCCGTGGCGGACGGTGTCCATGGCGCGGAAGGCTTCAAGCGAGCGGGCAACGGGACCACGGGCAGCGCGGGCGAGGCCTTCGCCGATTGCACGTGGCGAGCCCCCGGACCATGGCAAGCCTCGCACCCCACAGAGAGCTCCGCCCAGCGCGTGTCGAAGCTATCGGCTTCGACGTCGTAGCGACGCTCGACCAAGGTCGAATGGCACTCCGCGCACATGTGATTCCAATTTTGGGCGGCCGAGGTAAAGAAGAGGGGATCCTTCGGTCCGATGCCGTCCGCCCCATAGACATGGAACCAGCGCGCACCGCCCTCGGCGGATGATCGGCTGTCCCACGCCGCGCCCAGCGCCTGCAGCTTGCCGCGTTCGGTCGCCACCACGTACTGCTCGATCGGCCAAACGCCGGACACGTGGGTGATGGGAACTCTCACGGACGTTCCGCCGGGAATGGCCGTGGTCACCTCGGGCACGCCGTCGCGCAGCGCGAATCGGGTGCTTCCCCCGAGCTTCGAGTTGAAGTGGGCGCCGTCGAAGCGAGCTTTGGCCAGCTCTGCGCTGGGCTTCACCAGCGCCTTGGCATGATGCGAGCTCAGGTACGCTTCTGCCTGCGCACGATGGCACGACGCGCAGACCTGCGAACCGACGAACTCTTCGCGACCGCGCGGCGTGGGCTCGGGCTGCGCGTTCGACTTCGGTGGCGAGCTCGCGTTCGCCTTGTCGAGCGCGCCTTGCGGCGCAGCAGACGGTGCATCGGCAGCGTGCTCGCGCGCGCACGCCGCGAGCGAGACCACCATGAGGAACCCAAGGACGACGAGCCCGTTTCGCATGCTTTTTTGCTTCGCGCTTTCGAGAGTTTCAATTAGCGAGCGCCGCCCCCACCACGTTCGGCAGGAGCGGCGCGTTCAGGGACTAGACGCTCACTGGAAGTAGCCAGGGCGCGCGTCGGCCTTGAGCTTCGCGATCTCCGCCTGCAGGCTCGCGAGCACTGCCGTGTGGGGCTTGCTCGTGTAGAGGTTGGTGGTCTCCTTGGGGTCCGTCACCAGATCGTAGAGCTCCCACTTGCCGAGGTTGTTCAGTAGCTTGTAGCGCTTGTCCTTGATGGCATAGCGGCGGTTGTTGGTACCGCTCGAGGTCTCGCTGAAGGAGTGCGTGCGTCCGTTGCTGGCAGCTTCGTCGCTGAGCAGCGGCTTGAAGCTGTAGCTGTTGTTGACCTGCGGCACCGAGACGCCGGTGAGTTCCAGGATGCTCGCGTAGAGATCGGTGGTCACGAACAGGTCGTCCTCGCGGCCACGGCGCGTGACGCCGGCGCCGGCGACGATGAGCGGCACGCGGACGCCGCCCTCGTAGGCGCTGCCCTTGGAGTCGCGCAGGCCCGTCTGCACGTCCTTCACGGGCGGCGGCACGCCGTTGTCGCCGATGAAGATCACGGTCGTGGTCTCGAGGTCGACTTCGGCCAACAAACGGCCGAGCTCGGTGTCCAGAGCCTGGATGTCAGCCTGGTAGGCCGGGATGGTCGTCTGGTAGGCGCCGGGCGCAGGGTTGCCGACGGAGCTGAGGTCCACGTGGTGGAGATTCGACGGGGGCAACTGGTACGGATTGTTGCCGCCGTTGGCCGCGTGCGGCGCGTTGAACGCCTGGTAGAGGAACCAGGGCTCGTTGGGCTTGTTGGTCTCGTGCTGGTGGATGTAATCGATGGCGAGGTCCGTGAGCACGGTAGTCGCGTACGTGGTCTCGGGGACGCTAGGCCCGTTGATGTCGTAGAGCACCCAGTTGAAGTAGTCGACGATGGCGCCGCCGAGGATGCCGCGGAAGTTGGTGATGCCGATGTCACGCGCGTGCTGCAGGATCTGCGGGACGCCGGGGTACGCAACGCCCGCGCGCGGATTGATGCTGCCGCCGCCGACGTGGTACTTACCGAAAAAGGCCTGCTCGTAGCTGGGGCTCTCCGCCGTGAGCCGGTCGAAGAGCGTGACCGTCGAGGTCGGCAGCACGTCGCCCACGGTGGTCACGCCGGTGCGATAGCCATACTGGCCGCTGATGATGGTGCCGCGCGTCGGCGAGCACACGGGGCTCGCCCAGGCGTTGTCGAACACGAGGCCGTTCGCCGCGAGCGCCTCGATGTTCGGAACCGAGACCTGGCCCTGGGTACCCGCGAGCTGGGGGTACAGGCTGGAGGCCTCCGCGCCGTAGTCGTCCGCGATGATCAGGAGCACGTTGGGCTTGCTCGGTCCCGTGCCGACCACGCCGCCGTCGCTGTCTTGTTCGGGGTTCACGAACGTCACGCTGCGCGTGGCCGTGGTGGTGGCGTCTCCGTCGGAAACGGTGAGCGTGACCGTGAAGGTGCCTGCGGTCGTGCTCGTCAGCGTCGCGTTCTGCGCGATGGGGGTGTCGATGAGTCCCCCGGTGGTGCTCCAGTAATAGGTCAACGGGGCGGGAAACTGGTCGGGATCGCGGCTCACCGAGGTCAACGCAACCGAGCTGCCCACGTACACGGTCAACGGCGACACGGTCAGTTCGTCGATCACCGGGCTCACGTTGATGGTGCCGGTGACGTTCACGCTGCCGTTTCCGCTGCCGACCGAGCCCCGCAAGCTCACCTTCACCGAGGCGATGCCGCCCGCGCTAACGTCGAAGCTAGCCGAACCGGTGAAGCTCGCGTTGCCCTGGGTCGAGCTCGCCGTGAGCGTGATGGAGTAGCCGGTGCCCGCGGGAATGCCGCCGATGTTGGCGCTGATGGTCGGCGCGCCGCTGACGTTGATGGTGCCGCTCTTGGTGAAGCCGTTGCCGGTGATGCTGTAGTTGACCGTGTTGATGGTCACGCCCGGCGCGACGTCCAGATTGAGGTCGAGGGAACCGACCTGCTCGCCGTCCTCGCTGCCGTCGCTGCTCGGTTCGCTGGCGCAACCGGCGAGGGAGTTGGCCGCACCGGCGGTCGCCAACGAGAAGATGAGAGAAGCTCTGCCGAGGCTCGTAACGAGCCCTGAGTTACTTTGCCTGGTTTTCATGTTCATGGCCGCGGCAGCTAGCAGGCGATGTGCCAGCAGGTGCGCGCGAGACCGACTGCTTCAAGTACGCTGGTGCACACCGATTTCGAGCTCGCAGCAGCCAGACCAGGTCAGCGCTGCCCGTGAGCGATCCGAGTGCCTTGCCCCGCGCGGGTTGCGCCAGGATCTGTCGCGGCCGAGGTCTCGCTTCGGGCCGCGGGGACTTGAACGAAGTTCACCCTTGCGCGCCGGTCTCGGCCTGGTTACGGAGGGGGATCCCGTGCTGAAGTACCGCCCCGAAGTGGATGGTCTCAGGGCAGTCGCCGTGCTGCCCGTGATCCTCTTTCATGCAAACGTTCCTGGCTTCGACGGCGGCTTCGTGGGCGTCGACGTGTTCTTCGTGATCTCCGGATACCTCATCTCCGGGATCCTCATGAAGGAGCTGCGCGACGGGACGTTCTCGCTGCGCTCGTTCTACGAGCGACGGGTACGCAGGATCTTTCCGGCCCTGTTCGCCATGCTCGGCGCGACCTGGCTCGTGGGCTACCTGGTGCTCGTGCCGCGCGAGCTCACGGCCATGGCGCGCAGCCTGCTTCAGGCGACCCTGTTTTATGCCAACGTGGGCTTCTCCAGGCAGGCGGGCTACTTCGAGCCCAAGGCCGAGACGAAGCCATTGCTCCATACCTGGTCGCTGTGTGTGGAAGAGCAGTTCTATTTGGTCTTCCCCTTGCTGCTTGGGTGCCTTTGGCGCTGGTCTCCGCGTTCCATCCGCGTCGTGCTGCCACTCTTGCTCGCGGGTTCACTGCTGCTCTCCGTGCGCGCCGTCTCAAACGACCCCATGGGCGCGTTCTACTTCGCGCACCTGCGCGCTTGGGAGCTCTTGCTCGGCACCATGGTGACCCTGCAGCTCGTGCCGGTGGTCCCGAGTCGACCGCTCCGGGGAGCCATCTCCGGGCTCGGACTCGGCGCGATCCTCTACTCGGTGTTCACGTACACGGGGGGCATGACCTTTCCGGGCCTGGCAGCGCTGCTACCGACCCTGGGTTCGAGCGCCTTCCTCTACGCAGAGAGCTCGGAGCGCACCTGGGTGGGCCAGACGCTCGCTCGCCGTCCTTTCGTCTTCATCGGCCTGATCTCTTATGCGCTCTACCTCTGGCACTGGCCCGCCCTGGTCTACGGGCGACTGCTGAGCGGGCGTGAGCTGGGGCCCGTTCAGCTGGCGCTGGTCTTCGCCCTCACGTTGGCGCTGGCCATGGCTTCGCGCGCCCTGCTCGAGGACCCCGTACGCAAGCGGGTGCTGCTCCTGAAGCCGCGCGCGGTGCTCGGATTCGCCGTCGCCGCCATGGCCACGGCCTGCCTGCTCGCCTTCGTGAGCATCCGCGGCGAGGGCCTCCCCCAACGCTTGCCCCAGGCCGCTCGCACGCTGCTCGACGTGGGCCGCAACCCTGCCGAGGCTCAGGTCGCGGCCTGTATTCCTGGCAGCCAGGACACCACCACGCGCCTTCAGGGCATGACCCAGTGCGACGTGGGGGAGCCCAAGGCCGCCACCAAGACCTTCCTGATCTGGGGCGACTCCCACGCGCAGTCCATGAGTCCCGCGGCCGCGTTGGCGGCACAAGGGCGAGGCGTCCGTGGCACGGTGGTGACCCAGGGCGGCTGTCCACCCGCGGGGGGCGTGCACCTGGCGTTTCGACCGGACCGCTGTAGTCGCTTCCATCAGCACGTGACGAGCCTCCTCGAGAGCTCCCCGGACTACGAGAGCGTGGTCTTGGTCGGACGTTGGGGAGCTTGGCTCGAGCAGCGTCGCTACCAGGGCGCCGCGCACATCACCGTGCAATACGGAGCTCAGACCGCGTCGCGCTTCGAGGAAGGCGTGCAGCTGGTGCAGCGGGGACTGGAGAGCACCCTGGCGTTCCTCCATGCCAAGGGGAAACGCGTGACCATCGTGGGCCCCGTCCCCGAAGCCGACACCAACGTGCCCAATGCGCTGGCACGCCGTAGTTGGCGTCACCTGGCCTACGACATCCGCCCGGACAGCGCCGAAGCCCGCGCGCGACAGCGCCCGTTCGACGCGATGCTCGCTCAGCTTCGGACGCACTATACCTTCGAGGTCATCGAGCCCGTCCGTGTCCTGTGCAAGACCAGTCGCTGCGACGTCACCTATGGAGCCAGGTCGCTCTACTTCGACGACCAGCACTTGATCGGTACCTCGGCCCCCCTGTTCGCCCCGCTGCTCGCGCCGCTCCTGTAGCCCCGCGGCTCCGCCACCGCACTGTAGCCCTCCATCAGGCCTGCGTGAGTTCTGCGTGAGCTCCGCGTGAGCGGCCATCAAACGCTCGTATTCACGCAGAACTCAAGCACGTCATCGCACGCCGCCTCAGGTTCCTCCCATCGGCAGACCGCGCGTCTGCTCGACCGAACGGGAGAACGTCCGATGATTGAGCTCAAGCGAGTCGGGAAGAGCTACGGCGAAGGCGAGCACACGGTGGTCGCCCTGCGCGACCTCGACCTCAGTGTTCCCGCCGGCCAGTTCGTCAGCATCATGGGGGCCAGTGGTTCCGGCAAATCCACCCTCCTCAACCTGGTGAGCGCCCTCGACGCCCCGAGCTCCGGCAGCATCCGGATCGACGGCCAGGACATCGCACACCTCGACGACGACGCCCTGACCCTGTTTCGACGCCGCAAGGTGGGCCTGGTGTTTCAGGCCTTCAACCTGATGCCCACCCTGACGGCCCTCGACAACACGCTGCTCCCGGTGATGCTCGAGCGCCGAGTCGAGGATGCCGACCGGCGTCGCGCGGAGCAGCTGCTCGATAGCGTGGGCCTCGCGCGGCGCCAGGACCACTACATCCACCAGCTGTCGGGTGGTCAAATGCAACGGGTGGCCATCGCGCGCGCGCTGATGATGGCGCCCAGCCTGATCCTGGCGGACGAGCCCACGGGCAACCTCGATAGCGTGACCGGCGCGGCCACCCTGGCATTGCTGCGCCAAACCTGTGAGTGCACCGGCACCACGATCGTGATGGTGACCCACGACCGCCACGCCGCGCAGGTGGGCGACCGCATCCTGTGGCTGAAAGACGGGCAGATCGTGAAGGACGAGCGGATCGATCGCAGCTCGGGCAACGGGCTTCCCGAGATCCCTCGCGCGCCGAGCGCAGTGAGCGCGGCCAACAAGGCGGCCGTCTGATGTTTCCAGGAATCCTGCGGGTGTTGCTTCGGCTTCCCTTCGCCTTCGTGCGTGCCCGCGTGCGCTCACTCCTCGCGCCGCTAGCTCTGCTCCGACTCGGTCGCCTGCTGCGCACCGTCAGTCTGCCCCGCATGCGCGAGCATCCGCTGCGCACCGGCTTCACCATCCTGGGCGTCGCTCTCGGTGTCGCCGTGCTCGTGGCGGTCGTCCTGGTCAGTCGTTCCATCGTGACCAGCGTCACCAACACCGTGGGCGACCTGGCGGGCAAGGCCGAGCTGCAGATCGGGGCGGGCGGCAGTGGCTTCGACGAGTCGGTGCTCGACGTGGCTCGAGCTCAGCCGGGCGTCCACAAACTCACGCCGGTCATGCAGCAGATCGTCGGCATGCGCACCAAGGCGGGAAAGCGCGAGCGTCTGATGATCGTTGGAATCGATCTACTGGGCACCGAAGACAGCTACTTCCGCAGCTACGCCTCCTCCGAACTCGAGGCGATTCGTCGCGACCCTCTCGCATTCCTCAACTCGCCGCGCAACATCATCCTCAGCCGCGCGCTGGCCGAGCGCGTCGGGGCCAGGCTGCACGACAAGATCTCCATCGCCACCAGCTCGGGCCTCGAGCCCTTCGAGGTTTGGGGCTTCATTGACGACACCGGCGTGGGCAACGCCTTCGGGGGCGCCATCGGCATCATGTACTACCCGGCGATGCAGGTCGCCTTCGGGCGCGGCCGCAACATCGATCGCATCGACCTCGCGTTGGCTCCTGGCATACGCTCCGAAGACGTTGCGAGAGGCCTCAAGCGCGCGCTTGGAGCGACCTTCAACGTGGAGCCCCCGGGGAGTCGTGGCGACCGCGTGGCGCAGATGCTCACGTCGATGCGCACCGCACTCTTCATGGCCAGCGTCCTGGCGCTGCTCGCCGGTGCGTTCCTGGTGGTCAACACCATGGGGATCAGCGTGGTGCAGCGCAAGCGAGAGCTCGGGATCTGCGCGCGCTCGGCACCACACGCAGGCAGCTGGTCACCCTGCTGACCCTGGAGGGGGCCGCGCTCGGAACCGTGGGTTCGGGCCTGGGCGTGCTCCTGGCGCTGGCCATCTCGCGCAGTGCGCTGGCTCTCTCGAGCGACGCCGTCAATGAGGTGTACATGCAGCAAGCTGCGGGCGAGGTGCAGCTCGACCCCAGCGTCCTGTTGGCCGGGTTTGCCTTGGGCATCGTGGCCGCGACCCTGGCCGCGTTCATCGCGACGGCCCGGGCAGGTCGCATCAAGCCCACGGAGGCGCTGAGCACCAGCACGCTCAACCTCTCGGCCAGCACCTCGGGCGCCACGCGAGGCGAGTGGATCGGCGTGTTGCTTCTCTTTGCCACCCTGCTCCTCTTGCAAGTTCCGGCCTCGGGAAACATGCCCTACGGTCCGCTGGTCGCGTGCCTGACCTTGACCTTGGCGGGACGCATGTTGATGCCGGGCATGGTGCGCGTCGCACACGTCGCGCTCACCATGCTGCGCGGGCGGGTCCTGAGCGTAGAGGCCGCCATCGCCACCGACAACCTGCCGCGGGACATTCAGCGCACGGCCAGCATGGCCTCCGGATTGATGGCAGGGGTATCACTGACGGTGGGCGTGGGCACCTTCATCGTCAGCTTCATCACCAGCTTGAATACGTGGTCTGCTCAGCTTTTACCCGGCGATCTCGTAGTCGCGAGCGGCACCCCCATCGTCGGGCTGAGCGAGCGCAACACGCCGATGGACGACTCCATGCGCGCGAAGCTGCAAGCCGTACCGGGCGTGGCGATGGTGCGCGCCGCGAAGTTCATGGATATCGACTACCAGGGCTACCCGGTCAAGATGATCGTCGTCGAAAAGTCGCGGGCCTCTCACTACACGCCCCTCGAGGGCAGCCAGCGCGACGTGCACGATGGCCTCGAGCGCGGGGAACTGGTGATCGGCGAGAACTTCGCGCGCCGCTTCGGCGTGCACCGCGGCGACCGCATTGCGCTGAGCACCGGGCGAGGCACGCAACCCTTCAAGGTCGCCGCGGTGGTCATCGACTACACGAGCGACCGCGGGACCCTGCGCGTCGATCGCAAGACCTATGTGGAGCTTTGGGGCGACCAGCGCGTGGACAGCTATGAGCTTTTTCTGACCCAAGGTGCGAACCCCGAGCGGGTGCGCCGCACCATCAACGAGAACCTGGCCGAGCAGCACGACCTGTTCGTGCTGACCACCCGGGAGTTCCGCGGCGAGTTCGTGAAGGCCGCCAACAAGATCTTCGCGCTGATGCACGTGCTCGAGCTGGTGACGCTGGTGGTGGCGATGCTCGGCATGGTCACCGCCGTACTCTCGAACGTGCTCGACCGGGTGCGCGAGATCGGCGTGTTGAGGGCAGTTGGGATGCTGCGCAAGCAGGTGCGCAAGATGGTGATGGTGGAGTCCACGCTGATCGGCGGCGTGGGCGCGCTCGGCGGCGTGTTGGTGGGGCTGGGGGTCGGCTACATCCTGCTGCGTTACATCGCGGGCGTGCAGATGGGCTGGAGTCTGCCCTACACGTTCCCGCTCGGCTCCATCGTCACCATGGCGCTGGTCACGCTGCCCATCTCGGCCGTGGCTGGCTTCTACCCTGCGCGTCAGGCGGCCCGTTTGGTCGTCCGCGATGCGCTCGACTACGAGTGAAAAAGGAGAGCATCCATGTCCAATCGAACCAAGCGAATGAAGACGTTGCTCGGTGTGTCCGCCGCATTGTCTCTGTTGGCCCCCCAGGACGCCCAGGCCATCGACCGCAACACGACCGACCCGCGCGCGATCATGCAAGCCGCGGCGGAACAACAGGGCGGCGAGCGCGGACTCTCGCGCATGAAGATGACCATCCGCCAGGGATCGAGCACCCGCGAGCGCGCCATGACCGTGCGCACGTGGCGACAGGCGGAGGTACGCAAGGTGCTGATCTTGATCGAGGCCCCGGAGGACGTGCGCAATACGGGCTTTCTGACGCTCGACTACGCGGCCAAGGAGCGCGCTGACGAGCAGTGGCTCTACTTGCCCGCACTGCACCGCGTGTCACGCGTGCCGAGCAGCGGAAAATCCGACGCCTTCGTGGGCTCGGACTTCAGCATCTCCGATCTGTCGGGGGTGGAGCCGGCCGACTACGACTTCCAGCTGCTCGAGGTGAACGCAAAGGTCGGCGACGAGGAGTGTTGGCTGATCGAGAGCATCCCCCGCAACGACGAGGTGCGCGCCAAGACCGGCTACAGCAAGGGTCAGATCTGGGTCAGCAAGAGCAAGCTCATCCCGATCCAGTTCAAGGCGTGGACCTTGAGCCCTGGCAAGACGAAGTACTTCAAGGCCGGTGAGATCAAGCTCGTGGATGGCGTCTGGACGCCCCATCGGCTGCAAATGCGCACGCTGCAGGAAGGCGGCGCGGCCTCGGAGACCTTGATCGAGGTACTCAGCGTGAAGAATCGCGCGGACGAGGTCAGCGACGCGGATTTCACCCAGAGGCGCCTGGAGCGCGGGATTTGAGCGCCCTTCGGTGCAGCCATCGCGGTCTTGCCCAAAACCCAACGGGGAGGATTCCATGCGGGTAGAGCTTGCTACTTCGGACCGTGCAAGGTCCGGATCACGGTTGCGTTCTGTGAGCCTGCTCGGGGCCGTCGCGCTGTTGCTGACGGGCTGCCGCGGCCTGGACCCGGAGGGTCAAGGAAGCTCCTTTGCTCCTTGCTGCGGTGGCCAGGGGACATGCGTGCCGGATGCCCTGACGCCGGCAGACCTTTCCGCGCGATTGGATCGAGGCGAGTGCGGCGAGGCCATGCTTTGCGCACCGACGTTGTGGGTCGAGGACGCCAACGCCGTTCCGACCGCGTGTCGCAGCGCCGCGCGCGAAGGACGCTGTTTGCCGGGTTGTCTCCCTGAGCTGGCCGCGCAAAGCGACCGCCTGCAGCAAGAGAGCTGCGCCAACGGGCAGTTGTGCGCGCCGTGCTTCAATCCGCTCACGGGTGAGGACACCCAGGCCTGTCGTATCGCGGGGGACCGGCCGCTCGAGCCTGGACGTCCCTTCTCGAGTTGCTGCGAGGATCATGGTCGCTGCGTGCCCGAGCAAAGCTTGCTGGCGCGTCTGTCGCACGAGGACCGGGCGCGTCTGGGCGACGAAGGGTGCGAATCCGAAGAGGGTACGCTGTGTGTGCCGGAGCCGTGGCTCGATGCGAGCACCTCGAACGCGGCAGTCTGCCGCGCCAAGGGAAACCTCGAAGGCCGCTGTCTGCCCAGCTGTCTGCCCGAGGTGGCCGCCCAGAGTAGCCGGCTAGGACAGCAGGGCTGTAAGCCCGACCAGCTTTGCGTGCCCTGCTTCGATCCGATCAGCGGCGCCGATACTCAGGCCTGTCGCATCGCGGGCGATGCTCCCAGCGAACCCGCGCAGCGCTTCGAGCGCTGCTGCGGCAGCCAAGGGGCGGAGCTTGGAACCTGCCTACCCGTGGAGCTATTGCGGGCCGATCAGGTTTCTCAGCTCCCCGTGGATCGCTGCACACGACCTGGCACGCGCTGCGTCCCCAGCGAGTTCGTCGAGGAGAGGAGCGTGGCGAGGTGCTCTTTTCCCTGGCTGTTCGGGGCCTCGGTCGAGGGGCTGTGTCTGCCCGAGTGCTTCCTGCCCGTGACGACCCGCTTCTTCACGCCTCGCGGCGGCTGCGGCACGGCACGGCGCTGCGCACCTTGCGCGAGTCTCTCTTCCACGGCGCTGGCTTGCGAATGATGCGGAGGTGGACTCCCGCAGGGACCTACCAGACGTGGCTCGTCGTGATGTTGATTGCGCTAGCCTGGCTGGCGCGTTCTCGTGCGCGAGCGCAGTCCACGGCGGACGAGCTCGGCTTCTCGGACGCGCCCATCAATTCCACCAGCGGCACGCCCGCGGCGAGCGACACGGTGCCGCCCCCCGACGCCGCTGCTGCCCAGCGTTCCTCACTTCGCTTGAGCGCGCGCGCTCTCGTGCAGAGCGCCTGGCGCGTCGAGCGCTCGGGAGCAGACCAGCTCGGCAAACTGCGCCAAGTATTGGTGCCGCGGCTCGAGTACAAGCACGACTTCAAGCGCGACGCGCTGTCGTTTCGCGCCGTGGCGTCCGGTCGCGCCGAGGCCGACTTTGCCTATTTGCTGCGCCCGCACGCCTACGACGCACCTACCATGGAGATCTACGGCTCGCGTCTCATCCCCGGCGAAACGCTGCTGGGCTTCGAAGCCCCAGCGTTCGAGTTCGCGTTCGGTACGCAAATCGTCAACTTCGGCCAGGGCGAAGTCCTGAGCTGGCTCGACGTGGTGAACCCGCGCGACCTGCGTGAGCCCATGTTCGCGGACCTGGAGGAGCTGCGTCTGCCGGTGCTGATGACGCGACTGGGCTTCACCGTCGAGCGCGTCCACGCGGACCTGCTGCTGGTGCACGAGCCGACCTTCGGGCTCTTGCCGCCACCGGTCGGCGAGTTCAGCCCGCTGCGCAAGCTCGTGCTCGAGGACCCCACGCTCGGCCCCATCTTGAGCTCGCGCGAGCTGCGCTACGCGCATCATCCCGGGCGCAATCCGACGCAGCTGTCGGCGAGTCAGCTGCACGGACGGCTCACCTGGAGCGGTTCGCGCGTGGACCTGGCGCTGCAAGCGGCCTCGCTGCTCGATGCGTTCGGCGTGCCGAGCCTGCCCCGCGCCGACGCGTTCACCCACAAGCAGATCGCGTTGCCAAGCTACCACCCTCGCTACGCCTTGGTGGGGCAATCGGGCGCGCTTACGCTTGGAGCGTGGCTTCTGCGTTGGGAGTTGGGGGCGGAGATCCAGCGTCCGCTCGTGGTGCGGCGCACCCACACGCAGCTTCCCGATTGGTCCTACGAACGCCTGCAAACCCTGCGTGCCATGGTGGGCGTGACCTATGTGCCATCGACGCGTACGAATCTCGCGCTCGAGGTCCTGGGCACGGGCGTGCTCGACAATCCCGAGCGACGCCCACAGGCGAGCCATGCCCCGCTCTTCCCCGTCGAGGCCACTCGAGATCGCGCTGCGCGGGAGTCAGATCTTCTTCAGGGAGCGCGCGCAGCTCACCTGGGTACTGCTGACGATCGGCCTGCGGGATTTCAACGCCTTCGCGGCCCGCGCCGAGCTGAGCTACGAGCTCTTCGACGCTGTGCGCGCGTCGCTCGGCTACGTCCACTTTCAGCCCAGCGCTCACTTCGGCCCATTCTACGGCTTCGAAGCCAACGACCGGATGTACGCCAACCTGCGCTGGGACTTCGCGGCGAATTAGAGGCGCATCTCCTCAAATCACCGTCTCGGACGTGAGGGCTCCAGCAGCGCCGCGTGCCATCAAACCGTACAGCTGTGCGCTCTGCCGCGACGACTCGAGCAGCTTGTTCGCGCGCTCACGGGCATGACCGGGTCCGTCGCATGAGCTGGCCAGGAAGCGACCGAACTCCTGCTGGGTCTGGATTTGCAGCACCGGTGACATGCCGATCTCGAGCGCTCGTTCGAAGTGCCCCACCGCGGCCTCGTGCTGGGCGAGCGCAGCGGCTAGCACACCGAGGTAGTGGTCCACCGGTCCCATGTACACACAGGCGCGCAACAACATATGACGACCGGCAGCGGGTGAGAGCAGCCCATAGAGCTCCCGCGCCAGCTCCTGTTCACCGAGTCTCGCTGCAACCACGCTCATGGCGCACAGGATCGGCCGACGCAGGACGTCGAGCAGTCGATGCTGATCCTGCATGGTTCGCTGCAGCAACGCGCGCGCGGCCTCGAGCTGCCCGTGCGTCACCCAGCGCAACGCCCAGAACGGGTGATAATCGGCGGCGACCGCGGCCGGCACCTCGAGTCGTTGCCTTGGGTCGACCTCCGGTTGCGGGCCGAACGTGGCCTGCTGGACGTCGAAGAACAGCATGCGCAACAGATGGAAGGTCTCCGCCAGGTCGTCCTGAACTTGCCTACCCAGGCCCATCAAACGCTCGGACAACGCGCGCGCACCCGCGAGATCTCCGTACACGGAGGCCTCGAGCACCCGCGATCCCTCGGCCATGTAGCGATGCCAGGGGCTCGGCGTCTGCTCCACGCGCTCGACGAACTCGTTGCGCACCCGCATCATGTTCTCCGCGTCCCCCAGCTCCACGTAGTCGTGACCGAGCCAGAGCAAGGCATCGAGCAAGAGCGTGCGATTGTTCGTGCGGTGACTGAGCGCGAGCATCTCACGGGACATCGAGAATCATCTCTTCGGCTGGCGCCGCGCCCCACAGCACCAAGCGACGAGCATTGAGGGTCCACAGCAGCACGTGGGGATCGCCCAGGCGACGCGCCATGTCTACCGCGGCTTGGGTGGTGACTTGGCGTTCCTCGAGCGTGGCCGGACCGCGCATGCCCAGCGTCTTCAAGCTGAGCAGCCGAGCGCGTAGCTCGCTGTCGCCTTCGGGCAGCAGCGCGAGCGCGCCGCGCAGGCGCTCCTGCAGAGCCCCATCGAGGACCACCGAGCCCCGGAACACCCAGGCCATCAACATCGTGGCCTCGGCAAAACGCAGCGCGTGACGCTCGTCGCGCGCCAGGTCTGCGGCGCGCTCGAGCAGGGCCGCCGCGCGATGCGCGTCCCCCGTGTAGTGCCAGGCCATGGCCGCGCTGCAGAGCAAGCTGTGGAGACGCTCGCCCCCGACCCAGTCCACGTCGGCCAGGGCCACGGCGCGATCGTAGAGGGCCGCGCTCGACTCGTAGGCCGTCACGCGCGCAGCTTGCTCGGCCGCCTGGAGCGTGTAGTCGAGGGCCTTGTCACGGCAGCCGTGGGATGCCGCCAGCGAATAGTGGTGGGCGAGCTCGTGCAGGGGCCGACGTGAGGCCGGCTCACGTGCTTCCAGGATCTCGGCGGTGCGCCGATGCAAGTCCAGGCGGGCGGTGACACTCAGCTCCGCATAGACGGCATTGCGCACCAGGGCGTGCGAGAACAGCAGCCGACTGGGCCCATACGAAGGACGCACCACGCCGAGACGCAATGCGGGCTCGAGAGCCTCCAATAGCTCAACCTCGGAGCGCGCCAGGAGCTGGGCCAGGATGGGCAGCGTGAACTCACGCCCCAGCACGGATGCGGCCGAAAGCGCCGCGCGCGACTCACCAGGGAGACCCCTGAGATGCCGTCGCACCGCCCCTCGGATGCGCTCGGGGAGAGCAAACTCGGCCAGGTGGGCCACCTCCACGGACTCCAGATGCTCGCGTGCGAGCTGACTTCCCAGTTCGGTCAGAAGCAGCGGATTGCCAGCGGATACCTCGTGCAGCGCCGCGCTCACGCGACCTGGGGCCGGACCGAGCTTCGACTCCAGCCAGGCGGACACGTCGGCCGCAGACAGTCCTCGCAGATGCAGCGTATCGTCGCGGCAGCTCTCGGTGAGCGCGCTGAGCGCCGCCTTGCCGCCCGACTCGAGCCCTCGATAGGTGCCCACCAGAAACAGGCCGAGCTCACGCAGCTCGGGCATCAGAAAGCGCACCAGTTGCACCGAGGCTTCGTCGGCCGCGTGCAGGTCGTCCAGGATGATCAGCAGCGCGCGCGCCTTGGGCTCGGGCGCGCCGTACGCCGCCTGCCCCGCCACGTGGCGCAGGATGCGCGACAGCGTATCGAACTGACGAAAGCGCGCACGGGCCGCGTCGAGGGCACCGCTCGAGCCTTCAACGCGGTTCTCGTCACGCGCAAAGTCGAACAGGCCCTCGAACTGACCCGATGCTCCGGCACGTTCGTCAGCCTCTCTATCCTCGGCACCAGGCGCGTCATCGAACGCACCCCAGCTGGTGGGGGACGCCAGCTCGGGCAACAGCAGTCCCAGTTCCTTGGCCCCGCGATCCAGCCAGTCCCCCAGTTCCGGCTGCCCTTCGCGCTGCGCGATCGCACGCAGCACTTGAATCCATGGCCAAAACGGCGGTGCCCCACCGTCCTCCCACGCCCGCCCCCAGAGCACCGCCACGCCGCGCTCCTGGGCACGCACGGCGAGCTCCTCGGCCAGTGCGCTCTTGCCCATGCCCGGTTCGCCTTCGATGAGCATCAGGCCGCCGTGCCCGAGCTCTGCGCGCTCCAGCCGCGCAAGCAACGCCGCGAGCTCATCGGCGCGACCAAGCAGTCGGCTGGGGGGCCTCGCGATGGCTTCGGCTACAGGCGGCTGGGTCGAGGCACGCGCGCCCAGGACGTCCCCGGACGGCCGCGTCAACGCTCCCGCTCGCGATTGCACGTCGGCCACGAAGCGAATGCCCTTGCCACGCACGGTCTTGATGACCTGTTGCGACTCCCCTTCGTCGCCGAGCGCCTTGCGCGCCAGCATGATGATTTGGCTCACCGCGGCGTCGCTGACCACGGCGCCTTGCCACAGCCCATGCATCAGCTCGTCTCGACTCACGACCCGCTCACGGGCGTGCACGAGCAGCACGATCAAGTCGAAGACCCGGCCCTGCACGGGGATAGGCTGCCCCTGCAACCGCAGCTCGCAGCGCTCTTCGTCTAGCTCGAAGTCGAGGAATGTGTGGAGCATGGCCTCCGCGTCCGCCGAACTAAGCGCGCATGGCGCTCGCGATTTCCACTATGTGGTCGCGCGGTTATCCAGGCAAGGCCGGGCCCTGGCAGGGCCCCTGGCGATCGGGGTGACGAGCGTCGGTCGATCGGGAGCGCGCTGGCCGCCAGCGGAGTAAGGTGGCGCAACGAGAGGGAGCCCCCATGTTGGCAAAGCGCCTGGTCGCCTGCTGGGTCGTGGTCTGGGTCGTGGCCTGCAGCGGATCCGACGAAGATACGTTGGCGTCGGTGGGGCTCGGTGCGGACGCGAGTGTAGATGGTGGCGATGCCGTCGAAGGTCCGGCGCTGGATGCCGCACTGGGGGCCGACTCGGGATCCCGGGTGTCTGACGCCGGAGATAGCGGTTGGCTGGCGCTCGATTGCGGAAAGGATGCCTTCGAGCGCGACGGCGGCTGCCTTCCCATCACGGCGTGCACGGACAGCGAGTACGAGACCGCCGCGCCCACGACCAACACCGATCGCGCCTGCGCGCCCCTCACGGAGTGCACCGCAGGGACCTACATGAGCGGCGCGCCGATGGCCACCACAGACCGCGTGTGCAGCGTGTGCCCCGTGGGGACCAGCAGCGTCGCGACCAACGCCTCCGGCTGCTATCCCACGGGCGCCCCCATGTTGCGCGCCGCCAACGGTGTGTTCACCGGCAGCCCACACGTGCCGCTCGCGTCCAGCGTGGTGGATCATCCGCTCAAGCCCAAGCTCATGTGGCTCTCCGTCATGGGAGCGGCGGACTATGAGGTGCAGCTCGATGATTGCGGCAACACGCCCTTCTCGAGCTGCAACTTCGTCAGCCCCGAGGTCGACGTGCGCACACCGGGCCAAGCCGCACCGAGCGGAAACGCCCTGCTCTACCGCGTGGCGACGGCGCTGCCCATCTCCACCAGCGTTCCGGTGGGTCGGCGCTACGTGTGGCGCGTGCGCGCGTGCATCGAGGCATACTGCGGGCCCTGGAGCGCCTCACGGTACATGTACGTGGGTCGACTGGAGAAGGACTTCAACGGAGACGGCTATGCGGACGTGGCCGTCGGCGCACCGGGTGGTGACAGCGGCAACCTCGCGAGCGCGGGCAGAGTCCACATCTACCACGGCACGGCCGACGGCATCCCGACCACGCCGAGCTACTCGCTGAGCGCGCCGACTCCCGTGGCCGACGAGCGCTACGGCGACCAGCTGAGCGCCCTTGGCGACGTCAATGCCGATGGCTTCGCGGATCTCGCAGCGGGCACGCCGAGCTTCGGCACCTACCAGGGTGCCGTCTACATCTACTACGGATCCGCCAGCGGCCTGCCGAGCGCTCCCGGCCGCACGCTGACCGGTAGCGGGCAGTACGCCTATTTCGGCGATCGCATCCAGGGCGTGGGGGACACCAACGCCAGTGGCTACGGTGGGCTCGCGGTGTCGAATGGCGCGGTGCTCATCTATCACGGGTCTGCCACGGGCATCGGGTCCTCACCGAGTCGCACGCTGACTCCCACCGATTGGCCCAGATCCATCCAGTCGAGCGACCTGAACGCCGACGGCCATCACGACGTGCTCGCGTCCTCCGGCAACTGCGATGGCGACGTGGCAGCCCTCGATCTCTTCTACGGCGCCAGCAGCGGCATCGCGCTCGCGCCCAACGACACGCTCCACCCGAACAACGACTGCATCGACGGCACCGCCAACGGTGACCTGAACGGCGATGGCTTCCCCGACATGGCAGTCGCCACCTCGGCGGGTGTGTTGGTCTTCCACGGTACCGGTGGCGCATTCGGCGCAACTCCCAACTTGACCATCGCCGGCAAGGACACCTCCGGCGCGGGCATGGCGGGCGACCTCGACGTGAACGGCGATGGCTTCGCGGACCTGGTCGTCGGCGATGGCTATGCGAGCAATCCGGAAGCTTCGGAGGGCAATGCCTTCGTGTTCGCTGGCTCGGCCTCGGGCCTGATGAATCCTCCTGGGCAAACCCTGGACAATCCGACGGACCTCGCTGGTGGCGATTTCGGCACCTCCGTGTCGCGCGCGGGCGACACCAACGGCGATGGCTACGCAGACTTCACCGTCGGCGCCGACTATCAGGCGAACGGCGCCACCAGCGAGGGCAATGCCTTCGTGTTCCACGGCGCTGCGAGCGGGCCGGCGCTGACTCCAGCGAAAACCCTCGACAGCCCGACAAACCAGGCCTGGTCCCTCTTCGGACGCACGCTCGCGCTGCTGCAGTATGGCGACCTGAACTATTGCGGATACGTGCGGGCGATCTGACGTCGGCCACTCGTACGAGGGTCAAGCTTTGTCGTACCGTGCGGCCCCTACGCGCGCTGCGCGATCACCGCGACGTCCTGACAAAGTTCGCGTGCGCAGGCCGAGGCATCTCGAAACGTCGAACTCCGCGCTCAACTGGGAGTTTGTCCCCATGGCCAACCCGCTACCGTTCCTCGATCCTTGGGCTGTTGAGCTGGGGGAAGAGCTCATCCACTGGGTTGGCAGCAGCCAGCTCGGATCACACCAATCACCCGCTTCGAGTGATGGACGGCACTGCACTCATTTCGCTACTCGCCGAGCGCGGCCACGAGCCGCTGCTCGTCTTCGACCGCGAGCACAGGGTCACCGTGGCCACTGGCCCGCTCTGCAAGCGGCTGTGCGTGTCGAAACGCGCTCTGCTCGGCCGCCCCGTTCAAGAGCTCTTGGGGACTCCGGAAGGGGCCCTGGAGCACGCCCTCTGTGAATGCGCAGGTACGGCGACCAGCGAGACGCGGCGTGGGACACTGTGCGATGGTCTCGGCCGCAAACACTCTGTCTCGTTTCAGATCGAGCAGGTTCCAGGCCACGACGGTTCGAGGCTGTGCAGCTTCACGTTTCTGACCGCGTCGCGTCCATTCTGCGGGCGCGACATCGACTACGAAGTCGAAATGCGTGGTGCTCGTCCTGGTACCCTCAGGCGCGTCGAGTTCGTGGGCGGCTTGGCCTCCACGTCGGAGCTCGGTGGCCCCTGCTACGAGCTCATCGGCGGACAATCCACGGCTTGCCAGGACTGCCCCGCCGTCGCCATCGCAGCGCATCCCGTGGGCAGCGAGCAAACCGCCGTGCGCTGCCGCTCGGGGATCTACGAGCTGAGCACGACCACGCGCATCTCCGAGAATTTGGTGCGCGTGCGCCTTCGGCACGTGCCCGAGGGCTGGATCCGCGACCTGCAGCTCGCGCGCATCCAACAGCTCGCCGCTCGTGCGAAACTCTCTCCACGCGAGCAGGACGTGCTCACCCAGGTCTTGCACGGCGCGACCACCGCGGACATCAGCGCGGCCATGGGCATCAGCGTACGCACCGTCAAGTTCCACCATGCCAACTTGCTCGCCAAGCTCGGGGTGGATTCTCGCGCGGACCTCCTACGCGTGCTGGCCTGAGGTCACCCGCACGTCAGCGCTGTCTGGCCACGAAATAGCTGGCGCCCGCGAGCTCCTTGCGCTCGAAGCCGTCGTCGATCTGCAGCGTGGTCTCCGCGGCCCCGAGGATCAGCGCCCCGTCCGGCGAAAGCACGCTGCGGATGCGCTCGAGCACACTGCGCTTGGTGGCGTGGTCCCAGTAGATCATCACGTTGCGCAAGAGCACCAAATCCACCGGGTATGCAGGCGGGAAGTCCGTCACGAGGTTGAGCGGCAGAAAATCCACGCGGCGCCTCAGCGCGAGATCGAGCTCCCACTCCTCTCCTTGTCGCCGAAACCAACGCGTCAGCTCGGACGCCGGCAGACCGCGCTGGATCTCGTGCTGGAGGTAGCGGCCGGCGCGCGCGCGGGCCAGGTGCTCCTCGGAGAAGTCGGTGGCGAGGATCCGCACCTTCCAGTCGACGAGCTGGGGGAAGTGACGATCGAGCAGCATGGCGACGCTGTAGGGCTCCTGACCGGTCGAGCAGGCGGCGCTCCAGATCACCAGCCTGCGCGTCGCAGCGCGCCCCGAGAGGAGCCGCGGCAAGAGCTGGGTGCACAGCATGTCGAACGACCCTGGGTCCCGGAAGAACATGGTCTCTCCGTTCACCAGCGCCTGGGCGATACTGCGTCGCAGCCCGGACTTCGGAATGCGGGTGAGCTCGTCGAGCAACTCCCCGATGCTGGTCAACTTTCTGGCTCGCAGCAGCGGCTCTAGCCGGGACTCCACCAGGTAGCTCTTGTCCGGCTCCACCAGGATGCCCGTCTCCGCGTACACGAGTCCGCGGATGACCTCGAATTCCGTGGACCGCAAGCCCATCACCGCTTGCTCCGTGCGGACGCGAGCTGCACAGCGTGATCCGGGGCGCGCCCCACGCGTCGCATGATCTCCGGACCGATCTCGGATAGCGGCAGCACGGCGTGCGCGAGCCCCGCCTTGGCCACCGAACCTGGCATGCTCCACACCACGCTGCTCGCCTCGTCTTGTACGATCACTTGCCCCCGGGCCGCCCGGATCGTCTCCGCTCCGCGCACGCCGTCCTGGCCCATGCCGGTGAGCACCACGCCGAGCACCGCGCGACCAAAGCAGGTGGCGGCAGAGCGGAACAGCACGTCCACGGCCGGACGGCAGGAATTCTCGAGCGGCCCCCGGGACAGCACGAGGCGGACGCCGAACTCGTCTCGCACCAGCCCCAGGTGGTGATCTCCGGGCGCGATCCACACTTGCCCCCGCTGCAGCAGCTCTCCAGCCACCGCCTCGCGCACCACGAACGGAAGTTCTGCATCCAGACGCTCCGCAAAGATGCGCGTGAACACGGCGGGCATGTGTTGCACCACCAACACGGGCGCGGCGAGCTCCGACGGCAGCGCGGCGAGCACATCGCGTACGGCGTTGGGCCCACCCGTCGAAGCCCCGATCACGATGGCCTCGATGGAAGCAGCTCGCGCGGGCGTGGAGCCGCGAGCCTGCGAGGCGGGCTGCGGGCCGGGCTCGTCCCGCGGACCGTCCTTCGGTTCGTCCCGCGTAGTCAGAGCATGGATCTTGGCCAAAAGTTCGGCGCGCACGGCGTCGCTGGAACTTGCCCTCCCGCCGATGCTCGCGGGCTTGGCGAGATAGTCGCTGGCACCGGCCGAGAGCGCGTCCAGGGTCAACAGCGCACCGCGCTCGGTGGACGCCGAAAATACCAGCACCGGCAGATCCGGATGGGTCGCGCGGATGCGCCGCAGGGACTCCAAGCCGTCCATCTCGGGCATCTCGAGATCGAGCAGCACGAGGTCCGGATTCGTCTGCTCGAGGCGCTCGAGCGCGAGCTTCCCGGTCGAGGCGGTTGCCGCGACCAAGAGCTCGGGATCGGCGGCGAGCCAGGTCGTGACCGCGCGTCGGACCACGACCGAATCATCGACCACCAGAATGCGCTTACGAAGCTTCATGGAATCGTTTGTATGAGCGGAGAGCCACGCGCGTCGGCTCGCCCGTGGTGCTATGCACAGGCGGCCTGGCTACCGTCGGCGTGTCAGTTGGTGCCGCCATCGGCCGTCTTGAAGCGACTCACGAGTTGCTGTAGCGAAGAGGCCATCTGCGCCAGGCTTGCAGCTGCCTGCTGCGTCGAGTTCGCGCCCTCGTTGGTGTTGCGCGCCGCGTCCGCCACCGCCGACATGTTCTCGGAGATCTGCGCGCTACCCCGGGCAGAGTCGCTCACGTTCCTCACGATGGTGGCCGCCGTGGCGGTCTGTTCTTCGAGCGACGCGGCGACCGAGTTCTGAATGTCGTTGATGCGGTTGACCGTGCTCCCGATGTTGCCGATCGCAGAGATCGCTTCTTCCGTGTCCGCCTGAATGGTCCCGATCTTGATCCCGATGTCCTCGGTGGCTCGAGCCGTCTCCTTGGCGAGCTCCTTCACTTCGTTGGCGACCACCGCGAAGCCCTTGCCGGCTTCGCCCGCGCGTGCTGCCTCGATGGTGGCGTTCAGCGCGAGCAGGTTGGTCTGCTGAGCGATCGAGGTGATGACCTTGATGACCTTGCCGATCTCGGCGCTCGACATGCCGAGCTTGGTAATCGTCGCGGTGGTCCGCGCCGCCGTCTGCACCGCTTCTCCCGCCACCTTGGCAGCTTCGTTGGTGTTCCTGGCGATCTCGCGGATGCTGGCGTTCATCTCGGCGATGCCTGTGGCCACCGACTGCGTGCTCTTGTTGACCTGTTCGGCCGCGGCGGACACCTGCGTGGCCTGGGCCGCCGTCTCCTCCGCGGTCGCCACCATCTGATGACTGACGTTCGTCAGCTGAGCCGCCGACGCGCTCAAGGTCTGCGAATGCACCGACACGTCGGTGAGCACACCGCGCAGGGCCGCGCTGGCGCGCTCACGCTCCTGGGCCTGCATGCGCTCGGTCACGTCCGCCGCCAGCTTGACGATCTTCTGGACCACCCCTTTCTCGTTCACCACGGGTGCATAGGAGACCTGGAGCCACATCTTGCGGCCGCTACTCGCCACGTGCGGGAACACGTCGTTTTGCGGGTTGCCGGCGCGCAGACCGGCCCACAACTGGGTGTACTCCGCGGAGCTGGCGGAAGCCGCCTCGACGAACATGCGGTGGTGCTTGCCGACCACCTGCTCGCGCTCGTAGCCCATCAGGCGCAGGAAGTTGGTGTTCGCCGTGAGCAACGTGCCCGTGACGTCGAACTCCGCGTAGGCGTAGGCCGTATCGATGGCCTTGAGCACACCGCGCATGTTCTGGCGCTCGACCTCGGACTCCGTGAGGTCGTAGCGCACGCCGATGTACTTCTTCGGCTTGCCGTCCGCTCCGAGCACGGGCGCGATGACCGCGTCGACATAGTAGGGCGAGCCGTCCTTCTTGCGGTTCTTGATGACGCTGCGAAAGATCTTGCCGCGGCCGATGGTGGCCCACAGCTCCTTGAAGGTCTCCTTGGGGGTATCGGGGTGGCGCACGATGCTATGCGGCTTGCCGATGAGCTCCTCGCGCGTGAAACCGGAGATCTCGCAGAATTTATCGTTGATATAGGTGATGTTTCCGCGCAGGTCAGCCTCGGACACGATGCTGGTTCGATCCAGGATCGCGATACGGGTCTTGAGCTCGGCGAGCTCGGAGGACAGCTTGAGCTTCTCTTCCGTGATGTTGGTGCCCAGGAGAATCACCTTCGAGGGGCCCTCTCCGGCCTCGCCCAGCACCGGCGCATAGCTCGCCCGCAGCCACAGCTCCCTGCCGTTCTTCCCGAGGTAGCGAAACTCTCCCTCGCGGGCCTGTCCCCCGCGCAGGTGCGACCATAGGGGCTCGTAGTGCTCGCTCGCCACGAAGGAAGGATCGGCGATCGTGCGGTGATGCCGGCCGACCAGCTCCTCCAGCGAGTGACCCGTGGCGTACAGGAAGTTGTCGTTGGCGGTGGTGACCACGCCTGCCATGTCGAACTCGACCACGAGGAGCGCACGCCGCAGGGCACTCAGCTCCGCCTCTGCTTCGGCGCCTCGGCGCGTCTGCTTTCCGTTGCGCTGGCTATCTGTGCCATTGCCGATGGTCTTGGCCCTCGCTGCCGAGCCGTTTGCCTTGCCGTGACCGTTCGAACTTCCATTGCGGAGCTTGCGCTCGCTGGAGCCTTTTGCTGTCTTGTTCGTCATTCGTTCCATGATTGCCCTCGGGTGGCGCGTGAAATCTGTTGGGAGAACTAATTCTTGAGAGCGAAAGATGTGTCGGATTCCGGGCTCGGCGTCGCACTCGACGCCAGCTCGATCACGTCCGCGGTCGACAGCACCAGGAGCAAGGCCCGATCGAGCTTGTACACGCCGCGAACCAGGGCACGGGTCGGTCCCCGCAGGTTCTCCGGCGTAGCCTCGAAGGCGTCGTCGCCTACCTGGAGCACATCCCCGATCTCGTCGACACGGAGACTGACGGGCCCCGCCTCCGTCGCCAGCACGACGTTGGCGCCGCCGAGCGCGGCGCTCGCCCGCGGCAGCGCGAGGCAATGACGTAGGTCGAGTACAGGCACGATCTGTCCGCGCAGGTTGATCAGGCCGGCTACCGCCGAAGGTGCGAGCGGGATTCGCGTGGTGGCTTGATCCTGGATAACCTCCTGGACATGCGCGACGTCCACGCCGAACAGCTGGCCTGCGATCTGAAAGGTGCACAGTTGTCGCGCCACGGTCAGGCCCTCGCTTCCGATCCATAGAAGCCCGGTTCTGCACCGCGGACGATGGCTTCGATATCGAGAAATTCCGTCACGCGCCCCTGAATCACCATGGACCCACGCACACCGCGGCGAGCGCCGGAGCGCTGCAGCTCGACGTGTACGTCCACGATGTCGAGAATGGCATCGACCACCAAGCCGATGCTCCGCTCGCCCTGCGAGTGCACCACCACGGGCACCGCCGAGTCATCTACAACTTCGCCCGCCTCCCGCGCGACGGGCCCGCGCGAGAACCGCCTGCGCTCCTCGAGCCTCTGCGCCACGCGCACCAAGGGAAGAATGGTACCACGGTACTGCGTGACCTCCGCGCGCCCTGCGCGCTCGATGCTGCGCGCGGCCAGGTGCTCGAGACGCGCCACCTTGGAGAGCTCGATGGCGAGCCGTTCGCCTCCTGCCCGACACACGAGCACCTGCTCGGTCTGCACCATGGCTGCGGCGGTCGTCGCTGGCTCGACCGGCTTGTCATCGCGCGTGCCCTTGGCGGAGAGGCCAACCCGCTGCGCCAGACCGAGCGGCTCGAGGATCAGCGCCACGCGACCGTCCCCCATGATCGTGGCGCCTGCATAGCAATTCAGGCCCTTCAGGCGGTTCCACAGGGGCTTGACCACGATCTCCTCGGTGTCGTGGATGTCCTCCACGACGAGCCCGAACGAGCGCGCGCCCGCTTGCAGCACGATCACGGTGAGGGGAGCATCCGGCTCCCGTGGAAGCGACATTCCGAGGGTATCCGCCAGGTAGACCAGCGGCAGGATGCGGCCTCGTAGCCGGAGGACCGGGAAGTTTTGCACCAGCTCGATGCGACGCTGCTCACCGTCGGCGAGCCGCACCACCTCGAAGAGGCTCGCCTGCGGAATCGCAAAGCGCTCGCCGCCGGCCGACACGATCAAGGCCGGGATGATGGCGAGCGTGAGCGGAATCTTGATCTTGACGGTCGTACCGCGCCCACGCTCCGTGTGGAGCTCGACCGAGCCGCCGATGCCTTCGACGTTGGACTTGACCACATCCATGCCGACGCCGCGCCCTGCGACACTGGTCACGTCCTGTCGCGTGCTGAAGCCGGCAGCGAACACGAGCTTCGCGACCTCCTGCTCGGACATGCGCCCGAGCACGTCGGCTGAGGCCATCCCTCTGCGTATGGCCGTCGCGCGTACCGCCTCGAAGTCGATCCCAGCACCGTCGTCGGAGACCTCGATATTCACCATGCCTCCCTGGTGGAACGCCCGCAGGAGCACCGTCCCCTCGGCGGACTTCCCGGCGAGCCTGCGCTGTTCGGGGCTCTCGACGCCGTGGGCGATGGCGTTGCGCACCAGGTGCGTGAGCGGATCCTGGATGGTCTCGAGCAAGTTCCTGTCGAGCTCGGTCTCGCGCCCCACGATGTCGAGCCGAATGCGCTTGTCGAGCTCCTTGGCCAGATCGCGGGCGAGCCTCGGAAAGCGGTTGAAGACATGCTCGATCGGCTGCATGCGTGTCTTCATGACTACCTCCTGAAGCTCGGAGGTAACGATGCTCAGACGCTGGGCTGCCGCTGCCAGCGCGTGCGCTTCGATGCCCGTGGCAGATTGCACCACCTGATTGCGGGCCAGCACGAGCTCTCCCACCAGGTTCATCAGCCTCTCGAGCAGCGCGGTATCGACCCGGATCTTGCCGTCCCGCCCCGCATGTCCCGCTACCTCGCCCCCCATGGGCGCCACCCGTGGTGAGTCCTCCGTGGGCACACCGTCGCTAGCGCCCCGCGATGGAGAACCCAGGTTCTGCAGGTGCGAGACCAGCGACGTGACGTCCATTGCCCCCTCTGTCCCGTCGCGCTCGACTTGGTGCAGCAGCACACGCACCGTGTCGGCGCTGCTCAAGAGCGCGTTGACCAGCGCATCCGAAACACCCAGCCGGCCGCTGCGCACGTCGTCGAGCAGGCTCTCCGCGGCATGCGTAAGCCTTTCCATCTGGGCCAGGTGGAAGAAGCCGCAGCTCCCCTTGATGGAGTGCACCGCACGAAACAGGGTCTGCAGCGCCAACGCCGCGTCTCGCCCGGATTCCAGCTCGAGCAACGCGCGCTCGAACTGCGCCAGGTTGTCGCGGGCCTCAACGATGAACTCCGGCAGAATGGTCGCCAGTTCGTCTTCCTGTCTCATGCCAATGTCACCTGTTCGTGCGCGCACGTCGCCTGCAGGCGCGAGAGGTACAAGGCGCGCGAAGCCTGCCCCGCGAAGAGCGCGATGAATTCACGATCGAAGTCGTCGAGACCGGGTTTGTGATCGACCAGCCGATAGATCAGGATCGCCCCCAGCTCGCACGCGCGAAAGCGCAGCGGGATGCTCACGAGTGGCTCCCCCGACGTCAGCCCTCGCTCCTCCGCGATCACGGGCTGACCCAGGTCGAGGGCGCGCGCGACGTCCCCTTCCCTGCGCACCGCGCTCGGACTCTCCAGCCCTTCGTGCGCCAGCAGCCGGAGCGCCTGTCCCTTGGCTCCCGTGTCGTAGATGCCAAAGGTCTCGGAGCCGATCAGGTTGATCACGATTTCCTTGAGGCAGCGCAGGACTTCCTCCAGCTCCAGCGAAAGCTGCAGGCTCTCTGCGGCCACGTAGACTCGCGTGAGGTGTTGGATGCACCGATCACTCTCTCGGCGTACGTGCGCGAGCTCCGCCTGCACCTCCCTCAGACGCTTCGAGAGCCGGGCGTTCTCGAGCTTGAGCATGGCCGTACGATCGGGCGTCATGGGTGCGACTGTCCCTCGGGCGCGCGCGACGGTCGGGGCATCCAGCGGCGCAGCTTCTGTAGGAAGTCGAGGCGATCGATGGGCTTCGTCACGAAGTCGTCACAGCGGGCCTTGAAGGCGGCATCCACCATGGTCTGGTTGCCCTTGGTCGTCACCATGATGATGGGGATGTGCTGAGTGAGCGGGTTCGACTTGAGCCTGCGACAGCACTCGATGCCGTCCATCTCGGGCATCACGATATCGAGCAAGATCAGGCCTGGCCGGAGGCGCATGGCGACGTCGAGCGCCTGTCGACCCGTGGTAGCGGTGAGGATCTCCACGTTCTCGTCACGGAGCATCAGGCGCTCGAGAGCGAGCACGGTGAGCGAATCGTCCACCAGGAGGACTGCGATTGGAGGGCGTTGGTAAGCTGTCACGACATTCACGGATGCAGGAGCGTGGTGTTGGACCTGGCGCTGCGCGGCCCCAGCACGAGCTGAATGGCGATGGTCGAGGACCGCGAGCAGCGAAGCTCCTGCTATGGTCGACGAGGTCCGCCGCGAGTGGCACTGACTCGGAGGACAGGGGCCCAGCTAGCCAATCGGCCACCGGCACCTCGCGAAGGAAGACGCGTCGATAGCCAAAATCACGGCAAATCGCTGCCGTTCCGTCCCACGTTGGCCCACGTGGATACAGACTCTCCCATGACGCGTAGCGCTCCGTGCGAGCTCCCGCATGACCTCGCCGAGCTAGCTCGGACCATCTTCGCGTTGCCACTGCGCGCCATGAAAATGCAGCGGCCGCCGCACGCTGACGCACGGCGGCCGAAGCATTCGACGATGGGTCGTCAAGGAAGCGAGGAAGCCCTCGCGCGCTCACTCCACCGGAATCTGCACGCAGCCCTTGAGCTCCTCCGCGTCCTCGGGCGAGGGATCGCCGAGGTGGAACTCCACGCGCCGGTTCTTCTGGCGACCGTCGTTGCTAGCGTTGGTGCCGAGCGGGCGGGTCTCGCCGCAGCCCCACGACTCGAGGCGGGTGGCCTCGATGCCGTGCTGGACGAGCCAGCGGGCCACGCTGCGGGCGCGGCGCTCGGAGAGGTCGAGGTTCTTACAATCGCTGCCGACGTTGTCCGTATGGCCTTCCACGCGGATCTTCGTGAGCTGCGGGTTGGCCGCGAGCGTGGCCTGGACTTCACTCAGGAGCGGCTCGCTCTGCGAGAGGATCACGTCCTTGTTGGTGGCGAACTCGACGCGGTTGAGGATCCTGAGCTCACCGCTCTCGAGATCGAGGCGGACCTGCTTGGGGCAGCCCTTCTCCTCCACCGTGCCGGGTTCGAGCGGACAGGCGTCGTTCACGTCGAGCACGCCGTCCTTGTCGTTGTCGGGTTCGGGGCAGCCGTCGCTATCTTCGAAGCCGTCCTTGTCCTCGGGCTCCAGCGGGCAGCGGTCGGACACGTCGAGGAAGCCGTCCTGATCGTTGTCCGGGTCGGGACAGCCGTTCTCGTCTTCGAAGCCGTCGCGGTCTTCGGGATCGAGGCGACAGGCGTCGCTCGTGTCGAGCACACCGTCCTGATCGTCGTCGAGGTCCGGACAACCGTCTTGATCTTCGAAGTCGTCCTTGTCTTCGGGATCGAGCGGACAACGGTCATCCGGATCCAGGAGACCATCGCCGTCGGTGTCCTTGGGAGCGGGCGGCACCACGGGTTTCGGCTTCGCCTGAGGCGCGTAGGCGATCATGCCCACCACGCGCACGTCCGGCGATCCATAGCCGGCGACCAAGCCAGGCCCTGCGGCCGCGCCGATCACCCAATTTCGTGCCTGATATTTCGGGCCTGCGAGCAGCTCGAGCGGCATGTGCGCCGGGTCGCCGAAGTTCCCGAAGTTGGCCGCACCGTAGACCTCGAGGTTGGCATAGAGGGCGCGCGTCAGGCGCAGGCGCGCACCGGCGCCGTACACGAGCTCTTGCCCGAGCACGAGGTCACCCACACGGATCTGCTCGCGAAAGCGTCCCCCCACGCGCAGCCGCATGTCGAAGCGACCGAAACGGACCTCTCCGATCAAGGCGGGCTCGTAGCTGCCGATCTTGTCGCCCGAGTACACCTGCTTGCCATTGGCGAGTTCGGCGGTGGGTGCGCGCGCGATGAACTCCGCGCTCAACGCGGCACGACTCTCCGGGTTCCCGGCGAGCCGCAAGCGACCGCCGATGAACGCATCACCGATGCCAGCGCCTTCGGGAGCGGCGGCATAGGAGCCCGCTTGCTTGCCTTCCATCATCGCGTTCACGGGCAAGCCCATGAACAGCGTGAAGCGGTTGCCGAGGGCAAAGGCTGCCGACACGTGCACCACGAGCTGATCGCTCACCACCACGGTCTCGTGCTTCGGACGCGTCCAGTGAAGGACCAGCGGATCGTTGGCGTAGTCGACCAGCGCCATCAGGTTCCATTCGCCCTTGCGCAGCACGTCGGGCCGGCTCAGCGCGAAGCCGTCACGGGCCAGCGGAGCAGGCTTGAACTGGTCGAGCGCCACCTGTGCGTGGGCCGCCATCGACATCCCGAAGGTCAGTCCGAGCGCACCCGCGAGCACTTTGGCGGCCCGAGCGGTCTTCGTGCGCAGCGACCGCCGCGCGTCCGGCCCGTGCCTTCTCCGGCGCGCACCGAGCACGCCGGCCAGCGCCAAGCCGAGCAGCATCAGCGAACCACCGCTGCCGCCCTGCCCTGCGTTTTGCACCGCGCACAGCGCACCGCCCTGGAGGTGAGGCTTGGCCGGCGGCTGCAGGCGATCCGGAATGCCGTCCCCGTCTTCGTCCGTGGGCTCATCGCTGGTGGGGATGCCATCGCCATCGTCGTCGGGATCGAGGTGGTCGGGCACACCGTCGCCATCGGTGTCGACGTCATGGCCATTCGGGCGTTCGTCCCTGGTGGGGATGCCGTCGTTGTCGTCGTCGGGGTCGAGATAGTCGGGCTTGCCATCCCCGTCGCTGTCGCGACTCGGGCCCTCGTCGGCGGTGGGAATCCCGTCGTTGTCGTCGTCATCGTCGTCGACGTCGGGGATGCCGTCGCCATCGCTGTCGGGGCAGGGCTCTGCCGCGCACTCCTGGTCGTCCGAGATGCCGTCCGCGTCGGAGTCGAGCATCTTCATCTCGGCATCGAGGTAGTCGGGCACGCCGTTCTCGTTGGCGTCGCTCTCGCCGCCCTCGGTCACGTCGGGCACGCCGTCACCATCCGAGTCGTCGTCGAGATAAGCCGGCTTGCCATCGTGGTCCACGTCGCCACCCAGCTCCGCCTCGTCCGCGCGCTCCTTGGCCGTGGGGATGCCGTCGCCGTCGTCGTCCAGGTCCAGGTAGTCGGGCTTACCGTCACCATCACTGTCTTGACCGGGCGCACCTTCGCTGTCGCTCGGGAGTCCGTCGCCGTCGTCGTCCGTGTCGCGGTAGTCCGGCACCTTGTCGCCGTCACTGTCGCGCGCGGGCGTGGCCGGGTCGCCGTCGCCTGCTTCGATCGCATCGCTCGCACCGTCGTCATCGCTGTCCGCATCGACGAAGTCCGGCTTCTCGTCCGAGTCGGAGTTGATGGGAGCCGGCACGGTTCCGCCGTCGACACCGCCTTCCTGCGCAGCGTCGGGCACACCGTCCGTCCCCACCGGGCCATCCACGCGTCCATCGTGGTCCGCGTCGAGGCTGCCGAGGCGGGCTTCGTCGGCATCGGAGATGCCGTCATCGTCGGAGTCCAGATCGAGTCGGTTCGGGATGCCGTCATCGTCGGCGTCCGGGTAGCTGTCCTCGACGCTATCCAGAATGCCGTCGTTGTCGTCGTCCAGATCGTCGTCCGAGTTCACGCCATCGTGGTCGGGATCGGAGCCCATGTAATCGGGCGTTCCGTCCTTGTCGGCGTCGGCGCAGGGCCAACCGCTCGCGCACTCGGTCGCGTCGTCCTTGCCATCCTGATCGGAGTCGCCGGCGTCGGGACCGTCGTCCTCCGGATCGTAGGCGCGCGGGATTCCATCGCCATCGTGGTCGGTGTCGCGCGGGTCGGCCTTGGGCCAGCCGAACTTGTCGTCCTTGTCGGCGCTCGCATGGATGCCGTCGCCGTCCGCATCGGTGGCGTCGTCGAGTACGCCGTCGTGGTTGGCGTCGAAGGGCACGAGCGCATCGACCTCGAGCAGGTCGAAGACCCCGTCCCCGTCGCTGTCCAGGTCGACGATGTCGCGCTTACCGTCGCCATCCGTGTCGAGCAGCTGGAAGGCAAAGACCCCGCTGTCCACGGCGGTCTCGGCCGCATCGGCCAAACCGTTGGCCCCCACTGCTCCGTCCACCATGGCGTCGCCATTGGCGTCCAGGCTGATCAGGCCGGCTTCGAACAGAATCTGCGATGCCGTCGTCGTCCGAGTCGAGATCCAGGTGATTCGGCACCCCGTCGCGATCGAAGTCGAAGGCCTTGGCAGGCTTGTCACAACGCTTGTCACTGTTGGCATCGACACAGTCGGAGGCCGTGCCATTGCCCTGATCATCGGCGTCCAGGTAGTTGGGCACGCCGTCGTTGTCGGCGTCTCCGTCCGGGCTCACGCCGAGCGTGTTCTCGAGCTTATCGGGCACGCCGTCGTTGTCGTCGTCGAGGTCTTGCCCGTCCGTCACGCCGTCCTGGTCGGTGTCCTCGCCCTTGTCGCAGATGCCATCCGCGTCGCTGTCCACACCGTCGTTCTTGGTGTTGGCCTTGCCGAGAGCGCAATCATCGCAGCTGTCATGGTCGGCGTCGGCGCACTGGTGCGAGTTGGTCGGCGCACTGTCCGGACCGCTCGTACACACGTTGGCCACGGCGGTTGCGGTGTCGCAGATGCCGTCGTTGTCATCGTCGGGGTCGCAGGCGTCTCCCTGAGCGTCCCCGTCCGTGTTGGTCTGGTCGTTGGCCAGACGGGGGCAGTTGTCGCTGCCGTCCGGGGTCCCGTCGTTGTCGTCATCGGGATCGCAAGCGTCGCCCAGGGTGTCCCCATCCAGGTTCTCTTGCTGCGGGTTGGCCACCGCGGGGCAGTTGTCGGGCCCGTGGCTGGTGGTGTAGCCGGCAGGGGCACTGCAGGCCTGCAGCGTCGAGGCTGCGTCGCCGAGGCCATCGCTGTCCGTGTCTGCATAGAAGGTGCTCTTCACGCCCTCGTCGGTGCTGCCGTTGCAGTTGTCGTCGAGACCGTTGCAGACCTCGGTTGCGCCCGGATGCACGCTGGCGCGCACATCGTCGCAGTCGGTCTTGTTCACCACGTAGCCAGCTGGCGCCGTGCAGGCCAGGGTCGCCGCGCTGGCAGCGCCATAGCCATCACTATCGGCGTCCGCGTAGAAGGTGCTCTTCACGCCCTCGTCGATGCCGCCGACGCAGTTGTCATCGAGCCCGTTGCAGACCTCGGTCGCACCCGGGTGCACGCTGCTGCGCGTGTCGTCGCAGTCGGTGTTGCTCGCCACGTAGCCGGCAGGCGCACTGCAGGCCTGGGTGGTCGTGCTGGAGCCGAAACCGTCGCTATCGGCATCCCTGTAGAAGGTGCTCTTCACGCCCTCGTCGGTGCTGCCGTTGCAGTTGTCGTCGAGGCCGTTGCAAGTCTCGGTCGCGCCCGGATTCACGGCGGCGTTCACGTCGTTGCAATCACAGGCCGCTCCGTAAGCGTCACCATCCACGTTGACCTGCGTGACGTTCTTCACGTTCACGCAGTTGTCCTTGCAGTCCGCCACGGTGTCGCCGTCCGTGTCCGTATCGGGCACGCCGCAGCCGCAGGCACCCACCGCGCTCTTGGCCGGGTCGTTGACGCAAGCGTCGCCGGCGTTGCACATGCCGTCGCCGTCGCTGTCCGGTCCGTCGTTGCTCGGGTTGTAGTGACCAGCCGAGCAGTCGTTGCAGCTGTCGCCGTCCGTGTCGGAGCACACCGTGTTCGACGTGGGGTTCGAGTCGGGCCCCGCGACGCAGCTCGCCGCCGCGTTGGCGCTCGCGCCGTCACACACGCCATCCCCGTCCGAATCGACGTCGCGATAGTCCGGCTTTCCGTCGGAGTCGGAGTCTGGCAGCGTGGTCGCACCAGCATCGCCGTAGACCGCTGGCGCACCGTCCACCGTGGACCGGATACCGTCCGCATCCGTGTCCGTGCCGTCGGCCTTGGAGTCGTTGTTGGCGTCGTAGGTGGCAGCCGCATAGCCGGCTTCCTTCAAGTCCGACAGACCGTCTCCATCGCTATCGAGCTCGGCCGCATCGCGGATGCCATCGCCATCCGTGTCGCGGATCGTGTACGCGAGCACGGCCGCGTCGGGCGCTGTCTCCAGGCTGTCCAGCAGGCCGTTGGTGCCAAAGGCCGCCGGTGCCCCGTCGAGCATGCCGTTCCCGTTCGCGTCGGCGCCGGCGTGGCCCGCCTCGACGATGTCGTCGATGCCATCGTTGTCGCTGTCGAGGTCGAGGCGATCCGTCACGCCGTCGCCGTCGTTGTCACCGGGCTCCAGGACGTCCGGAATGCCGTCATTGTCATCGTCGAGATCGACCACGTTGAACACGCCATCGCCGTCCGTGTCGCGCAGCGTGATGCAGACGGCCTCGTCGGAGTTGCCGTCCCCGTCGTCATCCTTGCCATTGCCGCAGATCTCGAACGGAGGGAGCACGTAGCTGCAGCCCGCACCGTCGGTGGGCGTGGTGCCACTCCAGGTGCCCTGCTTGGACGCGACACCAGTGGACGGATCGATGCGCCGCAGGTCGCCGGTCGCCTGGCTCTCCAGGGAGTAAACGAAGCCGTCGCCATCGGTCCAGACCGCCGCGTGGGTGGCCGAGTCGACCGTGGCGCCCGTGATGCTCTTGGACGTCGGAGCAGCCGCGCCCGCGTCCCAGGCGTAGAGAGTGTCGTCATCCACACCGTAGAAGCGCTGCAGGTCGCGGTCGTAGACGATGTCGGCGCCGGCAAAGCCGCTGGTCAGGCTGTACTTGGTGGTGGTGTACGGGGAGCTAAGCGAGATCTTGTAGACCGCGTTTCCCGCATTGTCTTTCACGTAGAGGTTGCCGCGATCGTCGCAGTCGCCTGCGATCGGGCTCACACCATCGGTGACGAGGACCGCCACCGCGCCAAGGTCCGTATAGGCGCCCGTGGAGTCGATCTTGAGCAGGTGTCGCTGAGTGGTGCCGCCCGTGCCGATGGCGTAGTAGTAGCCGTCCCGCGGGTTGTAGCCGGCCGCGTTGGTGCCGATCCCCACGGTGGCCACGGTGCTCGACGTGAAGGCGTTGCTCGCGGGCGTCGTGACGATCTGACGGATCGCCGAGGTCGCGCTCTGGATTTGCCAGAAGAAGGTGCGGCACTCCATGGCGGGGCCGCACGCCGCGTCAGCGGCACAATCCGGGTCCACACAGTCGACGAGGCCGTCGAGGTCGTCGTCCTTCGTGTTCCCGCAGGCCTCTCCAGCACCCGAGGCTGCCAGGACCGCACTGCCTACGTTGGGCGCCGAGGTCGCGTCGTTCGCGGGCTCCGCATCTCCGCACCCGCTCGCCGCTGAAAGCAACAGGGCCCAGCCAAACGCCGCACCCTTCAGTGACACCCCACCCGCCGCAGCCTGCGCCGCGGTGCGCTTCTTCACGCTCATCGGTTTCCCCCACAAGGAAGCGCGCTCCGCCCGAGCCGTACGCCAGGTCTATGAGAGCGGTGCGCTCAAGAACTCGGCAAGTTTCCCATGAGCACAATTGAACTGAGAAGCTTTGACGAACACTAAACGCGCGGATACGGCCGAATATGACGCGGGATGGCCTGGCCGCGGAGTCCCGCACAGTCGCTCACGCGGTGGAGCGTTGAGCCCACATGCGCGTCCAGCACACCCCACGACACCGACTTCTCACGTGGTGGTCGACCCGCCTCAGCGCTTCTCCCGAGAGGACGCGTTCGTTAGGACGTCACCATCCGCCACAAACCATCAGGCCAGCTCGACGCGTGCCAAATGTGGTGATCCTCGTCGTTTGTCCTGATCGGCGCTATGCAAACCGACTCGAACGTCGTTGCACTCCGAGCAGTTCCGCTTAGTTGAGCGGATCGTCACGCGACGGACTTGCGCGGGCTCGAAACTGGGACCACGGTAATCGCCATGTAGCGCGACCTTGCGGTTTTTTCGTCGGTCTCGTCGAGGGTGTCAACCCGCACACGGACCGAGGTGAGCTCCCGCCACGCGCGCGCTCTGCTTCCAGAGCCTCCACACGCGACGAAACTCACGGCTCGAACGCCGGTTGATTCTCGCCACCACGCCACAGCGTGTGGCGGGCCGGCTGTCGGTCTCCGAGAACGCCGGTTCGCGCGGCCGGTTCCAGCATGGGCCGGGCAAGCAGGAGGACACAATGGATTGGTTCGTCTTGGGACTGGAGATCGCGGCCGCTTGGCTGACGATTGGGTTCTTGGCAGGCGTTCGCTATATCCCGATCGATCACATCGGCATCGTGGAGAAGCGCTTCAGCTTGCAAGGATCCGTCGCCTCGGGAGTGATCGCTCTGTCAGGGCAGGCGGGCTTTCAACCGGACGTGCTGCGTGGTGGCCTGCACTACCGGTGGATCCTGCAGTACGCGGTGCATCGTGTTTCCCTCGTGACGATCGCTCAGGGGCGCCTCGGCTATCTGTTCGCCCGCGACGGTCGCCCGCTCCTGCCGGGCCAAACCCTGGCGCGCGCCATGAGCCTCGCGGACGTGCAGGACGTGCCGCGGTTCTTCGAGCACGGTGGTCAGCGCGGCCCGCAACGCACCCTGCTGCGCGAGGGCACTTACGCGATCAACTTGGCGCAGTTCGTCGTGATCACTGAAGAGAAGACGTACTACCTGCCTCAGGCCGGCGACAACACGAAGGTGTTCGAGCAGATGGCTTCGCTGATTCGGGAGCGCGGCGGCTTCCGCCCGGTGGTCGTGGAAGGCTCCGCCGACGCACTCGGCATCGTGACGGTGCACGACGGCAACGCCCTGTGCGCCAGCGAGATCATCGCGCCCATCGTGGGCAACGACCCTGCCTATCCGGAGATCTATCACGACAGCTTTCAGGATCCCGAGCGCTTCCTGGCGGCCGGGGGCAAGCGCGGTCGACAGTTGCAAGTGCTGGTCGAAGGCACCTACTTCGTGAATCGCTTGTTCGCCACCGTCGAGCTGGTCCCCAAGACCACCATCGAGGTGGGCACCGTGGGCGTGGTGGTCTCGTACACGGGCTCGCGCGGAACCGACGTCTCAGGCAGCGACTACAAGCACGGTGAGCTCGTGCAAGTGGGCGAACGCGGCGTCTGGGCTGACCCCTTGTTGCCGGGCAAATACGCCTTCAATACCTATGCGGGCCACGTCGTCTCGGTGCCCACGACCAACTTCATTCTCAAGTGGAACCGCAGCGAGGTCGGCGCGCATCGCTACGACGAGAACCTCGCCGAGGTGTCGTTGATCACCAAGGATGCGTTCGAGCCTTCGCTGCCGCTGTCGGTGGTGGTCCACATCGACTACCGCAAGGCGCCGCTGGTGGTGCAGCGCTTCGGCGATGTGAAGCGCCTGGTCGAGCAGACCCTGGACCCCATGGTCTCGGCCTACTTCAAGAACATCGCGCAGAACCGCACGTTGATCCAACTGCTGCAGGATCGCTCGCAGATCCAGGAGCAGGCGGGCGCGGAGATGCGGGCCAAGTTCTCGCACTACAATCTGGAGCTCGAGGAGGTGCTCATCGGCACGCCTCGCTCGGCGGCGGGTTCGAACGACCAGATCGTGTCGATCCTCGACCAGCTGCGTAACCGACAGATCGCCGAAGAGCAGGTGTCGACCTACGCGCTCAAGGAACGCGCCGCCGTGAAGGAACGGGAGTTCCGCGAAGCCGAGGCACGCGCGGCCCAACAGCGTCAGATCACGGAGTCCGAGCTCTCGATCGCCATCCAAACCAACCAGGGCAAGGCCGAGACTCAGCGCGTGATGCAGCAAGCCGCTCAGCTACGAACCATGGCCGAGGCCGAAGCGGACAAGATCCGGATGTATGCCGAAGCGGAAGCCCACAAAGTGCAACGACTCGCCCATGCGGAGGCCGACCGCACCGCGCGCGTCGGCGTGGCCGAGGCGGTCGCCATCGAGGAGCAGGTGCGCGCCTATGGCGGCGCCAGGCTGCGCGTGGCCGAGCACGTACTGGGGCGCTTCGCTCAGGCCATCGAGCACGCCGGGATCGAGGTGGTTCCGCGCGTCATGATGCAGACCGGCAACGCCGGCGTGGATGGGAAAGCGGGTGGCACTGCCAATCTGCTCGAGTCGCTGATCGCCCTCACGCTCAGTGACAAGCTAGGCGACGAGCTGTCGCCTCCGGGGCCGCGCAGCGCCGGCGTGGAGGCCATGAGTCGTCAGGTCCGCGATTCCCTCGGCGGCTGACGGCGCACGAGCACGAACGCGAACACGCTGGACACACGAACAGCGCTCAACCCTCGGCTCATGGACGCGCTCGTGACCTCGGCGACACCGTGCTACCCATGACATTGGTGATCGCCGAGGAGGCTTCCATGGATTTTCGTCCGTTGATGACCATGCGAGTCACGGTGGGTGAGCCCCAAGTGATCGGCGCCGTTCCCCTTGGGAAGCGCACCGTGGCGCCGGTCACGCAGGGCAGCTTCGAAGGCCCGCGCCTGCGAGGCAAGGTGCTCACGGGCAGCTCGGACTGGACGCTGCTGCGAAGCGACGGCGTGCTCGAGCTCGATCTGCGCCTGACGCTCGAGACCGACGACGGTGCATTGATCTACCTGTCGTCCTTCGGATATCGCCACGGCCCTCCCGAGGTCATCGCCGCGCTGGCGCGGGGCGAGCGTGTGGCTCCCGAGGCCTATTACTTCCGCACGACCCCACGCTTCGAGACGGGCCATGAGAAGTACGCCTTCTTGAACAAATTGTTGGCCGTGGCGAGCGGTGAACGCCTGCCTTCGGGCCCCATCTACAGCATCTTCGAGATGCTCTGACGACCACGCCGGTGGAACTTGATCGCCGCCAGTTTCTCGAGCTTTTGCTGGCGGCCCTGACCGGCTGCTCTCCCCCGCAAGCCTCGAGCCCTGCGCTGACCTCGGCTTCCGACCACGAAAGGCCCCCGCCCATGCGCACACGACCACTGTTCGCCCTCAAGCTGAGCACTGGCCCCATTCAGGACCTGGGCAAGACGCCCGTGGGAGCCCGCGTCATCTACCCCATCACTGGCGGAACCTTCGAGGGCGAACGTCTGCGTGGCAACGTGCTACCTGCCGGCGGGGACTGGACGACTCAGCGCGCCGACGGGGTGACGGAGCTCGATCTGCGCATTACGCTCGCCACCGACGACGGCGCCCTCATCTACATGACGTTCGCTGGCATTCGCGACGATCACGCCGAGGGCGCACCCTACTTCCGCACGCTGCCGCGTTTCGAGACGGCCGCGCCCCAGTATGCGTTCCTGAACCGCCTGCTCGCCGTGGGGCGTGGAGAAATCGGAGCGGACGGGCCAATGCACGTCATCGAAGAGCTCCTGTAGTTGCTTGGCTGGGGGTGGCGACCCGTCCGAGCGGACCATGTGCCCCGCTGCAACGACGCCGGGACGCCGCCCAGCTCTCAGCTTCCACAGGGCAAAACACGCATGATCTTGATGCGCGTTCCCGTGGAGCCTCGCGCCACGAAGGCCACGCTGCCGTCCGGATAGCTCACGAGTTTGTGGTAGCGGTTGCCGCGCACATCCACGGTCAGCGCATCGCCCTCGCGTTCGCCCGTAGCGCGATCCACGGTCTGCACGTGGAGCTGACGCGCCTTGTCGTTGACGCCCAGGTCTCCGGCAGTCGCGGAGGACTCCCATGCGAGCAGCATGCGATCCGCTCCGTACGCCGCCAGATGAGGCGCGCGGTCGTTCTCGCCCTGGGTGTTGACCACCGTGAGGTCCTTGTCGGCGGCCCCGTTCGAGAAGCGCAAGAGGTGCACATCCGCGAGGCCGTTGTTGTTGGCGGGTTGGCCCGGTCGAATGTCGCTGCTGGCCACCCAGATGCCGCCGCCCACCGCCGGAACGAGGTCACTCAGGTTGGCATACCAAAGGTCCACGGAGCGGATGGTCCGATAGGGGTCGGGCATGGCGAGGCGGTTGTCATTGTCGGTCTTGCATGCGGCGACATAGCGCTTGGCCGCAGGGTCCCACACCACGCGCTCATAGCCACTATGACTGCAGCCCCAACCAAAGCCGCCGTTCTGTAGCGCGCCATCCAGGCCCACGATCTGCATGCGGTCGCCCTGGTGAATGTTGATGCCGGTGGGATGGATCGAGCCGGCCGACGTGCAGCTCTGGGAAACGCTGATCGAAGCCCCGAAATAGGCCGCGTAGCTGCTGCCACTGCTGGCGATGCGACCGTGGTGGGCGAAGGCCTCCCAGATGTACACCACGCGGTTTTGCGCCGTGGTGCTCGCGAGGAACGGTGGGTTGTCGGCGCGCGACTCGGTCAGGTTGGTGGCCCACTTCTCGGCGCTACCCTCGAAGCGCACGAGGTACATGTCCCAGCAACTCCACTGCCCTTGCCAGGCGCGCTCGCTCTGAGCCCCGCACAGGTTGTCGAGGGTACCGCACTGCTTGTCGCCGCCTCCCGCCGCGTCGCGTGCGACCAGGAGCACACCGCCCGTGTCGTCCGCATAGACGTCCGCCAAGCTGTGCGCCCCGAAACCCGCAGGCGAGCCCATCAGGTGATCGTCGGCGTCGAGCGTGGCCAGGAAGGTCTGCCCATTGTCGCTCATCCAGGCCAAGCGTGATCCGCCCGACGGCTTGGAGGCGATCACGATGGGATGCAGCAAGGCCCCCACGGCATCCGTCTCGCTGCTCAACACCGAGTGGCCCACGTCGACCTCGGTGATGCGTACGCGGTCGCTGGTGACCCCGCAGCTTTGGCTTCCTTGGGGACCGCCGCCATCGCCGTCCCCGTGAGGATTGCCTGCGGCGCCATCTCCATCTCCACCCGACGCGCCCGAATCGAGATCCCCGTCCCCGTCCCCCGTGGCCGCATCGACGTCGCGGCCCGGGCCGGAGTCGCCCGCCTGCAGCGCGCTCTCACCACAACCTAGGCTCGCGATCACAAGCCCATTCAAGGCCACCAAGAGAGCTCGGTCCGTTCGTCGCATGGCGCCGGAGCATAGAGCCAAGCCACCACGAAAGTCCGCACAGAACACGAGCGTAAGATCCGACGCGTACACTTTCGACGACGCGTGTTCACGGCGAGTGGATTTGTGCGCGCTCAATGCAAGACCAAACGCAGCCCTTCAGCGCTTGAGCTCCACCAAGATCACGTCGGTTTCCGTGGTGCCGATGTTCGCTCCCACGTGCTCTTGCGCGGGAACCCACATCACGCCCCCCGGGGCCCCGGCGATCTCCCGTGCGCGCCCGTCGGCGAGCGAGATGCGTCGCCGAAACTCGGACTCGGGGATCATCAGCATGTCGGGGTGGTGATGACGGTGGGTCTCGGCGCCAGGCTCGTCGTGGTAGCGCAGCACGCGGACGCGCTCGTTCTCGAAGATCACGCTGTACTTATCGGAGTCGGTGATGGTCGGGTCGAGGGCCGCCGGGCCGGATTTGGCGGGCTCCGCCTGGGCCTGCTGAGGGGCGCCACAGCCCGAAAACAGAGTAAAAATCAGGGCACCGGCAACGGGGACGAGCTTGGAAGGTCGAGTCATGGGCCAAACCTGCGCGCTCCGGGCCGGGTCCTCAACCGACAGGATCGCAGACCTTCCCTGCAGAGTTGCAGGCACCCGTGCCATGGTGTGCGGTGTGACCAATTGGAACGACCTCCGCTTCTTCATCGCCGTGGCCCGCACGGGCACCCTGGCGGGCGCCGCCAAGGCCCTCAAGGTCGACCAGACCACCGTGGGCCGGCGCCTCGGACTCCTCGAAGAAGCGCTCGGGACGCGCCTTTTCACGCGTGCCGCCGAGGGCTTCTTGCTCACAGCTGCGGGCGAGCGGGCCTTCGCCATCGCACGCGATCTCGACGAGCGCGTGGGCTTGCTCGAAGCCAGCGTGCACGGGGAGGATGCTCGCCCCGAGGGCAACGTGCGCATCGCGATGAACGAGCACTTCTCGGTGGGATTCTTCCTGGAGCGCCTGGTGCGCGTACGCGACGCCTACCCGGGACTGACGCTCGAGGTGGTCACCGAACAGCGCAGCGTGAACCTGCTGCGTCGCGAGGCCGATCTCGCCATCCGCATCGCGCCGCGCGCGCTGCCCGAGCAGCAGGGGCTCGTGGTGCGCAAACTGGGCACCATCGCGCTCGCGCTCTACGCGGACCGCGGCTACCTCGATGCGCGACCGCCGCTCGACCTGGACGCCAAACTACGCGGACACGATGTGATCGGCTACGAGCAGGAGATCGCCGAGGCACCTCCCGGGCGTTGGCTCGCCGAGCACGCGAGTCAGGCGCGACGCGTGCTCACGGTGAACTCTCTGCTCGGAGCGGCAGCGGCTGCGTCGGCCGGCACTGGCCTTGCAGTTCTGCCGTGCATGCTAAGCGCCAAGTATCCGAGCCTGGTGCGCGCGCTGCCCGGCGCACTCGCCACCAGCGAGGCGTGGCTCCTGGTGCATCCGGAGCTGCACGCCACGGCCCGTGTACGCGCCGTGGTGGAGCACGTGGTGGCCGAGGTCGACGGCGCCCGCGGTCTCCTCTCGGGCGAGGACTGACTCGGGTCGTCACCGGGGCTTTTCTTGGTAGCCCGTGCTAGTGCACACTGAATGTGACGGCGACTCTAGAACAGGAGAGGCCCAGATGACCGGAGCGCAGACTGACGAAGAAGTGACCTCCACGCTCATCGAGATGGAACGCGCGGCCCTGCAGCGCTGGGGCAACGGTGATCCGTCGGGCTACCTCGAGATCTCTGCGCACGACGTGGTGTACTTCGATCCCACCCTGGAGGCTCGGTTGAACAACCACGACGAGCTCACGCGCCACTACGACGGCGTGCGCGGCAAGATCTCCATCGAGAGGCACGAGCTCATCAACCCGCGCGTCCAGCGCGTGGGAGACGCCGCGGTGCTCACCTTCAACTACGTTTCCCACGGCGGCAACGAGAACAAGATGCGCTGGAACTGCACCGAGGTCTTCCGCAAGGATCCCGTGGGCTGGCGCATCATCTCCACGCACTGGTCCTTGACCAAGACCATGTGACGCGCCGTTCGCGTCCTCAGGGCAGCTGGCGCATCGCCTCTGAGCTGTCGTTGCTTCCGCTGGCAGCCGGACCGTTCGCAGCGGGCGCTTCAGGCGCGAAGTTACGACCGTGGGGCAAGGGGATGCTGGTGCCTAGCTTCGCATCGAGCCTGTGTTGCTCGTTGAACAGCATGTTCTGCGTGTCCAGGTTGGCCTGGCTCTGAAACTGGATCTTGGACTGATCGCTCGCATAGGCCGCGAAGGGCACCGACCAAATCCACTGGTTGTAGAGCGTGAGCATGCCGTTGCCGATGTCGCTCGTGAGCTGATAGGTCCAGTTCGTCTCGCCCGTCTTGGGGTTCGCGTTGTTGTAGACCTCGGTGGGCGGCACCGTGGTGGAGACGGAGTCGGCGATGGTGATCGCCTCGGAGACCGGCGCGCCGTGGCTCTGGGTATCGTTCCAGCCGGTGCTACCTCCGATGCTGTGATTCGTGCTGCTCGTGATGGTGGTGGACTCGCGTGCCGTCTGCGGGGAAATCTGTACCAGGGCGACCGCGGTCTTGGGCGCGACCAGGGAGCTCCTCGCAGCGTTGGCCCACGACGTTCCAAAGCCTGATTGGAAGGAGGAGCGGTAATCCAGCTCTTGCAGCACGTAGTACAGATCCGCCGCCGTCGCGAAGGAGCGCGCAGCCCACACGCTGTTCACGATCTGGATCTGGTTACCGTGGGTGTCCGAGGCGATCACGTGCGACAGATAGGACTCGGCGAGCTTCTTCAGGTTGCTCTTCGACTCGTCGCGCGGCTCCCTGGGTAGCTCGGGCTGGGCGACGAAGACGCGCTTCGCCAGCACCTCGAGGTCGTTGCGGTCGGCGGCGCGCTGCTGTTCGGTGAGGCGAAGCTGCACGAGCTTCTCCCGGAACTTCTCCTTGCCCGTACCTCTCACGCGCGAGAGCCGGAGCTCGTCCTCGGCGGTCAGCGGATTCGCGGTGATCCCCGCGCGCGGCAAGAGGAGATGGGAGCTGAAGTGAGGATGGCCATCGCGCCGAGTGACCTTACGGAAGGCCGCGAGCTCGACGCCGCTACTGCCGAGCTCCACCACCTCGGATGCGCCCTGATGAGCGAGGATCGTGTGCAGCAGCTGGACCTGAGCGGACGAGGCATGGCTGAGCGCCACGGCATGGCCCGCGGCGTAGGCCGCCTTCAGTCGCTCGACGACCCATGGCTGCTCGAGGTCGGCCGAGCCGACGACCATGGGCCCTAGTGCGCAAGCGGAGAGGGCGTCCAGTGAGTAGACCGTGGAGAGGATGCGCAGGGCTTCGCCCGTGGCGGAGGGGCCGACGAGGACGACGTGCTGGCAGACCTGGGAGACCTTGCCCGCGTCACAGGTGGACGGCTCGGATGCGACGGGTGCTGGTTGGCTGGGTACGGTGTTCGAAGTCGTGCCCGGGCTCGGACTTGGGGGACTGGGCGGAATCGTGCTCGAGATCGCGGGGCCATGGGGATCCGCCCTCTGAATGGGCGCCAGGATGGGAACGCTCTTCGGATCGGCGGCCGCTGCGGGCGCCTGCGCGGGCACCTGAACGGGAACGCTCTTCGTAGTCGTCACCTGAACGGGCGCCTGGAGGGGCACGCTCTTCGGATCCGTGTGCGGAGCCAGCGCGCTCTTTGGTTCCGAGCTCTGAATGGGGACGCCCTTCGGATCCAGGATCTGAAGCGGAGCGCTCTTCGTATCCGTGCTCGGAGCAGGCGCGCTCTTCGTATCCGTGCTTGGAGCGGGCGCACTCTTCACCTCCGTGACCGGAGCGGGCGCACTCTTCACCTCCGCGGCCGGAGCGGGCGCACTCTTCACCTCCGTGGCCGGAGCGGGCGCGCCCTTCGCGTCGGTGGTCGGAGCCGGCGCGCTCTTCGATTCCACACCCGGCTTCGACTCAGTGGGTGCCTCGGCGGAGGCCACCAAGGTGGCCAGGGTCGCAGCGGACAAAGACAACGGGAATGCGAACGCGCGAGCTCTCTTCATGTGAGAGGCTATCGCGGTAAACGTGCCTCCAGCAAACCGCGCACACGCGCTGTGCCGGTCCTGTACTAGTCAACGAAGCGCTCGGCACGCGCGTGCGACGCAGGGCTGTTGCCCACGATTAAAGCCAGATTTTCATCATGGCGCGGGCAGCGGAGATCATGCGGCTGTCATAGGGAAAGGACAGCAACCCCGAGACCACGCCGGACACGCCCCGCAGCGCGGGTCGATCTTCGACGACGGTTTCGAGGCGACAGAACTGGCGCAACCCCTCGACGCCGTGTCTCAACCCGAGGCCACTTCCCTTGATGCCCCCGAGCGGGGCTTCGACGCAGAGATAGTTGAAGAGCACGTCGTTCACACACACGCTGCCCGACTCGATGCAGCGTGCAAGGGCGTTGGCCTTGTCTGTGTCCTGGGACCACACGCTCCCGGACAGGCCGAGCGAGCTCTCGTTGGTGAGGCGGACCGCCTCCTCGGCGCTCCTCACACGCATGATCGGCAGCACGGGACCGAACGTCTCCTCGTTCATGACGGCCATGCTCGCGGTGGCATCGGTCACGATGGTGGGCTCGAAATAGTTGCCCGGCCCCGGACCACGGCGGCCGCCCAGGAGCACGTGGGCGCCACGCTGGGTCGCATCTGCGACGAGACGCTCGAGGTGGGAGAGCTGCGGCGGGAAGGTCATGGCCCCCACGTCGATGTCATCCGGGGCACGGCCGGGCCCATGGCGGAGGCGCTCGGCCTCACGTCGGCAGAGCTCGATGAAGGCATCGGCCACGGGCTCCTCCACGAACACGCGCTCGGTGCGAATGCAGACTTGGCCGCTGTGCGCGAAGCCGCTCCACACCGCGGCGCGGGCCGCGCGGGGCAGGTCCGCATCGCGCAGCACGATCATGGATGATTTCCCGCCGAGCTCGAGCACGCACGGGATGAGCCGTTCGGCGCAGCGCACTGCGATTTGGCGCCCCGCACGCTGACTTCCGGTGAAGAAAATCATGTCGCAGCGATCGACCAGCGCCTGCCCCACCTCGGCGCGTCCCACCATGACCTGCAGCACGTCGGCAGGCAGCCCCTCTTCGTTCCACAGCTCGGCAATGCGCAAGGAGGTGAGCGGGGTCCATTCCGACGGCTTGAGGATCACCGCATTGCCTGCCAGCAGCGGCGCCACGGCATCGGCGAAGTTGTTGAGCAGAGGCCAGTTCCAGGGCCCAATCACGCCAACCACGCCCCGTGGGTGATAGACCACCCGGGCTCGCTTGTTGGGGAAGAGTCGCGACCCCCGCACATCGTCCGCCAGGGCATCGCGCGCCTCGCGGCTGGTGTAGAAACGGGTCAGCTCCAGCGTGTAGAGCAGCTCGAAGAGCTCGGCCTCGTAGCGGGGCTTGCCGCTCTCGGCGACCAGCAGCTCGAGCACACGCGCGTCGTCGCGCAGGCGTCGCACCAACCGGCGCAAGGCATCCGCACGTTGCTCGAACGGGAGCTCGCCCCAGGCACGCTGGGCCCGACGGGCACGCTCCACGGCCTCCGCGACCTCGGCTGCGGGGGTTTCCGGGAGGCTCCGTAGGAGCTCGCCGTTGCGGGGATTTCGTACTTCGATGGTGGTCACTGCTTGTCCTCTCGTGGCGCAGGCGCTGAATCGTTTCGTGGGCGGGCTGAGCGTGGTCGCGATGCTGGAGCGCGTCAGCGCGTGATGATCACCTTGGCCGTCGGGCTGGTCAACGCTTCCGGGGCGTCTGCCCAGGGAGCGACCAGCGTGTTGATGGGACGTAGGTCCAGCTTGGCCTCGGCGACCAGGGACAACACGTGGGGGATGAGTGGACGCGCGTTGGTGATCCCGGTACGGAGCGTGAGGCCGTTCAGATACATCTGCGTCAAGGGTACCGGAGTGCGGTGCAAGGGATAAATTCCCACGCTCGTGCAGACGCCGCCAGGATCCAGGGAGCGCAGCACCAACTCGAGCCCCCTTCCCTGCAGGTCACTCGAGGCGTCCACGCCGATGAGGTACTTGCGTGGCAGCGCTCCATATCTGCCGAGGCGCCCGCGGCGCGGAGCCTCCAGCGCGCGCGCACCGAGGCGCTCTGCAATCGCCAGGCGGGCAGGGTCGCTGTCGCAGTAGTCGACCTCGGTCGCCCCGAGGGCCCGGGCCATCGCCGCCGCATACAGCCCCACGCTCTGGGCGTTTCCGCCCATGATCAGCACCGGCGCTCCCGGATGCTCGCGCAAAGGTCCCACCACGGCGCGGTAGGCGTCCGGGAGGTTGTCGCTGGCGGACGCCACTGCGACGGGATCGACGCCTGCGGGCAGCGGCACGAGCATGAAGTCGGCGTAGGGAACCCGGACCACGTCGGTGAGCATGCCGCCATAGCGGTGCGCGCCGGGACCAAAGCCATAGTTGTTCACGGGTAAGTCCGACGCCTCGCAGCGCGAGGTGAAGCCGCGGCGACAGCGGCTGCACTCGCCGCAGGCGACCTGGAACGGCACCACCACGAGCTGCCCCGGCTGCACGTGTCGCACGGCCTCGCCGAGCGAGAGCACCTCGGCGATGCACTCGTGGCCGACGGGAAAGGGCGGCGCGTAGATCGGCTTGCCCGAGATGGCGAAGCCGACCGGATCGCATACATGGGACGCGAGCACACCGCGCAGTCCCTGGCCCATGGGTTTCGCCATGAAAGCCGCGTCCAGGTCGCAGCGCGCCACGGCGATCGGACGCACCAGGGCGTCGCGCGGACTGCCGAGCTCGGGCTTGGGAACGTCTTGGAAGCGAAGCTTCCCCGGTCCAAGGAAGAAGAGTTGCTTCATCGAGAAGCCGCCGCGTCGAGGGACGACATGGGCTGCACAGGCCCCGTGTGCGAGGCGCCGCCTGAACCCGCGCGGACGGGCGCGGCTGCTGGCGCACGGGCGAGCCGCACAGCTGCCTGCGACGCGAGCCGATGTCGACGCGAGATCTCGCGCGCCTCGCGGACCATGGCCAGACCGTCGCTGGTGGCGCCCGAAAGCACGTCGAAGCGACCGCGCAGCGCCGCCTTGGCGAGTATGCCCAACAGAGTGTGGGGCGGCACCAGCTCATGGGGAGAGAGCTTGCGGTCGAAGATTTGCGCCATGCGGGCGAGGAGCTCCGGGCGCTCACGGGCCTCGGAGACGATCCAGCGCATGAAGGGCGTGTTCTGTCCGACGCGGCCCTGACGGATGGCATCGAAGTGCAGCGGGAGCGTGCGCGCGTCGCGCTCGCGCCAGTAGTGCTCGAAGGCTTCGGGGCGCCCGTCCAGGACGGCTTGGCTGAGGTGTTCGGCGCCAATCAGAGCGTCGGAGATTCCGTGGCCGGTGACGAAGTCCTTGAAATGGCCGGCGTCGCCCGCCAGTGCCCAGCCCGGTCCCACCGCTTGGCGATAGAAGAAGCGCGTCTTGAGCAGGCCGATGGTCTTGCCGACGGGTGTCCTTCCGGCGCACAGCGCGCGCGTGGTCTCGGAGCCTTGAAAGGCTTGCTCCAGCTTGGTGCGATAGTCGCGCCCCCAACCGTTCACGATGTCGCGCGGGCCCATGTAGAGCAGCAGGACCAGGTCGCCGTCGCAGCGAAACCCGTAGCGGATGTCGTCGCCCTGGTGCTCGATGATCGCATCCCAGGGTGCCGTCCACGACTCGGGTGCCGGATAGTACGACCAGTAGCCCGCGCGCGTGCCTTCGGTGACCAGATACTCGGGAGCCCCCACGCATGCCGCCACCGTGGAGTGCGGGCCATCGGCGCCCACCACGAGCGGCGCGCGCAGCTCGACGGGGCCCTGCGCGGTGCGTGCGACCACCCCCACTACGCGCTGTTCGTCGCGTAGGAGCTCGACCACGCGGTGGCGTTCGAAGAGCACCGCCCCACTCTGCTCGGCCGCCTGCTGCAGCCACGGATCGAGCTGCGAGCGCCGAACACAATAGGCGGGCCGTCCCTCGGGCAGGGGAGCGACGGCTGACACCCCGTCGAGCCCGAGACACATGCGATAGGTGGCCGGGGCCGCCGCGCGCATGCGATCGCCGATGCCCAGGCGATCGAGCACGTCCATGCCGGGTGGCTGCACCAAGTGGGTCGACATCGGCATGTCGCTGCCCAGGGCCGCGGCCTCCAGGAGGGCCACTTTCAGACCACGACGCGCGAGCAGTGCAGCGAGCGCGGCGCCCGAACAGCGCGCGCCCACGATGATCAGGTCCCAAGTCTGCACGGGGCCGACCTCCGGCTTTTGGAGTGGATGGATACTGGATAGTTGCTACTATCCGCTCGATGGGTTGTCCATGAAAATTTCTGATCTGAGCGAGCAAACGGGCGTCCCTGTGCCCACCATCAAGTTCTATCTGCGCGAGGGGTTAATCCCGACTGGGCAAAAGACCGGGCGCAATCAGGCGCTGTACGGCGCCGATCACGTGGAGCGCTTGGCCTTGATTCGATCGCTCACGCACGACGCGGGGCTGTCACTGGAGCAGGTCGCGCACTCGTTGCGTGCGGCGGACCGAGCCAAGGGTGATTTCGTGATCGCGGCCATCGACGCGCTCAAGGACACGGCGCGTGCCGAGCTGGACCCGAGCAGCGAAGCGTTCCGGCGCGCCAAGCGCACTGTCCTCGCGCTGGCCCGTCAGCGCGGCTGGCTCTCGCGCACCTCGGACGTGTCTGTCGATAGTGCGGCCAGCGCGCTGGCGGTGGCGCTGCGCGGCATGCCCCAGGCCGTCGATACCGCCGGCGGCGGCACGCCCTGTGCGCCCGTTGCAGGTGCGGTCACGCCGGAGTCGCTGTCGTTCTACGCGCAGGCCATGGAGGCCATCGTGGAGCACGAGGTTCCTGCGGACTGGCAACCAGAGTCACGTCGCGAGGCCGCTCTGCGCTACGCGGTGCTGGGCACCGTGCTCTTCGAGCCGTTCATCATCGCCCTACGCCGCATGGCCCACGTCTCGCGCACGAGGTCCCTCGCGGCAAAGCACCGCCAGTCGCGCAGGTCTTGACGGTAGGGGCGACGCGGCGCCAAGGACGGCCGCTCTGTACGGCGGCGAAGTGGAGAACCTGGACACCATTCTCGTGTCCGCGAGCGTGTCCTGGCCGTTGGCGCTCCCGTATGGTGGCCGCGCTCGTGAGCGGGAACCAAATCGTGAAGGCGATCGATGCCGCCCGATGCTCACGGTTGTGGATCGCCCGTTCCTAGTCAGAAGAGGCCAACTGCTTCACCCGCTCCAGCGCGCGCGGCAGGTGTTCGCGCAGCTTCTTCGATGCCTGGCTCCAGGCCGGATCATCGCCATGGCTGTGGGCTGCGACCTGCACGCTCGGGTTGAGCCGGCAGCGCATGGTCCAGGCGCGCAGCTCCGGGTCGGCGCGCGCGGTGGCGTCGGCCAGCGTGTGCCCCAGAAAGACACGTAGCCAGTCACGGTCGGTCTCGGGATAGGGAATGGGCGTGCTGAGCGCGTTCTGCTGGGTCAGGTCGCTGCGAGTCGCTTCGAGGTGGGCGATGATTGCCGCGCTGAACACGGGATAGCACCAGCGGATGGACTGCAACGTAATGCGCTCTGCACTGAACACGGGACGCGCTGGGCGCCGGCTGATCCCGCCCGCGGCGCAGTGGACGTAGAGCTCTCCCCCCCGCGCCGTCACGCTGCCTCGCTCGAGTTCGATGCGATCGTGCTCTAGCGAGCGCACGCGGCCGAGACGCACGACGTCCCGGATGGAGCGCAACTGCGTGAGCTCAGGCTGGCTCACGGAGGCGCAGCGATACATGGTGGGCTCGACCTCTTGGTCGACGCGCAAGAGCACGCCGGCCGCGCTCAGACGCGCGAACAGGTCGGCCTGCGAGTGCGCGTCGGCAGCTGCCTCCGCTGCGGCCGCGAAGCTCGCGAGCAGTCCCAACGAAAGCTCCCCTGGTTGGAAGTGCGCTCGATCCTGTAGCCAGGCTTCGCGCGGCTTGACCCAACGAATGCGCTCCGGCGCCACGCCTTGCTCCAACAACCAGAGGCAAGCGTCGATGCCAGTCTTGCCCGCGCCGATGACCACGAAGCGCTCCTGATCGCGGGCGAGTTCGGGCAAAGCGTTGATGGGAACGCAGCAAACTCCGTCTGCCACGCGAAAGTTGGGTTCGTGAGTGGAGGGCAGCGCCGTGTCGGTGTACGTGGCGTCCACCACCTTCTTGCGCACCTGGACCCGGAAGATCTCTCCCGACGCGTCCGAAGCGAACCTGTGCTCCCGCTCGAAGTCACCTCGGTAGCTGCAGCCTGGGAAGTAGCGCACACGACCGCTCCGGAGCAGCGTCTCCTCCATCACGTCCGCGTAGTAGCGCCGGATCTCCTGAGCAGAAGCCACCTCGTAGAAGCCTGCGTTGACCCCGGAGGTGAGCCGCCGGTTCTCGCCCAACGGACGCGAGTTCACCCCGTAGAAGGCGGAGGGAGTGTGTAACCGCACGAAGGAATAGGCGTCGTTCCAATGCCCACCGGGAGCCGCGTGCCGATCGACGATGACCACGCGGGCGTCGCTCTCGGCAACCAACGTATCGGCGAAGGCCATGCCCATCGCACCGCTGCCGACGATCAGGTAATCGGTCTCGAGCACGCTCGGGGAAACTGGCGTCTGGTCGGGCACGTGAATTTCATACGGTGAGATGGGCAGATTGTCCCCCAATCCCCCGCATCGTCCGCGTCGACTGCTGAGGCCGCGAACGCTTGAGCGCAACAGAGCGCGTATCCGCTGCCTGCCCCCCGAGCAATCTCAGCGCGCTTCGGCGTCGAACAGGCGGCGCACGCGCGCGTCGCGCAACCAGAGAGGCAGCCAGAGCAGCACAGCCATGTACATGGGGAACAACGTGTGGCTGAAGAGGGGACTGTCGAGTCGCACGTGCGTGGCCACGGCGCCGCCGAGGAAGCCGGTCCAGAGGATCGCCCCGAGAGGCGCCGTGCGCGGGATGAGGTACGCCACGAGACAGGCGAGCTCGGCCCAACCGATGAAGCCGAGCGCCGAGGGGGGAAAGCCGAGCTCACGGTTGGCCTCGAGGGCGGGCGCGAGCTGGAAGAGCTTGAGCGCCGTGTCCATGCCGAGCATGAGCAGGGCGAGCCCAGTGAGGATGCGCGAGACCCATTCCTTGCGGGGGGTCGCACTGGACGGAGCAGAGGCAGCGAACGAGGTCGAGGCAGGATTCGAGGAAAGAGACAGACTCATGGTGGGCTCCTGTTCACACGGCACGCTGGCCGTTCTCCGGAGCGACACCCGAGACCTTCCCGAATCGACAAGACGCGTCGACTTTTTTCTTCGCCGTGCGCTGGCAGCTTCGATGGCCCGCAAGGAACTCACGAATGCGCTTTGGACTCACAGAGTTGGGCCCGCCGACGCAGTCTTTCGCGCTGGCGCGCGTTGTCGGTGAGCTCGGCGGCACGCTCGAACTCCGCACGTGCCTCACGAAAGCGACCCAGGCGCTCGAGCATGTCCGCGCGGGCGCTGGGCAGCAGATGATAGCGGGCCATGGCGGGCAGCGCCGCGAGCGCATCGAGCAAGCTCAGGCCCGCCAGGGGCCCGTCCGCACGCGAAATGGCGATCGCACGGTTGAGCTCCACCACCGGGGAAGGCTGACGCTGGGCGAGCTCGCTGTACAACTCTGCGATGCTCCTCCAGTCGGTGGCGTCGGCGCTCGGGGCCCGTGCGTGGCACGCCGCCAGTGCCGCCTGGAGCTGATAGGGTCCAGGCCTCTGGCCCAACGATTCGGCGTGCGCCAGCGCCGCGAGGCCACGCTGAATATTCGAAGCGTCCCAGCGCAGACGATCCTGCTCGAGCAGCAAGATCGGTTCGCCATGCTCATCGGTACGCGCCTCCGCTCGGGACGCGGTGAGCTCCATCAAGGCCTGCAATCCGAGTACTTCCGGCTCGTTCGGGGCGAGCTCACTCAAGAGCTGCCCGAGCCGCAACGCCTCGTGGCACAGAGCGGGCCGCATCACGTCGTCGCCTGCGCTGGCCAGGTAGCCTTCGTTGAAGATGAGATAGACCACCTCCAACACCGCCGAGAGACGCTCGCCGAGCTCGGCCCCGCGCGGCACCTCGAACGGCACGTTGGCCTCGGCCAGCGCGCGCTTCCCGCGCACGATGCGCTGGGCGATGGTGGACTCACTGACGAGAAAGGCACGCGCGATCTCGTCGGTGGAGAGGCCCCCCAGCATGCGCAAGGTAAGGGCCACCTGGGTCTCGCGCGCCAGCACCGGATGGCAGGCCGCGAACACCAGGCGCAACACATCATCGGCGATGTCTTGATCCATGCCCGCCTCGAGCGCGGCCTCGACCGCCTCGAGACTCAGCTCCGCTTCGAACGCGTGACCGACCGCGTCCAACTTGTCTTCCACCACGCCGCGGTGTCGGATGGCATTGAGGGCGCGGTTCTTGGCCGTGGTCATCAACCACGCGCCGGGTCGGTCCGGCAACCCCACCGCGGGCCACTGCTCGAGTGCGGCCACCAGCGCGTCCTGCGCGAACTCCTCCGCCAGGTGGACATTCCGTAGGAGCCTTGCAAGCGCTGCGATGACCCGGGCGGACTCATGCTTCCACACCTGGCTGATGACGCGCTCGATCTCCGGGTCGGACACGGACGGAGTACACCACCCATGCCCGGCGCGGGCAAGCTCGGCCCGGACAGGGCGCGCGCGATGGGCACGCGCAGCGACCAGCGCGGCAGCTTATTTCTTGGGCGCGCCGGGCGGATCGAAGATCTGCAGGATCTCGCCCTTGCCATCGCCCACGATCTGCATGAACTCAGTGGACATGGCGATCGCGGCCTCCCGACTGGGCGCCTCCACGATGGCGTAGCCGTCGATGAGCTCTTTGCTCTCGGCGAAGGGCCCGTCGGTGACGCTCACCTTGCCGGCCTTGTTCTCGATCTTGAGTCCCTTGGAGGGGCGCACCAGGCCGCCGGTCATCAGCAACGCGCCCGAGGCGAGCATCTTCTGGGTGTAGGCGCCCAGCTTCTGCATGGTCTCCGGGGAAGGCGGGGGCGCGCTGGGGTTCGACTCGATAATCATCAGAAATTTCATGGCATCGCTCCTGGGGACGCGCGCGATTCGTACCGCCCGAATCAGCGTCCTCTAGCCTGACGACACGCGAGGTCGCCCGCAATCGACACGGTCTGAGAAAAAAAGCGCGGCCCCAGCTTTTTCCTCGGAGCGGGGGACCGGGCGCCAGGCGCCCCCGAGCCGGGCGTGAGCAGTGCGCCGCGTGGGTTTGACGCCGGGAGGCGAGCGCGGGACAAACAACGGATGGCCTGGCGAGCCGAGCGAGCCATCGTGCTGGGGGGAGGCGGTGTCACGGGCATCGCCTGGGAAATCGGCTACCTCGCTGGGCTCGCCGATGCAGGGGTCGATGTCACTCGGGCCGAGCTCTTGGTCGGAACCTCGGCGGGGGCCACTGCGGCCGTCCAGATCACGAGTGGCTACCCGCTCGAAGACGTGTGGCGACGTCAGCTCGAGATCCGTGTCACCCCCCGCCCTGCGCCGACCTTCGACTTCGACGAGTTCGTCGAGACCATGCGACGCCTGGGCCAGGACCCCGATGCTAGCGCGCTACGACGCGAACTCGGACAGCAGGCCAGCAACGCTCCGATCGCGCTGTCGGCACCCGAACGGCGTGCGATGATGGCTCGACGACTGCTCGCCCACGCCTGGCCCTCGACCGAGCTGGCGCTAGTGGCGGTCGACGCGGACAGCGGCAAGCCCCATGTCTTCAGCAACGACTCCGGCGTGCCGCTCATCGATGCGGTCACCGCCAGCTCAGCGTTGCCGGGGATCTATCCGCCCGCGCAAATCGGAGACCACCACTACATGGATGGCGCGTTGCGCAGCATGGAGAACGCAGACATGGCGGCGGGCTGCGCGCGTGTGCTCGTATTGCAAGCGTTGGCGTTGCCGGGGGTCGACACGCTCGAGACCCAGGTGCGCACGCTGCGCGACGCGCAGGCACGCGTGCACATCGCACAACCCGACGCAGATTCGCTGGCGGCCATGGGACTGGAGATGCTCGACCCGGCTGCCTGCGCAGCCACGGCTCGGGCGGGACACGCTCAGGGACACCGTGAAGCGAGCGAACTAGCCGAGCTCTGGAACTGAACTCGCCGAAGCTCATGTGTGCGGACGTTCATGGGCGTGCGCAGGCGTTCGCGGCGCGGACCTTGCTCTCGTAGTCCACGCGCTCGCGATCGAAGCGCGCGGAGGTTTTCCCATGAGAGTCGTCCTGAAAGCAGCGGCCGTGCTGGCCGCCACGGGTGTGGCTGCCGCGGGTGTGCTGGCTGAGGCACCCAAGCGTAAGCCGAGCGCGCAAAAGCCGAACACCTATTTGGCCGCCAAGACCTACGCCATCACTCACTTCGATCCCGCGCAGACCGACGCCATGCCCTACGCAGCCCCGCGCGGCAACTTCCGGGTCAACCTCAAGGACGCCCCGAACATCGTCCAGGGACCGGTCAACCTCGCCACGCTCGCCACGCCCTCCCCTCGCTATATGTGGGCGGTCTCGAGTCAGGGCGCGACCTATGTGGACGTGAGCGGCAAGCGCTTCGAGCCGCTCGGTCAGATCAGCGCGACGGGGGTCAAGATCATCACGCCCGAGCAACACGAGCGCGCCCTGGGCACACCGTTCACGTCGCTCGAGCAGGTCAAGAAGAGCGTGACCGAGATCTATGGCCTGGAGTGGACACGCATCGCCAACGGCGCGTACAGCGTGGTCGATCGCGACAACACGCTCTACTACAACACCTACGAAGGCGACGTGTATGCCATCGGCCTGGTGGATGCCAGGCGTCCGGAGGCCGGGGTCAAGGTGTTGCGCAAGCTCGACATGCGCGCCCACCTCACCAAGTCGGAGCGCCTCGCGGGGCTCAGCATGACGCGCGACGGCAATCTGCTTCTACTGGGCAGCAACTCCATCGCGGTGATCGACCGCAAGTTCGAGAAGAAGCCGCAGCAGATCCGCTTGCCCGCCGATGAGACGATCACCAACTCCATGGCCGTCGACGAGAAGGACGGCATCTACGTGGCCAGCGACAAGCGCATGTACAAGTTCGTGTGGACCAAGCGTGGTCTGTCGAACTCCGAGCAGCACGGCGCCTGGAGCGCGCCCTACGACACCGGACGTCAGCCGCCCACCGTGAAGTTCGGCGCGGGTACCGGCTCCACCCCCACGCTGATGGGCTTCGGCGACGACCCCGACAAGCTGGTGGTGATCACCGACGGCGCCGACCGCATGAAGCTCGTGGCCTTCTGGCGCGACCAGATTCCCGCCGATGCCCAGACCATGCCCGGCCAATCACCGCGCGTGGCAGGCAAGATCCAGGTCACCTGTGGCCTCTCTCCCATGCCCGAGTTCATCCAGTCGGAGCAGTCCGTGGTGGTCAACGGCTACGGCGCCTTCGTGGTGAACAACATCGGCAGCCAGGGCTCCACCGACAAGCTCGTCGACGTGCTCGCACTCGGCCCCGTGGATCCCCCGCCCCACGGCGTGGAGCGCTTCGAATGGGATCCGGCGACCAACGTGTTCCGACGCGCCTGGGCTCGCGCCGATGTGAGTTCCGTCAGCATGGTCCCCTCCATGAGCCAACCCTCGAACATCGTCTTCACCAACGGCTACGACGCCAAGGAAGGCTGGCTGATCACCGGCCTCGACTGGAACAGCGGCGAGACCGTGCACTCGACAATCTTCGGCAAGGACAACCGCGGCAACGGAGCCTATGCGCTGATCCAGTTCATGCCCGACGGCGATCTGCTGTTCAACAGCGTGGGCGGCCAGACCCGCGTGGATCTGGAGAAGTCGCGCGTGAAGTGAGGTTTGTGAACGAGCGTTTGCTGCTTCTGATCGTGATGGCTGACGTGGACGTGAACATTACGTGAACATTGACGGCGACGGCGTGCGTAGACACCGTCGCCGTTGAGGATCAGAACGGTGGCGCTCACGCACACCGTCGCCGTCGCCGTCGCAGTCAAGGTCGACGTCGCCGACCAAGTCCCAGTCCTAGTCCAAGCCCTCGTGCAGGGTACCGAAGCCCTCTCCCGCTATTGATCGCAGTTCTTACACATAGTCATCGACACGCCGAACGAGATCGAGAAGTCGGGCGCCACGCTGTCGGCTGTGGGCATCATGAGGATCTTCTCGTAGTCGTGCTGCAGGGATAAGCAGGTGCTCTGCTTGGAGACCGAGCCATCGATGTGAAGCTCACCGAGCTTCTCGTCTTTGCTGCATCCCTCCTTGGAGCCCCACAGTTCCATCGTGAGTTTGCCACCGATGCTGAGTGGAAGGAGCAGCTCGAACACGAACTGATACGGCGTCCCCGCCTTCAGGCCCTCGGAGACCGTGATACCCTGCCCTGCGAGCGTGCCGGCGTCGTTCCCCAGTTGCATGACCTCGGCGGCAGTCAGGCCCGCGCCACCGTTGAAGTCGCGACAACCGTACATGCGCTCGGTGTAGGGGCCCTTGGGGTTGAGCACCGACAAGATGGAGGCGTCGAACATGAGCTTGCAGCCACTGAGGCCCGGTTTCTCGTCCACGCCGCGCGGAACGCACGCGAGGGTGGCCGAGGCGTGCTGGGGCTCGCTCTTGAATTCCCCCTCCGAGTCGTCGCTCACCGTGAGCTCGATGGTGCGCGCCTGGTCCGAGCAGATCTCGTGGGGCCCCGGACCCTTCAGCATGGGATCGTTCCAGCTGAACGTGTAGGGCGTCACGCCGCCGCTCGCGCGCGCGGTCACGACGGCGCAGTCTCCACATACTCGGTCGGATCCGTTCACCGAGAGCGACGCCGTCAGCGGCCCACCTTGCCCCGCATCTCCGAGTACTTCCCAGGGGTTCTCCTTCGACGCATGGTCGCCGTCCCCATCGCCATCCCCGTCACCATCACCATCGCCCTCCGTTCCGGAGAAGTCCATGCCCGGGCAGGCCGCAGACGTGCAACCTTCCTTCGGTGCAGGGTCCGAGGAGCAGGCTGGGAGGCCCAAGAGAAGGACAGAGAGGAGAAGACTGCCGAGTAGATCGTGGGAGCGCAGGGCGTTCAGCATCACCCTTCATGCCGCTACCCGGACGTTCCTTGGCGACGGCGGCCTAAATCACCACCCCGCCCGAATGGCCCAGGTCGGAGATGGACCGACGGCGCGAGTTCCAGGCGTCGCCGACCACGGCCGCAGCCAGGGTGCAGAAGCCCAACAGTCCCAGGACGAACCCGATCACGTGTCCATACTCCCAGCGGGGCCTCAGCGCGGCCCAGAGCACCGGAAGCAGCGCGGGATCCTTGCCGGCCATCCATGCCACCGCACGGTTTACAGGCAGGACCAACACGAGCCACGATAGAAAGGCTGCGCTCAGCAACACCGCGGCCACCGTGGCCTTGTGGAAGATCGCGGGCACCTTGCGGGCGCTCACCACCAGCCCCCAGACCGCCACCAGCGCGAGCACGCCGTACACGCCGCCCACCGCCACGAACCAGCGGTAGAGCGATGCATTGACGACGGAGTAGAGCCAAGGCTCCAGGTCCATCTTGGGCGACATCTCGAGCACGTGAGCCGAGGTCATGGTCAGGGAGAGACCGGCCAACACCAGCGCCGCCACGCGCAAGAACTTGGAGGGCCCCGTGTCGCGGTCATGGGCGACCTGCTCCACGTGATCCGTGACGTTGCGACGTATGCCCTCAGGAAGCGCCTCCAGTTGGTCCCACCAGCGCTGACGCTCGAGCGGAACAATCCGCGCATTCAAGACCGCCTCGAAGCGAAAGCCCTCTGGACCACGTCGCGCCACGAAGAGTTGTACGGCGTCTCGGCTCGGGGATGGCCGCGTCTGGCCCGCGAACGTCACGCGCACGCGGCCGTAGAGGATGGCCAGGTCGGTCCCCAGGGAGCGCACGAACTCGACGTCTCCCTGAAGGTGCGAGCCGCGCATCTGATGCTCGAAGACGTGGCGATGGAAGGCAGCGATGCTCGCGCGACTGCGCAGGTGGGAGCCCTCGAACGCGACGAAGTCGGCGTCGTCGCTGAAGGCCGCTGCGAAGTCCTCCGCACTGCCCGCGTTCCACGCTTCGACCATGCGCTCGAAGGCAGCCTTGAGCGCCGCTGCATCCACCGCGTCGACCATTGCAGGGTGATCCATTGCTCACCTCCCGCGCTACCCGAGCGCGCGCTGGCCTTCTCACCTCGAGAGTAGACGCGGCGGGCGCGGGCGCGGGGGATCCACGCTCGGTTTGCGCGCGACCGTCGTTTTGACGGACCGCGCGGGCGCTTCTTACCGAAAGATTTGTCGGTCAGCCGGCACACTGACGCGGGTCGCCCAGGCGTTCCAGGCGTTCACCATGTCTTTGGTGCGGGTGGGCTGTGCAGCGGAGAGATCGGCGAGCTCGCTCGGATCGCTAGACAGGTCGTAGAGCTCGATCAGGTCCCCTGCCCGCTGGCGCACCACGAGCTTGTAGTTGCCATCGATCCAGGCGCGATTGCCCTCGTGCTCGAAGCCGAGCGTGCGCGCCTGGGCGGCGGCGGGGTCGGCCAGGGACGACATCAGCGAGCGTCCCTCGAGCGGCAGGATGGGATGCCCCTCGAAGCTCGCGGGGTGCTCAACCGCGGCAGCATCGAGGATGGTCGGCACGATGTCGACCACGTGGGCGACCTGATTCGTCCAGCCGCCCGGAGCGCTGATCTTGGCGGGCCAGGACACCACGAGCGGCGAGCGCACGCCGCCCCCGTGGGTGTACTGCTTGAACAGCCGGAAGGGCGTGTTCTGAACGTTGGCCCAGCCGCCACCCACCTGGACGTGATCCGGGACGCCCGGCTGCCCCATGTCGAGGAGCTGTTGACCCGTGAGCGGATCCGGCTTGTCGAAGGCGGTGCCGACCACGCCGCCCTCGAAGGTTCCGCCGTTGTCGGACTGCACGAGGATCAGCGTGTTCTCGAACTGGCCCGTGGCCTTGAGGCGGGCGACCACGCGGCCGACCGCTTCGTCCACGGCCTCGATGGACGCTGCGTAGAGCGCCATCTTGCGCACCAGGTCCGCCTGTTGATCCCCCGACAGCGTGGCCCAGCTCGGAATGCTCTGCACCGGCTGGCCAAAGGCCTCGGTCGGTGAGAGTCCGAAGCTCGAATCGATCACCCCCTGGTCGAGCATGCGCTGGTAGCGCGCGCTGCGGGCTTCCTTCCAACCTTTGGCGTAGATGTCGAGGTACGACTGCCCACCTGCCGGCACGCGCTCGACCATGGCCCGGTCCGCCTGAATGGGAAAGTGGGGGTCGTTGAAGGCCAGGTACATGAAGAAGGGCGCGCCGTCGTTCTTGGCCGTGTGGTGGCTGAGGTAGTCGAGCGCGTAGTCCCCGATGGCCCGGGACTGATAGAAATCCTTGGGAGCGTCGCCATAGGTGCGCGTGGGGATTTCGTTGTTCTTGGATACGAAGCCGTACTGGTTCTTATCCCACTTGCTGCCGTCGACCCCGGCCGCTCTCGGTCCGAAGCCGAATGCATGATCGAAGCCGCGCATCCGCGGTACCTGGTCGTCGGCGTTCCCAAGGTGCCACTTGCCGGCCATGTACGTGCGGTAGCCGGCCGCGGAGAGCAGCTCGGGCACGGTCGCGTTGTTGTCGCTGCGCAAGGCGGGCAGCGAGGCGCCTGGGTCCGTGGCCACCTGATGCGTGTACTGTCCCGTGAGCAGCGAAGCGCGGGTGGGGCTGCAGCGCGGCGTCACGTAGTAGTTGCGGAAGCGCGTGCCACCCTGTGCCAGTCCGTCGATGCTGGGTGTGCGAATCTCGCTGCCGTAGGCGCCGAAATCGGAGTACCCGAGGTCGTCGAGCAGCACCACGAGAACGTTGGGGCGGCCGTCGGACGGGACGACGGGAGGGACCTGCGCGTCGGGCTCATCCACGTCGGGCGTGGCTTGCTTGGGAGGCGTGAGTTCCTGCGGCGCGCCTTGTTTTGGGGGCGTCGGTGCATCGGGCTCGGCCGTCAGGGCATCGCCGTCCTCGACGACCGGGTTGTCTCCGCAGGCCGGCGCGAAAAGGACACTCAGCGCGCAAGCAATAAGCAAAATTCGATTTGGTACTTCGGTCATTTGATTTGCACTTCGGTCACTGGCAAGCGCTGGAGCAATGCTCGTGCCTGCCGTTGTAAGCTCTTCAAAGCCACGGTTAACCCCTGGCCGGCCCCCCGAGATCCGACGGTCGCCCAGGGAGTTCCAAGGAAGGCCCGCGCATGTCACGGCGTGCCTCGTGTCGTGCATCAGCTCGGCCCCGCACTCGGGATGAGGACCGTGGCCCAAGCTCGCGTCGTCCACGCGCGCTGAGCCGACATCGGTAAACATCATGGATGGTGCTGCTATTCGCGCTCTCACCCTTGGCGTTCGTTGCGCCGGTGGCATTGCGTTCCCAGTCGTTGCCCTGGGCCTCCAACTCGTAGCCGACTCCGTCGCAGCGCGTCAGCGTGCTCACCCCGATCTTGCTCGTGGTGATCACGTTGTCTGCGAGCCCGCCGATGCCGGTTCGCGTGTTCGTCAGCTCGAGACGGCCGATCCAGTCGTACAGCACGTGGCCCACCTTGCGACGCTGGGGAAGCGCGCCGCAGATCGCGGGGAATTTCACCCCGACGTTTCTCCAGTAAAGAAACCCTTACTGTCGAGGCCTTACTCTGAAGATCCAGGAGCGCGCGTCAAGCGAGAGCCGGGGTGAGCACAGCAATCCTCTCAGCTCGTGACGCTCGCCAGGTCCGTGCTCGCTGGTCCTGCCAGCACATGCCCCAACGCGTCGAAGCGCGAACCATGGCACGGGCAATCCCAAGAGTGCTCCGCGGCGTTCCAGTGCACGATGCCGCCGAGGTGCGGACAAACCGCCGAACATTCGTGGCGTCCGCCGTCGTCGTCGACATACACGGCGAGCTTGTGGGCGCCGCGCTGCACCACGTCACCCGAGCCGATCGCGATAGCCGATTCATGGCGGGAACCGAGCTTGAGCCAATCACCGTAGGCCACCGCGACCTTGGTGTTTTCCCATAGGTATTTCTTGAGGGCGTGAGGGTTGATGGGCTTGCGTGACGGTTCGTACAAGCTGGTCCACTCGTTCTTCACGCCTGCCACGAGGTCCCGAATCAACGCCCCCGCGAGCGTGCCGTGGGTCATGCCGTTGCCCGAGTCTCCCGTGACCACGAAGCAGTTCTCACCCGCGCCAGGGTTCTTCCCGATATAGGCGAGTCCATCCACGGGCTCGACGATCTGGCCCGACCAACGCGAGACCACCTCGCCCACCTCGGAGAAGCGCGCACGAGTCCAACGCTCGAGCTGGTCCCAGCAGCTCTCAGGGTTCGGCTCCAGTCCCACGCGGTGATCGGCACCTCCCACCAACAGTGTCTGCGGATCGGCCCAGCGCAGATAGTGATAGGGCTCCGCCGTGTCCCAGAGCAGCGCGGCGGGCAGCACGGTCGGATCGGCCCGGAACGCGATCACGTAGGATCGATAGGCCGCCTGCTTGGTGTGGATGGCGAGCGTGTCGTTGATGGGCACGTTGGTGGCGACCACCAGGTGCTTGCCCAGCATCCGCAAGCCTCCCTCCAGCTGCACTTGCCACTCGGAGCCCGAGCGCTCCACGGCGCGCACGAGTCGTCCCTCGCCGATCACCCCGCCCCGCCGCTTCACCGCAGCCGCCAAACCTTTCACGTAGGCCAGCGGGTCGAGCTGCGCCTGGCGCGCGAAGCGAAGCACTGCGGCGCTGCTCAAGCGGTCGGCCATGCCCGTGGCGTCCACCTCCACGTCGACTCCCGCTCGACGCGCGGCCTTGCACTCCTGCTCCAAGAAGTCGCTCGAGTGCACTGCCTCGGATTCGAAGAGATACCCGTCGAGGTAGCCAAAGCCGCAGGCGATCTGTTCGAGGCGCACGACCCGCTCGATGCTCGCGATGGCGGCGCGGTGGCTGGCCGCGGCCCGTTTGGCCCCGCTCACACCGTGTACGCGCTCGAGCATCAGATAGCGGTCATCCAGCGCATCGCACAGATGGGCCGTGCTGCGTCCCGTTTGACCGCCTCCCACCGCTCCCTTGTCGAGCACCACCACGAAGTGTCCAAGGCCGAGCAACTCGTAGGCGACGCTGAGACCAGCGACTCCTGCTCCCACGACGATGGTGTCTGCACGCACCGGCAGGTCGGTGATGTCATGAGACTCGGGCGTGCCCCAAAAGGACCGACTCTCCCAAGCTCGCTCGGACGTCCGTTCCATGACTGCTCTCCTCGGCTGCGGACGCGGTGCGCCCCATGGTCCGAGACATAGGCGCCGTCACGCGAGCGCTAGCTCGCCTTGGCGACAAAGGCAGATTTTGGAGCGCAGACGGTGGAACGGGGAGACGCGTGGAGCGCCTAGCTCGCGCGCGGCAGGTCAAAGCAGAGCTTGGCTCCTTGTCCCTTCTCGCTCTCGACCCAGATCTGACCACCGTGGGCTTCCACGATCCCTCGGGCGATGTACAAACCGAGCCCCAAGCCGCCCTTCTCACGCCGCTCGCCTTGCCAGAAACGCTCGAAGATGGCTTTGCGCTTGTCGGAGGGGATGCCCGGTCCCGTATCGGCCACCGCAAACTGCACGCGATTGCCCGCCTCGCGGGCCGAGATCTTCACGTGCCCACCGGCCGGTGTGAACTTGGCGGCGTTGGCAATCAGGTTGCTAAAGACACGCAGGATGCGCTCGCGGTCGACTACTACCCTGGGCAGCTGTTCCGGCACGCTGCACTCGAAGCACAGCGAGCGCGCGTGGAGGACCGACTCCGAGGCCTCGCAGGCCTCCTTCACGAGCTCTTGCGCCGGCAAGTTCGCGAGCTCCAGCTTGAATACGCCAGCCTCCAACCCAGACATGGTGACCAGATCACCGAGCATGTTGTTCATGTGCTCCAGTGCGCGCTGGATCAACCGAGCATTCTGCTCTCGCCGAGGTTGGGGCTCGCCCTCGTCCGCCAGCGCGTTGGCGCCGAGCGCGATGGTGTTCAAGGGGCTACGCAGGTCATGGGAGATGGAGGCCATCACGTTCTCACGCCACATCACGGCTTCTTTCAATTCCTCGAGCAGGAAGGCCACCTCGAGTGAACCCGCGCAACGAGACGCGATGCCTTCGGCCTTGGCCACTGCATCGGCCAAGTGGACGGAAAGGGGCAGCCTGGGTTCGTCTGCAGAGCTCGCTGCCTTGGCGTCGGTCGCGGCAAAGCAGGCGATGCCCAGCAAGCGACCGCGGGAGCGGAGCGGTGCAAACACGAGCAACGGGAGCGCGAACAACCCTGCCAGCTGCACGCGCTCCTCCGAACTCAGGGGAAGCCCCGGATGGCTCTCCTGGTCGAGTCTCAGCACGGCTTGCGTCTCACCGAGCCCCGCCAGGCGGCGGAAGACCTCGCCGAGCTCGCCAGCGTGCAGGGCGCGGGAAATCTGCTCCTCCCGCACGGCATCCTCGTGACGCGCGGTCACGAACTGAAACTTGTCACCACGCAACACGTGAAAAGTGCACGCACCGAATACTTTGGGCACGATCAGCGAGCTGACGCCTGCCAGATCATCTCCGATCGTCTTCCCCGCAGCACGGTGGTTGCGCATGTCGTTCGTGATGGTGGCGAGCAGTGCCAGCTGATTGGTCTCGCGTCGCTCCAGGGTCTGCAACCGTGCGCGCTCGAGCGCGCTCGAGACGCGCTCCCCATACATCTGCAGCGTGCGGGCCCCCTCATCACGCGTGGCTTGCGCGCTCCATGACCGATACACGGAGAGCACGCCCAAGCTTCGGCCGCCAAAGGCGAGCTCGCTAGAGAAATTCATCACAGGCAAGGACGAGACGCTGCCGGCGCTATAGCGTCGCGGTGCGTCCGGCCCAAAGTCGGCGTCGTCCACGAGCTGCAGCTCGGCGCGCCGGGCGTTGGTGAGGTCCATGGCTTGCTTCAGGATCACCTCGATGACCTTGGGCAGCCCGGCGGGGTCTCCCACCGCCAGGGCCGTAGAGACTTCCATGAAAGCGTGATCGACCGCTTCGATCTGCGCTCGCAGGCTCTGCTCCGCTGAGCACACGCGCGCGAGCTCCGCTTCTGCCCGGCGCCGCCGCGTGCTGTCCAGAAGAGCCGTGCGAAACATGCGCTGCCGCGGCGCGCCCGCGATAGCGGCCGTCGCCACGCTGATAAACTCCGCATCGTAGCTGCGCTCATTAACGGAGAAGTGAAGATCAACGACATCGTTCTTCGCGGTGGCAGCGCTGCGCCCCAAGTGCTGCCAAAAGAGCGCCGGTTGAGAAAATTTGAGGAAGCACGTGAGGGGTTGCCCCAGGGCGCGATCTCGGTCCAGACCCAGCAACTTCGCCGCCCTCAAATTGAGGTCGTGCACGATGCCTTGCTCGTCGAGTGCAATGAACGGAACCGGAGCGAAGTCGTACAGGTCCGCGTAGCGGTTGCGTGACTCTTCGAGATCGGAGCGAGCCTCCATCAGCTCGCGGCTTTGCATTTCGAGTTCAATTTGATGCACCTGAAGATCGTGGAGGAGCCGTTTCGCGTCGTCGGCCAGGGCCGCTTCCGAACTACGTGCTGCGAGGCCGGACACCAGCAGCGAGATCAACTCCTCGCGCGACATCTTCTCGTAATTCACGGGACCCTTCCCCCCTTAGGGTGCCATGGGCTCGGCCGTCGACATCGCCAAGGTCTTACGGTCATGGTCTGATGCGAAGCGGCCTTCCGGACCAACTAGTTCGGGTCCCCTGTGCTTCCCGGTGCATGTTCACAACTATCCACTGAAATGCGCACGCTGCGAAGCACGCTTTTCTACGCCCGCATAGTTCGTCCTGGATTTGGGGAGCATCGAGTACGGCTCCCCGGCAAGCACATGGATCCTCTGCGTCGTTGCGCGATGCCGAGCCGAGTGATGCGAGTCTGCGGCTCTTCGTTCGAGCTCGACTCAGTGCAAGTCGTCCCGCCCGGGCATGTTTAGAGGCTCGACCGCCAAGGCCTGCACGCGTTCCCCCTGAACGAGGGCCTGCAAGTGAAGAGAGGCCCCGTGGGCACGCGCAAGGAGCTGCACGATGCCCACCATGCCGAATGCGTCGCTTTGGGGCAGCTTCTTGTGCAGGGTTTGGGCGACGCTGCGGGCCAAGGTCAACGAGTCGTGGAGCACTTCGAGCGAACGCTGCGCCATGAAGCCGAAGCCTGCGCCCCCGGCCGTGCGCGACGCCTCGCCCGAACGGCTCGCTTCCAGTTGCGTATCCGCGAGTACGCTTTCGATGGCCTCCTGCAGCGTCGCGCGCTGAAAGGGTTTGGCGAGGTAGCGATCGGCGTCGATGGCCATTGCCTGGGCAGAGCGATCCCCGGACATCGCGATCACGGGAATCTTCCGCCAGCCCTCGTGATCCCGCTGCGCCAGGCGAAACTCCCAACCACTCATGCGAGGGGTGTGCAGATCGAGCAGAATCAACGAAGGCATCAGGCCCGAGCGCAACCGCTCCAGGGCGCCGGCACCATCTTCACAAGCCACCACCGAGAATCCCAGCACTTCGAGCGCATCCACCAGCGCCATCGACTCGAGCTCGCTGTCCTCCACGAGCAACACGACTCCCCTGGGCTGTGCTTCGACGATCCGCTGCACGCGCGCTTGCGTCACCTGGAGCCCCCCGTTTTCACCGGCAGCCCACCATGCCTGAAGCGCCGGACACAAGCTACTTGTTCGCTCACCCTGCAGAAGTCCCTGCGGTCCCACCGTTCCCATGTCGGAGCACATCGCCAAGCGAGCCCGCCCCCATGGCGAGCGTGACAATCGCGACGGTTTAGCGTGAACCGTGCGTGCCATGAAGCACGCGGCATCACACATTGCGGACAGGCGCTGGCCGATCTCAGCGTGCTCGCGGGAGGGCTCGAGCACCTGGCCGACACATTGGAGCGCATCTCGATGAGCTCGGATCGCGCGCATGCCTAGGCACGTGGGGCGCTACTACGACGTGTGCTGCCGCAGAAACTCGATCGTGCGGGTCCACGCCAGCTTGGCGGCGGCGGGATCGTAACGGGGCGTGGTGTCGTTGTTGAAGCCGTGCTGCGTCCCCGGGTAGACGAAGGCCTGGTAGCGGACAGAAGCGGCTCTGAGAGCCGCCTCGTAGGCGGGCCACGCAGCGTTGATGCGCTCATCGTGCTCGGCGAAGTGCAACAGGAGTGGAGCGCGGATGGCCGGCACCTTGTCGAGCTCAGGTGGGCTTCCGTAGAACGGAACAGCGGCCTTCAACTTGGGCAGGCGGGTGGCGAGGAAGTTGCTGATGCCGCCTCCCCAACAAAAGCCAGTGACTGCCACCTTTCCGTTACTCTCCGGACGCTTGCCCAGAAGTTCCGTGGCTGCCACGAAGTCCGCCTGGGTCTTCGCCTTGTCCAGCTTCGCGAACGATTCGCGCGCTCGGTCCTCGTCGCCGGGGTATCCGCCCAACGGAAACAGCGCATCGGGGGCGAACGCAAGGAAGCCTTCGAGGGCCAGCCTGCGCGTGATGTCCTCGATGTGGGGATTGAGGCCGCGGTTCTCGTGGGCGACCAGCACGGAAGGCAGCTTGCCGTGGGCCTTCGCTGGCTTGACGAGGTAGCCGCGGCCCTTTCCGTAGCCAGCCGGCGATGAGAACTCGACGAACTCGCTGTGAAGGCGCTCGTCGGAGGGTGGCACCTGCTGCGCTTGCGCGAACTTGGGCGCGAGCGCCTCGAGGATCGCGGTCGCGCTCAGCCCCGCAGCGGCGAACTTCGCCGCCCCCTCGAGGAAGGCACGGCGATCGATGAGGTGATGCACGTATCGGTCGAACAGCGCGAGGAGCTCCGGATGGAAATCACTGGCCACACTTCGCTTGCCCGTGTCGCTCACGGCTTGGTCTCCTTCTCGTCCATGATGAGGTGGCTCACGATCGACCAGCGTCCCTTGCTGCGCGCGAACACGCGCAAGTCGTGGGTCTTGCGCGTGGGATACTCCGCTCCGCTCGCGGTCTTCTGGCCCACCGTCTCCCGGTAAGACGAAGCCACCGCCACGTCGGGTCCCACGAAACGCAAGCTCGTTTGCGAGGGCGTGCTCTTGCGCGAGCGCATCTGAGGACTTTGATAGATCTTGGCGAGGTAGTCGAAGATCGCCGTCTTGCCCCGCGCTCCGTGGCCGAAAGCGTTGGTCCAATCGGCGTCGGCCGCGTAGTCCCGACTCGCCAGCTCGGCGTCGAAGTTCTTCCAGCCCTCGTCCCAGCGCGTGATGATTTCGGTGATCACCCGCTCGTCCCCTTGCCTCCCCTGCGGCACGGAGGGCTTGGATTGACTCGACGCCACGAAGGTTAACGCCAGGATGGAGACGGAAGTCAGCAGGGCGGTGAGGTTCTGACGGGACATGGCTCTTTCTTTCACGATGCGGCCGAGAGCGGCTGAGGGCCTTGTTGACGGCGATTTCGCAGCAGCGGCAACACCTCCTGGCCGACCCGGAAGGCCTCCTCGAGGTGCGGCGCGCCATCCAGGATGAACGTGGTGAGCCCGATGTCCTGGTACTCCTCCAGACGCTCGGCCACTTGCTCGTAGCTCCCCACCAGCGCCGGTACGGGCCCAAGTAGGTTCATGCCGGCCCACAGATTGGGCGACACGAGCAGGTCCTCCACCTTGTCGAACGTGCCCCGGTGCAACGCGGTTTGGCGCGCGCGGCCATGGGAGTCCGAGCCCACCCGCTTCGCTCCCGGCCCCTGAGCGATGCCCGCAGCGAACTTGCGTACGTCTGCCCACGCCTCCTCCTCCGTGTCGCGTGCGACCACGTCGATGCGGGTTCCGAAGCGCAGCGTGCGGCCGAGGGCCGCGGCGCGGTCCCCCAAGCGCGTGATGATCTCCTCGAGCTGCGCGGGCGGCTCTGCCCAGGTCAAGTGCACGTCCGCGACCTTGGCAGCCACGCCCAGCGCGGCGTCCGAGGCACCCGAGAAGTAGATCGTGGGCAGCGCCTGGTTACGCAACGCTCCGCGCAGTCCGCCGCCCTCGTACCGATAGAAGGGGCCATCGTGCTGGGCATTCTCGTCGCTCCAGTACTTTCGTAGCGCCACCAGCCAATCTTCGGTGCGCGCGTAGCGCTCGTCGTGGGCGAAATAGTCGCCCTGCGCGCGCTGCTCCGCCAGATCCCCACCCGTGATGATGTTCCAGTCCACGCGGCCGTGCGTGATGCGCTGGAGCGTGGCGGCCATCTGGGCGGCGTATGCGGGCTGAATGAAACCCGTCTGGAAGGCGATCAAAAAGTGCAGCTTGCGGGTCTCGCGCGCGAGCGCGGCCGACACCAACCAGGTCTCGTTGGACTGGCGGCTCGTCGGCAACAGCGCGCCGTAGAAGCCCGACAGCTCGGCTGCGCGCGCCACCGCGGCAGCGTAGTCGATGGCGTCGAAGCCATCTCGTCCGGTGGCGATGGCCTTCTCGCTGGGAGAAACATCGCCCCGGTCGCCATTTCCGAAACCGGGCTTGCGCCCGTCGGAGCCCACGATTCTCCAGAAGTGCTCCACCTGCTTGTCCATGGACCCAATAGGGCACTCTCGCCGCGCAAAGTCAAGACGCGTGTCTCTTTTTATAGACACGGCATCAGGAGCCGAAGAGCTGCGCAGCAATTCCGTCCATGGCTTGCGGCAATGGCGGTCGCAGCAATGGTCCCGCCACAGCGTCGAGCAGCAAGCGCGCCAACGGATGCTGGGGTCGATAGCTGCGTCCGCCCGCCACTACGACGGCCCGCGTGGCGCACTCGAGGGCGACCTGCGCAGCGAAGGTCTTGGCGCGCCGACAGCGTTCGACGTAGCGGCTCGAACACGGGATCTGCTCGGAGCGAGCGAGGTGCTCCACGAAGCCGTGAGCCGCGTCGAGCTGCAGGGCGCACTCCGCCAGGCTGCTGCGCGCCCACTCCGAGGTCTTGGGTGCGCACTCCACGGCCGCCGCCAGCGCGCCCTCCCCGATGCCAACGAACAACGCTGCCAGCAGCAACGTGGACCAGTGACGTGCGCTGATCCCGCTGATAGCACCAGGATAGACGAACACCGTTTCCGCGCGCACATCTTCGAGGCTAAGCCCCACGCTCGCAGTGGCGCGCATCCCGAGGGCATCCCAGTCGTCGAAGACCCGCACGCCCGGTGCCTTCCGCGGCACGAAGAAGGCGTCGATACTGCCGTCCTCGGTGCGCGCGCTGCACAGGAAGTAGTCCGCGTCCTGGCCGAGCGTGGCAAAGCTCTTCTCCCCCGAGAGGCGCAGTGCGCCCTCCCCATCGCGCCGCGCCACCGTGCGGGTCGCGCTCAAGTCGCCCCCGCTGCCGGGCTCGGAGTTGGCCACCGCCAGGATGGCGCCCGAAAGTGCCTTGCGCGCGATCCAGCGTCGCCCTTGCTCGAGCTGGCCGCGCAGCGAGGGTGACACGCACTCTGGCACCAGCCGGCTGTTGCCCGCGTTGCCGAGCGGCATCGCCAAGCACAAGGCCGTGGAGGGAGCCTCGCGGGCGACGTTCCGGATGAGCTCGCTGGTGCGCCACAGGTCCTGGCCCGCGCCGCCGAGCGCCTGCGGTACCGGCAGCGCCAGCACGCCCGAGCTGCGGAACTCGCGTACCGTCGGGCCTGGCAGCCGGCTCTCCCCGGCCTCGACGGCGTCACGCTCGCGTTGAGCCCACGACGCCAAGTAGGTTTCGAGGATGGACGAGGTGAGGGCGTTTTCCATGTTCGTATGCACGGCGAGTCTCGCACCAACGCAAGAGCCGTGCCGGAGCAGCGAGGCGGGCCCTGAAGCGCTCTCGAGTGCGCCATGACGGCGCTCGCTGCTGAAGGGCTGTTGCTGGAGCAACACCCCGTGTTGAGTGGCGTACTCCTGCGGAACACCCCAGACGAGGGTGGTGCGCACCGGCCCCGTTGACCCGCTCGTCATCGCGGTGGTAGCCGACGATCCGACGCAGCTCGGCGTCGAAGGCGCGCACCGCTTCGGTGTCCATGCGGTCGGGCGAGAACCCATTTCGCGAGTGGAACGAGTCCACGTACCGGTCGACGGTGTGCCCAAAGGGACCCGAGACGAGGGTCTCGCGTCCCACCTCGCAAGAGAGGCGCCGGGGCGGTCAGCTCACGGACCATCGTCCGGTCGGAGATGGCGCGGCGTGGCAGGGTTCGGCACGTGTCTTCTCTCAGACCGAGAGGCCGACTTCGGCCCCCTGGGTCTGCAGCGCGAGGAGCTTCGCATACAGACCGTTGGTCTGCTTGGACAGCACCGCGTGCTTGCCCCATTCGACCACGCGTCCCTCTCGCAACACCACGATGCGATCGGCGGCCATCACCGTGCTCAGTCGATGCGCGATGATCAGGGAGCTGCGTCCCTTGAGGAGCCCCTCGAAGCCGCGCTGAACCGCCCGCTCCGACTCCGAGTCGAGCGCGCTGGTGGCCTCGTCGAGGATGATGAGCTCGGGATCCTTGAGCACGGCCCGCGCGATGGCGATGCGTTGCTTCTCGCCGCCCGAGAGCTTGATGCCTCGCTCACCGACCACCGTCTCGTACTTACTCGAGAGCTTGTCGATGAAGTCCTCGGCGTAGGCGGCTCGGGCGGCCGCGCGTACGTCGTCAGTGGAGGCGGACTGCCGCGCGAAGGCGATGTTCTCCCCGATGCTGTCGTTGAAGAGGGCCACGTCTTGCAGCACGACGCCGAGCTTGCTGCGCACCGAGCGTTGCTTGTATTCACGCAGGTCGCGCCCATTGAGCAGGATACGTCCGGCGCTGGGGTCGTAGAACCGCATCAAGAGCTTGACGATGGTGGTCTTGCCGCTTCCGCTCGGCCCTACCAGGGCGACCTGTTCCCCCGCGTTCAGCGTGAAAGACACGTTTTCGAGGGCCAGCGCTTGCTTGCCCGGATAGGAGAAGCTGACGCTCTCGAAGACCACGCTCTCGATGCGCTCCAGCTCGATGGCACCTTCCATATCGGCGACCTCCGACGGGACGTCGAGCAACCCCACCAGGCGCTCCGCGCTCGCGTCGATCTCGCCCATCTGGTTGATCTGCCGGGAAATGGGCGTGATGGTGTTGATCAGGTTCTGCGCCAGCGTCAGCACCAGAAGCACGTCGCCCGCGCTGAAGCGACCCGCCAGCGCCCCGCGCGCCACGATGTACACGGCCGCGAACAAGCCGACGGCGTTGGCCACATTGAGCGCGAGGGCCGAGCGCCACAGGACTTTGTGGAGATTGCCGCGCTGCACCATCCACTCGGCCTGTGTGCCATCGTAGCGGTCCTTCACCGCCGGCTCACCTCCGAAGCTGCGCACGGTGGCGATGTTGCCGACCATCTCGGCCAGCAGACCTGCCATCCTGCCTGCCAGCGCCTGCCAACCGCGCCGATACGGGCGAGACCAGCCCACCGTGCGCTGCGAGATCGCCAGGTTGAACGCCAGGACCGCGGCCATGATGGTGCCGACCAGCGCGGACTTGTGACAAAGCACCGCGAGAATGAATACGGTTTGCAGGATGCTCGCCAGGGTACCGTCGGTGAGCGAGGTAAACCACATGGTGATCTGGGGGATGGCCCCGAAGCGGTCCATGATCTCGCCGACGCGAGTCTTCTCGAAGTAGTCGATGGACATGCGCGTCATGTTGTCGAAGACGCGCTGACGGTAGGTGCTCACGGCGTCGAGCCAGAGCTCGTCCGACTGATAGTTCTGCAGTGCCGTCAAGATCACCACGGCTACGCGCACTGCGAAAAAGACAGCGATCAAGACCCCGACGCGCTGCGCCGCGTCGGCTGGCGAGATCCGCCCGGCCAGAACACCCGTCAGGGCGTCCACGATCAGCTTGTAGATCTGAGGGGTGGCAGCGCCGATGGCGCCGAGCGCCGTACCGACGCCGATGACCCCGAGTAAGCGCCCCCGGTACTCAGGGATGAACTGAACTGCTCGCCAGATGTGCTTCATGTGTCGACCACCAGAGCGCGTCACGTTGCGAGACGCACCGACGTGACGGCCCGGCGCGTCTAGCACGCCTCCCTTCGACACGTCAATGGACTCACGTCTTGCAAACAAGACCACACAGCGCTACCCATTGGCGGGCACGCGGAGTGCGACGAAAGGTCACGACCGACACATGGGCAAACTCGTCCTCTGGGGCCAACCGGGCTCGATCAACGTTCAAAAGGTCCTGTGGGCGCTCGACGAGCTCAAGCTCCCCTATCAGCGCGTGGACATCGGCGGAAAATTCGGCAAGACCAGGGAGGCCGAGTACCTGGCGCTCAACCCGAACGGCCTGATCCCTACCCTGGTGGACGACGGCCAGGCGCTATGGGAGTCGAACGCGATCGTTCGATATCTATTCGCGGCCCACGGCGAAGCTCCGGCGCAGCCCGCCAGCGCCCTGGTTCGCGCACGAGGCGATGCCTGGCACGAGTGGACGAGCTCCACGCTCGGGCCCCCTATCCGCAACCTGTTCACTCAGCTCGTAAGAACGCCCGAAGAGCAACGTGACCACGCGCTGATCGCGACCAGCCAGAAGGCCGCGCAGTCCGCCCTCGCGCTGGTGGACCGGGAGCTCCGGCAGCGCTCGTACCTGCTGGGGGACACCTTCACATTCGCGGACATCCCGCTCGGGGCAGCCCTGTATCGCTACTTCGGGCTCTCGCTCGCCAGCTCCGACTTGCCGGCGCTCGAGGCCTATTTCCAGCGCCTCTCGCAGCGGCCCGGCTTCCAGCGCTGGATTGGGTACAAGGCCGCCTGAAACCGTGCCAGCCCGCGAGACTTGACGTCTCGAATACAAGACATTAGCACTCGGTGTATGTCGCACACCATCGAGAGCTTCGGCCAACGGGTCCACGAAATCTTGTCCGCCGACCCGAACCCCGCTGGGCGCGACGAGGTCCGCAAGCTGCTCGAGCAGGTGCTGCGGGACGCCGCCTTCGTGGCCGAGCACCTGACCGACGATACCCCGCAGCGGCGCGTGCTGTTCCGCGACGAAGAGCTCGGCTTCGTCGTACTCGGCCACCATTTCCGCGAGGCGCGCCGGACCAAGCCACACGACCATGGTCGCTACTGGGCCATCTACGGCCAGGCATCGGGCGTGACCTACATGGACGAGTGGGAGCTCCTGGAGCCGGGCTCCCAGGACCGGCCCGCAAGGTCCGCAAGAAAGTCACCTACGAGCTCACCCCGGGCCACGCCCGCACCTACAACGAAGGTGCCCTGCACTCCCCCTGGCGCGAGGGTCCCGCCAAGATGATCCGCATCGAGGGCGGCCCCATCGAGGCCGAGGGGCGCGTTGCCTACGAGGTGGTCGGCTGAGGCCCTCGCGAGCGAGTCGTCCTAGCAAGGCGATCCGCATGTTGCAGACCAATGTCCACTATGATAGACACGACAGACGACGGTCGCGGCGAGGTCGCGGCGCGGCACGTTCGTGGGCTCGACGGGAAGGCGCAGTTTCATGGCGGCGTCCCGGCCCGGAACCGAAGGAGCATCTCGATGAGCAAGCTACAGACTCTCTGGTATACGCGTTGTCCCGTGCCCACCCCGCTCGGCATCGCCGCCCAGCTCGATTGGGTGCGCAAGGAGTTCGCGCGCGACGGCATCGATGTCCGCACGCTGCAGGACGAGTCTGACCCTATTCTACGCGATTCTCACTTCGACCATACGCTCGCCAACTCGTTTCGACAGGGCGGCAACATCCCTGCCATCTGGGCCCGCTCGACAGGGCGCAAGACGCGCGTGCTCGGGCTGAGCTGGACCGACGAGGCACAGCTCATTTTCACCCGGCCCGACAGCAAGGTACGGACCATCGGCGACCTCAAGGGCAAGCGGCTCGGGGTGCTGACCAACCCCCATAGCAAGATCGACTTCTGGCAGGCCACCACCTTGCGCGCTTACAGCGCGGCGCTGAAGCTCGAGGGGCTCTCCGAAAGCGACGTCACGCTGGTGGAGCTGCCGCGCACCGACAACCCCATCCCCGGAGGCGGCGTGCGAGGCTGGCCGCGCACCAACCCGCGGGAGCTGCTGGAGGTCAAGGCGCTGCTCGCCGGCGACGTGGACGTGATCTTCCACAAGGGATCGCGCGGACTCGAGGCGACCCAGGCCATCGAGGCTCACGTGATCTACGACGTGGGCAGGCACCCTGACCCCAAGGTGCGGGTCAACAACGGGTCCCCGCGCACGCTCACGGTGGACGCCGATCTAGTAGACCGCCACCCGGACATCGCGGTGAGGCTGGTCAAGCTGGTGCTGCAGGCAGGTCAGTGGGCCGACAAGAATCACGACGCGGCCGTGACTCACGTGGCGCGCGAGACGGGCTCCACGGAGGCCGCCGTGCGGCTCGGCTACGGCGACGACGTGGGCAGCCACCTGCGCACCGATCTCGAAGAGTCCTCCATCGAGGCGCTCGACGACTTCAAGAATTTCCTACTGAAGTGGGGCTTTCTGGCCGGCGACTTCGACATCCGTCAGTGGATCGATCCGGCTCCCCTCGCGCAGGCGAGGAAGGAGCTTGCCGAGCGCCCCAAGGACGCGGCCGTGCTGAGCGAGCTCAGCGTCTGAAGCGCTCTTGCGTGGTCCGGGCCCCGCCGGCGGGCTCGGACGCAGTTCGGTCGTCGATGACTCGGAGTCTTGCATGCTAGACAGGCGCACGAATCACACTCGGAGCTCCGCCAACCACGCGCTTCGCCGCCTGCCCATGCGCGCCGCGCGCCTGCACCCCCTCCTGCTGGCTGCGCTGCTCGTGGCCTGCAGCAAGGGCAACGCAGCCGACCGCCGCCGCGAGCCTGTGGTGGGTGGGTACGAGCCGGTGACGCTCCGCTTCTCCGACCCGGAGAACGCGGGCATCTGGGCCTACGCCAAGCACGAGAAGCTGCTCGAGCCCGAGCTGGCCAAGGTGAACGCCAAGATCGAGTGGGTGCCGGCCGCGGGCGCCTTCAGCGCCAACTTCGAGGCCATGAACACGGGCGCCATCAATGCCTCGGGCGGCGCGATCAGCCCCGTGGTGGGGGCGCTCTCGCACAACCTGAACTTCAAGATCTACGCGATCGGCGATCCGTCCGACATGCGCCAGGCGGGCATCATCGTGCCCAACGACAGCCCCATCAAGTCTCCTCAGGACCTGATCGGCAAGCGCGTGGCCGTAAACGCCGCGGCCCATGGGGACTACTTGCTTTTGAAGTTGCTGTCCAACCACCACATCCCCGTCGACAAAGTGGAGCGCGTGCCGATTCAGCCGCCCGAGGCCGCTGCCGCCTTCGCGACCGGCAAGATCGACGCCTGGTCGACCTTCGGCGTGTTCTTCTCCACGGCGGTGAAGAACGGCGCCCACGTGATCGCCTACGAGGCGGAGCTCGATTCGGACGACGTCACCATCCTGGCCGCCAACGCCGAGGTACTGGCCAAGAACCCGGCAGCCTTCCAGGCGCTGCTCCGGGTCGCGCAGCGACTCGCGCAGGAGGCCCACGCGCAGCCGGAGAAGTTCGTGAACGTGTTCACCGACAAGGGCCCCTCGGCGGTCTCGGGGGAGCGGCTGGAGTACAAGCTGGCGGAGACCCGGGCCACGCCCGTCCCGCGCGTCCCGAACCCGCACGATCGCGGGCGCGTCGCGAACGTGATCAAGTTGTTCTTCGAGAATCATTCGATCGATCGCAACCTCAGCGTGGACAACGTGGTCTTCGACATCGAAGCGGCCGCGCGCGCAAAGCAAGTCACACCATGAACGGCATCAGCACAGAACGCAGGTCCAGCGCGGTGTCCGTCGCGCGTCCCGTCTCCGAGAGGCTCCCGGCCGGCCCGGAGGACGAGCGCGGCGTGTCCGCCACCAAGCCGGCGGCGCCACGCGCGGTCGAAGCCGGCGAGTTCGCCCGCGAGCAGAGCCAGGAGGACGAGGCGCTCGGGGGCGACCTCGAGCAACCTCGCTACCTGGGCGCGCGATCGCGGCCGCGCTGGCTGTCCCTCGGATTGCGCGTGAGCGTTCCGCTCGCGTTGGGCCTTACCTGGTGGATTGGTTCGGCCACGGGAGCCATCCCGAGCTCTATCGTGGCGTCTCCACGCGACGTGGCGCTCGCCTTCGTGGAGCTGCAACAAAGCGGGCAGCTGCAGGAGTTCCTGGCTGCGTCGCTCGTCAGGGCGGCGCTGGGCGTGAGCTTGGGCGTGACGGCCGGGCTGCTCTTGGGCGTGGTGGCTGGGCTCTCTGCGCTCGGGGAGGAGCTGGTCGATCCGACCATGCAGATGCTGCGGGCCGTGCCCTTCTTGGCGGTCGTCCCGCTCTACATTTCTTGGTTCGGCATCGGCGACCAATTCAAGGTCGTGTTGATCGCGTCCTCGTCTGCCATGCCGATGTATGCGTACTCCTATCTGGGCGTGCGTGGCGTCGATCGCAAGGTGGTCGAGGCGGCGCGCAGCTTCGGACTCAACGGCGCAGGCTTGTTGCTGCGGGTGATCTTGCCCTCGGCGTTGCCCAACCTCTTGATGGCCTTGCGCATCTGCCTCGCGATCAGCGTGGTGGGCTTGATCGCCGCCGAGCAGGTCGGTACCACCAAGGGCATCGGATACCTGGTTCTGCTGGCCAAGCAGTACTACCGGCAGGACTACATGGTGCTGTGCGTGGCGCTCTACGCGCTGCTCGGCATCGCCTTCGACTTGTTCATCCGCGCCCTAGAGCGCGTCACGATGCCTTGGCGTCGCTACACCACGGTGCGCGGATGAGCGCGGAGATCAAGCCCATGAGACTGGCCGAGACCGACCTCAAGCCGACGCGCCCGAGCGGCCCCGCCGTGCGCATCCGCAAGATCTCCAAGCGCTTCGGCGCCAAGGTCGTGCTCGACGAGGTCGACCTCGACATCGCGCGCGGCGAGTTCGTGGCGCTGCTCGGCGCGAGCGGCACCGGCAAGACCACCTTGCTCAGGATCCTGGCCGGTTTGGAGCTGCCGGATCAAGGGTCGGTCCTGGTCCCCAAGTCCCGCACCGTGGTCTATCAAGAGCCGCGCCTGGTCACCTCCATGCGCGTGCTCGACAACGTGACGATCGGACAGCGGCGCAACGAGACCACCAAGGAGGTCGCGCGCCGTGCGTTGGCCGAAGTAGGCCTCGCGAGCCACGAGCAGGCCTGGCCGGCCACCCTCTCGGGCGGCGAGGCGCAGCGCGTTGCGCTTGCGAGAGGCCTGGTGCGGGAGCCGGAGCTGCTCTTGCTCGACGAACCGTTCGCTGCGCTCGACGCGCTCACGCGCCTCCAGATGCAGGATCTGGTGGGCACGCTGCTGGCCCAACACCACCCCGCTGTCTTGCTCGTGACCCACGACGTCGACGAGGCCATTCGACTGGCCGACCGCGTCCTCGTGCTGCGCCACGGACGCGTGGTGGTGGACCACGCGATCACCTCCGCGCAGCCCAGGGACCGCAGCGACCGGCAGTTCATGGAGTGCCGCCGCATGCTGCTCGCCGAGCTCGGCGTGGGCCCGCGTGTCGTGCACTCCGCTTGAGTCCGACGCCGCCCCGGAGCGAGCTCTACGCAGCTGAGGCAAGCGCAGGGGCCCGAGAGATCAGGGAAGGTCCCCGAGCGCCTTGCGCAGGGATACCCGCGCCGCGCCCAGGCTGTACGTGGCCTGCACGCGCTGGGCTTGCGAGGTAGCCAAGGCGACCCGCGCGTCGCCCAACTCGATGGCGTTGCCGACCCCTGCGGCGTAGCGCTTCTCGGCCATCCGCAGACGCTCCTCTGCGTTGACCTGCACCTCCTGGGCCGCCTGCTCCACGGCTTTGGCGGCGCGCACCCCCAGTCGGGCCTGCTCGAGCTCGAAGCGTGCGGCGAGGCGCGCCGCGTCCTGGTCAGCGAGCAGGCTCTCGTGCACCGCGCGGGACTCGAGCACGCGCGCGTGGCTCGCTCCCCCCTGGAACAGTGGCCACACCAGGAGCACTCCGGCGTTCCAGTTGGTCACCAAAGCGTCGAGCTGCGTGCCGCCCGATGTCAGGCTTGTCGATGCGCTCAGGGCGGGACCGTAGCCGCCCTTGTTGGCGCGGATCGTCAGGCGCTGAGCACGTGCGCGGTGCTCGAACACAGCGAGGTCCGGACGCGCGCGCAGCGCGGTCGCGTAGAGCTCGGAGCTCGCCTGCTCCTCCGATGGCACCGGAGGCACGCTCTCCTCCGAGAGCTCGTAAGCCTCGGCGTCGTCCCTTCCCATGGCCTGCTCCAGGGCCGCGATGGCGATGGCGTAGGCGTTCTCTGCCTCGATGAGCTTCACGCGTGCGTTCGCCACGTCCGCTCGGGCCTGCACCAGATCGATCTCGGGTCGTGCGCCCGCGCTAACGAAGCTCTGGGCCTGGTCGCGGTGGCGCTCGGTGTTGGCCAGGTTCTCGCGGGCCACGGCCACGAGCTCCTGGTAGGCACGCGCTTGCAAGAACGCCATGCTGACCTGGGCAGTCACGTCCTGCGAGGTGGCCTCGCTCTCGCTCTCCTGGGCCCGCAGAAGTTCGCGGTTCGCCTGGTAAGAGCCGCTCGAGGCTCCGAAGTCATAGATGAGCTGGCTGGCCGTGATGCCGAAGTTGAAGAAGTTGTACAGCGTATACGGGTCCCGGTTGGGGCTCGCGTTCGAGCCAGTCGCCCCCGGGACCGTGCGCGGGACCTGGCCCGGACGAGGCACGAAGTTGCCCGTCGTGCGCTGATAGCTCGCCGTCCCCGTGAGCTGGGGCAACAGCGGAGCGCGCGCGGCGATCAGGCGAGCTTCGGCTTGATCATGCTCGGCGCGCACCTTGCGCAAGGCCGGTTGGCGCTCGCGGGCGATGCGTAGGGCGTCCTCGAGCCGCAAAACACGTGAGGAGGCCTGGTGGGCGCCTGGAACATCCTGGGCGCGCGAACGGCCCGCCCCGCCTGCCGCGAAGGCAGAAAGGACGAGCCAGCGCGCAGCGACGCGCAGTGTACGGCGAGCGCTCACGGCAGGGATCCGTCGGTCAGAGCTTCGCGATCAGCTGCAGACCGTACGTACGCGGCGGACCGATGTACGTGGGATAGGCGCCCGAGTTCACGACGGTGGACAGGATCCTGTAGGTCGTGTCGGCCACGTTGCGCACGTAGCCCTGCAGCGTGAAGCGCTCGTTGGCGAACGAGTAGCGCAGCTCGACGTTGCCGAGCGCGTAGGCCGGCGTCTGCTGCTGCTTGTCGTCCTGAACCACGGCGTTGTGATAGATGCGGCTACGAACCGTCCAGTCCGTACCGGCCGTGACGGCCTGGGTCTCACCGATGGGGAGCCGATATTCGGCGCCGAACGAGCCAGAGAACGAGGGCGTGCGGTAGAACTTGTTGCCGCTGGCGTCGACCGCCTCGGTGCCCTGGAAGGTTTGGAAGTCGGTGTACTCGGTCTTCAGCAGACCGATACCCGAGCGCAGGCGGATGGTGTCGAAGGGCAGCGCCTCGAGCTCGAGCTCGATGCCCTTGATCTTGCCGCCCGCGGCGTTCTGCACCGAGCTGGTGTTGGCGCCCGGAATGCCCATGGGATTCGGCTGCTGCACGTTGAGCTGCGCGTCCTTGAGCAGGTAGTAGAAGGCGGCCACGTTGGCGATCAAGCGATCGTCGAACCAAGACGTCTTCAGGCCGAGCTCCCAGTCGTAGAGGACCTCGGGGTTGGCCACCGGGAGGTTCGCGGGGCGGTCGCCGACCGCGGCCAGGATGGTGGGGTTGAATTGACCGGCGCGGAAGCCCTTGGCGAACTTGAAGTACGCCAGCACGTCGTCCGTGATCTTGTATTCAGGCGTGACGTCGAAGGTGACCTGCGACCAGCCCTTGTGGGCGCGCTTCTTGATCACATCGGGATCGTTGGCGAGCAGATCGGGGTCGTACCAGGCCTGGTCGTCGAGGTAGTTCACTGCGGCGCCACGCTGGCTGCGGCGCACCGCCGAGATCTTCTTCTTGTCGTACGTGTAGCGGAGGCCGCCGGTGATCGAGAGACCGTCGAGGATCCTCAGCTTGGCGCTGACGAAACCTGCGGTCGCGTTGTTCTTCTGGTGGAACGTGTTGTCCTGGAAGCTCTGCCGCATGGCGGTGGGGCTGAAGTTGGCCGCGGCCGCGTCGCTGTCGAGGTCCCAGTAGAAGTAGTGGAAGCCGGCGATCCAGCTCAAGCGATCCTTCTGGGGCGACGTGATGCGCAGCTCCTGGGTAGCTTGAAACGAGCTGATGTTGGCGTAGCTGGCGGCCCGGTCGAAGGTCGGGTTTGGCCAGTGCGCCTCGGTGTTGGTGGTGTTCTTCGCGTTGTCGATGCCGGTGACCGAGGTCAGCGTGTAGTCGCCCAGGTAGTTGTTGATGGTGGCCGTGGCGCCTTCGCTACGCAGGATGCCCGTGGTGGGTCCGCGCCAGAAAGGGTCGGTCGCCTCGGGATGCTTCCCATAGGACGGGGTATAGGTCTTGGGTGCCATCGGGTACTGCTGAATCTCGCCACCCGGCAACGCCCCGATCGGGTACGTGATACCAGCGGCGTTGTTCAGGTTGCGGAAGCGACCGGTGACGTTGATCTCCAGGTTCTCACCCAAATCGGCGAGCAACGAGAGACGCGTGGCGATGTCCTGGTACTGCGGGCCATAAGTGTCGTCCCACTTGTTACGGGCCCAGCCTTCCTGCCCCTCGTACGAGAAGGCGCCACGAGCCGCCAACACCTTGCCGATCACGGGGCCGCCGAAGCCGCCGTCCATGCCGCGCGTGCCGTAGTTGCCGATGGTGCCGCGCAGGTAGCCGCTCGGCGTGAAGCTCGGCTTCTTCGAGACGAAATGGATGGCGCCACCGGTGGTGTTCTTGCCCCACAGGGTGCCTTGCGGTCCCTTGAGGACCTCGACCCGCTCCAGGTCGAACAGCGGGAACGACTGCAGCGGTCCATACGCGATATACACCTCGTCCTGGTACACGCCGGTCGGCGACTCGAGGTTCACCGACGGATCGTTGGAGCCGATGCCGCGCAAGAACCAGCGCGGTCGTGCGCTGCGCGTTCCGCTCTGCTGACCGGACAGGTTGGGCGTGAGGCGCTCGACGTCGGTGGACCCGACCAGGTTGGCGGCCTGCAGCTGCTTGGTGTTGGCCGACGTGATGGCGGTGGACACGTCCTGGGCGCGCTCTTCGCGCTTCTGGGCGGTCACGACCACGTCCGAGAGCACCTTGGTAGGCTCGTTGGCCTCCACCTCGGCTTGCACGGGAGCAGGCTCGACGCCGGCCTCCAACGCGACATCCCCGGCGACGGGCTGCGGCTCGTACTGCACCGGCGCCGCGACGGGCGCCGCGGGCGGAGCGGCAACTGGGGCCTCCACCGACGCCGGTGGTACTGGCGGAGCAGCTGGCGCGGGTGCGGCCTGCGCAGGCTCGGGCGCCGGCGCGGGGCTCTGGGGCGCAGCCGGAGCGGGCTGAGCTGGAGCCGCGGGCGCGGGCTGAGCCACTGGAGGCGGCTCGCTCGGCGCGGGCACCACGGGCGCAGGCGCTTCGGGAGCTGCCTGGGCGTGGACGCGAGACATGGTCGAGATGGAGCCTGCGGCCGTCAGGAGCAACGGCACGGCTACGGCCCAACGAGCGCGGGCCCGTGCACTGGTTCGGGGGGTTTTCACTTCGGTTCCTCGTGAATGGATGGCGTAGCGGTTGATGCGCGCAGCCAAGCACAGCAAAGGACGATCGTCCAGTATACAAGACACTCAAGTGAGGCTTTAATGCAGGCACTGTGAGCGCGCGCGGACGACGCAACACGTGCGTTACGCGCCCGAGAGTTTCGGGCATCGTTCGTGCGGTCAGACGCTCAGGGTGACGCAGGCCCGCGGTCGCGTTGCGCCGGACGACGCACCGGCGCGAACTCGTGTGAGCGCGTTTTACTCGCGAAGCTCAGGCCGCCGTGCGCGGCGGCGCGGCGCCACGCTCGGCGTGCCGCTTGGCGCGCAGGCTACGCAGGCTCGTCCAGGCGAGCACCGCGAGCAGAGCGGCCGAGAGCAGGGTACGTGTGCCCGGCGACGAGGAGCTGGTCTTCGAGGCCACCGCTGGCGGCGCCGCCTTGGCCAGGTGGCTCGCGCCGTCCCACCAGGTCCCCAGGGCCCATTCGTAGGCTCCGTAGTAGCGCGGGCGCGCACTCGGCTGCCCCAGGCGGCGATTGTAGATGAGGTAGTGCTTGGTCAGGTAGCGCCAAGGCACGATGTAGTGGCTATGCGTGAGCACCCGATCGAGCACGCGCGCGGTCAATTCGAGCTCTTCCTGGCTGCTCGCATCGAGCAGACGCTGCACCAGCTCATCGATCGCCCGCGACTTGACCCCCGCCACGTTGTCGGAACCCGGCTTGTCGGCGTCCGCGCTGTTGAAGCTGCGCCACAGCTCGGCGCCCGGCATGCGAGCCTCGCGCAGCGCCGTCGAGGCGAAGTCGAAGTCGAAGTTGCTCAAGTTTTGCCGGCTGGTGGCGGTGTCCGAGAGGCGCTTGCGGATCACGACACCCAGCTTCGCCAGGTTGAGGTAGTAGGCGTCCGCATAGGGTCCCTGCATGCGAGTCCCGGCGACCTCGATCACGAAGGGTTCGCCCCGAGCGTTGCGCAGTACGCCATCCACGTTCTTCCAGCCTGCCTCGGCGAACAGCTCGAGCGCGCGGCTCAGGTTTTGTCGCAGGCTGCTCGGCGGCCGCGTGGAGGGCTGCTCGAACATCGGTCCGAATGCGGCGTCGGGGATCTCCCCGCGATAGCGCTCCAGGATCGCGAGCTCCTCGGCGCTGGGAGAGCCTCGGGCGGCGAGCGGCGTGCCGGAGAAGTAGCTGGTCACGCGCTCGAACTCGCTGGCGAAGATCTTGTCGTTGACCCACTCGAAGTCGTGCGCGTAGTTGATGGCCTCGCGCACGCGTGGGTCGCGAAAGCGCTCCTTGCGCAGGTTCATCACCCAGCCGTTCATGGCAGGAGGATTCTCGTGCGGGACGATCTCCTCGATCAGCTCGCCCTCGTCGAAGCGCTTGCCGATGAACTGGCAGCACCAGTAGCGCATGCGATTCTCGCTGAAGAAATCGAACTCGCCCGCCCGCAGCGCCGCGACCTGCGTATCCGCGTCCTTGTAGAGCTTGTAGGAGACGCGCTCGAAGTTGAACATGCCCCGGCGCGCGGGTGTGGCGTCGCCCCAATACCCCGGATTGCGGCGATAGACGATGTCCTGGCCGCTCGTCGCGCGCTCGATGAGGTAGGGACCCGATGCCAGCGGATCTTCGAGCCGCAGTTGGTCGAAGGGTACCTGAGCGCGACCAGGCTTGGCTCCCCAGCGGCGTGAGAACACGGGCAAGCTGCCGGCCACGAAAGAAGAATCGCGCCCTTTGCGCTTGAACTCGAAGCGCACGGTAGCCCGATCGACCACGACCGCACGTGCAATCTCGGCGAAATAGGCCTTGAAGCGTGGGCTGGCTTGCTTGCTCGTCAGGGTTACGAAGGAGTACTTCACGTCTTCGGCCGTGACCTGCGCGCCGTCGCTAAAGCGTGCCGCCGGGTGTAGATGGAACTCCACGGCCGAGAAGTCCGGCGCCACGCGGATGTCGTCCGCCAACAATCCGTACTGCGTGTTCTGCTCGTCGAGACTCAGCACCGTCAGAGTCTCGAACACCAGCTCGGTCAACCCTGGAGCTGGCTTACCCTTCAGGCTGAAGGGATTGAACTTGTCGAAGCTGCTGTTCTGGCTGACCACGGACAGCGTCAGCGTGCCGCCGCGCGGGGCGTTTGGGTTCACGTAGTCGAAGTGCGAAAACGTCGCAGGGTACTTGGGCTGTCCAAAGAAAGCCATGGCGTGCTCGGCTGCAGCCCGAGTGGGCAACGCCAGGGCAAACGCGACGGCAGCCGGGGCCACCGCGATGCGCAGGAGCTGCAGCGGAAGCGTCGAGGAGGAAGCGGGGCGGAAGAGAGGGCTGGGCATGGCGCTGCGATCACATCGATGCCTGGACCAGGCTGCGTGTATAGGCGTGTTGCGGACGTTCGATCACGCTCGTGGTCTCACCGGCCTCCACGAACTCGCCGTCCTTCATCACGTAGACGCGGTGCGCGAGGGCCCGGATCACCGTCAGGTCGTGGCTGATGAGCACGTAACTCAGGCCGTACTTCTGCTGCAGGGCCACCAGCAGCTTGAGCACCTGGTTCTGGATGGACAAGTCGAGGGCCGAGGTCGGTTCATCCAGCACCAGCACGCGCGGTCTGAGCACGATGGCGCGCGCGATGGCGATGCGCTGGCGCTGACCGCCCGAAAATTCGTGCGGGTAGGCGTCGAGGGCGCTCGACGGCAGGCCCACGTCGGATAGCACGCCTTCGATGCGCTCCATCCGTTGCGCCTCATTCAGTTCGGGGAAATGCAGCTCCAGGCCCTCGCCCACGATCTGGCACACGGTCCGGCGCGGCGACAGCGAGCCGAAGGGGTCCTGAAAGACAACCTGCAGGCGTGATCGGAAGCCCCGCTCGTCGCGCGCACGCCGGCTGGCGAGCGGCTCCCCTTCGAACTCGATCTGACCCGACTCCGCGGCAATCAAGCCCAGGATGGCCTGGGCCAGCGTCGACTTGCCCGAGCCAGACTCGCCCACCACGCCGATCGTCTCGCCCGCCCTCAACTCCAGGTTCGCCCCCACCAGCGCCAGCTGAGTTTGCGAGGAAAACCAGCCGCTCAGGCCCGGACGGGGTCGACGGTACGCCACGCGGAGCTCACGCGTGGCCAGCACCACGGCTGAGTCCTCGGCTACGCGATCGATCCTGCGCTCGGGCACGCTGGCCAGGAGCTTCTGGGTGTACGGGTGCTGTGGGGCCTCGAAGACCTGCGTTGTGGGGCCCATCTCTATCAGACGACCCCGCTCCATCACCGCCACGCGTTGCGCGAAGCGCCGCACCAGGGGCAGATCGTGGGTGATCAGCATGATCGCCATGCCGTTACCGTCCGGTCGCTCGTTCTCCTCCCGCTGCAGGTCCAGGAGCAGCTGCACGATGCGAGCCCGCACCGACAGATCGAGTGCCGTGGTGGGCTCGTCGGCGATCAACAGGCGCGGCCGACAAGCGAGCGCCATGGCGATCATGGCGCGCTGGCGCTCCCCGCCCGAGAGCTGGTGCGGAAAGCAGTCGACCTTGCGCTCGGGAAAACGCACCCCGGTACGCGCCAGGAGCTCCACCGCCCGCGTGCGCGCAGCGCGCAGAGAGATGCGCTCGTGGAGCGACAAGGTCTCCTGGACTTGGTTGCCGATGGTGAACAGCGGATTCAGCGCGGTCATCGGCTCCTGGAAGATCATGGCGACCTCAGAGCCGCGGATGCTGCGCAGCTCCGCCTCGGACTTGCTGGTCAGCTCGTCGCCGTTGAGGCGGATGCTGCCTTCCACTTTGGCTCCACGCAAAAGCCGCAACACCGAGAGCGCCGTCACCGTCTTTCCGGACCCGGACTCGCCGACCAGCGCGAGCCGTTCGCCAGCCTGGACCGACAAGCTCGAGATCCTCCACCGCGGGCTTGCCGCGAAACGAGATCGATACGCCTTTCAAGCTCAGCAGCGAGGAGTCGGTCATGGTGCCTCCGAGAGACGCGCATCCAGCGCGTCGCGTAACGCGTCTCCGATGAAGGTGAGCAAGAGCAAGGTGATCACGAGGACTCCGAAGGTGAAGACCGAGATCCACCAGGCATCGAGGTTCTCTTTGCCCTGCGTCAGCAGCTGCCCGAGGCTCGGCGCCGGCGCGGTCACGCCGAGGCCGAGGAAGTCGAGGCTGGCTAGCGCCAGGATTCCGGCGCTCATCCGGAAGGGCAGGAACGTGATCACGGGCGTGAGGCTATTGGGCAGCACGTGACGCCAGATGATCTGCCGACTGGAGAGCCCGAGCGCGCGGGCCGCCTTCACATACTCGAGCTGCCGATTGCGCAGCACCTCGGCTCGCACGTATTCCGACAGGTGCATCCAGCCGAACAGCGAGAGCAACACGAACAGCAGAAAAAAGCTGTGGTCGAACAGCGAAGCGAAGATGATCAGGAGGTACAGCTCCGGCATCGATCCCCAGACCTCGATCAGGCGTTGTGCCAGCAGATCGACGCGGCCCGCGAAGTAGCCCTGGACGGCGCCCATCAGAACACCCAACACCATGCCGACGACGGTGAGGGCCAGCGCGAAGGTGACCGATACGCGGAAGCCGTACAGCAGGCGGGCCGCGATGTCGTAGCCCGCGATATCGGTCCCTAGCCAGTTCTCGCGCGAGGGGGGCCCTGGAAAGTGGGCCGCGGTCGAGAAGTAGTTGAGGGTATCGTAGTAGTAGGGATTGAGTGGGTAGAGCGCCCAATTTCCCGGGCTCTTGAGCCGCTCGACGATGAATGGATCATTGTAATCCGCCGCGATGGGCAGGGCCCCTCCGAAGGTGGACTCCGGATAGTCGTGCAACAGCGGGAAGAACCATTCCCCCTGGTAGCGCACCACCAGCGGTCGGTCGTTCGAGACGAACTCGCCCACCAAGCTGAAGGCATACAGACCGACAAAGACGAGCAGACTGTAGTAGCCGAGGCGCCTGCGCTTGAAGCGGCTCCATAGCCGCTGGCCGGGCGCTGTGGGGCTCGAGAATGCGGTCGGGTTCACCTGGCTACCTCTGGGCGTCGAAGCGGATCCGTGGGTCGACCAGCACGTACGCGATATCACCGACGAGCTTCACGAGCAGGCCGATCAGCGTGAATAGGTAGAGCGCGCCGAGGATCACCGGGAAGTCGCGGCTGTTGATCGACTCGAACGACAGGAGCCCGAGGCCATCCAGGGAGAACAGAGTCTCGATCAGCAGGCTGCCCGTGAAGAAGGCCGCGATGAACGCGGAGGGAAAGCCCGTCACGAGCGGCAGCACCGCGTTGCGGAACACGTGTTTGTAGAGGATCTGGCGCTCCGACAGTCCCTTGGCGCGGGCGGTGAGCACGTACTGACGTCCGATCTCCTCGAGGAAGGTGTTCTTGGTGAGCAGGGTCTTGAGCGCGAAGGTGCTGACCACCGAGGCGATCACCGGCAGCGTCACGTGCCACATATAGTCCGTGAATCTTTCCAGCGGCCCGAGCTGACTCCAGTTGTCCGAGGTCAGTCCACGCAGGGGGAAAAGGTCCCAGAAGGAGCCCCCGCCGAACAGCACGATCAGCAGCACCCCGAGCACGAAGCCCGGGACCGCGTAGCTCACCAGCACGAGCAGGCTGGTGACGAAATCGAAGTGGCTGCCCGCGCGCACCGCCTTGGCGATGCCCAGCGGCACCGACACCAGATACGTGAGCAGAAAGGTCCAGACGCCGATGGACACCGAGACGCCGAGCTTGGAGCGGATCAGAGACCAAACGCTCTCGTTGCGGAAATAGCTCTCACCCAGCTCGAAGCGCGCGAAGTTCCCGAGCATCAACAGGTAGCGCTCGAAGGGCGGCCGGTCGAAGCCGTACAGGGCGCGTAGCTCACGTACTTGCTTCTCGTCGACCCTCTGGCGTCCGCTGTAGCTCCAACCTCCAGCGCTCGCTCCGCCGCCGTCCCCGCCGCTGCGAACGCTCTCCTGATCGATTTGACTCAGCGCGTGATCGATGGGTCCCCCCGGCACGAACTGCGTGACCACGAAGGTGAGCGTGAGGACCCCGACCAGGGTCGGGATCATGAGCAGGATGCGTTTGAGCAGGTACTGCCACACGGCGGCGCGTCTCCTCGTGCGTCAGGTGGCGCTGCTCGCGAGCTCGGCGGCGACACGCACGACGTGCGGCTGGGCGAAGCCCGCCTCCTTCTCCACGAGCTGCTGGGCGGCGCGCAGGGGCCTGGGATCGACCCAGTCCTGAACCGAGAAATCGCCCCGCAGGAAGCCGTGGTCGCGCAAGAAGTTCTTCTGGAGCTCGAGGCCCTTCACGTAGCGCTCGGAGAGCTGGGGATGGAACGAGCGATGCACGTCCGCCCCATGGGATGCCAGCACCTCTTCCACGCTCGCGGCGCCTCCCTCGGTAACCAGCAGCTTCAGCACGTCCTGCGGATTGGCCTCGGCCCAGCGGGCCGTCTTGATCAGGACAGCCAGATAGCGCGCCACCAGGTTCGGGTGCTGCTCCAGAAAGGCGCGGTCCACCGTGATGGGTCGCGGAGTGCCGTTGTTCACACGCAGCAGGGGGTCGGGCAGATCGTTGAGGTTGATCACCTGGCGCAGACGCTCGTCGCGCGACCAGCGCACGCCGTGCGCGAAGCGCAGGAAGATGGCATCGACGCTACCGGCGAGCAGCGCCTCCACCTCGAAGCGGGGCCGATCCGCGCGGGCGTCATCGGTCCAGCGGTTTCCGCGGCGGGACTCGGCCGGGGCCGGCAGGTCCACGTAGGTGGAGACGTCGGGTCCGTGGCCCGCCAACGCGAGGGCAGTCGTGAAGCCGTGCTTGGCCGCGCCGCGCTGGAAATCGATCAGGTTGTTGTGCAAAGGCAGGCCGAGCCGCTTGCCCTTCAGGTCGGCGACCGAGCGGAGTCTGCTGTCCTTGCGCACCAAGATTCCCTGGTACTCGTCGAGCCAGGTGATGCCGACGACCACGGTGTCGCGCCCACCAGAGCGAGCCCAAATCGGCGGGATGTTCCCACCCTCACGGAAAAAGCCGGAGATCTTGTGGTGGTAGTGAGAGTCCTGGATCTCGTTGTCCTCGGAGTCGCGCAGCGAGCGCAGCACGGTGCCCGGGCGATCGAACTCGTCCTGTAGCCAGTGCTTGCGAATCGCGATGGCCGACGCCGTGGCGGCGCCACAGCGCGAATACCAAAGCTCGACGGGATTGGACGGGTTCTGAGATTGGCTCACGAGAGACCTCCAGCGCGATGAGGTCGGGCGTTCGTCGAGCCCGACGCATGAGCTTTGTGGCACGACGCAGGACTCTGGTCTAGTAAAATAGACACGCGCCTTGTTCGCGCGAAGACGGCGCCACGCCGGCCTTCCTGCGACCACGAAAGGGACCCATGACTCGTAAACACCTCGAGACGCTCTGGTACACACGCTGCGGAGTTCCCACCGCCCTCGGCCTTGCGGCGAGGCTCGGCTGGCTCGAGCAGACGTTCGGCGGCGACGGCACCAAGATCGCGTCGCTGCGTGACTCCGACGACCAGGACGTGCGCCGCTCGCACTTCGACCACAGGCTCGCCTACTCGGTCCGACAAGGCGGCAGCAGCCCTGCGATTTGGGCGCGCGCCCAAGGCCGCGACACCCGCCTGATCGGACTGATCTGGACGGACGAGAGCCAACAGATTTTGACGCTGCCCGGCAGGAAGATTCAGTCGGTCAAGGACCTCAAGGGACGCAAGCTCGCGCTGCCGCACCACCAAAGCGATGACTTGCCGCGCCTCGACATCCGAGGCGCAGCGGCGCTGCGGGGCTTTCTCGCCGCGCTGGCCACCGAGGGGCTCGACGAACGAGACGTCCAGTTCGTGAAACTCGCCAAGGTCGAACAGCGCGAGCCGAACAACCGGGCAGCTCATCGAGGATTCGCCTATGGATTCGGGGAGGAGGTGCTGGCGCTCCTGAACGGTGAGGTCGACGCCATCTTCGTGAAGGATGCGCGCGGAAAGGCCATCGAGAGCTTCCTTGGAGCCGTAGAGGTGATCGACGTGGGCAACCACCCCGATCCGGCGGTGCGAGTGAACTACGGAGTTCCGCGTACCTTGACCGTGGACGGCGCCCTCGCGCGCGACTATCCCGAGGTCGTCGAGCGTCTGCTCGGCCTCGTGCTCGAAGCCGGCCAGTGGGCCCAAGAGCACCCGCGCGATGCTCTGGAGCTCGCCGCGCGCGAGGTGGCCATGCCCGTGCACTTCGCCGAGTTGGCCTATCCCCGCTTGCCGACCCAGCTGCGGACGGATTTGCGCGAGGACTGGATCGGTCACCTCGAGGCGTACAAAGACTTCCTGCTCAAGTGGGGCTTTCTGACGGCTGATTTCGAGGTCCACGCCTGGATCGACCGGGCGCCGCTCGCGGCCTTGCGCGAACGCTCTGTCGCGCAGCGCGACGCGAGCTCGCAGGGCGCCGCGCCGGGCCCGACGGGCCGTGGCGGCGTGCTTCCCGCTGGCCAGACGAACACAAGTCTTGTATAGAAGACACCACTCCAATCCGCGCGAGGCACGCACTGCCGAGCCGGTTTGCCCAGAAAGACCGTTCCATGTCCCGGAAGCACCTGGTCCTCTCCGTGTTCGTCCAGCAGTACGGAACTCACACCCACGCCTGGCGGCGCAAGGGCGTGGCAGTGGGGGGCCCGCCCTCCTTCGAGCGCTGGGCCAGCCTGGTCAAGCTGTTAGAGCGTGGAAAATTCGACCTGGCGTTCTTCGCGGATTTCGTAGGTGCCGACCCCGAAATGGTGACCCGCGGAGGGCGCAGGCCGCGCGGCGATAGCTTCGAGCCGCTGGCGCTCATCGGCGCGCTGACCCAGGTGACCAGCCATATCGGCCTGGTCGCGACCGTGAACACCAACACCAACAATCCCTACAACCTCGCGCGGCAGCTCTCGTCACTGGACCACCTGAGCAACGGCCGGGTCGGCTGGAACATCGTCTCCTCGCTCCAGGACAGTGCGATCAAGAGCTTTGGCATCAAGAATCCGTTGGATCATGGCCAGCGCTACGAACGCGCTGCCGAGTTCGTGGACCTCGCGCGAGAGCTCTGGGATAGCTGGGACGGCGACGCGTTCGATCAGCCGAACAAGGAGACTGGGCAATACTTCGATCCGAGCAGCGCCCACGTGGTGCACCACCATGGCAAGCACTTCGATGCCGACACCGTGCTCGACGTGGCGCGCCCGCTCCAGGGTCACCCGGTGTTCTTCCAGGCGGGCAACTCGGACAGCGGACGAGAGTTCGCCGCGCAGTATGCGGATTCTGATCTACGCAGCGGCGCAAGACATCGAGGAAGCGCAGTCGTTTTACCGCGACGTCAAGGGGCGGCTGGCCAAGTACGGCCGAGATCCCGACCACCTCATCGTATCGCCGGGCCTTTTCTATCACATCGGATCCTCACGCCAGGAGGCGCAGGAAAAGCTGGAGTCCTTTCAGGAAGCGGTCGACACCTCGAACCTCAAGGAGGCTTTCGGTGTGGACCTCACCAAGCACTCCATCGACGCCCCGCTGCCCGCGGAGATCACGGTTCCCGCCAACGGCCAGGGGCGCTGGCATCAGGCGGTGGAGCTCGGCAGGCGCGAGAACCTGACCATCCGCCAGCTGCTCGTGCGCTTCAGCGCCGTACAGGGTCATCGCACGGTGGTCGGGACGCCCTCGGACATCGCAGATCAGCTCGAGGATTGGTTCCGAAACGGCGCCGCCGATGGCTTCAACCTCAAGCCCGCCCTGTTGCCCGACGACCTCGAGGACTTCATCCGGCTGGTGGTTCCGGAGCTCCAAAGGCGCGGCATCTTCCGCACCGAGTATGCGGGAACCACGCTGCGCGAGCACCTCGCCCTGCCCTTCCCTCAGCACCCCCATGCACGCGCGGGTGCGCGCGGGCGCAAGAGCGCCTGAGGTCCACATGAGCAGCACCAGCTGGCGGGTCAGCCGCGAGTCCCCACTCCTGCGCTGCTTCGCGCTCTATCGGGAGATGCCCTGGCGCTTCTCGCTGACGGCGCTCTTGTTCCTGGTGGGCAACCTGAGCCTGGTCCTGCAGCAATGGCTGATCGGCAGAGCGGTGCACGACGTCGAGCGTGGCGTCGCCGTGGTGCGCCAGCAGGACGGTGGCCTCGACTACCAGGTCGCGCTCGGATGGTTGGGTCTCCTGGCCTGCGTCGCGCTGGCGCGCGGCATCCTCCAGTACTTTGCGGGCATTTCCGCCCTGGTGATCGGGCAGGAGCTGCTGTACTTGCTGCGCGTTCGCATCATGGCGCAGGTGCAGCGACTCGACTTGGCCTATCACCGTGAGCACGGCGTCGGCGGCATGGTGACGCGCACCACGCGCGATGCTGACAAGATGCGTGATGCGCTGGTGAACTTCTGGCGCCAGGTCGTCGAGACTGCCATCGTGATCGTGGCCGCGGTAGGCATGCTGTGCTGGTACGCCCCGCTGTTGGGCCTGGTTCCGCTGTTGATCACGGCCATCGGGCTCGGCATCTTCGTGCTGCAGACCAACCACCTGGTCTCGCTCGACCGCGCCGTGGGGGACGCCTACGACAACGTGAACCAAAACTTGAGCGAAGGCGTGGCGGGCGTGCGGGTGATCAAGGCGTTCGGACTGGAGCGCGCCCGTGTGAGAGACTTCTCCGCCCAGGTCGAGACCTTCACGCAGAACTCCTACCGAGCACTGGCCTACGCTTCGTCACGGATCCCGGTTCCCCAGATGGTCGTCGCGCTCGGACATGCCTGGGTGCTCGCCTACGGGGCCCAGCTGGTGGGACTCGAGAGACTCAACATCGGCGAGCTCGTGTCTGCCATGCTGCTCGCGAACACCCTCGTGCTGCGCGTCGAGAGTGTGGGCCGCGTCATGCAGATCTTCGCGGATGCCCGCTCGTCCGCCGCGCGCATCTGGGAAATCCTCGACGCGCGTCCGCGCCACGAGGGCGGGCAAAGCGCACTCCCTCCTGGACCGTTGGGTTTCAGCCTCGAGGACGTGTACGTGGAGAAGGCAGAGGGCCAGCGCTTCGTCCTGGAGCGCGTCTCGCTGCGTGTGGAACCCGGTGAGATCGTGGCATTGGTCGGCAACACGGGCAGTGGCAAGAGCACCTTGATGAACCTCCTGCCGAGGCTCGCGGACGCGGACGCTGGGAGCGTGAAGATCGGCTCCGATGCGCTGGGTCTGAGAGACGTGAAGCAGCTCGCCGACGGCGACCTACGGCGACGCGTGCACGTGGTGCCTCAGGAGAGCTTTCTGTTCTCCGATACGCTGCGAGCCAACTTGCAGATGAGCCGGCCCGGGGCCAGCGACGAGGAACTGCATGAAGCCCTGCGCCTGGCGAGCGCGGACGAGGTCCTGGAGCGCCTGGAGCAGGGCCTCGACACCCGCATCGGTGACCGCGGCATCACGCTCTCCGGCGGCCAGCGCCAGCGCATCTGCCTTGCGCGCGCCTTCCTGAGCCAGGCCTCGATCCTGGGCTTCGATGACGCTACCAGCGCTCTCGACGCCGCCACCGAGCGGCGCATCCTCGACAATCTCCGGGACTTCAAGCGCTCGCAAGGGCGCGCGGTGAGTGTGCTGATCGTATCGAGCAAGCTCTCGACAGTGCTCCTGGCCGACCGAGTGCTTGTGCTCATCGACGGCAAGCTGGTAGCTCAGGGGACGCACCGGGAGCTCGAGCAGAGCAGCGCGGATTACCGCGAGCTGATGGGAATCTGAACGCACCGGGAGTTCGGGAATGCCGCCGTTGGTACGCAACAACGTAGCCCTCAACGATATCCAGCTCGAGGAAGCGCTGGCCAAGAAATCGCTCGAACGCGGCGTGTTCAAGCGCCTCGTTCCACTGCTTCGTCCCGTGCGTGGATGGGTCGCGGGCGCCGTGCTCATCGAGGCATTGCTAGTGAGCGTCATCTTCCTGCGTCCCTGGTTGCTGCGGGTCACCATCGACAAAGGCTTCATCCGCGAGGACGGAGCGCTGCGGGTCGACTTCGACGTCGTGCTCTGGACATCGCTCGCCCTGGCGGCTAGCTGGGTCGCTCGCTTCGCGCTGGCCGGCGTGGGCCAGTATCTCGCTGGTAGGGCGGCCATCCGCATGATCAACGATCTGCGTGTGGCGCTCTTCTCTCACGTGCAGCGCCTGAGCGTAGGCTACTTCGACCGTACCAAGGCAGGCCGGATCACAGCACGGGCCGACAGCGACGTGAACGCCCTGGAGCCGCTCTTGATCCAGGGGCCGCCAGAGCTCGTATCCGCCGTTCTGCGCTGCGCGCTGGCCGGCGTTCTCCTGTATCAGATCGCGCCGGCGCTGTTCTTCAGCGTGGCGGGCGTGCTGCCGATCCTCGCGCTGGCGACCATGCTCTTCAAGCGCATTTCGCAGCGCAATTGGGGCCGGGTGGCCGAATGCCGTAGTCGCTTTACCGCCCACCTGGTCGAGAGCGTGTCGGGCGTGCGCGTGATCAAGCAGTGCGTGCAGGAAGCCGAAAACTACCAGCGCTATCACCAGCTGGTCCGGGCCTTCAACCACGCGCTGATCAGCGGCAACCTGCGCTCGAGCTGGTTTGCCCCCCTGACCGCTGTGTTGAACGCGACCGCCATGGGCGTGCTGCTCACCGTGGGCGCACGAGGGGTCGCCAACGGGGAGATCACGCTCGGGCAGGTGGCCGCCAGCCTTTTCTATGTGTTCGTCTTTCTGGCGCCTCTGCAGGAGCTGAGCGACCTGTTCGAGCGCTACGCCAACGGCGCTGCTTGCGCACAACGGATCTTCCTGCTGCTCGACACGGAACCGGAGATCCTCGACCGGGCGGTTCCCCATGAGCCGGCCAGCGTGAAAGGATTGGTCAGCTTCGAGCGCGTCCAGTTCAGCTACGTGCCAGGTAGTAAGCGCTGGGTCATCGACGACCTCGACCTGCAGGTGTTCCCCGGAGAGGTGCTCGCCATCGTCGGACCGACCGGTCACGGCAAGAGTACATTGGTTCAGCTCTTGACGCGCTTCTACGAGGCGAATGCTGGGTGTGTCCGGATCGACGGAGTCGACGTGCGTCACTTCAGCCAGGCCAACCTGCGCAAGCACGTGAGCGTGGTGCTGCAGGACAACGTGCTCTTCCACGGCACGATCCTCGACAATCTGCGACTCGCAGCGCCCCACGCCAGCGACCGCGAGCTCATCGCGGCCGCACGCGAGCTCGGTGCCGATGCCCTCCTCTCGAACCTCTCCCACGGCTATCAGACCAACGTGGGGCCCCTCGGGGCCAACCTCAGCCACGGGCAGCGCCAGCTGGTGTGTCTCGTGCGCGCGTATGTCGCCAACCCGGCCATCCTGGTGCTCGACGAGGCGACCTCGGCCGTGGACGTGCAGACCGAACGCCGTATCCAGCTCGCCCTGCGACGCCTGTGCGAGGGCCGGACCGCGGTGATCATCGCGCACCGCCTCTCCACCATCCGCGACGCGCATCGGATCGCGGTGATTCGCGAGGGGCGCGTGGTGGAGCTCGGCAACCACGACGCGCTGATGGGCGAGCGCGGCTTCTATGCGTCGCTCTATCGCGCCTACGAGGAGAACGCGCTGGGGGTTCGCCGCGCCGACACCTTGCCAGTGGCGCCAGCGGGAGACCTCTCGCCTATCTCGGTCTAGGACGAACGGCCCCCAGGGTCGCCAGTGGATGCCATGGTCAGCGCGGGCGGCCGGTCTGAGAAACTCGGCGGCCTGTCGTTGCCCGGATTCGGGCACGAAGCTCGACTTCCCGCGCGCACGCGCGCACAGTCGCCGGCATGAGTCGGCTGCGAACCGAGGCGGAACTTCGCCTCCAGCACGTGCTGGGATTGTCGCCTGAGCGTGCTGCCCGGGCCGTGGCCGAGGTCCTCGACTGCTTCGACGTGGACGTGGGCACCTACGTGCGTGCGCGGCACGACGAACTCCAGGCCGAGGGCACGCCCAACGCCGAGATCTACGAACAGATTGCGCGCGAATTGCAGGCCTTGCGCTTCCGGGCCGAGCCGCTCACGGCGCGCCAGATCCGACGACGCATTTACGGTTGAGCGCCTAGGGCGACACGCGAAGGGATACGAACATGTGCGGCATCATGGGCTACGTTGGATCCAAGGTTGCGTGGGACGTCGTGCTCGGCGGATTGAAACGGCTCGAGTACCGCGGCTATGACTCCGCCGGCATCGCGACCATCGACCAGGGCGAGCTGCAGCGAGAGCGGCGCATCGGACCGCTGCGCGTGCTCGAGCAGGCCAAGCCACGGGGCTTGCCGGGACAAGTCGGGCTTGGTCACACCCGCTGGGCCACACACGGAGGGGTGACCGAGGCCAACTGTCACCCTCACTTCGATAGCCACAACCGAGTCGCGCTCGTGCACAACGGCATTCTCGACAACGTGGAGGAGCTGCGCCGGGACCTGATGGCCCAGGGCGTTCGCTTTCGCTCCGAGACCGACAGCGAAGTCCTGGCCGAGCTGATCGGGCGCGGCTTGTCCACCCCTGGCGCGTCCCTGGTTGGCGCGGTCGTACAGGCCCTCAAGCGCGTCGAAGGCACGGCTGGGATCATCGCCATGGACCGCGACGATCCCGGACGGCTCGTAGCTGCCCGCATCGGGAGCCCGGTGGTGGTAGGGCTTGGAGACGGTGAGTGCTGGGTCGCCTCCGATGCTCTCGCGCTGCGCCCGCACACGGACCGCATGATCGTGCTGGAGGAGAACGAGGTCGCGGAGCTCGCGGCAGACGGCGTGAAGACCTTCGATCTGGACCTGCGCGACCGTGACAATCGCGTGCAGAAGATCCTGCACGCGGCCGAAGAGGCCGACCTCTCGGGTTACGCGCACTTCATGCTCAAGGAGATCCATGAGCAACCTGCGGCCATCGACCGCAGCCTGCGCGGGCGGCTCGATCCGAGCGTGGCCTCGGTACGGCTCGGTGGCTTGCAGGGTCACGAGGCGCGCTTGCACGAGCTGACGCGCGTGGTGTTCTTTGGCGCGGGGTCGAGCCTGATCGCGGGGCAAATCGGGGCCTACTTGATGAACCGGCACGCGCGGATCCCCGCCAGCGCGGAAGATGCCGCGGAGCTGCTGACACAAAACCCCATCGTGGAACCGCGCACGCTCTACGTGGCCATTTCCCAGAGCGGAGAGACCGCTGACACGCTGGCCACCTTGCGCGAGCTGCGTCTGCGTGGCGCGCTGGTGGCGGGCATCGCCAACGTGGCGGGCAGCTCTCTCTCCCGTGAGACCGACTTCGGCATCTATACCCATGCGGGCCCCGAGGTTAGCGTCGCCTCCACCAAGGCCTTTACCTCGCAGCTGGTGGCGGCTCAGCTCCTGGCCTTGCGCTTCGCGCGGTTGCGCGGATTGAGCGCCGACCAAGGCCGTACCTGGCTGAGCGGTCTCGGCCAGCTGGCGCAGCGCGTCCAGACCATGCTCGAACACGCCCCCACCTGCCGTGCACTGGCCGAGCGCTTCCAGAGCGCGCGCTTCACCATGTTCGTGGGCCGCGGCAGCAACCTGCCCGTAGCCAGCGAAGGCGCGCTCAAGCTGAAGGAGGTGGCTTACGTGCCTGCCGAGGGAGTGTCGGGAGCCGCCATGAAGCACGGGCCGCTCGCGCTGGTGGAGCCAGGCACGCCCGTCTGGGCATTGGTGCCACCCGACGAAACCCGCGAGCGCATGCTGGGCAACTTGCGCGAGCTCGCCGCCCGCGGCGCCTCGCTCATCGTAGTGGCCGACGCCGGAGACCAGGAAGCGGCTCAGCTCGCCGACACGCTGATCGCCCTGCCGCCTCACCATCCGGCTCTCTCATCGATCCTGACTGTCGTGCCGCTTCAGCTCTATGCCTACTACACGGCGCTGGCGCGTGACTGCGCCATCGACCGCCCCCGCAACCTCGCGAAGTCGGTGACGGTGACGTGATCGCGCGGAGGCCGCCGGTCCATCGCGGCCTTGCGCCAGGTCTGCGCGCACGTCCTTGACGATAGAGCGTGTCTATCATACGAGATTCCGCGCACTGACGAGAGGCGAGGATGCGAATCTCCGTGGTGGGCTGTGCAGGCTCGGGCAAGACGACGATGGCCACGGCGATCGCGCACACACTCGGTATCCCGCGGCTCGAGCTCGACAGCTGGTACCACCAGGCGAACTGGTCGCCTTTGCCTTCGGAGGAGTTTCGGGCCCGGGTCTCGGCTTATTGCCGGCAGCCGGGCTGGGTGGTGGACGGAAACTACAGCTCCCAAGGAGTACTCGACATCGTCTGGAGCGCGGCGGATGCAGTGGTGTGGCTGGATCCGCCGAAATCCGTCGTCATGGTCCGGGTCATTCGGCGAAGCCTCGCTCGCGGCCTGTACGGTACGGTCGTGTGGAATGGAAACCGTGAGCAACTCAGGCGATTGCTGCGTATCAACCCGCAGCAGAACATCGTGCTCTGGGCCGCCACACGCTTCGAGCACGTCCGCGCGGCATACACCGCTCGCGCGTCCGATCCAACCTGGTCCCGCCTGGCGTTTCATCGGCTGCGCAGCGCCCGCGAGTGCCGCATGTTCCTGGCGACCTTGCGGTCCGGCTCACCGTAAGTCCACGACGACGCAGCGGCCGGACCGGTAGCGGCGGCCCCTAGTCTAGAGCCCCCTGGAGCTCCTGCTCGGGGCCGGTGCGCTCAAGCTGCCTTGCTCTTCTTGAGCAGGCGCTGCGCGGCCTCGATCGGGCGGCGGTCGATCCACGCGTCATAGTCGAAGTCGCGGTCGAGGATGCCGTACTGGAGCAGCCAATCCTTCTCCTGTCGGAAGAGCTCGAGGCGCTCCTCCGAAGATCGGGCGCGAGTGACAGGTGGAAGTCTTCGCGGTAGGCGGCCCTCAGGCCCTCGGGAGATGCGCCGATCTCCTTACCCAGAAGATCGTAGACCTCCTGCTGATGCGTCTTGCCCCACTCGGCGGCGCGCAAGGTCACGGCCAGGAAGCGCACCACCACGTCGAAGTGGTTCTCGAGCAAGTAGTCGCTCACCGTAATGGGACGCGGGGTACCGTTGTTCACGCGGAAGCGCTTCTCCGGCAGCTTGTCGAGGTCGATGCCGACCTTCACGCCGAGCCGACGCGCGATGTCCTGGGCGTTGGCGCCCTTGACGTAGAGGGCGTCCACCTTACCCTCGAGCAGCGGGGAAAAGCCCGGCCAGAAGACGCCCTCGGTGCGACGGATATCGCCCGAGCGAGCGTCGTTCTCGTTGCCCACCTCGACGAGCTTCACGTCGTCGAACGTCAGGCCCACCGATTTGAGCGCGCCGTGATAGCCGTGCAGGCTCTGGACGCGGGCCAGGCTGCGCCCACGCTTGTTCTCCCGGATGTCCTCGTCACGGAACGCGGGCAGAGCGAGACGCTTCCCCTTGAGCTGCTGGGGCGTGCGGATCTCCGAATCGGGGCGCACGAGAATGGACTGAGCCTCGTCGATCCAGGTGAGGCCGATGAGCTTGGTCTTGGCGCCCTGGGCCTTGGCGGGGATCGAGTAGAGGTTGCCGCCCTCGCGGATCAGCGTCGTGAGGTCGTGGTCGTAGTGGTTGTAGGCGACGTCGACTGCGTCGTCGTCCTGCAGGGTGCGCAAACGAAAGCCGTCGCTCTTGAATTCTTCCTGGATCCAGCCGAGCTGGTGGGCGATGCCGGTCGCTGTGGGCACGCCGCCGCGCCCGTTCCCTGCGCAGCGCGTGTACCAGAGGGTGTCGATCTCGTTGTGTTGCTTGCTCATTGGATTGTGCCTTCCTCGAAGAGCCGTAGATCACGCCAGGAAGAGGGCCGCCTCTGCCATGCAACCTGGACGCACTGACCGCGTGTCTATCTTAATGGACACCGAATGGCAAGCTTCGCGGACTGCCCAGCGGGAACCGTTTCGAGATTGCCCAGGACGCGACGTCTCGTATACTGGACTAAACGAACGTCCCGCCGATGGGAAGCGGCCACCTACGGGTCGACTCCCGACGGGAGCCAGCGGTCGTCGAAGTGTTGGTCCATGGGCGATCTCTACCGACTGTTTCGCTATCTCCGGCCCTATAGGCGCCTGGCCCTGCTGGCTCCTCTGTTGATGATGACGGAGGTGGCGCTCGACCTGCTCCAGCCGCGCTTCGTGCAGCACATCATCGACGAGGGTATCGGCCGGGGCGACAGCGGGCTGGTGCTGCGCAGCGCGAGCGCGATGGCGGGCTCCTTCCTGTTGGCCATGCTGTGCGGCGGGGGTTGTACGTTCTTCGCGGTCAGGGCCGCCTATCGCATGGGCGGCGCCATTCGCCGCGCCGTGTTCGCGCAGATTCAGAGTCTCTCGTTTTACGACCTCGATCGATTCGAGACCGGCACTCTGATCACGCGCCTCACCAGCGACGTGAACCAGGTCCAGGAGATGGTGACGATGCTGCTACGCGGCATGGTCCGTATGCCGCTCCTCGTGCTCGGCAGCGTGCTCATGGCCAGCACCATCAGCCCACGACTCTCGCTGATTTTTTGCGTGATCCTGCCCGTGCTAGCGGGCACGCTCTTCGCAATCATCCGCGCCACGTTTCCACTTTATCGCCAGGTCCAGCAGCGCCTGGACGAGCTCCACACCGTGCTGCAGGAGAACCTCGCGGGCGTGCGGGTAGTCAAGGCCTTCGCCCGCGCGCCCCACGAGCGGGAGCGCTTCGCGCGCAAGAACCAGGCATTGATCGAGTCAATGGCACAGGCGGTGCGCACCGGCGCACGCACCACGCCAGCCATGACCTTCACGTTGAACGCCGGCATCGTCGCGGCCCTGTGGCTCGGCGGACAACAGGTGCAGGTAGGCGGCATGAAGGTGGGACAGGTGGTCGCCTTCATCAACTACCTGGTCCAGGCACTCAATGCGCTGGTCCTGTTCAGCAACCTGGTGGTGCAGGTCTCGCGTGCTCAGGCTTCTGCGCGCCGCCTCGGGGAACTGCTGAACAAGACTCCGAGCCTCGCTTACCCAGCGGCCCCACCCGCAGTACGTATACCCGCGTCGCGGGGCAAAGTTGAGTTCGAGGACGTAAGCTTCGGCTATGCCGGACCCGATGGCCCTCAGGTGCTGAGGAAGGTGAGCTTTCGGGTGGAGCCAGGGCAGACGCTGGCCATTTTGGGGGCGACAGGCGCCGGCAAATCGAGCCTGGTCCAGCTGATCCCACGCTTTTACGACGTCAGTCGCGGACGGGTGAAGCTCGATGGCATCGACGTGCGTGACATACCCCGCAGCGAGCTGCACCAACGAGTCAGCGTAGCGCTCCAGGAGTCCATCCTGTTCAGCGCCAGCGTTCGGGAAAACGTCGCCCTCGGCCGGCCCCAGGCGCGCGACGAAGAGGTCGTCGCGGCGGCGCAGCGCTCCCAGGCCCATGAGTTCGTGGCACAACGCCCGGAGGGCTACGAGACCCTCGTCGGTCAGCGCGGCGTGAATCTCTCGGGCGGACAAAAGCAGCGCCTCGCCATCGCGCGCGCCCTGTTGCCCGAGACGCCCATCTTGATCCTCGACGACTGCACGAGCGCCATCGACTCCGCGACGGAGGCTCGCATTCAGGCAGCCCTGAGCGAGCGACTTGCCGGCCAGACCCGCATCGTGGTGACGCAGCGTGTCAGCAGCGCGGCCCACGCGGACCGCATCCTCGTGCTCGAGGACGGCGCCATCGTGGGAGACGGATCACACGCGGAGCTCGCCGAGTCCTGCGCGGTCTACCAAGAAATCCATGCGTCACAGATCCAACACGGAGCCCGCGATGTCCGCCCCTGACGGCCCCCGCCACTCCACGGCGTCGTCGCCCCCGCTGCCCCCTGTCCGCGGACTCGGAGGTGGGCGGGGAAACCGCGCACGAGCGCGGGGCGAGGAGCGTCCTCAGCACACCAGGGCGACCCTGCGCCGACTATGGAGCTATCTTGGGCGCCAACGCGCGCCCCTTACCATCACGGGGTGCCTAGTTGCCGCGATCGTTGCGCTGGACTTGTCGGGTCCACTTCTACTGCGCCGCGCCATCGATCGGCACATCGTGCCGCGCCAGCTCGGCGGCCTCGCTCAGCTCGCACTCCTCATGGTCGGCGTCTATGCGAGCAGCGCGCTCTTGAACCTCGCCCAGAGTCATCTGATGGCGGGGGCGGCCCAGCGAACCATGCGGGATATTCGCGCGGATCTCTTCCACAAGCTTCAGCAGCTTCCGCTCGAGTTCTTCGACCGCAGAGTGCACGGCGAGTTGATGGCGCGCCTCACCAGCGATGTCGAGAGCATCAATCAGGTGCTGAGCAACAGCGTCTCACAGCTCGTATCGGGGGGACTGACTACGGCCGCCATCGCCATCACCATGGCGGTGCTCCACCCCGTGCTCGGCGTGCTCGCGGTGACCACCGTGGCTGGTCTCACCATCGGGCTCAACCGCTGGCTCGCCGAAAAGAGCCACATCCGCTACCGAGAACAACAGAGCGCCCTCGGTCGCTTGTACGGCTTCGTCGAGGAGACCATCGGCGGACAGAAAGTGATCAAGGCCTACGGGCAAGAGCCCGCGGTCACGACGCGCTTCGAGGCCATCGAAGCGGACTATCGCGAGACCGCGATCCGGGCGCAGACCGTGAGCGGCTTCACCGGCCCCATGATGAATACCGTGAATCACGCGGCCCTCGCCATCGTGGCCGGAGTCGGCGGACTGCTGGCGATCCGCGGATCGATCAGCGTGGGGACCATCGCGACCTTCATCAACTACACCCGCCAGTTCGGTAGGCCCCTCAACGAGGTCGCGAACCTGTACCACGCGTTCCAAGCCGCCATGGCAGGGGCCGAGCGTGTCTTCGAGACCATTGACGAGACCGCCGAGATAGATGCCGAGCAGATGGACACGCGCCGACGGATTCGCGGCGATGTGCGCTTCGAGGGCGTCAACTTTGCCTATCGCCGGGATGTGCCGGTGCTGAAGGATGTCACGCTGCACGCACGCGCGGGGCAGACCGTCGCGCTGATCGGCCCCACCGGCGCCGGCAAGACCACCATCGTCAACTTGCTCACGCGCTTCTACGAGATCAATGCCGGACGCATCGTGGTCGACGGCGTGGATCTGCGTGAGTACCGCAAAGAGGACCTCCGGCGTCAGCTCGGCATCGTGCTGCAGGACACTTTCCTGTTCAGCGGCACGGTGCGCGACAACATTCGCTATGGCCGGCTCGAGGCGACGGACGAGGAGGTCCTGACAGCCGCCCGCCTTGCGAACGCCGCCGCATTCATCGAACGTCTTCCGCTCGGCTACGACACGTTGCTCCACGAACGCGGCGGCAATTTCGAGCCACGGGCAACGGCAGATGTTGGCCATCGCGCGGGCCATTCTGGCCGATCCGGCCATCCTGATCCTCGACGAGGCCACCAGCAGTATCGACACGCGCACCGAGCGTCACATTCAGGAGGCCATGCAGCGCCTCATGCGGGGGCGCACCAGCTTCGTCATCGCCCACCGTTTGAGCACGATCGAGAACGCCGATCAGATCCTGACGATCCAGGACGGTCGCATCGTGGCCCGCCGCTACGGCGGAGCAAGAGACCTCCCGCGCGCCGCCGGCGCAGGGAGCACAACGAGCGAGGGCGCCCGGCCGCTCGAGGCCTGACGCGCCGTCTTTCGGGCCCCGGACGCGTCGTCGCATCGGGTTGCGGACACCAGTCCATTAAGATAGACACTTGTCCGTCGAGACGACCGGGCGGGCGGGCGCCCTTCCGGGTTCCCTCGCTGCCCCGAGGTCTGCCGATGTTGAGGAAATTCCTGCTTTTGGCAGCGTTGCCGTGCGGCGTGCTCGCAGGGGCTCTGACATGGTCACGGCTCTCCACCGAGGCCGCCGCGGAGAGTCCCACCCGGGCCGGTCCGCGCGTCGTCACGGTGGGCGTGAGCCAGGCCCAAGTTCGCGACCTACCCGTGGTTCTGTCGGGTCTCGGGACGGTGGTGCCGTCCGAGTCCGTAAACGTGCGCAGCCGGGTCACAGGACAGCTCGTGCGAGTGAGCTTTCGAGAAGGGGAGTGGGTCGAGCGTGGCCAGGTGCTGGCCGAAGTGGACCCGCGTGAGTTCCGCGCCCGCCTGACCCAAACCGAAGGCCAGCTCGACAAGGACCGCGTGGTGCTCGCCCACGCCAGGGCCGACCTCGAGCGTGCCCGCGTGCTCGCCAAGGATCGTCTGATCTCCGAGCAGGAAGTGGCCGCGCAGGAGAGTCTGGTGGGGCAGTATCAGGCCAACGAGCGCATCAGCCAGGGCATCCACGACGCCGCCGCCCTCGAGTTGGGTCACACACGGATCAGCGCGCCGATTCGCGGCCGCATCGGATTCCGTCAACTCGATGTGGGCAACAACGTCGACGCGACTACGGCTTTGGCCGTCATCCACGGGGTGGAGCCCATCACGGTCGTGTTCACCCTGCCCGAGGACACGGTGGCCGCGGTGGTCCAGGAGCTGGCGCGCGCCCGGCAGGCCAAGCGTCCGCTCGAGGTCGAAGCCTGGGACAAGGGCTCGCACCGCCGGCTCGCGCGCGGGAAACTCGCGACGATCGACCATCAAATCGACGCCAGCAGCGGAACGGTCAAACTGAAGGCGGAGTTCGACAACCACGATGGCGCGCTCTTCCCGAACCAGTTCGTGAACGTGCGCTTCGTGGTTCAGGTCGTGCGCGACGCCACCGTCATCCCCATCGGCGCCGTGCAAAGGGGGCGCGAAGGCCCCTTCGCCTACGTGGTCGGGAAGGACCACGTGGCTTCGGTACGCAAGCTCGAGCTCGGCCCGACGGAGGGCCCCGAGGCGGTGGTGCGTGGGGGCGTGAGCGCCGGTGAACTGGTGGTCGTGCAGGGTATCGATGGCGTGCGCGAGGGCAGCCAGGTGAGCTTCAAAGAGCCCCCCAAGGACGCCCCAGTGCAACCGGAGGGCACGGCGGCGCGCGCCAGCGGCGACCATTCGCAGCCCACCTCAGCGCATCCATGAATCCCTCGCGTCCCTTCATTCTGCGACCCGTGGCGACCAGCCTCACCATGGTGGCCATCTTCCTCTCGGGCGTGCTCGGCTATCGACTCTTGCCTCAGTCCGCCTTGCCCGAAGTGGATTATCCGACGATCCAGGTGATCACCTCGTACCCGGGAGCCAGCCCGGAGATCGTGGCGACCACGATCACCGCCCCGCTGGAGCGTCAGTTCGGCGCCATGGCGGGACTGGATCAAATGTCGTCCGCCAGCGCAAGCGGCAGTTCGGTGATCAATCTTCGCTTCGGTCTGGACGTGAGCCTCGACATCGCCGAACAGACGGTGCAGGCGGCGATCGACGCGGCGTCGAGTTTCTTGCCCCCGAGCCTTCCGTCGCCCCCCATCTACAGCAAGGTCAACCCGGCCGATGCACCCGTGTTGACCCTGGCCGTGTCGTCCCCGACGCTACCGCTCTCGGTCGTACAGGACTGGGCCGACACCAGGCTCGTCCAGAAGATCTCGCAGATCCCGGGGGTGGGCCTGGTGAGCCTCGGCGGCGGCGCGCGTCCTGCGGTGCGCGTGAGCGTGAACCCACGGCTCCTTTCGGCACGAGGCCTTGGTTTCGAGCACGTGCGCGGGGCCATCGCGTCAGCCAACTCGAACCAAGCCAAGGGCGGCTTCGACGGCACGGAGCTCGCCTACTCGCTCGAGACCAACGGCCAACTCAAGACCGCCGAGGAGTATCGCAACCTGGTGCTCAGCGTGCGCGACGACGGCATGGTCCGCCTGGCCGACGTGGCCGAGGTCCGTGACGACGTCGAGGACTCGTTCCTCGCGGCCTCCGCCAACGGCACACCGGCCATCTTGCTCAGCGTCCAGCGCCAACCCGGCTCCAATGTGATCGCCATCGTCGATCGCGTGCGTGAGATCCTGCCGCAGCTCGAGGCTGCGCTCCCCGCCGCGATCAAGCTCGAGATCGTAGCCGACCGCACCGAGACCATCCGTGCGTCCATTCACGACGTGGAGGGCGAGCTCTTGCTGGCCATCGTCCTGGTGGTGCTGGTGATCTTCCTCTTCTTGCGCAATTTCGCGGCCACGTTGATCCCGAGCTTGGCCGTCCCGCTGTCCCTGGTCGGATCCTTCGGCGTGATGCACCTGCTGGGTTTCAGCATCAACAACCTGACCTTGATGGCCCTGACTATCGGGACCGGCTTCGTGGTCGACGACGCCATCGTGATGATCGAGAACGTCGCCCGCCACGTGGAGCGCGGCGAGCGTCCCTTCGAGGCCGCCCTGATCGGCTCCAAGGAGATCGGCTTCACCATCGTCTCACTCACCTGCTCCCTGTGCGCCGTGTTGATCCCACTGCTGTTCATGGCTGACGTGGTGGGGCGCCTGTTCCGCGAGTTTGCCGTGACGTTGGTGATCGCCATCGTGATCTCCGCCGTGGTCTCGCTCACCTTCACGCCCATGCTCTGCGCGCGCCTGCTGCGCCCCCACCTGCCGAACGCGGTTGGCGTCGAGCGAGCGCTCGACAAGATCGTGAGCGCCTACGGACACGGACTCAGTTGGGTTCTGAAGCACCGAAACGTGGCGCTCTTGGCGGCCATTTCCACATTGGCCGCGACAGTGCTGCTGGTCGCTTGGATCCCCAAGGGGTTCTTCCCGACGCAGGACACCGGGGTAATTCAAGTCGTTACCGAAGCGCCACCGACGGTCTCCTTCGCGAAGATGACCGCGCTTCAGGCGCAGGTCGTCAGCTTCATCTCGAGCGACCCGGCCGTTCAAAGCGTGACGTCCGTGCTCGGAATCGACGGCGTGAATCCGACGCTGAACAGCGGTCGCCTATTGATTACCCTGAAGCCGAGTCGTGAGGGGCGCTCCGTGCGCAGTGCCCAGCTCGCGCGCCGTTGGAAAGACCTGCTACGCGAGCTCCCCGAGATTAAGACGTATTTCCTGCCGGTACAGGACCTCACGGTCGAAGACCGCGTGACCCGGGCTGAGTACCAGTATCTGGTGGAGAGCTCGGACGAGCACCTGCTCGAACGCGCCGTGCCGCTACTTGCACAACGTCTGGCTCGGCTTCCCGAGCTCGAGGACGTGTCGACCACGTTTGGACACAGCGGCCTGTCGGCTTCGTTGGAGGTCGACCGCGACAGGGCGGCCCGCCTGGGCATCAGCATGGCGAACATCGATGATCTGCTGTACAGCGCCTTCGGACAGCGCTTCGTCTCCACGGTGTTCACGCAGACGAGTCAGTATCGGGTGGTGCTCGAAGCTCAGCGCTCGGCCAGCGGGTTGGCGGTACTCGACCAGCTTCACGTGACGGCCGCGAACGGTCAAACGGTACCGCTTTCGAGCCTGGTCCACGTGCGTCAGGAGAGCACCGCCCTGGTGCTGCATCGTGAGAAGCAGGCGCCGGCCGCCACCATCTCTTTCAACGTCGCGGCTGGCAGCTCCCTGGGCGAAGCGGAGAAGCGCATCGAGAACGAGCGCGCGGCCCTCGACCTGGGCGCGGGTGTTCAGACGCGCTTTCGCGGGGCTGCCCTGGCCTTCCGCTCGGCCCTATCAAACGAGCTGTTCCTGGTGCTGGCCTCCCTCATCACCATGTACATCGTGCTCGGCATCCTCTATGAGAGCTTCGTCCATCCGCTCACCATTCTCTCCACCTTGCCGTCGGCCGGCGTGGGTGCCTTGCTCGCCCTCGGCTGGAGCGGACATGAGCTGAGCGTCATCGCCATCATCGGCATCGTGCTCTTGATCGGCATCGTCCAGAAGAACGCCATCATGATCATCGACTTCGCGCTCGAAGCCGAGCGCACGCGCGGAATGGAACCCGCGCAAGCGATCTACGAGGCCTGCCTGCTGCGGTTCCGCCCCATCTTGATGACCACCCTGGCGGCCCTGCTGAGCGCGGTTCCGCTGATCGTGGGCGATGGCGCGGGCTCCGAGCTGCGCAAACCACTCGGCATCACCCTGGTCGGCGGCCTGATGTTGAGCCAAGTGCTCACGCTCTTCACCACGCCCGTGATGTACCTGGCCTTCGCCGGATTGCACGGACGCCGCACCGACGCGCCTGCGGCACCAGTCGCCTTGGTGGCCGACGAGGCGCGTCCGTGAAGGCGTTCGAGCTGTTCATCCGACGACCGGTGGGCACATGCCTCTTCGCGCTGGCCTTGACCTTGCCGGGGGCGGTGGCCTTCTTTCTGCTGCCGGTTGCCTCCTTGCCTCAGGTCGACATGCCGGTCATCAACGTGTCGGCGCAACTCCCTGGAGCGAGTCCAGAGACCATGGCGGCCACCGTCGCGACGCCGCTCGAGCGCGTGCTCGGTCGCATCGCCGGAGTCACCGAGATGACCTCGACCAGCTCGCAGGGCTCCACGCGCGTCAGCTTGCAGTTCGATCTCGCCCGCGACGTGGACAGCGCGGCGCGCGACGTGCAGTCCGCGATCAGCGCCGCGAGCGCGCTCTTACCGCCCAACTTGCCCTCGCCTCCCATCTATCGCAAGGCCAACTCGGCCTCGGGGCCGGTGCTGGCCATCGCGCTCACCTCCCCCACCCGCACCCAAGACCAGCTCTATGACGTGGCATTCACCAACCTCGGCCAGCGCATCGCGCAGGTTGCCGGCGTGGGACAGGTCCAGGTCAATGGCAGCTCGATCCGTTCGGTGCGCATCGAGGTAAACCCCCAGGTGCTCACCCAGCGTGGTCTCTCGCTGGAGCAGCTGCGGACGGCCCTCTCCACGGCCACCGCGGACCTCCCCAAGGGCTTCATCGAATCGAAGGAGGAGCGCTATCTGATACACGTCCGGGGCAAGCTCGCGCGCGCCCAGGACTACCGCGACCTGATCGTGCGCTCGACGCCGGCGGGGGTGGTGCGCCTTTCGGACGTCGCCACGATCCGTGACTCGGTGCAGGAGTTGCGAAACGCAGGCTCGAGCGGCGGCAAGCCCGCCGTGCTCCTGGCCGTGATCAACCAGCCCGGCGCCAATATCGTGCAGACGGTGGATGCGGTGAAGGACCTCCTTCGCGAGGCGGACTCCCTGGTGCCCGCCGACGTGGAAGTCAAAGTCGTGGTGGACCGCAGCACCACCATCCGGCGCTCCCTGCGGGAGGTCGAAGAAACGTTGCTGCTTTCGATTGGACTCGTAGTGCTGGTGGCGTTCCTGTTCTTGCGCAGCGCCCGGGCCACCATCATTCCCAGCGTCGCGATCCCCGTTTCGCTGCTCGGCACCCTCGCGATCATTTACCTGTGTGGGTTCACGCTCAACAACCTGTCGTTGATGGCGCTGATCATCTCCACGGGCTTCGTGGTGGACGATGCGATCGTAGTGCTGGAAAACGCCGTCCACCACATGGAACGCGGGCTCGATGCCCGGTCGGCCGCCCTGCGGGCCGTGCGCAACGTGGGCTTCACCGTGGTCGCCATGAGCGTTTCCCTGGTCGCCGTGTTCATTCCGCTTTTGCTGATGGATGGCGTGGTCGGTCGGCTCTTTCGCGAGTTCGCGGTGACCTTGTCCATCGCGGTCCTGCTCTCCATGCTGGTTTCCCTGGTAGTCACTCCCATGCTGTGTGCCCAGCTGCTGAGGCCCCCGTCGACGGCGAGCTCCTCGAGTTGGGTCCACCGTGTACTCGACGCGGTCAGCACGCTTCCCGAGCGGGTTTATGCGCTTACGCTCGGTTGGGCGCTCGGACATCCGCGGCTGATGCTGACGTGCTTGCTGGGCAGCGTGTGGCTCAGCGTTCACCTCTATCAAGCCATCCCCAAGAGCTTCTTTCCGCAGCAGGACACGGGCCGCCTCCAGGGCATCTTTCGCGCGGACCAGAACATCGGCTTTGCGGCCATGCGCCAAAAAGTGGCCGCCCTGATGCGTATCGTCGGGAACGATCCCGACGTGGACACCTTTTACGAGTACGGCGGCGGCGCCGCTGGCAACCAGTTCAACACGGGCTCCATGTTCGCACAGCTGCGCCCCCGGGCCGAGCGCACAGCCACGGCGGAGGAGGTCGTGCAGCGACTGCGACCACGCCTATCGAAGGTGCCCGGAGTGGCGCTGCTGCTCAGCGCTCAACAGGACGTCAACATCGGAGCACGCCAGGGGGCGGCGCAGTATCAGTACACACTCCTTTCGAGCGACCTGCCGGCGCTCCAGGCGCTGGCACCGCGCTTTCGCGGGCTACTCGCCAAGCTGCCCGAGCTGACCGACGTGACGAGCGACTTCCAGGACCGCGGCCTAGCGACGCAAGTTTCGCTGGATCGCGATCGGGCAGCCGAGCTTGGCATCTCGGCGCGGGACATCGACGCGACCCTGAATGACGCCTTCGGCCAGCGCATCGTATCCACGATCTACGAGCCGCTCAACCAGTACTACGTCGTGCTCGCCGTCGAACCCGAGTTGGCGCGAGGCCCCGAAGCCCTCAAGAACATTTACCTCCCCGCGCGTGGCGAGCAGCCGGTTCCCCTGCATTCCCTGGCCCACTGGAGCCGAAAGCACGCTCCGCTCGCGGTAAACCACCAGGGCCAGTTCGCGGCCGCCACGCTCTCCTTCAACTTGGCCCCGGGCGTGTCGCTCGAACGCGCAGCGCGGATGATCGAAACCACCCTCGAGCAGGCCAGTCCGACAGGCAGCGTATGGGGGACGTTCGCTGGCAGCATGCAGGCGTTCCTCTCGTCCCTCGACAACCAACCGTGGCTCATTCTGTCGGCCCTGGTCGCGGTCTACCTGGTGTTGGGCATGCTCTACGAGAGCCTGCTCCATCCGCTGACCATTCTCTCCACACTGCCTTCGGCGGGCGTAGGCGCGCTGCTCGCCCTGCGCCTCATGGACGAGAGCTTCTCGGTGATCGCGTTGATCGGGCTCATCTTGCTCGTCGGCATCGTCAAGAAGAACGCCATCATGTTGATCGACTGCGCGCTCCAGCTCGAACGCACCGAGCACCTCACCGCCGCGGAGTCGATCCGTCGGGCTTGCCTCGAGCGCTTTCGTCCCATCCTGATGACGACGTTGGCGGCTTTGCTGGGAGCGCTCCCACTCGCTCTCGGCGCGGGCGATGGCGCCGAGTTGAGAAGACCGCTCGGAATCTCCATCGTCGGTGGGCTCCTCTTGAGTCAGGTGCTCACGCTGTACACGACGCCCGTGGTCTATCTCGTCCTCCATCGGCTCGGCAGTGCCTGGGGAGTCTGGCGCGGCCGGCGCGGCGCAACGAACGTCGACCTTGCAATGGACACTACGTCTCGTATGATGGACTCGCCGTAGTCGCCCCGTAACCGGCGGCGCGGGAGGGAACCGATGAGTGCCAGTTCGCGCAAGCTGATCCTGAACGTGTTCTTCCAACGCTTCGGCCACCACCCGGAGGCCTGGCGGCACCATGGGAATGAGGGCGCGACGGGCAAACCCGACCTCGCGCTCTGGATCAAATTGGCCCAGCTCGCGGAGCAGGCCAAGTTCGACTCCTTCTTCCTGGCAGACTTCATCGGCCGCTCGGCGAGCGACCTGCCTTCGCTCGCGAAGCGCGGAGCGAGCTACCAGTTCGAGCCGATGACGTTGCTCTCGGCCATCGCCGTGAGCACCCAGCGCATCGGCCTGATCGCCACGGTCAACACCAACTTCTCCCACCCCTACAACATCGCTCGTCAGTTCAGCTCGCTCGACCACATCAGCGGAGGCCGCGCGGGTTGGAACATCGTGTCTTCTCTGGGAGAGGCTCCCAGCGCCAACTTCGGCCTGGAGCCGCTCGAACACGAACAGCGCTACCAACGCGCCAGCGAGTTCGTGGAGCTGGCAAGGAACTACTGGGATTCATGGCAAGACGACGCCTTCCACGCTCCGGACCGCGCCAGCGGTGTCTTCTTCGACGTGCAGGCCGCCAACCCCGTCGAACACACGGGCAAGTACTTCCGTTCCGAAGGTCTGCTCGACATGGCGCGTCCGATTCAGGGACACCCCGTGTTCGTGCAGGCAGGCAATTCCGAGACTGGACGCGAGTTCGCTGCGCGGCTGGCGGAGATGACTTACTGCTCGGCGCAGACCCTCGCCGACGCGCAGGCCTACTACGCCGACGTCAAAGGACGCATGGCAAAGTACGGGCGCTCGCAGGACCAGCTCAAGATCACGCCAGGTCTCTCCGTGGTGGTGGGCGAGACCGACTCCGAGGCCAAGGAGCTCTTCGCCGAGCTCCAGGAGTTGATCGACTTCTCCAAGGGTGTTCAGCTCGGCGGCGCCGACCTCACGGGCTACGACCTCGACGGGCCGCTTCCGGATTTGCCGGAGTCGGCCAATGGAAAGGGTCGCTTCAGGCAGCTCGTCACGCTCGCTCGCCGCGAGAACCTCACCATCCGTCAGCTCGTGTATCGCTTTGCGACCTCGCGCGGACACCTCCAGGTCCATGGCTCTCCGAAGACCATCGCCGACACCATCGAACAGTGGTTCGTGGAGCGCGGCGCGGACGGCTTCAACGTGGTCCCGCCGTTGCCCCCTCTGGCCCAGGGCAGCTTCGTGAGCTTCGTGCACAAGGTCGTGCCCGAGCTGCAACGGCGCGGATTGATGCGCCGCGAGTACGAGGGATCCACGCTGCGCGAGCATTTGGGTCTGGTGCGACCTGGCCTGGTGCGCCGCGACGTGCCTCGATCCGCGGCGGGCGAGTAGCGCGCGCCGTCAGAGGTCCGGCTCGACGCGCACGTGACTGAAGCCATCGCGCTCGTCGACCACGAAGCCCATGGCCTCCCAGAATGCACGTGACGAGGGGCGTGGTGCATGCAGCGTGAACGCGCGCGAATGGGCTCGGCCATGGTCCAGTAGCGCCGACGCTAGAAGACGGCCGAGGCCGCGGCGCCGAAAATGCGGGTGCACGTAGAACCGCCGCACGCGGAGGGCCCCTTTCATGCTCTCGGCGGGCTCCGCCGTGAGAGCACCGATGGCGACCAACTGCTCCTGCGCGCGAACCTCCATGAGCACCTCCCCGGGACTCGGCGTAGACGGCCCGTTCTCCCAGGCCGCGGCTAGCCTGCTCAGGTGCGCAAAGCCTTCCTTCTCTGCGCAGCGATGTAGCGCCGAGAAGCCGTCCGGTAACCCATCCATCACGATGGACAGACGAGGAACCGCACGCGCCACTCGAGCGCCTCTGTGCTCGCGCAGGAGCTGTCGCCACGCATGGGATGGCGCAAGGTGACGCTCGAGGAACGTGTGCTGCGCTTCATCCAGGAGCGGGATGACCATGCTCGCGTCGAGTGTGTCCCTTGGACGCGGCGTCTTGCTCTTGAACAAGAGCTGCAGCTCGGGCGCGAGATACGGCACGCCCTCCTTGGTGTGGAGCACGGCCTCGGACCACGGACGCGTGAGCGCAGGGTCGCGACGGTAGATCCACTGCCGTTCGGCGCCGTCCGAGAGCGTCAGGTCCAAAGCCCAGTGATGCTCACCGTGGGCGCGCAGCCACACATTGTTCTGCCCCGCAACCAGCGGTTCACCGCGCCAGTTCGCAAGCTTTCCCTGCGCTGCCACCACGAACTCGAGATCGGGTAACCAGCTCGCGGCGCGGGCTACGTCGCTTCGCAAGATCCCGACATCGGTGTCACCGTGCAAACGCCAGCTGTGCCCAGAATGAAGCTCCAGGGCGAGGCCGCCGCTCACCCACCAGCGAAACGGTGCGCCCCAAAACGCCGCGATAACCTCGTGCAGCGACCACGCAGCCCAGTCCAGGCCCAAGACTGCGACCGGCTCCGCGCCAGGCTGGCTCATCGACCGAAGCGCTCTTCGAAGACAAACTCGCGCGTGCTCTTGCGGGTGTTGGGCTTCTCGCGCTCGCGCAAGTCCGCCGGCAAAGTTTCCTGGTCGCCCGGATATCCCACGGCGATGGCCACCATCGACTCGTAATCTTCCCGAGATACTCCGACGGCGTCGTACACGAGATTGTGATGGATGCCGCCCATGGCTCGGGTCGAGAGCCCCAGTTTGTGTGCCTGCAGGGCAAGGGATTGCCAGGCTGCGCCGGTATCGAACTGGGCGGTCCGAATGGGAGCACCGGTCTCGGGATGGCGTTTACGCGCGAACACGAAGATCAGGAGGGGTGCGCGCGTCGCCCAGCGCAGGTTGCCCTCCTTGAGCAGGGTGCGCAGTCTCACCAGCGCCTCCTGCCTCGTGGCGTAGACGAACAGCCAGGGCTGCTGGTTGCTGGCCGAAGGCGCCCAGCGGGCGGCCTCGAACAACGCGCCGATTTGCTCGCGCGAGAGCCCCCTCTCGGAGAATGAGCGCTGCGACCAGCGCTCGACGAACTGGCTATCCACGGCCGCTTCGGGCGCACGCGCCACCACGGCGGATGAAAATTCAGCAACTTCGGCAACCATTCGACACACCTCTTTCCAACTGCGCTCATGTCTACTATACAAGACGTTGATACGCCATTCCCGCTGGCCGGGCGGTCCCTTCGGGCCAAGCCGCACCTCGCAGAGACCCGACAGTTAGGCATGGCGTAGGCGAAGCGGCGCTGGGCCGACGTTTGACAAGACCACATGTCTGTCATAGTAGACACTGGTCCCAACTGACCTTGAAAGCAGGTCGCGCCGTTGCGGCGCATCTTGGAGGAGAGAGCCGCGATGTCGCAAGCGAGCAAGCAGAAGTCGCCCGATTCGAGCCGACGCATCCCCGCGCACGCACGCAGCAGCGCGCGCGCCGCCGTCGGGACCGCACCAGCATTGATCTCGATTCCACCGGCGGCCGAGCCCAGCGCCCGCCTCGCGCGGGGCGTGTTCGCCTTCTCGCTGGCCGTGCACGGATCACTGGTGTGGGTGCTGCACGTAAGCGCCTCGGAGCCAGTGCGCCCGATTCCGGAGCAAATCGAGAATCGAGCTCGCGCCTCCGCCGCCTCCTCCGCCCAAGCAGGTAGAGCCCGAGCCCGAGCCCAAGCAAGAGGAGCAGAAGCTCCCGCCGCCCGAGCCGCGCCCCAGCCACAAGCCAGTGCCACGTCTCACGCCGAGTGCGACGCCCGCCGAAACGGCGAAGACGCCCGAGGAGGTCGGAACCGACATTCCGCAAGGCGAAGACGGTGACCTCCCCCCCGCGCCGGCGGGGCTCGCTCCACCGGCGCCAGAGCCGGTGGTGGCCCCGCCGGCGCCTCCTCCTCCGCCGCCACCGCCTCCACCCGTGATCGAGGCCAAGGAAGGCGCCAACTACCTGAACAACCCCCGCCCGGCCTATCCCCGCACCGCCTTGCGCGACGGCCTGCAAGGCCGCGTGATCTTGCGCGTGAGAGTGCTGCCCAACGGCAAGGTCGAGAGCGCCCGCGTGCAGGTCTCGGCAGGCCACGAGGCGCTCGACGAGGCCGCCCTCGAGGTCGTGAAGAGCTGGAGCTTCGTGCCGGCGAGCCAGGGTGGCAAACCCATCGCCGGTTGGGTCTCCGTGCCATTCGAGTTTCGCATTCAGTGAGTCGAGGCGCGCCCTGCTCGGCGCGCGAACAACCCCCCGGAGTCATTGCACATGTCCGAGAAGCTAACTCTCTTGTTCGTGAACGCCACGTTCGTGGCTCTCGTCGCGGCGTCTGCCCTCACGTGGGCCATCGTCATCGTGAAGGTATTTCAGCAGCGGCGCCTCTCTCGTCAGGCCGAGTCGTTCGGCAAAGCGTTCGCGCAGCTGCGCTCGTTACCCACCAGCGACGAAGTCAAGCGGCACGAAGGTCCCGTTGCGCGTGTAGCCCTGGTGGGCGCCGACGCCTGGACTCATAGCGAGACGGGCGACAGCGGGGAGCCGCAAACCCTCGAGCTGCGTCGTGACTTGTTGGAACGCAGCCTGAAGCAGCAGCTGCAGCGCGAACGCCGCGGTGCCGAGTCCGGCCTGGCGTTGCTCGCAAGCATCGGGTCCACGGCGCCCTTCGTGGGCCTGTTCGGAACGGTGCTCGGCATCGTCAGCGCACTCAAGGCCATCGGCAGCAGCGGCTCGGCCAACCTCGAGGTCGTCGCAGGCCCCATCGGTGAGGCGCTGATCGCGACCGCTCTCGGCATCGCCGTCGCCGTGCCGGCCGTGCTCGCCTACAACTACTTCCTGCGCAGGCTCAAGACCTTCGCCGCCGAGCTCGAAGAGTTCGCCAATAGCTTCGTGGGCGCGGCGCTGCGCAGTCAGCTCCCGAGCGCCACCAGCCGCGGCGCAGCCGCCGACACGAGCGGTCTCACCTTTCGACCGGAAGCGAGTCTCTAATGGCCATTCAAACTGGTGACTCCGACGACGTCGTGAGCGAGATCAACGTGACTCCGTTGGTCGACGTGATGCTGGTGCTGCTCGTGGTGTTCATCATCACGGCTCCGCTGATCGGCAACGCGATCAAGGTGCAGCTCCCGCAGACGGCCAGCACCGCCAAGGCAGAGCAGAAACCTGCGGTCACGGTGAGCGTCGACGACAAGGGGCTCATCTACGTGGACAAGGCGGAAGTAAAGCTGAACGCGCTGGAGCCCGAACTGCGCAGGCTACGAGCCGAGCGCAGCGAGCTCTCGGTCCACCTCAGTGCAGACCAGACCAGCAATTACGGCCTGGTAGCGAAGGTGATGGCCGCCGTGAACCGCGCCGGTGTCAGCAAGCTCTCCGTACTCAGCGTAGTGGAGTAACTCGAAGCCCCTGACGGCGGAGCGCGGTCGGCTTCCCGCTCGCTAGCCGAGGGTCGCGCCATGGATCGAGCGCCACGCCGTGGGGACGGTCATGGGGTCGCTGCTAGTCTTGGTGCGCAAGGCGCGCAGGCTCGAGTCGGTCCACGCGCCGCAGCGCCGGGAACAGCAGCGCCCAGGTGATGACCACGATGCATGTCGCGAGCCCGCCTGCGACTACGGCTGGGACGACACCGAGTGCCGTCGCAGCGAGCCCCGACTCGAATTCGCCGAGCTCGTTGGAAGCGCCTACGAACACCGAGTTCACGGCCGCGACGCGGCCGCGCATGGCGTCTGGGGTGCGCAGTTGAACCAAATGCTGTCGCACGAACACGCTGACCATGTCCGCCGCCCCCGTCACCAGCAGAGCGGCGACTGATACGACGAAGCTCCGCGACAGACCGAACGCGATGGTGGCGAGCCCGAACACACCGACCCCTAGCAGCATGGCGTGGCCAGCGTGGCGTTCGAGGGGACGATGTGCGAGCAAGATGCCCACCATGAGCGCACCCAGCGCGGGCGCGCTGCGCAGTAGGCCCAGGCCCTGCGGTCCAACATGGAGGATGTCGCGGGCATAGATGGGCAAGAGCGCGACGGCTCCGCCGAACAAGACTGCGAACAGATCCAGGGAGATCGCGCCGAGGATCACGGGGTTTCGCCAGATGTAGCGCAGGCCGGCGGAGAGCTCCCGGCTGCGGGGTGGTGCATCGATGATGGTGGGCTTGGGCCTGGTCGCGATGAGGGAGAACACGAGCACTGCGATGGCCTGGGACGAGAGCGCAGCGATGTACACGCAGGAGGCGCCTCCGGTGGCGTATAGAAGGCCCCCCAACGCCGGCCCTCCGAGCACGGCGACCTGCCAGCTCGAAGAGCTCCATGCGACGGCGTTGGCGAAGTCCTGCGCTGGGACCAGGCTGGGCATGAGCGCGGTGCTCGCAGGTCCGTGGAAGGCGCGGGCGATACCCACCAGGAACAGCAGGGCGTAGATGCCGTTGACGGAAAGGCTGCGGCCTCCTGGCTTCGAGCAGGAGCACACCCGAACAGAGCAGGAGCAAGCTCTGGCAGAGCGCAAGGGTCCGTCGCCGATCGAAGCGATCTGCGACTTGCCCCGTGAACGCAGACAGCAGCACGGCCGGGAGAAACTGCGCCAATCCCACGAAGCCGAGATCCAGCGCGCGGCCGGTGAGCTCGTAGACCTGCCAGCCCACGGCCACGCCTTGGATCTGTAGCGCGAGCGTGGAGAGCAAGCGGCCGACCTGGAAGCGGCGAAAGTCGGCGGAGCGAAACGCGGCGAACGGAGCAGAGCTGGCAGCAGCGGCAGGGGGCGAATCGATCGAAGACGTCATGCGAGGTGCGGGCCGGGCCGGAAACGGATGATCAAAGAGGATGAAACGCAGGAGCAGCGTTGCTCCAACCGAGCACGCTCGACAAGCCCAGCGCAGTCCGCTCGCGTTGCGCGGAGAGCTCCTGTTGGGCCTGCGCGAGCGGATCCGGCGCGAGCCAATCCCTTAGTGAAAAGTCGCTCTTCAGCCAGCCTTTCGCGAGCAGGAAGCTCTTGCAGTCGTCGAGCGCCTCGATCGCCCGAGCGTCGAAGTCCGTACGCAGGTGCTCTCCTACCTGGTTGCCGTAGCCGCTGCGTACCGCCAGCTCGCTCGAGCCCGTCTCGCTGACCACGCAAGACATGGCGGCGAACGGGTGACTCGCCGCCCATTCACCGGCCCTCAGCACCAGCTTCAGCGTGCGCACCACGAGCCGCGGATGGCGCTCGATGAGGTCGGCGTCGGCGGTCAACAAGCGCAGCGCACCGACACTGCGAACGGATGAACTCTCGTGCGCGCCCAGATCGACGATGCGCCGCGCCCCGATCGCGCGCTCCACTTCGACGCCCCGCGATCCCTTGTGGAAGATCACGTCGACCTCGCCCGCTAGCAAGGCCCTTACCTCAGGGAGCTCGCGCGGCTCCACGCTGGGCCAGTGCCGAGCGACCTCCGAAAAGTCGTGCTGCTCCGGGGCGGGGATCTCCACGAACGTCACGTCTCGTTCGGACAGCCCCGCGACCTTCAGGGCCGCCGCGTAGGCGCGCCGGGTGGTGGCGCGCCAGGCGTCGATCTTGGCCCCGGACCGGACGCGCACGCCGAGCCGCTTGCCGCGCAAGCCGCTTGGATCGAGCAGGGGGCCGTCTCCGCGCGCCAACAGCAGCTGGGCCTCGTCCGTCCAGGTAAAGCCGAGCACCCGCGTCGCATGCCCGAGTGAGCGCGCGTAGATGGCCGGCACCACCCCCCCCTGCCGGAACAGGTTGGGCAGCGTGTGATCCTGGTGGGACTGCCTGAGCTTCGGGTCCGCCACGTCCTGCAGCGACCGCACGGCGATGCCATCACTCGCGAACTCGTACTCGAGCCAGTTGAGCTGAGCCGCGATGCCGAGCGGGGTGGGAGCCGGACAACGCGTATACCAGAGGGTCAGTGCGTCCATGGATTTCTCCTGCTTCAGGTCGTAGTCGGAGCCGCCCGCGACACCGCGTACTCAGGTGCCGAGGCGCCCGCGTCGCCGCGCGAGCCGCGCAGCGACTCACTCAGCAGCGCTACCCGCGCGCATTCCTCGAGGCTCAAGATGAGCTTGGCCGCCTCGCGCAGCCCCTGTGAACTCCACACGGTGGCGCCACAGCGGGCGTTCAAGACCGCGGGCATGCGAGGGGTCAGCTCGAGCAGCTGCAGGATGAAATCCTGTTCGCTCTTGCGTTCGTCGAGCTGGACAGGGATCTCCCGCACCGTCCCAGAGGACCCCAGCGGCAGGGCTCTAAAGGCTTGCGACCAGGCTCCCAGGAACGGCGAGCGCACCAGCGCCAGAGTGGTGATGTCTGGCCTGCGCCTCAGCAGCTTTCCGTAGGGGCCGACTCGCCGCTGGCCGCGCTCCCCGGTGGACACGGCGTCGTCCAGGGCAATGATGCGTGGTCGGGCCGAGATCTCGCGGCCGAAGGGGCCGGCGTAGCTGACCACCACGAGCTCCGGTCGACCTGGCAGACGCTCCATGAACGTCGCGCTGCCGTTCACGCTGATGGTGCCGGAATCACGAAAATCCCTGAACGAGAGCGACGCCTGTTCGGTGACCTGCGCCACGAACGCAGCCGTGTCTGCCCCGAGGCGCTGCTTCAGATCCGCTTCCATTTCCTGCTTCCTTGACAATCGTCGTCTATCTCAAAAGACACACGTCTGCAATCACGCCCAGGCGGGCCGGCGCAGGGGACTCGGCCGGCGTCCTTCTTTCGGGCCCGCGTCTCTCCCCCGGCTGGTTCCCGCCATGTATACTCGCCGCGCGTTTATCTCCGGCTGGCCGAGGCGCCGCGCCGCGAGAGGCACCTGAAGGCAATATGGCGGGCAAGAAGAAGCAAAAGGCGGCACAGAAGGACCCCACGCGAGCGATGCTGCGTCCCACCGTGGGAGAAACGAGCGGCGACGACCTCGGCGCAGCCGAAATGAACCGGCGGGTCTCCGAGGCCCTCAAGCGCATGCGCAAGGCGCGCAATCTCTCGCTCGACCAGCTGGCCATCAAGAGCGGTGTCAGTCGCGCGGCCCTCTCGCAGATCGAAGGCGCGCGCACGAACCCGACCCTGAGCGTGCTCTGGAAGATCGCGGCGGGGCTCGAGGTGCCGTTCCAGGAACTGCTGGAAATGCCCGAGGAGACCAACGCCAAGCTTTTGCGCTCGAACGACGCCGTGGCGTTGCGCAGCGCGGACGGTCGGATGGAGAGTCGACTCCTCTCACCGGGGGGCGCCGCGCCGGGCGTCGAGCTGTACGAGCTCAGACTGGCACCCAAGGCCGTCCACAAGAGTGACCCCCATGGCAAAGGCACCACCGAGACCGTGGTCGTGTTGAAGGGCACGCTACGCATCCTGGTCGACGCCTCCGAGTACGAGCTGCTCGCGGGCGACACCCTCTACTTTGCTTCCGACGTTCCGCATAGCTACGAGAACCGCAGCTCGCACGAGGCCCGCTTTCTCAACGTGATCAGCTACGAGCGAGTCTAGGTGACCGGCCATCAACACCCCGCCAACAGCGGCGTTGCCAGAGCAACACCCGGGGCGACACGCGATGGGGTTCGGTCCGGCCAGGTGCATGATCAGCCCAAGCTCTGGGCGTAGGTGATGACCACGTACATGGTCGTCTCGCGGTCGCTCGGGTTGCTGTAGGTGCGCTGCACGTCGCTCCGAAAGTCGAGCGAGTCTCCCGTCTTGAGAAGGTGGCGAACCTTCCCGAACCCGATCACCACGGTGCCCGAGGTGACGAGTAGGTTGTCCACCGCGCCGACGGGTCGAGGTGGCGCGACGCGGGAGGCATGGGCGGCGAGCGTCAACTGATAGACCTCGGTGCGGCGCGGCCCTTGCGCGGACGGCAGCACCGGCCTGCACACGAGCCCCGAAGAGCGTGGGCTCGCCTCAGACGACACCAGGTCGGACTCGCTATGCCGGGTCCCGGGCTGCGAAACGAGCGCACCAAAGGGCACTCCGAGCGCAGCTGAGAGGCTCCATAGCAGCGTGATCGTTGCAGCCTCCTTGCCGCGCTCGACCTGCTCGAGCAGCTCCGGCTCTACGTTGCAAGCGCGGGCCAAGGTGTCGAGGGTATAGCCTTTGCGCATGCGCAGGCGCCGGACGTTGAAGGCCACGGCAGGCGATGCGTCGCGCCCGGTGCGCGAGGCGGTCTTGACGCGGCTTGGTTGGGTTCGTCCACTCATGCGGATCCTCTCTTGTTGCCCACGCCCCCAAAGCAAGATGCTTGCCACGAGTACGCGCGCACCTTGCGCCGGGACAGGTTGCGCGGGCTCGGGGAAGCCGACCTGCCGCGTGCCGAGCCGCGATAGTGCGTCGCCGCGCCGTGCCCGTGACCGGTGTCCGTGAAGTACCGCGGGCAGGCTGCGAGCAGGCTCCTGCAAGCCGTCCCGTGAGCCCCCGTTGAACGCGTCCGGGCTCGCGCAAGAAAGACGAGGGTCGTGTCTTCGACGCCAAAACTTCCTCTATAGAAACGGACGTGGTCGCCCCACAGGATCGATGCGTCACGTGGCCTGCATCTTGCTCGTCCGCGTGCTCGCCATGACCGTGCTGCGCCTGCCGACCCTGGACACTGCCCTACCTACCTCTCGGGCCAAGGCGCTGGTATTCGAAGACCCCAACTCACAGGAGTTGCTCAGGCTCATCGAACGCATCGGCCCGAGTGAGGCCACCGTCTTAGTCACTGGGGAAACCGGCACCGGTAAGGAGATCGTGGCGCGCCACCTCCATGAGCTCAGCGCGCGCAAGACGGGTCCGTTCGTTCCGGTGAACTGCGGCGCCCTTTCCGAGACCCTGGTCGAGAGCGAGCTCTTCGGCCACGAGCGTGGTGCCTTCACGGGAGCCAACGCGACGCGACCGGGCTGGTTCGAGGCAGCCAATGGCGGCACGCTCTTCCTCGACGAGATCGGGGACTTGCCGGCGCCGGTTCAGGTCAAGCTGCTGCGGGTCCTGCAAGAACGGGAGGTCGTCCGAGTCGGCTCACGGACGGCCCTGCCCGTGGACGTGCGCTTGATCGCCGCCACCAACGTTGACCTCAGCGACGCCGTGAGCGCAGGGCGCTTCCGGGAAGACCTCTTCTATCGCCTCAACGTAGCCAGAATCGCGCTACCGCCCCTGCGCGAGCGCCCCGGAGACATCCTGCCACTTGCGCGCTACTTCGTTGATTTTTATCGCCAACGGCTCGGGCTCACGCGCGGCGCACTCTCGCGGGAGGCCGAGCGCGCTCTGCTCTCGCACCCATGGCAAGGCAACATTCGCGAGCTCGACAATGTGATCCACCGCGCGCTCCTGGTATTCCATGGCGACGAGGTCGAAGTCGCCGACCTGCGCCTCGCAGTCCGTGAAGCAGGCAAAGAGAGCTCGGCCAGCACCGGCAAGCCGAACCTGCGCTTTTCGGCGCTGTCTTCCGCCCTACGGCAGCTCTTCGAGCAGAATGTGGCAGACCTGCACCAGGAGATCGAGCGCGTGGTGGTCCGCGAAGCCTACGCCTACTGCCATCGCAATCAGGTCCAGACCGCTCGCCTGCTGGGTATCAGCCGCAACATTCTGCGTGCGCGCCTGATCGACGCGGGTGAACTTCCGAGCCGGTCCAGCTCGGGCGGCGCGGCGGGCAGCCTCGTCGAAGAGAGCCTGCCTCTGCAGCACAGCGATTGGGACGGCTGACGTCCACCTGCCAGCGCACGCGAACGACATCGTTGCCGCTCACGCAACCCTTCAGGGAGAACACAAAGTGACAGACCCATTCAGTATCGCTCTCGTGGTCGGTAGCCCCAGCGCTCGCTCACGTACGGCCGCCCTCGCCCAGCACGTCGCGGATCGGCTATCGCGACATGCCTTTCGCGTTCGCATCATCAAGGTCCGCGATCTTCCCGCGCAGGCGCTGATCCACGCTGATGCCAGCGCACCCGAGGTCGCCTCTGCCCTCCGTACCATCGAGCAAGCAGACGGCGTCATCGTGGCCAGCCCTGTGTACAAGGCAGCCTACTCCGGCGTACTCAAGAGCTTCCTCGACCTCCTTCCCCAGCGGGGCCTGCAGGGCAAGGTCGTGCTGCCGTTGTTGACCGGCGGCACGCTCGCCCACGTGCTGGCGCTCGACTACGGACTCCGACCCGTGCTGCAGTCGCTGGAGCCGCGTCAGGTAGTGAGCGGCCTCTTCTTGCTCGACCAGTGGATCACGCTCACGGAAGACGACGGAGCCGAGCTCAACCCAGAGGTCGGTCCGCGCCTGGAGACCATCGTGCAGGGCTTCGTCGACGGGGTTCGCTCGGTGTACGAGTACCGCTAGCAAGCTGCTGGCAGTAGCCTGCTCCCGTGCCAGCCCACGCCAGGAGCGCGTGTCCGGGCCCGCGTCCTCACGGCGTGGGCTGCTGCACCGCGAGCTCGAGATCCGCGATCAGCTGCGCGGGCCCGCCGCCCTCCTGGGTCGCTTCGTAGGTGCACAGTTGGCTCGTGCAGAACTTGGGGCCCTGGAACGTGATGCAGGGATAGGGATCCGAGGTCGTCGTGAGGTTGGTCGTGGTTGCGCCGCCCTTGACACGCACGTGAAGGATGGGCGCGTCGTAAGAGAGGAACTCGACGGTGGTCCCCTGCGCGAGCGTTGCGTAGAGCGGCGCGGAGGTTCGCACGTTGAACTCGATTTCGGCGTCCTTGAGGTATTGCTTGAAGGCCGCCAGCGAGTAGCCGTCGAGGATTCGGTTGTCGAAGCCAAGGATGACCTCGTAGTCATCCTTGAAGAAGTCGAAGTAGGTCGTGTCCGTTCCATTGGGCGGCAGATCACAGGTGGGGCCAGACAGGTTGCACGAGAGCGTGGCCGCGTGGTCGTTCACGTCGAGCTCGTACTTCTCCTGCAGGCATCTTTGAGGCTCGCAAGCGTCGTTGTTGGGAGCGGACTGCAGCCCGAAGCAGACCTCACCTGGCTTGGGTGGGCGTGGCGCCTCGGAGTTGCAAGCCAGGGAGAGCGAAGCCAGGGCGAACGAAGCGAAGAGCTTTCGGTACATGGAACCTCGAAGCCGGAACGGCAGCGTCGGATGTTGCCTGGCTTCGACACCGTCGGCGTAGGTGTTTCTTGCCGCCAGCTCACGCGAGTGCGCCGCTGCACAGTTGCAGCAGCATTTTCTTGGCGCGCGCCAGCTCGGAGGAGGACACGGAGCGTCCCTCGTCCCCTTGCTCGAGCATGAAGCGGACCACCCCCTCGAGGGCCAGGATCATCGCGCGTACCATGAGCTCATCGAGGGCCGGCATCCCGGGAGCGTGTGCGAGCAGCTGCACGAGCTGGTCGTGGACCTCGCGACGGCGCACGTACAGTGGGGACTCATGATGCTGTGCTTCACCTCCGAGCACGAAGATCAGTCGTGCAAGCCCGCGTGCATTCTGGAGGTGCGCGTCGATGCAGCGCTCGAAGCGCAGCAGCGGGTCGTGGGTGCTGGCCACCGCGAACCGGCATGCTCCTAGCAACCCCTCGGTACCCAGGTTGTAGAGGGCGAGCATCACGTCTTCCTTGCCCTCGTAGAAGCGATAGAAGGTGCGGCGCGAGATGCCCGAGACCAACAGGATGTCCTCCACCGAGGCCGCCCGCACGCCGCTCTGCGCGAAGACCATGGCGCCTGCCTGCAGGATGCGCGAGCGCACCTCGTCCTCACCGAGTTGCACGCCGGTCGCGTTGCGCCGACGCGCCGCCTTCTTCTTGGGCTGCGGCGACGTCGAAGCTCGCTTGGTCGGCGCGCGTGGCTCACGCGTCGCGGCGGGCATGACTCAAAAATCCCGCTGGATGCCCAGGGTGGCGATGGTGGTGGCGAGCGTCTCGTACTGCCCTACCAACAGGCACAATTCCACGATTTGGGGGCTCTGCAGGTGTTGGCGCAAGCTGCGCCAGTTTGCGTCCGAGATGTTCTTGGTGCGCACCAGGTCGTCCACCGCGGCGAGGATCGCGCGCTGACGCTCGTTGAGTTCCTCGCTGCTTGGACCCACCTCGATGGCTTGCAGCAAGGCAGCGGTGATGCCGACCCGGCGGCCGAGCTTCACGTGATGATCGCGTTCGTACTGGCAGTCGCGCAGGTGGGCGATGCGCAGGATCACCAGCTCGGTTTCCTTGCGCGAGAGGCTGCCGCCCGGCATGAGCCGCGCCGAGTACAGCAGCCACGAACGGAACAACCCACGTTGGCGCCCGAGGGTGGTGAACAGGTGCGCCTCCGGCACGCCCTGGGCCAGGGCGATCACACGGCACAACACCCAGTTGACGGCGCCGAGCTCGCCCAGACCAGCGGGAGGCAGACGCGGACTCATCGCAGTTGCTCCCTGGGCATGGAGTCCTGACGACTGGGCACGCGCTTGCCCGAGGACGACGAGGCCGCCGCGAAGCGCTGGAAGCCGAAGTTCATGCCGTGCATGAAGAGCTCGTAGGGCAGCGAGAACTTGCGCTGAAACCAGTGTCCCATCCGGATATCGAAGGAGGTGTAGACCATGTAGCGGTTGCGCTTGATGCCACGCAGGATGGCCTCGGCTGCCTGCTCTGGGCTCACGGCGTGACGCTGAAAATGCTGGCGCATGCGTTGGAACGCAGGCCCCTGGGTGTCGAGACCGCGCACCTGGAGCGTGCTCACGAGCCCCGTGTCGACGGCACCCGGACAGACCAAGCTGACACCGATACCATGACGCCGCAGGTCGAAGCGGAGCACCTCGGACACCCCGCGCAGACCAAACTTGCTGGCGCTGTAGGCCGCGTGCCATGGCAACCCGAACAGGCCCGCCGCCGACGACACGTTCACCAGGTGCCCGCCCCGCCCGGCCCGGATCATCTCCGGCACGAAACACTCGATCACATGGATGGGCCCCATCAAGTTGACGTCCACCAGGCTCTTCCAGTCCTGATGCTGCAGGTGCTCCACGCTGCCCCAGATGGAGATGCCGGCCACGTTCATCAGCACGTCCATGCTGCCGTGGACCTGGTGAATGGCCTCCGCGAAGTCCCGAACGGCCTGGATATCGGCGATGTCGAAGGCCCGGAATTCCGCCACCTGAGCGCCCGAATGCCGCAGCTCGCTCACCAGCCCACTCAACGGCTCGAGGTGACGATCGGTGAGGAACAGCTGAGCCCCCTCGCGGGCTGCCGCGCGCGCCGTGGCCCGCCCGATACCGCTGGCCGCGCCCGTGATGAAGACCTTCTTGTGCGCCAAGGATGAGATCGCCATGACCTATGGGAAACACGATGTATACCTTGTTGTCAAGCCGAGCGCGCAGGGGCGGCCCCGGCGGTGCCGTACGATCCCTCAGTGCCACCGGCTCGCGATGCGAGCCCGCATCGTGGGTGCTCGCGACGCGAGCCGTCAGTGAACGGGCTTGGCCTGGAGCATGAAGTACTGCTCCACCACGCGGTCGGACGTGCCGTTGAGGAAGCGCAGATTGGTCCAGGTATGCAGGTTCTGGAGCGCCGCCAGCAGAACTCGTGGAGCCAGGCGGTCGCGGGCGTAGTTGCCCTGGTGGGTCATGAACACGGAAGTGAGGTTCGTGAGCATGGCGCGGAACACGGGCCCGCCTGCCACCGCCAGCGCGTCGAGATCGTCGGGGCTCACCTGATCGAAGGAGTACTGACTCGACCAGATGCGCAGATCGAGGCGCGGAGAGACCAGCACGCCGTCGAACGCGAAGCCCGCGCCCGAGAGCGGTGCCGAGGTGTAGCGAAGGTCCCAGACTTCGCGCCAGGCATCGAACAGGGGCTTGTAGCGCTTGGCCACGCCGTCGTGCCGGGGGGACACGGCGTACTTGGTCATGTAGTCGATGACGCCGCTCGCTTCGGCCCAGGTCTTCGACTCCTGCATCAACGCGACCAGGTCTTCCTCGCTCTCACCGGTCGGGCTCTCGTGCTCCGGCAGGTGATCGAACCAGTGGAATTCGTCGCGGTGCTCCACCAGGGCGTGATCGCCGTCGACGTCGTCGAAGGGGGCGGGCGCGAGCTGGCGTTCATAGAAACCGCTGTTGAAGCCGAGCGTAAAGCGAAAGCGCATGCCGGTGATGGCAGCGATGGCGTGCTGGGTGGCGATCAAGGCGTCGACGTCGGAGCGCTGTAGCTTCACGATTTGTTTGCTGGGGTCCTCGTCGTAGGCGGGCATGAAGATGTCGTCGATGTCCACCGCGAACCAGCGCTCGTCCACGATGCCGAGCTCCACCGGAGCCAGCCACTGCAAGCCATCGAGGAACAGGAGGTCGTGCAGCCAGTAACGCGTGAAGTCCTGACCGTGGAAGATCTTGCGCACCCCGTCGCGGGTTCCGTCGTCGGCGACGATGTTGGGCGAGCGCATGGGGCCCGCCGTGGCGGAGGCGATGGTCGCGTAGCCTCGCGTCGCGGTCACGACGAAGGGGCGGCCCTTGCCTGGCAGCGTCTCGCTCAGAGCCCCGCCGTCCTTGGTGAGGCGCAGCACGGGGCTATCGGCGTCCACGCGTGGGTTGCTCAGGACCGAATCGAATCCTGCCACGAGGTCCCCCCCCTGAAGCGCCGTACCGGCTGGGACATGCAGGAAGTACAACCCCACGTCGCAGGCGCGGGCGTAGGCATCGAGGCGCTCCTTGTGGGCCGACTCCAGCTCCACGTAGGCCTCGTAGTCCGTGATCACGATGGCGCCGAAGTTTCCCGTCGCCTCGCTCTGGAAAGCGACCTCGGCGTCGATGGGCCGCGAGGAGTAGAACAGGCGCTGCTCGTTCAGGAGATTGAGCAGATTGTTGGTGCCCGGATCGTTCGGGCCGAGCGCCCCCCCGAAGAGCACCAGCACATGCGGCAAGTGACGATTGCATGACCGCGGCACCGCCGCGTCTCCTGCGTCGTCGCCCGCATCGCCATCGGGGAATGCCGCATCCGGCTGAGCGGCGTCGTGTGCGGCATCGGAGCCCGGCGGTGCTGCGTCGACCGTGGCGGCGTCCTCGCCCGCGTCCGAGAGTGGCAGCGAACCATCTTCGCCGATATCGATAGGACCACTGTCGAGCCGATGGGCCGCCTCGCTCTTGGACCCGATGCAGCCCGCGAGGCTCGCAGCGATCAGCAGCAGCGCGCTGAAGGGCAGGACCGATAGCGCATGCCCCAAAACACGGAGCTGCCCGAGTCGATTGGGCCAAGGCCGCAAGCGAGCAGCGCGAGAGGAAACGAAGCGCGCGAACAAGGAAGACAAGTGCTTGCGAAGCTAGCTTTCGTCCATCTGCAGAGCAATGCGCTTGGGCGTTGGATCCGGGTGAATTCGCGCTTCGAAAACTGCAGCTTCCCGCGAGGTGATCGATGAGCCGTCCGTGGCGATGGAGGGCACTGGGCCCATGAGATTTCGATTCAGAATGCTGGGCATGCGCAGCGCTGCGCGGCGCGCGGCGCATGGTGGTCCGCTCGCGTAGATCGCTGGGCATGAGCGCGCCCGTTCGTGTGCGCCAGAATGTGCCGGCACCTGGCGCGGACCGGCCTGCCTTGACACCCTCGGACACCCCACCCCAAGATGCACGCCGCGCGGGCGGCGCGACTCTCGTCCGGGTCCGACCCGCGAGCGATAGCGAAGGAGCATGCGGGTCTCAGCCATCCACGTACGGGCGCTCACCGAAGCGGTCACCGTCTCCGGCGTGAGCTCCCAGGCCTTCCTGGAGCGGGCGGGGCTCGCGCCGGGTCGACTGAGCGATCCCTACGCGTGGTTCGAGGTCCAGGAATTCGACGCCTTGCTGGAGCTCGCGTTGGAGCTCACCGGGGACGAAGCATTGGGGCTGCACTGGGCCGAGCACTCGCCGCTGATGCAGTACGACGTGTTGCCGCCGTTGGTCGCCCAGGCGCGCAGCCTGCAGAGCGCCATCGAGGCCATCCTGCGCTTTCAACCCATCCTCGCCGACAAGCCCGAGGTCGAGTTCGAGACGCGGGGCAACCACGGCCGCTTCGTGTTCACGCCCCTGTCCGCGTCCGAGCAGGGTCTGCGCATGAGACGCGAGATGATCGCCGTCTCCATGCTGCGCCTCTTGAAGGTGGTCGGCGCAGCGTCCGGCGCACTGGTGCAGCGCGTGGGCTTCAGCCATGGGCGCCCGAGCTATGCGAGCGAATACGAGCGGCTATTCGAGGGGCGGGCGTGCTTCGAGCAAGCCGACACCTTCATGGAGTTCCAGCACGAGGGCCTCGACTCGCCGCAAGCACACCGCAACGAAGAGCTGCACGAGTTCCTCACCACGCAGGCCGAGCGCGTGCTGAAGCGCGTGGTGGGCCAGAGCACCTACGCGGAGCGGCTCAAGCGGCTGGTGCAGCGCAAGCTGCCCGAAGTGATGGCCATGGAGGATGCCGCGCGCGCCCTGGGCATGAGCACGCGTTCCCTGCGACGACGCCTGAGCGAAGAAGGGGTCTCGTACTCGGAGCTGGTGGAGCACAGCAAGAATCGAGCTCGCTTGCGACCTGCTGCAACACCCGCTGCGGACCCTCAAAGAGGTCGCGCACGAAACGGGTTTTGCGCAGCAGAGCACCTTTCAGAGAGCCTTCAAACGCTGGACGGGAACCAGCCCGGCCCGCTATCGCGAGCGCTCGACCCCCGACGCAGAGACCTGACGCCCACTCGGCACGGCCGAGCAGGGTTGGCCGGCACGGCGAGCAGTTGGCCTCCCAGGCAACGCAGACGCGCCCCATAGTGGCCGCCGCTCCCGCGCGGGAACCGAGCGGCGCGACCGAGGTCAATAGACAGGAACGTGAGGCCTAATTCCAGGACAGGAGCGGTGAGCGCCGCGTGGCAGGATGCGTGCTCGCCTTGAGATTTCACGACCGCGCCGCCCGTCGCTACGATCGCGCCTGGTTTGCGGGCGTACTACGCATGGCGGCGCCGGTGGTGTTGGTGGGCATGCTCACCATGCTCGCCGGTGGCGTGGCCCATGCGCGGGATCGACGGCCGCTGTCCGAAGCCATCCGCGTGCAGGCGGGCGCGACCTGCGTGCAAACGGAGTCGCTGGTGCCTCAAGTGGAAGCCTGGCTGCGCAGCGATCGGGTGGACGCCGATCTCGGCGTCGACGTGATCGGCAGTCCCCAGGATCCACGCGATGTCACCATGGAGATCCGACGCGGCGCGACCATCCTGGGCAAACGCCGCTTTCAGCCCGCACCCTTCGTGTGCACGCAGCTCGAAGCCAGCCTCGCGGTGGCCATCGCCATGGGGCTGAAGGCATCCCTGCGCGACGAGCTGCTGAGTGATCTCGGCGCCACCGGCAGCACCGATAAACAAGGCGCGAGCCTGCTGGCGCGCGTGGGCTTCGGCCTCTTGCCGCGGGTTTCCTTGGGCGCAGGGCTGGCGGGGTCGCGAGCGCTCGGGACACGTTTTGGGCTGCGCGCCGAGGGCTTCGCCGATGCCGCGGGCGCGGCCGGATTCGACACCGCTCCAGGAGTCTTTCGTAGCTTGCTGCTCTCCGGACAGCTCTCCGCTTGTGCGCTGTTTCCCATCGCTGGCTCGCTGAGCGCGCGCGCCTGCCTCGGCCTCGCCATCGGCGCGCTTCAAGCGCGTGGGCAGGGTTACAAAGAGTCGCACTCGGAGTGGCTGGCGTGGCTTGCCGCCTCGAACAGCCTCGCGCTATCGGTGAGAGTCTCGGGCCCTTGGTGGTTGGAGCTGCCGGCGAGCCTGGTGGTCCCCCTGAACAAGGTGAGCTTTGGGGTGGAGAGCGAGGCGGGCACCCTGGCAGGCATGCGCACGCTGCCGCGACTCGGCTTCACGCTGGGAGCGGGCCCTTCGTATCATTTTTGAGTGCGATGACGAATTCGCCAAGGTTTCATCTGAAAGGTGACCTCCACTCAGCGGAGGAGTCGATGGCCGAACGGTCCGAGCAGGGCGACATGAGCGCAGCGGAGCTCTTTCGAGAGCACGGCGCGTTCGTGGCGCGCTTCCTGTTTCGACTCGGGGTGCCGGCGGATGCGATCCAGGACACTGTGCAGGAGGTGTTCCTGGTGGTGCATCAGCGGGGTGGCTACCGTCGTGGACCGGCCAAGCCCACGAGCTACTTGGCCGCCATCGCCGTCAACGCCGCTTCTGCGCAGCGTCGCAAGGCCCGCGCGCAAGCATCTCGACTCGCGAGCACCGAGCCGGACGAGCTGCTCGCACGGGAACAGGACCCGGAGCTCACGCTCCAGACCCACGACTCCTTGGTGCGTCTGCAGCGCGCGCTCGACAAGCTCGAGCCCGAGCTGCGCGCGACGCTGCTGTTGGCCGACGCAGAAGAAGAGACCTGCGCCTCGATTGGGCAAGCCATGGGGGTCCCGGTGGGCACGGTGTATTGGCGGCTGCACGAAGCTCGCAAGAAGTTCCAGCGTGCCCTGGTCGGTGTGGATGCGGCGCTCGAACGGCCCCGCGCGGCACGCGAGCGTGGGGCGTCGCCTGCACCGGTATTCGCCCGCAGCGCGAGGATGCTCACGATGGCCATGGGATGGTTTGCGCCTGCGTGGCGAGGCTCGGAGGCTCAGGAACTCTTGCGGGCGACCGCCAAGGAGATGCCGTTCTCCTACGACGTGCCGAGCGAGCTCGCGCGCCACCTCGACCGCGTGGCGCGCTTGCCATCGGGCTCGGGGAGCGCGGCGTCGGTCGCACCGCAGGCGGCTCCAGGTTTGTTGGGATCGATGGCGGGCACCAAGGTCGCGATCGTGCTCACCATGAGTGGCGCCGCGCTCCTCGCCGCGCTTCAGCTCTTGCCGAGCCGAGCGGAACCGCCGCCTGCGGCCGAGCTTGCAGAACCAAGCGCGGCGACCGCAGCGGAGAATGTGCCGTCCGCGTTGCCACTACAGGTCAGCCCCGACGCGACCGAGCCAGCAAGCGAAGAGGTCACTCAAGGCGCTGCCCGCGTGCAGCGCGAGGGGTCTCGCCGCGGAGACAACGCGGCCAGCCCAACAACGAGCGGAGCGCTCGTGGTGAGCTCACCGCGCGTTGGCTCGCGCGTGGGCCGCACGGAGGCTCGCAGCACGGAGAGCCGCGCGCGCAGCACGGAGCGCACAGCGAACACCCAGTCCGAGGCCGCCCAGGAAACGCCCGCGGAGCCGCGCAAACAGGCGCCAGCAGAACCTGCCGAGGCGTCCGTGCCGGCCATCGACGAGGTCCTCGAAGCTCAGGCACTCGGACGCGCCGAGAGTCTCCTGCGCTCCAATCCCGCCCAGGCGCTCGCCATCGTACGCAAGGTGGCCACCCACGGCCGCTCCGATTACCTCACGGAAGAACGTCGCTACATCGAAGTGATGGCGCTTTATGCGCTCGGCAGTCAGCCCGAGGCCGAGCGCGCCGCGGACGCGTTTCTGTCGGCCTATCCCCAGAGCGTGTTCGGCGAGCGGGTGCGGCGCGCGCGGCGCTGATGGCTGCAATGGCGGACCGCGCACCACCGAGACACGTGGAACGCGTGCACAACCGTCTCGCTTGCGGGCACGCAGGCAAGATGCGTGTCCACCCGCTTTGAATCGCCGCTCTCTCCTCCTCTCGAGCGAGCAGACTCAGAGGAGACGGGGCATAGTGAAAATATGAGCAGCCAGCCCAAGCCGACTAGTCGTTGGCGCTGTTTCGCCGTTTGCGCGCTCTTCATCGCCACCACCACCTCGATGATGGTGATGGCTGCGCGTAGCTACGTCCGCCAGCAGCAATCGCCGACCGACAACGAGACGACCGCTCAGCCCGCAGCCACGTCGCGCCTGAACAATGCTTTGCACGACCTACTTGGGCACTGAAGCTTCGCTCATTTGAAGTCGCGAGCTCCGCTCAAATGGCGCAGAAGTCGCCAGCAGCCACAGCTACCTGCCCCGCCCCCGGAAACTGCTTGATGTCTACGTTTGCGGCGGGAGGCTCGTGTGCCCAGGTGTTTCCAAAAGCGGGAATCGTGGCACTCGAGCGGTGATCGATGCCCACGGCATCCACGCGACCAAGCTTGTTTTGCCCCGGATCACTCGGCGTGCCGAGATCGAGATAGGTCATGTCTTCACTGAAGACCGCGACCTGCGCCACTGCCTGGATATCGTTGTTGCGCATGACGACCTGGACTGCGCCGCTCATGTGGACCGCGCCATTCGTGTAGCCGGCCCCGCGAGCGAAGGTGTTGTGGACCAAGCTGTGGACGCCCGTGGACTGCATCTCCACGCCTACGCCACCGCTGCCGCCAATCTGGTTGTCCTGAAGCGTGCATGAGCCGTCGGTCAACAAGATCGGAGTCGACATCGCGACGAAGGTGGAGTTGACGATGCTGCCCGCCCCGCAGCGATACACGCCGACGCCCGTGGTGTCGAAGGTGGTCAGGCTAATGGTCACATCACCGCTCGACGCGAACACGCCGCCGAAGCCGTTGCGGAACGTGCTCGAGCTGATGCTGACGCCGCTCGTGCTGATCACGCCATAGGTGTTGGAGGGGGCGCCCACGTCGAAGGTGACGCTGGTGATGGTGTTGCCGCCCTCGGCTACCACGGCGGTGGCGTTGCCGGCGTAGGCCCCCGAGCCCGCGATCACCGAGCTGGTCGAGCCCTGGAGCGACACGCCTGCGGGCAGCGTGATGGGGAAGGTCTCGCCGCTCGCGGCGTTGTAGGTGCCGTCCTTGAGGTGGATATCGGCCAGGTCGCCAGGCGCGATCTGCTGCAGCGCATGCTTGATGGTCTTGATCGGCGTGGCCATGGAGCCGTCGGCGGTGTCGCTGCCGTTCACTGGGTCGACCCACAGCGTGAAGAACACGAACGGCACCAAGTTCGTACCCACGGTTCCCACGTCAGGCGCGAGCCCAGGGTGGAAGAAACAGGCGCTGGCATCGGACCCAAGCATGCCACCGCCGTCGAGCTCGGGCGTGCTCGCGTCGGAGTCCCCCCCGCGTCGACGCTGCCCGCGTCAGGTTGTGCAACTGGATCGCCGCACGCCCCCGCCACACAGGCCTCCGCGGCGCAGCTCACGTCGCAGGTGCCGCAGTGCAGCGGATCGTCCGTGGGATCGATGCATGCGCCCGCGCACGGCGTGAACCCGAGCGGGCAACTCCCTGCGGCCGGCGCGCTCAGCACGAGCTTGGGCGCCGCTTGGCAGCTGGCCCCATCAGCGACCTGGCCGCCACTGCCGGTGGCGAACACCACGGCCGGCGCCGCCCCGCTTCGCGCCTGGGCGCTCAACGTGACCTGCGCGTGCGCTGGGACCTCGACCACTGCACAGCCATCCTCGCCCGCGAACGCGCTGCTGCGCGTGAACAACTCCACGCCGCTCGCCACCACTTGCGCAAACCGCGCCGGCTGTTGATCCGCCTGCTCCACGCACACGTGGAGGCACGTGAGCTCGCTGATCAACTCGCCCACCGCGAACCAACCCAGTCGATCGATCTCCGCGCTGTACACCGATAGACCTTCGCTGTCGTCCGCGGCGACCGCAGGCCCTAGCTCCAACCACGCGTTCTGTGCCTCGTCGAACCAGTAGAGCGTGGGCTCGGCGGCCTTCTTCTTCTCGTGCACCGGAACGGTGAGGGTCGCCTTCTGTCCCTGCACCAGCTCGAGCGCCTTGTCGTCCTCACGGGCCCCGACGAACACTGCCGAGCCGGCCGAGAGCTTGCCGGTGACGCCTTTGCCCTTGGCGTCGAAGTCGCCAGGCAACGTGGCGAGCTCCTTGGTGCGCTTGGAGTCGGGAGCCGCCACCGACAGCTCGGCCATCTTGCTGCTCACGCCGTCCTTGTCCACGAGCGAGCCCGCCTTCACGGAGACGCCAGCGCCCTTGCTGGAGCGCACGGAGCCTCCCTTGTCCGCGTCGATCTTCACGCTCGCGTCGATGCGCTTGGCGAACACCTCGAGGTAGCCCTTACCCGCGGGAGCCTCCTTGCTTACCGGCGCATATTCCTTCTCGCTCACGATCAGCTTGGTGCCGTCGTCCTGCGTGTAGGTCAGCTCGAAGCCGCCCTGCGCGTCGGTGTTCACGCTCTTCTTGCCGATGGCTACGCCGGCTCCGACGATCGGTTGACCGACGTCGCTACCAAAGGCACGGCCGCTCAAGGCAAACTCGCTGGCTTCGGGGCTCGAATGCTTGGCGCTATCGCTGCAAGCACCCAACGCGACGACACAGCTTGCAAGCGTCCACGCGCGCAGGGGCAGCGCACGCTTCCTTCCCAGGCCCTTCTTTCCCGCCATTCCGGCCAGGGTAACGAACGACATGCAGCTTCGAAAGGTAGGTGTGTTGCGCAGCGACGGTCGGAATTGGGACATGTTCGGTGGTGGTTGGTTGCACGCTGCGGCTCATTCCATGGCCTGAAAATGCGCATTCGACCAAGTCGCCTCGGATCGTGGCGCTCTGCCACGCAGGCTCGACCACGTTGAGGGAGCGGCCTGCCCCCAAGCGACCTTTCGAGGTCATGGGTGCACCCGCCACCGCTGGTTTACTGCCCCACATCGACCCACGGAAAGCTGGGAGATTCCGGGCGAACGACGCGCCCGACAAGAACGCTTGTCGGCCTCGCGCGCGGGGGTGGCACGTGGTTTGCGGAAGTGTGCGGACAAGACCGCTTGCGACGGTCCCAAGGAGCTCCCCCCGATGCCCCGCCCCATCGCTGCGTACGTCCTGTTGAGTCTCTTCTCGCTCGTGCTCGTGGCATCCCACGCGCACGCATCGGATACGCGCCTGAATGCCGCAGCACGTCCGGGCCTCGCCTTGGTCGTCGTGGGTTCGGCCGGCCGCGATGCGCGGCTACAGACGAGTGATCTGGTGCGCTCACTCGAGGCTTCGCTGGGCGTGAAGGTCAGCGCGCACGGCAAAGCTCGCCACGCGAAGCTCGGTCAGCTGTCCGTGATGCTCGGGCACCAACACGCGACCTTGCTGTGGACGTTACCCGACGGGCGCAACGGCATCGCGCACCTGCGCTGCTCGCAGTCCTGCGCCGAGCTACCGCGTCGGATCGTGGCCACGGCCGAGCACATGTATCGCCAACTCGGCGGCGCGCAGGAGACGGTGGCACTGGCTTTGCGCGCGCGTTGAGCGACACGCGTGACGGGTCAGAGACCGTGCTCCATGCACTCATGGGGCGAGAGACGGCACAGGAGACTCGTCCCCGCGTCGCTTCCGGCGTCAGCTCCCGCGTCCGGGTCGTCGTCGTCGTCGTGCTTGTCGCCGTCGTCGCCATCACCGGCGTCGGCGCGGGCCACGGGTGGGTCCTTTTCGGAGGGGATCTTCGTGCCGCCATCTCGCGCGCCTGAGTCCGCCATCGATTGCTGCTCTGGAGAGCCCACTCCTGCGTCGCTCAGGTCTTCGCGATCGTCGCCGAGCGAACCGGTCTGGAAGGCGTCGCAGCCGACGAGACACACCAGGCACGCGAGTACCCGGAGCGTCTTCATCGCGTCTCCTTGGGTTGGTGCTCGGGCTGCCCCTCGACGCCGCAGGCCGAGCGCACGCGCGCAGCGAGCAGCGACCCGGGCGTACTGCGCAGGAAGCCCGTGGCTTCGACGGCAGCGGATGCCGTGCCCAACTGACAGTGGGCGATCACGGTGAGCCCCGCGCGCTCGTCGGGAAACGCCGTGGTAGCGAAGCGAGCGCGGTGCTGGGCCAGCAAGTCCAGAGCGATCTGGGCACGCTGATGAGAGAGCGCATCGGTGGCGCGCTCGAGCAGCGCCATGTCGCCTTTCAAGTCGAGCCGCGGCAGCTCGCGCACCGCCGGACGTTGCGCTCGCGCGGGGGCGTGTACCGGTGGGGACGCCTCGACCGAAGGCGGCGCCGCGGCGCCGAGCAAGGGCTTCACGGAAGGTGACTGGAGAAGCAGGGGCGCAACCTCGGGGCGCAACTGCAACCCGCTCGTGGGGCTCGCCGCACTGCGCACCTCCACCGAGGCAACCTCGGAATGGGTGGCTCGATAGCCGAGCAAGCCCACGCCCGCCAAGGTGAAAGCGGCCAAGAACACCTTGAGCTTCCCGAGTAGCCCCCACGGTTGCGCTCCACTCGGAGGCGCATTCAAACTCGTCGGCGAAGGGCCGCCCGCAGCCAGCGTGGCCAGGGCCGCGCGCCGCACTTCTTCGCGAGCGCCGGGCGGTGGATTGTCGGCATCTCGAGCCAGGGCCAGGAGCCGCTTGGCGTCCGGAGGCAGATCAACCACGGTGCGCTCCTTCCTTCTCGAGAAATTCCACCAGACGCTGCCGCGCAGCGCGCAAGCGGGAGTAGACCGTGTTGAGGTTCACCGCCAGGGCTTCACTGATCTCCGGTGCGCTCATCTCTTCGAGATCCGCCAGCATGAACACGGCTCGCTTGTCTTCGTCGAGCTCGCCGAGGAAGCGCTGCACCAGCCGGCTCGCCTGGGCCTTGGCCGTGTCCTCGAAGGGACTCGCCTCGCGCGAGACGATCTCCGCCTCGAGCGAGCTCGTGGGCTTGCGGCGGGCCGAGCGGCGATAGTCGTGGGCGACGCGCTGGGCAATGGCGAACACGAAGGCGCGAGGAGAGGCGTCGGGGCGCAGCTCCGAGAGTCTCCGGTGCAGAACGACGAAGGTGTCCTGGGCGGCGTCATCGAGCACGGACACGTGCACCCCCAGGCGCCTCAGGGTGCGCCAGGCAAAGTCGAAGTGGGCGTCGTAGAGTGCCTCGAAGGATCGTTCTTGCCCGCGAGGTACCGCGGCTTCGGCCGAGCCCACGCGCGTAAGAGGCGCACTCATCAAATCCCTGATGGCCACGGGGGCGCCTTTCCGTCAGCGAAATCGTACGCCGAGGCCGAGTCTCGCATAGCCGGATCCCAGGCCCGCGTGCGCTACCTCTCGATCCGTCGCGATCGTGTAGCGAGGGCGCGGGCTCATGGCGAGGTTGGCGCCCAGCTCCAGGCTTATTTCGAATAGCGAACGAAACATCCACCCCCCGTAGGCCGAGAGCCCCGCCGTTAGCCAAGTTCGCGTGTCCTCACGGGGGTCGGTGATGCCCTCCGCACGTCCCTTGGAGCGAAGGCCGCTGAGCACCGCGCAGGGCCCTGCGCGCAAGCTGCCCAACACCCATTGTCCGCAGAGGGCCAGCGCCAGCTCCTGCGTCGAAAATCCCACCACGGCGGCACGGGCTGGGAGCTCCACCGACTGTGAACGCTCGAACATGTAGGCATAGCGAGCTTCCACGTAGAGGCGCTCCAAACCGAAACCTGCGCGCGCGCCGAGGGAGGCCTGAGGCGCTGGCAGATGGGCGCCCCAGACGCCGCCGAAAGCTCCGACGCGACCCCAGCGCTCGCGCGGCGGCCCGGGTGCTCGGACGTCCTCGCGCACATTTTGCGCGGCCTTCGTTCGATCGCGCGTAGGCGTGCTCGCTGGCGGCTGCTGCTTGGAGTGGGGAGCGTCTGAGGACGCGCTGCTTCCAGCTGCGGAAGCGGTGGAGTTCGCCGAATTTCGCGGCTCGGCGCCGTCGTCGGGCCCATGGCCAGCAGCCGAGGTGCTGCTGCCCTCGACGGCATGTTCGCTGTCATCCACGTCACCCGCGTCTGCGGCTTCCTGGACCGGCCCGCGTCGGATCTCGGGATCGATGGCGAGCGCGATCAACCAAGCCGTAGCCTCGGCCAGCTCCGTGCAGTCGTGGGCCTCGAGGGTGCGCTGACTTTGGACCTCGGCGCGACCGACACTCAAGGACAGGCGCAGGCGGGTCCCGACCTTGCGGATGTTGGCGCGGGCACGCACGTCGGCCGGCCACGACTGGGGGGCGAGCAGCGCTGACACTCGCTGCTTGATCCACGGCGCGCTGGGGCATCCCTGAACCGCCGTGAACTCGAGGGTCCCCGCGTCGTGCTGCGCATGCGACGTGGTGGGCAGCAGAACAAATGCGGCCAAGAAGGCATGAAGCGCGAGCCCGAAGCCCTGCCGCGTGAGCCGCTCGGATACTCTCTCGCCCATCAGACGCGCGCTTCGCACCAAGACTCTTCTAACCCTCAAACGGATCCAACGTACGCTGGCCATTAGTCCCTCGTTCGCGCCCCGGTGTCGAGGGAGGAAGCATGTCTCTTCGCAAAATTACAGCTCTGCTTGGTGGCTCCGCGCTCGCGCTGAGCCTCAGTGCCTGCAACCCGGGCTCGGCCGCGGGACCCAGTGGAACCCTCGGAGGAACCGATACCAATTCCGACGAGGACAACGTGTCGGGCGATGGCGATGGCGACGGCGATGGCGATGGCGATGGCGATGGCGACGGGGATGGAGACGTTCCAACGAGCAAAAAGTCGCTCCCATGCGAGGTGTCGGACCTGCTTCAGACCTACTGCGTGACCTGCCATGGAAAGCGTCCTTCGGGCGGCGCCCACGTGAGTTTGCTGACCGCGGGTGCGCTTTGGCAACCGTCTCCGACGAACAAGAAGATCGACCTCGCCCACGACGCGCTCACGCGTCTGCGCTCGAAGGGCACCGACCGCATGCCGCCCGTCACGCCGCGCCCGACGAGCGCGGAGATCTCGGCCTTCGCAGCCTGGGTCAACGATGGCATGCCCTCCGAGACCTGCGACGACACGGTGACGCCTGCGGGCGACGGCGATGGCGATGTCAGCGGTGATGGCGACGGCGACACGGCTCCGACGAGTGACCCCGCCTTCGCGGGCGCCACCAAGTGCACGAGCGGTTCGACCTGGTTCTTCGGCGACATCGGCAACGCGTTGATGCATCCCGGACGCGCCTGCATCGACTGCCACTCCAAGCACGGCGGCGCTCCGCGCTTCACGGTCGCGGGCACCATCTATCCGACGGGACACGAGCCGGACGACTGCAACGGCGCGAACGGCAGTGGCATCCAGGTCGAAATCACCGACGCCAAGGGCACAGTCGAGCGCTTGACGCCCAACAGCAGCGGCAACTTCTACTCCACCAAGAGCAGGACCTTTCCGATCAGCGCGAAGGTTCTCTCAGGAGGCAAGGAGCGCCACATGGTCGGTAAGGTGCCATCCGGCGACTGCAACAGCTGCCATACCGCGAGCGGTACCCAGAGTGCGCCGGGGCGCATCGCCCTCCCCTGACGCGGTCGGGGCAGCTCCTGCACGTTGACCTCGATTTGGTCGTCAATGTGAACCCTGATCGGCGACGGCGACGTGGACTTTGACACCTACGGCGACAGCGTGCGTAAGCGGCTGACGTTCATCGTCAACCGGGAGGGCGGCTACGCACGCCGTCGCCGTCAAAGTCCATCTCCACCACCACGATCAACGATCTGCAAAATCTCCAAAACCTCGCTCGTCAGGGAGCGCTGTCGCTGGGTTCGTACTGCGTGTACTCGCAGACCACGGCCGAGAGTACCTCCCCGGAGAAACCTCCGGCGGCAGCCGCCACGTCGGGCGGGTTGCTCGGCAAGAGCGCACGATCTCCCAGGCTCAGGTAGCGGGTGTCCTCGTCTAGGTAACCGTCGAACAGCAGGCGCGCAGGGTCACCTGCGGCGCTCAGGTTCTCGAAGGTCCCGCTCAGAACGCTCGAGCCGACGCAGGTCTCCGACGTTGGATAGAGGCTCACGTAGGGCGCTGAGCTGCTCGCGTCGCTCACCACGAACTCTGCGGTGATGCGACCTCCCTCTGGCAGGGGCTCGCCGACGTCGAACGTCGCGGGCGTCCCCTCCAAGTTCGCACATCGATCCGATGCCGGCGCGATGGCGAAGCAAGTGCGATAGAACGGCCCCTCCGAGCTGCACGCGTCGTAGTCCACCACGCCCAGCGAGAAGCTCGCCGATGCCCGCGCCTTGGTGTTCGCGTCTTGCACGAGCCCGCCCCGCTGGCGCGTCGGATCAGCGCACAAATCGCGATGGGCGCCCTGTTCTCCGTCGTCCCATACGACGCGGTACGGAGGAATCCCGCCAGCCACGTGCACACGAACGTCCACGCACTCGGCCCCGCAGCCGAGACCGAGCGCGATCACATGATCGCGTCCGCGCACCTCGATGCTCACCACCAGCGGCTTGGTGGCCTGGGGCTCTTCGCCCGCGTCCGATTCGGAGCCCGAACCCGCGTCGGGCTCCTCATCCGGGTCCACCCGCGCGTCGGGCACCTCTGATGCATCGCGCTCGTGGTCGGCTTTCCCGAGCAGGAAGGTCTCTTGCACGCAAGCACCGAGCAGGATGCTCAGGCATGCCGAGAGCCCGCGGATGCAGTCCCGTGTCGTGCGGCAGCGTGTCATGCGTATCGCCTCGTCATGGCGAGAGCATGTCACCGCAAGCGCGCTCCAGCGTACGTCTGAGCGCCGAGTTGGGTGCCCACAGAGAGAGCTCCTCCAGCGCCTTGCGCGCCGCGGCACCCTCGCCCAGTGCACAATGAACGCGTACCTCGAGCGCGAGTCGTTCGCTCACCAGTTGGCCCGCGGGGAAGCGCTGCACGTGATCTCGCAACAGGCTGGCAGCGCGCGCCACCTCTCCGCGATCGAGCGCGCCACGTGCCGCCGCGATCAGGGCCACTTCTTGCGATAGGCCGCTGTCGGGTTTGGCCCGGACCTCATCGCCAGCCTGCGCTGGAGTCGATGCCATGACTGCCGTTCGACTCGACGAGTCGGTCGCCGTGGACGGCGCGCTGTCGAGCTCCACCGTGGGATGAACGAATTGGCCATGGACGCTGGAAGTCGAGCGTGCTGGAGCAGGCGCCGACGGCCTCGGTCGTTCGTCACGGCGCCTGGGCAGCGCCAGTTCGACAACCTTCGGGTTTTCTTCGATCGGGCTCGGCACGACTTGGGGGACGGCTGCGCGCGCGGCCTCCACGTGAGAGTGCGCGGGGACAACGCCAGGGTCAGTCTGCTCCTCGTGCACGGTGGCCGCAACGGGCGCCGTGGGGTCTGCGCTCGGAGACTTCGATCCTCCACGCTCGAGCACGCCCGCAGGAGGCCGCGCAAAGAGCACCAGGCACAGCGCCAACATGCCCAGGGTCGCGATACCGATGCCTGCGTTGAGCAAGCGCGCGTGCCACAGCGAGGGGCCCTCGAGCCCCACGATGCGCTGCGCGTGGGCCAACTCACTCGGTACACTCGGCGCCGCCCCTGCGAGCACGGCCGCCTGGATGCGTTGCTGCAGGCGCGAAACGCGCTGCGGACTCGGTGTGTAGCGAACGCGGGCGGCCACCAGGGCGCGGCGCGCGTCGTGCGGAAGTTCAGCCATGGTCGGCATCTCCCTTGCGCGCGAGCCAGCGCGCGACGAAGGCCGCGCGGGCGCGGCGCAAACGTGTGTAGACCGTGTTGAGCGGGGTCCGCGTGAGCTCGGCGATCTCGGGCGCAGAGCAGCCCTCCAGATCGGCCAGCAACAACGTGACGCGCTTCTCGTCATCGAGGTCGTCGAGCACCGCCTGCAGGCGACTCAAGCTCTGAGCCGCCTCGGCTTCCTCGTGGGGCGACAGCGCGTCGGCCTCCAAGTTCTCCTTGATGGGCGTCTGATCGTGGCTGCGGCGCGCGCGACGCCGATAGTTGAGGGCCACGTTGACGGCGATCGGAAACAACCACGTGGTCACCTTGGCGCGCCCGTCGAACTCCGGTAGCCGGCGGTGCACCACCAGAAAGACGTCTTGCATCGCGTCGTCGGCCAGCGAGTCCGGCACGCCCATGCCGCGCAGCACCCGGAACACGAAGCCTGCGTGCGCCGTGTAGAGCGCGTCGAAAGCCCGCCCGGAGGCAGGCTCGCGTTCGCAGGCCGCCGCGGCCGAGCTTTGGGAAACCGGCTGGCGCGGGTCGTCGTGACCATGTTCGAGCGCTCGAGTGAGGTTCATGCAGGGATGCTCATGAATGTCGCGACGCGGCCCGATCCGTTCACCCTCGTGTCTGAACGGATCCCAGGCCTAGCCGACATCCACCGAGAACACACGCCCAGACCGCACGGACGGTCCTCGGTGCTGGGGTGATCGGGAGAAAAGCATCATGATTTTGGCCAAAGCCAAGCCCCATCGCGCGTGGATCCTGGGACTCCTCCTGGGCGCCTGCTCGGGCGATCCGGCCCCCTCCCGTCAAACCAGGCGAACCACGGAGGGCGACAGCGGCACGCCCGATCCTGGCCCGGGCGACGGAGACGGGGATGGCGATGGGAGCTCCGCGTCGCAAGGCTGGGCGGTCACCTTGAGCGCAGACAAGGTCGAGCTCTGCCCGGGTGAATGCACCACCCTGCGCGCGGCCCTGCCCGAGAGCGACTCCGAGCTGCATTTCGCGTGGAGCGCTGGCTTGAGCGGCACCAAGGAGGTCCAGGTCTGTCCCGGCGAGACCACCACCTACGACCTCACGCTCAGCGAGGTCCCCCAGGCCGGCGCCGAGCTCACGAGTGCACGTACCGCCACGGACCAACTCACTGTGAGCATCAAGTCCTGTGATCCAGCGAGTCCCGTGCTGTGCGAGGTGCGCTATCGCTACGACTTCCCGAGCGACGACAACGTGCTGCTCAGCAACCAACCCTGGCTTGCGTCGCAGGCCTTTCATTCCACGTTGCAGCCAACCCCGGACGATGGCGTGGTGATCATGGCAGCCTTCGGTCAACGCGTGGACTTGGGCGCCGGTGTCGTCAGTTCGGGCTCCGCAGCCAACGGGCTCATTCACAAGTACGACAAGGATTGCAAGCCGGTTTGGACCAAGGTCATGGCCCCGAGCCTCAAGAGCGACGTCTTGATCCCCCTCGCGCTCAGCGTCGACAAGGCCGGGAATTCGTACGTTGCCGCCATGGCGGGCCCTCTCATCAACTTCAACCCGCTGGTGCCCCTATCGACCACGTTCGCCACCGAGCTAGTGATTCACAAGTTCTCGAGTGCGGGTCAACAGGTCTATCGCAAGGCTTTCGCGATCGGTGGAGGCCTGGCGGCGGGAGGCATGATCAGCGACGCGGTCGTGGACGATGTGGGCCAGCTCTACGTGGCGGGCATGGCCCACGCCTGGACCGACTTCGGTCGCGGTGCCCTCGACCTCTCGGTCACGGCGTACCGGCCTTTCTTGCTCAAGCTGGACGCGCAGGGCAACTCCGTGAGTCAGCGGGCCAGCTCCGTGTACCAGCTGGCGCGTGCCAACGACCGGCTGGTGTTCCTGGACGGCGGCTCGGGTGGCTTCGACTTGCTCGGCAGTTTGTTCGCGCCGCCTGCAAACACCGAGGCCAAGCTGACGGCCGTCTCGATGAGCGACCTGACGCCGATGTGGAGCAACCCCATCAGCAACGACGACGCCTGGATTCAAGCCATGGCCGGCTACTCGGACGGTCACAGCGGCGCCTTCGCCAACGAGCAAATCTACGACGAAGACGACACCACGTACACCACGACGGACCGCTGGAGCATCCAACCATTCGGGATCGACGGCACGCGTGGCGCGAAGGTCGTGTTCATGGAGAACAAGGTGCAGACACCCAAGGAGGTGGATGCGGGTTTCCTCGGCTTCGAAGCCTCACCCTACATCCAGCTGCTCCATCACAACGCCGAGGGCACGCTCGCGCTCGGCGGAAGCTATTTCGCCCCCTGGAGGATCGACGCTCTGGACGTCACCCTCGCGTACGACGCCGCCACGCAGACCGAGGGAAATAGCCGCTACGGCATGCCCTTCGCGCTCAAGCTCGATGCCAATCAAAAGCTCATCTGGGCACGCACGCCCGAGTGGGGCCAGAGGCCCTTCATCGGGGGCCTCGGCGTCGACACACGAGGCGACGTGTGGCTGCACGGTCAAGGACAAGTGGCGAGCACCAGCGGCGGCGGCAAGGAGCGCGACATGGTGGTCAGCAAGCTGCGAGGAACGCCGTGAAAGTGCTTTGTGCGGAGCGTGACTCGAGTATGCTCGGCGCTCCATGTCGCGGGAGTGGCTGTGCGCCTTCATCGGGGTCCTGGGCTGGGTAGCGGGCGCGCGGGCCGACCTCTCGATTGCCTGGCATGGGCCTTCCACGTGTCCGTCCGCGCAGGAAGCGGACGAGCGCCTGCGCGCGCGCAGCCAGGGAGCTTCCCTTCTGAGCGAAGGGCGCGCCGAGGTCTGGATCGACCACACGCCGAACGGCGAGCTGCGTGCACGCATCCGGTTGCACCATGCCGAGGGCCGCGAGCAGCGCCTGCTCTACGGGCACGACTGCGAAGAGCTGACCGAGGCCGTGTTGCTCGTGATCAGCATGGCGTCCGATCAGAATGCGCCTGAACCCAAGCCTCCCCGTCCACCCCCACCGGCCTCGCCTACGCCTCCCCCTCCGCCCGAGACGCCCGCGCGCCCTGTCGAGCTCCAAGACGATTCGCAGGCGCCCGCGCGCGCCTCGCGCCCGCTTGCCACCAGCGTGCGCCTGGGCGCCCTGCTCGGCCTCGATGTGGGCTCGTTGCCCAGCACCAGCCTCGCCGGGGGCGCGGCCCTCGCGATCGGCGCGCGTCGCTTCCAGGCAGCGCTGTCGGCGAGCTACTTCACGCCTGAGCGCGTGAACGTGGTGGGCGGAGCGCCGGGCGCTCGAGCCGACTTCCGATTGGTCGCCGCCAAGCTCGAGGCTTGCTACGCGGTGCTCGGGGCTGCCTTCGACGCGCAGCCGCGCTCCAGACGCTACGCGGTCGCCCCTTGCGTGAGTCTCGAGCTCGGTGCGCAGCACGGAGGGGGCACCGGACTGCCTGAAGCCGCCACGCATACGGGCCTATGGGCCGCCTCGTTGTTCGGACTCTCTTTGTCCCTTGGTCCCTACGGCAGAGTCGTGCCCACGGGCTCGCTCGCCCTCGGCGTGCCGCTGCGCCGGCCGCGCTTCGAGGTGGAAGATGCGGGCCTGCTATTTCAAGCCAGGTCTCCTTTCCTGCGCACTACCCTCGGCCTCATGATCGAGCTGAACCGCTGAAAAGCCGGCGGCTTCGTGCTTGGCTGGCTGCGACAAACCAGTTGGCCTAACGCGTCAGCTTCAGGGACGGCCTCGGTTTGCGGGTAAGGTCCTGCGCGGGCGAGCCTGCAGCTCGCGCCGGTTTGCACGTCTTCGCTTGGAGAGTCGCCATGCGCGCAGGGCTTCGTTCGACATCGGCTTCTTGCTTCCGCTCACCACGAGCACGCCTCCTCGTTGCACTGCTGGCTGCGCTAGCGAGCGCGGCTTGCGGAGACCCCAAAGGCACCGTCGCGCCAGGCAACGGCCAAGGCAACCCCGGCGATGGCGACGCCAAGGGCGATGGCGATGGCGACGGTGATCCAGCGGGCGACGGCGATGGCGATGGCGACGGCGACGCAGAGCCCGACGTGCCCGGCGATCAACCGCTCGACGCGCCCTACGCGGTCGATCAGTGCGGCGCCGACAATCCCGCCGGCCTCTCGGCCGACAAGCTCGGCAAGTTGATGGCGGGTGGCAGCAGCACGGGCATGCGCGTGCTCTATCCGTACGAAGGCACCGTCTTTCCGCGCGGCCTCAAGGCGCCGCTCATGATGTGGGACGGCAGCAACGCCGACGCCATCTACCTGCACATCAGCGCCAAGGGCTTCGACTACAAGGGCTGCCTCAAGCCCACGGCCAACGGACGCATCCAAATCCCTGCCAACGTGTGGACGCAAGCGGGCGCGCGCACCCAGGGTCCCGCGGAGCCTTTCAGCATCGAGCTCTCCTTCCTGAGCGGTGACACGGCGCGCGGGCCCCTCACGCGCAAGCTGGTGATCGCCAATGCCACCTTGAGCGGCTCCATCTTCTACAACAGCTACGAGACCTCCGGCGGGGGCTTCGGCGGCGGGGGCGCCATCCAGCGTATCCAGCCCGGCAAGGACGCCGCGCAGTTCGCACGTCAGGGCACGTGCACCGGGTGTCACTCGGTCTCCGCCAATGGCTCGCGTTTGGTGGCGAGCGAGGCCACGGGCATCACGGGCACCGGCTCCGTGTATCAGATCGCGCCCATGACGCCGGCCAATCCGGCTCCCTCCCATGGCATCGCGTCGGGCTCCTTCGTCGGCATCTCACCCGATGGATCGGTCTACGTCAGCTCGGCATCGAGCCTCACAGTGGGCCCGCTCCTCAACGGCGGCGTGCTCCCGCCAGCGGCGGCCAGCTCTGGACTCTACGAGACGGACAGCGGCAACGCAGTGAACAACTCTGGCATCCCCACCACCGCCATGATGCCCACCTTCTCCCCCGACGGAAACCTGCTGGTGTTCAACGACAATGCACAAAGCTCCGGCCACGCCCTCTCGTTGATGGACTACGACGCCAAGAACCGCAAGGTCGCGAACGCGCGCAGCATCTACAGCCACGCAACGCTTTACCCCGGTTGGCCCTTCCTCTTGCCCGACAACGGCGGCGCCGTGTTCGCGCTCGGCTCCGACTCGGCCTTCGACGGCAACGGTGTGGGCATCTCGGCCGCCATCGCGCGCGGCCCCGAGAGCGACATCTACGTGGTCGACGTGAAGAGCAAGCAGGCCACGCTGCTCGCCAAGGCCATGGGCTTCGATAAGGTGGCCGACGCGAGCTCGAACAAGACCTACCTACCGTTCGGCTCCGAGGAGCTCCATCAGGCCTACTACCCCACCGTGTCCCCAGTCGCGTCGGGTGGCTACTTCTGGATCTTCTTCGACTCCATGCGCCACTACGGCAACCAGGGCTTCAAGCGTCAGCTCTGGGGCAGCGCACTCAAGGTATCCGCCGACGGCAAGTACACCGGCGACCCGAGCAGCCCCGCCTTCTACGTGTCCGGCCAGGACTTCGACACCTCGAACCACCGCGCTTTCACCGCGCTCGATCCGTGCAAGAAAGACGGCGACGGATGCCGCAGCGGTGCGGACTGCTGCGGCGGCTACTGCAACTTCCCGCCCGCCGGCGAGTTCACGGTGGACCAGCTCGGCATGTGCAGCTCCACCAAGCAAGAGTGCGCCAAGGACGGCGAGCGCTGCAGCGACGTGAGCGACTGCTGCGGCGAGGCCACCCAGTGCATCAACCGCTACTGCGGCGACGTGATCTTGCTCTGACCCCTCATGCCGTCCGCGCAGTCATGGTCTGAGCGTCCGCAAGCTTGGTGGCGGCTGCATCCGGAGACTCGCCCCCGTGCACCCGCGGAAACAAGCGGTACGAAGTGAAGAGCAGGCCCAAGAAGGTCGCGTGCGGCAGCAGGTACCAAGCCGTGTCTCCGCTCGAGAGATGCGCGATGTCGGCCGACACGATGGTCAGCCCGAAACCAAAGTAGGCAAACTCGCGGATCTTGGCGGGCACGCGCGGCAGCACCAGCACCATGGCCCCGATCAACTTGGCCGCCGTGAGCTCGACGCGAAACCAATCGGGCAGACCGAAGCGCTGGAAGGCCTCGGTGGCGAACGCGAAGGTCAGGCCGCTGCCGAACATGAGCACGAAGATGATCGATGTACTGATCCAATAGATGAGCTTGGTCTTTCGGTCCATGGGTTCCTCCGTGTGAGTGGAAAGGCGTTCAGCGCAGGCTGGCGATGAAGCGCGCGACGAGCTCCATGCCCGCTTGATCGGGCAGCTCGCTGGCGAGTGGCGGCATGCGTCGCTTCACGAGCCCTGACTTGGCCATCCGCGAGAGCAGCGTACTCTCGTGGGGATGCTCGACGTCGACGTAGTCCCGCAGCGTGCGATGGCTCGGTGTGTCCTCCACGTGTGCCAGGGACGACGCGGTGAGGAACAGGTCGAGTCCGCGCGGCGGACGCATGGAGCGCGCGGTGCGTGGACGCGACGCGCTATGACAGTGACCACAGTTGGCGTGTAGATAGCCGAGCGCCTGTTGGGTCTGCGCGTCTCCGGGGACGACACGGGAGGTCGTGGATTCGGAGAGCGCCCCTTCGGCGACCAGCACGTCCAGCGTGAGGTCTTGCGCATCGCGCGCCCCCCGCGAGAGCTGCACCGCCGAGAAGCCGAGCACGAACGAAGCGCGGCCCGCGTGGCAGGCGGCACAGGCCCGCGCCGAGGGCACGTCGTGGGGCGTGCCGAGCGCGTCGACCATGCCCTGATCCATGCGTACTGCGTCCCGCTGATCGAGCGACCACACATAGGCCGCAGCAGCCCAGCCGCCTTCGGCCTCGCTCACCCGTTGCAAGAGCCGCGTCTCCACCCGGACGCCGCCCTGCGAGAACTCCTTCCACAGCTTCGTACCCACCGGAAACTGCCAGTCGTCCATGTCGCGCACGTCGATGCGCGAGCCATCGGGCAACTTGATCCAGCGTCGCTTGGCGGAGCCGTCGCTCCACAGCGCGTAGTTCGGCTCGTAGGGGCGCACGCCCGAAGCGACGCTCACCCGGCCAGGCGCGTACAGCCCCGTGTCAGACAATCGTTGGGGCAGCTGGTCCTGATAGGGTGAGGCAGGTGGCAATCGGTAGCAGGCGCCAGTGACCAGCGTGATCACGAGCGACAAGCCGCACAATCTCGAGGCTTTGAACATCATTGAGCTCCAGGCGCTTGGGTCCGCCTGCGCTTAAGACCGGACAACCCCGACCTGCGTGACCACTTTTTTTCGTCGGCCCCTGTCACGCTCGCCGGTGCTGGCCGGTCTCATGGGCATGACGTCGGCCCCTACGGCCCTCACTGCGTTCGCAGCAGCCCGCCCTGAACTCATCGCCCTCGCCTATCGCATGCTCGGCGACCTCGGCCGCGCCGAAGACCTCGTCCAGGAGGCGTGGCTGCGTTGGGAGCGGCACAGCGAGGGGGTGGAGTCTCCCAAGGCCTACCTGGTCACCATGGTCACGCGCCTTTGCCTCAATGAACTGCAGTCCGCCAAGGTTCAGCGCGAGCACAGCCGCTCGGACCGCCTGCCCGAGCCGGTCGATGTCGCACGCAGCAGCCTCTCCGAACTCGAACACCTCGAGCAGATCTCGATGGCATTCCTGGTGATGTTGCAGCGCCTGAGCCCAGCCGAGCGAGCCGTGCTGCTCTTGCACGACGTCTTCGACTTCGAGCACAGCGAGATCGCGGACCTCATCCACAAGAGCACGGCCGCCTGCCGCAAGCTCCTCGAGCGCGCCCGCACGCAGGTGGCGAGCACCAAGCGTTCGCTCCCCACCGACCGTGCCGAGCACCTGCGCCTGTTGCGCTCCTTCATGGACGCGGCGACCCTGGGCGACACGCGCGCGCTCGTGGAAATGCTGGCCGACAACGCCGTGATGATCACCGACGGCGGCGAGCAGGGACGCACCACCAACGGCGTGCGCAACTTGCCGCGCCCACTGGAGGGAGCCGAGCGCATCGCCGCCTTCGTGGCGCACACGACCGCCAAGACCGCCGCCTCACTTCAGATCGAGGATCACGAGCTCAACGGGCAGCCAGGGGTGGTGTTCAAGCAGGCCGGCCAGCCCTTCGCGGCGCTGCTGCTCGAGGTCGACGGTGGCAAGATCCAGCGCGTCTATTTCCACGCGGACCTGTCACGCCTGCGTCACTTGGGGGAGCCCGGCTTGCCCGGGACGTAGTCAATCGTTGCCAAGTTTGGGCTATCCCATGACGCACCCACGGCTGGCCAATAACCTGTGTATTTTCACTAACCTGCTTTTCACCCCTCCCCCTCAGTATCCGCTTGCTGGGGCAATCGGGGGGCAGGCATCATTGCTCACATGCTGCCTTCTCGGGCATGCGGCCAGCAGACGCATCGCGTCATGGACTCGGCCGCGGAGGTAGCAAAGGAGTGATCGAATGAGGGCGCAGGGGGGAAAGCTCCGTCCGGAGATAGAAAAGGTGCAGACGAGCACCGGGTCCACTTGGATCGACAGAGACCTCGGTATCCTGCGCTTCGAATTCAATCAGGGATCCGTGTGCACGCTGGCCGGAGCCAAAGAGAACGTCGAGGCGCAGCTGAAGCTCGCCAAGGGTGAACGTCTGGCCATCTTGGTCGATATCCGCAAGTGTAAGGAGATCGATCACGAGGCGCGGGCGTACTTCGGAGGGCTCAAAGACTTCCAGGCGCTGGCGCTGCTGGGAGGCTCGCTCGTCGGCAACATCCTCGGCAACTTCTTCCTCGCCGTGTACGGCACGCGAGAGACGCCTACCAAGCTCTTCGCGAGAGAAGACGAGGCCATCGGCTGGTTGAAGAGCCTGCCGAGCTCCGTCGACGCGAGATATCGCTAAGTCGATTCAGCCCACGCGCCCGACTAGTCATGCGATGCCGTCTTCTTCGGCTCGAGCGTGGACGAGTCAGCGAGAGCACTCTCGCTCGTATTCACGAACTTACCGAACACTCCACTCGGGTAGCCTGCGGACTGCGGGTTCGGATTCCACTTGAGTGGCAGGCGCTTGTAGCCGCGCAAAAAGAAGTGGGGCACTCGCTCCAGGGGCAGGCTCTCATCCAACTGCAGCTCGGGCAAGCGCTGGATCAAGAGATCGAGCGCAATGCGGATCTCCATGCGGGCCAACGTGGCACCAAGGCAGAAGTGAATGCCGCGGCTGAACGCGAGATGCTTTCCGCCTGAGCCGCGCGCAACATCGAAACGGTCGGGATCCTTGAACTGAGCCTCGTCGCGGTTGGCCGATCCGTACAGGATCATGACCCGTGCCCCCTTGGGCAGGCTGGTCCCGCCGACCGTGGTGTCCTCTGTGACCCGGCGGAACAGGCTCTGGACGGGGGCGTCCATCCGCAATCCTTCCTCGACCGCTTGCGCCGTGAGGCTCGGGTTCGAGCGAAGCAGAGCGAGTTGAGTCGGGTTCCTCAGCAGGAGCGTCAGCACGTTGCCGATGGAATGCGTGGTGGTCTCGTGGCCCGCGACCAAGAGACTCATCAGCAAGCGAACCAGCTCGCCCGTAGCCAAGGGTGCGTCGTCGTCGACGCGCGCCTGGATGAGCGCGCTCAACATATCGTCCTGCGGCTCATGCGTACGCTCCGCGACCTTCTGGAGGAAGTACTGCTGCATCGCGAGATAGCTGTGAGCACATTGCACGAGGTGTTCGACGGGGGCCGTTCCAGACTGGAGTGCCATCCAGTCGTCACACCAGCGTTTGAGATCACCGACGTCCGTGCGCGGCAAGCCCAAGATCTCCGCGATGACGAAGATGGGCAGCGGGAACGCAAAGCGCTCCATGAGATCGCACTCCCCGCTGTCGACGATCTCGTCGATCAGGGCGTTGGCGCTCGCGTAAATCTTTGGTTCGAGCTGGTTGACCCGCTGAGGAACGAAAGCTCGGTTGACCAGGTTGCGAAAGCGCGTGTGGCCCGGGGGGTCGTTGTCGATGAGGGTACGCACGTACGGGATTCCCTGCGCGAGCACCGCGGCGACCTCCGGCGGCGGCTCGGCCTTGACCTTCAGGACACCTATCGAAGAAAACCGCACCGGGTCCTTCAGGATCGAGCACACGTCGTCATAGCGGCTGATGATCCAGGCATCGAGCGCGGCGTCGTGGAACACCGGGGCTTCTCGCCGCAGGCGAGCGTACAGCGAATAGGGGTCATCGAGCCTGGCCGGCGACGAGAGGTCGAACTGGCTGTCACTGGGCGTTTTGGAGCTCTCCTCCACGGATGCCGTCCCGCGTGAGGACTCGTGCGCCACGCTCGCATTGGGCCTGGTGTATTCGGAGATGTACTGGACTTTCCAGCGTGACGTATGGTCGCTCAAGAGTCGCGCGAAGGCCGCGATCTGTCGCAGCGAGTAGTCGACGTGTGACTCGGCGATCGCATCCACTAGGTCGGCGGCCACCGGCTGCGCCGCGACATCGCCCGGCGTCATGCGAAGCCGCCGGCAATGCTCGATGATGATGTCGTAGCCGGTGATAGTCTCCAGGAAGGAGAGCTGCGCTGGCTCGTTCCACACCCTGGCCAGCTCTTCGACCATCGAGGGGCGACCATCGGTGGAGACCAGCATTTCACGGATGCGGCTCTTGACGGTGTTTCGGTGGAAGTCGACATCGCGGATCGTCAGATTCTGAATTTCGACTTGGTGCGCGCTCAGGAATCCCTGCTCGAACAGAGTCGAGCACAGCAAGATGGAACCACCTTCGAGGATGAGTTCGTGATGATGCGAGAGCGCGTCGACCCATCCGAGGAGAGCCTGATAGGCCTCATCGGCGGGAAACTCGCCCTCAGCGACACGACGCCTGGCGAGGAAAATGCGCTCGGTTCCTGCGAGTTCCTCGGGAGTCGGTCGCCCGGTTCCCGTCGCGAGCTCATCGAAGATCTGGAATCGATCCAGAGAGATGACTGGCACGCTCTTCTGCCGCGCCAAAGAGATGGACCGGTTCGTTTTCCCCACCCCTGTAGGACCAAGAATCATGTGAATCTTCATGGCGTGATATCCCCCCTCGAAAGCCCCCATCGAAAAGCACCGCACGCTGCGCTTGAGCGCTGAATTCCCTGGCCTTCATGCCTCGACAGAATGCGCGGACATGATCGGCGCATTCGAAGCTGGAAAATGAAGCTGCAGTCGGTCGAGCAAACGCTCGAAGTCGGTCTCGACGAGCAGCATGGGTCGATGCATCGGCCGAATGAAGCCTTCGCTGGTCGCGTGATCGAGGTACTCGATCAGCGAGTCGAAGAACCCATCGACATTGAGCAACGCGCACGGCTTCTGATGAATGCCGACCTGGGCCCAGGTGAGCGCTTCGAAGATCTCGTCCAGCGTGCCGTACCCGCCGGGCAACGCGACGAAAGCGTCCGATCGCATGGCCATCATCGCTTTTCGCTCGTGCATCGAGCCTGCGACGCGAAATTCCGTGAGCCCGGGATGTGCGATCTCGACCTTGCTCAAGGCAGCAGGGAGCACCCCGAAAACGCGTCCCCCCGCCTCCAGCGCGGCGTCCGCCATGGCCCCCATGAGTCCGATCTTCGCGCCTCCGTACACGAGCTCGAGGTCACGCGTCGCGAGCGCTCGGCCGACCTGCTTCGAGATTTCGAGATATCGCGGCCGAGTTCCTTCGGCCGATCCACAGTACACGCCCACGCTCTTCATTCTCGTTCCTCCCCCATGTCGAACGTAGACAGGAGCCGTTGGCCACGGAGCGCTCTCCTGTCCCGAAAGACGCAAACCCGTAAAGCATCCGTCGCGCGCGAGTGTGCTAACTAGATTCTCCACACAACATCGCGCTCACTAAGTCGTCGCGCTCCCCGCCAAGAGAGGCAGAGATGATCAAGCACGTGGTCATGTTCAAACTTCACGCCAGATCTCCCGAGAATCTCGAGCGTGCCGTGGCAGCGATCGGATCCTTGCGGAAGGACATCGAGAGCATTCGCGCTCTCGAGATCGGAGCAGACTTCGCTGCTACGTCGTTCTCGTACGACATCGTTGCGACGGTGTGCTTCGATGATCGCAGCGCACTCGAGGCATACGAAAAGCACCCGGCCCACCGGGTAGTTCTAGGCGTGATGCGCGAGCTCTCTCGAGCCGTCGCCATCGTCGACTACGAGTGTTAGACGCCACAGCGCACGTCGCGGGCCTGAACCTTAAATACGCGGCCCCGACGCTGCATGGCGTCCCCCCGGACCTCCCCCCTCGTCACCATCGACTACGAGCTCGAAGATAGGAGAGCGCCACGCGCTACTCCTCTTCCACCGTAAGAAAGCTTGCACGGGATTATCACGAGAGATCGGAGTCCGCGCGTTAGCTTTTGCTAATTCGTGCCATCGGCACCGCGCTGTCCATCGATCGCACTACGAGCGCGTTAGCGTTTGCTAATGCACGGCGCCACAAGTGGCTCTCTTGCGCACTCGCACCGTTAGCGTTTGCTAATCCGTACCGTCGGCCTCGTAGAGCTCGTCGTTCGCGTTCGTCAGAGGCGGTTCGTCTTCTGGCGAATTCCGCACGCGCTCGAGGCCGACTCCGTATCCGCCCGAGGCAGTCTCGATCAGACGCCCTGCGGCGCCGAGCTTGCGTCTCAATCCGTGGATCTGAAACCGAATGTTCGCACTGCCGTCGCCGTGAAACCCTCGCAGTGCCGTGTCCACCAACTCGGCGACCGTCAGCGCTTTACCCGGGTTCGAGAGCAGCTGCGCGAGAATGCGAAACTGGGTTGGCCGCAGATCGATGGGCTCGCCCTGGACGGCCACGGACTGCCGGATGAGCTGAAGCGAGATCGGGCCGAACGAGAGTCGCACCGGATAGGTTCCCGATCGTCCTCCCAACGGCGAAGTGCTGGGCTCGGAGGCGGTGAGCAGCATGGCCCCTTCGATAGCCGCGAGCAGATCTCCCGCCTCGAACGGCTTGGGCAGCAAGACAGCTCGACTGGCTTGAAGTCGCAGGGCCCGCTTGGGCTCTTGCAGGTTCCCCGAAACTGCGACGATGGCCGTCCTTTTCAGGCCTTTTTGCGAGATCACGTCGAGCACGTCGAAGCCGTCTCCGTCGGGCAGCTTGATGTCGAGCAACACGAGATCCCAAAGAACGTCGCTCGTCAGATGGCTACGCGCTGAGTCGACCGTCGAGGCGATGGTCACTTCGGCGCCTTCCGACGCAAGGAGGTAGCCCAGACTATCCGCGAGGCGCCGGTCGTCTTCGACGATGAGCACCTGCAACCCGTGACAACGAAGCTTCATGTCCTGATGTCGGGAACGATAACATAGGTATTTTGTGTCAGAGGAAATTGCGGAAGCGGCGCTCGCATCTTCGCAGCTCGCGCAGCACCGAAGGCCACGGCGGACGCGCCCTCCACGCTGAGGTTGCGCGACTCGTGGAGTTAAATGAAGTTCGTACCGTCATGTCTCCGCAGATCACCCCTCCCTGCATCGGGACGACGAGACAGGACCGTAGAGCCAATCGCAGGCAGCCCTCGCGCTGCAAGCAAGCTTGCGGACGCAGTGGTCGGTAGGGCGGGCGCTACGGGCGCCGCTTGGGACGCATGTCCCGCCCGGTGGGATCCAACTCCAGCACCGACTCGTGCAAACCGGGAATGGGTCCCGTGGGCTCGCCCTGTTCGTCGAGTGCCACCAGAGACCAGCTCACGCCCATGGCGTCGGCATCTTCGAAGTTCGGGTCCTCGAGCAGGTAGCAGAAGCTGAATAGGAGCTCGGCCTGCATGCCGCGCACCAGTTGCGCGATGTCCTCGTCGTCCACGCCCTTCTCACGCATCGCCGCGAGCGCGTGCCCGACACCAGCGTAGGGTGCGTTTGGGTCACGCTTGGTCGCTGCGATGTTGGCGTCGATCCACGCGTGATCGTCGTCCGACACGATGGCGCGCCAGGCCTGACGCAAGAACAGATAGCGATGGAGCTGCGGGATGCCTTCTCCGATCTGGGAGCTGGCCCAGTCGACCGGATTCTTGGCGCCCAGGGCGCGAAAGCGTTCCGTCAGCGCTGCGAGCTCGCCGTTGCGTTTGGTCATAGACGCCGTCCTCTTTCTGTCCCGATGCAAAATGGTGCGGCACCGGGCCTACCTACCATGGGCTTCGTTAGCGGCGTATTCTAGCTCCACCGCGTGTTCGTTCAGGGACTCGGCGCTCGTATTCGCTTTCGTTTTCGCGAGACGTAGTCGTGCGCGGTCTCCTGCACCGACTGCACGGCATGACGAGCGCCCTACTCTTGCCGGGTTCCCTCTTCGACCTGCGCACGCCGCGCGACGCCGAGCCACGCCCGTGCCCCGAGCCACAGCACGAGCTCGCTGACCAGCAGTACCGCGCGCGAGACCAGGCCGAACGCGAGCGCCTTGGTGGCACCGATTTCCGGCGCCATCAGGGCCACCGCGATGGCCTCGCGCACGCCGAGTCCTCCCGGCGCGATCACCACGAAGAACCCGAGCGCAGGCGCGATGATGCCCGAGGCTCCGCCGAGCAACATGGCCTCCGACGAGCCGGTCAGCGCACGCACCACCAACACACACGAAGCCGCATTCGCGATCCAAAGCCAGGCCTCGCCCGCGATCCACCACAGCGGCAGCAGCGGCCCCTTGCGCTGTTCGAGGCGCAGAAAGGTCATCAACTGGCGCGGATAGAAGCGCACGTCGATGGCCGCGAGCATCGCCACGCCGAGCACGATGGCCGCGATGGCCCAGGGAGCCCATGGCTGCGTTGACAGCGCACTCAACCCGACGATGGGCCAGGGACCGAGCGCCACGCCTGCCACCAACAACCCCGCCGTGGCGAGAGACGAGAGCGCTTCGAGCACTGCGGAGGCCGCCATGAATGCCGGCGTGACCCCGAACTCCTTGGCGGCCGCCATGCGCACCGCTGGGATGCCCACCTTGGCCGGCAAATAGCGAGCGATGAGGCCGCGGCAATAGAGCTCGAAGACCGCGGGAAACGGCGCCTGGCCCGGAGCCTGGGTCGTGAGGATGCGCTGGAAGGCGAAGGCCACACCCGCGTACCCCACGAACAACGGCAGCATCGAGAGCAGCGCCCAGGACAGCGAGAGCTCGAAGGGCTCGGCGCGCCAGCGCCGCACGAGCTCGGCGGCCGAGAGCCCGAAGAACACCAGGATGGTGCCCAGCATCAGGCGGCCGAACAGCGCCGAACGCGGCTTGCCCTGCGGAGCCGCTTCGCTCACGCGCGCTCGAAGTAGGCGCGCACGGCCTGACACACGCGCTCGACTTCGACGTCGCTGAGTTCGGCGTGGATGGGGAGCGACAGGAACTCGTCGGCGCAGCGCTCGGCCACTGGCAAGCTGCCGCGCGTGTAAGGAATGGGCGTCGAAGCACGCCCTTGGGCGGGCGAGCTGTGAATGGCCGGCTGGGCCGGGATCAGCACCGGATAATGCACCAGGCTCTGCACGTCCTGGCTCGCGAGGAACTTGGACAGCGCGTCGCGCTGCGGGGTGCGCACCACGAACAGGTGCCAAACGGCCTCGGCATCGTACTGGGGCAACACCAGTGGCAACCCGCTGAGCCCCTCGATGTACTTGGAAGCGATGGCACGTCGGCGCTCGGTGTGGGCGCGCAAGTGGGCGAGCTTCACGCGCAGCACCGCCGCCTGCAGCTCGTCGAGCCGACTATTCAGCCCTGCCTCGAGGTGGTGGTAGCGCTTGGCCTGTCCGTAGTCGCGCAGCGAGCGCAGGCGCGCGTGGCGAGCGGCGTCGGAGCACACGATCATGCCGCCATCCCCGAAGCAGCCGAGGTTCTTGGTGGGATAGAAGCTGTAGGCCGCCGCATCGCCGAAGCTCGGAATGGAGCGCCCGCGATAGGTGGCGCCATGGGCCTGACAGGCATCGTTCAACAGCATCAACCCGTGTTGGGAAGCGAGCTCCGCGAGCGACTCCAGCTCGGCGGCGCGCCCGTAGATGTGTACCGGCAAGATGGCGCGCGTGCGCTCGGTGATGGCCCCGCGCACGAGCCTGGCGTCGAGAGCATAGCTGCGCTCGTCGATATCCACGAACACCGGCGTGGCGCCCACGCGCAGGATGGCGAGTGTGCTGGCGAAGGCCGAGTTGGGCGTGGTGATCACTTCGTCGCCGGGCCCGATGTCCCAGGCCATCAAGCCGAGCTGCAGCGCATCCATACCGTTGGCCACGCCCACCGCGAAGGGCGCGCCCACGTAGTCGGCGAATTCACGCTCGAAGGCCTCGACCTCCTTGCCGAGCACGAACCAGCCGCTGCGCAGCACGCGCTCCATGGCCGCCTGCAGCTCATCGTGCAGTAGGTCGACGTGGCGTTTGAAGTCGTTCATCAAGATCATGTTGAGATCTCCCTGCCAGGGCCACGACGAAGCTGACGCACGCCGCGTGGAGCGCGCGCTCCTGCTATCGAGCCCGCGCTCAGCCGGCGCTCCTGCTCTTGAGCTCCGCGTCCGGCTGCACCGTCTCGCGAATGATGTACTGCGGACGCGCATTGGTGGTCATGAACAACCGCCCCAGGTATTCGCCGATGATCCCGAGCATGAGCATCTGGGCTCCCGAGAGCAGCAGCACCGCCCCCATCACCGAAGCCCAACCGCGCGGCGTGCCACCTTGCACCACCGCCTCGTAGGCCACGGCCGCGAAAGCGAGCACACCGAGCACGGCGAGTCCCAGCCCGAACACCGAGGCGACCCGCAAAGGCGCCACCGAGAAGTTCAGGAAGATCGATAGCCACAGGCGCACCAGCTTGCGCATCGTGTAATTGCTGCGACCCACGGCGCGCGGCAGGTGCTTGACGTTCAAGCTGCCGATGCGCTGAGTGGTCTGCATGATGAGACCGTCCACGTAGGGATAGGGCCCGGTGTGGCGCACCACCTCTTTCACCAGAAACGCCGACATGCAGCGGAAGCTCGAGAGGTAGAGTCCGCGCGGCTTGTCGAGCAGGAGGTCGGCCGAGCGATTGGCGAGCCAACTGCCCAGGTTGCGCCAGCCGGCGTGCTCCTTCTTGTCGTAGTAGGTGTAGACGACGTCGAGTCCGTTTTGGCGCGTGTAGTCGTAGAGCCGCGCCACTTCCTCGGGCGGGTTCTGCAGATCGTCGTCCATGTTGATGACGTAGTCCCCGCGCGCTTGCGAGAGCCCGGCCATCACCGCGTTGTGTTCGCCGAAGTTGCGGGAGAGATCGCAGAACGTGACGGGTACGTCCTTGCGCCCGGTGAGCTTGCGGCAGATCTCCGCGCTGTTGTCGGGGCTGCCGTCGTTGACCAGGATGATCTCCTGGCCGCCTTCGATGGTGAGCCCAGCCAGCGCATCCACCAGCGCCTCGATGGTGCTCGCACCGTTGTAGACCGGCACGACGATGCTCAAGCCGTAACGCTTGCCTGCCGAGCCCTGTGAAACGCCGCTCATCCGCACCTCTTGCGCCGGACCAGCCGCGCAATTAGGTGCGCGCGAGCGCCAAAGTCAAGAATACTGGCCCCTTTTTGGGACCACTTGTGGATTTTCGCCCCATCTGCAACAACTAGCGACCTGAGTCGAGGCAAGTGGGGGACATGCAGTCGCGAAAGCTGTCGGATTTCGTCTACGGCGCCCTTTTGCTCGTCGTGTGTTGCTGGGTCGGGAGCCATCTCTACCCGCCGATCAACCTCGACGTGGGCTGCCTCCTGTACGTGGCCAAGCGCTGGCTCGCGGGAGATCGCCTTTATGTCGATGTGATCGATCCGAACACCCCATGGGCCATCGCGCTCCATGTGCCGGCAGAGTTCACCGCGGCGACTTTGGGCCTGGATGGACCTACCTGGTTCTCGATTTACGTGGTCGCAGCCATCGCCATCTCGGTCGGTCTGGTCTGGCAACTCGCGCGCCGGCACGAGGCTCAGCTCGGCAGACTCACCGCGCGCATCCTTCCGCTCGCCGTGCTGTTCGCGCTCGGCGTCGATCCGGGCCGCTGCTTCGGCCAGCGCGAGCACCTCTTGATGGTGGCCGCGGTGCCGTACCTCGTCCTCAGCACCTTGCGCGTCGAGGGCGTAAGCGTGCCGCGCTGGCAGACCGTCAGCATCGCTTTGATCGCGGGCCTCGGCTTCGCCATCAAGCCTCACTTCGTGCTGCCGCTCGTGACCGTGGAGGTCTACGCATTGCGGGCGCGCGGTCTGCGCGTGACGCTGCGCGATCCGGTGCCGTGGTTGATCGCCGGGGTGCTCGTAGTGCACCTGCTGCTGGCCCTGATCGGCACCCCCGAATACATCGCGGTCGTAATTCCTTTCGCCACCGAGGCCTACACGACCCCGGCGCAGATGCTCTCCAACACCGGCAAGATCCTGGTGGGTCTGGAGCTCGCTCCGGTGACCTTCCTGTTACCCATCCTGGGGGGCATTGCTTTCATCGGACGCATGACGCTAGCGCGCCTGCTCTGCTTGTTCGCGGCGGCGGCGGCGCTGGTCTCGGCGCTCCAGGGTAAGGGCTGGGACTACCACTCGGTGCCCGCGCTCATCGCCACGCTGTTACTTGTCATCGTGACACTCACGGACCTGGTGGAGCGACACGCCCTGGCGTCCAACACGCTCACGCGCGAGGCCACCACGCTGCTCGCGGCGTGCCTCTTGATTCCCTTCCTCTTCCTCGACGGCCTGCGCTTGTCGCCCTTCCGCGACCAAATCACGTTCTCGGAGAGCCCCGTCCGCAAGTGGCTCGACGTAATGACGAAGACGCCTGGCAACCAGCGCGCCCTGGTGCTCTCGGCCGGCATGTACCCGCAGTTCCCCTCCATGAACTACGCGGACTTCCGCATGACCATGCCGTTCATGTCGCTGTGGGCGCTGCGCGGGGTGTACGAGCAGTGCGAGACCCACGAGGGTGGCTTCCGCCCCGTGGAGGCCCAGCCGGAGTCCGAGCGCTTCGTTTACCAGAAGGTGATCGAGGGCTTCCTCGAGCAGAAACCCCAGATCGTCGCCGTGGACCGCAACGACGCCGTGTTGGACTGCGAGAAGAAGAACTTCGATTATCTGCGCTATTTTAGCCGCGATGTGCGCTTCGCCCGCGAGTTCCGCAACTACCGGCCGCTGGCGAAGATCGACGTGTTCGACTTCTACGAGCGGATGACCGGCGCGGTCGCTCACCCCTGAGCCGCGCTGGACGCGCTTGGCGCTTTTGGCCAAGAGAGCGGTCAACTCGAGCAGCTGCGGCGTGGCGGACTCGTGTTAGCGTGCCTCCATCATGCAGCTCTCCTCTCCTGCACATCGACGTGCACACGCACTGCTGTTGACCTTGGCTTCGGTCGCGTGCGCCACAGCGTTCGGCGTGGGCTGTGGCGAGGACTCTCCACCGACGCTGCCCGACAAATGGCAAGGTGACGGTGATGGTGACGGTGATGGTGATGGTGATGGTGATGGTGATGGTGATGGTGATGGTGATGGTGATGGTGACCGCCCTAGCCACGCCGACGGCGGCACCCACGGCGATGGCGGCGCCCACGGCGATGGCGACGCCGGCTCCGATCCCAGCGATATCCGCTCGTGCTACCAGCCGTGCACTGGGACGAACAAGACCGGACGGTGCGCCTGCGATCACAGCAAGGTGTGCGGCCACGACTTCCGCGAGGGCAAGCAAGGCGAGGCTTGTCAGGTCGAGAATCAGAGCTGCATCTGGCCCGATGCGCTGAGCGGTCCTGAATGCAACTGCGTCAAGAACGACAAGGGCGAGCTTGCCTGGTCCTGCATGTGGCGCCTGGGCTGATCAGCGTGCGAGATCGGGTGCGTAGTCGTTGGCGCCATAGGCGGCGCAGAACGCTTCCAGATCTCCCTGGTACGTCGGATCGGCTGCGACCACGGCGTCACGCACCGCTTCCCACAACAGGATCGGCGCATCCTGACCGCCACCCAGCGGCGTGAGGTCGCGGGCCACCAACAGCAGGTCGAGGCCCGGATGCCCCTGAATCACCTGACCGCCGAGCCCGACGGCTTGCCACACGCCCACGTCGTAGGTCTGCGTGCACGGATACGGCGCGGCGTAGTGGCAGTCCTGCGCCGTGGAGAGCCCGTGCGGATAGCGGCCGTGCAGTGAAACGGGAGCGCACGTCAACATCGGGCCGGAAGCGTCCTGCAGCACCGGCCCGTCCGCTCCTCCGAAGTCGAAGTTCGAGGCACTGTTGACCCAGGTCAAGTATCCGTAGCCGGTGTTCGCGATCTCGAAGGCAGGATGCGTCATGCGCGCGATCCAGTCCGGCGAGAGCAAGCGTTCTCCCTGCCAGCTCCCCTGGCGCAGCAAGAGGAGCCCGACACGCGCCATGTCGCGCACGCTGGTGACCCAACTCCAACCGAAAGTCTTGTCGGGCTGCCCAGCGGCCCACTCGGAGTCCTCGAGTCCCAACGTGTCGAACAGGAAGCGCTGCGTGAAGCCATCGAGGTCGCCAGCGAGCCGCACGGAGTCTTGGCGAATCGCCGCGTTGAGGACGTCGCTCAGGGAGTTGATCTGCGTGGTGCCGAACGAGTCGTAGACCATGTCGTCGGGCGCGGAGCCGAGTCCCTCGCTGTGGGCCACCATCGCGAGCACATGTCCGACGCGGGCACTCGGGTTGTATGCGAAGTCGTCGAGCCAGTGGTCGATGCGATCCTCGTCGCTCAATGGGCCGGTCTTACGGGTGGTGCGCGCGAGCGAGCGGGTTTCGTGAGCCACCATGCCCGTCACCAGCGCACCGAGGGTCTTGGTGACCGAGAAGACGTGCCCCGGTTGCTCGTCCTGGGAGCCGAACTGGTGGCAGAGCTTGCCATAGCGAACCACCGCCCATGGCACACCCAACGCCTGGTCGGCCGCGACGAGCTGCTCGGGATCGAGGCGACAGGTCTCCCGCACTTCGTTGGCGGGCACCGGCCGCCAGGGTTCGCGTCCAGGGTCTTCGCCCACGTCGGTGGCTGCATCGCGTGCGGCGTCCAGCTCCGCCGCATCGGGCAAGCCTTCGTGGGGGCTCGCGTCGGCGTTCTCGTCGCTGGACGTGGCGTCCGCCAGCGTGGCATCCAGCTCGAGCCCTGCGGCGTCGTGGGGGCCTGCATCGCTCGTCTCGTGAGGAGCCGTGTCGCAGGCGGTGAGACCGACCACGCTCGCCAATCCCCCGAGCACGCGCAGGGAGCCACTTCGGATCATGGACGCCCTCAGTGAGCCGCGTGCTCGACGGCGCGCGGAGGAGTCCCCGCGTCCTTGCGCAAGAGCTGCTGCCACGCCTCGGGGACCCAACTCGTGAGATCCCGTGCGTAGACCTGCACGCGCACGCGCTCGCCCTCGGGGCCGCGCCAACCCGGAACCAGATAGGGCTCGCCCAGGTTCACGCAGCCGAGGCGCTTGGTGATCGCGGCCATGCCTAGATTGGTGGACACCGACTCCGCGTAGAGGCCAGGCGAGCCCAGGCGTTGGTGATGATCGAAGAGTCGACAGATCACCTCGGTGGCAATGCCGCCGCGACGGGCCTCGGGCAGGAGATTGATGTGCGCGTGGGACGGGAAGCGATCGAGATCGATGTCCGTGCGCCCGGGCTCGCCGAGATCGCGCAAACCATCGAGCCAGGCGCGGCCGTAATAACCCGCTGTGCCCGGGCGAAAACACACCCCACGACAGAACGTGTGCCACAGCAGATAGCGGAAAGGACCGATGGCGCGCCGGGTGTCGCGCGTGGAGAGGCAGTAGCCCACCACCTTGCCTTCGAGCTCCACCACGATGCCGTTCTCGGGCTCATGGTCCGTGTAGTAGGCCGTCGTGAAGTCCGCGAAGCTCTCGCGATCTTTGTACTGGGGTTCGATCGATCCGCCTGCCAACCCAGTTTCGAAGGCAATTGCACGCACCGCCGCGCGATCTTCCTGACGATAATAGCGGATTAGGCACAGTGACATTGAACGTCCCCCGGTCGACTTGGAGGGCAGCATAGGGAGGGCGGGAAGCCCGCGTAATAGTGATTTGTGCACGCGAGCAAAGACGCGCAAAACACCGTGCGCATGCCTCAACTATAGAGTCCGGGGCCGCAGCGTTCGCGCGGCGAGAGAAAGGACTCGGCGTGGATCTCGGTCGTCTAGTGGCTCACGCGCGGAACCGCGCGCTTCGACCAGCACGCGTGCAAAGCGCATCTCGATGGCGATGGGCATGGCTGGGGACCTGCCTGTTGATCGCGTGTACCAACGAGCTCGGCGACGCAGGGCGTCCCGGCACGAACGAAGAACACGTGAACGGCGATGGCGACGGCGACGGCGTTGACGACACCCAAGATCCGACCTCCGAACCCGGGCTCGTGGCGAGCGACTGGTGCGATGCGTTGGCGGTCTTCCGAGCGCATTGCCAGAGCTGTCACGGCAGCGAGCGCCGCACGGGCGCGCCCATGTCGCTGGTGAACTACGCCGATTTGCAGCAGCCTGCGGTGACGGCCCCCGAGCACAAGGTGTTCGAGCAAGTGGCGTTGCGCATCCACGATGAGCGCAAGCCCATGCCTCCCTTCACGCCGCTGAGCGCGGACGAGCGCGCCACCCTCGATCGCTGGATCACCGGAGGAGCCCTGCCAGGCCCGGACGTGACGTGTCAGGGGCTGCCGGAAGTGGCGCCGCCCACGCCTGCGCCCGAAGAGGAATGGGAGTGCGACGAGCGCTACACGGTGCTGGCCCACGATCCGAACGACCCGAGCCAACCGTTCCGCATCGGCGCGGGCGAGGAGATTCGCTACCAGCTGCCCATCGAGACGCCGCCGTGGCACGACGACGACGTGCAGGGCATCACCTTCTTGCCCATCAACGACAACACCAAGGTGCTGCATCACTGGGTGCTCTATGAAGGCATCGACATCGACCACCGCGGTGCGTTCATCTGGGCCTGGGCGCCGGGCAACGAAGGTGGATTCAAGCTGCCGGACGACGTGGGGTTGTATCTCCCCCAGGGCCCGCTGCACCTGGAGCTTCACTACTACAACGTCGGGGGCAGCGAGGTGGAGTTCGACCGTAGCGGCTTCGAAGTGTGTGCCACCCGTACGCCGCGCAAGCACATCGCCACCGTGACCAACGACTTCAACGCGTTCCCGCTGCTCACGCCGGGGATGCGTCAATCCTTCCAGGACATCTGCCGCGTGGTCACCACCACCGACGAGGACATGCACCTGGTGGGGGTGGCGCCGCACATGCACAAGCTCGGCGTGCACGCCTTCCTCTCGGTGACCCACGACTCCGAAGAACGTGTGCTGCATGACATGCCGTACAGTTTCTCGGACCAGCTGATCTATCCGCTGCACGACGAGGTGATCCGGAGCGGCGACGTGGTCACCAGTCGTTGTACCTGGGAAAACACCACCGACCATCTGGTTGGCTTCGGGCAGAGCTCGGACGACGAGATGTGCGCCAACTTCTCGATCTACTGGCCCATGGGCGGCTACTACTGTCTTGGCATCTGAGGCGCATCGCAGTGGCCCCCGAGGTCAAGAAAAAGCCGTTGCTCGAGATTTTCTGCCACGGTAGCGCAGGACGTGGTGCGAGAAGGAAGTAAAGGCGATTTCGTGTCGGTGGCCGAGGCGTTGTATACGGCGGCCTCGGACAACGATGCGTGGCTCAACCATCTGCTCGACACCATCGAGCAGACGGTGGGTCCCCACGCGGCGTGCGGCCTGAGCGTGATCCGCGAGCAGCCCCAGGGACGCAGCCTCGAGCTCGCCGATGGGCGAGGACACGGTCGCAGCGTGCTCGAGATGGCGGGTCACGTGGTCGAGAACATGGAGGAGGGGGCCTACCGGGAATTCTGGTACCCAACTCGGCACGTGCTGCTCGGGTCCAGCGTGGCGCGCTCGGCCCCGCCTGGCCCACGCGCGCTCTACGAGTACTACCTCGCGCAGACCAAGGTAGAAGAGTTCGTGGGGCTGATTGGACATCCCGCGCCCGGCTGGTCGTTCGTGTTGTTCAGCAGCTGGCATCACCAAAAGCTCGAGCCGTCGGAGCGGCTCACGCTGGAGCGCTTGCGCATTCACGTCGAGTCCGTGCTGCGGCTGCGCATGGTGGGTGGCACGGCACCCACGGCCGTCATCTCGCCCTCGGGCCGCATCGAAGACGCGCAGGGCATCGGGACCGAGCAGCACGCGGCAGTGGGCAAGCGCGTGCGCGACATCGAAGCGGCGCGCACCGCACGCGGACGCTCGGACCAGGACTCCGCGCTGGGGGTGTGGAAGGCGCTCGTCGAGGGGCAATGGAGCTTGGTGGAGCAGGAAGAACGCGGTGGCAAACGCAGCTACCTGGCCTTCGAGAACTCCCCCGCTGCGCGCCGCTATCGCAGCCTCGACGTGCGTGAGGCCTCGGTGTTGAGCCTGTCCTCACAGGGCTTGAGCGGCAAGCAGGTGGCGTACGCGCTGGGCATCGCGCCCACGTTGGTGTCGCGCGCGCTGGCCTCGGCGCAGCTCAAGCTCGGCTTCCGAGAGCGCGCCGATCTCTTGCGCTGCGCCTCGGCCCTGGGCGGATCCACGCATCAGCTCGCGGCCATGGACAGCTTGAGCGCCGCCGAGGTGGATGTACTGGAGTTGGTGCAGCTCGGTCATTCCAATCGCGACATCGCCGCGCTTCGCGGGCGCTCCGTGGCGACGGTGGCCAATCAGGTCTCGTCGATTCTGCGCAAGACGGGAGCAGTGAATCGGCGGGCCTTGCTGGTGGGCGCGACGGGGAATGCGGTGGCGGGGGAAGAAGAAGAGTCGGAGTAGGCGCAGCTGAGTTTCTCACCTCGTTCCGAGCACCATCCCCATCGGCAACGGCCCCATCGCAAAGCCCACGAAAAAAGCTTCCAGCTGATACGAAAGCGACATCCCCGCAGGTTGGTCGAACACCCGCAAAAGGCCCGGGTAGCAGTTGACCATGTACTTGGCTTGCCCCGGATGGCGCTCGCCGCCATGCCGCTCGCTGGGCTCGTAGGTGAACACCACGAAGGGGTTGTCGTTCACCGAGTAGTACACGCCCGCGCTCCACACGATGCCGCTTGCATCCGTGTCGCCGTTGTTGCGCGCGATGAAGGCCTTGGACTTGGGGCCTGCCCCCACCGAGATCTGGTGCACGTCGTCCCAGCTATAGGTGAGGTTGAGGCTGGTGATCTGCTCGCCGGTCAAGAAGCTCAAGCTGACGGGGCCGTAGAGCCCGACGCGCATCCAGTAGAGCTGGCCGTTGTTGAGCAGCCTGCGCGCGAGCGGGTCGTACTGCGCTTGATAGGACCATTCGCGCTGGTGGAGACGCCGGCTCATGAAGCGGTTCACTGCATCGAACTGGAACATCAGGGCGCCCGTCCAGTCGAAGAAGTACATGTCCGACAGGGGATCGATGGTGGTGCGACGATGGCCCTCGAAGCGCGCCGCCTGCACTGCCTCATTCAAATAGTGCATCGAATAGAGCGAGGCCCAGCCCGCGATGCGCGCCGGCCATTCGTCCAAGCCCAGGTGCCGGTAGTACTCCTCCATGAGCTTGGTGCGCATGCCACCGCCCGTGAAGTGCCAGACCCAGTTGGGCACGTAGTTCTGGCCGGCGCCGGGATGGGGGGTGAACTCGCGGTAGATGAAGCGGCCCCAGCCGTACTCGTGGATGGCGTCGAGGGGACTGCCTAGCGACTTGTTCAAGGTCGCAAAGCCACCCGACCAGTCGAACGAGTCCATCGGCGTGTCGTAGAGAGCCCCCAAGCCCCCTTGCACGATGAAGTTCCATGGGTTGTAGAAGGCGTGAGCTCCGACGCCGTCGGGGTCATAGTAGTAATAGCGGTCGTCGGCCGCGGCGGCGCCAGTGGCCAGCCACAGCGCGAGGCACACCATGCCTCCCCAGCAAGACGAGCGAATTTTCGCGGGTAAAACGGCGAATTCCGGGGGCCACTAGCTCGGACGCACAGCGAGCAGCGGGGGGCTGCGCGGTTAGAAAGTGGCGTACCTTGGGCCGCTCGGACGAGTGACGCAAGGGTGGTCTCGTCCGCAGCGCTGCCCCTCCGCCAGTCCCCAGAAGCATCGCGGATGGCCGGCTTGGGTGGGTGTCTGGCTAGCCCGGAAACATCGACCAATAGGGCCGGGCTTCGCTCAAGACACGGGCGAACGAAGGGCGCGCCGCGAGCCGGTCGTAGTAGGCCGCGAGGTGCGTGAAGCGCTCGCGAAAGGGCACCACGTAGTTCGCGTACAGCAGGGCCGGGGCCGCGGCGCAGTCCGCCATGGAGAAGCTTTCCCCGAGCGCCCAGGGGCCGGTGCGCAACCAGTCGTCGGCGATCACGTAGGCCGTCTCCAGCTGCGCCTTGGCCTGTTCCACGCCGTAGAGGTCCCGGGCAGGCTCGGGACGCAGCTTGTCGGTGACGATCTTGCCCACGGGCGTGTTCATGTAGAGATCGAAGAAGCGATCGCGCATGCGACACTCGCGGGCCGCGTCGCGGTCCTGCGGGATCAACGACTCACGCACGGCCACGCTTTGATCGAGGTACTCCAGGATGATGTTCGACTCGGCGACGGTCACGTCACGCGCCTCGTCACGCAGCACCGGGAACTTGCCGATGGGCCAGAGCTTCTCGAGCGCGCGTCGCTGCTCGTCGTCGAACAGGTCGACCACCTGCTTGGTGAAAGGGGTGTCGAGCTCGTAGAGGCCCATCAGGACCTTCTGACAGAACGAGGAGAGCGGGTGGAAGAGCAAGGTCAAGGACATGACGACTCCCCGCACCAGCGATAGCCGTTGGAACGCGAGGGCAGACCGAGTTCGGCGCACACCTCGGTCACGAGCTCCGGGTTGTAGAAGTAGTTGCGCAGTCGGGCCACGTGGTCGCCTTCGAACTCGAGGCGGGTCAGCGCGCGCACGGCCTCTCCGTCGTGATGCTCGTGCCAGTGCAGGATCACCCACTCACCGCGGTGCAAGCGCGCCTCGACGCGCGGTGGCTGCGCAGTGACACCTTGAAAGAACGGGGCGAACCACCCATCGGGGTCCGTGGACAGCACGTGCGCCATGCCGAACAACATGCCGAACAGCACCGTGCGCTTGGCTTCGTCGCGTCCGTGGAGCGTGGTCGCACCCACCACTTGCACACCGACGTTGTCGAGGCAGAGCGCTGCCACACGGTCGAGGTCACCCGCGTTGAAGGCTGCGCAAAAAGCGTCGAGCGCAGGCGGGCGTGGCGAGCCTGGCTCACGAGGCGGCGACTCCGCCAGCTTGCCGCGTGCGCGATGCAGCGCGGCCTTGATGCCGCCCACCGAGGTCGTGAGGGTATCGGCCACGTCTTCGAGGGAGAGCTCGAACACGTCCTTGAGCACGACTGCCGCACGCTCCTGGGGCGAGAGCTGACCCAGCAGGGTACCCGCCGCTTCGCGTGCGCCACGCGGATCGAGCGGATCCTGAGCGGGCTCCGCCAGCTCAGGCCAAGGTTGCTCACGACGGCGCCGGCGAACTTGATCGATCCAGAGGTTAGACGCGACCCGAAACAGCCAAGCGCGCGGATTCGGCGGCGTCTCGTTCATTTGGCCGAGCGTGACGAAGGCGCGGGACAGGGTGTCCTGTGCCAAGTCCTCGGCATCCCAGGGGCTTCGGGTGAGGTGTCGACAGTAGCGGTAGAGCTCGGGGCGCAGCGGCTCGTAGGTCTCGAGAAAGCCGCGCCAGGAGGATTCTCAGCGACGATTGCAGCGTGTTCGGAGGGCTCATACTCGGACCAACGTAGAGGACGCCCGAAAAGATACGTGGCGCCCCCCACTCCCGCTCTTTTTACCCTCGTAACCGCCTACGTCCTCGTGAAACGTAGCCGTGCGCGTGCGCGGCTCCCCTTTTTGTCTTGGAGGCCAGCGCCAAGGGATCAGCCCCCTCCCCCCATCCCACAAGGTTCGCTTCGCTCACCGAGTGCCTTGGGTCACCGGCCGCCCTGCCCTACGCGCAACCGGTTGTTCACCTCGCGAACCCCGAGCACCGAGGCCGCCACCTCCTCCACCATGTATTTCGCCCGTCGGGTCTCGACGCTTCCCTCGAGGGTGACTTCCCCCGCGGAGACGCTCACCGAGACGGCGCTCGGATCCACGTGACCCAGCATCAGCTGATCACAAACGTCGTCGCGGATGCGCTCGTCCGAGCGCGTGTAGCCGAGGGGCGCACGCCCGAAGAAGGGCCCGCGCGTGGAGCGTGCGCGGAAGGCGTGCTGAGGCGCGTGCTGGTAGTCGCCGAGGGTGCTCCCGAAGCTGCCGTAGGCGTCGAAGGGCTCCATGGGGCCCACGCCGTGGAACCAGCCGGGGTCGCCGCCGCGCCGAGCGTGCCGGGCCTCGTCATCTTTGGCTTGCTCGGGCTCGGGGTAGTCCGGGTGCTCGAAGCCGCCGCCGTAGCCGTAGCTACCACCCGAGCCGTAGTAGCCCTGGGGTCGCAGCTGGATCCCTGATTCGTGCTTGCTTGCTCCGCGCTTTCCGCGCGCACGCGCGTGAGCACGCGGCTCCCGCTCTTCCTTGCGGCGTCCCATGTGGCTTCCTCCGAGCTCGAAGCGTGCATCGCGCGTGCCCAGGCGCGGACCGCGCGTTGGCGCGCGAGAGCGTGCTCGAAGCGGGGTACCGCACGTGCGCGGCTGCCACGCTGGGGCAACTCGTCCCGCTGCGGGGATTGTCGCCCACGCGCGTCGCTCGTTAGCGCGAGCGCGGCGTGAGCGCCCGGTGGCGACGCCGGATCAAAGTCCGAAGATGGGATCGTCTGCGCTGACGACCGCGGACTTGCTGGACTTGCCACCCTGCTTAGGCTCGACCACGCGGTCCATCAGCTCATCGAGGCTCTCATCGCCGCGTGTGGGAGGCGGCGGGGCCTTGGCGACCGCGGGCTTGGCCTCCTTGGCGGGCTCGGCGCGGGCCTTCTCCACTGCAGCAGCCTTGGCCTCCCTGGCAGCCTCGGCACGGGGCTTCTCCAGCGCCGCGGGCTTGTCCGAGACCTGCGCCTGCTCTGGCTCCGCCTCGGGCATGACCTTGGCGGTCTTGGTCTCGGGCGCGGCTTTGGCCACGTGACGCACGGGAGCCGGCTTGAGCTTGGCGCGCGCTGCACGCGCCTTGCGCGCGGGAGGCACGCGGGACGTGACCACCACCGAACTCGGGGCCGTGGCTTCCGCCTCTGCCGGCAACGCCAATGCCAGAGCGGGCTCCTGGGCCGCAGGCTCGGGTTCGCGCACCGGCAAGGCCGCCTGAGGACCGCTCGGCTCCAACGCAGCGTTGGCCACGCTGGGCTCGGCCGCAGGGCTCGCGACGTAGGGCTCGACTTGGGGCACGGGAGGCGCGCTGGCCGCTTGCGCCACCTGGGCTTCCTGCACGGGTTGCGCCGTGACCAACTCACGGGCGACGCGCGAGGCAACTCTCGAGTCGGACGTCGTGTTCTGCCAGACGGCCACCGCACCACCCACAAGCAGACATGCGAGTACCAGCAAGGCTGGTCGCCCGATGGTGCGCTTGGTGAGCTCGCGTTCGGCAGAGCGCAGCGCGAGCTCGAGCGTGTCCTCACGGGCGGAGAACGGATTCGGGTCCCACGTACCGTGCTGGACCGGAATGGCAGCCTGCGCTGCGCCGAGCCCGCGCGCCTCGCCCAAGGTGCGCGCGACCATGCCCAGCAAGGCCATGGCGACGGAGCTCAGCGCGAGCATCGCGAGGAACAATCGACTCGCGGGCGACAGCGCCCAGATGGCTTGACTCAGCTGCGCCTCTCCCGACGCGGCCCAGACGGCAGCGACCATGCTCGCTGCCGGTGCCACCGTCAGCGCCCAACCGAAGAGCTGACCGGCCGCGCCCGCCTCTTGAACCAGCGATCCACCCATGACCGCCAACGCGAGCGCGAACACGCACAGCGGCTCGCTCGCACCGAGCGGAAGCTTGGCGCCGAGCCCGATCAACAGGCAGGCCGAGAAAGCCGCCAGCGCGGGCGCCACGCAGGCGTAGGGATGCCGGCGAATGTCCTTGCTCAGACGGGCGAGCACCAAGAGCAACGCCGCGCCACCACCCAGCGCGAGGCCGGCGCCCGAAGCGGCGGGGATCCAGTGCGCGATGCGCGCCCACTGGCCGTCGCGACCAAGCCCACTCAGGCGCGCCGAGACCAGCGGCGCGGCCAATAGGAGCAAGTAGCTCGTGCCCAAAAGCAGCAACGAAACCGTGAACATGTTGAAGAACGGCCTGCGCGTGCGCTCCGCGCCCCAGCGCGAGTCGGAAGCCATATGGTGTGTGAAGGCTTGGTCCAATCGGCCCCCTCTGCAGCACGCCCCTGCGTGTGTTGAGTTCCCACCTTCGACGGCCCGGACCCTCTAGATCAAGCGCGATCGCCTGGTATTACCGGCCCAAACCCGAGAAACCGTCAGGACTGATATTTTGCACGTGAGGCCACCGGGGCAGGCCCCGTACATTGGGCGTCGCCACCCAGTCACAAGTATGCGGCCACGCCACCGTTTCCTCGTCAGTCCTTTTCTGCGAGCTCGTGCAGGCGTTCCCTGAGGTATCCGCCTCTCAGCGCGCCCGGTCGGGGGTCGCCGAACCAGGCTTCGTGGAGGGGGTGCAGTGGACGGCTCGTGGGGGTGGCCATCCAGATGCGCAGCAAATGACGCACGGTGTCGGGCGCGTCCTCGTAGGCATCGCGCCCGTGCCAGACCACGTGGTTGTTGAGCAACAACAGTTGGCCCGGCTCGAGTCGCAGCTCGAACTTTAGCTCGGGTGAGCTGGCGACTTTCTGGAGCAGGTCGAGCGCCTCGTGCTGCGCGTTCGTCAGCCGCGGCACCTCGGGCACGAACTGAGCGAAGTAGATGAGGTCGGGCACGATGTGGCTCTTGAAGTAGCCCTGGTGCCAACTGAACACCGGGATGCCGTGGTAGCTCGCGGGCTCACCGGGCTTGCGCGGCTTGGCGTAGTAGAAGGGCTCTTCCAGCACCGCGAGCAAATCCGGTCGGCTCTGCGCCACGCGATCGTACACGGTGAGGGCGTTGACCAGCGAGGAGGTGCCGCCGGTGGCCGCCGCCTGCACACAGAACAGACCCGCCACGTCGCACGCGTCCGTGTGCAAGCGGAACGCGGCGCGCGTCTCGTAGGGCCGCGTGTGCGTCCCGTCGCTGCGCGGCTTGTACATGCCGGCGTCCATCAGCTGCGCTTCGGTGCTGCGGATGTCGACCATGCGGCCCGCCTGAGCATCTTGATACACGGGGGTGCCGACCCCGTAGCCCGCCAGGAACGCGACACGGCGAGAGCTCTCCTCTGCGCCGTCGAAGGGCAGGCCCGAGACCACGCAAAAGCCGGCACTCTGATCCAGGCAGCCCTCGATGCGCCGAAACAGCCCGCGGCAGCTCACAGGCACGTCGGATCGCTTGAGTGCCTGCCAAGGTCGCTCGCCCGCGATGGCGACAGCGAGGGCGCTCTGCTCTTCGGCGTCGACCTCGACACGGTAGGCTTGCGCGGTGAGTTCGCTCGACGTCCAGCGTGGATCACGAACCGAAGGCGCGACGCTCTGCATGGGTTCCATGCCCCTGGACTAGTACGGGAAGCCGGGCACGTTCAAGTGAATCGAGTACAGGCGCGAGCCCGCGGTGATGTAGAGGGTCTGCCGGTCGGCACCGCCGAAGGCCGCGTTCGAAGGGGTGTCGTCGAGCGTGACGTCACCGAGCTTCTCGCCTTGCGGGGAGAACACCTCGACCGTGCCCGAGGTCACATACAAGTTGCCGGCGCAATCCACGGCGAAGCCATCGCTGCTACCAGTGTCCGCGAACTTGCTGCGCTGACCGAGCGAGCCGTCGGCAGCAAGCGGGTATTTCCGAATCTCGCTGTCCTGGGAGCCCACGTAGAGCGTGCGCTCGTCGGGTGAGAGCGCGATGCCGTTGGGCTTGCTCAAGGTCTTCTCGACGACCTGGGCCTCGAGCGCGCGACCGGGCTCGAGTGGCGGGGACACACGGTACACGCCCGTGATCTTGGTCTCGGAGCTGCGCGGCCCGAGCTGCCAATCCGGATCGGTGAAATACACGGTTCCGTCGCTGCGCACGGTCAGGTCATTGGGAGAGTTCAGGTGCTTGCCCGCGGCCGATACCTCGAGCTTGGTGCGCACCGCACTGGTCAGGTCGAAGAGCGACAGGCCCTGGTTGTCGTGGGTGGCGGCGATCAGCGTGTCGTCGTCGTAGAGCGCGAGTCCGTTGCCATTGGAGGCGAGCACGAAGTCGTCGAACTTGGTCGGCGGTCGCAGACGGCGGATGCGCGCGGGCGGGCCCGCTGCGTCGCTCGCGTTGAAGTCCATGTCGGAGAAGAGCAGCTCGCCGCGATCGTGGATCCAGACGGGCCCTTCGATGAAGCCGAAGGTCTGCGTGCCCACCGGCATGGCCTTGCGTGCCGCCGGCTGCGCAGGGAGCGGCGCGGGCCAGCTGGTCGCCTGACCGCAGATGGTGTCACGCCCCGAAGGCGCCTGGGCATCGGGCTCCGCGGCGTCCTGGCCTGCTGCGTCGCGATCACGGTCCATCCCGGCTTCGACGAGGCCCGCGTCCACATCGCCTTCGGAGCCGCCTTCGGCGGTCGCCGCATCGTGCTCGGACTCGGGGCGAGGCAAGCTCGAGCCGCCGCAATGGGCACCGAATGCGAGTGGGATCAGGGCTCCCAGACGGAACCATGACAACGTGGTGGGCGGGCGCATGGCGCGATCCTGCCACAAACAGCCGCGCGCCGCCGAGGACTTCGCGGGGCACCGAACAGGCTCACAGTTCGAGCTCTTCGCCTATCTCCGTCACGTGGGCTGCCGGCAGACCGTAATAGGCGTCGGCGCGGCGCGCGTTGAGGGCGAGACGACTGAACAGCTTCTCGCGCCAGGGAGCCATCCGAGCGCGATGTCCCGGCACGAACGTCTCGCGCTCGAGGTAGTACGTGGTGGAGTTCGCGGGGAGCTTCACACCATGCTTGTAGAGCACGCGCGCGAGCACGCTCGGCAGGTTGGGCGTCTCCATGAAGCCGAAGCGCAGGCGCACCTGGAAGAACCCATGTCCCAGACCGCTCACCTCGGCCCGAGCCTCTTCGCTCACGCTGGGCGCGCGGGCCGTCTTGACGCCCACCACCACCACCTGCTCCTGCAGGGCGGGGATCGCGCGCACCTGACAGCGCATGGCACGCGGCACATTGCCAACTTGCTCGGTGACGAACACCGCGGTCCCGGGCACGCGCATGGATAGACCGCCCGCGGCACGATGCACGAACGAAGCCAGCGACTCCGTGTGTCGCTGCAGGCGCCGCGCGTGCACGAGCTCCCCCGATTTCCAGATCAGCATGACGCCTCCGAAGACCGCCGCCACGCTGATCGGGATATAGCCGCCGTCGAGGATCTTCACGGCGTTCGCCGCCAGGAACGCCAGGTCGAACGACAAGAAGAGCAAGAGCACCGCGAGCGCCTTGGACAGCGGCCACCCCCAGCGCGTGCGCACCACCTCGAAGTACACCAGCGACGTGATGGCCATGGTGCCGCTCACGGCGATGCCGTAGGCAGAGGCCAGACGACCCGATTGCTGGAAGCCGATGACCAGCGCCACGCATGCCACGGCCAAGCCATGGTTGACGACCGGTACGTAGACCTGACCTTCGGCCTCACGCGCCGTATGGCGGATGTTGACGCGCGGCAAGAGGCCGAGCTGCACGGCCTGACGGGTCAAGGAAAACACCCCCGAAATCAGGGCCTGGGACGCGATCACGGTGGCCATCGCGGAGAGCACCACGAGCGCCAGGCTCTGGATCCCAGGACCCACCATGCCGAAGAAAGGATTGTTGGCCAGCTGCGGGTGCGCGAGCACGAGCGCGCCCTGCCCGAAGTAAGCGCACACGAGGGCGGGCATGGCTACGAAGAACCAAGCCATGCGAATCGGCTTGGCACCGAAGTGCCCCATGTCCGCGTAGAGCGCTTCGCCGCCCGTCACGGCCAGCACCACCGCGCCGAGGATCAAGCCTCCCGTCAGCCCGTGCTGCACGAAGAAGAGAACCGCATGGTGCGGCGACAAAGCCCCCAACACGCGCGGCTCGGCTGCAATGTGGGTGACCCCGAGCGCACCGATCACGACGAACCAGAGCAGCATGACGGGCCCGAACAATTTGCCGATGGTCCCGGTCCCGCGATGCTGCAGCGCGAACAGGAGGAGCAGGATGGCGCAGGTGACGGGCACCACGAAGCTCTTCAGCGACGGCGCCACCAACTCGAGACCTTCCACCGCCGACAGCACGGAGACCGCAGGCGTGATGATGCCGTCGCCGTACAAGAGCGCCGCACCCACCACGCCGAGCGCCGTCATCCAGGTGAGCCGCTTGGCGTGCACACCTTCGCGCTCGGGCAACAGCGCGAGCAGCGCAAAGATACCACCCGCCCCCTGATTGCTCGCACGCATGATGAAGATCAAGTACTTCACCGTCACCACCAGCGTGAGCGCCCAGAAAATCAGGGACAGCACTCCGAGCACGTTCTCGGGCGTGGGCTCCGCGCCGTGGGGGCCGCGCAAGCACTCCTTGAACGCATAGATGGGACTCGTGCCGATGTCCCCGAACACCACACCGAGCGCGCCGAGGCACAGGCCCGGTAGATGCGAACGTCGAGGCACAGGGCGAGAGGACTCGTGCGTGGGCGGATGCGTTCGTTCCACCCCCACGAAACGAGCAAACTCTACGCCAATGCCAGAAGGGGAGTGCGGGGCCTGAGCACGGGACCGCGCGCCCCTCAATCGAGATCGAAGAAAGCCTTGATTTTCGAGAGAATTGCGCGCTCGTTCTCGGCGCGCAGCGCGGCTTGCTGCTTGCTGCGCTCCCTCGCGCTCGTGAGGCCCGTCTGCCGGTCGGCGAGCACTTGCGCGACACGCTCGGCAAGATCCGGGCGCTTCTCCAGCAGCGCGCGGAAGACCTTGGCATCGAGTCGGTAGCAATTGACGTCGGTCAGCGCGATCAAGCTGGCGCTGCGACGTTCGCCCGTGAGCAGCGCCATCTCACCGAAGATGTCGCCCGCCTTGAGCCGCCCGACTTCACGGTTTTCCTCGAGGCCCCCGGCGCGCACGGAGATGTCGCCCGAGAGGATCATATACAGGTGGTGCGCCACGGCCCCCTCCTGCGTGATGGTGGCACCGCGCGGGAACGGAGCGCGCTCGAGACTGAGGGCGAGCTCGGTGCGCTCGTCGGCATTCAGACTGGCGAACAGGTCGATGGTCGCCAGGGCCTCCATGCGCCGTTCGTGCTCGGTGGCACGCTTGTATTCGTGGCGCGCTTGATCGTCCTCCGTGACGAACACGGTCTGGGCCGGGATGGAGAGCGGAATCCTGGCGCGCGCGAGGGCGTGGAAGATGTAGTTCCGCACCACGCTGTCGGTGGGGTCGTCGGCGCTCAGCTCGGTGAGCCAATAGCGCACCGCATACTTGGTCTGACTCTCGGCGAAATCCGTGGCGATGCAGTTGGGGCGCGGGTCGCTGGCCACGTTCGGGATGGGCTGCGCGCGCAGTGCCCGCTCCACCACGTCGATGACGTCACCCGGGGCCGTGCGGAAGTCCACCTGGAAGTGCACCCAGCGCCGCCACTGCACGGGCTTGCCTTCGCGGCGCCCCATAATCACCACCTGGCCTCGCATCAAGGTGGAGTTGGGGACGATCACGGTCTCCCAGTTGTTGGTCTCGATGGCGGTATAGCGCCAGCGAATCTGCGTCACGCGCCCGGCCACATCGGGCAGACGCACCCAGTCGCCGACCTGCACGGAAGAGTCGAGCTGCAGCGCGAGCCCGCCGAGCACGTTGCCGAGGGTGTCCTGCAGCGACAAGCCGACCACCGCGGTAAGCACGGCGCTGGTGGCGATCACGCCAGTGACCTCGAAGCCGAGCTGGTGCGAGGCGCGTACCAAGCTCACCATGGCGGCCAGCGTGGTGACCACATCGGGGACGATGCGAGGCAGCCCCGGACGCAGACGCCGCACGAGCCCCTCGAACAGGAGGATGCTGCCCAACGTGACTGCCGCGAGCGACGACGTGAGCGCCACGCCCACCTTCGCGCCCCCCATGACCACCGGGTCGTAAGCGCTGAGCAAGGTGGCAGCGATCAGGAAGATCAGGTGGATGAGGACGACGGAGAAGGCGAACCGAAAGCGTTGCCGAGGTTCGGAGCCCTTGGGGCTCGCCAGGACCACCAGTCGTGCCACCAGCGCGAGGGCCAAAATGAAGCCCGTTCCGTAGTCGTGGGCCAGCGACAAGAACTCATGCGGCATGGGAGCCCAAGCAACTAGCACGCCACCCCGCAAGTGCACGAAACGGCCTTGTCCGGGGTGGGAGGCGGGGCGCGGGCCGGGACGGGCACGGGCGCGGGCACGCCTCGCTGCCGCAAGGCTGGCACGGGAACGGTGTGCTGACTTTGTCAGCGCACCGCTAGTGCACTGCGCAATCCATCACCACCAACGCCCGCCGATTGCTCGCGCCCAACTTGCGCAGCAGGGATGCGACCTGGTTGGCCACGGTGCGCGGCGAGCTCTTGCGAGCCTTGGCGATGGCTTCGTTCGACAGCCCCAGCTGCACGAGTTCGAGCACGCTCGACTCTGCGTCGGTGAGCGGTTGGCGGTGCCCGGACTGGCGGCTCTTCGCCTGACTCGCCACGTGGCGCGCGAGTTCGGCGCGACTGCGAAACTTCATGCGGCGCGCGACCAACGACAACGAGTGAGAAACCTGGCTCCCCGTGAGCCCCAAAGCATAGGCCACGTGGCGATTGGAGAGTCCCTGGGAGGCAAAGGCCACGATGCCCGCCTCGCGATCGTTGAGCGTGACCGCCGCGCTCTTGGCGGGGGGATTGAGCAGCGCCAAGTAGGCTCGCTCGTCCAAGTGGGTTCGCTCTACCAGGCTCCAACAGCCATCCACGAGCACGGGCCAGGCTTGCAGACCCGAAAGTCGACGCAGCTCCATGCGAGCACGCTCGATGGCGCGCATGCGACGCACCAGGTTGGCTGGCTTGGGGAGCCACAGGGCGCTGCCCTCGAGGGATTCGACCCGCCCGTCCACGAAGATGCGCGCGACGGCACACTCGCTCGGGGCCGACCGGAGGCGCAGGGCGGCCTCGATGTGGATGCGCAGGCGGAGCAGGGCCTCGCGGTGCGGCCGCCCCCAACGCTGCAGGTCGGCCGTGCACAGGCCGATAGCAAAGGACGAGTCCGCGTTCGGCTTGCCGAACAGCGAGACCACGGGCGCAGCCGTGGGACCGGAGATGCTCTTGACCCAATCCGCATACTCGAGCGGAGAGGCCGCGCCCGGCTGCGCCACGTGCAACAGACCAGGCGGCCTACGGAAGAAGCTCACGTGCCTGGTGAGCAACGCTCTCGCCGGAGAAGAAGGTCCCGCAGCCGGGTCCAATTTTTCAATGACCTCGATTCTGGAGTCCGATGCGAGTCCACCAGTAAGAATGAGACAACTGCGTTCGATTCCGAGTTCTTCGCCGAAAGCGTTCAACAGACGCCTGGCCCATGCTTCGTGGCTAGGGGCAGGCCCGTAGCAGGCCTCGACGACGGCGACATAATCAGGTGACAAAGCAGACTCACCCTTTCCTTACTGAGGCATCCGCCAAGAATGGCGGGCGTCACGCTGGGGTGATGGGCGACACGTCCGTAAGACTTCCCTCACACCAGCGACCGAGTCCGTGAACAACCTTCGAGGGAATCCTGGACTTAGACCAAGGATTCTCGTCGTGCGCAATCCCTTCTCAGAGACGGCCATTTAGTGCGAACCGTCAGAAAGAAAAGGTCAGGCGACTCAATCTTCCAGATGCTCACCCCAGCTCGGTTGATCGCGCGTGACAATCCGCACTCGGCGTCGCGCCTCCAGCGCGCCTCTTGTAGCGTTTCGTCAGGGTTTCCCGCGTGGAGTTCGAATGCGCCGGAGTGCGAACAGATCGACGCAAAGGCTTCAGAGGAAGTCTGCTCCGGGCATGACCAGGCCGCTCAGACGCTCGGGGTCAAGAACTCCACGCTCCTCGAACCAGCGGTCCGCTGCGGTGATGAGCGCCCTGCCCTGAGAGTCCCCCAGCACACGTCCGAGCTGACGCTTGCTGGCATGCTCCACCAAGGGGCTGAGACCCTCGAGTTCCAGCAGCCCGCGCAAATGTTGCGCCGCGCGGCGTCGGTCACCGGATAGGCACGCGAGCTGGGTGCGGACGCTGAGCCGGGCCGCGCGCGAGCCCGAGTTCGCGGCGCGTCCGAGTAGACGCCGCGCCTGTCGCTCGAGTGCCGCACGTTCGGAGGGTTGATCCACCTCCCGCGCAGCGGCCGCGGCCAGCGTGCCGCCCATGCCGCTCAACATGGGGGCCATGATGACGCGCGGTAATAAGGAGGACCGCATGCGCTCCCAGAGCGCGCAGAACTCCAGCCAGCCCGCCACGGCCTCTCCGCGATGCCGCGCCAGGAAGCTCAGCCCGAGCAATAAGTTGAGGTCCTGCACGGCGACCTCGTCGGAGCTCCAGCTGGCGCGGCTCTCGCGCACGATTCGTTCGGCTTCGTCGTGCTCACCGAGGGCCGGCAAGACCAGCGCCGCCAGCGTGGCGAGTGCGGGGAGCACGGTGAGGTTGCGGTTCAAGAGCTCGTGACCGAACTGCGCGCGCACGATGGTCCGCACCTCCTGGAAGCGACCCAAGGACGCGAGCAGCGCACCGCGCATGTACTGACACCACGGCTCGACATAAGCGCCGATGGAGACCGGATGCTCGCGGGCCAGGGCGATGCAGGCTTCGGTATGGGCGAGGCTGCGGCTCCAATCCGCTCGCCATGGGGGATCGTGCAGACAGGCCCAGGCGTGGCCCCAGCGCATGGAGAAGTGCGCGTCGACGTCGCTCACGGCTTCGACCAGCTCGTCGCCAAGGGCGCTGAGTTCGGGGATGCGGCGGCGTGTGCCGGGGGCGTAGGACGCGAGCACGAGTTCGCCACCGACGGCGCGCGCGACGTCGACTGCGTTGCCGCTGCGCAGCCCGAGCAGCAGCCAGCGCGCGTTGAAAAGGGCAAAGCGCAGGGTGTCACTCGGGCCGAAGCTGGTGGCTGCGCTGCGCAGGGCCGAGAGCCGGGCGAGCGTAGCGGCATCCGAGCGAGGACGCGAATCGAAGCGCAGGCCGTGCAAGCGCAAGCGAAAGCGTGCCCAGAGCAGCGCGAGAAAGACCGTGCCGGCGTGCTCGGGAATGTGGATGCCCAACGGGCGCAGGCCCTCGGCCAGCACCTCACGTCCGCGCACGCTGCGCCCCAGCATCAGGAGCAACACGCCTGCTTGTTGACTCAGCTCCGCGGCCTGCTCCGGCGAAGCGCCTTCCCGGGCCGCCAAATAGACCTCGCTGGCGAGCAGTCCGTGGCCTGCGCGCGCCAACGCGTCGCCGCGTGCTCGCTGGAGCTTGCGGGTCGCTTCGGGCTCGAAATGGCCCAGTGAAAGGGCCTTCTGGTAGAGCGCGGCGGCGCGCTCGAAGGCCAGTGCTTGCATCGCGCGCTCGGCCGCCAAGAGTGCCTGCGCAGCGGCCTCCTGCGTTTGCCCTGCCCCCTCGAGACAGCGCGCCGACAACTCCGGGTCCACGTGCTGCCGCTCGGACAGCGCCCGCGCTAGCCCGGCGAACAGCTCGCGGGTCAGCTCGGGCGACAGCTCGCTCGCCACCAGCTCGCGAATCCGATCGTGGTAGCACTCCACGGCCCGCGCGCTGTCTTCTCCGATGCGCCCCGCGTTGCCCACGCGAACCAGGCGCTCGCTGCGCAATAGATCGAGGAGCTCGTGGCCGTGCGCCGCGCCGGCGGCCTCGACCACCAAGCTCGGCGCCAAGGGTTGCCCGGCCAGCGCCAACAAGCTCAACAACCGACGTGCCATCTCTGGGAGCCGGCCCACATGCAGCGAGAGCGCTTCCGTGAGCGTGGGCACCGGCCGCTCGCTGTCTACGAAGTTCGAGGCGCGGGCCAATTCCGCCACCAAGAACGGACTCCCGCCCGATTCTCGCGCGATGGCCTGCACGCGATCCGTCTGCGCGTGTGCGGCCAGTTCGCCTCGCACGAACGCGACCAGTGCGTCCGCATCGAGCCCGCCGATGACGAGCCGGCGCATGTCGATGGAGCGGTTTTGCGTGGCCGCTGTCATGACGGCCTTGAGCCTCGCGTCGTGCTCGGCCTGCTCGCTGCGGTGCGCGAACACGAGCAGCGCGGGCAGCGGATCGGCGGGCATGAGCAAGTGGCGCAGGAGGCGCACGGAGTCGTCGTCCGTCCACTGCAGATCGTCGATGAACAGCACGAGCGGGCCATGCTCGCACAGGCGCCGCATGAGCTCGCTGAACGCTCCGAAGGCACGCGCCTGCAGGTCGTGCAGATCGAGCACGGCGCGCTGGGGAGCCTCGGCGAGGGCAGGAACGCGCTCGAGCACCGGGAACAGGCGCGGCAACGTGAAGGCCTCCGGCGGCACGAACCTCGCTGCGTCTGCTGGTGAAAGCTGGCGCAGATGACGACTGAGCTCGTCGACCAACGCATCGAGGGCTTTGTAGGGGACGTTCTCGCGCTCGTTGCAGCGACCAGCCAGGACCACGGCGCCCGCGTGGGCTCGCAGCTCGGCCAGGAAGGCCTCCACCAGCGCGCTCTTTCCCATGCCGCTCTCGCCCGACACGAACAACACCGTGGGTCGACCAGCGCGCGCTTCCTGAAAGGCCGCGCGCAAGGCGGAGAGCTCCGCATGCCGGCCGAGGAACACCGGCCTGACGCTATTGGGAGGCACGAGTGAGGCGTGCCCGCGATCGAGTCCGTCCAGAGCGCCCACGGGACCGCAGGCACGAAGCAAGCTGGCCTCGTCGGGTCGCCGTGCCGGATCTCGGTCGAGCAGTCGATCGCAGAGCGCGCAGAGATCGCCTGGCGCCCCGCCCGCATCGGCCGCGGCCTCACTGACTTGCGGCGCCGCAACACGTTGCTTGGCAAGCAAGACCTCCGCAGGTCGACCCTCGAACGGCCTTCCGCCGGTCAGCGCCTCGAAGAGCATGACCCCAAGCGCGTAGAAGTCGCTGGCACCCGTGACAGCGCCGCCCGCAGCTTGCTCGGGCGCCATGTAGGCTGGCGTACCGCCGAAGCGTTCGTCGACCGGTGCCGACCCGTCGGTGGCGTACGACGTGGTGGCCACCAAGCCGAAGTCGAGCACCACCACCTTGCCCGCGCTGGTGACCAGCACATTGCTTGGCTTCAGGTCGCGGTGCAGCTTGCCGCCCGCATGGATGGCGCCAATGGCGCCGGTGAGCTGCCCAAATGCGTCGCGAAGGCGCACTTCGTCGAGGCCATCGGGTCGCACCCAGTGATCGAAGCGCTTCCCCTCGATGAAGTCCATGGTGAAGAACCAGCGGCCTCGATCGCAGAACAACTCGTGCAGTCGCACCAGGTTCGGATGGTGCACGTGCGACAGCGCCCGAAACTCGCTCTTCAAGCGATAGACACCCGCTGCGTCCAGGACCACCAGGGTCTTGAGGGCCACGGGCGCCCGCCGTTCGGCGTCATAGGCCTCGTAAACAATGCCCATGCCGCCCGCGCCGATGCGTCGGGTGATGGTGAAGCGCGCCGCCGCCAGCGTGGTGCCGACGGCCCAGATCGCGTGAGGCCGAGCGCACGGGGGCTCCGAGACCTGGGCGGCCTCGCGCAGCAGCGCGTCGAAGGCCGAGTCCGTGTCTACAGATAAGTCAGTATCGTGTGACCCACTCGTCCCCACGAATCAACCTCGGATCGTGTGGGGCGAATATCACAGGCTGACTTCGCTGGCCATCCCGGCGTCGTCATGCAACGGCACGACGCAACACGCTGCGACGACGGTCAGGCCATGCTTTCGTGTCCGACATCGCAGAAAGCCACCATCAAGCTGCGACGGCTGGCGAGCCCAGTCTTGCGCAACAGGGCTGAGACTTGATTTTCGATGGTCTTACGCGAGCGCCCCCGCCGTGCCGCGATCTCCTCGTTCGAGTGGCCTGCCACCAACAGCTCCAGCACCCCCCGCTCCGCCGTGGTCAGGGCGCCCGGCAAGGCAGACCTGAGCTGTCGACCGTGGGCGGCCGCGAAACGCACCAACTCGGCACGGTTGTGAAATCCCAATTTCAGGGCCGATGCAGCCAGCGACTTGGAAACCTGGGTCTCGGAGACTCCGACCTCGAGGGCGATTCGCTTGCTGGGGGAGCCGTCGAGCACGTGAGTCAGGATGCGCTTCTCCCGATGCGTCAGGGTCTGCAAGGACACCATGGACATACTGTCAGGGTTCGACATCGAAGCCTCCCTCCTGAAGGAGTGGAAGGCTGCGGGGTTGTGACAGCAAAATCGTCAGGTCCCGCGAATCCTCCGAGTCGCCACCCAAGGACAGCCCCTAACGCTTGAGTAGTCCTTCAGCGAGCGCCATGGCCTTGAGCTCCGCTTTGACCCGTTCGAAGCGCTTTCGCAGGCGAGCCGCCTCGCGCGTGAGCTCGGCCGGGTCAAGCGGCGTGTCCTGATCGTGCATGACTTGAGCGATCTCACGCCAGGGCAGGCTGCGATCCACGAACAGGATCAGCAGGGTCTGGTCGTCGATGGGCAGGCGCTTCCGCAGTGCGCGGATCTTGTCCTTGGCGTCCCCCTGGTGGTGCAGCTGGGTCTCCGTACGCGAACGCACAGCCAGGGCCGACACGGCACTGTCGAAGGAGAGTGGAATGTTGCGCTCGGCGCGACGCTGGGGCGAGGTCGCATGGCGATTGGCGGCGTTGCGGGCCAGTGCGTAGAGCCAGCCACGCATGCTGGAACGGTACTCGAAGCCCGGCAATCCCTTCCAGAGGTCTTCGGCGAAGATGGAGAACGCATCGTCGGCATCCGCCCCGGAGCGCAGCCGGGCATGCACGAACGAATAAATTTCCGCTCCATATGCTTCGAGCGCCAAGGTGGCCGCCTGCTGATATTCCCGCGCGTCCCAGGCTGCTCGGATGGCCTCCTCCACGGCGAGCTTGGGTTCGGTCATGGGCGCTGCTTCTCGGCGACGCTCGCCTCCGAGCCACCCCAGGTGCTCTCGCGCCGCAAGCAACGCTCTACCGCGAGCTGGCGCGCAACCCCCAGGAGCTCGCGCGGCCCGTCGACGTAGGCTCGCCACTGCACGCCGGCCCCGGGTGCATCGAGCCCCTCCACGAGCATCGGCTCGGGCGGCAGCGAAGCGAAGGCTTGTTCGGCGAGCTGCAGCACCTCCCAGATGAACTGATCCTCGGTGAGGTCTCGCGGCGGGGTGTTCGGGTCCTTGTGCGTCCAGCGCAGCCAGCGCGGTTCGTGAGCCATGGGCGGAAGAGCGTGGAGGGCGTGGCTTGTGACGCGCACTCGCGGGTGATGCAGCGAACCCACGCGTGATTTCACCCCGCGTCTCCGACTGGGCAGCTGGCATTGCAGGTGGTGGACTTGCCATCGGGACATAGCGTGATGGAACCGGACTCACAGCGCGCGATGTCGCAGTCCTGGCTCCCCGCAGGTGCGTTCGGACAGTGCACGACGCAGCTCGAGCCCGCGCCACACAAGGTGTGACAGGGACCGCTGAGACAGGTGAACTCGCAGCTCGAACCGGGCCGGCAGTCGCAGGTCCCGTTCGCGCATTCACCGCTGCAGGCTGGGTTGCTCCCGTCGCACGTCACGTGACAGGGCGGCGCGTCGCAGACGAAGCCGCAGCTCGCGCGCTCACCACAGGTGCACTCCCCGTTGGCGCATGCACCGGAGCAAGTCGAGTCGGCTCCGCACGCGACGTGGCAGGGCGGGGCCTCGCAGGCGAACTGGCAATCTTCGCGCGCATCGCAGATGCAGGTGCCGTTGGCGCAGCGATCCGGACTGTGATCGTCCTGGCAGTGCGAGTTCGCCAGCGAGAGAAATAGCGCAAAGAAGTGGGTGAGGGCACCCGAGCGAGACCATCCAGAAACGGAGCGAGCGAGCATTACCCCAAGGGTACCCGCGCCGACGCGGCCCTGCCTAGCCCCCACGAGTCTAGGCGCCCGCGCAGGCCAAAAGCAGCTTGCCGCGTGTCTTGCGCGACTCGAGCAACACATGGGCCTCGGCCGCGCGCTCCAGGGGCACGATGCGGTCCACGTGAGGCTTGATCACGGAGGCCCGCGCCAGCTGCAGGATCTCGCGCATCGCCGCCTGCATCAGCGGAACGTCGTTCCACAACAGGAGCACCTGCACCCCGGCGATGCTCTTGTTGTCCTCGATCAGCTGGAAGGGATGGAACACGCCGCCACGCACGAGCTCGGCCCCTGCCTTGAGCACCTGCCATGGTGTGCGCTCCGCGGGCGCGACCTGCGCGGCACCGATGGTCACGGCGTGACCGCCCGGCTTGAGCGCGCGATAACCCTTGCGCAGCGCTTCCCCGCCCAGCGAGTCGAGCACGTGATCGATGCCCTGCCCCTGCGTGAGGCGGCCGATTTCGTGCTCGAAATCTACACGGGTGTAGTCGATGCCATGGTCGAGCCCACGCGCTCGCGCGAAGGCGAGCTTCTCGGGCGAGCTGGCGGTGCCGTACGTGAATACCCCGAAGTGCTTGGCGATCTGCAGGGCCGCGAGCCCGACGCCGCCCGCCACGGCCTGGATCAACAGCGACTCCCCCGACCTCACACGCAACACGTTGACCAGCGCGTGCCACGCCGTGATGGTCACCGCTGGGATCGCGGCGCCCTCGGCGAGCGTGAGCTCCTCGGGCAACGGCCAGGCGCGCTGTGCCTCCACCACTACGGCATCCGCGTAGCCCCCGAAGCGCGTGACCGCGACCACGCGATCGCCCAGGCGATGGGAGGTGACGCCCTCGCCCAACGCGGCGACGACCCCGGACAGCTCGAAGCCCACACAGGTGGGAAAGGGCGGCGCCCACTTGTAGAAGCCGCGCCGAGCGATCACGTCCGCGTAGTTCACCCCGGCAAAGGCCACGTCGATCAGCACCTCTCCTGGCCCCGGACGCGGGCGCCCCTGCGCTTCGACCCGCAACACCTCGGGATCCCCGTACTTCGTGTAGATGACTCGACGCCCCATGGGCCCAAGCCAGATGCATGAACCGGGCTTCGTCAAGCCGAGATCCTTGTCGTGCAAAACACGGAGTTGCCTGACTCTCAACACGTGCTGCAATTGCCCCTCTTACGCCATCGAAGCGACACCGGGGGACTTGGGTGACACAGGAGGCGCCGGCGAACACACGGGCCATGCTGGCCGAGCTCATGTTCGATCATGGAATCGAACCCAAGTTCGTGTGGCGCGACGGCGCTCGGCGCGAGATCGTGTTGTGGAGCGACGCTGCCGCGCAGTTGTACGGCATTCCGCGGGCCGAAGCGCTCGGCTGCGATCCACGCCGCTTGTTGGGCACACTGCGAGCGGACTGCGAAGAGGCCATCGCGACGGCGCTCGCGACCGAGGGACGCTGGCGTGGAGAGCTCTCGCTGCGAGGTCGCGCGGAGCAGACCCTGCTCGTGGACACGCGCATGACCCGGATCAGCGCGCCGGATGGCGGTCAGCTGGTGCTCGAGACGGGCTGCGACATCACGCAGCAGCGAAGGCACGAGGACATGGTGCGCGCAGCCCAGGAGCGCCTGAGCCTGGCGCTGCGAGCCGGGCACACCGGAATCTGGGAGCACGACCTCGAGACCGATGCCGTGTACTGGTCCCCCGAGACCTACGCCGTGCTCGGCGTGGAACCCTTCGAGCGCCCGGTGGTGGTGGAAGACTTCGCCCGCCTGGTGCATCCGGAGGACCGCGAGCGGCTGTGGAGCCAAGTCCGACGCACCATCGAGACCGAGGTCCCGATGGACGTGGAGTTTCGCATCATTCGCCCGGACGGTCAGCTGCGCTGGATCAAGGACTGCGGCGTGATGAGTCGCCCACAAGGACGGGCGGCCTATCTCGTGGGCACGGTGCGCGACATCACGGCCGAACGCGAGCTGGCCCGCGCGGTGTCAGCGAGCGAAGCGCGCTACCGCGAACTCGCCAATGCCATGCCGCAGATCGTCTGGACGTGCGCGCCGAACGGCACGGCCGACTGGATGAACGAGCGCTGGAGCGAGTACACCGGCGTGGGTCTGCTCGCTCCGGAGGCGCTGCTCGAGATCGTGCACCCTGAGGACCGCGCGCAAGTGTTCGAGCGTTGGCGCGCAGGCATCGAGAGCCGCCGGGTGATCGAGATCGAATACCGCCTGCGTCGACACGACGGCCAGTATCGCTGGCATCTTGGGCGCGTGATGCCCATCGTCGAAGAGGCCGACGAGCTCAAGTGCTGGGTGGCCGCGGCCACCGACATCGACGACCGCAAGCGGGCCGAAGAGAGCATGCGCGAGGCCGCGCGGCGCAAGGACGAGTTCTTGGCGGTGCTCTCGCACGAGCTGCGCAATCCGCTCGCCCCGATCCTCACCGCGGTCCAGCTGATGAAGCTGCACGGGGACGTGCCGTCCACGCGTGAGCGCGAAGCCATCGAGCGCCAGGCCGGACACCTGGTACGCCTGGTGGACGATCTGCTCGACGTGTCCCGGGTCGCCCAGGGCAAAATCGAGCTGCGCAAGCGACCGCTCTCCATCGCGGGCGTGGTGGCCAAGGCCATCGAGATCACGAGCTCGCTGATCGAACAGAAGCGACATGTGCTCACGGTGGAGGTGCCGACGCAGGACCTGGTGGTGGAGGCCGACGAGATCCGGTTGATCCAGGTGGTCACCAATCTGCTCACCAACGCCGCGCGCTACACGCCGCTGGGCGGCCGGGTGTTCATCGGCGCGGGCTGCGAAGAGGACGACGTGGTGCTGTGCGTGCGGGACAACGGCGTGGGCATCGCGGCGGAGCTCTTGCCGCGCATCTTCGATGTCTTCGTGCAGGGACCACGTGGACCGGACCGCGCCGAGGGAGGGCTCGGCCTCGGCCTCGGCCTGGTGGCGAGCCTGACAGCGCTGCATGGCGGCAGCGTGCAAGCGCGGAGCGCGGGGCTCGACCAAGGCAGCGAGTTCGTGCTGCGACTCCCTCGGGTCACACAGGTGACAGTGCAAGCTGCGGCACCGACGGTTCAGGAAGAGTCCGCGCGCATCTCGCACGGCGCAGGACGCAAGATTCTTGATCGTGGACGACAACCACGACGCCGCCGGGCTCCTCTCGCGGGCCCTGAAGCGTCTGGGACATCAGGTAGAGGTGGCCCATGACCCGGCCGAGGCGCTCTCGCTGGTAGAGGGATTCTGGCCCGAGATCGCCATCCTCGACATCGGCTTGCCCGTGATGGACGGTTACCAACTTGCGCGAGAATTGCGCGTCAAACTGGGGCCGAGGACGCACCTGCTGGCGCTCTCGGGTTACGCGCAAGAGCGCGACATGCGACGCAGCCTGGAAGCCGGCTTCGCCCGCCATCTGGTGAAGCCGGCAGATATGGAGCTCCTTTTGCGGGAGATTGCGGGGTTGCCGGGGAGCGGGGCGTGACCCCTTGGCCGGCCACGCACACGAGCACGACTCCACCGTCCAGAGTAAGTTCCCCGCGATGCGTGCCAGCACCCAGCGCTTGTCCTGGATTCTCGGCCTCGGCTTCTGCGCCTCGCTCACGAGCAGCTGCGCCGGCCTGAACGCCGCCAAGCGCAAGGCCGACGAAGAGCGTTGGCAAGGTCGCGGCGCGGAGTGCGTGCGCGCCTTCTTGGGCAAGGAGAGCCCCTACCAGCCGCCGAGCGAGAATGGCCCGCCGGATCCCATCCTGAGCGCGGTGCCGCCCGAGGCACGTCGCACCGCCAAGGCGGCCGGGATCGAGGGGCTGGTGGCGGACGCGTTGCGCCTCGCTCAGGCAGGCGACGCTGCGCGGCTCGAGCGCCTCGAAGTCCGTCAGGATCTCAACATGCGCGTGGTCTCCCTGGAGACCCAGCTCAGCGCCATGATCTTCGAAGCCGAGTGCACGGGCGAGATGATCGAGACCATCTCCCTCGAGCTGACGCAACGCGAGGAGAACCGCGAGGTGCGGCTGGCCCTGGTCTCACTGGTGTTGGGCGCAGCGTCTGCCACGGCCGCGGGGGCCTGGGATCTGGTCAATGGGAACTCGAACGGACCGGCCATCACCGGACTGACAGGCGGCATCGCGGCGGCCGGAATCGGCGTCGCGGCCTTCGTTCCGCGCCCCCAGCTCACGTCTTATCGGCACGACCACAACTTGCTCTCTCCCATCGTGCGCGGTGTGGACGACGATCAGCTCTACCCGGCCTTCGTGTTCCGACTCCTCACGCTCGACGGCGCCGATGGCCGCCCCTCGCCGCGCCAACTGCTCGTGAAGGAGTGGCAGCACCTCATCGAGTCCACGCTTCCCGCCGCAGATCGGCAAGCCGCGGAGGCCATGCTGTTCGGCTCTGGGGGCCTCTACGACCAGACCACCATCGACCTGCGTGAGCGCATGTACGATGCGCTCGAGACCCGCCTCAACGCCCTCGCCCGCGACCTCGAGCTGCTCGATCGCTTCCTGGTGCGTGCGCTGGAGCAACGCACCCAGGGCACCGTCCCCACGCCGGGCTAGTACAGCGCCCGGCGCGCTCGGTGAGGGCGCTCACCGCCAGGCTAACCGCCGACGGTGTGCCCCTGACCCAAGCGGCGAAAAGCAAAAAGCGAAAACCATCCCCTGAACTTTCTTTGACCCGCCACCACGGCCGGCCCCCTCCATCTCAGCGTTCGGCGCATGACGCGCTGCGGAGGTGAGACGTGGGCAGTCGCAGAGAGTTTCTCTTCTCCTTGGGCGCAGCGTTGGCGGCTTCACAGCTCCGGGGCTTCCCCAGCGTGCGCGCCGAGAGCACGGGCGCGCCCCTGCGCCTCGTGCTCTGGCCCTCCATGAACGGCGCGCAGCCCGAGTACTTCTGGCCCAACGCAGGCAACCTGTCGGCGCTGAGCGTGGTGACCGAGCCGCTCAAGGCCTACCAGCAGCAGATCAGCTTCGTGAAGGGGCTCGACATCGCGGGCTCCGAGAATCACATGGCGATCCGCAGCATCTTCACGGGCGCGCCCATCGCCGACTACAGCTCCCCCGATCCCGGCGTGAAGAGCCTCGACCAACTCGTGCGCGATCACCTGCAGAGCAGCGCTCCCAGTTCGGTCGCTTCGCTTCACCTCGGCGCTCGCCCTGCCGACTCCATCGAGTTCTACAAGCTGTACGGCCGCTCCACGTTGTTCTTCTCGCCCGGCGCCGTCGACTACGAAGCGAACCCGGTGAAGGCCTTCGACCGCGTCTTCGGCAAGCTCACCACCACGCCCACCACCGCTCCGCAGAGCAAGGGCCCTTCGGACAGCGACCTGCGCAACGCGGTGCTCGGATTGCACGCGGCGGAGCTCAAGTCCCTCGCGGATCGGCTGGGCAAGAGCCCGCTGGAGAAGGCCCGCGTGGACACTCACGCGGCAGCCCTCCAGAAGCTCGTGCGCGACGGCAGCAGCGCGGCTCCGCTGATGCCGGTGAGCTGCGATGCGAGCAAGCTCCCGAGCGTGGAGAAGCTGCGCGCGAGCCTCGCCACCAACGACGCCGCCGCCTATCAGGATGCGCTGTTCTCCGACATCTTCGACGCCCAGATCGACATCATGGCGCGCGCCCTCGCCTGCGGACTGACGCGCGTCGCGACGCTGCAAGCGGGCTCGGCCGACGGCAACGTCATCGTCCCCATCGACACGGGCTATCCGCACCACAACACCTCGCACGGTGATCAGGCCACCTTCGCGCGCTGCCAGGCGTGGTACGCCGGCAAGCTCGCACGCCTACTCAAATCCCTCGACGTCCCCGATCCGCTCGACCCGAGCGGCAAGACTGTCCTCTACAACACTTGCATCGTGTGGCTCAGCGAATGTCTGCCCCAGAGTCACGGGAGCGCCGGCGTGCCGTGCATGCTGATCGGCAACGCTGGTGGGCGCCTCAAGAGCGGTCAGATGGTGGACGTGCAGGGAGCCACCAACAAGCACTTGCTCAAGACGCTCGCGCGGATTTTCGGCGTGGCTGACACGGACTCGGCCCATTTCGGCAGCGACACCCTTTCGGAGCTGGTGACATGAGGACCCTTCTTGGCGTAATCGGCGGTGGAATCGGTGCGCTGGTGCTCACGGGCTGCACCGTCAGCCTCGACAGCCCCCTTGGCCCCTCGACCGGCAACTTGCCCGGCAGCGGGGGCACCAACAGTGGCGACAACGCGGTGGTCAACGGCTCACGGGCGGCCCTCTGCAGCGATGAAGACAGCGCCGACAAGCCTGGGCCGCGCCTGCTGCGTCGGCTCACCAAGCCGGAGTTCGAGAGCACCGTGCGCGCGGTTTTCTCGCTCGACCTCCAGGCCTGGCCCGGCTCGACGTTGCCGCCCGACGCCGCCGCTCAGAACGGCTTCACCAACCAGGTCGATCAGCTCGCCGTCGGCGACAGCTTTGCCGAGCGCCTGCTCGAGAGCGCCGAGCAGGTGGGCGACCTGGTGAGCACCGCAGAGCATCTCGACAAGCTGGTGTCGTGCGGCGCTACCGGTGGAGCCGCCTGTGCGAATCAATTCCTCGACCGCGTGGGCAAGCGCCTCTACCGTCGCCCGCTCGCCCAGGACGAACGCGCTCGCTACCTCGACCTGCTCGCGCAGGTGGGCGACGCAGGGGGCAGCTTCACGCAATGGGTCAAGTGGGCCACCACCTCGCTCGTCGCGTCGCCCCACGCCGTGTATCGCTCCGAGCTCGGCGAGGCCGACGCGAGCGGAGACTTCCAACTCAATGCCTACGAGCGCGCCACCGCGCTGGCATACACGTTCACCGGAGCGCCGCCCAGCGAGGCCCTGCTGGCCCAGGCCGAACGCGGCGAGCTCGCTGACGCCGAAGGCCTGCGTGCCGCGGCCAAGCAGTTGGCGCTGGACTCGAGCGGTGCTCCCAACCCTGCTTTTCGCGAGCAATTCGCGCGCTTCGTGGGTCAGTGGCTCGGCCTCAGCGCGCTCGCCAATCGCCAGAAGGACGCGAGTCTGTTTCCCGACTGGAGCGATGCCGTGCGCGGCTCCATGGCCGCGGAGCTGCAAGCCTTCGTGGAGCACGTGGTGTTCGACGCACGCGGCGACATGAACGAGCTGCTGACCGCACCCTACACCATGCTCGATCCCACCCTGGCCAGCTTCTACGGCTACGGCGCGAGCGACCAGACCGGCTTCACGCTCACGCAGCGCCCGAGCGACTGGGGCGTGGGCCTACTGGCCCAAGGAGCGCTGCTCTCCCTGCGCGCCACCAATCGCGACACCTCGCCCACCCAACGCGGACACATGGTGCGCGAGCGCATCCTGTGCTTCGACGTGCCGCCGCCCCCGCCCACCGTGGGCAAGATCCCCGATGGCACGGGCGCCGAGACCACACGCCAACGCTACGAGACGTTGCACGCGGCCAACGCCAGCTGCGCGAGCTGTCATCGCCTGATGGATCCCGTGGGCTTCGGCTTCGAGCACCTCGACGCCACCGGTCGCTATCGGACCAGCGAAAACGGCTTCTCCATCGACGACACGGGCATGCTGGTCGCCACCTCCAAGGGCGTCTCGGACGTCGCGTTCCAGGGGCCGACCGAACTGGCCGACCAGGTCGCGAACAACGAGGTAGCCGGCGCCTGCCTGGGGTCCTACTTCGCCAGCTTCGCCTTCGGGCTCGACCGGCACGACACCAGTTGCCTGGTGGAAAACGCGCGCGAGCGCCTGGGCAAAGGCGAGCAGAGCATCCTCGACTTCATGCTCGCTCTGGTCGACGCCCCCCACTTCACACAGCGCCACGAGGAGTAGACCGCCGGGCCCGTGAGCTCCCAGGGCAGCGCCTCGAAGTAATCCAGCACGCGCGGGCGAGCTGTGATTTACTGGCGCCCCGGAGGAGCTTTCATGAGTGATCGCCATCTCACGTCGTGGCCCCCGAAGGTCTCGCCCAAGCTCACGCTCCCCGAGACCTCGGTCTGGTTCAACCTCGAAGTCTCCGCTACGCGCTACCCGAACAAGCCCGCCATCATCTTCTACGACAGCACGCTCAGTTACGCTGAGCTCAAGCGCGACGCCGAGCACCTCGCGGGCTACTTGCAGCAGGCGTGCGGCGTAAAGCGCGGAGACCGCGTGGGTCTGTGGCTGCAAAACAGCCCCCAGTTCGTGGTGGCCTACTACGCCATCCTGCGCGCGGACGCCGTGGTGGTCCCGATGAACCCCATGAACCTCACCGCCGAGCTCCGCTACCTGCTCGCCGACAGCGGCGCACGCGTGCTCATCGCTGCCCAGGAGCTGTTCGAGCAAGCGCGTCCCTTGCTCGGCGATCCGCTCGAGCACACCGTCGTGGTCACGTACTCGGACTACCTGCGTGCTCCCTCCGAGCTCAACGTGCCCGAGCTGGTATCCGCTCCGCGAGCAGATCTGCGCGGCCCTGGAGTGGTGCCCTGGAGCGAGGCTCTCTCGCAGAAGGTCTCACCAGGAGCCCACAGCGCCGGGCCCGACGACCTCTGCGTGCTGCCCTACACCTCCGGCACCACGGGCCATCCCAAGGGCTGCATGCACTCGCACCGCACGGTGATGCACACGGTGATGGCGGGTCCGCACTGGCAACGCACGTTCCACGAGGAGTGCACGCTGAGCGTGCTGCCGTTCTTCCACGTCACCGGCATGCAGAACAGCATGAACTCGCCCATCTACTCGGGTGCCAGCATGGTGATCCTGCCGCGCTGGGATCGCGAGGTGGCCGCCGCCTTGATCGAGCGCTACCGGGTGACCGGCTGGACCTCCGTGCCCACCATGGTGGTGGACCTGCTGTCGAGCCCGGCCGTGGCGCGCTTCGATCTCTCGAGCCTGCGCCAAGTGGGCGGCGGCGGTGCGGCCATGCCCGAGGCCATCGCCAGCAAGCTGCAGGAACAGTTCGGCCTGAACTACCTGGAAGGCTACGGGCTCTCCGAGACCGCCGCGGCGACCCACATCAATCCCGTGCAGCACCCCAAGAAGCAATGCCTCGGCATCCCCATCTTCGGCGTCGACTCACGGGTCGTCGATCCGCAGACGCTGCGCGAGCTGCCAGCGGGCGAAATCGGCGAGATCATCACGCACGGCCCCCAGGTGTTCCTCGGCTACTGGAATCGACCCGAGGCCAATGCCGAGTGCTTCGTGGAGCTCGACGGCAAGCGCTTCTTCCGCACCGGCGATCTGGCCCGCACCGACGACGAAGGCTTCTTCTTCCTGGTCGATCGCCTCAAGCGCATGATCAACGCCTCGGGCTTCAAAGTCTGGCCCGCCGAGGTGGAGGCGCAGCTCTACGCGCACCCCGACATTCAAGAAGCCACCGTCATCGCGCAGCGCCATCCGCGCCGCGGCGAGACCGTGAAGGCCGTGATCGTCCTCAAACCGGCGCAGCGCGGAAGTCGCACCGAACAGGACATCATCGAGTGGGCCCGCGGACAGATGGCCGCCTACAAGGTCCCGCGCAGCGTGGAGTTCGTCGAGAGCTTGCCCAAAACAGGCTCCGGCAAGATCCAGTGGCGGCTCCTTCAGGAGCAGGAAGACGCCCGCATGCGCGAGGCCGCCCCCGAGCTCACGAGCCCTTGAGAGCGCCGCGTTGCTGGCGCGCATCGGAGCCTCCCTTTCAAATCGTTCCGGTGCTTCAGGGCCTGTTTTCGTCGATATCTACGCGGTACGAGCTGGCGATGCCTCGGTGACCGCAAAGGTCCGCCGGCGGCGCGCGTAGGCATCGACCAGGCCCGCGGCCACTTGCTGAACCAGGTTGTACATCAGGATCGGGATCGTCACCGCGGGGTATGCGGAGAGGGCGGTGGATGCCAGCACCAGGCCCGTGCCGTTGTTGTTCATTCCCAGCCCGAACATCAGCGACGTCACGTCCGCTTCCGTGCCGTGGAAAAGTCGCGCCAGGCGCGCCCCGGTGGCGAAGGCCAGTCCGCACAGTAGAGCCACGACGATCGCCACAATGGCGAGGAAGTCGTAGTCCGGCTCTCGCAACACCCCCGGCAACGCGAGCGCCGCATTGCTGTAGTTCAGGCTGAGCAGTACCAGCAGATTGAGGAGCTTGAGGGTCGGCATGACCCGCTGCACTACGGCGGGTGGCAATACTCTGCGCACCGCCAACCCCAGGAAAGATGGCACCGCCACCGACACCGCCAAAAATAGCTGGGTACCTGATTCGGCCAGGAGGCGCATGGCGTCGGCATACTCACCCGTGGCAACGCTGGAGAGCGCATTGAGTACCACCGGCGTGAGAATCGGACTCAGCACTGTTGAGGCCAGAACGAGCCCCAGGCTCAGCGCCAGGTTTCCTTGTGCGTTCTGCGCCCAGGCTGTGGAAGCGCCTGCGATGGGCATGGCCCCGATTAGCGCCAGCCCGACCAGAATGTTTTGGGTCTCGTCGACCTCAGGCCACGGCCGCATCAGGGACACGATGGCAAAGGCGTACAGGACCGGAAGGGCCGTGTTGGCCAGCAAGCCGACCATCGCCATCGCGGGCTTCTTGATCAGATGACGGAGCTCCTCGACGCGCGCGCCCAGCCCGGCGTTGAAGAGCAGAAAAGCGAGCATGAGCATCGGGGCTGAGAGCCCGAGCGTCTGGGAACCTACCCGTAGTTCACCGACGCCGAGCTTCCGGAGGCTCGTACCCGGCCCCGGCCAAAGTGCCCCAAGCGCGTAGGAGCTGAGCAACAGCCACAGCAGCGACTGCTGCAGTTTGTGCAGAGCGCGTTCAAGCAAGCTTGGGGTGACAGATTGAGGGCTCGTCATAGGCCTATCAGATAGCTCGTGCACCCGAATGAAAGCTGAACCAGTCGGTCCAAGTGGGTCCCGGGTGAGTGCGTTCGCCCAGGACTACGAGCCTATTCTCCCGAATGAGCGTCGTTCCTTCATCGATTCGATCATTCAGTCGGTGTCACAAGTCGATCGCCCGCAGGGCCCTGGGCGCGTGGTCAGTCTTTCTCCTCGCCGTCGTGGTCTTCTTCGCTGCAGCCTCCGACCTGCAGGGGAACATTGTGGGCTGGGACCGCCATCGGCTGGTTCGGGTCGGCGAGTTCATCGTCCACGCAAGTTGCACCGGTGGTAACGTCCTTGCCGTTCTCACACTCGCCATCGGCCTGATCATCGGGTGTCTCTCCGACCTGGTCATCGTCGGTGCAAGCGGCGCCGGTGGTGACATCCTTGCCGTCCTGGCACTCGCCATCGCCGGCGGCGTCGTGGTTTTCTTCGCAGCTGAGCTGTCCGTCCTCGTCGACGCACGCCTCGCCCGACCCCTGCAGTACGCCGTCCTCGCACTCCTTCCCCGGAGCTTCGGAGGATTCGGCAGACTTGGTCACGCTGCTGCTACCGAATCCGCCCGCTGGGGCTCTGTCGAAGTGACGGACGGTGCCGAGCGACACCAGGGCGGCTCCCCCCGTGACGTCGAATCCGGTTTCGAACTTTCCTGCACGTGGGAACACCATGGGTTCGGAGCCGTTGGCAGTGATCACGGTCAGACGGTAGTGATGCCCCTTGACCAGCGACAAGCGGAACGCGCCGGAGCTCGCCACCGGGCTGCTCAGGTGCTGGTTCTTCTCATCGACTGCATCCACGCTGCGCGGGGCGCTCGTGAAAGAGTCCATCGCCAAGAGCCCCTCTAGGGTCGACGATGTGATGGGCGCCTTGGACTCGCTCTGGCTGCTGCAGCCGAGCCACGTTGAGATGGCGGTCAGGACGATAAGTCGCTTCATGGATGCTCCTCTGGATGAGCGGGGGCTTGCCCCGGTTCTCGAGGTCTTGGCCGCATCGGAGCCAAACCTTCAGGCGGTCTGCTCTCAGGCCTGCGATTCTCGGACGCGGACATTTCGCGGACTGCTGCATCGACTTCGACGCGGCGGAAGCCATGGGGAAAGGCGGCCAGGTACGCACGCGCTGCCTGTCTCGCCTCTCCGAGTTGACCGGCCTGCAGGTGCGTCACGAAGCGCAGGTAGGCGGCATCCTCATCATCGGCCTCTGCGCCGGCCCGCCCGTTCGTCGGCGGCTCGATAGACCGTGGAGCCCGGCGTAGTTCGAGCCGAGGAGCAGTCGGTTCGAGGCTACGAGCCGGCGGCGATCGTAGGCGCGGGGCGGGAGGGGGCTCGGGGGCGTCCCACAGCGCACCTCGCTCGAGCCGCACGCTCGCTTCGCCGTAGCGATGAAAAACCACTGTTCCCTCAAACAGCGCGATCCGGCGCGTGCGACCTTGGTGCACGGTGACGCTGAAGTGCGTACCGAGATCTTCGATCACTCCGTCGGGGACCTCGACCAACACAGGCGGCGCCGCGGCATGACGTTGGATGTCAATCTGCAAGGTGCCCTCCAGAAGAAGGATGCGCTCCTCCGTATCTTTGAGGCTGCGGTGCCAACGCGCGTCCGGTCCGGCCAAGACGTGGGCAGAGGTTCGTGCGGGTGTCGACGCGTCGGGCCAACCCAGCCACGCGGACACGACCGCGACGGCGACCAAGACGGCCGCGCAGGCGGGTAGCCAAGTCGCCTTGGACGCCGCTTGCGACGAGCGCGCCGCACGCAGGGTGGTGCGTTTGAGCCGCGCCAAGACCTCCGTGTCGTTTGCCTCTGGTGCGACCTCGGCCAGTTGCCTCGCCAGGGAACGAAACCAATCCCGCTCACGCATGCACGCCTCACATTCGTGAAGGTGGAGCAGGAGTTGCTCGCGAGCCGGTGGCGAGAGCAACCCGTTGTGAAGGGCCTCGACTAGTTCGGGGTGCGGACAACGTATCACGCTCATGATCGGTCTCCCCATAGATCGCGCATGTCGCGGCGCGCGTGATGCAAGCGTGTCCAGACGGTCCCGACAGGGATCGAGAGCATCCGAGCAATCTCCTCGCCGTCGAACCCCTCGACCTCGAACAGCAAGAGCACGGTCCGCTTCTGCAGGGAGAGCGCCGCGAGGCAGCGCTCGAGTTCGGAGCGCTCGCCCATCCGTTCGGCTTCGGTGGTGCTGGCATGGGAGGTCACTGCGCTCAGAGCGGTCGCAAAACGTCGCAGCGAGCGCCGCCGCTCCTGCGCGACGTGCACTGCGATCGCGAACAGCCATGGACGCGCCGAGATCGCACCCGGGTTGAAGCTCTTGGCACGTTTGACCACGCGCAAGAACACGCTTTGCACCATGTCTTCGGCATCCTCACGCCCGCCCAACCGGCGGGCAAAGCGCAGCAGCATCGGTGCGTAGCGATCGTAGAGGACACCCAGTGCGTGCATGTCGCTGGCGGCCACCCGCTTGAGAACCTCGACATCGTCGGTCTCCCACGGTGGACTGCTCGGGATGAGTCGCAGTTTGCGCTGCGTCATCGCGCCTCCCAGACCACGCCGACGGCCAGGCCGAGGCTCCAGCTCGGCAGAGCGGGAAGCGAGGCGTACGAGTGCATGGGGTGCGTCGAGCGCCACGGTGAACATTCCGCATCGAGCGCCAACCACCAGCTCGACGCATCCACACCGCGCAGCCGCATCACTGTCCCGACGCGAACGTCCACGTTGGAGCGGCTATGCTCTGAACCATTTTGCGCGCTCTGAAACGTGCCCAGGACGTGGCTCGTGCCGCCGAGTTCCAACGCGCTGTGGGCTCGGTCCACCAGTCTCCGCAAGACCAGAAAGCCGCCGCCCACAGTGCTCATCTCCAACAGCGGAGGCGCATCGTGCAACAGGGTTTGGAAGCCCTCCCATCGGGCAGACATGGCCAGCAGCCAGCGATCGACCCGCACGCCTCCGTAGCCAGCGAGCGCAGCAGACAGGTAGATCGGCGTTCCGGCGAGGCGGCCCATCGCCGACACACCCAGCTCGATCGGTGTCGCGGCAGCATGGCCTGCGGCCCGAGGAGGCTCGCGAGCCGGGCGATCCTTCGGAAGGACCTCTTCCGCGACCGGCACCGGCCGCACCACCGCTTGAGGAGGGTCTGGTGGCACCACCACCAAGGCCTCGACCGTCGCCTGCAGGTCCTCGGGCCGCCGGACGCGCCGCAGCGCCGAGCGGCCATCGAGGAGCGACACCTCCACCACCACCTGCTCGCCCGAGCGCACGATCCGCAGGTGCGCCGACGGGTCGACGTCCTTCATCGTCTCGAGGCGCTCACAGACCTCGACCACGGGTGCAAGCCATGGCGAAGGCAGCGAGTTGACCACTTCGAGCCGCGCATTGGCGCAGGCCGAGCCCCACGGACTCGCCTGGGCAAGGCCGTACGCAGGCACGGCTGCAGCCACGCCCGCGCAGGTACCCATGAGGGTCACCCCCAAGGGGGTCCATGACCGAGCCTCAGGCCCTATCACACCGCATCCCACTGCGGCCGTTTCGTGGCACTGTCATCAACATCGCTTGTGGGGATTGACCGAAGCGGTGCTTTCCCTTCACGACAAAATGTCAGCGGTCGAATCTTGGATTCGGCGTGAAGGAAACAGGGGCAGCCGGGAAAGGAACTCCGGAGAGCGTGCAGTTTCGTTGGAGGTCGGCCCTGGCGCAGATGCTGTCGTGTTGTCTCGCCCTGTTGGGAGGGGTGGAGCGGCTCCGCGCAGATTCACGCGCCTGCGAAGGGGTGCGGCTCGTCGTCGACGCGACGCTCGATCAGGTCTGGGCCGACGCCGCCGCTCAGCTCCAAACCCGACTCCACACCTTTGGCGCAGACGCGGACTGCACCGTTGTGCAATTGCTAGGCGCTCCCGGCCACATGCACGTGCAAGTGACGCTCGGCGACGGGCGTTCTGTGACCCGTCCCGCAGAAACACCAGAGGTTCTGCTTCCGACCGTGGAGGCGCTGCTCACCCCACTCCCGGAGCAGCCGTCGCAGATGCCTGTGGCTCCCGCTGCGCCGCCACCCTCGCCGCCACTCCCGGCGATGCCCCCCGAGCCGCGCCTGCTGCCCCCTCCCATGGTCGTACTGGAGTTTGGGGTCGCACCGAGCCTTCATTTCGCAGGGACCCCACGCTATCTAGGTTACGGGCTAGCGGCCCATGTCGACGTGCTCGTGGACTCCTGGGTGTTAGGAATCTGGTCACGTTGGGATTTCCAGGACCGCTTCGTGGACGACGACCCGATACCGCCGGATTTCGATATGTCATCGTTCCTGCTCGGCGCCTTTGCAGGCTACCGTTTCTCCGTTCGAGGCTGGGCCGTCGACGCGGTCGCGGGTCCCAATCTGGTCATCGAGAATCAGGAAGCCCGGAGTACCCACGGTGTGGGTGAGGTTGGGGGGGCGTTCAGCGACATGACGATCTCCGCCGCACTGAGACTACTCGGTCCGCGTCACCGCTGGCCTCATCCCACCTTCTTCGCGCTGCTCGCGGCAGAACTCAACCCGCGTCGGGTAACCCACACCGTCCAGCGCGATCCCGAGCTACCTCCCCTCCCCGCCTGGGGCGGAACACTTGCCTTGGGCGCCGCTTGGAGCGCCCGATGACCGAACCATTCCTGCGCGCCCCGTCTCAACCCAGCGAGGAAACCGACGCCGAGGCGCTCGCGCGCGTCGCACGCGGGGAGCTCGGCGCCCTTGGGATCATCTACGACCGCCACTACCTCAAGGTGCTCGCCTTCTCGCGACGAGTCACGCGTGACGCAGCCGACGCCGAAGACATCGCTCAAGAGACCTTCCTCACCGCGGCCCGGGTGGCCGGCACGTTCGACGCTCGAAGCTCATGTCGCTCCTGGCTATTCGGGATCACTGCGCGCTTGCTCATGCATCGCGAGCGCGCGCTCGGCCGTGTGTCGCGCTTTCTGGGTCGCTTTCTCCACCACGCACCCGAGCCCACGGCGTCCCCGCTCGAAACCATCCTTGGACATCCACTCCGCGACGAGCTCGAGCACGCGCTCGGCAAGTTGACCGCTGAAAAGCGGATGGTGCTGCTCTTGGCCGAGGTCGAGGGCTTCGGCTGCGAACAGATCGCTAGCTCGCTGGGGATCCCGGTGGGTACGGTCTGGACGCGTCTTCATCACGCACGGCGCGAGCTTCGAAAACGTCTGGAACGGAGGCCCCTATGACGCGCTGCCGGCGGGTCTGGGAGGTCGAGGCCGAACGCGACGGCCGACTGACGCAGGAGGAACGCGAGAGCCTCGGCCGTCATCTGACGACGTGCGCGGACTGCATCGCAGAACGTCAAGCGCTCAAAGCTCTTGGCCAGAGCTTGCGGGACCTCCCCATCGCTGAACCCGACGAGCTCGGTCTGCGCCGCCGCCGCCAGGAGCTGTTGGCGCGCGCGCACGCCGAACACGTCGCCGCCGAGCAACCTGCCCAGGTTCGCCCGGTTCGCGCGATCTGGCCGCTACCTGTCGCGCTCGCCGCCGCTGTCCTCCTATGGTGGCTTCGCCCCGTGCCGGAGCCCGCGGCACAACGCGGCGACGTGGTGTCCAAACCGTCCGAGCGCGCCGTCGTCGTGCTGACCCCCGATCAAGGCGTGCACTACGAGCGGCGGGTCGAGGCAACCCGCGAGGTCATCACGGTCCGGCAAGGGCGGATCTCGTTGCGCGTCCGCCGCCGCCCCGGGGACCTTGCGCTGGTCTTGCAAACACCCGACGGCGAAATTGAAGACATCGGAACCGCGTTCGCGGTCCACGTCGAAGGCGGTCAGACGCGCTCAGTCGAGGTGTTCGAGGGACGCGTCGTCGTCCGACTCAACGGCCGCCCGCCGCAGGAGGTCCGCGCGATGCAGACCTATCGTCCTTACCAAGGGGACTCTTCGCCAGAGAACCTGGGCGCGCGCCAAGACGCACCAGGCGGCCCGGGAACCGAGTCCGCGCCAGTCCTGCTCAGCGCAGAGGAGCCGCGGAGCATGCTGGCCGAGCCGCATGACACCCTGCCGCAACCCGCACCCGTGTTGCCGCGCCCACGCTCGTCCCGTGCAGCACCGGCCGCATCCGTCGCCGGACCCGCGGAGGCGTTGCCCAGCGCGGCGGAGGCCTTTGCGCTGGCAGCAGGTAGCCTCGAAGGTGGAGACGCCGGGCGCGGCGCTGTGCTGCTGGAGCAGTTTCTCGAGCGCTTTCCGCGCGACCCTCATGCGGAGGACGCGGCGTACTTGCGCGTGATCGCCCTGTTGCGACTCGAGCGTCCGAGCGACGCGCGCGCCGCTGCCCACGCATACCTGGCGCGCTTCCCGAAGGGGTTTCGCGCGCGCGATGTGGAGCGCGTGCTCGCCCCCTGAGTCTGCTTCGTCGACGGACGTGCCTGGCCCACCTCGTGGCGCTCCGAGTTTCGAGAACGGCTCCGAAATTTTAGCAAGCCGACTGGCCATTTCTTTGAAGGCTGGGAGGCCGGCCGGGAAATGCACCCTGAGACTGGGAAGGGTGCCGGGTGAACATGAGGAATGCTTTTCTGTGTGGCTTAGCTGCTGCGCTCACGCTGCTGGTTGGTTGTGGCTCTGATGGTGGAAATCAGGCAGGTTCGGGAGACGGCGATTCGGCGGGAGACGGCGACTCGGCGGGAGACGGTGACGCAGTAGAGGTACCAGACGGTGGAATCGTCACGACGAAGCTGACCGGCAGCCTGGGCCAGCTAGGCACCGTGGTGGACACGGTTTCTTCGAAGGTGATCTCCAACAGCGGAGAGACCCTCGTCTACCTGACATCCGCAGCGCTCACGTGCGATCAGCTGATGGTCTCGCGCTGGCTGGGTACGTTCGACAAAGGGGCGCAAGTCGTGGAGATCGTGATCTCCGGTGCGCCTCAGGTCGGACAGGCCTACGACGATGCGGAGGTCAACTACGCGTCCGGTGGCAAGTCCTCCGCCTACGAAGTCGGGGCCAAGACCACCCACCTGGTCTTCACGGAAGGCCAAAAGGACGGCCCTGTCGCCGGGACGGTGTCCGCGACCTACGGGAACGGCGGCCACGTGGAGGGCGTATTCCGCGCCGAGTTCTGCAGCGGCGGCCAGGATTACTGAAAAAGCTCGCGACTCAACTACAGAAGAGGGATTTCATGAAGGTTCAGCTTCGATGCGGAGCTTGGGGCATCGCCATGCTTTGGGCTACCGGGTGCACTTCCAACGGGCACGCAGGCGGAGAGCTCGATGCGGCCGCTGGGGACCGCGACGCGAGCACACTCCCCGACGCTCATGTCGGCGACGCGTCGGCGCCTCTCACAGGCACGGTCGAGCGCGGCGAGTACCTGGTCGATCACGTCTTGATGTGCGGAGTCTGCCACACGCCGTCGCTGCCCAACGGCGATCCCGATCCTACGAAGTACCTCGCGGGCAGCCGCTCCTACGACTTCAAAGATATCGACGGCACCATCATCACCGTCAATGCCGAGAACCTCACGTCACACGATCCCGAAGGTCTGCACGCGTGGAGCAACGATCAGATCCGGCGCGCGCTCACCCGGGGCATCGATGACGAGATGATCGCGATGTACCCGATCATGCCCTACCCCGAGTACTCGCTGCTAACGCAGGAGGACGTGGACTCGATCGTCATGTACCTGCGCAGCGTACCACCGAACGACAACGTGGTCGCCGCGGACTACCCGTACTTCGATCAGAACCCGCCCGCGCCGCCAGTGGACGACGCCAAAATCCCACACACGACTCTGACGCCGGGCCAGGACGGCTACGAAGCGGCCGAGCGTGGGCGCTACCTCGCCAAGACGGCGTGCATGAACTGCCATACCGAAGAGATCACCTACGGGGTCCCCGACCTCACCAAGGCCTTCGCCGGCGGCAAGAAGTACACGTTCATTCGTGGCGCGCCGGAGCACACCTCGCTCAATCTCACCCCCGATGCCACCGGCCTCGCGACCTGGAGCATCGACGACATCGTCGCCGCCATCAAGACGAACAAGGAGAAAGACACCGGGCGCGAGTTCTGCAACACGCACCCCGGCGGTCCCGATCGTCTGGGCAAGATGTCGGATGGCGACGCGCGCGACATCGCGACCTACCTACACACGCTGCCTCCGATCGCGAACGGACCATTTCAATGTTTGCCTTGAGCCCCATCCGTCGATTCGCGCTCGGCATGACACTGTTCACCGTCGGCTGCGGCGGAGATTCGCCAGCGGCGACGATGCAAGGAACCCCTGCCACATTCACGGCGATCTACGCAGAGATCTTCCCCGCCACCACCAACGCACGCTGCAACTTCTGCCACTCGATGCCGGCCCGGGACACGAGCAACGGTAAGCTCGGCGTAGGATCCGATCGCGACAGCGCCTTCGCAGCCCTGGTCGGCACGACATCTAGCAGCAGTCACTGCAACGGGATGTCGCTGGTGGTCCCCCATCACCCTGAGCAGAGCCTGTTCTATCTCAAGCTGTCCTCCGATCCTCCCCCCTGCGGCAGTCGCATGCCGATCGGGGGAAAACACCTCAGCGACAACCAACTTGCGATGATCCGGAGCTGGATCGAGGGCGGCGCTGCGGATGACTAGCGGGCCGAGAGAAAGGAGTCGCAGCATGTCGAGCAAGCATCCTCGTCTTGCGCTGCCCGCGCTGCTGGTGCTCGCAAGTTGCTCGCCGGCTTCCGATCACGGGCCGACGCAGGACGCATCTCCGATGCCCGATGCGCGCGTCGCGGATGCAGCAGCGCCCGACGCTGCAGACGACAGCGGTCCTGCCCTCGGTTGCGACCCGTCCAGCACTACGCTGCCTAAAGACGTGTTCTGCACCGGCCTCTACAAGGACCGCGACCCAACACGGCACCCGGAGTCGGTGCAGCCCTACACTCCTGGAGTGACCTTGTGGAGTGATGGCGCCGAGAAGCAGCGCTACTTGCAGCTCCCTCCCGGCGCGCAGATCGATACATCCCAGATGGACGCCTGGAAATTTCCGGTCGGTACCAAGGCATGGAAGGAGTTCCGTTTCGACGGCAAGCTCGTGGAGACCCGCATCTTCTGGAAGACCAGCGACACGCACTGGGAGTCGGGCACGTACATTTGGGATGCTGCCAACACGAGTGCGACCTTGAACGAAGACCGCAAGCCCGTGATCTTGCCGAGCGGTTACGAGATCCCAACCGCGCGCGACTGCGGCAAATGCCACCATGGCGGCTCCGATCAGCTCCTCGGGGTCGAGGCCGTTGCGCTCGCGCTGCCCTCGGCCCAGGGCGTGACCCTGGCGGGGCTCTCGGCAGCCCACTCCCTGTCGGCGCCGCCTGCGACCGCCAGCGTGACGCTCCCCGAAGATGCGACCGGCAAGGCCGGCGCGGCGCTCGGCTACCTGCACGCCAACTGCGGCATGCCCTGCCATTCCGCTCGTGGTCTCGGCGACGAAACCCAGCTGGTGCTGCGTCTGCGCGCGGACGAGTTCTGGCCCAGCGACGCCGGCACCGCGCCGGTCGCCGCCGAGTCCACGGACGCCTATCGCGCCACCGTGAACCAAGCCCCCACCACCGCATCGGTGGCGCAAGCCTTCCCCGGCGCTCTGCGCATCTCCCCAGGCTCTCATGAGCAGAGCCTCCTTTGGCAGCTGACCCACCGGCGTGGCAACTACCAGATGCCGCCGCTCGTCACCCACAAGATCGACGACGTCGGGACCCAGAAGATCGCCGACTGGATCGACGCCCTGAGCCCAAGTGCACCGATGCCCGCACCGTAGCCGGCCATCCTCGCACCCATGACGTCGAGGTACGGCGCGTTTCCTGTGGCCGGGTGAGAGCGCACGCTGCGAACTCGAGCAGGCGGCCCAGAAAAAGGCTAACGTCGCGCCACGCGTGGTGCTTCTCAGGCTCGTCGTCATCGTTTGTTGGTGGGGGGGAAGCCTTCTGGGTGCGAGCCCGGCTCGAGCAGCTGGTGCGGAGCTCACTTGGACAGCGCCGCCCGGTTGCCCGAGTTCAGAGCAGGTTCACCGGAAGCTCCGAACGTTGCTTACTCGCCACGGTGCCTCCGACGTCGACCTCCAGGCGGTGGCTCGGGTCGGCCGCAATGGCACAAGCTATCTGCTTGAACTCTCGATCGTCCAAGGCAGGGTGCGGACAGCGCGCACGCTGCGGGACCCAAGCTGTCTGCACCTGGCAGACCTGGCCGCTTCGCTCGTCGCCATGGCCGCTGCGCTGCCCCCTGAGACGCAGCAGCCGAGCGATGCGGAAGACGCGGACGCGGGCGAAGAGAGCGCACGCCGGCCCCCGGTATCGCAGTCCACCGTGGGTTGGGCGGAGACCCAGGCAACGGCGCCGGACGTGCCCGCGCATGGGACGGTCGCGGAGAGGGCAGTCCCGCCTCGAGCGGCCACCGAATCCCTCGCCCGTCGCCCGCCCGCGCAACCCGCTCTCGAGCGCGCGACACAACAAGAGCCGGACAGGGAAGAGCGTAGAGTGCGCGCAGCGCGATCGCGAAGGTCACGCGAGCGCTGGGGACGCGTCGCGGTCGGCCTCGGCGTCTGGTCGTCGAGCTTACCCAAACCCCAGCTCAGCTTCGCCCTGGCGGGGGGCCTTGGCTGGGGTGCGCTCTATCTCGAGGTTCGCGGCGCCATGACCCTTCCCCGCTCGGATGTCGTGGCGGCCGGAGGTCTCGTCCAGCTGCGGACGAGCCTGGTCACGTTGGCGAGCTGCGGCCAGTTTGGCCGGGATCTGCGTGTCGGTCCGTGCGTCGAGCTCTCGGCCCTGCGGACCCACGGCGACACCCGCGATACCGTGGAAGCGGGCCACGCGAACGTTCCGTGGCTCCTGGCTGGTCCCTCTCTGTTGATCGGCTACGGGATTGCCGAGCACCTCGAGATCACCAGCGTTTTTGGAATGGGACTCCCGCTCACGAGCCGTCCCCGCTTCACCGTCGCGGGCGCGGGGGATGTGGCGGTCGCCGACTGGGTGACGCTCCACCTCGATTTGCGTCTCGGAGGCCGTTGGTGATCACGGATTCGGCCGGCTGCTGCCATGTAGCAGGGAATGATCTCGGTCCACCAAAGGCTCGAGGCCCGGAACGAGGACGTGCTGCACGCGCCCCTCACGTTCGACGAGCTCTACCGCGAGCATTTCGACTTCGTCTGGCGCACCCTGCGTCGCTTTGGAGTCGCTGCGAGCGTGGCCGAGGACGCGGCGCAAGATAGCTTCGTCATCCTGCATAGAAAGTGGGCCGAGCTCAGGCCGGAGGCATCGGCCAAGGGCTTTCTGTTTGCGATCGCACTGCGGGTGGCCAAAGACTACCGACGTAAGGCGCACCGATCTGCCGGGGAGCTCGACACTGAACACGCGGTGTCCGACGCGCCCGACGCCTGTCAGCGCACGGCGGAGGCCCAGGCAGCGGCGATGCTCGAGACTTTTCTCGACGAGCTGGACGAGGACAAGCGGGTCGCCTTCGTGCTGGCGGACCTCGAAGGGCTGAGCGCTCCCGAAATTGGCGTGCTGATCTCCACCAATGTGAACACCGTCTATGCCCGCATTCGCGCGGCGCGCAGCCGATTCGAGGAGTTTATGCGTAGCAGGGGATGGTCGCATGAATGAGCTTCCCACCCGCCACCGGGCCTTCCTCGAACTGGCCAAAAAAGCGCACGATCTGCCTGGTCCTGACGTGAGGGAGCGCGTTCGGCTCGCCGTACTCACCGCAGCCGCGACGCTCGAAGCACCCCCGCCGGGATTGGCGTCGGAGCCCGGCCCGATCGCTTCGAGCGCTCCATGGTTCGCCAGCGCTGCGCTAAAGTGGCTGTCAGCCATGGTCCTCGCGAATTTGGTCGCCGCGGGAGTCTACGTCGCACTTCCCGGCGGCCCGCCCCTGGTTTCCTCGCCGACTCTCGAGCCTCCCGTCGTCTCGAGCGCGCCTGTGGTGACCCCGGGACTCTCGCCGAGAGCCGGCACGCCTGTGGTCTCCGCCGTCCCCGTGACTCAGCCTCCACACGACGACCGGGTCGCGGTGCGACCAGCCCAGCGCGCAGCCGCGCACCCGTCTGACTCACGGGCGGAGGTCCGTCTGCTACAGGACGCTTCGATCGCCATCGCTCAGCATGATCTAGAGCGCGCGCATCGTTTGCTTGCCGAGTGTCGTGCCCGCTTCCCGCGCGGTGGCCTAGGCCCCGAACAGCAAGGCCTTGCGCTCCTGCTGCGGTGCACCGAAGCCCCGTCACGCGCGCACCCGGAAGCCGCTGCGTTTCTGAGCCGCTTTCCCCAAAACTTGTTCGGGCCTCGAATTCGTCAAGCCTGCTCGCTCGGTGAGACGCGATGAAGCGAGCGCTTGGAGCCTGTCTTCTGCTCGTGGTGGGGTGTGCAAGCACGCGAGAAGGCAAGCTCGGGAGTGACCTTCGGCCGGACTCCGGCGAGGCCCTCTCGCTTGATGCCGGAGACTACGACGCTGACATGGCCGACGATGGCGCCGTCGACCCACGCGACGCTGCACGAGGGCACGTGGCTACGACCCCTGATGCCGGCCCCCTGGCGGACGCGGAGATTCCCGGAATGCCCGATGCTGCCCTCGGAGAGCTGCTCGAGGAATGCACACGCGACGCGGGTCTCGGTGCTACGGACGCGGAACCGTGGGAAGAGCAGGGACTGGAGCCCTGGTGCTGTCTGCTCGTGCCTTCGCTGTGCACGCCGTGAGCGGCGGGCTGCGCGGCGATGCCAGAAACAGCGGGTAACTTGCGACGAGGAGACACCCGAACGTGAACACGTTCATGGACAGAAAAATTCCCACGTGAAGCGTCAGGCCACAGGCACAAGCCCACGGCCGCAGGCGTCGATGCATGATCCCTACCGCGATAAACAGCTCGACGAGGAGAACGCTCCACGCGAGCGCCGCTGTTCGTGCGTCGTCGTCGAGGATGACCCACATGGCCGAGGTTCCTCGATCGTTCAGCCAACGCGCGAGCAGCCCTTCGCGAAGCAAGGCCGGCAGTTCTTGTTGGAAGACCCAGCCGTCCAGGAACGAAGGACGCAGTTTGTTGAGGGCTGACCACAGGTAGATGATCCACACCTGTCCCTTGATCAGCTGGGCGACGACGAGGCTGCCTTCGCGCGGTCGAGGTGGCCGCCGGCGCATTCGGCGCATCAGAGCATCGAAAGACAGCACCTGACCACACGGGGACAGCGCCAGCAGTCCTCCCAACAGCAGCGCGGCGTACACGTGATTGCGGAACAGCAGGCTGTCCACCGCAAACAAATATCCATGCACCAGGGTCAACACCACCACCGCGATGCGACTGCCCGCGCCCAGGATGGTGGCGATCGCAGAGAGCAATGCCAGGCGGATCAGCATGGCGAACACCGGCGCGCTTGGCGCCGCAAGCAACGGGACCAAGGGCAAGTGGAAGCGCTCGGGCGCGTAGGCAGCGTGACGTCCGGCTTCGACGAGCGTCTGCACGAGGAGTGCCAGTCCGAACCCTATGCGAAAAAGCGCCAGGGGCCACAGCGGGCCGCGAACCCGTAGCCTAGCCAGCCACGACGCCCCGCAAGCTGGCGTCACTGCGCGCCGCAGAAGTCGCGCCGCTCGTCCAGCAGCGCGAACCAGGGGCCTTTCCGCTGTTCACGGCAGCGCGTCGCCACGTGCAAGGCGACCGGACTGCCGTGGCGCTCGCGAAGTCGTGGACATAGCCAGGTCGTCGCGTACTGCGCGAAGCGCTCGGGGGTCAAAACGCGGCTCAGCTGCGCCCAGTTGGGAAAATCGTTGCCGAGTGTTACCTCGAAGCGAGCCCCAGACGGCATGCTGCCGTATGCCTCGACCTGAGCACAGCTGAGGTGATGACTGAACATGTCCCAGGAGAAATCGTGCCCCGTCACACCGTTCCTGCTTAGCACGATCGCCGGCAACGCCAGCTGCAGGAGGAGAAACGTCAGCACGAGCTTGGTAGAAGCGTCGTTCAAGGACCGAAGATTCCGCCAAAAATGCCGCCGTCGCCAAACAGATTCACCGTGTCGCCTTCACAGTACATGACTCCGTTGACAGTCGTGTTGCCGTTCTGGCCCTGCACTTGCTGACATGGATTCTCGGGCTGCTTCACCGAGCAGCTATCTCCGCTCGGCAACGTTTCTCCACTGCAGGCGGAGTAGACCAAGGACACGAACTCGCCGTTTCCGTCGGCTGTGCACGTCTGAACGCCGTCCTTGCAGGCCCCCACGTTGCGGGTGTCTGCGGGTCCGGTGTAGCAGGCGCGTGTCTTCCCCTTGGTGCTGCAGGTGCAACCCTCGAGATTCGGTGCCGTTCGGATCGTCGCAACTGGCCGTGCCGCCGTCGCGAGCATGGGAGCCCGTGACTGCGTCGCCGTCACCATCTCCATCTCCGTTCCCGTCGCCATCTCCGTCGCCATCACCGTCCCCGTTGTCCCCCGGATCGAACGATCCATCGAGGTCCCCGTAGCCGCCCAGCCCAGCTCCAGTGCGAGGCGTGTCACCGCACGCGCCAAGGCTTCCCAACAGGAGCCCCATCCCCAGACCCAGTACATTCTTGTTCTGCCAACCGTGCATGATTCCGCTCCGTCGCGTGGAAGCTGAGCGTCCAATCGAACGCTCACTGACACATGGCAGCACGAGCAGGATTCCGTGATCGTTGGCGTGCGAAAACGAGCTTTCTTCAGTTCAGGGATCGCTCTGACGCTTCGAATGCCGCAGGAGCCCAGGCGTTCCGAGTGAAAATGTGCAGCAGGGCGGTTCTGTGGGTGAGGCCTCGAACGGTGGCCGTTTCGGCAAGCCGATCTCCGACTGGGCTCGACGATCCTCAATGGATGCTTGGCCCGGTAGCAGTCGGGTCCGCTTCAAACGGCTAGTCCACGCTGAAGCCCCGGCGGCTCGTGCGCTTCGTCAGCGAGACGCCACTTCTACGCTTCTCCAAAAAGAACAGCGCCCGGTCGTGTGCGCGGTTCAGCACCGCCTGAAGGATCATCCAAAGGAAGTTGGTGTAGCCCTCGACGCGCAGGTCATGGCCGAAGACAGGCCCCTGGCCAAGCGCGAGATTCTTGGAGTACGCGAACGTGATGTAGGCGTCGTCGACTCGCCAGTCTCCGACCAGCTGTGCTTGCCAGAGCAAGATCAGCACCGTTGATGACAACCAAAGCGCACGAAAGCTCATGCGAGCGACACGCTCCTTGCTCCCTTCTCTCCTCGTGGAGCCCTGTCGCTTCAAAGCAAATGCGGCTCTCTTGAGAAATCCTGTGCACGCTCCAAGGCTGGGTACCTCGGCCATGACGTAGAACCGAAGACTCCTCGGAATCGGCGCGCTCTCACTTTCCATGAAGGCTTTGCATCGCCGCGGGAAATCTTGGGCTGGAATCGCCGTGATTCGGCCGCCGGGAGAGAATTCGAAGAGCATGCGTTCGCAGGGATGGCGGTCTCTAAGGCTGTCTAGCCTGGTCTTGATGGTGCAGCTCGTCGTGAGCAGTGCGGCTGCGGAGACCGCGCAGGCTCCCGCGCTGGACGACGCGCAAGTGCGCGCGCGTCTGCTCTGGATCGAAGGGGCGTTTGCCCGCGAGCGGCTGCACGCTCAGATCTGGTGGTACGGCTGGTTCGCGGCGGCAGCCGTGGATACGACCGTCAGTGCTGTCTACTACGCGCGCGCGAACACCCGACTCGAGCGAGACGTGTGGCTCACTTCCTGGATCGGAGGAGTTCTCTGGATCGGCCAGCTGTCCATTTTTCCCATGGTTCCAGCTTTTGCTTCGCGACGGATTTCGCGCATGCCTCGTCGCACCCCCGAGGAGCGAGCCAGGGCACTCGCCAAGGCAGAACACCTGCTCAAGCGGGCGGCGGAAGACGAGGAGGAGGGGCGGAGTGTGGTCGAGCACCTTCTCGATGGCGCGTGGGCACTGTCCACGGGCATCTACATATTCCTACGAAACTACGACTTTGGAGAGGGCGGCACGCACCACAATCGCCAGGTTTGGCTGCAGGCGAGCCTCGAGGTGGTGTGGAACCTGGCCGTCACGGAGATCGCGATCTGGACGCAGCCCACGCAGTCGGTAGATAACTACCGCGAACGCCCGTGGGCCATGCAGCCTACGAACGGTCCGGGCTCGTTCGCCCCACCGTCAGTGGCCTCGGCCCAGCGACGCCTGTCGCTGCGAGTAGGCATCGATCGAGTGACGGCTCGTCTTACGTTCTGAGACACTTCCGAGCGTGCACGCAGGACCGATCCTCCGCGATACGTGGCCCTACGGCTAGATGAGTAGTTCGACGTATTTCTGCTGGAGGAGACGCTGTGCTTCGCGTAGCCCCGAAAGCAGCGCTCCGTCCGCATAGCCGAGCAATGTGCTTGAGGTCGCCTCGCCGGCAAAGAGAATGCGCCCCCAAAGTGGCTCCGCGAGCTGGTCGGCAACTGCGAACGATGCACCCGGTCGAAGCGATGCGTACGCTCCCCTGACCCACGGGTCGTTGCGCCAGTTCGTGACATGCCAGGCACTGGGCGTACTCAGCCGCGGGTGGACCTTACTCCCAAGGACATCTGCGGCAGCACCGACGACTCGTTCGAAAGAGCCCAATTCGAGCAGCGCATCCGCGGCCGAGCCACCGCACAGTGCGACCAGCGTCGGTGCGCCAGCGGGCTCGCTGAAGTCGAGCCATGTATCGAGTCCCGTGCTCCGGGCGCTCTCCAACAAGAAGCCGGTGCCGCGCTCCCTCCACCAACGTTGGTCGTAGCGCAGGATGACCTTCTCGAATCGTCCCGGATTGAACGCACGCAGGGCGGCCCGCTTCGCCTCGGGCCAGGGCGAATGGAAAGCGATCGTGCCCGCCTGCAGCACGCCGACCGGGACGGTCACGATGACATGGGAACCACGCTCGACGCGACCGTTCGAGAGCAGCACCGACGCGCCGCGTTCGTCGCAGCAGATTGCCTGCACCTTGGCTCCGAGACGCACCGGAAGCCAGCCTGCAAGGCGGCGGGTAATCGCGCTGTAGCCACCGACCGGGACGTCGTCTCCACCCACTTCTGCGTAGGTCGGTTCGTAGTTTCCCGTGCCGAGACTGGACGTCGACGCCGCGTTGACCGTCTCGGCCACACGAGTAAGCAAGAAGGTCAAATCCCGGCGGTAGTTGAGGTCGCTGACGGCCGAGTCTACATACTGGGTCACGACGTCGGAGACGGATTTCCCGAGTTCCACGTCGTGGGCCGCTCGAGCTGCAGCAACGTCGAACCCGACGGTCTTGGCGAGTAGAAGCAGCGTCTCGAGCTTGTGCAGCCATTCGCCGCGCGGGCCGCAAAGCGCCCCGTGTCGCATCAGTCGATCGATGCTGTGATCGCGACGTGGGACGCCCGCCGAATCTGCGACCTGAGTAAGGCAATTGTTCTTCGCGTGATGGATCCATGAACCGCCAGCGTCCACACGGACGCCGCCCACGGTCACGGTGTGCAAGCGACCGCCCACCCGCTCGCGTCCCTCGAGAACCAAGACGTCGACGCCGGCCGTATGCAAGGCGTTGGCTGCCGCCAGTCCAGCGATCCCAGCGCCTACGACGAGCACGCGGTTCGGGTCACCACGCGCAGGAGGGGGGATCTCCCCCAGATGACCGCTCAACGACAGGGTGCCATTGAGTGCTCCGACCGTGGGTGGAACGCCCCCTGCGCAGCCGGCGATCATGGTCGTGCCTAGCACCGCGGACGTCACTGCAAGAAAATCGCGACGTCCGAAGGGCGAGCGAATGGACATGCAGCATCTCCCTAGGTGCATCGCAGCCTTGCGAGGCGTGCACCTGTCAGCTTAAGCCGGCACGACGCCTGATGCGATGGCTCCGCGTGGCGCCATCCTTGGGAGGCGCTTGCACAATATCGAACCTCACCCGGCCGTGCCCTGCCAGAGATGGGCGGTTATCGTGAATTCCGTGCCGTGCCTACGATTGTTTGAAGGTTTCGCTCGTGTCCTGGAAATGGATAGCTCAGGAGACCGCAACGATTCACGATGCCGAACAACCTTCAGGCCTGGCTCACGCTCGCTGCAGCAATCGTCGGAGAACTGCTCGGGACCACCTTCCTGAAACTAGCGAGCGGGTCGTCCCGGCCATGGGCATGGCTGGGCGTCATCGGAGGCTACGGCGCAGCGCTGTGGCTGCTCGAGAAGGTGATCCAGCAACTCGATGTGGGCGTCGTCTACGCGCTGTGGAGCGGCATCGGGATCGCGCTGGCATCGGCTCTGGGCGTCATCGCATTTGGGGAGAGCATGAGTTGGAGCAAGGCATTGGGGCTCTTTGCTATCGCCGTCGGAGTCGTGCTCCTCCAGTTGCAGACTCCGGAGTAAGGGGTCGCCCTGCGTCATGGAATCGAATGCCGTCCTATTTGCTTTACGCGTGTCGCTCGAAAAAAACATTGAAGGATTGTGACGGCATCGGGCAAGCCGTGACATCCATGGAACGCTCGCGACAAGAACGCATCGTCGTCACTGGCGTCGGAGTGATTTCACCGATGGGGTTGTCGGCACCAACCTCCTTCGATGCGTTGCTGCGCGCCGAGAGTGGCATCGCCGCTTTGGAGCCGGCGCTAGGCAGCGAGTACGATGTTCGCATCGGCGGCCAGGTACGACATTTCGACTCGCTGAGCGTACTTGGAAAGAGGTACTCGAAACGACATGCGCGTTGCACGCACTTTGCCCTGGCCGCCGCGCAAGAAGCGGTGCGTTCGGCAGGTCTTGGCGATGCCGGCTACGAGCCAGAGCGAATTGGAGTCCTGTTCGGCACGGGCATGGGAGGTCTCGAGGCCATCGCCGAGGTGGTCGATACCGTTCGCACGCGTGGTCCATCGAAAGTCTCGCCGTTTGGACTGCCAGCGGCGATCCCGAACATCCCTTCCGCCACGATCGCTGAGATGTTCGGAGCGATGGGGCCCAATCACTGCATCGCGACGGCTTGTGCCAGTGGCGCGCATGCGGTCGGCGAAGGGGCCGGCGTGCTCCGGCTCGGTCGCGCCGATGCCATGATCGTGGGCGGCACCGAGGCCGTGCTGGTGCCCTCCGCGATCTCGGCCTTCACGAGAATGCAGGCGCTTTCGCGCCGCAACGAATCGCCTCGCGAGGCCAGCCGTCCATTCGATGCTGCGCGCGACGGCTTCGTGATGGCCGAAGGGGCAGCGGCTCTCGTGCTCGAGCGCTTCACAACGGCACAGGCACGTGGCGCGCCGGTCCTGGGTGAACTCGCCGGCTACGGATCCAGCTGCGACGCATATCATGTCGCGCGTCCACGCGAGGACGGTGTCGGAGCGCAACGTGCCATGCGTGCAGCCCTGCGGGAAGCCGAGGTCTCGCCTGAAAGCGTCGACTACCTGAATGCCCACGGCACGGGGACGTCCGCCAACGACACGATGGAGTCGCTTGCGATTCGCTCGGTGTTCGGAGCCGCCGACGGACTCTGGGTAAGTGCCACCAAGAGCATGTCTGGTCACATGCTTGGAGCCGCAGGTGCGTTCGAGGCCGTGGTTTCGTTGCTGGCCTTGCGACGCGGCGTGGTGCCGCCAACCATCAACCTGGAACGTCCCGACCCATCGGTCGGCTTCGACCTCGTCCCCTTCGAAGCGCGACCGCGCAGGCTCGGCATCGCGATGTCGAACAGCTTCGCATTTGGCGGCCACAACGTAAGCCTCGTGTTTCGAGCGGTGTGACGCGGAGTTTTACCTGCTGAATCGAGGAGCTCACATGGAACGCGAATTATTCGAACGCATGAAAGCTGTCTTGTGCGAGGAGCTCGACGTCCGACCAGAGACGCTGACGTTGAAGAGCTTGCTGGTCGAGGACCTGGGCGCGGACTCACTGGACCTCGTCAACCTGGCCCTTCAAGTAGAAGAGCGCTTCGAGATCGAGGTCAACGAACGGGACCTCATCCAGCTGAAGACGGTAGGCGACGTCTTCGATTACTTGCATGCGAGGGTGCAGGCTTCCTGACGGGCTCCTCGAGCTGAAGGTGGATGGTCGTATGAATCGGAAAGCTGTACTGGTGACCGGCGCTACGGGCTTTTTGGGTGGCGCCTTTCTCGATCGCGTCCTGACAGAGGCAACCGAGAGCAGCCCGCGCTACGTGCTTTTGGCGCGTGGGCTCGATCAAAACGCTGCGAGAACTCGTATCCTCGCGCGCCTTTCACGATTTCGTCCGCCCGAAGTGGCGCAACGGCTGCTCGACACCTGCCAAGTCGTCTGCGCCGACCTACAGAAGCCCGAGACGCTCGAACAGTCGATCTTCGATGAGATCACGCATGTGGTCCACCTCGGGGCGAACACTTCGTTCATTGCAGCCCAGGGCGTATGGGAGACCAACTATCACGGCACCTTGGCGCTAGCTCGCCGGCTCTTGCGCGCCAAGCAGATGGAGCGATTCCTCTACGTGGGAACCGCCATGATCTGCGGCGACTCCCGGGCAAACATGGTACGCGAGGACGAGTTTCCAGCCGCTCACGTGAAGCACCTCGTGGAATACACGGCTTCCAAGGCCTCGGCGGAGCACGCACTGCTCCATGAGTTCGGCTCCCTACCGTTGGTGGTCGCGCGGCCCTCCATCGTGGTTGGCCATACCCGACTCGGCAGCGGACCGTCGGGTAGCATCTTCTGGGTGTTTCGTGCGCTCGATGAGGTCGGGCTGGTGTCGGTGGATCCCACGACCACGGGTATCGACGTAGTGCCCGTCGACTGGGTTGCAGAGGGGCTCGAGCGCCTCCTGTGGGCTCCCAAGCTTGCGCATCGGATTTACCACCTTTCTGCAGGCGTGCGCTCGCGCACGAACCTGGCCCAGCTCACCCACGCTTTCTCTACGGCGCAGGAGAGGGTACATCGACCGGAGCGCTTCGTGCGAATCCGCAGCTCGGAGGTTCGCCAGCAGCGCGCACGTCTCGTCGACGCCTTCGGAAAGATGGACGGCAGACGCATGGAGCTCGTGCTCTCTCTCTATCTGCACTTCTGCGAGCTCGACATCACCTTCGACAATGCGCGCATTCTCGCCGAGGGCTTGTCGCATCCGCCGCCACTCACCGAGTACCTCGCGACGTGTTTGAACCGTCCCGGGTGCATCGGAATCATCGAGCAGGCCGCCGACGAGCTCTAGGACTCGCGGCGCCTGACGATTCGGCGATGGCTTTGGATCGGCCAGCGTGTCCATACCGCGCGTCCGGGACGGCGGCTCTAGCTGCGCGCCAGCGTCCGATCGCTCAGCAGTCCAGAGTGACCGCGCGCTCCCAATCCGAGATATGCGCGTGGTGCTCGTGCCACTCGTGCTCCTTGAGCTTCGAGTAGGCGCCCACGAATTCAGCGCCTAGCGCGTCCACCAGGGCGCCATCTGCGCGCAGCGCGCGCAAGGCGTCCATCAAGTGAGACGGCAACTGCTTCACCTCCCCCGCAGGCAGCGGCTGGGTGTACATGTTGTTGTCGCGCCGCGGTCCGGGGTCGCGATGCTGCGCCAGGCCGTCGAGTCCACTCGCGATGAGCCCTGCCTGCAGCAGATAGGGATTGGCGGCACCATCGGCCAGGCGCACCTCGAAGCGATCCTGATCTGGGATGCGGATCATGTGCGTGCGGTTGTTCCCCGTGTAGCTCACGGTGTTGGGGGACCAGGTCGCGCCCGAGTGGGTAGGCGCGGCATTGATGCGCTTGAACGAGTTCACGGTGGGGTTGGTGAGAGCGCACAGCGCCTGCGCGTGCTCGAGCACGCCGCCCATGAACTCGTAGGCCAGCTTGGAGAGCCCGAGCTCGCCCTGAGCATCGTGAAACACGTTCTTGCGCGTCTCCGCGTCCCACATCGACACGTGCACGTGACAGCCGTTGCCGGTCTGGTGAGCGAAGGGCTTGGGCATGAAGGTGGCGCGCAAGCCGTGGGACTCGGCAAGGGTCTTCACCATGTACTTGAAGAAAGCGTGGCGATCGGCGGTAACGAGGGCATCGCTGTAGGTCCAGTTCATCTCGAACTGTCCGTTGGCGTCCTCGTGATCGTTTTGATAGGGCCCCCAGCCGAGCGCGAGCATGGCGTCGCAGATCTGCGTGATGAGGTCGTAGCGGCGCATCAGCGCGTGCTGGTCGTAGCAAGGCTTGCCCTGCAGATCCTTGCCGTCGCCGATGCTGGCCCCGTCGGGAGTCAACACGAAGAACTCGCACTCCACGCCCGTCTGCACCACGTAGCCGAGCTCCCTGGCTCGCGTGATCTGGCGCGCGAGCACGCGCCGCGGCGCCTGCTCCACGGGCCGCCCGTTCATCACCAGGTCGCCCGCCACCCATGCCACCTCGGGCTTCCACGGCAGCTGAATCAGGCTGCGTGGGTCCGCCATCGCCAACATGTCCGCGTCGGCCGGCGTCATGTCGAGCCAGGTCGCAAAGCCCGCGAAGCCCGCGCCCTCGGCGGCGATGCGATCGATGGCGGCCGCAGGTACCAGCTTGGCCCGCTGCACTCCGCGCAGGTCGGTGAAGGAGACCATGAAGTAGCGGATGCCCTTTTCGGCAGCGATCGCAGACAGACTACTCACGTGACTCTCCTCCGCTCTCAGCTCGAGAGCAGCTCCAGAACCGCTTTGCGAATGAACTCTGCGTCCTCGGGGTTCTGCGCCGGGTTGCCGGCGCGATGGCCCCAGATGGAAGGGATGGTCAGGAAGCGCGCGTTGGGGATGGCGGCCGCGTCCGCCGCACAATCCGCCTCGGTGAAGTAGAGGTCCGTGGCGCTCGGCATCACCAGCGAGCGCGCGCGGATCGCCCCGAGTGCCCGCGGCAGATCGCTCGCGTGCTCCGCCGATGACACGTCGCTGGCCATCCAGGTGCGCAGCATGGACACGAGGTCGGACGCGTGTCTGCGCCGATAGCTCGGCTCCCAGGCGCGCGCGAGGTAGTCTTCGAGGTCGCTAAAGCCAAACTGCTTGTACAAGCCTTCCCGATAGAACGCCTGCGAGGCGGCCCAGCTCGCGTAGATGCGCGCGAAGACCCGGAGCCCGCGCTCCGGCGTGCCGGTGAACCAGGCGCCGTCCCAGCATGGATCGGCCAGCAGCGCAGCTTCCAGACTCTTGAGGAACAGTTGGTTGTGAGGGCTGGTGCGGGCAGTGCCACATAGCGCAGCCACGCGCTCCACCCGCTCTGGATAGCGCACGGCCCAGTGGTAGGCCTGCTGCGCGCCCATCGACCAGCCGTACACCAGGGCCAGCCGCTCGACCCCGAAACGTTCGCGCAAGAGGCGCTCCTGGGCGTGCACGTTGTCCCAGTGGCTGAACGCGACGAAGCGCCCGAGCTGACTCGGCGAGCTCGAGAGGCCGTTGCCGAACTGATTGACCACCACCACGAACCAACGCGTGGGATCGAGGATGCCGCGCTCCCGGATCAACCACTCGATGTCGCTGTGCTGAGCCCCGTAGGAGGTGGGATACAGCACGACGTTGCTGCGATCTGGAGCGAGTTCTCCGTAGGTTTTGTAGACGACGTGGGCGGCAGGCAGGACCTCTCCGCTGTGCAGCGCGAAGGTCCCCAGCTCGAACCGCTCGCCGTCGCTCACGCGGCCGACCTGGCCGACGGGCGCCGCCACAATCCGCGCAGCACCTCGACGTGGAAGCCCGTGTAGCCGCGCCGCGCCACGTGACTGAGCCGCTGGCCCATGCGCTCATGGGCCGCCCGGAGCGCGAAGAAGGGCAACGCTGGATAGCGATGATGCTCCGCGTGATAAGGCATCTCCCACATCAAGAAGCGCACCGGCCAGATGGTGTGCGTGGTGCGGGTATTGGTCAGCATGTTGTCGTCTTCGGTGCAGCCGGTGTGCTCGGCCAACAGAATCAGCCGCAGCAGCGGCTGCCCGAGCGCCACGGGCACGACCCAATAGACCAAGAGATAGGGGCCGCCGAGAACCAGCGAAGCCACGGCGAACGCCGCGTAGGTCGCCAACTGCACGCGCACCGAGCGCACTGCACCGGGCGCCGTGTTCTCGTTCAGGAACGGGAAGCCCCCGGTACGACCAGCTGCCAGCGTGAAGTGAGTCTTGAACTTGCCGATCCACCAGGTGACGCCGCTCATCTCCACGGCGTACACGCCGAGGCTCGTCGGGCGCGTGTCTTCGAGCTCGGGATCCTTGCCGGGGATCTGCGTGAAGCGGTGGTGCCAGGTGTGGTAGTGCCGATAGAACGTGCTGTTGTAGAAGGACAGCAGGCCCGCGAACCAGCCCACCCCTTCGTTCAACCACGCGCTGCGAAACGCCGTCCGGTGCACGCACTCGTGCATACACGCGAACATGGTGACCATGGTGAAGCCGAGGGCCGTCCCGGCGAGCAGGATCCAAGCCGGGTGCCAACTCTTCGCGATCGCCACGGCGTAGAGTGCACACGCGGAGCCCATCCACGCGAGATGCCCCGCGAGACGCAGCAAGCCGCGCAGGTCGGAGCGCTGCTGCAGCTGCTTGAGCTCACTGGCCGCAATCGGCGCGGCCTGCTCGTCTGGGTTTCGTTGCTCCATCAATACGCATGGAGCATACGCGCTCTTCCAACCGTGTCAGCGGCGCGCACGGCACCGGCAGAAGGTTTTACGAGCGCGTTACCGCCTAGAAATCCGCGCCTTCGCCGCTGACGCGTTCACGTCAGACTTGCGGCGAAATGCGGGTCAGAGCAGGGGCGCTGCGGCGCAGCCAAAGCCGATGGAGAGCTTGCCACCGCCCTTTACGAGGGTGCAGCCCGCAGGACAGAACTCGATCTGGTTGTTGGCGTTGAGGAACCAGCCGACCTTGTCGCCGCATTTGCCGGAATCCGAGGCGCGCGGGAACTCCTGCTTGCTCTTGTCCACCGGCGTGAACAGCACCTGCACCGCGTTGGTGTCGAGGGTCTCGCCCTCGGGCGGCGTGGGCACGTCGAAGTTGCAGGCGAGGGGCGCGGTGGCCGCCACGGCGGACTCGAGTTGCTTGAACAACGCGCTCCAGTCGTTGGAGCAGATGGAGAGCTTCTGGCCACCGGTGGCATCGGAGAGGTTCAGGTACTGGGTGCCCGTCGCGGACCCCTTGCAGCTGCCGCCCTCGGCCACGATGGAGTGGAAGTAGAACTTGTGCCCGAGCTTGCCCTCCATTTGCGTCTTGAAGTCGGTCCCGCTCATCGGTTTCGACTCGTCGTCGGACACCACGATGAAGTGGGTAGGCGAGCCCTCGCGCAGGAAGCCCTTGTAGTTGTCGTACTGGTTGATCAGCACGGTGAGCGCGTTGTTGCTGTCGACGCGGGCGTCGATGTGCTTGTAGCGCGCCGCGTCCTTGGCCACGGCCAGGTTGGCGAGCGGGTCGGACACGCCGCACAGGGCTGCCATCTGGAAGAACAGGTCGATGCCGATCTGATAGACCGTGGTGATGCGGGCTTCCTTGCCGAGGCCGTCGATCAGGGTCGTGAGGTTCTTGGAGACGTTGCAGATTTCGTCGCTCATGCTGCCCGACGAGTCGAGCGCGATGACGACGTCCACTGGACCGCGCGGGACGACGGCCTCCTTCTCGATGGAGCCACAGTCTCCCGCGACGTCACCGTCGCCGCCGGTGTCGCCGTCGCCCGCGACGTCACCGTCGCCGCCGGTGTCGCCGTCGCCCTCGTCACCATCCCCATCGCCGTCCCCGTCGCCGTCCCCGTCCCCGTCCCCGGTGGCCGGCTCTCCGCTCGACCCGTAGCCGGTGGTCGGGGGCAGAGGCTCCCCGCAACCCACCAACGCCAACGCACCCACAATCAGACCCAATGCAAGCCGCTTCGCCATGTCGCGCACCCTAGGCCCATACGTGGTCAGGATGTAAGAGGGTTGTGAACATCCGGTTTGACCGAACACAACTCCGAATGTGCTTTCGCGACCAGCGAACCTGAAATTGACCTCACCGACTCCAGTTGCAGCGGGTGCTGGAAGTTTCCGCCGGGTGTGGAGGTCGTGTGACTCCCCGGGCGAAGATCTGTAGCTTGGTGGGACGCATGACGAGTTATCGAAGCAAGCTGAACGCCGACGAATGGCGTCATCCGATGCCCCCCCTCCTCCGCTCGGGCCACCTCGATGTGTCGCCCGGCGCACCGGTCAGGCACGAGATCTACTGGGAGGAGTACGGCCGCCCGGATGGCGAGCCCGTGATGCTGGTGCACGGCGGCCCGGGGGGTGGCACCGAGCCCTCCTTGGCGCGCTTCTTCGACGCCCGGCGCTATCGGGTGGTGCTGTTCGACCAGCGCGGCTGCGGCCGCAGCCGTCCCAGCGCCGCGGCCCACCCCGAGCTCGCGTTGCAGGACAACACCACCGACCATCTGATCGCGGACATGCTCGCCCTGCGCGAGAAGCTCGGCATCACCGGCAAGATGCACGTGTTCGGCGGCAGCTGGGGCAGCACGCTCTCGCTGGCCTTCGCCATCGCCCACCCGGAGACCGTACAGACCCTGATCTTGCGCGGCATCTTCCTGTGCCGGCGCAAGGACCTCGACTACTTCTATCAGGGCAACGCCGCGCGCTTCGCCGACGATCCCTACGACACCGAGCTGCCCGGAACCTACCAGTGCTACCCGGAAGCCTGGCGCCCGTTCGTCGAGGTCATCGCGCCGGATGAGCGCCACGACATGGTGAAGGCCTACGCCAAGATCTTCGCCATGACCCCGAGCTCACCTGCCGAGCGCGAGCTGCAGACGCGGGCCGCCATCGCCTGGTCGGTGTGGGAAGGCAGCACCAGCTACCTGGCCCAGGACCTCTCGGACGTCGGGCGCTTCGCGGAGCCTGAGTTCGCCAAAACCTTCGCCCGCATCGAGAACCACTACTTTATGAACGGGGCGTTCCTGGGCGGCAGCGGGGAGGCGAACCGCGACCAGGACTATCTCCTCGGCAACGTGGCCAGGCTCAAAGACATCGCCATTCACATCGTTCATGGCCGCTACGACCTCGTGTGTCCCATGTTCCAGGCCGAGGAGCTGGTACGGGCGCTCGGGCGAGCCGGAGTTCGCCCCCCGGACTACCGCCTGACAGCGGCCGGGCACAGCATGCGCGAGCGAGAAAACCACCGTGAATTGGTGGACATCATGGACAGTCTCTGCTGACGGGGAGGTCACGCGACCTCCCCGCCCGTCGCGGCAAAGCCGCGCCGAGACCCACCCCACCGCGAGGTTCGCTGCGCTCACGGCGCGCCGGGACCCATCGGTTTGCTGACGGGGAAGCCATGCGACCTCGGTTTTCTGTCGTGTCTGTGCCTGTGCCTGTGCCTGTGCCTGTGCCCGGAACATGATTTTTTTTCGGGTCCCATGTCGAGCGGGCGTCTTCGGCTCCGATGTCTCCGTGAACGCAGCGAGAAGCTGCCCCACGAATGAGGACACCATGGCCACCATCCAGAAGATCACTCCGTTTCTTTGGTACGACCACCAGGCCGAGGAGGCCGTCAACCTCTACGTCTCCCTGTTCAAGGGCTCCAAGAATCCTCACCTCCGCGCGCTACGGCGAGGCGGGCCCAGGCCCCAAGGGCTCGGTGATGACCGTGGACTTCCTGCTCGCTGGACAGCATTTCATGGCGCTCAACGGGGGGCCCGGCCGGCCCTTCACGGAAGCCATCTCCTTGATGGTCAGCGCCGAGAATCAGGACGAGGTAGACATGCTGTGGAACAAGCTGACCGCCAACGGCGGCCAGGAGAGCCGGTGCGGCTGGCTCAAGGATCCCTACGGCCTGTCCTGGCAGATCATCCCTGCCCGCTTCGGGGAGATCATGCGCGAGGGCGATCCCGAGCGTACCCCGCGTGTCTTCCAGGCCATGATGACGATGACGAAGCTCGACGTCGCGCAGCTCGAGAAGGCCTACAGGGGGCGTTGAAAGCCCTCTGTGTCGCACGCGTGCCCGCGCTGCTGCACGATCTTTGGCTGGGAGAGGCGGGCACGGGCGCGGGCACGTGTACGGGCCCGGGGACGTCGGTTCTTCGACAACGGGGGCCGGTTGTTGATATTCGCTGGACGTGCCCGAAGACTGGACCGCCGCCAACACGCTCAGCTTGCCCGAGAAACTCTTCGCCAAACTGCAGGGTTGGCTCGAGGACTTCGTGGTCATGCTACCGAACCTGCTGCTCGCGGCGCTGGTGCTCACGCTCGGCGCGCTGCTCGGACGCTGGGTCGAGCGCGGCCTGCAGAAGCTCTTGCGTCGCATCACGGGGAACGACGCGTTGAGCCGACTGAGCGGCTCGGTGGCGCGCTTGGCGACCATCACGCTGTCGGGTCTGTGGGCGCTAGCTCTCTTGCACCTGGACAAGACGGTCACCTCGGTCTTGGCCGGCGTGGGCGTGGTGGGCTTGGCCCTCGGCTTTGCTTTCCAGGACATCGTCGCGAACTTCACCTGCGGCGTCATCATGGCCCTGTATCGCCCCTTCGACGCGGGCGACCTCGTCGAGATCGCGGGTCGTCAGTGCAAAGTCGGGAGGATCTTGCTGCGCTGCACGGAGGTCGAGACCCTCGACGGCTTGACCATCATCATTCCGAACAAGGATGTCCTGCAGAATCCCATCATCAGCTACACGCACACCAACCGGCGTCGCATGGATCTCACGGTCTGCATGACCTACAGCGACGACATGGAGAAGGTGCGCAAGGCCGTGCTCGCTGCGGTCGCCGATTGCCCGGGGCGCGATCCATCCAAGGAAGTCGAGCTCTTCTTTAGCTCCTTCGCCGACAGCTGGATCGACTACGAGGTGCGCATCTGGCTCCTCGATGCATCGCAGGTCTCGTACCTGCGAGCACGCTCCGAGGCGATGATCGCGATCAAGAAGGCGTACGACCGCGAGGGCTTCCGCCTGCCCTTCCCCGTACGCACCCTCGACTTCGATGCGGACGGAGTGGGCGGCAAAGCCATCGATCGCTATCAGCTACGCGCCAGCGTCACACAGTAAGGTCGCGCTCGATCCCCGTGAGCTGGTGACGCGCCATGGCCAGGTTGCCCTTGGACTTGTCCAGCACCAGGTAGATGAAGAGTGCGTCGTTGCTCGTGAGCGGGCGAATCAGGTGGTACTGCTGTTGAAGCGTGATGAGGATGTCCTCGATTTGGTCCTTGATGCCCAGGGACTTCATCGTCTTGCGCTTGGCGCGCACCACTTCGGTGTTTCCGGCGGCGGCAACCTCCAGGTTGATGGAACCGGCGCCGCCGTGGGAGCCGAGCATCATGCCGCTGTTGCTGTCCACGATGCAGCAGCCGACAGCACCATCCAACTGCATCATTCGAACGAGCGATTCCTTGATGTTTGCCACGCTGTATCCCTCCGTGTTCAACCGTTGTCGAGCCATGACCTCCCTCGATACGCGCTGGGTGGTCCTCGAGCTCTCCATGTGCAAGCAGAGGGCCAAGCCCGTGCATCGCGACGATTCGCCTTCAAACGCTCGAGTCGCGATCGCGCGTCGTGCGCAGTGAGGACGCGAAGTGTCCTTGTGACGGTGCTTGCAGGAGCAAGAGCCCGCGTTTACGCGTACTCAATCCCCACTCGAGGGCCCTCGAACCTCGAAACGTGTCACTTTGACGCGGCTCTACCCGCTTTGCGCGATCGCGACCGCGCGCATTTCCAGCCACGACGCGAGCGCGGCCCGGTGCTGCACACGCGAGCAACTACCTAGATTTGGCGCTCGCCGTGTGCGCGCCGCACCGTTCCAAGACGGCAATTCGGGACGCGCGCGTGCAACACGGTGTCATAGCGAGCCGGCAAAAACAGCTCGATTCGTGACAGAAGTTGATATGCTCGGCGCTCCGGCATGCTCAAAACACGACTCTCTGACGATGTTGCGACGCCGATGATGAAATCGTCCTCCATGCGTCGTCTGGACCAAACCCTGCGAACCGTCGCGCCAAAGGACGTAATCGTGTCGATGATCGGCGAGAGCGGCACGGGCAAGGAGGTCCTTGCAAGACGCGTGCACGAGCTCTCCGAGCGGCGGCACGGTCCCTTCATCCCCATCAACTGCGCTGCCATTCCGGACTCGCTCTTCGAGAGCGAGCTGTTCGGTCACGAGAAGGGCGCTTTCACGGGCGCCAGCGAACGCGTGAAGGGCAAGGTCGAGGCCGCCTCGGGGGGTACGCTGTTCCTCGACGAGATCGGCGAGATGCCCCTGGGGATGCAGGCGAAGATGCTGCGCTTCTTGGAGAACCGTCGCTTCATGCGCGTCGGCGGCTCGGTCAAAATCCAGGCGGACATCCGATTGGTGTTCGCCACCTTGAGACCACTGGAAGAGGATGTGCGCAACGGACGCTTCCGCGCCGACCTCTACTATCGCATGCAGGGGATCACGATTCGGGTGCCCCCTCTGCGGGAACGGCAGGCCGACATCCCGCAGCTGGTCGATCACTTCCTGGAGATGCTCTCGGCTCGTCATGGCAACCCACCCCCGCACGTCGGTCGCCGCATCCGCGACGCCTTCCAGCGCTACAGCTGGCCGGGCAACGTGCGTGAGCTGCGCAATGTGCTCGAGATGCTGTGCCTTCTGCGCGCGGGAAAGACCGTGCGTCCCGTGGACATTCCGGAGCCACTTCTGTCCGAGCTACGCGACGCTCCCATGGCCGATCTGCAGACCTTGACGCTTCAGCTCGACCAGCCGCTCGACTCCATGATCGAGCAGATCACCGCCGCCGTACTCGCCGCCGAGGGTGGCAACCGCACGCGCGCCGCGCAGCGCCTCGGCATCAGCCTGCGCACCATCCAACGCCACGTGGCCGCCGAAGGCTCGCCTGCGAACCCTGCGCCTGCGCGCTGGCGCTCCCGCGTGCGCCGACAGCGCGTGGCTGTCCCTGCCTGACCGAGCCAGTGTTATCCGCCTGCTACTCAAGAACGGGCGCTCGAAACCTGTGATGCGATACGCCTCGACGATTGCCGTGGCCGTAGGCGTCGACCGGATCGCGCCCGGGGCCGTGGCCGCGCTCGTGAGCGGGAACGATGCCATGGCCGTGATCCACGCCCGTAAACGAGCAGGCAACCTGCGAGGGTGGCGACCGATACCTCGACGTGATGGAGGTCGACGAGCTGGTCGAGAGCGAGTTGTGCGAGCGCGGCGTCGACTTGCTCGGACGAATCGTCGTCATGCTCACGAAACTCATCGATCCGTGAGCCTCGGGCGGTGTCGAACACCTTCACGAGAGGTGGCGCCGCTACATCAGGATCACTAGTTGCGGGTGCGTTGTGCGCGCACCGTCTTCGCGTCACTCCCTCGCTTGCCGCTGGTGTCGCTGTCGATGCGCGCGCCAGGTCGAGGCAGCAGGAGGCCCTCACCGAATGCACTAGCGGAGGCGGCAAGGCGTTCACATCGGGCGATCAGCGCTGGATTCTGGGTCGGGCGGAAGACCTGTTCCATGGTCAGCAGGTTACGTTCGAAGAGCTCCCGGTCACCGACTGCCAACGCGACGCGCGCGAGCGCTTCGTGTACGAGGCCCAGTGCCAGTGGGTGCCCGCTGGGCGAGAAGCGCGCGATCAGGGCCTCGAGCTCTTCTCGCGCAGCCTGCGTCTCGCCGAGTCCAGCTCGTGCGAGAGCGTGCTCGATCCAGATCGGTAGAAAGAGGCTCACGTAGTCGGCGTCCTGCGCTCCCAGTTGCGCCATTACCTGCTCACAAGCCAGCTTGGCGTCCAGGTGGCGCCCCGCGTGGTTCAGCACGCGAGCGATCGAACTCGGGTAGGCGGACCAGGCGATCGAGGTATGCAGCACTTGCCTGGCGCGCGAGCTGCTCGACTGTGGATCATCATCGAACCTCTGGCTCTGCAGCGCTTCCAGTGTATCGCTGGTCAGTCGCAGGTACGGTCGCAACGAGGGCACGGTCTGACACGCGACGGCCAGGCGCTGCTGCACTCTCGTCAGCCCGATCACGTCGCCCACCTGCGAGAACAACATCGCCAGCGCAGCGGACTCCCAAACCTCCACCTGCCAGGCACTCCCGACCAAAGCCGCGTGCAACTCCACCTGCTCGCTGTGGATGGCTGCGTCCGTGAACTCGCCACGATTCATGTGATAGAGGAAGCGAAGCTGGCTCGCCACCAGGGCGTACAACTTGTACCCCGAAGCCTCCAGCGCGCGAGCGCTCTCGAGCACCCCTCTGCTGTCGGCCCGAAAGGTCGACAGGCTTCCACTGGCGAAGTGAACGGCTGCGGTCATCAAGAGACGTCCGTCGACGGGTAGCGAGCGGTAGTAGCTGGAGGTTTGAAAGCGCGCCAAGCTTTGCTCCAACTTGGCCACCGCGGCGCCTGGGTGCTCGCGCCCGATCAGCGCGAGGCCCTGGCAGAACTCGTAGATGCCGCGCGGTGCCGCTCGCGCTGGGAGCGCGGAGAACGGCTCGAGCACATTGGCGATGCGCTCCGCGCGTGCAGCGTCCAGAGAGATGGCCGCGGTGCCGGCGAGGGAGGTCACACTGGACGAGAGCTGCACCATGACCTCGCGAAAGCCATAGCGAAGCTCGCTCTTGGGCGTGAGCAAGAAGCGCAACCAGGCGATGGCCAGGGCTAGCACCAACCCCAAGTGCTTGCCGAACACAGGCTGCAAGCGACGCGCAGTCTGCAAACCCGAGACGCCCTCCAATACGTCCAGGGCCTCGTCGCCGTAGCGTTCGCCCCAACGACGATCTTCGTAGTAGCTGGCATGGCAAAGCGAGGCGAGCAGCGGCATGCGCTCGTAGGGCGAGCGTCGGTGGTACTTGTAGACCCGCAAAGCGGCCTCGGAGGGGCGCCCCGCGCGATACAGGTTGGCGAACAGGGTGCGCACGTTGAAGCTATCGGAGATCACGTCCGCGATCAGGTCCGCGCCACGCAGGTCATCACCGCCCTCGATCAGGTGAAGGCCAGCCTCCATGCGCACGATTCCCTCGTCGTACTGCTCGCGCGCGGACCCCTCGGCTGCGGTGCCTTTACCGGGCGCGAGTTGGAGGAAGGCTTCGCCGAGCTTGCGATGATGCTGTGCCAAGCGTTCCTGTTCGATGTGCGCCAGCAGCGCTTCGCGAATCGCCAGGCTGCTGAAGCGATAGCTACCGTAGTCGGCGTGCAGCACGTCGAGCCGCGCGAGCTCCTGCAAAAAATCGCGCACCTGCGCATCGGAGGCGGGCGCACAGAGCAGCATGCACAGACCGAACGAGGGCGCCTGCCGCTGCAGCGCGAGACACTCGGCCAAGCTACGCGCTTCCTGACTCAGGCCCGCGAGTCGAACCGACAGAGCCTCTTCGAGGTCGGCCGAGAGCTCGGCATTGGGGCGATCCACCGGGAGGACCCAGAGGCCGTCCAAGTGACGCACGACTCCCCGCATCAGGAGCTGGCGTGTGGTCTCGAGGCAATGCAAGGGGCTGCCGGCGGTGCTGTCGTGCAGCCATTCGGCGAAACGCTCCACGTTGGCCGCGTCCCCGAACAAGGAACGCGCGAGAGCGAGCGTCTCCAGCGTGGTCAAGCCACTCAGACGCAAATTCACGGATTGAGCTTGCAGCGCGGCCAGGCCCACGGTGTGCTGGGCGCGCCGACGCATGCCTTCGCAGGTGATCAAACAGAGGGAGGACTGACTCGCTCGCTTGGCCAGGGCGGTCAACACGGCGAGGCTCGCGCCGTCCGCGTCCTCCACGTTGTCGATCGCCAACAGGAAGGGCCACTCGCGACTCAGCTCGACCAACATGCTCTCGAGCGAGTGCGTCGGGTTGGAGCTTCTCGGCTCCTCGGCGGCGGGCGCCCGCTCCGACTTGCCCAGCCGCGCACCCGGCGGCAGGCGCACCTGGAGTTCCGATCCGAGGACGCTCAGCGCACGACGATGCTGCTCACTCAGCTGACTCATCGCCGCCGGGCGCGCCTCGAACGAGCGCAGCAGCACCGCCCGCACGACGCCGTAGGGCTCGGGCGCCGTGCTCGCGTCGACGCGAAGCACGTTGATACCGGCGAGTCGCGCGCGCATCCCCGCTTCCTCGAGCAGACGAGTACGGCCGGCCCCCGAGGGGGCCTCGATGCGCAGCGCTTGCCCGTGGCCGGCGAGCGCGCCCTGCACGGCGCGCGCGATGCTCTCGAGTTCCTCTTCGCGCCCCACGAAGGGCGGATTGCGGAGAAAGCTCTGGGCGAGACTCTCTGCCTCCTCGGCTTCGACCGACGGGAGCTCTGCGATGCGATTGAGCCGCGCAATGACCTCGCCTGCGCTCGCGGGACGGGCCAGGGCGTCGTGGCTCAGTAGGGCCAACACGAGAGCGTCCAGCTCCCTGGGCACGTCGTCCGCTTTTGAGGACGGCGGCGCGATGGTGCGCTCCCACTCGCTGGGCAGATCATCGAGTCGCTCGGCCGGATAGGCGTGCTCCCCGGTGAGCATCCAGTAGGCGAGCGCGCCGAGCGCATAGAGGTCGGCGCGCTGGTCGAGCGCCGCTCCGCGCAGGGCCTCGGGGGGAATGGCAGGGGGTGTCCCCACGGTCACCGCGGCGTGACCAAACGCGTGCAGGGCGCCGAAGTCGAACAGCTTGCAGTGGCCGTCGGGCGTCTTTCGCACGTTGTTGGGGCTCAGATCGCGATGCAGCAAGCGACGGGCGTGCAGCAGGGACAGGGACGTGGCGACGTCACGCAGATAGAGACAGGCCTCGCGATAAGGAAGCGGCGCAGCCGAGCGCAGATCCTCGCCTTCGAGAAGCTCCATCACGTAGTAGGGCCCGACCTCCTGGGCGTGCTCTCGAGGCGCCCCGCTCGCCTCCACCCGTCCGAAGTCGAACACACGAATGATCCTCGGGTGCGCGAGCCCTGCCAACACCTGGTACTCGCGCTCGAGGGCCTCCATCAGAAACGCGTCCCGCTCGCCACCCGACTTCACGCGCTTGAGCGCTCGTTGCTCGCCGGTGAGCCGGTCCTCGACGCGATACACGATGCCCATCCCGCCGCGCGCCAGCTCGCCGCGCACCTCGTAGCGATCGGCGATGACCTGGGAAGGAACGAGCGGCACCGGCCTCATGGCTGGCGGGGGAACGCTCCCCAGGGACGGCGGCTCGGACGTGTGCATGAAGGGAGAGGCTAGCTCCTGGCTCGGAACGGCCAGTCCATCATACGCAATTCGACTTGCAGCACCGGGGGAACAACGGCGCGGGTTGTTAGCCCGCGCTCAGACCGCATCCCGCACGCGGGCCAGAACGCGACCCGCTGTGTAGGACCGCATGCGACATTTTCGCTCGCGATGGTGCCGAAGGCCGGCACGCGCGATGCGCCATGAGGCCCGGGCCCACCTGTGCCTGCTCCGCGCGTTCGATGACGAGGGTGCACTCGATACCGAACAACGCGTCGACGCCCACCGCGATCGAGGTCGTGCGTCCAGCCGATTTCTCGAGCGCTGCACCTCTTGGGCGGCTTGGATTCGCGCCGACTCATTCGTCGCTCCGATGCCGCGTGAAGCGCTAGATTGGCACCCTGCTGTCACTTGCTCGCGTAGCACCAATCTCCAGGATCGTGCTACTGCATCCGCCGAAATGCCGCGGCGCGGTCCGCTCGTGACCGCTCGTGAGTCGCACGGAGACACCGTGAATGGCCTGACCTTGGTTTGCGCGAGCTTGGGGTGCACGTTGCTGCTGCTGTCGCCCCGGGAGCGTGTGCACGCCCAGGAGCTCGCGGACGCTGCGGTGGAAGAATCACCGCCGAGCCTCGAGGAATCACGCCAAGACGCTGGGTTCGCACCGGCCCTCGGCGAGCAGCTCGATGCACCAGCGCCGTTCGCCGCCGAGCACGACGCAGGCGCCCCAAGCCAGATCCGAGCCGCTGGCGCGGACGTCACCAGCAACCCCACGCTCGAAGGCTCACTCGAGTCTGCTCGACCCATCGCCCCCCTCGAGGTCACCGTCAGGTCGCTGCCCACTCGCCCGGAGGTCCACGCGGCCTCCGACGTCACGCGCAAGCGCGAGACCTTGCTCGCCGCGCCCCATCGCACGGCAGCGGACATGTTGGTCACGGTGCCTGGCCTGTTCCTCACGCAGCACAGCGGCGAAGGCAAGGCTTACCAGATCTTCTATCGCGGCTTCGACGCCGTGCATGGGCAGGATCTCGAGCTCTGGGTGGGCGGAGCGCCCGTGAACGACGTGTCGAACGTGCACGGCCAGGGCTACGCCGATCTGAACTTCGTGATGCCCGAGGTGGTGCAGACCTTGCGAGCCACGCCGGGCACCTACGACCCGCGCCAGGGCGACTTCGCCGTGGCGGGCACGGTGCGCCTCGACCTCGGCTACGAGGAGGAGGGCATCAGCGCCAAGGCCGGCTACGGCTCCTTCGGCACCCAGCGCTATTTCCTCGGCTATCGGCCCAAGGGCAGCAACGAGAAGACGTTCGCCGCGGGCGAGGTGTACACCACGGATGGCTTTGGCCCTTCGCGCGCGGCGCAGCGCGCCTCGGCCATCGCGCAGGGCAGCATGCGGCTCGACCACGACATCGAAGCGCGTGTCCTGCTGACCACCTACGCTGGGCACTTCGACTCGGCGGGGGTGCTGCGCCTCGAAGACATTCAATCGGGAGCGCGCTCGCGCTTCGCGACCTACGACCCGAACCAGGGCGGCGCCTCGACGCGCTCCCAGATCGTGGCGGAGGTCAAGCGCGAGGGGCACGACTCCGAGTTCTCGGTGGCGCCTTACTTCGTGCTGCGCACGCTGCGTCTGCGTCAGAACTTCACGGGCTATCTCGAGGACCCGAGCGGCGACTCGCAGCAACAGCTCAACGACGACATGGTGCTGGGTGGCACCGCCTTCTATCGCCTGCGACAGCGCATCTTCTCGGAGCGCGACACGCTCGAGGTCGGCGTCTCCATGCGTAGCGACTGGATCGAGCAGTCCCAGAGGCGGCTCGCCACGGCCGACCAATCGGTCACCGCCGAGCTCGTTCATGCCCGCGTGCGCGCCAGCGACGTGGCGGGCTACTTCGATGCCGCGCTGCATCCGTTCTCGCGCGTTACCTTGCACGGTGGCGTGCGCTTCGACGGCCTCTTCTACGGCGCCGAGGATCTTGCCGACAAGGCGGCGGGCGCAGCGCGCTCGTCCATGGGCACCCACTTCGGGAAGAAGGCCAGTCTGGAGGTCCGCCTGTTCCGCGGGCTCGCGGCGCTGGCCAGCTACGGCGAGGGCTTTCGCTCGCCCCAGGTGCGCAGCTTGGCCGAGTCCGAGGCCACTCCATTCACACGCGTGGTCTCCTTCGAGGCCGGACTACGCTATGCAAATCCATACCTGCAGGCGTCCATGGCGGGCTTTCGCACCGCGCTGAGCGACGACCTGGTGTTCGATCAAACCACTGTGCGCAACGAGCGCGTGCCAGCCACGCTGCGGGTGGGCGCTACCGCGGATGCGAGCCTTTCGCCGCTGCCGTGGGTCCACCTCAACCTCAACGGCACCTTCACCAAGGCCTCCTTCCCGAACACCAGCCTCGAACACCGGGCTGGAGATCTCGTGCCTTACACGCCGCAGCTGGTAACGCGCGGGGATCTCGGGCTCACACCGGTGTTCGGCGAGTGGCGCCGGCGCAAGCTCACGGGCCAGTTCGGCCTGGGTAGCTCCTACATGACGCGTCGGCCGCTACCGTACGGACAATTCGGGCACCACATCTTCCTGGTGGACGCCCAGGCCGGGCTGCGCTGGGGCGAGGGCGCCGTGCTGTTTCGTGCCTTCAATCTGTTCGACGCGCATTGGTACGACGGAGAGTACTTGTTCGCCTCGAACTGGGATCCTGGCCAAGCGGCGCCGATGGTCCCGAATACCCGCCAAGTCACGGTGGGCGCGCCGCGCACGCTGTTCGTCTCATTGGAGCTGTATCTATGAAGAATCGACCCCTGACCTGGCTCATTGCCACGCCGCTGCTGGGGGCGCTCGGATGCCTCGATGGATCGACCACCGGGCGTCCCGTCGCGCTGCACACCGAGCTCGCGGCCGCGCCGGAGATCACGCAAGCCTTCGTCATCGAGACGGGTTGGACAGTCAAGCTGAGCAAGGCCGCCGTGAGCGTGAGGGCGCTCTACTACTTCGAAGGCGAGCCGGCGTTCGTGCTGCACGGACTGGAGCGCAGCTGGCTCGATGAGATCGCAGGCTGGTTCGTGCTGCCCGTGGCGCATGCCCACCCGGGTCACTACGCGTCAGGCACGGCGCTCGGTCAAGTGCTGGAGGCGTGGTCGGCAGACTTGCTCGCAGGCACCACGGAGCTCCCCAACGGAACGGGCATCACAGGCCTGTATCGCTCGGCGCGCTTCGTGTTCGGCGCGCCCAGCGCCGGTCCAGCGCTGACGATGTTGCAAGGACACGCGGCCGTCGCCGAGGGCGTGGCCAGCAAAGGCGAGCAGACCGTACATTTCGCGCTAGCCGTCGACTTGGCGGAGATCGAACAACGAGCCACGCAGGGCCAGGTGGAGGGCTGCGACTTCGCGGAAGCCCAGGTCGAAGGAGATGGCACTGTAGGCGTCACCATCGAGCCGCACGTGTGGTTCAACCTGGTAGACTTCGGCGACGTCGCTCCGGGCAGCCCGGAAGCCCCCACGCAGATTACGGGCGACGAGACTGCCCACATCGCGTTCACGCTCGGGCTCGTGCAACTGAGTGCATATCGGTTCACCTTCCAGGCTCAGCCTTGAGTTGCAGGAGAAGCATGATGTTCGTTCGAAGCTACATGGTAGCGCTCGCGTCGGTTCTCGCAGCGAGTGCGTGCGGGAACGATCCGGGCAAGGGTCGTGCGAGCTTCACCACCTGGGGCGAGGACTACATCGAGCATGGCATCCCCGCCGATCCAGCGGGCCAGAGCGGCTTCGTCGACGGTTGGAGCCTGCACTACGACAAGTTCCTGGTGGTGTTTCACGAGATCGAGATCGCGGACGCGAGTGGAGAAGTGGCCGAGCACTTCGCGGGCTCCAAGCTGGTGGACAACGTGGTGCCCGGGCGCAAGGGCCTGGTGAGCTTCGCCTACGTGGAGGCCAAGCACTGGGATCGCGTAAGCTATCAAATCAAGCCGGCCACGCCGGACTCGCAGGTGGTCGCGGGCAATGCGGCCGACCGCGACATGATGGTGCAGAACGGCTACTCCGTGTACGTAGAGGGCTCGGCGACCAAGCTCGGTGCGGACGGGGCGCCGATGACCAAGACCTTTCACTGGGGCTTCAAGACAGCCACGCAGTACTCGGGATGTCAGCAGGCGGCCGAGAGCGGACAGCCCATCGAAGGCATCGTGATCACCAATGGAGGCGAAGACACCGCCGAGCTCACCACCCACGGCGACCATCTGTTCTACGACCGTCTGATGGCCTCGGCGAACCCCGCCATCAAGACCTCGTTGCGCTTCGAGGAAAAGGCCGCAGCGGACACGGATGGCGACGGAGAGATCACGCTGGCGGAGCTCGAAGCGGCGCCCATCGACGTGCGCCTCTACGATCCCTCTGGCCTCGATGCGCCGTCGCTCGGTGCTTTCATGGGCTCGCTCGCGCGCACCATCGGGCATTTCAAGGGTGAAGGCGAGTGCACCGTGTCACGGATCGCACCGTAGGTTCGGGCTGCGCCACGAGGAGCTCAAGCGCGCCGCTTGGGCGAACGTTTCTTGGACCCGGTCGCGCGGCCCTTGGGCGTGGCTGCGTGTGCCTGGCCCCTGCGCGGGCTTGCCGCGTGGGCGTGCCCGTGAGTGTGCGCGTGTGCGTGCTCGCCATGGGCGTGGCGATGGCTGCGTGAGGAGGCTAGCGCCGACTCGTCGACCATCTCGATGCCACCGTGGGTCACGCCACGGGTGCCAAGCATGCGGTCAGCGGCGTGCTTCAGCTCGTCCGAGGGCCCGCGTAGCACGATGACCTCCATGCAGTTGTCATGATCGAGGTGCACGTGCATGGCCGACCGCACCTTGTCGCCCAGGTCGTGCTGAATGGACGTCAGGCGTTCGGAGAGCTCCCGTACGTGGTGGTTGTAGACCAGGGTCACCGCGGCCACGGCGGGCACGCGCTTCTGGGAGCTGGCGCGGGCCACCTCGGCGCGGGCGAGATCGCGCAGCAGCTCCGAGCGCGTGCAGCCGCGCGCCTCGGCCAGCGCATCGAGCTGCTCGAGCAGCTCGGGTTCGATCGCCAGTCCAAAGCGGGTAAGGCCTTCGCCCATGGCGCGCATCCTAGCAGTCTCGGCGCGCGATCAGACGGGATTTCCCGATGCAGCCACCCCTTTGCGGCGCCCAGCGTACACCACCGGCAGCACCAGCATGGTGAGCAGGGTGGCCGTGATCAGCCCGCCGATCACCACCGTGGCCAGGGGCCGTTGCACTTCACTCCCGGGCGCGTGGGATAGCGCCATCGGGACGAAGCCGAGCGATGCCACCAGGGCAGTCATCAGGACCGGGCGCAGACGCAGCTCGGCCGCGTGCTGGATGGCCTCGGAGTGCGGCGCGCCTTCCTTCTCCAAGTGCTGGGCAAACGAGACCAGCACCAGGCCATTCAGCACGGCCACGCCGAACAGGGCCACGAATCCAACCCCCGCCGAGATGGAGAACGGGATGTCGCGCAACCACAGAGCGACCACACCGCCGATGAAGGCGAAGGGCACGTTGAGAAAGATCAGGAGCGCCGGCGGCACCGAGCCCAACGCCACCCACAGCAAGAACAAGATCAGCGCGAGCGACATCGGCACCACGAAGAGCAGGCGCTGCTTGGCCTCTTCATAGTGCTCGAACTGGCCACCCCACTGCGCGCGGTAGCCCACCGGGAGCTTGATGGCCCGCTCGATGGCGGCCTGGGCGTCGTGCACCACCGAGAGCAGATCGCGTCCGCGTACGTTGAACTCGACGGTGATGCGGCGGGATTGATCCTCTCGGCTCACCTGCGCAGGGCCGGTCACGAACTGGAGCTCGGCCACATCGCCCAGCGGCACGATCTGGCCGCTCACCGAGCGCAGCGGCAGAGCCAACAGGGGCGCGAGATCGCCCTTGAAGCCGTGATCGATGAGCACCGCGATGCCGAAGCGCCGCTCGCCCTCCAGCACCTGCCCGGCCATGTGGCCCACCGCCAGCGTCTCGGTGAGCTGGTTGATGTCTTCGATGGTCAAGCCGTAGCGTGCGAGGCGCGCACGGTCGGGGATCACACGCAGGTAGCGCAGGCCGGCTACCTGCTCGACGCGCAGGTCCTGCACGCCGTCGATGCCGCGCAAGGCCGCGGCGGCTTGATCACCGAGGCTGACGAGCTGCTCGAGCTCAGGGCCGTAGAACAGTACGGCCACGTCCGAGCGGACACCGGCGACGAGCTCATTGGTGCGCATTTGAATCGGCTGCGACATGGCCCCCGCCACCTCGGGGACGCGCTCGGCCACGGCGTCTGCGATCTGCTCCGAGAGCTCCGCCTTGGTGAGACCATCCCGCCACTGTTCCTGGGGCTTGAGCTGGATGAACACGTCGGTCTGCTCGAGTCCCATCGGGTCGGTGGCGAGCTCGGGGGCGCCGGTCTTGTTCACCACGCCGGCCACCTCCGGAATGCTCAAGATGGCCTGCTGCAGCCGCTTGTCTTCGGCCACCGACTCCGAGAGCGCCACGCCGGGCAAGCGACGCGCCTCCACCAGCACGTCGCCCTCGTCGAGCTCGGGCACGAACTCCGCCCCGATGGTGGTGAACAACGCGACCGCTCCCGCCAGCACGCACAGGCTGGCACTGATGGTCATGCCACGCTTGTTCATGGCCGCGCGCAAGGCCGGCAAGTACAGGCGATGAGCCTGGCGCACGAGCCAGGTGTCGTGCGCTCGCTCCTCCGCGCGCACGAAGTAGCTCGTGAGCACGGGTACCAGCGTCAGCGAGAAGATGAACGCCCCCAACAACGCGAACAACACGCTGATCGCCATGGGCCGAAACAGCTTGCCCTCCACGCCGCTCAGGGTGAGCACCGGCAGGTAAACGATGGCGATGATCGCCTCGCCGAACACGCTCGCCGAACGCACCTCGAAGCTCGCGTGCTCCACCGTGGAGAGCCGCTCCTCCGTGGTGAGCTCCCGCCCCAGCGCAGCGCGTCGGTCGGTGAGCCTGCGCACGCTGTTCTCCACGATGATCACGGCTCCGTCCACCAACAGACCGAAGTCGATGGCCCCGAGGCTCATCAGGTTGCCGGAGATCTCGAAGGTGTTCAGGAGCATCACCGCGAACAACAGAGACAGCGGGATGGTCGTGGCCACCACGAAGCCGGCGCGCAGGTCCCCCAGCAGCACGAACAAGACCAGCACTACCAGGAGCGCGCCCTCGGCCAGGTTCTTGGCCACGGTGGAGATGGTGCGCTCCACGAGCTCCGAGCGATCGTAGAATGGCTCGATCGTGGTGCCCGCCGGCAACGAGGGCTGAATGGCCCGCAGGCGCTCCTTGAGCGCCGCCGTGACCGTGCGGGCGTTCTCCCCCGTCAGCATCAACGCCACCCCGACCACGACCTCGCCATGCGCGTCCTTCGACGCCGCTCCCTTGCGGAGGCGCGGAGCGAAGCGCACGTCGCCCACGGTGGCGATCGTGATGGGAATGCCCTGCGGCGTGGCGCCGATCACCACGCGCTTGAGATCGTCGAGGTTCTTCACCAAGCCATCGGTGCCGATCACGAAGTGCTCGCGGTTGTGCTCGATGTAGCCACCGCCAGCGTTGCCGTTCGACTTCTCGAGCGCTGCGATCACCTGGGCCACCGAGCCGCCCGCGGCTTGCAGCCGCTTCGGATCCAGCACGACCTGGTACTGACGATTCTCCCCGCCGAAGCCGTTAACCTCCACCACCCCCGGCACGGTCCGCAGCTGCGGCCGGATCTGCCAATTGAGCACCTCCTCGAGCTGCATCAGGCTGAGGCGGTCGTTGCTCACGGTGAACTGGAAAATCTCACCGAGCCCCGTGCTGATGGGACCGAGCTCAGGCTGCCCGTGACGGCCCGCGACGGTTTCGTTCACTTCGCGCATGCGTTCGTTGACCTGCTGCCGCGCGAAGAAAATGTCGGTGCCGTCGTGGAACACCACCGTGACCACCGAGATGCCGTACTTCGAGATGGAGCGGATTTGCGTGGTCTTCGGGATGCCCGCCATGGCGCGCTCGACCGGTACCGTGACGTACTTCTCGATCTCCACGGGCGAGAGCGCCGGGGCCGAGGTGATCACCTGAACCTGGACGTTGGTGACGTCGGGCACGGCGTCGACCGGCAGCTGCAGCGCGGAGTTCACTCCCACCAACGCGAACAGTGCGGTCAGCACCAGCACGACGGCGCGGTGGCGCAGCGACCAGCCGAGGATCGCAGAGAAGAGTGCCACCCTACTCCTCCTCGGCGAAGGTGTGCTTTAGTACGGCGCTCTTGAGCGAGAACACCCCCTCCACGACGACCTCCTCGCCGTCGCGTAGCCCCGCCAGCACCTGCACCTTGCCCGCCGCGTCCTGCCCCAGCGAGAGCTCGTGCAGCTCGAAGTCCTGGTCCGCGTGACGCACGAAGACCACTTGCTTCCCTGCCACCTCCGTGAGCGCCGAGCGTGGCACCACCAGCGTGCGCTCCAGCTCTTCGGCGTGCCCCAGGGCCACGTGCGCCGTCCCAAACAGCCCCACGCGCAGCAGATCGGCGCGATTGACCAGGCGGATGCGGGCCGTCACCGTGCGGGCCACGGGATCGACCTGACGACCGATGTACTCGACTTTGCCAGTGAAGTGCTCGCCGGGATAGGCGTTGAGCTGGACCTCGGCGGCGGCGTCGAGTTGAAGCCTGCCCAGGTCTTTCTCGAACACGCGCCCGAGGAACCAGACCTCGCTCAGGTCGACGATGTCCGCCAACACCTCCTCTGCCGTGATCGGTTGGCCCACCACGGCGTTGCGACTGACCACGGTCCCCGACAGCGGCGCGCGCAGCGTGAGCTGCGAGGGCGCCCCCGACTGAGCCGCCGCCAGGCCCAGCGCGTCGAGCTGCTGGCGCGCGGCCAGGGCCTCGACATCGAGCGCCTCGGACGCCGCCACCGCATCGAGGTACATCTGCTCCGAAGCAAGTCGCTTCTCGGCCAATCCCTGCAGGCGCGTGGCGTTGGCCCGCGCTGCCCTCGCCTTGGCCTCCGTGGCGGCCGCCAGGGATCGCAGCTTGCCGAGATCCGGTACGCGGATCACCGCCAGCACATCGCCCTTCTTGACCGAGCTGCCTTCCTTGAACAGCACCTGCTCCAGTCGACCCGCGACCGGCGACGCGACACGCGCGGTGCGGTCAGGGTCCGCCACGGTTTCTCCGGGCAGCGAGAGCGTCGCCACGAGCGCCTCGCGGGCAACCTTGGCCGTGCGAATCTTGGCGGCTTCCACCACCTCCGGTGCCAGCTTGATCAGGGTTGGTAAAGGCTCGTGCGCCGGCTCGTCCTTGTGGTGAGCCGCTGTCCCCTCGGGTTCCGAGCTGGATTCGGGCTCCTTGGTCCCCCCGCGGCCGCACCCCAGCACCAGCAGGCCCATGAGGCTGCACGAAACCCAGACACGCGCACGCCGCGGTGCGCCTCGATCTTTCGACACGTCTCTTCGTCCTTCCGCCAACCCGACGCGCTCCTTCATACGGAGCGGCCGGAGCGCAGACGGCGGGCACGCGTTCACGCCGCGCGCGCTCGTCGGTCGCGTCCGCCTGCGCCCGCTCGCGCCCATTTCATGACGCGAGTCCTTGGCGCGGACGGAGCCCTCCGTCTGCCAGTTCCCGATCCCAGGTCAGGCGGGCAGGCGAGGCGGGCGATAGAGGGAGGCGGGGTCCGCCCCCGCACGAACCATCTCGGAGTAGGGCACGAAGCCGGTGGGGCGCTCGGGCCCGAGCAGCGGCTCGAGGTGGGTCTCGGGTGCGAGCACGCCCAACACCACCGCCGAATGCGCGTGGTGACAGTTAGGGCAACCCGGCGGGCACTCGTGGCCGGACTCCTCGTCCTCGCAGTCCTCGTGCTCGTGTTCATGGACGTGGTCAGCCCCAGCCATGGCCTCCACCAAGTCCGTGCCCAGGTGCGCCAGTCCGGACACTTCCGCTGTCACGAACAGCGCGAAGACCCGCAGCAGCACCACCCACAGCGAAAGCCGCGCCCTCGACGAGCCGACGACCCCAACGAGGGGCGCAGCAGAGCGGGCGGCGGAGGGCGCTTGAAACACTGCTTCCAGGTTGGCTGAACTCGTTTCGGAGGTCAACCGTCCCAGCCCTGAGTGCCACCCTAATTGCCCGAAGTGCCTAGGATTTTTCGAAGTGACACTCCGATGGCGAGGCAGGCAGAATTCTCCCGCGAGCGCCCGTCAGAGCTGGCTTCCCGGAGGCGAATGCGTGAGTCGTGAGGATTTCAAAGTCGGCGTGCCGGGTACGCCCCGCACCACCGGCAGCTTCGCGGCCATCACGTCGGCGGACGCCGCGCCCCCGCCCCGCATCACCGGCGGCTTCCCGGCCGTGACCTCGCCACCCGAGCCGATCGCCCAGGACGCGCGGCCCAGCGGCGCCCAGCGCAAACTCCGCCGGCGCAAGGTGATGGTGGTGGACGACGATCCCACGGTGCTCAATGGCGTCGCCGCGTTCCTCGAGGCCGCCGGCTACGAGGTGGTGGCGCGCGCGGAAGCCCTGGGCACGATGGTGGCGATTAGCCGCGAGAACCCGGACATCGTGGTGATGGACGTGGAAATGCCCGGTCTGTCGGGAGACGCCATCTCCGCGCTGCTGGCGCGACGCAAGCACCCCCTGTGCGTGATCTTCCACTCATCACGCCCGCGCTCCGAACTCGAACGGATGGCGCGCGAGACCTCCGCACGCGGAGCCATACCCAAGGGGGATCTGCGAGAGTTCCTCACCAAGTTCGAGGCACTGCTACCGCCTGAGCTGCGCGTTCGGGCCTGAGAGCACGGGAACGAGAACGGACAGTGGCGGTGGCAGAGGCCGTGGCGGTGTCGGGCTCCGGTTCAGAACTTGAACGTCGACCCGATGCCTGCGAAGTCGGATTCCATCGTGTAGTTGCCGTTGCCGATGTGCGACTGGTCCGCCGTGGATTGCGGGGGTCGAATCGCCGTCGGCTGCGTGATCACGCTGTTGCGGACCTGACGGTCGGGCATGAACACGTGGCCATAGACGATGTCGAAATCCATCACCGAGCCCGCGTGCAGCGTGAGGCCGATGCCGGCGACGACCTTGTTGGCATCGATCGTCATCGGCGACATCGCGCGGTCCTTGATGGCCGTGGTGTCGTACGAGGCGCCCATGCGGAAGGTCATGCCCTGGTCCTCCGTGGTGAACTCGAAGCCGCCGCGGAAGCTGTAGGCGTTGCTCATCAAGCGCTGGATCTTGATCGATCCCACCTGATAGTCACCGATGCCGACCACGTCGCGGATCCACATGTTGTTGGCCTGGACGTTGATATTGTCCTGGCGCGACCAGCCTTCGTACACCGCCGCGAGCTCGAAGCGGAAGGTCTCGGTGGGCTTGACTTCGATACCCACGCGACCGATCCACGGGAACGGCACGTTGACCTTACCCTCCGCGCCCGTGACCTTGGCGTGCGAGAAGGCGGGATCGGACGGCAGCGTCACGTCGAGGTCGGCTTTGCCCTTCATGTTCCACGGCGTCTGCAGCGAGCCGCCGATGGTGATCGGACCGATCTCGTAGGTGAGACCGGCGCCGATCATCACGCTGGCGAAGCGACGCAGCACGATGGTGGAGGTCACGTCGAAGGACGGGTCCTCGGGCTGCTGACACAGGAAGCCATCGCAGGCGCTGAGCGCGGTGGAAGCCTTGAAGCGACCGGTGATGAGCGCCGCCGTGAGGCCGAGCGAGAGCCCCTCGATACCGTGGTAGGCGAGGCCTGCCGTGAAGTTGCCGAAGATGCTGCCCTTGATGGAGTAGAGCGAGTAGCGGTTGGGGGCCGGTCCGCCATTCACCTGGCTGGGCCAGGTCGTCACGGCGAACTGAGGCAGGTACACGCCGAAGCCGAACGTGAAGTCCTCGAGCCCGAAATCCTTGGTGATCGCGAACATCGGGATGGGCAAGTAGGCGATGTCGAGCTCTTCCTTGGCGCGCAGGTTGCCGCCGTCGTCGAGGCGCTGGAACGAGCCGCGCAGGAAGTTGAGGTTGCCCTCCATGGTGAAGCTGTTGCCAGCCCCCTTCAGGCCAGCCGGATTGATCCAGAGCGACTCCGCGCCCTTGGCACCGGCCACGAAAGCACCGCCGCGTCCGAGCGAGCGCACACCGCGCTCGGTGAGGTACCAGCCGCTAGCGCTGGCACGCTGAGGCGCAAGTCCGATCGCCGCGCTCAGCGCGAGCGCAAGAACAAGGAAGAAGTTATTACGCATCACTGCTGGTCCTGGGCTTTCGGGGGGGAGATGGTGCGGTTCTGAATCACTGCGTAGAGGCGCTCGACTCCGTGGCCGTCGTCGGAGATGAACTCGTGCACGCTCGTGGCGATGAGCCGGAAGTCCTCGGCCTCGAGAAGCGCCGTGACGGGCAGGCTCGCGTCCTTTCGCTCGACCTCGGTGATAACGTCGATCAGGGCCTCGAGCGGCGTCTGATCTTCGTTGCCTGCGGTCCTCACCAGGTTGCCGGCGACGCGTGAAAGCGTGCTCGGACGGCGCTTGTGCAACTGGAGCAGGTGGTTCTGCAGCTCCACCAGGCGCCGCAGCAGGCCCTTGTTGGGGTCGAAGTCAGAGCCGCCCTTTTCGTCGACGGCGGTCTGCACCCCGGGCGTGGCCGCTTCGGAGGCCAGATCCAAGATGGGCGCGATCTGCTGCGAGTTCTCCAGTAGCTGCAGGAGGTCGGCTACGGCGACCAGCGTGGTCTCGAAGCCCACTGGGTTCTTGTCCTCATCGACCAGGTAGGCGATGAACTTCATCAGCTCGCGGCCCGCCGCCGGTTCGTCCCAGGACTGGTCGAACAGGTGCAGGAGCCCGGCGACCAGCGGCGTGTCGAAGAAGGTGACCGCGCGGGGCGCCAGGTTGTTGGTCCAGTCCTCGATGTCCTTGGCGTCCTGGTGAGCATCGATGCGGGTGGTCAGGAAGTCGAGCACACGCACGAAGATGGAGCGACCAATCCGATCCTGAAGTCGCTTCTTCCCGTCGGCTTCCTCCACCGTGAGGAACAGGTCCACGACTTCGCTGCGGGCCTCCTTCCAAACATCCTGGCGGCCCTTGTTCTCGTCGGCGGCGAAGTTCTGGTCGATGCGCTTGAGGCCATCGAGGAAGAGGTACAGCGGCGACACGTAGCCCAGGTCATCGCCCACGTTGTTCTTGGCGCTGGGGGTGCCGTCACGATAGGTGAGGTCCTTCTGCGGCTTGAGCATGAGCTCGGCGAACTCGCTCAAGATCACGATGCCGCTCTTGCCGTCGATCTGGATGCTGTCCAGAGCCTTGGTGGCGTCGGCGAGCGTCTTCACGAGCTTGTCGTCACGGAACACCTCCATGAGCAGGGGCTCGTAGCTGCGCAGGTCCGTCTGGTACGAGAAGAACGGAGCCTTGGGGTCCGCGTGCTGGGTGCACGCTGGCACACCCGTGCAGGGCTCGTCCGTGCGTGAACCCCAGTGCATGTGGAACACGTCCAGCATATCGGCGAAGAGGTAACCCTCCTTGAGCAGCGCACCAGGAACGTCGGCGCCCGTCACCGGGTGCTTGCCGGGCTTGGTGAGCTCGTGCCTCTCGAAGATCTCCACCAGGCCCTTGCCCGCCTCGAGGAAGCTCATGTCGCCCGCGCTCTTGTGCTTCACTTCCATCGCGAACAGCGCGTAGGGATCGATTTCCTCGATCTTGGCGCCGTCGCGGAGCACGTCGGGCTTCATCTTTTGCGTGAACTGGTTGGGTGGTCCGTACAGGAAGCGCGCGAACGAGGTGGGCGTCGGGCTCTTGTTGAAGCCCAAGACCTGCGTCTCGAGCTCCTGGACCACGTCCACCTGCACGCCGAAGATCTGGTAGACGCCGGTGTTGAAGTCGGCCGGCTTGAGCTCGATCACGCCCTCGCCGAGGATCGACTGCACCCAGATGCGAATCATGTGCGGGACCTCGAACAGGTCGCACTTGTTGTATCCCATGCCGGTCCAGGGGTAGTCCTGGATGCTGCCCACGGCGCAAGCGATGGGCTGCGAAGGCAGCGCGGGGCTCGCCGGCTGAAGCGACGGGTCACAAGACACGATCAAGTGCAGGACGGCGTGATCCTTGTTGCAGATGCCCTGGTTCAAGTTGTGAACCATCGACATGGTCTGCTGCCAAACGCTGCGGTTTGGGCCCACGCTCGGCTGAGTGCGATCGACCTCGGTCTGGTACGTGGTCGTAGCGGGCGCGTTGAGGTCCTTCCACTGGGCAGGGGTGAACACGCCGCGCATGTCGCCGGGCTTGAAGTCGGCGTTCTTGTACTTGGTGACGTCCTGGTACTGCATCCAATCGGCGAAGATCTCGGTGGCGGCCTGAGCCTCGGGCGTGGTGATCCAGCGGATCAGTGCCTCCACCATGCCCGGGCGGTCCGTCATCCGAACGCCGATCTTGATCAGGTCGTCCCAGAAGCGGTGAGGCGTGCCTGGCCCCATCTCGCCCACGGCCACGGCTTCCGGATGCTCGTCGCCGCGCTCGCTGATGTTCACCAGCGTCTCCACGAACTGCGCCATCTCGGGCTCGTGCTGGATCATGCCCTGCTTGAGCAGCTCGACCGTGCGCCGCATCACGTCCGGGTTGGTGCGTACCGCGGCAGCCACGGCGTGCACCAGATCGTAGGCTGCGCCGAGCTTGGGGTCGGGCCCGGTGTACTCGACCTTGGCCTTGCCATACGTCAGGGAGCGTTTGCTGCTCAGGCCGAACAGCGTCGACATTCCGCGGCCGATCTTCTCCAGCGAGGTGCGATCGCCCGCCTTGGCAGGCGTGGCCATACGCTTGGTCTCGCGCAGCATGGCCGCGGCCAGCGTGGGCTGTGCATCGAAGTCAGCGTACAGCTGCTTGTTGCCGTCCCACGAGTTCAGCGCGCGGCCGACGTCGTCGCGTGCGGTATCCTTGGACTCACCTGCCACGCGATAGGGTCCGGGCAAGGTGACTAGCTCACCGTCCGACAGGAAGCGGCCATGCGCGTCTACGTCGGCCAGGCCGTCAGCGTCGTCGTCGATGAAGGGTGCAGGCAGGCTCTTGTCCGTGGCGCCAAAGGGAATCGCCACACCGCGCTTGTCGCGCTTGGTGACGTAGACGGCCTCACGCTCGGGTTGATCGAGCTGGTCGATCGGCGACAGCAGCAGGTCGCGCGCAATGATCAACGTGGAATCGGGCTCTGGCGGGGTCGGATCGTAGTTGGCCATCTCGAGAGCCAGGCCGAGCGACATCTCATCGAGCGACTTTTCGGCCACACCGCCGTGCGCAATGGCCTTGAGGCCGTTCTCCGCGAACGCATCGAGATCGGGGTACTCGAGCAGGGGGCGCAGCAGCCCCAGGGCCAGGTCCAGCTTGCGGTAGCCCTGGCGGCCGTTCACCTGCGACAGCGCCTTGAGGATGTCGTTGCCGGTCTTGTCCTTGTCATCGACCAGGCGGTAGAGCACCGACGCTAGTGTGCGTGTGGTGCCCGGCAGCTCCTCCTGCGGCTTGTCATAGAGCGGGACCAGCTCACGCAGGAAGGTGCGCAACTCGTCGGGCTCCAGGATCGTGACCAGCTTCTTCTGGGTCACGGTGTCGTCGCCGAGGATGCGGTCGATCACCCCCACGATGTCCTCGCGGCGCTTCAGGAGCGCCTCCAGTCGGGCACGCTCCTCCTCCAGGTTCTTGTCCGCCTTCACCTTGGCGTCCGGCTCTGGCAAATCGCCTTCGCCGAGACAGGCAGCGTCAAAGGAGGTTCCCTCCAGGTCGTGAGGGGTCGATGCCCTCACCGCGCGCTTACAAAACACGCGGAAGACCTCGCTGCCGACCGACTTTGTCGGGCGACCGGGATAGGCCCAGGGATCCTTGGCGCAGGCCACGGCCGTGAGTCCAAGGAATGCGATGATACTGCGCTTAAGCAAAACAGGGCTCGCCATCGGCGACCTCCAAAGGAGACCAGCTTGGATTGCAGGCGGGAGCGTCGAACAAAAGCGCTGCCGCGCCTGCGTCTCGAATCAGGGAACTATCGACCTGGACCCTACGGCATTCCCTACATCGACGCAGTTACCGGGATGGTCCAACACCATGACTTTCGATGCCCAAGCGCGCCTCGCCGCACTGGCCGCGATCACGCGAGTCACTCCGAGTGGTCACGATCTGTCAATGATGGGGCATGGCGCAGCCAGGCCCGCAGACATCGCGAAGCCAGGCTTCGGGGCAACGCGGACCTGCCCTGAAAGCAGCTCGAAAAGCGCATGCACCGTGAGCGAAGCGAACCTCGCGGTGGGGTGGGCCCCAACGCGGATTTACCGCAACGGCACACTGGTTGGACAAGCGGGATCTGTCGGTCAATCGCCACGAGCGGTCACTTCACAGAACCGATGTCGTCAGTGCGTTCGACCTTACTTGTCCGTAGAAAATTCGGAGTCGAGCCCAGAGAGAAATCGTCATGTTCGTCTCGAATCTCCTCGTGCGATCGTTTTCGGCCGAGAGTCTCCATCCGCTCTCGGATCAAGTGTGGCTGCGCCACTCCCAGGCCAGCTTCGGTCCCGGACTCCACGGACGCGAGGTCGACGAGTTGGTCACGCGCATGCTGGACGGCAGCGCGAACCCCGCACTCGGTCTCGCGCTCGGCGAGCACGGATCGATGTCCATGCTGCACGTGGTTTCGCACCTGATGGTCACGTGCCGCACGCTGGGCGACGCGCTCTCGGTGTTGCCCGAGTACGCGCAGCTGTTGCTCGGCGGCTTCGACTTCCAGCTGGAGCAGGCCGAGGACACGAGCTGGTTTGGGTTTGCTCCGCCGAGCGCCACCGAGGCCACGGCGCGCTTCTGGTCGGACTTCATGCTGGCTTTCACCTTGCGCGTGACTCGGCTCTACATGGGCCCGGCTCGCAGCGGGGTGCGTGAGCTGTGGCTCGCCCACCCGCAGCCCGAGTACAGCGACGAGTACACCCGCATGTTCGGCTGCCCCGTGCGCTTCGATCAACCCCGCTACGGCTTCGCGTTACCCTCGGAGTGTCTAGCCTTTTTGCAGCCCCACGCGGACGCGTCGCTCGAGGCGGTGCTGCGTGCGATGGCGCGCAAGCAGCGCAATACGCTGCTCGATGGCGATGCGCTGCTGCAGGGCTTGCGGCATGCGCTGCGCGAGGAGGCCGACCTCACCGAGGTGGACTTCGAGCGCCTGGCGCGCCGACTTGGGACCACGAAGCGGGTGCTGTGCAAGCGCCTCGCGCTCGAGGGTCGTTCGTGTGGGGATCTACTCGACGAGGCCCGCTGTCAGCGCGCCTTGATCGACCTGCAGGAGAACATCCGCATCGACGAGATCGCCGAGAAGCTCGGGTTCTCCAAGCGCAGCTCCTTCCACCGGGCGTTCAAGCGTTGGACGGGCAAGACTCCCAACCAGTACCGGGGCAAGCGCGGCCCCCGTCGCACGCGCGGCCAGGGTGTGGAGAAGGCCAGCGCCTGAGCGCACCTCGGATGGATCAGCCCACGGCCTCGCGATCCACGCTCAGGGCAACGCACTCACAGACCACGCGCAGACGCCGCTGCACCTCCAGCGCGCCCTCGGTCAACGCCTCGGGCCGGTCCTCGCTGCTGCCCTCAAGGTACTCCAGGAGATCCGCCAAGCGCGCCAGCCCCACGCTGCGGCAGGCACCGCGCAGAGAATGCGCCGCGCGCGCAAAGCCCACGCGGTCGGAGTTGCTCGCGGTCGTCTTGTCTGGTCCGCCCACGATGACCAGTCCCGCGGCCCCACAGAGCACGTTGGCTTGCTTGGGTGCATTCTCCAGGAAAGCCGAGATGACACGCTTCATCGGGCCGGGACCGACCTCGGAGCGGAACGTCTCGAGAAAGTCCAACATCTGTTCGAGGTCGGGGTTCACCACGCCGCTGCTGCGCGCGAGTTCATTGTCGTTCGAGACGCGAGGCTGAGCGAGCGGACTCGGCGCGTCGGCTTGAGGCGCCGCGGAGGCAGGTGCGGGCCTGAGCCGCCTGGTGATGGGCGCCACGCGCTCGAGTAGACGCTCGAGCTTGCCGACCAGGAGGCGACGCTCGATGGGCTTGGGCAAATAGTCGTCCATGCCGGCCTTGCGACAGGTGTCCTCGTCCCCCACCAGCGCCTGCGCCGTGAGAGCGACGATCGGCGTGCGCCGCCCCGGTTGCTCGACCGCGCGAAAGCGACGCGTGGCCTCGAAGCCATCCATCACGGGCATCTGACAGTCCATCAACACCACGTCGAAGGGCTCGCGCGCGAGTATGGTTAGAGCCTTTTCCCCGTGGTCCGCGATGGTCACCGTGAACCCGAGGTCCTCGAGCATGGACTGAGCCACCACCTGGTTCACCGGGTTGTCCTCCACGACCAGCGCGCGAGTGCCCGGTGCGCAGCGCCAGGCCAAGCCGCGCTCGCCCCTACCCGCGGTAGCCTGCTCGGGCGCGAGCACACGCGTCACCACCGCGTCCAGGAGCGCGTGACGCAGCGGCCAGCTCACCATGAACTTGGCCCAGGGCGGCGGCTCTCGCTCGGGCCGCGCGAGCACCACCACGCGCGAGGTTTCCACCAACTTGGAGAAGGCCTCGAGCGCGCCCTTCGGCAGCGCGCTGTCGAGTACGACCAGATCGAACTCGCCTTCGCTCGCTTCGGAGAGCCCGCAGGCGGCGACGCGCATGCCCTTGGCCGCGAGCAGCTCGGTCAAGGCGCGCCGCGTTCCCTCGTGCGGCGTCACCAGGTGCACCATCCGCCCACCCAACGCGGGCGAGCGAGGGACCGGAGTCGCCCCGCGACACGGCAAGCTGAAGAAGAAGCAACTGCCCTTACCGAGCTCGCTCTCGAAGTCGATCTGGCCCCCCATCGCCTCGACCAAGCGCCGCGAGATGGCGAGCCCCAACCCTGAACCACCGAAGCGCCGCGAGATGGAGCCGTCAGCCTGCGTGAAAGGCGCGAACAGACGGGCCCGCGTGGTCGCGTCGATGCCGATGCCGGTGTCGTGCACCGAGAACAGGAGGCTGGGTGGTTTGTTGGGCGCTAGCGCCACGGAGACCTCGACCCGGACCTCTCCGCGATCGGTGAACTTCACCGCGTTGGCCACCAGATTCGTCAGGGTCTGCCGGGTGCGGGTCATGTCGCCCACCAACGACTCCGGCACCGCCCGGTCCACCACGGCCAGGAGGTCCACGCCCTTGGCCTGGGCGCGCACGGCGTTCATCGCCAACACATCGTCTACCACCAGGCGCGGCTCGAATGGGGTTTCCTCGAGTTGCAGGCTACCTGCCTCTACCTTCGAGAGGTCGAGCACGTCGTTCACCAACGCGAGTAGGTTGTCCGCGCAGGTGCGCAGGGTCTCGAGCTGTTCTCCCTGTCGGCTGTCGAGCCGGGTGCGCGCCAGCATGTCGCTCATGCCCAGGATGCCATTGAGTGGGGTGCGCATCTCGTGGCTCATGGTGGCGAGGAAATCGCCCTTGGCTCGCGCAGCGTCCTCGGCACGCGCACGCGCCTTCTGGAGCTCGGCCTCGGCAGCCTTGCTAGCACGGGCCTCTGCTTCGCTGGCCGCCAGCGCGCGGTCGGCCACCAAACGCGCTGCCATGTCGTGCTCGAGCTGTCGTTGCGACGCACGCAGGCACTCCTGCTGATAGGCCTCGAGCAGGGCCTTGCGTCGCAAGGAGTGCGCCCACATCCCGCACAGCACCACTTGCAAGATGGCGATCCCGAAATGGAACGCGAGCCGCATGATGCTGATGTAGGAGGTCTCGTAGAAGTAGAGATTGACTCCCGAGTTGTGCAGCACCGCGAACAGGATGTGCTGCAAGATGATCAGCACCGTGCCTGGCCACATCGACAAGCCATCTTGGTAGGCCACCATCGCCGTGAAGGCCGTGAAGAAGAAGAAATGCATCTCCGCCAGCCCGTGCAGCTGCCAGATGTGAAGCGCCACGAAGGTCTGCAGCGAAATGCCGGCGATGACCCGCGTCACGCGCTGTCGCGGCAAGAGTACGACCGACAGGAAGAACATGGTACCCGCTGCGCCGGCGATGGCCCCCGACGCCAGCCAGGTGTCGTAAAAGGCCGCGAATACCAGGCTGATCAGCATGTGCAGACAGACCAGACCGCACATCAGCCGGTCTCCGCGGTCGTACACCTCGTGCATCACTCCGTCGACGCGCTCTTGATCGCGACAGAAGGACTCGAAGCTGGATGGGGGGGGCGTGACGTTCTGGAACATCGCAGCGAGCTCTGACATGGGCGAAACCCTGCGGGCGTGGGGTGGGAAGCGCTTCTAGGGCTGCCTTCGAGAGGCCGCACCGGGAAGTTCACAGCCGTAAGCAAGCGTCTGGGGCAACGAGATGGGCTGGGCCGAGAGCTCGCGCTCGATGGCGATGCGCACGAACTCGGTGCGCGGGTCGGTGCAGTAGCGCGACAGGTTGTAGTTTCCCCGATAGAGAATGCGCGCGTGCCTATCCAGCAAGAGAGCCTGGGGCGTGGAGTAGATGCCAGCTTCGCGCGCGATGCGCCCGTCTCGGTCGACCACATGGGGCATCTCGAGGTCGAGGCTTGCGAGGCGTGCTGCGAGCTCCTGGTTCGAGTCGACACTTTGCACGACTGCCAGGAAGTCCACCTTTCCCCGAAAGTGATCACGTAACTCACGCAGGTGGGTCAGGTTGAAGCGAGAGCAGGAGCAGGCCGGGTTGAAGAAATGGAGCAACCGCGGGCGCTCTCCAGACACCACGGCCGAGGACCCGAGCCAGTCGGCGAGCGGCACGATCGCACCGAGGGGCATGAGCTTGAGATCCGGCGGGCGTGGGGTAGGCAACGAATAGCGCAGGTCCTCCCGCCAAAGCGTGAAGGCAGCACAGCTCAGGCACGCACCAGCGACGGCGACCACGAGCCACACGCGCCAGGTGGCGCTGGGCTTGGACGCGGCATCGCGTGACGGCTTTCGAGTCGTCCGTGCGCTCATGGGGGCTCTGATGTTCTTGCTGCACGGGGAGGGCACGTGCCCTCCCCGCCCAGCGCGGCAAAGCCGCACTGGGACCCACCCGCGCCGCGAGGTTCGCTTCGCTCACGAGATGGGCTCGACGGAACCACTGTGCGGACTCCGAAAGCGGCCTGTCACCTTGAAAAAAATGGGGCGCGGCCGGCAAGCGCACCGGCGCTCGGGGATGGCGCTGGCGCCGCGGAGGCCCGCCCTCCCCAGATCGGGGTTCCGCTCGATTTCTCGCCACCATGGGTCACTCTCCGGGGCGACGGGAGCGGACATGATCGACTTTCAGAAGAGCGCGCGCGAACTCACATTGGAGCGGGAGACCCAGGCCTTCATCCGCGAGGTGGTGATCCCCTACGAGCGCGATCCGCGTCTCTCGGCCCATGGTCCCAGCGACGAGCTGGTGCAGGAGCTGCGCGGCAAGGCCCGCGAGCGCGGGCTGCTCGCCCCTCAGGCGAGCGTGGACATGGGCGGCCAGGGCCTCAATCACCGTGAGACCGCCACGGTGCTACGCGCTGCCGGCTACTCGCTGCTCGGGCCCATCGCCATGAACTGCATGGCTCCCGACGAGGGCAACATCCACATGCTCGAGAAGATCGCGAGCCCTGCCCAGCGTGAACGCTTCCTGCGGCCGCTCGCCAGCGGTAGCATCCGCTCGGCATTCTTGATGACGGAGCCGGACGGTGGCGCGGGCGCCGACCCGTCGATGCTCAAGACCAGAGCGGAGCTGCGCGGCAAAGAGTGGATCCTGAGCGGTCGCAAGTGGCTCATCACGGGCGCGCGCGGCGCCAGCTTCGGCATCGTGATGGCGCGCACCGGCGAGCACTCCACCATGTTCCTCACCGATCTCGCGGCCCCGGGCATCCGCATCGAGCGCGTGCTCGACACCATCGACAGCGCCACGCCCGGCGGTCACTCGGTGGTGCAGCTCGATGACGTACGGGTGCCCGACGATCAGGTGCTCGGCGAAGTCGATCAGGGCTTCAAGTACGCCCAGGTTCGTCTCGCGCCCGCGCGCCTCACGCACTGCATGCGCTGGTGGGGAGCGGCGCAGCGCGCCCACGACCTCGCCGCCGCCTACGCCTGCAAGCGCCAGGCGTTCGGCAAGACACTGATCGATCACGAGGGCGTGGGCTTCATGCTCGCCGACAACTTGATGGACCTCGAGCAGTCCCGTCTGATGATCGACTACACCGCTTGGGTGCTCGACCAGGGCGAGCGGGGCACCCACGAGTCATCGGTGGCCAAGGTGACCTGCTCCGAGGCACTCTACCGCGTGGCCGACCGCTGCGTGCAAATCATGGGCGGCACGGGCGTCACGCGGGACACGCCGGTGGAGCAGATCTTCCGCGAAATCCGCGCCTTCCGTATCTACGATGGCCCCTCCGAGGTCCACCGCTGGTCGATCGCCAAGCGGATCAAGCGTGATTTCACGCGAAGTGAGTGAACAGCGTCAGCGTGGCCAGCGTGCAGCCCAGCATGATGAGCCCGAACCCGAGCGCGCCGAGCATGAACGCCGGGTAAACCCGCGCCAGCGCTGCGTCGCCGAGGCGAGCGTGCAGCTTGGTCGGCTCGAGGTACCACCGGCGCGGTAACTCCCCGAGCCGCAAGAGCTCGGTCCGCAGACGCAGGTGATAGAGCAAGCCAAAGGGAATGCCGAGCAACACACCAAGGCCCACCACCGCCAGCGAGATGTAGAGCAGCTGAAGCGGGGGCAGCGCGGCGACCAGCCAAGCCAGGCCCCCCAGGATCGAGAGCGCCCCGATTACCCAGCCCACCTCCGTCATCTTGTTTTCGGGGAGGGCACGCGCCCTCCCCGCCCGTCGCGGCAAAGCCGCGCCAGGGCCCACCCCGCCGCGAGGTTCTCTGCGCTCACGGTGTCCGCAGTGAAGGTCACCCCCCAAGCGTAGCCAGATTCACTCGGAGCGCGTAGGCTCGCGCGCATGGCTCTCACGGCGACCGTACTGCGACTCAAGGTGCAGCTCGCAGACAGTGACCGCGGCATCTACGAAGCCCTCGATTTGCGGCTCGCGCAGCACCCCTCCGAGACCCCTCAGTATCTGGTGACACGCGCGCTCGCCTATTGCCTGTCGTTCGAGGAGGGCATCGAGTTCTGCAAGGGCGGACTCTCCCAGACCGACGAGCCCGCCATCTACATCAAGACCCCCGATGGTCGAACCACGGCGTGGATCGAGGTGGGCGCCCCCTCCGGCGAGCGCCTCCACAAGGCGAGCAAGGCGTGTCCGCAGGTCGTGATCTACTGCCACCACGATCCCGAGCTCGTGCTGCGCGAAGCGCGCCGCGTGGCCATCCACCGTGCCGAGTCCATCGTGCTGTTGCACCCGGAGCCGGCGCTGATCACGGCCCTATCCGCCAAGGTCTCACGCAACATGCAGTGGGAGCTCACGCGCAGCGGAGGCCAGCTCTACGTGACCACGGACGGGGAGACCCTCGAAGGCTCGCTGCAGCAGCTCTCGTTGGTGGGCGATTAGGTAGAGCCCGACGTCCCGGACGTCTTACTGCAGGATCACGATGCCGTCGGAGCTGCACGAATAGTTCAGGCTGAGCTTGGCCTTCTCGTCCGCGCGCACTCGTGTACATGCCGCGTCGCACAACACCACGTCCGTGCCCGAGACCAGGAAGCCCTTGTCCGTGCAGGTCGTAGCGGTGGCGATGGTCAGCTTCTCTGCCTTGCCCACGCCGGGCTGATAGGTGATGGCTGCTGACTTCGGGTCGAGCTTCTTGCCCTCGGGAGGGGGCGGCAGGCTGAAGCTGCAGGCAACCCCCGAGCCCTGCACCACTTGCTCGGCGATGGCCTTGAAGAGCTCGTTGAAACTGAGTCCACCGCAGACCGGAAAGCGCAGCCCCTTGGTGGCCATGCTCAGGATCTGATAGCCGTTGCCCGTCTCGACCGCGGTGGAGCAGGTACTGTCGACCACGGGATCGGTCGAGAAGTACGGGGCGGTGGGGATCGTGTTCGGAGCGACGCCGATCACGCTGTGCCACACGAAGTTGGGCGCGGCGAAGGAGCCGAATTGCCCCGGATCGAGGCCCGCCAGGGTCATGTGGAAGGAGCGCGCGAGTGTGATCGCGTCCTGCGTCGGATTCTCGGTTTGCCCTGAGAAAAAGCTGCCGCCCTGCCAGGCGCAGCCGATGCCATCATCGGTGACCACCACGAACACCTTGAGGGCCTCGGCGCGCAACCACTGCGACCAACCCTTGGGTGCGAGCGCGTGTTGATCCGGCGTGGTGTAGGAGTCTAGCAGGCGACACCAGGAGTCCGTGCTCTGCACATTGATGTCGTAGTGGAAGAAGCGCGTACCGTTGACCGGAACTGGGGGGATGTTGAGGCAATCGGTCTGGCTCAAGGGCGCGCCGATGCAGATCTCCTCGATGTCGCTGTCGCCAAAGTCCGACACCATGATCACACGGTAGTCGGTGCCCTCCTGATCGAGGATGGTCGCGAAGTTCTGATTGATGTTCGCCTCCACGCCCTTGATCTCCTCGGACATGCTGCCCGAGTTGTCGATCACGAAGATCACATCGACAGGCCGCCGCTCCCGGAGCTTGGCTTCGCTGGTCTGCATGCCGCAGGAGGCATCGTCGTCGTCACCGTCCCCAAGGGTACCGGCGTCCTTCGGCGGCTTGTCGCCATCCCCGTCGCCGTCGCCATCCCCGTCACCATCGCCGTCGCCGTCGCCACCCCCATCGCTGTGCTTATTTCCACAATGGCAGACGGGCTCCAAGACACCGTCATGGCAGGGCTGATAGCCCTGGGTTCCGTCGGGGCAGTCGCAAGCCTGACTGAAGCCGTCCATGCAGGGAGCGGAGTCCGTCTTCTTGCAGGCACTCAGCCCAAGCACGGTCATCACCGCAAGTAGGGGTGAAAGAAGTCGAAAGCGAAGCAAAAAATCGGCGCCCATGGTTGATCCCCTCACAGAGCGGAAAGTGGAAGCGCACTGAAAAGCGTTATACAGCAGTCGGGTCGCCCAGCGGGGCGACCCATTCATCAGTTCGCTTCGGCGTGCGGCAGTCCACGAGCACCTAGGGGTGCCTGCGGAAAGACCGACGCTTACACCGGAGAACAGTATGACGAGCCTGCGTATTCAAACCATTGCCTTCACCCTGACGTTCTTGTTGTTTGGTTGTGACAAGGGAGACGAGGCCCAGAAGGGCGCGGTAGGCGAGTCCTGCCAGCGTCGCGACGACTGCGGAGGCGGCCTCGCTTGCCTCGACAATCGTTGTGTTACCGAGGGTTCCTCGAGCGGAGATGCTGGCGCCGAGAAGACGACCTCCGGCGGCAAGCTCGGCGAAAGCTGCACCCGCCGCGCCGACTGTCAGCCCGGCCTCGGCTGCTTCGGGCAGGTCTGTACCGAGGACAAAATGCTTACGGACGCAGGCGCCCTGGACACCCGCTCCGTCAAGGGTGAAAGCTGCCGCGCCGCCAACGACTGCGTCCCCGGGCTTGCCTGCGTGAACCAGATCTGTCGCCAGGAGAAGCTGGACCTGACCCCCCAGGTGAAGCAGTGCTTCCAGGTGGACTGCGCGACGGCCGCCGACTGTTGCGTCGACTGGGAGCCCTACCTCTACACCGTCGAGGAATGCGCCGGCTTCAAGACCACCTGCGATGCAAGCCCCGCTAGCGGATCTTGCACGACCTACCAGAACTACTGCGTCTGTCCGCAGACCTGCCGCAACGAGCTCTGCGTGGCTGCCAACTGCACCACCAACGCCAACTGCCTGAGCCCCAGTCGCCCCTTCTGCCAGGACCAGCAGTGCGTCCAGTGCAAGACCACGGTGGATTGCGCGGCGTACCCCGACACCCAGTGCGTCAGCGGCCTCTGCGTCGAGGGCTGCAAGCACAACGAAGAATGCGGTTACCTCGAGGCCTGCATGAACGGCGACTGCGTCGACGTGGGCTGCACCTCGGATCGCCAGTGCGCCTTCGCGACGGGCGTGCCGAACTCCAAGTGCGTGAACAAGGAGTGCGTCACCCCCTGCCAGACGGACGTCGAGTGCGCCGGCAACTTCGGCAACAACTTCAATGTCTGCTCGAACGGCCAGTGCAAGTTCGTCGGCTGCGAGACCGACGAGGAGTGCCGTCCGTACCTCCACCTGCAGAACCAGGATCCGCAGGATCCCTCCAGGGCCGTCTGCAAGATGCCCACCAAGATGTGATCCCAGCGCGGTGATCGCCGGCCACGCCGGCGCACTGAGCTAACGACGAGGGGCGGCCGCGAGGTCGCCCTTTCGTCGTTGTCGGGGTCCCCTTACGGCTTCTCTTCCCCGCGCACGATGCGCAGCGCCTTCCAGCCCAGATAGCGCCCGAACGGGTCCACCAGCCACAGCGGCAACACGCGCAACAGGCTGAACACGTAGGAGTCGGCGCCATAGCGCACCAGCGGACGGTCCTTACGGATCGCTCGCACCGCCTTCTTGGCCAACCCTTCCGGCCCAGGCGAGCGCGCGAGTGCCTTCTCGAGCTCGCGATCGAGATGCGAGAGCCCGACGCCTTCGGCGTAGGCGATGCCTGTCCTGACCACGCCCGGGCACAACAAGGTCACGCCCACGCCGGCGCTCGCGAGCTCCCAGCGCAGCTGCATGCTCAGGCCCACCACGGCGTACTTGCTGGTGCTGTAGGCACTCATGCCCGGCACCGGAAACAAGCCCGCCGCGGACGCCGTGTTCACGATGTGGCCGTGTCCCTGCTGCACGAAATGCGCACCGAATACGCGGCAGCCGTGGATCACGCCCCAAACGTTCGTCTCGAGCACGCGCTCCCATTGGTCGCTCGGCGTGTCGAGCAGCGCCGCACCGTGGAACACGCCCGCGTTGTTGCACACCAGGTCGCAGCGCCCGAGCTCCCTCAGGGTGTCCCGCAACAGCCCTTCCAGGCCGGAGAGCTCGCGCACGTCCACGCGCGACACGCATGCACGGCGCCCCAAGGCCTCCACCTCGCGCGCCACGCTGCCCAGCGCTGCTGGGTCCACGTCCGCCAGCATCAGGTGCATGCCCTCCCGGGCCAGCTCGAGCGCGAGGGCACGACCAATCCCCCGGGCCGCCCCGGTCACCACCGCCACGCGATCGCTCAATTCACGCATGCTGCCGCCCGACTCCTCGCGTCCCAGGGCGCCCGCCCATGTCCGCAAGGTGGCGTCTTAGCGCCAAATTGGGGGCATTGGCCAACCCTGAGGGCCCCATGGCATGGTGAGCAGCATGACCACCATCCACGACTTCAAGCTCAAGACCATCGATGGCCAGATGAAGTCCCTGGCCGACTACCGCGGCAAAGTCCTGCTCGTGGTGAACGTGGCCTCGCGCTGCGGGCTCACCCCGCAATACAAGGCGCTCGAAGAGGTGTACCGCGAGTACCAGGAAGACGGCTTCGAAGTGCTCGGCTTCCCCTGCAACGACTTCGCCGGTCAGGAGCCCGCCGCCGAGGCCGAGATCAAGACCTTCTGCAGCACGAACTACGACGTGACCTTCCCGCTGTTCGGCAAGGTCAAAGTGCTCGGCGATCAGAAGGACCCGCTCTACGACTACCTCACCAAGCAAGCCACCCAGCCCGACGGCCCCGGAGACATCTCCTGGAACTTCGCCAAGTTCGTGATCGGCAAGGACGGCCAGGTGGTGGCGCGCTTCAGCCCCAAGGTCGCGCCGGACGACGCCGACATCGCCGAAGCCATCGAGCGCGCACTCGGCGCGGACTGAGCTCCCAGCGCCTTTCGCCGCCTGCGCTAGGCTCACGCCGTCCAGAACAAGGCGGTCAGGTCGTGAGTTGGCAAAAGGAAGTAGACGAGCTGCGGCGCCGGCAGGCCATCGCGCGCGAGATGGGCGGCCCCGAGAAGGTCGCCCGCCAGAGAGCCCAGGGCAAGCTCACGGTGCGCGAGCGCATCCTGTGTCTGTGCGACGGGGGCTCGTTCCGCGAACTCGGTAGCCTGGCCGGCAAGGCGGTCTACGACGAGCGTCGCGAGCTGCAGAGCTTCTCGCCCTCCAATCTGCTAGTGGGTCGTGCACGCCTCGGCGGACGTGCCATCGCGCTCTCGGCCGATGACTTCACCGTGCGCGGCGGCGCGGCCGACGGCGCCATCTGGGACAAGCTCGCGTTCGCCGAGCAAATGGCACATGAACTGCGACTGCCCCTGGTGCGCCTGGTGGACGGCACGGGCGGCGGCGGCTCGGTGAAGCAGCTCGATCATCCGGACGCGCGCACATACATCCCACATGTCCCTGGGTTCCAATTCGCCGTGGCCAACCTCAGCCACGTGCCCGTGATCGGATTGGCCCTGGGCCCCGTAGCAGGGCTCGGCGCCGCGCGGGTGGTGATGAGCCACTACTCCGTGATGGTGAAGGGCATGTCGCAGATGTTCGTGGCGGGCCCGCCGGTGGTGGCAGCGCTGGGCGAGAAGATCGACAAGGAAGGCCTGGGCGGGAGCCAGATTCAGGCGCGCAATGGTGTCGTGGACGACGAGGTCGCGAGCGAAGAAGAGGCCTTTGCACGGGCGCGACGCTTCCTCTCCTATCTGCCGAACTCCGTGTATGAACTGACGCCTCGGATCGCTCCCAGCGACGACGCACAACGCACCGAGGAAGCTCTCATCGAGGCCATCCCCCGCGACCCGCGCCGCACCTACCGCGTGCGCCCCATCCTCGAGAGCGTGCTCGACCGCGATTCCTTCTTCGAGATGGGTGCCCTGTGGGGACGCTCGGTGGTCACGGGCTTGGCGCGACTCGACGGAGCCACGGTAGCCGTGCTCGCCAACGATCCCATGCACCACGGCGGAGGTTGGACGGCCGACGCGTGCCTCAAGCTCACGCGCTTGATCGACCTGGCCGAGACCTTCCACCTGCCCATCGTGCACTTCGTGGACAACCCGGGCTTCGCCGTGGGCGAGAAGGCCGAGCGCGCGGCCACTTTGCGCCACGGAGCGCGTGCGCTGTCTGCTGTGTATCAGTCCACTGTGCCGATCTGTGCCGTGATCATGCGACGCTGCTATGGCCTCGCAGGTGCCGGACACATGAATCAGAGCCGGCTGCGTTTTCGCTACGCGTGGCCCTCGGGCGACTGGGGATCGCTCCCCATCGAAGGCGGGCTCGAGGCGGCCTACAAGAGTGAGCTCGCGGCCGCAGAGGATCCCAAGGCCAAGCTCGCCGAGATCCGCGATCGACTCAACGCCGTGCGCTCGCCGTTGCGCAGCGCGGAGGCCTTTTGGGTCGAGGAGATCATCGATCCACGCGAGACGCGCCCGCTGTTGTGCGAGTTCGTGAACTTGGCGCAGCGTCTGCTCACGCCGGAGCCCGCTCGCACGCTGTACAGACCCTAGTCCGGGGGCCTGCGCGCGCGGCCGAAGGCGTCCATATGACCCCAGGCTCCCGGGATATCGAGCAGCTCGAGGCGGAAGTAGGGCTCGGGCAGCGCCGGATCTACGATCATATGGCGACCGTCGGACTCCAGGCCGAGCAGCGCGCGCAGCAAGAGCAGCGGCGCTCCCGAAGCCCAGGCCTGGGGCGAGCACGCGGTGGGGTACTCCACCGGGAAATGCGTCATCGTGCGCTCGTAGCCCGCGAAGGCCTCGGGCAGGCGATGATGGAAGCACTCGGCGGCCTCCAGCATGGCGCGCGCGAGACGCGCGGCCTCGTGGCGATAGCCGTAGCGGCGCAGCCCCCAGGCGATGAAGGAGGTGTCGTGGGGCCACACGGTTCCCACATGATAGCCGATGGGGTTATAGGCGGCCTCGGACTTGCCCATGGTCCGGATGCCCCAGCCGGTAAAGAGATCCTTGCCCATCAGGTGCTGCACGCACAGGGCGGCCTTGTTGGTGTCCGCGATGCCCGACCACAGCAGATGCCCGATGTTGGAGGTCAGTGAGTCCACCTTGCGCTTTTGACCGTCGAGCGCCAGCGCGAAGAAGCCCCGCTCCTTGATCCAGTAGGCCTCGTTGAAGCGCTCCTTGAGTTGCTGGGCCTCACGCTCGAGGCGCTGCGCCCATGCTTCGTCTTGGTACACATCGCGAGCGAGACGCGCGCTGCGGCACTTCGCGTCGTAGACGTAGCCCTGGATCTCACAGGTCGCGATCGGCGTGGTCGCCAGCGTGCCGTCGTGAAAGGCGATCGAGTCGTAGGAGTCCTTCCAGCACTGGTTCTCCAGGCCCGTCTCGGTGTTGCGCCGCTGGTACTCGACGAGGCCGTCCTGGTCGCGGTCTCCGAATTCGTCGATCCAGCGCAGCGCGGCGCGCACGTTGTCCTTGAGCGAGAGCGCGAGCTTGTGGTCGCCGGTCCAGCGCGTGTACTCCTCGAGCAGGATCAAGAACAAGGGCGTGGAGTCGGAGCTGCCGAAGTAGGGCGAGTGCGGGCGCTCCTTGAAGCCGGTCATCTCGCCGAGCCGGATCTCGTGCAAAATCTTGCCTGGCTCTTCGTCGCGGAAGGCATCGCTCACCTGGCCCTGAAACAGCGCCAGCGTGGTGAGCGTGGCCTGGGCCAGCACCGGAAAGAAAGGCAACGCCTGGAAGCTCGTGAGCAGGCTGTCGCGTCCGAAGATGGTCATGAACCACGGCAAGCCAGCAGCCGGCATCGGCTCCTTGGTCACCGGCGTCGAGAAGCGCAGGGCCGCCAGGTCCACCAAGCTACGACGATAGGTTCCGTGCAAGGACTCGTGGGAGCAGTAGAGGCGCGGTGCGCCCTTGAGCCAGGCCTCCAGATCGACCTCCAGGTCCTGACGCTCCGGAGTCGTGCTCGAGGGCGCGAAGAGACCGCGCGCCGTCTTGCGCACCGCGCGCACCTCGATCTCCGTGGACCACAGGGTCTTGGGCTGCAGCTCCAGGTCGAACGTGAAGCCGCCCTCGTCGATCTCGGCCGGCTCCGTGGAGCTCAAGTGAGTCTCGCGCTGGAAGGTCGCGCGGCGGTAGCCGAGGACGAGCCCGCCGTTGCCGAGCCGCCGATAGCACTCGCCCTTCTTCTCGAGCTTGTCTTTGACCTCGAACAAGTCGGCAAAATCGGCCCCGACCTCCACGCGCACGCGCAACTTCACCGGCTTGCTGTCGTGGTTGGCGAGCCTGATCTCCTCCCGGAAGCCGCGACTCACCACGCGCCTTCTCACCACGGATAGGTGCGAGTCCACGTAGACCGTGCCCGTGGCGAGCGCGCCGAAGAACTGCACCTTGAAGTACGCCGAGTCATCGACCGAGAGGAGCTTGGGTTTCTGCCCATCGATGGTGAGCACGAAGCGGGATAGATAGCGGGTGTCGTCCAGGAACAGTCCGTGGTTCTCCGTGGGCGTGGCGTCCAAGTCCCCCAAGTTGTCGCTGATCACGAAGAGGTTGCCGTCCAGCACGTTGACGGTGTTGAGGGTCATGTGGCGGCTCCTCGCTGCTTGGCCGCTTCGCGGCGCTTGCGCATGCTGACGTCGGCCTGCAAAGCGCGCAGGATCTTGGACGCCAGCGCGAGATCGCCCTCGAGGTCGATGTTGCCCTGGATGGTAGCCACGATGGCGTTCATCTCCCCTTGCAAGAGCCGCATCAAGCCGCCGCCTTCGGCGGTGGTGACTACTGCTTCGGCCTTGCCCGGCCCAGGCAACAGCGTGACCTGGCCATCTTCGACCCTGATCACGCCGAGGCAGTCGCTGCCGACGTCGACCTGCAGCGATCCCCGCACGTGGTCGAGCGCCGGCAGGTGTGCAGGGACCTGCGTGAGCAGCTCCTTCAGGAGCCGTTGTTCTTCCTGTATGGGCACGCCCACGCCTCCTCCGGCTCCTCACGTAGACACGGAGAGCGCGCGAGCTACGGGAGGTCACGCGACCTCCCCGCCCGCCGCGGCAAAGCCGCGCCAGGCCCCACCCCTCCGCGACGTTCGCTTCGCTCACGAAGTGCTTGCTTCGGGGCGCGTCTTCACGGGGAGGTCACGCGACCTCCCCGCCCGCCGCGGCAGCAGCCAGAGACCGAGCAGCGAAGAGAGCAGGGCTGCCAAACCCGATGCGACCAGGATCGCGAGCTTGGCCGTCTCCAACAAAGCGCCAGGGGGCAAGGCGAGCTGAGCGATAAACAGGGCCATGGTGAAGCCGATGCCACCGACCAGCCCGACCAACACGACGTGCCGCAAGCTCAAACCCATCGGCAGCGCACCCAACCCGAGCTTCACGAGCAACCACGAGAAGGCCACGATGCCGAGCGGTTTGCCGAGCGAGAGGCCGACCACGATGCCGAGAAACACGGCGCGGTGATCGCCCGTGAAACTGGCCTCCCCCAGGGGCACCCCGGCGTTGGCGAAGGCGAACAGGGGCATGATGCCGAACGCCACGTAACCGTGGAGGGCATGCTCGAGGCGCTCCACCGGAGAAACCGCTTCGCGCCGCGCCTGGGCGAGCTCGTCTAGAATCCCGAGCGCCGCGCGCTCCTCGGCTGCGTCGAGGGATCCCAGGCGGGCTGCTCCCTGTTGGGCGTGCTGCGCGAAGCGCTGGGGACCAAACCAGGCCCGCACCGGGGTCATCAAGCCGACGATCACGCCCGCCAAGGTTGGATGCACACCCGCCTCATAGGCCCCGGCCCAGATCACGAGGCCCGGCAGCAAATACGCGAGCGCGGGGCGGACACCGAGCTTTTGCAGGCCGTAGATGGCCAGCGTGCCCAGGCCCATGGCCAAGAAGCCGAGCCACGACAAGCCCGTCGAATAGAAGACCGCGATCACCAGGATGGCGCCCACGTCGTCGATCACAGCCAGGGCCAGGAGCAGCACCCGCAGCGCAGGCGGCACGCGTTTGCCGAGCAGGGCGAGCGTTCCCACGGCAAAGGCGATGTCGGTGGCCATTGGGATGCCCCAGCCCGCAAGCGAGGGGCGGCCCCGGTTGAACAGGGCATAGAGCACGGCCGGAAACAGCATGCCTCCCAGCGCGGCCGCCACCGGCAGGGCTGCCCGACGCAGCCCGCTGAGCTCGCCGCGATGGATCTCGCGGCGTATCTCGAGACCCACCACGAAGAAGAAGATCGTCATCAGCCCGTCGTTGATCCAGAAGTGCAGATCCTGCTCGAAATGCAGGGTTCCGAGGCGAAATCCGAGGGGCGTGTGCCAGAGCGCCTCGTAGGCGTGGCGCCATGGGCCATTGGCGAGCACGAGGGCCAGACCGGCCGTGGCCAGCAGCAGCAGACCGCTCGCGGCTTCGATGGCCAAGAAGCGCTCGATGGGTTCGCGCGCGCGCCGCACCAGACGATGGGCACGCTGCCAGGCCTCGGGCGGAGAACCCGCTGAGCCAAGCGGCGATTCGCGGTCATGTTCGGACATGGGCGCGGTCATCGAGGGACCTCCGGACACGCTGTCACGAATCCGCGGGCGCGCCAAAGGCCCCCGTGCCTTCGAATACGTCGAAGTGGACACTGGTTCCTCGCTGGTCGCCGTGTTAGCTGAGGCGAGAACGATGGACTTCAACGAGCAAAAACGTCTCTTGATGGACGCGTTGCTCCCGCTGTGCCCTTTCGTGGCGGTGGATGCGACGGCGCCCAATGTCACGGTCCCCGAGCCATTTCGTCGCGCAGATCTGGTGCTGCGCGTGGGCCGCGATCCGCGCGTGATGGGCATGCCGGATCTGGTGCTCGACGAAAAAGGCTGGAGCGCGACGATCTCGGTTCAGGGCGTGCGGCACTTCGTGACGATCCCCTGGGAAGCCTGCGCGCGCATGTGGATCGGAGAGCCCTACGCGGGGCCCATCGTGGTGTGGCCAGCGGCGGTGGAGAAACCCAAGCCCCCCGCGCCCAGCGGCCCCAACCTGAGGATCGTCAAAGGGGGCGGCTGAAACGGACGCGAGGACGAGCCCAGCGAGCTTTGCGCTCCGGTCCCGTCCTCGTCCCAGTCGTTTCCCCGCAGGGCCCGCCCCGTTCACTTTCACGTGTTCGTGCCCGGCCCTGACCCCGCCCCTCTAGCCCCCTCTCAGGGCTTGGCTGCCGGTACCGCTCCGGTCGCCGTTGCGCCGGCCGGCGCGGCCGACTTCGCAGGCTGGGCGGGCGCGGCGGCCGGGGCAGCAGCCGTCTTCGGCTTCTCTGCCGCAGCAGGATGCGCGGGATGCGCGGGATGGGCCGCCGTTGCGGCACCGGCCGGCGCGGCTGACGGTGCAGGCGCTGGCGCAGCTGCGGCCGTCTTGCCCTCCTGCGCGCGCGCCAAGCGAGCCTTGGCGTCCGCCATGCGCGTGCGCACATGCTCGAGCTCCTTGCCCACGTCGCCGGTCTCGAGTCGCAGCTTGGCGAGCTCCTGCTCGGCCTTGGCCTTGTACGCCTCGAAGCCCGCCAGCACGGCGCCAGCCACCGACTTGGCCTTGGCACCTTCCTTCTTCGCGTCCTTGGCCGCGGTCTTGGCGTCCTTGGCCGCCGGCTCCGCCAGGGCCAACGCCTTCACGGCGGGCTCGTGCGACTTGGCGCTGGCGTCCACCGCTGCCTTGGCGTCGTCGTTGGCCTTCTGGGCCCCCATCAGCGCGGCCTGCGCGGTGTCGAGCGCCTCTTGAGCGCGCTGCAGCGCCGCGGGCGCCACTTCGCCTTCCTTGCTCTTGGTAGGCGCCGCGGCGGCTTTCGCGGGCGCAGGGGCGGGAGCCGCCGGCGCGGCCGCCGGAGCAGCCGGCTTGGCCGCGTCCTGCGGCCCCATACGCGCCGTCAGCTCGGCGAGCTTGGCCTTGGCGCTGTCGGTGGTCTTCTGCGCCTTCTCGAGCGCCGCCTGGGTGGTCTTCTGCGCCTTCTCGCTGCGCGCGTGGGCCGATGCGAGCTCTGCACCGAGCGCCTTCAGCGCCTTCAATGCGTCTTCCGCGTCCTTGGCCGCGTCCTGGGCCCGGGTCGAGGCCTCGATGCTCGCGTTGGCGGCGGCCACCAGCGCGGTCTCACCGGCCAGTACGCTCTCTGCGCCCTTCACGACGTCTGGGGCCTTGGCCGCCACCGCCGTCAAGCTGGCTTCGGCCAGCTCGAGCTTGTCGACGGATTTCGGCGCCGCCTCCGCCTTGGTGGCCTTGTTGGCGCTGTCGTAGCTCGCCGCAGCAGCCTTGCCCTTGGCGAGGCCGCCCGTGTGCTCCTTGCGCAGCTTGGCCAACGCGTCGCGCTGGGTCTTGAGTTCCGCTGCGCTGGCCTCCGCGGCCGCGCGCTGCGAAGTGGCCGTCTTGAGCGCGTCCTGCGCCTTGGCATTGGCCGCGACGGCCGCTTGAGCGAGCCCATCGGGCGTGGTCGGAGCCGCGGCAGCCTTGGTCGCCTCGGCCTTCGGAGCCACGGCCGGAGCTGCAGCCGCGGTCGGGGCCGCCTTGGTCGGCGCAGTCACCGGCGTGGGTGCGGGCGTGGGCTTGGTGGCCGCGGGCGCTGCCGTGGTCGGCGTCGCAGTGGGGGCCTTCGCGGGCGCCGTCTTCGGTTCTTCTGCCGCAGCGTAACCGCCGAGTGCGAGCGCGATCGCGGTCAGCGCAGAGAAGCTCGTACCGATACGTTTCATGTCGTTCCTCCATGTACGGCGTGTCGAAGCGCGCATTCCTGCGCGCGGAGCGAGACCAGGTACTACAAGAAGAGGGTCCTGTTATCTCAACGTCTCGGTGGAAAACCAACCCTGAATGGACGAGAGGAAAGCCCTTTTTTCGGAGTTGTGACAGATTGTCCCGCGATCTGACTGTTAGTTAGGGAGTAGCTCACGCAGGTACGACATCCTGCGCGCTCCCTCGTGCGAACGAGCAAATCACGCCCGGGTGCTCGCGTACGCACATCGGACGACCTCGTTCCGACGCCCGCATCGACACCAGCGCTCGTCGACGAGATCTGCCCACGCGCGCCCGGCGATCCGACGCCGCGAGCACTACGTAGAAAGAGCACGAGCCGTCCTCCGTGCAGCGGGCTGGAGGTCCGGCAACCCTCGCCGCAATTGTCTAGTGCCCCGGATTCGTTCCAGATCCAGGCTGAACACATGGCCAGAAAATCGACCCATGAAACCTTTTGGCGCCCCGCCGCGGACTAGCTTTGTGCAGAGGAGTGCTCATCATGCGTACTGTGCGATCGATTCTTGGCTCGCGCGCTTCCACCCTTCATGCCGTGTTGCGGTCACCGGGCGTGCTCGTGTCCTGCCTGCTGCTGATCGGCGCGGTCGCGTTGCGCGGCCCCTTTGAAGCGTCGAACGTCGACGCCCAATCTCGTCGGAGTTCCATCATGTCCAAGCGAACGTATACGAAGCCCTCGGACGCGGAGCTGAAGCAGAAGCTCACGCCTCTCCAGTACGAAGTCACGCAGCGCGACGCCACCGAGCCCGCGTTCCGCAACTCGCTCTGGGACAACCACGACGCGGGGCTCTACGTCGACATCGCCACCGGCGAGCCGCTGTTCGCTTCCGTCGACAAGTTCGACTCGGGCACCGGTTGGCCCAGCTTCACGCAGCCCGTCGAGCCCAATCGCGTGGTCGAGAAGGTCGACCGCGCCTACGGCATGGTCCGCACGGAGGTGCGCTCCAAGGCCGGCAGCTCGCACCTCGGTCACGTGTTCGACGACGGCCCTGGTCCCACCGGCATGCGCTACTGCATCAACTCTGCCTCGCTGCGCTTCGTGCCCGTGGCCAAGCTGGAGAGCGAGGGCTACGGCGAGTACGCCCCGCTATTCAAGCCCGACCAGGCCAAGACGGCGACATCAGGCGCGGCCGGCACCGCCACTCCCGCTGCGGCTCAGGCCAACGCGTGCAACCTACCGGAACCGGGCCAAGCCCCCGGCTGCAAAGCGACCCTCGAGACAGCCGTGCTGGCCGGCGGTTGCTTCTGGGGCATGGAGGACATCCTGCGCGCCATTCCGGGCGTGCTCGAGACGGAGGTCGGCTACGCGGGCGGCACCAGCAAGGCCCCCACCTACGAGGACGTCAAGAGTGGTCGCACGGGCCACGCCGAGTCGGTGCGCGTGCTCTTCGACCCCAGCAAGATCTCCTACGCCGATCTGCTCGAGAAGTGGTTCTTCAAGATGCACGACCCCACCACCAAGAACCGTCAGGGCAACGACGTCGGCACCCAGTATCGCTCGGTGATCTTCGTGAACTCCAAGGAGCAGCGCAAGACCGCCGAAGAAGTGAAGGAGCGCGTCAATCGCTCGGGCAAGTGGAAGAGCCCGGTGGTCACGGACATCGTCGAGGCCGGCCCGTTCACGCCCGCCGAGGGCTACCACCAGGACTATCTGGTGAAGCACCCGGGCGGCTACACCTGCCACTACATGCGCGACTGAGGGCCGGCGCTACTTGACGATCTTGCAGGTGCTAGGCCAGCCCGGCAGGGTCGAACCATAGCCGTTCTGCTTGTAGCCGTGGGTCTCGAAGAACTTGGTGGCGTTGCCCATGATGCCCAGGCGACCGGGCTGCACGTGGCCGCCACCATCGTTGCAATCCACGATGAAGCCCTTCGTCTTGAGGTCGTTCTCCATGGTCGCGCTCTGCTGAGCGAAGTCGATGACCACCATGTCCGAGCCCATGGCGCCGTGAGCGAACACGGTGCTCGGCACGTTGCTCGGATCCTGCAGCCCCTGGGCCCCGAAGCCCTTGCCACCCGAATACACGATGGCGCTCGCGAGATAGTTCGAGCGCATGTAGACCATGGCGCCCGTCTGCAACCCGCCCGCGCTGTAGCCCGCCACGTGGATGTGCGAGGTGTCGACGATCTTCTGCTGGATGGCGCAGGCGAGGATCTGATCGGCCACGTCGAAGTCACCCGTGTGCCAGACCTCCCAGAACGAACCCGTACTGTCACCCATCGGGCTCGACACGTCCCAAGTCGCCACCAATCCGCCCTTGGTCTTCACGGCGCTACGCGCGCCGGGAATGCCTTGGTCGACCTCGCTCGGCATGCTGCCGGTGCCGTGGAAGTAGAAGTACACGGGGCCCGGCTTGGTGCCCACGGTGAGCTGCACTGTGGCTCCATTCATCGTGAATGCGCCGTCCTTGAGCGTGGAACAGGTGCCTTTGGGCTTGGGTAGCTTGCTGGCGGGCGGGCCCTCTCCCGGAGTCACCGGTGCATCGCCATCACCGGCATCCCCGTCGCCTGCGTCGCCGTCGCCTACGTCGCCGTCACCATCGCCGCGATCCCCGTCGCCGACGTCACCGTCACCGGAATCGCCATCTCCATCGCCATCTCCATCGCCGTCGCCATCGCCGTCACCATCTCCGTCGCCATCCCCATCTCCGTCGCCGTCTCCTTTGATGTTGTCCCCGTCCTGCCCGAAGCCGGGCGGCAAAGGGTCTTCGCCGCACGCCGCCAACAATGCCGCCAACAAGATGAATTTATGCGCATGACCCATGACGAATGGCCTCCGCTCGACGGCCGGCTTGAATCAGCACACGGAGGTCGAGCGAGCCGATTTCGACGGCTTTTGCGTGCGTGCGTCAAGCGCACTCGGCAGACAGTTCGAGCCACGCGCACGATTGTGTTCGCAACGTGAGATTGCATCGCGTGCTGCGGTAGGACTCTCGCGGCGCTGCGCAAATTCTCCCGAAAGACGCAGCGCCGCGCGATATCCGCAGCGCTCAGCGCGCGCCGTTCACTGACAGCTCGGATCGGGACGAATGTTATCGACGTAGAAGCGATTGGTGATCGCGATGCCGTTCTTGTTCTTCGGCATGAATGCGATCTCGCTGAGGTCACTGCTCGGCGTGAAGGTGATGCACTGGGTCGTCCACACGTCGTTCGGCAGATAGTCGCCCTCGGCGAGCGTGGTCGGGGCCACGCACGGAGTGGTGCCGCCCTTCACGAGCAACCCGAGTTGTTCGTCGGAGCCCGACTGACTTCGCACGTCCACCAGGAACGCGTAGCGCTGCCCCGCCTTGAGGGGGATTTGCAGCGTCTGCGCCACGGGCATGGAGATGTTCACGAAGTACATGTAGCTGTAGCCGAGGAAGTAGCTGCCGTCGGTGGGCGTGACGCCGAACGTGTCCTGCTCCACGCGCAAGAAGTTGAACTGTCCGATCGGAATCGCACAGGCCACCCAGGGAGCCAGCGCGCCGGTCGCTCCCACCGCGAGATCGCCGGGGCCCGTACCCGACGTGCGCTCGAAGGATGGGTTCTGGAACGCAGGAAACGGTGTGCCCGGCCCTCCGTCGGGGCCTGGCGGAGGCGGCCCGGGGTCGGGAATGAAAGCATCCACTACGGGTGCGTGCCCGCCGTCCGGCTTGGGCTTGGAACCAGCATCCAGGTTGCTCGCGTCGCCGTCACCATCGCCTGCGGCCCCATCGCCGTCGCCGTCGCCGTCGGAGCCGAGGGCGTCACCGTCGCCGTGCGTGGGGCCATCGCAGGCAGTCTTGTCTGCGCAGTCACCACCGAGCAGCACCGTGGAGGTGCAGCCAGCAGACAGCGCACCGAGCTCCATCAGAACCGCCGCAAGCGCCCCTCTAGAGCCGGGCCGAGCGCGCTTCGATACGGACATCGACGCAGGCGAGCCCGGCGGCGAGCAACACTCCAACCGCACGGTCGGCACCACCTTGGCGTCTTGGGGGCCCCTCATTCTGCCTGAGATTACGCGGGCCCCGGCCTTGCAACAACAGCCGAGGGCGCAACTCCCTCAAATTGCAGGCGCGCGAGCCCCAGGGGGCCCGCGACAGGTCAGACAACGGGGATTTTCAGTTGATGACGCTCAGTCGACGCGCGATTTCGGCAGCCAGCTCACGGTAGTGGAGTGCGCCACGTGACTTTTCGTCGTGCTCGAAGATCTCGGTGCCCTCGTGCTGTGCGCGCGAGAGACTCGTGCTCACGCCGATACGCACCGGCACCAGGGCCTCCCCGAAGTTGTGCTCCAACGAGGACAGCACCGCGTCGTTCATCGTGGGCGTGCGCGAGTCGTAGCGGGTGATCACCACACCCAAGAGGTCGAGCTGCGGGTTGAGTCGCGCGCCGATCTGCTGAGACTGCTTGAGCAGGCTCTCCACGCCGCGCATCGCGAGCGGCGAGAGGTCGCACGGCACCAGCAAGAAGTCCGAGGCGACCAGCGCGTTGATCGTCAGGTTCCCGAGATTGGGCGGGCAGTCGATCACGATCACGTCGAAGTAGGTGCGCGTGATCTCGAGCGCGTCGCGCAGGATCATCTCCTTGCCGATCTTGGCGCTCAGCAGGTTCTCGGCTTCGTTGAGGCTGGGATCCGAGGGGGTCACGCGCAGGAAGGGCACGCTGGTGTCGGTGGCCACGTCCATCACATGACCGGCCTCTTCTGCGGTGAGGATCTCGGAGAGCCGGCCGCCGCCCTGTAGGATCTGCGCACGCAGGGAGGTGCCCACGTGGCCCTGGGGATCGAGGTCCACCAGGAGCACGCGCTGCTGGTGGTAGCGAGCCAGCGCGGAAGCCAGGTTCACGCTGGTGGTGGTCTTGCCGACACCGCCCTTGAGCGACGCGATGGAGATGACCTTGGCTTCATGGGAGCCCCGGGCTCGCCGTTCACTGCTGGCCGTCAGTCGCTTGAGCCCTTGCCTGAAGAGGTTCTTCATCGCGCCACCCCACGTGTTCAGTGCCGATAAGCGCGAGACTGATCCTCGTGGAGCGATGCGTCAATAGTGATGACGCGAGAAAAACCCGGCGTGCCAAACGTGATCCGCCGCGAAGCTTGCGCGAAATGATCCTCGGTCGGGGACGAAAGCCGTGAAAGTACGGAGCCTCGAAATGCGCTGGTTCGCGGGGAGGATCCGCGGCTTGGCTCAGGGCGAAGTGTCCACCGGCGCCACGCGCATGCGGGCCTCGGCGTGAGCCACCTTGGAGAGCAACACCTCGGTCTGCGCGCGTCGCACCAGGGCACGCGCGCCAGCGATTTGTTCGATGCCGTTCACGCCGAGGTCGTAGCCCGCTTGTGCGTCGTGGAGCTGCTTTTCGGCCACCGTCAGCAACTGATTCGCGATCGACAGTGAGTCGAGTGCTTGGTCGGCGTCGCGCTCTGCCTTCAAGTGCAAGCTCTCCTGCTCGCGCATGTGGGCACGCAGCTGGGCGTCGAGCGCGTCACGCTGGGCGCGCGCAGAGGACGCCAAGGCGCGGCTCAGGCCGCCGTCGTAGAGCGGGACGAAGAACGAGAGTCCGGCGGCGTACAGCGGGAAGAAATGCGATTGCTGATTGCGCGCGCCGACCAGGGCCGACAGCGCGAGCTGCGGCAGGTTCTGCTTCTTGTAGCTGAGCTCGAGCTTCTCGGCGGCCGTGCGTTGCTTCTCGATCACCTGGGCCATCGCGTCGGTCGCATACGAGAGCGCCACGACCTGAGCGTTCGTGTCTTCGATCAGGCTGAGCTCAGGCTCGGCCCCTGGAGGCAGAGGCTCCCCCACCGCGTCTTCCAACACTTGTTGGGCGTTCGCCAGATCACCCTGCGCGCGCGTCAACTCGAGCTTGGTAAGGAGAGCGTCGCTGTGAGCGGGAGGCAGCTCGGCCTTGGGCTTGCTCCCCTCTTCCACCAGCGCGGATACGCGTGCAAAGCGCTCCTCGGCGTCGCGCGCGGCCGCCTCGGTGACCCGCGCGATCTCGTGGGCGCTCAGCCAGTTCAAGTAGGCGACGCGCACCTGGCGCACGAGGGTCTCGCCCTCGGCGTCGCGCTCGGCGCGCACCGCGGAGAGGGAGGCCTTGCCGGCGTCGACGGCAGCCTTGGTGCGCCCGAAATCGTAGATCGGAGCGCTGGCCGCGACTTCAAGGCGATTTTGCACCACGGGCACGAAGGCGTCTCCACCTTGGCTGAAGGTTCGCGCGCCCTGAACCTGGAACTGGTTTTCCCTGAAGTTCTTACCGCAGGGCTTTGGGTCTCCTTCCTGCTTACCACTCGGAGGGTTGCTGCCGTACACACCGCAGACGGTGAGCAGCTGGCTGCCCGGCAGAATGTTGGTCCCGACGCGCAGCGTCACCTGCGGATAGTAGGCCGCCGCCGTCCTGCGCAGCTCCGCCTCCGACCCGCGCGACTTCGCTGCGTGCGTGTCCTCGAATCCATCAGCCTCGAGCGCCCGCTTCTCGAGGAACGACAACGTGACGACCTCCGCCTGCGCGCGCGCCGCGAGCGTCAGCGTAAGGAGACCAAGGATTGGAGCCGACCAACGCAACACGGTTACTCCCGCCTCAAAGCTTCGATGGGATCCAGGTCGGCAGCACGCTTGGCCGGCACGTATCCGAACAGGGTGCCCACGCCGATGCCGAACAGACTGGCCACGATGATCACGTCGGGTTGTGCCGCGCCGGGCCAGCCCATCTTCTTGGCCACCAGCACGGCCGCCGTCACGCCGAGTGCGACGCCTGCCGACGTGCCGATGGCCGCCAACATCGCGGCCTCGGCCAAGAACTGCCGCAAGATCGCATCGGGTGACGCACCGATGGCCGCGCGTACGCCGATTTCATGGGTGCGCTCGGCCACTGACATCAGCTGGATGTTCATGATGCCGATGCCCCCCACGAGCAGGGACACGCCCGCGATGCCCGCCAGAAGCCCGGTCAAGATGCCGCCGATCTGGTTCGCCACGCGGGTGACCTCGTCGGGGCTCAAGATCTGGAAGTCGTCGCCTTCCCCCGGACGAATGCTGTGCATGCGTCGCAAGATGTCGAAGGTCTCCTGGCGCGCAGCGTCGAGCAGGGCGCGGCTCTTCGGCCTCACCTCGATGTAGGCGTAGCCATGGGAGCCTCCGAACTGGGACTCGAAGGTGGTGATCGGCATCAGCACACGATCGTCCATGTCGCTGCCGCTGATGGCCGCGCCGCGCTTGAGCAGCGTGCCGATCACCGTGCAGGGCATGCGCCCATTGATCAGGATCGTCTGCCCTAGCGGGTCTTCCCCCTCGGCGAAGATCTCGCGCTGCACCGTGGCGCCCAACAGACAGACCTTGGCGTGCTGCACCACGTCCATCGCATCGAAGGGGCCGCCCGTGGGGATGGGCTCGTCGCGGGTCTTGTTGAAGTTCTCGTTGATGCCACGCACCGTGGTGCGGAACACCCGTCCGGCGTGCGACACATCGAAGGTGCGCTGGTAGATCGGAACCACCCAATCGATGGTCGTTGACTCGCGCTGCAACGCCTTCACGTCGCGGTCGTCGAGCACGTGCGGGTTCTGATCGAAGATGCTGACGGCGGCCTTCACGCGCAACAGATTCGACCCCAGGGTTTCGAACTGCGAGACCACCGACCCCTGTGCACCGCGGCCGAAGCTCACCATGGCGATGAAAGCGCTGACACCGATGGCCAGGCCGAGCGCCGTCAGCGCGCTGCGCCCCGGATTGCGCATCGGCACCTGCAGCGCCATCACCACGCTGTCCTTAATCGAGGATCGCATCGGCGCCTCCTGGCTGATCCCGAATGATCCGCCCATCGCGCAGGACGATCACGCGCTTGGCGGTGCGCGCGACCTTGGCGTCGTGGGTCACGATCAACATGCTGAGCCCGGTTTCGTTGTGCAGCTCGTCGAGCAGCCCGAGCACTTCTTCGCCGCTGTGCTGGTCGAGCGCACCCGTGGGCTCGTCGGCCAACAAGAGGCGCGGTCGATTCGCCAGGGCACGCGCGATGGCCACACGCTGACGCTGACCGCCCGAGAGCTGGTTCGGCCGATGGTCGCAGCGCTCACCGAGCCCCACCCGCGTGAGCAACACGCGGGCGCGCTCCTCGCGCTCCCTCTTGTCCACGCCCGCGTAGAAGAGCGGCAGCGCCACGTTCTCGAGCGCGCTGGCCGTGGGCAGCAGATGGAAGCCCTGGAACACGAAGCCCAGATAGTGCAGGCGCACCCAGGCTTGCTCGGCGCGCGTCAGCAGCGACACGTCGCGGCCGCCGAGAAAATAGTGGCCGGAGGTAGGCCGGTCCAGACACCCGAGTAGGTTGAGCAAGGTGGACTTGCCGGATCCGCTCGGCCCCACCAGCGCCACCACTTCGCCCTTGCCGATGCTGAGCTCGATGCCCGACAGCACGGGCACCTCGAGCGTGTCCTGCATGTACACCTTGTGCAGGCCGCGCACCTCGATCAGCTTGTCGACGCGGGCAGCATCCACCATGACGCTACTTCCCGCCCAGCGTCACGCGCGGCGCATTGCTCGACTCCGGATGCAGGAGCCCGACCGCCAGCGCGTCCCCTTCCTTGAGCTGCGCGCCCTCTGCGAGATCCACCTGCGTGTACACGCCATCGGAGACCGATGTGCGCACGGAGACGGGTTCCACCTCGGCCGGCCCCATGCGCTTCCACACGCGCGAACGCGGAGAAGCCGGGTCGGCGCCCGTGGGCGTGTAGCGCAGAGAAGCCTCGTGCACTGCCAACACGTTTTCCGCGCGGGCAACTTCCATCTTCACGCGCGCCGTCATGCCGGGGAGCAGCGTGCGGTCCGGGTTGTCCACCGACAGCACCACCGGATAGAGCACCGCGCCTTCCACGCGATTGGCGTCGATGCCCACGCGCTCGACGCGACCGTTGTAGACGCGGCCCGGGACGGCATCGACTTCGACCTGTGCCGCAGCGCCGACCTTCACGCGCGCCACGTCGGTCTCGCTCACCGAGGCATCGATGCGGACCGTGGTCAAAGGCTCCCCGATCACGAACACCGGCCCTGCCTCGGGCGACACCACAGCGCCGACGCGGTCGGGGGCGCGCAAGATCACGCCGTCCGCGGGCGCTTCGATGCGGCTCATGTTCTTCTCGAGCTGCGCCGAGGCCACGCTCTCGCCCGCCACGCTGGCTTCACCCTGAGCAGCCTGCAGCGAGGCCTGCGCCTTGGCGCGCGCGAACTCCGCGTTGCTCACGTCCTCCCGACTCGCGAGGTCGCGGTCGAACAAGGTGCGGGCGCGCTCCAGGCTACGCTCGGCCTCCGCGAGCTGGGCCCGCGCTTGCGACAGACGGCCCGCTGCGGCCGAAGCCGACGCCTGGGCACCGCGCACTGCCAGCGCACTCGCTCGCGCGTCCAGGTCCGCGAGAAGCTCACCGGCCTTCACCAGTTGCCCTTCCACCGCGTGCAACGCCGTGATGCGACCTGCCACGGGCGTGGACACGTCTACGCGGCTGCGGGCATCGACGCGTCCGGCGGCCTCCACGAGCTGCACCAGGGTCTTACGGACCACCGGGAAGGTCCGAAACACCTCTTCAGGCGGCTTGGGGCGCAAGTAATACGCGAGGCCACCGCCCACGAGGGCGAGCAGCGCGAGCACAGCGAGCAGTCGGCGCGTGCGCGCCCTACCCGCAAGCTCTGGAATGCGCAGACGAACATCATCTTGGTCGGCGCTGGAAGAGGCTTGCTCCGGCACGCGGCCTTCATACCACGCGGACTGGAGACCCGCCCTTTTCACGGGGAGGGCCGGGGGGAGCTCAGCCGTTCAGGTCACCACCGGGGCCTCGCGCCCGGTCTGCGCGACGTATTCCGTGTAGCCGCCGCCGTAGGCGTGCACGCCTCCACCTGGGGTCAGCTCGAGCACGCGATTGGAGAGCGCCGAGAGGAAGTGCCGGTCGTGGGACACGAAGAGCATGGTGCCCTCGAAGTCCGAGAGCGCCTTCACCAGCATCTCCTTGGTCTCCATATCCAGATGGTTGGTGGGCTCGTCGAGTACCAAGAAGTTGGGCGGGTCGAACATCATGCGCGACAGCACCACGCGCGCCTTCTCCCCCCCGGAGAGCACACGGCAGCGCTTCTCCACATCGTCTCCCGAGAAGCCGAAGGCCCCGAGCAAGGTGCGCAGCGAGGCCGACGAGGCGCGCGGGAACGCCTTGGTCAGGGTCTCCAGCACCGTGTCGTCACCGTCGATCAGATCCATGGCGTGCTGCGCGAAGTAGCCGAGCTTCACGCTGGCCCCCAGCGTCACCTGCCCAGTGTCGGGCGCGGCGTCTCCCGTCACCAATTTGAGCAGCGTGCTCTTGCCCGCGCCGTTCACGCCCATCACGCACCAGCGCTCCTTGCGCCGCACCAACAGGTCGAGGCTGTCGTAGATGGTGCGCACGCCCCAGCGCTTGCTCACGCTCTCCAGCTTGGCCACGTCTTCTCCCGAGCGTGCCGGCTTGGGAAAGTCGAACTCCACCACCTTGCGCTGACGGGGCGGCTCCACGCGCTCGATTTTCTCGAGCTTCTTCACCCGCGATTGCACCTGCGCCGCGTGGCTGGCGCGCGCCTTGAAGCGCGCGATGAACGCCTCTTCCTTGGCCAGCATCGCCTGTTGGCGCTCGAACTGCGCCTCCTTCTGCGACTCGGCGATGGCCCGCTGCTTGAGGTAGAAGTCGAAGTTGCCCGTGTAGCTGGTGAGCTCGCCCGAGTCGATCTCCACGATCTTGGTCACCAGCCGGTTCATGAACTCGCGATCGTGCGAGGTCATGATGAGCCCGCCCTCGAAGCTGCGCAGAAACTGCTCGAGCCAGAGGATGGACTCGATGTCCAGGTGGTTGGTGGGCTCGTCGAGCAAGAGCACATCGGGCTTCATCAACAGGATGCGCGCCAGGGCCACTCGCATCTTCCAACCACCGGAGAGCTTGCCCACGTCGTCGTCGACGCTCTCGGGCGCAAAGCCGAGGCCGGCCAGGATCTCGCGCGCCGAGCTCTCCAGGCCATAGCCACCGAGCTCGTCGAAGCGTGCTTGCACCGTACCGAAGCGCTCCACCAGTTGATCGAGCTCGTGGGCCCGCTCGGGATCCGCGAGCGCGTGTGTCAGTTCGTGCAGCTCGTGCGCGACCTGGGCGATCTCACCGGCCCCCGCCATGGTCTCCTCGACCACGGTGCGTCCCTTCATCTCGCCCACGTTCTGGTCGAAGTAGCCGATGGTCACGCCGCGATCGACCACCACCTGCCCCGCGTCGGCCTGCTCCTGCCGCACGATCAGCCTGAAGATCGTGCTCTTGCCCGAGCCGTTGGGCCCAACCAGCCCGACCTTTTCCCCGCGAAAGAGGCTCATCGAGGCGTCGAGGAAGAGGATCTGCCGTCCGTGCTGCTTGCAGATGGAATCGAGGCGAATCATGGCGGGGCGAACTTGAGGTCTCGCCCTGCTTCAGGCAAGCCCCACGCTTCCGCTCGCGCACGACCCAAGTGGGCCAGTCAAGCGGCGCAGGCGTACTCCCGTGAGCGCAGCGAACCTCGCGGTGGGGTGGGTCCCGGCGCGGCTTTGCCGCGACCGGCGGGGAGGTCGCGTGACCTCTTTCGTGAACAGACGGGTGCACCGTGAGCGCAGCGAACCTCGCGGTGGGGTGGGTCCCGGCGCGGCTTTGCCGCGACGGGCGGGGAGGTCGCGTGACCTCCCCGTCTATCAGAGCAGCGGACTGGCGTCGCGCGGGCGTCGCAACAGGCGCGTATCGCACTCCACCACGAACGCATCGAGGCCGGGCGGAGGGGGAACCGCCGAGGGCGTGATGCGCTGGTAGACCGTGGTGTCGCAGTTCGCGAAGAAGTCCTCGAGCTCCGCGTCCGAAAGCCGCAGCACGCCCTGGCTGGGCGCGGGCGAGTACAGGCCCGGGCGCCGTGCGGTCTCGCGCTGTTTGCGCGCGATGCCCAGGTGTTTGCACACGAGGTCGGCCGTCTGCTGCGCACAGATGCCGGGTTCCAAGGTTTCGATGATGCTGTCTAGCGCTGCCCCGAAGGCTGCCGCGCTGCGAAAGCGCTGAGCCGGCTCCCGCGCCAGGGCCACCTCGGTGAGCCGCGCGATCTCGGGGGTGACGGCCGGGTTGTGGTGCACCGGCGAGACCACCGCACAGTGCTTGAGCAAGTCGCGGCTTTCGGCGTAGCTACGCGCGGTGAACAGGCGCCGCCCGCTCAAGCACTCCCACAACACGATGCCCAGGGCGAACACGTCGTTGAGCTGACTGACCTCACGATGCAACACCAGCTCCGGCGCCAAATACCCCCACTTGCCGCTCAACTTGTTGGGGTCGCGCACCACGTGATTGGCGGAGGCGCGCGCCAGGCCGAAGTCCATCAGCTTCACGTCCCCGTGCACGCTGGTCAGCACGTTGTGGGGCGATAGATCGCCGTGGATGATGTGGAGCTCGCGGCCCAACTCGTCGATCGCGTTGTGCGCATGCTCGAGGGCGCGTGCGACTTCGCGGGCCACGTGCAGCGAGACCGCTACCGGCAAAGACGCCTGGTTGGCCAGGTGCCCCTGCAGGAGCTGGCTCAGCGAGCGGCCCTCCACGTACTCCATCACCAGGATGAACGACCCCTGATCGCGTGCATCGTAGACCCGCACGATGTTGGGGTGACGCAGCAGCATGCCCAGGCGCGCCTCATCCTCGAGCATGCTTCGATAGAGCTCGTTGTTGGCGAGGTGAGGCACGACGCGCTTGATGGCGACCTCCTCGACGTGCCCGTCCGGGAAGCAGGCCTCGCCACGCCAGACCTCGCCCATTCCCCCCGCGGCCAGCCGCGAAATCGGGGTATAGCGGGCGGTCCCACGCCGGAATTCGGCGAGCCGACTAGGCGGGTAATCGGACATCGGAAGCACCCTTGCAGAAGCCCTCGGGGACCGTCAACGGTGGGAAAGCTCTCACCTAAGTGCCTTTCTAGTTCCCATCAGAACGGACAATTCCCATGGTGCTGCGTCGGTGGCCTACAGGGTTGTGGGCCAGCGTTCATGTAGGGCAATCTCTCTTGAACCTGTTGGACCAATTCACTTAGTCTCGACTCCGGGTACAGCTTGGTACCTGGCTTTGGTTGGCCTCTTGCTGCAAGCGCGTGCGTTCGACGCGCTCCTTATGTGCTCGCGGATATGCCCCGCGCGCCTCTTCGGTTCGGCCCGCGCGCGACCCGCGCGCTTAGACTCAAAGGGTGCACACATGCTTATTTCCGTCGTTGTCCTTAGAGGGATACTCCACGAGCTAAAGCGCGCTGGCATCGACACGGACCGAGCACTGCACGAGTGCGGCCTGACGGCCCAGCGCCTCTCGGACTTTCGCAGCACCTTGCCTGTCGAGACGGTGTTCACGGTCGTGACCAAGGCGGTATCCCTGGCGCGCAACCCTGCCATCGCGCTGCACGTCGGCTCCAAGGCCCCGGAAGAAATGCTGCAGGTGGTGGGCAACGTGCTGGTCTCGTGCCGCACCATCCGCGACGCGTTCCGTCTGTTCCAGCGCTACGAAAACCTGGTGACCGAGGGCGGGAGCTTCGAGCTCGAGGAGCACGGTGCCCTCGCCTACTTCACGTTCGACTGCGACATGCCCGCCCACATCGCGCGCTACAGCGCCGAGTTCGTGCTGGCCATGGTCAACAGCATCGGATCGCACTTTACGCACCGCGTGGACTCGGGCCCGGTAGAGATCTGGTTCCGCCATGTGGCTCCCGTCTACGCGGCCGAGTACGAGCGCGTCTTCCATGCTCCCGTACGCTTCGGACAGGCCAGCAACACCATCGTGTTCCCACGCGCCCTGCTCGACACGCCCCAGCTTCACAGCGACCACGCCATGTGCACGCTGTACCAGGAGAGCGCCGAGCGCCTGCTGGCCGAGCGCGTCCACGGCACCAACCTGGCCAACCGCGTGCGCGCGCTGCTCTCGGCGGAGCGGGACCTGGCGCAGATCGACACCATCGGCCTGGCGCGCAAGGTGAACCTCACGCCGCGCGCGCTGCGCCGCCGTTTGAGCGCCGAGGGCGAGCCGCTCTCCGCGTTGATCGACGAGGCCCGCTGTCGCCTGGCTTGCCGGGACCTGCGGCGCCCCGATAGCTGCATCAAGCAGACCGCCGAGTTGCTGGGGTTCTCGGAGCCGAGCGCCTTCCACCGCGCGTTCAAGCGCTGGACGGGGCGCACGCCGGCGCAGTACCGCGGCGAGCTCACGCTTTCCACGCTGCCGCCGCCGGCGCTCCAGGCCTCCTAGTCATCTGCCGGGAAGGCGCGGCCTCACACGGCGTAGGGATTCTCGGCCAACACGCCGCGTGCGCGTACGCGCAGTCTTTCGGGCAGGTCCCCGCGCACGGCGCGCATGAAGGCGTCCGTCAACTCGAGCACGCTCGAGAAGCGGTGTTCGCGGCGCTTGGCGAGGCCAATGGCCAGCACGAGATCCACGTCGGTGGGCACCGGCACCATGGAGCTCGGTGCGAGCGGCATGGTCTCGGTGACGAGCCGCAAGAGCCCGGGGAGCTCGCCCGCGAAGGGCGGCTCGCCCGTGACCGCACGATAGGCGATGGCAGACAGCGCGTAGATGTCGGTGCGGTGATCGAGGTCACGCTCGCCGCGCACCTGTTCGGGCGACATGTACTGTGGGGTGCCGATCAGCCCCGTGGCCGTGATGCTCGGATCGAGTGGTGAGCCCACCAACTTGGAAACACCGAAGTCGAGGATCTTCCAGAGTGGCCCGCCGTGTCCGGTGACCTCACGGAAGATGTTGTTGGGCTTGAGGTCGCGATGCACGACCAGACTCCGGTGGGCGGCGTCGAGCCCCTGGCCGAGCTGCTCCACGAGCTCGCAGATCTCGCTCAGCGGCAAGCGTCCCCGGTCGCGCAAATAGGACGCGAGGTCCACGCCGCTCAGCTGCTCCATGGCGATGTAGGGGAACACCGAATCGACCCCGCTGACCGCGAGCACGCGCACCACGTGAGGTGAACTGATGGAAGCCACGATCTTGGCTTCACGCTCGAAGCGTGACAGCGCGTTGTGCTCACCGAGCGACTCGAGACGCAGCAGCTTCAGCGCCGCCCGTTGGCCAGTGGAGACGTGTTCGGCCGCGTAGACCTCGCCCATGCCGCCGCGACCTATCACGACGCCGAGCCGAAAGCCGTCCAGCTCGTGGTCGGTGAAGCGCCCGGGACCACCCAGACCTGCCGCCTTCCGGTACGCATCCCGGGCCTCGCGAAACAATGCGTCACGATGGGACGCGTCGGACGCGGCGCGCTCGAACTGGGCCACCACGCGCACATGCTCGGCGCGCAGCAGGCGGCCGGCCACGTAGGCCGCCAAGTACACGAGCTCCACCAACAAGGCCGAGATGTCGCGCTGAATGCTGACCCCGAACTGCGCGGGCACGAGCGGCTGGTAGTCGAACAGCTGCGCCCGCACGATCAGCGCGCACAGCGCGTAGCCGAGGGCGATGCAGGCGTAGGCCAGGCGCGCATTGCCGCGCGCCGTGGAGCTCGCGAACAACACCAGGCCGAGGGCGACGCCAGCGCAGAAGGTGGAGACGAGACCGAACGCGAAGTTCGCGATCACGGCCGCTGCGCACACGGGCAGCGTGAGCGCCTTGAGCGTCGCGCCAGAGAGCGGCCTGTGACATTCGATCTTGACCAGCACCCAACCGAACGAGGCGAGCAACACGCCGAGCGCTCCCCATGCCAGGCGCTTGATGGGCAGCGGAGCCCCCAGCATGAAGCTGGCCAGCAGGCCCACCAGCACGAGCAGCGTCATCGAGGCCGCCGTCACGCGCAGGCGCCCAACGCCGGACTCCTCCAGCAAGGCTTGCGCGGTCGCCTGCAGCGGCTTGGCGCTGCCCTGCACACGCTCACGCGCTGGTGAGCCCCAGGGCTCGGCTCTGCGTAGCGTCGTGCCCGGGCCTCCGCCGGGCACCGTGGTGCTCGCACCCGTGCGCGGGGTAGCGCGCTGGCGAATCTCGCTGCCGCGCGAGCCGCCGAAGCGTGGCCAAAGGGCCAGCCCTGCTTCGTCCTGGGCGGATGGCGCCGTGAGCCCTTCGTTGTTCGTTCGATAGGCCACAATGGCCGGATTGTAGACGCGAGCGCTGCGCGCGCCGAGGCCGGACATGTCGATTTTTCCGTGGTTTTCGCGCAATTGTCCCAGAACACGAGCACCGCTGGGAGCGCCGCGCGCAACCAGAGACAACCGCGTTCGCAAGCTCGGCGCAGACCTGCGCGTGTGCGCTTCGGTGCGATCAAGGCCGCAAAATCGCGATCGCGCTGCGGCTCGCGCAGGCGCCGCGGCTGCAAAGCTGGGATAGCAGGCGATCGCCGGAGAAAATCGTACATGGTCCCCTCGCAAGGGCATGGGGATTCGCTCGAGTTCTCGCGTGAGAGCCCAGGCTCTGCGAAAATGCTCAGTGACGTGTCGAAGTTCCGAGGCGCTGTGTTGGGTTCGATCCTTGGCTTGTCGATGGCTTCTCTGGCCGGGGCCGACGCGCCCCTCTTGCCCAGCCTGAGCTCGCCCGCGGCCTCCCTCGACGCCGCCGAGACCGCACCGGAAGCCTCTGCGCCGGTGCCCTTCGTGATCAGCAGTTTGCCCGTCCCGGAGGCACCGCCCGACCCGGCCCGTCCGCGGCGCTTCTTGGCGCCGGCCAGCGATCCAGCAGGCGTCGCGGCGCGCACCATCGCTCAACGCGTACGCAGCTTCCGAAAGTATCGCAGCGAGGTTCCGGGGGCCTCCTGGTCGGTCAATCCCGAGCAGGTCTGGTCGATCCGCAAAGAGGAAGGCTGCCTACGAGCGCTGGCGCGGGACCACGTGGAGGCGACCCCCATCGTCCGCGACCTCACCACACCGGTGCCGACCCTGGTGCAGCTCGGCCCCACGCCCATCGGTGGCGTGAGCTTCATCTCGGCCCACCTCGATCGGCAGATTGAAATCAGCTGCGAGCTGGCGGCGCGCTTGCCTGCCCTGGCCCGCATCCTCAAGGCCCACGGCGTGCGCAGCGCGCTGGTGAACTCCTCCTATCGCGATCAGCCGCGCACCAGCTTCCACACCTTCGGCCTGGCGCTCGATATCGCAGCCTTCGAGATGAGCAAGCGAGCCAGCGTGCGCGCGAACGACATGCTGATCGTGGCCAAGCACTTCGAGATGACCCCGGACGCCTACACCTGCGAGGGCCAACCCAGCACGCCGGAGGGAAGAGTGATGCTCGCCATCGCGTGTGACCTGGCCAAGAGCCAGCTCTTCTCGTCGGTGCTGACCCCGAACTACAACGCGGGCCACCGCGACCACTTCCACCTCGACCTGCGCCCGGACGATCCGCGCTTCTTCCTGCGTTGACGACGCACACGGCGTGGTAAAGGGAGGCCCATGAACGCACCCCTCGACAAGAACCCCGGTCCCCCCAAGGACGGCTCCGATGCGCCCAGCAAGGCCGACGCCCTGGCCCTCGGCATCGGCTGCCTCGTGACCATCATCTTGCTGGGCGCCGCGTTCTACTTCGGCTTCACGCGCGGCGACTGACGGCGCGCTGCGAGGACAACAGCCGTGCGCGCCCGCGAAGACGAACTGCTAGCCGAGCTCGAGCAACTGTACACGCGCGCCGATACGCTCTACGCGGGCGCCACCTGTGGCATGTCGACCGAGTGCTGCCGCTTCGGGATCACGGGTCGCGAGCCGCAAGTGACCTCCATCGAGCTCGCGCTCGTGCGCCGCGCGCTCTCGGCCCGCGGCGGCGGTCTGCCCAAGAAGCGCGCCCTGCCCCTCGCGCGCCCGGGCGTGCGCGACGAACGCACCTGCCCGCTGCTCGCCCCCTCGGGTCGTTGCGCGATCTATGCGGCGCGTCCCCTCGGCTGCCGTACGTTCTTCTGTGATCGGGCCGACGTCCCCGCTCCGCCGTCGCGCGCGGCGCTCAAGGAGCTCGTCCGCGACCTGCAGGAGCTCGCGAGTCGACATGCGCCCCAGGGCGACAAGGCGCGCGCCTTTACGGCGGCCCTTCAGTCGGAGCGCTGAGCCACGCTCCGCAACCGCCTCACGCACCTCGAGAAAAGAAAACGCCGAGACCACACGGCCCCGGCGCGACTTTCTGACTGCTGAAATTCAGGTGCGCTGACGGCGACGGCGCACCAGGGCAAGCCCGAGTAAACCGACCGCACTCAGCAGCCAGCTCGAGCCCTCGTGGCCCGAGCGCACACTGCACGCGCTGCCGTCGCCGTGCCCATTCGGGCCCTTGGCGTTGCCCAGCTGAGGCGCTCCGGTGGGATCCTCGTCGGAGTCTCCGCTGCTGGCGTCTTCATCGCTGCCGAGATCACGCCCTGCGTATTCAGCGTACAGCGCGATGCCCTCCGGCAAGCAGGTCTGCACATCGCCGCTGGTCTGCCAGATGTCCGGCACTTGCTCGGCGCTCAGCTGGTAGCAAACGTAGTCAGTGGGACACTGGGCGTCCGCGTTGCAAGGCATTTGCTTGGGCACGCAGTAGCCAGTGCTCACGGTCTGGCAGGAGTCCGCCGGAGCGGGCTGCTCCACGCAATTCACGCCGGGGCTGCAGTCCACGGCCACCGGGTCACTCGCACCGCCGCTGCACTCCTTCGCCGTGGAGACCCAGCACTCGTAGTCGGTGGCACAGTCGGAGTTGTCGCTGCAGGAAGGCGGCTGGTAGTTGCAGTACTTCTCCACGGCCTTGGTGGTGGGCGTGACGCTACCGCTGCCCGTGCTCCCGCTGCTGCTGCCCGCGCTGCCCGTGCTCCCGCTCCCCGTGCACTCAGGGTCATTGCTGGAGCAGGTCACATCGCCGTCGCTAACGGCCACACAGCTCAAGCCATTCGGACAGTCGGAGTCGACGTCGCAAGCAATGGGCTTCAGCGTGCACGAGCCGTAGCGGGCCGTGGTCACGGTCGTGTCGCAGGCTGGCACGCCGCCGTTCGGGGCCGGTGCGCAGCCGCCGCTGCTCTGGGCCTTGACGCACTCGAAGCCATGATCGCAATCCGAGTCGCTCTCACAGACGCCCTCGGGGATGGCCTGACAGGTCGCGCCCGTGGTGCTGGGATCGGTGGGCGCCACGATCGCGGCGCGGGTCGCCTGCGGCGTGGTCCCACTCGCTGGCGCAGGCTCTGGCACCGGCTTGTCCGGGGCCGAAGGGTCGCCCGCGCACCACTGCCCTGAGGGACATTCGTCATCCGTCGTACAAGTGGGCGAGACACCCGATTGCGCGAATGCTGCCGACGTGAGTGCGGTCACACCCGCAAAACCAGCCACGAAGCCAAGTAATTTCGATCCCATTTCCTACCTCGTTGGGGGCCGCCGCGGGCCACCGCGCGATCCTACAACGAGGTCACCCCGAGATTCGATTCCCCGTCAAGTCTGGCTGGTGGGCGGGGTCACTGGGCCGGGGGTGCGCTGGGCGCCTGCACGGGCGGGGTCACCGGGGCGGTGGCGGCGGGAGGCGTGGTCGGTGCGGCGGGCGCAGCGGGCGCGGGGGACGTGGTCACCGGAGTCTGCACGGGTGCCGCACCATCCGTCGCGGCGCCCGCTGCGGGCTCGGGCTGAGCCTGCGGTTGCGGCTGCGGCTGCGGCACCGCGGGCAACGCCTTCTGAGTGGCGCACTCGGAGTGAGCTGCTTCGGTGGCCTTCTTGATGTCCGCGGCGCAGGCATCGGCCTTCTTGGCGTTGGCCAGCGAGTCGTAGGTGTAGATCACGTTCAGCGTGGAGACGAAATCGGCCTTCTTGTAGGTCTTGTCGACTGGCACGTTGTCGAAGAACATGCGCGACACGAAGCCCATCTTGAAGTGCGAGCTGACCGAGGTCGTGATGTCGGCCAGAGTATTGACGCGCACGTTCTTGCCATAGGTCACGTCGAACAGCGTTTCCGCGCCAAGATTGATCTGCGCGATCGCGTTGAGAGAGTTCGAGTAGCCGAGGAATACGCGCGCAGAATGCACGTACTCGGAGTCGGGAGTCGACGTGGTGGGCGTGCGCAAGATGACGCTGGTGCCCTTGTTCACCTGGGTCACGACGCCATCCGCATCGGTGTAGCTGCCCGGGCCCGCGAAGGTCTGCTCCTTGTTGGTCGTGATCGGGGCGAAGTTGTCGTAGGTGAGGTCGTAACCGGCTTCAGCCCAGAACCTGTGCAGCGCGCTGGGTGCGTACAGGTTGCGCGAATAACCGCCCTGCATCTGCAGGCGCAGGTCAAGACCGGCGAGCACGTCGCGACGTGGCACGAGGGCGAGGAAGAGCGCGTCGTTGTGCGACAGGAAGCGATCGTAGCGGGCGCGGCCGACCACATTGGCGGCCGTCTTGACGTAATGGTCCGCAAACTGACCGCCGCCGAGCGCAGCCTTGCTCGCATTGATGAGGCCGAGCGCATCGAGCGAGAGCAAATTCTTGCCCTGGATCACACCCAGGTGCCCGCCCAGGGTCACGGTATAGGCGCGCGTGTTGCCCGTGTTGAGGGCCGCGCCACCGGTGATGTTGAAGACGGTTTGATTCTGGGCGGGGGGCGGCTCGGCGGCCGCGGACTCGGTGTGCTGCTTGATGGCAACCGGACCCGAGTACTGGGCCTCGAGCTGGCCCACGTTGGCCAGCGAGAGAACGAACGCCACGAGCGTGGCGAATTTGTAAGACCTGCGCATGAGAAGCCTCTCCGAGCGCAGATCGCACCGGGAGACAGCCCTCGCGGTCGCAAGTTGCCACCGCTCTCGCTACTACCACGCGAACCTGCGCATTACGCCCGCTTTGACACGGGCGGAGCAGGCATATCCGCAGGCGGCTGCGAGATCAAATGTATGGCGGGCGAATTCAGTGCAGGTTGCTCTTCGCCGCGCGTTCGTGGGTCTCCAGCTGATCGTGCACGAGAGACAAAAGTTCATCGTGACGGAAAGGTTTCTGTAGCTGGACGCGCCCGTGCTCGGCCAAGAACTGCTGGGCGCGATCAGTGAATGTTCCGCCCGTCATGAACACCATGCGAGAAGCTTGATCCGGCCGGCTCCGCGAGAGCTCGGCCCAGAGGTCCATGCCGGTGAGCTCGGGCATCATCAGGTCGCACAGGATCAAGTCGTAGGTCTCGCCACCCGAGATCCGGTTCAGCGCTTCCCGGGCGTTGGCCAGAGCCTGGACGTCGTAGTCTTCGGACAGCATCGTCGCGAGCAGCTCGCACATCAGGGCTTCGTCGTCGATCACCAGGATGCGCGACCGCGGAGCGGCCGGGGCCTCCTGGGATGCATTCACAAGACTTCGGCTATCGCGCTCGCTCGCCACGGATGCACCTCGCAACTCCCCAGGCTCGTAACGCACGCGCCCTTCTCGGCCGAAGGTCCTGGCTCCGAACCCTGCCGCCGATTCGCCATTCTGACCGCCATCGTAGTCCAAGTCGATGGCTCCCCCGCGACCCGTTTCGGCACGCGGTATGCCAGCTGCGCTCTGGACCACGTCGCCCACGCGACTTGCCCCGCGCAGTCCGTGATGAATCAAACGTTCTACCTCGTGTAGAAGGGAGAGCTCCCGCTCCCCTAGAAGGCCGGCCAGCTCGTGGCACTTCTTGCGCGCGAGCTCGAGATGTCCGACCACGAAGGACACAGGGTTATTCAGCTCGTTGGCCAGTCCGGCCGAGATGCCGCCCAGGGCAGTCAGACGCTGCAGCTCGAGCGCGCGTCCCGAGATCCGATCTTCTTCGGCCGCGGCCAGGAGCTGCGCCACCGTCTGAAGCAAGAGCTCCGGATGCACCGGCTTGGGTAGCGCGGCGTCCACCTCGCTGCCGCGGCCGCTCACGGCGAGCCCCGTATTGGATAGCGTTACGAGTGGCACCCGCGCAGCCCTTGCATCGCGCACGCTGCGCAGCCTTGCGAGCCAACCATCGCCCTCGATGCCGGCGTCGTCGACCACCATCAGGTCCGGTGTATAGCCGAGCTCCAGCAGCACCAGCGCCTCGTGCAGATCGACACATTTGTCGACCTCGTAACCACCCTCCTCGAGAAAGTCGCCCAGTGAATCGCGCAAGCCCGTGTTGTCCTCAATCAACATGATGGACGCACGAGCCGGCTCAGCGGCGGGCCGCGTGAAGCGGTCGATAGTCGTACTCTGGACCATTTTGAAAGCTTCCTCCGGGCGGCGGGCCGTACAAGGTTCACCGACGAGAAAGTGTCGTAAGTTGGACCGGTTTTTTCCGCGACGTGACAGCTTACGCACGACGAGGCACGGATTCGCCCGTGCGCGCAACGACATCGCCACGTCGTTCGCGCTTAGAGGTAAGGCATCAGCAGGCGCACGAAGCCGTCGCGTATCCGCAGGCCATAGGGCCTCGAGAGCAGCTCCTCCGGCGAGAGCTCGCGTGCGCGCAAGCGGCGCCGATGCACCTCCTCGAGCAACGAGAGCGCCAGCTCGTGGTCGTAGCACTCCACGCCGAGCTCGAAGTTCAGCCGCAAACTGCGCGCGTCCCAGTTGGCCGAACCGAACAGCACCCACTCCTCGTCGACCACCATCAGCTTGGTGTGCTCGAAGGGCGGTGGCGTGAGCCAGACCCGTACGCCGTGTCCCAGCACTTCCTCCAGCTGCCGAGTCATCGCCCACTGGATCAGGGTCAGGTTGCTGCGCTCGGGCAACACGACGTTGACCGCGACCCCGCGTAGGGCTGCCGTACTGAGCGCGGTGGTGAGCGCGGTGTCCGGCAAAAAGTAGGGCGTCACGATGGTCACGGACTTGCTGGCACAGGCCAAGGCCGCGTGCAGGGTCCAGGTGAACTTGTCGATGTCGTCGTCGGGGCCATCGGCGATGCTGCGTGCCAGGGCGGCCCCGCGCGGCGTGAGCTCTGGAAACCAGGCATCGCCGTCGAGAGACTCACCCGTGGTGTACTCCCAGTCCTCGACGAACACTTCCTGCAGCTGCGCCACCACCGGTCCCTCGAGCCGGAAATGCAGATCGCGCGCCGGGTGGCGTGGAGCGTGGCTGAGCATGTTGCACTCGCGGATGTTGGTGCCCCCCGTGAAGCCGACCTTGCCATCCACCACCAGGATCTTGCGGTGGTTGCGCAAGTTGAGGTAGGCCGCGCGCCAGACCGGCAGGGCAGGCATGAACAACGCCGTGCGCACGCCCAGCTTGCGCAGCGCGCGATTGGGGCGCGGGAGGCCGTAGCGGGCGCCGACATCGTCGATCAACACACGCACCTCCACCCCGCGCGCCTGGGCCCGCGCCAGCGCATCGATGAAGGTGCGCCCAATCCCGTGCGCCTCGAAGATGTACGTGCACAGGGCCACCGAGCGCTCGGCCGCGTCGATGGCCGCCAACATCGCGGGATAGGCGCTGTCGCCGTCCCACAGTGGCTGGACGTGGTTGCCCCGATAGAGAGGGCGCTCGGTGACGCGATGGATGGCGCTCGAGAGCTCGGCCAGGTGTCCCGACACCAGCCCATGTAACGCGGGAGCCTCTGCGGTCTGCGCCAGGTTGCTCGCGAGCTGCCGCATGGCGCCGCGTCGCAATGCCACCGCGCGTCGCCTCACGCGATTGATGCCGAGCAGGAAGTACAGGATCGGCCCCACCACCGGGGCCAACCACACGAGCCCGAACCAGCCTGCGGCTGAACGAACGTCGCGCTTATGAAGTACCACATGCACCGAGGCCGAGAGCGCCATCAGCAAGCTCACCAAGCTGCCGACTTTCGGCCACCACGCCGAAATGCTCTCCGCCATACCTTCAAGATAGCGGGAAAAATCGCGCGGGCGCGGGCCCCTCTGCGTTCGATTTCGTGGAAGATCGAGCTCGAAGTTGCGTAATTGAGACTTGCTGACCGACGCGAGAGGCCCACGTACCCAGGATGGAGACGATCCTTACGAGCTTCGAGCAGCACCTCCAAGAGCGCGGGTTCGAGTGCATCGAGACCCACCTTTCGCGGGTGTTTCTCGGCGAACGCGACGTGTACAAGCTCAAGCGCCCGGTCGATTTGGGGTTCGTCGACTTCACCAGTTTGGAGGCCCGCAAACGAGCTTGTGAAGCCGAAGTGGAGCTCAACCGCCGGCTCGCGCCCGACGTGTACCTGGGCGTGCAGTGCCTCTCTGAAGGCGAAGACGGTGCGCCGCGCTTGAGCGCGATCACGTCCAGTGCCCCCAATCGAGAGCACGAGTGGTTGGTGCACATGCGCCGCCTCCCCGACAGCGCCCGCGCCGACACCCTACTTCTGCGCGACGAGCTCAGCGAGGCCGACGTCGACCGTATCGCCACCATGCTGGTGAACTTCCACCGCGGCGCCCGCTGCGACGCGCACACCACGGAGTTTGGCCGACCGGCCAGCATCGCCACCAACGTGGAAGAGAATTTTCACCAGATCGAGCGCAGCGTGGCCAACTACTTGAGCCGCGACGAGACCGCGCAGTTGTCGAGCTTCCAGCGGCGTTTTTTGGCGCGACACACGGTGCTCCTCGAGCAGCGCTGTGCCCAGGGCCGCATTCGGGACGGTCACGGCGACCTGCGGCTCGAGCACCTGTATCGCCAGCCGGACGGCTCCTTCATCGCCATCGACTGCATCGAGTTCAACGAACGCTTTCGCTACGCCGACGTGTGCTCCGACTTGGCTTTCCTGGTCATGGACCTCGACTACCATCAACGTCGTGATCTCGCCGAGCGGCTAGTGCTCCGCTACGCCCTCGAGTCCGGTGACTACGCCCTCTATCGCTTGCTCGACTTCTACGTCAGCTATCGCGCACTGGTGCGAGCCAAGGTCACCTCCATGTTGGCCAGCGATCCCTACGTGAGCAGCGCCACCAGCACGCGCGCCGCCTCCGAAGCACGCCGCTATTACCTGCTCGCGCTCTCGGCGGGTTGCGCTCCCCTCGACGCGCCCTGCGTGGTTGCGATGGCCGGCGGGATGGCCTCGGGCAAGAGCACGCTAGCGCAGGCCCTCGGCGAGGCGCGCGCGCTGCCCGTGCTCACGGCCGATCGCGTACGCAAGGAGCTCCTGGGCGTGCCGCTGACCCAGCCGCTGCACGCGGCCCCGTTCGCCGGCGCCTACGACGCGAGCACCAGCGAGCGGGTGTACGACGAGCTGCTTTCGCGCGCCGACCACGTGCTCGCGAGCGGCCGTAGCGTGGTCCTCGACGCCAGCTTCCGCTCACGGGCGCTGCGCCAGCGCGCCTTGAACCTCGCCCAGCGTCACGGAGTACCCGCGCTGTTCGTGGAGTGCAGCTGCTCGCCCGAGGAAACCCAGGCCCGCTTCGCGCGGCGCAAGCAAGGCCCCAGCATCAGCGACGGCCGCGCAGAAATCGCGGCGAACTTCGAGGCCAGTTTCGAGCCCTTGAGCGAGCTATCCAGGTTGGAGCACTGCCAGGTCGACACCGAAAGGCCGCTGTCCGAGAACCTGGCCAAGATCCTCAGCCATCGATCTGCTTGATGCCCTCGGCCCCGAAGGCATACGGCGGGAGCTCGTAGACCACCGAGCTCGAGCACGGATAGTCGACGTCGGGCAGGGTGCACACGTCGAAGCGCGCGCGCGGCTCCAGCGCCAGGCGCGGATTGCCCGCCCGCAAGGGATCGCTGACGATAACGTGCTTGCCCGCCGCACTCACGGAGCACAGGAAGTCGCGATTTCCGAGCTCGTACAGCACATCGCTCGCCAGTAGCACGTCGAACTCCGCTGGCAGCTGCTCGGCCAGCTCCAGAAAGAGCCCATTCAACTCGGCGTTGGCCCGCGCCGCGGCCAGGGCACACGGATCGATGTCCACCGCCACCGCACGTGTGGCGCCAGCGCGCAGTGCCGCCAAAGCTGCCACACCCGAACCCGCCCCGAAGTCAGCCACGACCCGACCACGCACGAGCTCGGGTCGATCGAGTAAGTAGCGCGCGAGCGCCTGTCCACTGCCCCAGCAGAAGGCCCAGTAGGGTGCGCGCTCGATCGTGAACAGCTCACTCACGCGCGCATTGAGATCGATGTCGTCACCGAGCAGCCACAACTCGAGCTCGGGGCATAGCGGCGGGCTTCGTCGACGCAGTGGAGAGCCCAACACCAAACTGGAGAGCGAGAACTCGTAACTCACTGGAAATGTAGCCAATCTCGTACCGTCACCTGGTTGAACGCATATCAATACTCGGGATCGACCGCACAGCCCACCGAAACCACCGACTCTTCCAGGTACCTGCCAGTGCGAGCGCTGGCCCAATTGTGGCGAAGAGCAGTGCGGCGGAAAGAAGGTAGGGGCATGGGCTGGCGCAGCGCATAAGGGAATGTCAGAGTGCTTTGCGGAAGCTCGGAGCCCCATGATGCGGCTCACCTGGGGAGAGGTGGGTAGCGTCGGCTCCAAGAGCTTCCGCTTTTAATTCTACCCGCGCGCCGCGTCGAGAGTGGCAGCGAGCTAACCCAGTTCGCACAGAGAAGCACGCGACTCCACAACCCGCTGCTATAACGGTCCCCCCGTTAGGTTCCCATCTGGGAGCCGCATCACAGAGGAGAGGGGTGACCATGCTGCGATCGCTTTGGCTCTTGTGCTTGGCCGGACTCATGCTCGCTGCCACGAGCTCCACGGGCCATGCCCAAATCCACTCGGGCGACCTACGGCTGTACCTGGATAGCGGCTTCGTGACCTTCACCTCGGATCGCCGCAAGGGCGAGGACCCCGACACCAAGTCGCACGCCAACACCACCAACGTGAGTTTGCTCGGCTCGGGCGGAGTGGGACTCGCCTACGTAGTGAACCGCTACATCGTGCCCGGGTTCTACTTCTCGGTTCAGCACAGAAAGACCAAGACCGAGATCGAAGGTCCCAACGGCAACGGCGTGCAGAACACGGGCTCGGCCACCGCGTGGGAGGTCAGGCCCTACCTCGAGATCCCGTTCAACGCGGACTCGCGCTTCGTGGTGCACGCGATCGCTGGGTTCTCGGTCCTGCGCCCCTGGCAGTCCTTCTGGACCGACAGCGCCATCGGCGTGGGGCCCATCGTCGGCATCGGTGGCCACGGCTTCATCACACCGCACGCGAGCCTGGACGCGACCGTCTTCTTCCGGGGTGCGTTCATCAAGGACGACGACGCCGAGGATGCACCCGACGACCCCAAGTTTCGCCAGCTCTCGGTGCTGTTCATGCTGGGAGCCTCCTACTGGCTGTGAGCTTTTTTCACTGAGGAAGCCGCGCCGGGGCCACCCCACCGCGAGGTTCGCTCCGCTCACCACTGCGCCGATCGTCGGCTTTGGTGGCGGAACGACGCGTGCTCACGAGCCCAAGTCCCACGAGGGTGCTAAGGATCCGGGTGGTTTCGCGCCTGGAAGTGGCCTTGTTCGAATCTCTCTCAGTTCGTGAGCAGCGCGTGGTAGCAGCGCTCGCCGTGGTGCATGAGCCCGCGGGCGAAAAGGCGCTGCTCGAGTGGCTCAAGCTATTGCCTGCGCGGCCTGCGTCTGCGGCTCGCACGAAGCCGCCCGCGCTCGACGCAGAGGAGCTCGCGGAGACGCTCAATGCGCTGCGCGACCGTGGCGTGATCCAGGCGCTGGGTTCGCTGCATGCACCCAAGTTCACCGTGAGCAGCGAGCTCGCGCATACGGCGCTCAGCGTGCTGCAGGAGAGCAAGCAGCTCTCGGCCGCCATGACACTGGTGATGCGGCGCGCTCCCAGGGTAGACCCCGAGACACGCTGGCTGCATCGCTCGCGTCTGGTTCGAGACGTGTTGCTCTCGGCCCACGTGGGAGACGGCGAAGGAGCGCGCGCCGCGTTGCGGGACTTGCAGGCGAGCGAGAGTCGCGCCGAGGAGCCCGCCCATCTCTTGTTCGATGCCCTGGGCGTGAGTCCGCCCGTGCAGGCCGTGCGTGGTTTGCTGCCCGAAGAGCGCGATGCCTACGCGCTGCGCGCCATCGAGGAAGCACTCGATACGCTCTCGCCGCTCGGCGAGGAGCTGGCGCAGGAGCTGCGTCAGCATGCAGGCGAGCTGTCCTCTCCGTTGCTCTCGGCACTCGGCTTCTACGACGCCCTGTGCGCGAACCCCAGCCTGCAAGAGGAGCTCGTGCGGCGCGGCGACGCCGACACCTTTGCCACGCGCGCGTTCTGGGCGTTGACCCAGGCGAATGGGCGCGAGCAAGCGCGCAGCCTGGCGCGCGATGCCTTCGAGCTCTCCAGGGGCGTCAACGCCCGTCGCAAGGGTGGCATTCCGGGACACGCAGGCCCGTGGCTCGCGTTGTTGTTGCTCACCGCGCGCGACACCCAGAGCCTGGCTCAGGCCGAAGCGCAGCTCGAAGCCGCCGAGCGCCGACCGGAGTTGTTCGGCCACGCGGCGAGCTACGCCATCCTGCGCCTGCTCTCGGTGTGGCTCAAGAAGGGGGCGCTGCCGCCACCACGCGGCGAGGCATACGATGAGTTCAGCGAGTCGGAGGCCGCGTGGCAGCGCGTGCTGCTGTGGTCCTTCGTCTCGACCTCCACCGGCGCAACCCCGCCCAAGGGGTTTGGCGTGGGACTCGCCGCCTGCGAGGAGCGCGCCCGCGAGCACGGCTTCGGCTGGCTGGCCGCCGAGCTCGTGCGCGCCCAGAGCACCGACCGCAGCGAGGGCATTCGCGGTCTCTACATGAAGCAAGAAGCCTGGGAGCAGGTGCTCTCGAGCCTCGAACTCGCCGTTACTCAGAGCGCGCAGGAGCCCGACCTGGAGAAGGGGCGCCTGCGCTTCTTGCTCGAGGTGGACAAGCGCGGTCGCCCGACCATCGGCGCGCGTATCGAGCGCCTGACCCCCACCGGCTACAGCGTGGGGCGGGCCATCGGCTGGAAGCGCCTCCGAGAGATCGCCCTCAACTCGGACTGGATTAGCGCCGAAGATCTGCGCGTGCTGCGCCACGTTCGCGAGGCCGACGCCGACGCCGTGGCGGGCGGTACCAAGGACTTCGTGCTCGACGACCTGGCGGCCGCTGCCCTGGTGGGCCACCCCCGGGTGTTCGCCAACGAAGAGTCCACGGTGCCGCTCGAGGTGGTAGCGGCCACGCCACGCCTCGATCTCCACGAGAGCCTCGAGGGCGTGCGAATCAAGGTGCAACCCGCAGCCGCTGGCGAGCGACGCGTGGTGTGCGTGAGCGACGGCAACCGCCGCGTCCGCGTGTACGCGCTCAACGACGCGCAATGGGCGCTCGCCTCCCAGTGCGGCTCGGGTGGCCTGTTGTTGCCGCTCAAAGCGCGCGACCGCCTGTATGCGCTGAGCGATGCCTTCGCGCGCCACTTCGAGCTGGAAGCCCACGTGAAGCTCGACGGACCGGTGCCAGAGGTGCCCTGCGACCCGCGCATTCACGTGCAGCTCGTGCGCGCCCAGGCCGGACTCAGAATCCGCCTGCGCGTGGCTCCGATTCCGGGTGGCCCCACGTGGCTGCCGGGAGAGGGCAGCACCGAAGTGGTCGCCATCTGTGTACGCTCCACCGGTCCGCGCGCCGAGCGTACCCAGCGCAACCTGGAGCAGGAGCGTGAGCGCGCCTTCGCGTTGGCCGATGCTTGCCCGACCTTGCGCGCCGCGAGTCACGCAGCGCAGCCAGGTGCCACGGGCGAAGCGCGCGTCTCGACCTTCGACTTCCAATTGGCAGAGCTCAAGGACTGCCTGGAATTGCTGGGCGAGCTAGCGCATCTGGAAGACCAGATCGTGGTCGAGTGGCCCGAAGGGCAGCCGCTGTCCGTGGTGGCCGAGCGCGACCTCAAAGACCTGCATCTCAAGCTGAAGCAGGCCTCCTATTGGCTCTCGGCCGAGGGCGAACTTCAGGTGGACCCGAGCCTCAAGCTGTCGCTCAAGCAGCTGCTCGAGGGCATCACGCAGGCGGAAGGCCGCTTCTTGGCGCTGAGCGAGGGCCGCTTCTTGGCGCTCACCCAGCGCTTGAAGCGGGAGCTCGAGGATCTGTCCGTGCTCAGCCAGCACAAGCAGGGCCAGCTCGAACTACACCCGCTGTCGCTCGGCGTGCTCAATCGCTGGGGCGAAGACGGTCTGGGTCAGGTGCAGCTGGATCCCGCCGCGCTGCAGAGCCTGGCGCGCCTGCGCGAGGCGGAGAAGCTCGTGGTGAAGACGCCCGGAGGGCTGGCTGCGGATCTGCGTCCGTATCAGCTCGAGGGCTTCACCTGGTTGTCGCGCCTCACTCACATCGGCGCGGGCGCGTGCCTTGCCGACGACATGGGTCTCGGCAAGACGCTGCAGGCGCTGGCCCTGTTGGTGGCCCACGCCGAACGTGGCCCCTCGCTGGTGGTCGCCCCCACCTCGGTCACCGCGAACTGGGTCGAGGAGACGGCGCGCTTCGCGCCAGGCATGCGGGTGGTGCGCTTCGCAGGCGAGGAGCGCGAGAAGCTGGTACGCGAGCTCGGGCCGCAAGATCTGCTGGTCTGTAGCTACGGCATGCTGCAACAGGGCATCGAGCTGCTGGAGACGCGAGAGTTCTCGATGGTGGTGCTCGACGAGGCACAGGCCATCAAAAACCCGAGCACGCAGCGCGCCAAGACGGCGATGCGGTTGCGGGCCCAGATGCGGCTTGCGCTCACGGGCACGCCCGTGGAGAACCACCTGGGAGAACTGTGGAGCATCATGAGCTTCCTCAATCCCGGCCTGTTGGGCTCGTCGCGCAGCTTCGAGCACCGCTTCGCGCGGCCCATCCAGCGCGATGACGACAGCCGCCTGACGGACAGCCTCAAGCGCGTGGTGCATCCCTTCATCCTGCGCCGCAAGAAGAGCGACGTGCTCGCCGAGCTGCCCGAGAAGACCGTAATCACCTTGCGGATCCCGTCATCGCCGGAGGAACGCGCTCTGTATGCGGCGCTGCGCGAGCAGGCCCTCACACGCCTGCGCGATCCGGGGCGTCCGGGCGAGGTGCGTCTACGCATGTTGGCCGAGCTGATGCGCATGCGCCGCGCGGCCTGTCACCCGTCGCTGGTGATGCCCGAAGCCAACATCCATGGCTCCAAGCTCGAGGCCTTCGAAGAGCTGGTGCAGGAGCTCCGCGAGGAAGGTCATCGTGCGCTGGTGTTCAGCCAGTTCGTGGACCACCTGCAGATCGTGCGCCGACGTCTCGAGGAGCTCTCGATCCCCTATCAATACCTGGATGGAAGCACGCCTCCCGCCCAGCGCGCCGAGAGCGTGCGCGCCTTCCAGGGCGGCAGCGGCGACATCTTCTTGATCAGTCTGCGCGCCGGCGGATTCGGTCTGAACCTGACCGCGGCCGACTACGTGATCCACCTCGACCCCTGGTGGAACCCGGCCGTGGAAGATCAGGCCAGCGACCGCGCCCATCGCATCGGACAAACGCGCCCCGTGACCATCTATCGCATGGTGATGGAGGGCAGCATCGAGGAGAAGATCCTGGCGCTGCACGACGAGAAGCGCGAGCTCGCCGACCGTCTGCTCGAGGGTAGCGATGCCGGCAGCACGTTGAACGTGGAAACCCTGGCCTCGTTGATCCGCGAAATGGGCAGCCCCCTCGACTCGGCTCGAAGCTACGACGGCGGTCTCGGCAGTGAGAGCTCCGGCAGCGCGAGCGCACCCACGAGGTAATGCTTGTTCTCCGACGTCCTGCTCGTGCTCAGCCTCATCGTGTTGAACGGTCTGTTCTCCGCCACCGAGATTGCCGTCATCGCGCTGCGCAAGACGCGCGTCTCGCAGCTCGTGGAAGAGAAGCGGCGTGGCGCGCGCGCGGCGCAGCTCCTGCGTGAGCAGACCGAGCGTTTCCTGGCCACGGTGCAGGTGGGCATCACCGCCGTCGGCGCGGCGGCCGCGGTGTACGGCGAGGATTCGCTGGGTGAGCGCTTCGCGGCGCTCTTGAGCTCCATCCCGGGCATGAGTGCCTGGGCGTCTCCCATCGCGTTCGCCACCACCATCTTCAGCATCACGTTCCTGTCCGTGGTGATCGGCGAGTTGGTACCCAAGTCGTTGGCGCTGCGCGCGCCGGAACCCGTGGCGCTCACCTTGAGCCCTGCCCTGCTGTGGCTGTCGAGCCTGGCACGGCCCATCGTGTGGTTGTTGACCGCGAGCTCCAACCTCATCCTCAAGCTGTTCGGCGACAAGACGAGCTTCACCGAGGCCCGCCTCTCCCCCGACGAGCTCCAGGAATTGGTGGAGGAAGCCGCTCGCTCCGGTGAGCTCGACGACGGCACGGCCGACATCGCGAGTCGCGCGCTCGACTTGCGAGACCTCACCGCCGAAGACGTGATGAAGGCGCGCACGCAGGTCTCGGCCCTACCCCTCAATGCCACGCGTTCCCAGGTCTCCGACGTGCTCTCGCGTGAACTGCCGGATCGTCTGCCCTTGTACGAAGGCACCATCGACAATCTCGCGGGCTACGTGGCGGTGAAGGAACTCGCGCGGCAGTGCCTCGACGGCAAGCCACTCGCGCTCAAGAAGCTGCTGCGCCCCGTGATCTACGTGCCGCCCGCGCTGCCGGCCGTGAAGTTGCTCTCGCGCATGCAGAAGGAGCGCGCGCCGCTCGCGGTGGTGCTCGACGAAGCGGGTGGCACCAAGGGGTTGGTGGACCTGGAAGACCTCCTCGAAGAGCTGGTGGGCGAGGTCAACGACGACAGCGTGCCGCCCCCCGCGGGCATCGTCGTGGAAGCGAGCGGCAGCATGATCGTGCGCGCCGACACCCCGGTCCGCGAACTCAACCGCGACCATGGACTGGACCTGCCCGAAGGCGAAGAGTGGTCCACGCTGGCAGGCCTGTGCCTCGAGCTAGCCGGAAGAATCCCGGAAACCGGCACCCTGCTGAAGGCAGAAGACGGCAGCGTGCTCGAGATTCTGGAGGCGAATCCGCGAGTGATTCGCAGCGTTCGAGTCAGGCCGCCGCGGAACTGACGGGGACGGGAGCCGGGCGCGGTGGCTCGGGCCGTGGCGGAGACCGTGGCCGTGGCGGAGACCGTGGTCGTGGCCGAGGTTGCCTCGGGCCCTCCCGCAACGGCCTGAGTTTCCCGCAGTCGTCTCCCGCCACAGCCTCCGCCTCCGATCTCTTCACGCAACTCGTGGCTTCTTCGTCCGATACCTAATGCATGACGAAATTCTCCTCTCAGCGCAGCTATCAGCCCGGTGAGCTCGCCTGGGCGGAGCGTTCCTCCGCGGACATCGTGCGCTTTCTCGAGCGGCATCCCGTGGTGGCTCAGGATGCGCATGCCGAGCTGGTGTTGCTCGAGAGCGCCTCGGCGCTGTGGGAGCTGCGCCCGGGTGCACCGAGCTGGGCGGCTTTACCCATCCACGCCATCTTTCGACGACTCTCGATCGACCAGGCGTACTTCCCCAACCCGGCCCTAGTGCTCGCCCACTACGAGGTCCTGCATGCCTTCGTGGCCTGGCTGGTCAAGCAGCACCTGATCCGCCTGTCTGAAGGCGACCTTCTGGCTGACCAGCTCATGCAAGCGAAGACCCCGCTCGTGGACGACGCGCGCCGCCTATTGCGAGCTCGCCGTGAAGCCCTCGAGCGCCAGGGGGCCTGGCACGAGGTGTTGAAGACGATGGGTCCTTGAGCCGCTTGCCACGGGCGAACGCAGCCCATCAGACCTAGCGCGATCCTCGCCAGGCCCCACTTCAGCCTCCGCGTCCAGCCTCCGCCTGCTGCTCGCGACCCAGGCAGGGGGAGCCCGCCCAAATCTTGCGTCCCGAAGCTCGCCGGGACTATCGGAACACCTACATTGGCGCAAACCTTTCCTGGCTAGCCTCCGACCCCCTACAGTGAACGCCTGGGGAGTCCCCCTGGCGCAATGTGCCCCAAACTGATAAGTCGCTTCTCGCGCGAAAAATCCACGCAACTCTAAAGAGATTCGGCCGATAGCCCGGCTGACCTATGAACCATCTCCGCTCCCGACGGTCCCTTTTTGTAGTCCTGCTCACCGGTGCGTTCGTGGCGCTCGGCTTCCTGGCTCCCCATGCCCGGGTACAGGCGCAGGCCCTCGGCCGCCTGGTGGTGGTCCCGCACTCGGTGCACGAGCTCACCGAGGCGGAGCAGCGGACGGCTGACTCGCTGGAGTCAGGGCTCACGGCCCGGCGCATTCGCATCGTCTCCATGCACGAAGCGCGCGACCGTGCCCAGGCGCAGTCGCGGCCCCCGGCCTCCCCCGACAACTCCGACCTCGACGTGCTCGCGCGCGAGGCTCACGCCGCTCTGGAGCACGTGGCTTTCGGACGCAGCGCGGCCGCCCAGCGCAGCGTGCAGGAGGTGTTGAGCCGCGCCGAGCGTGCTCTCGAGAACCTCAACCGCGAAACCAAGACGGCCCGCCACGTACTCGATGCGTGCCTGGCCCTGGTGCGCAACGCCCTGGCCCGCGACGAGCGACGCGACGCCCTGGCCGAGGCCATGCGCTGCCGCCGCCTGGTGCCCGACGTGTCCCCGAGCGAAATGCTGCATCCGGCGAGCGTCATCGGTGTACTGGCCGAAGCTGACGACCAACTGCGCCGCATGCGCATCGGACGCCTGACGGTGGAGAGCAAGCCCGACTCCGGCTGCGCCACCTATGTGAACGGCCGCCACCTCGGCGTCACGCCCTTCCGCTTGGACCGCGCTGCCGCTGGTGAGTACCGCGTGCAGGTGGAGTGCGGACGAGCCCAGGGACGCGTGCACATCGTGCAGCTCGGCGACGACGCCGTGGATCTCCTGGTCGACGCCGAATACGACCGCGCCCTGCGCAGCGGCTCACGCTTGGCCCTGATTTACGAGTCCGACAAGGATCGCAAACGGCTGGTGGACGCGCACGGTGGACAGCTCGCCAAATCGGTGCGCGCGGACGAAGCCATCCTCGTGAGCGTGGACGGTGGCGACGCCTATCTCACGCGTGTGTCGGCGAGTGATGGGCGCGTGCTGGGCCGCGCGCGCTTTGCCTGGCTCAGCGCCGAGGGCAACGAGTCCCCCGCACTCGAGGCCGCACTGGACGCTTTGTTCGAAGGTCGCATGGACCCTGCGTCTACCGCCCCTGCCGCCGTAGCCGCGACCGGCACGGTTTCCGAAGGCGACGTGGCGACCGCCGAACAGCCGGCGGGCGTCGAAGAGCACGTGCAAGCCGAGCTCTCGGTCGGTCCGAGCCCGCACGCCCAAAAGGCCGACGATCCGAAGGCACGGACGCGCAAGCTGCGCATCGTCTCGGGCGTGCTGGCAGGCGTGGGCGTGGGCTTGATGGCAGTGGGCATCGCCGAAGAGATGAAGCGCGAGCGCATCGACGTGGACATCTCGGACGAGGCCTCCGCCCCCGGTAAGGACCAGGCCAAGCTGGAGAAGCTCAATGACGACTACAGCAAGGCCGCCGACTTGCGTTGGATTGGGGTGGCAGGCGGAGCGCTGATGTCTGCCGCGGTGCCGCTCATGCGCATCGACGTAAAGAACGGCGTGCCCTGGTGGAGCTACGCCATCGGCGCGGGCGGCGTGGGCCTGGCGGCCTGGGGTGCGGTCGACCTCACCAAGAACGGTCAGTGCGAGCTCTACTTGGATGACGGTTGCATCAAGCACCACGACACACTGGGTCGAGGCGCCCTGGCTCTGGCAGCGGCGGCTCCGCTCCTGACCTTCCCCATCGCTCATCTGCTCGAGTGGGGACTGACGAAGAACGAATCGAACACGCAAGCCTACGTGGCCCCCACCAGCACGAGCATCCAGCTGGTGGTGCGCAAGGAGATCCGTACATGGTGAGAAGTCTTGCCCGCATGGGCATCGCAGTAATTGCACTCGCGATGTTCGTAGGCAGCGCTCGGGCCGAGGCGGGAGCACTGCTCAAGCCGATCACCGAAGCCAACGTGTCCGACCAAGACAGTCTGACCGCGCAGCAAGCCGTCATCTCCTATTTCGCACAATTCCCCGACGCGATTCCCATCACGCCTCCGGACGAGTCCATCCGGCGTGCGGGCCCCGAATTTCGCAGCTGCGGCGACGCGAGCTGCGCCCAAGCCTTCGCCATCAAACTCGACGTGGACTTCGCGGTAGTGCTGCGATTGTTCGCGCCCGATCGCCGTAACGGTCCTGCCAGCTTGAGCTGCGCCCTGGTCACGCCCGATGGCGCGGCCTACAGCGGCAACGTGGATATCGGCGATGCGGGCGTGCACGCCGCGGCCATCCGCGCGGCCCAGCTCGCCTACGAGCGTCTCTCGCGCGGACCGGGTCCATGGCTCAAGGTCGACGGCCCCGATGGGAGCCGCGTGCGCGTGGACGGCCGCGTACCCCAGGCGGTGCCTTATATGGAGAAGACCGAGCCTGGCTTGCACCGCATCGTCGTCGAGAGCCCGGCCGGTAGCCTGCTCTACGACGGAACCATCACGCTTCCGGACGACCCTGCGCACTACGAGCAGCTGCAGATCGAGAACAAAGCTCCTCAAGCCATCGACTCCGGTGCCATCGCCACCGAAGTGCCGAATCAGCGCGACGACAGCTTCTGGTCCCGCAAGCGCAGCAAGTGGAACTACATCATTGGAGCCCCGCTCGCAGCGCTCGGCCTCGCCTACACGATCACGGGCATCATCCACTACACGGAAAAGGGCAACTGCGTTCAGGGCCCGCCCGGCGAGCAGACCTGCAACGTCGTGAACGGCAACAGCAAAGCATCTTTGGGCCTCGGCATCGCCGGCATCGTGGTCGGCGGCGGGCTCTTCATGGGCGTCGGAATCATTCGCGAGCACGGAACAGCACCGACCGGAGCCTCGCTTCAGTACCGAGGGAGCTTCTAATGCGCACCACCACCTGGCTTGGCCTGTCCGCAGCACTCCTGGGTGCCTGCATGAGCATCCCCGTCGAGCACCGCTACACAGACGCGGGCCAACACGGCGACGCCATGCCCAACGACGCGAACCACGGCGACGCAAGCATGGACAGCACCACGCCGGGGGATGGCGATGGGGATGGAGATGGCGATTCAGGCCTGTGTATTGGCTGCCCGGACTGCAGCGCTGAAAAGGTCTGCCAAGACTCCCTCGTGTGTGTCGACGGCAAGTGTGTCGAGTGCGGAGGCCCCGCAGACTGCAGCGCCCATAGCGACGGCAAGGTCCTTTGCGCTGCCGGCAAATGTGTCGCTTGTAGCGACCAAAGTCATTGCTCTGGGAACCCTGCGAAGAGCGTCTGCGACACCAAGCTCGGCGAGTGCGTTGCCTGCACCAGTGAGGTGAACGATGGCTGCGCGCTCGTTGCCTCCGCCCCGTATTGCGTCAATGGCACATGTCTCGCCTGCAGGTCGAACCTCGATTGCCCGGCGGATGCGAGCGTCTGCGACAACGGAACATGCACGAAATGCACTGCCGACGTGGCGCCCAACGCGGATGGGATTGATGGCGACTGCTCGCATCTAGCGGACACTCCCGCCTGTGTCGGTGGAACGTGCATGGCATGTTCACCCACCGCTCTCGCTAAGTGCAAGGTTGGCGATCAGCAGTTTGTTTGCGACCCGTCCAATCATTCCTGCAGCGCAACACGCAAGACCAAGTCGGCTCAAGCCTGCGCCGAATGCATCAGCAACGCGGAATGCGGTGACGACTACGTGTGCGTCGCGGAGCCAGCGGTTCCTTCTCACAAGGTATGCCTGCAAAAATTCGATGGCTCGAAGCCGTGTGCTCGGCCAAGGAAGCGCGTTACAGATGCGGTCGCAACCGCCGATGGCCCCAAGACCCCTGTTTGCGCGTTCAGCGTAGAGATTACTACCTGCAAGGCTCACGCGAACTACAAGAACACTTCATGCGCAGAGGACGACCCTGACAATCTAGGGCAGAAGAGGGGAAACAAAGACCTCTGTGGCGTCGAAAATCTCAACGATGGATACTGTGTTTACTTCGCCGGCGATCTCGACTTCCGCTGCACCGTGCCATGCAGCAATGACGTAGCCGATTGCCCAGCCGGCTCGGGCAGTGCACCCAGCGGGTGCTACTCGGACAACAGCTTTGAGTTTGGGGTGTGCAAGCTCTAGCGAGTTTCGGCGCTAGCGATCGCCCACCAATGGATACCTCCCCACTAGCGCCAATGCTGAGCCGAGCCGTGGCAACGGCTCTCTTGGTGCTTTGCTCGTGCGCCGACGCGACGTGTGCAACTGGCGCCCGCCGTGTAGGGTCACTCTGCATCCCCCTCGACGGCGACGCCATGCCCAACGACGCGAACCACGGCGACGCAAGCATGGACAGCACCACGCCGGGGGATGGCGATGGGGATGGAGATGGCGACCTCGACGCGTCCATGACGGACGGCTCGGATAGTGCTGTCGTACCGCCGTGCGGCGGACCTTGCGCAGCCCCCAAGGGCGTGTGCGACGAAGGCAACAACGTCTGCGTGGAGTGCACGGCGGACCATTCCGATGCGTGCACGGGGGCCAACAAAGTCTGCAAGACCAGCAGCAACATCTGCGTGCAATGCAACTCCGACTCGGATTGCAAGACGGCCGAGGCGTCGCACTGCTCCGAAGCTCACACCTGCGAGCCCTGCGATCCGGCTGGAGACAACGAGTGCGGCTTCGTCGACGGCAAGCACGTGTGCCTATCGGCCGGCGCCAACGGACGCCCAGGCAACTACTGCGTCGAGTGCACCCGCGAGGCTCGCGACGATTGCGACGGCCCTGCCAACAACAAGGACGTTTGCAACGCACTTACCCACGCGTGCATGGACGGGGCGAAAGAGGGTTCAGCACCCTTGTGCGGGAAGTGCCCGGAGAACGCGACGCGATGCACGTGCGTGAGCGATGACGAATGCGCCGAGGGCCATGCGTGCTTGCCGGAGAATTTTGGAAACACGCTACTGGCGAACTGGTACTGCATGCCCCTGTACACGAATGACATCAAGTGCGGGAGACCCTTCATCAAGGAGAAGGCCAGCGCGACGACTATCGAAGGAAGCAGCGTCGATGCCTGTCTGCTCCAGCTTTCGACCTGCTCCTCGCACAGCGACTTTTACCGAACTTCCTGTGCGACAGATGCCACCCACGGGAGCAACGCCAAGTGCGGCGTCGCTGACGTCGATGATGGATATTGCGTCAACGCCGGAGCCGCGCAGGGCTGGCTTTGCACGGTTCCCTGTGGCATCGACAAGGATTGTCCCGATACCAGTGGTGCGGATCCAACATGTCAGTCGGTAAAGGACGCCGACGGCGTCTCGCAAAGCGTCTGCTCCAAATAGCGCTCCGGGCCGCCTATCACTAGGAAGAGCACGAATACCTTGATGCTACTCTTCCCTCGAGTGCTGACCGCTCTCCGCGCCCGTAGTGTCTACTCTTCGAGCCTCGCTTCGGCCCCGGCCAAGCCGGACAGCATCGACGGGCAGGGCAGCCACGTGTGCGGCGGGTACTCGCAGACCAGCTGCCAGGCGCACCATGATTTCGGCAAGCAGTGCGAGCGGCAGACCGTGCTCGGAGACGCGGAGCAGGACAAGGCAGCGCTCGGGAACGATGCTTCGTGCGGTGCCGCGGATCACGACGACGGTTTTTTGCCTTGGAATGCCGCGCGCACGCAGTACCGCTGCACAACTTCGTGCTTGCCGCCCAACAGCGGCGACTGTCCGCTTGCCGCAGGCACCTGTACCGGCCGCGGATTCGCGCTGCGGGTTCTGAACAATTCCAGCGCGCAACCCCGTGGCTCCGTGCACGCAAGGTTCTGACCTGGGGTTACGCCGCGCGATCTGCCTTGCCAGCGTCTAGTGCATCGACCAAGTAGGGGCTCGCACACCGCGTGTGCGTTTGCCCTCGGATTGTCTCTCGAGGTCCTCGCCCCCCACTGCCTTGCCTGGAGCCTTTGCCATGCGCCCGTTTGCCAACTTCGGCTTCCTGTCCCTGATCATCGGTCTCGCGGGGGCGGCGGTCGGCGGCTGCGGTGATGACTCCACGTGTCACGGCGCCGAGTGCAATCCGCTCACCGTCAATGACTCGGGTGCTACCGCGGGAGATGGCGACGCGGATAGCCCAGTGGACTCGGGCTCGGACGCGGGCGACTCCGGCTCCGACGCCCAGGTGCACGCGCCCAACTGCGACCCCGCGCTAGCTCCGGCCCTGCGTGACCCGGTCTGCAGCAATCTTTCGCCCGAGCCGGCGCCGCTGCAGTGCGCCGGTCTGAAGGCCCAGATCTATCGCGATGTCGACGGCGATGGAATCGGCACCAAGGAGGGGGCCATCTACATCTGCGTGGGCGACGCGCTGCCCGCGGGCTACGTGGAGAGCTTCGGTGACTGCGATGAGAGTCCCCGCTGCGGCCTCGCCTCCAAGCCGGGCGCCGTCGAGATTTGCGACGAGTGCGACAACGATTGCAACGGCGAGGTCAACGACGGGGTCCACAACGCCTGTGGCGGTGACTGTCGCGCGTTCGAAGGTGGCTATCAGCCTGGTGCCAGCTGCTCGAATCATTTGCTCGGGGCCTGCGCGCGCACGGGCGTGTATCAGTGCACGGGCCCAACGAGCCTGCAGTGCGACGCCGAGTACGTATCCCCAGGGGTCGAGCTGGCCCAGGGTGGACTCGACAACGACTGCGACGGCGACACCGACGAGTAGGGCCCGACGTTTTTACGCAACCGCTTCGCTCCGGGACCGATAGGACCCACAGGAGCGAAGCCAATGCGGATGATTTCTGGTCTGGGAGTTGTGGTGTGCCTGGCGGCGGGCGTCGGTTGCGCGCAAACGCCATGTCCCACCAACTATGTGAAAACCGGTTCGCGCTGCGAAGCCACCGCGGCCGATGCGAGTGCCATCGCAGACGAGGGAACGTCGGACGCGGGTGGGCGAGACGACGACGAGCCTGCTGGAAACGTGGCGCCGGACGCCGGGCCGCCGGGCGCGATAATCGATGAAATCGCCCAAGAATGCCTGGTAGATCGCGACGGCGATCACTTTGGAGGCCCGGGGTCGGCCACAGAATGCGCGCGGGCGGGCGCCCAGGGCAATCTACAGCCCGGCGACTGCAATGATGGAGACCAGACGTCGAACCCCGAGGCTCCCGAGGCATGCGGCGACGGCCGAGACAACGATTGCGACTCCGCCCTCGACGAAGGCGTCAGCGAACTCTGCAACGGGATCGACGACGACTGTGACGGTCAGGTCGAGAACGGCTTCGCCTGTGCGCGCGGTGCCCGCCAAGTGGCCTGCGTCACGAGCTGCGGATCTCAGGGCACTGGCACCTGCTCCGACAGCTGCACGCTCCCGGTGGATGCCGCCTGCGCACCGCCCACGGAGACTTGCAACTGGCGCGACGACGACTGCGATGGGGTGGTCGACCAGGATTTGCTCGGGCGAGCCGCGCAATCCGTGTTCGCGCGCAGCCCGGAGGCGGGCCAAACGCCGAGTGCATTGACCAAGCTCGCGCGTGGACGCGGCGACAACAGCTGGCTGCTCTACAAGGTGGGTACGGGGTCCGATGGCTCGGCCGTTCGTGCCCGCGCCATAAACGCCAAGGGCGTCCCCGGTTCAGAAATGTCGCAGCCACTCGCCCAGGGTGCCAAGACGTTCCGCGTGGCCTCAGACGGCGAGTATGTGGTTCTGCTGATTCACTCACGCCGCAACTCGGCAGGCATCCAGCTCGCCAATGCCGGTCACAGCCTCGTGCTCCAGGTGCGACGCGCGGATGACCTCAAGCTGCTCGCCAGCACGGACATCGCCATCGCTGCGGACGAGGACCTCAACCCGGGCACCCTCGATGAAGATGACTGCAACCGACTCTGGGCTTCCGACGTGGCGGCCTTCGAAGATAACTCGGGCAAGCTGCAGATCGGCGTGACCTTCGGCCATGAAATCGGGCACGCCAACACCGCCGCGGGCGGCCCGGGTTTCTGCGAGGTCAAGGAGGGCGGGCTCTATCTGATCAACCTCGAGCTCAGGAACGGCTCGCTGAGCATGGGACAGGTCGTGTCGCTCTACCCCACTCCCGTAGGCACCGTTCAGTTCGGCCCGTCGTCAGAAGGAGCGCTGGAGCCCGTGCCCTGCCGCAGCGAATGGCTGCTAGCCCACGCCCAAACCGGCGAACACGGTGTGCTAGAGCGTCGCAAGCTCGGTGGTGGACTACTGGAAGAAGTCGGCACCTATCCGGCGCTGCCGGGCGCCTATGGGCTGAGCATGGGAGAAGTGGACTGCCGCGCGGATCACTCAGAGTTCTTGCTGCGGCGCACGCACACCACACAGCCTTACCAGACGGAGCTCGTACGCTTCGAGGTTTCCCACGCTTCCGGCATCTCGCGAGCGCTCGGGGACGCCATCACACTGACCACCGTGATCACGGACGCCATCCAGTCAGGGGGCCGCTGGTTGAGTGTGGGCTTCGAGCCGTCGTTCAGCGGACAACCGATTCGCGTGGAGGAGCTGTCCTTGGAGAACTGGGGACTTACGCGCAGCATCGACGCCTACGCGCTTACCGGGCAAGACGCGAACCCCGGCAGGTTTCCCGCGGTGGTCGTCGTGTTGGAGCCGGCCTTGATCAACATCCTCGCTACCCCCCGCGCAGTGCTGGTCTCCGCGCCCAACTCGTTCTCCAAGCTGGACTCGAACCTCGACTCCTGGCGCGAGCCAGGCGAGACCGCGTCGGCTGCCGGCGTGGTCTATCGCTTCGACTGCTTGTGATGGCGGGTCGAATCGGGCGTTCGGGTTGCCCATCCGGTCATGTAGCAGCGCAGAAATTGCGGTGAAAACACGAAGCGCGCGCCGGGTCTCCCTGGCGCGCGCTTGGGCCGATGCAATCGCCTGAGTGTCAGGCGCTGATGGTCGGAGCAACAGCGCCGTTGGTGGCGCTCTTCTCGGGCATGTACTTGGTCTTTGCGACGCTGAAGAGCTCCACGAAGCACTCGCGCCAGGCGGAAGCGATCTCGGTGGCTTTGGTTTTGGTCATCATCAGCGGAACGCTGACGCCCATCACCAAGGGATCGCCTGAAGGGGACTTCTCGACAAGGCTCTTATCATTCGCCATGGACCATCACTCCTTGAGAGGCCGCGCCGAAGCGGCCGGGTTCAACAGCTCTGTTTCGACGCCTATCACGCCCGCGTTACCCGCCGAGCGAGCCATCAACACAGCATGCGCCGGTGTGATTTCTGAAATGCGAACGAAGCGTAAACTCGCATGAATCGATGACAAGCGAACTGTTTGCATGACGCGTAAGACGACGGGTGCCGATGCTCCCGTTCGCGAACACCAAACCACGTTGTGTGGGCCGTCGTCTTGAGAGTCCAAATCGAACGATTTCACGAGAATACCCGAGCCATTGAGACGAACGCTCTATCGAAAGTGTCCCCATCCTGGATTAGCTCTTGGGTACGTCGAGCACCTGGGCACGCACGAGCTCCGAAAAGCGCCCTCCCCGTTCCGCCAGCGCGCCGAAGGTCCCGCTCTCCACGATGCGGCCCTGCTCGAACACCAGGATCCGGCTGGCGTCCCGCACCGTGGACAGGCGATGCGCGATCACGAATGTAGTGCGCTCGCGCATGACCTCGTCGAGGGCCAGCTTCACTTTGCGCTCGGTGTCGGCGTCGAGCGCAGCGGTGGCCTCGTCGAGAATCAGAATGGGCGGATTCTTGAGCAGCGCACGCGCGATGGACAGGCGCTGGCGCTCACCACCGGAGAGAGAGCGACCACGCTCACCGAGCACCGTGTCGAGTCCCTCGGGCTGCTGCTCCACCAGCTCCCACGCCTGCGCCCGCTCGAGCGCACGACGGATCTCGGCGTCGCTGGCGTCGGGCTTGCCCACCAGCAGATTCTCTCGGATAGAGCGCGCGAACAACATGGGCTCCTGGAACACCACCGCGATATTGCGGCGCAGCGAGTGCAGCGTGTAGGCGCCGAGTTCGAGGCCATCCGCCAGGATGCGTCCGCGCTCGGGATCGAAGGCGCGATACAGCAGGGAGAGCGTGGTGGTCTTGCCAGAGCCCGAGGCTCCCACCAAGGCGACGGTTTCACCTGGGTTCACCTGAAAAGTAAGGCCATCGAGGATCTTACGCTTGGGATCGTAGGAGAAATGGATGTCGTCGAACTCGATGGCGCCGGAGAGTCGCTGCACGTCGCGGGCGTCGGGCCGGTCGCGCACGCTGGGGGTAGTATCGAGCAGTGTGAAGAGCTCGCGCATCTTGGGGGCCTCGATGAACAGCGTGCCCACGAAGCCCACCGTGGCGTCGAGCCGGCCGATCAACATGGTGGCGAGGCTCATGAAGGTGACGAGCTCGCCGACGCTGGCCTTGTGCTGCGTGATCAGCCAGGCCCCAAGCACGAGAATGCCGGTCACGGTCAAGGTGGCCGCAGCGCGCGTGGCGACGGCCGCCACCGCCCACCACGAGAGCACGGGAATTTGCGCCTCGAGCAAGCGGCGCCCGATGGCCTGAAGCGCGCGCAACTCGGCTTCCACCCGCGTGAAGCTCTGGATTACGGGAACGTTCGCGAGGGCGTCGCTGGTGTGCTCGGCGAGTTTGGTATGGTGCTGCGTGACCTGGGCCTGAAGGGTCTGAGTGCGACGCGCCACTTTCATGGTCAGCGCGCAGAAGAACAGCACCAGCACCACCAGCAATCCGCCTAGCCATGGGTTGAGGAAGACCGTAAGGGGCAAGAGCACCAGCAGGGCGACTGCGGTAGCGCACTGTTCGCGAAAGAACCCGAGCCAGAGCCAGCTCATGGAGTCGGCCCCGCCCAGCATGGCCTTGAGCAGACGACCGGAGTGCGTAGTGAGGTGGAAAGACAGGGGTAAGGAGAGCGCGTGCTCGAAGTAGTCCGCCATCACCGAGACGCGCCGGCGGTGCGCAAGCCGGTCGGCATGCAGCGCAACCAGGACCCCGGCGCCGATGCTGAAGAACCCAAAAGCGATCCAGACCAGCAAAAGTGGAGCGAGCCGCGCAATTTCGAACGGTCCGTCCGAGCGCGAAAGACGCGTCAGCGAGTCGATGATGCGACCGAACAAGACGGGCTCCGCGAACTGCGCGGTCGCCAGCGCGAGGTTTGCGACGGCGAGCCAAATTCCGAGGCGCTTCTCGGGGCCCAGCTGATTGAGTACGCGCAGGTAGATGCTGAAGATCGTCATGTTCGGTGATGGAATAGAGCCTAAAAGCCAGCGTGATTCGGAGCGTCGAGTGTAGCGGTGCCAGATTGGAAGAGCCGCACAGATCCGATTTGCATCGCCCGCATCCGCATGTCCTTTTGATGAGCATGGAGCTCACGGCGAGCCAACGCGAGCGCATCGAGGCAACCCTCGAGTTTGCGCGCAATCGACTTTCCCCTGGCGCGCGCGAGCGCGATCGAGCAGGCACCTTCGACCGCAAGCTGTGGAACGAAGCGGCCGAGTTCGGTCTGACCGGTTTGCCCATCCCGGAGCAATGGGGCGGCGGCGGCTTCGACGCGGTCGACACCATGCTGTTGGTCGAGGCGCTGGGCCGTGGTTCGGAGGATGGAGGCCTGGTGTTCTCGCTCTGCGCGCACACTTTTGCCTCAGCCGTGCCGATCTGGCGCTCACGCTCCAAGTACCACCAGGAACGCTACCTTACAGACATCGCGGCGGGTCGCCTGATCTGCTCGAACGCCACCACCGAGCCGAACGCCGGCTCCGACGTGTATTCGCTGAAGGCGAGCGCTCGCCGGGTGGGGGGTGAGTATGTACTCGAGGGCACCAAGTTCTTTATCACCAATGCGCCGGTGGCCGACCTATTCCTGGTCTATGCGTCGACCAGTCCGGAGCGCGGATTCCTCGGCATCAGCGCGTTCTTGGTGCCGCGTGACACCAAGGGTCTGAGGGTCGCGCCCGGCGAGACCAAGAGCGGTCTCAGGACCTCTCCGTGGGGCACCGTGTACCTCGAAGAGTGTGTCGTCCCAGAACAGATGCGGGTGGGCCCCGAGGGCGCGGGGGCGATGCTGTTCCGTGAATCGATGATCTGGGAGCGTGGCTGCCTATTTGCATATTACGTCGGCGCCATGGCGAGAAGCCTCGACGAGTGTGTGGAGCACGCGCGCACCCGTCGACAGTTCGGGCAGGCTTTGGGGAGCTTCCAGGGCGTCTCGAACAAGCTGGTCGACATGCGCCTGCGGCTCGAGGCCTCGCGGCTCCTCCTGCTGCATGCGGGCGATTTGCATCGCCGGGGTAAACGCTGCGAGGAAGCCGTAGCTATGAGCAAGCTCTACATCGCGGAGGCCGCCGTTCAGTCTGGCCTCGACGCGGTGCAGATTTTCGGTGGTGCCGGGATCTTGCCGGAGACCGGCGTGGACGCTCTTCTGCGCGACGCGATTCCGTCGCGCATCTTCTCGGGTACGTCGGAGATTCAGCGCGCGATTATTGCGAAAGCGATGGGATTGCCATGATGCGGTTAGATCAGTTCGTGAGTGCGTGGGCAGACTACGACCCCAACCACGTCGCCGTGGAGGGTGTGATCGAGAAGATCACCTACCGAGAGCTCGACCAGCTCGCCAACCGGTTTGCCCGGCTCTTTCAGCGCATGGGCGTGATGAAGGGCGACCGCGTGGGTGTGCACATGCCACGCTCCGGTCGCACCGTGGCGGCCATGCTGGGCGCGCTGCGTGCGGGAGCGGTCTACGTGCCGCTCGATCCGGGCTCGCCGCCGGCGCGCATCGCTTTGATCGCCAGGGACTGCGGGATTCGTCACGTGGTGATCTCGCCGGTGCTGCTCTCGAGCTGGCTCGCATCCGGCGTGCAGTCGCCCGTGCGTCACTTCGTGCTGAGCGCCGACGGCCCGCTGCCCGCCGTGCAGCACGACGCCGTGATCCATCACTGGGCCGAGGTGCAAGACGAGAGCGGCGAGCGCATGGACCCGCCGAGCGAGGCCGCGGACGAGCTCGCATACATCCTCTACACCTCGGGCTCCACCGGCGTGCCCAAGGGCGTGATGCTCTCCCACCGCAATGCGTTCGCCTTCATCGAATGGGCCGGCAATCAGAATCGAGCTCAACCACTCCGACCGCGTGGCCAGCGTGGCTCCTTTCCACTTCGACCTCTCGATCTTCGACGTGTGGACCGCACTCTGGGTAGGCGCCACCATCGTGATCGTGGACGAGACCACGGTGGTCAGCGGTCCGCGCATGCTCGAGCGTATTCGACAGCGCAACATCAGCGTCTGGTACTCGGTGCCGTCCGCGCTGATCCTGATGCTCGACCAGGCTGACCTCGAGGAACAGGGCGCGCCCTCCCTGCGCGCCGTGTACTTCGCGGGCGAAGTGTTTCCCATGAAGCACCTGCGACGCGCCATGCGCGCACTGCCGCAGGCCAAGTTCTGGAATCTGTTCGGGCCCACCGAGACCAACGTCTGCCTGGCCTACGCGCTGCCCGAGATCCCCGCCGAGGAAGACAACGCGATTCCGATCGGACACCCGTCCTGCGGCGACGTGATGTCCATCCTCGACGAGAACGGGCGCCCCGTGAAGCCGGGCGAAGTGGGCGAGCTGTTCATCGACGGTCCGACCGTGATGGTGGGCTATTGGAACGCGGGCTCGCCCTTGCTCGCCAAGCGCCCCTACGCCACGGGAGACATGGTCTCGCAGCGTCCCGACGGCGCGGTGATGTACCACGGCCGCCGCGACCACATGGTGAAGGTCCACGGCTATCGCATCGAGCTCGGCGAGGTGGAGTCCGCGCTACTCTTGCACCCCGGCATTCAGGAAGCGATCGCGCTGGTGGTGGGTCAGGAGCTCGTGACCGTGCTGGTGGCGAGCGATCCGCAGCTCTCCATCCTGCAAATCAAGCAACACTGCGCGTCCAAGTTGCCTCGCTACATGATCCCCTCGGAGGTGCGCACCGTGCCCTCCATGCCTCGCACCACGAGCGGCAAGATCGACCGCGTGAAGGTGAAGAACGACGTGCTCGAGAGCCAGCAAGCTCGAGCGGCGGCGACGACGGATGCGCGCGCAGCGGTGCGCGGGACGAAATAAGGAGAAGAACTAGGTGGAAACGCGCGTAATGGACGAGATCATCGACTACATCGTGACAACCTGGCTGAGCGGCGACGCGCGGGGATTCACGGAGCAGACGGATCTCCAGGCAAGCGGCATCTTGGACTCGTTCTCGACGTTGGCCCTGGTGGCCTTTCTGGACGAGAAATTCGAGGTGCAGCTCGACCCGGCGGACGTGAGCACCGACTCGTTCCGCACCGTGAGCGCGGTGGCCAACCTGGTGAAGGGAAAGCTTTCGGGCGCGGGTACGTAAAGGCTGACCGGCATTGGATTCGTAAAAGGGGGAGAACAGGGGTATGGAAAAGGAACTGCGAACCATCGTGGCAAAGATCGCGGAGACTGAGGACGACTTCGCGAGGTCAGCGCACTTGCGGGACGAGCTCAAGGTGGACTCGGTGCGCGTGATGGAGCTGATGTTCGAGATCGAGCAGACCTTCTCGGTGAAGTTTCCCGAGGAGCGTTATGCCGAGGTCGGCACCTTCGATGACCTGGTGCGCGTGGTCGAGTCCCTGAGACTGTGAAGGAAAACTAACCCATGACATCCGTCCGACGCGAACGACGTGTTGCGATCACTGGACTCGGTTTGGTGAGCCCGGCGGGCGGAGATCTGGGGCGCTTTTGGGACGCGCTCTACACGGGGACCTCGTTCATCAAGCCGCTCGAGCACTTCGCCATCGCGGAGCTGCCGGGCCTCGTGGGGGCCGAGGCGGACCTCACGGAAGATCCGTGGGCGGAGTGGGGAACACCGGCGCGCCGCGCCGTCGGGCTTGCGGTGTGCGCAGGCCGGCGTGCGCTGCGCGACGCAGGTCTTACCGCGGCCAGCCCGGCGCTGACCGGAGCAGGTGTGGTGCTCGGCACGACCTTGGGGGAGGAACGCCAAGTCGGAGCGTTCAATGAGCAGCGTGCGCAGGACGCGCAGGCGACAAGCTGGGGAGAGCTCTTCGAATGCTCCGACAATCACCGGATCGCCGCGGCCGTGGCGCGCGACGTGGGCGCAACCGGGCCCGTGCTGATGAACGCCACCGCCTGCAGCTCTGGCAACGCCGCCATCGCATGGGGCTACGACCTGGTCGCGTCTGGCGGCGCCGAGCTCGTACTGGTGGGTGGCGTCGATACGCTGACGCGGCTCACCTACTGCGGCTTTCGTCGGATGGGGGCGCTCTCCAAGAGCTTCCTCAAGCCCTTCCACCGCGAGCGCGACGGGGTGTCGTTCGGTGAGGGAGCGGCGGTGCTGGTGCTCGAGAGCTTCGAGCACGCCGAGCGCCGGGGGGCGCGCTGCAGGGCCGAGCTACTCGGCTTCGGCATCAGCAACGACGCGTACCATCTCACGGCTCCCGAGCCCACCGGCGAGGGCTTCGCACGGGCTGCTCTGCAGGCACTGGCCACCAGCGGCGCGTCGGCCGACGAGATCGACTATGTGAGCGCGCACGGCACGGGCACGCAGTACAACGACGCGGGCGAGGTGCTGGCGCTCAAGGCCGTACTCGGGGCGCGCTGCACGCAGGTGCCGGTGTCCTCCATCAAGTCGATGCTGGGGCACACCAACGGCGCGGCGAGCGCCATCGAGGCCATCGCTTGCGTGCTGATGCTGGAGCGACAGGCGGTGTTGCCCACGGCGAGCCTGACCGACCCGGACCCGGCCTTCGGCCTCGATTTCGTGCCGCTCAAGGGGCGCCCGGCCGCGCTCACCACGTGCCTGAACATGGCGGCGGGTTTCGGGGGCTTCAACGTGAGTACGCTGATCAGGAGGATGCCATGAGGTCCACGCGCGCAGCGATCACGGGTGCGGGCTTGATCACGCCGCTGGGCGACGATCTGGCGCGGCTGATGGAGAGCTTGCGAGAGGGCCAGAGCGCGCTCACGCAGCAGGGCGCGGGCAGCCTCATGGTGCCGAACTTCGAGGCGTCGCGCTACGCCAACGTGCGCGGCATGCGGGCCTACAACCGCACCACCCAGCTCGGCATCTGCGCCGCCACGCTGGCGCTTTCGGACGCCAGGCTCGGGAGCGATCAGGTGCCGAGCGAGCAGTTCGGGCTCGTGATGGCCTCCACCCATGGTCATGTGGATACGCTGGTGGAGTACGACTTCGGACTGGTCACCAAGGGCATGGAGCGCACCAACCCCGCGTTGATGCCGCTCGCCATCGGCAGCGCCCCGGGCTCGGCGAGCGCCCTGGCGTTTCGGATGCGCGGCTGCTCGGTGACCTTGAGCGTGGGAGCTGCGGGCGGGCTCGAGGCGCTCGGCTTCGCAGCGCGCATGGTGGAGAGCGGTCGCTTGCGAGCCTGCCTGGTGGTTGGGGCCTTCGCGCCGCTCGCGGGCCACAGTCTGGGCTGCGACGCCAATCTCAGCGATCACCACGGAGCGCGTGTGTTCGACGCCGAGAGCCGCGGCATGGTGCTGGCCGAAGCCGCCTGCGCGTTAGTGGTCGAACCCTTGACCGCCGCCCGCGAGCGCGCTGCCAATGTTCACGGCGTGGTGCTCGGGCACGCGGCGGGCTTTCATCCGTCGCCCGAGACGCTCGGCATGAGCCTGGCCGACAGCGCTCAGCGGGCGTTGACTCGCGCCGAGCTCTCCCCCGCCGACGTGGCGCTCATCAGCTCGGGAGCCAACGGTCTCCCGAGCGACGACGAGGCACACGCGCACGCCCTGTGCGCCATGTTCTACGCGTCGTCGCCCAAGCCACCTGCCCTGATCGCACCCAAGGCCAACCTCGGGGAGAGCATGGACGCCGCCGGCCTGTTGCAAGTGCTGGTCGGGCTCTCCGCGCTGCGCAGCGGCGTGGCCCCCGCCATCGCGGGCCTCTCCACCCCTCGCGTGCCGGGGCCACGCTACACGCAGCGCTCGGCGCGCATCGAGCGCGGAGCACTGCTCACCACGGCGAGCTCGAGGACGGGATCGACCTCTGCGCTGGTCCTCGCGGCCGACGCATGACTTCGGCTGTGGCGGTGCGCGACGAGAGCGCGAGCCCGGGCTCACGCGCGACCGCGCGTCTCGCGGCCTCTTCCCAGGAGATCCCCCCATGATGTACCAGGCCAGCAAGAAACTCGTGCACGACCTGCGCCGGGACGCGCGCCGCTACGCCGGCTTCGGCGGGCCGCTCAGAAACCTGGGCTTCTGGGCCGGCGCCACGCATCGACTCGGAGTTTGGGTGCGCGCGGTCCCTCGCCCTCTCCGGCTGCTGGTGCATGTCCCGCAGCGGGCCATGGACACCGTCTGGCGCGTCGGCTTCAACTTGCGCATCAGCCCGGACGCCCAGATCGGCCCGGGCCTGTGCCTGATCCACCCGTGGAGCGTGATCATCGGCTCCTGCGTGATCGGTGAAGACTGCCTGATCTTCCACGAGGTCACGCTCGGCACGAACGCCAACAGCGAGGGCATGTTCCCCACGGTCGGCGACCACGTCGATATCTACGTCGGCGCGCGCGTGCTCGGCAAGGTACGCGTGGGAGATCACGTGAAAATCGGCGCCAACACCGTGATCATGAAGAGCGTTCCGAGTGGCAGCACGGTAGCGCCGCCGGAGTCACGCACGATTTCGGCCGCCGCGGTGCAAGCGTTCGGCAGCCGGGCCCGCGCGTCCGCATCCGAGTAAGGGAGCCCATACGCGCTAAGGGCAATTGTTCGGCAGCCATCGCAGTTTTGCCCCACTGGGGCAACCTGGTCGGCGGATTCCACGCGGCCCTAGTCGGCAGCAGAACCTGTGTGCGGACTTTTTCTATTCTTGGGACAAGTAAGTAAGGGCAAGGTTCGCGCGGAGCAGTACGCTCACGAAGCCCGCCATGTCCCAAGCCGCATCCGCGAATGAAGGCACGCGCTCGAGCTTCGTGCCGGCGCAGACGATTCGCCATCGTCTGGCAATCTCCATCGGCGCTCCAGTCCTGATCTTGATCGGCGTGGGCTTCTTGCTGGCGACCCAGGTGTCGCAGCTCGCCAAGAACGCGGAGCAAGTCGACCGCGGACAGAGCGTGATCGCCAAGGTCCACGAGGCACAGGGGCAAATCGTCGATCAGGAGACGGCGTTGCGCGGCTTCCTGGTCACGGGCGTGCGCGCCTTCCTGGAGCCCTACGAACGGGCCACGCCGGAGCGCGTATTCCAGGAGCTGGAAGTCCTGCTGGACGACGACGAGGGGCAGTTGGCGCGGCTCTACGAGCTGCGCGCGCGCTACGAAGCCTGGTTGGCCGCATCGTCGAGCGCCCTGGTCGACGGTCGCATCGAGGAGGCGCGCGCCGTCGACGCCATGGTCGACCGCAAGCGCAAGATGGACGATACCCGCGTCGCCATCGCCGCGTTGCTGCAGAGCGAGCGCGTCCAGGCCGACGCCCGCAACGCCGCGTTGGCTGCCAGCACCAAGACGGCGCGCCAGCTGTTGATGGGGCTCATCGGCGCCGCCGCGCTGGCGCTGGCCTTCGTGTCGCGCCGCAATATGAAGGCCATCACCGAGACGTACGGCACCGCCCTCGAGAGCCAGCACAAGGCGCGCGAGGAGCTCGAGATCGAGGCCTGGCTGCGCGACGGACAACTGCGCGTGGCCGAGGTGATGCGCGGCGAGAACAGCATCGACGAGCTCGCCGAGCGCTTCCTGAGCGTGGTGCTGCCGCTGACGGGCGGCGAGGCGGCGGTGCTCTACGTGTCGGATCCGGAGGGCCTGCGCTGTCGCGCGGCGCTCGGAGTCACGCCCAAGCTCGGCGGCGGGAACCTGCTGAACCATGGCGAGGGGCTGGTAGGGCGAGCTGCCAAAGGCGCCGAGATGTTGATGATCGAGGATGTGCCGGAGGGCTACTTCGCGATCGGCTCGGGCACCGGCGAGAGCTCGCCACGCACGCTGGTGCTCGTGCCCGCGATGGTCGACGGTGTGGTGCACGCGGTGCTGGAGCTCGGCTTCTTCCGGAAGTTCGAGGGACGCACCCGCGAGCTCACGGCGCGACTCGGTGAGCCCCTGGCGATGGCCGTTCGCTCGGCCCAGCATCGCGCCCGCTTGCGCGAGTTGCTCGCCAAGTCGCAGCAGCAAGCCGAAGAGCTCCATGCGCAGCAAGAGGAGCTGCGGGCAGCCAACGAAGAGCTCCAGGAGCAGAGCTCCGCGTTGCTCGAAGCGCAGACCCAGCTCGAAGAGCGACAGCATGAGCTCCAGAGCAGTAACCTCAACCTCGAGCGCCAGGCGAACACTCTCCGCGCGTCGCAAACGCGCCTGGTAGAACAGGCCAACGAGCTCACGCGAGCCAGCCAGTACAAGTCCGAATTCCTGGCCAACATGTCGCACGAGCTGCGCACACCGCTCAACAGCTCCCTGATCCTCGCCAAGCTGCTCGCGGACAACAAACCCGGAAATCTCACCGCGGAACAGGTCAAGTACGCCGACACCATCTACGCGGCCGGCAACGACCTGCTCAACCTGATCAACGACATCCTCGATCTGGCCAAGATCGAGGCCGGTCACATGCAGCTCAACCTCACGTCCTTGCCGGTGCCGCGCATCACGGATCCGGTGGTCCGCATGTTCGAGCCCGTGGCGAAGCAGAAGGGGGTGCGGCTCGTGGCGAACTTGGCCCCCGACTTACCGAGTGCGATCGATACCGACGTGTTCCGGGTGCAGCAGGTGCTCAAGAACCTGCTGTCCAACGCCATCAAGTTCACGGACACGGGCAGCGTCGCCTTGCTGGTCAGCGCCAGCGACGGCCGGGTTCACTTCGCCGTGAAGGACACCGGCATCGGCATCCCCAAGGACCAACAAGAAGTCATCTTCGAGGCGTTCCGCCAGGCCGACGGCGCCAGCAATCGCAAGTACGGTGGCACGGGCCTCGGCCTGGCCATCTGTCGCGACCTGGCCCAGCTGCTCGGCGGCGATGTCGTGCTCGAGAGCGAACCGGGTCAGGGCAGCACGTTCACGCTCTCGATTCCCGTCAAGCACGCGAGCAGCGGCCAAATTGCCGACTCCAATTTCCCGCCGGCATCGGCAATCCCACCGCCGTCCAGCAACCGCCCCGCCTCGAGCCGACCGCGGGCTGCCACCGGGTCGGCGTCTGGGCTGACTCCTGCGTCCGCTCCCGCCGCGTCGAAGCTCGAGTTCGTCGCTGCCATCCCGGACGACCGCGACGCGCTCGACGCCTCACGACGCACCCTGTTGGTGGTGGAAGACGACCTGCACTTCGCGCGCATCCTGTTCGATCAAGCCCATGAGTTCGGCTACCAGTGCGTGGTCGCCGTGACCGCCGACGAGGCCCTCACGCTGGCTGCCAGCTGCGCCCCCTGCGCCGTGGTGCTCGACCTCAATCTCCCGGACCACTCGGGTCTCTCGGTGCTCGACCGCCTCAAGCGCGACCCAGCCACGCGGCATCTGCCGGTGCACGTGATGAGCGTGCTCGACATGGCCAAGGAAGCGCTCTCCATGGGCGCCATGGGCTATGCGCTCAAGCCGGTCACGCGGGAGGGTCTGCAGGAAGCCTTCAAGCGTCTCGAGAGCAAGCTGAGCCGCCACGTGCGGCGCCTGTTGGTGGTGGAGGACGACGTGGTGGCCCGCGCGGGCATCTGCGAGCTGCTCGGCGGACCCGAAGTCGAGACCGTCGCGGTGGGCAGCGTGGCGGAAGCCCTGGCGCAGCTGCGTCAGTACACCTTCGACTGCATGGTGACCGACCTATCCTTGCCGGATGCCTCGGGTTACGAACTGCTCGAGCGCATGACGCAGGACGAGGGCTACGCCTTTCCGCCCGTGATCGTCTACACCGGACGCTCGCTCACCTCCGAGGAAGAGCAGCGTCTGCGCCGCTACTCGAGCTCCATCATCGTGAAGGGCGCGCGTTCGCCGGAGCGGCTGCTCGACGAGGTCACGCTCTTCCTCCACCAGGTGGAGGCGGAGCTGCCGGCAGAGCGGCAGCGCATGTTGCGCACGGCGCGCGATCGCGAGGCGTTGTTCGAGGGGCGCCGCATCCTCATCGCCGAGGACGACGTGCGCAACGTGTTCGCATTGAGCAGCGTGCTCGAGCCCAAGGGCGCCATCGTGGTGGTGGCCCGCAACGGTCGAGAAGCGGTGGAGCGCCTCGAGAAGGACGGCGACCTGGATCTGGTGTTGATGGACATCATGATGCCGGAGATGGACGGTCTGACCGCCACGCGCACCATCCGCGCCAAGGAAAAGCACGCCAAGCTGCCCATCATCGCGCTCACCGCCAAGGCCATGCGCGACGACCAGGAACGCTGCCTGGAGGCCGGCGCCAACGACTACATCGCCAAGCCCATCGACGTTCAGATGCTGCTCTCACTCCTGCGCGTTTGGCTGCCCAAATGAACTTCGACGATCGACAGCTGGATACCTTTCTGGAGTCGATCTACCGACGCTTCCACTACGACTTCCGCTCCTACGCCCGCGCCTCGCTGCGCCGCCGACTCTCGCGCGCGCTGGGCGACCTGCGCTGCGAGAGCTTGCCCGAGCTGGACGAGCTCCTGGCCTTCCAGCCCGAGCAGTTCACGCGGCTCTTGCAATTGATGACCGTGCCGGTGAGCGATTTGTTCCGGGACCCGGCCTACTATCGCGCCCTGCGCGAGCATATCGTGCCGATTCTCCACACCTACCCTTCGATTCGCGTCTGGGTGGCGGGCTGTAGCTCCGGCGAAGAGGTCTACTCGCTCGCGATCGTGCTGCGCGAGGAAGGCCTGCTCGAGCGCAGCCTGATCTACGCCACCGACATCAACCCGGATGCCCTGCGCAAAGCCGAGGCCGGTGTCTACGGCATCGATCGGATCCCTACCTTCACCGAGAACCACCGGCAGTCGGGCGCACGCTGCTCCCTCTCGGAGTACTACACCGCTGCCTACGGGTCGGCCGTGTTCGACCGCAGTCTGGTGCAGCGCGCGGTGTTCTCGGATCACAGCCTGGCCACGGACAACGTGTTCGCCGAGGTGCAGCTGGTGTCCTGCCGCAACGTGCTCATCTACTTCGACCGTCAGCTGCAGGACCGCACCGTGGGCCTCTTTCGGGAGTCGCTGTGTCGCAAGGGCTTCCTTGGGCTCGGCTCCAAGGAGTCGCTGCGCTTCTCGACGCACGCGGGTGCGTTCCGGGAGCGCAGCGAGAAGGCGGGCTGGTACCAGCGATGCTGAAACACCCGAGCCCCATCCGAGCCGTGGTGGTTGGCGCCTCTGCAGGGGCCATCGAAGCCCTGCGCGTGGTCTTGCCAGCTCTGCCGGCCAACTTTGCAGCCCCTGTGTTCGTGGTGGTTCATCTGCCGCCGCGCAAACCGAGCTTGCTGTGCGAGATTTTCTCGTCTCTGTGCCCCCTCTCCGTGCGTGAAGCGAGCGATCAGGCGTCGTTCGGCGCGGGCAGCGTCTGGTTCGCACCACCGGACTATCACATGCTGGTGGAGTCCGAGACCACCCTGGCCCTCTCGATCGACGCGCCGGAGCACTACTCGCGTCCTTCCATCGATGTGTTGTTCGAGTCGGCCGCGCAGGTATTCGGTCCGAGCCTGTTGGCCGTGGTGCTCACGGGCGCCAACGAGGATGGCGCGCGCGGCGCCCAGTGCGTGCGCGAGAACGGCGGCCTGGTCGCCGTGCAGAGCCCCGAGTCGGCGCAGATGCCCTTGATGCCGGAGGCCGCCATCGCGCGCGCGCAACCGCAGTTTACCGGCTCGCTCAGCGAGCTGACCGCATTCATCGTCTCGACTGTCGCTGGGAGTACAACATGAACTTAGAATCCAACATCAGCGCGCCCGTCGCCGCAGGGTCGTCGACCCGCACGGTCAAACTGCTCTTGGTGGACGACCTGGAAGAGAATTTGCTGGCCCTGGCCGGCTTGATCGACGAGCCCGACATCGAGCTGCTCCAGGCGCGCTCGGGCGAGGAGGCGCTCGAGATCTTGCTCGAACACGAGGTCGCGCTGGCATTGATCGACGTGCAGATGCCCGAGATGGACGGCTTCGAGCTGGCGGAGCTGATGCGCGGCGTGGAGCGTACCCGGCACGTGCCGATCATCTTCGTGACCGCGGGAGCGCACTCATCCGCGCGCATCTTCCGCGGCTACGATGCCGGCGCAGTGGACATCTTGTTCAAGCCCATCGACGCCAAGATCCTGAAGCACAAGGTCAACACGTTCGTGTCGCTGTACCGACAGCGACTGCAACTGGCCGAGCAGGTGGACAAGATCCAACAACTCAACGAGGAGCTGGCGGCGACCCTGGCGCTCAACGAGCGTTTCGTGGCGGCCGTAGGACACGACCTGCGCACGCCGCTCAGCAACGTGCTGATGGCCTCGGACAACTTGCGCTTCAGCGCAACCGCCGAACAGAACAAGCAAATCGACCGCATCAAGCGCAGCGCTCACCGCATGGTGAAGATGATCGAGGAGCTGTTCGATCTGGCCCGGGCACGCCAGAGCGGTGGCATCCCGGTCACGCGCGAGGACAAGGTGAATCTCCTGCAAGTCACCGAGCGCGCGCTGGGCGAGCTGCGCGACGCGGCGCCCGAGCGTTCGATCGCGGTGTGCCACGCGGGCAACCTCGAAGGTCAGTGGGACAGCGCCCGCCTCTGTCAAGTGGTGTCGAATCTGCTGGGCAATGCACTGCGCCACGGCACGCCGGGCACGCCGGTGGACGTGCGCCTCGACGGCACGCGGCACACCGAGGTGCGCTTGGAGGTGGAGAACGGCGGGGAGATTAGCCCCGAGGTGCTGCCCATGTTGTTCGAACCGTTTCGGCGCGGCTCGAGCCCAAAAAGCTCGGATGGCTTGGGGCTTGGACTGTTCATCGTGCAGCAGGTGGTGGCCGCCCACGGCGGCGCGGTGCAAGCGCACTCCAACGGCGGCACCACCAAGTTCGAGGTGCGTTTGCCGCGAGGGCGCTGAGCACGCGCACGTGCGCGCCATCGATCGCACGTGGCGATGCACCGTGGCCAAAGCCGAGATCGCTGCGCAATCGTGGTCCACGCGCGAGCTGATCTGGGCGCAATGAGGCCGTTTGGTTGCCATTCGCTCGTGTTCGCACGCTTCGCCGTGCGCGCTCTCATGGACGCGCTTCGCGGCCGCGTTCGAAGGCGTGCGTCGCGCTGAATCCGCTCGTGAATTCGCGCCTGTCGATTCCTGTTCCAAACCTCGCCAAGTGAGCGGGGAATACCTCTTGCTCTGCGTTCTCCTCGGGTCGTCACGGATGGAGACGCGATGCGCAATTACTCCCTTACGCTACTGAGACTTTTTGGTGCGAGCTGTCTTCTCGGCGCCGCCTGCGCACCGGAGGAAGCGGACCACGAACAACTGACCCAGCATGAGTGGCTGGACGCCGACACCCCGGACACGGGGTCTCACGACTCGGACAGCGACCCGGAGTCCGAGGATGCAGGCACGATGGCTCTGCCCGGCCCGCGCCTCGACGCGGGACCGCGCGATGCTGCGGTACCGAGCGATGCCCAGACAAGCATGCCGCCGGCACGGGCCGTGGGCTCGGATGCAGGCACGAGTGACGCAGGCACAGCTCGGCCTGACGCCAGCGTGCCCAAGGATGCGGGCACCACCGACGCGGGCACCACCAAGCCTGACGCAGGCACCACCAAGCCTGATGCAGGCTCGACCGACGCAGGCACCACCAAGCCCGATGCGGGCACCACCGACGCGGGCACCAAGCCCGATGCAGGCACCACCGACGCGGGCACCAAGCCCGATGCGGGCACCACCGACGCGGGCACCAAGCCCGATGCGGGCACCACCGACGCGGGCACCACCAAGCCGCCCACCACCACGTTCACCAAGGTCTACGCCATTATTTGGAAGCACTGCGCGTTCTGCCACGTGGCGGACCACATCGGCTTCCAGCTCGGACACCTCGACATGTCTTCGCAGGACAAGGCCTATCAGAACCTGGTCAACGTCTCCGCGGCGGGCATCGACTGCGGCGGAACCGGCCAGGTGCGCGTCAAACCCGGCGATCCGACGAAGAGCTTGATCATCCACAAGCTCGAAGGAACCGCCGACTGCGGCGTGCGCATGCCAGACAACTACCCGGCCTTGAGCGACACGCAGATCGAAGTGTTCCGCAGCTGGATCCGAGCGGGGGCGAAAAATGACTGAGCCCAACCGCATGCGACGGCGCGCCTCGTCGCTTCTCCTGTCGGCTTGCCTGGCACTCGCGGGGTGCACGCTGGACACGCACGCCACCGGGCGGCGCGGAGCGCCCGAGCTCGAGGACGCAGGGTTCGACGGCTCCTTCGATCGCGGGGTCGACGAGATGCCGGTGGAGGAGCCAGAGGACGCCGGTCAGGACGCCTCGCCCGCGCTCATCCTCGACGCAGGGCATGAAGGAGACGCCGGGCACGAAATGGACGCGGCGCCAAGCGACGCGGGTGCGCACGCGGATGCCCAGACTGATGCCGGCTCGGACGCGGACGTCGAAGGCCCGTTGAGTGATGGCGGCTATCCGGAGCTGCTGTCGCAGACAGGGCTATACCAAAGCATCCAATACGACGTCGTGCGCGGCGACGTGATGAGCTTCCAACCGCACTTCGTGCTGTGGTCCGACGGAGCGATCAAGCGCCGTTGGCTGCGTTTGCCGGTCGGCAAGCAGATCGACACCAGCGACATGGATGCCTGGAATTTCCCGGTGGGCACCAAGGCCTGGAAGGAGTTCCGCGTCGATGGCGTGCGCGTGGAGACTCGCATGCTGCACAAGGCGGCCGAAGATCGCTGGGTCATGGTGGCCTACCGCTGGCGCGCGGACCAACGCGACGCCGACGCCGTGCCCGCGGGACAAGCCAACGCGCTGGGCACCGCCCACGATATCCCGGACCAAACCCAGTGCGTGCGCTGCCACAACAGTCAAGGTGTGTTGCTCGGCGTGAGCGCGCTGCAGCTCTCGCACGACCTTTCGGGCAGGAACCTGATGTCCCTCGCGCGCGAGGGGCGCCTCAGCAAGCCGCCCGCGGCCAATTTCAAGATCCCCGGCGGCACCCTGGCCGAGAACGCCCTCGGCTACTTGCACGCCAACTGCGGCCATTGCCACCGCCCGGGCACCACGGCCTACGAGCAGATCCTCAAGCGGGGCCCGCGCACGGGTGGGCCCATCTTCTGGGAGCGCACCGACAAGCTCGACACCCTGGAACACACGCTGGGCTACAGCACCACGGTGCTCCAACCGAACTCGGTCCTGCCCGACCTGCACATCATCGAGCCCGGCTATCCGGACAAGAGTGAGATGGTGATCCGCGCGAGCCAGCGTGGCGAGGGCACGCTGCAGATGCCACCGATCGGGACCGAAGTAGCGGACGAGACGGGACTCAAGCAAGTGAAGGACTGGATCACATCGCTCAAGAAGTGAACGCGTCGGCTCCTCATTCGAAGCGCAGGAGCCCGCGCTTCTCCCTGCGATCCAGCGTATTCACCGCTTCGACCAGACGCGCGGAGCGGTCACTCGGGCTGCGCCTCGAGCAGGCTACGGAGCGCGTCCTGGACGGGTTGAATGAGTCCAGGCTGCACGTTCGAGCCCAGGCAAAACTGCACCAGGCGCTCAGGCCCGCCAGTCTGGACGTCGATGGTGCGCAGATCGTCGAGCAGATCGACCGGCGGCTTCTTCCAGGTCTGGAAGCAGTCGCCCAGGCGGTTCGGCAGATGCTTACGCGCCACGCCCGCATACACGGCAAAGGGCAGCTGGCTCCCGAACGGGGCGGCCTGGCCGGGCTTCACGCGTGGCAAATCCATCACGGCCAGGCAGGCGTGCTCCACCATCTGCACCGGGTCGCTCGGCAGCACGCCGCGGGCGAAGTCGACGAACAGATTGGTGAGGTAGCGCTCCACCAACCAGACCTCCCAGCCGAACGGCAGCGAACCATCCTGCGGGTCGAGCTCGTGCACGCGGTCCACGTCAATGGCGAACGCGACCAGGTACACGTACGGCGTGCCGTAACGGTGGGCTAGCGCGCGATCCATGATGTTGGGGCGACCGAGCTTCTCGTTCCGGGCTTCGACGACCTTGAGCCTCTTTTTCGTCACGTCGGCCCGAGTGTAATCCGCTCGAGAGCCATGCGCCCATAGCCGTGACCCGGGGCGCAATCCGTGGCAGTGGCAGTGGCGAAATCCGCGGCTGCCTCGGCGGCCGCTGGCGTGTGTGCCGCCACGGCCACCGCCTCCGCCTCCGCCTCCGTTCTTACTGGCAGGCCTTTTCCATCGCCGTGAGCTTCTCATCGCATGCGGCGGGGGAGGTGCTGGTTGCGGCGAGGTCTTTGACCTCGCCGCAGCTTGCTTGCGCACCGCAGCCGATGAACGTGAGGAAAGCGTCGCCGCAGCCGCCGCTGGTGGCGTGATAGGAGCTGACCTGCAGGATGCACTTCTCCTCGCAGGCGGGGACGCTCACCATCGACGCGCCGCAGGCGTCGTAGCGCGCGCACAGGGCGCTGCAGGCCGCGGGCGTGCTTCCGCCATCGAGGGTGCAGGCTGCGAAGTAGGCGCGCGCCTGGGCTCCGCACTGGGCGTGCTGACGACGGCCCTGGGTGCCGTACGCCTTGGCCTGTTCACACGTGAGACCGGCCAGACAATCTTGCTCGGCGGTGGCTGCCGGCTGACAGCTACTCGCCTGCGCCTGCGCCTGCGCCTCGCACGAATCCATGCAATCGCTGTCCGAGAAGCCGAGGCACGCACTCTGGGCGTGACAAGCCGCGAGGCAAGCTTCGCGGAAGCTGTGGGAAGGAGTGCTGCCCGCGTCGCTCGGCGTTTCCTGGTTGGTAGCGGCATCTCCGCCGCCGTGCTGGTGGCCGTCGGGCTTACTCATCTCCGAGGCGGACGTGGCACCGCTCGGTCCGCTGTCACCGCAGCCCACGTTCAGGACAGCCAACACACCGCAGCACGACAGCAAAATCCGCGTTGAATGCACCATGTCTGAACCCCTTCGGTCGAAGCGCACGAGTGGCCCGCGGGCAAAGGCGCGCGCACGAGCCTCCCCAGAGCAAGGCGTGCGCCAGCCACAGCGCGCGAGGGATCGCATCGGTTCACGTGGGCAGCCCCTCACGCGACGCGCGCGCAGCGAGCACACTGTGGCACCCTCGATCGGTTTCTTTAAGGCAGACCACCAAGCGTAAGAGCCAATGGCAACAGCTCTAGCCGGGCGGGCAAACGACCGAGTGGTTCTCCGTCGGCCTCGAGCCAGATCTCGTCGTCGCTCTCGAGCTCCACCAACTTGCCGCGCGATACCTTGATGTGGCAATCTCCCAGATGGCGACCGTTCTGCAACTTGGGAAACAGCCAGAGCGCTTGCGCCTTGCCGAGCTGGCCCGCCAGCACCACGTCGAAGACTCCATCGTCGGGACGGGCGTGAGGCGCAATCTGCATGCCGGCGCCGAAGTACTGCCCATTGGCCGCAGCTCCAAGGAAGAGCTTTCCCGTGTGCACGAGCTCTCCGTCCACCTTCACACGCACAGGCTTCGGGTCGTAGGAGAACACCCCGCGTAGACCGGACTCGATGTACGAAAGCGGACCGCGCTTGCCACGGCGCCCCTGCTCCGCCAGCCAGTGCGCCGCGTCTGCGCTCATGCCGAAGCTCGCGATGTTGAGGAACCAGCGCACTTCGGGGCGATCGTCCGCACCTCGATAGCTGACGCGGCCCACGTCGACTTGGCGACGCTTTCCCGAGGCGAGCCTGGCCACGGCAACTTCGAGATCGCGGCCCAAGCCGAGCAGGCGCCCGAAGTCTCCCCCCGAGCCACAGGGCAAGATCGCTAGCTCTACCGCCGGTCGCTCGTGGGCTGCGAACAGGCCGCTCACGACTTCGCTCGTGGTTCCATCGCCGCCCGCCACTGCTACCCGACTTGCACCCGCCGCGAGCGCCACCTGAGCCAGGCGCCGACCGTCGCCCTCACGTTCGGTGAGCACGACGCGGTGGTCGGGGACGTGGCGCTGCAGGAGTCGTTCGAGCTCGGGCAGACGTCGACCGATCTCACCGGAGCGGCTGTGGGGATTCACGATGACGACGGTTTGACTCACGATGCCTGCACCCGATAACGACGCTGCACGAGCTCGCGGTAGCGCTGCATTTCGTCGCGCGTGCGCGCGTCGTCCCAGCCTGCCACCTCGGCGGCCACCTGGGCCAACGCAGCGAGCTCGGGCAACCCTTGCCCGCGTGCGAAGACGGCCACACGCACGCGGCGCTCGAGCACGTCGCACAGGTTCGCGGCGCATTCGTGGCTGAACGCACGCGCCACCTCACAGGGATAGTAGCGGGACGAACCGATCGGCCTGCGCTGCTCGGGTGGAGCGTTGGCAAAGATGGCGACCGCGTCCGCGCCCCAGCTCCCGATCAAGCGCGCGCTGCTCCCGGGATCGAGCTCGAAGCGTTGCGTGAGCTCGGCCTGGAGTGCGCCGAACTCGAAGCGGTCCGCGCGCAGCGGGCGCAGCTTGGTCTGGCAGGGCTTCAAGCTTCGGCGCCGTTCGGGCCCGAGCTGCTCCAGCACGCGATCCACGATCTGCTCGGACATGTGCCGGTGCGTGGTGAGCTTCCCGCCCGCCACCGAGAGCAGCCCCGACGGGTCGAGTGTGATGCGGTGCTCGCGTGACACGCTGGACGCGGGCACTTCGGCATGGGCATCGGCCACCAGCGGGCGCACCCCGGCGAAGACGCTGATCACATCGTGCTCGACGAGCGGCGGACTCGAGAACATGCGATTGGTAGCGGCCAGCAGGTAGTGCAGATCTTTGCGCGTGACGGTGGGCTCGTCGATCTCGTCGGTGAAGGTGTCGGTGGTGCCGATCAAGTGCACGTCCTGGTAAGGGCACAGGAACATATGGCGCTTGTCGGGCGCCTGGAACGCCACGGCCGCCTCCGCATGCACGCGCGAGCGCTCGATCACCAGATGTACGCCCTTGGCAGGCCTCAGCTCGTGTACGGCCAGCGCCGCGTCGAGCTCGCGCACGCGGTCAGCGGAGGGGCCCGCGGCATTCACCACGCTGCCCGCGCGGATCGAGAACTCACGACCGCTCAGGCGGTCGCGCACCCTCAAGCCCGTGATGCGCTCGCCTTGCTTGTCGAAGCCCACCACGTCCGCGTGCGAAATGGCCTCGGCGCCCACGCGTCGAGCGTCCTTCACGGTCTCGAGCACGATGCGCGCGTCGTCGACCTGCTGGTCGTGATAGAGCGCGGCGCGCCGCAGGATGTCCTTGCGCACGTCGCGGCTGAGGCGCTCCACGTCGTCTCCCGAGAGCAGAGAGAAGCCGCTCTTGAAGCCCGACAGGGCGCTGTAGAGGCTCATGCCCGCCACCACCTGCCAGGGCTTGAGTCCGTTCTCGAAGGCACAGAACAGGAAGGGCAGCGGGTGCACGAGGTTTGGGTTCAGGCGCGCCAGGAGCTCTCGTTCCAGGCACGACTCGCGCGTGACGCCGAGTTGTCCCTCGGCGATGTAGCGCAGCCCGCCGTGGATCATCTTGGAGGTGTGGCTCGAGGTGCCCGAGGCGAAGTCTTCGCGCTCGAACAACGCGCACGAGAGCCCGCGCAAGGCGGCGTCGCGCAACACGCCCGCTCCGGTGATGCCACCGCCGATCACTGCGAGCTCGATCCCCTCGCGCGCGAGCCGCTCGAGGGCGGTGTGGCGCTCCCGGAGCGTCCAGGAAGCGTCGCTCACGCGAGCTTTCCCGGATTCATCATGCCCTCGGGATCGAACGCATTGCGCAGCGCTCGGATGGCCGCGAGCCCCAGCTGGCCCTTCTCCTGCGCCATCCAGGGCACGTGATCGAGCCCCACGCCGTGATGATGGGACACGGTGCCGCCGCTCTTCACGATGGCGTCCGTGGTGGCGCGCTTGATGGCTTGCCATTGCCCGAGCACGTCCTCGGCGGCGAGCGGATACAGCACGATGAAGTACACGCAGGCGCCGTCCGCGTAGCTATGCGAGATGTGGCCCATGGAGAAGCCCGCGCCAGCGTGCACACGCGCCGCCTCCGCCATGGCATGCACCACGTGGTCATGGCCGGCCTCGAGCTTGGACCAGCTGAAGGCGGTCTCCATGGTGTCGATGGCGAATCCGTGATCGAGCAAGAAATCTCTTAAGTAGGGCGCCCGGAAGCGATCCTTCTTCCATGACTCCCCAGGCTTCTTCCCCAGCGGCAAGCCCCCATGGCGCACCCCGATGGCCTGCGCCCGCAACATCTCGGCCTCGACTCGCACGGCCTCATCGCCCTCGACGCTTAACAGCAGCGCGCAGCGCCCCTCGCCGTAGCCGAGCCCGCGCACGCCTTGCATGACATGCGCGGTAAGATCGAAGCTGCGCGAGGGGTCCCTGCGCAGCAGCAGCGAGAGCTCGGTCTCACGCGCGTCGGAGAGCCGCATCATGCTCATGGGCAAGCCGCTTGCCTGCAGCGCCCGGATCGCGCGCACGCCCGAGGCGAAGTCCCGGAACAGCATGCCGCGCACGTCGTGGATGGCAGGCCGGTGCCGGATGCGCACGGTGGCCTCCACGATGACGCCCAGGGTGCCCTCGGAGCCGAGCACGAACTCCTTGAGGTCGGGTCCGGTGGCCGTGCGCGGGACCCCGAGCGTGCTGAGCTCTCCGCGTGGAGTCACGAGCTTGGCACTCACCAGCAACGTATCGATGCCGCCGTAGCCGTCGGACTGCTGCCCCGAGGAGCGCGCCGCGATCCAGCCGCCCAGGGTGGAATGCTCGAATGACTGTGGAAAGTGCCCCAGGGTGTAGCCGCGGGCGTTGAGCTCGGCCTCCAGGCTGGGACCATCGATGCCGGCCTCGAAGGTGGCGGTGAGGCTCTGGTCGTCGATCGCGATCAGTCGGTGCAGGCGCGTGGTATCGAGGGACAACACGGCGCGCTTGCCCTGGGGACACACCGGGTCCACGCCGCCGACCACGCTGCTGCCACCGCCGAAGGGCACGACGCTGAGCGCGTGTTCCCTGGCCAGCCGCAGGATGGCGGCGATCTGCTGGGCGTTCTCCGGGTAGAGCACCGCGTCGGGCGCTCGGCCAAGCTTCCCGGAACGGAGCCGCAACAGATCGGGCAGGCTGCGGCCCGCGGCGTGCTGGGCCCGCTCGATCATACTGGTACGAACCAGATCGGGGCCGATGGCCTCACCCAGCTCGAGCAGGATGCCCCGGGAGAGCCGAGAGGGCGGCAGATCCACGTCGGCGATCGCCACGGGTGCCCTGCGGGTGGTCTGGGGTACCCCCAGGCGCTGGGCCAGGGCTTGCACGACGGCCAGCTGCTGGGGCTCGGAGAGGGCCACCGATTCACGCACGCGCCCCCAGCCATTCCAGCGAAGCTCTGAACGGTTGACCGCCATCGGACACAGCTTAGGCCCATCCGCGCCAGGAAGCATGGGCCCTGGGTCGACGCATACCGGCTGCAAAGCTCACGAAGCCACGAGCGCAACGTGCAAAATCAGGCTATCCCGGGCGCGCCGGTCGCTTGACCATGCCCGGGAAGTGCGGGATGTAGGCGGCCGATTTGTCTCGTCCGCGCCGGGGGAAACCGCGGCGGAGCGAGGGGATGATGGATGTGGTTCGCGCCGCGGATTGGACCGCGCGCTTCTTCCGGTCCCTGGGGCCGAGGAGTGTCTGAGTGGAAAGGCTCCCTGTCTACGCCATCGCCACGGGTCTAGTTGCCCTGGTTGTCGCAATCGGCCTGTATTTCCGGGTTAAGTCGGCACCGGAAGGCAACGCCGCGATGGCCCGCATCGCGCGCTACATCCGCGAGGGCGCCATGGCGTTCCTGGTCCGCGAGTACAAAGTGCTCGGGGTCTACGCGGTGGTGGTCTCGGCTGCGCTCTTCTTTGCCTTCAGCGGCAAGGGTCTGGGCGTGCAGTCGGCGGCCGCGTTCCTGTCGGGCGCCTTCCTCTCCCTGCTGGCCGGCTTCTTCGGCATGAAGGCAGCCACCTACGGCAACGTGCGCACGACCGAAGCGGCCCGTGCCCACGGCATGTCGGCAGCGCTCGTGATGGCCCTCGACGGCGGCGCCGTGATGGGCCTGTGCGTGGCGGGTCTGGGCCTGGTGGGCCTGGGCGGTCTGTACGCGCTGTTCCGCAACCACGACGCTCACGCGCTGAGCACCGTGATTCACTCGTTCGCAGTCGGCGCATCCTCCATCGCGCTCTTCGCACGCATCGGCGGCGGCATCTACACCAAGGCTGCCGACGTGGGCGCCGACATCGTCGGCAAGGTCGAAGCCAACATCCCCGAGGACGACCCCCGCAACCCGGGCGTCATCGCCGACAACGTCGGTGACAACGTGGGTGACATCGCCGGCATGGGCGCGGACATCTACGAGAGCTACGTGGCCGCCATGGTGGCCGCGATGGCCCTCGGCCTGACCTTGCCCCAGGAGCAGCTGCAGGCCTTGGCGCCGACCCTCACGGCCGAAAGCGAACTGCGCACGGTGGCCGTGGGTCTTCCTATCCTGCTCTCCACGCTGGGCCTCGCCGTGTCCATCCTCGGCATCTTCGTGACGCGCTCGCTGAACAAGCTGCCGCCCGCCAAGGTGCTTCGCCTCGCGCTCCTGTTGCCCCCCTTCCTCACGGTCGGCGCGGGCTTCTTCATGCTCTCGAAGTTCGGCGTCGCGAACTCCGCGCTCATCGCGCTGGGCGCGGGCGCTGCGGGCGGTGCCATCGTCGGCCTCATCACGGACTACTACACGTCCATGGGCCCCATCCACAAGATCGCCCAGGCCTCGCTCACCGGTCCCGGCACCAACGTGATCCGCGGCCTCGCCGTGGGCCTCGAGAGCTGCGCGATTCCCCTGCTCACGCTCTGCATCGTCGGCTGGGCCAGCAACCACGTGCTCGGCCTCTACGGCATCGCGCTGGCCGCGGTGGGCATGCTGGCTGGCACCGCCATCGTGATGACGGTCGACGCCTACGGCCCCATCGCCGACAACGGCGGCGGCATCTCCGAGATGAGCGGCCTGGGCCCCGACGTCCGCAAGATCACCGACGAGCTCGACGCGGTGGGCAACACCACGGCCGCGGTCGGCAAGGGTTTCGCCATCGGGTCTGCAGTGCTTACCGTCGTCGCGCTGTTCGCTGCCTTCAACATGGAAGTCAACGCCAGCCGCGCGGCCGAGGGTCTTGGGGCGCTCCAGCTCAACCTCATCGACTCCGACGTGCTGATGGGCATCCTGTTCGGCGCCATCCTGCCCTGCCTGGTGGGCGCCAGCACCATGACCGCCGTGGGCAACGCCGCCGGCGCCATCGTGGAAGAGATTCGCCGTCAGTTCCGCGAGATCCCCGGCCTGCTCGAGGGCAAGGAGGGCGCCGAGCCCCAGCCCGCGCGTATCGTGGACCTCGCCACCAGCGCCGCCATCGCCCAGATGATCGTGCCCGGTGCCATCGCCATCGTCGCCCCCGTGGCCATCGGCTTCCTGCTCGGCGCCAAGGTGCTGGCCGGTGCGCTGGCCGGTTCGCTGGCCGTGGGTGCCACGCTCTCCCTGCTCATGGCGAACGCTGGCGGCGCTTGGGACAACGCGAAGAAGTTCATCGAGAAGGGCGGCCTGCCCAACCACAAGAAGGGCTCCGATGGCCACAAGGCTGCCGTCGTGGGTGACACCGTGGGCGATCCCTTCAAAGACACCTCGGGCCCCGGCGTCTCCATCCTCATCAAGGTGATGGCGGTCGTCTCGCTCCTGATCGCCCCGCTCATCACCTGATCGCGCCTTTTTGACGGGGAGGGCACGCGCCCTCCCCGCCCGTCGCAGCAAGGCTGCGTCCCCACCGCCTGCCGCGCTCACGAAGAGCCTTGCTGCTGGCGGTTGACGCGGGCCCTCTCTCCCAAGCGAGCCACTTCGACCTCGACCTATCGAGTAGCGCCGAGGCAGGGCTCCGTGCTGCCGCGCCGTTCGCACACGACCTCGCAGGCAGGACGCTCGCTGCTGGGCGGACCGTAGAAGTGCAGCGTGACCCTGAGCTGGTCGTTCGCGCGCGCCACGAAGGCGAGCTTGCGTTCGCACTCGGCATCGGGGATCCAGTTCCAGACCGAGGTGGGCTGCGCGCGGGCCCCCTGGTTGATGCAATCGTTCATCACGTAGGCCGTGGCGGTACCGGGGGGACAGCCGGGGAGGTCTGGCCTGATGTACTCGGTGGCCAGGTCGGCATGTTCGAAACGTAACCAAAACGCGAGCTCGTGCTCCCCGGGCTCCACGCGGAGGCTACGCGACCAACGCGGCACGGCGGCCACCCCCTGCGGCGACTGAATCTCGCCCCCATCGATGCGCACGCGCTGCCTCAACTCGGACTCGAAGTCACGGTGGAACACCACGTCTACACGCACGTCCGCGTGCGGAACGTCGGGCGCAGGCGGGCGGTAGCGCGCCCCTCCGCAAGCCACCGCGAGGCCCAGCCCGAGGGGCCAAGCGCGCTCTCGGGCGCGCGAGCGGAAGAAGGCGCAAACGCCAGGTAACTCGCTCATGGGATCGCTGAAGCATGCCGCAGGGTCCGAGCTCCTGCTTGCGCAAAGCGCGCCGCATAGCCATCGTGCCCGCCTGATGTCCAGTTCTGGTTCTACCCTCCGCACCACCGAAGGCCCCCGACCTCCCGCGCTCATCGTGGGCGTGCAATTGCCCGATGTCTCGGACGAGGCGTTCCAGGCCTCCCTCAAAGAACTCGCGCGATTGGCCGATACCCTCGGACTCACCGTGGTGGGCCAGGTCACGCAGCGCCGCGGCGCCCTCGCCGCCGCAGCCGTGGTGGGTGCGGGCAAGCTGAGGCAGATCGCCGCCTACACGGGAGGGCCCGGCTTCGTACCGACCTACGCGCCACCTGGGAAGCGCAAGGAGGCCGACCCCGAGCAAGAGCTGGCCCAGGCCCGCGCCGAAGACGCCCTTGCCCGTGAGCGCTCCGAGCACGATGACGACGACGATGGCTTCGACCCGGACGCACCCGGTCCTTCACAGCAAGCCGAGCTCGTCTTGGTGGACCACGACCTCACCCCTTCGCAGATGCGCAATCTGGAGAAGGCGACCGGCGCCGACGTGCTCGACCGCTCGATGGTGATCCTCTCCATCTTCCAGCGCCATGCGCGCACGCGCGAGGCCCGCATGCAGGTGGAGATCGCGCGCCTCAACTACATGGCGCCGCGCATGCGTGAGGCCAGCGCGGGCCAGGACCGTCAACGGGGCGGCATCGGTGGGCGCGGCGCTGGCGAGTCCGCGCTCGAGCTCGATCGGCGGCGCGTCCGCGATCGCATCGCCGAGCTGCGACGTGAGCTCGAGAATGTGAAGCGCGAGGCCGACACGCGCCGCAGCCGCCGGACGCAGACCGATTCTCATACGGTGGCGCTCGTGGGCTACACGAATGCGGGCAAATCCTCGCTCATGCGCGCCTTGACCGGCGACGAGGTCTACGTGGCCGATCAGCTGTTCGCCACGCTCGACACCACGGTGCGTGCCCTCAAGCCCGAGACGCGCCCGCGCATCCTGGTCTCCGATACCGTCGGCTTCATCAAGAAGCTACCTCACGACCTGGTGGCCTCCTTCCGCTCCACCCTCGAGGAGGCACGCGACGCCAGCTTGCTCCTGCATTTGGTCGACGGTTCGGACCCGGCGTTCCGCGACCAGTATCAGGTGACACGCGAAGTGCTGGCGGAAATCGCAGCTGGCGACAACGCGTCACTGCTCGTGCTCAACAAGTCCGACAAGCTCGACGAGGCCACCCGCAAGGCCCTGGAAGCGGAGTTCCCCCAGGCCCTCATGCTGTCGGCCAAAGACCCCGAAGACGTGCGCCGCCTGCACGAGCGGATCGTGGCCCACTTCGAACAGAGCATGGGCGAGCAGGAGTTCTTGATCCCCTACAGTGAGCAGCGTTTCGTGGCCATGCTGCACGAGCGCTGCCGCGTGCTCGAGGAGAACTACGAAGACGAGGGCACCCGCATTCGCGTGCGCGCCCCGGCCGCCGTGCTCGCGGGCATCGCCAGCGAATTCGGAGCGCGCTGATGTCGGCACACTCGGGAAATGATCTGGCCCAGGTGGTCGCCCTGCTCGGCGCGGGGGTGGTGGCGGTGCCGGTGTTCAAGCGCCTGGGACTCGGCTCGGTGCTGGGTTACCTGGCGGCGGGTCTGGCGATCGGCCCGTTCGGTTTGCGGCTGTTCACGGACCCCAACTCCATCCTGCACGTGGCCGAGCTGGGCGTGGTGATGTTCCTGTTCGTGATCGGGCTCGAGATGGAGCCGGCGCGCCTGTGGAGCATGCGACGCGAGATTTTCGGCCTGGGCGCGCTGCAAGTGGGCGTGTGCGGGGCGCTGATCACGGGCGCGGGCTGCGCGCTGGGCCTGACGCCCGCCGTGGCGTGCATCGGTGGCATGGGCTTCGTGCTGTCGTCCACGGCCATCGCCATGCAAGTCATGGAGGAGCGCGGGGAGACCGGCACGCCGCGTGGACAACGCGTGGTCTCTATCCTGCTGTTCGAGGATCTCGCCATCGTGCCGCTATTGGCGCTGGTGGCCTGGCTCTCGCCACAGGAAGAGGTCACCCATCAGCAGCGCTGGCTCGGCATCCTGATTGGCCTCGCCGCCGTGTTCGGCCTGGTCTTCGCGGGGCGCTTCTTGTTGAGCCCCATGTTCCGCCTGCTGGCGCGCGCCGAAGCACGCGAGGTGATGACTGCTGCCGCACTGTTGGTGGTGCTCGGCTCCGGGCTCTTGATGCAGGCAGGCGGGCTCTCCATGGCCATGGGTGCCTTCCTGGCGGGCGTGCTCCTGTCCGAGTCGAGCTTTCGCCACCAACTCGAGGCCGACATCGAACCCTTCCGCGGCATCCTGCTCGGCTTGTTCTTCCTGGGCGTGGGCATGTCGCTCGATCTATCCGTCTTCGCGCGCGACTGGCCCTGGATCGTGGGCGGCGTGCTCGCCATGCGGGTGCTCAAGTCCGCCGGTATCTACACGGTGGCGCGGCTCGGCCACGCCTCGCACAACGAGGCGCTGTATCGGTCGACGCTGTTGGCCCAGGGCGGCGAGTTCGCCTTCGTGCTCTACGGAGCCGCGCTGGCTGGAGGGGTGCTCGACGCGCGCACCAATGCGGTGCTGGCCGCCATCGTGATCGTGTCGATGGCCCTCACGCCGCTCGGCATGTTCGCGCTGCGCTTGCTTGCTGCCAAAGAAGAGGAGTCCATGGAGGGCATCGAGCTCGCCGACGGACTCGGCGGGAGCGTGCTCTTGATCGGCTTCGGTCGCTTCGGTCAGGTCGTGAGTCAGGCCTTCCTCGCGCGCGGACTCGACGTCTCCATCATCGACACCGATACGGAGATGATCCGCAGCGCGGCCGAGTTCGGGTTCAAGGTCTACTATGGCGACGGCTCACGCCTCGACGTGCTGCGCGCCTCGGGCGCCGGCAAGGCCAACGCCATCGCCGTCTGCATCGACAATCGCGCCGCCATCAATAAGATCGTCGACCTGACCAAAGCCGAGTTCGGCCAGGCCAAGCTGCTGGTGCGCTCCTTCGATCGCGAGCATGCGCTGGAGCTGCTGGGCAAGGAGGTGGATTTCCAGATCCGCGAGACCTTCGAGTCTGCCATGGCGTTCGGTGAGGCCGCGTTGAAGGCGCTGGGAGTGCCGGATCTCGAGGCCGAAGAAGTGGTGGCGCAAGTGCGCAAGCGCGACGCTGAGCGCAGGGCACTGGAACTCACCGCGGGCCTTTCCGCAGGCTCTGCGCTCATCCTGGGCAACGCCCCCAAACCTCAGCCGTTCACCACCCCCCAGCGCGCTGGCCAGGCCCTCAACGAAGAAGCCGCTGCTGCGCTGTCAGGCGCCGGGCGGGAGCCCGAGCCCGGGTAAAAAAAGCCGGCGGCCATCCGCCAGCGGCTCTCTGCGTGCGGCTATCCGCAATCGGCGTGCGGCCATCCATGGCCGATAGCCGCTCGCGGCTCTCTACGGACAAGCGTGATCACACACTACAGTGCCATCAGGGCAGCTGGCCTTGATGCCACTCTTGCAGTCCATGTTGCAAGTGAGCCCGCCCGAACAGTCGAGGAGGCACGAGGCGCCGACGACGCAGGTCACGTTGCAGCCGACGTTGGCGGGACAGGTCACGTCGCACACGGAGTTGTACTCGCAGGTGACGTTGGCGTAGCTCGACTTCGCCACGTACCAGCACTCAGCCCCTGCGTTGCAGTTGTGGCTGCAGTTGGCGATCGTGCCGCACTCCGAGTAGCACTGCGAACCGTACTCGCAGGCAGAGGCACACGACGCGATGGCGCTGCATTCAAACACGCAGGGCGCGGTGGCGGTGGTCGGACAAGTCTGCGTGCAGACCGCTCCGGGCAAGCCCGAGCAAGACGTGGTGGGTTCCGTGCCCTTCCACCAGCCGTCCCTCAGCGGCGGCGCCCCCGAGTCTGCGCCCGCGTCGACCACCTGGCCCGCGTCAGTACCGGCATCTCCATGACCTGCATCGAGATCGCCCTCACCGGCATCGCTGGCGATCGCGCCGTCGTTCACTGGCAGCTCGGAGGCGTCCGTGGTGCCCGTATCGGAGGTCATGCCCGCGTCCAGGCTGCCGGCGATGCCCTCGTACCCCAGCAGAAAGCAGCCTGCTTGCGAGCTGGCCCACAACAGCAGGGACAGTCGCACTACAGAGCTGGGCCGGGCGCCCGAGAGACCAAGCATCAGGCGCAGCCTATCACGTGAGCTCGCCGGGTAGGCACACCAGCTTGCGCCTGCTCACAGGTTTTGGAAGCCACGCAACCAGGCACGCGGGGACGAAGCGCTGGTAGCAACAATGCCGATTACGCCGCGTCACAACAGCACGAAGCTGCAGAAACCATTGATACAGCGGTCCTGTTCGTCGCAGCAATCCGCGCTCGTGTCGCAGGCTTCTTCGGTCTTGGAACAGCTGTCCGTGGGCCCCGAACAGACGCCCTCCGTGCAGTAGCCCTCGCAGCACTCCGTGCCGCTCTCGCAGCTCTGTCCGTTCGGCAGGCACGGATCGAGCGCCGCGAACGCGCGATGGTTGTTGGCGCCGATCTCCTGTCCGGGCAGGTAGAACGCGGGCGCGCTCGGGTCGCTCGTGTAGCTGCCGTCGGGAGAGATCTCGATGGCCGTGACCCAGAGCTGTCGCGACTGGACTGCAGGCGTCGATGGCCCCGGATCCACCGGCACGGGATCAGGACACAGGAAGGGCAACGCCGCGCACAACGGATCTACGGGCACGACCACGGGTGGCTGCGGAGCCACGGGATCGATCTTGGTGGTGTCGAAGTTACCGTAGTGCCGGCTGGTATCGAAGAAGACCCAGAAGTAGCCGCCCGCGGCCACCGGCGCGACGGTCGGATAGTACGACTGGTGCAGCTCGTCGGCGCCGAACGGCAAATACGTCGTGGTGTCCTGCGCGGCGTCGCTCGTCGACTTGAAGCCCACGGCGCGCGCGAGCAGCGTGACCTTGCCGGTGGCCACATCGGTGATGAAGAGGTCGTTCTTGTTGATGTCGGCGAAGATAACGGCCTTGCTGTCGGGCAGGAACGTGGGCCATTCGATGTTGGGTTGCATCATGCCCTGGGCGTCCACCGTGGACTTCATCAGGCTCTTGTAGTCCCCAAGCTTCCGCGCCCCTTGATCCCAACTCATGCTTGCGAGCACGGAGACACCGGCGTCGGAATCGTAGTCGACGAAGGTGAGCTGCTTGCCGTCGGGCGAGAAGTTGCCTTCATGGGCGTAGAGCGGCAGCCCCGCGTCGCCGATCATATCGCCGGTGTCGGTCTCGAACATCGAGCCCTCGGCCACGAAGATGGTTCCGTCGGGCGTGAGGCCCACGTTGCCGTAGCTGTTGCCGCGCAGGGCGGGCGGGTTCACCGCGCCCTTGGGCTCGAGCTTGTACACGCCGTCTACTTCCGAGGCCGACACCACCAGGCGATTGCCGTGCGCCGACACCGAGTGGCAACCCACGCAGCCGGTTTGCCCCAGGAACACCTCGGCCTCGCCGCCCGATGGAATGCGCAGCACCGCACCACCCGGCGCTCCCTTGGACATAGCCAACGGAGAGCTATAGCTGTTGTAGAAGACCGAGCCCTTGAGGCTGGCCGGCGCGATGATGATGGACTGCGTGAGGGGACCGCGCACCATGCTGCCGCGAATGGCGCTGAGCTCGACGCTGAATGGATCGCTCTTGCCTGGACTCTGCGCGCCCGCCTGCTCCCACACTTCTTGCGGCAGCGCGATGCGTCCCTTGGCATCGGGCTTCATACACCCCGAATACTCGAACCAGCTCGACTTGATGTGCACGTACACCGCGTCGGCCTGCTCCGTGTCGCTGCTCTTCCACATCAGCACAGGCGCCGCGAGACCGCGCGGGAAGACTGTCCCATCGTAGGGATAGATGAAGCGCATGTCGCCGAGCTCGCCGCCTGCACGCAGCTTGTTCAGGCGATCCGCACTGAGTCCTGCGCTGGCCGCCGTGCACTCCGCGAGTGTCACCGGGGTAGGCCCGTGCTTCACCGGACCCGCATCGGGCTGGCCCTGTCCCGCGTCCTCCGCGTCGCCATCACCGCGCGGGTGGTCGTCCTCGTCGTTGTGCTGATCGCCATCGCCGTCGCCAGGTTCGATCGGGCCGCGATCGACTTGCAGCGGTGGGTCGGACGAACAAGCGGCGGCGAAGCCCAGAGCCAGGGCGAGTGGCAGGGTCAAGGAAGAGCGAAGCATATGCAGACGACTTGTAAGCGCGAACCTACTTCGTCGCAACGCTCAAATGAGTGACAAGCGCACCCCTGATCCCCCAAACAGGCCTGTTTTTCACCCCCGCTTTTGCAACTGGGCGAACACTTTGTCGCCTCGGCCCAAGCTCGCGATGAGCCCGGGCGCCGCGCGCTGGGTGAGCCACATGAACCAACTCTCGGGTGTCACCGGCACGAGTCCCGCCCCGCGATCCACCGCGCTCACGATGGCGTCGGCCACCTTGCGCGGCGTGTACTTGCGGCCTGCGTAGAACTTCTGGATGCCTTGCCGAACTTCGGGCGTGAAGTCCTTACCTTCGTAGAGCGTGCTGTGGACGATGTTGGTGTCCACCACGCCCGGGCAGATGCAGCTCACGCGGATCTTGTGGCGCGCCAAATCTCCTCGCAGGCTCTCCGAGAGCCCCACGACTGCGTATTTGCTCGTGCAGTACACGGGCATGTCGGGCATGCCGACGAGCCCCGCCACCGAGGCCACGTTGACCACGCTGCCGCCCTGCCCGCGCGCGACCATGGCGGGCACGAAGACACGACAGCCGTGCACGACGCCCATCAAGTTGATGTCGAGGGTCTTGCGCCACGTCTCGAGCGACGCCTCGAGGAAGCGCCCAGCAGCCCCAATGCCCGCGTTGTTGATCAGTACGTCCACCGCGTTCACACGTGAGTGCACGCTGCGCCCGTAGCGCTCCATGGCCGCTGGGTCCGCCACGTCCACCGGCTCCACGTGCACCGACGACGCACCGGCGGCCTCGCACAGCCTCTTGGTTTCGAGCAGTCCGTCATAGTTGAGGTCCGTGAGCTCCAGGGCTGCACCGCGTTCAGCGAAGGCGCGCGCTGTCTCGCGCCCGATTCCGCTGGCTGCACCCGTGATCAAGACCGTCTGTCGCGCGTTGCGTTTGGCCATGCCGGGGCATGTGCACCGTCCCCGAGATAGCGTCAAGGGATCGCGGTCGGGGCGCCTGGCATCCCTTCATTGCGCAGCCACGTACGAATGCCTCCGGAACCATCCCTCCGGCTCGTCACCGAAGCAGATCCCGAGGTCGCGGCCCGTGGCCACGGCGTCGCCCTTCACGTCCACACCACGGGTCCCGCCAATCACGAGGTCGAACGGCACCAAACGGATCTCGCCCGCCACCTGCGCCACCATCCCGCTCTCATTGCCCTCGGCCAGATAGCGCACGGCAGCGGACCCCATGCACTGGGCCAGCAGGCGATCGAAGCTCACGGGCGACCCGCCGCGCTGCAGGTGCCCGAGCACCACCGCGCGCGACTCGTAGCCGGTGGCAGCCTCGATCTGGCGAGCCAGACGTTCGCCGATGCCGCCCAACACGGCGTGCTCCTTGAAGGCATCCTTGTCGAGCTTGTACATGGCTTCACCGCCCAGTTCTTTGGCGCCCTCGGAGACCACCACGATGGCGAACTCACTCTTGTTCTCGTAGCGCTCGCGCAGCTTCTCGCAGACACGCTCGAACGAGAAGGGAATCTCCGGCATCAAGATCACGTCGGCGCCGCCCGCAATGCCAGCGTGGAGCGCGATCCAACCCGCGTGACGCCCCATGACCTCCACCACCATCACGCGGCGATGGGCTTGCGCCGTGGTGTGAAGCTTGTCGAGGGCCTCGGTGGTAGTGGCCACCGCGGTAGCGAAGCCGAAGGTCACGTTGGTGCCTCTGAGATCATTGTCGATGGTCTTGGGCACGCCGATCACACGGGGGAGCCCGCGCTCCATCAGGCGCTGCGCGATGCTCATGGAGCCGTCGCCCCCGAGCGCCACGAGGGCGTCGATGGACAAGCTCTTGAAGCGCTCCACCAGGCGCGCCGACACATCGGTCGGGACTTTCTTGCCCTGCACCAGCGCCGGATAGCTGAAGGGGTCGCCGCGGTTGGTGGTCCCCAGAATGGTGCCGCCCAGGTGGGCGATGCCGCGCACCGCACGCCGGTCCAAGCGAATGAGTCCCTCCGGATCGTCCTCCAGCAAGCCTTCGTAACCGCGCCTGATGCCGATGACCTCCCAGCCGCGATTGAGCGCGCTGAGCGCGACCGCGCGGATCACGGCATTGAGGCCCGGTGCGTCACCGCCGCCCGTGTTGATCGCGATGCGACGAACCATGCAAGCTCCCTCCGTCCTGTGCGCTGCCGATCCCATGTCTGCAGTCTGACTCTCAACCTCCACCTACGATCAACCGCACTCCGAAGCTAGCCATCGATCGACTCCACACGTTTGGTTCTACCGCAAGTTAGGCAGCAGAAACGCTCGCGACACACCGGAGATACGCGCAGAATCGGCCGGAAACATCGAGCAGACCGGCGTGCTCATGCATGCCGACGCACGTCACTCGCTGGCACCGCCGCGTGCGCGGAGCTCACGCGCGCACCCAGCGAGCGTTCAAGCCAGAGCTAGCGACCCAGTGTCAGCTTGTGCTTCAGCTGTTCGCCCGCTTTGATCTCGATGCGCGAGCGCTGCGCCGGTCCCTTCCCGAAGGGATAGACGGTAAGCGTATGCGTGCCGGCCGGGAGCGTGGCCACCACCGGCGTGGTGCCCAGGCGCCGCGCGCCGAGGAACACGTCCGCCCAGCCTCCCACGGCGCCAATCACCACAGTGCCGTTCTCGGCGCGGCTCGACGAGCGCCGACTCGAGCTCGAGCTCGCTTCCGAGCCGTTCGTTTCGCGACCGCTGCGGCCTGCGCCGCGCTCACCCGTCGGGATGGGCTTGTCGGCCGGCTCGGTCGCCCTACCACTCGCGCCTTCTGCGGGAACGGCAGGAGCCACTTGTTGCACGGTCGCGCCCGCAGGACTGGGCGGAGAGAGCACCGAGGGCACCATGGGCTGCACCACCGGAGCAGGCAGCGTGGGCTGGGTCTGCAACGTCACGCTGGGTGTCCCCTCCGGCGAGCCCGAGAACAGCAAGAACAAGAGCACCAGCGAGCCCACGCCACCGGCCACGAACACAGGGATGACCCAGGGCGGACGCTTCTCGGCCGCGAGCACCTCGACAGGCGGCGGCACGGGCTGCTTGCCCTTGCTGACCTCGCGCACGGTGCTGGTGGTGGGCGTGCCCGAGCGTGGCGTCGTCCCGACCGCGCGATGGCCGCCGGTGGAGTTCATGGAAGGCGGCGGCGGCGGTGGCACCTGCGCCTTGGGCGCGGGCGGGCGCACGCCATCGCCGGGCGAGAGCGTGTTGGGTAGCTGAGCGAGCTCGCGGATGAGCGCGTTCTTGCGCTCGATGTTCTCGGCGAAGAGCTTGGCCATCCACTCGGAGAGGTCGACGCTCGCAGAGCCGTCCGCGTCACGCGCACGCACCAAGTCGCGCCCCATGTCGCGCGCGGTGGCGTAGCGGCCCTCCGCTTCGCGAATCAACGCCCGGTCTGCCACGGCGCGCAGCGCGAGCGGAACGTGCTCGGGCCACACCGGGAGCGGCTGCTCGGTGACCGCGTAGATGGTGGCGGCGTCGTTCTCGCGCGCGAACAGGCGTCCACCCGTGAGCGCCTCGCGCAGGATCACGCCCACCGACCAGATGTCCGCCCGTCGATCCACGGCGTTGCCGCGCATCTGCTCCGGCGCCATGTAGCCGTAGCGCCCCTTGACGGCGCCATCTCGCGTGGCGTGCGAGCGCTCGGCCGCGTAGGCCACGCCGAAGTCCACGATGCGCAGGCTGCCGTCGTAGCCCACCAGCAGGTTTTGCGGCGAGACGTCGCGATGCACGATGTGAAGCTGGGCTCCGGACTCATCGTGCGCCTCGTGGGCGGCATGGAGTCCTTCGCAGGTCTGGGCCATGACCCAGGCAGAAATCGACGGGACGGCCTTGGCGCCCTGGGGATGAGCATGCAGCGCGGCGAGCACGTCGCCCCAGGTCTCCCCGCGCACGTACTCCATGGCCAGGAAGTAGGTGCCTCCGAAGGCGCCGAAGTCGAGCACACGGCAGACGTTCGGGTGGTTGATCAGCGAGATGATCCGGGCTTCGTCCAGGAACATCTCCACGAACTCGGGCTGCAGCGCGAGGTGCGGATGAACCACCTTGATGGCAGCGTTTTGGGCGAACCCGCGCGGCCCGGCCTTGCGCGCGAGGTACACGGTGGCCATGCCTCCGGCGGCGATCGGGCGCAGGATGCGATAGCTACCGAGGACCTGTCCCTCGAAGCTTCCGATCGGAACACCTTCGGGCATCGCCCCACTCATTCAGAAGTTCGCCACCGGGGTAAGCCGCACGTCCTTCGAATCCTCACCGCCCCCGGCAAGCACCGCCGCGGTAACCACGACCACTACCACCACGGCCGCCGCACCGCCAATCCATAGCCACTTGGGGTCGATGCGTTTCTTGGAGTCAGCTGGGGTCGTCTCGGGCTCCGACCCGAAGCCTCCCCCAGCCACCGCGACAGCCGCGTTTCCTGCGGGCGGCACCACGAAGGCCAGCGGATTCTCGGGGTTTCCCGCGCTGGAGAGCTGTACCTGTCCGAGGCCGATCAAGCTGGCGTAGGCCTGCACGTCGGCTCCCTGGGGGTAGTTGCGCTCCACGCCGAGGGCCTCATCGAGGGGCTCGTAGGCACCTCCCCCGACCCGGAAGTAAGCGTCGATGCGGAGCCCTTCCGGATGCGCCCCCTTCACCAAGGGACGCAAGCGGAGGCGCCCCGGGGAGCTCTCGTCGCGCAGCTCGATCTTGGCCGCACCGCCCGCCTCCCGTCGCAGGGATTCCCAGATCGCCGTCAGGTCGGGGGGCGCGCGGCTGTCGAGCTTGTAGCTGGGGTCCACGGCGGCCAGCCAACGGAAATCGGAGACCACCTCGGGTTGGCGCCGCAGCGCGTGCAGCAACAGCGCCCGCTCGGCCAGGAGCTGGGCGAGTTCGCTTCGCGAGAGCTTCCCGGAATCGAGGGCTTTTTGGAACGCGCGAAGGGCCTGGTTGAACTCGAGCTCTCCGCTCAAGCGGATGGCTTTGTCGAGGTCGGGGTTGGCCGAAGCCGGCAGCGGCAAAGCCAGCCCGAAGAGTAGCCCCAGGATCAACCACAGCACCCCGGAGCGCGGGCGCCGCGTCGGAGCGCGCGAGCCGTCGGAAGGCTGCTGCCTCGCCCGACTCGGAAGGGTCCACGTCCCTACACGACGCACATCTGCGCCTAAGCCACTCCGCAAGCTGCCTCCAGTCGATCACAATTACTACCAAGGACCGCCCCAGGAACGCTACGAAAGGCAAACAATTCGGAACGCCGGGTGAGAGGTTGGCTGTACAGTGATGAGGTTGGCTCGCTTCGTATCGTCGCTTCTCTTGGTTCTCTCCAGCGCCTGGTTCTTGACCGCCTGTCCCGGAGACGGTCCGGCAGACCTGCGCTGGACCATCGACTTTAAGTGCCCGAGCGACGCCATGCGCACCATGACCCTGCGGGTCCGCGTCCTCCGGGACGCCTGCGGCGGCACCGATGCGGCCTACGATGCGACCCTCGTGCGGGGCGAAGCCGGCCCTGACGAGATCGTCTCCCCGGGCGACTACTTCCTCGAAGTCACCGCCTTCGAGGACAGCGCCATGCAGGTGCCGGTCGCAACCGCCTGCCGCGCCCAGGCCCTACCCGCCAAGAGCCTCAGCTTCACGCTCACCACGGACGCCTGTGACCTACAGATGCCCGAGATGGATGGCTCCCTGCCCCGCATCGACGACGGCGGCGTAACCCCGGTCGATGACTCGGGTGTCGTCGTCATCCCCGACCCGCCCGCAGATGCCGGAAAGTGTCCCCCGGAAGGCTGCCCGAGCGGTTGCAAGGTCGACGAGGGCGACTGCGCCTGCAGCGAATACAACGGCCACACGTATCTGGTGTGCCCGTCCGCAGCCAGCTGGGACAACGCTCGCAAGGGCTGTCGCTCCCACAGCACGGACCTGGTGGTGATCAACTCGGCCGACGAAAACGCGTACGTAGCCTCGAAGCTGGGTGGCGTGACGCGCTGGATCGGCGCCAACGACAAGGGCGACAACGGTAAGGTGTATGCCCTCGATTGCAAGACCACCTGCGTCAAACAAGGCGACGAGGGCAAGTGGACCTGGATCGACGGCCCGGCGAACAACGCGCGCGGTCCCGCGCTGTGCGACCTCAACACCGACTCCAAGCAGTGCGTGGCGGGCGCCGGCCAGTACGTCAACTGGGCGGCAGGCCAACCCGACAACACATTCAGCAACGAACTCTGCTACCCGTCGGGCCCCTGCCCGGAAGGCGAAGATTGCGCCACCATCGGTATTGACGGCACCTGGAATGACAGTGCTTGTTCGGCCGCGCTGACCTACGTGTGCGAGACCTTCTAGTCCGCAAGAGATGGAGCGTCCTGGGCAGCTCGACGGGCAGGCGATGCCATCGTGGCAGCACGCACGACTGTGCACCGTGCTCGTGAGCGAACTCGCAGTCTGACACTTGCGGCGAACCAAGCATATTCCAGTCCCGCACGGCGCCAGCGACTACCTGGACCCTCACGGAGCGGAGCCAAAGGCCGCATGGTAGCTTGATCTGAGATACGGCTGGATCCATCGGGGGATGGAGCGCCGCTCGCTTGCCTTTGAACGACGTCGCGCAGGCTCATGCCGCGGATGGGAGCATGATTTCCGGGTACAGACTCGAGGCGCAAGTCCACAGAGGACGCCGCTCCAATGTCGCGCGGGCCGTGCGCGCAGCGTCAGGAGACCGCGTCGTGCTCAAGTGGAGTGCCGGGGAGTCCTTGCCAGACATGCGCGCGCGCGCCTGGCGTGAGTTCGAGATCGCGGCCCCCATCCACTCGCGACACGTGGTCGCTTACCTCGGCGTGGAACCGTTCGACAATCGCGCGGCGCTGGTGCAAGAGGCGTTCGGTGACACGTCCCTGAGGGATCTCCTCGCACGCGGACGGCTGCCGCTGGAGAAGGGACTCCAGATCGGCCTGCAAATCGCGGCCGGCCTGGTGGACATCCATGCGCAGGGCGTCACGCACCGCAGCATTCATCCGGGCAACATCGTCGTGGACACCGCGACCTGGACCGCCAAGATCGTCGACTTCTCGGAGGCTTCGCTCCTCACGCACCGCCCGGATCCAGCCCGACACTTGAACGAGCGCGCCATTCCCCTGCCTTACATTTCTCCCGAGCAAACCGGGCGCATGAACCGCACGGTGGACTATCGGACCGACTTCTACTCGTTGGGCGCCACCCTCTATCACGTCTTGGTGGGCCATCCGCCGTTCGAGATCTCCGATCCGCTGGCGTTGGTCCATGCCCACCTCGCCGTTCCTCCGCGCGACCTCTGGCAGCTCGATCCTCACATCCCCAAGCAAGTCTCCAAGGTCGTCGGCAAGCTCCTGCAGAAGAACGCCGAGGCCCGCTACCAGAGCGCCGCCGGCATCACCCAGGACCTCGAAGAATGCCTCGCTCAGTACCGTGAGACCGGCTCCGTGACCGAGTTCGCGCTCGGCAGATACGATGCACCCGAGCGATTTCAGATCCCGGAGCGGCTGTACGGACGCGATGCCGAGCGCGAAGAGCTCTTGCAGGCATTCGCGCGCGCAGCGCAGGGCGAGAAGCTCTGGCTGCTGGTGAGCGGCTACTCTGGAATCGGCAAGTCTTGTTTGGTCAACGAAGTCCACAAGCCGATCGTCGAACGGCGTGGTCGCTTCGCAGCCGGCAAGTTCGATCCGCTGCACCGCCACGAGCCCTACTTCGCGCTCGGACAGGCCCTCACGCAGCTCTGTCGGAGTCTACTCAGCTTGCCGGAGGAGGAGCTGGGCGAGTGGCGCGAGCGGATCCTGAAGCAGGTGCCGAGAAACGCGCAGCTGATCGTGGAGCTGGTGCCGATTCTGGAGCGCATCATCGGACCGCAACCCAGCGTGCCCGAAACGGGGCTGCTCGAAGTGCAACATCGCTTCGACCTCACGCTGGCCGCGTTCTTGACGGCGTTCGCGCGCGAGGGCCAGCCGCTCGTATTGTTTCTGGACGACCTGCAGTGGGCCGACCCCGCGTCGCTGCACGCCATCGACGCCCTCATGCGCGCGTCGCAACCGAGCCATTTGCTCATCATCGGCGCATACCGAGACAACGAGGTGGATGCGTCGCATCCGTTGGCGATCACGCTGGACGAGCTACGCCTTGCATCCGTGGACGTGTGCGTCCTGCATCTCGGAGGGCTGTCGCAAAAAGAGGTGACGGCCCTGATCGCGGACGCCGTCCGCACCACGCCCAGCGAGGCCCGTGAACTCGCGCAGCTGGTGTACGAGAAGACCTCCGGAAACCCCTTCTTCGTCGAGGAATTCCTGCGCACGCTGGATGAAGAGAAGCTGTTGAGCTTCTCCGCTTCGCAGCGCCGTTGGGTCTGGAACTTGGCGGCCATCGGCGCCCTCGGCATCACGCCCAACGTCGTGGACCTGATGGTGCGCAAGCTCGAGCGCTTGCCGCCTGCGACCCAGCAAGCACTACGAGTCGGAGCCTGTATCGGGAACCGCTTCGAACTGGGCTTTCTGGCGGAGGCCCTCGATGTGCCCCCGGTGGAGATGCGCGCACGCCTGGCGCCGGCGATCCGCGAGCGCCTGCTGGTGCCGCTCGACCCCAACTACTCCATCGAGCTCGTCCGCGACATGGGAGCGAAGTCCTCCGAGGTCGCCGAGGACTCCGACACGCGCCGGTCGACGCGCGCCCAGGAGATCGAACAGTCCGACCATCGCTACCGCTTCTTGCACGACCGCGTGCAGCAGGCTGCCTACGAAAGCACCCTCGAGGCCGACCGTCCGGAGCTTCACTTGCGGCTCGGCAGGATTCTGCGCGCGAGTGCACGAGGCGCCGAGCGGACCGAGCGTGTCTTCGAGATGACCGAGCAACTCAACCGCGGCATCTCACTGGTGACCGATCAGGCCGAACGCAACGAGATCGCCGCGTTGAACCTCGAGGCAGGCCGGCGCGCGCGCCGCACCACGGCCTACCGAGAAGGGCTCGCCTATTTCCAACGCGGCATGGCCCTGCTCTCGGAGGACGCCTGGACCGAGCATTACGCCGTGGCCTATGGACTGCATTTCGGCTACGCAGAGTGCGCCTACCTCGCGGGACTGTTCGCGGAAGCCGAGGAGTGCGCGACCGCTTTCTTGCCCAAGGTACGCAGTGCGCCGGAGAAGGCGGAGCTGCAGTTGGTCCGCATCGAGCTCGCGACCAGCCGCGGCGAGCACACGCGCACCCTGCAGCTCGGGCGCGAGGCCCTGGCGGAGCTCGACCATCCCGTGCCGAGCGTGCCGGCTCCCGTCGCCGCGGCGATGGCGGCGGCCAAGCTCGCCATCTTGATGGCAGGCAAGCGCGCAGAAGACCTCCCGAAGCTGCCCGTGATGACCGATCCGCGTCTCATCGCGGTGGCGAAGATCCTCGGCAAGATCACCTACTCGGCCAACGCGGCGGATCAGATGCTGGGCATCTGGGCTGTCCACGAGAGCGTCAGCCTCACCATCAAGCATGGCGTCACCACGGAGTCCGCCATCGGCTGCCTGGTCTACGGGGCATTCTTGATCGGCTTCAGGCGAGATTTCGCCCAGGCTCTCGCGTTCGGCCGCTTTGCGCTCTCGCTCGCAGACCGCGATGACGGCTTTGCGCTCCGCTGCAGCACCTACACGCTCTTCGCCCTGTTCATGAACGCCTACGCGGAGAACCACCTCAGGACGTCGATCCCGATCCTGGAGAGCGCGGTGGAGGTCGGTCTCGAGAGTGGAGACCTCTTCTACACGGCCCAGGCGTCGAAGTCCCTCACGGAGCTCCGCATCTGGCTCGGGGATCCAGTCGGACTCCTGCTGCAGGACCTCGAGCTACGCGAACGCTCGATACGCTCGTTTCGCTCCGAACAGGTGACGCTGGAACAAAGCATCTTCCGGCAGTGCTTGCGCTGCTTGCACGGTGAGACCCAGGGCCCCGCCAGCCTCAGCACGGGCGACCGAGCCGAGTCGGACATCTTCGCGGAGGCGCAGGCGATCTCGGCGAAGGGTACACGCGGCCTCCTGCTCATCATCAAGACCATCTTGCACACGCTCTTCGGGCAACCTCGGGAGGCCGTCCGCATCCTCCTCGAGCACGACCGCATGATCGAAACCAGCAACGTGGCCTTGATCCGACTCACCGAGTACGGCTTCTTCGCTTGCCTCGCCCTGGTGGAGGGTCTGCGCGATCGCGAGCTCGACCGTCGCGCCGTGCGGCGCATGCTGCGCTCGAAGAAGCGGTTGCTCGCACGCTGGGCGGAGAGCGCACCGATGAACTTCCAACATCGATACCAGCTGGTGCTCGCCGAGCTGGCGGAGTTCGAGGGGCGCGTCGAGACTGCTACCTTCCTCTACAACGAGGCGATCCAGGGAGCCGAAGCGAACGGATACTCACACCACGCCGCGCTGGCAGCCGAGCTCGCGGCGCGCGCCTACCGGCGACGTGCACGCTCCCAGATAGCACGAACCTACCTGGAATCGGCCCGCGCGGGGTACCTGCGCTGGGGCGCCCTCGGGAAGGTTCGTCAGCTGGAAGACGATCATCCCGAGCTCGCGCGCGAAGCGGAAGCTGCCGCTCCCCCCCTTTCGCTCGACACAGTCAGCGTGGTGCGCGCGTCGCAGGCCCTCTCGAGCGAGATTGCGCTGGCCGCGCTGCTGGAGAAGATCATGCGCGTGATCGTCCAGACCTCGGGCGCGTCGCGCGGCGTGCTGTTGGCTGCGGACGACGGCAGCCTGCGCATCGAGGCTCACCTAGACGCACAGCGCAGCGCACGCCTGGTCCCTGCCAATGCCGATGAGGACATGGCGAACCTGGTCTCGGAGGCCATCGTCCGCTACACGCTGCGCACCGGCGAAGACGTCGTGCTCTCGGACGCGGCGCAGCGCGGCGACTTCGCCTCGGATCCCTACGTGATCGCGCACCATGCCAAGTCCGTCCTGTGCATGGCGCTACGTCATCGCGACCAGATCGCGGGCGTCCTATTCCTGGAGAACGACCTCTCCTCTGGGGTGTTCACGGAGCAACGCCTCGAGGTCCTGCACCTCTTGCTCTCCCAGGCCGCGATCTCGCTCGAGAACGCCCGCCTCTACGACTCGACGCAGCACCTCAATCTCGCACTCAAGCAGCGCGAGGCCATGCTGCGAGACTTCTTCGAGGGCATGCCAGTCGGTGTGTACGTGGTCGACGCCAAAGGGCGGCCCGTGGTCACCAACAAGCGCGCGGTGGAGATCAGCGGAAAGCCCTTCGAGCCGTCCCTCAACCTCTCGGTGGCCGAAGTGGCCGAGACATACCAGGTCTATTTGGCCGGCACGGATCAGACCTATCCGGTCGAGCGCAGTCCGCTTGCGCGCGCCTTGCAGGGAGAGACCTCCATGATCGACGACGCGGAGTTTCGGCTCCCCGATCGCACCGTGCCGGTGGCCGCCTGGGGCACACCGATCTGCGACGAGCAAGGTGCGGTGCGCTACGCCATCCTCGCGTTCCAGGACATCAGCGAACAACGCGCGGCCGAGACGGCGCGCACGAGCCTGGAGGCGCAGCTCCATCAAGCCCAGCGCCTCGAGTCCATCGGCCGGCTGGCGGGCGGCGTGGCGCACGACTTCAACAACCTGCTCACGCCCATCCTCGCCTACTCCGAGCTGCTCGCGCGGGCCATGCCGCCCGGCTCCACCGCCCGCGCGCAGGTGACCCAGATCCGCGATGCGGCTGCCCAGGCGGCGGACTTGACCAAGCAGCTCCTGGCCTTCGGTCGCCAACAAGCCATCGAGCCACAGGTGATCGACCTCAACGAGGAGGTGCGCCGATTCGAGAAGATCCTCAGGAGGCTGGTGCGCGAGAACGTCTCGTTCGATCTGCGGTTGGGTCAGAACGTGGGTCGAATCAGCGCCGATCCTTCTCAGATCCGCCGCGTGATCATGAACCTCGCCATCAACGGCGCGGATGCGATGCCCGACGGCGGCCAGCTCGTTCTCGAGACGGAGAGCGTCATTCGAGGGTCGACCTCCGACGCGCATCGGGAGCACGGGCCATCGGGAGCGTGCGTGGTGCTGCGCGTCCGCGACAGCGGTCACGGCATGGACGCGGACACCTTGGACAGGATCTTCGAGCCCTTCTTCACCACCAAGGCCCCTGGCAAGGGAACTGGCCTGGGGTTACCCACCGTGCACGGCATCGTGGCACAACACGGAGGAGAGCTCTCGGTGCACAGCGAGATCGGCAAGGGAACGACCTTCGAGGTGATTCTGCCGCGCGTCGACGACCCTGGAGAGCAAATCACCGCCGCGACCTCGGCCATGGACGACAAGCCCAAGGGAAAGGGCGAAACCGTACTCGTCGTGGAGGACGATTCGGCCGTGCGCTCGGTGGTCGCCGATATCCTGCGATGCGACGGCTACCGCGTGCTGGCGGTTGGAGATCCCGGCGATGCATTGGTGCTTGCGCACCAACTTGGGCAAACACTCGACCTCTTGATCAGCGACATCATCATGCCGGGCATGAATGGACGGGAGCTGTACCGGGCCTTGACGCGCGAGCGGCCATTGTTGAAGGCACTGTTCGTCTCCGGGTATTCGGAGGACATGGTGTCGGCGAAGGGCACGCTCGATGACGGCACCGTGCTGCTCCCGAAGCCTTTCGCCGTGGATGCGCTACGCGCTCGCGTACGCGAACTGCTCTCCGCGGACAGCGAGTCGCACGGAGAGGATGACACGGGCGAGTGAGCATGCGGCCCCTTTGTTAGCCTTCGTGCAACCTCGAAGAACGGCGGGAGATCACGCACTGCTCCGCTATCCAGCCTTGGAGACGCCCACACCGAGATCCCTCGCTTGGAGGCGCGCGCCCGCGCGCAGCGCTGTTCATGCGGTCGAACTGCCGCGGAGCAGTCGCGCTTGCGCCGCGCCGCGAGCCGCGCGTCGACCCACCGCCGAGCGCTTTGGATCCGGCGCAGACGTGAAGTTCGTTCGCGATGCGTGCGCTTGGCTGCTAAGTCATCTGCAGACAGTATGCGGACGTATGTCGGACTCATCGCGGCCTGCCTGTGGCTAGGCGCGACCCAGCTGGCGCGCGCCAATCCGGAGACACCGTACCTATCGGACGGTCGTTCCATGGCGCTCGGTGGTGTCGGTGTCGCGTCCAATGACTATGCCTCTTCGGTCTGGCAAAACCCGGCGGGCCTCGCCTCGGTCAAACGACTGAGCGTCACGGGCACGCTGATACCGTTGCTCTTGCGCATCGACTCACCGTTCCCAAATCTGGCCACCGGTCAGCCGGAGCGGGTGAAAGGAGACTGGCAGCTCGGCGGTCTCGGCGACGTGGCGGCGGGCTACCGCGTGCACGAGCGCATCGTGCTGGGCTTCACCACCTACGTGTTCTCTGGCTACAGCGTCAAGTTCACCAACGCGTTCGCGGGTCAGGATCTGTCCACGAAGGCCTTCGCGGGCGAGATTCAGCTGCCCATCGCCGTGAACATCACCAAGAACCTCAGTCTGGCGGCGGGCTATCGCATGACCTTCGCGCGCATCAGTGCCGACGTGCCCTTGCCTCCGATGCCACCGACCACCACCACCTTCACCGAGAGCAGCACCACGCTCGGCGGTTGGAATTTCGCAGGCGTGTCCGTCGGCATTCGCTATCGCTTCAACGACATGTTCCGCGCCGGCTTCAGCTATCGCAACAAGGTCACGGTAGGCCTCGACGGCGACACCAAGGTCAAGGTCGCAGGGCAGACTCAGAAGAGCTCGGCGAGTGGCGAGTATGCTTTGCCGCACACCTTCAAGTTCGGCGGCGAACTCCGGCTCATGCAGCAGCGCCTCGTGCTCGCGAGCGATTTCGCGGTGTGGCTCTACCGAGACTCCCATCCGGCGAACGACGCGCAGGGCAGACCAGGCAGCTGGAGAAACGCCGTGCGCGGCACCCTGGGCGCAGAGTACGCCGTGCGTGACGACGTGTTCGTGCGAGGCGGTTTCTACCTCGGCAACTCGGCTACCAGCGACCGTGGCGCTTCGCAGCTGCAGATCGGTCCCAGCGACCTGTTGTACGGCTTCTCGGCCGGCGCGGGCATGCTGCTGCGGGAAACCATGATGCTGGACTTCGCACTCGGGTACTCAGGGGGTACGGTCGGTAAGGTCTCGGCGGACGTCAACCCGAGCGGCGCAGGGACGTACCACGGTCACAGCATCCTTGGCTGCGTCTCGATCAACTACGGGATCTGATCGTCGAGACCGCCCAGTCCGACCGTCAGCTCACAGAATGAGCTTGTTGTTGCTGCCCGACACGGTGACCTTTTTGGTGTAGCCAGGGGACTTGCCGAAGGGCTTGATGAGCAGCGTGTGGGTGCCCTCGGGCAGCTTGAACTTGCCCGGCGTAGTGCCGAGCTTGCGGCTGCCCAGGTACACCTCGGCCCAACCCGAGGGGGATGCGATCAACAGCGTGGCGCGCTTGCGCTCGGCGGGCTCGGCGCCCACGTCTTTCTCGGGCTTGCTCGACACGACGCTCGCTGCGGGGTCGCTGGGCGCGGGCTGCGCAGCCTGTGGGACTGCCAAAGCAGGCTCACTCGGGCTCGTCACGATTCGAGTCACTACCGGGGCGACCGCCGGAACCGGAGGCCGCACCAAGGTCACGGTATGCGGATCGTCGCGCCCGAGTCGCTTGTACAGCACGAGCGCGGCGAGGCCGAGCACCAGCGCTCCCATCACGACGAGCCCCGAGCCCAGGCGCCGTTGAATGCGCGCCGTGCGTAGCGAGAGAGTGGGTTGAACCACCCGTCTCTGCGGCTGAGGTTGTTGCTGGCGCAGCTCGCGCGCCAGCGGAGCACGCGTGGGCTCGGCGTCTTCTTCGAGGTCGAGATCGAGCTCGGGCGCACTATCGCCCGCGTCATCCTCTTCTTCGGGCGCGTTGTCGGCCAGCAGCATGGCGCGCTTTTGCTCGTACTGGTCCGCGAACAGTCGGTGCATCCAGCTCGACAGCTCGGGGCTGCCCATGGGCACGACCTGCGCCGACACGTAGCGCGAGAGGGCGAGGCCCATCTCACGCGCGCTCGCGTAGCGCTCGTTGACGTTTTTCTCGAGCGCGCGGTCCACGATGGCCGCGAGGTCCTTGGGGACGTCGGCGGACCAGGGCGGCAACGGCTCGCCGACCACGGCGCGCAGGGTCTCCGTATCGCTGTCGCGGCGGAACAACCGCTTGCCCTCGAGGGCCTCGCGCAAGATGACGCCGAGCGCCCAGACGTCGACGCGCGCGTCCAGAGTGCCGCCGCTCACCTGCTCGGGCGACATATAGGCGAGCTTGCCCTTCACGATGCCGGCCCGCGTGGTGGTGAGGCGCTCGGAAGCGCGCGCCACGCCGAAGTCCAGCACGCGCACCGTGCCGTCGTAGGCCACGAAGATGTTCTGGGGCGATACGTCGCGGTGCACGATCTGCAGCGGCTGCCCCTCCTCGCCGGTCGCGATGTGAGCCGCGTGCAAGCCCTCACAAGCCTGCGAGACCACGTAGGCGGCGATCACCGGCAGCACGGTCTTGCTCTCTTCATCCTTGGAGGCGCGCGCGAAAAGCTCGCCCCAGGTCTCGCCGTGCACGTACTCCATGGCGAGGTAGTACGTGCCCTCGGCCACGCCGAAATCGAGCACGCGACACACGTTGGAGTGCTGCACGAAGGAGGCGATGCGGGCTTCGTCGAGGAACATGTCGACGAAGTCTTTCTGGTTGGCGAAGTGCGGATGGACGAGCTTCACCGCGGCAGGCTGGCTGAAGCGTCCGAAGGCTTCCTTGCGGGCGAAAAACACCGCGCCCATGCCGCCGGCCGCGATGGGCTTGATGAGTCGGAAGTTGCCGAGCGTGCGCCCGTGCATGTCCTTCCACATGGCGAGCAACGGAGCGCCCGTGCCACTACCGCGCCCGCCACTGCGCGAACCGCCGCCGCCGCTCTGCGAAGCCCCGCTGCCGGTGACGGAGGTGCGATTCGGGCCGCTGCCAGTAACCGAGCTGCGGTTGTGACCGCTCGTGCTCTGACCACTCACGCTCTGACCGCTCACGCTTTGCCCACTGGTGCTTTGCGTGCCGCTCGTGGTGTGCGGAGCCGTGCTCTGCGACGAGGGCGGAGGTGGCAGCGGAACCTTCCCGCCCGACGTAGTGCGTCCGACCCCGCTACCCGTCTGGGTGCGAGTGGGATCCGATGCACTCGAGTTTCGAGAAGATGTCACCTGTTCTCAGCGCGACGATAACGTGGACCAATGTCGAGGCGAGCGAGGTGCCATGGAAGCGGAACCCCGGCGCTTTTGCGCATTATCGCACGTTCGCTTGCCCGCGATGCAATGGCCTTAGCGCCCAACCGGCTGACCTGCGGGGGTCCAAGTAGGTCATGCAGCTCACGTCGAGCCGGGGGAGGCGTGGCACGCACCTGCGCGCAGACTGAAGGCCGACCTCGCTCCCGAGAGCAGTCTCGCGGGTAGTGTTCGCGGGATCAGAACGGGGTCAAAGCACGCGCATCGAGCGCACCAGCCAGCGCTCGTCCTTGCGCACAAGGTCGTAGATCACCGTCTGCTCGTAGCCAGAGTCGCCCATGCGCGTGGTGACGGTGGCGTGGCTGCCGTCGACTCGCACCGAGTGCTGGAGCAGGTCCTGGTCCGACGAGTCGAACACGCCAAGGGCGCCGCGCACCGCGTCCGCCAGTTGGCCGCTATCCCCTGCCGCGAACTCCTGCAGCGAACCATCGGCCGAGAGCTTCACCGAGGCGACGCTCGGGTTCACGTAGCCGAGTGCGCCCTCGATGCGGGCCTCCGGCTTGTCGCACGTGACGTCGTCGAGGAAGCCGTCGAGCTCCTCGCGCTCGGTCGTGACCAGGGCGTCGGCCGCCACGGCCACGCCGCTCAAACTGAGGAAGGCAATCAGAAGGGTCGTTCCAATGGGTCGCACGACAGACGGGGTTTGCAGCGTGCGTGCCAGGCATGGCCTTCCGCAATTGCCCAATCAATTCGTGGATCCTGGTGCTCTCAAAGCGTGAGCTCGCCTGCCCTCGATGACAAACTGACAAGCCGACTACGGACCGCCGAGTCGACGCTGCCAAGCTGGCAAGGCGCTCGTTAACCCTTTCCTAGGGCCCCTCGAGGGCAGCCCGCATCTGGGCGACCGGAGCGGGCAGGTGGGTCCAGAGCTCGAAGGCCAGGGCGCCCTGGTGCAGCAGCATGCCGAGCCCATCGACCCCCCGCAGTCCCAGTTCGCGTGCCTTGGCCAGCACGCTGGTCTCGCGCGGCTTGTACACGAGATCCACCACGCTGGCCTTGGCGGGCATGAGCTCCAGGGGGAGCAGCGCAGCGAACGCGGCGGCATCGGGCGAGGTGGCCAGGGTCGCGCTCGTGGACTGCACGAGCAAGTGGCTCTCGGCCATGGCCTCGCTGAGGGTCAGCGGTGAGAGATCGCAGGCCACGAGGGGACAAGGTGTGCAAACGTCGCTCAGGGCCTCCACCAGCTGTCCTGCCTGCTCGAAGCGGCGCGCAGCCACGCAGACCCGGGCGGCCCCTCGCTTGGCCAGCCCGGCGACCGCTGCCCGCGCAGCGCCGCCCGCGCCGATCACCAGCACGTTGCTGCCGACCACGTTCACGCCAGCCTCTTCGAGCGATCGCGTGAGGCCCTCGGCGTCCGTGTTGTGACCGAGCAGCCGCTCGCCATCGCGCACGATGGTGTTCACGGCGCCGATGGCGCGGGCCTCGGGCGTGACCTCGTCGAGCAGATCGATGACGGCCTCCTTGTGGGGAACGGTGACGTTGGCCCCGCGGATACCGAGCGCGCGCAGCCCCGCGATGGCCTGGGCCACGTCGTCGGGGTGCACCGGAAAGCGCACGTAGGTCGCGTCCAGCCCACGGGCCGCGAACGCGGCGTTCTGCATGGCTGGGGAACGAGAATGCTCGACGGGCCAGCCGAGGATGCCGTAGGTGGCGCTCATCGAGCGCGAGTTTCCCCTAGGACTCGTCCTTCGGCAATGGGACGTCCGGAGCGGTGGTGAGGACCTGGGCGGTGAGTTCGCCCGACGCGAGGCGCAACCTCAGATGCTCCCCGGGCGCGGTCTCCTCGGCGCTGCGCAGGGCCTTGCCACTGCGCTCCGAGAAAGCGATGGCGTAGCCGCGTGAGAGCACACTCAGAGGCGAGAGCGCTTGCATGCGGCCCACCAGGAAGGCGAACCGATGCTGATCGCGCAGCACGCGCTTCTCGATGTTTTGCTCGAGCGTGCGCTGGCGCTGCTCGATGTGGCGACGCGGGCGGGCGAACATGCCGAGGCGCACCAGGGCGAGGCGTGTACGGGCGCGCTCGAAGCCGCTGCGCTGGAGGGAGAGCCGGGTGCGCGGATCGCAGGGGACCAGCCGGCGTTTCTGGGCGTCGAGCAGGGCTTCGCTGCGCGTGAGGCGGCGCTGGATGGCGCGTGCCAGGCGCTCCTCGAGGCTGGCCAGGCGCTGCTCGCCGCGGCCTAGCAGCGCGCGTGGATGCTTGAGTTTGGCGCCGAGTCGCGCCAGCAGCAGACGCTCGCGCGCGAGGCGCGTCTCGAAGCCGCGCGAGAGGCGTCGCAGGCGCTGGGCCAGCTGGTCCTCGAGCTCGCGATGCTGGGGGACGGTCACTTCGGCGGCATTGGAGGGCGTGGCGGCGCGCACGTCGGCGACCAGGTCCGCGATGGTGGTGTCGACCTCGTGCCCGATGCCAGTGACCACGGGCACACGCGCGGCCACGATGGCGCGCGCCACGTTCTCGTCGTTGAACGCCCACAAGTCTTCGGCGCCGCCGCCGCCACGGGCGAGGATCACCACATCGACTTCGGGGACGCGCTGCACCGCGCGCAGGGCCACCACGATGGAGCGCGGCGCCTCGCTGCCCTGGACCAGACAAGGGGACACCACGATGCGCACCGGACAGCGCTCGTGGGCCACGCGAATGACGTCGTGCATGGCTGCGCCCTGCTCGCTGGTGACGAGGCCGATGCAGCGCGGAAGGAGCGGCAGGGGGCGCTTGCGCGCGGGGTCCAGCAAGCCCTCGGCCTTGAGCTTCTCCAGCAAACGCTTGAAATGCGCACTGAGCTGGCCGGCCCCGGCGGGCAGGGCCGCACGCGCCTGGAATTGGAACGTCCCGCGGGGTTCGAAGAGCGTCAGCGATCCGCGCAGGGCCACGCGGGCACCGTTCTCGAGCACAGCGCGGCTGCGCCGGACGTCGCTCTTGAACATCACCACGCGCAATTGCGCCGCTTCGACCTCGTCGTTGAGCGTGAAGTAGAGGTGTCCGGAGGCGGGCCGCGAGAGGTCTCCAATCTCGCCCACGATGCGCAGGTCGCCCCAGGTGTGCTCGAGCTGCAGGCGCACGGCCCGGTTCAACCCGCCCACGGTCAACATCTGTTCTTCGTCCCGAAAACGCACGGCCGGCCCGAGCCTATCTCGGACGCTCGCACCGCGCACCGGCGCGCGAGGCGTCGCCCATGCTATCGCCTGCGTCGTGCCCCAGGCGGTCCTCGGCTTCGGCAGCAACCTCGGCGCGAGACGCGCGCTGCTCCGCTGCGCGTTGGAGCTCCTCGCGGGTCAGCCCGGCCTGCGTGTCGTGGCACGTTCGCAGCTCTACGAGACACCACCGCTCGGTCCGCCGCAGCCTGACTACTTGAACGCGGCCGCCCGGATCGCGTGGTGCGGCGGGCTGGAAGGGCTGTTTCAGGTCACCCAGCAGGTGGAGATCTTGCTCGGTCGGGAGCGGCGCGAACGCTGGGGGGCACGCACGCTGGATATCGACATTTTGCACTGGTCGGAGGGGCCGGTGCACACGCCGCGACTGCAGGTGCCGCACGCCGAGCTCGTCCATCGCAGCTTCGCGCTGGCCCCCCTGCTCGAGGTGTGGCCCGAGCTCGCGCCGAGCTACGCCCGGGTGCTCGATCAGCTCGGAGGTCCCCCTGCGCGCGCGAACCCCGGCTGGCTCGAGCTCACACCAGCGCAGGGGGGTCTGTGCACCGAACTCGCGCCCGATCTGCCCGCCGACGAGATCGCGTGCCTGGCCGTGAGTGCAGTGGGAGGGTGTGCGCGGATGCGGCAAACGGCCCGTGCGAGTCTCGCCTTCGAGAGCCCACGAGCGCCGCTCGAGGGGCGCTCGAGCTTTCTGCTGGGTTACGTCGAATCGCTGCGACGCCACGGTTTCCTCGCGTGCGACGCGGCAATTACGCACTCGGATGCGCGGGGCACCCGTGGTTTCGTGATTGGCGAGCACGTGGGGACCGCCCCCGTCCGGGCCACGGTACGCGTCGAGCTCGTGTCCGAGCATGGGCTAGCGCGGACTCTCCGGGCCTTCCCCCCCATCGATCCATGAGATTCTGGTTTTGATTCAAAAAGATCCGTTACGATACGTGGGCTTGGCGGTGGACGACGCTCGCCCAGCGGTTTCGGAGGATCCCGAATGTCCGACACGCGCAAAGACAAGCGCGCTCCAGTTTCCCTGAAGGTCCGCTTCAAGAGTGCGACGGTGGACGAGTTCATCGAGCACTATTGCAAGGATGTCTCGCGAGGCGGCATCTTCATCAAGTCGAGCCAGCCCATGCCCGTGGGCACGCTGCTGAAGTTCCAGTTCCAGCTCAAGGACGAGTCGCAGCTGATCAAGGGCGTGGGACGCGTGGTGTGGACGCGCAGCGAAGACCGCGCGGGACCCGATCGCCCGGCCGGCATGGGCATCAAGTTCATCAAGATGGACAACGAGAGCCGCGTGATGGTGGATCGCATCATCGCCGCCTCCGAAGGGTCCGCAGGTGCCTACGAAGAAGGGCGCGAGAACGTCAGCGTCGACAGCGTGACGCCGCCTCCGGGCGCAGCTTCGAGCGATGGCGGAGGCTTCTTCCCCGACGCAGGCCCCGCAGAATTGCCGCCGCCCGAAGACCGCACGGCGGTGCGCCAGGCCGCTGAATTCTTGGCCGCCGCGTTCTCCGAAGTGAGCGACGAGGCAGCCGCGCGCGAGGCCGAGCAGAAGGCCGAAGAAGCGCGCGTACGCACCAAGCAGATCGAAGCGCAGCGCGTGGCGGAAGCCGAGCAGCAGCAGCGCAAGAGCGCCGAGGCATTGCCCTCGATGATCATCGACCCGGGTCTGAGCGTGCCGCCCGCGCGCAGGTCGGACCGACCGGCTGCCGGCGAGGTGAAGGCGCCCGAAGACCCCAGCCCCACGGCAGACGCGAAGAAGCCTTCGCTGCCCCCGCCCGCCAAGGTGGCGTTGCCGCCAGTCGCTCCGGCCGCGCCGCTGCCTTCGCCGGTCATGCGCGTGGAGTCGTCGCTGCCTCCGCCGCCGCCCGGGACCGAGAAGAGGAGCCCGCTGCTGCCCATCCTCGCCATCGCCGCCGTGCTCGGCGTGGCGGCATTCGTGGCCATGCGCGGAGGTCCCGAGGCCAACACGGAGACCCCGGCCAGTGCGGTCGAGCCCCCCAAGGCCGCCGAACCCGCGGCGCAGCCGGCCCCCGCGCCCGAACCGCCGCCCGCCGAGCCCACGCCGGCACCCGCGGAGCCCACGCCTGAGCCCGCACCCGAGGTCGTTGCGGAGCCCGCGGCTCCCGTCGAAACCGTGGCCATTCGCGTCTCCACCCAACCGCCCGGCGCCGAGGTTTCGGTGGGGGGCGTGGCCAAGGGAGTCGCGCCGGTGGTGCTGGACCTCGAGAAGGGCAAGCCCGTGACCATCAGCGCGGGCCTGGCCACCTACGCGACCGCTTCGCAGGAGCTCACGCCCGAGGCCGCGAAGACGGTGCGCTTCGCGCTCAAGGTGCTGCCCTTCGTGCTGCATGTGGAGACCACGCCTCCGGGCGCCACGGTCATCGCTGGTGGCAAGCGCGGCGTGTCGCCGGTGGACCTCAGCTTCCCCGTTCCGCCCAAGACCGCCCTCAAGGCGAGCGCCAAGCTAGCCGGCTACCAAAACGCCGACGCCACGGTCGCGCTCGACGCATTCACGCAGACCGAAGACGCCATGCGCGGCTCGGTCCAGCTCACGCTCGAGGCCGTGCCGGAGAAGCCCGTGGTCGCGCCGACTCCAGCAGCGCCCGTGGCTCCGAAGCCGGTGGCTCCGGCTCCCGCCAAGCCCAAGCCCGCCGCGGTGGCCAAGCCCAAGCCCGAAGCTGCGCCTGCTGGTGAAGCGCCGGCGCCGGCGGAAGCCAAGCCCGAGGAGCCCAAGCCCGAGCCCGCCCCGGCCCCCAAGGCCGAGGAGCCCAAGCCCGAGCCCGCCCCCGCGCCCAAGGTCGACGAGCCCAAGCCCGAACCGCCCAAGGCCGAGCCCAAGCCCGAGCCCAAGCCAGAAGTCCCTGACAACCCATTCGGTTGAGCTAGCGCGAGGCGCTCTTCGCGAGCGCAGCGAAGCTTGGCGGGGAGGTCGCGTGACCTCCCCGCACTGTTTAACGCCGCTTCAAGGCCCGAGTCGAGAGCCGGGGGCCCAGGTAGGGTGCCGGCTGTCGGTTGCGCGCGCCCGTGATGACCACGTAGGAGACGCCAGCCAAGAAGCCTCCGACGTGGGCGAAGAAGGCCACGCCGGCCTGGGTCGGCGCAGCCAGCGCGCCGAAGCCCGAGAACACCTGGATCGCGAACCAGAACAAGATGAAGAAGAAGGCCGGAACCTCGAACAAGAAGAGGATCACCAAGGTCACCACACGCGCGCGCGGAAACATCACGATGTAGGCACCGAGCACGCCTGAGATGGCGCCCGAAGCGCCCACCAGGGGGACGTGACTCGAGGGATCGATGAGGCCGTGGGCCACCGCCGAGATCACCCCCGTCAGCAGGTAGAAGAAGAGGTAGCGCCCGTGGCCGAGGATGTCTTCGACGTTGTCCCCGAAGACGTGCAAAAACCACATGTTCGACGCGAGATGTCCGATGCCGCCGTGCATGAACATGCTGGTGAACACCGTGGACAGGCTAGGTCCGTAGCCCGAGAACAGATAGTCGGGCACCACGGCATGCTGCAGCACGAAGCGCTCGCCTTGCGCCGGCGTGAGCACCAGGAACTCGTAGATGAACACTCCGAGGTTCGCGGCGATCAAGAGGTAGGTCACGACGGGGGCGCGCCGTGTGGGGTTGATGTCGCGCAACGGAAGCACGTGCTGGGCCTACCACAGGCGCCCTGCCCACGCAGGGCCCGGGCCTGCCGACGCGTGCGCTGAGGCGCCCCGCTGGGGGCCCGCAGAGCCCGCCATTTGGTGCTAGACCGCGCGGCGATGCGTGCAGTGGATTTGCTCGGCCCCAACGGTCCTTTGGCGCGAGCCATCGAGGGCTACGAGCACCGTCCGCAGCAGCTCGAGATGGCGGAAACCGTGGAGCACGCGCTCAGCGAAGGGGGCATCGCCCTGGTCGAAGCGGGCACGGGCACCGGGAAGACGCTGGCCTACCTCGTACCCGCGCTGTTGTCGGGCAAGCGCGTGGTGATCTCCACGGGCACCAAGACCTTGCAGGACCAGATCATGCAGCGGGATCTGCCCTTGCTCGAGAGTTACCTGGGAATCCCCGTGAACGCGGCCCTGATGAAGGGGCTCAACAACTACCTGTGCCTGCGTCGTTACGAGGAGTTCGTCCACAGCCCCGAGGCCGACCTGCCGCAGTTCGCCAAACATCTGCCGCTGTTGCGCGAGTTTCGCGCCGGCAGCCACAGCGGCGAGCGCTCCGACTTCAACTCCGTGCCCGAAGACGCGCCCATCTGGGGCCAGGTACACAGCAGCTCCGAAACGCGAATCGGACAGCGCTGCGGCCACTTCGATCGCTGCTTCGTCACCAAGATGCGAAGGGCCGCGGAGGAGGCGCAGATCATCGTGGTCAATCACCACCTGTTCTTCGCCGACCTCGCACTACGCGACGCACCGCAGGGCGGCGGCGCCATCCCGGACTACGACGCGGTGATCTTCGACGAGGCGCACCAGATCGAAGACGTGGTCACGGAGTTCTTCGGCGTGCGCTTGAGTACGGCCCGCATCGAGACCCTGGTGCGCGACGCCGAGCGCGCCTTTCGCGCCGCCAAACTGTTCGAGTCCAAGGAACCCCTGGGACGTGCGGTGCTCACCGCGGCGAGCCAGTTCTTCAGCAGCCTCCCACGCGGCCGCGAGAACGAAGCGGGTCGCAGGACCCTCTCGGTGCAGAGCCTGGCAGCCAACGCGCGCGAGCACGTCTTCGGCCTGGATGCCGCGCTCGAAGCCCTGGAGACCGACGCCAAACTCTCGGCTCCTGCGAGCGAGGCAGTGGCCCAGGTAGCCCGGCGCACGCGGCGCGCGCGCGACGACCTCAACGTGATCTTCGAGGGCAAGCAGCGCCACGTGACATGGGCCGAGACGCGCGGGCGCAGTACGTCGGTGGGAGCGAGTCCGGTCGAGGTGGGCGAGCTCTTGCGTGAGCGCATCTTCGAGCGCGGCGGCGCGGCCGTGCTCACGAGCGCCACGCTGAGTACCGCGGGCGACTTCAGCTTCGTCAAGCGCCGCATCGGCATCGACTTCGAGGTCGACGAGCTCAGCCTGCCCTCCCCCTTCGACTACGGCATGCAAGCCGCGCTCTACATCCCACGCGAGATCCCCGAGCCGCGCGACCCACGCTTCTTGGAGGCGGCCACCAAGGAGATCCTCGACTTGATCGAGCTCACCGGCGGCGGCGCCTTCGTGCTGTGCACGTCGCTGCGCATGATGCGCGAGCTGCACGCGGCCTGCGCGCCCAAGCTGCACCGCCCTCCCCTGGTGCAGGGCATGGCGCCCAAGACCGAGCTGCTCGACACCTTCAAGGCACAGGGCGATGCGGTGCTGTTCGCGAGCGCCAGCTTCTGGGAGGGCGTGGACGTCCCCGGCTCGGCGCTGCGGCTCGTGGTGATCGACAAGCTCCCATTCGACGTTCCCACCGATCCCCTGGTGGAGGCGCGCTGCAAGTTGATGGAAGAGCGCGGTGAGAACGCGTTCATGGGCTATCTGGTGCCGCAGGCTGCGCTCTCGCTCAAGCAGGGTTTCGGGCGCTTGATCCGCACCCAGAGTGATCGCGGCATCGTGGCGGTGCTGGATCGCCGGCTCTCCAGCAAGGGCTACGGACGCGTGTTCTTGAAGAGCCTACCCGAGGCCAGCCGCTGCTACTCGCTCAGCGAGGTACGCGCCTTTTGGGAGGACCCCACGTGACCCTCTCGTCGATCACGAGGCGCCGGTCATGCTGCTGACTCGACTCGCGCTCGGGCTCTGTTGCAGCGCACTCATCGGGGGGTTTGCCCTGCGCCGTGGGTCGCTCTCGAAGAGCGGCGCCGTCGCGGCGCTCGGCATCGGTACCAGCATCTACGTGGGCGGCGGGGGCGGCTGGTTCTCGGCCCTCGTGACCTTCTTCGTGACCTCGACCTTGCTCGCCAAGGTCGGCAAAGCCCGCAAGGCCACCATCAAGCTCGAGTTCGAGAAAGGCGATACCCGCGACGCGCTGCAGGCGCTCTCCAACGGCGGTGCTGCGGCCCTGTGCGCGCTGGGCATGGCGCTCCAACCTCACCCCGCTTTTGCGGCGGGCTTCGTGGCGGCACTGGCGACCGCCAACGGAGACACCTGGGCCACCGAGCTCGGCGTGTTGTCCCGCGCCGAACCCATCTCGCTGCTGCAGCTGCGGCGCGTCCCGCGGGGCACCTCGGGCGCTGTCTCACCGTTGGGCCTGCTCGCCACCTTCTTGGGAGGCGCCGTGATCGGCGGTGTGGCCGCGCTGAACGCACAGGCCTTCGGCGTCTCGGTCGCTTGGTTGGTGGGCCTGGGCAGCCTGGGCGGCGTGCTGGGGTCCCTGGTCGACAGCGTGCTGGGAGCGAGCCTGCAGAGTGGCTTTCACTGCGATACCTGCGCCCGCGATGCCGAGGGCTCGACCCATCGTTGCGGGCGCCCCACGCGCCATGTGCGCGGTTTCCGCTGGTTCAACAACGACGTAGTGAACCTGGCGGCCACGTCGATCGCCGCCTTGGTCGCAGGGATCACAGTGTGGTCGTGTACATGATCGCGCGCGAAAGATGCCTCGAGTGCGCTGTCGTACCGGGCTGCTAGAGTCGAGGTCGGTCGATGAAGTGGCCCACTAAGCTCGCCAAGGTCAAGCCGGTCCCACTGTTGTCTTCGGTGGGCTCAGTGCTGGTATCCGGCGTCTTCGTGACCCAGGGCCTGGCTTATCTCGACGCCACTCCGCTTCAGCCGGACGATGCGGCCCCCAAGAAGAGCAAGCAGGCGTCCGTCGCAACGTCCGCGCCGCGCCTGAGCACGGAGGAGATCAGCCGCTCCGTCCTGAGCCGCAACATCTTCGACTCCACGGTCGGCAGCGTGCCCTGGCTCGACCGCCCCCTGGAGATGGATCCGGCGGTCGATGAGGGCGAGGAACAGGGCTCGAGCGAGCCGGTGCAAACGCCGCTCACCGACTGCAAGAACGACCTGCGCCTGATGGCCATCATCATGCACGAGGATCCCGCACGCTCCTTCGCCGTGATCCGCAAGGGCGCCACCCCCGCCAAGCAAGTCCTAATGGGCACCGACGTAGACGGCGTGAAGCTGCTGTTGCTCGCCCCCACCCACGCCTATGTGCGCGATGCGGGCGCGGCGGCCTGCCGCCTGCCGCTCTACCTCACCACTACGCCACCTCCGGCCGTGGCCGTCGCCACGCCGGCGCCAGCAGCCGAACCTGCCAAACGGAGCAAGAAGGCGCCCCTGTTCAACGAAGCCGAGCTGGCTGCGGGCATCACCGAGCTCGGCCCCGACCGCTACCGCGTCACCCGCGACATCATCACGCGCGGCATGGCGGACGCCGCCGGCGTGGTGCGCGGTACCAAGTTCCAACCGCAGGTCGGAGGCGGTGGTGAGCGCAATGCCGGGGTCAAGTTGGCGGGCGTCGCTGCCACGTCCACGCTGCACAAGCTGGGCATGCGAGATGGCGACGTGCTGCGCACTCTGAACGGCGTCAACCTCTCCACGCCCGATGGCATGCTCGGAGCCTATGCGCTGTTGCGCGAGCAGAAGACGGTCTCGCTCTCGGTCATGCGGGACGGTCGGCCCAAGACCATCACCTACGTCTTCGAGTGATCAGGCTCGGGCCATCACTCGAGGTCCTCGTTGAACTCGCTGACCTCGCTGTAGCGCCCCTCGAGCTTCTTGAACGCATCCTTGCGATCCCAGCAATGCAGCGTCTCCTCGAGCGCGGCCGTGGTCGTGTAGTTGGTGATCTCGGTGCCCTTGGCCTGCGGGATGTAGTCGGGGCTGCACTTCCAGAGCAGGCCTGCCGCGCCGATGCCGCACACGCCGTACTTTTCGGCCACCTGCATGGCGTCGAGCCCGTCCTTGTTCTTGCCCCCGCACAGGTCCGTCACGAACAGGTGCTCCGCATTGGCCACCAACACCTGGCGCTTGGGTGACGGCGAGTCCTGGTAGCCCTGGCGCTGCGCGTCCGCGGTGACCAACGAATCGATCTCGCCTCCGAAATACAACACTGACGCCAGGTCAGGTCCCTTCACCACCGGCTTGCGGCCGGCCAGCGGAATCGAGATACGCACACCCGGTTTGACGCCCATGTCGGCCGCGATGCCAGCGCCCTGGCTGTGTCCCGTCATGCCCACGCGCTCGAGATCGATGTGCCCGGACAAGAACGCGAGCTCGCCCTGGACCTCCTTCAGCGCCTTCAGCATCAGATCGATATCGCGCGGAACGTCCTGCGGATCGCGGCTGTCTTGCCAGCACTGCGGGTTCACGAGCGGCGCAGCGTAGAGCATGTCGGCGAGGTACATGCCTGGATGATCGGCCGCCACCACCACGAAGCCGCGGCTTGCCCAGTGGGTCATCTGCGAAAGCGATGCGATGCGCATGGCGGCCGTGCCGTGGATGTAGAACACCACGGGATAGGGCCCGTGCGCATCGTCGAGCGGCAGCCCCTCGCTGCAACGGCAGAGCAACACGTCCGAGGTGGCATCGGCGTCCGGCACCTTGGCGCGCTGACTCGCCTTGAGGAATTCGCGCATGTCGTACTGCTTGCGCGGCTTGTTGCCCTCACTGCCACGCTGGGCGGGATACCAAATCTCCACCGTGAGTTGATTGGGTGCCTGGCTCAGCGGCAACTTCACGGTCTTCACGCCCACGGGCCACGGACCCGTGACGGTCGTATCAGCCGGGACTTCGTACAAGCTCTCGCCCTCGCATCCCTGCAGCGTCTTGGGACCCGGTATCGCTGCGTCGGCTGGAATCGTCGCGTCCGCGGGGCCATCTCCATCTTCATTGCCCGCATCGAGTGATGGCGAAGGGCCGTCGTCGTCGGGCGCAGAGACGTCGCCGTCGCCCTGATCTCCATCCCCCTCGTCGTCGCCGTCGCCCTCGTCGACAGGTTGTCGATCATGGGTGTGGTTCACGGCCGGCGCATCACTGCACGCCAGCGTCATCCCCAGCGCGAACGGAACGAGCCCGCGCGTCGCGCGCGTCAGCGCATTTTGCCATCGAACGTGTCCCATCTCCCGAGCATCCCTTCTCGCGCGCTCGCACGCGCGGCAGCAAGCAGCTCGGATGCTGGGCAATCGCGCGCAGGCTCGCATTGGCCAAGCCCGATGCGTTCTTGACCGTCACGACGCACGAGCTCCGGGGAGATGGAAACTCGTATCGAACATGTAGAAGCGCGACACTCACGTCAAGTCAGTCGCGGCAACGCATGTGGCGCCGAGGACGAGCACCGCCGACGGCGCTGCGCGCTGGCCGCCAACGACGCCGCGTGAGCTCAGCGCGGCGGACGCAGATCGGCAGGCAAACTGCTCGGCGGACGCTCCAGCGCTGGGCGTGGCAACGCGGACTTCTGCACGCCAGCATCGCCACCGGCATCGGGCCCGGCATCCACGACATCGTGGTGTTTGTCCTTCTCGTCACCGCAGGCCGCGACGCTGCACAACACGCCGCACAAGAAAAGACGCGAAAGCCATCGAGCGGCCAAGCGCTCGCGAGATTGGTGGGACATGGATCGACTCCTCTCTCCGCTCGCGCGCCCGAGGGCGCGCTCCGACACGCTGCGACTCAGTACTTGATCCAGATCTCGGTGTTGGCGTCGATCTTGGTGAGCGGCGTAACTCCGGCCTCCATGGCGATCTGTGCCTTGGTGGTGTCGTTGGAGCTGTAGGCGCTGTTGCCGGCCCAGACGATCAGCGCGTCGTCGAAGATGGTGAGATCGGTGATCTCCTTGGCCACCGTAAGCTTGGTCCAGCCGGGCTTGCGCACTGGCAAGATCACCGCGTGGGGCGACTCTTCCGCGCCCTCTTCGGTGGGGTTGGCCGGAGTCAGCGTCCAGCGGGCAGGCGCGGGCTCGCTGCCGTCGGCCGCGCGGCAGTACTGGATGGTGGGAAAGTAGAGCGTCTCGAAGGGCGTCTCGGGCACCTTGATGCGGATCTTCAGCTCGTAGAACTGGTCGTCCTGGTTGCGGATCAGGTCCTTGGTGAAGACCACCGAGGTCACCACGCCGGCCTCGTTGGTCTTGACGTCGGCGAAGCCGAAGAAGCTGGGCAGGCCACGTACGGTGGTGACTTCGGGCGGAATCTGGATCTCGACCTTCACCGTGTCGGAGCCCTCACAACCGTGCCCGACGTTGAAGGTGAGCACCTGGGAGGTGCCAGCATAGGCCGGCCCGGGGATGGAGATATGCGCGTATGCCCCCGCGCTGCTCAACAACACCGCCGCACCCGCCATGACCGAAGAAAGTCGAAGAGACATGCCAACACTCCTTGAATCAGCTGCGCAGAGACAAGCACATCGAAGGCGATTTCAAATGCGGTCATTTGTCGCGGCAATCGGGCCCCGCTATGGCCGCGGGACGCGCGACCAATTGTCGCAGGGGGAGCGTCAATTTACGTCGACCTGGATCACGGAGTAGATTCGGGCCCATGCGCTTTCGTTCTTGGCCTATTCGTGCGCTCTCTCGACTGTTGATCGCCTCCCTCTCGGGCTTCGCCGCTTGCAGCGACTCGGGCGGTCCGCGACAACCTGACGCACCCGACGGCGGCGGGAACGAGCTGCCGCTGGTCTGCGATGTCGTGCTACCCACGAGCTGCCCGAGCCCTGCGCCAACCTACGACCGCGACGTGAAGCAAATCATCGCGCGGCGCTGTGGCTCCTGTCACGACGGTCGCGGCGAGCAGTGGCCGCTGGTGGACTACTCGCACGTGGCCGATTGGTACGATCTGCTACGCGAGCAGATGTCCAAGTGCACCATGCCGCCGCCCGACGCCGGGATCGAGATGCCCACCAGTGAGCGCGAGACCATCCTCGAGTGGATTCGCTGCGACGTACCAGAGCGATGACGCAAGAGAGCCCGCGCGAGCGGCAGGTAGACCGGCACTAAACCGCCGCATTTGGCTCGTGGTAAAAATGACGGACGGCAGCGCGCACTCCCATGCGAACGCGCCGTCAGCACGCCGTCACCACCGGGACGTTCCCAAGCCGGGAGATTCCATGACTGTGTTCATGCGAGGTCGTCGTCAATTTCTGATCGGGACCGGCGGGTTCGCACTGGCGATACCATTTCTGAGTTCACTCGAGCCTCGTGGCACCAAGGCCCAGGCCACCCCTCGCAAGCCCCGCTTCGTCTCCCTCGTCACGCCCCACGGCGGCCTCCACTACGACAGTCTCTATCCGAGCGACGCAGTGCTCACCGAAACCCAGAACCTCTACAGCGACCACCTGATTCGACGAGGCGACCTCAAGCTGGCGAGCCAAGACGGCAGCTCCTCGCTCTCGCCGGTGCTCACGGCCTCCTCGGCCCTCCTCACCGACGGCCTGACCAAGAAGATGAACGTGCTGCTCGGCTTCGATATCCCCTTCGAGGTCAGCCACCAAACGGGCGCCCATCTGGGGAACTTCGCTCGCAACGACAACACCGTGAGCAACACCGCCGAGCGCGCCAAGCAAGGCGGCTACATTCCCACCATCGACCAAGTGATGGCCTGGTCTCCCTCGTTCTACGCGGACCTCTCCACCAACCGCACTCGTTCCATCCACGTGGGCATGACGGGACAAGTCTCCTGGAGCTACTCGGATCCCAGGAACAAGACTGGCGACGTGGTGGCTATCCCGACCGCGGAGAGCTCGCTCAACCTCTTCAAGAGCGTGTTCATCGCGCCCAGGGCCAGCTCCGACGAGGTGAAGCGCGTCCCCGTCGTGGACCGTGTGCTCGAGAGCTACAATCGCCTGCGCAACGGCAATTGGGGCGAGGGTGTACGCCTCTCGGCGAGCGACAAACGCCGGCTCGACGAGCACATCGGGCGACTGAGCGAGCTGCAGCGCACCTTGACCGTGGCCTCGAGCGCGGTCTCCCAGTGCAGCGACGTGGTGGTCCCGCCCACCGAAGAGGCCAGCGACCACGCCGTGGCCACCAGCTTGAGCGACACCATCCGCTACCACCAGCTCTACAACGAGATCATCGCGGTGGCCTTCATGTGCGGGACCTCGCGCATCGCGGTGATCAACGCCTACGAGCCATGGGCGGAGTACAGCGGAGATTGGCACCAGGACATCGCCCATCAATACGCGCTGCCGGGCCCCCAGGCTGCTTTGGTGGACGCCAACCGCACGGTGTTCGACCGTTGCTTTCTGGATCTCGCGCAGCGCCTCGACGTGGAGGAAGACGAGGGCAGCACCTACCTCGACAATACCTTGATGGCCTGGACCATGGAGTCCGGCCCCGACACCCACAACAGCCTGTCGCTGCCGGTCATCACGCTAGGCTCGGCCAGTGGAGCCCTGCGCACCGGCCTCTACGCGGACTATCGCAACCGCGAGAACACGAGTATCGCGCACCCCGAGTGGGGCTCCTACCACGGTGAGGCCCGGCCGGGCCTGCTCTACAATCAGTGGCTGGCCACGGCCCTCCAGGCGATGGGCGTTCCCCCGAGCGAATACGAGCGTGACGGGCTACGCGGCTACGGCACGCAATACCTCGACAATGTGCAGAACCCGGACTCGAGCACCCTCAGCTGGCCCGACCGCCTGCGCAACGACGCCAGCAACATGCTGCCCTTCTTGGCCACCAGCACGGGCTGAGATGCGCGCTAGCTCGGGCGCGCCAGGTGCACGGCGAAGCGCTGCCCTGCGTCGAGGAAGGTGTGGACACGCTTCAGGCCGGCCCGCCCGAACAACGCATCGAGCTGCTCACGGTCGTACTTGTGGCTCGACTCGGTGTGAATGCGCTCGCCCACCTCGAACGAGACCTGCAGGCCTAACGCATCGATCATCACGTCCTGCTTGCGCGTGCTCTCGAGGTGCATCTCCATCCGCGACCCCCGCTCGTTCCACAGCGCCACGTGGCGAAACGCGTCGAGATCGAAGTGACCGCCGAGCTCGCGGTTGATGCGCAGGAGCACGTTCTTGTTGAACTGAGCGGTCACGCCGCGTTTGTCGTCGTAGGCCGGAACCAACACCTCTGCGCTCTTCTTGATGTCCGCCCCCAAGAGGAGCACGCCCTGCTCACCCAGCGCGGCGCGCACGTGCGACAGCAGGCGCGTGGCCTCGACGTCGCTGTAGTTCCCGATCGAGCTCCCCAAGAACCACACGAACAGGGGCTCTGACAGGGCGCTCGCCACGTCGAGCACCTCCTCGTGCGTGGTGACCAGGGGGCGCACCGTGAGCAAGGGCTCGTCGCGTTGCAGGCGCCTCGAGGCTTCGAACAGGGGATCGGGGGCCACGTCGGCCGGCACGTAGATGGTCTGCCCCTGGGCCTCCACCATGGCGTGCAGCAGGATCTGGCTCTTCTTGGCGGTGCCCGCGCCGAGTTCCAGGACTTGCAGGGGCCGGGTCACCAGTGCGCAGGCTCGCGCGGCGATGGCGCGCGCGTGTTGAACGAAGATGGAGCGCTCGGCGCGCGTGAGATAGTACTCGGGTAGCCGCGTGATCTCTTCGAACAGGGTCGAGCCGCGCTCGTCGTAGAGCATGAAGGCGGGCAAGGACTTGCTCGGCCCCGACAGGCCTTCCTGCACGGCCGTGGCGAGAGCTCCGTTGAAATTGTTGTTGAACACCCGACTCCTCCTGGACAACGGCGCGAACGAGATCAAACGCTTGGGCAGAGCGACCTGGCCAGACGTACTCCCGTCATTTGGAAGCGCGTATGGGCCGGCCAAAAGTTGCGATAGGTGGCCCGCATGTGCGCACGCGGCGTGAGGCTCGAACCTCCCCGCAGCACCTGCTGATTCACCATGAACTTCCCGTTGTACTCGCCGAGCGCACCCGCACTCGGGGAGTACCCTGGATAGGGCGAGTAGCTCGAGGAGGTCCACTCCCAGGCATCGCCGAACATTTGGCGTGGCCGCTCGGCACTGGTACTTGCCGCCGGCGGGAGCGCGCGCAACAGCCCGGACTCGAGGAAATTCCCGGCGACCTCCACACCTTGTGCCGCGAATTCCCACTCCGCCTCCGTGGGCAGCCGCGCCCCCAAGAAGTGCGCGATGGCGTCGGCCTCGTAGTAGCTCACGTGCACCAGGGGATCGGCGTCGGAGAGAGCGCGCGGCCCCTCGAAGCCGAAGGTCTGCCATTCCTGATCGCGCGTCCGCTCGAAGTACAACGGGGCGTCGACGGCATGGGCTCGCACCCAGTCGAAGCCCTCCGACAGCCAAAGCGACGGCGTCTCGTAGCCGCCTTCGGCCTTGAACGCCTTCCACTCACCCACCGTGACCAATCGCTCTGCGAGCTCGAAGGGCTCCAGCCAGACGCGATGACGGGGCTCCTCGTTGTCGAAGCGGAACGTCTTGTCCCGCGCGGCGCCGAGTTCGCACAGGCCACCCCCGTAGCGGACGAAGCGCTGTTCGGACGCTCCCTGCACGGCTGCGGTCGCGGCGGCGTGCTCACGGTAGGCGGGTCGGAACGGGTGCTCCGCGAAGGCATTCAGGATGTCGGTGAGCATCAGCTCCTGATGCTGCTCCTCGTGGTTCAGACCCAGCTCGATCAGGGGCGCGATGCGACTTGCCTCCGCGGAGTCAAGCTCGAGCAGAAGCCTACAGACGTGCGCGTCGACGGCGCGTCGATATTGGCCGATCTCGTCGGCAGACGGGCGCGACAAGAGTCCCCGTTTGGCGCGCGTGTGCCGGGGCCCCAGGGTCTCGTAGTAGCTATTGAAGAGAAAGCCCCAGCGCTCGGAGAAAGCGGGAATCCCGCGCGGCGCAAGCACGAAAGTCTCGAAGAACCAGGTCGTGTGAGCACGATGCCACTTGGTGGGGCTGCAATCGGGCATGGACTGCAGCGTCTGGTCCTCGGGGGATAGTGAGGCGCAAATGCGCTCGGTCGCAGCGCGCACGCCACGGTATCGCTCGAGCAAACGCGTGCAATCGACGGGTCGAAGCGCACCCTCGGGCGCGCGAGCGGAAAAAGGAGCCACGCTGCCCTCAAAGGCAATCCTTGTGCCCGGGAGTGCGCTCGGAAACGTCCACAAGTCTCGCGGGATGCTAGATGTGAATGAGTGCTGGTTCGCTTTGCATGGTGTTTGGTCCTGCTCTGCTTTGCCGCCTGCGAGCGCGGCCAACACATCGGCGCGCCGCACCCGTTGACGGCCTCCGCGCAGGCCGCGACGACCTGCAAAGGTGACGCACCTCTCCCTGCGTCCCTACCTCGGCTCAAGAATGCGCGCGCTTCCTGGGTGCCGGACCCCAAGGATGGATCACTGCTCTACGTGCTCGAGGCGGGCCCGTCGACCTCAGAGGAGCCGCCGCTCCTGATCTTTCACGGCATCGGCCCGGTGGGCATCGAAGACTTCTTCCCGGCGCTCGCGGGCCTGAGCTATCGACGTCGCATCATCGCGCTCGATCTGCCCGGCTTCGGCCGCTCGAGCTACCACAGCGAAGACTTGGGCCCCGACCGCATGTTGGCCGCCATGGGAGCGGTGATCCATGCCTGTGGCCTCGAGCGCGTCGACGTGCTCGGGCACTCGAGTGGAGCCCTGTTGGCCCTGCTCTTCGCCAGCAAGCGTCCCGAGCAGGTGCGTCGCCTGGTGCTCGCAGCGCCGATCGGCATTTTGCGACCCGAGGTGCTGCTCCATGCGCAGCTCGCGGCACAGCTCGAGGACATCCGCGAGGACACGCCACGGATCGGGCACGCCATCCAGTCGGTCGGCGACTTCATCGTCCACATGCTGCGCCTCGCCACACCATCCTCGGCCGCCCTGGCCGACTCGGGGCTCATCGGACGCAGCCCATCCGTGCTGCTCGCTACGGCCCTGCTCGACTACAACTTCGGCCTGGCGATCGAGCGCGAGCACAGGCCGACCCTGATCCTCGAGGGCAAGCTCGACAAGGTGGTGCCACCGCGCATCGGGAAGCTGCTCAGCGAGCGCATCGACACCGCGCGCCTGGAGTACCTCCCCGACGCCGGACACGTGATGATGCGCGATCAGCCTGCGGAGTTCGTGGCCAGCGTCGACGGTTTCTTCACGCGCCCCTGGAGCAAGCCCGAGCGACCCGGAAAGCCTGCTGCGCGTGGCACCGAGGTCATCTGTCGGGATCGAAGTTACATGGTGATCCGCGGCAGCTTCGACAGTGTGTTACTCGAAAACTGCCACCACGCCTGGCTCGACCACGTGACCGCCGGCCAGGTCATCATCCGCAACAGCGAAGCGCGCCTCGACGCCGCCAAGGTCTCCGCAGGCGTCATCGTCGAGCACTCGGAAGTGATGCTCACGGCGGGCGAGATCAAGGGACAGATCGCGCTCGACCTCAGCGACAGCAAGGCAGACGTGGCAGGCAGCACGCTCAAGGGCTCCGACGCCGCGATTCTGGCGCGCACCAAGAGCCGAGTGGTGCTCTCAGTGAGCCCCGTCTCGAGCCCGCTCTCCGACTGCATCATGCATCACAGCTTGCTGCTCGAACCTGGCGACAAGCGCTGAACATTGCGCTGACTCAGTCAGCGCGATGCTAGTGCCCGGCGTCCATCGGGGCGCCGCGATTGGCCTTGCCCAGGAGGAGCACCAGCGGCAGGCACAACAGCACCAACATCCCGACGGCCCAGAACGTGTCTCCGAACGACATCACCGCCGCTTGCTGGTTCACCGTGCCATCGAGCATCGAGAGCGCGCGCTGCTGCGCCTGGGCGAGGTCCGCCCCCTTGGATACGAACATCTGGGTGAGTGTGTCGAGGCGCGCGAGCACGCCCGGATCGCTCGGCACGAGCTTCTCCACCAGCACGGCTCGATGGAACGCCTGGCGATTGGTGAGCAGTGTCGTCAGCAGCGCCACCCCGATGCTGCCTCCGAGCTGACGCGTCAGGTTGAAGAAAGCCGCCGCCTCACCCACCTCCTGCTTGGGAATGGGTCCCATGGTGGCCAGGTTGAGCGGCAAGAACATCATGGTCGTGCCCACCGAGCGCACGATCAACGGCCAGAACAAGTCGGACGATCCGGTCTGTGGGCTCAGGTTCGTGAACGAGAACAAGGCCGAGATCAGCACCAGACCGCCGCCGGCGAGCACCATGCGCGCGTCGAACTTGCCGAGCAAGCGCGCCACGAGCGGCATCGAAAACGCCGCCACCAAGGCGCCCGGGAACAGCAGCCAGCCGGTCTGCTCGGGCGTGTAGTTCATGATGGTCTGCGCGAAGATCGGGATCGCGAAGAGCGCGCCGTAGAGCGCCATGCCCACCACCACGGAGAGCAGACTGCCTGCCCACAGGGAGCGATGCCGCAGCACGCGCAGGTTCACGATCGGCTTGTCGCTGGTCAACTCGCGCCACACGAAGGCCACCAACCCGAAGACCGCCGTGCAAGCCAGGAAGGTGATCAAATGCGAGTCGAACCAATCGTCGCTGTTGCCCTCTTCCAGCACCGTCTGCAAGCTGCCGAGTCCGGTGGCGAGCAGGGCGATCGCCAGCCAGTCGATGCGCGAAGCGTCGGCCTTGCCAGTATCCTCGGGCAGCGCAGCCAGGCACAGGAACACGGCCGCAATGCCTACCGGCACGTTGACCAGGAAGATCCAGCGCCAGTCGTAGTTGGTGACGATGAAGCCGCCCAGCGTGGGCCCGATGGCGGGGCCTGCGATCACCACCGCGCCGAAGAAGCCCTGCGCCAGGGCCTGCTCTTCCTTGGGGAAGGTCTCGAACAAAAAGGCCTGCGCCTTGGCCAACAGGCCTCCGCCCATCAACCCCTGAAGCACGCGCGCGATGATCAGCATGGGCAAGCTCGTGGCCAACCCGCACAGCACCGAGGCCAGCGTGAAGCCGATCAGCGAGAACACGAAGTAGCGCTTCTTGCCGAAGCGCGCGCCCAGCCAGGCGGTCATCGGCAGCACGATTACGTTGGCCACCGCGTAGCTCGAGACGATCCAGCTAGCCTCGGAGAGCGTGGCGCCCACCGTGGTCTGGATGTCGTTCAACGCCACGTTGACGATCGAGGTGTCGACCACCTCGAGCAGCGCGCCCAGCGCCACCGCCAGGGCGACCCACCACTTGCGCACGGGCCGCTGGACCTGCGCAGAGGCTTGCACGTCGTCGAATGTCATCGCCTGGGACACGGCACTTCATCCTTGGCTGCGTGTGTTGACGGTGAGCTCCACGCTCATGCCGGGGCGCAGCGCGACGCCGTGGGGAAGCTCGTGCACGCGGATGCGCACGGGCACGCGTTGCACCACCTTGGTGTAGTTGCCGGTGGCGTTGTCCGGAGGCAGCAGCGTGAAACGCGAGCCGGTGGCACCCGACAGGCTCTCGACGTCGCCCTCGATCTCCACGCCGGGATAGGCGTCCACCTCGAAGCGCACCGACTGTCCCACGCGCATGTGCTCGAGCTGAGTTTCCTTGAAGTTGGCGGTCACCCAGCGCTCGTCGGGCACCAGCTGCACGATGGCCTGGCCCTTGGCCACGCTTTGCCCCGGGTTGATGGCCTTCTTGGAGACGACACCGTCATGGGGAGCCACGACCTGGGTGTAGGAGAGGTCGAGCGCCGCCAAGTCGCGGGCCGCCCTCGCGATCTCGACGTTGGCATCGGCAGCCTTGGCGCGCGCCTCGGCTTGCTGAACCAGCGCCTGCACGTTGTCGGAGCGACGCAGGTTCGCCGAAGCCTCCGCCACCTTGCTGCGCGACTGACTGAGTGCGCTACGTAGCCCCGCCAGGCGGGCTCGGCTTGCGTCGAGGCTGGTGTTGGCCAGCGAGAGCGCTGTGTCCGCGTCATCGCGCTGCACCTTGGTGAAGGCGCCCAGCGAGTAGAGCTGCCGCGCGCGGTCGGCGTCGATCTGCGCCTGCGCCAGCTTGGCTTCGGCGGCCTGAACCTGAGCGGTGCCCTCGCGGATGCCGTCTTCGGAACTCTGGGTGCCCAGCGCGATGGTCTGCACGCTGGCCTTGGCGAGCGCGCGCCCTTCCACGGCGTTGCTGGTGCCCACCGCAGCGTCGGCGTGAGCAGCCGCTGCGGCAGCGACCGCCGAGTCGAGGTTGGCCTCGGCCTGGGCGAGCTTGGCGCGGGCCTCGCGCGCATCGAGCTCCGCCAGCACGTCGCCGGCGCGCACCCGCTGGTTCTCCATGAAGCTCACCTTCTCGACGGTGCCCGCGATGCGGGCCGGCACCGCGACTACGTCCGCATCCACTTGCGCGTTGTCCGTGGTCTCGAGCCCGCGCCTCGCGAAGAAGAGCAGACCGAGCCCGAGCAACACCGCGAGCACACTCGAGCAAAGCACCCCACGCTTGTGCTGACGCAGGAAGGTCTTGGCGGCAGCGCGCGAGAGGTCTGCACTCGGACCGTCGGCGTGGGCCGCATCGGCACTTCGAGTCAACGGCAGGTCAGCAGGCGCGCGTTCCGAGATGGCGCCAGACACGGCGGTCGGGGGCATAAGACGTTCTCCTATCGCAACAATCAGTTGCCATAATAACTTCGCTCCTTGCAAAGGCAACCAACGGTTGCCATAAAATCGGAAACGGGTCCGCAAACGCTCGGATCCAGGGACATTTCTCGAGTAGAACGGACGGTGCAGTCCATGTCTCAGCCCCCCATTACCCGCCGAACCGAAGGCCTGCGCGTGCAGGGACGCAGCGCCCGGGTTGTCGACGCGGTGCTCAAGGCCACGGCCGAGCAGCTCGGTCTGGTGGGCTACGCGGCCCTGCGCATCGAGGACGTGGCGCTCGCCTCCGGCGTCAACAAGACCACCATCTATCGGCGCTGGCCCAGCAAGCCAGAGCTCGTGCACGCCGTGCTGCTCGAGAACAGCCACCGCATCGAAGTCCCCAACACCGGCAGCCTGCACGGAGATCTCGAGACCCTGTTGCACGCACTCGTAGAGAGTCTCTCGAGTCCCGCGGGGCGCGGACTCACGCGCATCATCCAAGCCGAGCGCGCGCATCCCGAGGTGGACGCCCTGGTGCGGCGCATGCGCAGCGAGAACACCGCTCTGCGCCGGGTGATCTTCGAGCGCGCGATCGCACGCGGCGAGATCCCCGCGGGGAGTGACGCGGGATTGTTGGCCGAGCTGTGCGTGGCGCCCTTGGTCTCGCGCGTCGTGCACGCGGGTGGCGAAGCCGACGAGCACTTCCTGCGCGCGCTCACCGAAATGGTAGTGGCGGGCGCGAAAGCAGGCGCAGCGGCGCGCTGAACGCGTCTCGGGCGCGTCGAGTTTGGCACGCGATTTGTGTGGTAGCGTCTCATGGTGGGGTCGCTCGCACGTGCGCTTGTGTTTGCCGTGGGCATGCTGTCCGCTGCGGCAACCTGCGCCCTGGCCCAGGAGCTCCCCGCACCCGAAGCGCCTGGCAGCCACGTAGCGCACGTCGCAGCGCTGGGTGACGCCGAGAAAGAGAGCTTTCAGCGCTTGCTTTCACGCTACGACGAACGCGCGGAGCGCACGCCCGACGATCCAGTGCTAGCCGTGGAGCGCTGTCGCTTTTTGGCCGCCGCGGGCGATGCCGACGCGGCCGACACGCTCGGCGCTTACAGCCTGCTCGGTGCGTGCGACGTCGACCTGCGCGTGCGCTTCCCGCACGCACCGCAGGCCTGGTTGTTCCGCGCCGAGCAACACTACGGAGTCGAGCGTGCGGCGCTGATCCACATGGCGCTCGGCGAAGGTGAGGTGCTCGCGAGCAGCCCGGAAGGGGCGCGCATGCGCCTCATGCTGGCGGAGCAGCTCGATCAGCAAGGTGAGCACGATCAGGCGGCCCAGGTGGCGCTCTCCGCCTGGAACACCGATCCTCAGCTCGACGTCGGCTTGATCATCGCGCGCGCGGCCAAGACACACGGGAACCGCGGCGAGGCCGTATCGTGGCTGGAGCGTGGACTCGAGCGGACCGATCCGCCCCACGCGCTGCTCGCCAAGGCGCGCCTGCTCACGGAGCTGCACGCCTTCGTCCCGGCGGAGCGCGCGCTCCAGCTGCTCGAAGCGTACATGCCGGGCGAAGCCGACGAGCTCTTGCACGCGCGCATCCTGGAGGGACTGGGAGAGATAGCCCGCGCCCGCGCCGTCTATCGCAGCCTAGAACACGGCTTTCACGCGGGCGAGGCCCGTCGACGCCACTTCGAGCTCGAGCTCGCGCGCGGTAACCAGGCCCAGGCGCTCGCGGCCTACGAGACGCTGCGCGACCGCGGCTTCGACAACGACCCGCTCCTGCGCCAACGCCTGCGCCTGTTCTACGCACACCCCGCCGCCCCCTGGAATCCGCGCGATGCGTGGGGCCTGTTGGCGCTGCTCGGCGTGATCGCAGGCATCGCATGCGTGCCCTTCGTGCTCCTGCTGCCGGTGCACTACGTGGGGCTCATCCTGCGCGAACAGGGCCACGACTACCGCTCGGAGAGTGGCATCACCCTGTGGCAAGCCGCCAGGCTGTTCGGCATCGTGCTCGCTACGCAGGTCTTTTCTGGCTACCTGGTGGCCGCCGAGAATCTCGAGAGCTGGTTTCAGGAGCATCCTTTCTCCCACGAACCCGTCCCGCTCGACGACACCGTGCAGGCGCGCCTGCTGGTGCTGAGCATGGGCGCGAGCCTGCTCGCGATCTTGGGCTATCTGCGCCTACCCGCGCTCAAGCAGGCCTTCGCCTGGGGCCGCGCGGCGACGCAGGGCGACGACCGACGACCCAGCGTGGCGCGCGCGGTCACCAGCTCGATAGGCGTCCTGCTCTTGATTGCCGCCGGCAACGCGCTGCTCGTCAACTTGCTGGGCATCGAGATGATCCCCGACCGCACCGCCGTGGCCCCTGTCACCACACAGACCATGCTGAGCGCCCTGTTGCTCCACTACGGCCCCTTCCCGGTGATCATGGTGGCGGTGATCTTCGCGCCACTCGCGGAGGAGCTGCTATTCCGCTACGTGCTCAGCGACGCGCTCTCCGGCTACCTGCCCTGGCGCTGGGCCAACCGCTGTCAGGCCGCCGTCTTCGCGCTGTGCCACGACCAGTGGTTCATGTGGCCGACCTTGTTTTGCATCGGACTGTTCGCCGGGCGCGCGCGCCGCAAGACCTCCGACCTCACCGCGAGCTTCTTGCTGCACGCGGGCTGGAACCTGCTGGTGGTGTTGGCGATGCTGAGCAAGCGGCTGGCCTAAACGCTCCAACCCCGATTTTTCTTCACGTTTCTTCACGCAATCGCGCCGGTGCGCGCACTCCCCCGTGGTTATGCTGCTCGGAGCGGGCCGGCCTCCGAGGAGCAGCGCTCCATGGTCCTGGCGTCGTCCCGCGCCCGGGTTGATTCCTGCTCAATTCCCCCCCATTCTCAAGCTAACACTCGATACATCCCCAAGAGGAGAGCGATGGCAAGCGAAGGTGAACTCGTCCTGACGCCCCCGGAGGCCGTTCCAGTTGTCGCGCCGAGCAAAGCTACGGGTCTCGTACCCCTGAACGATGGGCAGAAGTCTCAACTCGCAACCAAGGCCGACGCCTTCATCGGTGAGCTGGTGGCGCTCGACGCCAACAGCCCCGAATTCGGCAAAAAGGTCGAGCAGCTCACGAATATGGGCCGCCGTGAGATCGTTGACGCCTCCAATCACTCGAACCGCTTTCTCGAGCGGCCGATCAAGGCCATGGGCTCCGAAGGCAAGGTGGGCGCGGATCTGGCGGAGCTGCGACGAACGGTGGAGGACCTCGATCCCGGCAAGCAGGGCAACCTGCTCACGCCCAAGAAGCTGTTCGGCGTGCTGCCGTTCGGCAACAAGATGCGCGACTACTTCGACAGCTACAAGTCGGCCCAGTCCCATATCGCCACCATCCTCACGCGCCTCTCGAGCGGCAAGGACGAGCTGCTCAAAGACAACGCGGCCATCGACGTGGAGCGCCAGTCGCTATGGGCGGCCATGGGTCGCCTCGAGCAGATGATCCACATCGGCAAGGAGCTCGACGCACGCCTCGAGGCCAAGGCCAACGAGCTCGACTACGCCGACGCGAACAAGGCCAAAGCCCTGCGAGAGGGCGCGCTCTTTTACGTGCGTCAGCGCTTGAACGACCTGTTGACCCAGATGGCGGTCTCCGTGCAGGGCTACCTCGCGCTCGACCTGGTCAAGAAGAACAATGTGGAGCTGATCAAGGGCGTCGACCGCGCGTCCACCACCACCGTGGCTGCGCTCAGCACCGCCGTGACGGTGGCCCAGGCGCTTACGAGCCAAAAACTGGTGCTCAACCAAATCACGGCCCTCAACTCCACCACCGCGAACATCATCGAATCCACCAGCGCGATGCTGCAAAACCAGTCGCGCGCCATTCACGAGCAAGCGGCGGCTTCCACCATCCCCATCGAGACGTTGCAGAAGGCATTCCAGAACATCTACCAGACCATGGACGCCATCGACACCTTCAAGGTCAAGGCACTCGGCTCCATGAAGACCACGGTAGAGGCCCTGAGCACCGAGGTCGAAAAATCCCGCGGCTACATCGCGCGCGCCGAGGGCGCCGCCCAGGCACAAGGAGAGCAGGCCGAGCCCTTTCGGCTGACCGAGTGACATGTCGAGCATCGAGCGCATCGTAGAAACGGCCACTGCCCTGGTGCGTCAGCTCTCCGAGGAGGCGCAGCAGCGCTCCCGACGCAGGCAGAAGCGCGCCCGCCGCTTGCTCAAGCGCTTCGTCACGCTACTCGGACTGATCGCCCTGTCCACCTTCGTGATCGTGGTAGGCATGATCAGCACGCACATGCTGTTCGGCCCGCGCGGCGTGGAAGGGCTAATCGCGCTGCCCCTCATCTTGCTCGCGACGTGGACCACTATCCTCTACTTCGGGTTGCGTTCCAAGCCGGCGCCGCGGGTCCTGCCCAGCGGAGACATGAAGGAGCTGCCTGCCCGCACCGAGGCCTGGCTCGAGGAGCAGCGCTGGGCTTTACCGGCGCCGGCCCAGAACAGCCTCAGCAACATCCTGGCGCGCCTGGAGACGCTGCAGCCCCAGGTCGAGAAGCTCGATCCGCAGTCTCCCAAGGCCTTCGAGTTGCGCAGGTTGATCGCCGAGGAGCTGCCCGAGCTGGTGGAGGGCTACCAGAAGGTCCCCCGTGCCCTGCGCGCACGTCCGAGCCACGGTGGTCAGAGCCCGGATCGCCACGTGATCGATGGCCTGGCTACCATCGACGAACAAATGGCCCAGCTCGAGGCCCAGTTGTCCGAGCAGGACCTGCGCGCGCTCGCCACCCAGCAGCGCTACCTCGAGCTCAAGTACAAGCGAGAATCGTAAACTCGAGTAGTTCCCATGTCGTTGCCCGAGTTCGCCCCGCCACTCACCGCCCCCGATGCCCTGCCCGCCACCTTGCGTCGGCAGGGCTACGCCGTCGCCGATAGCCTCTTCACGCACGCGCTGGCCGCCGCGGACACGCAGGTGCTCGGCGCGCTCGCCCGCGAGTGGGATGAGCTGCCGACGGACCCCTACCTGAAAGACGGCGGTCACTACCGACGTCGTCGACACGCCTCGTACGTGGTGCATGCCGAGCGCTGCGAACGGGTCACGCATCGCGCACACTTTCAGCCTCCGCAGTACAACGCGCTGCATGGGGGCATGCGTCGCTGGTTTTCGCCCATCGAGCCCGCGCTCGAGGAGGCGCCCGCCTTCGGCCGTCTCTTGCTCGGCCTGGGCGCGCTCTTCACGCGTCTCAAGCCCGCTGTCGCGACTTCGCGCGACGACGCGGAGCGAGGGCAACGCTGGTACGTCGAGGCTCACCAGTTCCGCATCGGCACGGACGATGGCATCGGCCGCCCCACCCCCGAGGGTGCCCACCGCGACGGCGTGGACTTCGTGGCGCTGTTCCTCATCGCTCGCAGCCATATCCGCGGCGGCGAGACGCGGGTTTTCGACGCGCACCGCCCCGAGGGTTTGCGCTTCACGCTGAGCGAGCCGTGGTCCGTACTGATTTTGGATGACGAGCGCGTGATCCACGAGACCACGCCCATCCAGCCCGATGGCGAGAGCGTCGACAAGCCGCACCGCGATACGCTCGTGCTCACCTATCGACGCGAAGGCTTTCAAGATCCGTGACCCAACCTGCTCGCGCGTGCTGACAAAATCACCACGAAGCGTTGCTTGCCCTTCCCATCACGGATTCACCGAGTTGTGACCTTTCGGCAGCGCGCGAGTCTTGCGTATCATCTCGGGCATGTTGCCCGGGATCAAAGCAAGTCAGTCACTCGCTCGAGCGCAAGCACGTTTGATCGCGCCCGGCATGGTCGAGATCAAATGCGTCGGCAATCTATCCGCGGATGACACTGCATATCTGTCGAGCTTGAGTCGCTTGATCGATGCCGAGAGCGGGCCGGTCTCGCTGCTGTTCGAGGCAATGGAGCTTCACAGCTACAGCCCCAAGTTCCCGCTGGCACACATCGACTTCTTCCGCGACTACCACGCTCGTCTGCACCGCATCGCAGTCGCCCACGAGCTGAAGTCGATCGCCTTCGCCATCGCGACCGTAAGCCTCGCGTCCAACACGTTGATCAAGGGCTTTCCCAATGTGGCCGACGCCATGGCATGGCTGCGCGAGGTTTAGTCATGCGGGAGTAGCACTCCCCGTTTCACCGCGTGCTCGTGCTCGTCAGCGCCACGGCGAAGCAAAGCCGGGCTTCCATGTTCGAGCACGTGCACGTGCACGCGCACGGCGGCAAAGCCACGCCTAGGCGTCGAGGAATGACCACTTGGTGGCGTTCTCGACCGGCGTCGACTTGCCGCCGAGCCCGGCCGCGCGCTCGAACTCGGTGATGGCGCGCTCGATGTGGTCCAGCAATCGCTGCATCGAGGGCAACGTGCGCCGGCAGCCGACCACGCCGAACTCGAGCTGGTCGCGATAGCTGGTGAAGGTGATGTTCAGCGCGTTGTGGTCGTGCACGATGGACACCGGATACATGCCCTCGAGGCGCGCGCCGTTCATATAGAGGGGCTTCTCGGGGCCAGGCACGTTGGAGATCACCACGTTGAACGACATCCACTTGGGCCTGAGGCCGGTGAACAGGTTGTAGAGCACGGGAGCCAGCGCCATTGCGCTGAACGTGGAGCTCTCCTCGTTGTTCATCTGGGCGTAGCGCGTCTTGGCTTCGTCCACCGAGTTCTTGATCACGCGCAGACGCTCGACCGGGTCGCTCAGGTGCGTGCCGAGGTTGGTCAGGATGACGGCGAACTGATTGCCACCGGCGCTGTCGTCCTTGCGGATGGACATGGGCACCATGGCGATCAGGGGCTTATCGGGCAGGGCGTTCTGGTTCATCAGGTAGCCGCGCAGCGCGCTGCTGCACACCCCGAGCACCACGTCGTTCACGGTGGCGCCGAACACTTTGGCGATGGCCTTCACCCGCGTGAGTGAATAGGACTGACATGCCACGCGGCGCGAGCCCGTGATCTTCTCGCTCAGCTTGCAGTGGGGCGCGGCATACAAGCCCACGCTGTCCGGGTTGCGCTGCGCGCGCACGAAAACGTTGAAGGCTTCGCGCAGCACGGCCGGCGTGGCCCCAAGGTAGCGCGCTGTGGTGTCCGTGTAGAAGCCGACGTTGGCTTCGGCGTCGCGGATGCGGCGCTTGCGCGGGAGGGCCCAGAAGGGCGGCATATTGCGCTCGTTCGGGTCGTGCGAGAGCGCTTGCATGCCGAGACGCATCACGGAGATGCCGTCCATCAAGCCGTGGTGGACCTTGGTGTACATGGCGAAGCGCCCCTGCGAGAGGCCCTCGATGAGGTGCGTCTCCCAGAGCGGGCGCTCGCGATCGAGCAAGATGGAGTGCTCCGCGGAGACCAAGCTCAGAAGCTCACGCACGCGGCCCGGCTGCGGCAGGGCGCCGTGACGCAAGTGCAGGTCCAGATCGAGCTCGGTGTCTTCTTCCCAGAAGGAAGCTCCGAAGCGCGACACCAAGCGCTTGTTGAAGGGCGGCGACGGATGACGGAAGGCGCGCAGTTGCTCCACGAGGTCGAGCACGAACTTGGGCCCCGCTCCCTCAGGCAGGGAGAAGAGCTGCAAGCCCCCCACGTGCATCGGCTGTTGCCTGCGCTCGATGAACAAAAACAACTGATCGCTCGGCTCGACTGCCTTCATGCACCCCCCCCTTGAGACACGAATGGCCAGGTTTGCACCGCTTGTAAGGGCCTGACAACCCTAGTTTTTCGGGCTACTCCGAGTTGGGGGCGGGCGCTGGTGTAATCGAATCGGCCAACTCCGTATCCCCTCCGATCATCCGAGCTCGGAAAGAGCCCATCGCCGCGGAACGACCTTTGTCCTCAGGTCGGGGCAAAACAGCGGTGGTCCAACCATGGTGCCAATCGGTGGCGCGCCGCCATCGCCGCGTGCCAGGCTTGGCCCGTGAAGGGCAGCCCCGCGAAAACCACGGCGAAAAAAGCCCCCGCCAAGCGGCCGAGCAAGACGTCGAGCGTCAAGCGTCCCGCCGCCAAGGCCCAATCCCCCGCCAAAACCAAGCGCGCGCGCCCCATGGCGCGGGCAGACTTCGGCGCACCCATCGACGCCTTCTTCGCCAAGCAGCCGCCCCCGCTGCGCGCCATCCTGGAAAAACTGCGTGAGCTGGTCGACAAAGCTGCGCCCGAGGCCGAGTCTTCGCTCAAGTGGGGCATGCCCTTCTACTCGATTGGCGGCGCCACGGTGTGCGCGCTCGGCGCGCACAAGGCCCATGTAAACCTGATTCTATCCGGTCCGCCCGGAACCTACGCCGACCCGGAGCAGCGCCTCACGGGCGAAGGAAAAACAGGCCGCCACCTCAAGCTGACGTCGCTCGAGGAGCTACCGCTGGCTGCCGTGCGCGGCTGGCTCAAGACGGCCGCCCAGGTCGCACGTAGCGCGAAGAAGTGATTTCGTTCGGAGGCCCCCGCCACCCGATTCAGGAGCGAGGTATCAGATCTTGAGCGTGATCATGCAGGTCATGGCGATGTCGGACGCTGGCATGCTCGAGTACAGGTCCGAGTGGCGTCGTAGCGCCGCGTTGATGCACTGACGAAGTTTGTCGGCCGAAGGCAGCACCAGGCTCATGTTGCCTGCTGCGGCGTCAACCTTGGCTTTCTGGTCCTTGGACGTAAGCACCCAATCAGAGGCGGTGGCCAGCTGATTTTGCGTGCTGCCCTGGAGCCACTCGCGAGCGGTCGCCTTGTGCAGCGTACCGCCGGTGTACCAGTTGGCATCGATGGTGGCAGGTGCACTGATGGTGAGTTCTGCGGCGGGTGCACTGCTGCCGCTGGTGATGTCGTCGGCGTGCGAAGACGCGACGTGGGTAAACGAGATCAGTGTGGCCAGCGCGAGGGCTGGCCCCATGCGACGGGGGAAGCTCATGCTGTAAATTCAATCAGCCTCATTCGCGCATTGCAAGATGCAACCTCGCAGGCACTACGCGCGGCCATCGACCCCCCTCGCGCGTGTAATCGCGGCGACGATTCGCATAGCAAAACAAGAGTAAAACTCCGCCGCCAGTGACCACAACGGGCGTTCGAGCAGCGCCGCGTTGCAAACACGAAGCAATCGAAACCAACTCTGCACGACGGCGAGTCAGCGCGGAGAGAGTCTGGAAGATCTGACGGTCTCGCGTTCTGGCGGCGGCGGGAGACGTTTGGCGCACACGTACGCAAGCGGCTGACACGACCTGCGCCGCACCTCCCTCGCAGCCCTCGAGAGACGGCCAAGTCGCGTGCGACGCGGGATGGGCGCGGCTGCGACCTTGGCCCAGTTGATGCGAGCTGTGGTGAACCTGTTCCAAACCCCAGGAGGAACCATGGCAGCCACGAATATCGACACCGTGAACCACTTGAACTCGTTCCTGCGCGGTGAGCTGTCGGCGGTCGAGGCGTATCGGCAGGCGATCAAGAAGCTTCCGTCACACCAGGCCATCCTGCAGGCGTGCGAGCAATCCCACTCCACGCGCGTCTCCGAGCTGTCGGATGAGATCAGGCCTCGTGGCGGCACGCCGGCACAGACGTCGGGGCTGTGGGGGCAATTTGCCATGGCTGTGGAAGGAACGGCGACGGCACTCGGAGAGAAGACCGCCATCGCCGTGCTCGAGGAGGGCGAAGACCACGGGCGAGACGACTACCGACGGGACATGAAGGACCTGGACATCGAAGCGCGTCAGCTCGTGGAGACGCGGCTGCTACCCGAGCAGAAGCGGACCCACGATGCGATCAGCGCGCTCAAGAAGCGCCTCAGCTAGACGCTTATCACAGGGGGGCCATGCGACTTCCCCGCCGTCGCGGCTTATCGCGGGGAGCTCACGCGACCTTCCCGCGGTCTCGCCTCAGCGCGGGTCCGCTTCGCTCACGAACCGGCGCAGTGACGGCACAGCGTTTCGAGGCCCGAACACGAAATGGGCCGAGGAGGCGATGCCGGGGCTCGCTCTCGCGCCGCGCGCTCGGCACCTTCGTCAGCGCACCAGGTCGTTCTCGGCGCGGTCGAGCGTGTCGTCCAGGTTCGACAGACGATCTTTGAGCTGCGACCGGGCGCGGCTCAGGTTCTCGGCCTTGATGGTGTCGAGGGCTTCGATGTCTCGCTCGATGGCATCGCGCTGGGCCGGCACGGCCGCCAGCTCCTTGTTCGCCTTGTCGCGCGTCTCGGCGTCCGCGGCATCGGCGACCTTGTTGCGCACACTCACGGTGCGCTGATCGAGGTCCGTGAGTTGCTCGCGCGAATCCTTGGCGATCTCGTTGCGCCGCTCCTGGACCTTGGCCTCGGCCTTCTGAACGCGCTCGGCGTCCTCGCTGCGCTGGTCGGCGAGCTTCTTGTCGAGCTTGGCGCGCTGCTCTTGCTGCTCTTCGTTGAGATCCTCGCGCTTCATCGCCTGGTCGGTGCCGACCTTCACGCGATCTTCGTTGTATTCGGCTTGCTCGGCGTTGAGCTTGTTGGCCGCCCGCTCGGCCGTGTTCGCCATCTGGTCCTCGGTCTTGATCTCCTCGTTCTTGAGGTCTTTGTTCTCTTCTGCGATATCGCGCGACAACCTCTGCTGCTGGTCTCGTTGCTTGCTGTCGAGCTCGGCTTGCTTCTCCGCCGCGCTCTGGGCGTGCTCCGCTTGCGTCTCCTCGGCTCGCTCCAGCTGCTTCCCGCTGTTGCAGGCCAAGAGCCCGGAACACAGGGCAAGCGCCGTGAAATGCTTGGCATTCATGGGTGCCTCCTTCGGCATGGATCGCCCTTTGAGTGGGCACCGATCGCACGCTCGCTATGGAAGCGAGACAAGTAATTACAAGTGACCGAGGTAAGCGCTCATCCGCCTGCGTGACCAGTGCGGTGGTTCGCGGTCTTCAGTCGTGGCGCGGTTCGCGCGGAGCCAAGCTGCTGCGTCTGCGGGCCAGCTTGGCCAGGGTGCGCGTGCGGGCCGAGGCCGGTCGTGGCTCGTCGGCGACGGGCGGCGAAAGCAGGGCCGCGCTGACGAAGAGGGCCCAGGCGAAGGTCGCGTAGCCGAGGAAGGAGGCCGCATCGATCGACGTGAACGGAGGCATGGTGGACCTGATGGCGAAGGGTGGCGACGGATGTCTGAAGCCGCTCATCGCACGCCGCATGCCACCCTGGAGGCCCGGTCGATTCGAGGAATTCGTGAGTCGTTCCAACGCCGAAGGACCCGGTCTCGACAATCGCGTCGGAAAAGCGGACAAAAATGTGCTGTCCGCCCGTTTTCCGGCGAAATCGCCAACGTTTCAGGGCGTTTTCGGAGTACTAGGGGGTGCTCTACAAGAGGCCGGCTCGGCCCGCGATGGCCACCAGTTCGCTGCGACTGCGCACGCCGAGCTTGTCGGCCAGGCGGCTGCGGTAGGTGTCCACGGTGGGCTTGGCGATGTTGAGGACCTGGGCGATGTCCTTGCTGGTGTGGCCGCGCGCGATCAGCCCGAGCACCTCGACTTCGCGGGCGCTGAGCCCGTTGAGCAGGGTCGACGAGACCGTCTTGGACTCGCTGCCGGACGAGTGCGGCGAGTGCCGCGCCTTGTGCAGGGCTACCTCCAGACAGCAGCGCAGGTCGAGGGCGCGCACGGGCTTCAGCAGATACCCGTAAGGATGCGTCTCCTTGGCGCGGTTCACGGTGGAGAGATCCGAGTGGGCGGTCAAGTAGACCACCTGGATGCCCAGCTTCTCGCTCAGCACGGAAGCCGCGGTGATCCCGTCCATCTCGCCTTCCAGGCGAATGTCCATCAGCACCAGGTCGGGCTGATGACGGTGGGCGATGTCCAGCGCGTCCTCGGCCGAGTGGGCCGTCGGGCACAGCTTGAAACCGAAGCCCTCCAACATGGTCTCCAGATCGAGGGCGACCAGACGATCGTCCTCGACGATCATGACGCGGCCTGGACTTTCCTCGAAGCGTGACAACTCGCTATTCATGGCAGTGCGGCCTCCAGTCGAACGTTCGTGGATACAGGGGGCGCGCTCCCCTCACCGCGCAGCACCAGGTCTTGCGCGGGGAACGAGACCCGAAACGTGGTGCCCTGCTCGCGCGAGATAGTGAGCTCGCCCTTCAACTGGCTGGCCAACCGGCGCACGATGCTGAGCCCAAGAGAATTGCCGGGCCTAGTGTCGAAGTCCGGTGGCAGGCCGACGCCGTCGTCGCGCACCTGAAGGGTGAGCTCACCCGGTGCCGAGCGGCGCACGGAGACGCTAATGGTCCCCCGGCGCTCGCCGGGAAAGGCATGCTTGATGGCGTTGGCCAGAAGTTCATTGAGGATGAGCCCACAGGGCACACCGCTCTCCACGGACACCATCACATCGTCCACGTCGGTCTCGATGTTCACCTTGGGCAGGAGTCCGACGCCCCCGTCGAGGCCGCTCACCAGCCCCCGCACGTAGGCCGCCAGTGGGATGCGCGAGGCATTCTTGGTCTCGTAGAGGAGCTCGTGCACTTGGGCGATGGCGAGCACGCGCGAGGCGCACAAGCCGAGAGCCTCTTCGCCCGCTCCATCGGAGACTCGACGACGCTGGAGGTTGATCAGACTCAGGATCATTTGCAGGTTGTTCTTCACGCGGTGGTGGACTTCACGCAGCAGCACCTCGCGCTCCACGAGCATGGCGGAGAGCTCGGCGGTACGATCTTGCACGCGTCGATCCAGGTCTGCGTGCAGGGCCAGCGCCTTGGGCAACACGCGTACGAGCGCGATGACGGTGGTCCAGGAGACCAGGGCCGTGATGAGCTTCGAGCCCGTCAGGAGCCGGTAACGCGGTGCCCAAAAGATGGTGGCGTCGACCAGATGTCCGAAGCCGCAGGCCAGAATGAACGCGGCGAACAGCCACAAGATGGGCAAGAACGGAACGTCGCTGCGCTTGCGGATGAAGTACACGAGCGCCACCGGGATCGCGGCGTAGGCGCCGAACACCAGCAAGTCGGCCGACACGTGAAGCCAACCGTGCAGGGGTGTCCAGTTGCCGCAGTGCCACCGCGCGGGGAATCCGGCCGTATCCAGGAGACTGTTCAACCAAGTCATGACTCTTACCGGGCGCCATGATAGCGCCCACTGGCTGAGCCATCGGCATTTTGGAAGGAGAACAGCCCAGGCTGAGAGCGCCTGAGAGGTGGAGTGCGATAGCCTCGAATAAGGCTTGGGAAGAACACCCCAAGGCCCCGGATGGCAAGCCCTCCAAGGGCGAAAATTTCACGGCACAGCAGCTTGGGCAAGGCTTCAACTTCGCCGGTTTTTTTCGCCGTTTCACTTGAACAAACCTTACGCAGCGGGTTTGGAGTCCAATCTCTCGGAGGGTCCTCACGCTGCGGATCGCACGCAGACTTTGCCCACGCTCTGCCTCGTCTGAGTAATTTATCAGCGAGAGAAATCGTTCATGGGCGCTGGGAAGCTTCACAGCTCACTTTGTCTGCGACCCAAGGCGCCGGGGCTTGAGCTTCCGCTCGCACGCCTCAGCGCGCGGCCGGGTCCTGCCGATAGAACGCGCTCAGCACCTGGTAGAGCTCGGGCTCAGCCTTGCGCAGGGCGCGCGGCTGCTCGAAAAACTGCTCGGTGATCACGGCGAAGAACTCCGCCTCGTTGGTGGACCCGTACTGGTCGATGAAGGTGGGCTCGCCGCGCTGGGTGCGTCGCCGCAAATCCAAGAACACGCGCTCGCAGACCTCGTGCCATTGCTCACGCTGGTCGCGCGAGACCAGCGGCGGCGTGCCGTCCGGCGTACCATCGAGCATGTCCAGCTTGTGCGCGAACTCGTGGTAGACGAGGTTATGACCGTCGCGCTCGTGTTGTCCGTCGCGCAGCACGCGGTCCCACGCCAAGACCACGGGACCTCGCACGTGCGCCTCTCCGAGGAGGGCAATGGGGCCGCTCGCGACCAAGTTGCGCGAGCGCGTGAACACGCCCTGCTCTTGCTCGGGCCTCAGCACTGCGCTCGGGTACACGAAGATGGACTCGACGTTCTCGTACAGCCGGTGGGGAAGCTCCAGGATCAATATGCACGCCTGGGCCGCGATGGTGAACTTCATGTCCTCGCTGAGCTCGAGCCCACCACACCCCTCCCAGTGCTTCTCGGCCACGAAGACCTGCACTAGATCTCGCAAACGCTGCTGCTCGTCGGCATCGAGTCGTCGGTAGTGGGCCACGTTGCGCTCGAGCACTGCGCGTTGCGGCTCAGGGAAGGGCTCGGCCAGGATTTGCTCGCGCTTACGCTCTCGCCACCAATCGAACATGGTAGGAACCAGCCTAGCACCGAAGGATCCTCGCCGTGACTGCCCTGCCCTACGACCTCGCCCATGTCCGCATCATCCTCGACTCGCACCGGCGCCTGCTGGGACGACCTTTGGTCGAGCGTGTCGCGGGCGTGAAGGACGACGACCTTCCGAGCCTGGCCCACTGGCTCTACGCCGAGGCGCCCTTCTGCCTGCTCGCGCACAGCGCGGAAGCCGACCCGCGCTTCACCTACGCCAACCAAACCGTGCTGCGCTGCTTCGAGTACTCGGCCGCGGAGTTCCTGGGGCTCCCGTCGCGGCTGTCAGCGGAGCCCGACCGACGCGAGGAGCGCGAGCACTTCGTGCAGCAAGTGAGAATCCACGGCTACGCCGAGGGCTACCGTGGGCTGCGAATCGCCAAGTCCGGTCGACGCTTCTGGATCGAAGAGGTCACGATGTGGAACCTGTTGGACGCCGCCGGCGAGCGCTGCGGCCAGGCGGCCAAGTATCAGCGGATCACGCCGGCCTAGCAGGCGCTGCCCCGTCCGCCTGCCGCCGTGCCAGCGGGCAATCTTGCCGGCGAGCCCGTGCTCGTGCCCGCTCGCTGCTTGCGGTAGTTGTCAGCGCGCTCGGTCAAACCAACCGCATGAGCCGGGTCAATGGGTCCCCACTGAGCACGTGGCGCCCCAAACGCAGGGCTAGCTCGCCTTGTTCGCTCTGGACCCGCGCGAGCTCGGTGGCGAGCACTCTCAGGCGGTCGTAGCGGGTCGCGTCGAAGCACCCCTGACGCCGTGCACGCGGTCCCAACCCATGAGGAGGCAGGCCCGCGAGAATCGACCAGGCTCGAGAGCTCGCCGAGTGAGGTGATCTCCCCTGCTCGCATGCTGAGGGCCCGCGGCTGCGGCATGCCGCGCTCGCGAAAGGCGAGATCGCACTCGGAGAGTAGACACAACCAGCGCGCACGGCGCTCCAGCAACCCCGAATGCACGAGCCCGCGCTCCAAACGTCGGCGCACGCGGGCCAGATCCCAGAGCTCATCGGTCTCCTCGTCGCTGTCCGACTCGAGCTCGGCATAGCGGCGTGTGAGCCACAGCGCGCGCGATGCCTGGAGCACCCGCGTGAGCGGCGGGCCCGCCACCGCGCGCAGCAGCTCGCGCTCGAAGGCCGCGAAGCCCTCCGCGAACAGGGCCGGCTCGGGCAACCAGGGTGTCGGCACCGAGAGCACGCGCGCCTGCAACTGCGGCGTGATCTGCGCGCCCCCCGCCAGGGTGACCATGGCTGGCAGCGCCTGGAGGGCACGGCGCGAGGGCAGCGGGCCAATCGTGTGCTCGCCGTCGGGTGTCGACGCGGCGCTATCGCGCCTGCGATCGACGAACCAAGCGCGCCGGTCTTCCAGCTTGAGCTGCAGATTGTAGGGCGGATCGAGGGCCTTGATTTGGTCGGTCTCGAGCAGAGCCGCCTCGAGCACGCTGGGAGTCTCCGTGAAGTCGATGTCGTGGACCTGGGTGAGGAGCTCGAGCGCGCGCTCGGTGGCCTTGCCTCCGCTGCGGAAATGGCCCGCGATGCGCTTCTTGAGGCTGGTGGCCTTGCCTACGTAGATCACGTCGCCGTTCGGGCGCAAGAAGCGGTACACCCCGGGCTTGTCGGGCAACGCCCGGCGACGCTCTACCGGGAGCGGGTAGCTGCGGCGCGCGCTGCGGGTACGCGCCGCGGGCTGGGTCAACCACTGCGAAAGCTCGTGCCAGTCGTGGATGCCTTGGTCCGCGAGACGGGACGCCAGCGAGCACCAGATGAACGCGCTGGCCTCCACGTGTCCAGCGGCTCGACGCAAGAGGCCCGGCGAGTGGCCCAGGAAGCCCGCGAGCGCGCGGATGTTACGTCGCGGCAGGTCCGGGAAGAGACGCTCGGAGATCTGGTGGGTGCACACGATCTGGAGCGGGAAGCCCCGTTCCGGGGCGAGCCGCTGATAGAGATCGCGCAGGAAGGGCAGCTCGAAGCGCGCAAAGTGGATCACGGTCGGGACGCCCAGCGGCAGGCCGCCTTGCTCCGCGAGGGCCCGCACGGTGGCGTCGAATTCCTCGAACAATGCCTGCTCCGAGACGGCTTCTGCCAGACAAGCCTCGCTCCAGCCCGTCAATTCCCGCACCGGTCCGGAGACGCGTCGCGTGGTGCGCGGCACGACCCAGCGCGAGACCGGGACCGCGGGTGGCGCCTGGGGAGTGCACACGCTCCAGCCAAGTTCGAGTAGGTCCCCATGGGCAGGGGTGGCCCCACTGGCCTGGGCGTCCACCACCAGCACGGAGAGCGCATGCAGGGGCGCGAGCACGCTGCTTCTGCTTCGCGCGTCATCCATCTCAAGAGATTAGCACCGCTAACTCATCGGTGAAGAATCATCGTTTGTCTCGCGCGCACGCCGCCGCATGCTGGGCAGTATGCAAGACACGACGACTCTCGGAGAGTCCCCTCGCGGGCCCTCCCCATTCCAAGTGCAGGAACCAGTTTGCTTGGTGGTCGGCGCCGGCGCGGGCAACGGGAGTGCCCTGGGCAGGTGCTTTTCGGCCCAGGGCTATCGTGTGGGCGTGCTGGCGCGCAATCCGGAGCGCTTGCGCGAGTTGGCCGCGTCGATTCCGCGTGCGACCGCCTTTCCCTGCGACGTGACCGACTCCGTATCCCTGGAGGCCGCGATCGACGAGAGCGCGCGCGAACTGGGTGATCCCGACGTGCTCATCTACAACGCGGGCAACTACGTGCCGGGTGGCGTGGGCAGTACCAGCCCGGCCACGCTGGAGCGCTGCTATCGCGAGAACGTGGCAGGTTGTCTCTCGGCGGTGCAACGCGTGGTGCCCGGCATGCGCGCGCGCGGTACAGGCAGTATCGTGGTGATCGGCGCCACGGCTTCCACGCGAGGCGCGGCCCACGCATTACCCTTCGCCGCCGCCAAGGCGGGCCAACGGAACATGGTGCAATCGATGGCGCGCGAGCTCTCCCCACTCGGAATCCACGTGGCCTACGTCGTGATCGACGGAGTGATCGACTCGCGCTGGACCCGCGCCCTGTTCGCCAAGAAGGCCGACTCGTTCTTCATTCAGCCCGACGCCGTGGCGTCGGCGGTTCTTTCCCTCGTCAATCAACCCCGCTCGGGCTTTACGTTCGAGCTCGACCTGCGCCCCCACGCCGAAACTTGGTGAACCGATGAGCCAGCCAGAAATCGTGTTGCATGAGTGGTCCATTTCTCCCTTCTGCGGCAAGGTCCGCAAGGTGCTCGCCCTCAAGCGCCTGCCCTACCGCATCGAAGACTACGGCGGTGTGCGCGCGTTGAAGGCGCGCGGGCTCAGCAGCAGCGGCAAGCTGCCCGTGCTCGATTACAACGGCACCCGCATCGTGGACAGCTCCGCCATCGTGCGCTTCCTGGACCGCACGCACCCCGAACCCCCGCTATTCCCCGCCGATGTGGACGCGAGCCTCGCCCACCTGCTCGAGGACTGGGCCGACGAGTCGCTCTACTTCTACGAGCTCTACGCCCGGCTGTTCGACGACGAAGCGCTCGACAAGTCGGCGGCCATTGCCTGCGGCGACCGCAACGTCGTGGAGCGCACCCTGTATCGCCGCGGCCTCGCGGGCTTTCGAGACAAGGTGGTCGCCCAAGGCCTGGGACGCTACCCGCGCGAGACGGTGCTCGACAACCTCCGACAGCACTTGAATGCGCTCGACGGCCGCCTCGCGCGCGATAGCTGGCTTGCCGGGCCCTCCATGTCCATCGCGGATATCGCTGTAGCAGCACAGCTCGACGAATTCGTGCGGACGAGCGCCTGGGCCTCCGAGATTCGAGCGCTGCCACGGCTGAATGCCTGGCTGGAGCGCTGCGCGCTGCGTTGACCGCGGCGCGCTGGGTGAATCACCGCGCGCCGCGAGTCTCATGGACGAACGCTGGCACGCCTGGTACCGATGGAGCACGAGGTATCCATGGCAGGCTCAGGTGCGGTGTTCACCATCTCGCTGTTGCTCGTCTCGCTCGGACTCGGCTGCGCAGCGCGCGCCCCCGCTGCAAAGCCCCCCCAACTCGCGACGTTCGCGCCCGAGAAGCTGCTCGACCTCGGCCATCCCTTCGACGGAGATACCGTGTACTGGCCCACGGAGAGCGTGGGCTTTCAGCTGAAGACGCTCCATCATGGCCCCACCGAAGGCGGCTACTTTTACGCATCCAACTCCTTCGCTGCCCCCGAGCATGGTGGCACCCACCTCGACGCCCCCATTCACTTTGCGGAGGGCAAAGCCACCACGGATCGCGTGCCGCTCAGCCGGCTCATGGCACCTGCGGTGGTGATCGACATCTCCGAACGAGCCCGTCAGGACCGCGACACCCTGCTGAACGTCGCGGACATCGAAGCCTTCGAGCGCGCCCACGGCAGCATCGCCCGGGGCACCATTGTGTTGATTCGCAGCGACTGGTCCACGCACTGGCCCAACAAGCTCGCCTACCTCGGCAGCGATGTGCCGGGCGACGCCTCCAACCTCCACTTTCCAGGCATCTCTGCGGAGGCTGCGCGCGCGCTCGTGGCGCGCAACGTGGCGGCCGTTGGCATCGATACCGCGAGCATCGACCACGGCCCGTCGCACGAATTCTGGGCGCACCGCATCCTGATGGGTGCGGACATCCCGGCCTTCGAGAACCTGACTGAACTCGCCAAGCTGCCGGCGCGCGGAGCCCTTGTGATCGCGTTGCCGATGTACATTCGGGACGGTTCCGGAGGGCCGCTGCGGGCGGTGGCGGTCTTGCCATGAGAATGCAAGCTGGTGGCCGACCGCTTATGGCCGACCGCTTATGGCCGACCGCCGATGGCCGACCGCTTATGGCAGACCGCCGATGGCCGACCACTGCTGGCCGACCGCTTATGGCCGATGGCTGATGGCCGACCGCTGCTGGCCGACCGCTTATGGCTGATGGCTGATGGCCGATGGCTGATGGCCGACCGCTGCTGGCCGACCGCTTATGGCTGATGGCCGATGGCTGATGGCCGATGGCCGATGGCTGATGGCCGATGGCCGATGGCCGATGGCCGCTCCCAGGCGGCCTTTCTGCGTCCCGCGCACGAAATCGCTCGGGCTTGCGACGGCTTTCGCTTGAGCAGGCCCCAAATCGGGCACAGATTGCCCACATGAAGCGACGTCTGGTCTTCGCATTGAGTGTACTGCTGCTCGCATCGGCCTCGACGCTGGGCTTGGCAGCGGACCCCGAAGGACCGTGGACCCAGATCGACAACGACGATGGGATCCGCACTTGGAAAATGGAGCGACCTGGCCAGGATTTGCCGGGCTTCCGCGGACAGACGGTCATGGACGCGTCCGCGGCCGACATTCGCACCGTCATCGAGCAAGTCTCCAAGCACCCGCAGTGGATGCAAAACTGCGTCGACGCCAAGATGATCGAGCGCATGAGTCCGGATCACGCCATCGTCTACAACCGCACGGGAGCCCCATGGCCAGTCTGGGACCGCGACGTGGTACTGGACACGATCTTCACGCCGAGCGCAGATGGCAAGCTACTCACGCTGACCTTCCATGACACGGATCCCAAGCGCTTCCCGCTGCCTCACAAGACGGTGCGCATGCCGCACCTGTCCGGCTTCTACAAGCTGGAGACACTGGCCCCCAACCGTACGCGCGTTACCTATCAGGTCATGGCCGACGTGGGCGGCAGCATCCCGCGCTGGCTCGCCGATCGCATCGCCAAGGAGATGCCCTACAAGACGCTCTCCCGTTTGCGTGCACGCGTCACCGGCAAGCACTGACGCGACCGACCGTCGGACCAGCGTGCCACGGGCTTGGTGCGCTTTGCCACACGCGCCTCAGGTGCGGACCACGCTCAGCTCCGGTTGCGGCCCCTGTGTCTGCAGGAGGTCTGCGAACAGAGCCTGATAGTGCTGCATGGCGTCCCGCAGGTCCTCGGCGCCCGCCTTCCCAATGGCGTTGGCCAGGGCGAGGATGCGCACCGAACGATAGTGATTGAGGACGCTGGCGTGCTCGATAGGGAGGTCCGCAAGGCGTTGCTTGAAGTCCCCTATGGGGTACCCGCGCATTCGCATCACGTCCTTGACCAGGCCGTTGGCCTCCACCACCGCGCCCCGCGGATCCTGGGCAAAGCGGCGCTGAACCGCGCGCCAGGCCGAGCCGAAGCGCTCGCACTGGTCGGGCGAAAGCAAGTGAATGTTCAGCTTCTTCACGCGCCTCTCGCGGGCCAAGAGCGCGCGGCGCGCACCCGCCTCACGGTTGTATTGAGCGACGACGCGAGCGTACTCGGGACCGAGCTTCGGCCTCGGCTGCCGGGCACGACGCCGGGCAGCGACGTGCGAAATCACCACAGCCAACAGCACACCCACGAAGGTGAGTCCTATCAGCGCAAGCAGCGCAATATCCGCATTCTGCATGGCATTCTCCCGCCTTGAAAAATTACACGCGAGCTTCGCGACTCCACGCGCATCTTCAACGCAAGCTACCGTGCAAGCGGTGTGCCTCCGGCTTGCCTACTTGGGCGCGCCGGTGCCCTTATCGGGCTCGAAGTCCGGTTGATGCTCCGGCAGTGCCTTCTGAAAGGCGGCCAGGTCGCGGCACTCCCGCTCGACGCGTAGGACATTCGGATACGCCTCGAGTGGGACCCCAAAACGTCGCGCGCCGAAGACCTGGGGCACCAAACAGAGGTCGGCCACGCTGACGCCATCACCCACCGCAAAGCGCCCCGGCTGCGCGGCGAGGGACGCCTCGAGCGCAGCCAATCCAGACGCAAGCCAGTGGCGCGTCCACGCCATCTCGTCCACGTGCAGTTGGTGCTTCAAGTGGGCCTGGATCTTGGTGTTCAGCAGAGGCTGAATTCCTGACGCCACGAGCAGCGCGAGCTGGCGCGCGCGCGCCCTCTCGAGCGGGTCCTGCGGCAGGAGCGCCGGAGTCGGATAGAGCTCGTCGAGCAGTTCGATGATGGCCAAGGACTCGGAGACGTGACGCATGGTGCCAGCGTGCTCGAGCTCCAACACCGGTACGTGCTGCATGGGGTTGAGCGCACGGAACGCCTCGGAGTGCTGCTCGCCGCCACCGCGCAGGAGGTGCACGGGCACGATTCCGAAGGGCAGCTGCTTGTAGTGCAGCGCGATGCGTACCCGCCAGGTGGCGCTGCTGCGCCAATATCCGAAGAGCTTCATGGACGAAGCTTTCCAAATCCCGTCGCGACTTTCAATGGCCGACCAGGCCCGGAAAAGCAGTGGATCCGGCCCCACCTTCGACGGCCCGAAGGGGTGCGAGCACCGTGTCCCGGATGCGCTACGTTGGTGGACGATGCAATCCGAACCACAGCGCTATCGGGAGCTAGAAGCAGCCATCGCCAAGGTCGTCGAGAGCTACGACCAGGGCATGGTGATCGACAACCTCGAGAGCGCGGCGCTGCCCAACAAGCGCGCCGTACTGGAGGCCATCTTTCACCTCGAGCACACCATCTTCATGGGCTTCTATAGCAAGCGCTCGCTCAACCGCGACAATCTCCGACACGGCGTCTCGGAGCACATGTACGCGGCCTATCAGTTGCTGGTGGATCACATCGAGCGCGCTCTTCAGTACGAGCGGCGCCTCGGGCGTCAGGAGTCCCCGCCGTCGCTCGCCGATGGAGAGTCCGTGGTGCTCTCCCTGTTCGAGGCCCTGCCCGATCTGCGCCGCAAGCTGAACCTCGACGTGCAGGCCGCCTTCGCGGGCGACCCGGCAGCCCGCAGCATCGAGGAGGTGGTGTTCAGCTATCCCTCGATCCAGGCCATCACGTCGTATCGCATGGCGCACTTCTTCCACCAGGCCGGCGTGCCCATGATCCCGCGCATCATCAGCGAAGGAGCCCACGCGCGCACCGGCATCGACATCCACCCGGGCGCCAAGATCGGCGAGCGCTTCTTCGTCGACCATGGGAGCGGCGTGGTGATCGGCGAGACCTCCGTGATCGGCAACGACGTGAAGCTCTACCAGGGCGTGACGCTCGGAGCCCTGAGCGTCCCGGTGCGAGAGGAAGCGGGCGGCATCAAGCGTCACCCCACCGTGGAGGACGATGTCACGATCTACGCGGGCGCGACCATCCTGGGCGGCGACACGGTGATCGGAGCCGGCAGCGTCATCGGCGGCAGTGCCTGGATCATTCGATCGGTCCCCCCGGGCTCTCGAGTCTTCGGACGAGGTCGCGAGAACTCGCCCAGCGAGCCGCCGCAAGCGCGCTGAGGGCGCGCGGACACGAAGCTCACGACCGCCGGTTTTCGGCCAAAAACGTGGGATCTTTGAGCCGCTTTCGGGGCATCGAACGCGCGCCTCGAGCAGCCCTCAACTTAGAAGGAGTGTCCGACACTCCCAGGCCAGGACGACGCGCGCACGAAATGCGTTTTGCGCAATGCCTTGTGCTATTTGCGTTGTGGGGGTGCAGTGGCCACGCGACAATCGCCGGGCTTGCCCGATCTCGCAGCGGAACCAGTCGCACTGGCGGACGAGCTCTCGAGAGCGTACTCCGAGATCGCCGAGTTGCGCGCCGCGCTGACCTTGCGTGAGCGACAGCTGCGCGCGGAGCGCGAGAACGAGGCACGCCTCATCGATACGCTCGAGCACTCCAACGTGGGCACGTGGGAGTGGAACGTGCGCACGAACGAGGGCACTTGGTCATCGACCATCCAACGGATCTTCGGGATCTCCGAGGGCACGGTCGAGCCCAGCTACGAGAGCTGGCTCGCCATGGTCCATCCGGAGGACCGCACGAGCGCCGTCAGCAACCTGCGTGCTGCGCTCGCCGGAGACGCCGACCTGGTATGTCAGGACTATCGCTGCGTGCGACCGGACGGCAGCATCCGCTGGCTCGCAGCGCGTGGCTACGTCATCCGGGACATGGAGGGGGTCCCACTCTGGGTCCGGGGCGTGGTCTTCGACATGTCGACTCAACGCGCAGCGGAAGAGGCCCTGCGCGAGCAAGCCATGCTGCTCGAGCACATGAGCAAGGGCGTCAGCGTGGCCGACGATCAGGGAACCATCATCTACGCCAACCCCGCCGAAGAGCTCATGTTCGGCTACGAGCGCGGCGAGATGCTCGGCCTGCCGTCGCGCGCGAAGAGCGCCCCCGAAGACGACTGGCGCGTGCCCCACGTGACGGAGGAGCTGCGCGCTCGTGGGGTCTGGAGCGGTCAGTGGCGCAACGTGCGCAAAGACGGCTCGCGCTTCCACACGCAGGTCCAGCTGCTCGCGCTGCAGCGCGGCGGGCGTCCACACTGGCTCTGCGTGCAGGAGGATATCAGCGAGCAGATCGAGACGCGGGCGCGCGCGGATTCGCTCACGGAGCGCCTGGCCGACCAGGAGCGCCACCTACGTGTGATCACCGACATCATCCCCGCCATGGTCGGCTACGTGGACACCGACCTGCGGTATCGCTTCGTCAATCGCGCCTACCAGCGTTGGTTTGGCGTGGATCCGACCACGGTCATCGGCAAGCACATGCGTGAGCTGCAGGGCGAACGAACCTTCGCGCGGGCGCGTCCGTACCTGGAGCGGGCGCTCGCCGGCGAGGCGTCGTGCTACGAGCGTGACTTCAAAACGGCCGACGGAAGCGTGCACCGCCTGCAGCCGCACTATGTGCCGGACCGCGACGACGCAGGGAACATCCGAGGCGTGGCGGTGCTCGTGCTCGACATCACGGAGCAACGCCGCACCGAGCAGGCCTTGAAAGCGGAGCGCGAGCGGCTTCAGAAGGTGCTGCTGGCGGCGCCGGCCGCGATCAGTGTCCGCAGCGGCCCCGACCTCGTGTACACGCTGACCAACCCGGCCTATCGCGAACTATTCGGCGTGGACAACCTGCTGGGAAAGGGCGCTCGGCAGCTGCCGATGCTCGTACAACAAGGCTACATCGACCTCCTGGAGCAGGTTTACCGGACCGGCCAAAGCGAGAACCGCGAAGAGGCGCCCTTGGTGTTCGAGGACGCCGAGGGCAACCCGGTGCAGCGTTTCTTCAACCTCACCTACCAGCCCATGCACGACATGAACGGCGCCGTCGACTCGGTCGTCTCGTTCGGGGTGGAGGTGACCGCCATCGTCGAGGCACGGCGGCGAGCCGAGGCGGCGAGCCGCGCCAAGGACGCCTTCCTCGCACTGCTCGGCCACGAGCTACGCAACCCTCTGGCGCCCATCTTGACCGCGGTCCAGTTGATGAAGCTGCGCAACCCGACCGCCAACGAGAAGGAGCGCGGCGTGATCGAGCGTCACGTGCGCCACATGATGCGTCTGGTGGACGACTTGCTCGATGTGTCGCGGATCACCCGCGGCAAGATCTCGCTCGAGCGGGAGCGCGTGGACCTCATGAGCTGCATGTCCACCGCCATCGAGTCCGCGATGCCACTGATCGAACAACGCGATCACCGCCTGACGTTCGCCTTCTCGGGGACGCTGCAGGTGGAGGGCGATTCCACGCGGCTACGTCAGGTGTTCGCCAACTTGCTGAACAACGCCGCCAAGTACACCCCGGCGGGGGGCGACATCGAGATCGGGGGCAAGGTCGTCGACGGACAGGCCCATGTGTGGGTGCGCGACAACGGCGTGGGGCTGCGCGCGGAGATCATGCCCTTCGTCTTCGATCTGTTCGTCCAGGAGCAGCAGAACCTGGACCGAGCCGACGGTGGGCTCGGACTCGGGCTGGCCATCGTGAGGTCGCTGGTGACGCTGCATGGAGGCAGCGTGGAGGCGCAGAGCGCGGGGCAAGGCAAGGGCAGCACGTTCATCGTCATGCTGCCGCTGGCTGCCGATCAAAGCGCACAGGCGGTGCGAACCTCCTCGGCGCCACCGCATTCCGAGAAGCAACACCAGATCTTGATCGTCGACGACAACAACGATGCAGCCAGCACGCTGGCAGCGGCCCTCTCTCACCTCGGCCACCGCGTGGAAATCGCCCACGACGGCCACGCTGCGCTCGCGAAGCTCGAGGAGTTCGTCCCAGACCTGGCCCTGCTCGACATCGGCCTCCCGCAGATGGACGGCTACGAGCTCGCGCGCCGAGTCCGCGCACACCCCAAGGCACCTGGCCTCAAGCTCGTGGCGCTCACCGGCTACGGCGACGAGCGCTCGCTAAACAGGGCGCGCGAGGCGGGCTTCGACCGGCATCTGGTGAAGCCCGTGGACCTGGGCGCCCTCGTGAGGCTCATGCTGGAGCTGAACGGAGCGCGCTCGTTGCGACCCAAGACCTAGCTGCGCCTTCGGAACCGCGGTGAGACTACGCAGACGACTGGGAGCTAGTTTGCAGCCTTGCTCGAGCATTCGCTCCACGGATGCCCGGCCTTCACCCCGGGCCGGAGCAAGCATCCTCACGCAAGGTGGAGCTCGGCTGCCGCCAGCTCGCGTGCACCGGGCCGCTTCCCTTGCCCTTGCGCCACGGACTAGTGGCAGGCGCTCGCTTCGATGGCCGCGCGGACCGGTTCGAAGCCAGCCCCGTAGCTGAAGCCGGCTTCGCAGGTCACGACCTTCTGGCCTCCCGTGAGGTCGGCCAACGCGTAGTGCTCGGTGCTGGGTGCGGTGCCACACGAGTTGCCGCTGGCGAGCGCGTGATAGGTGAAGGCGTGCCCGAGCTTGGCCTCCATTTGCTGCTTGAAGCTCGCGGCGGTCATGCCCTTGATGTTGTCGTCCGTGACCACCACGAAATGGGTGGGCGCACCAGGACGCAGGTGAGCCTTGAAGTCGTCGTAGTGCGTGAGGGCGACCTGAAAGAAGTCGTTGCTATCGACCAGGGTATCCACGTGCAGATAGCGCTGAGTGTCTTTGGCGAGCGCGGCGTCGGCCATGGGATCGCTCGTTCCGCAGAGCAACGGTATCAGTGGTCCGAGCGCCGAGGATGTCGTCAAGGAGTAGAGCGCCGTCACGTGCACGTTGGTCGGAAGGGAGTCCTCGAAGTCCGCGCTGCCCTTCGTGAACTGACAGGCCTGGGTTGCCATGCTGCCCGAGGTATCGAGAGCCAACACCACATCGACCGGCCCCGGGACACTCCCCACGACGCAACCGACTGCGGCGTCTCCCGTGCTCGCGTCGTGCGTTCCGGCGTCGGCACCAGGCGTGGCGCCATCCGCTCCTGCATCTCCAGTTCCCGCGTCGCGCGGTCCAGCGTCGCGCGGTCCAGCGTCAGCCGTGGGCGTGGCTCCGTCCGCCACGGGCGTGGCTCCGTCCGCACCCGCGTCACGCAGAGGATCGGTGTCAGCGTCCAGCTGGGCCGCGTCGAGTCCCGGAGCCCCGGTATCGGCGTCCGGCACGGCCGCATCGAGCCTGGAGACCTCGGCATCGCCGTCACCATCCACATCGTCCCCCGCGTCCGAGGGCGTCGCTTCGTTCCGCGAGGCGTCCATGGATTCGCCCTCGGGCTGCTGCTCGGCCAGCCCGCCCCCGCGGAGATCGTCCGCGTGACAGCCGGCGATCACGCAACCGATCCAGAGCGCACGCCGAATGGTCCTGCCTTCCATGGCCGCGAGATTAGCCCGAGCCGGCACCGTTGAGCCAGGCGCTGCTCCCCGGTCCCGGTGTCCTCGAAGCTCAAGAGAAAATCCGCCTGGACCCGACGCGCAGGCGCGGCAGAGCGCACGCCCCTCACGCACGGGTCACGCGCTGCGCGTCACCAGAAGCCGGCGTACCAGAGCCGCAGGCGCAGCCCCAAGCTCGTGGTGTAGCCAACCTCGCTCGTGGCCACGCTTCCCTGGCGGGTCACGAAGAAGCTGCTCGGGTACTCCCGCACGCCGTAGGCGCGAGCGATGGCACCGCTCGGATCATTGATCACCGGAAAGGTGAGACCACGCGACCGCATGTGCTTGCGAACGTCCTGGTCGGAGCCCGAGCGTGAGGCCACGGAGATCACGCGGACGTCGCGTGACAGCGCTTCGATGGAGCCTTCCTCCAGGGAGCACACCCCGCACCAAGTGGCCCAGAAATGCAGGAGCACGGGCCCCTCGTGCTGTCCGCCGAGCTGCGCCGAGCCGCCGTCGAGCAGGTGGCCCAGCACCATCGGAGCGGTTTCGCCCGTGTGGTTGCGGGTCTTGTACAGGTGCACCGCGTAGAGCAGCCCGATGAACAAGAGGCCCTGCAGGGCGTAGGTCTTGAGCCGAGCTTTGTTGACCACGTTCACTCCTGCAGCAGCGAGAGATGGCTCGCGCCGCCGGTGATCTGCACCTCGTAGCGATCGCTTGCGGCATCGTAGTCAGGCGATTCCCAGCGCGTGGTGCCTCCCACGGCCCCGAGCTCGAGCTTGTCGATGCTGAGGTTGCTGACGCCGCCCGAGACCAGGACCTTCATGGGTGTGTTCTTGGGGCGGAGCAACTTGAGCTGACTCGAGCCGCCCGTGATGCGCACCGGCACGGTGCCCGAGGGCGTGGGCAGCTGGAGGGTCACCTGGCTCGCGCCACCGCGCAGCTCGAAGCTCTTGAGACGCAGCTCCTGCATGTTCGCGACCACCTTGCTGGCGCCGCCACGAAACACCATCTCCCAGGGGATCTTGTCGTTGAGGTCCACCTGCAGCGTGTGCTTGCGCAGGCTGAACATGCGCAGCGCCGAGTGGTTGTACTCCAGGAACACCTGACCGCTCTCGGCGCGCACGCGCGGCGCGGGGCCCTCGAAGCGGGCCCGATAGAGCAAGGTGTTGCGCATGGCGCCGAGCGTGAAGTTCGACGCCCCGCGAGTGAGCTCGAAGCGCCCTTCGCGGGTCAACCCTAGCGCGGCCGAGAGTTCTTCGAAGCCCTGCGGTGCGGCGTCGCCCAGGCCCTCCTGGCCGCGTAGCAACTCCGTGCCCTGGCGATACATCTCGGCGCTACGCCGCATGAAGGCCCACACGATCTCGAGCTCCTTCACCGAGTGCTCGGCGCACAGCTCCTTGAAAGACTCATGTAGCGGCTGGAACAGCTCGTCGATGGCCTCCGCGCGCTCCGGCACTTGCTTGATGTTCACTTGCCGGCGGTCTTCGGCGCCCTTCTCGCGGCGCACGTAGCCTGCGCGCTCCAAGCGATCGACGACGCCGGTGATGGCGCCGGTGGTGAGGCCCGTGAGCTCCGAGAGCTTGCCGGCCGTGACGGGCCCCTCCTGGGAGAAACGGTCGACCAGCTCGAGACACCGGTGGTCGCTCAGGGTGATTCCCAGGCGGGCGGCAATGGCCTCCTGAAACTGAAGAGATCGGGTCGCCATTTCGCGCCCGACGTTCTCGCCAACCTTGATCTGGGTCGCGAGCTCCTCCTCGGTCATACGTCGTTCCGACACCACAGCCTCCGTACTAACCAGTCAAATTCACGAGACAATTTGGGAAACATCCGCGCTCAACACTATTTCACGAACGGACCATACTCTCAACGCAATGTTGACGTATAAAGAATATTATCTTAGAAGCTAAGCAAATCAATCGAGCGGATTTAGGTGGCTCCCCATGACCATGCAAGTCGACCCGCAGATCCCGAGCCTGGCCCCTGCCTTGGAGGGGTCGCAAGCCGTACCCGGCCTCCTCATTACCTCCGAGATCATCGCCCTGCACACGCCGGCCCTCCTGGCGTTCGCGCAGCGCGCGCTGTTTCGGCTCGAGGACGCCGAGGACGCGGTCCAGGAGACGTGGGTGAGCGCCCTCAAGAGCGCGCACACCTTCGAGGGACGCTCGAGCTTGCGGACCTGGCTCACGGGTATCCTGCGGCGGCGCATCTTCGACCGTTACCACGCTCAGAGCCGTGTCGAACCTTTGTTCGGCGAGCCGGTCATGGAAGACCACGACCAGCTGGACGAGCTCGACCTTCGGGAGGCGGCGTCCTACGTGACCACGGGGCTTTCGGAGCTGCGGGAGCAGGAGCGCACCGCCATCATGCTGTGCGACGTGGACGACTGGGACCGTGACGAGGCCGCCGAGCACATGCAGATCACCCGTGGCCACCTGCGCGTGATCTTGCATCGTGCACGCACCAAGCTCGAGCAGCACCTCAAGGGCGTCGGTGTGAGCGTCCAAGTGCTGCAGCACTAGCAAGGAGCCGACAGAGTCGGCTCCTTGCTCCCGTTGCCAGCCGGCATTGCCGGCGCGCCCGTGCCCGCGCCCGATTCTCCTCTGCCCCCCCAGAGAGAGAAAGCCGGGCACGGGCACGGGAGCAGACGGCTGACGAGGTCAGCTGTCTCCTAGGGCAACAGCATCAGGAGCGACTCGGCCACCAAGGCGGGTTTCTCCTGCTGCTCGATTTCTACCGTGTGTTCCACGCTGATCAGCACGCGCCCAGCTTCCTTGCGCGCCACCGAGCCGAGCTTGATGCGGTCGCGGATGCGCGCCCCGCTGCGTACGGGCGACACGAAGCGCACCCGGCCGTAGCCGTAGTTGAGCACCACCTTCACGTCCCTCGGCACCACCTGCACCTGCGAGGTGAAGTGCGGCAGCAGCGAGAGCGTGAGCAAACCGTGGGCAATCGGCGCGCCGAAGGGCCCCTCCTGGGTGGCTCGCTCGACGTCCACGTGGATCCACTGCCGATCCTCCGTGCAGTCGGCGAAGGCCTGAATGCGCTCTTGCGAAATCGTCATGAAGTCGGTGAGACCGAGTTCGCTGCCGACGAATTGCTCGAGTGTGGCGAGGAGATACAGCGGGCTGCTCATCTGGGAGGCGCAGCTTAGGGGATCGTCAGGGCCCGGGCGAGCAGCTTGCCTCGGGGCGCCAGCGTCCATCGACTGTGGCATGCTGGGCACGAGGTGGCGTCGTGCGCATCCAGCTGCTTTCGGACCTGCACTTCGAGTTCCAGCGAGACGCAGGGCGCGGCCTGGTCGAGGTCTGCTACGAGCCCGACGTCGACGTACTGATCCTGGCCGGTGACATCGCGGTGGCCGGAGGCATCGAGCCCGCGCTCACGCAGTTCAGCGAGCGCTACCCCCGCGTGCTCTACGTGCATGGCAACCACGAGTTCTACACCTCGAATCGTGAGTCGGTGCTGGCCCACACCCGCCAGGCCTGCGAACGCCTGGGCAATGTGTCCTTCCTCGACTGCGAGACAGTGGAGATCGAGGGCCGACGCTTCCACGGTGCGCCGCTCTGGTATCGCGAGACGGACGACACCCAGCGCTTGGCGCAGTACCTCAATGACTTTCGCGTGATCGCCGACTACCGGAGCTGGGTCTACCGCGAGCACGCGCGCGCCCGCGAGTTCCTCGAGACGCAAGTAGGCCCAGGCGATGTGGTGATCACGCATCACCTGCCGAGCTATGCCTGCGTGGTCCCGGAGTACCAGGACCACCCGCTCAACTGCTTCTTCGTGAGCGACATGGAGCACGTGATGCGCCAGCGGCGCCCGGCCCTGTGGTGTCACGGACACACGCACGGGTCCGTGGACATGACGTTCGAGAGTACGCGCGTGCTGTGCAATCCCTATGGCTACGCCCGGCGCGAGGAGAACGCTGACTTCGAGCCCAGGCTGGTGGTGGAGATTTAGGGCCTCTAACGGCGAGACCGCTTTCAATTTTCGGGGGCATCCCGCCACAACGACAGCACACTCGAACGACCGCCGATCCGCTTACATGTGCGAGCTGGTATGGCTCGACGAACCTTCACTAGTCAGCCAGCACGCAAGCGCCTTACCCTTGGTGTTGGGGATGATCCGCAACATCCGTAGGTTTGGCTTTCCAGCCGCACTCATCGCGTTGGCCACCGTGGCGGCCGTGACCTTTGGCAGTCTGCGACGCACCCGCGACGCGCTGCAGTGGCGGCACCACACGCATACCGTGATCGAGCACATCGAACGCGCGCAAGCGTCGATCCTCGCCGCGGAGTCGCTGCGCCGCACGTTCCGGCTGTCCCACGACCGCGCCGACTTCGACCGGATGAACCAGCAGATCCGCGCGACCTTCGTGGGACTCGACACGATTCAGAACCTGACACGTGACAACCGCGACCAGCAGAAGGCGATCACCAAGCTACGCCCGCTGGTGAAGCAACGGGTGGACGTCATCTTCGACGGCATCGAACTGCCGGAGTGGGAGTACCTCGATTCCGCCACGCGCAACGAGCAGCGCACGCGCCAGCTGCGCGGCACCGAGCTGAGCAAGCTGATCACCGCCAACTTCGACGTGCTGCGCGAGCGAGAGCTGGTGCTGCTCGATCAGCGCGACCAACGCGCCGCGCTTGGGGCCGAGCTGACCCAGGGATTGATCCTCTACGGGGGTCTCTTGAGCATGGGCCTGCTCGCCTTCTTCTACTTCTCCCTGGTGGTGGAGAACCGACACCGCATCAAGTCCCAGACGGACCTGCAGCGCTCCAATGCGATCGTGAAGGGCGTGCTCGACGGCACCAGCGACGCGGTCGCGGTGAAGGACATGGACGGGCGCTACTTGCTGGTGAACCCCGCGGTGATCAAGAACTTCCGCCGCCGCGAGTCCGAGATCCTGGGTCGCACCGACGGCGAGCTGATCCCCAATGAGACCGGCCTCGGCATCATGGCAGCCGACCGCGAGATCATGAGGAACGCGCAGGTGAAGACGTTCGAGCAGAACGTACGCATCGACGACGAGCGCCAGTGGACCTTCCTCTCCACCAAGGGGCCCTACCGCAACGCGGAGGGCGAGGTGGCGGGCATCATCGCCATCTCCCGCGATATCACCGAGCGCAAGCAGAACGAAGCTCGGGTGGCGGCGCAAAACACGGAGCGCGGCGAGATCATCGCGCGACTCGAGAGCCAGACCGCCGGCCTGGTCGCGATGGCCGAGCTGGCCGCCCAGCTGCATGCTGCCCAGGGGCGCGAGGAGACTTGCCGCGTGATCGGCGAGTTCGCCCGGCGCCTGTTCGGCGTGGGCGGGGAGCTCGGACTGTTCGATCCGGTCCAAAGTCGCATCGAGAACGCGGGGCAATGGGGCGAGACCCAGGCGCGCAATAGCTTTCCGCCAGGCGATTGCTGCGGTCTGCGCACGCTGCGCAGCTACATCGGCGGCGTGCACGGATCACCGGCCTGCCGGCACACACTGGAAACCGACGCTCCCCGCACCTGCATCCCGATCGTGGCGCAGGGCGAGGTGCTCGGGCTGTTGCAGCTGAACGGACTCGTGGAAGAGGGCGACCGGCGGCACTTCCTGCATGCATTCACCGAACAGGTCGGCCTGGCGTTGACGAATCTCAAACTGCGCGAGCATCTGCAGAACCAGGCCGTGCGCGACCCACTGACCGGGCTCTTCAACCGCCGCTACCTCGACGACATGTTCTCGCGCGAGCTCTCGCGGGCCACCCGCAAGGGCGCGCCGCTCTCCGTGCTCATGGTGGACATCGACTTCTTCAAGCGCATCAACGACACCCACGGCCACGCAGCCGGCGACGACGTACTGCGGCAGGTGGCGCGCTACCTGGCCAGCAGCGTGCGGCGCGAAGACATCGTGTGTCGCTACGGCGGAGAAGAGTTCGCCCTGATCATGCCGGAGCTCACGCCGGACGCGGCCCTGGAGCGCGCCGAGAAGCTGCGGCGCGGGCTGTCCTCCGTGTACGTGGAGGTCCAGGGGCGCGCGCTGGGCGCCGTCACGGCGTCCTTCGGCGTGGCTGCCTATCCAGGCTACGGAACCACCACCTGCGAGGCGCTGATCGCCGAAGCGGACGAAGGCCTGTACCTGGCCAAGGGCCGCGGGCGTGACTGCGTGGTGGCCGTGGGCATAGAGCGCGAACGGGAACGCTCGGTAGGGTAGCGGCCCGGAGCGTCGCTTACTTTCAGGCCCGCGGGCTGCGCTTACCTGCTGCCCGTGGCAGTGCGCGTGAAGCAAGACGGCATCGGCAAGTTGGTCTGGACCGTAGGACTCAACATCCTCGCCATCGCCGGCATCCTGTTCACGCTCTATCAGACCCGAGAAATCGTGGCCTGGATGCTGATCGCGCTGTTGTTCGCGCTGGCGCTGGATCCGGCCGTGCTCTTTTTGGAGCGCCACGGCTTCAAGCGCGGAATCGCCGTCGGCGCCATCGTCCTGACGCTGGTGGGCTTCATCGCGGTGCTGTTCTCCACGGTGGTTCCTGTGCTCGTGCACCAGGGACACAACTTGATCGAGTCCGCGCCCGGGCTCATCGACCAGGTCCGCGAGAACCCCTCGTTCAAGTGGGCCAACGCCAAGCTCCACGTGCTCGATCCCATCGGCTCGGAGTGGAGTAACTACGCCCGCGCCGCCGCCCCGCCCTTGCTCAAGATGGTGCAGGGCGTTTTCAGCGGCGTGTTCGGCATGATCACCACCGTCGTGCTCACCGTGTTCATGCTGGTGGCGGGTCGCCCACTCTTCGGCGCCGCGCTGGAGTGGATCCCGCCAGGCGAGCGCGAGCGCTACGTGATGTTGGCGGGGAAGATTCGGCTCGCGGTGGGCCGCTACGTGATCGGCACCTTGATGATCGCGTGCCTCGGTGGGTTCGTGGCGGGCACCACGCTGGCGGTACTGGGGGTGCCTTACTTCCTGCCGCTCGGTTTCACCATGATCTTGCTGGGCGTGGTGCCGTTCATCGGAGCGATCCTGGGTGGCACGCTGGTGGTGGGCACCACCTTCCTCACGGTGGGCGCCAAGGCCGGCTTCATCGCGCTGGGCGTCTTCCTGCTCTACCAGCAGTGCGAGAATCACCTGCTGCAGCCGGTGGTGCAGCGCAAGACCATTCAGATGAACCCGCTCTTGATCATCATCGTGATGCTGATCGGCACGGGGCTGGCGGGCATCTTCGGCGCGCTGCTTTCGTTGCCCACGGCGGCCGCGATTCAGGTGGTACTGCAAGATGTGCTCGAGCGCCGCCGCGCCAAGCAAAGGCCGCCCAGGCCCCCGATGGCGCCGCATCACAGGCCCGTGCCGGCCGAGTGGATCCGAGGCAAGCTGCAGCATCGCGGAGCTTGAGCGCGATCGCAGCCGGCTTCGATGTGCGATCTACGTGCGACTCGGGCTTGGGCCGGTCCACGTGAAGTCATGAATTGCCTGCGCTTGCTGCATGCGGGTGCTGTCAACTCGGGCTCGTGATTGCGCGCACAGCCCGCGTTGCTGGCGAGCGCGGGCGATCCAGATCCGTGCGATGCGCAGGCGGGGGCCGGACGAGAACTGGGAAGGCAGCTATGACGAAATTGGGTGGGTTCCAGCGTCCTATCTGGAGCGCGTGGCCATTTGCGTGATCGACGGCGGCTGCACGCAGCGCGAGGCCAACGTGATCGCCAACAACGAGGAGCAGGCCCGGGGCATGAACTGGACGCCTTTTCGCGGAGAGACCATTCCGGGTCTCGCGAAGAGCGAACCTTCGATGCTGGAGTACTCGCGAAAGCTCGTCGGCCGCTAGTACTGCGCGAGTGTTCGACGCCACAGACTGGGGCAGTCCTGTTCAGAAAAACCCGGCAAAAACGCAGGTCGGCTGGATTTTTGGAGCGTGACTCCTGCCGTTACCGCCTGGGCACGTAACGTGCTGTGCGGGGGAGAAGGCGCGACCTTTAACACCTCGCGCGAGGAGCCTTCATGCGTATTGCTCGAACGTTCTTGGTAGTCCCTGCGCTCGGATCGTTGACCTGGCTCGCGGGTCCTCAAGTAGCTCGCGCAGAAGAGACCGCCTGCGGCAACATCTTCCTGACCGGCGATGCGAAGTGTGAGTGGCGCGAGAAGGAAGAATGCAAGACCGAGTGCACCACCGAGAAGGTGGTGACCGCGTGCGTGGCGAAGATCTACACCAGCTGCGAGAACCAGTGCACGGCCAGCGCCAGCACCGAGTGCGAAGCGGGTTGCACGCAAAGCTGCACCACCGACTGCGACGCGCAGGCAGCCATGGACACGCCGAGCTGCGAGGAGCTCTGCGACGCCGACTGCAAGAAGTCCTGTACGGACGACGAGACCGGGCGCGTTCAGGGCTGTTGCATGCACAACTGCGAAGCGCGCTGCGAGCGCAAGTGCGAAGACGCCCCCGACGTCATGGAGCCAGCGCAATGCGGTGAATCGTGCACCACGGCCTGCGGCGGCTCGTGTACGGCCCAGGCCAACGTGCAGTGCCAGCAGGACTGCCAGACCCAAACCTATCAGGAGTGCGAGACCGAGCTGGTGACCACCTGCAACACCAAGTGCGAAGACGATGGTGGCGCCATCTTCTGCGACGGGCAGTTCGTGAATGCCGCGAACGCGAAGGACTGTGCTGCTGATCTCAAGGCCAAGTTCAACTTCGACATCAACGTACACGCCGCCGTCGATACGGTCACCGATACGGCGCACGACGTGGCCGACGAGACTGGCGACGCGGCTGAAGACGGTGCGCAGAAGACCAAGAAGAAGTCGAAGGACATGTGCAGCGTGTCGGCAGCAGGCCTCGACGGCGGAGCCGGCCTACCGGCCCTCCTGGTGCTGGGCAGCGTCGCGGCCATGCGCATCGGGCGTCGCCGCGCGAAGACGCGGCGCTAAGGCCGGGGGCGGGCACGAGCACGGGCCAGCCTTGCTGAAGGCAAGGCTGGCCTCTATGACTTGGGCCCATGCTCCACGACATCACCATTACCCAGTTCACCAAGATGTTGCACAACCTGAGCGCCATCCTCGACAAGGCTCAGGTCCACGCAGAATCGAAGAAATACGAGCCCGAAGTGCTGCTGCAGTCGCGCCTGGCGCCCGATCAGTTCGCGCTGATGAGGCAGATCCAGATCGCCTGTGACACGGCCAAAGCCGGGGCCGCGCGCCTGACGGGCAAGGAACCGCCGGTCCACGAAGACAACGAAAAGACGCTGTCCGATGCCAAGGCGCGTATCGCCAAGACGCTCGAATATCTCGCCACCTTGGGCCCCAGCGACTTCGCGGGCGCCGCAGAGCGCCGCATCACGCAGCCGCGCTGGGCCGGCAAGACCCTCAGCGGCCAGGAGTTCGCGCTTCAGCACATGGTGCCGAACTTCTACTTCCACGTCACCACGGCCTACTCCATTTTGCGGCACAACGGCATCGACGTCGGGAAGAAGGACTACCTCGGTCCCATGCCCTACCGCGAAGCTTGAGCGCCCCTGGTAAGCGCGACACACGCGGCTCGATTGGCGGTGGCGGCCCGCCTCAAAAGTGGAAAAACGCCTCGCTCTTCGCGCTGTTCTGTAAACTGTGAGTGCGTGCCGCAGTGGGCGACGAGCAGTGTTGCCAAGTCTTGAGTTAGGGGAGCTCAAAACCGCGCAATCTCGGGCCGCCAGCCGGGTTGCAGGGGACGATCGCCCGAACCAGGCACCGTCGCCATTCGGCTCCACCATGTGAGTTTTGTTTCGGCGGCCCGGTATCTGCACAAGCAGATGCGAATGAGACGCACACTCATTTCGCTGTTCCTGGCAGCACTGTCCCTGATGGTCACGGCGCAGGCCTCTGCGCGACCCTTCCTTGATGTCGGTGAAGAACTCGACGACCCCACGAAACTCACGCTCGCTCGCGCCATGGTGGGAGAAGCCGACTGGCATGCGCCCGACCACGTTGCGATCGCGTTCGTGTTGGCCAAGCGCTGGCCCATCTACCGTACGCATCATCCGGAAGCCACCTTCCAGCAGTACATCGCGCTCTACTCTTCCCCGCTGCGTCGAGACCTCGGCGCGCGCTCCGCATGGCTGCGTTCGCTTCCATGGGGTCCCATCGAAGGTCCTTACGCCCAGCGCTGGGATCAGGTACGCGCCCTGGTGGAGCGCTTCAGTCAGGGCAAGCTCAGGGACCCGTGCCCCGGCGCCATGCATTGGGGCGGCGCCATGGATCGTCCAGCCGCCGGCATGCGACCCGTGAGCTGCGGCTACACGCGCAACATCTTTTACGGCCTACGCGCGCCTAGCAGCAGCGTGTCCAAGTTGAGCAAGGCCTCTGCGCCGAAGGCGACCGTGCTGCTTGCGGCGAGCACGAAGCCGACCTCGCCGGCCGCCTCGAACACCGTTCGTGAGCGCGAAGATTGAACCCGACGCCATGAATCCGACCCAAGGCGCAAGCGCCTTGGCGAAGCAAGTCCACGAGGCGAACGGGTTCGCGACGCCAAGCCACGAGCGACTCGCGGGGCAAGCTGCGCGCACGCACTGACTCGAAGAGGCATGTAATACGAGCCCTCATGGGTCAAACCACGGGGCTTGTGCGCTGCGAACAACATTTTTTCCGGAATTCCGGGCGTGAACTGCATTGCAGCTCATGTGGACCCGTTCCAGAAAAACAGGGTGGCGCGCGCGGTGGTCAGACCAGCTCTCGGCGGATGCCCGCTGTCAGGCGGCTGCTCCGAGCCAGGGCAGTGGCCATGAGGTTGCGCACGCGGGCAGGCGTCGCGGGCCTGCAGAACTACCAACTGGACTCCCTGGACATGTTCCTGGTGTCGCGCCTGGATAGCGCGCTAACGCCGGCCGAACTGACGGACATTTCTCCCTGTTCACGCGACGAGACGGCGCGCCGCGTGCGCGCCCTGATCGCACTCGGATTGATCGAGGTGGTGGGCTCCGAGGCGCCGCCACGCGCGTCGACACCTCCGACGGCACCAGCGAGTCAGCCGCAGCAGTCCATCACCATCCCGCCCTCGGCCGGCTTCGCGCAAGCGCTGCTCGAGAGTGGTCGCAGCGGCGAGACGAACGCGCAAACTGCAGACGGTCGGACCACCGAGAAGCTCACACGCAACAAGCCGCGCGAATAGCGCTATCTAGGTGACCGGCGGAATCAGCGCGGCCACCTCTTCGGCCAGCGCGAGCGACGCAGTGAGCCCGGGCGACTCGATGCCGAAGAGATTCACGAGCCCCGACACGCCGTGCTCGCGCGCGCCCTGCAAGACGAAGTCGCTCGCCGGGGAACCGGCTGGTCCGAGCTTGGGACGGATGCCCGTGTACGCCGGCACGAGGGCGCCGTCGGCAAGTGCCGGATAGTAACGTCGAATCGAAGGGTAGAAACTGCGCGCGCGCTCCTCGTCGAAGCTGTAGTCCACGTCCGCGAGCCACGAGACGTCGGGACCGAAACGAGCACGGCCGGCGAGGTCCAATGTTACGTGCGTGCCGAGACCGTGGGCGACGGGCACCGGGTACACCAGGTGCGAGAATGGACTCGGACCACGCAGCGTGAAGTAGTGTCCCTTGGCGTAGTAGGTCTCTGGCACCTGCTCGCGCTGGAGTCCGACGATGCTGCGCGCCACGCGTGACGCGAACAGACCGGCCGCGTTGATGAGCACGCTGCACGAGAGCGGAGGCTGGCGTTCGAACGCGAGCTCGAAACCGCCCGAGGTCAAGACCTGCCCGGAAGTCATGGCGCACCCGAAAGCCACGCTGCCACCGTGGTCCTCGAGGTCGCGCTTGAGCGCCCCCATCACACCGTGACTATCGACGATGCCCGTACTGGGAGACCACAGCCCGCCGAGTGCACTCAGTGCGGGCTCGAGCTCACGCACGTCGGCCGCACTCAAGCTCACCAAATCGGACACACCGTTGCGCGCGGCCTGTTCGCGAATGCGCTCGAGGGCGGGCAGCTCTTCCTCGGCGGTGGCTACGATCAGCTTGCCGACCCGCCGGTGCGCCACCGCGTGCCGCTCGCAGAACGCGTACAGAGCATGCTTGCCGCGCACGCACAGTCGAGCCTTGAGCGAGCCGCCAGGATAGTAGAGCCCTGCATGGATCACCTCGGAGTTGCGCGAGCTGGTGTGCTGCCCGAAGCTACGCTCGGCCTCCAGCACCACCACCTCGCGACCACGCAGCGCGAACTCACGGGCCACGGCAAGGCCGATCACGCCTGCTCCGATCACGGCGACGTCGACACGGGCTGGTACCAGATGTCCCACGGCAGAAGACTAGCTCAGTGTTTGGATCGATCGCGAGCCGGTCCGTCGATGGAGCTCAGGTTGAAGGCGGTATTGACCAGGGCCACGTGCGAGAAAGCCTGTGGGAAGTTTCCCAGGAGGCGTCGCGTCCGCGGATCATACTGCTCCGAGAGGAGGCCCAGGTCGTTGCGCAGGGAGAGCAAGCGTTCGAAGAGCTCGGTCGCCTGCCCATATTCCCCCAGCAGGGCCAGGTCGTCCGCCAGCCAGAAGGTGCACAGGAGGAAGGTCCCCTCGCCAGGCGGTAAGCCGTCGCCGACGCGCTCGGTGTTGTAGCGAAGCACGAAGCCATCGACGGTGAGCTCCCTGGCGATGGCCTCGACGGTCGAGCGAACACGTGGATCGGTTGCGGGCAGGAACCCAAGGTGCGGCATCGCGAGCAAGCTCGCGTCGAGTTCGTGCCCCCCGTAGACCTGCGTGAACGCTTGCTTGTGCGGATTGTACGCGCGTGCGCAGACGTCGTCGTGGATGGTCCGACGCGTCGCGTGCCACTCGGCGAGGGGCGCATGGAGCCCGAAGCGCTCGGCCGTCTTGATACCGCGGTCGAAGGCCACCCAGGCCATGACCTTGGAGTGAGTGAAGTGCCTGGGCCCTCCGCGCATCTCCCAGATTCCGTCGTCGGGCTCGCGCCAGCGCGTTTCGAGCTCACACAGGAGCTCTCTCTCGAGCGCCCACTCGTCGTGATCCGGCACGACGCCAGCGCGGGCCGCGCCGTGCAGCATGTCCATCACTTCGCCGAAGACGTCGAGCTGGAACTGGGAATGAGCAGCGTTCCCGATGCGCACGGGCTTCGCGCCTTCGTAGCCGGGCAGCCAGTCGAGCGTCTCCTCGGTCAACCTGCGCTCGCCGGCGAGCCCGTACATGATCTGCAGCTTGGAGGGCTCCCCCGCCACGGCGCGCAGGAGCCAGTCACGCCAGGCGCGCGCCTCGTCTTCATACCCCGCCGTGAGCAGCGCGTAGAGCGTGAAGGTCGCATCGCGCAGCCAACAGAAGCGGTAGTCCCAGTTGCGAGGCCCCTGCCATTGCTCGGGCAGCGAGGTGGTCACGGCGGCCACCACGCCTCCCGTGGGCTGATAGGTCATGGCCTTGAGCGTGATCAGGGAACGCACGACTGCGTCGCGGTAGGGCCCGTGATAGGTGCAGCGCTTCACCCACTGCGTCCAAAAATCGATGGTGTGATCGAGCTCTTTTTCGGGCTCGATGGGCTTGGGAGCGTTCTGGTGCGAGGGATACCAGGTGAGCACGAAGGGGCTGCGTTGGCCCGCCGAGATGTCGAAGGTCGCGTGCAAGGCGCCGTCGTGGAGCTCGAGTGGATACGGGGCACGCAGCTCGAGGCAATGGGGGCCCGCCACCATCTTGTGAACGTCGCGGCCCGCGCTGATGATCCATGGCGTCACTTCCCCGTAGTCGAAGCGCGGAGCACAGGTGAGTCGCATGGGCACGCGCCCGGCCACGCCCACCACGAGGCGCACGAGGTCTGGGGAGCGCGTACGCGGCGGCATGAAGTCGATCACGCGCACCACGCCCGTGTCGGTCTCGAACTCCGTCTCAAGCACCAGCGTTTCCGGGCTGTAGCGGCGGCTCACGCGCGCGCTCGTGTCATCGGGCGCGATGACGAAGTAGCCGTTGTGTTCGTCGCCGAGCAGCTTCGCGAAGCAAGCGACCCCGTCGAAGCGCGGAAAACACAGCCAATCGATGGAGCCGTTTCTGCCCACCAGGGCCGCCGTATGCAAGTCGCCGATCAGCGCGTAGTCCTCGAGCGGCAAGCTCATGCGAACCTCCCCGCGCGCACGGAGTCGCCGTGGGGCGCTTCGCCACGGTGAGGCGGTTCTCGGCCCAAATCGGCGGCCAACGAGGACATGGCAGGGGACTCATGCAAGTCTCTTGCCCGGGGTAAGGTCAGCCCCGCTGGCGATCCTGGGCGCGCACTTCGTCGAGGGCGGCGTCCTGCGCGGCGAGCCACGCGGTGACGTCGGGCGGCGGCTCGGGCAAGGCGGGGAGCTCCAGGCCGAAGCGTCTCATGCAGGCCGCGGGTTCGAGCGCTCCCTGTGCGTCGCGCAGCTGGCCTCGACACAGGAAGCGCGCCGCAACTTGGCCTTGCGGAGCGTGCGAGAGCGTAAACGTCTGCAAGTAACACACGAAGCGCTGATCGAAGGCGACGAGTCTGGTCTCGACGGTGAACGGTTCCATGCGCGGAATGGCACGTCGATAGAGCCCGCTCATCCCCGCGACCAGGAACGACAGGCGCCCGCGCAGGACGCCGCGCAGGAGTCCCATCCGAGCCAGCCACCAGATGCGCCCGTCCTGGGCCACGTCGAGGTAGCGCACGTTGTTCACGTGCCCGAGGCTGTCGCAGAGCCAGGGCCAGGCGCGCGTGGGCGTGCGCACGGGTGCCTGCAAGTCGGCGTTCGACGGCGGATCGAGCAGGGCGGCGCGAAGCATGGACAACGTGGCGGACATCGGGCCAGCAGCTTAGCGCAGGCCTGGTCGGGGCTGGTGCGGCCGGGGTGAAAGCGCGTTTTTCGTGGCGGACGAATGAACAACCCTGGGGGCTACGGAGACTACGCTTGCGATGAAGCTCGAGGCCCCCCTATTTCTACGCCGCCTACCTTCGAGATGCGTGCAGCCCTGGGCGCGCGGTCTCCAGGTGCTGGCCGCGTGTTGGTGGCTCGTGGCGGCCCTGTGGGGCGCCACCGCGCGCGCAGAGATCTCGGAGCTGCCCGGGCAACTGGTGGTGACCTTCGAACCTTCTGCAGCCCCGCTGGACCAGGCGGCCATCCGCCAGGCGCTTGCCCGCGAGCTCGGCATGTCGATCGCGGAGAGTGGATCGGCGGCGGCGCCCACGCTCGGCGTCGGGATTGGCGCTGGAGGTGACCTGGAGCTGACCTACCAGCCGGAGCGGCGGCGGATGACGCGCAGCGCGGCCCTCACCGCGTCCACGCCCGTGCCTGAGCTGGTGGCCCAGCTGGCCTCCAACATGGTACGCGACGAGGCGTCCCAGCTACTGGCCGATCTACACGAGCCCGCAGCGAGCGCCGTACCCGCGGCAGCCGCCCCGCCACCCAAGCCGTCACCGTCGACGCTACCCGCTGCGGCCTTGCCCAATCTCGCCGCCGAGCAAGCCGAAGCGCCGTGGGCCGTGACACTGTTGGCCGGAGGCGGCGCTCATCCGCTCCTGTATGGCGTGCTGACACTGCAGGTCTCTCGGCGGTTTGGGCGCATCGAGCTCGGCTTGGCCGTGGACGGTTCAGCAGGACGGGCCAATGCGAAAAGCCCCCCTTTTTTCACGTTGAGCGCCCAGGGAGGCAGCGCGGGACTTGTCACCCCGAACACCAGCGATTGGCACATGCGCACCTTGATGACCTTCGCCGTGCCGCTCTCCCTGGACGTGGATCTGTTGCGGCGCGAGCAGGGGTATCTGCAGCTCGGGGCCCGGGCAGGCTTCGCCATGGCAGGCACGCCGGCCGACGCTGGACGCATCTCGGGCAGCAACGCAGCTCTGCTCGTGGGCGTCCGCTTCACGGCGGGTCTGCGGCTGCGCGCGCGGCGCACACTGCTCTTGCGTGGTGCCTGGGACGTCCTGCCGAGCGAGTTCGAGATCCCGGCGGGCGACAGAGACTACGTCAGCCCCGGCTTTGGCGGCTCGATTCAACTCGGCTATGCGATGGGCTTCTGATGCGTGACGGGATCTCCGATACCCTCAACCTCTCGCTCGCGACCGAAAACGGCTCGCAGCGTGCCGACGTGCGCCTCGCGCGCGCGGCGCGCGGAGACCGGGCGGCCCTGGCGGAGCTGTACACCGAGCACCACGTGGCCCTGCGCGACTTCTGCTGGCGCTTGCTTGGTGACTCCAGCGCGGCAGAGGACCTCGTGCACGATGTGTTCGTCGAACTCGGACGGGACCTCTCGCGCTACCGCGGCGAGTGCTCTCTGCTCACCTTCCTGCGCGCCATCGCAGTGCACCGCTGTCAGCGTCACCTGCGCGCCGCCACCCGGCGTCGACGCGCGATGATGCGCCTGGCGCAAGAGACGGAGCGCCAGGGGCGCTTCCTGCCCGAGGAAATCCGGCGCCGTGAGCTCGCGCGCCGACTGAGCGCGGCCCTCGACGTACTGCCGCTGGCCCAACGCGCCGCGTTCGTGCTGTGCGAAGTCGAAGAGCTCTCTTCGGAAGAGGCCGCGCGCATCCTCGAGATCCCCGCGGCCACCGTGCGCACGCGGGTGTTCCATGCGCGCAAGCGGCTGGGCGAACTCCTGGGAGGTGCGCCATGAATGGGCAGACATCACTCGACGAAGCCATCCTCGCGCTGCGCGCCACGCGCGCCGACGCCACGGATGCCGCGCAGACCTTCGAACGCATCGCGGCCCAGCTCGACCAGCCACGCCCGCGCCGGCTGGCCAGCGCGCTCGCGCGCCTCCCGCGTCGCTACTACAGCAGTCAGGCCGCAGCGGTACTGCTACTGGGCTTTCTGCTCTCGGCCACGGCCTACGCAGCCTTCTTCGGGGTCCCCACAGTGTTCAGACGCTGGCTCTCGTCCCACCCGGCGGCGCCCGCACATGCCCCGCGGGCACCCGAGCGTCGCGCCGACACGACGCGGCGGCAGGATCTGTCCAGCGAGCCCTCCCCTCGCTCGGCTTCCACACCTACCGCCGCGTCCACCGTCTCGCCGCAAGCGGAGGAGTCCGCCAGCGGCACGGTACCTACACGAGCGAGCAGCGCACGCGGTGTTCCCGCGCGCTCCCACCGGGCTCATCGCCCCCGTGCGGAGACGCCGCGTGCGCTCGACGCGAGCGAGCCCGCCGCGCGACCTCCGCCCTCGCACGAAGCGCTTTATCGCGAGGCCCACCGACTGCATTTCGTAGCCCGCGACTACGGGGCCGCGCTGGAAGCCTGGAACCGCTATCTGCGCTGGCCCGAAGCGCCGCTTGCGGTGGAAGCTCGCTACAACCGCGCGCTCTGTCTGCTGCGCCTTGGCGATCACGCTGGGGCGCGCGAAGCGCTTCTGCCCATCTCCCGTGGCGAGCAGGGTGCATACCGGCAGGTCGAAGCGCGCGCCTTGCTCAAGGCGCTGCGCTGAGTGCGGTCGCTCGAGGGGCCCGGTTGAGCGCCTCGTGCAGCACTACATGCACATGCCGTTGGTGCACGCGGAGTGCTTGCAAGGTCCGAAGACGTCGCAGTTGAAGATCGACGTGCAGGCGCGCGAGCACATGCCGCCGTCGCCGCTGACATCGCCGTCGCCATCGCCCACGGTGCCGCTGTCTCCGTCGCCCGGGGTCACGTCCCCATCGCCGTCGCCTGGGGGCAGGTCTCCATCGCCGTCGCCCGGGGGCAGGTCACCATCGCCATCGCCGTCCCCGTCGCCATCCCCGTCGCCATCGCCATCGCCCCCGTCGCCGTGGGACATGTCGCTGCCACCGTCGGTGCCGTCATAGGGCTTGGCGCACGAGATCAGGCACGCGAAGAGCACAGCGAGGCCGAACCGGGAGCGAAAGGTCGAAGAAAGCGAGCTCATCACCATCATCCTCACGAATTCGCTGCCTTATGTCGCTGACAGCACGGGTCTTTACATGTGCTGAAAGCGCCACCGGCCACAATTGGCCAACCGAGCGACACCGGCCACCCAGGAAAGGTTGGTGGCCGCACCATCATCGGACCGCCACGCGGCCCACTACCCAAGGGTAACTCTCTGGAACGCACGAGATCCAGAGCCTCCAGCCGGTCGTCACGGTGAAGCCTGCTCGCGAAAACTTAGGGTGAGCCCGGGCACCGGCCCCTGGAGCAGCACTCGAAATTCTCCCCGGCTGTAAGAACGCGGTCCTTGCACCCGTCTTCCCCTACGAAGCCAGCCACACAGGATGGCCAAAAAGGAGAACGACGATGACGAAGGAACAACTCGGTTGCGGTTGCGGGAGTGCCTCCAAGTCGGTGGCGCGCGAGCGCGCAGGGAGCACCAAGGCCCAGGGCTGCGGCTGCGGTCCCGAATGCCCCTGCGGCGACGTGTGCCAGTGCGGGAGCGGTTGCTGCGACACTCCGCCCAGCCACGCCTCGAGCACACGCTGATTGCGGCGACGGCGCGATCGGGGCCCCAACTAGGGTCCAGGTCGCGCGTCCCCAGCGGCGCCGGCGCTCAGCGGGCCGCGCGCGCCTTGGCAGCGCGCTCCGCCTTGATTCGCTTCCAGTCGCCGACCTTGTAGTTGGCCAGATCGAGCACGAACATCTGCGCTTCGATGCGACCCCCGTCCTTGTCCCGCAGTCCGGGCAAGAGATAGGGATCACCGAACTTCTCACCGCCGAGCTTGCGCGTGATGAACTCCGCGACGGCCTTGTTCGAAGCCAGCGCCTCGGCGTGCATGCCGGGCGAGCCACGCTCCTTGAGGCCATCCACCGCGGTGAAGAAGAGATCGAAGGCCGTGCCACCCCCGCGCGCTTCGGCCAGCAGGTTGATGTGGTTGGTGGACGGGAAGCGTTTGTAGTCGAGCTTGGGTTTGCTCTTGCTGCTGAAGGCGCCCCCGATCACGTCGAAGGCCGATCGCCAATAGAAGCCCGCGGTGCCAGGCCGAAAACACACCCCGCGCGTGAAAACCTGCTTGAGCGCGTAGCTCTCGGGGGAGCGGGCCTTCGAGACGTCCAGCGCAGCGCACATGTACCCGATCACGCGGCCCTCGAGTTCGGCCACCACCACGAGCTCCGGCTCGTTGTCGGTGAAGTGCGCGGTGAACATGTCGGCGAAGCTCTCGCGATCCGCGTATTGCGACGCGATGCTCTCTCCCTGCAAGCCCGTGTCGAAGCAGATGGCCCGGATGGCGGGACGGTCTTCAGGGCGATAGGGGCGAATCTGGATCTCTGCCATGGCGGGAGGATAGGCGGTTTCCGGGCTCGATCGAGCTTTGGAAAGTCAGGGAAGACGCGATTTTCAGCGAGCGAGCTCGGAGGAAGCAGCCCATCAGAGTGTAATCGGGCTCACCCCATGACGGGGATGAACTGCCCGGGGGCGTTTCTCATGGCATCCGTCGCGAGAGGTGCTGGCCCGTGACCGAGGCCGCCTGCTTCACCAGCTCGGAAGGCACCCCCTCGAAGACGATGCTCCCGCCTTCGTTGCCAGCGCCCGGCCCCACGTCGAGCACCCAGTCCGCACGCGCCACCACGTCCAGGTTGTGCTCGATCACGATCACGGTGGAGCCGTTGTCGACCATGCGATCGAGCAGCCCGATCAGGCCCGCCACGTCGGCCATGTGAAGTCCGGTCGTGGGCTCGTCGAGCACCACGATCTCCGACGGCTTGCCGAGCTCCTCGGCGAGCTTGAGCCGCTGTCGCTCCCCACCCGATAGGGTGTTCAAGCGCTGCCCCAGCGCCAGATACCCGAGCCCCACGTCCGAAAGCGTGCGCAGCGTGGCCAGCACGGGCTTCTCGACGAAATACTCGAGCGCTTCGCGCACCGAGAAGCCGAGCACGTCGTTGATGTTCTTCCCCCGCAGGGTGAGCGCCAGGACCTCGTCGGTGAAGCAGCGCCCTTCGCAGGCCTCGCAGCGCGTGGCCACCGGGTCCATGTGCTGCAGATCGGTGTACGTGACACCGAGCCCCTCGCACGCGGGACAGGCGCCCTTGGAGTTGGAACTGAACAGCGCGGGCTGCACCTTGTTCGCGTTCGCGAAGGCCTTGCGAATCGCGTCCGCCATGCCCGAGTAGGTGGCCAAATTGCTGCGCCGTGAGCCGGGCGTGAGCGCCTGATCGACCACCACGGCGTCCGGGTAGCGCGGAACCAGGCAGCCGTGGATCAGCGAGCTCTTGCCGCTGCCCGCCACGCCGGTGACCGCGGTCAAAACCCCACGGGGAACCTTCACGTTCACGTTGCGCAGGTTGTTGAGCGTGGCGTTCTCGATCAGGAGGTGCCCCTTCGCTCGGCGATAGTCGGTCTTCAGCGCGGCGCGCAGCGCAAGGTGATCCCCGGTCTTGGTACCGGACGCTTTCAGCGCCTCGAACGGCCCCTGGAAGACCACGTTCCCGCCCGCCTTGCCGGCGCCCGGGCCCATGTCGACGATGTGGTCGGCGATGGCCATCACCTCGGGCTTGTGCTCGACCACCAGCACCGTGTTGCCCTTGTCGCGCAGCATGCAGAGCACGCCCTTCAGGCGCTCGATGTCATGGGGGTGGAGCCCGATCGTCGGCTCGTCGAAGATGTAGACCATCTCGGTGAGCGCGGCACCCAGGTGGCGCACCATCTTCACGCGCTGCGATTCGCCGCCGGAGAGGCTGGCCGTGGCGCGGCTCAAGGTCAGGTAACCGAGGCCGATGGCGACCAGGTGCTCGAGCCGTTCGACGATGCGGGCCACCAGCGGAGCCACCGCCGGAAGCTCGAGTTTTCGCGTCCAGGCGAGCAACTCCACGATCGGCAGCGCAGACACATCCGCGATGCTGTACTCACCGACCTTGCACCCGCGCGCAAGCTCGCTGAGGCGCGTGCCCCCGCAGGCCTCGCAGGGGCAGCGCGTGACGATGCGCTCGAACACATCACGCAGCGCAGCAGGCATCTTCTCCGCGTCCTTGCCCAGGTAGACGCGCTTGAACTTGACCACGAGCCCCTCGTAGGGACTCTTCATGTTGCCGATCGACTTGACCTTGACCTTGGGGTCGTCGAAGTAGAGAAACTTGTCCCACTCGGCCTGGGTGTAGTCGCGCAACTTTTTCTTCACATCGAAGAAGCCGGAGTTGGCGAAGATGGACCAGTAGTACCCGTCGACGTTGAAGGTGGGAAAGCCAATGGCGCCTTCGGCGAGCGACTTGTCCTTGTCCACCAGGGCGTCGACGTCGACCTTCGACATGCGGGCGAGGCCCTCACACTCGGGACACATGCCGCGCGGATCGTTGAAGGACAGCGCGAGCGCATGGGGCACCTTGGGCGAGCCCGCGCGCGCGAACAGCACGCGGAACATGGTGAACACGTCGGTGGCGGTGCCGAGTGTAGAGCGCGGATTGCCGCCCAAAGGTTGCTGGTCGACGATGATGGCAGTGGACAGGTTGTGCAGCGCGTCCGCGTCCGGCTGACCATAGCGTGGCAGGAAGTTCTGCACGAAGGTCGAGAACGTCTCGTTGATGAGCCGCTGTGACTCCGCCGCGATGGTATCGAACACCAGTGAGCTCTTGCCGCTCCCCGAGACGCCGGTGAAGACCGTGAGCTTGCGGCGCGGGATATCGAGCGAGATGTTCTTGAGGTTGTTCTCGCGCGCGCCGCGCACCTCGATGTTGCCGAACGGAGAGCTCACGAATCGTCCCCTACTCCGCCGGTTGCAGTTCGCGGCGCTTGACCGTGTAGGGCAACACGAACAGGTAGAGGCCGCTCAGGAGTAGCAGCACGAGTGGGAGCAGCGCCACGAAGCCGAGCCACTGGGCGGACGGCCCCTGGTTGGGTCCCTGCACCACCATGGCGACGATGTTGGCGATGCTGGCCAGCGTGAACGCAATGGACAACCAGCGATGGCTCTGACGAACGAAGTTGGTGAGTTTCACAGGGTCCTCCTCTCAGGAAATCTTCGCGAGCACGTTGAGCAACTTCTCGCCCATCATGTTCCAGCCGTAGCGTGCACCGCCGAAGTTCTGCTTCTGGTGCGGCTTGAAGCCCGACTGCACCAGCGAGAGCCGGGTGCCCGACGGAGTGGGCGTGAGCGTGAATGTGACGACCGTGTCGATGTCGCCGACGACCCAGGACCAGCTCAGCTTGCGCTGCGACTCGATCTCCTTGAATTGGCAGTTGACCGTGCCGTCCCAACCGGGTTGCGGCTGCGTCTTGAACATGAACGCCGCCCCGGCTTCCAGCTTGAAATCGATCACGGGCAGGAGCCACTCGGTGAGCAACTCCGGATCGGTGAGCGCGCGCCACACCTTGCTCGGCGCATGCTTGAGGTCGAACTCGAACGAAAGGGATTCGCTTTGCCCCGAAGGGGTCTTCTCGGTGAAGGTCATTTGTCCATCTTCTCCAGCAGTTGTTCAAGGCGGTCGACGCGTTCGGTCCAGAACGCGCGGTAGTGCGTGATCCAGTCGATGAGCGGTTTCATTCCACGAGGCTCCACCCGGTAGTAGACACAGCGTCCTTCGCGCCGACCGTTCACCAAGCCCGCGTCCTTCAACGTGGCGAGGTGCTGCGAGACGGCCGGTTGCGAGATGTCGAAGCGGGCCGTGAGGTCCTTCACCGCCGCTTCGCCGCGCGTGAGCGACTCGAAGATCGCCCTGCGACTGGGATCGGCCAGGGCCTGGAAAATCTTGTCTTCGGCGGCCAGCGCGCTCTGCATGATCGACATATAAGCAACTGCTTATGGATTGTCAAGCTCGGGACGACCAGCGGGCGGAGGTCGCCTGCCGGGGCCTCGTCGCGTGATTCTCGAGTCGAGGTGCCCGCGGGAGGTCAGGCGCGGGAAGCGAGCGAGATCTTGCGACCCCGGATGCGGCGTTCCCAGAACTCTCGCTCGTCGTCGCGGTGCGTCACCATCAGCACAGTGCTCAGCTCCTGCGTGCACAGGGACTCCACCAGCTCGAGCACGCGCTCGCGATTCTCCGGGTCGAGCCCGGACGTGGGCTCGTCGAGCACCACGAGCGGCGGCACCTTGATGGCCGCTCGCGCGATCAACACCAGCCGTTGGAGCCCGAACGAGAGCTCGCGAAACGCCGCGTCGGGAGCGATGCCCAGGCCGACCCACGCGAGCCAGGCCAGCGCGCGTGCGCGATGGCTCGGCTCAGGCTCCCGGTACACACCAATGCTGTCGAAGATGCCGCTCACCAGGGCGTCTTCGACGCTGCCGCCCACGCGGTAGTTGCGGTGCAGCTGCCCCGACACCACACCTACCTTCTGCTTGATCTCCCAGACCGTCTCGCCACTGCCGCGTCGTCGGCCGAACAGCGTGAGGTCATTGGCGTAGGCCTGCGGATGGTCGCCCGTGAACATCTCGAGCAGCGTGGACTTGCCCGAGCCATTGGGGCCCTCGATCAAGGTGTGCTCGCCCCTGTTCAAACGGAAGTCCAGCCCCTCGAACACCACGTGCTCGCCGTATTGCACTCTGCCCTGCCGCAGCACGATCAGCGGAACGTCGGCGGGCCACGGCTCGAAGTAGGTGCCGAGCTGCACTGGCGGTGGCAGGTGCTTGCGCGGCGCTACGTGAACCCGTGCGCGAAAAGCTTCGAGGCTGCCACGAAAGGCGAGTTGGCCCTGCTCGATCACGTTGACCTCGCGCACGGCGGCGTCCGTGAAGGGCAGCTGGTCGGCGCGCATGGCCCCCACCACCAGCACCGGCACGCGCTCGGCCACCTGCTCGATGGCATCGGCGAGTTCGGCGCGCGCGGCGGCATCGAGTCCGTCGAAGGGTTCGTCGAGCACGAGCAGCGCAGGACTGCGCAGCACGGCGCGCAAGAGCAGCACCTTGCGGCCCTCCCCCGTAGAGAGAAGGCGGTACCCACGTTCCCACAGCGGCGCGAGCCGGAAGGCTGCCACCAGTGGATGTTCACGCGCGGCGTCGCCCACGAGCTGCGCGAGCGTGGTGCTGGTGTCCACCCCCTGGTTGAAGTTCGACTCGTCGCGGGCCAGCTGATCTTCGTAGAAAGCCTGCTGCGACTCCGCGGACAACAACTCCGCGCCTGGCACGCGCTCCACCAGTGCGCGCGCGGCGCTCGACTTGCCGGAGCCATTGGGTCCCGTGATCAAGGACAACCCAAGCGGTGGCACTCCGAGCTCGAGCGACATGGATTGCGAAAACAGCGACTGCGACGACATCGCTGCGCATTGTGACGGCGTGGAAGGTGATGGCAAGGGCGCGGGCCCGCGACCGCGTGAGCGGAGCGTCAACCCGGGATCGCTCACGCACACCGTCGCCGTTCGTGTCAAAGTCGTCGTCCAAGTCCACCACCACGCTCATCATCACTGAAGCGCAAGCGCTAGACTGCAGTCCGGCGGAGTCGAACCTCGGCGTCGAGGTTGACTTGGTCGACGACGTCAACATTGACCTGAACGGCGACGGCATGCGTGAGCGTCGACCTTTGACGCTTTTTCTTTTTTGGCGCTCTTTCTTTCGCGACCGTCGAAGCCGAACCTCTACCTCAAAGCTGTGCGCTGGCTGGGGCCAACTCCCACAACGCCGCGGCCGTGCGACGCGTGAGCGTCTTGTCCTTGGCGCACAGGGACACGTGAAATCCACGTGGTGGCCGCGCCACGCTCACGCGCTCGACGCGCCCTCGCAAGGGGCTATCGCGCAGCACCAGCTCCGGCACGATGCCCACACCGCAGCCGAGGGCAACCATGGAGAGGATGGCCTCGTTGCCCTCGACCTCCGCGTACACCTCGGGTCGCGCCGACTGTTGCTCGAGCCACAGGTCGAAGCGGTCCCGCTCGAGGCCGCGGCGCGGCAGAATCACGGGCAGCCCGTTCCATTGCGCTCCGCCGAGACGCGCGCGTCGCGAGAGCTCTCGGTCGACGCTGGGAGCGATGAAGGTGAGCTCGGTCTCGGCCAGGCGCACGAAGCGGAGCTCACTTGCGGGACGGTCGGGCTCGGGCACCACGGCCACGTCGACCTCCTCGTTCTCGAGACGCTGCAAGCAGCGGGCGGCATCCGAGGTGCTCAGTTGCAGATGAATGCCGGGGTAGCGTGCGCGGCAGCGTGCCAGCAGCTTGGGCAGAAGCGAGTAGCTGGCGGTCACCGTGCACGCGATGCGCAACTCCCCGGTGGGAGCCTGCTTTTCGGCCGCCAGCGCCTCCAGCAGACGTGCCTGGGCAGCCTTCTGGGCGCGGGCATGGTCCCGAAAGATTTCGCCGGCCCGGGTGAGCCGTACGCTGCGTTTCTGACGCTCGAACAGCTGGTGCCCGAGCTCGCTCTCGAGCCGCTGGATGGCCCGCGTGAGCGCCGACGGGCTCATGTGCAGGGCCTTCGCGCTGCGGGCGAAATGTAAGCTCTCCGCCACGTGCAGGAAGGCGGTGAGCTCGTCTTGCAGGGTGTTGGTCATAATTGCGAAAAACGCAATTGAGGGTACCCAAAATAGGCGCAAGCGCAATGTTGATCCGGCCCCGGCGCGGTCTATACAGTCTGACGGCCGCCCCACTCGGGCTGCCCTACCCGGAGAGATCGACATGTCGCGTCAGAACTACTTCAACACCCTCACCATGGCCGGCAAGCTGGACCAGCTCGGCAAGTGCCGCTTCATGGAGCGCAACGAGTTCAACGGCGTGGAGAAGCTTCGTGGCAAGAAGGTCGTGATCGTGGGCTGCGGCGCCCAGGGCCTGAACCAGGGTCTCAACATGCGCGACTCCGGCCTCGACGTGAGCTACGCGCTGCGCGCCGACGCTATCGAGCAGAAGCGTGCCAGCTACAACAACGCCACCAGCAACGGCTTCAAGGTCGGCACCTACGAAGAGCTCATCCCGAGCGCCGACCTGGTGTGCAACCTGGCGCCCGACAAGCAGCACGCCGACGTGGTGTCCAAGGTCATGCCGCTGATGAAGAAGGGCGCCACGCTCGGCTACAGCCACGGCTTCAACGTCGTCGAAGAAGGCCAGGCCATCCGCAAGGATCTCACCGTGGTGATGGTGGCCCCCAAGTGTCCCGGCACCGAGGTGCGCGAGGAGTACAAGCGCGGCTTCGGCGTGCCCACGCTGATCGCGGTGCACAAGGAGAACGACCCCAACGGCGACGGTCTCGAGATCGCCAAGGCCTACGCGGCGGCCACCGGTGGCGACCGCGCAGGGGTGCTCGAGTCGAGCTTCGTGGCGGAGGTCAAGAGCGACCTGATGGGCGAGCAGACCATCCTGTGCGGCATGCTGCAGACGGGCTCGCTGCTGTGCTTCGACAAGATGGTGGCCGAGGGCATCGACGCCGGCTACGCGAGCAAGCTCGTGCAGTTCGGCTGGGAGACCATCACCGAGGCGCTCAAGCAGGGCGGCATCACGCTGATGATGGATCGCCTCAGCAACCCGGCCAAGGTCAAGGCCTTCGAGCTCTCCGAAGAGCTGCGCACCCTGATGCGCCCGCTGTTCAAGAAGCACCAGGACGACATCATCACGGGTTTCTTCAGCGAGACCATGATGAAGGACTGGGACGCCGGCGATAAGAACCTGCTCGGCTGGCGCGCCGCCACCAACGACACCTCCTTTGAGCGCACGCCCGCGGGCTCCGCGAAGATCTCCGAGCAGGAGTACTTCGACCACGGCGTGTTGATGGTGGCCATGGTCAAGGCAGGCGTCGAGCTCGCCTTCGAGTGCATGGTGGAAGTCGGCATGAAGCCCGAGTCTGCCTACTACGAGTCGCTACACGAGACGCCCCTCATCGCCAACCTCATCTCGCGCAAGAAGCTCTACGAGATGAACAAGGTCATCAGCGACACGGCCGAGTACGGCTGCTACCTGTTCAGCCACGCCGCGGTCCCGCTGCTCAAGGACTTCATGGCCAAGCAGAAGACCGACGTGATCGGCAAGGCCTTCGCGGCTGGCAGCCAGCAGGTGGACAACCGCAAGCTGCTGCAGATCAACCAGGCCATCGAGAATCACCCGGTGGAGAAGATTGGCGCGGTCCTGCGCGGCTACATGACCGCGATGAAGCAAATCTCCGTCGGCGGCTGAGCATCAGCGGGAGGGCCTCTCGCGGCCCAACTTCTTGTGAGTCGTACGCGTACCCGTGCCCGTAAACGCCCTCTCCGTCGTAGGAGGATCGCGGTACGGGCACGGGCACGCGTACGACTCAAACATTGAAGCACGCTCTCCCCTCCCTCTCGGAGCCTCGGCCGACAGCGCCCTCCGTGCGCTTAAGCGCCCTGCCAGTATCCCTGCTCACGGGATTGGCCGTACCTGCCTCCGTGTTCACCTCTCTCGCCGAAGGGGAGATGGCCAATGAACAATGTGAGCGTGAGCACGCACATCCCGATCGATATCCACGAGCTCTGGCGCAAAGTCGGCCACTTCGGGGACATCGCGGCCTGGCATCCACTGCTCGCGCGGGGCGAGAGTCTCGGGAACGAACCCGGCGCGCTCCGTCACTACGAGACACGCGACGGCATGCGTCAGGTGGAGCGGCTCGACGAAATGGATCCGGAACATCACACGTACCGCTACACACTCCAACGCTCGGGCTTGCCAGTCACGAACTACACCGGTGAACTACACGTCGATGAGCTCTCCGATCACACGAGCCTCCTCACGTGGACCGTGCACTTCGACGTGACCAACGGCACCGATGCGGAGGGCGTGGACCGCGTGGTGGACTTCATCGCGCAGGGACTCGACGGCATCAAGCGCGGCCTCGAGATGGCGCACTAATTCTCGGGGAGGGCACGCGCCATCCCCGCCCTCCGCGGCAGAGCCGCGCAGGGGCCCACCCCACCGCGAGGTTCGCTCCGCTCACGAGTGCTCTCCCCTTCTCCCGAAAGAGGGCACGCGCCATCCCCGCCCTCCCTTACCCCCTGAGCTGCGTGCGGGCTGCCTCGATCCCGGCGGCGTAGGCGTCGAAGGTCGCGCTCGCTGCGGTACAGGCCTGGTCGCGCTCCGCGGGTGTGGCTCCGGTTCCCCACGCGTCGAGCTCGCGACAAAAGCTCCGGAAGTGCTTGCCCGTGTCTTCGGCTCGCAGTGTCAAGTAGCGCAGCGCGCGCAGCTCGGGCCCGAAAGCACTGCGCAGGCTCCGGGCCATCACGAGCCCGCCGAGGGCCGAGCCCTCCACCACGTAGGCGCAACCGAAGGCCGCCGCCAAACTGCCCACCTCTGGCACGAGCACCGTGGGCACCGCGACTGCTACGTCCAGGTCGCTCAGATCCAACTCGAGACATTGCTTGCGCGAAGGCGCGGAGAACGCATGGAACCAGCGCTCGAGACGCTCCTCCAGCACCCGCAACACCGCGAAGCTGCCCAGCAAGAGCGCCGCGTAGCGCTCGCGTGTGAGAGCTTCACCCGGCGGAACCACCGATTGATCGAGCGCCTCATGCTGGCCCCGCGTCGTCTCGCGGAGCTGCTCGAGCAAGCTGGTCCCAGTCGACGGCGCTGCGGGTGGATTCGGCGAGCTCACTCTCGACGCTAGCACGCGAAAGTCCCGCACCGTCGCGCGCACGCCAGTGCTTGCTCTAGCGGCCGAGGGTCGAGCGCCCTTTGCTGCGACCGCTGCAGCCCCAGAGCTCGAGCAACGTCGGCCTTGAACTCTCAGAACGGACCGTTTACAGACTGCGGATTCATTTTGCGAACCGGGGGAGCATGCAAAATCGACTCGAACGACCTCTCGCAGTGGTCACCGGAGCGTCGGCCGGCATCGGCGCGGCGCTGACAAGGGAACTTGCGGCGCGCGCCTATCGCGTGCTCGCCGTGGCGCGACGCGCAGAGCGCCTCGAAGCGCTCCAGCAGGAAACGCAGGGAGCCGTGATTCCGTGCGTCGAGGATCTGGTGAGCGATGGTGCAGTCGATCGCATCACCCAGCGCGTGGAGGCGCTCGGCGGCGCAGAGCTGCTCGTCAACAATGCGGGGCTCGGCGCGTTCGCGCGTTTCGTGGACACACCGGCCGAGCTGATCGCCAAGCAAGTCCGGCTCAATGCCCTGGTCAGCGTGGAGCTCACCCATCGCCTGCTGCCCGCCATGATCGCCAACAAGGCGGGCGGAGTGTTGGTGGTCACCTCCACAGGCGGCTTCTATCCCACGCCCAAGCTCGCGGTCTACGGTGGAACCAAGGCGTTCCTGCTGTCTTTCACCGAAGCTCTATCAGAAGAGCTACGCGGCACGGGCGTGCATACCCTGGCAGTGTGCCCGGGTGCCACCGCGAGCGAGTTCGGCGAAGTCGCCGGCATGCAGGCAGTGATGGAGAAGACCCCGCTGATGAGCCCCGAGGCGGTGGCCAAGGCGGCGCTGCGAGCCTGGGACCAGCGCGCTGTGATTTGTGTACCGGGTTTGTCCAACAAGGTGATGGTGCAAGCCGCCCAGTGGTTGCCGCGCGCGCTCACGCGCCGGGCGATGGCCGCGCTACTCGGCTAGCACGCGCCGCGGTGCCTTCTCGCACGCGCCCGACTCGTTTCGAGTTCGGCCCTGGTCAAGCTGAGGATGACGTTCACGACGGTGGTGGGATCGTCGTACATGGGCAGGTGACCCACTCCGTGCAGCACCACCCACTCCGCCTCGGGCAGTGCGTTCCGCCAGTGCTCCGAATAGCCATGCAGCGGAAGGAGCCGGTCCTTGTCGCCCCAGACGATGCGCACCGGGCATGTCGGCGTGAAGGGCTCGGTCAACGCTTGCGTGGGTAGCGCCGCGCACACGGCGGAGAAGGCCGTGCAGCGCCAGGCCGCCTCGATGAAGAGCGCCGCTTCGAGCGGCGAGAGCAGCGTGGGCTGAACCACCGCGTCGTTGAGAAACAGACGACGCACGAGACTACTCGAGCCAAGCAAGGCGGCGCGCGGCCCCGCGAGCCGAACCAGCCGCTGCACCAGCCTGAACTTTCTCACCAGGCGGCGGTGCTCCGCGCTGCCGAAGCGCCAACCGCCGCCGGGCGCGAAGGCGACGACCGACAAGGCGCGCCCCCTCCGCGCCAACTCGAGCGCGAGCCAGCCTCCGAGCGAGCTCCCCACGAGATGCGCTCTGGCCAGGTGTTTCTCGTTCAACTGCGCCTCCACGAGATCGGTCAAGTGCTCGATGCTGTGCTCCAAATCCCGCGGGTACGGGCAGCCTCCCATATGCCCCGGCAGCTTGAGCGGGAATACCTCGTGGTGCTCCTCGAGGGCCGGAAGAATCTGTCTCCAGACCTCCGTGCAGAGGGCGAACGGGTGCAGCAACACCATGGGATCCTTGGGCGCGGTCAGGGCCTTGACGGGGCGCAGGGCGCGAACCCGTGCTCGCGGATCGAGCGGCTCGTATTTTGCAAAAGCTCCCATCGAACGACTCCGCAGCGTCACCGCGCTGCGCTGCGCCGGCGAGATCGCGCGATGATCGCGTGTTCAACGCGCGCTGAAAGGCAACGCCCGGTTCGAGACGCGAGACCCGACCGAGATCTGCGGCTTGCTTCCTCTCTCGATCAACTTAAGACGCCAGAGGCGCGCCACTGCCGCGCCCCTTCGAAAGCAGCCAAACTGCGCCTCGAACAAGCCTCGTGCTGGTGCCGCCAGCAGAACTGGCACTGAGTCGGCACCGCGTTCCTTCGGTGCCCGTCTCCTTCAGAGGGTCGTAGTCCCCCCTGGGCGCTCCCAGGTCGCCCAGAAAACTTGCGGCCGCCCCCTGCAGGCTCTGCTGCCCGAGCGGCATGGCGCCCCCGAGAGTTGTAAGCTCCCGGCGTGACCCGTCTCGTCCTCAGCGAGCTACGTAAGCGCTACATCATCGACGGCCGCCCGCTCGAATCCGCCATCGAAGCCGCTCTACGCGCGGATCCGCGCCCGGGAGCCCAGGCCATCCTGCGCGCTGTGGAACGCCGGCGGCGCGAGCACCGATCCGAGGGACAGCGGGTGCGGCACATCCTGCGCTACGAGAGCGAGCTGTGGGAGCAGGGGGTGATCCACGTCGCAGGCATCGACGAAGCCGGCATGAGCCCACTCGCAGGTCCGGTGGCCGCCGCAGCGGTGATCTTCGCGCCGGGGGCGCGATTGCGCGAGATCGATGATTCCAAGAAGCTCGACGCCGCCACGCGCGATCGCCTGGCGGTGATCATCAAGCAGGAGAGCGTGGCGTGGGCCGTGGGCTTCGCGGAGGTCGAGGAGATCGACCGCATGAACATCTACTGGGCAGGACTGTTGGCCATGCAACGCGCCGTGGAGCAGCTCGGTGTCATCCCGCAGCATCTGCTGCTCGACGCGCGCAAGCTCAAGCACCTCGACATCCCGCAGCAGGCCATCGTGAAGGGCGACCAAAAGAGCTTGTCCATCGCCGCGGCCTCCATCCTGGCCAAGACCGCGCGCGATGCGCTCATGGGCGAGCTCGACACCACCTACCCCGGTTACGGCTTCGCGAAGCACAAGGGCTATCCCGTCGCAGAGCACACGCGGGCGCTGGCCAAGCTCGGCGCCTGCGCCATCCATCGCCGCTCCTTTGGGCCGGTGCGTGAAGCACTAGGGTTGCCGCCATTACCGCCGTGGCCCAAGGCGGAAGAGGCCGCGGCCCGAATGGCGGGACGCCAGCTCGCGCTGGATCTGGGTGAAGGGCAAAGCTGAGCGCGTCGGACCTGGTGTACCATCGGCGTCATGCGAACCAGCTCCCGGTTGTGCGCTGCTCTCCTGTCCACACTCACGCTGTGCTCCCTGGGCTGCGGCGATGACGGCGACGCCGACTCAGGTGGCTCCGTGATGTTTTCGGCGGACACCACCTGTGGCCTCGCGCTACGCACACGGGGCGCCGTCGCCTTGAACCTCGGCCCGTCCTCGGGCCCAGGCTGCTTGGTGGAGAACAGCTCGGGCCTCGGCATCGACGCCAGCTTCTACTTCGCTGATCGGGACGATATCAGCGCCGCCGAGCTCCAGCTACCTGGCATCGCAGAGGGCGAGACCGGCTCGCAATGGGCAGTGTTTGGGTTCGCCGCGCCAGAGCGCCAACAGTGGGTCGCCGAGGAATGCGAGGCCAAGGTGACCAAGCACGAATACGTGGGGCCGGGCGAGCTCGGTTCCAAGGTCTACCGCCTGGAGGGGAGCCTACACTGCGCTGACCCAGCGCTGCCCGATTCGGACGAGACCACGGGCAGCGTGGAGATTGCGTCGATGAGCTTCGTACTCACGGTATCCTGGATGCCGCAGGAATAGCGCTGGAGCCGACGTCGAGCCTGGCGTAGACATGCGGGGGAGCCCGCGCTCCATGCAAAGCCGCACGAGACATGGCGTACTCCGAAGACAGTCCCCTGGTTCAACAGTTGATGCTGCAGCGTGCCCAGCCTGGCCGCCTGCGCTGGATCGGTCTGCGCGAGTCACACCGTGGGTCCATGCACGTCGTCGAGAGCGCCGAGCTCCTCACGCAGCGAGGCCTCGTGGGTGACCGCGCTGCCGAGCGCAGCGGGGGCAAACGCCAGGTAACCTTGATTCAGGCGGAGCATCTGCCCACCATCGCCGCACTGTGTGGACGCAGCACGGTCGACCCACTGCTGCTGCGGCGCAACCTGGTCATCGAAGGCTTCAGCGTGCTCTCGCTGCGCGCTCGTCGCTTTCGCCTGGGCGGCGCACTGCTCGAGGGGACGGGCACCTGCGATCCCTGCTCGCGTATGGAAGAAGTCCTTGGGACAGGCGGCTACAACGCCACGCGAGGACACGGCGGCATCACCGCGCGTGTCCTCGAGGGCGGCCCCATCCGCATCGGCGACGTACTGGACTTCGCGTTCGAGTAACGCGAGCCGTGAAAAGACGAACGACGCCGAGGGCCGCTCGCGCACACCGTCGCGGTTCAGGTCAAAGTCGTCGTCCAAGACCACCACCACGCTCGCGATCGGCACCCGTGGGCGACGCTGAGGACCAGCCTGCCATCGCGTTTGACCTGGTCGGCGACTGGACTTTGACCTGAACGGCGACGGGTGTGCGTGAGCTGAACGCATCTCCGGTCCCGACATCGAGTCGAGAACCTTCTTCCAGCACGCACTCCGTCTCAGTGACGCTGGAGCTTGGCGGGTTGCTCGGCGGCTTCCGCGCGGTGTCCGCGAGAGGTCAAAATCTGCTCCATGCTCGCAGGCCTGAGCTCGTCCTGCTCGTAGGGAATGTTGATCACTCCATGCTCCAGCCAGTCGAAACGGCCCTTGCCGAGTTGCTGTGCGAAGGCGTAGCTCGCCGCGTCTTCGTTGTGCCACATGCGGTGCAACGCCTCTTCGAAGCGCTCGCGCGCCCGGAAGGCGACGTGCTCGAGCACCTGGAGGTCACCGCGCTGGATCGCCTCCCGGCGCTGGGCACGCATCACGGCCGCCGTGAGCGCGAATAGCTCGAGCGCTGCGTCCACCGCACGGAACAAGAAGCCCTGCTTGCGTTCGAGACCCGGGCCGTAGCGCAGCATGCCGTGGAAGACGTTGCGGGCCAGACGTCGGCTCGCCCGGTCGGCGAACCGCAGGTGCGTGCCGAGAGCGCCGTACTGGTGATACTTGGCCCACGTAAAGCCGAGCCAGAGGCGCGGATACCACAGCAGATAGAAGATCCCGACCGCCGGCAGCGACAGTAGCTTGTTGCCCAAGCTCACCTTCGCATCGAGCAGCTTGTGCGTAACCTCGAGGTGCTTGTCCACCGCTTCGCGAGCGATGAACAGGTGCATGATCTCGCTCGAGCCCTCGAAGATGCGGTTGATGCGCGCGTCGCGCAGCATGCGCTCGATGCCCAGTGCGGGCTCTCCGCGCGCCGCCAGGGAGCGCTCCGTCTCGTAGCCGCGTCCACCGCGGATCTGCAACGCGCGATCGTACATGTCCCAGGCGCGCACCGTGTTCCATTCCTTGGCCGCCGCCGCCTCGAGTCGGATGTCGCGGTCCTTGCGATCGGCGAGCGCCCCGACCACCTCGGCCACGGCGTCCATCGCGTAGCTGGTGGCAGCCAGCTCGGTGAGCCCGTGGGCGATGGCCTCGTGCTTCACGATGGGCTGTCCCCACTGGATGCGCGCGTTGGCCCACTTGCGACACATCTCGAGCGCCACCTTCACGCCGCCGGCCGTGGCCGCCGGCAGCGTCAAGCGCCCCGTGTTCAACGTCGCGAGCGCAACGCGCAGCCCCGAGCCCTCCTCGCCTACCAAATTCTCGCGCGGCACGCGCACGCCGTCGAAGCTGACCACGCCGTTGCCCAGCGCGCGCAGGCCCATGAAGTGGCAGCGGTGCTCCACTTGCACGCCCTCCCAGTCCATCTCCACCACGAAGCAGCTGATACGGTTGGTCTCGGGGTTACGCGCGAGCACCACGATGACCTCGGCCAAGGTACCATTGGTGCACCACAGCTTTTGGCCATCGAGCACGAAATGCGACCCGTCCGCGCTCGGGCGTGCCAGCGTGGCGAGCTTGCTCGGATCGGAGCCCACGCTCGCCTCGGTGAGCGCGAAGGCCGAGATGGCACCACGCGCGCAGCGTGGCAGGTACTTGCGCTTCAAGTCCTCGCTGCCGAACATCTGCACCGGGTGCGGCACGCCGATGGCCTGATGGGCCGAGAGCAAGGCCGTGATGTTGGAGTCACGGCTGCCCACCATCTGCATCACCCGCACGTATTCGCGGTGGGTGAGTCCGAGGCCGCCGTACTCCCGCGAGATCTTCATACCGAACGCGCCGAGTTCGGCCAGTCCGTCGAGCACCTCGCGTGGATACTCTCCGCTCTCGTCGATCTCCACCGGATCCACCGTATCCATCAGGAAGTCCTCGAGCTTCCCGTAGAAGTCCAGGAACTCGGGACGCGGCGGCGGCTCGCTCGGATCATCTGGAGCGAACAGCAGATCGGGCTCGAACCTGCCCATGAAGAGCTCGCGCAAGAAGCTCGCGCCGGCCCATTTCTTCTCGCGCGCCGACTCGGCCGCTGCGCGTGCCTGGGCCACCTCGTGCTTGGAATCGCTCATGGTTTTCGCCCCTCTCGCTACCCACGCGGGAGTGCAAGCAGCGCACCATTCGTGCCCGCGCGCAGATCCGCGCGCTCGACATGGACGGATCGAGCCTGGAGCACGAGGCTCGGCGTGGAAACTGCGTGCGCTCGCGGGGAGGTCAGCGCGCCCTGCGCGGAACGACTTCGTCCATGAAAACGATGGCGTGTGGCGCGCGGCCATGCCGCATGTGTCGCTTCGCCACTGCCAGGTAGATCAGTGACGTGCGCGCGGACCGCTCTCGGAGGGCTGCTCGGCCACCATGTTCTCGAGTCCGTTCATGATCGCCTTGCCGGCCTCCACCGAGTGCACCTTCACCATGTTGGTCAGCACCACCACCGCGATCTGCAGGTCGGGGTTCACGAGCACCGCCGAGCTGATGCCCGCAAGGCCACCGTTCTTGGTGCGCATGCGCGAGTGGTTCTTGGCGTCCTCCGGCTTGACGATCCAGGCATACCCCTGCTCGCTCCCGTTCTCCTTGGGCATCGGAGTGCGCGGCGCCAGGGCGCGCTGCAATCCATCGCGCACCTTCTTGGGAACCGGCTTGCCGGAGACACTACTCGCACCGGCGGCTGCCGACGCGAAGTTGAGCATGTCGTCGGCCGTAGAGAACACGCGCCCGGCTGTGCCCCACGGACACCAGCCACCGTAGTCCACGACGCGGTAGGACTTGCTACGGGGATCGTAGTCGAAGGCCGCGGAGAGCGGGTGCTTGCGATCACTCTTGCCAGGCGCGACACCCGTGGCGTTCATCTTGAGCGGCTTGAAGAGATTGGCCTCATACCAGCGCTGAAAGGCCTGCGGCGTGTCGTAGTTCTTGGCGCCGCTCTTGGCCACCAACACCTGGCCGAGGAAGCCGATGCTGCTGTTGGAGTAGTCCACCTCGGCGGGCAGTCGCGCGGGCTTACGTGAGTTGATGAACTCCACGAACTCCGCCTGATCACAGCCCCGCTTGCACGTGTCCGGGTCGGACGGGCTGATGCCCGCGGTGTAGGTGGCGAGCTGACCGAAGGTAATGTCCGCAAGCGGCCCCTCGAGCTGGAACACCTCGGGCGCGTGGTCCCGCACCTTGGCGTCGAACAACTCGGGCGACTGACCGAAGATCGCCGTGGTGAGCACCTTGGTCACGGACGCCAGGCCGAACACCGTGTTGGGGCTGGGCGGCGTGCCGGCCTCGTCGATGCGACCGTAGGGAAAGAACAGGCGTTTGCCCTGCACGTACACCGCGACGATGCCGCCGGGCGCCCTGTCTTCCGAGGGCGCCCCGCTGGCGATACTGGGCGCGAACTTTTGCTCCACCAGGGTGCGCACTCGCTCTTCGAGCTGGCCCGAAGCGGGCGGGGCGGCCTGAGCGCGCAGCGTACCCCCGCAGAGCAAAGAGAGAGCGAGGACGAGACTCGCACGACGACCCACCACGAGACCAGACGATGGCTTCATGGCCCATGAATTACGCTGGGCTCCTCGGGCGCACCAGGGGTTCGGCCGGTCCATCGCCTGTTGCCCGCGTCTCGGCGCACGCCGGGGGGTGCCAGACTTCGCTTCGGCGCGGGCTCTGGGCGCTCGGCCGACGGCGGCTACACTGGCACTCGCCATGCTGTACCCCGTGGTCCTATTCATTCATTCCTGGCTGCGCTGGGTCGTCCTGTTGGCAGCGTTGTGGAGCCTCGTCGCCTCGGCGCGTGCGCGGAGCCAAAAGCGCGAGTGGAACGTTCAGGATGAGCGACGTGGGCGCCTGTTCGTGGGTCTGGTCGACGCTCAGTTCACCTTGGGCTTCCTCCTTTACGTGTGGCTGAGCCCCATCGTGCGCGGCGCTTTTGCGGATATGGGCGTCGCGATGCGCAGCGCGCCCCTGCGCTTCTTCGCGGTGGAGCACATCACCGCCATGTTCATCGCAGTCGCCTGCGTGCACATCGCGCAGGTGCGCGCGCGCCGTAAGGAGCAGCCCACCGAGCGCCACGGCGTGATTCTCAAGGGCAGCGCCGCGTTCCTACTGTTCGCTCTGGTGGGTATCCCCTGGCCCGGTCTCAAGCAGGCTCGTCCGTTGGCGCGTACCAGCGTCTTCGAAGCCAGCCCGGCCCCCCGAGCCGAGCTCGATCTCTTCAGCAGGCGCTGCGCGAGCTGCCACGGCGCCTCGGGCCGCGGCGACGGCTTGGCGGCCACCGCGATGGATCCACGTCCGCGCAACCTGAGCGATGCCCAGTGGCAGAGCTCGGTGTCCGACGCGGACATCACGCAAGCCATCCGCGAAGGCGGACTCGCACGCAACCTCAGCCCCAGCATGCCGCCGCACCCGGACCTCTCGCCGGCACAGCTCGCCGAGCTCGTGACCTTCATTCGCGGATTGCGAGCCGAGCCTCCGAGTCAGTAACGCCCTCGAACGTGAGCTACACGGCACCGCTACGTCGTTCGGGCACGAGATACTCCGCAAGCATGGCCAGGATCTTTCGCGGCAAGGGAGCAGGAACGACCGCGACAGAGCCAAGTACGAGTGCCCCGAGCAGCTCTCCGACACGGGTCTGCAGGATGTGAGTACGATAGGCGACCCCGGCACAGGTGAGCGTGTCCGCTTGCCGAGCGGATTCGGAAGGGACTGTGGTCTCCTGAACCTCGGTGGCTTCGTCTCGAAACGAACCCGCGAGATGTGCCTCGGCCCAGCAAACGACCTCTGGTGTCAGCGTCACACCGCGGGGGGCCACGCACTCGCCCGTCGTGCGCACGATGAAGCCGATCTCAGTGCCCGCGACCTCGAGCATGGCAAGCAATGCCGCATCGTGTCGCGCGCGGTCGTCAGCAGTCGACACGCTGGCTAGGCGCAACTGCACGCGGGTGAGCAGGTGAGAGTCGTGCAGCGAGACCTCGTGCGGCGGGACGCCTTCCGAGCGTTCGGACACGATACGTCGCATCACCGCGATGCGTTCATGCAGGAACGGGACGTTGAGTGGCGCATAGGCCAGCGCGGCCGCGGCGACCGCCTGCTCGTAGCCCGCGACGTCGCCGGCCAACAAGAAGACGCGAGCGCGCCCGCTGTGAAGGTAACCGCGCACGACGGGTCCCGTGTGCGGCACGTGCCGCGCGAACAGGGCGTCGACACGTTCATGAGCGCGTTCGTGCTGTCCGAGCCCGGCCTCGGCGACTGCCAACTCCACTTCCAGTCGGATCGAATGAGCCGGTCTGTGTCGATCTTCAGGCTCGATGCGCGCGAGCGCGGCCACGCAGGACGCCTGGGCACGCTCATGAGCCCCGACTCCATTCATGGCTGCGGCGAACCAGCCGCACGCCTGGATGGACGCCACGATGTTCCTAGGCTCCTGTTCTCCTCGATACAGCGCGAGCGCGTCTTCGTAGCGCCCACGCAACACCAGATAGGCTGCGCGGTTCCAGCGCGCGTACGCCTCGTAGCTGGGGGCCGTACCGCTGAGCCGCTCCATCTCCTCGGCCATCCGCCTGAAGGCGGAGGGGTCTTCCGGGAAGGAGAGGACCTGCACCGGCGCGCGCCACGTATCGACTTGCCACGCACTTCCGAGCCTGATGATCCCGAGCTCCACCTCCCTACGAAAGTGCGCAGCACGATCGGCCTGGCCGATGCTGTCGTAGTAGATCGCACGAACCTGGCTCGCCCAGACGGCATGGACACCGCCGTATTTCTCCATCTTGTCCGCAGTGAAGAGACATCTGTCGCTGATCAATCCGAGGTCGTGCGCCGCATGGATACCGAGCGCACCGGCCAGGAAGTTTCGGCGTGCGTCGGCTGCCATGGTGGGCAGCGCGTCCGGCGTCTCCAGATCCGCGATCACCTTGCTGAGCAGAGTCTGAGCCGCGTGGCTCTTGCCTTCCGCATTGAGCGCGATGGCCTCGTTGAACTCCGCCAACAGACGAGCCACGTCGGCGCTCCGGAGCGTGCCCAGCTTGCGCAGCCCCGCTGTGTGGCGCCGCACGGCTTCGGGATCGACGCACACCCCTGCGTGCCCGGCCATCGCGGTGGCAGCGGCCACCATCACGTAGATCAGACGCTTGAGATCGGGGGCGTAGTCCCGCCGACGCAGGCGCAACCCTGCAACGACCAAAGAGACGATGAGCGCGAGCCTCGCTCCGAGCCAACGTTCGAGGCGGCCCGCCAGCGTCAGCCCGATCCCGTCGCTCAGCACGGCGATGGCGCGCGCGCCGTACTCCTGAGAGTATCGTTGGTCTGCGAAGTAGCTGGCGAGCGCGAGCGCCCCGAGCGGCAAGTACAGCGCATGATCATCGCGGCCCAGCGCCCGGAACAGACGGTCGCACTCGGCGAACATCGGTGCCGCAACGCGCAGCTCCTCGCCGTGGATGCCCTGCGTGTGTGCCAGGCCCGCTTCGAAGATGAGAGGTTCAGCGCGGGTCAGGTCTCCTGCGTGCAGCCAGTGGACGCCCGCCCTCAGCTTTCCGAGAGCGCTGACGCCCGCCTGGGCTTCCAGGTGCTGAGCGATGGCCTGGTGGACCCGTTTGCGCTCCAGATCCGACAGCTCCCCGCAGAGCTTCTCGCGCGAGGCCGCGTGCACGAATCCGTAGCCCGCGACCGAGCCGTGCAGTACGCGACGCCTGATCAGTTCCTCCAGGCTTGCGTTCGCTTGACCGACATCTCGTCCCGATGCGGCCATGATCATGGCAAGCGTCAGTGTTCCGTGATCGGGCACCGACAGCAGGCGAGCCAGCTGCCGTGCCGATGTCGACAAACGGTCGATGGTCCCGAGAATGCTGTCGTGAATGCCCTCGGGAAGCGCGATCTCCGGAAACTCTCGCGGCAGCTGGAATGCACCGTCTGCATAGACGATGACCTTCAAATGCACGAGCTGATCCGCGAGCATCAAGCAATGTCGGGGGTTGCCGTGTGAAGCGCCGTGCAGCTGCGCGGCGAGCCTCTCCAGATAAGGGACGTCGTTGAACGTGGAACGCAAGAGCTCGAATGTCTCCTCCGGGCTGAGCGGAGCGAGAGGAAGGGTGCGGGAAGCGCTCTGTAGGTGGTGCACAGGCGACCGCGCTGCGAGCACCGAGTCCGCGCAACTCGATACCACCAGCGCAAGCCGGTGCCCAGCCTCGAGCGTCGTCAGCGCGACAAACAGCGCCTGCGACTCTTCGTCGAGGAAGTCGACGTCATCGACGAGAATGACCAAGGTACGTTGGCGGGACAGACTCGCGATCCAGCTTTGCAGTGCCGCCTGCTTCTCACCGCGGTCGTAGGGGCCGGCGGGGGCGGTTGCAATCGCACCGCCTTGCAACGCCTGGCCAAGCTGTCCCGAGACGCTCGACAGCACCGTCATGATCGGGGCGGCGGCTTCCCGCGCTTGGCGCGGCATCGCACGCAACAGTTCGAGGCCCAATGCGGTCGCGCCGGCATATGGCTCTTGTCCGGCCGTGCGTCCCACCGCAACAGTCGCTGCACCTTCGACGCGTGCGGCCATCGCCGCTTCCTCGAGCAAGCGACTGCGTCCACTGCCCGCGGGCCCGCTCACCAAGGAGGCCGTGGGACCCGCCTGCGCCGCTCGGCGGAACTGTCGATCCAGAACGCTCAGCTCGCGGCGCCGCCCCACGAAGGCCTTGCTTTCCAAGTAACCATGGAGAACCTCGGCCTCAGCTTCGGGCACGAGGTCTGCGAGGTAGTTGAGGCGGTCAATGACCTCCGTGGTATTCGCGGGCCGCGCATCGGCGTCGAGGGCCAGCATGGCGAGCAACAAGTCGTCGAGCTCCTTGGGGATGCTGCGATCTGCTCCTTCAATCATCGAGACGAGGTCCGATGGAGATGCGGGAGGGCGCAGCCACAACCCCGGCAGTTCATCCATGCGCCGTGCGCGATAAGCGTGGGTGGTCGTGAGGAGCCAGTATCCGAGCGCGCCGAGCGCATACAAGTCCGAGCGCCCATCCAGAGCCTCGCTCTTCACGGCCTCGGGCGGCATGAAGGGAGCTGTGCCAATCCGTGTCGACTGAACACCGAAATCGGCCATCGCGCCGAAATCCAGCAGCTGGATGCGGCCATCCAGTGTCCGCCATAGATTCCTCGGGCTGATATCTCGATGGACCATTCGGCGCGCGTGCAGCACGCCGAGGACCGATGCCACGTCACGGAGTGTCGCGCATACTTGTCGCCACGGCATGGGCGGCGCGGCACTCAGGTCGCCTCCGCTGAGCAGCGTCATCGTGTAATAGGGCGCGCCTCGGTCGACGCCAAAGTCATAGGCCCGCACGATGCGGGCATGCCTCAGCCCCGCGAGGACGCGATACTCCTGCTCGAAGAGCTCCTGCGCCTCTCTTCCTGCCCCCGAACTGAGCTGCTTGAGAGCGACCCGTTGGCCTGTTCCTTCGTCGCCAACGGCGTAGACCACGCCCATTCCGCCAGCTCCGAGACGGCCCTCGACGCGATAGCGTCCGTCGATCAGCGCTCCCGCAGCGTGCTGCACCGGTTCGCCCGACGATCCCCGCTCGCCCCCGCCTCTTCGTCTTCCTGGATGACTGCGGCTCGTTCTACTCATCGGGGGTGCCGAGGAGGAATCGTACCAGCGCAGCACCAAACGTTGTCAAAGCTCGCTCCGGATCGGTGTGTTCCGCGACCAAATGACAACGCTGACGCATCGGTTAGGGTACGCCGCGGTTGTAGACATCCGGTGGGCAACGTGCTTGCGTGATATGGTTCACTGCTCGCTTTGCAGGTGGTGAATGACTTCCAGCGTAGACACGGAGGGCCCGGATCGAGAGTCCACACGCCGGCCACCTCACCTGTTTCGACTCGTGTTGGTCTACGGACCTGAACCGACCAGCGTCGGCCAGGTTCAGTTGTTGGACCAGTTGCCCCTTGTAATTGGTCGCAAGGTCGAGCACGGCAATGCCCTGGTTCTCCACGATCCAAAGGCCTCACGGAGTCACGCCTGCATCGAGGCTAGCGAGCTCGGCATCCGCATTCGCGATCTCGCGAGCAAGAATGGCGTTGCGGTCAACGGTCAGCTCACCGAATCTGCCGAGCTCGTCGATGGCGATGTCATTCGCATCGGGTCGCATCTCTTCGTACTGCAGGCATTGGACGAGGAGACTCGCGCAGCCCTGATGGGGGGCGGCCGGCTGAGCCTGACTGAGCTGACGGGCCAGAGCCCTCGCCTACTCGCCGTTCTTCGCAAAATCGAGCAATTCGCTCCAGCCGACCACCCAGTTCTCATCCTTGGCGAGACGGGGGTTGGGAAGGAGCTGGTCGCGCGGGCGCTCCATCGCGTAAGTGGTCGAAAGGGGGCCATGGTCCCGGTGAACTGTGGGGCGCTGCCAGCGAACCTGATCGAAAGTGAGCTGTTCGGGCACGACGCGGGGGCATTCACAGGGGCGTTGCAAGAGCGCAGCGGCCTGTTCGACGAGGCCGACGGCGGCACCATCTTCCTGGATGAGATTGGCGACATGCCCATGCCTCTCCAGGTAAGCCTTCTCCGCGTGCTCGCGACGGGTGAAGTGCGGCGCGTCGGGAGTCGAAGGTTCCACTCGGTAGACGCCCGGGTGATCGCTGCCACCCATGTAGACATCGAGGCCGGCGCGGCACGGGGCGCGTTTCGCGGCGACCTCTACGGGCGCCTGAGGGCGGCGGTGATCGAGGTTCCGCCTCTCCGCAAGCGCAAGGAAGACATCCTCGAGCTGGCCAGGCGTTTCCTCATGTCATCACCGGGTCACGGGTCGCGTGCCGATTCCCGCGCGCGGGCAAGGCTAGAGTTCAGCCCCGACGTCGCGGAGGTACTGCTGACCCACGACTGGCCCTTCAACGTTCGTGAGCTCGAACAGGTCATGGCGACCATGGCATCGAGCGCGAGCTCGGACAGCCGACTCGAGTGCCGCCATCTTCCGGCCTCTCTAAGGTCGCGCTCGGACCTAATCAGAGCGCGAGCACCCGAGCAGGACGACACAGGCGAGTTGGCCACGGCACCCGCGCTCGACCGGGACGTGGGGGTGCTGGGTGTAGCGCGGCGACTCAAGCCTTCCGCCGAGCAGCTCCGGAGCGTACTGCGGCACTACAAGGGGAACGTGGCCCAGGTGGCAATTTACTTCTTCAAGGATCGCCGACAGATCTACCGCTGGTGCGAGCAGCTCCAGGTCGACCCGTTGGAGATGCGGGAGAAAGGGTAGTCCCGCGCATCCTCTCGCTCTCAGAAGTTCTTCTTCTTCACCGTCCACTTCGGATCCGAGCAGAGCCCGCATGACGAGCCGTAGAACGTGCTGCGTGCGGTCTGGTCGTTCATCAGATGCAGCCGAAACCACGCGGTGGCGGGACCGCGATAGCCGTTGATGTTGCCGACCGCGGTGCCGGTGTGAGTCGCTCCCTCGAGCGTGCCCCAGAAAATGGGAACCGTGACGGCGTCGAACACTGGCTGCTGCTGCTGTGCGGGTACCGCGATGGTGTCAGCCGAGCCGGACATGAGGAACATTGGGCCGGTCTGATTGACGAGGGAGCTCTTGTTGAACGCTCCTCCACCGGGAATGAAGCTGATGTACGGCTGAAGGGGCGCGCTCACGTCGACCCGTGAATCGGCGCCCGCCATGATCGCTCCTCCTCCTCCTTGCGAGTGGCCCGAACTCCCGACACGGTCCAGATCGACCTTGCCCGCGTACGGGTTACCGGCAGCTCCGTTCTGCTGAGTGAGGTAGTCGAGGCAGGCCAGCATCTCTTTGCCCGTGCCCGCGTTGCTGGTGTTGGCCGCCGCGGCGATGAAGCCATGGCTGGCCCAGTGCCTCAGCACTCCATCGTAGACGACCGGAGTGGTTCCGGTACCGTTGCCCCAAAGGATCACCGGGTGCCTGCGACCCATCTCGCCGAGCGTGCTGGGACGATAGATGGTGCAACCTGCCGGGTTGGGCCCCGTGGTCACGGAAAATGAGCCCTTGGCAGCAAAGTCCTTCACGTCTGGAAAGACGGACCCGGATGCATCGCCATCACCAGTGGCATCGCCATCACCATCACCGTCACCATTGCCGGTGGTGTCGCCATCACCATCACCTGGGGCGTCGCCATCGCCATCACCATTGCCGGTGGTGTCGCCATCACCATCACCAGTGGCATCGCCATCACCATCACCTGTGGCATCGCCGTCGCCAACGCTGCTGTCCGGGCCGATATCGAGAGGCCCGCTTTCAGACTCATCTCCACAGCCAGCTGAACTCAAGAGGAACATCGTACCGAGCAGAGTGAATGAGCGTCGCAATCCCATTGGAGCCGACTCCTAGTGAATAAGCCTGGCGAAAGCTCTCACGAGCTCAGAGGATTCTGCAAGAGCCCGATCGTCCGACGTTCGGCAACTCGGCCCGCGGCGACATCACAGGCCTAGGTGTTCACCGCGGGCCGCGAGCTGCTACCGCCGTCGGCGGTGCTGCTCGAAGCGCATCGCGACTTCGACTTTGCAGGCAAGTGCCTGGGCGTTGCTGGCCCCCGAGAAATCACAGCGCGCGTTGGAGCGGGCCGGCCTAACCTAGGCTTGGTTGCCAGCCAAGGCTTGGCCGACTGCTGTGACGCTCGAGGACCGCGCCTTGCTCGCGCATCACTTGAGGAAGGTGGTGATGGGATTGTTCCAGGTCTGGCCCTGAGCCATGCAGCTCACGGCCGTCTGCCCTGCGCCGTCCCACGTGCACTTGTCCTGCCTATACAAGGGGTAGACGCTGTAGTCGCGGTTGCAGTCGCCAGTGTAGTGGTACGTCTGCTCGCAGTCGTCGCCGGAAGCGAAAACGAAGGGCAAGAGGCCAAAAGTACCGCCGCACAGGCGGGTTCCCAGCGCGCCCTTGCCAAACCAGCCCCACTCCGGGGCGCCCCAGGTATCCAGCGACTTCCCGGTGCAGAAGTAGGCCTGAGGTGGATCCGTAAACAGGTTGCCGTAGAAGGTGGCCTCCTGCTTGGTGTAGCCGAGCGAGCCGTCGTGGGCGCCGAGCGGGTTGACGCCCTGAGAGTTCTTGAACTTACCGCTGAACTCGAGGGTCACGTGCTCGCCCTTGGCGTTGGTACGCGCGAGCAGACACGCACTGACTCGCTCCTGGCAGGCCGTGTCACACACGCCGAACTCCCACTCAGGCGCCAGGTTGAAGCTGCCGCAGTAGGTGGCCCGCACGCCTGCGTAGTCCACCACGTCAACGCAGTGGCCGGTGGGCAGTGCACATTCGACGAGGTACTGCGCCGTCATGTTGCCGTATTCTGTGCCCTGGTTGTTGTCGTAGCCGAGCAAGCCGTTGCCCGCGTTCAAGAAACCCTGCGCGTTGGGCGTGCCGTTGGCATTCTTGAGGGAGACCGGGTTGCCGCCGCTCAGGCCAGCGCCCTCGACGAGGCCGTTGCCCTTCGGAAGCCCGTTGCCCTTCGGAAGCCCGTTGCCCTTCGGAAGCCCGTTGCCCTTCGGAAGCCCGTTGCCCTTCGGAAGCCCGTTGCCTCCCACGATGTCCTGTTCGGCCAGCTCGGAACCGTCGTCGGCGATCTCGGCCGCGCATCCCACCAACGCAAGGGCCATCACAGCTGGAATCATCATCTTCATTTGCTTTGCTCCTTCGGTAGCCCGACCAACTCGCTCTCGCGAGCCCGTGGCTTTGCGTCTCCCGGTCACCCGGGGTTTGCCATTTCGAGAGTTATTTCTCGGAGTATTTATAAGCACGACACGTGCCACGGGGCGGTCTCGCCTCGGCGTTTACCTTGGGCCATCGAAGTAATTACTTTGGAGCGCATCGGTCGTGCGCTCTGCTCGAACTGTTACGGGCGAGGCAACGCCCGTTGCGCACGAGGCAACATCGCTCCGCAACGGGCACGACGTGATCCGGATTCGTTCGACGAACCCCGGTGTCGCGCGCGAGAAGAAGAACGTCGGAATGCGTTCGAGCATCGCGCTGCCGTCGCTGTCTTCCAAGGCAGCGCACTCGACTACGACGCGTCTTGCCGACGAAACTGCAGCGGGCTCATCCCCGTTTTGCGCTTGAACGCGCGGTGGAAGGCGCTGGGCTGGGAGTATCCGAGTTGGTCGGAGATCGCTTTGATCGTCAACTCGCTTCTGGCGAGGAGAGATCGAGCCCGATCGATGCGCGCCTCATCAGCGATGGCAATCAATGTCTCGCCTTCGGCTTGGAGCGCGCGTCGCATCCTGCTGGTGGAGATCCCAAGCTTCTTGGCAAGGGCGTTGGCATCACCTTCCGTGAGGGACGGGTCTGCCATGAGCAAGCCGTACACGCGCGAGCGCATGGGACTGACGTGCCGAACGCGGGAAAGTAGGGCTTCGGCCTCTTCCGTCAGTATCTCGACCAACGACTCGTCAGCGAAGGCGCGGGCAACGTCGAGCCACTCCATGGGAAAGACGAACTCTGCCCGGGCCCGGTCGAAGTGCATGTCGCACTCGAAGCACGCTGCGACCTGCGCGACGTAGTCGGGCGCCGGATCGGGAAAGCTCACGTGATTCGGGGAGGCCGTTCGGCCGACGAAGCTGCGCCCCACCTGTAACAAGAATGCGAACGCAAACTCACACGCGAACCGTCGAACGTTGGTGGAGACCGAGGCCAGATCGAGAACGAAGTGCGCGTGATCGCCCTCGGTGACGAGGGCGCAGCGGCCCTGCGAGCAAAGCAGAGGCCAGTAGCGCTCGAGCAGGGTGAGGGCAGCTCGAAAGGTGGGCGCCTCCGCCACGAGCAAGCCGGGAAGACCGAGGACATGGGCAGGTAGGTCGCGGCCGCCTTGAAGCGCCAGTGCGGGGTCCTGAGCGAGCGCGTACGCGAGCCGTATGGCGCGCACGACCTCCACAGAATCCATGGGCTGATAAAGACCGCGCGAAGCGAGAGGGGGTCGCGGGCGCACTTCTGCCAAGAACTGAGCGGACGCATTCCCCCTGCCGACAAGGCAGGCATGCAGACAGCGGAGAAGCAACGGCGAGACCTGCACAGACGACATCGAGAAGGGGGCCCCGGCGTTGGACTTGAACGTATCGCAGCAACGGATGCTGCCGGGATGGCAAGGACACAGCAAGGCGTATGCCGGCCTGATGGACTCGTTCAAAACATGGGCTTTTTTCGCGTTTTCACGTCAGTTGTCTCGCAGGTGTCACGCATCTGGCGGGGAGTGTCTCGCTCGCTGGGGGTCGGCGTCTCACGCGCCCGCGACGTTCGGCCGGGCTACCCAAGTCTCCCCGGTCGGCAAGCCACCGGTTGATGTCTGCGTTCTAGCTTGTCGTTCACCACCCGAGACAACAACGCAGCGCTTCCGCGCAGCATCGCGGTGGACGTCCCATGGACATTTCAACGAGCATCGGCGTAGCGTGGAGAGAGTTCATGGCCAAGCTGATCCCTAACTCCTTCGAATGGCTACTCGAACTTGCCCGCTATGACCCCGCGTTGGCTTGCCACACGTACGCAGTGGTTCTGATGGCCGGTCACCAGGATGTATGTGGCGGTTGCGGTAGCTCGTCGTACCGCGAGGTGGAGGTGCCGTGGGCTCCTTTTCGGCGGCGCTTCTGTGAGGCGTGTGCGCGAACCCCTGCGTTGGTTCGCCCCAGCATTCGCAGTCGATGACCTTGAGCGTCCAGAGGAATTACTTTGAGCGTTCGTCGTAACTGGCGCCGAACGTTCGGCGCGCGTTCGAAGAACCCTCTCGCAATACTCGAGAAACGCAGGCAAATTCCTTCCGTGACGGCGGCGTAGTCGCGAGACTGGCCGTGTTCGAGAGCCGAGCCTTCGGTAATTTCGAGGATTGCGCCGCCGTCGCAACTTGCCTCGTTGCACCGAATGCAGTGTCGGACGCGGCGGCGGAGCTACCTAGGTTCAGCCCCGTAGCGCACAGCGAGCGAGCGCATGGTGCGGACCAGCGAATACCAGGCGCCATTCGCGCTCTGAACGAAGGCTCGGTTGCGCTCCGCCCACTCCGGAGCCCGGGCCTTCAATGCTCCCAGACAACCCAGCTGTCCCTGATCGAACTTGGTGCCCACGTAGCAGGCCGGCAAGAAAGCCGAATAACGCCGCTCGTCGTAGGCCCGTAGCTCTGCAAACGACATCGCCAGGCGCAATGGACCGAGCACAGACCCCGCCCTGGGAGCCGGCTCGTTCTCGACCATGAACGTGAAATAGCTCGCGCGTGCCTGTCCGCTCACGAGCCCCTTCGACTCGGCGTAAATTCGCGCGAAGCCACGCAGCGGCGAGAAGACCTCGAACTGCACGGCCTGGGCGTCCTGCGGCGTGCAGTACACGTTCACCACGAATACGCGAGCGTTGCGAAACACGCAGGCCGGGGTGCGCTCGGTTCCATGCCACTGGCCCGTGCCCACGTACTCCAGACTTTCCGACAGCGCGTCGTCCAGCGCCGCCTCGGCCGTGTAGAGCTCCAGCACGGGCGGAGCAGAGCCGCGACTCGCCACGACCGGTGGCAGCGCGGGGGTCTGAACACGGGCCGGCTTGGCGCAGGCGCCGAGGCAGATCGACAGCAAGAACCATGAGGGAAAGCCTGTCCTCATTCCGGGCAGCATAGCTCGGCCAGCGGCAGGTGTGGGCAAACGTAGTCCACTCTAGAAGGCCCCAGTAAAGCTAGGTTGCGGGGACCCGCTACGACTATGATGACAGGCCTCAATGGGCGCCCTGGTCGCGGAGCGGTTCGAGCTAATCGAGGCGATAGGTTCAGGCGGCTTCGGCACGGTCTACCGAGCCCTCGACCACGCACACGGCCGCGAGGTCGCCATCAAGCTCCTGCACCAAGAGGGCACTGTCGAGGTCGGTCGCTTCGAGCGGGAGGCCGCGCTCCTGGCGGAGGTTCGCCATCCGAACCTCGTTCGTTACATCGCGCACGGGCGCGCGGAGTCGGACAAGGCGTTCCTGGTCATGGAGTGGTTGGAGGGTCACACCCTCTTGACCCGACTGCGCACCGGCTGGCTCACACTAGCCGACGTCGCGAAGCTGGCGGCCCGGGTCGTATCCGGCCTGCAAGCGATCGCCGAGCGCGGGCTCGTACATCGCGACATCAAGCCCGCCAACCTCTTCTTGCCACGTGGGCGCGTGGAGGACGTCAAGCTGCTCGACTTTGGCCTGGCCCGACGCATCGCCGAAGTGGAATCGCCGCTCTCCCGCACCGGGGTCTTGCTCGGAACGCCGCTCTACATGTCGCCCGAGCAGGCCCGCGGCGCACGCAAGCTCGACGACAGGTCCGACGTCTTTTCCCTGGGCAGCGTGTTGTTCGAATGCCTCTGCGGCATGCCACCCTTCGAGGCCGATACCGCCCTGGCCACGCTCGGCAAGATCTGCTTCGAGGCTCCGCCTTCGCTCAATGCACTGCGGCCGGACGTATCGCCCGCACTCGAGAACGTGGTCCTGCGCATGCTGGAGAAGGAGTCCTCTCGCAGACCGACCTTCGCGGAGTTGAGCACCACGTTCCAGGCCATCGAATCGGCCAGCCAGTTCGCGTACACGTCGAGCGGCGATATCGCTCTCAACATCGCAACCCAGGAGATCGCGGTCTCCACCGGCGTCGCCCCGTCGCTTCGCCCACGGGCGCAGCAACGCGTGATCAGCGCGGTCTTCGTCGGTCCTTCGGAGGACGGCTCCGAGCGCAGGGTCAGGGAGATCTTGAACGGTCTTCGGCACCGCTTCGGCGCCCGCTGCGAATGCTTGCTCAGTGGTGCGCTGATTCTCCTGCTCGAACGGCAGACGACGCCCAACGAACAAGCCCACGCCGCGGCCCAGTGTGCGCTGAGCCTGCGCGAGCTGCTGCCGGACTCGCCCATTGCGGTGTGCATGGGCAAAGCTCAGCTCGAGGGTGTTCTGATGGGCTCGCTCCTCGAGGCGGGCGCTCACTTGCTGGAGCAGACGCCAGAGGGCTTGATCCGACTGGACGATGCCATGGCGAGCCTGCTCGAGGTGCGCTTCGATCTCAGAGGACCGCAGGGCCGCAGGGTGCTCGAGCGCGAGCGCGTGGGGGGCGAGACCCCGCGTACCCTGCTCGGAAGCGTGACCCCGTTCGTGGGGCGCGAACGCGAGCTTCAGCAGCTCGACCTCCTGTTGGGGGAGTGCCGCGAGGAAAGCATGGCGCGCGCGGTGCTGGTCACGGCGCCGGCTGGCGCGGGCAAATCACGGCTGCGCTTCGAGTTCCTGCAGCGACTTCGGCAAGCGGACGCCAACGGCGAGTGCGTCGTGCTGTTGGGCGCCGGTGATTCACTGCGCAGCGGGTCGCCCTTCTCTGCCCTGATTCCAACGCTGCGGGACTGGATGGGAATGGCTTCCGGCGACGCTCCGGAGCGCAAACGCCAGAAGCTGAGTGCGGGCATTGCACGCGTGGTACCTGCGACGCGCGCTGCAAGCGTGACGACCTTCCTGGCCGAGGTGCTCAGCCTCAACGGAGCGGTCGACGTCGGGCAGGAACTCAGGGAGGCACGCGAAGACCCGCAGACCATGGCGGACCGTGTGCGCGCGAGCTGGCTCGAGTGGCTCGGCGCCCTGGCTCGAACCCAGCCCTTGGTCCTCGTCATCGACGACCTGCACTGGGCCGACCTGGCGAGCGTGGGACTGCTCGAGCACTGTCTGCGCACCCTGGAGAATCGGGCCGTGATGGTCTTCGCGCTTGCACGTCCCGAAGTACGCGAGCGCTTTCCGAAGCTGTGGGTCGAGCGCAACCTGACCGAGCTTCACCTGTCGCGCCTGGGAGCCAAGGCATGCGAGAAACTGATCTTGGCGTTACCCACCCAACTCGACACCGAGCGCCGCCGCTGGCTGATCGAGCGCGCCGATGGCAATCCCTTCTTCCTCGAGGAGCTGATCCGCAGCGATTCCTCGGGCAGTCGCTCGCAGGAACTGCCGGACACGGTCCTCGGCACGATTCAGGCTCGCCTCGACGCGCTCGGCGAGGATGCCAAGCTCGTGCTGCGCATCGCCAGCGTGTTCGGGCAGGAGTTCCGCTTTTCAGGGCTCGAATCCCTGCTAGGCACCGAAGCTCGGCGGCTGGATCTCGAGGGCTGGCTGGCCGTATTGGTCGACAAGGAGCTGCTCTTCGAGCGCGGCAGCGGGGACGTGCGGAGCTTCGTGTTTCGCCACGCTCTCGTTCGCGATGCCGCCTATGCCTTGCTCGTCGATTCCGAGCGCACCCTGGCCCATCGACTCGCTGCCCATTGGCTGGCGTCGCGCGGCGACACCGAGTCCGCGCTGCTCGCCCAACACTACGAACTCGGCGGAGAGCTGCGACGCGCTGCGGAAGCCTACGTGGCCGCAGCCATGCGAGCCTTCGAGGCCCATGCGGTCGACGAAGTGATCAGGCTCGGAGAAAGCGCGAAAACCTGCGGCGCACAAGGTTCGCGCTTCTTCGAACTGTGCTCGATGGTGGCCGAGGCTCTCTCCTGGCGCGACCGCCACGAGCTATCGGCCAGTTGGGCGCGGCTGGCGCATCAAGGGCTGCCGACGGGCGCACCCGGCTGGTGGCGCGCGAGTCAGGTCATGGCTATCAAGGCAATGCGTGACGGAGACCGCGGCACCACCGAAGTCATCGCGGAGGAAATGCTAGCCGAGGCATGCCACCGCGAAGCTGATGCCGAGCAGCTCATCGCGCTTGGCCTCGTAGCCTACAACTCGTTCATTGACCTCCAAGTTGAACTAGCGCTGCGCCTCACCGCGGCAGTAGGAGCTCCGAAGCCGGAATACTCACCGCGCACGCAGCATGCATTGGTTACGCTGCAAGCCTTCGTTGCAGACGCCCACGGCGACGTCGCCCAGACGATAGCCCACACCAAGACTGCTCTCACCTGGGCTCAGCGGGCTGGCGCCGCGCACGAGGAGGTTTCCTCCCTTTGCTATTTGGCAGAGGCGGCGAGGCAGATAGGTGACTACGCTGCGGTCGAATCCTGGGCTCAACAAGCCATGCAGCATCCCGAGAGCAACCCAGCGGAGCACAAATTCTTCCTTGAAAAGCAAGGCTACGTCGCTCTGCAAGGTCTCGACTATGCGCGAGCCGAGCGGCTGCTCGTTCACGCCGTCACCGCTTTCCGCGAGGCTGACATGCTGGAGAACAACGCCTGGACCACCTCGGACCTCGCGATGCTCTACTCGAAGATGGGCGACCAGACGCGAGCGCTCGCTCTATGCGACGAAGCGGCGGCGATGGCGGTGTCACCCCCCGCCAAAGCTTACACTCTGGCGATGGCCGCGGAGATCAAACTAGCCAACAGGCAAGTCCATGCCGCGCGAAAGGACGCGGAAGCGCTGGAGGTCTTCCTTCTAGCCATTCCCTTTCCTGCGTACGCCATTCTCTTTCTCCTCGTGCAAGCGGAGTGCTTCTTCGCGGCCGAGGAACCGCAAGTCGCCGAGCAAAAGCTGCGCGAAGCTCACGCGCTCGTGCTCCATCGCGCGGGCCGCATCGATGACCCCAAACTACGCGCCAGCTTCCTCGAGGTCGTCCCTTACAACGCCAAGGTCCTGCGCTGGGCGCACGAGTGGTTAGGACTCACGAACGAGCTCCCCAACTCAGCACCCGCAGCGCACGCCACCAGCACCTGAGCGCCACCCCACCACGCGGCGCCATCACCTCGACGGAAAAGAAAACGCGCGGGAGCACTCAGCCCCCGCGCGTTCAACGTGCCTTTCTCAGTTGCTCAGTTGCAGGTCGCGGTGGTCTTGGCGAACGAGGCCGGACGCACGGACTTGTTGGTCAGGCTGTTGGCATCGGTCACGGCCACTTCCTTGCCCCAGCTCTGGAGAGTGTCGAAGGAGAAGGTGCTGGTCATGTCGAACTCGTTGCAGTCGGTGTTCCACACGCTGCCGGGGTTGTTGTCGCCCCACGACCAGGCCAGCCAGCCAATGTCACGGGTCTGGGCCTCGCCGATGATCCCGAGATAGTCGATGACGGGACCGCAGCCGCCGTTGGGCGACTTGTTCGCGAACTCACCCACCAACAGCGGCAGGTCGGCCTTCACGGCGCGATCGTACACCGCCGCGATCTGCTGACGGCTGATCGAGTCGTACGAGTGCCAGGAGAGCAGGATGTTGTGCTGCGGATCGTGGGACACGAGGCTCGGGCCCTTCTGAAGCAGCACCTCGGAGTCGCGACCCCAGCCGCTGCCGTCGATCATCAGCGGCACCTTGATGCCCGCGTTGCGGATCTTGGTGATGGCGTCCTTGTACTTGGACTCGAAGTCGTCGTAGTTCTGGCCGCCCTCGGGCCCCGCCTCATTGGCAATGTTGACGATCATGCGGTGCTGGTACTTCTTGATCAGCGCCACGGCCTCGGAGCTGGTCCAGTAGGACACGATGGAGCTGAGCTGGCCCCACGAGCTGGGCCCGGTGGCGTCGTGCATCTCGAGGATTGGCACCATGCCGTTCTCGATAGCCTTCTTGATGGCCCCTTCGGCCTCGGTGATCGATACGCCGTTGTTCGCGTACCAGAAAAGACGCACGGCGTTGGCCTTGGTCTTGGCGATCTCGGGCAGCGCAGCGCCGGCGCGATCGATGTACAGCGTCGGATGGTTCACACCGCGCAGCACGATCTTTTCGCCGCAGGGTGTGTAGAGCAGACGGCCCTTCACGTACATGGTGTCGGCCACGGTCGTGCCCGTCCCAGCGTCGGGCTTGGGCGTAGTTGTGCTGCCACCGGTGGGCGGCTTGGTCCCGCCGTCACGGGGCGCGGTGCCGACATCCGTGCCGGCGTCCGCGTTGCTGCCTTCATCGGTCGGCGCGTCGCCGTCACCGGAGCTCTCGGGGTCGTCCGAAGCATCGGAGTCATCGTCGCCCGTCGCGGGATCGATCAGGTGGTCTTGTCCGTCGCCGTTGTCGGAGGAACCTTCACTCGGCGCACCTGAATCGTTTGTCGCACACGCTCCGACGAGCGCGAAAGCGAGACAAAGACTGAGGGAATTTTGAGTACGGAAATACGACATGGGCCGTTCGTACCGGGACCTCCGCGAGCAGGTTCAGCCCCAATCAGCCCTTTTTGCAGCGCAAATTCGCTAGTTCAGCTGGGTCTCGGGCGCCGTGGCCACACGTGGGTGCGCGCGGGACAAGTGCCCCGCTGGGAGCGACCCGGTGCTTGCCGTCACGGCAAGATCCTCGTCCTGGGAAAAAGAGACCAGGCGCTGTAACAACCGGCTCGGTCCCTGCACGACTCTGATGAGGAGAGCCACCGCATGACCATCACGAACCCGAACACAGGCACCAACGTTCAAGAAATCGCGCCCGATCTCTACCGGATCAGCACCCCGGTGCCGCCCTCGGTCATGCCCGGGGGCTTTACGTTCAACCAGTTCCTGCTGGTCGACGACGCCCCCCTCCTCTTCCACACCGGCCCGCGCCGCATGTTCCCACTGGTCCGCGAGGCGGTGGTGCATGTGCTCGGTGACGTGGAGAAGCTGCGCTACGTGGGCTTCTCCCACGTGGAGGCCGACGAGTGCGGCTCGCTCAACGACTGGCTGCGTGCCGCGCCCCGCGCCGAAGCCGTCTGCAGTCAAATCGCCGCCATGGTGTCGGTCAACGACCTGGCCGACCGTCCCGCACTCGGGCTCGCCGACGGCGCCGAACTCTCGCTCGGACGCCGCAAGGTGCGCTGGCTCGACGCGCCGCACCTTCCCCACAACTGGGAGTGTGGCTACCTGTTCGAGACCACGGAGCGCACGCTCCTGTGCGGCGACCTGTTCACCCACGCGGGCGCCGAGCTGCCCGCGCTCACCGAGGCGGACGTGCTGGCCCCGGCCGAGGCCATGCGGCGCGCCATGCCTGACTCCGTGGTCCTCGGAAGCCACACCCAGTCGCTCCTCGAGAAGCTCGCGACCACCAACCCCACGACGCTGGCCCTGATGCACGGCAGCAGCTACCGCGGCAATGGCCAGCGGCTGCTGCGGGAGTTGGCCGGGGCCCTCAGGGTCTGAACGCTCCCGTGAAGGCTGACGAGGGCAAGCGTGCTAGCGTTGCGAGGTGATGGGCTCGGAGGCCTTGGCAGACGAGGAGCTCGTGCGCCACATCGGCGCGCGGGACACGGGACACGCTGCCGCCGCGCGCGCGGCCGAGGCCGAGCTCTGTGCGCGCTATGCGACGCGGATTCGGCTCTATGGCCTCAAGCACCTGCGCGAGCGCGGCCTGGCAGAGGACCTGGTGCAGCTCGTGCTCCTGCGCGTGCTGGAAGCCGCCCGCCGCGGCAGCATCGAGCAACACGACAAGCTCGAGCGCTTCGTGCTCGGCACCTGTCGCCTCACCGCGCAGCGCATGCGCGCCCGCGCCCAGCGCGAGCAACCCGGCCTCCTGAGCGACGATGACGCCGGCTACGCCCGTGGGCACGCGGGCTTCGCTGGTGGGAACCTACCCGAGGAGTTGGTCGTGAAGCCGTTCGCCATGTTGGACACCGCCGCCCTGATGCGCTGCCTCGCGGCCCTCGAGCTTCGCGCACGTCAGGTGGTGATGCTGTCCTTTCAGGAAGAACGCTCCGCCGAGGAGATCGCGACCACGCTGACCCTCAGCGCCGGCAATGTGCGCGTGCTTCGCCATCGAGCGCTCCATGCCCTGCGTCAGTGCCTGGATGGCGGCACGGCCTTCGGTCCGCCGTCGCGCGCTCCCCGGGAGAACGCATGAGTCCGTGTAGTACCCCACTCGCCTGGGAGACCTTGGTTGCTTACTGGAGCGCTGACCTCTCCGAAGCCGAGACCGAGCGCGTGGACGAGCATTTGATGGCCTGCGTTCGCTGCAGCGAGCACTCGGCCCGCGTGGCCCAGCTCGCGCAATCACTACGCGAGTTGTTGCCTCCGGTGCTCGCACCCGCGCTGCTCGACACCCTGCACGCGCGCGGTCTCTGCATCGAGGACAACCCGATGTCGCCGGGCGAGCGACGCGAGGTTACGTTCCCGCGCCACGTGGACATCCTCCTCCACCGACTGCAGGGGCTCGAGCTCTCCGACGTCGTCAAGGTCGACTTCAGCGTCCACGACGAGGCGAGCGGCAACCTGCTGACCGAGGTCCACGATGCGCCGTTCGACCGCGCGCGAGGCGAGGTGTTGGTGGCTTGCCAGAAGCACTACGCCTCCTTCCCCCCGAACACCGTATTCGAAATCACGGCCGCCTTGCCGAGCGGCGAGACTCGCAGCACGCGCTACACGGTGTTGCATCGCTTCGCGTAGCGCTCAATCCTCGCGGTTGAGCTCGCGCTCGAGCGCCTCGAACAGCTCACGACTGCCCGCCTCGCGATCCTTGGTCGCGTCCGCGCCGTCGAGGAACACGACCTGCTCGGTGTAAATCACCTTCGTCCCCGATCCCACGGGGATGAACTGCGTGGTCCCGAGCGAGCTCGAGATGCGCTTGCCCGCCACGGCCATGGTGTAGCAAACGATGATGCGGCGATCGGGCACGATGTCCGTGAACAGCGTGTGGTTGGTCATCTCGGGGCCGCCCTTGAAGCGGAAGCGGCTCGTCTCGAAACCGTTCACGCGGAAGTCCACCTTGAACTCCTCCACCTCCCAGCCCTCGCCCTCGGCGAACCAACGCCGCTTCTTCCTGGGATCGTGAAAAGCCGCGAACACCTTGGCGGGGGTGTGCTTGTAGGTACGTTCGATCGTGAAGGTGCCATGCACCACGGAATTTTCGCTCATGACTTTTTCCTCTTGCTGGTGGGGGAACTCGGGGGCTCGTCGTCTTCTTCGTCGAGCAAAGCCTCCAGGCGGTCGAAGCGGCGCTCCCACAGGCTGCGGCGTTGCTCGAGCCACTGCTCGGCGAGCCGCAGGCCTGCCGTCTCGATGGAGCAGGTGCGCACACGCCCGATCTTCTGGCTACGTGCGAGCCCGCTCTGCTCGAGGACCTGCAGGTGCTGCATCACAGCGGCCAAGCTGATGCCGAACGGCTTGGCCAGGTCGCTCACCGAGGTGGGGCCCTGAACGAGCCGCTCCACGATGGCGCGACGGGTGGGGTCGCCCAGGGCGGTGAACACTTGGTCGACGACGGTCTGCCTCATGACTTCAGGCTGCATGACGGCCTGCACTTGGTCAAGCCATGACTAAAGTATTTGAACGAGCGAAAGCGGCGTGAAAGCTACGCCGGCGCCACGTCAGGTAGCTGGTGAGGAGCAGGGCCAGGGCGAGGAAGGGAAACCCCAGCTCTGCCGCCGATTTGCCCACCGCCAGACAAGACACGATGGCGCTCAAGACGTCGAACGTGAGCCCGGCGTAGGCCCACTCGCGCACGGTGGGCGGCACCGGGGCCACCAGCGCCAGCGAGCCCAGAACCTTGGCCACGCCGAGCAGCACGGCGAAATAGGCCGGATAACCCAGCAGCCGGAAGACCTCCATGGCTTGCGGGGTCTGCAGGGCATCCATCAGGCCGCCACTGAACATCACCATGACGATCATGCAGGTGGGCACCCAGTAGAGCAGGCGGGCCGCGAGGGGCCGGGGCGAGGGGAGTGAGGCTTGGCTGAAGGCAGACATGGGCGGTCCTTTCCGGGGGCGCTCAGGGCCCCTCATTTGTTTAGGCGAGGCTAAAGTATTGGATCGCTCGGCACCATCGTTCAAGTTAAAACTTAAGTATTCTCTTCGATCCGGGTCGTACGCGTGCCCGCACTCGTGGACCTGAAGATTTCGAGGTCGACCCCAGTTTTTGCCGTCTCGGCGCCACGCGAACGCGATCATTCTGAGCCGCACACCTCACGCAATCGTGACCGGACCGCGATATTCGCCGGGCACCCTCTGCCGACGCTCGTGGGCGCCGCGTTGGCGACCGAGCAGGGGGAACCACATCCATGAAGCAAGTACGTTCGAGTGAGATCGCGCGCCTGATCCTGGCCTGGGGACTGTTGTCGATGCCGGCCTGCGGGGAGGTCGAAGAGTCCGACGAAGGCACGCCGTCCGAGGCGCAGGAAAGCGAGCCGATGGACGTGCAGGGGAGCAGCGATGCACTCGTGAGTTCGGTGAGCTTCCAGGACGGACAGCTGCCGAGCACGAGCTACACGGGCACCCGCGACACCATGCTCGAAGCGAGCGCGCCCACCACCACCAACGGCACGGACACGGCCCTCTCAGTGGACGGCGACGACGCCAAGAATGCCCTGCTTCTCTGGGACGTGAGCGCCAGCATTCCGACCACCGCTACCGTTCAGTCCGCGAGCATCACGCTGGTGGTCTCGGACAAGAGCTCCGACACCTTCACGCTCTACGAGGCCAAGCAGACCTGGGACGAGAGCAAGGCGAGCTGGAACGTGTACGCGACCGGGTCCAACTGGCAGGTCGCTGGCGGCGCGGGCAGCCTCGACCGCGGCACGACCGCACTCGGCAGCTTCTCCGCCGGTTCGACGGGCACCTACACCATCACGCTGAACGCCGCGGGCATCGCGGTCGTGCAGAACTGGGTCGCGAACCCGAGCGCCAACCACGGCTTCTTCCTGGTGGGCCCGAGCTCCACCAACCGCCTCGAGTTCCGCTCGAGTGAGTACGGCACCAAGTCTCAGCGGCCCAAGCTCACCGTCAGCTACGACACCACGAGCGGTGGCGGCGGTGGCGGCGAGGTCACCCTCGATCCCACGCCGGGTAACTACAAGGGCACCTGCGACGGCTCGCTCGCGGTGGGTCTCGACGCGACCTACTTCCTCGACGGCAACGACGAGAACCAGACGCTGCGGATCTACAAGCGCGGCGCCAACGCCACGCCCGTGCAGACCAAGGAGATCAGCAGCATGCTCGGTCTGTCGAGCAGCGACGAGGCTGACCTCGAGGACGCCGCCCTGGTGGGCTCGCGCATGTACGGCATCACCTCCCACGGCCGCGACAAGAACGGCAACCTCGAGCGCCCGCGCTACCGCTTCTTCGGCCTCAACATCTCGGGCGCCGCGCCGAGCCTCACCATCACCTCGGCCGGCTACACCAGCACCTTGCTCGACAACATGCTCGTGTCGGCCAACTGGGTTACGCCCGACGCCACCATCATCTCGCTGCTCAACAACAGCTCCCAGCTGAGCAAGGCCACCGTGGCCTCGCTCGCTCCCAAGGTCAACGGCACCAACATCGAAGGCCTGGCCTGGCTCCCCACGGCGCAGCGCCCGAACCAGCTCGTGATCGGCTTCCGCAACCCACACTCCGGCGCGGACGCCATCATGGTCTCGCTGCTGAACGCGGACGCTGTGTTGGGCGGCGCCACGCCCAGCTTCGGCGAAGCCACCTTGCTGGATCTCGAGGGCTTGGGTGTGCGCGCGATGACCTGGTCGCCGGTGCACAACGCCCTGTTGATCCTCGGCGGCATCGTGGACGAAGGTGGCGCCTTCCGCCTCTTCAAGTGGAGCGGCGTGGCCACGGAGTTGCCCGTGCCCGTGCAGGACTTGACGGCGCCCAGCGACTCGGCCCCCGAAGCCATCGTGCTCTACCCCAACACCCACGACGTCCAGGTTCTGTTCGACCAGGGTGACCACCTCATCAGCGGCACGGGCTGCAAAGACGCCTCCTCGTCGTCCCGCTACTTCAGCGACGTGATCGTTCACGTGCCCTGACGAGGCTTGACCGAGGGGCGGGTGGGCCATTGCACGGGTTTGAGCGCCACGGGTGCGCTACGCAGCCGGCGCTCCGAACCACATGGTGAGGGCATCACGTAGACCCGCGTCCGTGCCTTCGCCTACCCACGCCACGTGTCCATCGGGTCGAATCAGAACAGCCTTCGGTGCAGGCACCCCCCCGAAGACCGGAAGCTCCCAAGGGCCCTCGTACCGAGCCTCCACGTGCCGAACCCGGTCCGTCCATGGCGCGATGTCCAGGGCGCTGGGTTCGCCGAGGTCGAGGCACACGGGTCGAGCCGCGTGCAGCAGCGAGAACACGCGCTGCGAACCGGTGTCGGTGCTCAGATCGAGGTCGGGCATGCGGCGGCCCACGAGCGGATGTCCCGCGCCGAGATCGTAGTGAACGTCCAGGCCCGAGATCATCGCGGCATATCGCTTGCGCGGCTCGTCCATCTTCAGCAGCTCGCCCATGCTGTCGCGCAGCGCGTCCGTGCGTGCGTCCCCGCGGCTGAGCGCGGTGAGCGCCATCGTGGTGCGAAGCACGCGGGCTCCGACCGGGTGTCGCTCTGCGTGATAGCTGTCGAGTAGGCTCTCGGGCGATGTTCCCTTGACTACCTGGGCGAGCTTCCAGCCCAGGTTCACGGCGTCCTGGACGCCTGTGTTGAGCCCCTGTCCGCCCATGGGCGAATGCACGTGCGCTGCGTCGCCGGCCAGGAGCACCCTTCCTTTCCGGTACGAGGCTGCCTGCCGAGCCGCATCGGTGAACCTTGAAATCCAGGTCGCGCGCTGAAGCCCGTAGTCCGTTCCGTAGAGGGCGATGAGTCCCTCGCTGAGGTCGCGCAGGTTGGGCTGGTCGCCTTGGCGGACCTGCGGCTCCCTCAACACCACGCGCGCACGCTTGCCGTCATCGAGCTTGCCGATCGCATAGGTCCCCTTGTCATCGTGGCGGACGCCCCAAGCTGGCTCCTCGGCCAGCTCGACCTCGCCGATCAAGTAGCTGGTCGACGCATCCCAACCCGGAAAGTCGATGCCGGCTCGCTTGCGGATCGAGCTGCGACCTCCGTCACACCCCACGAGATACTCGGCGTGTAGCGAGCCGCCGCCCGCGAGTTCCACCTCGACGCCTTGGTCGTGCTGCGTGAAACCGCTCACCTCCTGGGCCCGGTAGATCGGCACCGCAAGCTCCGCGACCCAGTCGGCCAAGACTTGCTCGATGCGGTTCTGCCAAAGCGCGAGCACGTAGCGGTGGCGTGTCGGCAAGTCACTGATGTCGAGGGGGATCTGCGAGACGAACGCGAGCGGGGTCGTCTGTCCCTGGGACACGAAGCGCTCGGCGATGCCCCGTTGCTCGAGCACCTCGATGGAGCGAGCGTGCAGGCCACCTGCGCGCGAACCTTCGAGCTCCTGACTGGCCCGGCGCTCGACGATGGCGACGTCGATGTGAGCCAAGGCCAATTCGCCCGCCAACATCAGGCCCGTTGGCCCCCCTCCGACGATCACCACCGCATGCTCTTTCGCGATCACGCTGCGTCCGGATTCGTGGTGCATCCTGCTCCCTTTGCTGCTGTCACAACTTGTGCGACCGGGCACTGTACGGCGCCATATGGGGCTTGTGGCAAGTCCCCACCTCTGGCATAAGTTCGAAGTGGGAGGGCCGGCGGGCCCTCCCTTTCTCGTTCCGTCTCAGCGCTTGGAGCGTTTGGACCCAGACTTGGCTTCGTGGGCACCCAGCAGGGAGCTCTGGATGGTGTCCGCGATCTCTTTGGAAAGCGTCGAGTCGTTCACCGCACGCGCCAGGGAAACTCCGCCCGAGAGAGCCGCCAACATGACGATGGCCTGACTGCGACGCTGCTTCGGAGTTGCCCCGTCCATGCCCCCGGCGGTGGCGTCGATGACGGCACGGAGCGCGGCCTCGAAGGCCTCCCGTGTCTCGGGATCGGCGCGAGCCACCTCGGGCGTGAGGCTCTGGAGCGCGCAGCTCTCGGTCAGCGCGCAGGTCCGTCGCTCGCCCAAGTAAAAGCGCACGAAGGACTCCACCCAGCGCTCACCTTGCTCGGCACGCAGCGTACGAATGGCCTGCTCGAGGTCGTGCATGCCCACACGGACCGCCTCTCGAAAGGCCTCGGCCTTGGACTTGAAGTAGGCGTAGAAGGCTCCCGACGTGAGTCCCGCCGCCTTGGCCAGGCCGTCGACCCCGGCCCCGCCGTACCCATGGCTGCGAAAGGTGCGGCCCGCGCCCGCCAGAATCAGCGCCCGGGTTTGCTCGCTTTTTTTGCTCTCTCTCATCGGACTTCCCGCACAAATAACGATCGCTATGTTTTTCCTTGCGACGATAGCGGTCGTTATGTAGATCGTGGATAACGATCGTTATACGACGATTCGGGACGGGCCACAATGGCCCGGTCCCCGTGCACCCTTACGCCAAGAGGAGGTCCAACATGCCACTCACTCTCACGGTCACAGAAGGCGTTCTCCCTGCGGGAACGGAGAAGGCGACGTTCACTCGGTTGTGCGAGGCCATGCTCAGGTGGCACGGGCTGAGCGGCAACCGCGTGATGACCCCCAACGTGGTCGGCTCGATCCACGTGCTGCCCAAACGCGACACGTTCTCGGGTCTGGAGGAGACCCCCGTGGTCTTCGTCGAGTGGAAGGTGCCTGGCATCGCTTTCACGGATCGCGCCATTCAGCGCGGCTACATCGAAGAGGCCACGCAGATCGTGCATGAGGCATCGGGTGGACGCCAGCCCAAGGAGCACATCTGGTGCAGCGTGGTCCACGCGGTGGATGGAACGTGGGGAATCAACGGCCAGGCGCTCACCAACGCCGAGCTCGCCGAGGGCGTGGCGCGCGGATAGCTGGAGGGCGAACGCGCGGAGCTACCTCAAGGTGTGGCTCGGGAGCCGCTACCCGTGCGCATGGCAGGTTCAACGCCGCAGCGTGGACACGCCTGTAGGTCGAAGAGCCACTTTCCCCAGGTTCTGAGTGGCTGCTCGCTCATCGCCATCCAAATCCAGCGAGCGCCGCAGGCGTGGCCGCGCACGGCGAGCCAGGCGTACACCAACCCCGTGAGGCCGAGCAGCAGTCCCAAGGGAACCAGGTGGAACTGCCCACGATGCCCGCTCCCGTAGCGCCTCACCAGATCACCGCCGATCAACGCCGCGAAGCCGAGCTTCACTTTCCAGGCCTGGCCAGTCTTCTTGATCAGCTGAGGGATCATCGCGAGGCATAGCTTGATCGATGGCCACTCCGCCAGCACGGCCTTCCACCCCTTGTGCGTCGCGCTTGACCGTGGCGTCTCCCCTGAGACTCTGGCTCTCCGATTCGGTGTGGCGCCGGTCGAGCTGCACCGACGCGCGCATACACACCGCGCGCACATTGCCAACGGTCCTTGGGAGATCCTTAGAAAAGGATCAGAAAAGGCTCAGAGCTAAGCCTGTCCGGCTTTGGCGACAATCTCCTTCGACAGCGCGGGGATCGGCTCCGGTTCGAAAGGGGAATGAAGCATGTCGCAACGTCTTACCATGGTGTTCTTGATCACAGGCGCGACGGCGTTCGTCTCGGCCTGCGGCGACGGAGACCACCAGGGAACGCTCCTCGACAACAGTCCCAAGGACGATTCCGGGTCGTCCCATCCCGGTCACGACGCGTCGACGGGAGACCACGACCAGGACGACGACCCCGATCCAAGCGGGGACGACGCCGGAGTCGACGACGAGCTCGACGCGGGCCACGACCTCGACGCAGGCCATGAGCACGACTCGGGCCACGAGCGCGACGCGAGCGCGCACCAAGATGCGGCGAGCGACGATGGCGGCACGGACGCAGCCGTACCGAGCACCATGCCGCTCTCTGCAGCAGGGCAGATCATCATCACGGAGTTCATGGCGGCGCCGTTCACCGCCACCGGCGAAGACGACGACGGCGAGTGGGTCGAGATCTACAACCCTAGCGCCACGGTGAGCTACCAGCTCAAGGACTGCACCTTCTCCGACAAGGTGGGTGACGCCGACTACGCATTCGCCGACATCACGATCGCACCGCACGCCTACCTGGCGCTCAGCAGCGTCGACTTCACGGCTGAGGTGCAGGGCTTCGTGAGCGACGTCGTGTACGGCACGAAGTCTGGCCTGTCGGGCTCCGGTGACTCTCCAGTGATCGCCTGCAAGGGCACCATCATCGACAAGGTCGACTACAGCGCGTTGAGCTTCCTCGAAAAGCCCGATGCCTCCGAAGGCCACACGCTGCAGCTCTCACCGAGCGCCCTCGATGGCACCCAGAACGACGACGGCGCCAACTGGTGCTTCTCCACCAAGAGCTACGGCACGGTGACCACGGTCGACGGTGATCGCACCAACTACGGCACTCCGAAGGGCGAGAACGATCCCTGCCCTTGAAGACCGCGTTCGCACGATGGACCCATGCAAAAGGACTTCTCGATGACCTCGCATCGCCGACTCGGCCCTGGCCACCTCTGGCTAAGAACCCTGGCGCTCTCGTGTGCCCTCGCCTATTGTGCGCTCGGCGCGCGCGCCGTGGCGCAGACCCGCGACGTGGCCCGCGCCGCCGAGGCCTTCGGCAAGGCTCAACAAGCCGAGCTACGTGGGGACTTCCAGGAAGCGGCCAGCTTTTACGCCCTGGCGGACGAGCTTGCGCCGGCCACCGAGGCGCTGCGCGGTGCCGCGCGCAGCGCGCAAAAAGGCGGCATGAATGCGACGGCCGCCACGCACGCGGCGGCTCTGCTCGAGCGAGCGCCGGGCGACCCGAACTCGCGCACCCTCGCCGAGGAGATCCTTCGGACCAACGAGGGCGAGCTCGCGCGGCTTCACGTGCGCTGCAGCCAGAACTGTCGCGTGCTGATCGACGGCCGCATGACGGCGTCACGACAGTCATCGGAGCATATCCTGTTCGCGCGACCAGGGACGCGCGATGTTTCTGCGACCTTCGAGGGTGGCAACGCGCCGGCGCAGTACTTGCCATTGGCGGCGGGTGTCACGGCCGAGGTCTCGTTCGAGGCTCCAAGCGCGGTCGCCGACGCGACGTCGACGGAACAGACCGCGCCCGCCCAGAGCGTGCCCGAGCGCAAGCGGCTGTCTGCCTGGTACCTGGGTTCGGCCGCCGTGCTCACGATGGCTGCTGCAGGGCTCACTGTGTGGTCAGGTCTGGACGTGAAGAGCGCCCATGCGGACTACGACCGCAAGTCGCCCACCGCGGCTGCGGACTACGAGAACGGACGCTCGCTGGAGAAGCGCACCGATGCCCTGATCGGGGTCACGGCAGGCCTCGCGGTCGCCACTGCCACGCTCGCGTTCTTCACCGATTACGGTCGCCGCAAGCAGCAAGACGACCGCAGCCACGCACCTCCCAAGAGAGCGATTCTCGCTGGGACCCGTGCAGCGCGGGGCGCTGCTCGGTTGGTCTCGCTCGTTCTAATCACAGGAGTTCACACGATGTCGAAGCGACGTCAAGACGACTTGGGAACGAAGAGGGAACGCCTGCTCGGCGACTATCGCATCCTGGCGGAGCTGGCGCGTGGCGGCATGGGGCGGGTCTACCTGGCGCGCCGCACGGGCCAGGCTGGCTTCGAGCGCTACTTCGCGATCAAGGTCATGCACCAGCAGCTCAACGACGACCATAACGCGGTCATGATGCTGCTCGACGAGGCCCACATCGCCTCCCGATTGCACCACCCCAACGTCGTACCCGTGATGGACATCGGCACCTTCGCCGACGGGTACTACCTGGTAATGGACTACGTCGAGGGCTGCTCGCTGCAACAGCTGATCAAGGCGAGTCCGCTCGAGCGTCCCGTAAAGGCCATCGTCTCCATCATGCTGGACGCGCTGCGCGGCCTGCACGCGGTGCACACGTTGCGTGGCGTGAACGACGAGGTCTTGCACGTGGTACACCGCGATATCTCGCCCCACAATCTGCTGCTCGGGCTGGACGGCGCGTGCCGGGTGACCGACTTCGGCATCGCCAAGGCGCGCCAGCGCTTTACCGACACCGACGTGGGCATCCACAAGGGCAAGCTCGCGTTCATGTCACCCGAACAACTGCGGGGGCCCGACCAGGTCGATGCGCGTGTCGATGTGTGGGCTGCAGGCGTGACCCTCTACGCAGCGCTCACCGGGGTGCACCCGTTCCGCGGCGAGAACGACGCCGCCACCGTTCACGCGCTGCTGGGAGCGGAGATCCCGCTCCCGAGCAGCGTGGGCCTCAAGCCACCGGCGGCGCTGGACGAGGTGATCATGCGCTCGTTGCAGCGCGACCCTGCCGAGCGCTGGGCGTCGGCAGAGGCCTTCGCGGACGCACTGCGCGACGTGGCGTTGCGCGAGGGACTGTTGGGCTCGCCAGGCGACGTGGCAACCTGGGTCAAGGCCACCTGCGGTGGAGAACTCGCCGCGCGGCGCCGTAGGTTGCTCGATATCCCCAAGAGCGACGACCTCACCGTCACCGAGGCCGAGCGCAGCTTGATCGGAACCTCACCCTCCTCGTCCCTGCCCAAGCTGTGGTTCCACGGTGAGTCCGGCAACACCGGCAGCACCTCGAGCCCACGGATCACCACGGAAAATAGCTGGTTTGCCGGACGCTCCTCCGGGGTGGTCGCCTTCGCCAAGGAGTCGCGCACCGTCCTGCAGGCCGCGCTGGTCGCAACGGCGCTCGCCGCGGGTGCATTGCTCGCGGTGACGTCCCGCGAGCCGGCACCTCAGGCCATGGCCCAGGGCGCGTCTGGCTCGAGCTTCGGGCAGCCCGCCGTGGTGGTCACCGAACACCAAGCGAGCGAGGCCGACGCACCGCATCCGCTGACGTCGCCTTCAAGCGTCGATGGCGGGCGCCACGAGGCTCGCACCTCGCCGCCCGAACCTATCGCGCACGCCTCGAGCGTCGACGATGAACCAGGCACCGCACGGCGCTCGCCCAGAGCACTGCCTCCGAGACCACGCAAGGCGTCTCCTGTGATCGCCACCCCTGCGCCCGAACCACCAGCTGCGGCTCAGGCGCCCGTGGTCGCGCCAGAGAGCGCGCCGCGACCGAGTCCGCGCGCTCAGCCTGCCCTCGACAAAAATCCCTATTTGCTCGGAGAATAACGTGCGCTCGTCGCGTCCCCTTCCATCCCGCCTGTTCCTGTTGACCGTCTTCGGTGCCGGCACCCTCGGGTGTTCGGTGTTCGAAGAGCCCATCCAGAGCGAGGGCCCACTGCAGGCTTCGGACTCCGGCTCGCACCAGCAGGGAGACGACGCGGGCAACCCACCACTCGTCAAGAGCGACGCCGGCGAAGACGCGGCCTCCGACGCGTCCTCATCGGATGCCGCTTCTTCGTCGAGCCCTGACGCCGGCACGGACGCCAGCACTCCGGCGCCCGACGCAGGCGAAAAGAGCTGCCAGCTCATGATCGATTTGATGGACGAGTGCGCCAACTCCGACATCGTGATCAACGAGATCGACGGATCAGGTGAAGACTTCGTCGAGATCTACAACCGCGGCGACAGTCCCGTGAACATCTCGGGCTACGTGATCGCCGACGACAGCGCGGGTGCGCCGGCCGTGGCCGAAGGTGCGGTGATCCCTGCTGGCACGGTGCTCGACCCGAAGCGCTTCCTCTATCTGTGGGCGAACCTGCCGCCCGAGGCCGAGCCCAACCCGGGCCTGTTGTACCAGAACTGCATCCCGGGCACGCCCTCGCCGTGTCTGCACGCCGAGTGGGGCGTCTCGGCGGGCGGAGAGCGCATCTACTTGCTCAACGACAAGCTCGAGGTGATCTGCGCAGTGACTTACAACGGTGTCTACGGCGGCGAGGCCCTCGGTCGCATCCCGGACGGTTCGAACGCTCTGTGCCCCACCAACCCCACGGCCGGTGAGTCCAATGTCGTCTCTTCGCTGCGCTGATCCGTCGCGCTGGACGCGGACCCTCGCGCCGTTTCTCGTCGCGGCGTGCACGACCTTCGAACCTCCGTTGCACGAGGCCGATGGACACCTCGGTGGCGCGCGCGACGCGGGAGATGGCGACCATGTCACCGCTCCCGATGGCGCCATGGATCAGCCCGGCGACGACGACGCCGACTCGATGCTCGATGCTGGCGATGGGCCGGAGGATGACGACGGCGGCACCGCCAAAGATGCCGAGACTCCCGATGCGAGCGCGGCCGACGCAGGCCCCAGCCTGCCCATTCCCAAGCACCCCACGAACCTCACCAAGTGTGGCTTCGCGGCCCCGGTGAAAATCTGCAACCTGACGGCGCCTTCGCTGGCCGAGGTGTCCGGCATGGCCGTAAGCCGGAAGAACAGCGGCGTGTTCTGGGTAATCGAGGACAGCGGCAACGGCTCCGTGGTCAACGCCATCAACGCACACGGAGACCTGATCGGGACCTACAGCTTTACGGGCGGCGGCGTCGACATCGAAGACGTCGCGGTGGGCCCGGGGCCCATGGCCGGCGAGTCCTACCTCTACATCGGCGACATCGGAGACAACTCGGGCACACGCAACAGCGTCACCGTGTACCGCGCGCCCGAACCCGTGGTCGACAAGGACCAGAGCTTCGTGAACGCACCGCTGACCGGCGTGGAGAACTTCCCGATGCAGTATCCCTCGGGTCGCTTCAACGCCGAGGCGGTGATGGTTGACACCAACCAGGATATCTACGTCATCACCAAGGACGGCTTCAGCAGACCCAACACGGTGTATCGCTTGAGCGCGCCCCACAAGCCCGCCACGCTGCGAACGCTGGAGTTGGTCACCACGGTCTACGGCGGCATCGGCATCGACTTGGCCATCACCGCGGCCGACATGTCCGCGGACGGCTCCCGCATCATCGTGCGCAGCTTGCACTCGGCCACGCACTGGACACGCCCGCCGGGCATGTCGGTGGCCGACACGCTCGACACGGTGACGCCCTGCGACGCGGAGCTCGCCGTGGAAGACAAGGGAGAGTCCGTCGCGTTCGGACCCACTGGCTACTACACGACGAGCGAGAACGCCCTCTCCCCTCTGAACTTCACCAGCTTCTCCCGGTAAGGGGGTGCGCGCGGCACAGGCCGTGCGCGCCACGCTCCCGTGCCTCGAACACCACCCTCCAACGAAACGATGGGAACCATGCGCAGTAACACGGTGCGAACGGTGCGAGTCTCCTTGCTCTCCTTGGGCGCAGCGCTGAGTGCGTGCGCGGCCGATCCAGAAGCCCCATCCGACGAGGTGGTCAGCCTCCCCGATACGGCAGCCGCCCTGGCGAGCGTGCCAGCACCCGAATTGGTGGACCTCGTCGCGACCCGGGACACGTCGATAAACCAGCGAGCCCCCGATCGGAACGAGGGCACGAGTCCGCTGCTCGACCACGGGCGCGCGCTGGTCGCCTTCGATAACGCGGCCCTGAAGGCCGCGGTGGGCGAGAGTGATCAAGTCCTGTCGGCCAAGCTGCGCCTCACGCCGCCTGCCTCGGGCCAGCCGTTCTTCTCGCTGCTCGGGGTCTACCGCATGACGCAGACCTGGACGGAGCTCGGGGCCACCTTCAGCTGCGCCGTGGACGGCGACGCATCCAATCGCGCTCCCGACTGCAGCGGCGAGACCGCCTGGTCGATGGGCTTTTCACCGCCGAACCCCTGGACGCCGTTTCCCAGCGCGTTGGCATTTCTGATGCGCGGAGACCGCGGCAGCGTGGAGCTCGACGTCACCCGCGACGTGCAGCGCATGCTCACAGGTGAGGTCGCGAACGAAGGCTGGCTCTTGCTCAGCAGCTTGCTCGGCGACTACGGCGGCGTGTTCCAGTCGCGGGAAGCCGCCCAGCCTCCGGTTCTGGAGCTCGAGGTACGTCGCTGCAACGCGACGCTCTGCGACGACGGCAATGGCTGCACCCTCGATCTGTGCGACGAGGATGCGCGCTGCCTTTACCAGACCTTGGACGACGGCGACGCCTGCGACGACGGTGACCCGTGCAGCGCGGGCGATGTCTGTGGTGCGGGCGTCTGCGCGCCAGGCAACACCTTGACCTGCGGTTCGGAGGCACAGGTGCTCATCAACGAGGTCGAATCCAGCGGCGGGGTGCCTGGCGATTGGATCGAGCTCTATAACGCCGGGGATCGACCCGTCGACGTCTCGGGCTGGGTGCTCAAGGACAACGACGACAGCCACGCCTACGCGCTCCCCCAAGGCAGCGTGCTCGCTCCCGATGCCTACCTCAGCGTAGACGAAAGCGCGCTCGGTTTCGGCCTGGGCGGTGCCGACTCGGCACGCCTGTACGATGCCACGGGTGACGAGGTCGACAGCTATAGTTGGACGGCCCACGCAGGCGTTACGTACGCGCGCTGCCCGAATGGTGCAGGGGACTTCCGCAACGCCACGAGCTCCACCAAGTCGGGTCCCAACGACTGCACGCCGCCTCCGCCCTGCACCGCCGCGGCTGCAGATTGCAGGGTGGTCGTCAACGAGGTGGAGTCCAACAACGGCTCGCCCGGCGACTGGATCGAGCTGTACAACCCCGGACAACGGGCCGTCGATCTCTCGGGCTGGATCGTCAGGGACAATGACGACACCCATACCTACGCCCTCAACAGCGGCGCGGTGCTGCAACCTGGCGCGTTCCTGGTGGTGGACGAAGCGCAGCTCGGCTTCGGTCTCGGCTCGGCCGATGCGGCGCGCGTGTTCACGCCGAGCGGCGGGCTCGTCGATACCTATGCCTGGACCAGCCACGCCGCGATCACCTACGGGCGTTGTCCGGATGGCACGGGGAGCTTCGGCTCGACCGCCAGCGCAACCAAGGGCAGCGCCAACGACTGCGCTGTGGGCCCCGCATTTTCGCCCTGGGCCGGTGCCGGCAGCACGGCGGTGGTGGACCCCGACACGACCTTCGCGAGTAACCTGAGCGGCCTCTCCTACGAACCAGCCAACGGCAACCAATCCGGCGCGCTGTGGGGTGTGCAGAATGGCCCCTCCGTCCTGTGGAAACTGCAGTCCGATGGCGCCGGCTGGAGTCCCGATCCGAGCGACGGCTGGGGCGGCGGAAAGACCCTCGTCTACCCGAACGGCGCAGGCTCACCGGATGCCGAAGGCATGACGCGAGCAGACTGGGCTTCCTCCGCAGTCTACGTGGTGACCGAGCGTGACAACGACAACAAGGACGTGAGCCGCATCAGCGTCCTGCGGTTCGACACCGAGGGAAGCGCGACCATCCTCACGGCCACCCACGAATGGAATCTCACCGCGGACCTGCCGCCTTCGGGCGCCAACACAGGCGCGGAGGCCATCGCGTGGGTGCCAGACGCGTACCTCGTGGCGCACGGCTTCCGCGACGAGAGCCGCGGCGCAGCCTACGATCCGGCGTTCTACCCTGATCACGCGGGCGGCGTGTTCCTGGTGGGCCTCGAGAGTGTGGGCACCCTCTACGCCTACGTGCTCGACCACGTGAGCGGATCCTTCCAACGTGTGGCTAGCATGGCGAGCGGCCAACCCATGAGCATCGACTTGAGCTTCGATCGTGAAGTGGGCCAACTCTGGTCCTACTGCGACGACGCTTGCGGCAACCGTGCCACCATCCTGCGGGTGGAAGAAGGGGCGAGCTCCCCTGACTACGGTAAGTTCACGCTGCGCGCGGCCTACGAGAGGCCCGCGGGGATGACCAACCTGGCCAACGAAGGCATCGCCATCGCCAGCGAAGCCGAGTGTCAGGCGGGGACCAAGCCCTTCTTCTGGGCCGACGACTCCGACACGGACGGCCACTCACTCCGCGAGGGTGCCGTGCAGTGCGGTACCTTGCCGTGACGCATGGCGCAGTGGGCTCCCTCTCGGCATCACCGCACGAGAGGGGGTTCAGGGCGCGAGGTTCGGTGGAACCCGCTCGTTGACCTCGGCTTGGTCGGCGACCTGGACATTGACCGCCATCGGCAACGGCGTGCGTGAGCGGAAGACTCTGACTTTCCAGGCAATCGCTGAAGTTCATGTGCCGATATGACTCACCTGTAGCGCCTGATGCGAGCGCGGCCACGCACACCGCCGCCGTCGCGGTCAATGTCCACGTCTCCGACCGCGTCGAAGTCAACGAGCATGTTGCCGACGAACTGCGCCACGATCCCCGCGCCCAATGGCTTGCGAACTTCAGGAAGGCCTACCCTCAGTCTACCCCACAGGCTCGGCAGCGGTGCGCTCGAGGGCCTGCTCCAACTCCCGCTGGAGCGCCCCGTCGAGTTGCCCGGCACAGCGCACCGCGTCGCGCGCCATGCCGTAGAGCTGGGTGGCCTCCTGGAGATCGTCCGCTTGCTCGGCGAGCTTTCCGGCGCGCAACAGCCAGCGCGCAGCGTGCTCACCGCTGCCCTCTGGCAGCGCCTGATACAGGTGATGCGAGAGCTCGCGCACTCCGTCCCGACCACGCCACTGTAGGTCCTCCTCGCAGGCCGCGGCCGCCAGCAAGTGAAAGCGCTTCTTGGCCTGAGTGGTGAGATCGGCGCGCAGGGTATCGCGGACGAGATCGTGCGTGAACCGATAGGTCTCCACGCCGGGCAGCGGGGTTACCAGGCGCTGTTGCATCGCGGCATCCACGGCACTCAGCACCTGCTCTCGCGGTACGCCCGCGACCTGAGAGAGCGCACGCACCTCCCAGGCATGGGGATACACCGCCGCTGCCTCGAGCACGCGGTGCACGGCTTCGCCGAGCCGAGTCACGCGCCTTCGCAGTAGGTGCCGCACGACGTCGGGGGGCTCGAATCCGGGCGCGTTCGCCAGCGCCATGAGGTCCAGCGGCGCGTCGCCCAGGCTGTCCCACAGCTCGCGCAGAAAGAGTGGGTTGCCCTCCGACTTGGCGTGCAAGAGGGCGGCTTCCGCTTCACCCACGGGCTGCCCCGATGCACGCGCCAGGAACTCCCTACTCTCGGCGGCATTGAAGCCGCGCAGGTAGAGCGCCTGGCAGCACGGGATGCGCGCGAGCTCCCCGATGTGCTTTTGCACCGGCTCGAACATGGTGATGTCGTCTCGCCCACGTACGGTGGCGATCACGAGCACCGACCACTGCTCGAGCTGAGGCGCGAGCAAGCGCAACAGGTTCCAGGAAGCCCGATCCGCGCGGTGCATGTCCTCCAGCACCAGCACGCGCATGCGCTTCGCACTCGCCTGGCTCAACACGTTGCGCACCGCATCGAGCATGCGGAAGGTGGCCTGCTCCTGACCGCGCACGCTCTCCCTCCGGTCCTCTGCTTCGGCGAGTTCCGGCAGCCATGTGCCCACCTCGCCCCGACTCGGCCCCAACCACTGGCGTACCGCCTCGGGTCCCTCGGCATGAAGGACCCAGCGCAGGACCTGCTGCCAGATCCACAACGTGGGCGTGCCCATGCCCTCGGCGCACACACCGCTCCATACGTCAGCCTCGAGGACGCGCGCCATCGCCGCAGCCTGAGCAGCCAGACGTGTCTTGCCGATGCCGGCTTCCCCGATCAGCAGGCAGATCTGACCTTGCCCACGACGCGCAGCGCGCAAACTCGCGAGCAAACGCTCGACCTGCGCGGTGCGTCCCACGAACGTGGCATCGAGCTCGGCCAGCTGAAGCTCCTCCTGCGAGCCCTCGCGCGACGGCGGCGCAGACCTCGACAGCAGCGGCGCGATGGAGCGCAACCCCGTGGACGAAGTCGCGCGCTCGGGCTGGACGCTCACGCTTAGGGCAAACCGATAGCCACGTCCATGAACCGTCTCGATGGGCGAGCGGTCACCGCGTTTCTGTCCCAGCGCCTTGCGCAGCAGGTTCACGTTGGTGTGCAGCACGGCCTCGGTGACCACCTCGTTCGGCCACAAGGCCGCCATCAGCTCCGGGCGCGTCACCACTCGATCGGCGTGGCTGACCAGGTAGTGCAGCACATCGAACACTTTGGGCTCGAGGGCGACGACCTCCCCCCGCAGACGCAGTTGAAACAACTTCGGATCGAGGACGAACTCCGCAAACACCAGCACGGCGCAGCAAGTCTAAGCGGATTAACCGCGCTAACCGAAGATTTGTTTACATCACGCCGTGGCAGCGTGTGCACGAAGCGGGAAGGGTCGCACCTCTCGCATGGATGTCCGCATCGCGACGACTGACGCAACTCGGCGAGGGCGAGCGCACGCACACTAGTTCGTTTTGGCAGTTCGAAGCGCGAGATGCGCGCTGGCCGACGCTGAAGAACGCCTGGGCGAGATTTTTGTACGAGCCGGAGAGATGTCGCACGCGCAGCGCCGCAAGACTCCCTGCGGGCCCTGGCGAGACGTCAATTCGGGGTGTTTTTGGACACGCGCAGTGAGCCGCGCCACGGCCCGAGCGGCGGTCGCGGGCGCTACCGCTTCGCGGTCAAGGGTCTCGGGATCACCAGGATCGCCGCGAGTTCACGCACACCGAGCCCGGGTGAAGAGCTCCCGGCAAGCTTCCTTTCGGGCAGACGATGGGTGTATGGGACAGACATGCCTGGCCCGCTGCTCCTGTCACTGGCGTTCATGGTCGGGCTGTGCGCGTGCTCCGCCGAAGACGCAACGTCCGGCCAGGCCCGCGACGACTCTCCGCTCTCCCACGACGACGCCGGCTACCTCGACGCAGCCATCTCGGTCCAGGACGGTGCCTCCGAGCCGCCGCTCGAGGAACCTCTCGCGGACGCAGGTCTGATCTCGGACGCGGGTGGGCCCGACGCCTCGAGCGCGGGGAAGGCCCCTTCGTTGCAAGGCTGTCGTGGGCCGCTCGATCCGGGCTGCGCTGTCTGCCGCGATGACGTCGCGGGCAAGCCCTCCTACTTGAGCGCGTCCGCAGCGAACGTCGACTGGTACAACGTGCGCTCGAGCAGCGCGCCCGTGGGCTGCGATGGCGCATGCCCCACCTGCGCATCCTGCAGCTACCACGACCAGCAGGACCTTGCGGCCCTGGGCGAGCGTCCCGAGTGCCTACCCTGCCCGGCCAACACCGGACTCGACCCCTGCTACGGCCCCGGCAGCTGCACCTGCTGGTGTTCGCTGCAGGCCGCGCTGAAGGCGTCTTGTCCTACGCTCGCGCAATGAGTCGCGATGCCGTGGTCATTGCGTGGCCGTGCGCGTGGCCGTTGGCGCGCCCGTGATGGTGGCCGCGCGCGTGAGCTAGAACGATGCCGGGGCCGTGATCAACGCCCGTAGACGAGTGAGCGTCGGGCGGCATCGATCACCTTCACGATTTGGTTCCCGAACACGAGCGCGGCCACCATCACCGGGGCGCCAACGGCCAGGGCCACGCTCACGGACACGATCAGAACGGGTGCTCACTTGTCCGCGTTGACGTACGAGGTCTGCCTTGCCGACTGCCAGGACCGCTAGTTGGAGCGCAACTCACCGATGGCCACTTTCAATTTCTCCAGCAGCTCCTGCGCGGAGAACGGCTTGTGCAGCACCTCCATGTGATTGCGCAGGAGGCCTCGCGGGGCGAGCACTTCGTCCGCATGTCCGGTCATGAAGATGCAGGGCACCGTGGGGTGGCACGCATTCACCACGTGCTGCACGTGATAGCCGTCCGTGTCGGGCAGTACCACATCCGTCAACAGCACATCGATGGGCTCGACTTCGCGCGCGAGCACGCGGTTGAGCTCGTCCAGCGAGCCCGCGGTGACGACGTTCAGGCCGAAGTGTTCGATGAGCTCCACCACCATGTCCAGCACCGCGCGATCGTCATCGACCACCAAGACCCGGACCGTGCGCGTCATGCGCGGGGGCGCGTTCGAGGGCGCCTTCTGCTGGCGTGGTGCCTTGTCGGTCTTGGGGAAGAAGAGCCGAAAGGTAGTGCCCTTACCGAGCCGACTGTCGACGCTGATATGGCCTCCGAGCTGCTCCACGATGCCGTGCACGGTGGACAAGCCGAGCCCCGTGCCCTTGCCGCGTGGCTTGGTGGAAAAGAAGGGCTCGAAGATATGCTCGAGCACCACGTCGGTCATGCCGAAGCCGGTGTCCGAGATGGCCACGGCCACACCCTGCACGCCGCTCGACTCACACGGCTCCACGTCGAAGCACAGCTCGCCGCCGGCCGGCATGGCATCCCGCGCATTGGCCACCAGGTTCATCCAGACGCGCTCGAGTTGCCCGGGATCGGCCTCCACGTTGGGAACTCCGGGGGTGGCGTGAATGGAGAGATGCACGCTCTCCGGGAGCATCTGCCGCAGCAAGGGTTGCAGTTGTTGCACGCTCTCGGCGAGATTGATGGGTTGTACCTCGAGCACTTGCTTGCGCGCGAATGCCAATAGCTGCCGCGTGAGCGCCGCGGCGCGGTGGGCCGCCGAGAGCAGGTTATCCAAGATGGACTGCAGCTTGGAGCCAGGTGAGGCCAGAAAGCACGCAAGCTGCGCGTAGCCGATCACGGGGGTCAACATGTTGTTCAAGTCGTGGGCCAGACCTCCCGCCAGCTTGCCCACCGACTCCAGGCGCTCCGCGTGCGCCAGGCGCACCCGGCTATCGGCCAGGGCCTGTTTGGCCTCGGCCGCGCTGTTCAGCTCGCGCGAGAGCGAATGGCCGGCCAGCAGGATAATGCTGGTCCAGGAGTACTCGAGCAGATAGGCCGAGCGGAACACACCGCTCCCCGCGAGAGCATCGTGCAGCGCGCCGAAGGAGAACACCAGCACCGCGGGCAGGATGAAGCGAGCGCGCTTGGGGTCCCCGTGGCTACGCACGCGAAAGGCCATGCGCAGCGAGTTCGCCGTGAGCACGATCAAGCCGACGACCCAGGCGTCGTAGAGCGGTCCCGTGGCGGGCTCGTAGTACACCACCTCGCCAAAGAGCGGCACTGGCACGCGCTTGATGGACTCCTCCGCGGTGGTCACCAGCCCATGACGCTCGACTAGGGCCGTGACGCCGATGACGGGCAGCAGCCAGGCCAACCTGCGAAACCAGGGCGGTACGGATACCTTGGAGTATTCGCGCAAGAAGTACATGAACGCGACCGCGACGCCCGACACGAAGAACACCTGACCACGAAACCAGGGCACGCCTTGCGCCACGCTGGTGCTCAGATAGAGCCCTGCGCAGCACAGGTTGTAGCCGGCGACCAGCAGCGCGGTGTACGCAAAGTACAGGTCCGCCCTGTCGCGGTTTCCGCGAGATTGCGCGTAGAGCAAGAGATGGACGATGCCGGCGTGCAGGGTGAGCCCCGTGAGCACGGAAACCGCAACGACCGCTCGGATCACAGATACCTGGCCTTCGGCTGCGAAGCCTGGAGGCTCCGCGCACTGCTGCTAAAGGGTACCGAGCTAGCCGAGTCGGGCAATGCACCAGAGTGGGCGTTCGCGTGCGCGATTGGGCTCGATGCAGAACGTTCGCATTCGGCGAAAGCTAGGGGCTAGCGCGATGTCCCAAGAAGCCTCCGGAGCCCATGCGTTGACGCGGCGCTACGTGTTCGCGCTGGGCTTGGTCGCGCTGTTGTCGCTGACTAGCCAGGCGCTGATCCAGAGCGCCTTGGTGCGACACGAGAGCGATGCACGCGTGGTCAATGTGGCGGGACGCCAGCGCATGTTGAGCCAGCGCCTGAGCAAGACCGCGCTCGAAATGGGTGCGCAGCCAACGGCCGAGGCACCGCTGGGCGAGTTCGAGCAAACCCTTCTGGCCTGGCGGAGCGCGCACGCTGGCCTGCAGCGAGGAGATTTGGTGCGCGGCCTACCGGGGCGCAACACCCCCGCCGTGGCGCAGTTGTTCGCCGACGCGGACCGCCACTTCCACGAGATGGATCGCGCCGCGGAGCAGCTGCTCGCCGCGCGCCGCGCGCAGGCTGGACATGGCGACCTGCGCCCACCCATCATCACCATCTTGACCGCGGAGGATCTCTTTCTGGTGGCCATGGACCGCGTGGTGACCCGATACCAGTGGGAGGCCGAGCAGAAGGTGCACGCGCTGCGCAGGGTCGAGCTGCTCCTGACGAGCTTCACGCTGCTGGTGCTGGCGTTGGAGGCGCTGCTCGTGTTCAAGCCCGCCGTGGAGCGTGTGGAGCGTACCATCGCGGGTCTCACCCGAACACGGCAGGAACTCTCGCAGAGCCGAGCCGAGCTGGAGAGCAAGGTGACGGAGCGCACCGCCGAGCTGCAGCAAAGCGAGCAGCAGTTCCGCCTCATCTTCGAGGCCGCCATCGTGGGCATGGCGCAGGTGGACGCCGGGAGCGGACGCTTCCTGCGGGCCAACCCGGTCTTCTGCAGGATGCTCGGCTACGCGGAGCAGGAGCTCCTCGAAAGAACCTTCGTGGAAGTCACCCACCCCGAGGATCGCAGCGCCGACCGGACCCGCTTCGAGCGCGTGAAGAGCGGAGAACTCCCCAGCTACCAGGCTCGCAAGCGCTACGTACGCAAAGACGGCAGCAGCGTGTTGGCGCAGGTGTCGTCAGCGCTCATCCGCGACGAGCGCGGGCACCCACAGCGCACCGTGACCATCGTTCAGGACGTCAGCGCGCAAGTGGCGGCCGAGGAGGCCCTGCGGCGCAGTGAGGACCACTTCCACGCCCTGGCCGACATGGCTCCGCAGATCGTCTGGGTCGCCGACGCGGACCTGCGCTTTCAGTACTTCAATCCGCGCTGGAACGAGTACAGCGGATTGCCTGCGGGAGACGCGCGCGCCCTCGCCTTCTACTCCTGCATCCATCCGGACGACCGCGATCGGTTCGAAGCCTGCTTCCGCGAGTCACGCGAGCACGAGACCCCCTTCGAGATCCAACATCGCCTGCGCGCGCGGAGCGGCGAGTATCGCTGGCACCTGACGCGCGCCCAGCCGCGCTTCGACGAGCACGGCAGCGTGAGCCGCTGGTTCGGTACCACCACGGACATCGAGAACCAGAAGCGCAGCCAGCTCGCGGCGGAGGACGAGAGTCGCAACAAGGACGAGTTCGTAGCGCTGGTGTCGCACGAGCTGCGCACGCCCCTGAGTGCGATCCTCGGCTGGTCGGCCCTGCTGCGCGAGCGAGGCATGGAGCGGTCCCTCGTCGAGCGCGCCACCAGGGTCATCGAGCGCAACGCACAAACCCAGGCCCAGCTGGTGGAGGACTTGCTGGACATGTCGCGCGTGCTGAGTGGCAAGCTCGAGCTCGATCGTCAGCCACTCGAGCTCGAGTCCGTGCTGCACTCCGCCCTCGACACCGTGCGGCCCAGCGCCGATGCCAAGTCCATCGAACTCTCGTTCGCACCCGCCGAGCTTTCCGCTCGCGTCTCGGGAGATGCTCGACGCCTACAGCAGATCTTCTGGAACCTCCTCAACAACGCCATCAAGTTCACGCCCGAACGGGGCCGCGTGGAGATTGGCCTGCGCTACGCAGACAAGGTCTGGGTCGAGATCCGGGACAACGGTCTCGGCATCGACCCGGCCTTCCTCCCGCATGTGTTCGAGCGCTTTCAGCAAGGCCAGCGCAGCGGCGAGCGCTCACATGGCCTGGGCCTCGGGCTCGCGCTCGTGAAGCACTTGGTGGAACTCCACGGTGGCAGCATCACGGCGCAGAGCGAGGGCCTGGGTCACGGCGCATGCTTCACCGTGGCGTTGCCGTCCGTGGCAGCCTGAGTGAGCCGGCACGGGCCTCGTGCGGCCGCAGGGAAGCGCGGGTCAGCGCGCTACTTGTCCTCGTGCTCGTGGTGCTCCTGCTTGTGCATCTTCTTCTCGTAGCGCTCGTGGGCCTCGTAGCAGGCATGGGAGAGCCCCTCGTCTTTCTGTCCTTCTTTCTCGATGCCCTCGATGCACGTGTAGGCCTCGGCCTCGTTGGTCGGCGCGCAGCCCGCATTCTTGAACTCCGCCTTGCACGCCTCCACTTGGGTCGACGCCGCCAGTGCAGGCACGGCGACGATGGATGTGAGGCCGAACGCCAGCAGCCAGTGAGCCTTGGTCATGGGAACCCTCCTCGCGCGAAGCGCGCGCAGTATGGACGATCCCGCCTACCTTCCCATCCAGGCTGCCTCGATCAAGCCATGAGCTGAAGATGTCCTCGTCTCCTTGCGGAAGCGGGCGATTAGCGAGCGCCCGCCCTGTGCTTGCGCTTCCTGGAAGCCGATTGCGAGCCCGCTCCGCGCTCTGCAGAGCTGTAGAGCGCATCGAAGAGCGCCGCGGCGGTGCTCACCCGTGCCTCATCGTCTGCTTGCTCGTTGACCAGTCCTTGAATGATGGCCCTGAGCCCTTCGGTCTCCGGGTGGCCGTAGCGCCCGTCCTTCACGTCGAGGTCATGCACGATCTCTCCGATGCGCACGAGGCCCGGCGACCTCAGGCCGAAGCGCCGACAGATCACCTCGAAGCTGCACAGATCCCCTTCGTGCGTGAACTCGGCCTCGGGCATGTCGAAGCGCAGCTCGCGCTTGCCGTGGCGATAGCTCGCGGGATCCACGAACTTGAACTTGGCCTCCTGATCGATGAAGCGCTGGATCAACCAGGCACAGGCGACGCGATCGACCTTCACGCCCACGCGCGTCACCCAAGTTCGGCGCTGGAACTGCGCAACCTGGTAGGTCGAGGCCGTCTGCTCCACGGGGGCCGGAGCGCGGCCGAGGGCGGCCTTGATCTGGGCGATCCGGGTACGCAGTCCATCGACGTCGCCCGCGGAGAAGAAGTCGATCCGCTCGAGCTCGGCCAGCTGTTCCTCGATGCGTGTCAGCTCCAGGGAGAGCTCACGCCCCTCACCCGGTCCCTTCGACGCGCGCGCGCGCGCCTGCGCGGTCGCGACGCGCTCGGCGCACGCCTTGTAGTCCGCCGCGCGCGCCTCACGAAACATGCGTTCTAGATCCGCACTGGTCAGCCCCTCCAGCAAGCTCGCTCCCAGCACCGCAGCCTCGCCGCCACCATCGACGACTTCGCGCCGAATCCAGGAGAAGTCCTCCCGGCAGTTCTCGAGGTTGGGCAGCACATAGACACTGCCCTTGAGTTGCAAGGCACCCACGCGCGCGAGCCTGCGCCCCACCTTCACGCGCAGATAGGCGGGATCGGCCGGAATCTGATGGATCAGCAGCAGCCAGCGCGGGCCTGCGTGGCCGGCCTCGAGGCCGGCATGATGAGGGGCGTCGGTCTCGGTCACTTGTGCTCCAGGCGCCAGGAGCGTAGACATGTCACAAGCGTATGTCTACTCAAGATACACCTGTATCAGCAACGGTTGCGGAGCCGTGCACCACCGGCGACCTGGTCCGCTATTTCCTGCGCCTCGGCAGCTTCGGCTTCGGCGGTCCCATCGCGCTGGCCGGCTACATGCAGAAGGATCTGGTGGAGGATCGACGCTGGATCACCAAGCAGGAGTACCTCGATGGACTCGCGCTCGCCCAGCTCGCCCCGGGGCCGCTCGCCGCACAGCTCGCCATCTACCTGGGCTGGGTGCGCGGCGGCGTGCTGGGAGCGACCCTGATTTCGGCGGCCTTCATCCTGCCCTCCTTCCTGATGGTGCTGGCCCTCTCGTGGCTCTACTTGCGCTTCGGCGGGCTGCCCTGGATGGAAGGCGCATTCTACGGCATCGGCGCCGCGGTGATCGCCATCATCGGTCGCAGCGCGCACAAGCTCACCAAGCTCACGCTCGGCAAAGACAAGCTGCTGTGGGGCGTGTTCGGCCTGAGCGGACTGGTGACGGCGTGGACTGAGTCCGAGATCCTCTCGCTCTTCCTCGGTTCGGGCCTGGTGGTGATGGCGGTCCGTTCATTTCGTGGCACGCCCGCGTCCCCTGCGCTGATGTTCGCGCCCAGCCTGCCGTGGCTCACCGCCGGGGTTCACGGTTCAGCCGACGCATCCGAGCTGTGGCGCATCGCCTGGTACTTCGCCGAGGCGGGCGCGTTCGTGTTCGGCAGTGGCCTGGCCATCGTGCCGTTCCTGCACGGGGGCGTGGTGAACGACTTCCAGTGGCTGACCGAGCGCCAGTTTCTCGACGCTGTCGCGGTCGCCATGATCACGCCGGGTCCCGTGGTGATCACGGTCGCGTTCATCGGATACCTCACCGCGGGCCCACTGGGTGCCATCATGGCGTCCATCGGCGTGTTCCTGCCGTGTTACCTGTTCGTGGTCATCCCGGCGCCGCACTACCAGAAGTACGGCAAGAACGCGCACGTGGCGACCTTCGTTCAGGGCGTCACGGCGGCTGCGGCGGGCGCCATCGCGGGCGCCGCCTTCGTGCTAGGCAAGCGCGCCATCGTGGATCTACCCACGGCCGCGCTCGCGCTGGTCACGCTTGGAGTGCTGCTCAAGCTGAAGAAGGCGCCGGAGCCGCTGGTGATCTTCGTGGCGGGGCTCATCGGCATCGCGTTGCGCAGCTTGCAACACCTCTGAGCCTCATCCTCAATTGGGCTCGAAGGTCCACTCGACCGAGCCGTCCTCCAAGATGAGCTTGCTCTTGAGGGGCTGTCCGGAGACGAAGCTCAGCGGGTTCTGCGCGGCAAACCAGCCCGACTTGAACGGTGACACGTAACTCGGTGATTCCGGGCAGCTGATCGTGATGTTCCAGGACGTGAGGCCCGCGCCCGTATAGGTGGAGGTGCCGTAGTCGAGCACCAGCTGGCCGTCTACGGGGAGCACGTTTGCGCTCAGGGGCGTCACGCTGCAACCCACGGTCATCAGCGTGCAGTCGGTAGTGCCCGTAGGCACCAAGGTGACCTTGTTACCGCTCACGCTGTCGTAGACCCAGCGTACGCTGGTCGCGCAGCTACCACTTCCGTCGGTCACCTCGAAGTCGCTCGAGCCCTTCAGGCGGCAGAGCGAGAAGTCGCCGTCGTTGAGCGCGGGGTTGCATGGGTCGCGCTTGCAGGTGCCGTCCGCCTCGCACGCGTGGTCGCAGCAGCCGTTGCTGCAGGTGACCTTGTCGAAGCAGCACTCCTCACGTGTGGCCTTGGTGCCGGAGCACTTGAAGCAGTCGTCCATGTCGAGCATGCCCTCCATGTCGTAGTGGGACTCGCCGTCGGCGCCCGTGGACTTGAGCGAGCGACCGGTGCACCAGCGCGAGCAGGCATAAATGGCGTCGTCCTGATTGCCGTCGGCGTCGTTGTGTCCCGGTGGGCCGTCGTAGCCGGCCGAATGCAACAGCTCATGCAAGAGCGTGTCGCGCAGCTCGCCGTTGTCCTGGTCCATGTTCACGTTGACCCGCTCGCGCTCCACCGAGTCGGTGTTTCCCAGCGAGCGCACGTCCGAGTCCGCCGAGCAGGTCACGCCACAGGCGATACGGCTGCCGTTGAAGTTGCCCTTGGCGCCCTTGGCGCCCTTTCCGTTGGCCAGGTTGTTGATGAGTCCCTCGAGGAACGGCGCCTGGCGCTTGCGTAGACATTCCACCACGCTGGACTCGTCGATGCCCACCTCTTGCACCGGCTTCAGCTCGTCGATCTCGTCGTGGAACATGGTCGTGAGCTCGCTGAGGATGCGGTTCACCTGGGCCTTCGTGCAGGCTCCCTTCGGCGTGTTGACGACGCAGCCCGCGGAGTTCTCGTACTTGCACTGCACGATGCGAAGCTCACCCACGACCTCCACCTCGGTGAGGTGCGCGGAATCCTCGAGCGGGTAGTCCCCGCTGCAACCGTTGCCGGCGTTGATGCTGCCGGTGTCGTTGGTGCCCTCCACCTCGACCTCGAAGGCCTGGCCCTTGAGCACCTCGCGCAGCGTATGCGTCGTGCGGTTCGCGATGTTGATCTCGTAGGTCTCGTGGAAGTCGACGGTGCCGTCGTAGTTGCGATCCTGGGTGGTCTGTCGGCTGAAGAGCTCCGCCGTGGTGAGCTCGAGCTCGGTGTAGTCCTCGGCGCCGTCCAGGTTGAAGTCGCCGGACTTTTCGGTCGTGCCATTGAAGTAGCGGGTCACGAGCAAGAGCACCTTGTCGCCCACCATCACCTTCACCACGCGCCGATCGGCCTCGACCGTCACCGACAGGTCCGTGACGCCGTCCGCGTCGAGGTCCACGTCGCCACCGTTGGCGGCTGCCGCGATGGCGTCGATCAAGGCCTGGGGCACCGGCACTAGCTCTTCATCCCCAGCATCTCCCGCGGCCGCGTCCGCTCCAGCATCGCCCGTGTTCGCGTCGTGGCCGCCTGCCGCCGCATCCTGCTGTTCGCCCGCGTCCCCGGGGCCGTTCTCCCCGTGAGGCCCGTGCTCGGTCGAGCCACAGGCCGTCAACGTAAGGGCCATGACCCAACTCGCGTATTTCCAACCGTACCCTGCTCGCATCACCCTGCCATGCAGGGGGGCTCGGTTCGGGTCAAGCACTTTGGTCTGCATTTTTGCTGATTCGCGCGGACTAGCTGACCCGCGCCCAGGCTCGCGCCAGGCGTTCGACGCCCCGCTCGATGCGCTCCGGCGAGAGCGACGAGAAGCACAGGCGCAGCTTCAGCGTATCGGTGTCGCGCGGCTCCGCCACGAAGCGGGATCCCGGGTCGTAGATGACCTCCTCCGCCACGCAGGCCTCGAAGAAGGCGACCTCCTCCATCCGACACCCCGTGTCGGCATAGAGCGAGAAGCCTCCCTCCGGCGCGCGAAAGGCGAGCTGGGGCAGGCTTCGCTGGAGTGCGCGCGCCAGACATGCGGCCCGCTCTCGATAGAGCGCGCGCACACCGCGCAGGTGTGCGTCGTAGTCGATGCGGCACAGGAGTCCGCTCAAGAGCGTCTGCGCGAAGGTACCGGCCTGCAGGTCGTCGTGGGTCTTGTCGTCGAGGAAACCTCGCAGGCGGGAGGGCGGCGGAACCAACCAGCCGATACGCAAGCCCGGGCAAATGCTCTTGGACACCGTGCCCACGTGGAACACGCGCTCACGCGCCTCGCCCAGCAGGGCGGGCGGAAGCGCACCATCGAAGCGCAGCTCGGCGTAAGCCTCATCGACGATCAGAGGACAGTCGCGCTCGCGCAGCACCCGCCAATGCACGGGCAGACTGTCGTGGCCGACCGGGTTCGCCACACCCGCCATCAAATAGGCCACCTGCGCGCGAGCTGGGTCCTCTGTGAACTGCGCGCCAGCCGAGCGCATCACGTCGAGCGCTCCTGGATAGCTGATGGGATCCACCAGCACCCGCGTGCCGGGCTCACCCAAGGCGCGATAGCTCAGCGAGAGCGCCTGCTGCGCACCCGCCGTGATGATCACCTCGTCTGGTTCGACACGCACTCCGCGCTGCGCGAGGCGCGCCGCGACCCACTTGCGAAGCGCCGGCTTGCCCTCGGGCCAACAGTACTGGAGCGACGCCTCCACCCGCGGCAGCGTGCGCACGGCCGAGAGCGCAGCCTGGGACAGGGCCTCCTGCGGAATCGTCTCGGTGGCCGGAAACCCACCAGCGAACGAGATCACCGAGGAGCGGTCGCACACCTCGCGAATCAACTGTTCCAGCCGGTCGCCCGCGTTGGCCACCAGAGAGAGATAAGCGCGAGCCGCTCCGCAGCTAGGCCGTGGCCAGGTCGCGGGCCAACCGATGACCCGCGCTCGATGCGCATCCAGGGTGACCACCGCACCACGGCCAGAGACGTGCCTTACACTCGGCCCACGGCTTCAAAGGCCGGGAGGCACACGATTACATGAAGCGCGCCCTTGGTTGGACACTGCTCGCCACCCTGCTCGGATGCGGCGGAGACGACCCTCCGAGCGCCTGCGAGCGCTATCAGCGCATGTTGCCCGTCTGGGCTTGCGTCGACGGGGAGTATTGGAACCCCGACGGCGAGTGTCCCACGGACGAGGAGCTCGCGGCCCGTGACACCCCCACGCACTTCACCACGCTTGCAGCCTGCGTCGACTGGCTCGAGGGCTATTGCACGGAGGACGTCAAGGCGGGCTGCCAGTGCGTCGTGGACGATCATTGCTACTGCTCCCCGCCCCTGGGGGCCGACCGCGGCGCCTGTTCGAATGGGTCCTGACTTCCGCGGCGTGCCGGGCTCGGCGGAGCCCCCCTCGGCCGTGTTCTTAGCCACTCCTGGCATGTTGCTTGCTCAGCGCTGGGCGCGTGTCGACCCCAGAACTCGCGAATCTCTCGCTCGCGCGCGGCGCCAAGGCACGCTTTGAGCGTTGGCTAATCAACGGCTTTGCCGTGCTGCTCATGGGCGCGCTGCTGCAGGATGCTCTGCCCGGTGACTCCCCCGCGCGCACGAGCTTGCGCCAGCTATGCGGCCAAGTCCTCTACCCACTGGGACTCTGGCAAGGTGACTGGAAGCTTTTTGCTCCCGACCCCAAGCGCACCAACGCCTGGATCGAAGCCAAGGTCACCTTCCGCAACGGCGAGAGCGGAAGCTGGAAGAGTCCGGACTGGGAGCAGCAAAGCGCGGGCGATGAAATCCTCCAGGGGCGTCACGCCAAGTGGTGGGACGCGCTGCGTCGCGACGATTCGCGTGTGTTGTGGCCAGCGCTGGCTCGCTTCGCAGCCTCCCGGCTAGCACGACCCGAGCGGGGTTTGGTGCCGGCCCGGGTGGAGCTGGTCCGTCACTGGTGGGACGTCCCGAATCCGGGCGCACCGAACTACTTCGGGCGCGCGATCCCCGGGCAAACCGTATTTCCTCATCAGTATCTCTTTCACGTGGAGGTCCTGCCGTGACCGCTCGTGCACAGGACGATCTCCCGGCCCTGATGGAGCTCGGAAGGGCCCTCGACCGCTGGCTACACGCCTCGGTGGACGCACGCCGGCTCGCCTTTCATCGCATCGCTCTCGCTAGCCTCTTCGTGCTCGACCTTCTGCTCGCCATCCCCCACGTGGACATGTGGTGGACCGACGGCGGAGTGCTCCCGCTAACCCAGCGCAAGCTGTTTGCCCCCGCAGGGACCTTGAGTCTGCTGGACTGGCTGCCGAGCACGCCGAACGTGGTTTGGACGTGTTGGGCCATCGCGCTCGGACAGGGAGTCTTACTGGCGCTGGGCGCGGCGACTCGACTGCAAGCGATCTGCGTGTTCGTGTGGGCAGTGAGCTTCGACTTTCGCAACGCGATGATCCTCGACGGAGGCGACAAGATCTTCCGTATTCTGTTGTTCTTGACCATCTTCATGCGCTCGTCGGAGGTCTGGTCCCTGGACGCGTTCGTGCGGCGCAGGCGCGGCCTTGCAGTGGCCACGGAAGTGGATGGCTGGTGCTTGCGTCTGGTGCAGGTTCAAATGGCTGCCCTGCTGTGGTCGGCTGGCGTGGAGAAGCTGAGCGGAACGATGTGGCGCGAGGGGACCGCGATGTACTTCATCCTCCACCTCGACGACTTCGCGATGCACGGGCCCATCCCGGACTTCCTGCGTGAGTCCTTGCTGTTCTCCCGGCTGACCACCTGGGGTTCATTGCTGCTCGAGATCCTGGCTCCGTTGCTCGTGTGGTTTCGGGAGACACGACGCCTGGCCCTGCTCGCCATCTTGATGCTTCACCTGGGCATCGAGTACGCCATGAACATCTACCTGTTCGAGTGGATCATGCTGGTCGGCTGGGCAGCGCACGTGACTGCAGACGATGTCCGTGAGTGCGCCAAGTTCATTCAGCAGTTCGGCAAGAGACGCGAATTTAGAACGCGCAACGAAAACCTGATTCAGCCGTCTTCCCCCGTGGTCGAGCACGGGCGGCCAGGTGAGCTGCGCTAGGGCCCCCCCCTGGCCCGTCACGGGCTTCCCTTGACTGTCCACAAGCGAAGAGGTCTGCCCTTGCCCCGGCACGGCCCATGTCTTCTCCAACCGGATCCTTTCGATCGAAGTTTCTGCTCCTTTCCTACGGTCGAGCACCTGACAGCAGACGATGGTTCCGCTCTTGCATAGCGCGCGTCCGTGCCGGCCCCGTCTGGAATGCGAACTCTCATGCCCGTCAAATTCCGCGACGATGCGGACCCTCAGACCCGCACCGTCCCGGCTCCTGCCACGGGTGAAAACGCACGCGCGCGAGCCCTGCTGTTTGCCGACGAACGATCGGCTGCGCTGCTGCGGCGCCTGGAGCTGGTGGCGCCGAGCAACGCCAGCGTGATGCTGTGTGGAGAGACCGGTACCGGGAAGGAGCTGGCGGCGCGGCTCGTCCATCGCCTGAGCAACCGCAGCGGCGGCCCCTTCGTAGCGGTGAACTGCGGTGCGCTGACCGAGTCCCTGGTGGAGAGTGAGCTGTTTGGTCACGAGCGTGGGGCCTTCACCGGCGCGACGAGCGCCAAGACGGGCTGGTTCGAGGCCGCCCGCGGCGGGACGCTCTTTCTCGACGAAGTGGGCGACCTCTCCATGGCCGCGCAGGTAAAGCTGCTGCGCGCGCTGCAGGAACGCGAAATCGTGCGGCTCGGATCGAGCACCACCGTGGCGGTGGACTTCCGGTTGATCACGGCGACCAACGTCAACCTGGAAGAGGCCGTGGCGGCGGGGCGCTTCCGTTCGGACCTCTTTTATCGACTCAGCGTCGCCAGCGTCGTGGTTCCGCCCCTGCGTGAGCGTCCCCGGGACATTCTCCCGCTGGCCGAACACTTTCTGAATCTCTATGGAGAAGCCGTGGGTGCAGGTCCACTCACGCTCGCTCCCGCGGCCTGCTGCGCGCTCCTGGAGCACAGCTGGCCAGGCAACATCCGCGAGCTCGAGAACGTCATCCATCACGCGGTCCTCGTGCGTGATGGAGACAGCATCGACGAGCCACAACTGAACCTCAGGAGAGCCGCGCCGCCTCGCAGCGTGAAGCCGCTGGAAGCTGCGCAGGGGTCGGAATCTCATCGAGCGCAACGACGCCGACGCGCTGCTCGAAGAGGCCCTGCACCGTCTGTTCGAGAAGAACATCGAACACCTCCATCACTACATCGAGCGTCGCTTGGTGAGCGTGGCCCACGAGTACTGCGGAAGGAATCAGCTCCAGACATCGCGCTTGTTGGGCTTGAGTCGCAACGTGGTTCGCGCGCGCTTGATCGAACAGGGCGAAATTGCCGGCACCACTCGTCGTTCGAGTGCAGAGGAAGACGGCAAGTAGAGCGGCCTTCGGCGCACACCATCGAGGTTCGAGTCCACGCACGCTCCAGCAGCGAGCGCGGCGCTCGGGCCGTTAACGGCGTGACGTCAGCACGTACGCGCGTGATCCGGGACTGCAGATCGCTCGACGACGCGAGCGATTGTCAGTGCGTCTGCAATCGGACATCGCATTGCTCACCAATCAGCAGTCAGCAGCAGAGCTTGCTCATTCATGAGCAGACTGCGACGCCGACCTCGGCGACAGCGAGGCCATTTTCACGGCAATTCTCACATCTCTTCCCATGGCACACAGGTTGCGTAGCGCTCGGCGCAGCAAGACGAAGAGCGACGGCCAACACCAACGCACTCGAGTCCGTATGCGCCCAGCGCAACGGGTTGGAGTGCGCTGGCAAGCGGATGCGCACGCTCGCAAGGAGGATACTTGTGAAGAATAGATCGATCCGCAGTGCAATCATCTTCTCGCTCGCCGCAGCGTACGGCAGCGTCGGGCTGGTTGGCTGCAGCAGCGAAGATGCAAGCGCCGAGCAGGCTCAGCACGAGGTGGGCGGCGCCGAGCTCCGGCTCGTCACGGGCAACGTCACCGTCGACAGCGTCGCCTATACCATCACCGGCGGTGGCCTCGCCGCGCCGCTCACCGGGACGTTTTCCGTGGCCGGCACGGGCAACACGTTCTCCCACGTGATCAGCCCCATCCCGGCGGGCCAGAACTACACCTTGAACCTCACGGCGACGGCCACCGACGGGGTCACGAAGGGCGCCGGCACGGCCACCTTCAGCATCACCGCACGCAACCAGACCACGGTCTCGGTACACCTGATCTTCCGCGGTCCGGCGGTGACGGGCGGCTCCCTGCTGGTCAACGGTGACGCCAACGTGGCGCCGGTCATCTCGTCCATCGTGACGTTGAAGCCGAGCGTCGTCCTCGGCGGCACCACACAGCTAGTCGCCACCGCGAACGATCCCGACAACCAGCCCGGCGCGCTGACCTACACCTGGACCTCCAGCGCAGGCGGCGATGTGACCACGGGCTACCCGACCGCGACCTTCACGGGCACGGCCACCGGGACCACGACGGTGACCTTGGTGGTGTCGGACGGCGACACGACGAGCGACCCCTATCCCTTCACCATTACGGTGACCACGGCGGGCGGAACCACCGGAACGACCACTGGAACCACCGGAACGACCACTGGAACCACCGGAACGACCACCGGAACCACCGGCACCACGACGGGCACCACTGGAACCACGACGGACACGACCGGAACCACCGGCACCACGACGGGCACCACTGGAACCACGACGGACACGACCGGAACCACCGGCACCACGACGGGCACCACTGGAACCACCACCGGCAATCCGCCCGATCCGCTCGCCGCTTGCACCGCCTGCGAAACGCAGCAACACAACGGCGAACCCAGCTGCCCGGACAGCTACGCCGCTGGCCTCGCGCTCACGGGCTCCGGTACGGCCATCGCGGGCAACTCCTATTCGGGCAAGCCACGCGCCGAGATCTTCAAGGCGATCCTGGATTGCGTGCACACCTCGGGTTGCGCAGCGCCGGACAACGGCGGCAACATCTTCGTGTCCGACTGCTTCTGCGGCATCGGCGTCGAACCTACCACCTGCTTCGGCTCGACCTACGCCGCCGCCACCGGTCCCTGCAAGCAGCAGGTCGCCGCGGGTGCGGAGTCCGAGAGCATCACCGACATCAACAACCGCTTCACCGATCCGACCTACGCCATCGGCGCAGCGGACTCCGTGATCGAAGGTTGCGACCAGTTCTCGTGCGTCGACGTCTGCTTGGCGCCCTGAGCGATACCTGAGCGCGACGTCATCTATGGCGTCGCGCCTTCTCGCGAGCGACCTTCCTTCCCCGGAAGGCCCCTTGCGAGAAGCTCCAACACCGCTTGGCACCTCTGTTCCCGATGACCCTTCATGGAAACCGGCACCTCTTCACGCTTCGCGTCGCGCGCCTCGGCAGCGGGCTGGCTCTGCTCGCCCTGGGCTGTGGTGCAGAACCCATGGCAGGTCCGAATCAAGCCCTCTGTGTCTTCCCGCCGAGCGATGCGGGCGGACTGGACGCGGGCAAGCCGGATGCGGGCGATGCCGCCAGCCCCGAGGTGGATGCCGACGTGGTCTCCGACGAGTTCTTCGACGGCGGCACCGGTGGATCGTGGCTTTCTGCTATCGACGCGTCGCAGTCCGAGGACGACGCCGGATCGGACGCAGGGAACGACCCCACCAAGGGACCGTTCGGCGATCCCCTCGAGTGCGCGTCCTGCGAAGAGACGATCAATCCCGAGAGCGCCTACTATCACGCGCGCGCGGCGTGCCTCGCCATGGAAGGCAAGGCTGAAATGGGCATCGGAGCCGGGCGCAAGCGCTCGGTGCTCTGCACTGACCTGCTCAAGTGCATTTGGCGCACTGGATGCACCAAACCCGACGAGAGCGGAACGGTGTACCTCACCGATTGCCTCTGCGGCCCCGGCGTGGAGTCCACCACGTGCTTGACGACACCGCTCGCAGACGCGGCTGGCGCCTGTGTGCGCGAGATCACCGCGGCCTCGGAGGCCGAAATGGACGGCATCAAAGAAGTGCAGAACCGCTTTTTGGATCCGACCTACCCGATCGGGCTCGCCGAGATGGTGATCGAAGGTGATGGAATCTTCTGCCCCACGCAGTGCTTCTTCTGAATGAGGTGATGTCACGATGTTCAAGCGCAGTTCGATCGATGTTCGTCGTTGGCGGTCTCTTCTGTTGCCGCTACTCGTGCTCTGCCAGGCGTGGTCAGCGAGTTCGTCGGGCGCCCAAAACGCCCAGATCCTGCCCACGGAGTCTCCCGAAGAGGCCCGGCGGATGGGCGACTCGCTGTTCGTGACCGGTTTCCCCATCGACGACGGCGCGGCCGAGATCGCCGTGCCGAGCGAGGCCGAGCGCAACGCGGCCCCGATCGATTTCGCGAACTATCTGATGGAACTTGCAGAGCGCTCCGACCGCGCGAGTCAACGCGGAGATCATGCGCAAGCCGCCAAGTATCTGCGTGCGATCACACTGGCGGTCCCTGGCGTCGCGGCAGGCTTCTCGAAGCTCTGCCAGGCCTACGAAGAGGGCGACGACAAGGCGCGCGGTCTTTCGGCCTGCGCCATGGCCTTGACCAAGCCCGGCGTGGTGGTGGACGACTACATGCGCTACGTGCGCCTGGCGTTGGTTCAGCCGGGAGCCGTGCCGACCTCGCGCCTGAACGACCTCGATGCGGTGCTGAAGCATCTCGAGCAGGCGAAGGTGGATCCGACGCTCGTGGCGCAGCTGCGTTGCGACGTCGGCGTTCGCGTGCGCGATACGGGGCGCCTGCGTGCTTGCCTCGAAACGCTGCGCGGCACGGCCCCCAACCAGGCCAAGACCCTCGGCTACGAGTGGACGCTGGCCATGCAGGAGCAGGACTATGCGGGGGCGGCGCAGATCGTCGAGCGTGCTCGGCATAGCTCCATGAAGCCAGACGCAGTCGAGGTCATGGCGCGCGTCACCGCCGAGGTTAGCTCGCCCTGGCAACGCGCCCTGTACGAGCTGGGCGAGCAGCCGCTCACACGCTGGCTCGCGGTGGGCGGGCTCGGCGCGCTCTTGCTGCTGGTGTTCACGCTTCGTCGCCTGCGACGCGCACCGCTCGTGGCGACGCCGTAGGCGCTGAGTTCAATCCGAAGGAAACGTCTCAACAGAGAGTAGGAATGCAATGAACAAAGGACTATCACTCATCTCCGTGGTGACCGCGCTGAGCGCGGTGCCGCTCGCGGCCGACGCGCAGCTCCTCAGGCTGGCCGGCTCGGACTCGTGGGAGCCCGTCGTGCGGCCCGCGTTCCTCGCGGATCCGGCGCTGTCGGCCAACGCGGACCTCGGCTCGTTCCTCGACTACGCGGGCGGCGGTCAGACCCCGGGCGAGACGGCCTTGAAGAGCACCACCAGCAACCAGGTGATCGCCTTCTTCACAGCGCAGCTCGGCGACAGCCTGTGCGGCACCTACCCCAATGCCCAAGACATCGTGCTCGCCATCGATGGCATTTTGAACGTGGGTCATCCGAACCGCTTCCCGGAGGGCAACCCCACCATCGGCACGAACTACGGCACCTGGCAGAACGCGCTCTCGCTGCTCTACGCGGGCTATGATCTGCGCGACCAAACTCAGGACTGCAACAGCGCTGCGCGCCGCGCTTTGGCGGCTGACTACGGCAGCCTGTTCGCCAGCTCGAGCGTCCCCGCCAACACCCAGATCCGCCACATCTATCGCCGCGGTGAAGCGAGCGCGACGGCCAAGCTCTTCATCGCCCTGCTAGGCATTCCCGGCACCAACCAGAAGTGGTGCAACGGCACCGACGCCCAGGATCTCGACCCGATCCGTCGCTACGCCGACGCCAACGACCAGGTCGCCGAGGCCGACGGCACGCTCGGTCTGGTGCTGCCCATCGTGGTGCCCACCTTCTCCAACAACCTGCCCGATCTCTACACGGGCGCCAACGGTACCTCCACGGCTGCGTTCGGAAAGTTCTCCGGTGCCCAGGGCCAAGCGTGCTCTGGCGGTCCGAGCTCCATCGACCCCTCGTCGGCCAGCCTCGGCGTGCCCGCCTCGGCATACGCGGGCCTGGCCGCGGGAGCTCCCGCGACGCTCTCCAATCTCACGCGCTGCGACTGCCGCTACCCCGTCCCCGCACACTTCGAGAACCCGAACTCTCCCGAAGCTCGTCGCTTCAACTGGAACGTGAAGTTCGGCTCGGGCTGCCAGGTTCCGCAGGCCTCTACAGCGCCCGCCTTTGGCGTGCTCAACGGCGATGACGGCACCCGCGACAACACGCCCATCGCGTGGGGCGCCAAGACCAACACCGCCTTCAACGGCCTGCCCACCGCGTCGCGCTGCTGCAACGTCGGCGTCCCCGCCGCGTTCCGCCGGCAGGATCCGCGCGTTCACAACCTGTTTCTGCGCGATCCGGCCACGGGCAACATCAAGCCGAGCGCCACCGCGCCGGCCCTCGCGTTCTATCGCCTGGCCACCACCAACCGCGGCCTCTCCAACGTGGGCAATCGTCCGTTCACCACGCGCTGCACGCAGACCCTTGCCTCGGACCTGCAGGTCGCGTGCTTGACCACGGCCGTACCCAACGACCTCAACAGCATCGGCTTCGGCGCGTTGCCCGTGTACAAGGACACGGTTGCCGCGGGCGTCACCCAGCCGCGCGTGTTCAGCCTCAACAACGATCCCATCGCCAGCGACTACGCCACGATCCGCGACCGCAGCTACGCCCTCTCGCGCTACGTGTTCGTGAGCAGCCTCAAGGGCTTCAACAGCCTCGGTGAGTCCGCGGAATCCCGCACCGGCAGCTCCAGCGTGTACACGTACCAGGGAGCCCCCCTCTCCGGGACCATCACGCCCCAGCAGCAGGTCGATGCCCAGTGGAACCTCGTGAAGGCCATCTACACGGACTCGCGTCGTCCCGATCGTGCGAACGCGGCCGTGGAGAAGCGCGGCTTCTTGGCACTGGCGCCCGGCGTCGATCCCTACGCCGTGACTTGCAGCAACGACGCCAACAGCCCGAGCGCGCCCAAGATCTCGCTCGACAACGCCACTTACTTCGCAAAGTAGCCGCTCCTTCGCGGATGTCGCCGGGCTCGAAAACGTCCATCCAAAGCGCCCCTGACGTCGCGGCAAGCGACGCCAGGGGTCGCGTGCATCCCATGGTCATGTCACGAATGCTCTTCCGTCGTGTGTCGCTGATGCTCTTGCTCTCGTGGAGCCTGGCCGGGACCGCGGGTTGTTCGCGCGAGCGTCCCGCTGCGCACGCCAAGCTATGCGTGTTCGATGCCGGCGTCGGCGGAGAGGATGACGGCGAGTCCGAGGTCCCCGATCCCGGACCCGAGGTCGCCAAGTGCGCCAGCGTGCAGTCCGCCGAGCCTGTCCCTGCGCGCGACGTGGTGAGTGTGCTGAACCTCAAGCCCGGCCAGCGCGCGGTGCTCACGAGCAACTTGTTCGGCCTCTTCAAGGGTGCTTGTGGTGCCTGCCACGTGGAGACCATCCGCGGAGATTTTCAGGTCAAGGACGTAGGCGAGTTCGCCGAGGCGACCAGCTCACGCCAGGCCCTCATCCTCGAGCGCATCCGCTCCGAGGATCCCAACAAGTACATGCCGCCGCCAGGACAGTCGAACGCCAAGCCCTGGTCCGAACGTGCGGAGACCGACCCCTTGGTCGAGCTCGCGCAACTGCTCGAGCTGTGGTTCAAGGCCGGTTCGCCCGGTGATCTCTTGTACGTGGGAGACGACAGCACGACAGGCCCCGCGAATACCTACGTGCTCCGCAAGAGCGTGGCCCAGAGCCTCACCAACATCGGCAGCTGCCTCCCGAACCGGGCCATGCTGGCCACCGACGAGAGCTCCATGGACGCCAAGGATGCCTTCTTCGCATCCGCCACGGCGCTTCCCAGTCGCTTGGATCAGACGGACCTCGTCAGCTACGACTCCGAGGTCCTGGCGCACCAGGGCGTGCTTTCGTACGCGCCCGCTTACCCGCTCTTCTCGGACAACGCACGCAAGATGCGCCATCTGCGCTTGCCGCGCGGCGAGTCCCTGGCGTTCGACGCCAAGACCCAGGAGTTCGACGTCCCGGATAACACGCGCGTGTACAAGACCTTCATGAAAGAGGTCATCGATGCGAACGGAAACGCGCGCTACAAGAAGATCGAGACCCGCCTGATCGTAGTGCGCGCCGATGGGCCCGACGAGCCGGACGGGTCCCACGAGACGCGCTCCCTATTCGGAACCTATGCGTGGAACGAAGAGGAGACCGAGGCCATCTTGGTCACGGGGGCGCTACGCGACGGCAAGCCGTTTCGCGACGTCATGCTGAGCTACGTGTCCAACGAGGTCAAAGCCGCCGAGGTGGTGGCCAAGGAGCCCTCCAACAGAGTGGCAGCGCTGTTCAGAGCAGGCGCCATGCGGAACTACGCGATCCCCGGCCGCGAGCGCTGTATCCAGTGCCACATGGGCAGCCACAACCGAAGCTTCCTGCTCGGGCTCACACCGCTGCAAATGCGTCGGCGCGCTACTGGCGAAGGCGGGACCTACGAGGACACCAGCGAAGACGAGCTCGAGCAACTCGAGCGTCTGATCGAATACGGTACCATCACTGGCCTTTCGAGCCCTGACGAGGTCAAGACGCTCGAACAATCCCAGGGCGCGCGCCCGCCGCGCAACGACCACGAGCTCAAGGCCCAGGGCTACATGCTTGGGAACTGCGCCCATTGCCACAACCCCCGTGGCTTTCCCACCACGCAGAACCCGGAGCTGAAGGACTTACTCGATTTCTTTCCGAACGAACAGAGCGGCGGTGTCTTCCAGTTCCCTCTGGAGCGCACGAGCCCGCGCATCAAGCGCGGCGAGAAGCAGGAATCGCAGATTCCGTACATCGTGCCCTGGCTGTTCGACGAGGAGCAGCCGAACAGCTCGATTTACGCGCAGAAGTGGATGGGCTACCCGGGCAGCAACGGGGCCTTCAATGGCTACTACATGGTCGCGCCCTGGCGCAGCCTGATCTATCGCAACGTGGAGAGTCCTTTCACCTATGCAGAGGACTACGCGTTGTTCCCGCACATGCCGATGAACTCGGTGGGCTTCGACTGCCGTGTGCCCGAGATCTTCGGCAACTGGATGATCAGCATTCCGGCGCGCATGAACGACGCGGAGGGCTGCACGGGGATCTGCTTCAAAATGGACTGGTCCACCGGCGGACTCGCCGAAGGTCAAACGCTGTATTCCGAGGTCAAGCCTGGCGATCCCGGCTATCAGGATGCCCTCGCGGGCGCCGATCAACGATTGACTGCCTATCACGTGGGCGGTGCAGTCGGCATCGACAAGACCGCGCCGGGTGACCGCCAGACCTTCGCGGTGCAGAACCCAGAGCTGAGCTTGTTGTTCCTGTCCCCCGATCGCGCGACCAAGTATTGCCCCGATACCAGCGATATCCTGGATCCGAACGTCGGCGGTACTCAGCTCACGCCGGGCGATCACTCCTCTCTGCCCTCCATGAGCAAGCAGGCGGAGCTCGACTCCGACCAGAGCGTCGACGGCCTGTTCGCCTCCCTCAAGAACGACGGCGTGCCCGATCACGCGCACTGGGTGCTAACGGACATTACCGAGACGCCAGGCGAGTGGTATCCGCGGCGCACGGATTGGGCCTCGGTGTTGGTGGACGGCGAAGTCGGCTCGGATCCGCAGCAGAAGAAGGTGGTGAGCATGCTCAAGCAGGCGCGCCTGACCAACGGCTTCCGCGCGTTCGCGACCACCCCCGTGCCGTTCGGGCTCTGGCAGCCCAAGGACGACTGCACCTATCAGGACATCCCTCGCGTCTCGTCGCTGACACCCGAGACGCGCCCGTGGTGGTTCGACAAGAAGACCCCCACTCCGAGGCCCACCGATCCGCTGTACTACCAGTCCCCTGGCGCCATGGTCTTCAATGAGATTTGCGTCAACTGCCACGGCGCCAAGTACGACTCGCGAGGGCGCCAGGCCGACACCTTGATGTCGCTCACCGGAGGCGAAGCCCGCGTGGCCAACTTCAAGGAGGGCATCCTCGGCCCTTCCTCGGCACCCGGCGAAAACCGCAAGCGCGTGTTCGGGTTGTCCAAGTATCTCACCGAGGGTCTGACCTACGACGACTGGACCGCCCGCTACGTGGCCTGGATGGGCCTCGGAGGCACGCAGCGCCAGATCCCCAACGCGATCCTCGACGTAGTGGGCGCAGTGAGCGTGCTCGGGGTGTCGCGTGACTATCCGGCCAAGGCAGGCTCCGCCAACATGTTGGCCATCGCGCAGAGCCTGTGCGGGCAGTCGTTGGGCTACAACCTGAACAGCGCGCCCATCTTCAACGTGCAGAGCGGGCGCACGGACTACACGGGCTCGGCACTGATCGGGACGAACGCAGACGCCGAAGTCTGGCAAAAGCTGTGCGCCTGGGGCACTCGACCGCCGGTGCGCGCAATCTACTACGACAATGGCGATTTCAAGATCAAGAGCGCGCCGTCCAACCTGGACGCACGATCGTCGTGGTACCGCCCGGAAACGTACCCCGCGTACGCCTTGGTCGGCGACGAGCGCGGCATCGTGAGCGCGAACAGCGTGACCGGTGTGGCCACTGGCAATTTGGGTCCATGGTGCGTGATGTGGCCGACCGATCCCAAGAACGTGCCGCGCGTGGAAGAAGTGCAAGCCGCACGCTCTCCCGACAACCCGCTGCCCATTTGTCCCAGCACCTGGCTCACCGAGGAGAACCGAATCAAGCAAGACGACTTCGAGACCTGGACCCTGCGCGGCGCGATGAACGCCGGCTTTGCCGTGTTTCTCTATCTCGATGGCCTCTCGCGCGACGCCCTGGTCGGCAAGCAGCCGCAGCCCGCCTATGACAAATGTGAAAACCTCGAGTAGACGCTCCCAGGCCTCACCCATGCGTGCTGCACGGGGCCCGATCACGCTGATCTCGCTCGCCTCCAGCGCGTGCAGCGCGATGCTCGGCATCGACTTGCCGGATCCACCCGAGCATGAAGCCGGCGTGCTGATTCATGCGACCGCCGAGGGCCCCAGCGCCGACGGCGGGCTCGCACTCCAGCCCTCGCCCTACGCCTGGGCGCGCTGGCCCATGCCGGACGGCACCCCGGAGGGCTCCTACCCACGTGCCTATAGCAGCCCGGTGGAGGGCGTCGTCCGGGACGACGTGACCAAGCTCGAGTGGCAAGCCGGCACCGATTCCACGCCACGCAGCTGGCTGGATGCGGAGACCTATTGTGCGGCGCTCACCGTGGATGGCGGAGGGTTTCGGCTCCCTGCACGCATCGAGCTCGTGTCGTTGCTAGCTCTCGATCAGAACAGCGAGAGCGACGAGCTCGAGGCGTTCCCTGGCTTCGTCGCAGACCGCTACTGGTCCGCGTCGCCCCTGGCAGGTCGTGCAGGCACAGCCTGGCTGGTGGACTTTGGATTCTCGGGCACGAACGTACTTCCGGTGTCCATCGATGAACTCCACCCGGTTCGCTGCGTGCGCGGGGGCTCACAAGCGCAAGGGTCGCCCTTCAAGGCCCTATCGAACGGCGTTCGTGATGCGGGAACACGCCTGGTCTGGCAGACGAAGTCTCCCGACTCCACCTACGACGCTGCGGGCGCAGAGGCGTACTGCATGGGTCTGGCTACTGCGGAGGAGCTCTGGCGACTGCCCACGCTCAAGGAGCTGCATTCGCTGGTAGACGAGACGCGTGCCGGCCCGGCCCTCGACCAGGAAGCTTTCGCGGGTGAACCGTCAGCTTACTACTGGTCTGCGACGTCGCTGGCGCGCTTCACCGATTTCCATTGGGCGGTGGACTTTGGACATGGATCAGACGCCTGGTTCGCGGCCGACAGCGTGCATCGAGTCCGCTGTGTGCGCTGAGGTCCCCGGGACCGGGCCTGGGTGCCAGGGCCGGACGTGGGGAGCCTAGGGGCCGTCACGGGATGAAGGAGACGAGCCGATGGGAGAGGATCGTGAACGGGAAAAATCAGCGTGAGATTGCGGCGCAACATGCATCCGCAGAGAGCCCCATCTGGCATGTCCCGTGCTCCACGCGGGCGCAGCGTGAGGTCTAGACAATGAACACCCAACACATCGCCCTGGTGCCCGAAGCGGACGGCGTAGACTTATCGGATCTTGCACGGGTGAGTGCGGCGATACAGAAGCAGGTGGTCCGAGACCTGGCGCCGCTTTGGTCCCTCAGCGCCACCGTCGACCCGTTTCCGCGCCTCGACGACGTGCCCGTGGGCTACTGGCCCGTGCTGATCACCCAAGCCTCGCTCGGACATGGGGCAGGCATCCACCTCGATGAGAACGGTCAGCCATACGCCCAGGTAGAACTCAAACCAGATTGGTCGCTGGCGGTGAGCCGAGTTTGCCTCGAGCTGCTGGTCAATCCATTCGGACAACGGACCATCTCGGCCTATTCTCCTCGCTCCGATCAAGGGCTGGTGGACTTCATCATCGAGGTCTGCTCGCCTTGCTCCGAGCGTGATGCGTACCTCGTCAACGACGTCGTGGTCTCCGACTTCGCCACGCCTGCCCTGTGGAGGACGGGGGCAAGCGGCCAGGAGCGCTACAGCTTTCGTGGAGCGATCGCGACGCCCTTCCAGGTGCTCAAGGATGGCCATCTGATTTGGCACGATGCCAGCAGCAATTGCTGGTGGCTGCGCAACCACTGGGCCGAGAATCCGGCGGACATCAACCTGGGCGTGCTCGACGGACGCGTCGAGTCCGTTCGTGAGCTCGCCCGCAGGTATCGCCCGTGGCGAGTCGCGCAGGAGCGCGTGGTCCGAGAAGGAGAGGCTCGGCAACGTCAACAAGGGCTCGAAGCGGCCTCCAAGCGTGCCCAGCGGCTGCGCTCCTGGCTCGGCCGCAAACTCGAACAAGACGCAGCGCACGTCACCCACGAGGCACTCGAAGCCAAGCATGAGTCGACGCCACCCAAAGGAAATCCACTGGCGGCGTTCGCGCTGACCGCGGCGCGCGCGCCACGTGAACGGAATCCCGAGTCGGAGCGCCCGAAGCCGGTGCCGCCGGAGAAGGTCGCAGCGGCGGAAGCGAGTTGGGTCGAGGAGCTCGCGGACGAACCGACCGCGGAGCACGCAGCGCTTCGCGAAGACGATGGGACTACCGCGGAGCTGGAGTCCGCGGCTGTCGAGGTGGGCAGCGGCCCCAAGGTCAGCCAGGCCGCCGTCGAACACAACGTCACCGCGCAGGCCCAGCCCTCCACGCCTCCGCCCCTCAAGCTCGCCGCGACGCAGGCAGCGCGGGCCTATCAGCCGCTCCGCAGTGAGCCGATTCCGAGCCTGGCACCGGGGCGGGCCGCCGAGGTCAAGCGAGACTCCAAGTGGCTGCTGGTTTCGGCCGTGACGCTCGGTGTACTGGGCGGACTCGCCGTGCGAGGCTTCAGCGCGCGTCCCGTCGAGCCAACTCTCTCCGCATTGCCGGTGGTCGCCCAGGCACAGCCTGCCGCAGCGATTGGTGCGGTCGCCAAGGAACTGCCCACGGCCGAGCCAAAAGTCGTACCCGCGCTGGCGCAGCTCCCGGTCGGCACGGTGGCGAACGCGCCTCCACCAGATTCCGCTCTTCCTCCACCCAAGCATCATCGACGCCAGGAAGTACCCGCGCTGGACGAACACTCCAGCGGACTCGACGAGGCCCCGCGTCGGCACCGCCGAGCTCATGCTGCGGCGCTGTCCGGCGAAGCGGACCCTCCCGAAGCAACGCGGTCTTCCCAACCCGAGGTCACTCCCCCCGCGAGCGACGTCGGCGCGAACCTTTTCGAGACACGCGAATGATCCGGAGCACGCGAGCGATGCCGCGCTGGCACCTCTTCGTAATGATGGTGCTGTGTCTGCTCACGCTGATCGTCACGATCACGGCACGCCCGCGGCGCGCGCGTGCCGAAGACCCGACCGCGGAGCAGCTCTTTCAGAGTGGTAAGGATCGACTCGCACAGGAAGACTACGAGCGTGCCTGTCCGCTCTTCTCAGAGAGCTTTCGGCTCGAGCCTGCGACGGGATGTCTCCTCGCCTTGGCCGTCTGCTACGAGCGCGCCGGTAGGCTCGCGAGCGCGCTCTCCACGTATCGCGAGGTCAAAGCCCGCGCAGCCGCGGAGGGGCGCCGCGACCGCGAGGCGGCTGCCGCGCAGAAGGAGGCCGACCTCGAGGCTCGCGTATCGAGTGTCATCGTGTCCGCGCCCAGCGATAGCCAGGTCCTCGTGGAACTCGATGACCTGCCTCTGGAACAAGGCCAGTTGGGCAAGCGCCTCTACTTGGACGGCGGTGCCCACAGGTTGCGCGCCAAAGCCGTCGGCAAACAAGAATGGACCACGCAGCTCGTGCTCTCGGGGCAGGGCGACAGCCAGCTCGTGAGTATCCCCGCGCTCCCGCCCGAAGCCGCTCCCCAAGCCGCGAGCCCTGCCCCGCCAAGCTCGACACCACGCAAGGCACCCAAGGTCAGCGTGGCTCGTGTGCCCGAAATGAGCCGCTCGGAACACGGCCCGGCCGCCCGCTCGCCGGTGGAATGGGTCGCCATCAGCGCGATGAGCGCGGGCGGCGTGGCGCTCAGCGCGAGCTTTCTTTACACGTTGCGCGCCGTGCACTCCAATCACGTGTCCGACGTCAATTGCGTGGGCAACCAGTGCACTCCCGACGGCCGGGCCGACCGCCTGGAAGCCCGAGACTACGCGCGCAACGCCACGATCCTCGTCTCGGTGGGCGGTGCGCTCGCGGCGGGCGGGCTCGCGACGTTCTTGTGGTGGCGACTCAAGGGCTCCAAGGAAGCCGAGCAACGCGCACGCGCGAACCTGTCCCCATGGCTCTTCCAAGGCTCCGTGGGAGCCCAAGTCAGCGGGCGCTTCTGATGCGGCCCGCACTGCTCTCGGCGGCGCTCGGCCTCACGTTGACGACCGGGGCGTGCAATGCGGTGCTCGGAATCGAAGAGCCCGCCGCGCTCACGGTCTCTCATCCGCGAGATGCCGGAGCGAGCTCCGGTCCGGATCTGCCCGACCTCGAGACGTACGACGGCGGAGCGCTACCGACGAGCTTGTTCGCCCGCGCCGCGTGGCAAATGCCCAACCCCGCGCAACCTGGCCTCGAGAACCCACAGAGCTATCGAGTCGAGGACGGTGTAGTGCGCGATCTCGTGACGGGGCTCGAGTGGCAACGAGAGGTGGATCCGGACACCCACGCGTGGACCGAGGCGCGCGCCCTCTGTGAGGCCCTGGAGCTCGGCGGTGGAGGCTTTCGCCTGCCGTCACGCATCGAGCTGCTCTCGCTGTTGGACTTCACGCGCCCGAACACGCTGATCGACGAAGACGCTTTTCCGGACGCGCCCGCCCAACGCTTCTGGTCTGCCTCGCCCTATTTCGAGCTGTTCCCGGCGGCCTGGATCGTGAACTTCGAGTTCGGCACGGGCTTCGTGTTCGAGGACGACGTCACGGCAGAGCACCGCGTGCGCTGCGTGCGCAGCGACGCCACGCCAGGTCAGTTCGAGGTCGCCGGCCCCACCGTCCGAGACACCGCCACCAAGCTCACCTGGCAGCAAAGCCCACCGCTCGACGCCAAGTCATGGGACGACGCCGCGGTGTACTGCCGCGAGCTCGACCTCGGCGGCAAAGGGTTCCGCTTGCCCACCATCAAGGAACTTCACACGTTGGTGGACGAGACCAAATCCAACCCGTCCATCGATCCCAAGGCGTTTCCCGGGACCGCTCCGTCCGCCTACTGGACCTCGTCGCACCTGACGAACTTCGAGCACGACGTGTGGACGGTAAGCTTCGACCAGGGCTTCGACAACTGGGTCGAAGACGACGTCGGCATGGCCCTGGTGCGCTGCGTGCGCGGGAGCGCTCCTTAGCTCGCTCGCACCCGGCGAGCCGCCACGAGCCCGTGCGACGTCACGCCGTGGGAGGAATGGAGCCCGGTCGCTTGAGCGGCTTCTTGGCCAGCGAGCGCGCATTGGCGAGCCCGCTGCCGCTCTCGTCGAGGTCGATCTCCACGCTGCGCTCCTCGCTGCGCGGCGCACTCTTGACGGGCGACAGCGGCATGGCCGTAGCAGGACGCGGGATGGGCTTGAGGACGCTGCCAGGGGCACTGGCGACGGGCGCGGGCGCTTGCGCAGTGGGGGCAGCCGCGGTGGGGGCGGCGGGTTGCGGCGCTGAGGCTGCGGCTGCGGCCTGGGCAGCGGCGGCTTCGCGCACGCGCTGGAAGAAGCCCTGCTCCATCAAGGTGTCTTCGCTGGGCCCGGGATCTTCGTTGCGCACCAGGGCGTGAGCCTCGGCGATGAAGGGCACCACCACGCGATGCCAGATGGCGATCAACGGGATGTACTCGGTGAGCGTCGGGATGCCGATGGACGCCAAGAGATCCCGCTCGAGGAACGGCCGCTTGGCGTCGCCCAACTGCAGCGCGGCCTCAATGATCTTGGGCAGCTCCGAGCGCGGCAGATACTCCGTCATCGCCTCGACGCTGATGCCGCGCACCACGTCGCGGTGCGAGAGCAGGTGATCCTCCAGGGCGCGCTCGATCAGATAGCTGATGTGCGCCGACGCCAGCGCGTGCGCGCCGACTTCCTTGGTTTCGACCTGCCAGAACTGGCCCTCGGTCAAGAAGGTCCACAGCGCGCGGTTGTCCAGGAAGCGCACGCGGTCGTCCGGGTCGAACAGCGAGACCACCGTGTCGGCGTCGGTCTCGCGCTCGTCGAGGGCGATCTGCAGGTCACTGCCGCAGGAGGCCGACGACTTCTTGAGCGCGATGTTCATGCGCGTGCCGGTGGCCACCACCAAGATATTGGCGCGCAGCTGAGGCTCGTTCTCCAGGCCGCTCATGATGGTCGCGGGCGAGAAGTGCCGGATGAAGTCCCTGGGCGAGCGTCTGCCGCACTTGAGCGCGTGCTCGATCGCATAGGACAAGAACCGCTGTGCTCCAGGGGCAAGCTTCGAGCTGAACCCCTGATTCGATGCTCCGTTCACGGAGTCTGCCCGCGCACCATCCATACCCCGACCCCTTCCTTCTGCCGCGAACCCCTGTAGCCCGTGACACACCAGCCCGTACACGGCGGTTCGGCATGAGCGAGCGATCGAGCTCACACGCCATCGGTGAAGCCACTCGCTCAGGCCGCGCGGTTCAGCGCCCCCGCTCTAGGAATGTTAGACGCATCTGCGTCCACGCAGGAAGGGAGGACGTTGTGTGCCGCGCCTGATCACCCGGAGCTTCGGTCGAGCGGCACCGATCGAGGATGTAGGGAATCGAGGCCAAGGTGATCCCTGGTGGACGGGCGAGCACAGGGACACGCCTCGAATCGAGGGCTTTGGTGCTCTGCAGGATACCTCCGGCCCTGCCCCCGGACCGCTCAGGTCTCGCCGCGCTGGGTGGCTTCGTAGAGGAACCAGGCGCGGCGCTCGGCCTCGTCGATCCAGTTCTCGATCAGGCTGGCCGAGGCAAAGTCCTGATGCTTGTCGCACACCTCGTGCGCCTCGCGCAGGTGCCCGGCCAACGAGCGATTGTCCTGCTGCAGCTCGCGCAGCATGTCCGGAGCGAGCACGGACTCCTGATCGTTGTCGGCGATGCGCTCGAGCCGCGCCATCTGTCCCAGCGACGTCAGCGTGCGACCACCGACCTTGCGCACGCGCTCGGCCAGTGGGTCGGACATGGCGAAGATCTGATCGGACTGCTCGTCGAGCAACAGGTGGTAGTCCCGAAAGTGCGGCCCCTCCAAGTGCCAGTGGAAGTTCTTGGTCTTCACGTAAAGGCCAAAGGTATCGGCCAGCAGCGTGTTGAGAGCGACGCTGATCTGCTCGATCGCTTCCGGGCTAAAGTCGGACTGGGCGCGCTCTCGCGTGGCGCTGCGTGCGCTGGGCTTCTTGACGGGCTGCTTCTCCATCGGTGCACCTCTCTTGCTCGCTGAGTCTTGGACACTCCGCGAGGTGTACCCGTGCGGGGGTGCGGCACCGGAGAAGGAGAGAATCAAGGCGTTGGCGAGGCATATCGAGCGTGTGCTCCTGTGAGTGAGCGGTGTGAAACCGAACACGTGCGAGCACGAGCACGAGCACGGGCACGAGAACAAGCACGAGAACAAGCACGGCGACGCGAAGGATGACGCTCGCGTCGCCCGGCTCGGTTGGCGTTCGCGTCTCGTGCTCGTCCTCGTGCTCGGCTTGCCTACGCCCCGCGCGCCTACCGTTGCCTCCCCTCAGTGCGACAGGCGCTGCTGAAGGAGCTCGGCGAACGCCCGACAAGCGTCGACCGCCGTGAAAATGCCCACGACCTTTAGATTGTCGACCACCACCGCGCAGCCGTACCGGCGCGCAGCCATGTCGCGCACCACTTCGTCCAGCGAGGCCTTGGGCGACACCGCATAGACCTCGGCGTTCATCGCCTCCTCCACCACAACCTTGCGCGGATCGACCTCTCGCAGCGTCTCGATCAAAGCCAGGTCGCGCTCACTCAAGACGCCAGCAAGCTTGCCACCCCGCAGCACGGGCAGATGACGGATGCGATGCTCTCGCAGCACCCCGTGAGCTTGGCTGAGAGGTTGATCGACCCCGATCGTATGCGGGCTCGTCGTCATGTACTTCTCGATGGTCGGAATGGATTTCATGGCATCAACCTCTGTTGCTTCGAACCGTGCCCAGCGTCTGCGCCACGACCGCGCCGAACCTGCAAGCCGCGACGCGCCGCGTCGAACACGTCGCGGATGGCCGCGAAGGCGTCTTCATGGGAGCTCTTGCGGTGGACGATGCGATGCCCGCCCATGCCGTGCAGCTCGAGATGGATGTCGAACCGATTGCCCTTGCGGTGATGCCGGTGCGGAGCCTCGATGGTCACGCGACAGCGCGTGAGAGGTCGCCCCTCCCGTGCCAGCTCGATCATTCGTTCACGTACGAGGGCCTCCGCTGCGTCCGAATGGGCGAGGCCATGGAAGTTGATTTGCAGAGTGGGTTCCATGCTGGGCTGGAGAGCAAGCTTCACGCCACGGTCGAATTTCGGCGGTTTTCGGCATTTTCACGCCATCATGCGCAAATCCTGCGAAGGCCCGTGCAGTTCATTCGCCGAACGAGGCGGTCGCCGAGATGGGCATTTCGGGCGGGAGGCGCCCTGCCCTCCCGACGACCCAACTCAACGCCCGAGGCAGCTCGTGGCCACGTCCAGGAGGCCCACGGCGTTCTCGTGCACCACCGTGTAGCGCGGCGCCACGTGGTAGCGCAGGAAGTCGAGGGCGAGTGAGTCGGCGTAGACCGCAGCGAGCACGCCCACCAACACGTGGAACCACGGCGTGCGCACACCCGGGCGCTCGTCGATGCCGATCCAGACGGGCAGGATGAACATGAAGGAGAGGCCGTAGGCAAGGCTGCCGAACCAGAGCGCGAAGGCGGTGTCGTCGAAGCAGTAGAGCCGGGCGGTGAACGGGTTGGCGTTGAACACGGCCTCCATGGCAGCCACCAGCACGCACGCGCTGCCAGCGGCCAGGATACGCACGAAACGCGGCGCCGACACGAACAGGGCCTGGGAGACGCGGTAGGCCATCATTAGCAGCACCGAGTAGGTGCTGAAGTAGGCCACCGTCATGAGGTACAGGAAGAAGGGATTGTTGCGGATGTTCAGCGTGCTGTGGAAGCCGAAGTGGGCGTGCAGCACGTCGAAGAAGAAGGGCGTCTGCGTGTAGTTGAGCAAGAAAGAGAACGCCAACACCGACAGGGAGAGCTTGAAGCTGGCACTCTCGTGAAGGGGGCGACCCAGTTCCTCCGGAGTGCGCGCCCAGAGCGGGAGCAGCACAGCTGGCAACGCGATGCCCATGCCCAGCGAGAGCAGGCCGAAGTCGCCCCAGGTCTCGGCGAAGCCGCCCACCATCACCACGCCACACACGGCCCCCCAGACCGGCGTGTAGGCGAGCCAGAGCTTCTCGAGCGTGCGCTTGCCCGCATGGCTGGACCAAATCCGAAGCGTAGGACCCGAGGAAGTCGCGCCCGCGCTCGCGTCACCAACGAGGTCTCCTTGCATGCCGGCGGAGTCTAGCAGGCCCTCGCTGGAGGTCGCTCTCGAACCCGCTACATGCCTCTCCACTCAGAGCTCATCGAGCGCGGGTAGCGCCTCACGGATGGCGTTGCAGGTCTCGAAGGGATCGTCCGCGATCAGCGCCTGGGCACGCGAGTCGTCCGGATTCCGTCCTAGGAAACGCAGCGTCACATGGTTGGCGGCCGTGCTGTCCGAGGTACCTCCCGAGCTCACCGTGGGCGAGCTCGCTTCGAGCACGTTCTCCTCGTTGTCCACCCGTACGCGCGCCACCAGGTCCTCGCTCCAGTCCTTGGCCGGCGCGATCACCCGCGTGGTGTCCGTGAACCACTCCGTCCAGTCGCGCTGCACGGTGTTGCGCGTGCCACTCACGATGCCCGAGACCTGCCAGGCCACCCCCAGCTGACCGTCCTTTTCCCAGTCGAGTGCACCATCGAGGTGGTCTTTGGTCGGCAACGGATTGCTCGCGGCGAGGTCCGGGATGCTCAGCTTGGCGGCGTTGCTTTGCGGCCGAAAGCGCTGCTCGTCAGCCCCGCGCACGCTCCAGAAACGCTCCAGCGAAAACTCACAGCGCGCTCCTGCCTTGCGCATCGTCCCCTTGCGGCCGGCCTGGAGATTGTGGGCGATGAAGGCGCGGACCGTGGCCGGGGTCAGCTGCACGAGCACCGTGCCGTGGACCTCCACCCCGCAGTCGAAGTGGCGCGTCACCACCACCTGATCGCCGTCCTGCGCGAACTCCAAGTAGTACCAAGTACTTGCCACCTGCGGCGCGCCCAGCGCGCGACTCAAGCTGGCCTGACGCGCAATCCACGATCCATGGAGATCGCACTCGGGGTCCTGCGCCATGGGGAGGTCGGCCGCACCGCCGTCCTTTGGGGCGCGGGCAGGCTCGGGATCCGATGATGCGTCCCGTGACGCTGGCTCCTCGCTCGGTCCGGCGTCGCGCGGGGCGAGGGCATGCTCGGCGCCCGCATCGGTGCTGTCGTCGGGCTCGAGGACCTCCACGCGCGGACCGCATGCGAAGGACGCAACGAGCCCAAACGCGCGGAGCAGGCGTGGGGAGATCATGGACGTGGGGCCCCTTGTAGCACGAAGGCGGCGGATTTCGTGCGTGGGCCCGGCTGACACGGGGGCCCGTCGTAGTGGCCTCGGATGTCAATCAGCCCCGCTTTGCACGCGCCGGGGTCTGTCTAAGATAGGCCCAAATGTCTAGTCGCCGTCTTATCTTGCTCGCTTGCTCCGCGCTCGGTGTCTTCGCGCTCGCTTGCTTCGCGCTCGGTGTCTTCACGCTCGCTTGCTTCGCGCTCGCTCCTGCACCCGCTCTCGCGCAGGCCTTACCCACCACGGTCCAGGTGGCCATGCCCGACGGCGTGACGCTGGCCACCGACGTGTGGCAGCCGCTGCTCTCGCAGGAGAAGCGGCCGGTGCTGCTGCGGCGCACTCCCTACGGACGCGGCGTGGATTTCTCGCTGGCGCAGGCCATCGTCAACAGCGGCTTCGTGCTGGTCTCGCAGGACGTGCGTGGACGCGGCAACTCCCAGGGCACCTTCGAGCCCTTCTTCGACGACCAGGTGGATGGTCGCGCCACCATGGAATGGATTACGAAGCAATCCTGGTCGAACGGACGCATCGCCACCTACAGCAATTCCGCCGAGGGCATCGTGCAGTTCATGGCCATGGGTGATGCCCCCGAGGCCCTGCGTTGCGCGCACCTCGGCATGCCGACCCACGACGTGTACGAGGGCCTCTTTCCGGGCGGCGCCTGGCGCACCGATCTCGGCACGCGCTGGCTCACGGATCTGGGAGCGGCCGATGTGGTGACGCTCTGGAAGAGTCACGAGGTCCGCGACAGCTACTGGGACGACGCGACGCTGACCACCGATGAGATGAGCAAGGTCAAGCACCCCGTGTTCATCATCGGCGGTATGTTCGACATCTTCGCGCCCAGTGAGGTGCGCGCGCTGCGTGAGTTGCAGACCTATGCCGCACCCGAGGCGCGCGAGAACGTGTTCCTCATCCTCGGTCCATGGACCCACGGCGGCATCGGCACGCGCACGCAGGGCGAGCTGCTGTTCCCCGAGGACGCGCCCTACACCGCGGCGGGCGACGAACTACTCGCCTACGTGCGCTGGTGCACGCAGGACGGCGCGCGACCGCAGTTCGCTCCGGTTCGCTACTACGAGACCGAAGTCACCGACGAGATGGCCAACGACCCGGCCGACAATACGCCCCGCATCGTGGCGCACGGGACCTGGCTCGAGAGCGGCACCTGGCCTCCTCCCGAGAGCGTCGACAAGCGGCTCTTCGTGCAATCGTCGGGGGCACTCGGTTCGGCCCCATCGCAAGACGCACCGCGCGCGTTGCCCGTGGACCCTGCCGCGCCGCTGGCCTCCCTGGGCGGTGGCAACCTCGCGACCGCAGCGGGTCCGTTCGATCAAGCCAAGCTCGACGCGTCGCCCGCGGTGTTCGTGGCGGCCTCCATGCCCGTCACGGAGATCACGCAAATTCGTGGCAATTTGCGGCTTCATTTGTGGGCGAGTAGCGCCACCAGCGACGTCGACGTGATCGTGCGTGCGGAGGTGCTCACCGCGATGGGCAAAGCCGTGGCGCTCAGCGACGGCATACGGCGCGGTCGCTTCGTGGCGGGCAACGACAAGCGCGTGCCGCTCGTACCGGGCCAACCCGTCCGCTTCGACATCCAGCTCGGACCGATGGCGGTGAAGCTCGCACCGGGGCAGGCCCTGCGCATCGCCGTGTCGGGCACCAGCAGCCCACGCTACGAGCCGAATCCCAACGTGGGTGATCCGCTGGTCTCGGCCAAGCCTGTGGCCACCACGCTGACGCTGTATACGGACGACGAGCACCCGAGCGAACTCGTGATCCCGTTGGCGGCGGGCTCGCTGCCAGGTGCGCTCGACGTGCCCGCCGTCGATCTCGATGCAGGCACGGAAGCGGACGCGGGAAGCACGCCTGATGACGAGGATGACTCGGCTCCGGACGACTTGGGCATTGAAAGCGACGCGGGCGACCATGGCTACAACCTCGGGAACGACACGGTGCGGCCCTCGACGCCCGGCGACTGCGCCTGTCGCACGCTCGGAGCGGGCCACGAGCTGCCCCAAGGTGGTGCGCTGCTGGCGGCCTGCTTGATGTGGTGGTTCGGGTGGCGACGCAGCCGTCGGACCTAAGACACACGCGGCGACCGAAGGAGGCGCACCCGGGCTTCGAGCCTAGGAACGACCCAGGCTGATTGGCGGACACCAGTTGGCGGCTACCCGCTGGAGACCTCGACCGCTTCCTGGACGACCTTGGTTTCGACGATGGCGACCTCGAACACTCGGTTCTTCTTCGACCCGTGCCCGCGCTCGGCGGGGACACAGAGAAACTCCGCGGAGAGCGACTTTCCAGCAAGCAACAGCTTGAACGTGCCGCGTACTCGCCTGCCAGTCGTGGCGGCTTCGCCCATCAGCTGCCACAGGCGCAGCGTGTCGTCCTTCAAGAATACGGTGATGGGCAGGCGCCGCAGGAACTCTCGCTCTCGCCCGAAGAACTCCGCTGCCGTCAAGTTGAGGTCCACGATGACCCCGCGATCGTCCAAGGTGCACAGCACGACCGGCGAGAAGTCGTACCTGCTCGCATAGCGGTCCCGGGAGGCCTCGAGTTCAGCGCGCATCTCGCGCATCTCCCGGTTCTGCATCTCCAGCTCGATCTGGTGAACCTGCAGCTCGAACAGCAGACGCAAGCTCGCGTCCTCGGCACACAGGGCCCTGTTGCTGGAGTCTCGCAGAGCCTGGTGCAGCTCGGTGCTACTCATTCGCTCGTAGGCCACGGGCGCTCCCTTCCGTAGGGTAGTCCTGACGCCATGATAGCGAGTGAGCTTCGGCGAGCCACACCGTTTGGCTACGGACCCGGACCTGCAAGCCACGGGATACCCAGTTGCAAACCAGCGGGATCGTTTGCGGGCACGGGCACGCGTACGATCCAGGCCCAGACTCCGAAATTGGGACAGACCCCTAAGCCGGCCTCAACTCGTAGTGCAGGCGATAGGAGCGGGCTCCCCCTTCCACGCTCACCTCCATGCTGCCCCGGATGGATCGCAGTGCCCCGGTGCCGGAGTCAGGCACGATCTGGATCACCAGGGTACGGGGCCCATGTCCCATGAGCGCGGTGTGCAGGAGCGCGAACGAGCCGCGCTTTCCGTGTAGCTCGCAGGTGATCCGCTCGAGGGCCACATAGCCGGCCGAACCCGGGGTCGGGGTTCGCGCGCCGAGCATCTCGAGCTGCCCCTCGCCAGCGAGGTCGCCGGTGAAGCGGCGCTGCCAGCGCGAGCGGGAGAACACCACGCCCTCCAGGGAGTCGTAGGGAGTGGCCTGGGAGGTCGAGGTCTCGAAGGTGCCTTGGGCGAGCATGAGCAAGCCCTAGCCAAAGCACCATTCCCAATCGGGGGCAAACTTCCGGCGCGTTTCAGGCTCCGGGGCGCGGCCGATCGCCAGCTCGAGGGGTCGACTGCGGGCCTGGGCAGCTCCGGGGCGCCCAGGCCCGAGCCGTCACATGATGATGTATTCGCCCTTGCAGGTAGAGGAGCAGCCGTCGTCGGACACGGTGTTGCCGTCGTCGCACTCTTCGCCGCGCAGCTTGTCCACGATCCCGTCGCCGCAGCGCTCGATGGTGCAGTTGGGGCGGCAGCCGTCACCGAGGGCGGCGTTGCCGTCGTCGCACTGCTCGGCCGGTCCCTTGATGCCGTCGCCGCAGACGAGACCGGCAAGCTTGCAGTCGGGGTAGGTGCAGCCGTCGTTCGGGTTGGTGTTTCCGTCGTCGCACTGCTCGGTGTAGTGCAGGATGCCGTCACCACACACCGCGGTCTCCGTCTTGCAGGCCGAGCTGCAGCCGTCGCCCGAGATGTTGTTGCCGTCGTCGCACTGCTCGGTGCCTTCCTTCTTGCCGTTGCCGCAGAAGGACTCGCTCAGGCAGGTGTTGGAGCAGCCGTCACCGCTCTTGTAGTTACCGTCATCGCACTGCTCGCCGGTATCCACGATGCCGTCGCCGCACAACTCGAGCGTGCAGGCGAGCTGCGGGATGGCGGTGCCGCGGCAACCGTCGCCGCTGGTCGTGTTGTGGTCGTCGCATTCCTCGATGCCGCCGAGCACGCCGTCGCCGCACACGTTCTCGACCTGACAGGTGGCGTCGCAACCGTCGCCGGACTTGGGCGCCACGCAGCTGTTCATCGGGCCGTCGTCGCAGGTCTCGCCGGGCTCGACCACACCGTTGCCGCAGACGGACATCACGCGGCAGGTGGGCGAACAGCCATCGCACACGCCGGTGGTGTTGTTGCCGTCGTCGCACTGCTCGCTGCCTTCGAGCTTGCCGTTACCGCACACGGTCTCCGACTTGCAGAGGCTGGAGCAGCCATCACCGCTCTTGGTGTTGCCGTCGTCGCACGTCTCGCCGGGTCCGTCGATGATGCCGTCACCGCACACCTCGACCGTGCAGTTGGCGCGGCACTTGTCGCCGCTCACGGTGTTGCCGTCGTCGCACTCTTCGAGGCCCTCGATGGCGCCGTTGCCGCACACCGCGCCCTCGACCTTGCAGGTCGCGCTGCAACCATCGCCCGAGGTCTTGTTGCCGTCGTCGCAGTTCTCGCTGGAGTCCACGACGCCGTCACCACAACCCGCGGTAGTGCAGTCCGTGCGGCAGGTGGCGTTCGGGAGCTCCGAGTTGCCATTGCCCGCATCGCACTGCTCACCAGCCTCCACGACGCCGTTGCCGCATGCCGTCAACGCCTTGCAAGAGAAGGTGCAGACCACGTTGCCGAGGTTGGGGTCGGCGTAGTCGCACGCTTCGGCCGGCGAATCCTTGATGCCGTCGCCGCACACCTCGATGGTGCAGGTGGAGCGGCAGCCGTCACCGCTCTTGGTGTTGCCGTCGTCGCAGCTCTCGGTGCCTTCGAGCTTGCCGTTGCCGCACACCGGCGGTTCCACGGCGCAGCTCGCGCTGCAGCCGTCGCCCGACGTCTTGTTCCCGTCGTCGCAGGTCTCTCCGCTGTCGATCACGCCGTCGCCGCAGCCGCGCGGCGTGCAGTCCGTGCGACAGGTAGCGTTGGGCTGCTCCGAGTTCGAGGCACCGGCGTCGCACAGCTCGCCAGCTTCCTTGAGGCCGTTGCCGCACACCGGCTGAACCACGCACTGGAAGGTGCAGATCTGACCCACGGGCAGGGCAGCGTCCTTGTAGTCGCAACCCTCCTGCGGATCCTTGATGCCGTCACCGCAGTACTCGCGGGTGCAGCGCAGTGCCACCGCCACGTTGTTTCCGCGGCACCCGTCGCCGCTCACGATGTTGCCGTCGTCGCACTCTTCGAGTCCTTCGGTGACGCCGTCACCGCAGACCGCGGGCTCGAGCACGCACAGACCACAGCCGTCACCCGACATGGCATTGCCGTCGTCGCATGCCTCGCCGTTGTCGAGCACGCCATCGCCGCAGCCGGCGGACGTGCAATCGGTGCGACAAGGTGCGTTGGGCGACTCGGAGTTCGAGGCACCGGCATCGCACTGCTCCCCGGTCTCCTTGACTCCGTTGCCGCACACGGGTTGGACCTTGCAGGCAGTGGTGCACACCACGGCAGGGTTCAAACCGGGGTCGCGATAGTCGCACCCCTCGAGCGGAGAGTCAGTGATGCCATCGCCACACAACTCGAGCACGCAGTTGCTGCGACAGCCATCGCCACTCTTGATGTTGCCGTCGTCGCAGTCTTCGGCACCTTCGCGCACTCCGTTGCCGCACACGGCCTCGGAGGCGCAGGTAGCGGAGCAGCCGTCACCTGCCTTGGTGTTGCCGTCGTCGCATTGCTCGGCGCCTTCGCGGACGCCGTTGCCGCAGACCTGGATCTGGCAGAATGTGGAGCAGCTATCGAGGTTCGACGCGTTGCCGTCGTCGCACTGTTCGCCGGTGTCCTTGACGCCGTCGCCGCAGAAGGCCTGCAAGCAGTCCAGGCGGCAGCCATCGACGGTGGTGTCGGAGTTCTTGCTTCCGTCGTCGCACTCCTCGCCGTCGTCCACCGCGATGATTCCATCACCGCAGAGGTTGATGCGACAGGTGCTGTCGTTGCAGACCGCGTTCGCGGGCGTGTCGGTTCCGTCGCACTCTTCGACACCCTCGGCCTTGTTGTCGCCGCACTTGGTCTCGAGCTCGCACACGTTGGAGCAACCGTCGCCGCTGCGGGCCGCGCAGGTGCCGCCGCCGCAAGTGGCACTGCTGGTGCACGAGTTGCCGTTGCCGGTCCCACCCGCGCAGTGCTTGCCGTCATCGCACTCCTCACCCGGGTCGATGATCGCGTCACCGCAGACCACGTTGTAGAGGCAGTCGTTGCCGCAACGGTCGGTGTCGGTGGGGTTGCCGTCGTCGCACTGCTCGCCCGCCTGGACCTTGCCGTCGCCGCACACGCACTTGACGAACACCGTCACCGTGGCCGTGTCGATCTCACCGCCGCCGAGCACGGCCGTGTAGGTGAACGTCTTGAGGCCGCCGCAGAAGTCGGCGGGAGGCGTGTAGCGGGCAACGTCGTTCTTACCGTCGCCGCTGGTATCGGCCATGGTCACGGTTCCGTCGCCAGCCGCGATGCTCACGCTCTGGATGTAGAAGTTCGGATCGGAGCAGGAGCTCTCGCTGCGAACGTCGTTGGCGAGCACGTCCACCGTATTGTTGCTGCTGTTCACGTTGACCGTGGCGCGGTCGTCGCGCGCGCGTCCCGGCGCGTGGCAGTAGGAGATGTCGTTGCTGCAGGTGCCTCCCCCGGTGCACTGGGCACTGCTGGTGCACTCGGTGCCGGCGTTGGTGCCGCCCTCGCACAGCGTGACCACACCGCAGGTACCGCCACCGCCGCAATCCGTGTTGCTTTCGCAGCGCGCACCGGCATTGCTACCGCCGCGGCACTGGAGCAACGGGTCGCACACGCCACCAGGCATCAACGCCGCGCAGTCCTCGTCCACCTGACAGGAGCGGGCGAAGAGCTGACAGGGCTCGGAGCTCGAGGCCACGCAGACCACGAAGGCGCCGCCGTCGGGAGCCGTCTCGGCCGCGTCCATCGACTTGGTGAAGGCGCTGCCGTACACGAACATGCCGCTCGGGTTGGGCAGCTTTTCCTGGGCCACGAGCGCGCCGCTCTGGTCGAAGAAGCTGAAGCGCAGGCCGGATCCGGTGAGCTCGGAGCTGGTCGTACCGCTGTTGCAGGGATCGTTGAAGACGCCCACGAGGCCTTCACCGGGCAGCGTGAAGAGGTCGTCGATGCCATCCGCGGCCATCCCGAAGGTAGCGCTAGCCTGGGTCGCAAACTCCGTGTTGCCCGCCTTGTCGCGTGCGTACACGTCGAAGATGCGGTCCTTGCATCCGCCACCCGTGGAGGTGGTCAGGTAGAGGCGACCGTCTTCACCCACGGTGATGCCGGTGGCGTCCGTAATGCTGCCGTTGGCCACGGTCTTGAGCACCTCCTGGTAGGCGCTCTTGTTCACCAAGTTGGCCACGGTGGTAGCCTCGCTCGGCAAGAGCTCGGTCAACGTTGCGCCGCCCTCGACGAACAACCACTGTCCCTTGAACGGATCGTAGGTCGCGCCGGTGGGCGTAGTGACCGGCTTGGGACGAGCCGTCAGCGATGTGTTGACGTTGGGATTGAGGATCGTTCCGTCGAGGCAGAGCTCGATGGGCTTCAGCGACTGGCTAGTCGGCTTGTAGCCCACGAACGAACGCGTGGTGATGTCGTAGTGCAGCGCCTCGGGGTTGATGTTCTGCACATTGAAGGACTGGATGCGCACCCACTGCGTGATGCGTGAGCACTTGGAGTCCGGCGTGTTGGCCGTCACGTTGACGCAATCGAACAGGGGTTCGATCTGACACTTCTGGGCCGCGCTCGCGCTGGTGCCGTCGAAGTTCAGCGTGCCGCGGCAGCCGTCGCCGCTCGTGGTGTTGCCGTCGTCGCACTTCTCGAGGCCCTCGATCACACCGTTGCCACACACCGCCGCGGTGCAGGCCGCACCGGCCGTGAGGCACTGGTAGCCGGCTTCGATCTGGCAGGTGTTGGTGCAGCCCACGCCGTCCTTGAGCGCACCTTCATCGCACTGCTCCGCGCCCTCGACCACACCGTCGCCGCAGGTGGCGGTGGTGCAGGCAGCCCCGACCACCGGACACTTCCAGCCGATCTCGAGCATGCAGGTAGAGGAGCAGCCGTCGTTCGACTGCGGGCTCGCGCCGTCATTGTCTTCGCACTGCTCGGCACCCTGGATCACGCCGTCGCCGCACTTGGTCTTCACGCAGGCAGGCACGGTGTTCGCCAAGCACACGTAGCCGGTGTCGACCTTGCAGAGCACGCTGCAGCCATCGCCGGATAGCGTATTGCCATCGTCGCACTCTTCGTCGCCCGCCACGAAGCCGTCGCCACAGGCGGCCGCCACGCACTTGGTGCCGATGCCGCAGTCATAGCCGTCCTCGGCGGCGCAGAAGCCGTCGCAACCGTCGTCGGACGTGCGATTTCCGTCGTCGCACTCTTCCTTGTAGGTCTTGCCCGCTCGCGTCGCAGAGTCGACCACGCCATTGCCGCAAAGGAGGCAGTCCAGGCCCGGAACCGCGCACACGTAGTCGGTGGCGATCTTCGTGCACAGGTTGGTGCAGCCAACGCCATCGGCCGGCAGCTCGCCCTCGTCACAGGTTTCACCCGGGTCGACCACGCCGTTTCCGCACAATGCGCACGCGAAGCCGGGAATGAAGCAGTTGTAGTTCGCCTCGATCGTGCAGGTCGAGCTGCAGCCATCGTTGCTGTTGTGGTTGGAGTCGTCGCACTTCTCCAGACCGGTCACCTTGCCATCGCCACAGTAGCTGCAGCTGGTGGGACCCGCGCCCTGCGTTCCCACAGGGGTGCAGGCGAAGCCGGTCTCGACCGTCTTGCACAGGCGGTCGCAGCCGTCGCCGCCCGCGGCGTTGCCGTCGTCGCACACTTCGCCGGGGCCGATCTTGCCATTGCCGCACTTTTCACACAGCGCGCCGGCCGTGGTGCAGCCGTAGTTGGGTTCGATGGTGCGACAGTCGGCGGCGCAGCCGTCGCCAGCGACCTTGTTGCCGTCGTCGCAGACTTCCAGACCTTCGAGGGCCTTGTCGCCGCAGCTGTTGCACTCGATGCCGGCACGCGGACACACGTAGCCGCCAGCCGTGTCGATAGTGCGGCAGGTGTTGGTACATCCGAAATCGTCGCGATAGGTACCCTCGTCGCAGACCTCGCCTGGGCCCACCGCGCCGTCGCCACAGCGCGAGCACGGCTTGCCAGGGATACAGTTGTAGTTGCCGGTGTCCTCGAGCTTGCACAGCGCCGAGCAACCGTCACCGGCCGTGGCGTTGCCGTCGTCGCAGGTTTCAGCCCCCTCCTTGATGCCGTCGCCGCAGAAGGTGCACACGGTGGGTCCGAGGCCGCCCGAGCCGTTGTCGCACTGGAACCCGGTCTCTTCGCGGTCACAGCGCTTGCTGCAGCCATCGCCGCTGATCGCGTTGCCGTCGTCGCAGACCTCGGCACCGTCGATGGAGCCGTTACCACACAGGGTGCAGGCTTCGCCCGCCACGGAGCAGTAGTAGTTGGTGCTGATCACCTTGCACGAGCTCGCGCAGCCGACGTTGTCGGTCAGCAGGCCCTCGTCGCAGACCTCCCGCCCGTTGATCACGCCGTCGCCGCACTTGCTGCACACGCCGCCCGGCAGTTCGCACACGTAGCCGTTGTCGACCGTGCGGCAGGTGTTGGAACAGCCCACGTTGTCACGGAACGTGCCCTCGTCGCAGAGCTCACCCGGCCCCACCACTCCGTCGCCGCAGAGCGAGCATGGCATACCCGCGACGCAGGTGTAGTTGGTGGCCACGGTCTTGCAGTCAGCGCTGCAGCCATCGCCACCGATCGCGTTGTGGTCGTCGCACACCTCGAGGCCCTGGACCTTGCCGTCACCGCAGAAGGTGCAGCTTGTCAGGCCGGAGACGTTCTCGGTGCACACGAAGCCCGTATCGACGCGTCGACAGTCCGCGCTACAGCCGTTGCCGCCCACGCGATCACCATCATCGCAGGCCTCGCCGGTCTCACGCTTGCCGTTACCGCACTGGGTGCAGATGCTCTTGCCCGTGGCGTTGGTCGTGCAGGTCCAACCGGTTCCGGTCTCGACCGACGCACAGGTCGAGGCGCAACCGTCGCCCGAGACCGTGTTGCCGTCGTCGCAGATCTCGGGGACCTGGATCTTGGAGTCGCCGCACTTGCTACACAGGTTACCGGCCGTATTGCAGACCCAGCCGCCGGCCGTGACGCTCTTGCAGTTCGACTCGCAGCCGTCCCCCGAAACGTTGTTGCCGTCGTCGCAGACTTCGCCCGGGCCCTTGTAGGAGTTGCCGCAGCGCTCGCAGGGCTGTCCGGCCGTGGTGCACGTGAAGTTGGTCTCCACGGTACGGCAGTCAGCACTGCAGCCGTCACCACCGATGGCGTTGCGGTCGTCGCACACCTCGGAGCCTTCCTTGATGCCGTTGCCACACTTGCCGCACGTCGAGAAGCCGCTGGCGTTCTCCTCGCATACCCAGCCGGCCTCTTCGCGCCGACAATCCGCGCTGCAACCATCGCCCGAGCTGCGGTCGCCGTCGTCGCAGGCCTCGTTGGGGGTCTCGCGCTTGCTGTTACCGCACAAGCTGCACACGCTCTTGCCGTTGGCATCGGGCGCGCAGAAGTAATTGGTGGTGAGCGCGGTACAGCTGGCCTCGCAGCCGTCACCGCCCACCTTGTTGCCATCATCACAGGCCTCGACCTCGGCGATCACGCCGTCGCCGCACCTACCGCAGGGCAATCCCGCGGTGGGACAGGCCCATCCGCCACCGGTGTCCACCGTCTTGCACAGGTTCGTGCAGCCCACGTTGTCGGCGTAGGTGCCCTCGTCGCAAGCCTCCCCCGGCTCCTTGACGCCGTCTCCGCACAATGCGCAGAGCTTGCCGGCGGTGAAGCAGTTGAAGCCACTCTCGACGGTCTTGCAGTCGTTGGAGCAACCGTCGTTGGAGACCGCGTTGCCGTCGTCGCACACCTCGAGGCCGTTGACCTTGCCGTCGCCGCAGCGCGAACAGGTCGAGAGGCCCAGGCCACTCTCGTTGCACACGAAGTTGGTCTCGATGCGTGCGCAGGTGGCCGAGCAGCCGTCGAGCCCCACGGTGTTGCCGTCGTCACAGGCCTCGTTCGGGGCCTCGCGCTTGCCGTTGCCACACTTGGAGCACACGCTCAGGCCACTCGCCGACGTGGTGCAACGGAAACCGCTGTCCATCGCCGAGCAGTCGGCCGCGCAACCATCGCCGGCAGTCAGGTTCTGGTCGTCGCAGGCCTCGATGGCCTGGCGCACGCCGTCGCCGCAGCGCCCACATTCGACGCCCGGGATCGGGCAGCTCCAGCCGCTCTCGATTTCGCTGCAGTCCGCAGAGCAGCCGTCGCCGTCCTGAGGCGCGCATGTGCCACCGCCCGTACAGTCCTCGTCGGTGTCACACAACGTACCAGCCACGCTGCCGCCGGAACAGCGCATGCCATCGTCGCAGGCTTCCGCGATGATCACGGCGCCCGAGTCGTTCTCGATGGTCTCCTTGATGCCGTTGCCGCACTGGATGCAGAGCTCACCATCCACCGGACAGCTCCAACCCGGGTTCACCGCGCTGCAGTCGTTCGGACAGCCGTCGGCGTCGTCGAAGTTGCCGTCGTCGCAGCCTTCGCCGGGCTGCTTGATGCCGTCACCACAGCTCACACAGGACTGATTGGGGACAGGACAACTGAAGCCGAGCTCCACCTGAGTACAGTTGAAGGCACAGCCGTCTCCGCCCAGCGTGTTGCCGTCGTCGCAGGCCTCCTCGTAGACCACACCGGCGATGTCATCGATGATCTTGTCGACCAGGCCGTTGCCGCACTCGGCGCATCCCTCTCCGGGGACAAGGCACACGAAGTTGGGCTCGATCTCGGTGCAGTCGGCATTACAGCCGTCTCCCGACTCGCGGTTACCGTCGTCGCAGTTCTCGCTCAGCGCGCCCTTCTTGCCATCTCCGCAGAGCTCGCAGGGAGCACCGCCAACCAAGCACACGTACCCATCTTGCTTGACGCACGAAGGCTCGCATCCGTCCCCTGGCTCACGGTTGCCGTCGTCGCACTGCTCGGAGCTCTCGATGATGCTGTTGCCACACTCCTCGCAGGCCACGCCCACCATGGGGCACGCAAAGCCTTCCTCGATCACGCAATCGACGCTGCAACCGTCCCCGGATTGGTTATTGCCGTCGTCGCAGGCTTCGCCTTGATCGAGCTCGTTGTTTCCGCAAGCGCTGCGCGCAGGCAGGCCGCCGTCGTGATTAACCACGACACCGGAGTCTTCGCCGCCATCTTCTTCGTCGCCATCCCCTATCAACTGACCGCTGTCGAACCCAGGTGTTCCGCTATCTCCGCCCTGATCGCCGCCAGGACCGGAGGCTCCTCCGGCACACGCAGCGGCCGTAAGGGCGCAAAAAATGGGTACGAGAAGGGTGTTGACCGAACGGCGCGCAAGCCGTCGATCCCGCGAGAGGATGTCGTCCACGAGCAAATGGTAAGGCAGACAAGTGCTTCGTTGCGCGCACAAAAACAGGGCCCGGCGAACTTTCGTCATGGCCGTGAGGCCGCGCAAGCGGCGTGGTCAACTGATGATTGGAGACGCCATCCGACATGCGACTTTCGCTGGTCGCGCGGACAACGGATTGCTCAACCGTCGGCCATGATATCGGCGCGGAGCTCGACTCCCACGGGACAGTGGTCCGACATGCGGACGTCTGGCCAGATGAACGCACGTTGGACGTAGGGCATGGCCTCAGGGCACGCGAACACGTAGTCGATGCGCCAGCCCACGTTGTTCTCGCGCGATGGCCCCCACTGCCGCCACCAGGTGTAGTGACCGCCCGTGCACTCGAAGTGTCGAAACGTGTCGACGAAGCCCGCCTGCACCCAGGCATCCAGCGCCGCACATTCCTCGGGCAAGAAGCCGCTGTTCTTGCGGTTCGCCCGCGGCCGCGCGAGATCGATTTCGCGATGCGCCGTGTTGAAGTCGCCCATGACCAGCACGCGCTGCCCGCGCGCACGCAACGCGGACAACCGCGCGAGCACGTGCTCGTAGAACGCGAGCTTGTAAGGCACTCGGCTGTTGTCGCGCTCTCTCCCGCTGCCTTTGGGAAAGTAGATGTTGGCCACGGAGAGGCGGCCGAAGTGCGCGATCTGTACGCGCCCTTCTCGGTCGAAGTCCGGAGCCTCGACGCATGACTCCACGCCGTCGGGGGCAAACCGTGAGTACAACCCCACTCCGCTGTAGCCGCGCCGTTCTGCCGCCACGAAATGCGTGTGCCAGCGCGCAGGCTCGCGCAGCTCGCGAGGTAACTGACTCGCCTCGGCGCGCACTTCCTGCAAGCCGACCACGTGCGCGCCCGCGCCTCGAAGCCACTCGAGGAAGCCCTTGCCGGCGCAGGCTCGCAGGCCGTTCACGTTCCAGCTCACCACACGCAGACGCGGCGCACGCTTACCCATCCCCGGCAGGATAGCGCCTATGTTTCGAAGCAGCTCCGCGCCGCCTTGGAGCTGCCGCAGGGAAGCTTTCGGGCCGTCCCAGCGTTGCGCGGTAACCGGGCTCACAGGCGAGCCGGGGCTTTCTATCCATCCGTGCCGCCGCACGGAATTTCGCGGTTGTGCGCGATCCCACCCCGATCGGCTGGAACTTTTCGCGCGCTGGCACGTCTGCAATCAGACATGGACACGTTGGCCAAGGTTTCCGCCCGTCTGGGGCGCGGCGGCTTCTTTTTGCTGATGGCGGTCGGGCTGTGCCTCATGGGCTCGGCCAGCACCTCCTACATCGAGCTCGGCGACGCCCATCCGTTCTTCCTCGAGAAGTTGCCCCTGGCACGCCCCCGGCTTTGGTTGGCCGCCCTGTATGCCCACGTCCCTGGCGCGTTGTTCGCACTCCCTGCCTGCCTGGTGCTCTTGAGCCAGCGCGTACGCACACGATTTCCTCGCTTCCACCGCTGGCTCGGCCGCATGACCGCGGTGCTGATCCTGAGCGTGGTCGTCCCTTCTGGCATGTACCTCGCGCTGTTCGCCCAGGGCGGACTCCCGAGCACGCTCGGGTTCTGGCTCACCGGCACCATCACGTTCGTCGCCATGCTGCGCAGCGTCCAGACGGCCCGAGCCCGCGACATGCGCGCGCACCGCCGCTTCAGCACTCACGTGGCGGCGCAGCTCGCAGTGGCCGTGGTGTCGCGCATGTTGTTGGTGGGCGCCGAGTTCGCCGAGATCTACGACGAGTGGGTCTACATCGCTGCGCTCTGGGTTCCCGTGCTCGGCTGCGCGTGCATCGCCGAGCTCGCGACGGGTTCCCTCCTGTTTTCGCGCGGACGCCCCAGCCCGCTGTTCGTGGGCGCGCCAGCTCGCGTGAACCTACGCGTGGGCCCGTGAGCGAAGCGAACCTCGCGGTGAGGTGGGTCCCGGCGCGGCGAGCGAAGCGAACCTCCCCGTGCAAACAACGCGACGGGCGGGGAGGTCGCGTGACCTCCCCGTGCAAAGAATTAGAAAGGGTCTCGCCATGAAATCGCTGCCGTGTATCGCTCTGATCCTCTGTTCGAGCGTGGCCCTTGCCGAGCCGCCCTCGAGCGCCGTCAATGAGCTGGTAACCAAGCAAATCCTGGCACCGCTCAGGAAGTCTGAGTCCAGTCGCAGCCTGTTCTCTCGCGCCGCACCGGTGGCCGTGCAGCGGCGCGTCCGAGTACTCGATGAAGTGGCCCTTACCGACGTGCGCGGGAAGCAGTTCTACCGCTTCGCCGTCGATGAGCGCCGTCCCTTCGACGAGCCAAACGCGTGGCAGAAGGACAGCTTCACCGGCTGCGCCTATCCAGCCGAGCGCCAGGTCTTCGTGCAGCAGGATGAGGGATATTTCCCGGCGCGCAGCGTGCTGGGCTCCGAAGTGAGCGCGCACCCGAGCGCTTGCCGCCCGGCACCGCAGGCCCCTGCCCAGGTCGCCAGCAACGCGGCCCCCGCGAGCGCCGCGGCCATTCCGTAAGGGCCTCTCCGCACCCGCCCACACTGACGTCGAGTTGCGCCGAGGTCCGGGCTTGTCCTTGGACGGACGCGTGCTGTATGCAGAGCGCCGACGCGACCCCCGTAACTTTCGTGGGCTCGGATACGCGCAGAGCGCGTTCTTCTCTTGCCCGGAGCTCTCCCTAGAATGTCGTGCTTGCGGCGACGGTCGGGGCCCCTGAACCTAGAGGCACTTGGGGGGGACATGACAGGCAAGCTTGGTTTGATGATGACGATGTTCGCGCTGCTCGGGGGCTGCACGTTCCACGCGAGCATGCAGAGTGGCACGCGTACGGGATCCCAATCCGGTCAACTCGAGGGCTCCAGCTCCAGCTCGGGCTCACACACATCGGGCGCCGATGGCTCGGGAGGCTTTCACCTGAGCACGGGCCATCACGGGAAGCATCACGGCTCGGCAGAACACGAGCATCAGGCGGCGTCTCCTGCAGGCCATCACGAACACAAGCAGCGCGACGAGCACGCTTCGCACACGCCCGAAGCGCCGAAGACGACCCCTGCCGAACAAAAATCCACCGCACATGCGCCCGTGCCCGCGGCACCCGTCGCGCAACCGGCCGCTCCACAACCTCCGGTTCTCGCGACGTCGAAGCCTGCAGCGCCTGCGGCAAGCCCGCCTGTCGCGCAACCTGCTGCACCGCAACCGCCGAAGGCGAACCCGGCTCCGGTCGCGAAGCCCGTGGTCCAAGCGCCCACAGTCGCCGCCGCGCCGGGCGCCAAGCCGGCCAGCACGGGCGGTGATCACGATCGCGGCCATGGCAACGACGCGGACGGTGTGGATGAGGACAACCCTGGTAAGTCCAAGTCGTCCGAGAAGGCGCTCGCCAAAGCCGAGGCCAAGCAGGGCGATCATGACCGCGGCCACGGCAACGACGCGGACCGCGTGGATGAGGACAACCCGGGCAAGTCCAAGGGCAGCCAGGGCAAGCTCAAGTGAACCCGCGCCGAAGTTCCGCGCGCCTATCAACCTAAAGCCACGCACGTCGAGTCTCGCGTGTTCCTGACATGCAGGGACGACTGCACTTGAAAAAGGGCCTACGCGCGCCGCGGGAGCATCGACTCACCGCGCCGCGTAACTCCTCCTGTCAGCTGACGCACATGCTCCCGCGTGCGCGACATGAGGAGAAAACCATGCTGCGTGCACGTCCACATCAGACGTCCCAAGCCGTATCGTTCGCAAGCTTGAAGGCGTTCATCATCGTCGTCGTGCTCGACCGCGTGTACTGGGGCGTTACGAACAGCGTGCGCTACGCGAGCAAGTAGCGCTCGAGGTTAACCGCATCGAGCAAGGGCTGCGCGGTTTGCCCGCGTAGAAGACCGCTGCAAATCACCCCGAACGGCCGTGCGGCGTGACTGCTGAGCGTGAAGAGTTGCATCCACAGGTCGTCGCACATCTCAAGCGCAACCACGACGGTGCATGATGTTCCGCACGTGCGCGCGGCGATCTGGTTCGAAGGAAGCCTCCGTGAAGCCCACCTATTCATCCTTGCTCTGCCTGAGTCTCTGCGCCCCTCTCCTTTTGACCGCGTGCGATCCGCCCGAAGAAAAGGGAGACGGGAACCCGTCCGATGCTGCGGTCGACGACACATCCGGCGACGCGGGCACTCCGGGCGATCCGGGCCAGCAGAGCCACTCCACCGATCCCTCGCAGGCAGGAGACGGGGCGGACGAAGGACAGGACGACGACGCCAAGTGGAACACGTCCGTGACCATTCCCCCATGTGACTCCGCCGCCGCCGTGGAAGTGCTCCACCAGCACGCGGTGACCACCCATGGCATGGACCTGATCGGAGACTCGATCTACTTCGCCTCGAACGACGGCCTCTTCAGCCTGCCCAAGGGCGCGCCGGCCGAGCCCACCAAGGTCGTCGACCAGAAGAACCTGATCCAGGTGAAGGGCTTCGGCAACGACCTGTGGTTCGCCGATGCCATCAGCTCCGATCACCTGACCATCTCCACCGGCACGATCACCCAGGGCGCGGGTCGATCCGAGCTCGCCCGCGACGGCAGCACGGTCTACACGTGGGACACCATCAACTTCGACTGTGCCAACCGCGGCTCGAGCGTGCACATCCTCCATCAAGACAATGCCTCGGCGGACGACTACGTGGAGTTCCAGTGCGTGGGATCCGCGGTGGAGCGCGCCGGCAAGTACTACGCTGTCGACTACGCCGGTGATGGCTACCGAGTGATGTCGGCGGTCGCGGGGGGCGAGTCCAAGGACGCCAAGCAGCTGGCCAGCGCGGACAACCTCGACAACTTCATGGCCGCCACCGATGGCAACGTCTACGTGAGCGTGGGGCGCGATCTGATCAGCAGCTACCTGGGACGCGTACCGGTGGCCGGAGGCAACATCGAGCTGCTCGCCGGTGACTTCGTCGTCAATGGCATGTTCGGCAACGGCAGCTCGGTGTTCGTCAGCGATCAGAAGAACCACTGTCTGTATCGCTACGATGAGGCCAAGGGCAGCCTGCAGGCTTTCGGCAAGGTGTCCACCGTGGAGGCCATGGCCTTCGACGATCAGTACGCGTACGTGGCAACCTTCGGCGGCACGATTGGGCGCATCCCGCTGAAGTGAACGCGAAGATATCGGCACGGCGGCGCCTGGGCTGCCCGCCGCGGATCAGAGACGAATCGTGGCACCCAACCCGAGGAAGACGGCGTTCGCGTGGTAGTGCCCGTTGCCGATTCCATTGTTGGCGATGCCGGGCACGAGGTTCGCGGAGGGCTGCACCACCTCGGAGTCGCTGACGTCCTGGTCGAGCTGCAGCACGTAGCCGACCACGCCGTCGATGTCCGCGCGATCCTGGATGTGCACGCTGGCACCGAGGCTGTAGAGCACGCGATTGGCGTCGTAGTGCACGGCCGTGAGAGCCTGCGTGGGGACCGAGCTACTCATGTACGCGGCGCCCGCGCGCAGGCTCAAATGGGCCGGAAAAATGCGGTACTCGGCGCCCAAGCGCGCGCTGAAGCTGTCCTGCATGGGCATCGCCGCGCTCCAGGCTGCTTGATAGTCTCCGATGCCCACCACGTTGCTCACGAGCGCGGTCGACGGTGAGGTCATCTGCCATCCTGGCCGCTTCGACCAGCGCTCGAAGGTGCCCGCGAGCTCGATGCGAAGCCCCTCCACGGGCAAAAACTCGATGCCCGCGCGCGCGATCCATGGCAGCGACAGCTGCGCGTCGACGGTGCCTGCCCCAATGGACGCGCGGTCGTAGAGCGGAGCGGTGGGTAGCTGCATGCTGACGTCGGCCTTGCCGCTGCTGCGGAACGGGGTCTGGAGGGACGCGCCGACGCGCACGTAGCGCGCGAGATAGGTAAGCCCTAGCCCCACGGTGACCGCGGGCAGCACGACAGGACCGAGCTGAGTTCGGCTGTCGAAGTTCGGATCTTCCGGATAGGTGCACGCGAAGGAGTCGCACTGGCTCACGTCGAGCGTGCGCTTCCAGCGCCCGAGCACCAACTGGGGGGCGATGCCCAAGGACAGGCCGCGCACGCCGTGCCAGGCCATGCCGAGGGCCGCGTGCCATTGCTGCTGGCTGCTCTCGAAGCCCGCGTAGCGCTGCGGTGCAGGCACCGTGGACATGACCGTCGTGGGCCAGTCGTGTTGACGCGTGTTTTGGCCGAACGCTGCGAGCCCGAAGGTGAAGTCACTGAGGCCGAAATTCTCGGTGTAGCCGAGCAGCGGCACCACGTTGAGCGTGGTCCCTTCACTCACCGACGGGTATTGATAGCTCGCGGCTTCGTCCACGCGCCGAAACGACGCCGAGTTCAGCCCCAGCGTACCCTCCAGACGCAAACTGCGACCGGCGTAGGCCAAGCCGGCCGGATTGTACCAGAGTGCCTCCGCACCTTCGGCGCCAGCCACGAACGCCGTGCCGCGCCCCAGGGCACGCACGCCGCGATCGGTCACGAAGCCCTGGGCCTGAACGGATGCGCTGATCAGCGAGAGCGCCAATCCCGCGAGCCACCCTCTCAGGCTGCGACCCGTCCCTTTACCGTCGACTCCACCCCCACCAAGGCACCCTGCGAACTTCATGGCGCGGCATGATGACACCAGGCGGCGCACGTGGCGCGCCCGAGAGGGGCTTTCACCCCTCGATTTCACCACGGATGCGGCTCAGCTTACGCGCAGCGCGAGCTTGCCCAGGAAATGACGCTTGAGCGCCTCCTGGGCCGCCGGCGCCTCCTGCAGCGGAAAGCTATGGGCCACATGCACATCGAAGGGTTCCTGCTTGGCCATGGCCTCGAAGCGCTCGAGGATGTCTGCATCGGGCATCCCGTCGTAGCGCACGATCTTCAGGTTCGCGCGCGGCGCAGGCTCGGGCATGACGCCGCTCGGGTAAGCCACCTGTCCCGCCTCACGCATGGCCATCAATACCCGCTCAGCCACATCCCCGCCCGTGGTGAGGAGCGCCTTGGAGATGCCCCCCTCTGCAAAAGCTCGCGCTGTCTCGAGCACGCCGTCGAGGTGGCCGTCGATCGCCGCGTCGGCTCCGAGCCTCTGCGCCAGCGCCACGCCGTCGGCCCCGGAGGCCACCGCGAATACGCGCCCCCCCATGCGCTTGGCGAGCTGCACTGCGAGATGCCCGATGCCGCCGCTCGCGCCCACGATGGCGACGCTGTCATCCTGCGAAACTTGGAGCACGTCCGCGAGCCCGCGCAGCGCGGTGATGCCCACGCCGGCCATCACGCTCGCCTCCAGCATGCCCTGCTCCGAAGGCACCTTGGCCACCAGAGCCTGGTTGATCACGGCGTACTCCGCGTAAAAGCCGCCGCGGGCGTTGGGGAAGGCCACGGCATACACGCGGTCGCCCACCGCCAGCCCCTGCACCTCCCGTCCACACGCTTCGACTTTGCCGGCGCCCTCCGAGCCCAGCACGTAGGGAAACTTGGGTGGCCGGGGCAACATCTCGGCGAAGCCGCCCTCACGCTCGTAGGGATCCCACTCACCCACGCCCGCGAACTGGACGCGGATGAGCACGTCCTTGGGGCCAGGCTGCGGGACAGGGAGCTGGTGCAGCGTAAGGTTTTCGGGACCGCCGAAGTGATCGACGGCCATGGCTCGCATCGTCTCTTGTGCCATGGAAGGGCTCCTCTGCTTCGGGCTGCGGGCGAAGATACTCGTGTCCGCGCGTCGCCACGTTCACTGCGAGTGCAAGTGGTCCCTGGCGTGGAGGAGGCAAGCTGGCCCGTGAGCACGGAGAGCGAAAGCGCTGACTTGTCAGCGTCCTGCTGCGGTCCCGCGCGCCTCCGTGCTGAGCTGACTCCAAACCTCTTCGCCCAGCTCCTGGCGCAACCCCTTGGCTTCCATCTGTTGCAGCATGGTCGCGGCTTGCCCCTGCTCCATTTGCTTCAGCGCGCCGACCAGCTGAGCGACTGACTCGTCGCCCGCAGCGGAAGAAGCCCCTGCGGTATAGGTCCCACGGGGGTTGGCGGAGGCTCCGCCAGCGTTGGCCTCGTCCGTACCGTCCTGCGTGCGAGCCGGCCCGGTGCGCCGCTTGCGATCGCGGGCCAGCTTCTCGTTCACCATGATCAGCATCTCTTCGAGCGCACGCAACCTGCGTTGCCGCGCGAGTTCGGCATCCTGTGCGCCCGTGCCGCTGCCTTTGGCCAGTGCACCAGGGTCCAGTCGAGGCGTGTGCGCGTTCGCGCGGCCGGTCGCTGCCGCCTGTTGGATCGGTCCGCCCACGCGCGGTGGTGCGGCCCCTCGTTGATACGCATCGAACTGGGTTGCCAGGTCGGCCGTCGACGTGCGGGCCGAGTAGGCCGCGTGCACGCACCCCTCGCGAAAAGCCGTGTAGGGCGGCAAGCACGGGCTGCGCGAGAGAAACGCAGGCACTGCGACGGCCGGCCAAGCGGAGTCGACGGCCCCGACGGACACCGTGCCGGCGGAAGTGGGTGCGCCCGAGGTGGGCTCACTGCATGCGGACCCGAGCATTCCCAGGACCATCAGGAGACTTACGGACGACAGGTGATTCACGAGGATGTCTAGGGTAACGGCGAGTCTGGAAAGACACAATCCTTGCGCGATGGCTGCAGTTCATGACGGGGTCAGGGCATCCTGGGGGGAGCTAGCGGAGGGCGCCACACGTGCATGTCTGGGCGTCCGTGATGCATGTCCGCCCATCCGGATCTGCGCTCACGCGATGTTCGAATGAAAGCCTTGGTCCTAGGCTGAGCGGGCGTGCCCATGCACCCGGTATTGCCCCCTTGTCACCCGAATGCGCACTGCGGCCAAGATGTACCTCTGGCCGATGCGCTGTCCCAAGTCTTGCGCGCCGTGCACCTCACAGGAGCCGTGTACTTCGCCATCGAAGCCTCGGACCCGTGGGTCGCGGAGACGCCGCCATCGCGCGAAATCGGGCCCCGCATCCTGCCGCGCGCGGAGCATGTCATCGAATATCACGTGGTGACCGCGGGCTCGTGTTGGGGCGGCATCGTCGATGAACCTGCGGTCCAGCTCGAGGCCGGCGACGTGTTGGTCTTTCCGCAAGGCGATCGCCACGTGGTCTCGAGCGCGCCTGGCATGCGCGGCGGCCCCAGCCCCGACAGCCTCGACATGCAGCACGCGCGCTTGCCCATCTCCATCGACATCCGCGGCGGCGGCCCACGACACGTGAAGCTGATCTGCGGCTTCCTCGGCTGCGACGCGCATCCCTTCAACCCGCTGCTCAGCGCACTACCCCGCCTGTTGCACGTGCGGGGCACGGGAGAGCGCCGCTCGATCCTCCAGCGCCTGGTGGAACTCGCCGTGGTGGAGTCCAACGCGCGCGAACCCGGCAGCGATTGCGTGCTCGCACGCCTGAGCGAGCTCTTGTTCGTGGAGGTGGTGCGTCACTACGTCGAGACGCTGCCCCAAGAGCAAGGTGGCTGGTTCGCTGGACTGCAGGATCCGCAGGTGGGTCGGGCGCTGCAAAAGCTGCATGCCCAGCCGGCGGATCCCTGGACCTTGAATCGACTCGCCAAGGGAGCCGGCGTCTCGCGCTCCGTGCTCGCCGAGCGCTTTACTCGCCTGGTGGGCATCCCACCGATGCAGTACCTGGCGCGCTGGCGCATTCAACTCGCAGCCTCGCAGCTGCGTGCGAGCAGCGCGAGCTTGGCGGAGATCGCTCAACAGGTGGGCTACAGCTCCGAGGGCGCCCTGAGCAAGGCCTTCAAGCGCTGCGTGGGCGTGGCCCCTGCCACCTACCGTCAAGCTTGAGGCAAAGGCCCCCTCCACTCGTTCCTCATCGAAGCAAGCTTCGGTGCGGTCATGGGTGCGCCGCGCGGCGCTCGCTACACTACGGGCCCACCCCGGAGCATCTCAGCCATGGCAAGCAGCAAAGCCCCCGCGTTCCCGGGCTTCAACGTGCAGGCGATCCGCTTCCTCGTCGAGCTCACCGAGAACAACGACCGCGACTGGTTCAAGGCCAACCAAACCCGCTACGAAGCCCACGTGCGAGAACCCGCGCGCGCCTTCATTCGCGCCATGGCCCCACGCCTCAAGAAGCTCTCGCCCCACCTGGTGGCCAGCGACGACAAGGTCGGCGGCTCCATGATGCGGCCCCAGCGCGACACGCGCTTCGGCAGCGACAAGACGCCCTACAAGACCAATGTAGGCATCCAGTTTCGCCATGTGGCAGGCAAGGACGTGCACGCGCCGGGTCTCTACGTGCACTTCGATCCGGCCGAGGTCTTCATCGGTGTAGGTCTGTGGCACCCCGACCCCATCGCACTCGCCAAGATCCGCGCCCACCTCGACGAGCGTCAGGGCGCCTGGAAGAAGGTCGTCCAAGCGGCCAGCTTCAGCGAGCACCTCGCCCTCGGCGGCGACAGCCTCTCTCGCCCGCCCAAGGGCTACGCAGCCGACCACCCGCTCGTCCAGGACCTCAAGCGCAAGGACTTCATCGCGGTCTCCAAGCTCTCCCACAAGGACCTCCTCGGCGCCGGCTTCCTCGACGCGGTGGAGACGCGCTTCAAGGCCGGTAAGGCGCTGATGCGCTTTCTGTGCGAGGCCGTGGAGCTGCCTTTCTAAGTGCCCGCGCGATCGCGTATGGTGGCAGCGTGCAGTCCGTAAACTCGCTTCGCTCCACCCCTTGGCTCGCAGGTGGCGTTGGCCTCGCGCTCTGGCTGGTTGGCCTCTCGGCCTGCAACTTGACGGTTCCTCAGTTCCAGACGCAACGCCAGAAGCAGCGCGCCGAACGTGCTTACACCGATCTGCACGGCGCCTGCGAGGCACGCGATTGGACCCGCCCCGAGCTCTCCGATCCCGACTTGAAGGATCTGCTGGCAGATCGAAGGGCCACCCTCAGCGCGTGCTTCGAGAAGACCCCGGACCTCATCGTCGACGTCGCGTTCCGCGAAGGCAGCGCGGAACTCGTGCCTGCCGAAGCCAAACCTACGCCGCCCGAAGACGTGAGCGCCTGTGTGCTGCGCGAGCTCGGCGAGGTGAAGGCAGTCCCAGCCGGCACGGTGTTTGGTGTGATTTCGCACGAGCGCGTGGGGCTCAGCCGGGAGCCCATCGTCATCGGCTCGGTCTCCCAGGATTCCATTCGAGAGGCCATCGACCGGCAGATGACCGACGTGCACAGGTGCTACGAGGATGGCCTCGTCTGGTGGCCCAATCTCGCGGGACGCGTGGTCATCGAGTTCCACGTCAGGGCCGACGGAACGGTTCAGTCCGCCAACGTACTGCAGGACGAGCTCGGCCAGTCCCTCGTGGCCTGCTGCATCGCCCACTCGGTCCGGAATTGGGCGATGCCGAAGCCCGATGGCCACGTCATCGTGACGTATCCCTTCGATCTAGAGCCGCCGCTGAGCCTCTAACCGGTCCGAACATGCGCGTGCGGACTACTTCTGTGCCTCCAGCACGAGATTGAACGGAGTCTCCGTGGCCCGCCTGAAGCGCTTGAAGCCGGCTTTTTGGAAGATCTCGCGGAGGCGCCCCTCGCCAGCCTGAGCGCCGAGGGCTGTGCCCACCTCCTGCGAGAGCGAGTTCGGCGTGCACACGAAGGTAGACGCTGCATAGAACAGGCGCCCGACCGGATTGACGTTCTCGGCCAGATGATCGTGTGCAAACGGCTCCACGAGCAGCACCGTACCGCCCGGCTTGAGCGCGGCGAGAGCATGCTGGGCTGCACCCAGTGGATCGCCCATGTCGTGCAGGCAGTCGAAGAAGCAAATCAGAATCGAAGTCCGCGCCAGGATAGTCCTTGGCCGCGGCTCGTTTGAAGGTGGTGCGCTCCGCGACACCGGCCTCGGCCGCTCTCGCCTGCGCGACCTCGATGGAGGGCCCATGATAGTCGAAGCCGTGAAACTCGGACTTGGGATAAGCCTTGGCCATCACGACGGTGGAGGCTCCGTGTCCGCACCCCACGTCGGCCACTTTGGCGCCCGACTCCAGCTTGCCCACCACGCCATCGAGCGCAGGCAACCACGCCGAAACCAAGTTGGCTCGATAGCCCGGACGAAAGAAGCGCTCCGTGCCCGAGAACAGACATGGATGATGATCGCCCCATGCAAGCGCTCCATTGCCTCGCATGGCGGAGATCAGCTTGTCCTTGTCGAGGAACATGCTGGCCAGCACATGAGTTCCGCCGGCCACGAACACGGGGGAGTCCTCGTCCGCCAGCGCCATGGCGTGCTCAGATGGCAGCCGGAACTTTTCTCCCACGATCTCCACATAGCCAGACGCGGCTTGCGCGCGCAGCCACTCGAGAGTCAGGCGCGGGTTGCACTTCGTCTTGGCGGCCAGCTCATCAGCGCTGATGGGCTCGGCATTCCCCATCGCTCGATAGAGCCCCAGCTCCGCTCCCAATAGGACGCTCGCCATGATCGCGGCGCCGCCCATGTCACCCACCAACTTCCCCATGAAATCTGCAAGCTTCTGCTCGTTCATCGCGACCTCCTCGCAAGAGAGTGCGGCGCACGGATGAACCCACGCACCCGCAAATGGGGACGCAGATCCGCGCCAGCATTGCTACTTCGACCGGGACGCGGCCAAGGTTACACGGGTTCGAGTCCAAAGTGGGGCCGTGAAGGTTCGATCCAGAAGATGCGCGAACGCACGCCAGATTCGACCGAACATCCAATCGGACCTCGAGCATCGTCTGCAGACTCAGCGCCTGAGCCCACTCAAGTCGCGAGCTGCGCCACGCCCTCGGCCAGCGTCACGGCGCGCGCTCCGAAGCGCTCGCAGTAGCTGCGGTCATCCACCAGATACGGCGACTGCCACTGCGGCAACATCTCGACCAGACCGCCCATGGGCTTGGAGAACAGCCCCATCACGCGCAGCAGCCACGACGGCGTGACGAAGGGCTTCACGTCGACGCCGAGCTCCCGTGCCAGGGCCACGCTCAGCTCGCGCGGGGTCACGTGAAGCACGGGTGCATGGAAGACCTTGCCTTCCACGTCGTCCCCCGCGATCGCCAGGTTCACCAGGGCGCTCACCACATCATCGCGGTGAGAGAATGCATGGGGCTGGTCGGGATCCCCGATCAAGAAGGGCCGCTTGCCTACCTTCAACCCCTCGATCCCCTGCTGCGTGAACAGGGCCGAGCTGAGCGCGGGTCCCCAGAAGTCGGGCGCGCGCAAGACGGTGGCACGCACGCGGCCCTGCGCCTGGGCCTCGGCCAACATGTCCGCGATCTGCTTGCGCACCTTGCCCTTCTCCGTGTGCGGCGTCTGCGGTGTACTCGGCGAGAGCGGCCCCTGGTCGGTGGCGTACAGGTAGAGCGCATCGAGCACCACGAGGCGGGCCCCAGTACGCCCCACGCCGTCGATCAGACCGCGGTGCAGCGGAGGCAGGGTCTCACGCCACACTTTGGCGTCGTACACGGCGGGGTTCACGGCCGCGATCACCGCGCTGGCATCCCCCAGTGCCGCAGCCAGCGCCTCGGCATCGCTCGCATCCACCTGCACGTGCTCGACGCCCGCCGGGACATCGCGGGGACGACTGCGGCTGAGCCAGGTCACGCGCATCCCCATGCCGTGCAGTCGCTCCACCACCGGCGTGCCGATCTGCCCCGCTCCCACCACCGCCACGTGCCGCTGAACCAACCCCTGCTTCTGCTCGCTGCTGCCCATGTGAACCGCCTTTCCGAGATACAGCCTGCCCCGGAACAATGCATGCCGAAAATCGATTGAAGTACTATCATCCATGCTTACAGAGCATGAACACCGCCACTCCGACCGAACTCCTGCCGGCCCTACTCGCGCTGCTCGAGACCGAGAGCGTCACGCTGGCCGCCCAGCGCATGCACATCGGACAGCCTGCCATGAGCCGCACGCTCGAGAAGCTGCGCGCGACCACGGGCGATCCCCTGCTGGTGCGCGAAGGCCGGCGGCTCGTACGCACCCGGCGCGGCGCCGAGCTGTTGCCCGCCCTGTCGGAGCTCTTGGCCTCGGCCGAGCGCGTGCTTTCCCCGGCCGGTCAGTTCGATCCCAAGACGGCCCGCGGCGTGATCACCTTGGCGTTGGGCGACGACATGCAGGCCGTGCTCACAGGGCCTCTGCTCACCCGGCTGCGCGACGCAGCCCCCGCGCTCGACATCCGCGTGCGCCCCATCCACCTCGACAGCGCCCGCGAGGCCCTGCGCGGCGCCATCGAGCTCGCCGTGTTCCCGGACCTGCGCGGCCAGTACAACATCCCCTCGGTCGGCGAGCTCGTGCTGAGCGTGCAGTACACGCGCCGCTTCGTCACCGTATCCCGCCGCAAGCGCCGCCTCGGCCTGGACGCATTCCTTGCGGCCGAACACGTGCTGGTGTCCCCGAGCGGCGAAGAAGGCGGCTACGTGGACGACGCCCTGCGTGCCGGTGGACAACGCCGCCGTGTGGCCGTGGCCGTACCGAGCTTCCTCGCGGCCCTATCCCTGGTGCAGAGCACCGACCTGATCGCCACCCTGCCGGATGACGTGGTGCGCGCACTCGCGCCCGCGCTGCATTGCACAGCGTGCCCCGTGCCCACGCCCGAGCTCCCCATGTGCGTCGCCTGGGCGCCGCGCTTCACGCACGACGCGCGACACCGCTGGCTGCGCACCCAGGTCTCGGAAGCGGTTCGTGCATGCGCGGAGCCGGGGCGCAAAGTCCGGGCGTTGAAGCCCTAGCAGACGCTGCACACGCCCCAAGCTGCGACCAGCATCAAGCCCCCTAGCCCTCGAGCAGCTCGAGCACGCGCTCAGGCGGACGTCCAATCACGGCACGATCACCGATCACCACCAGCGGACGCTCCAACAGGATCGGTTGCGCCACGATGGCATCCGCGATCTCGCGCATGCTGCTCTCCTCCGTGAGCCCGGACTCGGCATAGGCGTCCTCCTTGGTGCGCAGCAGCGCCCGAGGTTCGACCCCGAGCTGACCCAGCATCACCTCCAGTTCGCGCGCACTCGGCGGATGCTCCAGATACAGCACGACCTCAGGCTCGATGCCGTGTTCACGCAAGAGCGCGAGCGCTTCGCGGCTCTTCGAGCAGCGGGGGTTGTGGTAGATGCGCGCTTTGTCGGCGGTCATGGTGGGCCCAGCCTAGCGCGGCCCGGGCGCTACGCCTGTTCGGTGGCCGGTGCTGGCACGAGCGCCACACGAAAGGTGCTCCCTTCATGGGCAGACGAGTAAACGCGAATGGCGCCTTGATGCTGTTGGTCGCGGGCGGGCCAGTGGTTGGTGGCGGCACCCCGTGCAGTCAGGTGCCGGAGTGGCAACTAGCTCAACCGGTCCTCGCCTCTTCGTGAGATGCTAGCAGCGTGGGTCGCTCCCTTCCCTGGGTCCTCCTGTTCGCCGTCGCCGCTCCTCTCGAGCATGCCAGGGGTGATCGCTGTACGACCGATCCGAGCGATCCCCTCCATCGCCCTAGCTTGACCCTACCTCCTCCGCCGAGCCCGCGTTGCGAGCGAGCCCGTGAATGCACGCGGCGTGTCATTCCCAAGTCATTCGATCCCGCTCATGACATGGACACACTCTCGACGGCTCGACGGTGTTGGGAGGACGACCTCGGATTCATCAAGGAGGACGGCTGCGTCCCCTTCGACATGGGACGGCACGCTCACAACGGACGACCGCTCGAGCTGCGCTTCGCGAGCGGCGGCTGCATTGCGGACCCTGGTCTCCCCATGTTGAGACTCGCCTACAAGGGCGTTGACACCGAGACCTGCGATTGCATCGGCCTCTCGGAGCGGACCTGTGGCCCTTGCCTCGTCGTTGACACGACGCAAAGGTCGAAGGCAGGGCCGGACTCGAGGAGGCAGGCCTGGACCTACCTCGAACGCGCTCCGCTCGGGATTCACTACGCGCTCGTGAGTGAACCTGAAATCGTTCTTGCAGACCGAACGCGCGTCGAGCGCCACGGTCGTCGCCGCAAGTTCCAGCTCGAACGGGTGCGCATGCAGACTCGCGACCCCTTCCCCGAAGCGCCAACACGCGAAGTGGTATATCGCCGCGTCAGTATCGAAGACTTCCACCAGCGGCTCGATCCTCAGGCGCTGCTTGACCTCAGCAAGCGCCTCCGTGAGACCTGCTCTTCCAGGCCAACCTCCGGCTTCGGCAGCGCGCATCTCGATTGGAGCGTCGGCCAATCGAGAGACACACTCGAGCTCCCGTTCAGGTGCAGCGAAGCGATCGACGTTCTGTCGCAGCTCGAAGAGCGGCTCAAAGACCTTCCGACGCTCGACGAATGCGACACGACCACTGCGATTCCCTTCGGAGGTCTCGAATGTATGCCCGGCGTTCGCGACGCACCCACGCTCGGGATTCGAGTGGGCGCCGTGGAGACGCGTATCGTGACGCCACCGCTCGAGGCGGCGCTTTGCGCTGGCTTGGGGTCGGTACTTGCCAGTCCGCGCGTGAAGGGGCCGTGATTGCGGAGTTCCAAAGGCTGAGCCCGCCATTTGGTCCGCCTCGGACGACGTGCACGTCGTGGAGCCCGTGATCGGACGTAGGCACGAGCTGATTACATGCGCTTGGGGTGAAAGACCGACCGGGGAGCAGGCTCCTTCACCTTTTTTGTCCGGTTTGCATGTCCTGCGTCGTCTTTCACCATGCGCCCGCAAGGCGCCTCTTTCTGCATGCCTTCCGAGCTCATCCACGCGTACCGTCTCTACTTCCCCCTCCTCGTCCGCAAGTGCGCCCGCATGCTCGGGGACGGGCACGAGGCGGAGGACGTCGCCCAGGAGGCGTTCCTCCGGCTCCATGACGCTGGGATCGCGCTCGATGACCCCCGTCGGGTGACCGCCTGGCTGTACCGCACCAGCACGCGGCTGGCCGTGGACCGCTTGCGGTCGCGCGCACGGCTCGTCTCCGAAGACCACGCCTTCGACAGTCTTTCTAGCCAGGCTTCTCCAGAGAGGCAGGCTCTGTTCGCGGGGATGTGGGCCGAGCTCGTTCGCCGGTTGCCCGAGGACGAACTCTCGGCGGCCCTGCTCAGTCATGTGGATGGCCTGAAACAGCAAGAGATTGCCGAGGTGCTCGGAATCCACGAGCGCAGCGTGCGGCGTTTGTTGGTGAGGTTCGAGGAGCGCGCGGTGCGCCTGCGCACGAGGAGTGAACGATGAGCGATGCGACCCTTCATCCTTCATACCTGGAGCTCGACCGGCATGTGTTGGGGGCCAGCTCGGGTGTGGCTACGGCCAACCACCTGGCCGACTGTGCGCGCTGCCGCGCGTACGTCGCGAGCCACCAACCAACGGGTGCGGTGCCGGCCTGGCTCGAGGAGCGCGCTGCGCTGTCTGTACGGACGCCTGGGAAGACGGTGCCGCGCACACGACCCCGGCGCTTGTGGACGGTAGGGGCGTTAGCCCTGGCTGCCGCGGTGAGCCTCGCGATTCTGCGTCCCAAGGACGTGGACCCGAGCTACGACGGCGTGAAGGGCGCGCCGGCCGTGGGGGTGTACGTGCAGCACGAGGGCGTGAGTGGCTTGTGGGACGGCGCGCCGCTCGTCGCGGGTGATCGCATCCGCCTGCAGATCATGCCCGAAGAGTTCAGTCATGTGTCCGTCTTCAACGTGGCCACGCAGGAGGCCGTTCCGAAGTTGCTCTACACAGGACGGCTGCCGCCGCGAACGTTGTCCATGCTGCCCAAGGCATGGGAGCTCGATGCGGCGCCAGGGGCAGAGCAGATCGCAGTCATGCTCTCGCGCTGGGAGATCTCCCCGCTCGCAGCCCAGGAGCTTCTGCGCGCGCACGACCCGGGCGAAGTATGGGTTGTGCGCTTGAATTTCCCCAAGCGAGGAGCTGCCAAGTGAACCGGAAAGTCGTGCGCGCGCTCGCCTCGCTCGTCTTGCTGGCGTGCGTGCAGTCGGTCACTGCGAGCATCGTCCGCGCCGACCCCTCCGCTGCCGGTGGCCCGCGCCGCATGGCGCTCGTCATTGGAGCCAACGCCGCAGCGCCGGGTCGCAAGGCGCTTCGCTATGCGCGAGACGATGCCGAAGCCGTGGGCAGGGTGCTGGTCGAGCTCGGAGGTTTTGCGCCATCCGACGTGAACGTGCTGCTCGACCCCGATCCGGCTGCCGTCCTGCGCGCGCTGGATGCCCAGCTCGAGCGTGTGCATGCGCAGGATCGAGAAGCCCTGTTGCTCTTCTACTACTCGGGGCACGCCGATACGACCTCGCTCTATCCTGCGGGACGTCCCCTCGCGCTCGCGGATCTGCGCGCACGCCTGCAAAGCCCCAAGGTGAGTGTGCGCATCGGCATCATCGACGCTTGCCGCGGCGGGGGATGGACGGGGGCCAAGGGGCTGAACGAGACCGAGCTGTTCGAAGTCGACCTGCCGACGGCGCTCTCGAGTGAGGGATCGGTGTTGATCGCCTCGAGCTCGGGTCTCGAGGACGCGCACGAGTCCGAGGCGCTCGGCGGCTCGTTCTTCACACATCACTGGATTGCCGGCCTGCGTGGAGCGGGCGACCGCAACGCCGATGGTCAGGTCATGCTGACGGAGGCCTTCGAGTATGCGCGAGCCTTGACGATTCGCGACACGGCGCTCCACACGGCGTCGCCGCAGCATCCGAGCTTCTCGATGCAGCTGCGCGGACGCAACGACCTGCGACTGGCGACGCTGCACGCTGCCGGTGCGCTGCTCTCGGTAGATCAGCGCCAGGGGCCGCTCGAACTGCTGCACCTGGGAAGCGGGCTGGTGGTGCTGGAGCTGCCAAAGGGCGAACGAAGCCTGCAGCTGGCAGTGGCGCCGGGGCGCTACCTCCTGCGACGCCGTAGCGGCAGTCAGGTATGGGCGGAAGAGATCGCCGTCGAGCCCGGTCAGACCACGCACATCGACGAGGAGCGTCTCTCGCTGGTCGGTTCGAGTTTGCTTGCCGTCAAGCATGGAGCGCCACGGCCGCTGACACTCACCACGGTCCCCAAGGGTATGCAGGAGATTACGGGCTGGCTCGGTGTCACGGAAGGGTCGACGCTCGGCATGAACATCGCGACCGACAACCACTTCGCGTTCGGGATGCTCGCACCGCGCGGGCTCACCGACCGCTGGCAATGGGTTCTTCCCACGCTCGCCATCACGTACCGCGGAGGGGAGCACGGCGGCTTCGAGTGGCTGCCCTGGGGCGGCATCGTGGGCTGGGGGATGGGGTTCAACAACTTCGCTGGTTTCATTCTCACGGCGCAGCCGGCCTTTGGCGTGGACTTGCGCCGTTGGATCTCGCAGCGCTCTTCATTCGACTTCAGCCTGGGGGCTAGCTCTGGCCTGCGTTGGATCGCCAGAGACTCCGGCGATCACGATGTGAATCCGCAACCGGCGCAGATGACGGCCGAGTCGCGCCTGAGCGCTTCCCCAGAGAGCGCCTACCCGCCTCGTTGGACGCCCCCGAACACCTGGCGCGTGCACGCGGCCGTGGGCTACACGCACACGCTCGCGGACACCGTGACGTTTCATCTGGCGCTCTCCATCTCGCAGAATCAACTCTGGGAGGGAGAGCTCGCGGATCAGAGCTGGCGCAGCCCCGAGGGGGCGGTGCAGCTCGCCGTGGGCTCGGTGCAAAGCATGGGCCTCCGGCCCCAGCCGCTCATTCGCATTCACGTGCGGGACTGGTTCGCGCTCAACCTGGACTCGTCGGTTCGCTATCATTTCGCTCACGACACGCTCGAACAGACGTACCTCGGGGGAGCGAGTTTCATATGGTAGTCAAAGGCCTCGTGGCCCTCACTACGCCGGTCCGCCGCACTCATTCGCTGCTCGCGCGCCGACTGCCGCAAGCCGCCGAAAGCCTCCCATAGCCCAACGTAGGCCGCGGTAGCCGCGTTGAGCCAGCAGCTGTCCGACCCGCCGATGCACGCGCGAAAGTGCGAGCCACTCGCTAGTCCTGCCGACTTTCGGCCTGGTCACCAGGGGTTTGGTCGTGGTTTCGAATTGCCGAGGCTCGCGCGCGAGACTCGCGTATCATCCGCCGCGTGTCGGGAGTCGAATCGCCTGCTGAAAACGGCTCGCCAAGCAGCTCTGCGGTCTCACTCGATGAGCTCTTACGCACGCGCCACCTGACCATCGCCGAAGCTGTGCAGATCCTGCGCGGCCTGACCATGGCCGCGATGAATGCCCACGCCACTGGGCAACGAGCGGTGCTCCCCGAGCTATCACGGATTTGGCTACGCAAGCCCCGCCCCTCTGGCCACTTGGCCGTAGAGATCGATGTCTCCAAGCAGGCCGGCCAGCATGGAGGACACGGCACTCCGCTGACACCACGCGCCGTCCAGGCCGATCTGACAGCCATCGGCGTGTTGGTCGCTCGTGCCCTGCTGGGCATCGTCGAGAACGACGCCACGCCCGCCTATCTGGACCAGCTCACGCGCAGCTTGGAAGAGCAGCGTCCGGACGTCCTCTCCCCCCTCGTGGAGGCCCTACGCCGGACCGACCGCGCCCCGGAGACCGGCGGCTTCGCCAGCGCCCGGGAGCTCCTGGCCGCCTGTGGAGAGCTCGAGCCCACACGTTCTATCGACGTGGCCAAGTCCGCCGCCGGCCAGATGAGCACGGGTTCTCCGCTGCGCGTGGAAGACCGCCGCTCCAGCGAACGCGCCGACATGGAGAAGAAGCTTTCTGACGAGGAGCACGTGGCCAACGTGCTGCGGCTCAGAAAGGTCGGCGACATCGCGAGCTTCGTCTGGCCTTCGTTCTTTCTGTGCGACTGGCTCATGGTCACCTATATCCACCCGGGAGAATTCTGGTGGTACGTGGTCGCGCGCGGCCTGGCCTGGTTCTTTCCGCCGTATGTGGCCTGGCGTCTGCGGCGCTCGCCGTTGCCCACGCCGGCAGCGCTGGCGCGCTTGGATGCCTATTCGTTTGGGTCTGCGGGCGTGGCGATCTCGGCCATGTGCGTAATGTCCGGGGGAATGTCCTCGCCCTATGCAGCCGGCCTGCCAGTCGTGTTGATGTCTCGCAACGCCTTCATCGCGGTGCCCTGGCGTCAGAGTCTCATCTCTGGAGGCGTGGCCGCCTTCTCGTATCCGGTCGCCCAGGTCATCGGGATGATGATCTCGCCCGAACTTGCCGCCAAGCTCCACGATCCGGCCGCCCTGTCGCTGTTTTACTTCTACAGCAGTTTGGTCTTCACCGCCTTCTTCTACACCGTGGCGGGCGGGCACGCCGTGTGGGCCCTGCGCAGACAGATCTTCGCCGCGCGCAACCTCGGACGCTACCGCCTCATGCACTGTATCGGGCGTGGCGGCATGGGTGAGGTTTGGTTGGCCCACCATGCCACTCTTCGTCGCAACGTCGCGGTGAAGATCATGCGGATGGACCGCTCGAGCCCCCATGCATTGCAGCGCTTCGAACGCGAAGTTCAAGCCACCACGAGCCTCACTCATCCGAACACCGTGCGCATCTTCGACTACGGCGCAACGGAGGACGGCCTCTGGTACTACGCGATGGAGTTTCTCGAAGGCGACGACCTGAACGCACTGGTCCTGAGGGAAGGAGCTCTAAACCAGCATCGTTGCTTGCATATCATGCTGCAGGTGGCAGGTGCGATGGCTGAAGCCCACCAGCAGGGCGTGATCCATCGCGACATCAAGCCCGCCAATGTCTTCGTCTGCAAGGCGGGCGGCATCTCGGACTTCGTAAAGGTGCTCGACTTCGGGGTCGCGAAGCTCCTGGACGCAGAGGTCGCGCACTCTCTCACCGTCGGCGAGCGGATGGTTGGGACGCCCCAGTACGTTTCGCCCGAAGTCGCGCTCGGACAACCCGCTGACGCCCGCAGCGACGTATACGCGCTCGGCGGAGTCCTCTACTTCCTGCTGACAGGGCGGCCCCCCTTCGAACACGGCGAGGCAGGCGCGCTCTTGTTGGCGCACGCAGCGCAGACGCCCGCTCCGCCCAGCGTGAGCGGAGCGAGCGAAGTCCATCCGGCGCTGGAGCAACTCACGCTGCGTTGTCTCGCGAAGAAGCCCGCCGATCGCTATCGGGATGCTGGGGAGCTGGAGCGGGAGCTTCGCAGCGTGCTGGAGCAGCTGAGGGGATAAGCGGTCAGGCGGAGGCTCGCATTTCGATGGCAACCGATGAAGCGGACCGAAGCCGACACCGATAGGCTCGGACGAATAGGAAGCGACCTTTCCGCCGGCCCCATCCACGCTCACCGCCTATCCGCCGCAGAGGTTGTCGTCGCACACTCCGGAGGCGCAGTTCTCGTTGCTGACGCACACGTGCTCCTCGGGCGCGTCGCGCACGAGCTCCCATTGCGGATGGGGAATGCAGTAGCCGGCGCTGCATGTGCCGTTGTTCGGGCACGCGCCGTTGCCTGCGCACGCATCACGGCAAACCCAAGTGCTGCTGTTGAAGGAGAGGGGCTGACAGCTCTGCGAGGGGGTGCAGTCCGAAAGCAGGCCCCCACAGGTGTTCGGATAGAGTGGGCCGCCGGCAAAGTATTCGCAGTAACCTCTGCTCAGTTCGCAGTACTCCGAGAGGGCGGGCAGACACACCGCGACCGCTGCGCCACCCCGCAACTCGCAACGCGCACTCTCGCACTCGTAGTCCATCGTGCAGGGGGCCTCGAGGGGCTTGCCCGACCCGCTCGTGCAAACATTGGCCCGGCAAGTCAGGCCCTCGTCGCAGAAGTGGTCGGGCGTGCAGGGCTTCCCCTCGCTACCGACTTCCTCACACACGCCGAGCTCATCTTCCCCGGCGGATTCAAAGTTACACGCAAGCCCGTCGTCGCACTCCCATGGGTACTCGCAAGCGTCACCCAGCTCCTGCTTCGGCGTCCACTCGTCGAAGTTGCAATAGAGCGGCGCAGCGCACTGCTCGTCGTCAGTGCAGCGATCGCCCTCTTTCCCCTGGTGGAGAGCAGCGTTCGTCCCGGTCGCACACCAGTCCTGCGCTGCATTTTCCTTCCTCACAGAGGCGGCCGAGCGCTCCTCGCTGCGCGCACGTGTGATCACTCCAGCGGTCACAGTAGAGCGGCTCCTGGCACTCGACGGAGGACATGCAGCTGCTGCCGTTCTTGCCCGTCGACGCTGACTGCTCGGAGCAGGCAGGTGTGTGCAGGAGCGCCGTCAAGACGAACAAGACATGGCACGTGGTACGCCACCCGGGGCGCGACAGGGACGCTTCAGAACCTTTGAACATCGACCTCAGACTCGCGTTGTGTGACAGACCGCGGATCGTATGACACCCGGAACACGGCAACCAGTACTGAGCGCGGAGTGCCGGCCGGAAGCCAAGCCCGCGCTGGCGACGGGCCGAGTGCTCTGTTGCGCTCAAGCACAAACGTCGGGGTGATTCGTAGAGGCGGCTTAGACCCTCGAGCTGAGCGTCGGACCGCAGAATGCGGTGCACTGATGCCCATTGCCGCCCCCAGTGCTTGCTTGGCGTCGGCTCGTCTACTTCCGAAAAGTGTCGCAGGTCTCCGACGAGCTCTCGCATGTTCTCGGTCGCCGACTGCGCTGCGTGAATGGAGTGCAGCGAGCAGGGCCGGCTCACCGAGCGGTGCGCAGCCTCCAGCAGCGAGGGATAGATAGCCGTCCTCACACTGCAGCAGGGCGTTCAACTGATGAGCCACGTTCCCGACGAGCATGCCGAGTAACCGTAAATTTGGCGTGTTTCGGCGCGCGTTTCGCCCACGGAGGCCGATGGCACCAAGCATCCTCTAAAGGAAGTTGCCATGGAACGATCGTTGCGACCGCGCATATATAGGTCCAAACGCATAGACGACTGCACACTCAGTCCGGCCTAACCGGCCGAGGCCCGCCGCCGACTACTGCGCTTTTGGCCATCAAGAACAGGAGTTCAACTATGCGCAACAAAGTGACACTTGCCGCTGCACTCGCAGGAACGGCGACTCTTCTTCAGGCCGTCGCCCCCAACGATGCCGAGGCCTACGCCAAGATCGTGGCGTATCCGGGCGCGAACGGCACCGACGCGCACGTGTTCGTCATGCGATCGGATGACGGCCCGCAGCCATACTGCAAGTATTACTATATCGAAGAGTACTTCTACTCGCCGTCCGCGGGGTGGCGGTACTCCAAAGTACTGTCGCCATTCGTCGTTCTCGGGGGCAGTTTTGCGGGTCTCTACGAGAGACACGACAACCAGGATCACCTCTACTTCCTAAGCTACGATCCGAACCCTCCCTATACGCTGAAGGTTGTCGGGATCCGCACCGGAGACGGTCTCCATGGCTCGGGGCAGACTTGGAGCCGAGACAACCTACCGGAGCCGTCCAGTGGCCCCGGGCATAACTACACGACCTTCGTGCCTGCTGGAAAGCAGCCGGTCGGAAGAACCGATACGCCGATGGGTTGCCTCTTGGGACCCGTCACCGGAAGTCCGCCCCTGGTCGCATATTACGACGGCACAAACCAGAGCGTCTGGGCCTATGGATCCCGAGTGGCGGGCGATTATCCAAACGTCCTCATGCACACCTACGTCAGTAACAACACTTGGAACTGGGCTGCGGAGACGCATGACGCCGCGATCAACATCGGAGCCAACGGCAGTGAAGGAATATCGGGTGGCTGGGACGGCACCGCTCAGCATATCTATTACAACGGTCTGGATGGCATTTTCCATGAGCTCTACACATCCGGTAACCAATGGTGGCCCAACAACTTGAGCGCCGCGGTTCAACCGAACCTCACCTCAGCGCAAATCCCCGCGGGAAAGTTTTCCAGCTCCGTTGCCAACGGCATCCAGACCATCTGGGGTGCGCAGCAAGGGGGCGCCCCGGGGATGCGCTGGCTGGCTTACTACAATCATTGGGTGAGCGGCGTGATCAATGCGCCGTATTTGACCTCGAGCAGCCCAACCGTCTCGTACAACGGCATCCCCTTCTACATCGGGTCGGACCAGAACATCTACAATCCGAACGTGAACGAGAACATCACTCAGAAGGTGGGATTTCCTGCTGCTAAAGCAGCGGACGGTGCCCTAAGCCCAATCGCCGGCTATCAGGATGCGACCGGCACGAGCCACATTTTCTACATCGCCACGGACAACCATCTGCATGAATACTGGAGCAGCGGCAACTCTTGGGGCTGGACGGACCTCAGCTGGAGCTCCGGTTCGAACGCAACGTATTCTCTAAAGGATCAGTACTAGGCGGCGGTTGTCGTCCGCGTCCGCTGGTTGGTCCGCCGAGCCCGGCGATAGGTGTCGCTACCAGTGCCCGCGGTTGCCTCCGCTCCGCGCTTCCCAGCTGTTCGGCTGTTTGGCGATAGTGCTTGGACGCCTCGCAAGGGCACCCCAATTTCATCACTTAAAGGGCCCCCGGTTCAGCGCGCATTGCAGCACCCGCGCACGGTTCTCTTGGCCTCCCTGAGCTAGGTAGCTCCGCCTGGAACAAGCGCCCCGATGGCGTTCAGCAACGCGCTGGTTATCGTCGCTTTCAAGAATGCGTTGTCGACGAGCAAGACGAAAGCTGCTGCGACGCACGCGAGGTACGACCAACCCAGGTAATCCGCCGTGACGAAGGTCAGCAGCCAGTTCTGACTGGCGAAATACGTTGCGGCCACCGTAAGGGTCGAGACTAGAAGGAGTAGCGAGGTCTTCTCGATCACGGAATTTCGTGGCGCTCGCAACAGGCCTAGGAGCGCCAGCGCAAAGAGCCCTGCGTTTGCACCGAAGAAGATGGTCAACTCGTGAACGAATTCGGTGACCAGCCGAGCGTACCTGCTCTCTGCCCACACGCTGACCCGGGCCAGACCGCGCTCCAAACCAATCACTTTTTCGGCCAGTTTCGCGCGCAGCGACGCCGCGACCTCGTTACGAGAGCTGCATTCGTAATGGCACAGGTGAGTGAAGATGAGCGCAACCGCCTCTGGGAGTTGGCTCTCCATCCTCTCGCTGAGGCCAGCCATTTTCCGCTCGACCGCTCTCTTGGCAAGTTCGGCGACCGCCTCGACGTCCACCTTGGGACCAACGCTCTCGGCCACTTCGCTCCGCAGCAGGCTCACGACGGCATCCCGGACATGATCTTCAACAAGGCGCGGTGCGAAGCTTAGGAGCGCGAGCGCAATCCCGCTGATTGCCAATCCTGTCAGACACGCTGCGATCGCGACAGTTCGCATGGGTTCTTGCTTTGTCTGTCCAACGTCCACATGAGCTGGTCAGCCCACGTCGTAATCCAAGGCAACACGGCCCAATCGAAGAGCCGCGCCCCCATTAGTCCCCCCGCTCCGCTCCCAAGAACGTCACCACTTCCACCAGGTTCTGATCAAAATCCCGCACGAACGCCGCGTAATACGTCTCGTGGTACTCGGGCCGCAAGCCCGGCTTGCCGTCGCTCGTGGCTCCCTCGGCCAGTGCTCGCGCATAGAACGCATCGATCGCCTGAGGCGTGCGCGCTCGTAGGCACACGTGCCAACCGGAGCGGCCATCGGGCACGAGCTCGGGGCGTGCGTTGAGCCATAGGTCCGGGTAGCGCTTGCCGTAGCCCACGGTGTGCTCGCGCGTCATCATGCGGACGTAGCCGAGCTCGCTCAGCATGGCGTCGTAGAGGCGCGTGCTGCGCTCCAGGTCCTTCACTCCGATGGATACGTGATCGATCATGTGGGTCTTCCTGATCTCGCGAGACTAGTAGAGTTCGCGTGGCGTGAGCGTTCAGACGTTCAGAAGTCACCGCGAGGTCGCTCAAGCACGCCGTCGCCGTCGCTGTCAAAGTTCACGTCGTCGTCGCCGTGAAAGTCAAAGTGCAGTCTTACGGCGCGGTCAACGCTAGCTTCGCATCTCCCCCGCGGGTGATCTCGAGGGGCTTACGCCCCGACGACGTCGAGCTGCCCTGCTCTGCGTCGTTGCCCGTGACGGCTTCGTACTTGCCGCAGCTGATGTCACGGAACACGGCCTCGCCGTTGGCCGCGGTGGTGCGCACTTTCTCGGGCCCCGAGCTGAGTAGCTTCACCGTCGCGCCTTGCTTGGGATTGCCGCTCGCGTCCTTCACCGTGACGACGGCGCTCCCGAGGTCCGGAGCCTTGGCGGCCAGCTCCTTCCAGTAGTCCTGCCAGTAGGGATCCGCAGCTGGAATGGGCAGGTGCAGGGTCGCCATCATCTGGTCCGCCGTGAGATCGGCGTAGAGGCCGGTGGTGGCCTTGGGCAGGTACTTCAAGTCCCACGAGTGCTTGTCGAAGCCCAGGGTGGCCAGCGCGTTTTGTTCGTCGGCATCGAGGGAGTCCCATCCGAGTTGGACGAACTCCTCACGCGGGCGCATCTGCCACAGCCCCGGTGTCTTGGCGAGCACGCGCATGATGTCGCTGTCGCGTGCACTCTGGAAGTGCGCTCCGAGCGAGAGCTTGAGGTCGGGCAAGCGCTTGGCCCAGGCGGGTGGCTCTTCCCCCTTCTCCTCGAAGCGTTTCAGGAACCAATCCTTGAGACCGACCTCCATGCCCACACCGAAGGTGCGCGTGTTCTGGTCGGCAGTGGCCGTGAAAATGCCCGCGGAGATCTCGGTGACCGCACCTTCCTGGCCGAAGGACACCAGTGGCAAGTCGATCCCCATCTTGCCGTCCTGATTGAACTCCACGCCGTAGCCGCCGAACTTGGCCTTCACGCCCGACACGATCTTGCCCTTGTCGAAGGAGATCTTCACCGTGGCGCCCTTGAGTTCCAGACCGAACGAGCCCGTGCCCTCGGGGTCGAACTCGACCTCCTTGCTGTACACGTTCTTCTTGGGATCCTTCGGGTCCTTGATCGACGCTTTGACCTTGTACTTGGTCTTCTTCTTTCCGTTCTCGTCCAGGCTGATGCTGGTAAAGCCGAGGTTCACGGCCACTTCTTGGTGGCTCTCGACGAGCTTCACGTCGCCCTTTTCGTCTGCCTCGAAGTTGTACTTGAGCTTGCCCGAGACGCCGAACTTGCCGAGCGGTGTGTCCATGTTGAGCGCAGGGACCAGCTCGAAGTCACAGGTCACCCACGCGCTGCCCGCGGAGCGGATGCCCCAGATCTCGTCGAGCTTGCTCTGGATGGCGCGCCAGGCGGGCAACGCGGAGGCTGGCCCCAGGTCGACGATGTCCTTGAACTCGCGATCGTTGATGCCCACGGGCTTGGGAAATTCCCAGCCGGACTCCGGAGGACCGAGCTTGCGCAGCTGGAGCTCGGGGTGCGGCAGGCCGGCAGCGGTCGCCAGCTTGGGGTCGGCGTTGATGGACTGCACGCGCCGTACGTAGCTGTTGATGTAACCGTCGTAGGCGCCCTTGCACTGGGATGCCACCTTGAGATTCCGCTTGTGGACGCGGTCTCGGATGTCCTTGTCGCGCGGATAATCTTCGAGCAGACCGGTGCCGCCCATCATCGCGAGCCGCACCACGGTGGAGAGCGAAGGGACGTTGTAGATGAGCTGCACGTGTCCGCGCTCGAGCGAGGTCTCCAGGTAGTCCTTGAAGCGCGCCTGGTCCGACGAGTCGATCACCGTGGTGAGCATGCGGCGGCCGGGGGTGGTGTCCTCCTGGCCCTCCGGCAGCTCCTCTTTGCCGGCGACGAACAACGGTACACAGCCACCGCCGAGATCCCGGTAGGTGAGCTCCTTGGAGATGACGGGCCCGTGCAGGCCGTAGTGCTCGCGAATGTGCGCGGAAAGGGCGAACTCCGAGACCGGCTCGCCGCGCGCATGGCTGCGGAAGTACTGCTTCCCATCCTTCACGATCAGCAGATGCAGCACGTAGCCGGATGCGACCACCTGCGGGTAGTGATCACCGAGCCATTCGTCTACGAACGTTGGGAGCTGACGCTGCCCGTCGGCGGTGAACCCGGCCATGATGACCAGGTTGTCGGAGAGGGCATTGCCTGCTGCTCGCTTCGTGAATCGCTGTGCCACGTTGGTTCTCTTCTTTTGCCCTAGCGAAGCTTGTCGCCCTTGAGCTTCTCGCCGCGCAGAACGCTATCGAGCTCGCCCGACTCTTCCTGCTCGAAGACGTTCTCGGCGGCTTCGGCCGCCGCCTTGCGGTCGCGCTTGGCCTGTTCGACGAGCGCCTTGTGCTTGGACTCCTCGTCCGCGTCGGCGCGCGCCTTCGCCTCAGGGGACGCGTCGTTCGTACGGATCGCCTGGTTGCTCGCGCTGTCCTTGTTCGCAGGGGCCGTAGCCGCCGTGGGGCTCGCGGGCGGCTGGTTCGCGGGCGTATCGCCGGCGACCTGATCGTCCTTGGGGGGCTCGTTGGCGACGCCTTCTGGCCGCCGCTCCTGGGTCGGCAACTGCGGCACTGGCGCGGGTGCGGCCTGATCTTTACAGCCAACAAGAAGAGCAAGCAGCGCGAGGCGCGTGAAGAGCAAGAACATGGTTCGCATCGGAGACACTCCTAGGAGTTGGCGCCTCGGTCGGACGTCGTGAGCCAGCCTTCACCAAAGAGGTCCGCGGTGATGGTTCGGCCACCCTCCGCGCGAAGCTGAGCTGGGGTTCGACCATAGAAGGATTCCAGGACGCGCCGCTCGTCGAGCGCGGCATCCTCGAGCGTTCCCGTGATCACCAGATCGATCACGGCGGGCTCACCGACGGGAGCGTCCCAGATGTCCCGCGTCGCGCCGTTCGGCAGGCGTACCGACAACTTTGGACCGCTCACGGTGATAAAGCCGTTGAAGACGCCCTTCTCGTCGGTGGCCACCGGAGATTCAGCGCCGGTCCCGTCGATGAACACGAGCGCCTGACTTCCCAGGCGATAGCCGAGCTCGTCCACCGTCTGGACCAGGATCTTCACGCGCGCGGGCAACGGCTTGCCCGCCAAGGGCACTTCGCTCTCGAGCGTGCGCCGGTAGAAGTTGCACTTCCAGGTGTGCTGCGCGTCGCGGTTCAACTTGCAGCCCCCGGCGTCCCCCTCCTTGCAAGGAATCTTGCTCTCGGTGGGGAAGTCGGGACGATACATGGCGAGCACGACGCGCCGATCTTGCTCGGGGCTGCCGATGCGGTTGAACTCGCCGCAGCCAGCGAATTTCGGGCCGATGAAGCGCGCAGGATCGATCTGGGCGTCCACCATCGCGAGGTAGGCATCGCGCAGTGCGGCGTAGGTCTTGGGGCCCAACTTGCCGTCGGCCTGCAGCTTATCGTGGGCCCGCTCACGCACGGCGTGGGCGTGGTAGTCGCCCGCGTTGTAGGCGACTTGAAACGCCTTGGTGCCCTTGGTCGTCTTGGGGCCGGGCTTGCCGTCCACATCCATCGGCGTGATCCCGAGCGCCACCATGATGGCCTGGTAATGGATCAGGTCCCACTTGTCGTCGTCGGCAACCGCGTCGAACGCGTCGAGATCCTGAGTCAGCAGTGCCAGCACGGACCTCGCGCGCCGGTCCCCGAGCTTCTTGTTGTAGCCCTCGTCGCCGGCCTCGTCGGCATGGCCGAACACCATCAGGCGCGCTTCGGGGCGCTGCATCGCTTCATGGGCGAAATCACTCATGGTGCCGAGCAACGCAGCCCCGGGAAAAGCGCTGTCGAACTCGAAGCCTGCGGCCGACAAGGCGGGCGCGACTGGCACGTGCAAGACGATATCGAGGGACTGCCCGGAAACCCCGCGTACTCCCCGCTGCAAGAGCAACGGACTTGCATGCTTGGTCACCCGACTCGCCATCGGCCGGACGCTACCAAAGCCCTGTTCAGGGGTCCAGCCGGGGGACGGGTCTGATCACCCCTAGTAGAGCATAGATTGACTAGTGCGCCTCCCCCGGTGGTAGTGTCGTCGGCTCCCACGTCCGCCCATCGAGCAGTTCCAACCGTCGCGGTCGGGGAGGAGCTGCTGCATGGGAAAATATGCGATCACGGCCAAGGTCGTGCTCAAGGATACGGGTGTCGGCGTCGCTCAGTTGATCGTGGTCCTGCAGGACCTGTCGACGCGCGCTCCGCGCGACACCGCCGCCCAGGGTGACGCGCGCCGGATCGGCTCGCGTATCACGGACCAACATGGTGAGGTCACCTTCGCCTTCGAGGACGACGAGATTCAGGGCCGCGACACCAGCGAACGCCGTCCCAACTTGCACCTCACCGTCCTGGCCCCCGAGGAGCCCGGCCTCAGCGCGGCACAGCGGCTCCTGTATTCGAGCAATGACGTGCGCCTCGATGGCGGCCGCACCGAGCAGTACCTGATTCGGCTGCCGCGGGAGCTGCTCGCCAAGGCCGGCCTCGAGGTGCCTCCCGCGCGCGACCTCAGCACCGATCACGCGAAGTCCGTGGCGGGCTCGCTCGAAAAGGCCAGCGCGTTCCGCGGGGAGCTCGTCAATCAGGCGCGTCGCTTTGCCAGCGAGAAGCTGGCGGCGATTCGCGCGACGGCCCAGCGCAACGACGACATCGTGCGCGAGCGCATGATCGACGCCCTGTCCGGCATGACGGCCGACGAAGCGCTGCGAGCCAACGTGGTGCGCCCCGGCAAGCCCGTGGGACCGGTGGTGTGGAACGCCGCCAACAAGCGCATCAGCAAGGTCAACAGCGACAGCAAGGGCGTGGTGGCCTACGTGGTACTCAGCGAGGAGGAGGCGCGTCCCTTCCGCACGGCCACGGGCTTCCGCAGCGACGTCACGCAGCAAGAGATCGAACCCTATCTGTTCCGGGCCCGTGAAGCAGAGGGTCGCCCCACCACCATCACGCGCACCGATCCCCTCGAAGCAATGTGTCGACCCGCATCGGCGCCGAACCCGATCCTCGCGCCCGACCCTGCGTCGCCCTCGACGACGCCCGCAGGCGGCTCCACGTCCGGATCGAACGGCTCGGGCGGAAACGGCGCAGGCGAGTATGACGCCAGCATTCAGGACTTGCCGCGCTTCGTGGGGCGCGTGATCAACGAGATGTCCGCTCCCGAGCACCCCATCAGCGATGGCAGCGGGCGCCCCACGCCCGAAGACGTCCAGAACAATCTCGACCGGCTCAAGATCGGCTCGGGGCCCGCAGACGTCACCGCCTTTCACGACTACCAAAACCTGCAGATCGCCTTCGACTACGTCTGGCAACAGATCCTCGACGACGGCGCGCTCGACACGGCCACCGCGTTGGCGCGTCGCCTGGAGGACGCGGGCGGCAACGCCGTGGCCGCCATGGCTGCGGGCAACGATCCCGTGACTACGCTGCGCCGGGAGACCCAGATCATCGCGCGCGTAAACGACACCGGCTTCGACGGGCCGCTTCCCGACTGGGTCCGCAACGCCGGCGGCATCGAGGGCGGCAGCTTCGATCCCACCGATCCCTACGGTCCGGGTTGGCCCGGCGGCGGCGGCGGGGGTGGAGGAGGAGGCGGCGGCGGTGGTGGCGGTGGTGGCGGAGGCGGTGGCGGTGGCACGGGCACCGGCGGCGTCCGCGGAGGCATCGTCATCAACCCGGGCGACCTCTCGGTGAGCGTCGGCACCACCCAGCCCCACGAGCTGCTCCAGGATCTCGAGGAGATCCTCTACGAGAACTACAAGTTCGACGTGTTCGCCCCGGGCAGCACCAACTTCGGCGTACTCGTCACCTACCGACAGAAATGGGAGCCCCTCACTTATCAGGCGGGTGACCTGGTGCACACGCTCACGCTGGCCCCCAAGGAGACCCGCAAGGTCACGAGCCGTCGCACGGTGAAGCGCGAGCGCTCCGAGCGTGAGACCGAGGCCAACCTCAAGAACCGAAACGACGAGACCAAGTCCACAGCGCGCGCCGACGCCGAGGTGGTCGACCGCGCCTCGACCAAGAGCAACTTCAACCTGAGCGCCAAGGGTACCTACAACATCGGCTTGGCCAGCGGCGACTCCACGACCACCCTGGACCGCACGGCCGAAGCCGCCTCGCAGGAGACCAAGAAGTCCTTCCACGAAGATGTGCTGAACGCGGCCATGCAGCTGCGCTCGGAGAAGAACTGGAGCTTCGAGAGCAAGGACACCGAGGAGCAGGAGACCACCGAGACCTCGGAGGTCAGCAATCCGAACGACGAGCTCACGGTCACCTATCTCTTCTACGAGCTCGAGCGACGCTATCGCGTGTCCGAGCATCTCCACCGCCTCACGCCAGTGGTGTTGGTGGGCATGGAGGTGCCGAACCCCAATCGCAAGTCCATCGACAAGGTGTTGCTCAAACACAGCTGGATCATCAACCGCGTGCTGCTCGACGACCGCTACCGCGCGCCGCTCGAGTACCTGTGCAATCGCATCGTGGGCGACGAGCTCGGGCTACGCGAACTGGCCAACAACCTGACCGAGGTGCGAGCCGCGGTGGCGCAGCTGCAGAAGATGCAGCGCGACATGGAGGCCGAGGTCAAGGCGCGCGAGGCCACGCTCGACGCGGCCATCACCCAGCGCGCCATCAAGGCCGCCGAAGCCAACGGCGACGGCATCATCGAGGACGCCTTCGAGTGGGCCTTCGGCAAGGGCAGCGAAGAAGACGTGGAGTCCGCCCGCATCGTCGAGGACATGCGGCGCGAAGAACTCGAGCGCTCGGTGCGACGGGAGAAGGAGACCCGCATGCGGCTGGACTCCGAGACCGCAACCCTCAACGGCGCGGCGCACGCCTACGCCCAGGCCTACGCCGAGCACTCCAATCGACTGATGGAGGTGGCGGGCCTGCGCGCGCACTTCAAGGAGAACGTCCTCTACTACATGCAGGCCATCTGGTCGTTCACGTTCCGGGACCAGACCTTCTTCCAGCTCTACAAGGTCAAGGCGCCGCGCATCACCGAGAGCGCCAAGACCTACAAGCTCGAGGAGGCCGACACGCCCTTGCTGCCCCGCCCGCTCGGCAGCGTCGTGCTCAAGGTCACCGCCAACTACACGCTGAACGGCGGCATCACGGTGGAGCAGGACGCCGTGACGCTGGCAGAGATCGCCGACCTCGACCAGCCGCTCGGTTTCAAGGGGAACTACATGATGTTCCCGCTGCGCAAGAGCAACCCCTTGGTGGACCTGATGATGTTGCCCTACGTCGACAGCGAGCTCGGGCTGCACGACCCCGACGAGCTCGGGGCCTGGTCTCCCGAGGACTTCGCCTGCTACGCGCGCTGCTTGCTCAAGCAACACCGCGACGCCGCCGATCTCCCCGCGGCCGAGTACCAGGCGCTCGAAGCGCGGCTGGTGAAGCAGTACGAACAGATCCTGAGCTCACCGCGACGGGTCAGCGACGAGGTGGTGGTGCCGACCGACTCGCTGTTCATCGAGGCCCTGCCCGGATCCCACGCCCTGCTCGAGGACTTCAAGCTGAAGCACCGCGTGATGGATCTCGAGAAGGCTCGCGAGGAGACGCGCCGGCTCAAGCTCGAGAACCTGCGCTACGCGGCTCGCGTGCTCGACAAGAAGTACGACGATCCCGAGGTGGAGCGCCAAATCGTGGTCAGTGGTCACAACGGTGCCCTCGTGGTGCCAAGCGACGCCTGAGGCGGGAGCAAGAGCATGGCCCCCAAGCCGAGCGAGCGCTTTCGCGTGCTCATGGAGCGGGTGTTCTCGGCCAAGACCGAGCGCATGGCCGACCAGATGGCCTTTACCCGCAAGTACCCAGACCTGTTCAAGGCCGAGTACGACGAGGCGCGTCGCATCGTGTTCAGTACCCAGAGCGGCGCTGTCCTCTGGGACTTGATGAAGGCCTATCTCAACACCTACGGCAACCAAGCCGCGAACCCGAACGCCATCCACTACTACAAGTCCGACCAGCTCTATCAGTTCCTCATCGAGCAGAGCGCCAAGGTCGACGACGAGAGCCTGTTCGAGACCTGGTCTGGCTTCTTCAAGTCGGACCCTGACACCGACTCCTTCAATAGCTTCCGGAAGCGGTACGTGGACCTGGACGTCAGCTTCCGTAGCGCCCTCAACGTCTTCATCGCCCGGGAGAGGGAGAAGCGCAGAAACCGGCGCAGCTTGCTCGATGTGCTGCGCGACGAGTACCAGCGCGTCAACAAGCGCAAGCCCACCGACGCAGAGTTGTGGAACTTCGACCCACGGCCGAGCTTCAAGAAGCTCATCGAGATCCAAGTGGACACGGTGCGCCGCCGTTGGCGCGACGCTCGCAAGGATGCCTCGGAGGACAACGTCAAAGCCTTCCAGAAGGCGCTCGGCGACCTGAGGGAGTGGTTCAGGACCACCGGCAACGGCGATCTCTTGCGCCTGTTTCAGGCCGTGAAAGACGTGCAGATCACGCCCGACATGCCGTCGATGGCGGACGACCAGACGGTGCTCTACTACGGCATTTACGGCATCGCTTGCGTGCAGCTCTACGCGTCGGGCCTGGGTGGCAAGACCTACCAGAAGAACCGCTTCGGCTTCACCAAGGAAGAGCTCGTGTACTTCACGAGCTCGGTAGAGAAGAGCTCGTTTCTGTACAAGTCGAACATCACGCACCCCCTGGGCAGCGTCTTCAAGGACCTGATGGCTCCAATCGGCGCCATCGCGGGCTTCCTGAGCACCTACTTGATTACGCAGACACGCCTGCGAGGCCTGTCGCTGGTGCCGCTCGACTTCACGCTGAAGATCCAGAAGAAGTGGGAGAACTTCAACGACATCACGGATCTACTCGGGCTGGCCGCGCGCAACTCCAACCCTCCCGGCAGGATCACCGCCATCATGAGCGACCCGCGCAACACCGCGGCGGTCGCCGACATGCGTGAACTGGGGTCCAGCTATCGCAAGTTCGAGTCGGGTCCGGAGCTGGCCAAAGGGACCATCAAGGCTGGATCGCGGGTCGGCAGGCACAACCAGGCCGGCGCCATCAGCGTGGTCTACATCCATCCGCAGGACAACCGCGTCTTCGTGGAGCTCTCTGGGTTCAAGCCACAGCTCTTTCACGCCACCGACGCCTGGGTGATCCAGCATCTCTACGGCCAGAAGCTCGTGGAGATCCACGAGAACACCATCGGCATGGTGCACCTGACCCAGCTCATGTTCATGGCGATGGGCTTTCTGCCCACTCTCATCGAAGCGGGCTTCGTGGGACTCATCTACGAGATCGCCCTCACCTACACCACGGGCAAGCTCGAGGAACAGCTCGAGAAGATCGACCCCACGCTTGCCAAGATCCTGGGTCTCGCCATCGGACTGTTCGCGCCGCGCCCGCATTTCGGGCCCAAGCTCAAGGGCGCCGAGGTGCTCGAGCAGGCCGACAACAGCCTCCTCGCGGATACCGTCAACTTCAAACCCAAGGACCGCGGCATCCATGACAACGCGGCGAGCGCGGAGAACCGCGGCACCGGGCGCCTGAACGATCAAGAGCTCGACGAGTTCATGGCGAAGCTCGAGATCGGTGACGAGTACGTCACGAACAACATGGGCGTGCCGCTCTCGCGCGCCGATATCAACAAGTACATGGGAGCGCTCAAGGCGCCCAAGGGCCGCGGTCCCATCGAGTGGCGCGAGGCGATTCGCGACTCACCACCGCTGCGCAAGCTCATCGAGGCCGTCCAGAAAGACCCGGAGGGCAAGATCAAGCTGGCGCGCATCTCGGACAAGCAGGGCAAGCTGCTGCACTACAAATACCAGAAGAGCAGCATGGGCTCGGAGTACGAGCTGCACCTCACGCTGAATGGCAAGGAGTACAAGCTCGACGGCGTGATCAAGGGCGCAGACGACACTTGGTGGATCGGGGAGTCGAAGTTCACCTACAAGGACATGCTCGAGAAGGCGATGGCCAACCTGAAGGAGAAGGCAGGCAACAAGAACCCCACGACGTCCTATCACTTCCAGGCCGTGAACGATGTCGTGAAGCAGTTCGAGGGCTACGCAGCGCTGGCCAAGCAGTATGGCTTCGACGGCCTGGCGGTGATGACCAACACCGAGTTTCTCTGGGCCACCTTCGAGCAGACCACACGTCGCTTCAAGAACATCGAGGTCATCCTGTCGCGGCTCGAAGAGGAGATGCCGGAGTTCGCCGGCAAGTCGAGTTGGCCTGGCACGAGGCTCACGAAGTAGTTGCCCTGAAAGGAGCGCGCGACCAGGAAGCCGGGTTGACGTGCTCGTTGTGGCGCTTGCGCTCACTGCCTGCGGACGTCTCTTCCCCATTTTATGGTGCCGCTTGTTCCTCTTTCAGGACGGGTGTGCGGTGCCCGGAAAGTGAGACGCGCGTGCGCCAATCCTTGCAAAAGCCGGCACCCGACGTACCAGACCTGGGACAAGACAACACTCAGATGCATTGGCGCATCCGAAGCCTCATCGAGCGTTTGCCGGTCGCGGGCAATGCGCTGAAGCACTGTGGCGTTCGCGCCACCATTCGTGGCCACTGTGTCAAAAAAGCGCGAATTTTCACGCGCCAGGGCTTGCTCTCTTAAGTCTCCCCCATGCTCGGCGCCTGAGAGTTAACTCTCTCGCGAGCCTGAACCATCCCAGGTTCGTATCGGAATTCATCCGATCGCCGTTGTAGTCGTCTGCAGACGTTCAAGTCGTTTTGCCCTAGACGTACCTCAACCCTCCCCACGACGGACAAATCCCCATGCAAGCACCTGCTGCGCGCGAACAGGCGGCCAAGGCCGACTCGTCTTCGGACCGTTCTGTGATCTACAAGCCCCTGAAGTTCCGCAACCTTCGCATCAAGAATCGCCTGGTTCGCTCGAGCATTTCGGGCACCTTCGACCACTACGACGGACATGGTTCAGACGCGCGGCTCACCTGGGAAGAGAGCTTCGCCAAGGGTGGCATCGGCGCCATCGTGTCCTCGTTCGTCCCCGTCACGGTGCGCGGCCGCATCATGACCCGCTACGCCATGATCGATAACGACGACAAGATCCCGTTCTGGCGTCAGGTGGGCGAGCGTGTCCACCGCCACGACTGCAAGTTCATCATGCAGCTGAGCCACTCGGGTCGACAGCAAGACCTCGGAGGAGTCGAGAATCTGTACCGGCGGGCGCTGAGCTCCACCGGCAAGAAGGACTATTTTCACGGGATTCTCTGCGACCCGATGACCAAGGCGCAGATCGAAGAGACGATTCGTCAGTTCGCCGACGGCGCCGGGCGCGCTCGGGAGGCCGGCCTGGACGGCGTCGAGCTCCATGGTGCCAATGGCTACCTACTGACCCAGTTCCTGAGCTCTGGCATCAACGACCGCAACGATGAATACGGCGGCGGCCCCGAAGGCCGTGCGCGCTTCGTGCTGGAGATCGTGCGCGCCATTCGCGCGCGCGTGGGGCGTGACTTCCACTTGCAGATGAAGATCAACGGCGTCGACCACAACGACTGGCTCTACCCGTTCGAGAAGCGCGGCAACCGGCTGGAGGAGACTGCCCTCATCTGCAAGATCCTGGAGGACAACGGCAACGGCGTCGACGCCTTCCACGTGTCGAGCGGCAGCACCTTCCCCCACCCGCGCAATCCGCCCGGTGACTTCCCGTTCCAGGAAGCGGCGCGCTGGTACGACGGCATGCTCTCGAGTGGCGTACGCACCAAGCTGAACTACGCCATCTTCACCAACCCGGTGCTCGGCCGTGCGTTCAGCGCCTACTGGCGCATGCGCCGCGGCAAGGTGATCGAAGGCATCAACGTGGAGTACGCCCGCTACGTGCGCGCGCGTGTGTCCGTACCGGTGCTGTGCACGGGCGGCTTCCAGCACGCCCCCGTCATCGCCGAAGCCATTCGCAGTGGCGCCTGCGACGCCGTCACCATCGCACGCCCGCTGATCGCCAACCGCGACTTGCCGCAGATCTTGCAGCGCCGCGAGGGGCCCGAGAAGCCCTGCACCTACTGCAACAAGTGCTTGCTCAACGACCTCGAGAACCCGCTGGGCTGCTACGAGCTCTCGCGCTTCGAGGGGGCCACCTTCGAGCAGCGCTACGAGCGCATGATGGAGCAGGTGATGGCGGTGTTCAAACCGCGCACCGATGAGCGCACCGACGGCGCTCCTGCCGAAGCTCCCGAAGAGGTCGCCGAGGAGGCGCTGTGAGCCAGCAGGACGACACGCCGCTCACGCCGGTCGAGGAGTTCAGGCTGCGCGCGCGGCGCAACCGCTGGATCATCGCGGCCGCGGTGGTGTTGCTGAGCGGCATCGGCATCTATACCCGCTTCGTATTGCCTATTCCCACGGACTACGTATCAGTCGAGGAGCACTTCAAATACGGCTCCATCGGCTCGGACGTGGACAACGGCATCCCCTACTGGCTCTGGAAGGTCATGCCGGGCCTGTGCCCCGACCACCTCGAGCGGCGCGGCGATGGCTCGAGCCCAGACTACCGTGCGTTCGGCTTCATCCAGGAGCCGGGCCACGACCGTCCGATCGGCTTCTCGAAGCGGCAGACCAGCGGCATCGAGCTCGTCGGCCTCAATTGCTCCGTGTGCCACACGGGGACCGTGCGCAGCGCACCCGAAGCGCCGCGCGAGGTCGTGCTGACCATGCCGGCCCACAACCTCGATTTGCTGGCGTACTTCGAGTTCCTGTTCGACTGCGCGGGCGACTCGCGATTCACGGTGGACAACGTGATGGCCCACGTGGACGCCACCACCAAGCTCGGCCCCGCGGAGCGCCTGATCTATCGCTCGGCCGTGCCGCGTCTGCGCGAGGCCCTTTTGGCGCGCGCGGGCCGCTTGGCGCCGCTGCGCACCGAGCGCTTCCGCTCTGGCAAGGGTCGTATCGACACCTTCAACCCGTACAAGGCGATGGTACTCAACTATCCCGAGGTGGAGCGCGCGGCGCCTGGCGCGTCGGACCTGCCGTCCATCTGGAACCAGGGCATTCGCAAGGAGATGCGGCTGCACTGGGATGGCAACAACAACTCCCTGTTCGAGCGCAACATCAGCGCGGCCATCGGCGCGGGTGTGACGCCCACGTCGGTCGACCTGCCGCGCATCGAGCGCATCGCAGCTTGGCTGCAGATGGTGCCGCCCCCCAAGGCGATGGCCGAAGAGCTCCATGGCGGAGGCTTCGCGGCGGGCAAGCAGCTGTACGGCCAACACTGCAATGGCTGTCACGGGTTGCCCGAGAACAAGTGGCAGGGTGGACGCGTGGGCAAGGTGGAGCCGCTCGCGGCCATCGGCACGGACCCCTCGCGCTGGCTCTCCTACACCTACGCGTTCGCCGAAAGTCAGTGGACCATCGGCGCAGGACACGACTGGCGCTTCCGTCATTTCCGCAAGACCGATGGCTACGCCAACATGCCCCTCGACGGGGTGTGGGCTCGAGCGCCCTACCTGCACAACGGCTCCGTGCCGACCTTGCGCGACCTCTTGAACAAGCCCTCCCACGAAGACACCCCCGCGCAGGCCGCCCGCTTTGGCGCGCTGGTGGAGGGCAAGTCACCGCAGCAGGTCGAGCGAGCGGTGCGGGAAGAGATCGCGCGCTCGCGGGCCCAGGGCGAACGTCCACTGGCGTTCTATCGAGGGTACGACGTGCTCGATCACGACAACGTGGGCTTCCGCGCGGACGTGGGCTTCGAGCAGAAGCGTCGCTACCACCTCTACAACACGGCTCAAGAGGGCTGCCACAACACGGGCCACGAGTATGGGACCTCCCTCTCGGCCCAGGAAAAGGAGCAGCTCTTGGCCTTCCTCAAGACCCTTTGAGCGCGATCGACATCAGCCCCAGGCGGGCGTGTCCGCCCGTGTAACCGCGGAGAGATTTCCATGAATAGCAAGAACGTCTTTGCTCGATGGTTTGGTCGTACGGTGCTGCTCGGAGTAGCCGCCAACCTGTGTCTAGCGATCCCGGCGCTCTTTTATCCCAACGCAGTGCTGAGCGCGCTCGGCTTGACACCGGATCTCGAACACCCGATTTGGCCGAGCTTCGCCTCGCTGCTGCTGTTGTTGCTGAGCGCGTTCTACGTGCCGGCGGCCTTCGACCCGCAGCGCTATCGCGCGAGCGCCTATCTGTCCTGCATCGCGCGCTGGGCCGGCGTGACCTTCTTCGTGCTGCGCCCCACCGAGTATCCGCTGTTCGGCTACTTCGACCTGACCTTCGCGCTGCCGAGTACTGTGCTGCTTGCGCTCTACGTGCGCTCCAAGGCGGAGACCGTGTCCATCCCCGTGCACGACGACCGGAGGCAGCATGTCAACGTCGCGGCGTAGGGGCTTCATCCCGCTGGTCCTGCTGCTCGTGCTGGCCCCCGTCGGTCTGGTGGGTGCGGTGGTGTACAACAAGCTCTTCCGGCGCGAAGCACCCACGTTCGACCAGCCCTCGGAGATGTTCAAGTACGGCGCCTTCGGGAACGCGGAGAACAACGGCCTGCCCTACTACGTGTGGCTCGTGCTCCCGCGCGTGTTCAGCGAGTACCTGCCCGGCAACGGAGGCTGGGCATCCCTCGGCTTCGTCTCCGAACCGGGTCACGAGACCCCCATCGGGTTCGCCAGGGAGACCATCGGCTTCGAGCGCGTGACGTTCAACTGCGCCCTGTGCCACTCCGCTTCCTATCGCACGAGTCCCAACGTGCCGCCGCAGGTGGCCCTGGGTGGGCCCGGGCACCAGGCGGACACGCAGTCCTACCTGCGCTTCCTGTTCAGCGCGGCATCCGATCCGCGATTCAACGCGGACGTGTTGCTCAAGGAGATCAAGCAGAGCGTGGACCTCTCGCTGACGGACGAGCTCCTGTACCGCTACGTGCTCATCCCGCAGACCAAGAAGGCACTGCTCGATCAGAAGGAAGCGTCCACCTGGATGACCAAGCGGCCGCCGTGGGGCCCCGGGCGCATCGACCCGTTCAACCCCATCAAGTTCGGCTTCTTGAAGATCCCCTTCGACGACACCATCGGCAACGCCGACAACATGGCCATTTGGCATCTCAAGTCTCGCCAAGGCCAGCGTCTGCACTGGGACGGCATGAACGACTCCCGAAAGGACGTGGTGTTGAGCTCTGCGCTGGGCGACGGCGCGAACCTCAAGACCATCCGGCTCGACAAGCTGGAGGTGCTCGAAAAGTGGTTGGTGGAAGTGGAGCCGCCCAAGTACCCGGGCAAGCTGGATGAGGCGCTCGTTTCGCAGGGCAAGGCGCTCTATGGACAGCTCTGCGCGGACTGCCACGTGGAGGGCGGCAAGCGCACCGGCGGTGTGGTGCCCGTGACGGAGATCGGAACCGATGGCGAGCGTCATCGTCTGTGGACCAAGGAATCGGCCGACGCATACAACGCCTTCGCGACGAACTACCCCTTCAAGTTCAACCACTTCGTGGGAACCAATGGGCCCAACGACGGCTATGCCTCGCTGCCGCTCACGGGCATCTGGCTGCGCGGTCCCTACATGCACAACGGTTCGGTGCCGTCGCTGTGGGACGTGCTCACCGAGCCCTACGCGGCTTCGGACGTGCCTGCCGAAGCATCCGAGCTTTCCAAGGCCCTCGCAGGCTTGACGCGTCCAGAGCTGCGCAAGCACCCCGCGGAGCTCAAGCGTGTGGAGGCCCTGGTGAAGCAGGCGCGCGAAGCCAACCGGCGGCCCCCGCTGTTCTTCCGCGGTTACGACGTGATCGACCACGAACGCGTGGGTTACGTGTCCGACGTGGGCGTGTTGAACGAGGAGGCCCAGCCCTTCCTCTACGACACCAGCGTGCGCGGCAACGGCAACACGGGGCACGTGGGTGCGGCCTACGGGACCACCCTGTCCGTCCCCGAGAAGACCGCACTCATCGAGTACATGAAGACCCTTTGAGTCTTGCAACGTGTCGAAGCGCGCCCTCGGGCGCGCGAGCAGAGTAGGGAGAGTCTTATGATCGACAAGAATGGATTGGTGGTGGTCACGGGTGCGGCGGGCTTCGTCGCCACGCACATCGTGGAGCAGCTATTGGCCAAGGGCTATCGCGTGCGCGGAACCGTGCGCAACCCCGCGGGCGAGTCAGCAGCTCACCTGAGACAACTGCGCGGCGCCTCGGAGCGCCTGCAGCTGGTTCCGGCCGAGCTACTCGACGCCAACGCATGGCCCAAGGTGCTCGAGGGCGCGAGCGTCGTCATGCACACAGCGAGCCCCTACAGCCTCGACGTGAAGGATCCCCAGCGAGACCTGGTGGATCCTGCGCTGCAAGGCACCCGCAACGTGCTCAACGCTGCCGCCTCGACGCGCAGCGTGAAGCGCGTGGTCCTCACCAGCTCCATGGCGTCGATCACGGACGAGCCCGAGTCCGAGAAGGTGCTCACGGAGGACGACTGGAACGAGCTCTCGAGCTTGACCCGCAATCCCTACTACTACTCCAAGACGGTGGCCGAGCGCGAGGCGTGGAAGCTCGCCGAGCAGCACAAGGATCGCTACTCGCTGGTGGCCATCAATCCGTTCCTGGTGATCGGCCCCTCGCACTCGCAGGCGCTCAACACCTCGAACCAGCTCTTCTCGGACCTGCTCAACGGCACCTATCCAGGCATCATGCGCCTCGTGTGGGGCTTCGTGGACGTGCGCGACGTGGCCCGCGCGCACGTGGAAGCCATGGAGCGCGATCATGCATCCGGACGCTACATCTGCGCCGCAGGCACCATGCCCATGCGCGAAGTGGTCGCCTTGCTGCGAGAAGCCGGGTACGAAGGCTACTCGCTGCCCAAGCTCGGTCTCGATTGCGCCGTCGGCGACTACGCCGTGCGCCTGTCCTCCTATTTCCAGCCCAAGGGCGTAGGCACCTACCTGCGCACGCACGTGGGGCGCACCCCGCAGTTCGACAACGGCAAGATCCAGCGTGAGCTCGGCCTCACGTTCCGGCCCCTCGCCGACACCATCCGCGACACCGTCCTCGACGTGATCCGCCATGGCCACGTCAAGCAAGCGCCGACCGTACAGGCGGTCACCTGAACTCGAACGGGCGCCCGCGCCCCAATCCGGTCGTACTGCAGTCGTCGTCCGCGTAACCAAGCCAGAAAGCGAGCACAGCATGTCCAGTTCACTTGCCGCCGAGAGGCGCAAGGCGGCCGTTTTGCGCCCAACCTCTTCCGAGCCCTGTTGTGACCCGTGCGCCGAGTACGAGGGGAGCCGCTTCTCCGAGGTTTGGTCGCAAGTGCGCTCCGATCCCTACACCGCGCTGCCCGACGACCCAGTGACCCTGCGGCGCTTCTTTCGCGGCATGCACAATCTCCTGCTCGCCAACGGCAAGCGCACCATCTCCACGCCCCACGACCTGTTGCCGCGCTTCGACAAGCTTATCCGCCCCAACGGCCTGTGCTTGTCGGGCAGCTGGCAGATCGAGGCCGACACGCCCTACACCGGGTTGCTCGCCAGCTCGGCCAAGGCCTTCGTGATCGCGCGCGCCTCCGTGGCCATGAAGGAGACGCGGCAGGGACACTATCGCTCCTTCGGCATGGCCGGAAAGCTCTTCCCCAGCTCGCAGGCAGACCAGCGCGTACCCACCGCGAACTTCTTCGTGATCGACGACAACGGGGGCACCCAGACCGAGCACTACATGGACGCCGCCATGACGACCCATCCGGCGCTCTCCTTGAATCGCTCCTCCCTCGCGGCGCTACCCGTGCTGCTCGCCATTGCGGTCTCGCAGCGCCTCTCGGACTCCCACACCGGCTCGCGCCAGCTCTATCCGCTGGCGCGCGCAGGGCTGAAGGATCCGAAGGATGCGCGCTCACCGCGCTTCATGAAAATCCAGGGCGAACCGGGAGCGCGCACGCGCTGCGCCGACTTCCGCGACGACCTACGGGTCAGCGCGCAACAGGCTCCCCTCGCCTTCGCGGTGTCGGTGCGGGACGACGAGAAGCAACCGTGGTGGCGAATTGGCTCGATGCGCTTTTCGGAGTGCGTCGCCTCCGACTCCTGCGACCACCGGCTGCACTTCTCCCATCCGCGCTGGATCGGTGAGAACGCGCCTGAGGGCGCGGTCAGCCAAACCAACAAGGCGGCAGCCGAATGAGTCGCGTACGCAACAGGCAAAAACACCAGGCAAGGACGTTCGTCGGGGAACAAGGAGAATCCATGACCATGGAAGCGGAAGCGATCCGAAGTGACAAGGCACCAGAGGAGACGCGCGAATCGAGCACGGGCGGAACCCCGCTGGACGCGGCCCACGAGACGGCGCGCCGGCTCCTGGCCAAGCGCGAGTTCGAGGAGGCCGTCGAGGTGCTTCAAGTGCTGGTCCAGAAGGGCAGCACGAGCGACGTGACCTACGGACTCTTGGGCACCAGCTTCGTGCTGCTCGAGCGCTACCGCGAGGCCAAAGATGCCTTCGTGGAGGCCGTCAATCGCAATCCCAAGAGCGCCGAATGGGCCGAGAAGCTCGGCAAGGCTGCGAGCGCCCTGGAGACGCGGGCCGACGTGGAGCGTCCGCCGGTGCCGCGCCATCCACGCGAAGAGCTGCTCTCGGCGCCGAGCCCCACGGACGGCGTGCTGCCCCTGGCCAAGCCCGGTAAGAAGCCGAGTCTCACCGAGCGGCTGCGCAAGCAGGTCGGCGACGTGCTCGGCAAGGGCGCGGGCGAGGTCCTGCACCGCGTGACGCCGTTGATTAGCTTGGTGGGCACCGCCGATGAAGTCTGGACCAACTGGTATCGGCGCCCCACGGCCTACGCCATCGTGACGCTGGCGTACATGCGCGACCAACTCAACAAGCGGAACCTCAAGGACACCTACCCCGAGGGCGAGCTCACCGCCTTCCAGTCACGCGGCCTGGTGGCTCCCGAGAGCGCCAAGTATTTCCGCACCGCCGACGGCAGCTGGAACAACCTGAACAACCCCCGCGAAGGCTCGGCCAACACGCGCTTCCCGCGCAACGTGGACCGCGCCGTGACGTGGCCCAAGAAGGCCGCGTTGCTCTCGCCGAATCCCGCAGAGATCAGCCAGAAGCTGTTCAAGCGCGCCGACGAGGGCATGAAGCCGGTGCCCTTCCTGAACTTGCTCGCGGCGGCCTGGATTCAGTTCAACGTCCACGATTGGGTCAGCCACCGCTCGGATCTGGCCTTCGGCGCCCACGAGGTGCCGCTGCCTCCCGATCATCCCGCGCGCCTGAAGTACTACCAGACCACGATGTTCGTGGGACGCACCGAGTCCGACGCCGGTCGCAAGCCGAGCGACGACGGGTCACCGCCCACGTACATCAACGAGGTCACGAGCTGGTGGGACGCGTCGCAGATCTACGGCAGCGACCAGGCCACAGCCGACCGCCTGCGCTCCTACAGCAAGGGCAAGCTCAAGCTGGGCGAAGACGGTCTCTTGCCCGTGGGCCAGTGGGGCTTCGAGGACACCGGTTTCAACCGCAACTGGTGGCTGGGCCTGAGCCTGCTGCACACGGTGTTCGTGAAGGAGCACAACGCCATCTGCGAAATGCTGGCGCGCGCTTATCCGGACTGGGACGACAACCGCCTCTACCATGTGGCGCGCCTGATCAACGCCGCCGTGATCGCGAAGATCCACACGGTGGAGTGGACGCCCGCCATCCTGCCCAACGGCACGCTGCAGCAGGCCATGAACGCCAACTGGTACGGCCTGCTCGAGACGAACGCCTACAAGCGCGAGGACCGCAAGGTGTTCCGCACCATCAAGGTCCGCAACCCCGAGATCGGCGGCATTGTGGGCAACGACACCGAGAAGCACGGCAGCCCCTACGGTTTGAGCGACGAGTTCACCGAGATCTACCGTCTCCACGAGCTGCTTCCCGACGAGCTGCTGCTGCGTCGCATCGGGCGGCCCGGCGAGGAGAAGCTGAGGCTGGCCGAGGTGCGCTTCGACGGCGCCTGCAAGGTGACCAAGCGCGAGCGCATCGCCGACCTCCTGTACTCCTTCGGCAACATCAACCCTGGCCAGCTCGTGCTGCGCAACTACCCCAACACCCTGCGCGAGCTCGCGCTGCCTGGGAACCCCATGTACGACCTGGCGGCCGTGGACATCCTGCGCGCCCGTGAGCGTGGCGTGCCGCGCTACAACGAGTTCCGGCGTCAGCTCGGCCTCAATCCCATCCGTCGCTTCGAAGACCTCACCGACGACCCCGAGATCGTGGGAGAGCTGAAGCGCATTTACGAGAACGACCTCGAGGCCATCGACCTCATCGTGGGCACCCGCGCGGAGAGCCATCGCCCCACCGGCTACGGCTTCGGCGAGACCATGTTCCAGGTGTTCATCCTCAACGCGAGCCGGCGCCTGCAGGCCGACCGCTTCTACACCGAGAGCTACAACGCGGAGACGTACACGGCCGAGGGCCTCGCGTGGATCGATGCCACGGACTTCAAGGGCGTCCTCCTGCGTCACTACCCCGAGCTCGCCGAGACGGGCCTCGCCAACGTCAACAACGGCTTCGAGCCGTGGGACGCCGGCGAGCGCGACCTCACGCGCCACCCCCTCGACGCGTTCGAATGAGAGCGTGACGGCCGTCGCGCCAGCGCCGGAGCCGGACGTAGCGCGGAGCGATCCACGCCGCGTCCGAGCTCAGAGCGGCTGGCGGTACCTGGGTCCCGTCCAGAACGACAGGCCCACGCGCAGCACGCCTCGCAGGTCGTCGACGTCGATGTAGGGGTTGTCGTCGGGCAGCTTGAGCCTACCGAAGCGTCCCTCGAAGTAGAAGCCGATGTCTAGGCTGCTCGCGAAGTTGGCGCCGTATTCGACGTTGTTCAGCTCGCCGAGGAAGAACATGGCGCCGGCGCCGATGGAGAAGCAGCCCATGAAGATGTGGCTGCGCGCGTCGCCCAGCTTGAGCTGGTCGAACTGGACAATGGGACTGAATTTGCCGAAGATTTTGGTTCGCCCGCCGTGGGGCAATATGGCGGTGACCTCGGGCATCAGTGAGAGCGCGAAGACCTTGATGTCCGGCAGGTCGTCGTTGCTCATGCGGTCGTAGCCGAGCCCCGAACGCAAACCGAGCATCCAGGCGGGCCGCAGCACATAGTCGAAGCCGACTCCGACGGGCGGCGTGCCGATCACCGCACGCGAGCTGCCCAGCTGATTGGGGCCAAATCCGATGACCCCGAACTTCTCATTCCTGAGTGGACCGCGCGGGTCCTGCTGCACGACTCCGCCATTGAACATGTCCACGTCCATGAAGACACGCCAGCGGCCGGCCTGGACCTGAGCATGCGCGGGCGAACTCACCGCGAACAACAACACCCCGAGTCCCCACAACACGAGTTTGGTTCGCATCCTGCGGGTATAGGAGTCCTAGGCGGCGAGCGCCACGCGGTCGCGGCCAGCTTCCTTCGCCCGATAGAGCGCGGCGTCGGCGAAGTCGATGAAGCCCGCAGGAGTAGACCCTTCGGGCATCTGCGCGACGCCGAGCGAGATGGTCACGTTGGGCAAGGGTCTTCCGTCGAAGTGCACCACGCTCGCTGTCCGCACCGCGCGCCGCACGCGCTCGGCAACCTCTCCTGCCTGCTCCAACTGCGCCCCCGGCAAGAGCACCACGAACTCCTCGCCGCCGTAGCGCGCGACCAAGTCGGTGGGTCGCACCGTGTCGCGCATGGCGGAGGCCACACAGCGCAGGGCCCCGTCCCCGGCCACGTGCCCGTGGTGATCGTTGAAAGCCTTGAAGTGGTCCACGTCGATCATCAGCAACGACAGCGGCTCCCGCCCTACCCGCGCACGTTCCATCTGCCGGACCAGCATGCGCTCCATCCAGAAGCGATTGAAGAGCCCGGTGAGGGCATCGATGCTGGCGTGGAAGCGGTAGTGCTCGGCCTGCTCGCGCTCACGCAAGATGATGGTGTTGCCGCTGCGCAGGCGCGACGCGAGCGTGCGCAGCAGGTTGTAGGCCACGGCGTGGGAGGCATCCGCGAGAATCCACAGCAGTTCCTCGTCGACCACCAAGACCCGCGTGGGCTCGGCGGCGATCAAGTGAGCCGAGGCGGGCTGTCGGTCAATCACCGAGATCTCCCCTGCCGCCTCCCCGGGCCCAAGCTCCACCAGCGCTGGCGTGCTCGGACTGTCGAGGTGGACGCGCAGCTTCCCCGACAAGATGAGGAACAGGTGCCGGTTCTCGCTGCCCGCCTCGACCAGGGTCTCGCCCCGCCCGAGGCGACGCACCGGACAGTTGCGCAGCATGGACTCGATGTGGGCGAGGTTCGCGCCGCTCAAGAGCGGCATGCGCTCCAGATCGGCGCGGGTGACGGACTGCAGGTCGGAATGACTCATCCTCAGCTGGGAATTGTACACGCGCATCGTGGGCGCCGATCCAGTCCGACTTTCTTCGCACCTGCGCGTCGAACGTGGGCCAGCTCGCAAAGCGACGCCGATTCGCTCGGGGTGGTGGTCGAAAGTGGGTCCCAACGAATCGAATCTGCAACAGGGCCCAGGCGCGAGCAGGCTGCCTGGGTTCCTATTGATCCGTCGTGTGCAAGATCAACACCGTGCCCGCGCCGAGCAGGGTGAGGCCGATGACGAGAGCGAGCCAACCACGCGGCTTGCGGACTTTTTGCAGCTCGACCTCGGTGGTCCCGGGTAAGTTCTCCTTGGCTTGGTTCTCGAGCTTGAGCACCATACGGACCTGCTCGCCGGGCTTCAGCGCGTAACGTGCTTTGTCGCTCTCGAAGCGCACCACGAGGTCGACGTTGGAGACGCTGACGAAGCCGCGCTGCCAGTCGTCGTCCCCGATGGTCAGCGGTTGCTTGGCGTAGTCCTGATACTTGAAGGTGCGCGCGAGGCTCTTCTCATGGGGGGCGCCGCCCTGTTGGGAGAGCAAGAACGAACCGAGCTCTTCCTCGCTGCCGCGCTGATTCTCGTTGTAGTTCAGATCGGCGCAGGAGAGCTCGAGCTTGCGATCGCGCGCGAAGATGCGGTAGCGCGTGCTCACGTCGCTGCGCGCCTGCCCCTTCTGGTCCAGCGCGGCCACCACGTAGTCGAAGGCCTGCGGGCGATGCTCCAGGCCAGCCAAGCTCACGCCCAGGTCGAGCGGAATGCGCAAGCAGTAGCCGAGATCGTCGACCTGAATCGTGGATCCGTTGAGATAGAAGGCCTCGTCGACCGGAGCCGCACGCGGAGTCTCCACCACGTAGCTACGCGAGAAGGCTCCACACGCCTGCATGAGCAGGGCGCACGAGGTGAGCATCGCGAGATGCCGCTGGGCGCGCTTCATTTGTTCCTTCCCCAGCGAGAAACCAGGCGATCGATCAGGTTGCCCTCCCAGGTACCCGGGACGAAGTTGTAGAGAACCCGGGCACCGAAGCTCGGTCCCTTGTCTTTGCCGCCCGGCGCGTCGTTGTAGGTCTCGAAGGCGAACTCTCCGATTTCCACGCGCAGATGGTAGAAGCGCTCCGGAAGGGCCTGCGGGAATGGACCGGACTGGATCTCGCGACCGTCGCTGGCCAGCTGGCGGCGCGCGTTGACGAACATGCCCGAGCTGCCGGTGTAGCCGAACTCGAGCGTCACCGGAAAATCGTACTTGGCGAAGTGCAAGCCCACGGTTCCATCGGCGGCCACGTAGTAGTTCCCCACTTCCTGGAACACGAAACCGTTGAGCAGCACGCCCCCGCGCACCAGCGTGGAGATCGAGAGCGAAACGATGCGATCGAGCTTGGGCCAGGCGGGTCCCCACAGCTCGAACCGCTTCACGCCAGCCTGCACGTACAGGTCGCTCACGACGTTCGAGAGCATACCGCCGCCCGAGAGGAAGAGCGGCGTGGGCCGCAAACCGAGCCGCTTGGGGCCGCGGTCGAAGGAATGGAACTGATAGGTCAGCTCACCGCCGGCGCCGAAGATCCCACACTCCGCGAAGTTGCTGTAGTTCTCACAGGCGACCTTCTCTCGCGGGATGTGCCGCAGCTTGGCGAGGTTGTGGATGACGTCGTTTTGATAGAGTTGCGTGATCTTGTCGCCGACCCAGCCGCCGATCACGTTGAGCGTGAACAGCAGGTTGCTGCGGTTCAGGTTGAAGCGCTGCAGCGGATGGGTCCACGAGAAGCCGATCACGTTGAGTCCGACCGTCTCGTCGATGTCGTTGTAGGGGTCGCGCACTGCGCAGGGCGTGGCCATGGAGCCCTGCATCGAAGGGTTCGAGCACTCGCCGGGTTTGAGCACCGCGCCGTCGCTGCCGCGGGCGTCCTTGCCGAACTGACTGAAGCCCAGGATCTCGAACCCCACCGAGTAGCCACGCTGCAGGCGCGGGTACATGGACGCCCCCCAGTGACTGCCCGGAGCCTGGTTCGACTGGGCCGACGCCAGTGCCGGCAGCAGTGCCATCAGGACGGCGAACGTCGGCAGCCAGCGAGCCCCGAACCCTATGCGTATCGACCCTTTCACGGATCCGCGCTTTGTACTACGACGCGCGAGAAATTGTCTTACTTTTGCGAACCGGCGCCGGAGTAACCTTTTCGAGGCCGCGGCGCTCGAGCTCGCTAGCTTCGGCCGCTGCTGCCAGTTTCTGACACCGCCAGTCCCCATGCTCTGAGCCTGGAGGTCATCGATGCAAGCGAACGGCAAACAAGTTGCGGGAGCGCGCGCCTGGGTAGGCGTGGTCTCCGAGTCCCACGTGCGCCGCGGCGTGAAGGGCGGCTTCGCGCAGTTGTGCCATGGCAAGAGCGCGCCCCTCACGCGTATGAACGTGGGGGACTACCTCGTGTACTACTCGCCGCGCACGGACATGCATGCAGGCGAGCCCTTGCGTGCGTTCACTGCGCTCGGCAAGGTGTCCGGGCAGAGCGTCTACCCGTTCGACATGGGCGGCGGGTTCGTGCCCAAGCGGCGCGACATTACCTACGCCGAGGTCCAGCGGCGGGTTCCCGTGCAGGATCTGAATGACGAGCTCGACTTCATCCGCGAGCACGCCAACTGGGGCATGCTCGCGCGCCGCGGCCACTTCGAGATCAACCTGCACGACCTGCACGCCATCGCGCGCGCCATGGGTGTGGTTGGCTTTTGTTGAGTGCTCCCCAGATATGCGGGTGGCCATGCCGCGGGTAGGTCCAGGTCGAACACTTCGCGAAAGCTATCTCCCCCGCCCCGAGGCGCGCTGCGGTGAGCAAAAATGTCCATCCAGGTCACTTGAATGTCGAGCTTCTCTCGCGGTAGCGAGAGATAGTGAGCGACGTCATGACCGGCCCTTCCGAACGTCAACTACCCCTCGTGCTCTTTTCCGCACTGACGTTGATTGCCTTGTTGTCCGGTACCACCGGGGCCGGGCTCTTTCTCGGTAGCGGCCATACGGACTACTTCTTCGCTTGGAGCTTCGACAGTCCGGTAACCTCAGCCACACTCGGGGCCGGGTACCTGGCAGGTTCGACCTTGCTGTTCGTGTCCTCGCGAAGCGGACGCTGGGCCGATGCGCGGCTGGCGCTCGCCGCCACGCTGGTTCAGCTCGCAGCCATGGCCGTCGCGACGTTCACGCGCACCTCGTCTCTCGCGAGCCTGGGCGACGGGCCCATCGCGGCGCTGGTGGCGCTCGGCTGGATGGTCTTCCACGGGCTCGCACCCCTGGGGCTCTCAGTCGGCGCGTGGATGGCAACACGCGGGCCGGGAGAAGTGGCGCCGCGGCAGCAAGGTCTTCCGCGGTGGACCTTCATGGGCCTGTTCGTTCCCGGGGTCGCCGCGGGATGCGCCGGACTTGCGTTGCTGTTGGGAGTGGACTTCCTGCCGTGGCCGACCTGGGAACTGGACGCCCCCGCGGTCGGCACATGGCTGTTGGCCCTCGGCGCGCTCTCGGTGGGTGCGGTGGCTGAGCATGACTTGGGCCGGCTGCGTGGTGCGGTCTGGGCGTCCCTCGTATTGGGCCTGCTGCTCGCGATCAATGTGGTTCGATTCCCCGAGCTGGGTTGGGCCTACGCGCTGGTGGCTGGATTCTTGTTGCTCATCGGCATGGGCGGCCTCGCTCTCGACTTTGCCCTGCCATCAGCGACGGCTTGGGCCGATCGAGTGCGAGCGGTCGGCGGCCCGCGACGGGGCAGCGCGAGGGTCACACCGATGGTCGACGCCGGCTTTTTTGGCCCGGGCTCGGTCGCGTGGCGCGTGTGGAGCTACCCCACCTCGCTGAGCGTGGGATTTCAGCGGGCCGTGGTGATCGAAGAGCTCGACCCCTTCCTGGTCGCTTCCGTCGACGCGACCAAGAAGATCCGCGTTCAGCCGAAAGCTCGCTACGACCAAACCATCAAGTACTTCGCCACGGTCGTCCTCGGCGACTCTCGCACGGCCGTCAAGGCGTCCGAGGTGCTCATGAAGGTGCATAGCCGGATGGTGGGCATCGAACCGATCTCGGGCAAACCCTACGACGCGAACGCTCCCGCTTCGCAGCTGTGGATCCACCTGACGGCTTGGCATTCCATTCTGTACGTCTACGAGAAGTACGGTCCCGGCCGGCTCTCCGCGGCGGACGAGCTCCGCTACTGGGAAGATTGCGCAACGGCAGCGCAGCTACAGACGTGCGACCCCAACGATGTCCCCCGAACGAGAGAGGGACTGAGGGCCTACTTTGCCAGCGTCCGGCCCGGACTCGTCGGCTCCACGGTGGCCGCCCAAACGATGGAGCACCTCCTCAATAGCAAGGCTGCGTTCCCTGGGTGGCTGACTCGGCTCACACCGGTGGCCTGGGTCGTGAACACCGTGCTGCGACGTGCCGTCATCGGAACCATGCCGAGGTGGCAGCGCAACATGGTCGGCTTGCGACAGGGGGCATGGCTCGACAGCGCGCTCATCCCCGTCATGCGCGTCAGCTTCGGCCTGGTGTCTCGCCTGCCCTGGCTGGAAGAGATCCTCTTGCGGGCAATTGCGCCGAGCGCGGTGAAGCTCGCGCTGCCGGTGCTCTACGGAGTTCCCGCCCAATCTCCCGAAGTCCTCACCCCGGCAGCGGCCTTCGCTCGCCATGGCGTCGCCCGTCCAGCGGAGATCTACGCGGGCTATCGCTCGGCTGAACACGAGGCCGGGTAGCATTCCAACCTGCGACCTAAGCCGCGAGCGCGACGTGAATCCCCATCCATAACATGCAGACGATTTGCAGCAGGTAGAAGGCGAAGCGCACGCTCACGGCACGGTCGCTGGGCTCGAGTGAGATGTGAAGGGTCGACTGAATCAGGCGCGCCGCCAACAGAATGCACGCCAATGTGTCGAGCAAGCCATCATCGACCCGCGCAGAGCGCGCCGCGAGGACGATCGCCCCATAGACCGGTAGGTTCTCAATGCAGTTCGCATGCGCGCGCGTCGCCCGCTGGTACCAGGCCGGACCATCCGCGCCGTCGGCTCGGAAGTCCGCGATCCGTCGCCGCCTCGTGAGAATATGGCTCCAGCGGTACACCCCGACACTCAGAAACAGGACCGTCAGTGTCCAACCAGCGAAACCCAACAGAACCCACTCGGGAGTTGTCATGGCGTCGACCTCCAGTTCCCGTGGTAAGGCAAAGCATACCGCGGCAGCGCTCCAACGATGGCGAGCGGGTGGATCGATGCGCACATCGAGCACGGCCTCGCGCATGGCACGCGAGCGCTGAGCACTTGGCTGGCGGAGTTCGTCGCGAAGCGGCCTACTTGCCGACCACCACCGTCACCGTGTCGCGTCCGTAGACGCCCGCTTCGGTGAGCACTTCCACCACGATCTCGTGGGTGCCCTCGGGCAGGTCCAAGCTCACGCTCTGCCCATCCACATACTCGCAGGCAGCACGACCTGGCACTTGCCAACGCACCGACTTCACGGCGCTGCCGAGGGCGGAGCTCTTGCCCGTGTCGAGCGTCACACTCTTGGTGCTCTGGGCCCCCAGCGTGAGGCATTGATCCGGCCCGGCATCGACCACCAGATCACCGAGGTAGTCGGCCACCGGCAGCTTCACCTGAATCGGGTTTTCCCATACCAGGGCGATGGGCTTGGCTCCGCGCGCGAAGCCCGCGGGCAGCGTCGCACCATCGAGCCCATAAGCGCGTCGGCCGTCTGCATGGGCGAACTCGTAGAGGCCCACGGTGTGGGCAGGCGCAGGCGTGGTGTTGGCAGCCAGGGCGTAGAACAGTGGCGTGACCGCTGGCGTGTCACCCACCACCAGCTTGCGGTCCGCGCCGCAGCTCGCCGTGGACCAGCTCACCGGCACGCTCTCGGAGGTCGCGCGATCGAGCGCCAAGAACGCCGCCGCAAGCGGTGCCTCGTCGCGCCGTAGCCCACGCTTGGTCACCAAGTCCGTCCCCTGCGCGCGCACGTACACGGGCACCGGCATGATCAAGCGGTCGTCCTCGAGGTCGACACGATACATCATCTGGTTGTAGTTGTAGCGCGGTGTCATCTCGGCATCGCTGAAGGACGCGGTATACGTGCCCTCCACGTACATGTACTGACCGTGCTCGAACTCCGGATGATGGAACGTGTTGTAGAAGGTGTACACGTCGTGGGAGATGATCTTTTGCGCGTAGACCCACGGCCCCACCGGTGTGTCCGCCTCGGCGTGCCAGATTTCTCCTAGGAACGACGAGCTTCCGCCGAGCTGCTGGGCGATGCGTACGAAGCGACCGCGATGTTGGTTCCACGCCAACGAGTTGCCCGTGAGCCCGACGCCCGCACCCGTGTCGAATGCGCGCTCGTGTCCGTCGAGGTCCTCTTGCTTCTTGACGCCAGCGCCCTGGAGCGCTGTGCTCGTCGCGTGTCGTCCGCCTGCACGCCAAGCGTAGTCGAGCGTGCCGTCGCTCGCGCGCTGAAGGGTGCCCGAACCGCCCGCGCCATAGGGCGTGAACTGCTCGTACTTGGCCGGGTCCATGAACGCTTCGGCCGTGGCCGGGATACGCAGCCGATCGAAGTAGTGTACGTAGGCCCCCGGAGCGTGCTCCAGCTTCACGGCGTGCCCATCGGGACGAATGAAATCGCTGCGTGAGAGGAAGTCGGTGATCACGCGGGTGAAGTGACTCTTCGCATCGTCGAAGCGCACGAGCCCTGTCTCTTTGGGCGACATATCGCTGTTCACGATGGCGTAACCGCCGAACAGTGCGTCCTGGCCTTGCGCATCGGGCACGCTCACGATGCCCGCCATCCACGCGGGCCCGCCCTCGCAGCCGTCACACATGGGCGCGGCGAAGCCGTCGTTGCCCTGATAATACGTGAGCTCCACGCCCAGATCGGGAGACACGCCGCCCTGGGCCGGGAGCTGCGAGGTCGCCCCGGTGCCGTGGAAGTTGCCCAGCCAATAGGCCGCGCGGTCGGTGTCCTGCCACAGCCAGAACAGCTTGCCTTTGTAGAGTGCCGTGGAGCCCGTGTCCGAGCCCATCACGAGGGCGTTCAAATTCGGCTTGGAAAGCGGTGTCTTCAGTCCGAGCAGTACGCTGTCGCGATAGGCGCCCGCCCCGGTGATGCGATAGAGGCGCTCCGCGATGATCTTGCGCTCCACCTCGACTGTGATGCTGCCGCCCTTGGTCGTGGCGATGCTCTTCTTGGTGGCGCTCGCAGGCAAGGCATAGCCGTGGCTCTTGACCTCGAACTCCACGCTGCTGCCCACATGGTCCGGATGGCAGTAGGCGATCATGCCTTGGCTGTCGGACCACGCATGCTCGCCGAAGGCCGCGAAGTCCACCAGCGGCACGCCGCGCTTGCTCACGCTGTCTACCACGCGGATGCTCATGCAGGCGGCGGGTCCCGGCACGTTCGCCGCCACCAGGCGACTCTGGAGGTCGCCCTGCGCTGCAGCCGCCGTGCCGCTCGTCTTGTTCATGGTGATCTCGCCGGAGCCGCCCTCCATGGGCTTCAGCGCCTTGCCATGACCACCAAACGTATCGGCGGGGACTTCGTAGCCGGGGTGCTTCACGTCGAAGTAGACGTCGGTCCCCATCAGCCCCGGCTCATAGAAGGCCACCACACCGTGCTCATCCGAGGTGAACACGATCTTGTTGGTGGTGACGAGCGTGGCGCCCTCGATGGCCTGGCCGTTGTTCGCGTCCTTGACCTTGATGGTGAAGTACTTGTGGGGCTGGGTCGCGAGCGCAGGGTCGGCCTCGGGTGGATCCTTGGAGTCGCCGAGCACGGCGGGCTCATAGAGCGGCCCGCAGGATCCATCGCCCGCGTCGTCCACGCCGCCATCTCCATGGCCACCACTCGCAGAGCCATCGCCCTGGTGCGCACTGGCGTCATGCTCTCCGTCTGGCCCGGAGTCACCGATGACCTGCCCCGAATCGTGGCCTGACGAACACCCGCCAGCCGACACGAGCCCAAGCCCGAGCAGCAAGCTGCCCCGAACGCGCAAGAGATGCCCAGCTCCCATTGGAAGTCTCCAGAAATACTGCACCGCGCCATTGCGCGGGGTCTCGCAGTAGATCCGGAAGCGGCTGGGAGATCAATCCCAAAGATGCCCGCTTAAGTGCCTCAGTAGGCCGTCATCGTGACGGGCAAATTGAGATCGATGGCGAGATCGTAGACCGTGGCCCCGGGCGGGGGCGGCGGGACGTCGACATAGTCGAGGCCGTACACGCAGGTCTGATGGAGGGTCACCAGGGGCACGCCGCCGAAGAGGAACACCTTGGGGTCTCCGATCGTGCTGAAGGCGGTGCCGGAGAGCTGGGGGTGCAGGCGGACGTGGAGCTTCCCGTTTTCGTATCCGACCAACTCGAACGGCTCGTAGAAGAAGCGGCTAGTGCCCGCGGAGGTCGTGAACGTGCCCTGCGCGTGAATGGCCCAGTGCTCGAGGTTGGCCGCCGAGTAGTCGAGGCTCGCGCGGTTGTCGAATAGAAGCTCGAGGTAGAGATCGGAGCTCTCGTACTTCATCACGATCCCACCGTAGACGGTGTCGCTCGCGATCTTGTCGGCCGGGATGCCCGTGCAGTGCTCGCACACGAAGCCCGCGCTGCCCTGGTTCACATCGCGCTTCACTTCCTGATGCGCCGCCGTGCAGACCTGCTTCTGACAGCCCGAGTTGTTCCCCTGGGAGGTGCCCGTCAGCGGAAAGCAGACGTCGCCAGGGCGCGGCGTTTCCGGACGACAGCCCTGGGCAGCGAGTGCCACGAACGCCGCGAGCAAGAAGGAAGCGCTTTGATTCACGACGGACCTCCAGCAGGATTCTCAGTAAGCCGTCAGCGTGACGGGCGCGTTGAAGTCGATGGCGAGCTCGTAGTACGTGTCGGTGGGCCACACGGGCGGGCCGTCGGAGTCCTCGCGACCGTAGACACAGGTCTGGTGGGCACTAATCACGGGCACGCCACCCACGTTGTACAGCTTGGGATCTCCGATGCTGTCGAAGTAGATGTACGTGATTTGCGGGGTCAGCCGGACCTGCAGCTTGCCGCCCGTGTATCCGACCACCTCGAATGGCTCGTACAAAAAGCGGCTATTGCCCACGGAGGTCTTGAACGTGCCGCTGGCATACATGGCGTACTTCGCGAGATTGGCCGTCGAGTAGTCGGTACTCACGCGGTTGTCGAAGTAGAGCTCGAGGTCGAGATCGGAGCTCTCGTAGCTCATCATGAGCGCCCAGGGGCTCTCGTCGGTCCCGAACTTGTCGGCAGGAATGCCCGTGCAGTGCTCGCACACGAGCCCCGCGCTGCCCTGGGTTACATCGCGCTTCAGCTCCTGGTGCGCGGCCACGCAGACCTGGCTCTGGCAGCCCGAATCGTTCCCCTGGGACGTAGCCGACAGCTTCATGCAGACGTCGCCGGGCCGCGGCGTATCCGGACGACAACCCTGGGCAGCCAGTGCCGCAGCGGCAGCGAGTAAGAAGCAAGCGCTTCGGTTCACGATCGACCTCCGCCAGGGCCAAGGCCCGAGCCAATACGGGCGAACCCTAACATGGCCGTTCATGCCGCCGGGTGGCGCGGGTCATGAGGTTTTGGGGAGGTTTTCGGGAGGAGCCCTGTCAGGCCGTATGGCCCCTCACATGGACAGCGCGACCCCCGCGCTCCCGCTGAGCCGCGGTACGAGGTGCCCGTAGCCCACGTTGAAGCTTCCGAAGAGCGCCCAGCGCTCGTTCACGGTCCACTGCAAGCCGGCGCCGAAGACTGTGCCGCGCTCGTGTCCCGTGGTGAAGGGCTGCGTGAACCCCGAGCGCGGGAGGGTGGCCGCGTTGCGGAAGCTCTGCACGAAGATAGCGAGGTCATCGATGAGGTTGCGCTGGAGCGCCGCCTGGAAGGTCGGCACGAAGACTTGGTCCCCGTCCAGGGTCAGCGCACGCAGGAATCCGAGGTTCCACGAGTAGGTGAACTCCCAAGGTAGGTCGTGATCCACGAGCGCGATCACCGAGTAGGGGAAGCCCTCACTCAAGCGCGGGGAGCCCCAGGGAGTTTGCACGTAGGCCTCGAGACCGAGCGAGAAGTTGAAGTGCTTCCAGGCGTGCTGGGTCAGGTGCATCTTCGTGTCGAACGTGAGCGGCGAAAACCCCACAAGGTCGACCCCAAACCCGCGCTGGACCGTGAGGCCGCTGGTATAGAGGCGCGCCTCGATGTGATCGGTGACGCCGACGCGAACGAAGACCTCCCAGTTGTAGGTGAACGGAGTGACGCTGCTCGCGCCGCTCATGTTGAGGGGCGTGGTCTCCAGGTAGGCCCTGCCGTGAGGTAGCGTGATGGAAGAGTTGGGGAAGTTCGCGAGGTCGGGCGCCGGCATGCGGACGTCGGGTCGGGAGCAGCGCCTTGGAGTACTCTGGAACCACGCCACGAAGCGGCTCGTTTGAGCGGCCGGTTTTGGGCAGCCAGGGGTGGCCTGAGCGCTAGCTGAGCGGATGAGGACGAGGACGAGCACGACGACGCTGACGACCATGAGCACGGCGCTGACGACGACGTCGACCCAAGGTCGCCAGTGCGTTTTCGTCAACGTCGTCGTAGTCGTGCGCGTCCTCGTGTTCGTCCTCGTATTCGTCCCCGCGTTTTGCAGTCCGTAGCCTCGCTCGGTCCGCAAGGGAATTTCCCACGCTCAGCGGGCCAAGGCCATGACGCCCGGGAGGAGCGAAAACCGTGAATCCCCCACAACCTGGCGTGACGCAAAGCTTGCGCGCGGCGCAAGCCCTGCGCGGAGTTTCCGCGCACCGAGCTGCCCCCAAACGAAGCCAGGCGACTCTACATGGCCCTAAAAAGCAGCCCCAAATGGGGCCATCTGCCCCGGCCCGTGAACGCGCGCCGCGCCTAGCACGACTGTTGCTCTTCCCGGATAGGACCCGTGTTGCCGACCCGTGTTGCAGAGGTCTTCATCGATGTCCCTTGCCGCGCTCTCTTCTCCACCCCTCCCCGAGTCGCTCTTCTTCCCCACCCTACGGCGCGCCGTGGTGGTGGGCGCCGGCGTGGTGGGCATGGCGGTGGCGCGCGTGCTCTCCGAACGTTTCGACCAGGTGGTCCTGGTCGAGCGCGACCACTTGAACCACGAGCAACCCGAGCACCGGCGCGGGGTGCAGCAGAGCGTGCACATCCACAACCTGATGCGCCGCGGCCAGGAAGAACTCGAGGGCCTGTTCCCCGGCTTCCACGACGTGGCCGTGTTGCTCGGCGCCACCCAGATCGATCACGGCCGCGACGTGGCGCGCTGCAGTGATGTGGGATTCTGTCCGTTATTCGAGACGGGCTTTCGCTCGCTGTCGGCCACGCGCGCCCTGCTCGAGTATGCCCAGCGCGAGCGCCTGCGAGTCTTGACGCGCAACGTGATCTGGCTCGAGGGTACGCGGGCCCTGGGCCTCATCGCAAAGCGCGCGGGCGACGCCTTGCATGTGATAGGCGTGCGCACCGACCACGCCGCGGCGCACGAGATCCGCGCAGCGCTGGTGGTGGATTGCTCGGGGCGCAGCTTCCTGTGGAAGCGTTGGTTCAACGAGCTCGGCGTCGAGTCCCCGAAGGAAACCGTGGTGGACTCGCAGTGTGGCTACGCCTCTCGCTTCTATCGCCCTCGGGAGCCCGTGCAGGGCGGCTGCACGGCCATGATGGTGGATCCGCTGTACCCCGTGCGGCCGCAGTGGGGCGTGATCGTGCCGGTAGAGCACGGGCGCTGGCTCGTGACCCTCGGTGGCTTCAACGGCATGTATCCGCCGAGCGAAGAGGCCGAGTTCGAGCGCTTCGGGGAGCGCCTGCAGACGCCGCTCTTCTCTGCCTGGTTGTCGCAAGCCGAGCCCATCAGTCCGGTGCGCACCTTTCGACGCCTGGAGATGCGCTGGAATCACTTCGAGGATCAAAAGCGTCCGCTCGCTGGCTTCCTCGCCGTGGGGGACTCGGCCTGGGCCCACAACCCGCTCTACGGCCAGGGCATGTCCATTGGCGTGACCTGCGCGCGCATCCTCGGCGACGTGCTGCGCGAGGATGCCAGCATCGACGAGCTCGGCCAGCGCTACTACCGCGCCGCGCGCCGCTTTGCGCATCCGCCGTGGCAAGCCTGCTCCTTGCTCGACTTCGCATGGCCCAAGACCGAGGGCGCCCGCCCTTGGTACGCAGGTCTCGCACGCCGCATCGGACACACCACCCTGCGCGCGGCTCAGTTCGACCGCGAGGTGTACTTGGCCATGCTGCGCGGCGCTCACCTCGACGCGTCCCCTGCCGAGGTGCTCACGCCCCGCGTGCTCTACGGCCTCGCGCGCTACCAGCTCGGGCGCGCGATGGGCAGCCTGCCGCCGACCCATCTCGACCGCTTGCCAACCCCCGAACCGCGCGCCTGACACGCGCGCCTCCCAGACCTCTCAGCCGAGTCGTAGGAATCATGAACTCGAAGCCTGCTCACAGGCGCCACGCCGTGGTCGTGGGCGCCAGCATCGGTGGTATGTGCGCGGCCCGAGCGCTCGCGCCGCATTTCGAGCGCGTCACCGTGCTCGACAAAGACACGCTCCCGGAAGGCGCTCAGCTGCGGCGCGGGGTTCCCCAGGGCAACCAGCCCCATGCGTTGCAGATGCGAGGTCGACGCGAGCTCGAAGCGCTGTATCCGGGGCTGATCGACGCCATCAAGGTGCAGGGCGCCCTCGAGCTGGACCCGATTCGAGAGTTCGCGCGCCTCACGCCTCACGGCTGGATGCCCCGTCACGGCGGCACCGGTGCGGTGGCCATCGCGGCGTCACGCCCCCTGCTCGAGTCCACCATGCGTCGGCTGCTGCTCGCGCAACACCCCAACGTGCACGTGGTGCAGGGAGCGCGCGTGGTCGAGTTCCTCCACGAGCGGCGCTGGAACGAACTGTGGGTGCTCGGGGTGCGCACGGAGGGAGCCATCGAAGGCTCGCAGAACCTGTTGGCGGACGTCGTCGTCGACGCCACGGGCCGCGGCACCAAGACGCCCAAGTGGTTGGCCAGCGTAGGACTGCCAGCCCCCGAAGAGCTGCGGGTCGATGCCCACTGCAACTACGCCACCCGTCACTATCGCGCGCCCGCGCACGCCGAGAATCTCTGGTGGCGCAGCCTGATCATCGACCAAGTGCCACCCGACCAACCGCGCGGGTGCGTGATCTTCGGTGTCGAGGATCGACGTTGGATCGTCACCGCTATCGGCACCGACGGCGACTATGCCCCCGGCGACGAGGCGGGCTGGCTCGCCTTCCTCAAGAGCCTGCGCTCTCCCCTGGCCTACGAGCTCGTGCGCCGCGCGACGCCCTTGTCCGAGATTTCGCAGAGCCGTACCACCGTCAACCGCTGGAAGCAGATGCATCGCTACGAGGGCCACCTCAATGGGCTCTTGCTGTTCGGCGACGCAGTGTGTGGGTTCAACCCGAGCTACGGCCAGGGCATCACCGCCTCGGCCCTGGCAGCGAGCAGTCTCGCCCGCGCCTTGGCGCGCACCGGCGAGCCCTTCAATCGCCACTTCCTGCGCCGGTATTACCGCGCTCAGGCGGCATTTCTCGGAGACGCGTGGGCACTCTCCACCAGCCTGGACTTTCGCTGGCGCAACACGGAGGGTGCCCCTCCAAGATTCCACGCATTCACCGGCGCACTCACGGGCCTCGCGGAGCAAGTGATTCTGCACGACCCGCAGCTGATGCGCGCGGCCATCCCCCTGGCCGACTTCGGCGCCAGCCGCTGGTCCCTGATGACGCCATCGTTCACCGCGCGCTTCCTGCGCGGACTCTGGCGTCACGCGCTCGAGCGTCCTGTACTGGAGCAGGAGATCGACCTGGGAATCGCGGCTTAGAACCGTCGTTCAAGCCTGTAGAGTGCGACCCGTGGGCCTGAGCGTGGCCGTGTTGCTCGGCAGCGACGGCAACTTTGACGGCGACGGCGTGCGCGGCCGCTCTCGCGGTTGACGCTCAAACCGTCCTGGCGAACATTGGCACTTCCTCCAGCAGACTCCGCGTTTGCCGCTCACGCACACCGTCGCCGTCGCCGCTCAAGTCCTCGTCCCCGACCAAGTCGAAGTCAACGTGCATTTCGCGGCGACTCCTGCGGAGGATACGCTACGTCTGCTCCGAAGTGGGGGCCACCGCGCTCTTCTCGAGCGCCTCGTTCACGCGCTCGATGGACCTATCCGAGAGGGCTTGCTGGAAGGCTTCGAGGCAGGTTCCGAGGTGCATCTCGTCGAGCTCTGCGATGTCGTAGGGTGCCCCGGACATGTCGCGTACCGCTGATCCGCTCGCACCGCTGAGTCTCACGCCGCCCTCGCTCTCGAGGGCCAGCGAGAGCCGGCAGCCCACTTCGCGCTGTTGATCTTGATTCCAGGCGGCCACGCGCTCGACCTGCACGAACAGCGTCACCAACGGCCCCTTCGGATCCTCGTCCACGTAACTCGCGAGGGCCTCGCGCAGCTTGCCGTCGAAGTCTCGGTGCGCGGAGACCTCGATGGGCTCTTCGCCGGTGACCTCGAGCAGTACGGGCTCGGAGGGGCTGTCCTTGCGCTCCACCAGCGCCCGGCGATCCAGCAAGCGCAGCTCGATGGCGCGCGCGTGGAGCCGCAGCCCAGGGGTCAGCGGACGATGGCGGTAGCGAGGCCGATCGGGGTGAACGTCCACCACACTGGCGGTTTGGATCGGCCCGGGTGCGCTCGGTATGTATCCAGCGCAGGCACCGATGCTGCCGCAGACGCCCATCGCCAGCAGCATCCCGGTGATCGCGCGTTCCATCTTGAGCGCGACCGTAGCACGGTGCTATCAGGCGGGAGCGCTCGAAGTTTCACGCGCGCATGGGATTTGCCGTTGATGCGCCTCGCACCTTTGCTTGCCCTCGTGATGCTCGGCGTCCTGTTGTGCGGATGCCGACATCTTGGCATCACCCCGCGTCACCCGCGCGTGGCGAGCGCAAGCGAGCACCGCTTCGAGCTGGGCGACGTACACCAGCACGCGATTCCCACGACCGCGCGCGGCGCGATCAGCATCGACGTCCACGTGCAAGAGATCCCGGCGGGCACCGAGATCCGCTGGGTCGCCGTGGCCGACGCCACCCTGGCGCCCTGCTCCAAGGGCTACGAGGCGCTGCACGTGCGCACCACCGACGCGCGCGGCCAGGTGGTCTCGAATAACGCTGCCAAAGTGGGCGACACGCTCTCCATCGGGCTCTCCGTCGAAGCCTGGGGCTTCATGCTCTCGCGCGCCTCGCGCCTCGACCTCATGCTGGTCAATCGCCACGGCCTCCTCAAGTGCGCAGCCTTTCCGCTGGTGGACGAGCGACCCCAACATGCCTGGGACCCGCTGGAGTCCTGGACCTTCAACACGCTGATCGGCTTCGAGCACCTCAACCGCCGCATCGACGGCATGGACGGCTTGGTGAGCTTCACCGCCGAGGTCGGCAAGTGGGTGGGCCCCTTGCGCTTGCATCTCCTGAGCGGCGGCGGCGCCTCCGAATGCACGCGTGACGTGTGTCCCTCCATGCCCGGCAGCGGCAACAAGAGCAGCTACAAGAACGAGAAGTACTACGTTCCGGTTGGACTCGGTGTGGGCGGCGTTCTGTTGCAGTGGTGGATGTTCGCCCTCGAGACCAAGGCTGAGTATCGCCTCGGCTTCACCGCCCAAGAGACCTTCCACGGCTTGCACCGCAGCATCCTGCACGGCCCCGTGATCACTCCCTCGCTCATGCTCACCTTGCCCCATCCCCTTGCGCCCGGCGTGCCTGGAGGCCTGCGTCGCGGCCTCGGCGTCGGAGCTTCGGCGCCGCTCGCCTATTACATGTCCACGAGCGGGCAGAGCGCATTCAGCTGGGGAATTGGGCTCGCCATCATGCTGCCGCTGCGCTGAAGCGCGCCGGAATCGGCCCCACCAGACGCGTCAGGGACTTGTCACGCCCTGCACGGAGCAACCGCGTTTGCCCCCGAAGTGCAGCGAGCCGCCCTTTTCACGCAGCTCGGTGTCGGCATCTCTTCCTAAAAATCACCCCGCTTACGCGTTGCAGCCACTTGTCGCGCCTAGCGTGCACCGCACATGGCCGTCGCCTCGCCCCCGTGGGGAGACGAGCCGTGCACCTCGCCTCGAGTGGAGAAGAACTATGTTGGACAAACTGCAACTCGTAAGCCTCACCTCGCTGCTCGTCGCCGCGAGCGCGCTGGCCCCCGTGACTTCCCATGCCGACGACCACGGCTTCCTCTTCGGTCACGCCGAGAGCGTGCAGGTGGGACCGCGTCCCTATTACCTGATCGACAAGCTCGCCCCTGGTCCGCTCAAGCGCCAGCTCGAAAAGTGCGCGGACGGTCCGTTCTACAAGACCGACTTCTCCATCGGTCACCGCGGCGGCGCCGACCTCATGTTTCCCGAGCACTCGCGCGAGAGCCACGTGGCCGGCGCGCGCATGGGCGCGGGCATCCAGGAGTGCGACGTGAGCTTCACCAGCGACAAGCAGCTGGTGTGCCGCCACGACCAGTGCGACCTCCACACCACCACCAACATCCTGGTCACCGAGCTCGCCGACAAGTGCACCAAGCCCTTCGCACCCGCCGAGTTCGACGCCACGGGCAAGCGCACCAAGGCGGCCTCCGCCCTCTGTTGCACCAGCAATCTCACGGTGGCCGAGTTCAAGACGCTCAAGGCCAAGATGGACTCCTCGAACCCCAACGCCACGACCCCCGCGGCCTACCAGGGCGGCGTGGCCATCTGGCGCACCGAGCTCTACAACACGGGCGGCACCCTGCTCACGCACAAGGAGAGCATCGAGCTCCTGCGCTCCCTGGGCAGCGACTTCACGCCCGAGCTCAAGTCGCCCAACCGCGCCGCCAAGCTCCAGGTGGAGGCCGTGTTCGGGAGCCAGGCTGCCTACGCGCAGGCCATGATCGACGACTACAAGGCCGCCGGCATCTCGCCGCGCCGCGTATGGGCGCAGTCCTTCGACATCAACGACGTGCTCTACTGGATCAAGAACGAGCCCGCCTTTGGACGCCAGGCCGTGTACCTCGACGACGCCGCCGGGTTGGCCGACGTACCCGACGCGGCGACCCTCAAGAGCTACCGCAGCCAGGGCATCCGCCAGTGGGCCCCGCCGATGTGGGTGCTTCTGACCACCGAGAACGGCCAGATTGTGCCCTCGCAGGCCGCCAAGGACGCCCGGGCCGCCAAGCTCGATATCATCACCTGGACCCTGGAGCGCTCCGGTCGCATCGTGGAAGAAGTGCTGCCCACCAAGGGCACCGCGGCTCCTTCGTCGTACTACCAGACCACGATGGACGCGCTCCACAACGACGGGGACATCCTCGTGACCCTCGACGTCCTCGCGCGCCAGGTCGGCATCATCGGCATCTTCTCCGATTGGTCCGGCACGGTGACGTACTACGCCAACTGCATGGGTCTGTGAGTTAGACAGCTGACCAGGGCCCGGGATGATAGAGTCGGGCCGTGCGTCTTGCTGACATTGTCGCGCTGCCGCCTGTGCTGCTTCTCACCATCGGGGGCTGCGGAGACGGTAAGCCATTCACTGGCAACGGCGATGATCTCGACGCCCGAGTCGAAGAGCTCGACGCGCGAGTCGCTGAGCGCGACGACCTGGACGGTTCGGCGACGTTGGAGGACGCGGCGGTAACTTCTCCCGAGGGAGCCGTCCACACGCCCTACGACGATCCTGACGCCGCCGCTGCCCGGGCCGTGCGCAGACAAGCGTTCGATGGGTTCGCTCTCGCCTTCGCCGAGCGCATCTGCGATTCGTACGCGCCGTGCTGCGGTGCTCAAAACGCAATACTCGATCGCCAGGGCTGCGTCGACCTGTGGAGCAGGTCGGAGACCTACGTGATCGAGCCGCTATTCCAGCTGGGCGCCACGATTCACGAGAGCGCGGTGCCTGCCTGCCTCGACGCAGTGGGAGCATCAGCCGCCGGCTGCACCGAGTTCAAGACACCATGCACCTGTGTGCCGGTTTTCGACGTGAGCGGAGCCGCTGTTTCGGGCCCACCTGGCCCATGCGTTGGCACGAGCGGTCTCGTGAGCTACCAGCTTTCCAATCAGTGCAAGCAATCAGACGCCGGCGGGCCCTAGCATGCGCCGCCCGCCCTAGCGCTGCCGTCACCCGAGCCGACCTTCCCTTGCATGGTGAGGCTCGGCTACGCGTGTCTGACCTACGGAATGCGCGATCCCAAGATGCGGTCGGCTCAGCTGACGCGCTGGAAGCAGGGGTTGGTGGAGCTCGGTCCGATCTACGCCTACAACGCCGCTTACGCGCAGCGATCGTTGGCGTACTCGGCGCGCCATGGCCTCACGGCCTTTCGCATCTCCAGTGATGTCTTCCCGCTGATCGACTGCGACCGTCGCTTGCATCGCCTGGTGCCGCCGCTCGATCCGCTCCGCGAGGCGGTGCGGATGCTGAACATGCACGTGTCGAATCACCCGGGACAGTTCGTGCTGCTGTCTACTCCACAGGAATCCATGCTCGCGAACGCGCTCGGTGTGCTGCGCGAAACGGGTTGGACCATGGAGCGCATCGGCGCCACCGGATCCATCACCATCCATGGCGGAGGCGTGTACGGCGACCGAGCCGCGGCTGGCCTTCGCATCCGGCAGCACCTGAAGCGTGTACCCAAGAACGCGCGAAAGCTCCTGGTGTTCGAGAACGACGAGCACGCGTGGACCGTGCCCGAGCTCCTGGAGGCCACCGAGGGCAGCGTGCCCATCGTGTTCGACAAGCTGCATTTTCAGGCCAACGCGCGCAGCGCGAGCTACGAGACCGAACTCTCGGGGGCGCTCGCCACCTGGCCGGAGCAGCGCCTCCCAGAGTTCCACTATAGCGAGCAATCCGCGAGCGGTCCGCGCGGGGCCCATGCCGCGTACATCTCCGGATCTGGCTTGCTCGAGTTCATCGAGGAGATCACGGAAGCGGCAAAAGGTCGCGAGCTGGTGGTGATCGTAGAGGCCAAGCGCAAGGACCTCGCCATCGCGCGCGCGTTCGGAGAACTCGAGGGCAGAGCGCGACGCAGGTTGCTCACCCTGGTTCCGGATCTCGTGCGCGCACCGCGCGATTGGGTGAAGCGTTCGGCCAAGCTCGAGCCCCTGTTCGATGCGGCTTGAGGCTGAGCTACGTAGTCATCGGTTCGCCTTGGCTGGACGCTGCGCTGGGCGAAATGGTTCACTCGGGGTCCCTAGATTGCGAGCTCGCTGGAGGGTGCCAGTCTGAGGGTTCGGGAGGCGCCATGATTACTATTACTGAGGACGCGTCTGAGTCGGAGTTCGGCAGTTCGGTCGCTCTGGATCGCAGTGGCACGCGCTTCATCGCCAGCGCAAAACATGCCTCATACATTTACGCGCTCACCTACAACGCTGCGAAGAAGGTCTCAGCCTGGAAACGAGAGGCCAAGTTGAATGCGACTGGCTGCGTGGCCATCGCTGGCGACGTCGCGGTCGCTGGGTTGACGATTTACCATCGCGGTAACGACGGACAGTGGCAGTCGTTCGAGTCGCTTCCCGACGATCAAGCCGTTGCCTGCTACGGCGACCTCATTGCCGTTTCTCAACCCGGCGATCCGAACGACGCCTACGGACCTCCAATTCTTCTCATCAAGAATGGAGTGCCGCTCTACCCGCCCGATTGGAACGCTGTCTCCCCGATCGTGGACGTCTATACCAATCCAGCCGCGCTCGCGCTCGCCAACGACATCGTCGTGGCCGGGAGTCCCACCGCGGGGCCAGCTGCGGAGGCCGGAATTCCCGTCGGCGTCGGCATCGTCTACGTCTACAGGCGGGACAGCAACGGATCGTGGGGGGTAGACTGGCTGCTCCCCGCCTCCAAGCAGGTTCCTAGCCACTTCGGTGCGGCGGTCGACCTGGATACGGACTACATCATCGTGGGCGCCCCGAGCGGCGTGGAGAAGCCGGGCGGTGCCACAGGTCTCACATACGTCTTTGATCGGACGACCCTGGGACTGGTTGGGGTGTTCGCCCCCCCAACCGGCACGACCGAGTTCGGCCGCGCGGTCGCGCTGAAGAATGGAAGAGCGTACGTGGGAGGCATTCGAGGCGGCAATGGTGCGGTGTGGACGCTCCAGCTGCAAAAGACAGGCTGGGAACTCTCGCCTGAGCCTTTCACTCCGTCCAACGATACCGGTGATCAGACCTTCGGCGCCACGGTCGCGCTCAGCGATCGAGAGTTCGGTCCGCTCGCCGACGCACAAACGCTATGCGTGGGCGCACCGCAGCACAACAAAGGCAAAGGGGCGGTCTACATCGACGCGCAACGCATCGAGCATCGCCGGCCGAACGTGCCCGCAGCGATCGACCCGATGCGTCTCGTCTTGTCTGAAAAAGCCTATGAGCTGTGGGTCGAGGCCCGGCATCCCCATGTACCTTCGCAGCCCGACCTCGCCCGCTTCTTAGGCACCCTGTCCCTGACAGAGCGCGGCCAAACTTTGGCGCGAGCTCAGCAAATGTCAGACTACGCGACGGCGGTGCGACTCGCCATGCTGGGCCAGGCCGAAGCAGGCTTCGAGGCGGACCGGGAAGGAGCGCGACGCCTGACCTGAAGAGCGCTCGAGCAAAGCAGGGAGCCGCCACATGCAGCGCGAACTCCGCCACTAGGCGCGCACAACCGCAGGGGGGCGCTGCCGCACACCGAGCAGCAGCATGATGCCGACGACCAAGTCGAAGCCGAGGCAACCTGGCATGTACCAGGAGGGCACGTGCGTCGCGCTGGTTCCCATGTGAACCATTGAGTCCCACACCATGTGCAAGAGCCAGCCGATGCCCACCAGCGCGGGCCAGCGTGCGACGCCGGCCGCCGCGAGACCGCCGTACAGCAGCAAGCCCAGAAGCTCGATCCGCAACCACGCGCTGGAGGCACCTCCCAGCAGCGCGAAGGCCAGATAGAACAGCGGCGCACTCACCAACATGGCCGCCCAGATCTTCGTCTCGCGCGCCTCGTTGGAGTCTGTTCCAGCCCCCAGTCGACGCGTCGTGCTCAGGACGCCCCAACCGACCAGCGCACCACCCAAGGCCCAGCCCGCATATGCCCACGCTGCCATCACGCTTTGCTCCGGTTCGACCGCAGGGGCGGATTGTGGCGTTGTCGGCAGCGTAGGGAAAGAGGATCCTCGCCCGCTCACCCTCCCGTCGCCGACCGCCCCCGGGCAGTTAGGCTCGGCATGTAACCGGAAGCGACCTCCGCGCGTATGCTGGATCGAGGCCGAGATGGCCCGGGAGGCCGACATGATCGTTACGGTATTTCGCTCGCGCGTGCGCAAGGACCTGAGCCCCGAAGCGCTAGCGCACCTGGAAGAACGCGGTGCGCGCATGGTGGAGCTTGCGACCTCGATGCCTGGCTTCATCTCCTACAAGGACTTCGCCGCGGCGGACGGCGAGTCGCTGACTCTGGTGGAGTTCGACAACCTCGAGCACCAGGAAGCCTGGCGCGACCATCCCGAGCACCGCGAGCTACAGGTCTGGTCCCGTGAGTTCGCCTTCGAGAGCTACCAAATCCAGGTGTGCGAGCCGATTCGTGTGAGGAAGTTCGGCTAGCGCACGTTCCTCGAGCACTGCCCTCACGCAAGTGCTCGCGCGGGTGTCACGACGCCTCCCTGCGTCGACGTGGCGGCTCGCGCCCGCTCGGCTACCGCCTCCACGATGCGGGCGGCGTCGCGCCCCACGCCGTGCACCATGCCGGAGGACATGGCGTACAGGAACGTAAGCCCCACGAAGTAGAGACCTGGCTGCACGCGGACCATGCCACCCTCGTGCTCGAGGCTCCCCTCGCGATCGAACACCGGCAGCTCGATGAAGCTCTGACCAGCCTGGAACCCGTTGCACCAGATCACGTTGTCTACGTCCACCACGCCTCCGTCCTCGAGCACCGGCAGGCCGTCCTTGACGCCGCTCACGTGAGCCTCGATGCGTCGCACGCCCGCATTCACCAGGTCCCGCGTCTTGGTTCGGATCAAGGGCGTGGCCTCGCCAAGCATGGCGGGTCGCGCCTTGCGTCCGAGCGGCGTGCGGAGCGTGAGCAACCGATGGAAGATCACGCGCATGAGAAAGGGCACGAAGAGGCGGGTCGCGAACCAGCTACCGTGCTTCACGGGCATCTCGTTGACCCTGGGCCCCACCAGCGTGACCCGATGCGTCTTGGCCAGATCCATGGCGATCTCGGCGCCCGAGTTGCCGGCCCCGACCACCATCACCGAACCGGCCGCGAGCTGGGCCGGGTTCTTGTATGCGCTGGCGTGGAGCTGCTTGATCTCTCTTTTTAGTCCGCTTGCGAACGGCGGGATGCGCGGCGTTTGAAAGCTGCCCATGGCCACCACTACCTGGTCCGCCACGAACTGCTCCGACCCGCACTGCAGCACGAAGGAGCCATCACGGCGGAACAAGCGCTCGACGCGGCATCCGTGACGCAACGGCAGGGCGAAGCGCGCAGCGTAGTCCTCGAGGTAGTCGGCCATCGCGTCTTTGCTGGCGAATGCATCCGGATGCCCCGGAAAGGGATAACCGTCGAGACCGTTCAGGCGATTGGGCGAGAACAGACGCAGCGAATCCCAGCGACTACGCCAGGTGTCGCCAACTCGCGCATGGGCGTCGAGGATCACGAAGCGAAGGTTCTTCTGCTTGAGGTAGTAACCAACCGACAGGCCCGCTTGGCCACCGCCGATCACGATCACGTCGTAGCGAGCGGTGGTCCCGTCGCGGGGAGCCTTGGTTTCGGGCGAGAGCTTCTGCTTGGGCTGGGTCATCGAGTCCTCCTCGGCCGGAATGGGCGGCCCACGAGGCAGACTACGCGGCTGAGAGCGCTCGCACCTTCGGGCCAATTACCCATTTTGCAAGGCTTTTTGACGTGGGTAGTTCTACCCATGCCGCGTCCCGAGCAGGCGCGAGCAGGACTACATCAGCCCGCGCTGGAAGGCGTAGGCGGTCGCCGCGGCACGGGAGGGCACGCCTATCTTGGCGAAGATATTGCTCACGTGGCGGTCCACGGTCTTTTCGCTCAGGAACAGCTCGCGCGCGATGCTGCGGTTCGTCTTCCCCTCGGCGACGAGCCGCAGCACCTGCAGCTCGCGCGGCGTGAGGCCGTCCGGGGCCGCTTCGGATTCCGGGTGCCTCGGGAGGGCGCCTTGGCTCCCAGCGCGTTCTCGCACAACGGAGGGAAGCGTACGCTCCAGCCCCTCCAGCGCCGCCAGGTCGAACACTGCCCCGAGCCCCTGGAACGTTTCGTGCGCAGCGCTCCACGCGAGGGCCGCACCATCGGAGTCACCGAGCGCGTGACAGGCGCGCCCCAGCAGCACCTGCACGCGCGCCACCAGATAAGGCGCCCCGATACGCGTCCACACCAACATCGCCGCACGCAGCGGTTCGACCGCGGCCTGCGGCTGGCCGTCGGCGATGGCAAGCGCGCCTCGGGCACATGCGTCCAGGGCTCGCAAGGCCTCCATGTCGTACTTCCCAGCCAGCTCGGTCAGCTCCACGCTCGCGCTGCGTGCATCCTCCAGCTGGCCGAGCGCGAGCGCGATCTCCACGTGGGCCGGCAGGTAGCGTGCCCGCAGCAATCGATCGCTCGTGGTGGCGAGCACGCGGCGACTCGCTTGCAGCGCGGTCTCGCCGCGTCCTTGCATGAGCCGCAAGAGCGCGAGCCCGGGCTGTGGCTCTCTGCCCTGACGACTGGCCTGGGCAAACGCGGCCTCGGCTTGCTCCAGCTCGCCGCGCAACCGATGAATCTCGCCTTGTTGATAGATCGCATCGGCGCTCACGCGCGGATCACTGGCCGAGGTGAGCCGCTCTTCTGCGCGCTTCGCCTCGGCGAACGCGTCGCTCCATGCCCCGCCCAGCTCGAACAGCTCGGCGCGATGCACCAGGCAGGCCCCCGCGAACCCCACGAGCTGCGGCTGGTCCTTGCACCAGTCCTCGAACGCAGCGGTCCACTCGCGGGCGCGGTCCAGCGCGAACACCTGCGCGCAACCGGACAGCAAGTGGCAGTACATGAGCCCGGTCACCACCGGCGAAATCTCCCTCGACGTTCCGGCGAGCATCGCCTCGTCGAGTAGCTCGAGGCCTGCTGCGATCTCTCCTTGCCGCAACACAGTGCGCCCGAGCAGCACGCGCGCCAACGCGATCAAGTCGCCTTCGCCGCAGCGCTCGCCGAGCGCCAGCGCCTCCGACGCCAAGCGGCGCGCCGTCTCGAAGTCGCCCCCGTGGAAGCTGCGCAACATGCTCGGCAGCAGCAGAAAACCGGCCACGGCGCAGCCGGGCTCCAGGCGCTCGGCGATGCGCTTGGTGCGAGCAAACCAAGCTTGCGCGCGGCCGTGTTCCCCGAGTGCCATCAGGCGAAACCCGAGCCAAAACGCGGTGCGCGCCGCAGCCGGCTCGTTGCCCTCCTGCAGATGAACTTGATGGGCCCGCTCCGTCGTGCTCAGCATGCCCGCATCGTTGCCGTGCAAGCCCGCCGATACCGCCATGCGGTCGAGGTCGCGCGCACCAAGCACCACCGCCGCTTCCGCCTCCACGAACGCCTGGTACGCATCGCGCCACGCGCGCTGCTCGAAGAGCGCATGGGCACGCTCGAGCGCACTGGCTGCTTTGGAGGGGTCGCCCTTGGAGCGCGGCATGGGTCCGACCAAGATACCAGGGTCTCCGCGCGACGCCCACGCCATGCGGTGGGTCGCGCCGTGGGGGCGGGCTCGAAATTGCTCCGCTTTTCCAGCTCGCGGTGCACAGACTGTCCAAGGGCATGCTCCGGGCTGTTAGATTCGCGCGATGCCCCAAGCTCGTGCCCTACACCCCGTCCGAGATCGCTCTCGCGTCGACGCGCGCCCGCTCGTGAGCACCGCCCTGGCATTCATTGCGCTGACCGCATGTCACGATGCGCAGGAATCGGGCTCCACGCTCGATGGCGGGGCACACGATGTCGGGCGCGACGCCATGACCTCGGATGATGCTGGTGAACACGCCGACAGCTCCGTCCACGACGCAAGTCCAGCCGATGCCGGCAGCGACGCCGAAGCCGCCCCCAAGGGCTATCCCGGTCCCGACGATACCGGCCCCGATCTCTCGAAGTGCCCGGGCGGCAAGCTCGCCAAGTACACCGGCGCAGGCGACTACCGACCCGAGAACGGCGAGGTGGTGCGCTGCAAGGAGTTCGACGATCGCAGCATCTACGTCGCGCAGGACGTGTCGAACGTCACCATCGAGCACTGCCTCTTCGTCACCACGCAGGACATCTTCATCAACGTCCAGGGCTCCCACGTGACGGTGCAGGACTCGGAGCTGCGCGGCCCCGCGGGCACCTGGATCCGCAACAGCTACAATGGCGACTACCTGATCGTGCGCCGCAACGACTTCTCCGGCATGGGCAACGCCGTGGAGTTCAACGTCGGCCATGAGACCCTCGAAGACAACTACGTCCACGACTTCGGCACGGCGAGTCCGGACCAACACGCCGACGGCCTCCAGACCAACGGCACTTCCCACGCCGTGATCCGGCACAACACCGTGCTCCTCAACGACGTCGCGGGCGCCACCGGTGCCATCTCGCTGTTCGGCGGCAACGACATCCTGGTGGAGCGCAACAAGGTCGCGGGCGGCGGCTACACCATCTACCCGGGGGGCAAGAACTCCACCGAGATTCGCTTCCTCGACAACTGCTTCTCCACCCAGTTCTACCCGGGCAAGCTGCAAACCGGAGCGTTTGGCCCGTGGTATCCGAGCGAAAACCCACCGACCCTGCTGCGCACGGGCAATACCTGGTGCGATGGACCCAAGGCGGGGCAAGCGGTAAACGGGAACTAGGATCTGCCCGTCTGTCCCTATTTTCTGAGTCTGAGTCGTACGCGTGCCCGTACCCGTAAACGATCCCCAGGCCGAGGGCAGTTCGCCCACTTCGCCGGCTTGCGTGACGCGATCTGTCACGACCATCATGGTCCGAGCTCGCTCTTCAAGGCTCTGGGCCAGCTTGATCAGCATGGAGACTACGCGCACGCACGAGCATCTCCTTGCCGGTTCTGTGGCCAGCCTCATCTAGCAACGCGAGGCGCGAGAACACCTCGAACAGCGCCGCCGCTTCGGTGGCAGACCCGCGGGGCCGAGACGTAGTCGCGGCGCTCGTCAGCCAGGGCATCTACCTGGGCAGTCCGCCGCCGAATCCCCAGGCCGAGCTCGACCGCCTCGCCGAGAGCGCGCCGGAGTGGCGCCTGCTGCTGCAGCTCACCAGCGACGGTGACCTCGACTGGATGTGGGGTGACTGCGGCAATCTCTATTGGTGGATTCGCGCACAGGACGCAGTGGCAGGAGCCTGGGAGCGCTGGTGGATCCAGTTGCAGTGCAGCTAGAACCGGCCCCTCCAGGAGAGCTTCCAGCGCGCCAACCACGCAAAAATGGCTGAATGTGCGCAGCAGCTCGGATTTATCAGCGCGGCCTGACGATTTCTGATCTTTCCCCGTCGTGGCCCGATACGTCTCTATTGTAGGTCTGCGATGTCATTCGAACGGCATTGCTTTGCGCAGCCCACTCTCTGTACCAACGATCCATGGATCGCCTTGCTTATTGTACTGGTCTAACCGCTTGCCTGATGCTCCCCCTTTTGGCCTGTACCGACCCGCCCGCGTCGGTCTCTTCCACCCCTTCCCCAGCCGCCGGTGACGGCGACGACGTCGAGTGCGAGGAGGGCGACACCAAAGAGTGCGACTGCGACGACGGCACCACCAACATCAAGCAGTGCTTCGACGATGGCACCTGGAGCGAGTGCAATTGCGAAGAACCGGAGCAGCCGGACATCGCGCCGACCCTCAGCAGTGACTGCAAGCCCGGTCGCTACGAGGGCGAGTTCTTCGGCATGTACAACTCTGCTTTCAGCCCCACGCCGATCCCCGTCTGGGCCTTCAACGTCAGTGGTATGCCCGGGCTCGCCTTCACGCTCAACGCCAAGGGCGAAGCATCCGGACCGCTCGACGAGTTCGGTGGGGAGCTCGAGAATCTCCGACGGCTACGTGAAGGGCACGGCCGATGGCTTGTTCCCCTTCGAGGGCAAGCTGACGGGCACGCTCAACTGCAAGACCAAGGAGTTCCACGCCACGCTGGATGGCGGCTACGCGGTGTTGTTTCAGGGCCTCGGCGGCCTCAACGAGGCCAAGTTCAAGGGCCCGGTGCTGGGCGTCTACGACGTGAAGAGCGGCTCCTTCCCCTGCCAGAAGGGCAACATGAAGTTCCCCAAGTGCGACCTGGACGCTCCCGTGCTGGCCACCGCGGTGGTGACCGACATCGTGGCAGCGAGCGCCTTCCCCAAGCCCGACAACCCCAGCTACTGGAACCTCACTGAGACGGACATTTCGCTGCCGATCTTCCCGTCTTCGATCCCGCAGGGTCACGGCGGCATGGGCTATTGGTGGGCCATCTGGAAGGGAGATGGCAGCGTCGATCCCAACACCGGCAAGCCCTCGCCCTGAGCCCAGCCCGCTCGCGTCACCAGGCCGTCCAGCCTCCATCCACCGGCACAATCGCGCCCGTGACGTAGCTCGATGCTGGCGCGGCCAAGAAGAGCGCCGCCGTCTCGATCTCGCGCACCTCGCCCGTGCGCCCCATGGGCGTGTGCAGGCGAATGGTGGCTTCCATCTGCGGGTCCATGCCGCCGTGACTTGGGTCGATGGTCATCTCGGTGGGAAAGAAGCCCGGCGCGATGGCGTTGACGGTGATGCGGTGCGGCGCCCATTCCACGGCCAGCTGACGCACGAGGTTGTCCACGCCTCCCTTGGCGGCCACGTAGCCCACGTTGCGATGCACGGGGTTCGCCCCGCGCCCGAGGATCGACGAGATGTGGATGATGCGGCCCCCGGACTGACGGGCGATCATGCGCACTCCCGCCTGCTGGCTGATCACGAAGGCGGCCGTGAGATTGACCGCGATGCACTCGTCCCAGCTCTCGCGCTTGTGGCGTTCCGCGCGCCCGAGCCGCGCCAAACCCGCCGCGTTGAGCACACCATAGAGCGGTCCCAGCTCGGCCTCGACGCGATCGACGGCTTGCGCGACGTCGACGTCGTTGGTGGCGTCGGCTTCCACCACCAGGGTGCGCGCCCCGAGCGCGCGTAGCTCGCGCTCGTGGGCCTCGAGCTTGTCGCGACGCCGGGCCACGAGCGCCACCTTGGCGCCCGCGCGAGCGAAGGCGAGTGCGCATTGCGCGCCGAGCCCGCTGGACGCCCCCACCACCATCATCACCCGCTCGTTCAGCCCAAATAGTTCTTCGAGTGCCACCGGTTTGCTCTCCATTCCAGCCCGTAGAGTCAATGAACTGGTCGCGAAAGTCACGCGCGTCGTGCGACAAATCGTTCGTGCGCGACGTCGAGTCCTCTGCCCAAACTCGCAGCGCCGGCAGGTCGCGATTTCTGCCTGGCCACGGCCCGCTGCACTGCATCGCGTCGAGCCTGATCGTCGCCGCCTGCCTGGGCTGCGAAGACGCCGCGCAGCCCAAGGACGCCAAGCCTGTCGAGGAGTCCTCCTTTGCCGAAGGCTTCGCCTCTCCCAAGGCCTGCGGCGGTTGCCATCCGAGTCAATACTCGCAGTGGCGCGTCTCGAACCACGCCTACGCGCTGACCGATCCGGTGTTTCGCGCCATGAACGCGCTGGGACAGGCGGAGACTCAGGGTGCGTTGGGCAGCTTCTGCGTGGAGTGCCACGCGCCCGTCGCGGCACGCACGGGGCAGGCCGCGGTCTTCCAGGATCCCAACGATGGCACCTTCCGCCAGGATCTGGACGCGCTCGACGAAGAGGCGCGACACGGCGTGTCGTGCGACGTCTGCCACACCTTCACCAAGGTGATCAGCACCGGCAAGAACGCGCACTTCGAGACCGTCCCCGATGGCACACGGCGCGCGCGCATCCGCGATCCCATCCCCAACTCCTTTCACCGCTCCGAATACGGCGAGTCATTCGAGACCGCTCGCATGTGCGGGCCTTGCCACGATCTGATCAGTGAGTTCTTCAGCAAGCCCGTACGCCTCGAGTCCACCTTCCGCGAGTGGGTGGTGAGCGGCTTCAACGACGGCACCACCTGCCAGGAGTGCCACATGCCCGAGGCCGTGGGCCCTGCCTCGCTCGGTGGACCCGAACGCACGATCCACGATCACACCATGGTCGGCGTCGACGTCTCGCTGCTCGCCCCCGAGGCTTTCCCCGGCTTTGACACCATGCGCGCGGCCACCATCGAGCTCCTGCAACGCTCGGCCGAACTCACGTGGGCTTGGGATGCCCTGGCGCGGGACCTCGCCGTCCAAATCGCCAACCTCGCCGGCCACTCGCTCCCGAGTGGATCGGCAACCGACCGCGAGATGTGGGTCGAACTCACCGTGCTCGACGTGCAAGGCAGCGTCGTGTTCGCATCTGGAGCGCTCGATGCGCGAGGCGACCTCAAGGACGACCGTCCAGAGCACACGCTCGAGCCCGGCGCCGATCCTCAGCTCGTATTGTTCCGACAGCGCATGCGCTTCGACCCAGCGCTCGAAGGTCAGACCGGCGAGCCCCACGACGTCGACTTCCTGTGGGAGCCGAACACCTTCGAAGATAACCTGATCGGTGCGGGCGGCGACCTCTGGGTCCACTACGACCTCAGCAGCCTCCCGCCGGGCAACTACGAAGTGAAGGGACGTCTGTTGTTCCGGACCTTTCCGCCCTACGTCCTGCGCAAGCTCGTCGACCGCCGGTTGCTCGACGCTGAGGTGCTTGGGAGGGTGCCGGTGGTAGTGATGGAGGAGCTCGAACAGGTGATCCAGGTCCCCTAGGGCGCTCGCTGGTGCTCTCTCGCACGCGTGCCCAGGCCAATCACCCCTAATGAGGGTGCCTGCCCAGCGCTACGCCTTGACCTTCGCAAGCCTGGTAGACAAGGCTTCGGCTTTGTCACCTTCACCCCTGACGGGAAAGTAGCGAGCGACATGGGGGAGCCCGCCGAGCAGGCCTACGCAGACACCAGCGCCGAATCAGCGTTTAGCAATTACTGCAACGCTCAGGCCGAGTTCGAAGCCTCGCCCAAGGGCAGCGCGCGGGCCGCGGAGTTCGAGGCCAAGCGAGACTCGCTCTGGAAGGCTTACCTCTCGGCGGGTGGCCAGCGCATCGCCTGGCACTTTCCTCCCCAGGACCCACGCCAGGAAGAGGGGCGCAGCGGCGACGGAGTCAAGCTGCCCCTTCTGCTGTTCGAGCACAGCATGTTCGTGCACGTCGCGCGCTTCTGGATCGGTGAGAGCCCACGTGACTCGGACCAGTGGGAGTCCGAGGATTCCCGGGCGCTCAAGGTCTGGCAGCAGAACAACAACCTCCCCATCACGGGCATCCTCGACCGCGTGACATGGTCCGCCATGCTGGAGCTCGGCTACGACATCGCGTCCGCACCGACCAAGACCGCGCGCGACGTGGCGGCCGGCTTCCAGGGCAGCAGCGCGAGCTCGTCCGCGACGGTGCTCACGCTCGAGCGCAGGTCGAAGTGGATGCTCGCCCTGGACGATAGTACCGACGTGAGCTTCGCGAACCACTGGAACCTGGCGCTGATGGCTGCACTGGCCTACGCCGACGGCTCGCACATCGATCAGCAATTCAAGGGGCTGGGCGAAGATCCGATCTATCGCGGCGAGGTCCAGCTGGCCTTGTCCTATCCGGAGTCATACAAGAAGCGCTTCAAGGACGTCGACCGACGCAAGTCGCTGCCCATCACCTACGGCGAGAAGCAACGGGTGCGGCCGTTCGTGCGACCCGTGTCGAGTCCCTACCAGACCAAGTTCCTCAACGCGGACAAGACGCACACGCAAGCCTTCGTGGCGTGGAACGACGAGCACGTGATCGTGGCCGCCCGCGGTACGGAGACCAATCCGGATCAAGGCATGTGGCAAGACCTCAACTCGGATGCCAAGGCCAACCCGAGGCCGTGGCCCTACGGGCGCGGTGGACGCGTGCACACGGGGTTCTTCGAAGCGTTCGACTCCATCCGCCAACAGATCGACGATGCGCTCAAGAGTGCGCTCGCCGGTAAGCCGAACAAGCCGATCTACGTGTGCGGGCACAGTCTGGGAGGAGCCATCGCGACTCTCATCGCCTGCTACCTGCTGAGCGATGGCACGAAGCCGCGCGTGCAAGGCCACATTCGGCTGTACACCTACGGTCAACCGCGCGTGGGCAACGTGGCGTTCACGTCGGCGTTCTGGCAGGCAAACCCATCCTTCTCGTACTTCCGCACGGCGAACAATCTCGACCTCGTGACCTGGGTTCCCGCGATTTGGGCCGTCAAGGAGGCGCGTCAGTTCGGCGAGCTCGGCAAGCTCGGGCTGCGCATGTATTCAGCCTGGCTTCGCGGCGCCGCCGCCGACCCCAACACCGGGTACGTGCCGCCGGACTGGGAGGCACGCGTCATCGAAGACGAGCGCAAGAAGTCCAAGGCCATCGATGACTACCTGAAGGCCAACCTCAACGAGGCCGAAGACTACCGGCATTTCGGCGTGCACCTGCCGTGTGGCACCGACCTCGAGCGAGGTGCTTACCTGCTCTACGAGGACATGAACAACCCGCGCAAGATCGAGGCCTGGGAAGTGCCGCGCGCCCGTGGCCTCTACGAGCTCAAGGCCTTCAAGAGCTTCTGGCACTTGGTGAACCACATGATGACCGAGGGTTATCTGCCGCACCTCGCCGGCTACTACGAGCGCAACCTGCGGAGCTACCTCAAGGGGACCCCGTTCATCCCGCTGGCGCGCCCTGACCTGCCGCGCATCGAGGCCCAGCTGTTCGAGCGGATGCTGAAATTCGAGCGCAACGCGTGGGCGCCCCCGGAGACCGTGGGCAACCTGGTCGAACGCATGATCGACGATTGGTGGCAGAGCGAAGGATGATCCCGTCGATCTCGCGCCGCCTCGCTCCATGGCTCGTATTGGCTCCTGTGTGGTTCACCGGCTGCAAGCGCGAGCCGGAACTCCCGCCGCTTCCCCAGGTCGAGAAGATCGTCTTTGAAGGCGCCATCCCCCATGGCTGGACCTTGAAGAGCTACACGGTCTTGAACGCGACGCGAAAAGACCGCGAGTGCCTGGGTACGGGCGGCTGGCTGTTTCGCAACTTCGCCGGCAGCGGCAATGAGCAAAGCTACCCGCGACGTCTGCTCGACGACTCGACCTACGAGACGCTCGCGCCAGGGCGCTATCGCCTCACGGTTCCGCTCGACCGGGAAGCGCTGGGCGGACCGTGCCGCTTTCAGCTGGTCCGCGTGCAGATCGAGGCCACCGCACCTGGCATCGATAGCGACATCCAGGTGTACAGCAGCAAAGACCGCGAGCTCGATCTCGACACCCAGTTGTGGAATGGCCCCAGAGAGAGGCCTCGACATTTGGTCATCCCGTGTTTGGCAGCGGATCCCGGCACCAGAGATCATCGGAGTCTGCAAGAGCGAGGTTCCCGGAGATCAGGGACTCCCTGCCTTCGAGGGGACGCTCACCGTGCCGCTCGACATCGTCGTACCTGGCGGGCTCACTGCAGCCATGAAGCGAATCGAGCGAGAGACTGCCCTCGATCGCGAGCAGGGCCCGAGCTTGGGTCCGGTGATCCAGGCAGCGTCGGACAAGCGCGTGGAGCTGGACGCGATACGGCTACGCCTGGACGCGGGCGATGCGGACGCCGCGGTGCTCTTCGCACGCTTGTCGGCGGAGCAAGAGAAGCTCGACCGTGCGCTCGAAGCCGCCAATCGCGCTTTCGAAGCCAGGATGATGGAGATCACGGACGCCTGGAATCGCGAACGCGAACCGATTCCAGCGCTGGACGACAAGTCCGACGCTGGAACCGACGCGGGTCGATGAGGTAGGCGTGCTGCTACTGCCTCTCCCTGGGCAGCGGCGGCAAAGCGAACTCCTTCCGTAGGTCCATCAGCGACTTCTTGACGGGCGAGTCAACACGCGGGTCGTCCCCCATCTTCCTGCTGACGATGTTGATCAAGCCAAGGGCGTCCAGGCCCGGGACCTTATCGACGGGCTGACTCGGATCGGCGTCCGGAAAATAGAACTTCAACTTGTTGTTCGATTTTCCCGTGACCACGAAGGTGTTCCATTCCGCGACTTGGATGATCCGTACGTCGGTCGCCCCACTCGCCAGCAGGCTCTTCGACATCTCGTTCAAGCGCGCGAATCGAGGACTGGCGAAGTTCCCCACCTTCGTTGGAAACCACTGGCCGGTCTGCCCTCTGGTTAGCCTCATCAACGTCCAAACGCGCGGCCCGTTGGCCTCCGCTGGCGCGACGATGGTGCATACCAGGAGGTTCGGCTCGCCCACCACCGGCGTCGGACCCAGCAAGTCCCGAATGCTTTGCAGCATGTACTCGCTGCACTCCGCGACCTCGGCATTCTTCCACTGTGTCGGGGAGAAGCCGAGCTGTTCGGGCGCGTTGATGTTGGCCATCTTCTTGAGTGCCGCAGTCGCGACGCTCATCGAACTTGGATTCTGAGCTTGCGCGCGCGCGCCAGGCAGCAGCAAGCACGCGAAGGCCAAAGTGACCCCAGCCAGGCTCTTGGCGGTCTTTCTACGGAACTCGGCTGAGCTCATATGCTGCCCTCCTCGCGGATCGAGGCGTACTCCTCATAGGTCCGGAACTCGTCATCCTTGGCGAACTCGGTGTGATGGACCAGCATGGTCTGCGAGCCGCAGCATTCCCCCGCAGCCCCCGCGGGGTCGAACACCCACAGCCAGAGCTCGTTTCCAATCGTCTCGTAGCCGTAGACCGTCACCGCGTGTCTTCCTCGAGCGCTCGTCTCCCGGAGCGCAACCACAGGACTGTCGATGCACGGCGCGACCGAGAGCTGCTTTTTCCATTCTTCCGGCTTGAGCAGGTTGTCCGAGGCACGTGGCTCGAACGTGAAGCCTTTGGCCTTGAGCGGCGGCAACCCGCCGGTCTCCTTGTCACAGCTCGGGTCCACGTCGCAATCGGCGGGCTTGGGCTGGTCGAGTTGGCATGCCTTGCACGCACATTGCTCGGGGGTCGCCTGGTAACGCTCCGAGGCCAAGAGCGACTGCGGAAACTTCCGCTTGCTCTTGTACTCCATGACGGTCTGTCCCACCGCGGCCCAACACCAGGTCCTAGCCTCCTGAGGATGCTTGCCGATGTCGAGCACGCTGTGGCCTTTCGGCGTGCACTTGTGCCTTTCGACGGCCTCATCGTCCGTGTCGCGAAGCCCCGCTGCATTGCCACCGGCCGCCGGGCCCGACGCAGTTGGCTTGGATCCGTCGCTCGACGCGGGCTTGGCTTCATCACCCGGGCAGCTGCAGCCCCCGAGCATGCCGACGCAGAAAACGAGACCGCTGGCCCGCAGCCATCGGCTCTTCATGGGCACGTCTGATCCCAGCCCTTCCCGTTGGCTGCGCACTTGGCGAAGTGGGTGTTGTCCGCGCAGGCGTAGAACCAACCGCCGAGGCACTGGCAGGTCACGTTGCTCTCGTCGATCTGGTAGACGCACTTGCCGCCGGACAGGCAGATACCGGCGCTCACGGTTCCAGTGCACGCGCAGAACGACTCGATGTCACCGCCGCACTGCGGCATGTTCGCTCCACAGTCAGAACTTTGGGTGCAGGTGTTGCCGGGACGGGGGGGAGCGGTGGTGACGGCATGCGCGCCGCTCGGACCCGTAACGCAACCCGCGTCCGCGTCCGCAACGCTGGGCCCTGACACAGGCTGTTCCGCACGATGTGGGCCGTGAGTAGTCGAGTCGTGAGCAGTCGGGTCGTGAGGTGTCGGCTCCTTTGCTTGCGGCATGGTCGAGCTGCCCTTTTGGCAGCCCGCGAACGCAACGAGAAGGACGCTCGCCGCGCAGATCACTGAGACTTTAGACATCGAAAACCACCTTTCAAATTCGGAAGAATGCGAACGTACACGTGGCGATAACTCGGACTCGCATCGGCCACCTCCAGCTGCGCGGCGCCACCTCGTCGCGCGAACGTGCCATCGTTCACGAGGTTCACGCAGTCGACGCAGGTGCTGGACGGGTACGGATCGGCCCATGCGTCGCGAGTCATCTCGAAGAGGTTGCCCACCAAGTCGTAGTGGCCCCAGCGCGCCTTTCCGGCTGGATAGCTGCCGACCGGCTTGAGCTCGGCGTCGCCATAGCCCGCGTGCGCGTTGTCGAGCAGAGGCCTGTCGCCGCGCTCGGTCCACGGATAGGATCGTTGTTCGTCGCCCCCTGCGGCCGCGAAGTTCCATTCGGCTTCGCTCGGGAGACGACCCTTGTCCCAGATGCAGAAGGCTTGCGCGAGATACCAATCGACGCAGTTGATCGGCATCAAATCATTGTCGCTGCTCGCGGAGAACGTGGGCGGGCCACAGTCGTAGGGTGGCGTGGCGAGGTAATCCGCGAGCGCCTTCGCGTCCGCGGGCAGGTTGGCATTCCACTCCTCGAGCCAACCGGGGTCATTCGGATCGAGCGACTTGCCATCGCCCACGACCGGCTTGGCACCTGGTTGATCGTAGGCCGCGAGCCAGCGCTTGAAACGCCCCACGGTGACCTCGAATTGATCCAGGTGGTAGGGCTGCGACAGGGTCGCCGGGAAGTTTGCGTCCTTGTAGTCGAGACCATCGTAGCTGCGCTTGAAGCTGCCGCCTGGCACCAGCGGCGCCGAACAGCAGCTCTCGCCGAGAGGACAGGGGCTCGCGGTCGCGCAGCTCGGTGAGACCACGCAGCCTTCCCCGACGCGGCAGAACTGGGCGCACAGTGCCTGCGCTACGAGCGCACCGTCTTCGCAGTACAATGGCACCTGAGGATGGAGCGGCGAGCACGCGTAGGCTCCAGGCGTAGCGCAGGCGTTCGTGCAGCGTCCTTCGCTGCACGCGAGCTCGCAGGTGCCGCCCGTGCCTTCATGGGTGTCGGTCTCCCACTGGCCACCCGCACCGCATTGCTCGGCAGTGCCGGCATAGAGTCCGGCGCAGCGACGCTCACCAGGAGCGCAGACTCCGACACACTGACCGCTCTCACAGGTTTGGTGCTCGCAGGTCTGGAGGCCGCGCCAAAACCCGTCCATGCAGGCCTGGACCCCATTCTCGGAGCAGCGCTGTTCGCCATTCTGTTCTGGACAATCTGGAACCGGCCCCGCGTCCTCTACGCCGCCCCCGTCGCCCCCGTCGACCCCGTCGATCTTTCCGGTCTCACCAGCGTCCGGAGGCTCGCTCCCTGCTTCGAGCGGCACGACCGCTGCATCAGCCTGGAAGTTCGGCAAGCCCGCGCTCGCCGTCTCGCCCGTTCGGATGCACTGCCCCCGCGAGCAGGTCAGGCAGTCGACACCGTGACAGGCCGAGTTGGTCTCGCAGACGTCCATCCCGGCGCAACGCTCGAGCAAGAGCTGAAGCAGCACCTGACGCTGTGGCACGAAGCGCAGAACGGCCCGGCTCTCTGCCAGCGCGACGCCGCCCACGTCGAGCACGGTGGCCACGACCTCGATGGGTTCGGTGCCATCCTCGCTTCCCTTGGGCCGCACGGGCACGTCGAGCGGCCACACGGACAAGCTCGAGAATGTCCGCTCCAACTGACTCTGGGCGAGCCAGACTCCGTTGCGCAGGCGCGCCACTCGGACCACCAAGTCCCGCCCCTTCGAGCGCACCTCCGTGGAAGCCTCCAGACGGAGCATGATCTGAGTCGGCTCGGCACTCTCAGGCGTGCACGCCGTCAGAAACAAGCAAAACAGAAACCAGGGCCAGCACCGCATAGGCATCATTTCCTCGCTGGCGCTGTTTGCGACCGAAGCTGTGCACAGTCCAGGCGCGCGCGCGGACGGCCGCGGATTGACGAGCCTGAACGCGCGCTCACCGCCGAGTTCTCGGTGACGCTCACGCCCTCGTGTCGAACGAGCGCAGCGGACGGTAGGCCGTCCGTCCCGGCGGGCAGGGTTTCATGTACTCGATGCATCTTGCGTCAGCCGTCGTTTCCGAGCTTGAAAGCGCAAGAGACGAATAGTCAGGTTTCTGGAACCGGGCAATCGAGCCTATAGAAATGACTAGGCTCGTCTGCGCGCAAATCTAACGATGTTTGCGACCGCCCGGCCAGACTGCGCCGAACTGAACGAACCCGCCGATGCGCGTCCATCCATATTCGTGGCGCACCGTCACGTCCTCGCTGTCGCCCAAGAAAGGCGTGTCCGTGTACGTATAGCCGCGGTAGCCATGGCGCAGGTCGCGCTCGTAGGCGAAAGACACGCCTACAAAGAGATCGACCCGACGCACGTGGATGATTCCTCCTCCGCTGAAGCGCGCGCCCGCAAATGGCAGCGTTACGTCGTAGCCCGGGTCGCCGACGTCGAGCAGCTCGTTCTCGTGCTCGAGCCCGTAGAACGCATTGACCCCCGCGAGGCCGGTCAGCTCGAAGCGAGCACGCTGCAGGGCCAGCGCCAAGCCAGCGCGTCCCCAGCCTCCGACCGACGTCGCCATTTGATCGTACAGCCCGAGACGCCCGCCAAATCCAGCCACGAGGAAGCCGTACCGAAACGACAGTTGGGGCTCGCCCAGCACGCCCGAGCTGCCGCCCTGACTCATGACTCCGAGGGCCCATTGGGCGCTCAGGTCGTAGGGACTCGAAGCAAGGTGCAGCTGGTCCTGTGCCCGAGCCGGCGCACTCCAGAGCGCGAGAAGCAGCCACGAGGCAACCAACAGCCCGCACTGCGAGCGCCATGGAGCGCGCGAGAAAGGCGAGGAGAGCATGGGCCGGGCAACGGCAGTCAGTCCACGGAATGTTCCCACGCCGGCCGAGCTCACCCCGAACTGCCTCGCTAAGGTTGAGACCGAGTGAGGCACGCGCGCTTGACTCTGCCTCCGACCGAACCCTCGAAGTACGCCGCGCGCACCGCGAGATAGTCCGGGCGCTCGAAGAACGTGCGGCTCGCGTGCTCGCTCGGGAAGCAAATCGTGAACACACGGTGGATGGCGAAGTCCACCTCGCTGCGCAGCACTCGCGAGACCTCGAAGTCGTAGCCGAAGCGTCCGCCGGCGCTGATCAGCAAGGGCTCCATGGCCTCTCGATACTGCTGGTAGCGCGCCGGATCACGGATCTCGAGCGCGTACAAGTTGACGTGCTCAGCGGCCATGGGCATATCCCCCGTCCACCTCGAGCGTGGTTCCGGTAACGAAGCCCGCGCGCGCCAAGTACAGCGTAGCCCGCGTGGTGTCACTCACCTCGCCCACCCGATTGAGGGGGTGCATGCCGGCCAAGGCGTCGGCGTTGGCGCCGATCAGCGGCGTCCGGATGATACCAGGGGCCAGCGTGTTGACGCGGATGCCATGCGGCGCGAGTTCGATGGCCAGCGAGCGCGTGAAGGCGTGTAGACCGCCCTTGCTCATCATGGCCGCCACGCAGGGCAAGCTCTTGATGGGTTGCTCCACCATCACGGTCCCCACGTTCACGATGGCGCCGCTACCCGCCTCCTGCAGCAGCGGCACGATGGCTCGGGTGACCATGAAGGTGCCCCGCAGGTTGGTCTGATAGAACGCGTCGACGTCGTCTTCACTGGTCTCTAGAAAGGGTTTGAGCCCGAAGATGCCCGCGTTGTTGATCAACACGTCGGCACCGCCGAAGCGTGCGCGCGCCGCCTGCGCCAGCCGCTTGGCCGTCGCAGGATCGGCGATGCTGCCAGCCACCAGCGCCAGGTTGTCCCCGCCTGCGAGCTCCTTCTGCGCCCGCTCGAGCTTCTCCGGGTCGCGCCCGTTCAGCACCACCTGCGCGCCCTGCGCCAAAAAGGCCGCCGCCACGTCCAGGCCGATGCCGCTGCTCCCACCCGTGATGACCACCCGCTCTTTTCGCTTCGTCATGTGTTCCTCCTGCGCCTCGGGCGCCGATTCGTGGGATCCACACTAGGTCGAACACGAAAACATCAAAGACGTATGATCTCATCGACTCGATAACTTTGGATTATGATGTACGCGCCATGACCTACGATCAGTTGACCGCCTTCGTGGCCGTCGTGTCCGCCGGCAGCTTCGCAGGCGCCAGCAAGCTCCTGCACAAGTCGCAGCCCGCCGTGAGCAAGCTAGTTCAGAATCTGGAGCACGAGCTCGGCATACGGCTGTTCGATCGCAGTGCCTACCGACCGACCCTCACCCAGGCTGGCCAGCTCTTTCACGAGCGCGCCTCGGCCCTGCTGGAGGAGACGCTGGCCCTGCGCAGCTTCGCCGACACGCTCACCGGCCAGCTCGAGTCCCACGTGACCTTGGTGCTCGAAGCCGTGACCCCACTCCCGGGCGTCCTGCGAGCGCTCGGCGAGGTGCAGCGCCGTTACCCCAAGGTGCGCTTCGAGCTGCGCACCGAGCGCATGGGTGGCGCGTTGGAGGCGCTCGACGACGGCAGAGCGGAGCTGGCCATCACTGGCAGCCACGGGTTGCGCGGGCTGCGCGCACGCACCACCGAGGTGGCGCACTATGGCACCGTGCGCATCGTGCCCGTGGCGGCCCGCAACCACGCGCTGGCCCATCTGCGAGGCTCGCTATCCAAGCGAGTGCTGCGAACGCACACTCAGGTCGTGTTGCGGGAGAGCGGCCGCGGTGAGCTCGAGCATTCGGTGAACGTCCTCGAAGGCGGGCTGCGCTGGTGCGTCACCGACATCGAGGCCAAGAAGGAGATCCTGCTGGCCGGCATGGGCTGGGGCGGCCTACCCGAGCATGTGGTGAAGAACGAGCTCCTCGACGGTCGGCTCGTGGCTCTGAAGATCCCCTCGTTCAACATCCAGCACATCGAGCTCTCCATCCTGAGGTCCCGTGACCGCGGCATCGGACCCGTGGCGCGCGCGCTGTGGGAAGAGTTGCTCGGCGGCCCCGTAGCGACGCTCCCCGCGCGAGCGCGTGGGCGCTCGAGGTGATCCGAACAAGACTCGGGGTAGTTCGCCGCTCGAACCAGCCGCCCGGCTAGTTGAGCAGCTTGATGCTCAGCTTCTCCGTGCAAGACGCCGCCACGACGTCGCCGGGATGCAGGCGTGACAGCTCCGTCTGCTTGGCTTTGGTGTCGGCCTCGATCTTGTGCATGGAGCCGTCCTTGCTGCGACAGGTCGCGCTCTCACCACCGGAAGCCACCTTCACGATCTTCAGGGTCGTCTTGGCCTTGCGTCCGAAGGTCACGAACGCGGGCAGCGCCTCGTGGTTGAACTTCTCCGCCTCGATGGACTGCCCTGGCTCGAGCAGCTCGAATCCCAGCGACTTCTTGAGGTCCACCCGAACCTTGTCTCCGACGATCATGCGCCCGAGCGTGCCGCGGTCGCTCACGGCCACGACCGATCGATCGCCGTCGGCTTCGCGCAGCATGACTTGCTGCAGCTCCGGATCGATGTCTGTCACCGTGGCGGTCTCGCTTCGCTCACGAACGTTCTTCGCGTTCGATGCTCTGAGAGCCGCGGTCGTCCCCTGCGCGCTTCCTGCGCAACCCATGCCGAAGAGAAGCATGAATCCTGCGCAAAACCCGATGAGCGTAAACCGTGACGTTCTCGTCTTACTCATTCACTCCTCTTCGCAGGGGCAATGGGCCGCCGTGCCGCGCACGTACTCGCGCAGCGATTGGACAACCTGATGTGGATATGGCGCCTGCCACTCTCGGCGCCGCAGTAGAGGGTGACATCACCTCGCGCGTGGGCCAGCAAGCTTCGTGTAACGCGCGCAGAATGCTCGCGAAGAAACCTACATCGACTCCCTGTGCGCGATCCGCGCGTGTTTGAGCCGCCGTCGAACGCGATGCGCCGCGTCTTATTCGTCGGCTTCGCGCGTGGCGGAGAAGGGCACGGTCCACGGCGTCGCGGGGCAGTTGGTTCCGTAGTTCCACTTGTCGATCGTGATCGAGCCCGTGATGACGGTACCCACGTCACCGTAAGGGTCCAGCTCCACCAGGCCGTCGGTGGCCACGGGGGCGAGGCAGGTGCTGGCGACGCTGGACTGATAGGTGATCAGCGAGCCACCTTCTGACTTACCTGTTGGATACGTTCCTCCGGAGGTATCGCCCCCGGCGTAGACGTAGAGCTCGATCTGCTGCCAGTCATCACCTGGTCCGTCCACGTCGATCCCGGCCTCCATCGAGACGATCAGCGTGTGGCCCGTCCCGTAGTGGCGCGCGTACACGCGTGGCGAATAGAGGATCTCGCTGCCTTCGGTGTACGTGACGTCGTCGATCTTGAACCAGTCTCCCTGCGTTCCCGAGTTGCCAGTCAGGTCGTCGGACTCGTGCGCAATCTCGAACGAGCCCGTAGTGGGCGTCGCGGGACACGTGCCCTTGCTAGCGTGCCACGCGGTCACCGTGTAGGTAGCGACGGCCTTGTGACCGAGGCCGCCATCGGTCACGGTGACAGTACCGGACGTGCCGCTGCACTGACGCTCGGTCGTTCCCGGCTCGCCATCGTGGATGAACACCTCCGCGTTGCCGTGGGAGTCCGCGCCGCTAACGGTGTACGTGCCGGACATGCTCGGACCGCCGTCGGTGTAAACGCGCACGTAGGCCAGGTCGCGATAGCCATCGTCTGCGGTCCAGCTGGCTTGCGCCATCGCGATGCCGTACGGCGGATAGTCGGCACGTCGATGAGTCACGGAGACGAACGGGTCGAAGCCATCGGGACTCGCTATCGAGGCCGTCTGCTCGTACCTCGTGTCACCGATCGCCAAGAAGCTCACGAAGTCGGACTCATCGCCTGCATCGCCGGCATCTCCAGCATCACTCCCGTGCGAACCGCCGTCGCCGGGCACGCCACTGTCGTCGGCTGCACCGCCGTCGTCTCCGTCGGGGATGCGCGCATCCAACTCGCCGTCGCCGTCGCCGTCGCCATCGCCTGACGATGTGCCCGAGTCTTCGGTTTGACTGCCGCTGTCCAGCTCCGAGCCATGATTGCCCGTGTTTGTCGAATCGCCGCACGCCACGAGTGCACACGACGTAAGGGCCCAGCACACACGACGAAGAGAACCTGATGCCATCGCAGGAAATGGTACCGAGATCGCGAGCGGCTTGTCTTCTCGTGACGAGGTCCTCTCCATCAACCCCGTGGACATCACCTCCTACGGGGGCGATGCGCGGCCACGAGCACCGAGTGTGAGTTCGGAATCCGCGCCACCCCTCGTGGCCGACCGAGACCTGACGACCGCGTTCGGAACCACGACATGACGGGCGGGCTCTGCTGGGTGTTCCCCGCAGGACCTGTCCGCTCTAACGAGCCCGTAGTGCGCCTCACGCGCGCAGCGGATCGATGGCGGCCCTGGCCCGATGTTCACCGCCGCAATCGGCCTCGTTTTGGGCCCTCCCTTACATCGGACTCGAGGAGGTTCACCCCACTTGCATCCGCAGTATCTCCCCGAGCCACAAGCTGCTACATTGGCCGACTATTAACCGCCCAGGCCCCCCGGCCCGCGTCAATCCGTGTGTAGGACCAGATGACCGTCGCCTTGCTTGCCGCCCTCGCCTTCATCTTCGGATACGTCGTCAACATGTTCTACGTCACGGTGCTGTACCACCGTGGCTTCGCGCACGGCGCCGTGCGCCTGAGGCCCTGGGTGCGCAGCTTCGCCGCCGTCACGGGCCCCTGGGTCACGGGCATCGATCCCAAGGCCTGGGCCTGCATGCATCGCATGCACCATCGCTACTCGGACACCGAGAACGACCCCCACAGTCCCCACAACCCGGGCGGCATCTTCGGGGTAGCGATGACCCAACTGCGTTCCTACGAGAAAGTTTTGCGCGGACTGCACAAGAACCAGGAGCCCTACGCCACCATCGTGAAGGACCTCGACTTCCCGGTCAGTTGGGCCAACCGCGCCAAGGTCTGGTACCTGCCCTACGTGGTTCACGCGGTCGTGGGCGTGGCCATCTCGATGGCGATCGGCTCGTGGTGGGTTGGGTACGCGTACTGGCTCGGCATGATGAGCCACCCGGTGCAGGGCTGGATGGTGAATGCCCTGGCCCACAAGTACGGCTATCGCAACTTCGAGGTCGACGATCAGTCCCGCAACAACACACTCGTGGCGTGGCTCGTGTTTGGAGAGGGCTACCAGAACAACCATCACGCACACCCCGAGTCGGCCAAGTTCTCGTTCAAGCCGCTCGAGGTCGACACGGGTTACCTGATGGTGTGGGCTGCGCAAGCGATGCGGCTGCTCGAGGTCGCCGTGCCTCCGGTGCGAGCGGGCGCAGGTGCACGCGCGGAATCGCTCGCATCGACCGACGCGCGGCCCTGAGAACGCTGGCGCGCACGGATCGACGGGCTCTCGCTGGTGTTCCCAGGGGAGCCCTTCTCGTTTAATCGGCGGTGATCGCGAGTTGGTGTGAGAGAGCCTTGAAGCCCTCGAACGCCCGGGGCAATCTCGTAGCAATGCGTGGATTACTTGCGGACGCATGCAAGCTTTTCTCGTTCTCAGGCCGCGCTTCGCGCAGCGAGTTCTGGGGCTGCACGGGCGTATTCAGCATGGTAGCCGACCTTTGGTTCAAGGCCGTGCCCACGCTCGAGGCTTGGCTCGGTGTTCGCGCGCTCGCCGACAGAACGGTGTCACCGACCAACGCCGAGGCACTCTATTCGTTCGTAGCCCTATGCATCATGACCGCGATCATCTGGTTCGTCGCAGCCACGCACGTGCGACGACTGCACGACCTCGGGTGGAGCGGACTGTTGACGCCGTTGAGCATGGCGACACCTCTTTGGCTTTGGTGTGCGTTCCGGAGGGGGACCGAGGACGAGAATCGGTTCGGAGCGCCGGCGTGTTGCTCGGCTGAGCACGTGGCTCATTTGCCCTGATTCCACGGCCACCGAGCCTTGGGCATGCCGGGGGGACCGAACCACTTCGGTGGACGGCCTCTCATGCCGGTAAGGATCAAGCCGACGCCGGTGAAACTATTGATCGCCAACATCATGAGGCCGCCGGTGGACAATCCAAGGCCGATGAAGAACACGCCGACCACCGCGGCAAAGATGCGAAATTTCGGCGACATCTCTTTGGTTTGTTCACTGGGTTCGGTTTCGCCTGACATCTTCCCTCGGTGACTCGCACGGCTTGAACGGATGCTTTCCGGTCTGCGTTGACAACCGCGGAAGCTCGTCCCGCGTGAACGGACACTGGCCGTGGAGCGCCTTCCAGCGCTCGAAGAACTCCAACACCAAGACACGCGCTGCGTCGCCGCTAGCGTCGTCGGCGAGGCTTTGCCAGAACTCCAGGGTCTCGCGGACGCTGCGCGTTCGTTCCGCGCCCTTCTTCCACATGCGTTCCATGGTGGACGTGACGCGCGCGTCCACCTGTCGTTGCTTCTCTTTGCTCGCTTGCTCTTCCAAGTGTGCACGTAAGGGCGCCGATGCTTCCAGGAAGGTGCGCCGCTCCGTGGCATAACGGTCTTCACCGACCGCAGCGCGCATCAGGGTTGCGCCAGGATCGGAGAAGCCCACGCCAACCCCGACCGCCGCTTTGCCACCGACGCGTTGGGATCCGTCGGCATCTCGATCGACTGCGCCCGGAATCGTGCCGCCCCCACCGCCTCCCTTGTCCACTGCCGACATCGCCGAGACGGGGGTCACGACGAACCCATCGCGATCCTGAATGAACACGCGACCGTCCTTGGCGATGGCCGCATCGAAGCCTCGCCCGATGTACCAGTAGCGAACGTCCCCCACCAAGAAGGGGCCTCGCCAGGCCTGAATCACAGAGAAGATCAGCTCTCGAGCCGCGCGGGTCAGTTGTTGCTCGAGGGTCGCATCCGAAGCCCGCACCAGACCGGGCACGCGTTCGCTCAGCTCTCCCTCGGCATCGCCGGACGCGCTGCGACCCTTGCCGCTGCTTGCGTCGGATGTTGCGCGGTCCGATGGCTCCTCATCCGCGGCCAGCGCGATGGCCCGTGGGCGAAGGTCGATGGACGCGGGCGCGGGTGCGGCCGCCTGGCCCGAGGGAGTGCCCTGGGCCCTACTCACCGAGGGATCGATGAGGACCGGCAACCCCAGGGCTATCACCCCAAGCAGCTTTCTTGTTGCCCTTTGCGCTGATTCGAACACGGCCCTCGGGACGTAACGGTAACAGCGTACGGGCCATTCCCGGGCCTCGCAAAAAGCCCGTCCGGGAAGGGTCTCACTTGCAAGGCGGCATGTAGCACTGGGCGGGCTTGAGGTCCGTCGGCATTGGCAAGGGTGTACAGCTCGTACCCGCTGCGAGCTCCACGCTCCAGCGATAGTCGGGATACCTGGACTCCCCGATCACTTGCTCCTCGCCGCACAGCGAATACCGGACGATCACGGCGCGCTGCAGGTAGCGGCTCTCCTGGCGATACCAGACCGCTCCCGTGTTGGGGAAGATGTCGGCCGAGATGGAGAACTCGGTGAGCTGCGACGAAGATTGCGCGGCGCTGATCTCGACACCGCGCGTGATGGCCTGGGTCTTGTTGAGGGTCTCGCTGTCCGTCGTCGAGCGCGTCCTGCCCAGGGTAGTGCTACCGCCCGAGGACTTCTCGAGGCTGGCACTGTGCGCGACGCTGTTGGCCCGCGCGTACTTGAAGCTGAGCTGCAACTTGAACTCGGCCCGGGGTCCATTCTCGATGCCGATCTTCTTTTCGAGCCCCAACACCACACCCACCTCGAATTTGTCGGTGGTCTCGTTGCTGTCCGTGGTGGTGGCGGCGATCAAATAGCTACTGCTGTCCGACTGAGTGTCTCCCAGCTCCTCGGACGCTCCGCTCTCGAGGGCGCGGCTGAACATGTCCGTGTTGGTCTTCGATTCGGAGCGCGCGCGCGTCACGCTCTCCGAGTCCGTGTAGGTCACCTGAATGGGCGCGATGGCGCCCTCCTGACAGGCTCCGATCACCATGGGCTCCAGGGTTTCGGCGAGCTCCGCCGGTCCGAACTCGTACGTGACGATGGGGTCGTAGGCGACGATGCCAAACTGCGTGTCATGGAGCCGTCCGTCTGTGCCCCTGGCGATGGCGCTGACCTGCAGCGGAGACGAGGGCGCGGCCCCAACGATCCTGGGAGCCAGGAATCCGCCAGCCGTGCCGGCGCGCGCGCGATTGCCGACGGCTGGTACGTCGAGGATGACCGGACCGGGCAGGGCGACCTCGCGCACGTCGTCGTAGCGCGGCGCGTTGGGCTCCATCACGAAGCGAAAGCTGTCGGCCTCGAAGCCCACCGCTTCGGCGGCGATCTCGTAGGGCAGCCCGGCCAGCGCAGCCTGCACCGGTGCCACGCAGCGCGCCTCGAGCGGCAAGAAGTCCGTGATGAAGATGGAGGGTTCGACGGTGAAAGTCAGCGCCCTGGGCGCCGACTCGGCGAGCAGCTCGCCCCGCTCGAGCGACTCGCTGACCGCGAAAAAGCGCAGGCGCGCTTGGCCACGAAACGTGCCGACCACCCGCCGGTCCGAGAACGGATGCCGGTAAGGTCCCAAGGTCGTCAAGACCAGTCCTCCCTGTGCGTTGTGCTCGAGCAGCTCCTCGGTGCGCACTTGCGTCACACTGCCATCGTGGCCTTCGAAGGTTCCCTCGAAGCCGATCGCGGCGAGCGGACGTAGCCCGCGCTCGTCGACCGCGTTGCGGAAATTGGTGCCGAACAAACGAATCGGGCGGCCCAGGGGCGAGCTGTAGCTACTGAGTGCCACGAGTTCGGGCGTACCGAGAGCGGGCGGTGCCGGCTCCAGCGGAGTCCCGGCGTCCGTGTGGTCGACGATCAAACCGCAGCCACTCTGCAACGCGAGCGCCAGCATGGAACCGAGCAGGCCTTTGCCAACGATGGAACGCAACAAGCTAGCCTCCAGCTTGAACCAGCTCACACTGCGCTCACTACTTGACCGCGGCGTCGACGCCGGCGTCACTGTGGGCGCCACTGTCGGCACTACCGCCGGCGCCACTGTCGGCGCCACCGTCTCGCGGGATGAAGTCACCGACCCCAGCATCGCGCAGGGGATTGTCGCCCGCCTCGCTGACTACCAGCGCGAACGCGTAGCTCGTCTCGCCGTCTCCGGCCTCGGTCAACTCCATGGTAAAGCGATGGGTCTCCTTGCCCAGGGCTTGCTCCAGACCGAGCACGTCGGAGGGTAGGAAGTGAAGCAGCACGTCCGATCCGTCGGCCGGATTTTGCCAGAGCGCCCGCCCATCCTCGCCGCGCAAGGTCGCGCGCAGCGAGCGCTCGGGGGTGAACGCCTGCGCCACGAAGGTAGCCCCTTGATCGAAGCGCACCGAAAACGCGTAGCTATCCAGCTCGGAGCACAGCTTGAGGTTGTCGTAGTAGCCGCTCTCCACCTCGGTCACGTCACCTTCGACCGGCTCCAGGGCGTCGTAACCGCACGGGCGACCACAGCTGGGATCGTTGCCGTCCACCAGACCGTCGCAGTCGTCGTCCTTGCCATTGCTGCAGTCCTCGCGCTTGGGATCACAGCCCCACAGGTCGTCCTGCCCCTCGCAATTGCGCAGGTTCGGCACGCGTGGCGCGCTCGGGTCGTAAGCCACGCTGAAGCGGGTGATCTCGGAGGTCTGACCGAAGCGGTCCTGGGCGCGCGCCGACACGTGGTATTGACCGGGCTTCAGCGGCACTTCGAGGCAGAAATTGCCGCCGATCGCATAGGCGACGCGGGGGTCGCCCAGACCCTCGATGAAGACGTACTGGGCGTACTGATTGCCCAGCTCATTGGCTGGCACCGTACCGCGCAGCGGCAGAATGGGATACGGCGTGAGCGCCGGCATCTCGTTCGAAAAGATCGGTGCGCGCACGCTGCCCGGTCCCGCGTCGTCGCCGGGCGGTAAGAATTGGAAGGGCTTGTCGTCCTTCGCCGGATCGCAGCCGCTGGCAGCGAACGGCAGCAGCAACCAGAGGCAGCGCGACATGAAGCACGAGTACCTGAGTCGATGGGGCATGATCATTGGCTCTCGCAGGGAGGCAGGTAACACTGGGCGGGTTTGAGATCGGTGGGCGCGGGCAGGGGCGTGCAGCTCGGACCGGCCGCCAACTCGACGGCCCAGCGATAGTCCGGATAGCTGACCTCGCCGATCACCTGCTCCTCCCCGCATAGCGAGTAGCTGACGATGACCCCGCGCTGCACGTAGCGGCTCTCCTGGCGGTACCAGACCGCGCCGGTGCCAGGAAAGATCTCACCGCTGATCGAGGAGCTCGTCAGCTCCGTGGACGACTCCGAGTTCGAGAAGTCGTGGGTGCGGGAGGTGGCCTGAGTGTCGGTGAGCGATTGGGTATCGGTGGTGGCGCTGGTCCTGCCGAGGGTCTTGCTGGCAGAGTCGGTGCGCGCCTCCGCATCGGTGTGTGAAACGGCGCTGGTGCGCGTGTACACGAAGCTGCCTTCGACGCTGACCTTGGCGGAGCCGATCAGCGGAAAGCCGGCCTCGACGCTGGCGGTCAGCTTCACGCCGGCCTCGAAGCTCTCCGCTTGGCTATTGGTCTTGCTGCTCTCTCGCTTGGTCGAGTAGCTGGTCTCATTCGACTCGGACTCACCCAGGCTCACGCTGCGTCCTCGCGATAGCGCCTCGCTGAACGCGTCGGTGTCCACCAGGCTCTCCTGGCGGCTACGCGTGACGGACTGGCTGTCCACGTAGGTGACGCGCGTGGGACCGATGGCCGCCTCCTGACACGAACCAACCGCGATCGGCGCGTAGGTCTCGACCAGCTCGGCCGGGCCCTGCTCATAGGCCACGATGGGGTTATAGGCTGGTAGGCCGAACTGGGTGGAATGCATGCCCCCGTCGGTGGCACGTGCCACGGCACGCACCAAGAGCGCGTAGCTCGGAGTCTGCGCATCGATGCGCGGCGTGCGGAAGGCGCCCGTGAGCCCCGCCGAGGCCAGGTTGTGCTCAGGGGTCGCGTCGAGTGCCACCGGCTCCGGCTCCGCCACCGTGTGCCCGTCTTCGTAGGGCGGCGGTTTCACCCGCATCACGAAGCGAAACGTCTCGGCGTCGAAGCCGACCGCCTGCGCGGAGATTCTGGTACGGGAAGCCGGCCAGGGCAGCTCCCACCGGGGCCACGCAGCGCGCGCCCACGGGTTTGAACGCCGTGATGAAGATCGAGGGCTGTACCTCGAAGACCAGCGGCTTGGACGGCGCCTCGGACAGCAACTTGCCGCGCTCGCGCGAGGCGGTGACCTCGTAGAACTTGAGCGCCATCTCACCGCGGAAGGTCCCTACGACGCGACGCTCCGAGAACGGATGACGGTAAGGTCCCAAGCTCGCCAAGACCAGCTCACCGCGCGCGTTGTACTCGAGCAGTTCGGTGCGTTGCACCTGCGTGACGCTGCCGTCGTGCCCTTCGAACACCCCGTGCAGCACGAGCTCCGCGATCGGCCGCAGGCCCTGCGGGTCCACCTGGGTGGGAAAGTGCTTGCCGAAGACTTGCACGGGCGTCCCGAGCGCCGCCGAGTAGGTGCTGAAGGCAATGATCTCGGGCCGTGCCTGGGTCGCCTGGCTCGCGGGAAGAGGCTCGACCATGTCCAGGTCTTGCTCGGGTTGCACGCCACAGCCCGCCACGAGCGAAGTGCTCACGATCCAGGCGGCTAGCGCGCAGCTGCGGACCGTGGGTGAAAGCAAGCTCGACCTCCCTTACTTTCGGCGAAACGGACAGTTGGACTCGATCACAACGTGCATCGCCTCGAATGGGCACGGCTACTGGACAGAAGGACTAGTCGAGGTGTCCGATCTCGAGCGCGCTAGTTCGCAAAGTAGTTTTGGATGTCGCCGTCTTTCCCTGCCTGACCTGCATTCCCGACAACGATGTCCTTGCCATCGCCCCCTTTGATCGAGGGCGCCCGACCAGCAGCACCTCCAGGCCCTGGCTTGGCCGTGTTGGGACGATCGAACACCAGGTCTTGGAGGCCTAGGACCGAACTGCTCTTGGAGAGGATTCCGTAGACCGGTCCCCCTGGGCCGCCCGAGCCGCTCCCGCCCGCACCACCTTTGCCTCCGTTTCCGCCGTAGCCTCCGAGGCCTGCAGACATGATGGTGCCCGCCCAACCACACTTGAAAATCGGCGGGTACCCGTCGCGGTTGGAGACTGTGTTGTTGCTCCTGTCGACCGAAGCTCCGAGGTCGAAGACCGTGTATCGGTCGACGAGCCGGGTAACTCCCTGGGGGTCATTCTTTCCGGGCACGTACGTGTAAAACCAATCAGCGCCCCCAGCTTGGCCGGCTTCACCGACAGCTCCCACGCCGCCGTCTGCGCCGGCACCGCCCCGCCCCAGCTGAATCCGTACGCGCTCGAGCTCCAGCTTGCTTGCGATGAGCACCACGCCCATCGCGGCGCCGCCTGCTCCACCGTCGAAGCCAGGCCCCCCGGGCGCTCCACCTCTGCCACCTATGCCACCGTTGGATCCCAGGATGCCGTACTTCGCATTGCCAAACGCGCCGCAGCATGGCGGGCCCCAGGCCTTGCTGCCGCCAGCACCACCGCCACCACCGCCGCTGCCCGCCTCGCCGTAGCTGCCGGAGCCGGGCGCAGCTGCACGCCAATCCTTGCCGGTCAGGATCCAGGCGTCGGACTTTGCGACACTGCCCGCTCCAGGAGCCCCGTCGCCACCCTGCCCTCCTCGTCCCCCGTTATTGGGCACATTGGTGGTGCAGATCTGGGCCGCAGCGCACTCCGTCCAGGGTATGGCCCCAAGGCCTAACCCTCCGCCGAGCCTACCCGCCCCGTTCTCTCCATTGGAGCTCCAAGAGATGCAACCGTTGCCGTCATAGTGGGAGCCGGAGCCGACCGGAATGTCCAGCTTCCCTCCCAAGCCGCCACCGTTCACCATCCACGTTGCCAACGCGCTGGGCGCCGCAGGCGCGCCCTTCGGTCCGAGTCCGCCGGTCACAACCACGTCGCGCAAGCTCATATCGAGCGATTCGTTGACCCAGAGCGCAGCCACATAGGGAATCGTGGACTCAGCAAGCTGAGGCGTGAGGAGCGTCAGATTATCGAGCCGTATGTGCTGGTTGTTGTCCGCCCGGAACACCACGTTGGCGTAGGAGCCGACGAACGTGCGGTGCGAGGTGTCCTCTTGGCCACTAGGCGGCTGGCCAAGGCCGGCGGCGTCGAGAAGGACTGGGTTGGTGCGAGCTTGCCTGGTGAATCCTCGGTACCAGCCACCGCTAATGCTCACATCGCTGGCCAGCTGGATGGTGTCTTGCTCCACAAAGGCGCCAGCGGCCACCAGCACCTCGCACGGCAGCGGATCGCAGACGCTCGCCAGGTCGATCGCTCTGGAGATCGACTGCACCGGCACGTCGGGCCCATTGCCCGCGTTCTCGTCGCTAGCCTCGGCTCCAGCGGAAACGAAGATCGCATTCTCGGGCCGACAACCTTCTGCACAAGTGTCCTTCGGAGCGCAGCGTCCCTGCGCGCAGATCTCGGTCTTCGAGCACCTCACCGGCGCTGCGCCGCAGCACTCCTGGCTGGCGGTCTCCGTGCCGCAGCCGGTCGCGGGTGGGTTGTTCGGCACGCCATCGATGGTTCCGTCGCACGGCGCATCGACCGGCTTGCAGATATCGCCGCAACGGTGCTCGTCGACACCGCAGCCGAGCGTGCACTCGCCGGCCACACAATCCTCGGAGTCCCGGCAGGCGTGACCACACTCTCCGCAGTTCATCGGATCCACGTTGGTGGAGATGCACAGTCCATCGCAGCGCGTGAGGCCGGGGCTGCACACTTCGCCGGGATCGTCCGAACAATCGCCGAGCTGCGGATCACACGAACCACCGTCTGCGAAGCCGGCGTCGAGACCTGCGTCGACACTCACCAGACTGCGCCCCTTCTTGGCCTCGCCGGGCGCGCAAGCAAGTCCGAGTGCCACGTTCACGAGCATGTACAGCGCGAGTGCGCCAGAGCAGCCATGGTTGCGCATGGTACGACCCTAGGGCACGAGTAAGTCCTCGACCATTGGATGGATGGACTAGGCAGTCCTAGTGACGAGCCGAAAGCCGCACGCGGGAGCAGCGTGCGCCGAGCACGCACGCGGGGCTTAGGCCATCTGTCTAACTACCTGGCGCGCACCTCGCCTGCCAGATTCCCACCCACGCTGAAAAGCATTTTTGGGTGTTGGAGGAGGCAAGGTGATGGACCGAGAACAGCGCCGATCGACAGGTTCGGTTCGGCTTGGCATGGGAATCGTGATGGTCGCGCTGCTGGCAGGCGGCTGTTCGCGCGACGAGGAAGGACCGGCCACGCAGGACTGCAAGCGCGGCACTGTGGGCTGCGGCTGCGCCGAGGGCGGACAGTGCGGCGAGGGACTGGCCTGCGAACAAAACCTGTGCACCGGCATGGGTAGCATCGAACTCACGGTGGATCCGCGGGCCCGAGGCTGCGAGCTCCTGTTCGACGGCAGCTCCGCGCCCGTGGTGGGGGTGGACTTCAGCCAGGGCGTCAAGGGCGTGTTCGTGACCGAGGATCCGCGCACCGCCGTCACGTTCATCGCGGGGGAGGACGCGCCGATCAAAGACGGTTCGGTGCGCGTGAACTACGCGGACCACGGCAAGGGCGCCCCGCCAATCTCGGTCACCTACTGCACGGACACCAAGGGCGCCGGCATCGACGGGGCCAAAGTCAGCCACGATGGCTGAACACACTCGTCGCCGGGCCCCGGCCTGCACGCTCTTGCTCGCGCTGTTCGCGTTGGGCTCGAGCGTCAGTGCTTGCGGCAAGCCGCACTCGCGGATGTGCCGCGAGAGCTGCCCAGACGGCGAAGTCTGCGACGACATCTGCCCGCCCGACTGCGTGCCAGGCACGCTGGGCTGTAGCTGCGGGGTCAGCGACGAGTGTGAACAGGATGACGGCGGCCCGCTCGAGGTCGCCTGCATGGAGGGCCAGTGCGTCCACGTGATGCCGGACTTGCCCGCGCCTCTCAACGGCAAGTGCTACACGCCGTGCAGCGATGACCTGGTGGCGCCGGATGGCTCCGTGCGCAGCTGCGATAGCCAAGGTCTGCTCGCGGGTTGCATCGGCGCGGCGACCTGTTTCGCGGGGTCATGCTCCGTCCCGCTCAGCGCGAGCGACGGCGGGATGCCCTCGGCGCAACACGGACGTAGCTGCGCGAGCGACGTGGATTGCCCGGATTTTCAGGGCTGCCGGCAGGACTTGTGTTACTCGGACTGCGAGGTCAACAGCGACTGCCAGGGTGGCTACGAGTGCCGGCGCCATGTGTGCCGCGTCAGCTGCAACACCGCCACGGAGAACGGCTGTCCGCAGGGCTACGTGTGCTCCACCGAAGACGGCGTCCAGGGGGTGTGCCAGCCCAGCTCGACTGCGCGTGACGCCGGCCCCGCGGCACCGCCAACTTCGCAGAGTCGCTTTGCGCTCTCGACGAGCTCGCTGGCCTTCAGCAATCAGGCGACGTCGGGCAAGTTCGCCGTGACGAACACGGCGGACATTCCACTCAAGTTCACGGTGCGGCGCGTGGACCACACGGAGACCCGCACCTCCGGCCGCGTGACCGAGACCGAACTGCCGCTTTTTTGGCTGGAGATCGGCCCGGCCGGGCAGGAGCTCACGCGAGCGCGGGAGTTCGAGCTGGCGCTCGGCGCGGGCGAAACCCGCGAGGTCGAGGTGCAGCACGCGGACAACGAGGAGCTCGACCAGTGGGAGGGCCACCTGGAGGTGTTTCAAGCGGGCTCGGGCTCCCAACCCATCCTGCTCACCTACTCCACTTCAGCGGACGGGCTCTGGTCGGGCAGCCTCTACTACCTGGTGAACTTCGACGAGGGCGGCCCGGGTGTGATGGATGCGTTCATCGCCAACCCCAAGGATCGCAACGTCGCCGAGAATACGCACAACGCGCTGCTGGCGCTGTGGTCGGAGTTTGCGCGCAACGAACTGTTCACGCTGCAGCAGTGGCTCGCAGTGGTGGCCGCCACCAGGGACGGAAGCTGGGACTATCCGCTGGTGCGACAGGCCTGCGAAGCGGGCCTCGAAGCCGGCTCGGACAAGCGTTGCTACCCCTACGTTTCCGCTCCAGACGACACCGCCACCGGCATCGAGACCTACACAGACAGCACGAGCCTGCGCATCCCTACGGGCGTGCTCGAGATGCCGTTCGCGATGGCGCTCCGGCAGGCGAGCTCCGACACTCCGCGGGTCTTCACGGGCGCGGTGCAGAGCGCGACCGCGCTGCAGTATCCCGGCAACCCCGGTGTCAGGCTCAAGTTCGGCTCCGACCCCAAGCAGTGCGAGAGCAAACGCGATGCTTGCCTGGTCACCGTCGAAACCTTCTCGATGAGCTCGTACGTGGGCGCGCGCCGCTTCGAAGGCGCTACGCAGTGCGCCAGCACCGACGCCGCCAGCTACACGCACAAAGAGCCCTGGCTCGTGGACAGCTTCCTGCAGGGTACCAAGGTGGGTGACGGCGGCGGCCACGTACGCCGTGAATGCCGCGAGGCGAGCTTCCCGCGCTACCCGGGCTCCGAGAGCGCTCGCCTCCTCAACGCGAGCTTCGCAGGCGCGAATCCGGTGCCGGACGGCCTGCGCCGACAGCGAAACCTGGAGCTGCTGGATGGACGCCTCATCAACCAGGACACGCTGTTTCTGCTGCTCCGTGAGACCTTCGTGGCGCGCATGGACGGCGGACGTGAAACGCCGATCGCCGGCTACGGCATGGCCATCCTCAAGCGCACGCCCGCAGACCTGAGCGCCGACGCCTACGTGCCCGCTGCGCCGCCCGCCGCAGTGTCGACAAATCCCCCCACCGGCTTGCTCGCGGCCGATGGAACGCTCAGCTGTCCGGATCTTCCCGTGGCCGACTATAAGGTCACGGCGAGCGGTGCCGAGAATGCCATCAAGTGGCTGATCGACGGTGTGAAGGACGCGAGTGCGCTGGTTCCCATCGACAGCGGGCCGAACCACTACAAAGCCTACTACCTGTGCCACGCGACCGGCCACTTCAACGGCGGCGATCCCCGCTGGTTCAATAGCGCGACTCCCTCCTCCTTCCCTGAGCCGTGCCCGGCCGACAGTCAGGTGACCTACTTCCTGTGGCGCGGCCCCGATGACCTCACACGAGATAGTTGCCAAGGCAGCCAGTGCGCCAACGGATTCTGCGGGGCCGATGCCGGGACGGCCAACCCCGGCACCTGCGGCAGGCGACTCGCCGACTTGCAGGTCCAGCGCAAGGCCGACCTCGTGATGAACCCGGTCTACTATTGCACGCAGCAGCCAGCGCCAGGCGAGACGTCCGCCAACGCGAAGCCAGACCTGGAACGCGCGCGCTGTGACCTCGACCGGCAGCACTTGCTGGCCGAGAAGATCTTCTACGAGCCAGAGCTTGCCGGGTCGAGCCAAGCCCCGTCGATGCTCTCCCTGGCGACGACGATGGACCATGCGTTCCAGTACCGCACGCACTACCGGTCCAATACGGGCGCACAGGTCGGCTTTGTCCCCGTCGAATGCGACCTCGAGACGGGCGATATCACGCCCTTCTGTTACGACCCCCAGGAAATCGAGCAGCTGCGCGCACGCATCGATTGCATCGCGCGCATCTACCGCGCCTTCCCCTTGAGCGGGGAGATGCTGAACAGGGTCGAGCCGCTGCTGACGACGAGCTTCGGCGGTGACAGCGACGAAGGCGTGGACGGCTTCGAGCGCATGTACTCCGAGTTGCTGGTGATGCTGGGTGACGACAGCTACACGCGCGCGCTCGGCTCGCGCTTCGACACGGCAGGCGCAGCCATCGGCAGCTTCGACGGTGACGATCTCGAGCCGAACGGCCTGGTACTCAGCGGAGGCGCTGGCTTCGAGATGACCAAGCTGTACCAGGCGCGCCAGGCCTACGAGCTGGTGCTCGACCGCTTTTATCGGCAAAGCGGCGTGCTGTGGGAGGACGTGGCGCGGTCCAACGACGCGGCGCCACGCCTGGTGCGCGCCGCGACCATGACGAACTACGTCGACCGCATCGTGCTCGCCTCGACCAGGAAGGCGCGCGTCTCCAGCGAGATCGCCAAGCACTACCAGGGCTTCGGCCGTCCCGATCTGGCGCGCCACGTGATCGAGCGCGACTTCGCGCGTAGCTACCTCGAATCCGTGGTGCTCAACGAACTCTTCAACGACTATGCGCGCGTCATCCCGGCTCGCCAGCTCACCATCCTGCAGCTGCAGATGGCGCGCACTCAGAACCTCTATCGCATCGCGCTCGAGAAGATGCGCGAGACCTACGGCGACCTGACGGACGATCTGACCTATTTCGGCGACCCACCCGACTACATCCCGTTCCCGAGCCCGCGTCGCTACGACCTGGAAGCTCCGCAGGTGATGATCGACCGGGCCACCGAGACCATGCAGATCTCCAAGGAGCGCGATGCGCGCGCCATCTCCAGCCTGATCGACGCCGCCAGCGACTTTCAGCACTTTCAGGCCGAACTGCGCCGGGTGGAGATGGACTACGAAGCTCAACTCGGCGAGCTGTGCGGCACGTTCACGAGCGAAGATGGCCACAGCGTGTTCGCTGCGATTCCGAAGTATGCCAAGCAAGACCCAATCTGGTCCCTGCTCGGGATCAACGACCCGTGCGGCATGGTCGGCAATGGCAGCATCTACACGGCGCGCGGTGACGTGGCGGTGGCAGCGACCGATCTGCGGATGGCCGTCCAGGAGGTGAAAGACATCTTCAAGCGAGTCGCCATCGAGCAGAGGGCGATCGATCAAGAGTGTGCCGGTCGCCTCAGCATCGCCGCGCTCACCTACGACGCGGCCGGTCAGGTGATCTCGCTCGAGACGGAGCAACGTGCCGCGGAGTTTGCGATGAGCAACTGGGAGCGCGCGCTGGCCGTCGAAGACAGGCTCTCGGGGGCGCTGACCACGGCAGCCCAGACGGCGCAGCAATATTCGTTCACGGCCACCCACTGCACTGCTGCGGAGGTGGGCGGCGACCTTGATAAGAAGGCTGAGAATGCCATGGGGTGCGTCAGTGGTTGGGCCGCCACCGCCCTCTACGGCGTCGCTGCAGGCGCGCAAGCTGCGACCCTGGTCACGCAGGTCGCGGCCAGCATCGACACGGCGGCCAAGCAGCTCTCGATCCAGCAGGACGCCAAGGACATCTCCAACATCCAACGTACGGCGGAAGCGAAACAGCAAATCGCCCAGTGCGATCTATGCCCGGACGGCACACTGGTCACCCTCGATCCGCTCGTCGACCAGAGCCTCTCGATCATGCCGCTGTGCTGGGGAAAGAAACCAGGCGGGGGAGTAATCAGAGTAAGCCCCGTCCCTGGCCCCCTGCGCGTCGAAGCGCAAGCGCGCATCGACACGCTGATGGTGGACTTGACGCGAGCCAGGCTCAACGGCGAGCGCGCGCAGCTCAACCTCTCGTTGGCCCAGGGGCGCGTGCAGAACCTGGTGCACCAGGCGCAGCGCTTGATCGCCCAGGAAGACGAGTCCACGCAGATGCTGATCGACATCGAGGCCGCCCGCAACGACCCGAACATCCGCCTGCTGCGCAACGCCGACGTGATGGACGCCGATCGCGTCTTTCAGCTGGCCTTGATCGACGCCTACCGCGCGACGCGCGTGTTCGAGTACTACAGCGCGCAGAGCTACGCGGCCAAGGGCCAGCTGTTCTTCTCACGCTTGGCCGCGCGCGGCGAGTTCAGCGTCGAGAACTACTTGATCGACCTGCAGCGCGCGATGAATCAGTTCGAGAACACCTACGGCCGCCCTGCCAAGCGCGTGCAGGTGGTGTCCTTGCGCGACGACATCCTGCGCATCCCGCGGCTCGGCAAGGACGGCGTGGCCCTCTCGGAGTCAGACCGCATCGAGCTTTTTCGCAAGGCGCTGATCGACCCCGATCGCCTGAACGCGCGCGGCTACCTCACCTTTCCGTTCTCGATCGGCCCGGACGTGCCGTCGCCCCTCACGTCGATTCACAAGATCGAACACCTCGAGGCGGAGATCCAGGGCTCCGGCGTCGGCGACCGCTTGGGCCGCGTCTACGTGACCTCGCGCGGCACCGCCACCTTGCGCGACTTGCAAGGCGAGCTCTCCTACCTGCGCCTGCCCGCGATCACGTCGGTGGTGGACACGTTCTTCAACGGCGTGAAGCCCGTCTTCGTGGACCCCGAGGTGTATCAGGACCTGCGCCTACGCGAGCGTCCCTTGCTCAACTCTCTGTGGGAGCTGAGCCTCAACCTGCGCGACGAGCAGTCCAATCGCGACATCCAGGTGCAGGAGCTCACCGATGTCCGACTCTACGTCTACTACGAAGATTTCACTCAGTTGGAATGACCTGACCGCGGAGAGACCGACGATGAGGCACACGACACGAGACGGATGGGCTTGGCTCTTGGCTGGCTTCGTCGCCGCTTGCGGCACCCCCGAGGGCGGTGACGACGCGGGCGACGACATGCCAGAGGCCATGGACGCGGAGGCCGGCGTCGACGCGCAGGTGGACGCCAGCGCTTGCGACGAGCACAGCTGCCAGCTCGGCGAGGTCTGCGATCCGCACAGCGGCTGCCGCCCTCCGAAGGCGTGTGCAGCGCTAGCGTGCTCGGTCCATCAACTATGCCAGGAGGGCGGCACGGGAGACGCGACCTGCGGCGCCTGCGAGGGCGGCTACGCCTGGAACCCGGATCAGCGCCGCTGCGTGGCGATCCCTTCTTGCGATGCTTCGGCTCCGGGCAGTCTCGTGCAAACCTGCGCCCGCTCGAACCAGCGCTGCGACGCCAGCGGCGGCGAAGCCAAATGCAACGGCTGCATCGACGCGGCCGAGCTCAAGGATGGCAAGTGCGTGGTGAATAGCTGTGACGCGCTCGCAAGCTCGTGCCTTGCGCCCCAGGTCTGCACGATGGACTCGTCGGGCGCGCATTGCAGCGGCTGCGCTGACGGCTACCGCTGGGATGACGACGCCGCGCGCTGCGTCAAGACGTGCAAGGTCGTCACCTGCAACGCCGGCCAGGTGTGCGTCGAAGGCCAGGGAGACGACGACGCAGCCTGCCTGACGCGCATGGACTGCGATCAAGGTGAGGTCGTGAGCGGCAGCGGAGTCTGCGTCCCCTGCGGGCAGTGCTTCGACCAGACCGCCGACGGCGGAGTACCGAAAGCGGGGGTCGTGGGAGTCGGCTACGAAGGCCGCACCGAAGGCACCATCTGCGTGTGCAAGCTCAAGGACGGCTATTTTCAGGCGCTCACGGGCGAAGTACTGGCCTGCGACGGCGACGGCGACCACTGGACGAATCGCCGCTCGACCATCCTGGCGGGTACGGCGATGCAGGACGAGGCGCACTGCAGCGTCTCGAGCATCGATCGCGTCGTGTTGCGCAGCGATGACGTGCAGGCGGCAGCGCCCGAGGGTGTCACGCGAGACCTCACTCTCAGCCTCGACGACCTGCGTATTCGCTACCCGGACATCGGGCTCCACGTCGGCGAGACGTTGCAGATGATCGAAGACGAGGCCATCGACGAGCAGGAGTGGTTCGACAGCCGCTACGAGATGGATGGTCAGTATGCACTGCGCAGCTACGGCAGCGGTCAGGTGCGCTTCAAACCCTCGCAAGCCAACCCGCTGACCAAGATCTGCAACCACGTGAAGGACGACTTCAACATGGATGGGGAGCCGGACGTGGACCAGCTCCAGCAGCTGGGTGGAGACGGCCACCCCTTCTTCCACCTCGCCTACTTCCTGGAGCTCGCCGATGGCAAGTTCGAAGACAGCGACGAAGACGGGGTCGGCACCTTCGTGATCACCGAGCGTCCGCGCGCGGGCACCTCGGCCGACAAGCTTCCCCTGCCGCTCGGATCCCAGAGTGGCCCTGACGAACCCTACGCAGTCACTTGCCTGCGCGGTCGCGACGCGACCTACGCCGGCACGGGGACCCCGACCCAGGACGCGCTGCCCGGTTTCGACTTCGCACAATTCCAGTGCCCGCTCGAGACGGGCCCTTGCCTGCTGGCGGCCCCGGGTCATTCGCGCATTGCGTACGACGGTCGTCCTCCACGCTACGTCGAGGCCCTCGAGCAGCTGGCGAGCCTCGCGGCACCCGGCGCGCACCCCTGGGATTCCCCTATCGACAAGAGCTACCTACGGGATCGAGAATCTGTGGCCCGGCATGAATCACCACAGTCAGTTCAAATGCGTGCCACCGAGCGCCCCACTGCCAGCGTCGTCCAGCAAGCAGACCTGGACCTTCTACGATTGCGCACTCGAGGCAGCGCAGGGCGGTGGCGTCCCGAGCGTCCAGTGCCTTCCGCTCTCCGCACGGCCCAGCGAGGCAAACGGGCGCAGCCACTGGGCGGCCGCCGACTACTACGCTTACGCACCCGGCGCCTACGTACGAGGGTGCATCGACGAGGCCGCCGAGTGGGGCTGCACGAGCCCGGCGAACTGTCCCGATGTGTGCAGACGCTGGAGCGGCCGATACGAGAACCAACCCTTTGCTACACGTGAGCTCTACACGGGTGAGTTCACCTGCGAGGCCAGCTGCGATCGCGCGGGGTCTTTCATCATCGCGGAGGAAGGCGCCCTGTGCTGCTACGGCCCATCGAGGCCCAAGCAACACCCCGAGGATCCGACGCCCGCCTGCGACCGCGGCCACTTCGATCCGAATCAACATCCCGTGCTCCTGTGCGCGCTGGACGAAGCGTTGCTGGCGTCGGTCGACTATGTCGAACAGACCTGCGACGACGCCCTGGGCCTGTTCCAGTGGGCCGGCGAGGAAACGAGCCCGTACGACCCGAACGCGCTCGTGTGGGGGTACGAGCCGAACGCGCCAACGGGTGAGGTGCCCTTCAACCAGAGCACGCTGGAGCCATGAGAGCCATGGGAGCGCCGAATCACATGCCTATAGTCGCGAAACGCTCTGTGCAGCGAGCCAGCCGCACGTGCGCACTACTCATCGCGGGCACCGCCTTGAGCTCGAACGGCGCAGGCTGTGACTCGAGCGGCACATCTGGGCTCTGCTACGAGTTCTGCTCGGGAGACGGCACCTGTCACCTCGAGTGCGGTCTGCATTGCGTGCCTGGATCACTCGGATGCAACTGCGGGGACGGCAACACGTGCGCGCAGGAGGAGGGCGCCGCGCCCGTGCAGTGCGTGGCGAACCGCTGCATGGAGAGCTCGGTCGACATGTCGAGCGGACCTGAGTGCTCGACACCGTGCACTCACGATCTGACGACTGACCATGGAACGCTGCTCCACTGCGACCAAGGTCGGATCGATGGCTGCGTAGGCGGCGGGGTCTGCGTCGCCGGTGCTTGCACGGCTGCCGACGCCGGCGTTGTCCGTGACACCGGCGTTCACGCGCAGATGGATGCTGGCTCGAAGGCCGACTCAGGCATGGACCTGGACGCGCCCGAGGCTGGAGTCGCGGACGCCGGTAGTGAGCCCGAGTGCGAAGATCTGCTGGACTGCCCCGAGACGGAGATCTGCGACCGTGGGCACTGTGTTCGCACGGAGGGTCTGTACGTGTGGGCCGCTGATGGCGAGGGGCCGCAGACGCCGCACCTGCTGCTGTGGGCTCCGCAGTATCGGCAGAATGATCCACCGACGCTAAGCACGTTGGGGGACTGAAATCATGAAGGTCGTTCGTGGCTCCAACGGCGGAATGCGCGCGCAGGCCCCTTGTCGTGGCGCCGAGTGTTGACGCCGAGTGTTGACGCCCCAATGCAAAGCACCTCGGAGGAGTGAAGTCATGGGAGGCAGCATGGAGAACCAAGATTCGAAAGCGTGAACCCGAACGAAGCCGGGCCGACCGACCCGCTGGCCGCGGCATACTCCGCCTCAGCGGTAGTTTGGCGAGCCTGGGAGGGGGCATCGTGATCGGGTTATCGAAGCCAAGGTCGGCAAGCTCGCCGATGACCTACACAAAGAAGTAACGACAGCCCCACCCCGAACACGGCGACTCCCATGCAGGCACCGAACGACGCCTGCGGAGCGTTTGTGAAAGGCTTGAACGCCATAACGTCAGTCTCGAGCACCCGAAGCCACGCCTGGTGCTGCCGGTGACAAAGGCCGCCCACGACATCATCGCGGGGCCCGCCACCAACGCATACTGCTGCCGGTAGCCGCGGGTCGACGAAGGGTCCCCGCCGTTCACCTGGCTCTGGGTGCACTCGCTTCTCGAGTCTGCCGTCAGTGCGGTCCTGCTGCCACCGTGGAACTCCCATGAGCGCTTGCGAGGATGGCGTTCCTGAAGCGGTTCAGGTGGCGCTGCTGCGTGGGCATCTCGTCATCGACTGGCCACGGGCCACTCGAGTCGAAGTCGAGCGCGGGATTTGCGGCCTTGGCAGCGTGCTCGACGAGCCAGTGCACATCGTCGTTCAGGTACCGACCAAAGTACGTACCCATGAACACCGACTGCGCTGAGGTGCCCGAGATGAAGGTCGCTGCGTTGTGGACGCGCTCGGTCTGCTCGGGACTCAGCGCGATCGAAAGGAACACCATCTGCAGGCGGTCCTGATGATCAAAGGCCCCGCACAGGCCCATTTCGTCCATCGTCAGCTTGGCAACCTGGTCATCGCCTCCGTGGCCTTCAGGCGTGGGCGGGAGAAGGATGGTTTGGTTCCTCCATTCCGCCGGATCGTTGACCAGAGCGATGGCTCGCTGTCCAAAGGCCGGAAAGGTGGCGGCGCTGACGGTCGCGTACCCATCCATCGAGAGCTGCCAGGTCGACCCATCGGGCCGTTGCGTGATGAGATTGCTTGCTCCATCGGCCGACAGGATCACCGTGGCCGTCTCTCCAGTCGGGTCAACTAGATCGACGGAGTTGTTTGCGACGTATGGATAGCCGTTTGCGCACTCGAATGGTTTCTGGAGACAAGCTCGACCGTCTCGCAGAAACAAAGGGTCGGGGCTGACCCAGCGACCAGCGCGGGCGTCGAGCTCGCGAAACGTAAAATGCACGAAGCGTGTCGTGGGATCGCGAGGCTGGCCGGTGAAGCCATACGCATCGACGTAGCCTCGGTACGCGCGCACGTCGCCTGAGGTGTGGAACGCGGACTGTCCGACGACTTCTCCGGCGGGACCGCTCGCCAAGGTCGCGCTCTCCAAATGGTCGTGGTGCAAGAAGATGGCGGTCTCCGTGTGCTCGATCAGGAGTCGACGCGCGCTGGCGTAGAGGTGGCGCATCGGACTGCCGGCGTCGCTCATCAGCCACGCATCGCCAATGTCGATCCGCGTCGCAGGTCCCGCGCCAGGCGCCACGTCGGAGAGCAGAGCAGTCTGCAAGCTCGGCTGACTCCGCCGTGCGACGCGACGACTTCCCAGCCGGGCGTAAGTGATCGCGATACCGTCTCGGACCTCGAAGTCTGGCCCGATGTAGTAGGTCACGCTTCCATCGTGCTCCTCGAGGACGCGGTCCATACTCGCGCCATAGATGTAGCGCGCGCTGTGATCACCCACCGTGGCCTCGCGCACACGCCCCTGGTGGTCCCAACGGAGGGGCGCGAGCTCACCGGCCTCGGCCTGAGCCGAAGCCGGGCACCACGCAGAAGCCAACCACAGTAGGTGTATCACGGAGCATTTCGAGAAGTGCTTCATCGATGGTCTTGGAGCGGGACGCACGGTCTCGGAAGAGGGCCCGTTTTTACGGAGCGTCGACGACCGCCTTGCCGACCACGCGCCCCGCTGCGTCGTACTCGTACTGCACGTCGCCGGCCTGGGTGGCGGCCAGCGGGCGCTGACCACCGTACTGCACGCCACCGAGGTGGGCGGCGCTGCGGTTACCCGCACTCGAGGTCTTCGAGAGCACCTTGTCGACGAGGTCGTAGGACATCTTCAGCTCCTCGTGGCTCTCGGACTCGGGACTTCCGAGGGTCACGGCCAGCGGTCGGTACCAGGCGTCGCGGCTGAACGAGGCGTTCCAGTCGATCGCCCCTTCGCGCGGGGTGGAGATATCCTTGATGCTCTTCAGGTTGCCGACGCGATCTCGCTGGTAGGCAAAGCCCTGCAGCACGCCGGCCTCGCGAGGTCCGACGGTCTGCAGCGAGCTCATGCGGCGCAGCACATCGTAGTCGATCTCGGTGTGGACCCCGTTGGCGTACATCACGCTCTGCAGCTGCCCGGTCGAGGTGTACGCGAGCGAGTCCAGGATGCCGTCGATGCCCACCAGGCGCGAGGCGGCGTCGTAGCGCTGGGCCACCACGGTGCCGTCCGGATACTCGGTGGAGGTGACGCGGTTGGCGTTGTCGAACTGGGTCTTGATCACGAAGCGATGCTTCTCCAGCGTGCGCGCCGTGAACACCGGGCGGTCACGCAGGTCGAAGCCGGCCTCGTCGAGCCCGTCGCCGTAGGAGCCGAGCGGATAGTGGACCGTGACGGCCTTGCCCTCACCGTTCACGCACTCGCTGCAGCCCGCGATGTAGTCGTACCTACGCTCCACGCGTGTGGCTGCGTCGTCCTTCGGGTTGTAGGTCGCGATCAGACGGTTCGCCCCGTCGTACGCCATGGCGGTGGTCTCGCCGCGGGCATCGGTGCGCGCGAGCTGATTGCCCGCCGCGTCGAACACGAAGTCGAGGGTCCCCGCGCTCGGATCGTCGATGTGCACGAGGCGACCGAGCAGGTCCGAGTAGCGACGGTTGGTGTTACCCATGCCGTCGACGTAGCCCGACATGTTCCCGAAGTCGTCGTAGAGGAACCGCACGCTGCCGATCTGTCCTCCGCCGGAGGTCAGGTAGCGCTCCGCCAAGATCTTGCGGCCCAGAGCGTCCACGTGGGTGAGCTCAGGGGTGTCGAAGGCGTAGCTGTTCGGGTCGGTGTCCTCGGGGTCGAAGGCCAGCGTGACCAGCGGGCGATACTCCGTGCGCGCCACCGACGGCTCGCCGTAGAGCACCTCGTCGGGCATGGTCACGGTCAAGCCGCGTCCGAGGGCGTCGTAGCGCAAGGCGTGATAGCGCACGTCCACGGGCACGCGCTCGCAAGCGCTCGAAGCGCTCTGGTAGGGCTCGTAGGCACGCACGGCCACGCCGCGGCGATTGACCTCGTTGGCGCCGCTCACCTGGTAGCTGTTGGTGTCGAGGCGCGTACGCGTCTGCACCGCGCGTCCGAAGCCGTCGATGCACTGACGCTGCTCGATGTCCGCGGGCTTGCCCGACTCGGAGCGCAGCCGCGTGATCACCTGGCTCACCGGACTCGCCAGGGCGTACTCATAGCTCTGGGTGGGCGCGTCCAGCGAATCGCCGGGCATGGCGATGGCTACACGCCGGCCGAAGGCGTCGTAGGCCAGCAGGGTAGGCGCTGGGTCGGAGCTCTGGGGGGATCCCACCAGCATCCAGCGCGTCACCGACACCGGCACTGCGAACACACTGTCGTGCTTGACCTCGCGGCGCAGGCGGTAGGGCCCTTCGGCGTTCGAGAGCAGGACCTCCTCCGCCACCACGTGCAGCTGGTATTCGTCGTACTCGAGGCGACGGCGGTGGCCGAGCTCGTTCTCGGGAGCGCCGAGCGGATCGAGACTCTCCGTCACGTTGCCGTCCGCGTCGTAGGATGCGCGCTGCGACAAGGCCCAGCCGGGGCCCTGGCACTCGTCCATGGCGTCGGTCGAGATCCGCTCGCACACGCGGGAGACCAGCCCTTGCGTGAGCGTGCCCCGCGCCTGTCCCACGAAGGCGGGACCGTCGTAGTACACGAGGGTTTCACGGAAGGGTCCGCCCTCGCGGCCGTACGAGCGCACTCGACTCGGGTTGGCCAGCATCCATGCGTTTGCCGTGCTCTCGCCCGGCGCCACGTACTCGGTCGCCGCGTAGGCTTCGTCTCCCAGGCACTCTGCGCCGCACGCGCCACTGTTGACTCCCTGGGGCGCAATGCACGGAGCGCAGGCGTCGGCGCCGTTCGGCCCCATCCCCACCACACCGTGATTCACCGAAAGAGTCACGTTGCCGTAGCCGTCGTAGGCTTGCGTCTGCAGCAGCGTCGCCCACTCCGCGTCGGGGCGCCCCTCTTGCAGCACCGTCTTGCTCGCCACCTCACACACGTTGCGCACCGCGAGGCGCAGCCCCGCCGCGGGCACGTCCGCCAGCGGGCAGTCCGCGTACTCCAGCGTCTGCTGCTGCACCACGTGGCGCGCGGTGTCGGATCCTCCGAAGACCTGCTGGCGGAGCAGCTTGCCATTGCGGTAGGGATCCGACGCTCCCACGTCGAACTCCGACACCGTGAGTCCGGCCTCCTGGCTATCGAGCACCTCTTCGGCCAGCTCGTGCTGTTCGACCACCTCGAAGCCACGATAGCGCTTCTCGACCCCGTCATAGAAGCCGTGGTGATAGCTTAGCTCGGTGCGCGACACGACCTCCGCGGTGAACTGCGCATAGCTCTCGGTGGCCGTTACCACATTCATCGCCTGGGGCAGACGGTGGCGCCAGCCCGCGCCGCTCGCCTTGTCGCGCGCCAGCTCCACCGCCGTGGTGCCGTACTCCACGAGCTGGATGCCACCGATGCCGTTGTCGACCTGCGTGAGCAGGTTGGGACGCAGCGCGAACAACTCCAGGTACTGCACGTCGCCCTGGCTGCTGATCCACACGACGTCGGTCGTGCCCGATCCGTTCATGTCGGCGAACAACACCGTGGTCGAAGCATCGCGGGTCGGCAGCGTGCCCTCCACGACTTGCGAGGTGATGCTCTGAAACGGCAAGAAGGCGCCTGCGCGATTCAACGCAAAGGCCACGCCGTTACCCAGCACCACGACCACGTCGTCGAGCCCGTCGCCGTTGAGATCCTGCAGCTCCGCCTCATCCAACGCACCGGAGCTCAAGCCCTCCGTGCCCTGAAGCGGCGCTTCGATCCACTCGTCGGTCGATTTGGGCGTCCACTTGCCTCGGCCGAGGTTCAGCTTGTACTTCACGACGCCGCTATTGAGCACCTCCGCGGGATCGAGCAGGCCGTCGCCGTTGAGGTCCGCCAGCTGCAGATTGCTGGCGTCGAACACCGCGCCGAGTCCATCGATCGTCTCGGGCTTGAAGCCTTCCGACGTGTTGTGCAGCACCGTGGCGGAGTCCTTGCTCAGGGTGCGCAGTAGGTCGATGCGCCGGTCACCGTCGTAGTCCATGAAGCGTACGCTCAGCGGGTCGTGATCGGCGGCGCCGCCATTCGGATCGGCCTCGAGACTGCCGAGCGCCACGCTCCCGGCGCAGGCACTGCTCGCGCTCCAGTCACCCGAGCCGTCGTTGCACAGCACGGCGCCTTGCACCGCGTTCACCAGGTCCGTGAACCCGTCGCCGTTCACATCCGCCGCTTGCACGCCTGGCGACGTGAGCTGGAACATGCCGCCGCCCATGGTGCGTGCGGAGGCGAGCGGGGCCGCGAAGCGCTGCACCCCGTTCGCGTCCATCGTGTTGACGAAGAAGCGATGGGAGCCGCTGACGCCAGTGTCGAGAATATCGGGCAGCGAATCCCCGTTGATGTCGATCATCGTGGAGCGCCCATTTTGCATATCCACTCCGCCCGAATCACCAGCGGACAGCGTGCCCATGTCCACCATCACCGGCTTGCTGCAGTTGGCGCAGCCGAGGTTGAGCGCGGACGAGTAGCTGAAAGCGAAGCGGATCGGGAACAGCTCGTCTTCGAGCCCAAGTTGGAGCACCTGACTGAGGCGGGAAGTGCCCTCCGGGGTCGTGTCGTAGGCCAGCTCGTAGCGGCGCATGGGGACGTCGCCACTGAATACCGTCACGCCGGACATGCGCACGGTGAGGCGCAGGTCGAAGCCTGGCGTACCATCGGAGATGGCGTCGGTGCGCTGTTCGTACGCGAAGGAAACCCGGTAGTGCGGCTCACCGTTGGTGAACAGATAGGACACCTGGTCCAGCAGCGGGTAGTTCCCGTAGCGCTGGTACTGGTAACGCACGGAGTGCCCGAGGCGGTCGACCTGTTCCACGATCAGGTAGCGGAACACGCCCCCGTCCGGCGTCGCGACGCGCGCGTTGGGATCCGCGTTGCCCTTGCTGTCCGCGCCGAAGAACGCCTGGCTTCCGTCAGGGTACTCGGCCTGCCAGTACCCTGCGGCGCCTGCCTTGTCGGCGTGCCAGGTATAGCGCACGAAGCCGCCCTCGAAGCGGGCTCGGTACGTGTAGCTGCCGTCGGCGCTCACGACCTGCACCAGCTCCTCGAACCCATCCGCGGCGAACACGTCGTCGCTGTTGTAGCGAGGCACCCCGCGCAGGGTAAAGCGCTCGATGTTCGGAACCCGCATCTCCCAGCCGATGCCCACTTCCGAGCTACCGAGCATCGAACTGTACGCGAGCGAAAGCGACGGCGTCGCACCCGCGAACCCCTCGGGCACCTCGATCGGTACCGAGTAGCTCATCGAGCCCATGTTCGGAGCCACGAGCACGTTGTCTCCCGCTCCACCGATCGATCCCGGACCATCCGGCAACGACACGCGTTCATCCGAGACCCCAGTCTCGGCTCGTGCCCACGACGCCCAGCCGACCAGTGCCAGGATCGAGGCGACCTTCCCGATGCTTCTCATCTGTCCTTCTCCTGAAGTACAACGCCAAAGACCGTCGACCGTCGCTCGATGCGAGCACGGTGTTGAGCAGGCGGATTGCCGCGGAATGTGCCAGTCGAGAGCGTCGCTGGGTAGTCGAACGGATGTGCTACGACGACCTCGTACGCGAGCGGGGCGGCGTCCGTCAGACAAAGCGCGAACCTTACTAGGTCGCTGCGCACGCCATGCGTCGCTACTGTGGAGGCGCGTTTGGTCCGACCTTGCGGGTCCGCGTGGGTCCGGCGACGTCGTACAGTAGTGATGGACCTCGGCCCGCGAAGCTTTGCCTCCATTGATCCGAGATGAACTCGTAGTTCCCAAGTAGCTCGCGGCCGTTCCAATGGCTCGCGTTCCCATGCAGGACCTCGGTGAACAGGAGCAGCTGGTTTGTGGACTCCGGGAGCTCGTAGCCGAGCTCCCCAAAGGCTTGAGTGAGGATCGTCCGTACCTTTCCCGGCAGAAGCTTTGGCTCCTCGCCGCTCCCCAGGGACCTCGCCAATTGCTGGGTTGCGGACCGAGTGGCTCGCAAGCCACGGAAAACGATGATTTGTATCGGCGAGTCCTCGTCCACGTTTGCTCCCGGCACAACCGGGAAGTTTTTCGGCTGCTTGTCGATGAGCAGCGACTCGAGATTGGCCGTCCTGACGATCAACGGTTCGCCTGCGCCATGAACTCGAGAGTAGTGGGGTGAGCTAGGAGCCGCACCGATCACCCCGTTCGCGCTGATAACGAAGGCCGCGCTATACGACCGCTGTCCCCACCCCCAGCCCCGTCTCCATGCTTCTCCCGTGGGATCGAACAGATCCACCGGGTTGTTCATCACGTACTGGAATCCATTCGCGCACTCGAAAGGACGTGCGATGCAAGCTTCGTCGTCCGTGAGAAAGCGCGGGTCGGGGCTCAGCCAGCGACCGGCCCGAGGATCGAGCTCACGCGCCCCAAAATGCAGGAGGCCCGTGGTCGGGTCCCTACGCTGGCCAGTGAAACCGTGTACATCCACTTGGCCCTGGCAACCCGGTACCTCGCCGGTGGGGTGCAAAGCACACTCACCGACGACCCGCCCTGCACCTGCGGTCGCCAGCGTGGTTCCGCCGAGCTGCTCGTGATGCAGAAACGTCTTGCCATCCGTGCGCTCGAGCATGAGCCGCCGCGCGGCAGCGTAGAGGTGACGCGTCGGAGGGCGGGTCAGCCTGCCCGCGATCCAGGCGTCTCCTACGTCGATGCGTCCATCGGCCCTGGAGCTCGGTGCCAGGTCTTCGAGCAGCTGGGGCTGGAGCGCGCTTTGACTCTGACGTGCCACGCGGCGATCTTCAACGCGGGTGTAGACCAAGGCGACGCCATCGCGAACTTCGAACTCGTCGCTGATATGGTAGGTCATGCTGCCGTCATGCTCTTCGATCACCCGGTCGGTGCCGGCCGCGTAGGCGTAGTCGCCTGTGTGATCGCCCCAGGCGGCGGCGGACAGGTGCCCTCGGTAATCCCAGCGGAACCGAGGTCCTGGCGCTTCACCTACGGCATCCGCACGCGCCGGCGAGACCCCTCCCAACACGAGCAGCAACCATGCCGCTCCACTCGACTTGACGCAGGCTCTCATGCATCCATCTCCGCTTCGTGCGACAGCCGGCTTTATCGAGGCCGTGTCACGACCGCCTCGCGTTCGCGATACTTGCCGCGCGGCCCATCCTCGCAGGCAAGGCGGTCCGCCGGGAATAGGACGGATGATCTACGCGCAGGCGCGTTGCGCGCGCGCCAAGGCACCGCGGTTACTGTCTCGCACCAGGGGCCACCGCCACTTTTGCCCCATGTGGTCTTGGCGGCAGCGCCGGCGCCGGCCTCGGAGCCCGGAACCCCTGACCAAACATTTCGCCTCCGATTCGTACGACGGCGGCACCTACTTCCTCGTTCCCTCGGTTGCGATGAAAGAGTCTCAGTGCCCCTCGCATCCTGGCTGCCGTGATGAGGCTGACTTCACCTGAATCGGACCGGTGATAGATCATCGGATTCTCGTTCTCGCGTTCGAGCGCCCGCGCCGCGCTCGCTGCACTCATCCATCCCAGCGTCTGCGTCTCTGAGGCCGGCTCTCCCGGCTCCTGCGTGTTGCGGAAGACATAGGCGATGGGAAGAAGCGGATGCTGAAGCACCAGCACGTAGCTCGTCGTCGCGTCGGTTGGCCGCTGGGCGCGCAACCTATCCTCGTCCTCCGGTCGTATCTCGTGCCCTAGCACCGGCTGCACCATTGTCACCTTCCACTTCTCTCCCGTCGGGTCAAACAAATCGACCGGGTTGTTCATCACGTACTGGTACCCGTTCGCGCACTCGAAGGGCCTATCGAGGCACTCGTGACTGCTCGTCAAAAACAGCGGGTCTGGCGTCTCCCACCGATTGGCCCCGGGGTCGAGGTCGCGATGCTGAAAGTGCATCAGCTGTGTCGTGGAGTCGAGCCGCTGGCCCGTGAAGGTGTACTCGTCCGTGTAACCTCGACGCCCTCGCCCTTCGCCGGCGGTGTTGAAGGCGCACTCTCCGCGCGGTTCTCCTGCGGCGGCCGTCGCGAGCGTGGTGCTACCAAGATGGTCCTGATGCATGAACACGGTACCCGGACCATGTTCGAGTAGCACTCTGCGCGCGCTGGCGTAGAGGTGACGAACGGGCGCTTTGCGCGCGCTGACCATGAGCCAGGCGTCCCCGACGTCGATGCGAGCATGTGGCACCGGGGCGGGTGTGAAGTCCCCGAGCAAGCTTGCCTGCAACGTGGTCCGGCTCAGACGCGCGACGCGGCGGTCCCCGGAGATCGCGTGCACCACCGACACCCCGTCTCGCACCTCGAAGTCGTCGCCGAAAAAGTAGGTCACGCTGCCGTCGTGCTCCTCGATCACACGATCCATTCGCTCGGAGTACACATAGCGCCCGCTACGGAGGCTAGATGTCGCGCTGGAAAGACGCCCGCGGTAGTCCCAGCTCAACGCGAGCCCGGCCCCCACGGATTGCGCGCGCGTCCGCGACGGCAACCCCAAGACAAGCAGCCCGAGCACAAGCACACTCGCCTTCATCGCCCGCTTCATATGGCCCTTCTCCGCATCCTCAAGGGTGCACGCGCATCTGGTGGAGCAACCTATCGGCTCATGGCTTTGCTCATGACGGCACGGCAGACCCGGCTTGGGAGAACCATGAAGGCAACACTGAGTTGCGGGTAGCTGGACGAGTGTCCTAGACGTCGCGCACTGCACCGCCATGCGGCGCTGGTTCCTACTCCGCCTGATCGTCGTTGAGTTCCAGGCTTACCGCTGCGCTGACTGCTGTCGCGATGCGCGCTAGCTCGACCATGAAATCGCGCGGGTTGGCGACCGGTGTTCTGGGCGGCATAACCCCGTACTCCTTCGCCAGTGTCCAAAGTGGCGACGCCAAGACTCCCTGCCACATGATGGACGCGGCGGGAACGCCCGGAATCGCTGCCGCTCCCCGGACGGCGTGCTCGATGGCCAGATAGCTGCCAATCGGCATCGGCGCCCACTCGAGCAAGATCTGATGCGCAATCGGATCCTCTCCGAAGAACGCGAGAATCTCCTCTTGGTTCTGCAGCCGACGCACCTCGTAGGATCGGCCACCGTTCATACTCGAAGGGCCGCGCGATGCACGCGTCGCCATCGCGAAGGAAGAGTGGGTCTGGAGTGACCCATCGCCCTACCCGCGGTTCGAGCTCGCGCTGTCGAAAGTGCGCGAGCTTCATCCCCGGGTCATGGCGCTGTCCCGTGAAGCCGTACGCATCCACGTAACCCTCGAAAAACCGTGCTTCGCCGGACGTATGATAGGCGCACTCGCCGACCGCTTGCCCAATGTCCCGGTTGGTGGCGAGCACCGCGCTTCCGAGGTGTCACGCTCCCGTCGTGCTCCTCGAGCACGCGATCGACGGCGTCGGCGTACTGGTAGCTGGCTGAGTGGGTTGCGCCGCTCGCGGCCGACAGACGACCCTGGTAGTCCCATTGAAGGCGCGCGTCCCCAGGTCGGACAGCCTGGGTATCTCCTGCTCGAGCGAAGGGAAACCGCCAGAACGCATAGGGCCAGCCAAGGACCGTGATGGCGAACACTACCAGTCCCGCAACGATCCTCATCAGTCAGGCTCCTTCCTCGGTCGAGTCCGCAGATTCACCAACAAATGAAAGTACGGCTCGTCCACGCAGGCTCGGGGTGGGAGTCCCCGTGGTCATGGGACTCGGCAGGTTGTCCCCGAGGCGCCTCGCGAGCGAGCCCCAAAGTCCCAGGCCACCAGCGCCCACTCGTCGATCGCGTCTCGGTACACGTGGAGGATCTCGAAACCCACGCGAGCGTGGGCGCGCAGGGAGCGCGTGTTGCGGGTGGCCACCTCGGTGACGATGCAGCCGAAGCGGCTTGCATAGTGCGCGCGGTGTCCCGCGTAGAGCGCGTCGAACACGCCCTGAGCGCGCGCGCCGCGAGCCACGCAGACTTGCCCCATCACGTAGAAGTCTTGCTGGATGAGGGGCCGGCCTCGAAAGCTCAAACGCGGGAACAGCTCGAACATCGGGTCGAACTCGGGCACCAGCCCCCGCGCTGCGAGGGGCAGCGCCAGCGCATACCCCACGACCATTCCCGCGCGCCGGGCGACCAGGCTCGGCATCTGCGCGTGCATCTCACGCAGCGCGGGCAGTGTATAGACCGCCGTCAGGAACCCCTGGGAACGTGCCTCCGCGGCGGAGACGGAACCAGTCAGGTTCTGCCGTAGCAAGCCGATGATGGCCTGGAGCTCACGCTCGCTCCGCACGAGACAAACCTCGGTATCCGTCTGCTACTCCGTCGGCCGGTCCATGGTCCTCGATTCCTTCGGTAGGGCCGGGCTGGCCGACACCCATCGAGTTGAGATGGCTCACCACATTTGACATGTTGGAGGCCGCGCGAATAGACGGACGCGAGTACTACGCGCGCGGAGATGTTGGGATCGAATGCCGGACCGCTCAGCGGCGCTGATCGGACTCAGTTCGGTGCTTGAGCGTGGTGCAGAGAAGAGAGTCGCATCACCCGACCTGGATGACTGGCTTCCCAGTAGTCCGCCAGCGCCGGCATCAGGTATCCTTTGCCCTGAATTACCTGCGCCATCGTGTCGAAGTACTCCGCGAGGCCCTGCGGGAGAGGCACGTCCATCTCCGCGAACGCCCGCGTAATGAGTCGCCGCGCGAAGTCGTTGTGGTAGCTTGCGTCAACCTCAGTTCCCATGTGGCCGACCACCTCAGCGGCGATTTGCTGGAGCTTCTCGTTCGGCATTTCGAGCTCAACCACGGCCGGGTGCAGGCTGAAGGTTGCCACGAGTGCTCCTTGCGTTAGCTCCACCGGATAGACACATTGCGCGACACGCTCCGCCCAGGCCTTCACGACTGGAGTGGATAACTGGTACGGCTCACCTCGTCCATACACGACGCCCGTGCTGTGGCCGTCCTCTTCGACCACCGCGTAGGACTTGAAGTTCGGTCCGAAGATTAGCGTGAGAAAGGCCTCGCCCGTGGGATCGATGGCGTCGACCGCGTTGTTCAAGACGTACTGATAACCGTTCGCGCATTCCCAGGGACGCTCCAGGCAAGCCTCACCGTTGGTGAGGAACAGCGGATCTGGCCCTACCCAGCGGCCGATGCGCGGATCCAGGTCACGATGCAGGAAGTGCAGCAGGCGGCTCGTCGGATCGCGCCGCTGCCCGGTAAAACCGTGGGCATCCACGTACCCTCGGCATGCATGCGGTTCGCCCGTCGCCTGGAACGCGCACTGACCGAGCGACTCCCCCTCACCATCCGTCGCCAACGTCGCACTTCCCAGCTGGTCGTGCTGAATGAACACCATGACAGGAGCGTGCTCGGACAGGACCCTACGCGCGCTCGCGTAGAGGTGTCGCATGGGCGACGCGGCCGTGCGGCCAAGCAACCAGGCATCGCCCACGTCGACTCTCGGCGACGATTCGGCGCTCGGCGCAAGGTCTTCGAGCAGTACCGGCTGCAGAGCACGCTGGCTTCGGCGGGCAACACGACGGTCTCCGAGGCGCGTGTACGTCACCGCGATGCCGTCGTGCACCTCGAAATCATCACCCACGTAGTATGAGACGCTTCCATCGTGCTCCTCGAGCACGCGTTCGACCCCGTCCGCGTAGAAGTAGCGTCCGCTTCGCTGGCTCGACGCAGAGGTCGCGAGCCGGCCTCGATTGTCCCAGGTCAACGACTCGGAGACAGCGGGCTCTGCGCGAGCCAGCGCTGCTCCTCCCGCGATGGCCAGGGCCAACGAGGCTCCGTGCCATACCCCTGCAATGGTCGGATATCCTCGCGGGTTTTCCATTGAGCTGGCTACCAACTTCATCCATCCATCCTTGTGCTAGTCAGCCACTGCAAACTTCGGTGACGACGGGAACCCATCGCAGACAATACGGTGGAGGTTAAACACTATTGCTCATCGTCGCTGCCCTCTTCCCTCTCTGCCGGGGATAGCTCCCGCAGGAGGCTTGGAGCAGGTTGCGGCCGGCGCTGCGGCCGAGCCGCTGGTGGTCCTGGGGCCTCAACACCTGGCCGGCTCGGCGCCAGAACACTGAGTGGAAAAGGTGGCATGAAGGGCGCTTTCGGCTCCTGCCTGGTGAGGCTGAACCCATCGGGCTCCGAGCGACCTCTTGCCGATAGCCATGGACGCATCGAGAACGATGGCAAGTCATCGAGCGAAGGCAGAGGAGCCGGCGACGGATGGCCCTGAGGAGGAGGGGCTCCAGGCAGAGGTGGAGGGGCTCCAGGCAGAGGTGGAGCGGGCTCCTGCGCGCTTTCCTCGAGAAGCGCTTCGAGGTCACCTAAGCGAAAACCCTTTGTGCGCTGAAGAGCGAGGCCACGTGGCGGGCGGCTTTCCTGTACCGCCGGAGCCTTCGGGTCAAACTCCGTGAGCTCGTCGATTGCGGGGAGTTGAAAACGTCGGCTCTGCCGGCGGCCCGTCTCCTTCGATTGACCGGTCGGGTCGACGAAATCGACGGGATTGTTCGAGACGTACTGATAGCCGTTCGCGCACTCGAAGGGTCGTGCGAGGCATGCTTCGCTGTCGCGCGTGAACAGCGGATCTGGACTCATCCAACGATCGGCACGCGGATCCAACTCCCGATGCTCGAAATGCACCATGTCGGTGGTCGGGTCGCGGCGCTGACCGGTGAAACCGTACGCGTCCACGTGGCCTCGACAGGCGCGCACTTCCCCGTTGACGTGCGGCGCGCACTTCCCGAGCACCTTCGTATTGAGTCCGGTGGCGAGCGTGATGCTGCCGAGGTGATCGTGGTGAAGGGTCACCTCCTCGAGCCCGGGCAGCAGCAACAGACGGCGCGCGCTGGCGTATAGGTAACGCGTCCTGTCATGTCCGTCGTTGGCCAGCCACGCATCCCCTACGCCGATGCGTTCTGCGCCTTGCTCGTGGGCCAGGTCTGCGAGCAGGCGGGTCTGCAGCGTGCTGTGGGTCCACCGGGCGACGCGGCGGTCGCCAACGCGGGCATAGATGACGGCGATCCCGTCGCGCAGCTCGAAATTGGGGCCGACGTAGTAGGTCACGCTTCCGTCGTGATCCTCGAGCGCGCGCTCGATGCCACCAGCGTAGCGATAGCTACTCCTGTGAGTGTTTGAGCCGGCCGTCTCGAGGCGCCCTCGGTAGTCCCAGCGCAGCTCGGCTGCGACCTGATTCGACGCCGGAGCCACCAGCCTTGGTTCTGCGTGGGCTCGGGATACCCAGCTCGAGACTAGAAGCATCGCAATAGATGTTGCGCATTTCATAGGTGCCTCTCTCGGCGGGGGCCGCGGAGGCGTGAACATCGCAGACGACTGGCATGCCAGGTAGTCGGACGGATGTCGTAGTCCCCTCGGAATAGTATGAGCAACAATTGCGGATGTAGACGACGGCGACGCCGTCGTGCACCTCGAAGTCCGGGCTGATGAATGCAGGCCATCGTGCTCGCGGCTAGCTGGACAGATGTCTTAGCAACGCCGTCAGGTGCACGCGCTGGCAGGCGCGCCATCCTTGTCCTAGTGCTGGCCTCCAGCTCGGCCGTTCCAAGTCGTCTTCAAGGTCTGCGCTTTCGTTGCGTCGTGCTCCTTCAGCGCCTGCTGGGCTTCGCGCATGGATTGCAGGTTTTCCTGATACGTGTCGTCATCCACAAGACCGGCGCTTTTGAGGAAGTACAGGCGACCTGCGAGCGACCCGACGGGAGTCCTCATGATGAGGCTGAATTGTTCCATGAGAGCGTCGTCGTCGGGATCGAAGCGCAGCTGTATCGTGTTGGATTGATTTAGCTCGCGCGCCACTCGCCAGTTGCGCCAGTCGCGCCAGCTCAGCGGGCGCAGGGCTTTCGATTGCCGCAACCGCCGTGTCGCTTCTTCCCAAGTCAACCCCGAGGCCCTCGTTCCGCCATTTCCGTACAACGTCCAGCCGTCTCCTTCCTCGTTGGGCGCGATGCCGGCGTACCCCGCTGGCGAAAATATCAGCACGGCAAATACATCGACTCCCGGCACCGCTCGTATCTCTCCCGTCGGATCGATGAAGTCTACGGGATTGTTGAGGACATACTGATAGCCGTTGGCGCATTCGAAGGGCCGGTCCAGGCACGCGGAGCTGTCGACGAGGAACTTGGGATCGGGACTGATCCATCGAGCCACCCGCGCGTCGAATTCCCGAAAAGGAAAGTGCAAGAGCCTGGTCGTGGGATCTCGTCGCTGCCCACTGAAGGCGTAGCGATCCCTGCCGTCCCGGCACTCTTCTACTTCGCTACCAGCGCGAAAGCCGCACTCGCCAAGTTCCCCGCCCCCCAGGCCCGTCGCGAGTGTGGTGCTGCCAAGGTAATCCTGGTGCAGGTAGATCGCGCCTGGCGCGTGTTCGAGCAGGAGCCTGCGCGCGCTCGCATAGAGTGTGCGCTGCAGCTGGCGCCCATGAACAGTCTGAAGCCACGCGTCTCCGACATCGATGCGCGCCTGGGTGCCTGGGTCGTGCGCCAGATCTGGCAGCAGCGCCGGCTGCAGCTTGCCCTGGGCCATGCGTGCGATGCGACGCTCCCCGACGCGCGCGTAGGTCACCGCGATGCCGTCGCGCACCTCGAAATTCGGAGCGACGAAGTAGGTGACGCTGCCATCGTGGTCCTCGAGCACGCGGTCCACGGTGTCAGCGTACGCGTACCCGCTCGAGTGAGAACCCGAGCTGGCCGCATGCAAGCGTCCTCGGTAGTCCCACTGGAGCTTGGGCTCTGCATGTGCGCCGACGCCGACGTCCTGGCTTTGCGCGACGGCGAGGGACAAGGTCCCACAGGCCCACGCCAGAGCGCACGCTACAAGCCGCGAGAAACTCTTCATGCAATCGCCCACGCGAGGCTCAACATGAGCGACGGCGGACCTCGTGGATAGTGGCCAGAGAGCCTAGGACGCTATCTAGTACGGCGCTCGTTCGAATCGTCGCCAGGGTCTCGCTTCCTAGCTGGTCGTGCTGGATGAACGCCGTGTCGGGGGCGCGCTCGAACAGGGCCCTGCGGGCGCCCGCATAGAGGTGACGCATGGGCGACTTCGCCGAGCGGCTCACCAGCCAGGCGTCGCCCACGTCGACCCTCGGCTGCCCATCGGCGCTTGGGGCCAGGTCTTCAAGCAACGTCGGCTGCAGAGCACTCTCGGCCAGGCGAGCGACACGATGGTCGTCTAGGCGCGCATAAGTCACGGCCATGCCGTCGCGCACCTCGAAGTCCGCACCAATGAAGTAGGTGACGCTACCGTCGTGCTCCTCGAGCACGCGCTCAGCCCCGTCCGCATAGTAGTAGTGCCCGCTCCGCTCGCTCGATGCGGAGACTGCAAGGCGCCCCCGCCAGTCCCACTGCAGTTCGTCCGAGACCGAGGGCTCCGCGTGCACCAGCGGCGCAGTGCCGACGGCGGCCAGTGCCAACGTGACTCGTTGCAATACGTCTGACTTCATGCATCCATCCTTGCCTTAGGGGGCTGTCCGGACACCCCCTAGTCGTCGAGCGAGAGGTGATTCAGCACTTGGCCCATCACGTCCCGGGTCGCTTCGTCCAGCGACGCAAGCTCCTGGGCCAACGCGATGAGTAGTACTGGACTGGCCTCGACCACGGACACGGGCAAGGTGCCTTCGAGGCGCTGAATCCAGTACTGGTGCAGGAGGGCACGCGCTAGCCGTTGCATGAAGCTGCCACGCCCTTCGACGCTCATCTCGGAGATTGCCGACTGCTCCCCCGCAGCGTCCGTCGAGCGAAGCACGGTTGGCTGGATCCCAGCCAAGCTATAGAGTTTAATCTGCTGCTCCGAGATGAGATCGAGCATGACGTGCTGATCTCCTCGAAAGAAATGCACCATCCCGAAACGCCGTCCGGGGGCAGAGATTGCGAGCCCGAAATCGCCGTGACTGAACCGGAACAGCATCATGATTTGCCCGGTCGGGTCGACGGCATCGACAGGGTCGTTCAAGACGTACTGATATCCGTTCGCGCATTCGAAAGGACGCGCCATGCACGCGTCCCCCGCTCGCAAGAACAGCGGATCAGGGCTGACCCAGCGCCAGGAGCGCGCGTCGAGTTCGCGTTGGCGAAAGTGTACCAGGTGGGTCACCAGGTCCCGGCGCTGTCCCGTGAAAGCGTAGGCGTCCACGACACCACGGCACTGCCGCGGCTCGCCCATCGTTTCATACGCGCACTCTCCGCGCGCACGTGCATCCTGCTCGGTGGCGAGTACTGCGTTACCAAGATGATCGTGATGTAGGAATACCCGACTCGATGAATGCTCGAGCAGCAGCCGGCGTGCGCTCGCGTAGAGGTGGCGCGCGCCCCCCCGAGAGACCTTATTCATCAACCACGCGTCCCCGACATCGATGCGTCCTTTCGGCATCGCGCTCGGCGCCGGATCCGCGAAGAGCGAGGTTTGCAGCGCGCTTTGGCTCACGCGCGCCAGCCGACGATCTCCCGCCCGCGCGTAGGTCACGGCCACTCCATCCCGCACTTCGAAGTTGCGGGCAACGTAGTAGGTCACGCTGCCGTCGCGTTCCTCGAGCACCCGTTCGGCACCGTCGGCATAGAAATAATTGCCGACGTGAGTGTCCATGCTGGCAGCGGACAGGCGTCCGAGAAAGTCCCACTGAAGCGCGACCCGGGACGCGAGGCTGGATTGCGCATTCGCCAAGGATACCCAGCAGCACCAACTCAGCGCCAAGGCGGCGACTCTCCGTGCAGCACTCAAGGAAGGCGCCACCCATCGCCAATGACTACATCTGACCATCTCGGCCCCGTGCCAGGAAGCGCTGGCGCTTGACGCTCGGCTTGGTCGCCGCGCGTACCTTCGGCTTAAACCTCGGCATCTTGAACGAGTGATCTCTGTTCAGGCGCACCTGCATCTCCTGGAGAACTCCATCATGAGCCGGCGCGCAGGCGAGCAGGTGGCGCACCGGGTTCGCGCCCTGCGAAGCCAGTCAGCCAGGCATCGCCGACATCGATGCGCCCATCGTGGCCGGAGGGCGCCGCCAAGACCAGCACGACGACTATCTTCTCGCGTTGGCGCCGAGCAAGCCGCCACCGGTTGTCCTCTCGCAGACTCGCCGCGAACTCGAGCTCGATATCGGCTCGCGGTCCGCTCAGCGCGTGCACGACCGAGGTCGTCACTAGCGCCAGCAGCAGATGAGCGAATCCGATGACGGCTCTCATTGCGGCGACCTCCCAGTTGTCAGAGCATCTCCGAGAACTCGCCCTCCGGTAACTCTTGAATTCCGCTCTACCCCCTTGTCGCAGACGCGTGCTCAACACTGACGCTGAGCCTTCTTCTAGCTTCCCTCTCTCGCGCTCCTTCCTCCTCGTCGTCCACCTCCTCTTCGGCAATGGTTTCCAGCCGCTGGGCGCCTTGCAGTCTCGTCGTGGCTTGCTCGAAACTGTTAAGTCGCTCCAAGAGCGCCTCAAAGTCGACCCCTTCCTCTTCCTGTAGCTCGGCTCCCGTTGGCGCACCTGAGGGGGCTCCAACGTAGACGTATGTCATCGTGAAGGGATTGCGCGGCAATCCCCCTGCCAGCGCCTTCGCGAGTTTCCTCACGACCTTCCAAAACCGCTGGATCGTGACTTTGGACGGAACGCCCGTCGAGACCCAGTGGAACCTGAGTAGCGCGCCCAGGAGGGCCCGGCCGCTCGGATCCACCAGGTCCACCGGATTGTTCGACACGTATTGGTACCCGTTCGCGCACTCGAATGGCCGCGCGACGCAGACAGCGCTGTCCGCGAGGAACAGCGGATCCGGGCTCACCCAACGTCCGACCCGAGGATCGAGCTCACGATGCTGGAAGTGCACGAGCGCCGTGGCTGGGTCCATGCGCTGCCCTGTAAAGCCGTAGTCATCCACATGGCCGTGGCTCGCGGCCACTCCCCCACTCGCCTCGAATTCGCGCTCTCCGACGACCTGTCCTTTGCGGTCGGTGGCGAGTGTTGCGCTGCCGAGGTGGTCCTGGTGCAGGGAGACTGGGCTCGAGGCTCGGTCGAGCAGACTGCGACGCGCACTGGCGTAGAGGTGGCGCGTGGCGCTTGCGTTCTTGCTCGCGAGCCAGGCGTCGCCGACATCGATACGGGCGTCTGGCTTGGTGCTCGGGGCCAGGTCCTTGAGCAGCCGCGTCTGCAGCGCACTGCGGCTCGTGCGCGCGATGCGGCGCGTGCCCGCGACCGTGTACGTGATCGCGATGCCATCACGTACTTCGAAGTTCGGTCCAAGGTGGTAGATCACGCTGCCATCGCGCTCCTCGAGCAAGCGATCGATGCCCTGGCCGTAGACATAGCTCGCAGCACGATGGCCTGCCTCGACTGCAGACAGCCGCCCGCGGTAGTCCCAGCCGAGTTCCGCGTCATCTGCGACTGCGGGCTGCGCATGCGTCAACGAAGGCGCAGCCAGCGCGAGTGCCAGCGCGACCCATCTGACAATGATTCTCATGGAATCCGTTCCCTTGCAGCCCGTGCCGTATGGCGCGGTCTTACCAGACGGTCCCGACTCCCGTAAGCCGGATGAACGGCCTAGGTGCGAGCACCGGAAGCGGTGAGTGCGAACTGCCCAGAAATGTTGCCCCTTCGCCACTACTCATGGACGGCGACCACCGCCGTTGTTCGTCCGGGCATGCCGAGTCTTCGAAGGCCCCTCATGTTCGGATACCGGCTGATCGCGTGGAGGCGCTCTACGAGCAATGCCCTATGAGGAAGCGCGGCTTCGTCCCCGTGAACCTCTCGATACGCAGCGTACCTTGCGATTGCAGACCTGAGTCGCCACAAGGTGGACAAGCTCACGACCGCTTCCTGGACCTCACGCTGATACCCTGGTGGCACTGGTAACGCATCGAACCTGCCTTCGACGTCCGACGCTCGGATCCAGATCGGCGCTGCCCCAAAGCCCTCGCCAACCGTGCGCGCCCAGCTTGACCATGGAAGGCGAACGGCCACGGTGAGCGTCTGACTGTCCGCCGGGAGGTCGTCTGTCGCGGGCTGGTGGTGATAGAGACGCAGCACGTTCCAGCCCACTTTTCCGGTGGGATCGAACAAGTCGACGGGATTGTTCATCACGTACTGAAAGCCGTTGGCGCATTCGAAGGGCCGTTCGACGCAGGCCTGGCCGTCCGTGAGAAACCACGGGTCTGGACTTACCCAACGACCGAGTCTTCGATCCAGCTCTCGGAACTGAAAGTGCTCGAAGCCGCTGGCAGGGTCGCCCCGCATGCCTGTAAATCCATGCTCATCCACGTAGCCCACGCGCACCAGCAGTTGACCCGTGGGATGGAACTTGCGCTCCCCGAGCCGCGTGCCTTCGACGTCGGTGGCCAGCGTCTGACTGCCTGCATGATCCTGGTGTAGGAGGGCAACTCCGCCTGCCTGTTCGAGCAGCAACCTGCGTGCGCTGGCGTAGAGGTGACGAGTCGGCTCCTTCGCCGCGCGGCTCGCGTCATTCGTTCCACGACCGAACAGCCAGGCATCCCCTACGTCGAGGCGTGCGCCCGGTGTGCCGCTCGGTGCCAAGTCCGGGAGTAGACCGGCCTGCAAGGTGCTCTGGCTCCGACGCGCGAGCCGGCGCCATCCATCGCGGGCATAGACCACCGCAACACCGTCACGCACCTCGAAGTTCGGACCGATGTAGTACGTCATGCTGCCGTCATGCTCCTCGAGCACACGGTCGACACCTTCTGCATAGAAGTAGCCGGCCCTGTGAGTGCCCGAGGTCACGCTCGAGACGCGCCCCTGGTGGTCCCAGCGGAGTTCGCTGCGGTCTTTCTCTGCCTGCGCGGGAGACGCCCACCCTACCCAGCACAGCGCCCAGAGCGTGACTCCCACGATGCGAAGCGCATTCGTCATGCTTGCCTCAATCCTGCTCCGCGAACCGTCGATGGACACTGCCAGCATCCTGCTACGTGGCAGCTCGCCGGCCCTGGGGATAGCTGGACGGATGCCCTAGGTCGTCCGCTTGCTCGACTGTTCTAGGCGCCCCGTACAATGGTCACGCTCCTGACGAGTCCCTAACCTTCGCACATGACTGTGTGCGTGAGAGCGGCCTCGAGTCGCCGGCCCAGAGCACCTTCGTTGGCGCGGGCGGCAACCTGCGCAGCACAGGCTCCGTCGCCTACGGTGCGCATGCTTGGGCCGGTGCTCGTGGCCACGGCGCTCGCTGGCTGTGCTGCCGGAGTGGATCCGCCGAGGGTGGTGCGGATCGACGCGGGTGTCGACGTGGCACCGGTAGTTCGGGTCGATGCGGGCGTCGCCATGCGACCGGTGGTGCGGCTCGATGCAAGCGTGAACCCTGCTCTGGACGCTGCGCTCGAAGCTGCCGTCGCCATGCCTGTCTTCGAAGACGCGTCCGCCGAACCCAAGTTCACGGATCCCTGTGAGTCCACGCAGCTCTGTGATCCGCACGCGACCTGCACGTACGTATCCGTCCTGGAGAGCGTCACGTGCACCTGCAACGAAGGCTACGTGGGGGACGGCCAGGAATGCTTCGCGCTCGCCTGCGATCCGCAGAACCCGGTCGCGTGCGCCGCGGGCAAGGCCGACTGCGTCGACACGGGCAAGGGCACGGAGTGCCGCTGCCACAAGGGCTATGCGGGCGATGGAACGGTCTGCGTGGATGTCGACGAGTGCGCCGAGAACACGGACAACTGCCACGCGGACGCCAGCTGCACCAACACCGAGGGCAGCTTCACCTGCGCCTGCAAGGACAACTTCGAGGGCACCGGGATCAAGTGCCGGGACATCGACGAATGCGCCAGGGGCACCAGCGGTTGCGACTTGGATCGTGCGGTTTGCGAGAACGTGCTCGGAGCACCGGCGCGCTGCGTCGACATCAACGAATGCGACGTGCCCCATGTGTGTGGCCCAGGCATGTGCACCAACAGCCTGGACGGCTTCAGCTGCCGTTGCCCCTACGGCTTGACTGGCCTGACATGCAACATTGCCACCAGCTGCGTCGGCATTCTGCGAGCTGGCCTGAGCACCGGCTCGGGTATGTACGATATCGCTCCTCAAGGGCCGGACGGGAGCCAAGGCCGCGTGCGGGTCTACTGCGACATGGAGTACGAGGGCGGCGGTTGGATCCTGGTCGTCACGAGCAACGCTGGTCCTCAGAGCATTGGGCCGGGCGTGCCCGCGCCCGGGCAATACGCTTACTTGCCAGTCGACGTGATGAAGCTCATCGCCTACGACTCGGACACGATTCACATCCGAACCTCCGGCCATCCCGAGGACTCGGTCACCAGCTTCAAGAACACGCGACCGATCCAGAACCTCAAGGACGGAAACGCCCTGTACACCACGTACGCCGAAGCCATCGCCCACACCGACTGGAAGGGCCCACGCTCGCCGAACATGACGCTCAACGGGGAGCCAATCGACCCTGTCTATCCGAGAACGATTTACCACGCGTCGGGGAACGAGGGCGGCCTGCACTGGATCGGTGGGCTCTCGGAATGGACCTTCCAGGGCCCGAACGTGCCGCTCGAGCTCTACGTTCGCAAGGATCCCTGTCCAACGTGCAAGCCGGGGACGCACTGCGCACGCACGGCGAACAAGTTCGCTTGCGTGGCGAACTAGCACGCTGCTGGCGAGCGCAGGCGAAGGGTGTGATCGATGCGGAGTTGCTGTATCCAGACCAAGTTTTGGCTCGCGCCAGTGCTGCTCCTCACGTTGAGCTGCGCGCGCTATGACGAAGGCATCGGCGCACAGCCCGGGACCCTCCGTGAATGCAACGGGGGCGCCGGTCTGTGCCTGCCTGAGGCCCTGTTGTCTCCGGCTGAGCGCGCACGACTCGAAGGGGCAAGCTGCCGACCCGATGCTGAGTGCGGCGAAGCCGAGCAGTGCGTGCCTCGCGCAGCGCTGGACCAGCGGGCCGCGGCGTTTTGCAGCGTTCTTCCCGGCGATGCGGGCGAGCACGACGCGGCGGCGATGCCCTCCGGCACCATGCCCGACGCAGCAGTCGCGCCTACGGAACCCATGCGGGAGTTGCCGGAGTGCTGCGAGGGGACCGGCCGCTGCGCGCCGCAGTCTCGGATCCCGAGCACGATCAAGCCCGACCAATTGGTCCAGACTGGCTGCGAGGCCGAGGCCTGGTGCGTGCCGGAGATGCTGCTCGACGGCAAGACGCCGCGCGTCTGCGGGTCGCTCGACGGCTTCGAAGGCCGCTGCTTGCCGACCTGTCTCCCCTTGGTGGCGGATCGGCTCCCGTTCCTCCCTCGCAACGGCTGCGGCGAACAGGAGCGCTGCGCCCCCTGCTTCGACCCCTTCAGCGGCGAGAGCACGGGGGCGTGTGCGCTGGCCGAAGGAGACCGACCCGCGAACGCCGCCCAGACCTTGGAGCCATGCTGGAGCCAGAGCGGCGCATGTTTGCCCTCGCAGGATCTGGATCTATTGACCGTACAATTGCTGCAGAGCGTGCAGCCTCCCCCCGAGGCGACCTTCTGCGATGCGTGTGGAACCACGGGCCAGCTGTGTGTGCCGCTAGGTATAGCGACCAGGCGAGGTCTCGAAACATGTGTCGCGGGCGCAGGCCTCGAGGGCCGCTGCGTGACCCGCTGTCTGCCGGGAGTCGATGCGCCAGCGGTAACCCAATCGACGTGCCCCCCGCAGGAGCGCTGCATCCCTTGCTACGACCCTTACGACGGCTACGACTCGACGATCTGCCATTTTCCAGGCGATCCCGGGCCCAAGCAGCCCGCGCCGGAGTTTCCTACGTGCTGCGAGGGCAAGGCGCGCTGCCTCACCACCGAGCTGCTCTATCCGCTCGTGATTCCGCTGCTCGGCCAGGACAGCTGCGACACCGGCGCGCTGTGCACGCCGGAGACGCTGCTCGTGCACGAGTTTTCGGCCCCGGCGAGCTGCCGTACCTTCGGTACATTCGAGGGGCGTTGTCTCGCGGCTTGCCTGCCGCTCGCGCATCTCGCGGGCAGCGCAGCGGCGGACACCTGCGCTGGCGACGAGCGCTGCGTGCCTTGCTTCAATCCGCTGGACGGCAGCGCGAGCGGCGCCTGCACGTGGATCGCAGGTGACAAGCCGACTGAGCCGGCTGCGGCAGTGCGGAGTTGTGGCCCGAACGCCGTCTGCATCGACGAGTCTTTCCTCACCGAGCCGCAGCGCACAGCCTCTTCAAGAGGAGATTGCGCCGCGGGATATCGATGCATCGACATGGCGGGGCCCTGAGACCGCGCCGGCTTCCAGGGCTCACCGAACAGACGTGCCATTCGCCGTGCGAAACACCTCCGGGCAACACCTCACAGCGGCCTTGCCGTACCTCCGCTTCTCACCTTGGTCGTGCTGCGTGGCTCGAGCTGCTTCTCCACAATGTAAACCTCAACTTCGTCCATGGCTTCCGAAAGGAACGCCCGCGAGGGTACTCTTAGCCCCTCATCGTCGTTGGAGTTTACATAGGTGTGTTGGAAGGTTGTCATCAAGCCATCGAGGTCCTCCCGTTGAGCTCCCGTCAAGTGATACCGCTCCAAGATTCGCGGGGTCCGTCGTGCATCATCGCCTCCGGCACCGAGTGGCATGGTGGCGAGCAGCGCAATGGCACCGAATCTGCCAGTCCTCAGCCCGAGAACGCTTGGGTCCTCGTTCTTTCTGTTCCTCGCGAAGACGCTCCACGATCCGTCGCTGCGACGTAGAGCAAATGCCCACTGCTCCTCCTGGGAGTTCTCGTCGGCTGGCCCCACCATCACGAGGTCCACGGAGTTCGGATTCTCCGCCGCCGCTGTTCCAACGGCCGACCTCTCCATCTCGCCGGTCGGATCGATTCGGTCGACTGGGTTGTTCGTCACGTACAGATAGCCGTTGGGGCATTCGAATGGGCGGGCGACACACAGCGCACGGTCCGTGAGGAACCGGGGATCAGGGCTGTTCCAACGACCGACCCGCGGATCGAACTCGCGAAAGGTGAAGTGAACGAGGTTGGTACTGGGGTCACGCCGCTGGCCGGTGAAGCCGTATTCATCGACGTAGCCATGGATCTCACTGACTCCACCATTCGAGCCGAAGGCGCGCTCTCCGAGCGGTGCCCCCGTTGCGCCCGTGGCCAGGGTGGTGTTCCCGAGATGATCCTGGTGCAAGAACATGCTGTGCTGACCTTCGTCCAGTAGCCTCCGACGTGCGCTCGCGTAAAGGTGACGCATGGGTTCCTTTCCCAGCGCGTTGACCAGCCAGGCATCTCCCACGTCGATGCGCGCATCTGCAGCGGAACCTGTCGCCAAGTCCTCGAGTACGCCGGTCTGCAATGTGCTCTTGCCCGTGCGGGTGATGCGCCGGTCGCTCACCCGTGCGTAGGTCACCGCGATGCCGTCACGCACCTCGAAGTCCGAGCCGACGTAGTAAGTTACGCTGCCGTCATGTTGCTCGAGCACGCGCTCGACGCCGTCGGCGTAGCCGTAGCTTCCAGCGTGCGGCCCCAGGCGGGCCGCCGCCAAGCGTCCGCGATAGTCCCAATGCAGTTCGGCAGTGCTTGCGCTCGGGGGGGCACCATCCGAAACCGATGGCCGTTCCGTAAAGCCCCATGCCTCAACCCCCGTAGGGAACGCCCATCCCGTGAATGCCTGTAACGAAGTGAACACGACGATTCTTTTCATTCTTCCCTGCCCTGATGGCCCAGCACGAACTGCGTTCGACTCTGAAACCCAAGCCGAGCAACGTGCCGAGCCCACGAATTTGAAGCGGAATCTGCCAACAGCGAAGGCCGTCCGGTCGTTGTCGGCTGCCGTCCCGTGACGCCCGCGAGAGGAGATTCATCCGGTGCACGCGGCGAGCCGTGGTGGCGACAACTTACTCCTGCTTGCCGGGGACCAGGCCTCGGATATGCGCCGCCAGAGAATGGTAGAGACCGCTCGTTCCTGGCAAGCCGCTGAAGCTTTTCGGTCTCGGCGTGGACACGAAGTCATGGCGAACGAGCAGCTGCATGACTTTCTCTGAGACCTCCTCGGGATCCCAGGACAGCACTTCCAAGTCCTGGATCACTTCCTCTTCTCTCTTCTCGCTCTCCCTGCCGCCTAGCACCACGAAGTAATCTGCCTCGAGGCCGTGATTCGCAAGCTCACGTCGATCGGGCGGAACCCTTCCGTTCCGTGTTGGCCCGTCTCTGGCCAGGTCTTCAAGAGCACGAACGCGTGGTTTGAACTCGTTGCGATGCGCCATGAACCAGTCGCCATTCATCGGACTTCGCGTGACGGTCCCGAGCAACTCATTCCTACTATTGGTCCAGGCGATTGCACTGAGGCGCAGAATACTTTCCTTCCCCAGCGGCTCGACCTTGAAGAGCAGAAACAAGAACTCACCCGTTGGATCGATCGCATCGACCGGATTGTTCAAGACGTACTGATAGCCATTGGCGCATTCGAACGGGCGCTCGAGACAGAGCTCGCTGTCGATCAGAAGCCGTGGATCCGGACTCATCCAACGGCCGACGCGTGGGTCGAGCTCGCGGAACTGAAAGTGCACGAGATCCGTGCCGAGGTCATGCCGCTGGGAGGTGAAGCCGTACTCGTCGACATGGCCGTGACTCTCGCTCAGTTCGCCATTCGCGCCGAAAGCGCGCTCTCCCATGGGCTCGCCGGCCACACTCGTGGCCAAGCTTGCATTGCCCAGGTGATCCTGATGCAGGAATACCCCCTGCGGAGCGCCCTCGAGCAGCCTCCGACGCGCGCTCGCGTGGAGGTGCCGCGCGGTTTCCTTTCCCTGCGTTCTTGCGACCCAGGCATCCCCGACATCGATGCGCGCGTCTCCGTCGAAGCTCGGCACCAAGTCCTCGAGCAGGCCCGTCTGCAAGGTACTCTTGCTCCTGCGTGCAACGCGCCGATCGCCCGCGCGCGCGTAGGTTACGGCGATGCCGTCATGCACTTCGAAGTCGGCGCCGATGTAGTAGGCGATGCTGCCGTCGTGCTCTTCGAGCACGCGTTCGACGCCATCTGCATAGCCGTAGCTTCCCCGGTGCAACCCTGAACCTGCCGTGGCCAAGCGCCCCCGGTGGTCCCACTGCAGTTCCGCCGCGCCAGCGCTGCGGCCATCCGCAACCGGTACGGTGTCCACGAAGCCGCCCACCTGCGCGCGCGTAGACGACGACCACCCCACGAATGCCAGCACTGAAGTGAACACGGCGGCTCGTCTCATTTCCTCGTCCCTCAACATCCAGCGCCAAGGCTCTTCGCCGCCAAGCTCCGTCGAGCGGCATGCAGAGCCAACGAATTTGCAGCGCAAACCTGGCAGCTGAGAGGGTGCTTCGGTAGTCGAACGGAAGAGCTAGCTGGATTGATCAGGTGCCTACGCTAGCTGCGCTGAGAGGAAGGGGAACCGAGGGCAGCAAGAGCTCGGCGAACGGCGACGCCGCCGACTTGTAGCGCCCTGTCTCGAAGGTCCAGGCGGTGATGCCATCCAGCAGGCGTGCGAACGAGCGTAGCGTCGGGGACAAGCTCATGGCCGACGGAGAGAACTGCTGTCTTAGCGTATCGAGGTTAGGGGCCCAGAAGCGCTCTCGGATGTCGGCCAACGCATGCTCGAGGGTCCACGCAGGATTCTCCCGCAGCAGGATTGCGACCAGGTTAGCGGGCTCGCTCGGGCTCCGCAGCTCCTTCTCGAAGCTGGCCACGTCATTCTGGATCAGGACGCTCGCCAGCATGCACTTGGAGATCGGCTCATCGACAGGGTACGGCGTTCCTCCGGGGGCATCCGCGACCATCATGGCGAACGCCTGCCACGGCTCGAATCCAATGTCGTATGGCCTGGCGCTCAGGTAGTCCTCGCAGTTCCTGCTGACGTGGAGTGCCCTGATCGCGCGAACGTACCTCACGTGACGACGCAAGAGATCGTGCACGTATTCTGGCGCCACCATGGAGAACAGCGGGCGCATCACGTGTTCAATCAGAAAGCGGGCATACGGATGCAGATCCGCGCGCGGCGGCGCCGTGTAGTAGCTCTCGAGCTGACCCGCGATCGTGTCGATCAGCAGCGGGTTGTCTTCCATCGCATCGTCCGACGCAAAGCCCATTGCGATATAGCCGAAAATAATCTCGACCAGCTCGGGTGGGGCAGGACGTTGCCCGTACATTCCGAACGATTCTTGCGTCAGCTCGTAGAACATCGAGCGCACGACGAGCTCCCGAGCGCCGCTGAACATGAAGAGTCCGAGGGCCCTCGCCTTGTCCAAAAAACGATCGATGGTCCGCCGCTTGGCCAATACATCAAGTGTGCATCGGGCACGTTGCGGATCGAAGACGTGCGCAAAGTCGCGACAGGACAGAGCACCGGGGGTCCATGCAATGGGCCGGGACGTGGCGGTGATCATGAACAGCTCCTACTGCGCATGAACCTCCGAGATCGGGCAGGCTCATGTCCTCTGTTCATGCTGATTCGTCGAGCGGCAGGCAAGGAAACGCGAGCAACTAGGCCTTTCGTACGATGAACGCCACACGCTCCGGAGGAACGTGTGCAGAGGTTGCGTGCGACCAGCGCGCGCCGCGGAGAGGATCAGCAGGCCCGCGCAGGCACTAGGCTACCTGTCCGACTTGTTGCCCTCGGCACTGCACTGCTAGGGCTCCGATCAAGATGAAACCACGCTCCTCCTCAGCGGTCGAATCCCTCCCACGCAGAATGAGTGTGCAGCCTCGCCGCTGGCTCGCGGTAACGGCTGCCCTGTGCGGGACACTCGTCCCGTGGAACGTCGCGAGCGCCGACAGCGACGCGGCGGCGAGCGTGAGTTCTTCGACCGTTCGTGCTCGCTCGCTGGCTCGGGCGCAGCGGCCCCCCAGCAAGGAGCCCGCGTATCGTGCCTGCGGGATGGCAAAGTCGCAGCCTGGATCGCTCGACGGCGCGACCTCCTATGCGGTCGGCACGGACAGCAAGGGCAACGTGGTGGTGGCCGGGCAAACCCATGCCGCGCTGTCGGGCCAGGTCGAGTTCGGAGCCGGTGATGCCTTCGTGCGCAAGTACGATGCCGCAGGCAACGAGCTGTGGACGCGCCAGTTTGGCACCAGCGCACCAGATTGCGTCCTGGCGCTGAGCGTAGACTCCGCCGGAAACGTGCTCGTGGTGGGCGTGACCGAGGCCACGCCGCCTGGGCAGGCGTACGCTGGCGAGCCTGGCACCTTCGTCCGCAAGTTCGATGCGGCCGGAAAGGAGCTGTGGACGCGGGCGATCGGCACCGTTTCGGGCGCGCAGGGGCTGGTGGCAGCCGTGAGCTCCAACGGCAGCGTTACGCTGACTGGTGCGGCCGCGAGCCCCGGCCGGGAAGCAGGCGCAGACCGCGATGACTTCGTCCGCCAGTACAACAGCGGCGGCAACGAGCTGTGGGGCGCGAAGATCGCAAGTGGTGAGACCGCGAGGACGCCACCCCTCAGCTCCGCGCCAGTGGGGGGGGAGCCGCTCCCGAATCCGTACGCGGCCACCTCGGAGGATCGCATCGATGAAGGGGTCGCGCACTCCATGGAGAGCGTACGCAAGCGCTTGAACGAGACATCCACCGCGGTCACGGCCGAGGCCGATGCGCGAGCCAAGGTCCGCGAGCGCAGGCGCGCGGAGCGTGAACGGCGGCGCGAAGAGCGCGAGGAGGGCCGCCAGTGGGCGTGTGCAGGAGATCTCTCCGCAAACGAGATCCTCAAAGTACTCAACGAGTCGCGTTCGGCCGTACGTAGCTGCTACGAGCGCATGCTGAGAGCGGACGGCCCGCAACAGCAGGGCCGCGTTCGGTTGCGCGTGAAGATCGGCAACGACGGGGCGGTTGCCGCGACCCAGGTCAGCGGAGAAGTCGATGACCAAGAGGTCCGCAACTGCATTCAGTCGGTCGCCAGTCACTGGAGCTTTCCGGCGCCCAAAGGCGACTCCTGCGCCGTGTTCGACGCGCCCTACAGCTTCGTGATGAAGAACTGATCTCGCTCGGGTCGGGCTGGAGCAGCTCGGCGATTGACGCGGGCCAGCATGTCGAGCAGGGCGGGCTCGCGCCAGTCGAGGCTCGAGCGACCTTCCGCGGCTCGCTGCGCTCTCCAAGGCACGCCAATCGCGCTCTCAAGAAGCTCGTTGGGCTTCGGCGTGTGTGCGCTTCAGCTCCGCGCCCGGGCCGCGACCGCGGCTCGATAGTGCTCGGCAGCCTCGCGATTGACGCGGCCCAACAGGTCCAGCAACGCGGGCTCACGCCAGTCGATGCCGGGTCGGCCCTCGGCGCGCCGGATGGCCTGACCGATGTAGATGTAGTTCAGGTGCAGAAACAGCGCGATCACGCGGCGATGCATGTAGCTCTCTGCGCCTTCGGAGCTCGTCCGGTAGTCACAGACCTGCGGAATCGCCAGCTCCAGGATCGCGTAGGGCAGGTGGGGGAATGAAGCCACGAATACCATGTCCCAGCTCTGATAGAGATCTGCCCATGCCAGCGGCAGCGCCGAGCGCAGCATCACGAAGCGGCCGTCGTTGGAGAAGCTCGCGGGACCCGCCCCGGTCCGCGCGCAGTGGGTGAGTCGGCCCGGCGGGTGGCGCGCGAGCACCCAGCCTGCGTAGGCGTTGTCGAAGCGGCCGTTCACTGCGTCCTTGGCCGCTGCCTCCAGGATGTTGAGCGACAGCAGCCAACGCACGAACTGTGGTGGCAACTTGCGCGTGCGCTGCACCTTGACGAGTAGGTGAATCGCCAGCTGGACGCTGCGTAGTTTGACGGTCTCGAACCAGCCCAGGTGGCGCGTGGCACGCACCTCTTTGCGCGCCTTGGCGATGGGGCCTCTACACTCGTCGAGCAGACGAAAATCCTCGCTCATCGCCAGCGTCAATCGGTCGAGCACGACGGCATAGGCGATCACGTCACGAATCACCGCCGCTCCGTCGGGGCTCGCCATTTGCCGCGCCAAGTTCGGACACGGGAAGCCTTCGGCACGCACCAAGAGCTCCCGGAGGTAGGGGTTTTCACTCAGGCAGTGCGCCATACGGTCGACCAAGGCGATGGCCTCTGCGTAGGAGAACTGCGCGGGAGTCAGCTGAGACTGCAAAGCTTGCAGGCGTGGCTGGGCCCAAACGCCGGCTGCGCTTAGCAATCCGAGTCGCACGTACTTCTCTCGGATGCACTGGACAAACGCCTCACTGTTCCACGGCAAGAGCTTGTTCTTGACGACGTCGGCCAAGCGCCGTACCTGGTTCGGCAACGCCGCCTCGGTCGCGGATACGGCAGCGAAGTGCAGCGCGCCATTCAACACGGCTCGACTCGGAACGTCATTCGCCTCGGGCCCTACCATGCCAAACTCCTTGCTATCCGGCGCTGGCGGTAACCGAGATGGGTTGCCGACCGGCCTCTTGAGTGGTTACTCGCTGGGTGTGAGAAGACCTACGCGATGCCGAACTACGGAACAACCTGGTCAGGCGTCCTAGTCCGGCTGCTTACGATCGAGCTGGGCGCCTCCCAGCGACTGCGCGAGGCTGCCGCGAGGTGAGGAAAAGTTCGGCTTGGTGCGGGCCAGACCGTCGCACAGCACCTGATGCAATCGGTCGCTCGAGAACGGCTTGTAGAGGAGTCGCCACGGCGCGGCTTGCCCGGGCCGAAATTCCACATCGCCGGTCATCACCACACCGAAGAATGGCGCCTGTGCCTCGGCGGAGAGCTTGGACAGGAACGCCGGACCGCGCAGCGCGAGAGACAGGCGAAACTCCGTCACCACCACCCGCGGGGGCGTTCCTTGCGCGCAGAGGTCCTGGTAGGTCCGCAAGGCGGAGCTCTCGTCGTCCGCATGCACGACGTCCCAGCCGTTGGAGCCGAGCGCATTCGAGAGCGCTCCGCGCATCAAGGCATCGGGCTCTACCAGCAGCACCACGCCGAGCGTAGTCGCAGACATTCTCGTGCGGCTGTCGCGGAGCTCGACGGGCGCATGTGCGGTCGGGATGCTCACGCAGAAGCAGGTGCCGACCCCGGGCTTGCTGCGCAAGCTGAGCGGCCACTCGGCGAGCTGGCACACACGCCTTACCATGGGCAGCCCGAGGCCGAGTCCCTTTGGATGGCTGGTGGCACTGCGCGGCAAGCGCACGAGGTCTTCGAAGATGCGCTCTCGGTCCGCCGCGGGAATGCCTTCCCCGCGGTCACAGACCCAGAGCACGCAACGATTGCCATGGCGCCGCAGACCGAGCGTCACGCGGCCATCCCCGTGCCGCACCGCGTTCGAAGCCAAATTGTGCACCACCCGCGCGAGCAGGGCAGGATCGGCGTGCGCCGTGAGAGGGCGGCCTTTGACTTGAATTCTGATGCCACGCGCGCGCGCTTCTGGCTCGAGCGCCGACGCGGCTTGCTCGAGCACGGGACGCACCGCCATGGACTGGGCATTGACGCTCACCACGCCCGAGTCCAGGCGCGAGAGATCGAGCAGCGACTCGAGCATGTCACGGACGGTTTCGGCCGTGCTTTCCACCGTCGACAGCACGGATTGGGAGCTCGGACTGTCCATGCCGGGCGTGCGCGCGAGGGCATCGATGAAGAGCAAGAGTGCCTGCACGGGCTGCCGCAGGTCATGACTCGCCGCCGCCAGGAAGCGCGACTTCGCCTGCGCCAGCGCGCGCGCCAGATCGCGCTGACGTTCGGTCTCGGCCAACAGGTCGGCGTTCTCGAAGCGCAGCAACAGCGTCTCGCGCAAGGTCAGCCAGCCACGGTAGACCACCGCCGAGAGCACCACGGCGAACACCGCGGGCATGACCGAGCTCCACCATGGGTCCGGGTTCGGATTGAGCAAGGTGGGGCTCAAGATCACCGCACAAAACACGGGAAACCAGCGCGGGTCGCCGACCATGGTGGTAGCCGCGCCGGCAGACATGCCGCCAAAGCACAACACCATCAGGAGCCATTGCTCGCCGCCATCGCGCACCGGCCAGAACCAGAACCCGAGCGCCCAGCCGGCCGCGGTAGCCAGCGTGCCCGCGCGCCGCAGCCAAAGCGCGAGCCTGCGTTCTGGTCGCGCGTGACCGGCCTGAAAGGCAACGTAGATGGCGGCGTTGATCAGCATGCAGAGCGTCTGCACGCCGAGCCAGGCAAACAGCCGTTGCTCTCCGCACAGAAGCAGCGCAGCACAGCTAGTGCACGCCAGGTTCCCCAGCGTGGCAACGGGCAGCTGCCGATACGCATGAGCGACCGCAAAGGACCGAAGCACGGCGTCAGAGGGGGCCACTGCAAGCGCACTCTATGCCACTCGGACACCCTCGTGAAGGACGCGGAGGCGACCTAGGACATGCGTACTATGGGGGCGACCCAGAGGTAGCTGCGGACTCAGTCTGCAGAACGCGGGTCCTAGCAGTTCCGTACAGCTGACTCGCCTACGATGCGTCCTGCTAGAGAGCGGCAACGGATGAGCGCGCAGCGAGCCGCAAGCTACGCGACCACGATGTGCACTCTCGCGCTCGCCGCCAACGTTCATGAGCACCAAGAAAAGGACAGCAAAACTAGGCGATTGCGGGCTGCGCCTGCTCTCGCTCGGCCTCGCCTGCGCACCGAGCATCGCCATGGCGCAGAAGGCGCCGCTGGAAATCACTCCGATGGTGGTCGAGGTCGACCGCGAGGAGGTGACAGATGCGGCTCCGGTGCTGCCGGCGACCGATGCGAAGGAACCGGCCGAGCAGGACGACTTCAAGGCTATGCCTTCAGCAGCAGCGCGCGCAGACGCCGCGCCCGTGGCAGCTGGGCCGACGGCTGCTCCCGGCGCCAATGCTGGCGCCGACGCCGCAGGCTTCGACCCCGTCGGCTTTGCCCCGCTCTCCGACAGCGAGGGCGACGCCCCTCCGGCGAGCGCACGAGAGACGTCGAGGTGGTCTTCGGCGCTGAAGCTTTACGCGCGCTACGGCGCCTGGACCCACGGCCGGCCCGCGCTGGCCACCGGCGTGCAGGGCGCGCTGGCGGAGGTCCGCTTCCGCGACAGCGTGCGCAAGGCTCGCTTCGGCATCGACGTGTTGGGAGGCTTTCAGCTCGACGTGGCGCCGCGGCTCGACCCACAGGTCACAGAGGCCACGCGCGACGCCTACAACCGGCAGCTGCTGTTGAATCAGGCCCACGCCTCGGTCAGCTATTTGGGCTTCGAACTGACGCTCGGCCGACTGGTAGAGGTCTGGGGCCAGGGTGAGGTGCTGGGCTTTCTCGACCTCGTGAACGCACGCGACAACCGCTATCCCGGCATGCTCGACATGGCGAGCCGACGCTTCGGCGCGACGGCTGGCAAGCTCGGGTTTTCGGCGAAGAGCCAGCGCGTGGACCTGATCGTCACCGCGGAGAACCGCTTCAACTGGGGTCCGCCACCGCTCGATCGTCGCAATCCCATGCGCAGGCTGGTGCTCGACGATCCGCTTCTGTCGGCGGCGCTCGCCGACCGTGACGTGTACTTCACCGACCAACCCCGAGAAGGTTTGCGCACGCCGGAGGCCTTCGGACGCTGGTCCTACACGGGTCATGCCATGGACGTCGCCCTGCATGCAGGGAGCCTGCTCGATCGCGGTGGGGTGATCAGCGCGCCCGACGTCGCATCCACGGCGAAGCGGATCGCGCTGCCTGCGCTCCATCCACGTTACGAGTTCATGGGGCTCTCTGGTGTGCTCACGCTGGCGCGCGCGCTGCTTCGCTGGGAGGTCCTGTACGAGCACCAGCGCGCCCGCAACACGCGCCTACTCGATGCCCCCGTGCTGACACTGGGCACGCAGCGCGCCTCCGGGCTCTCGGGCCTGCTTGGCGTCACGTACTTGCGGGGTAGCAAGCTGACCTTGAGTCTGGAGGTGGCGGGCCAGACGATACTCGACCCACGTCTACTGCGCGCCGGGGGGACCGAGGTGCTGCTCGCGCCTGCCTATCAGCTGCAGGGGGGGGCGCTGCTCTCCATGCGCCCCACCCAGGACCTCTCGCTGGAACTCTCGATGGTGGCGCTGGGAGTTCCCCTGAACCGAAACCTGGTGCGCGACGCAAGCGCCGCCGTGCGAGCCACGGTGCAACAGCGCCTCACGGACCACACCTATGCCGAGCTCGGCCTGGTGGTGTTCGAGTCCGGCGAGGCGTTCACGTCGTTCTATGGACTCGACCTGGCCTCTCAGGTGTGGCTGACACTGCGCTGGGAGCTGGCGCGATGAGGCTCGAGCGCACTAGCTCCGGGGCTTGATGCCCAGGTCGCGCTCCATGATCCTCAGCACCGCGTGGTCGAGCCAGCGGCGATAGCCGCTCGGGCCCCGCGCCGCCGCGATGAAGCCAAGGTGGCCACCGTGCTCGGTCTCGAGCTCGCGGATGCAGGGATTGGCGCGCCACGAGCGCGTAGAGGGAGGGGCCATCGGGTCGTCTGCTGCCGAGATCGTGAACACGGGAGCGCGCACGAAGGGCAGCCAAGGCTCCGCGGTCGCTCGCTCGAAGTAGTCCTCCATGTCGGCGAAGCCGGTGTTTCGGGCCACGTATTCCATGACATCGAAGGGACTCATGCGCGGCGGCAACCCGCTCGGGCCGAGCTCGGGCAGCAAGTTGTGGCGGCGCTCGATCTGCTTGCGACCGAGCTTGCACAAGAGGCGGCCCACCACAGTGTAGCTGCCTTGCACGAGGGCAACCGTGGCGGCGCGCAGATCGACCACGGGACTGATGAGCACACTGCCAACCACCTGACGCGGAAAGGCCGGCTCCGTGCTCGTGCCCGCCATGCCCAAGTGGCGCAGCACCATGTTGGCAGACAGAGAGAACGCGATCACCGCGATGCGCTCGTTTGCAGGACGCAGGCGGACCACGGCCCTGACGACGTCCGCGATGTCGTCGGAGCGACCTGCGTGGTAGATCTCGTGGGAGCGCACGCTGCTGCCGACCCCTCGATGGTTGACACGGAAGCAGCGGATGCCTCGCCGCGCGAGCACCGCGCCGAGGTGGCGCACCACCGGATCGGAGGCAGAGCTCGCCATGCTGTGGAAGACCACCACGCTCGCGCCTCGGTCGTGCTGGGCCAGCGGCACGTCCTCGAACATGCCGACCTGGTCGCCATCACGCAGCACCACCTCGTGGTGATGAGCCCGGGTGAGTTCTCGCTCGAACCACCAGGCCCCTCCTGCGAGGGTCTGGGCCACAGGGTGCTTCAGCAACGGGTGCGGCGTGAACTCGAGCGGCCCGTCGTCAGGTGCGATCTTGCTCACCGCCTCTCGTTCACCGATCCAGAACGATCCCAGGTCAACAGACCAGCTCATCAGGCTATCGAGGCTGTCCAAGTGTCGCTCCATGTCGCACCTCCTTCGCTCAACCAGCTAACAGGGCGGCGCGACACCAGCAATGAACCAGAAGACCTAGTATCGACGGGCGAGGTACTCGCTCCTCGAGCGCGAAGTGGTGTCCGCTCTCGGCTCGGCGCGCATTCACGCCTCGGATGCGGCCTAGTCCTTCCGTTCATCTTTCGCGCGCAAGTCGGTGTTCCTACGCTCCCATGCGATGATGTGTTGGTCGGCGCGCTGGAAGTGCTCCGAGCTCCGGGGAACCGGGCTCGCTCCATTCGCTGCGTCGCTCGGATTCATGGGTTGGCTCGCGCTGACCGTGATGCTCGCTATGCCGTCACCTTGCATGGCGAGGGCCTCGTTTCGACAAATCCGTCTGGACGACCTCTATCTGCAGGCCCCCGTGCATCTCGCGGCCTCCGAGGACGGTGGCGTGGTGGCCGTCTATCACACGGGCGAGGTCGTGCATTACGACACCACGGGTGGACGCCGCGAGATCGTGCTGCCGGTGCTCCCGCGGCCCCATCTCCTGCCCGACAAGCAGCGCTACCCGGTCAACATCTGGTGGACGCTAATCCTATCGACCTTCAACCAGCCCCCCTCGCTCCTCACGCGAATCCTGTCGCTGTCCGCCCCCGACATGATCCCGTGGAACCAGCTCGCCAACGACGGCGAGCGCGTGACACCCGTCATTTTCCAGTACCTGCTGCGCGACCGCAGCCTGATGGAGCCCCGCACGCCGAGCTTCGGCGGCCGGGAGCCCGCGGATGCCTACGACCATGGCGTCGTGCTCGAGGGGTGCGCGAATGGCGGATTGGTGGTCGGCGATGGTGAGACGCTGTTCGTGCTGCGCAAGCAAGGGCAGAGCTGGCGCCGCATTTCGGGGTTCATGGAGTCCAACTATCGACCAAGTTCTTGCTCTCGCCACGGAGACGCGTTGGAGATCGCGCTCGAAAACCCGACGGGGACTTCGCTGACGCTGCGTGTCGACGCGACGGATCACGCCGAGCCGGGTGCACCCCACCCCTCCGACGAGCCCGCACAACCACTCATGGTGGACGGCTTCAGCGCCGAGACCTGCAGCGCGTCGGACGGCGTCGGTGGTCGTCAAGACTACGCATGGACGAACCAGTCCGGGCAGGTGTCGCTCTATCATCGGGACGGCAGGAGCTGGCTGCCGCTCGCGCAACTCGCGGACCCCGCACGCATCTCGTGCCAGCTCGGCGGCGTAGGAGTGTTCGTCGCGACGGATCAAGGGCTCGACCTGCTCGAGCCAGCTCCTGCCGTGCCCCTCGCCGTCGCAGCGCGCAACCTGCGCAACTGCTTGCTCGAACTCCATCCGGTTCCCGAGGCGCCCTACCAACCGCGACCCGTCCAAGCGGCGCTCCTCCCCAACTGGATGCAGTTCATCTTCGAGTACGCCGACATCTCCGAGCGCGGTCATTCGAACATCCTGGCCGGCGGCGCCAGTGGCACGCGCACGACCTGGTTCGACACGCTGGTCGGACGTCCCTACTGGCAGTTCGACTTCTACCTCGAGTGGACCCTGGACGACGTCTTCAGGAACCCATCCATGGCCAGCGAAGGCATCCGGCGGCTCTCCGCCCTCCCACAACGCATGCACTTCGCGAGCGGCGTGTCCATGGAGTGCACCGATGCCAAGGGTGCCGGCGTGCGCCAGGCGGCGCACAAGCAAGTGCTCGAGGCAGTGCGCTCTGCTCTGGCCGCTGCGCCACCGTAATCGATGCAGGAACCATCCCATGCGAACCCACCATTACTTCGTCCTTGCCATCGTCTTCGGCGCCTTAGGCGTGGCGTTGCAGCTGCTCATCTTCATCACGCGCGCGAACGCCCAACAGGCGGAAGCCTCGGAGCCGCAGGTGCAGGGCTCGGCTCCCGCCCCCAATCCGGCGCTCCTACCGGCGGCGGTGGCCAAGGCCGCCAGTGCGCAAGCGCCCGCGACATCGCCTGCGTCCACATCGCCCGTGTCCGAAAACGAGCCCGCCGAGTTGGGCGCGGAGCCGCGGCATCGTGGCGCCCCCGCCGAAGAGATGCCGCCCGAGCTTCGAAGGCTGCTGACACGCGAGCCGACTCCCGAGGCCGTGTTGGCCCACGCCGAGAAATTCCTGGCGCTCCGGCCGAGGACCCTGCGCAACCTCAGACTCCGCTCGCGCTCAAGGGCCGTCTTCCCCGTGTTCGCGCTGGGCGGCAAGGTCACGGATACCGGCTTCAACTCCAACTCCGATCAGCTGCCCCAGAACTTCCACACCGACCAAACCAACCATACGTTCGATCGCAGCGCGAACGTCGGCTTGCTCTGGGATCTGCGCGACTTCGCCTTCAACGCCGCCGAGCTCGATGTCTACAGCATCATCGAGCTGCGCCGGCGCGTACTGACCGAGGTGGGCCGGGTGTACCTGGCACGACGCCTGTTGCAGATCGACCTCTACACGTCGAACCCCGATCTACGCCTGCAGCTGTCGCTGCGTGCACGCATCGCCGAGTACACGTCGATTCTGGATTCGGTCACGGACGGCTGGTTCAGCGAGCAAGTCGCTGCCGCACAGGCGGCCGCGGCGCAATGAGTGAAGTCGCAACGCGCCGCGCGCGCTCGAGAGGGCGGAAGCAAGAGCGAGGAGAGACGATGCAGCGTCGACAACAATCCGAGTACCTTTCCGGCCTGCGCCCGGCGTTCTGGGCGAGCGTGCTGGCATGCTGCCTGGGGGCGTCGTTCCCCCATGCCCGCGCGGGCGAGCTGCCAGCGCCCGATGCGCGGAGCGTGCTCGACAAAGCCTACACGCGACCCACCGGTGACCGCGTACGCGGCCGCTGGACGCTCACCGTGAGCGACGGGGCCGAGACCACCGTGCGCACGGCCTCGGTGCTGCGCATGGAGACCTCGGAAGGCAAGCGCTCCCTCGTGCGCTTCGACAGTCCCAGCGACGTACGAGGCACGGCCTTCCTCAACTACGACTACGAAGATGGCGCGCGCTCGGACGAGCAGTGGATCTTCCTCGTGAGCCTGGGACGCACCACACGTATTGCCAAGAGCGCCATGGCGGGATCGTTCATGGGCTCCGACTTCAGCTACGCAGACCTCTCGAAGCCCGACCCCAAGCTCTACGAGCTCACGATGGTCAAGGAGAGCACGCTAGTGGACGGCGACGACTGCTGGGTCATCGACGCGGTACCACGCGAGGCGCGCACGCGCGAAGAAACGGGCTATGCGAAGACGCGACTCTGGATCAGCAAGGACAAGTTCATCCCGTTGCAGATGCAGGCCTGGCTGTCCGAGGACCGCAAAGTGAAGTACGTCAAGACGCTCAAGCTCGCCAAGATCGACGGCATCTGGACGCCGCTCCAGATTCAGGCGCGCACCGTGCGCGACGGGCGAGTGTTGTCGGAGACACTGCTCGAGACCTCGGAGGTCGCGTATCAGAACGTGGAGATCAACCTGCAGGATTTCACGCCGGAGCGGCTGAAGGCGCTGTGAGCGGCGCAGCGCGGCAGCCCCGTCCTTTTCTGGCTCAGAGACTGAGCGGACGTGGCGTGAACTTGCTGGCCTCCGGAGGGAGCTGGACTCCGAATGAACGAACCTGCTGCGCGCGCGCGACCACCGCCGCCCCCTCCAGCAGGTTCAGGGCAATCTGGACCACGGTGCGCTCGGACGGATGCTCGAGGAACGAGCCCTTGACCCAGGCGTTGAAGGCACCCATCGCCGGACCACACCAGAATCTGATAGTCGGCGCGCCGGGCGGCATCTCCCGTGATGGCCCAGCGGCTCGACTTGCCCAGGTACCAACGAAAGAGCAAGGCCATCTTGTGCTTGGGATCGCTGCGGGCGCGCTCGATTTGAGCTGGATCGCGGGCCCACCAGAACTCTTCGGTCTCGCGCCAGACCTCCACGAGCGACGCGCCCAGGGCTTTCTCGAGCTTTGCGCGCTGCAAGGGCGGCAAGGATTCGAGGCTCTCGTAAGTGCGGTACAGGGCGTAGAGCGAGTTCGCGCGCGCCGCGAACAACGTGCCCCGCTTGAGTACCTGGAGTTGCACGCCCTGCTCGAACATGTCGGCCGCGGCGGCCATGGCGACGTCCGCGATGCCGGCTTCGGCCAACATCTGGCGTGCAAAGGGCGAGATGCCCGCTTCAACGGCGCTCTGGTTCACGGAGCCCGTGACGACGTAGGCGGCGTTGAGCGCGAACGCGCTGGCGATGGCCCACGGAGTCCCGAGTCCACCCGCAGCGCCGACGCGGATGCGTCGGGTATACCGGAAGCGCGCCACGAGCTCGTCGCGCAGGGCCGAGATCAGCGGCAGCAGGGCGACCAGGGGTCGGTTGTCCGTGTGCCCTCCGCTGTCTGCTTCCACCGTGACGTCCTCTGCCACCGGTATCCGCTCGGCGAGCAGCGCACACGACTCAGTGAGCTTTCCGCGCGCGACCAGCGAGCGCAGCAGCTCACGGGGCGCCGGGGACATGAACTGCGCCGCCACCTCGGGTCGGGACACCTTCGCGAACACGTGACGGGGCCGGATGATCTCGTAATTCGGACCGAGCCGCAGACCGGCGGCCGAGCACAGCACCACGGAGGGCGTCAGCGCCATGAACGCCGAAGCTGAAATTCGCGGCACACGCTGCGCGATCAGCAGCTCGGCCACGCGCTCTTCCAGCTCGGGCTCATTGGGCGAGTGGATCAGGTTGACCCCCCAGGCTGTGCTCCCACCCAGCACGGACGTGATCTCCGTGACGCTCTCCTGCACCTGACCATAGGAGAGCCCGCCGGCCCCGAAGAACCCGAGCATGCCCGCGCGGGCCATCTCGATCACCATGCGCGTGGTCGAGATGCCGTTGGCCATCTCGCCCGCCACGTAGGCGAAGCGCACCCCGTGTGCCTCCCTGAAGGCGCGGTCCCCCAGCGACTCCGGTCGCGTGGCGGGCAGCATCGCCGTCACCTGCAGATCTCCCGCGCGCCGCTGGCTCGCCGACACGAGCTCGCCGCACGGCGAGAGGCGGGAGACGCCCGAGCCGGGATCATGCACCACGCACAACGGCTCGCGGATCCGCTGGATCGCCTGGCTCAGCGCATCCTCCCCCGGGCCGACGGGGTTCGCGCGCGGTCGCAGGTAGCAGCATGACTGGCTCGAGAGATCGTTCATCGCCGTCCATCGCAGCTCGCAAGGGTGCGGGCCACGCCTTTGATTGCGAGTAAGGTCGCCGCGCCGTGTGAAGGGACGCTCGTGCTGACTACCACGGATTCGTCGCTGAAAACGCGCGAATCGTTGGCCTTTTTGGCACTAGACCATTCGTACGATGAGGCTGCTCTTCTGTTCGACTACCCGAACGCACACGCGATGGACAGAGTGGTAGGGAGCGTCGAAGCGCGCGGGCTGTCGCGGGGTCGCGTGCGCGCCGCTGCAATTCCACAACGTACCGCAAGGACCACCATGAACAGTGAAGCTCTCATCCACGATCCAAGCGGAGCTAGCGAAGAGCGGGCGCAGGGTATGGCACCGATCGCGATCGTGGGCCTCGGCGCGATGTACCCGGGCAGCACCAGCACGCTCGGGTTCTGGCGTGACATCTGGGAGGGCAGGGACCGGCTCACGGACGTACCGCACACTCACTGGTTGCCCGAGGACTACTTCGATCCACGCCCCGGTACCCCCGACAAGGTCTACTCCACGCGCGGCGGCTTTCTGCCCGAGATCCCCTTCTCTCCCATCGAGTTCGGCATTCCACCCAACACGGTCCCGGCCACCGATACGGCGCAGCTCTTGGCGCTGGTGGTCGCCAAGCGCTTGTTGGACGACGTCATCGGTGCGCGACGTTCGCCGCTCGATCGCAGCAAGGTGAGCGTGATCCTCGGGGTCGCGTCGGCGACGGAGCTGGTCGGACACATGGCGGGTCGTCTGCAAAAGCCGATCTGGCAGCGAGCCATGCGCGAGGCTGGCCTTGCCGAAAGCGACGTGCTGCGCATCAGCGAGCACGCGGACGCTGCCTACGTGCCTTGGCAGGAGAACACCTTCCCGGGCGTACTCGGAAACGTGGTGGCGGGTCGGATCGCAAATCGGTTGGACCTGGGCGGGACCAATGCCGTGGTGGACGCGGCTTGCGCGAGCTCGCTCGCCGCGGTGGCGATGGCGGTCAACGAGCTCGCGCTGGGGCACTCGGATCTCGTGATCACGGGCGGCGTGGACGCGCTCAACGACATCTTCATGTACATGTGCTTTGCGCAGACCGGGGCACTCTCTCACAGCGGGGATTGCCGTCCGTTCTCGGGCGAGGCCGACGGGACCATCCTGGGTGAGGGCATCGGCATGCTGGCGCTGCGGCGGCTCGCCGACGCGGAGCGCGACGGCGACAAGATCTACGCGGTATTGCGCGGGATCGGCTCCTCTTCGGACGGGCGCGCCAAGAGCATCTATACGCCTTCGGCGGACGGGCAGACGCTGGCACTCGAGCGAGCCTATCGTCGAGCGGGCTACGGGCCCGAGACCGTGGGCTTGGTGGAGGCGCATGGAACGGGTACGCGGGCCGGAGATGCCGCGGAATTCGAAGCGCTGCGCCAGGTGTTCACGGCGGCTGGAGCGAAACCGCAGGCATGCGCGCTCGGATCAGTGAAGTCGCAGATTGGTCACACCAAGGCTGCCGCGGGAGCAGCCGGGCTGATCAAGGCCGTACTGGCCCTACACCACCGCGTACTACCCGCCACCATCAAGGTGACCACCGAGAATCCCGCGCTCGAGCTCGCGACGAGCCCCTTCTATCTGAACACCGAGCAGCGGCCCTGGGTTCAGCCGGGCGGGCATCCAAGACGCGCCTCGGTAAGCGCCCTCGGCTTCGGAGGCACGAACTTCCACGTGACTCTCGAGGAGTATGTCGGACCTTCGTCCACGCCCGAGCGCTTGCATACGAGTCCGTCAGAGCTGCTCCTATTGGGGGCAGAGACGCCCGAGGCGCTCGCGGCGCAATGCCGGGATGCGGTCGAGCGCTGCCATGGTGAAGGCACGCTGGCCAGGCTCGCACGCGAACAGCAGCTGACGTTCTCGCCGAGCCCGCACGCGCGTGTCGCTGTGGTGGCGAGCGACGAGGCGGATGCGCGCGAGAAGCTCCAGTTGGCGGCCGAGTCGATCCTGAAGAACGGAGAGACGCCCTTCCATTCTCCGCGCGGCATCAGCTACGGCACGGGCTCGCGGGCAGGCGAGGTTGCCCTGCTTTTCTCGGGACAAGGCAGTCAGTACGTGGGCATGGGCCGTGAGTTGTCCATGCAGTTCGACTGCGTGCGCGAGGTTTGGGACCGGGCGTCCGAAGAGATCCGCGACGCGCAGGTAAGCCTCGGCAGCGTGGTGTATCCACAGCCTGCGCGCGGCGACGCCGCACGCGCGGAACAGGAGCGCACCTTGACAGCAACTCAGTGGGCGCAACCGGCCATCGCCGCCATGAGCCTTGGGCTGCTGCAATTGCTCGAACGCGTGGGCGTCGCGCCTGCCATGGTGGGCGGCCACAGCCTGGGTGAAGTGACTGCGCTCACCGCCTCGGGAGCCCTCGAGCGCGGCGATGGATTGCGCGTGGCACGCCAACGAGGCGAGCTGATGGCCCATGCGAGCGATGTACCGGGTGCCATGACGGCGGTCAGCGCCGCGCGCGAGGAGGTGGAACGACTCGTCCTTGGAATGGAGGTCGTGCTCGCCAATCACAACGACCCGCAACAGGTCGTGTTGTCGGGCTCCGTGGCTGCCATCGAAGGCGCCGAGCGCTCGCTCGAAGCGGCGGGGCTGCGCGTGCGTCGTCTGTCGGTGTCCACCGCGTTTCACTCGCCCCTGGTGGCTGCTGCGGTCGAGCCTTTCCGGGCATTTTTGGATCGCATTCCGGTCCAGACGCCGAGCGTGCCTTGTTACGCCAACGCCAGCGCGGCCGAGTATCCAGCCGAGCCAGATCAGCTGCGGGCGCAACTGGCCGCGGCCGTGAGCGCACCCGTGCGCTTTGTCGAGCAGGTCGAGGCCATGTACGCCGCGGGTGCGCGCGTGTTCATCGAGGTCGGGCCCGACGCCGTGCTGACGCGCCTCACGCAGCGCTGCTTGATGGGTAGACCCCACCTGGCCGTGGCGCTCGATCAGCGTGGCAAGGATGGCGTCACCGCGTGGCACAGCGCGCTCGGACAGCTGGCGGCCCACGGGTATCCGCTCACCTTTGCGGGCCTGTGGGAGGGCCGTCAGCTGGCCGAGATGCCGAGCGTGAAAGGCAAGGGAACCATCATGCTGACCGGCGCCAACCACGCCAAACCCTATCCGCCTGCCGTCGGAGCGAGGGTGTTCGTACGGGAGACCAATACGCTACCGAGCGCGTCGGTGACGAGGGTGCCCGCGATCCGAGCCAAGTCGGGGGAACCGGCGATGGCTGTGTCGAGTGTGCCGCCCACAGCGAGCGAAGCTCCGATAGCGCCGTCCACTCGATCGCCCAGCGAGTCAACATTCTCAGCAGCGCCCGTGCCACTCGACTGGGTCGACGCCATTCAGCGCCTGCAGGCGCCCACCATCGCGGCCCAAATGGACTTCCAGCGGGCCATGGCCGAGAGCCACCAGGCCTTCTTGCGCGCCGTCGAGAGCTCTTTCGCGAGCCTGGGCTTGAGAATCGACCGCTGCGCCCGCGGCAGACACCGTCGCGCCTCCCTCGCGGAGCGCGGCTCCCGCACCGATGGTGGCAGCTCCCCCACCCCGGCTTCCGCTCGAACTTGCTGTTGAGCCTTCGATCGTGGTGACTCGCCACGCTCGAGCAGACCTGGGCGAACTCTTCCTCACCATCGTGGCGGAGAGCACGGGCTATCCGCGCGAGATGATCGAGCTCGACATGGATCTCGAGGCCGACCTCGGCATCGACTCCATCAAGCGCGTGGAGATCTTGTCCACCATGCGCAGCCGGGTCCCTCACCTGCCCGACCTGAACAGCACCACGCTCGCCAACCTGCGTACGCTGGCGCAGATCGCCGAGGTGTTGGGGCAAGCGGAAAGCGTCGGCGTTCGAAGCCACTCGAGCGCGGCAGTGCCACTCACGCCGACGCCACTCTCCGGTGCGCCCCACCAAGCGCAAGGCGAAGCCGCGGCCACGGCGGGCCGAGATTTGGGGCAGATTCTGCTCGAGGTCGTGGCCCAGAGCACGGGCTATCCACTCGAGATGATCGAGCTGGACCTGGATTTGGAGGCAGATCTGGGAATCGACTCCATCAAGCGGGTGGAGATTCTCTCGACCATGCGCAACCGCGTTCCGAACCTGCCCGAGGTCAGCAGCGCCAGCTTGGCCAACCTTCGCACGCTGGCACAGATCATTGCGTTGTACGGCGATGCGTCTGCTCGACAGCTGCCCGGCGCGCCATCGCCAGTGTCCGAGCGAGCAGACCATCCGTCCGTACAGACCGAGTCTGCCGCCGCAGGCACCGCAAACCGAGCCAACGATCTGAAGGACGTCCTTCTCGAGGTGGTGGCTCACAGCACGGGCTATCCGCGTGAGATGATCGACTTGGATCTAGATCTCGAGGCCGATCTCGGGATCGACTCGATCAAGCGCGTCGAGATTCTTTCCGCATTGCGCAACCGCGTTCCGGACCTGCCCGAGGTCAGCAGCGCGAGCTTGACCAGCCTCCGCACGCTGGGACAAATCATCGCGGCCTTCGCGGCCTCGAAACACGCGAGTGCCGGAGAAAACGCCCTGCCGGCTCGCTCAAACACCGACGCCGAAGCGACAGCGGTTTCGCCGGGAGCACCGGCCCCCTTACGGCTCGCGGTGCGTACACACCCTGCGCCCGAGAGCGGCTTCGCGATGCCTGGCCTACACGGAGCTGGAACCATCGTGGTCACGACGGACGGCCGCGGCATTTCCACGGCCCTGATCAAAGCGCTTCGCGCACAGGGCATCGCTGCGATCACGGAGGCCGAGGGGCCCGCGCTTTCCGGCGCCGCCGGCGTGATCGTCTTGGCGGGTCTGCGCAACGTCGACGCCGCCGGTGCGATCGAGGTCAACCGCGAGGCGTTCGGCGTGGCGCGCGCGGTGGCCGCGCGTTTTCGCGAGCATGGTGGGCTCTTCGTGACTGTGCAGGACACGGGCGGCGACTTCGGACTGAGCGGACGTGCTGCGGAGCGCGCCTGGCTTGGAGGTCTGGCGGCGCTGACACGCTCGGCATCCCATGAGTGGCCCAAAGCTTCGCTCAAGGCCATCGACTTGGCATGTGGCGCACGTTCTCCAGAAGAGCTGGCCCAAGCCATCGCGCACGAACTCATGCAGGGCGGACCGGAGCTCGAGGTAGGACTCGACGCGCAGGGATCGCGCTTCACGCTGGTGAGTCAGCCCGCTCCCCTGCCTCGCACTCCCGCCGCCGGACGAGACGATCTGCGCGACGCCGTGTTCGTGGTGTCAGGCGGCGCCCGGGGTGTGACCGCCGCCTCGCTGATCGAGCTCACGCGCGTGGCTGCACCGCGCCTACTGTTGCTCGGACGCACTGGGCTCGAGACCGAGCCCCCCATGCTCGCGGCGGCAACCGATGAAGGCGAGCTCAAGCGGCTCGTGCTCGAAGAGGCCCGGCGCAAAGGCGAGCCCTCCACGCCGAGACAGGTGGGCGCGAAGGTTGCCACCATCGTGGCCGCCCGAGAGATCCGCGCAACGCTGCAGGCATTGACCGCGGCGGGTGCCGAGGTGGCCTATGCATGCGTGGACATTCGAGATGAGACTGCGCTGAACCTCGTGCTCGACGAGGTGCGACGCGCCTGGGGCCCGATCCGCGGCCTCATCCACGGCGCAGGTGTGCTGGCCGACGCCTTCCTCGACAAGAAGACCGAGGCGCAGTTCGCCCATGTGTTCGACACCAAGGTGCTAGGGCTGCGGACGTTGCTGCGGGCGACCCGCTCCGACCCGCTGCGATGGCTGTGCATGTTCTCGTCGGTGGCGGCGCGCGAGGGCAACGCGGGGCAGGCCGACTACGCCATGGCCAACGAGGTCCTGAACCAGGTCGCCGCGGCCGAGGCGCGCGTGCGAGGAGATGGCTGCCGCGTGGCGGCGCTGGGCTGGGGTCCCTGGGAAGGCGGCATGGTCACGCCCACGCTCAGGGAGCACTTTCGGTCGCGCGGGATCGCACTGTTGCCGGTGGCGGAGGGCGCGCGCTGCTTTGTCGACGAGCTGGCCCTCTCCGAGCGCACGGACGTGCAGGTGGTGATCGGCGGTGGATTGATGGCAAAGGGCAGGCGACAACAGCTGTCGGCGGAAGTCATGGTCGACGCGGAGTCTCATCCGCAGCTCGAGAGCCACCGTGTTCGCGGCCAGGTGGTGCTACCGATGGTGCTGGTGCTCGAGTGGTTTGCCCGCCTTAGCCGCTCACTGTTCCCCGCATCGGCGATCACGGTGCGGGATTTGCGGGTGCTGCGCGGCATCACTTTGGCGCGCTACCGCGAAGAACCCGAGCGCTTCTCGCTTTCCGCGCGCAGGCTCGACGAGCACAGCGCGGAGCTCGAGCTGCGCAACGAGGTCGGCGAGCTCTGCTACCGAGCGAACAGCGAGGTGTGTGAGGAGAGCCGGTCGGAGGCGCGGCTCACCAAGGACACGCTGGTCGGAGGCCTGAACGCGGTCGACGCCTATCGTTCGCACATGCTGTTCCATGGCGAATACTTTCACGTGCTGCGCTCCATCGAAGGGCTGTCGGCGCAGGGCGCGCGAGCGCATCTCGCGGGTGTGCGTGAGCTGGATTGGCCGGAGGAGAACTGGTCGACCGACCCTGCCGCGCTCGACGGCGCGCTGCAGCTCGCGATCCTGTGCGGCCAGCAGACCGTGGGTGCCACCCTGCCTATGCGCATCGAAGCCATCCACCTATTCGCGCCGCTTCCCACCCAGGGCACCGTCGGCTGCGAGCTTCGCGTGCGCAGCCAGAGCAGCGAGCACTTGGTCTGCGACGCGCGTCTGACCGATTCGCACGGCTCCGTGCTGGTCGAGCTGGCGGGGTGCGAGATGTACTTGATTCCGGGAGGCACTCCCGAAGAGGCCCCCCGGCAGGCGAGCGCCCATGTCTGAGCCCATCGCGATCGTAGGTCAAGGTTGTGTGCTACCGGGTGCGCTGACTCCCGAGGCACTGTGGTCCCTGGTGCGCGGCAAGCGCTCCGCGCTACGGCGCCCCTCACCGGGGGCCTGGGGGATCGCGTCTCACGTCGACGAGGCTCAGCTCGCGGCCGCCGTGGCGACCAAGGTGGGTGGCTACGTCCGCGATGACTTCGACGCGCAGTTCGATCCGCATGGCTTCGCCCTCGACGCTGCGAGCCTTGCGGGCCTCGACCCCGTGTTCCTGTGGACCCTGCACGCGGCACGCGAGGCCATGCGCAGCGCGGGCTTCGACGACAGCGATGTCCATCCGCGCGCGGGACTCGTGCTCGGGAACCTCAGCTATCCAACGCCCAAACTGGTCGAGCTCGCGATCGAGCTATGGTCGGGTGCCCCTCGCGGCGTGGACGCGCGCAACCGCTTCATGTCGGGGCTACCCGCACTGCTGGCGGCCCGAGCGCTTGGCTTCGGCGGCGCTGCCTACGCTCTTGACGCCGCATGCGCCTCCTCGCTCTATGCGATCAAGCTGGCCTGTGATCGACTACAGGACGGTCGAGCCGATCTCATGCTAGCTGGCGGCGTCAACCACGCGGACAGCCTGTTTCTGCACGCGGGGTTCACCGCGTTCAAGGCGCTGAGCCCTACTGGACAGAGTCGGCCGTTCCACCGCGACGCCGACGGACTGGTGCCGTCCGAAGGCGCGGCGCTCGTGGTGCTGATGCGGGTATCGGACGCGCTGGCCCAGGGGAAGCCAGTACTCGGCCTGATCCGCGGCATCGGGCTCTCCAACGACGGGCGCAGCCGAGGCCTGATGGTGCCGGACGAAGCCGGACAGGTCCGGGCCCTGCGCGCGGCCTACCGCCACGCCGGTCTCGCGCCACGCGACGTGTCGCTGGTGGAGTGCCATGCGACCGGCACCATGCTCGGGGACAACACCGAGCTGCGCAGCATGCGAAGCGTGTTCGAAGGATCCACCGATTTGCCGATTGGCTCGTTGAAATCGAACCTTGGCCACCTGATCACCGCCTCGGGGGGCGCCGCCGTGCTCAAGGTGCTAGCCGCCTTCAAGCACGAGGTCCGCCCTGCCACCCTGCACGCGGAGGTTCCCTGTGCGGAGCTCGGCGATCGCGCCTTCCGTCTGCTGCACGAGGAGGAGCCCTGGACCTGCGCAGGAATTCGGCGGGCCGCCATCAGCAACTTTGGTTTCGGCGGCAACAACGCCCACCTCGTGCTCGAAGAATTCCGCCCCCGTCCGCGCGCGCTACCGCGCACGTCGACACCGGTCTCGCACGAGCGGCAGGTCGCCGTGGTGGCGCAGGTCGTACGTTCAGGCGCGGCGGGCGCAGCCACCGATCTCGTCGCCCACTGGTTCGACTCGGGCGTTCGGCCCAGCGCCGGGGTCGCCATCGACAGCTTCGAGCTCGATGCCACGAACCTACGCACGCCCCCTGCCGACCTGCAGGTCGCCCTGCCCCAGCAACTCTTGCTGCTGGCGGCGCTGCAGGATCTTTCGGACGTCGTCGGACACCTGCCGCGTGAGCGCACCGGTGTACTGGTGGGGATGCAGTGCGACGCCGAGGTCGCGCGGCACGCCGTGCGCTATCGCGGATCGCGCGCGTGGATCGAGAAGCTTCCCCCGAGCCTCTCCTCGGAGCCGCTGTCCGCGTCCGCGGCCGTGGGCGCCATGCCCAACATCGTGGCCAATCGCATCAACCAGCAGCTCGGCTTCGAGGGACCGAGCTTCACGGTATCGGCCGAGGAGTGCTCCGGCGTGATCGCTCTGGAGCTGGCCGTGCGCGCGCTGCGCGCCGGCGAGATCGACGCGGCCGTGGTGGGCGCGGTCGACATGACATGCGAGATCGTGCAACAGACGGCCTCGCGGGAGCTGCTCCCGGTGGCACAGCACGAGCCCGGAGACGCCGCCGTCATGCTCGTCCTCAAGCGCCATGCCGATGCCATGCATGCAGGGGATCCGGTGCTGGCTCTGGTCGATCCTGGAGAAGCAGTGGGTTCCTTCGTGCTCGCTGCCGAGAGTTCCCACGGCGCCCCCCGGCACATCGGCCATGCCCACGCAGCCTCGGGCTTGCTGCAGATCGCAATGGCCGTGGCCGCCTGCGCGCAGCGCACCCTACCTTCCCCGCACGGGCCCATGCCCTGGCTTCCACGCGCCGAGCAGCGCAGCGCCGAGGTGCAGGTGTCCTCGCTTGGCGGCGGGCGTAGCAGCACCGTGGTCTGCAGTGTGCCCGGCTCCCGCGCAGCTCCCGTGTTTCTCGCAGAGCGACCGCACTTCGGCGTGGCCGCCGCCGACGACGTCGACGGCCTCCTGAGCGCCCTCGAGCGCCGCGAGCTCGCGCCCAAGGTGGCCCCTCGAGGCTCGCTGCGCCTCGGCATCGTCGCCGACAGCGCCGCCCACTACGAGGCCCGCATCGAGCGCGCGATTCGGCGCCTGCGCACCTGGGGCAAGGACGAATGCGAAGGCGCCCTCGAGGACGGCGTCTTCATGAGCACGCGGCCGCTCCACGGAGAGCTCGCGTTCGTGTACACCGGCGCCGCCGGCGCCTACCCACAAATGGGCCGCGATCTGGCGCTGGCCTTTCCCGATCTCGTCGATCACTTCGCCGCGCGCGCACACAGCCTGTTCGATGCCGCGGGTTGGGTCTACGCCGCCGATCCTTCACGTAGCCAGGACTCCACGCCACTGGAGAAGCTGTGGGGTTCGTCCTTCCTGTGCCAGCTCCACACCGAGCTCACGCGCCGCACGCTGGGCCTGCGGCCGACGGCCGCCATCGGCTACTGCTCGGGCGAGACGAACTCCATGTTCGCGCTCGACGCCTGGTGTGATCTCGACGGCTTCCGGCGCTCGGTCGAGGCATCGCACGTCTACGACTCGGAGCTCTGCGGCGAACTGCGCTGCCTGCGGCGGGCCTGGCAGCTCGATTCCTCCCAGCGCGCCGAGTGGGCGATCTGGCGCGTCCGGGCCCCAATCGCCGAGGTCCGCGCGGCGCTCGAGACCGAACCGCGCGTTCGACTCACCATCATCAACACACGCGAGGACATGTTCTTCGCTGGCGAGCCCGCCGCCTGCGCCCGTGTGGCCGCGCGCCTGGGACGCCGCGCCACGCGCGCACCAGGCTACGACTTCATCATGCACTGCCCAGAGGCCCGTGAATTCGAGAGCCGCTGGCGAGCCCTGCACACGCGCCCCACGGCGGCCGTGCCCGGAGTGCGCTTCTATACCCATGCTACCTGCGCGAGCTATGTCGCCGACACCGGATCCGTCGCCGACGCGTTGACCGGTCAGGCCATGAACACGGTGGACTTCCCTGCGTTGATCGAGCGTGCGTGGGCAGACGGAGTGCGGGTCTTCGTGGAGCACGGGCCCCACGCGGGCTGTACCAAATGGATCGGCCAAATCCTTGGCGAACGCGAGCACCTGGCGATCTCGCTCGACAGCTACGGCCGCTCTTCGCTGCTGCACGCAGTCGAGGCCGCCGCGCAGCTCTTCGTAGCCGGCGTGGAGATTGACCTCACGCTTCTGCACGGGCGCCTCCATGCGCAGCCACTGCGCCCCTCAGCCGGACCATCCCTTGCCCATCAGCGCACATTGCGGGTGCCCGGACATCCGAGCGCGCTCCCTGCGGCGCCACGTGAGGCTGAACCCCCTCCCTTACGCGCCGAGGAACCGTTGCCTCCGCTATGGTGGCAGTCCGTAGTGCGTCCGGATCCCGCCGCACACCGCAACCAGTCCGACCAAACGGCGTTCGGTGCCGCCCCGGGTCGCGCGCCGAGCACACGAGCGCTCGCACAACTGGCCGCCCATCACGAACAGCTCTCGACCCTGCACCGAGCGTTCATCACCCATCAGGCGCAGACCCAAACGCGCTTCGTGAACCTCGTTTTTGCCCAGCAAACAGCAGCCCCAGGCACCTTCGGCGGACCCACGTCTCGCGGCGGCACAACCGGGTGCGAGGCGGCCGCCTTACCTGCGCTCGCGGTCGTTACGCCAGCCGCTCCGGTCCGCGCTCCAGTCACGCTGCCCATGGCCAAGCACGCGACCACGGAAAGCGCGAACCGCGTGCCGCTCACGAACGCCACGCTTGTCGCCCGCAAGCCACCGAGCCCGCGCTCCCAGCCGATCCGCAGGCCCCCCAGCGGACCTTCGTTCGGTCGCGCCGAGCTCGAGATCCACGCCTCCGGCCGCATCTCCGAGATCTTCGGCCCGAGCTTCGCCCAACAGGATCAGCACGCACGTCAAGTGCGCATGCCCGAACCGCCGCTGTTGCTGGCCGACCGCGTGCTCGGGATCGACGGCGAGCCCGGCACACTTGGTCTCGGTACCATCTGGACCGAAACCGATGTGCGCGCCGATGCCTGGTATCTGTACGAAGGTCGCATGCCCGCCGGTTTGATGGTCGAGTCCGGGCAGGCGGATCTGATGCTCATCTCGTGGCTCGGCGCCGACTTCGTGAATCGCGGCGAGCGCGTTTACCGCCTGCTCGGCTGCGAGCTCAAGAGCTTCGGTGAGTTGCCCAAGGTGGGCGAGACCCTGCACTACCAGATCACGGTCGATGGACACGCCGAGCAAGACGGGGTCCGCCTGTTCTTCTTCCACTACGACTGCTGGATAAACGACGAGCTGCGCTTCAGCGTACGCAATGGCCAGGCCGGCTTCTTCACCGATCAGGAACTCGCGCGCTCCGCAGGTGTACTCTGGTCCGCCGAGACGGCGGTGCCCGTGGCGCGCGACGAGGCGCAGCTCGAACCGGCTCGGGCCCTGTGCGAACGAACGCGCTTCGACCACGACGACATCCGCGCTTTGACCGAGGGCCGCCTGGTGGACTGTCTGGGCCCTGCCTTCGCACGCGCGCAGACCCACTCGCGCACGCCCACGCTTCCCGCGGGCCGCATGCGCATGTTCGACGACGTCTCCCACTTCGACCCCCGCGGCGGCCCCTGGGGCCGCGGCTACTTGCGGGCACGCCTCGCGCTCAAGCCGGATCACTGGTTCTTCAGGGGCCACTTCAAGAACGACCCATGCATGCCGGGCACCTTGATGTTCGAAGGCGGCTTGCAAGCCATGCAGATCATGATGATCGCGCTGGGCCACACGTTGGATCACGACGGCTCACGCTTCGAGCCCGCCCAGGATCACAATTACGTGCTGCGCTGCCGCGGTCAGGCCACGCCGGCCTCAAGTGAGGTGGTCTACGAGATCTTCGTCGAGGAGATCCTCGGTGGCCCCGCACCCACTCTCTACGCGGATATCCTCGGCTCAGTGGACGGTCACAAGGCCTTTCATTGCACGCGCATGGCGCTCCGCCTGGTGCCCGCGTGGCCGCTCGACCCCGGTCGCTTGGCGCTCGAAGCGGCGGTCGACGAGCGCCCGGTCGCGGTCGTCGATGGGTTTCGCTTCGACTATGCCTCGCTCATGGCCTGCGCCTGGGGCAAGCCATCCAGCGCGTTCGGTCCCATGTACGCACGCTTCGATGGGCCTCGGCGCGTGGCCCGCTTGCCCGCACCTCCCTACCACTTCCTCTCGCGCGTGCGCGACGTGCGCGGTCCCATCGGCGGCATGCAGGTCGGGAGCCGCGCCGAAATCGAGTACGACGTCCCTGCGGACGCCTGGTATTTCGCCGAGAACAACGCCCCCAGTATGCCCTTCGCGGTGTTGCTCGAAACGGCTCTCCAGCCCTGCGGTTGGCTCGCCTCCTACGTCGGCGGCGCACTGCAGTCGGAGGACAACCTCTACTTCCGCAACCTCGACGGCAAGGGCATGCTGCACGCCGAGCTCCCTCCGGACGTGGGCACCGTCACGATCGAGACCACGCTCAAGTCCGTCTCGCGCGCCGATCGCATCAGCATCTTCGGGTTCGACGTCCAGATGCGCGCAGGTGAGCGCCTGCTCTACTCCCTGGAGACCGTGTTCGGCTTTTTTCCGCGCGAAACCCTGGCCGACCAGGTCGGCTTGCCCACGTCCGCCGAGCAGCGGGCTTGCCTTCGGGAGCCGAGCATCACGCAGATCGACTTGGCTCGAGAGCCCTCGCCTTACTACGGGAACACGTTACGTCTTCCGAGCGAGCGGCTGCGGGTGATCGACCGCATCACCGGTCTCTGGCCGCAAGGTGGCAAGCTCGCGCTGGGACGCCTGCGTGCGGAGACCGCCATCCACGCAGACCAGTGGTTCTTCAAAGCACACTTCTACCAAGATCCCGTGCAGCCTGGTTCGATCGGTCTACAGGCGCTGCTCCAAGCCCTCGAGGCGCTCGCGATCTCGCTGGACCTCGACGCGCGGTCGGCCGGACGCTTCGAGACCCAGGCCAGCGGGGTGCCGATGACCTGGAAGTATCGCGGACAGGTCGTGCCGGAGAATCGCCTGGTCGAGGTGGACGTGGAGATCACGCGAATCGAGACAGGCGACCGTCACACCACCGTGGTCGGAGCGGGCTCGCTCTGGGTCGACGGCAAGCGCATCTACGAGGCGCAAGGGCTAGCCGTTCGGCTGGTCTAGGGGCTGTTCCTAATTCTTGCCGCTAATTTGTGCTGAGATCCGGATCGTGATCAAAGCTTGCTGTGCACCGCCACGCTCTGACCGACCAGCAATGGGAGCGCCTCCAGGGACAGTTTCCGAAGCGCCGCCCCGGACCAGCCTCGAAGCTCGGAGACCGGTTGTTCATCGACGCCGTGCTCTACCGGGCAAAGACGGGCTGTCCGTGGCGTGATTTGCCCGAACGGTTCGGCCCCTGGAACTCAGTGTACAACCGATTCTACAACTGGGCCGAGCGGGGGGCCTGGGAGAAGATTTTCAAGGCGCTGCAGCTGGACGTGGATGAAACGGGCTCAATCATTGATGCCTCTGTCGTTCGGGCGCACCAAGACGCTTCGGGCGGAAAAGGGGGGTCCAATCCAATGCTTTGGGCCGCTCTCGAGGAGGTTTTTCAACGAAGATCCACACCGTTGTCGATGCTAAGGCACGCCCACTGCACGTCGCGTTGACTCCTGGACAACAGCACGACTCGACGATGGCGGAAGAGCTTCTACCGCACGCTCGGGGGCGGGCGTTCATTGCCGACACAGCTTATGACGCAGACCGCATTATCGAGGCAGTCCGCGCGCAGGGGATGAAACCCGTCATCTGCAACAACCCCACTCGCAAGTACAACGGACGCCGGCTCGACCGAACCCTGTACCGCGAGCGCTACTTGGTGGAGGTCTTCTTCCACAATCTGAAGAGGTTCCGGGCCATCCCAACCCGGTACGAGAAGACTGCGCAGAGCTACCTGGCTCTGCTGCAACTTGCGTGCGTCTGTCTCTGGGTAGCGTGACCCCGCAGCTCCAAGGCGCCGTTCTCGTGAGCGTCATGTGTTCGTCCTCGTCCTCGTGCGACGTAGTCGTGCGCGTGCGCGAAATGGCGCAACCAATGCGAGGTTCGGCCGATACAGATGGCATGCTAGATTTCGAACGGCTCGACGTTTACCAATGCGCTCTGCAATTTGCCGCGCTCTCCTTTCAAATCCTCGAGAAGATGCCCCGCGGCCACGCCGAGCTCTCGGACCAGCTCAAACGCGCAACCATTTCGATTCCCCTCAACATCGCAGAGGGAGCCGGCAAGACCTCCGACCGGGAGCGCGCTCGCTACCATGCCATTGCGCGAGGTTCTGCCATGGAGTGCGCCGCAATCGTTGACCTGCTCCGCATGCAGGCACTCGTCGAGCCGGAAACCGCGACCACCGCAAAGACTCTCTGCGTGCGCGTGGTTTCCATGCTCAGCAAAATGTGCCGGTGAACCGGGCACGCGCACGACTACGTCTTACGAGGACGAGGACGAACACGATGACGAACAGGAGCACGCCTGACGCCATCGCCCCCCGGCCGCCTCAAAAGAGCCCCGGAATTAGGAACAGCCCCTAGTCGGGAAGAGCGGGTCAGCGCAGTGCGTCGCGCGCGGGCTTGCGCTTCGCGAGTGGCGCGAGGCCGTGCGAGGGCGCGGGCCACGAACCGTGACAATCCCGCAGGAACTCGCCTAGACGTCGAGCGACGGGGTCGAACCAGCCCGTCCTTCCTCGCTGCAGAGGTGCACGCGGCTCCGAGAGCGCCCTGATCGCGAACGCGGTGGTCACGGGCGAGGAGCCAAAGTAGACCACGCTCGCCTGGGCAGTGTTGAACGTATAGAGTGCCTTGTAGCCCGAGTATCCCCCGTCCGCGCGCTGGGCTCGGCGCAACCCACGGCGCTCGGGCTCGGGATCGAGCCCCAGGTTGAGCGCCACGTTCGCCCGCAAGGCTACTTGAAAGGCCCCGGCTCGACGCGCTTCGTGCCGTCGCTCGAGCAGCGCGTGCTGCAGCACGCTGCGCGCTCCCACCAAGGCGTGATCCAACTCAGGGAATTCCCGCAGCAGCTCGCTCAGCGCGTACAGGAACAGCTCGGGTGGTGCATAGAGGCTCGTGCCCTGGCGCCAAGCTCCTGAAGAGAGGTGTCGCAGCACGTGGAGGATGCTGGCGGCCACCACCGAGTCGGCGTGGGTCAGGCCGAGCCGTGGGCCAGGCTCATCCATCCATTGCTCGCGAAGTCGCACCAGCACGTCCGAGCGTCGCGCACCGGCGCGGAGCTCCGCCAGCAACGGGTAGAGCGCGTGGCAGCACGCGACCGGATCGTGCATGAGCCCGCGATCACCTACCAGGTCTGCACCGGCGTGGTCGTGCGGGGTCAGCTTGATCACACGGCGGTGCAGCTCGCCGTTCTCGACGCCCAGTACGCGATTGTCGGCCGACGCCGTGCTGGCGATGGAAGCGCAGCCCAGCAGCCGGTCAGTGAATTGCTTGAGCTCGCGCGCGCCCGCCGCGTCAGTGGGGTCGAGCTCTCCGAGTTCGATCTGCGCACGCACCGCGAGCCCGGTGCAGTCCGTGTCACCGCTCAGCCGCGCCGAGCGGAAGAAGCGGTAGAGTCCGTCGGCATGAAGGTCTCGAAACGAGCCGAGTAGGTAATGGCAGAGTGAGCTCACGCTCGGGTGATCCAGCCCTCCCAGCGCGGCCAGCGCCAGTAGGTTGGAGAACACCTCGGGCGTGCGCGGAACGAGCTCCTGCACGCCGTGTCCCATGCCTACCATGAACGCCTGAAAGCCGAGCGGCCGTCCATCGGCCGTGCACCGCCGTCGCGCCTCCCGCCGCAGGTACTCGATCGCGCGCTCCTGCTGCGGATCGAAGGTCGTCTTGTTCGTCCCATGACTCCTGGGTTCCAACGATGCTCGCATACTCATCTCTTACGGCGAGCAAGTCGTACGGTGTAGACGGACAGAACTCCTAGTACGACCTCTAGGTCGGACCACCGCCAAGAAATCTGCGCGCCGCCGGGCACGTCGCGGCTTGCGTGCGGTTCTCGACGCCCAGCCGATCGAGCACTGCGCTCACGTGGATGCGTATCGTGGACAGGCTGAGCCCCATGATCTCGGCGATCTCTTTGTTGGTGCGGCCCTTGGCCAACAACCGCAGCACCTCGCATTGACGTCGCGTCAGGAGTCCACGCTCGGGAGGCGGCGGGCTTCCTTCGTCGTTCTGAGACGCGCGTCCCAGGTGGCCGAGGCGCTGCGGAGGCACGTACAGCTCGTCGCCGAGGATCGATTCGATGGCCAGGCGCAAGGCGGTGGGGGACGAGGATTTGGGCAGGTAACCGCGCGCTCCGAGGTCGAACGCGGAGTCGATGGATTCGCGCTGATCTTCGCCCGACACGACCAGGATGGGCACCCCCGGTAGCGCATCTCTGACCCGGATAAGGCACTCGAAGCCCGACGCATCGGGCAGCCCCAGGTCCAGGATGACGAAGCCTATCTGGTCGCCGTCGCTGTCCACCCGAGCCAGCGCGCTGGCCAGGGAGCCGCACTCGATGGTTCGAGTGAACAGCCCAGTGGCCTCGACGATGGCTCGAATGCCATCGCGCACCAGCCGATGATCATCGATGAGAAGCAAATCCATAGGGAGAGCTCAGGGAAAGACTCCACGGTGGTGATAGCAATCGGCGAGGCGCTTCAACGCCACGCAGTACGCCGCGCTGCGCATCGGCACGCGCCTCTCGTGCGCCATCTCGCGTACGGCGCGATAGCCGCGCATCATCGCGGCCGCCAGCTTGTGCTCGACATCCTGCATCGTCCAGCGCTCGTTGCGCTTGTTCTGCAGCCATTCGTAGTAGCTCACCGTGACGCCACCGGCATTGGCCAAGATGTCCGGAATGACCTCGATGCCGCGCTCGGACAGCACCGCTTCGCCTGCGGGGTTCACGGGACCGTTGGCACCCTCGGCCACCAGCTTGACCTCGAGCAGCTTGGCCTCGGCCTCACCCACCTGGTTCTCGAGCGCGCTCGGAATGAAGAAGTCCGCCGGCGTCGCGAAGAAGTCCTCACGCGACACGGGCTCGGCCGGTCGAAAGCCGGCGATCCCGCCGTGGATCGACACGTGCTTTGCCAGCGCCACCGCGTCGATGCCCTGATCATTTCGCAGCGAACCGCTGTGATCGTTGACCGCCACCAGCTTCACGCCCATGGCCTGCAGCGCGAGCCCGGCGTGGGACCCCACGTTGCCGAAGCCCTGGATGGTCATCCGCGCGCCTTCGAGCTTGACCCCGTGCTCGCCCGCCCACTCGACCACGCAATGCGCCACGCCCTGCCCGGTGGCTTTCACCCGCCCAGGCGAGCCGCCGCAGGCGAGAGGTTTGCCGGTGACCACGGCGCGCACGGCATTCTTCTGGTTGGCGGCCACGCTGTTCATGTACGTGTCCATGAGCCAGGCCATCTCTTGCGCGCCCGTACCCACGTCGGGCGCGGGGATGTCGTGATCGGGACCCAGATTATCCCCTAAATCGTGCGTGAATCGGCGGGTCAAGCGCATGCGCTCGGCCTCGGACAGCGCGCGGGGATCGCACTGCACCGCTCCCTTCGCACCGCCGAACGGAACATCCATCAGCGCGCACTTCCAGGTCATCATGGCAGCCAGCGCGCGCACCTCGTCGAGGTTCACGTCGGGGTGGTAGCGGATGCCGCCCTTGTAAGGACCGAGGATGTTGTTGTGCTGAATGCGATAGCCGGTGAAGATTCGCAGCTGTCCGCTGTCCATGCGCACCGGGAAGTGCACGATCAATTCGGTCTTGGGCTGCGCCAGGAGCGCCGAGGTGTCGGGAGGCATCTCGATGACCTCCGCGGCCCGCTGGAGGTAGTTCTGAATGACTTGAAAGAACGCGTAGTGCTGCTGCATACCGTTTGCCTGACCCACGCAAACTCGCGCGTGTCGGACCAACGCTAACACGGCGCTATAAGCGAAAGCGTCAGCTAGACAAGCAGGCCGTGGTCACTGCACCGATGCAATCGGCCATCCGTACGGCCCATCGGACATTCGTCCTAGTGCGCGCGTAAGTCGTGGGAGTGGGCAAGCGCGCGACGGAACGACGGTACGCAGCGCAACCGAACGCGCGCTCAAGCGGGGCTGCGCAACAGGACCTGCGCGGTGGAGCACATGGCGGCCTGCGTACGGTTTTCGACACCGAGCCGCTCGAGCACGGCGCTCACGTGGATGCGCACCGTGGAGAGGCTGAGGTCCAGGGCGTTGGCGATCTCCTTGTTCGCGTAGCCCTTGGCCAGCAGCTTCAACACCTCGTTCTGGCGCGGCGTGAGGCGCTCGAGGTTGGCCGGGCTCGCAGCCGGCGTGCTGGGTCGCCGCGCGGCCCCGCCGTGCCCCAGCAGCTGCGGGGGTACGTAGCGTTCGTCCCCCAAGACCGACTGAATCGCCAGGCGCAGCGCCGTGGGCGAGGAGCACTTGGGCAGATAGCCCCGGGCACCCAGCTCGAAAGCCGTGTCGATCACGGTCGGCGTGTCGCCCCCCGAGACCACCAGGATGGGTGCCTCGGGCAGTGCCTCGCGCAGGCGCACGAGAGCGTCGAAGCCCACCGCGTCCGGCAGTCCGAGGTCGAGGATCACGAACCCGATGCGCGCGCGCTCGGTGCGGGCCGTGTCCAAGGCATGCGCGAGAGAACCGCACTCGAGGATGTGCCCAAACAACCCGGTGGCGTCCGCGAGTGCCCGGATTCCTTCACGCACCAAAGCGTGATCGTCGATGAGAAGCAGGTCCATGCTGCCTATTAGGACACGCTTGTGTTCGCTTGCTGGGGCACTTGCGTAAAATGTTCGTTTCCTCGCGTGAGCCAGCCAGCAATCTCGCGTTACGGCCGCGTATCGACCGCATCCCTGGGCGTCGAACGCCCCTTACACGTGCCGCGCGAGCCGTCTGTAAACTCTCACACGGTCGCGACCACGGACGCAGCGAGTTCGAGTTAGCGCCTGGTGCTCGCTTGGGCGATGCGTACAATAGGCCTAGGAAGAGCGCCCGAACACTGTACCTCTCGTTCGCGGGCTCCGAAGTCGATGCACGGCCAAGCCATGACCTCCAAGAGCGCGTCGGACTCGGCAGTATCGGGCCGACCATCGCCGAACCGCGGTCGAGACCTCGCGCGTGGCATGGTCCAGCATACCTACGCGCAGCTGCCTACTTCGCTGGTGTTCAACGCGGGCGGTGCAGCCACCTTTGTCATCGCTTGCTATGCGGCGGATCACGGGTGGCGGATGTGGCTTTGGTGCATCGCCCACCTCGTCGCGAGCATGTTTCAGCTGATGATCTGCTGGCGCGCGCCGAGGGACGGCTGGCTGGCGGGCGACGGCCGGAAGGCGCAGCTGGCACGGCGCATCGGCACCATCCTCGTGGGGTCAGCCTGGGGTCTGGGCGGCGTGCTTTGGTCGATGACGCCGGGCGCCGGGACCGGGCAGGTGCTGATTTTCTGCTACGCCGGCATCGTGGCGGGTGCCACCTCTACCTTGTCTGGAGATCCGGTCTGCTACGCACTGCTCGTCTATCTCACGCTGCTGCCCAGCGCGGTGCGTGGTTGGACCGAAGGCCTCTGGTGGAGCTCGGCGCTCCTGATCTGGTTCGCGGTGGGAACCACACTGGTGGTAGTACGCAACGCCAAGGCCCTGCGGGAGAGCCTGAACCTGCGCTTCGAGAACGTGGAGCTGCTCCAACAGACTCTGGCCTCTCACGAGGCCGCGGTCGAAGCCCGCAGCCACGCCGAGCGGACCGCTGAGATCAAGACGCGCTTCCTTGCCGCCGCCAGCCATGACCTGCGCCAGCCTGTGCAGGCGCTGGCCATGTTCAACGATGTATTGGGCGGTCTGCGCGACGACCAGGCTGAGCCACGCCGACGGCTGGTGGATGCCATCGGTCGCTCCACCAACGCGCTGCGCGCGATGCTGGAGGGCCTGCTCGATGTGTCGCGCCTCGACGCGGGCTTGACCCGGTCCACGCCGCGCGCCGTCCCCCTCGAGCCGCTCCTGACCGAGGTCGTGGCAGGCCTGCGGGACGAGTGCGACGCGCTCGATGTATTGCTCTACGTGCGCGGGCGCCCCGCGACCGTGTTGGCCGATCCGACCCTGCTGGCGCGCGTCCTGCACAACCTGGCCGCCAACGCGGTGCGCCACGGTGGTCGTGGTCGCGTGCTGATCGCGCTGCGCATGCACGGGCCCGCCTGCACGATCCAGTTTTGGGATCAAGGGCCAGGCATCGCGGAGGAGGACCGCGAGCGCATCTTCGACGACTTCGTCCAGGTCGGAAACCGCGAGCGTGACCGCAGCAAGGGACTCGGCTTGGGCCTGCCCATCGTTCAACGCATCTGTGCACTCAACGACTGGCGCCTGGATATGCGTACCCGCATCGGGCACGGATCCATGTTCTCGGTCAGCGTGCCGCGCGCCGCTTCCGAAGCGGACAGCGTGGTGCTACCGAAGCTGCCGACGTCACTCTGCCTGCAGGTGATGCTGGTGGAGGACGACCCGCTCGTCTCCCACGCCACGCGCACCTGGCTCGAGGCCCAGGGCTGCGTAGTCCACACCGCCATCAATGGGAGCGACGCCCTCGTGGTGCTCGCGCGCATGAACGAGGAGGGCACGCCTGCGGACGTGCTGGTCACCGATCACCGCTTACCAGGAGACCTCTCGGGCGCGGAGCTGATCGGGGTCGCTAGCAGCAATCGCACGCGGCGCCTGCATTCCGTGCTGCTCACTGGCGATGCGGACGTGTCCACGGGCGGCAAGCTATCCCCGAACCTGGTGGTGCTGCGCAAGCCGGTGAGCGGCGAGGTGCTCTGGCAGGCCGTGCTCGGCTGTTAGCCCTCGCCTCTCATGCTTGTGCATCCTCGACGCCATCGAGGGCCAGACACGCCGGCTCCGCTGCCTCAGCGGGCGCCTTGGCCGTTCCGTAGAAGGTCCGCAGCACCACCGGGGTTAGCACCAGGTCCACGAACAGCGCGCTCGTGATAGCCAGGCCCGCCAACAAGCCGAACATCTGGATATTGGCTAGATTGACGAAGAGAAATGTCGAGAAACCACAGGTCAGCAGCGCGCAGGTCAGCACGGCAGGCCGCCCGACTGCCTCGTAGGTCTGCGCGAGCGCCCGCTCCACGTCTCCGTGCTCCACCAGGTGCCGCTTGAAGTGATGGAAGAAGTGAATGGTGTCGTCGACGACCACGCCCAGGGCGATCGACGCCACCAGCGCCGACGTGGAGTCCAGGCGCACATCGCCGAACCCCATGGCGCCGTGCATCACGAGGATGGGCGGCACGTTGGGCAGCATCGCCAGGAGGCCCAGTTTCCAGTCCCAGAGCATCAAAGCGATCATCGCCGCGATCACCAGAAACGACGAGCCGACGCTGCCGACCAAATCGGCGATCAAGCCCGACATGGACTTGAACTGCGCATGGTTCGCTCCGGTTAACTCGGCCCGCACGTATCCCTTGAGATGTCGGTCGGCGGCGGCGAGCACCTCGTCTTCGACAACCTGAAAGCCGAGCTCCTCCAGCCAAGGTAGGCGCGCGATCAGCACGGCTTTCGAGCCGTCCGCCGTAACCACACGCCGCAGGTCGTCCTTGGCTGCACTCTCGAACATGGAGAGCGCATCTCGCACGCCACGCTGCGTGTCCGGCAAGCGCTCGAACTCGGGCTTGTCGTCGTTCAGGGACCGCCAGACCTGCCGCACGATCCTGGGTAAGCCGAAGATCTCACCGGCCTCGGGCAGCCCGGCAAGCTCCCGCTCGAAGGCCTCCACGCGTTCCAGGATGTCTCGATCGAAGAAGCTCTTGCCTTGTTCCGCATGCAACAGCACCACCAGATGCCCTGCGCCCCCCATGTGTTTGTCCATGACCTCGAAGGCCTCGTGCGGTGCATGGCTGCTGGGTAACCAGCCGAGCAGGTCCTGGCCGATCACCATGCGGCTCGTACCGAGCAGGCCGATCGCGCTGATCGCAGCCGTCACCAGCACCACCGCCCAGCTACGCCGGCGCACACCCGCCGCCGGAGCCGCGCCCGGCAGGAATCCCGTCGTCCTGATGGATGCGGCCCGGCGCGTGCAGGTGAGCAAGCGCTCCACCCAGTCCCCGCGTAGATCGCCGGTGGACCACGGCGCACCGCGATCGATGCGCAGGAACGCGGGCAAAAACACCAAGGACAGGAGGCACGCGGCCATCACGCCAAAGGCCGCGAAATAGCCGAGGTGCTTGATGCAATCGAGCCTCGTGACGCCGAGGCTCAGCAGCCCCGCGGCCGTGGTCAAGCTGGTGAACACCACCGGCAGCGAGTCCTCACGTAGCGTGTGGCTCAGCGCCGCCAAGTTGGAATGCCCCTGGCGTCGAAAGGCCACGTACCTGGACTGCATGTGGATGCAATCTCCGACGCAGACCGTGCTCAGAAAGCCCGGCAGCATGGAGGTCATCACCGTCATCGGAACGCCGAGTATCGCCATCAGCCCCGCCGTCCACACCACAGCTTGTCCCAGCACGAGCAGGGGGCCGGCGACGCCGATCCAGCTCCGAAAGAACCACCACAGGAACACCGGTAGCGATACGTGCGTGGCGAGCACCAGGTAGATGGAGCCGCGCACACTCTCGTGGGAGAGGTTGGCCTCCAGCGTGGGAACGCCAGCGAGCAAGGCGTGAAAATCCGGTTGATTGGCGGCCTGTACCAACCCATCCAGCGCGGCGTGCAGTGCAAGGGCCTGAGTCGGAGTCATCCGCACCGGACGCACCAGGATCACGGACGCCTGCCCTCGCGATCCCACGAGCAGGCCGCGCAAGGTGGCGTCGCGCTCGATGCGGCCCTCGAGGGCCAGGATGGCGGCTCCCTCGGGCCACGGGTCGAGCAACCTCTTGACCGCAAGGGCGCCGTCTTCGACGACCGTCGTGCGCGCGTTCACCAGCGACTCCAGCTGGTCGATCCACGGAGCCTGCTGCTCCGAGGGAGCCTGCTCGCATTCGCCCTCCACGGCGAACCCCGAGAGATCCGGCCCAGGGAGCGGGGACGCCGTCACGCGAGTGGGTTCACTGTTCTGGCTGGAACCAGCCGCGAACTCCTTCACCTCCAGGGTCGCGATCCGCTCGTGCAGAACCCGTAGCTTCTTCAGATACGGCGCCGAATACACGTCTCCCTTGATCACGATCTCGAAGACCGAGTTCTCCCCGAACTCAGCCTCGAGTCGCTCGAGGCGCTCGGAGGTCTCCACGTCGCCGTCCACCAACGCCTGGAAGGTGGTGTCAAAGCGCAGCCGCGTGAACGCCTGATGGCCAAAGAACAGACTGAGCAGCGCGCACGCGATCACGGTCGGGCGCGGCGACCCAGGCAAACGCCAGAAGATCTCGAACAGCTTGTTCATAGGGTTGAGGTCAACCCAGGTTGCAGTCGTTCGAGGAGCTCGACCAGATGAACGAATGGTCTAGTGCCGAACTAGGCTGCGGTCTCCCCGAGCCAGCCATCCGAACAGCGGTTCGCCATAGGCCTTTCGTACTAGTCGCCCGAGCGCCTAGTCCTCATGTCCTAATCGCTCCCTTTTGGCGCCCAGACGCGGCGGCGCCCTGCTAGGACGATCTGTGCACATCCGAGGGTCCATGCTGCATCCCACGCCCCGCCCATCCATGCCGAGTACCGTCGAAATTCCTTCAGCATCGCCGCAAAGTTCAGCGCACCAGATGCGAAGCCTGGCCCTGGGTCTGGCCTGCCTGCTCGCCGGCTGCCTCGCCGCGGACAGCGACGGGGACGCAGCCGAAGCGGTCGGTGAGTCCGACTCGGCCCTGCTCGGTAGCGAAGCCAACTTCCGCGATCCCGGCACCGGTGCCTGGCAAAAGGTGGCGCCAAGCGTGTGCGGCCTGGACGCCAGCAAGCTCACCGCGGACATCCCGAACTACGCCATCTTTCGATACGGTAAGCAGTGCTTCATGAAGGGCTCCGACAACGTCGCCTCGATGTTCTCGGCCACCAAGACCCTGGGCGGCTTGATGCTAGGACGCGCTGCCTATCTCACGCGCAACATCCCGCGCACGGGCCCAGGCACCGGGCCCATCCTGCCCGAAGACAAAGCCACCGACTGGCTGCGCAGCGTGAATTACAACTCGAACGCCCGCCTGACCCACGTGATGTCCATGTGCGCGGACAACGCGAGCCTCGACTATGGCCAAAAAGAGTTCGAGTACGACACCGTCGGCAGCGTCCAGATCAACACGCTGATCGACGTGACCAAGAAGTGCATCAAGCAAATCCCCTCGCTCGGCAGCGATGCCTCGGACTTCGTGGAAGCCCAGATCTTCGACAAGCTGGGCATGACCAAGTCCTACTGGCTGCCGGTTCCGCTCGGCATCGCGGCCGGCTGGTACGCCAACATGTCCGAGATGGGCAGGCTAGGCATGCTGCTGCTCCACGACGGCTGGTACAACGGCGAGCGCCTGATCGCGAGCGAGTGGGTTTACCGGATGTCGCACCCTGCCTTCGAGGACGCCAACACGTCTTACGGACATTTGACCTGGCTCAATCACCGCGGCAACGCTCATGGCGTGGGCGGCAACATCCTCAACCCTCCCTCGGAAAACCTCTATCCCAATGGCGACCCCTGCGCTCCCGCGGCGTTTTGGCCCGCCTATCCGCACGGCATCTCGAGTGCAACCAGCTGCCTCAACGCAGTCCCCGGCGGCACCTGCAGTCAGCTCTACGACGTGGGTGTGTTCAGCGCCCAGGGCGCAGGCGGCCAGTACATCGTGATGCACCCCGGGCTCGACCTGGTGATCGTCGCCAAGGACTACAACGTCGAGAATGGACCCATCTTGCTGTGGAACGCGGTTCGCCCCGCGCTCGTAGCGATGGACCCGGTCTACAAGGACAAGAGCATGCAGGAGTTCTGCGATGCCTACGGCGCCGGCGCCTACGCACCGGACTTGCCGATGGCTCGCCATCCCTGAGCGCTACTCGATCGCGCCGCCGAGATAGGCCGCCTTGACGCGCGGGTCGTCGCGCAGCTCCTTGGCTTTGCCGCTCAGCACGACCTCGCCAGTCACCAGCACGTAGGCGCGCGAGGCGGTCTCGAGGGCCAGCCGGGTGTTCTGCTCGACCAGCATGATGGTGAGCCCCGAGGCCGCGATCTCTCGGATGGCCGCGAAGATCTCCCCAACCAGCTTCGGCGAGAGCCCGAGCGATGGCTCGTCGAGCAGGATGATGCGCGGGTCCGCCATCAGCGCCCTGCCGATGGCGAGCATCTGCTGTTCCCCTCCGCTCAGCGTGCCCGCGTCCTGACTCAAGCGCTCACCGAGCCTCGGAAACAACTTCATCACGCGTGCCATGCGCTCCTGCATGCCGCGTGGGTCGCGCTTCACGTAGGCCCCGAGCTCGAGGTTCTCCCGCACTGACATGCCCGTGAACACGCCGCGACCTTCCGGCACCAAGGCTACGCCGAGCCCCGCTACCTGGTTGGTCTCGAGCGCATTGACCTGCTTGCCGAAGACACGAACCAGCCCCTGGCTCTTCACCAGCTGCACGATCCCACGCAGCGTGCTGGTCTTTCCAGCCCCGTTCGAGCCGAGCAGCGCCACGATCTCGCCGGGTTCGACATCGAACGAGATGCCTTTCACGGCGCGGATGCCGCCGTAGGCCACCGCGAGGTCCTTGGCTTCGAGCGCCAACTCAGCCATGGGTTCCTCCTGCAGGAAGCGCGCTGGCATTCGATTCCGGGAGATCGGCGCGCGCGGCCAGCGGATCCTCTCCCAGGTAGGCCGACAGCACCGCCGGATGACTCTGCACCTCGCTGGGGCTGCCCGCGGCGATGGTCTCGCCGTGGTCGAGGCAGTGCACATAGTCGCAGGCCCCCATCACCACTTGCATGTTGTGCTCCACCAACACCACGCTCAGGTTGAAGCGCTCGCGCAACCACTTGATTTGGTCCTTGAGCTTGTCGGCCTCGGTCGAGTTGAGACCCGCGGCGGGCTCGTCGAGCAGCAAGAGCTCGGGGTCGAGCATCAGGGCGCGGGCGATCTCGAGCCTACGCTGGGAGCCGTAGGGTAGCGAATTGGCCTGCTCATCGCTGAGCCAGCGCAGGCCGAAGATGTCGAGCAACTCGTCGGCCCGCTTGTGGACCTCCCACTCGTCTTCGTTCCAGGTCCTGCTGCGCACCATGGAGCCGAACACGCCCGCCAGCGTCCGATGGTGCGCGGCCACCAGGACATTCTCGCGGACGCTCATCTCCCCGAACAGGCGCACGTTTTGAAACGTGCGTGCCAGCCCCGCCAGGGCGATCTCGGACGGCTTCAAACCCACCAGCGAACGGCCCTGGAAGCGCACTTCGCCCGAGTCCGGTCGATAGTGACCGCTGATGCAGTTGAAGAGCGTGGTCTTGCCGGCGCCGTTGGGCCCGATCAAGCCGAAGATCTGACCCGCTTCGACGTCGAGGCTCACTCCCCCGATGGCCCTCAGCCCTCCGAAGCACTTCGTGACGTCTCGCAGCGATAGCATCAGACCACCTGCTCCCTGCGCGCCATGCGCTTGAAGAGACCACCCAGCTGGAGCTCGTAGCGTCCGAGTAGCCCCTGGGGCCGAAACACCATCAACAGGATCAGCAGCAAGGCGTAGATCACCAGCCGATATTCCTGCAGGTCACGCGAGAGCTCCAGGGTGACGCCCACGAACAGCGCGCCGAGGATCGCCCCCGTTACGCTGCCGAGCCCACCCACGATGATCATCACGATCATGTCGATGGAGCGATCGAACTTGAAGTCGTCGGGGCGAATCGTGCTCTGCAGATGCGCGAACAGGCCGCCCGCGACGCCGGCGGCGGCCGCGCTGAGCGAGAAGGCCAGCACCTTGAGGCGGGTGGTGGGGATGCCACAGGCCTCGGCCGCGATTTCGTCGTCCCGGATGGCGCGCAGGGCCCGCCCGTAGCTCGAATGGGTGAGGTTGTTGAGCAAGGTGATCACCAGCAGAGCCCAGGCAAACGTCCAGAAGAAGTCCGTGTAGATGGGCAGGCCCAGGGAGCGCTGCCCCGAGTAACCCGTGGCGCCGCCGAGAAACGTGGCGTTGTTGAAGAGCAGGCGCAGGATCTCGCCGAAGCCGAGCGTGACGATGGCCAGATAGTCGCCGCGCAGGCGCAAGCTCGGGATGCCCACCAGCAGGCCGCTCGCCCCCGCCAGCAGCGCGCCCGCCAACAGCGAGGGCGTGAAGACGAGCGCCACCTCCAGGAACGAGAGCTGGCCCGCGTGCCCCGGAAAGAGCACGTTCTCCAGCTGGATGACCATGAATGCCGTGGTGTAGGCGCCGACCGCCATGAAGCCGGCGTGACCGATCGAGAACTGCCCGGTCGTGCCGTTGATCAGGTTCAGCCCCACGGCCAGGATGCTGTTGATGCCGCAGAAGAGGATGATGCGCAGCACATACTCGATGACGTTGGCTTCCAACACCCCGCCGAGACCATACGCGGCCGCCAGCACCCCGGAGACGACCAGCACCCTCTTGAGCCACATGTCCATCGTTCAAACCTTCTCAATCTTGACGGTTCCGAAGAGTCCCTGAGGGCGCACCAACAACACGCCGATCAAAATCGTGAAGGTGATGGCGTCGCGATAGTCTGCAGACAGGTAACCGGCCGTGAGCTGCTCGGCGACACCGATCATCACGCCACCCACCGCAGCCCCTGGAATGCTGCCGATGCCGCCCAGCACGGCGGCCACGAATGCCTTGAGGCCCGCCATCACGCCCATCAACGGCTCGATCTTCGCCTGATCCAGGCCAAACAGGATGCCGCCCGCTGCTGCAAGCGCAGACCCGATCACAAAAGTGAACGCGATCACGCGATTGACCGAGATGCCCATCAGCTTGGCCGCCGCCAGATTGACCGACAGCGCTCGCATGGCCCGCCCTGTCCAGGTGCGCTGAATCAGGTACTGCAAGGCCAACATCAGCACGGCGCTGAGCGCGAAGATCATCAGCTTGATGTTGGTGAGCACCACGCCTGCGACCTGATAGCGGGTCTCGCTCACAATCATCGGGAACGAGCGAGGGCTCGCGCCGAACACCAGGATGCTCAGGTTTTGCAGCAAGATCGACACACCGATAGCGGTGATCAAGGGCGCCAAGCGCTGGGCACCGCGCAGGGGCCGATAGGCGAGGCGCTCGACGATCACACCGCCCGCGGCGCACGCGGCCATGGCCACCAGCAGCACCAACAGCACGCGCTCGATCCCGAACGCCTGGGGATGCGCGGGATCGAAGCCAAGGCCGAGCGCTGCATAGAGCCCAGAAAAGGCGCCGAGCATGAACACCTCGCTGTGGGCGAAGTTGATCATCTTGAGCACGCCGAAGACCATCGTGTAGCCGAGGGCGATCAGCGCGTAGATGGAGCCAATCGAGAGCCCATTGACCAGCTGCTGAAAGAAGGTGGCCACGGCGTTGCCGCGTGAGACCGGGTTGGCCTTCTGGCCCGGCGCCGGCGCCACGACGGCCGGCGCCGCCTTGCTCGCTTCTCCTGGCGCGACCTCCGCCGCGAAGACCTCTCCGGAGTCGGTGACACGCACCACCACCGCGGGCTTGACCGGGTTGCGCTGAGCGTCGAGCGTGAGCGTGCCGGTGACGGCCGCAAACTCCTTGGTCTGGCTGAGGGCATCCCGAATGCCCTTGGGCGTGAGCGCCTCGGCGCGCCGCATGGCCGCCGCCACCACCATGACCGCATCGTAACCGAGGGAAGTCAGAGCGGGCGTGGGCTCGTGGTACTTGCGCTCGTAGGCGGCCGTGAATTTCTTGGCGGTCTCGGAGGGCTGGTCGTGGGCGAAGTGATTCGTGAAGTAGGAACCCAGGATGTCCTGACCGCCGATGCCGCGCAGCTCGGGGCTCTCCCAGCCGTCGCCTCCCATCAACGGCGCCGTGATGCCCAGGCGCCGCGCCTGGCGCGCGATGGCGCCCACCTCGGTGTAGTAGCCCGGCACGTAGAGGCCCTCGAGGCCCGTGTCTTTGAGCTTGGTGAGCTGGGCGCTGTACTCGGTGTCGCCCGCGCTGTAGCTCTCGATACCCACAATCTCACCGCCCGCCGCGGTGAAGGCCTTGATGAAGGCGTCGCTTAGACCGAGCGAGTAGTCGTTGCGGACGTCCTTGAGTACCGCGACCTTGCTCAGCTTCAAGTTTTCCCGCGCAAACTTGGCCATCGCGAAGCCCTGAAACGGATCGAGGAAGCACACGCGAAACACGTAGTCGCCGATCTCGGTGACCTTCGGGTTGGTGCTCGAGGGAGAGACCATGGGGATCTGGCGTCGTTGCGCGATGCGACCGCCCGCCAGCGAGAGCGTCGACGCCACCTCACCGACGATCGCGATGGCGTGGTTCACGTCGATCAAACGCGCGACTGCGCTGGTGGCCTCGTCCGTCTTGCCCTGATCATCGAGCACCACGAGCTCGATCTTGCGCCCCTTGATGCCACCGGCCGCGTTCACCTCCTCGACGGCCATCTGAGCGCCACGCACGCTGGTCGTACCGAACGTGGCCGTCGCGCCGGTCATGGAGAAGAAGGCGCCGATCACGAGTGGATCGGAGCTGCTCGCCGCTTCCTGCTGCGCACCCTCGCCACGTTTCTTGCAGCCGATCGCCAGGCAAGCCATCACGAGCAGGAGGGCGAAGCCCGCCCGTGCACAACGCGGCACGACACCGTATGACATCGCTTCTCCAGCGGAACCCGAGTTAGGACGAAGGGGCGCGCTGAATCAGCCGCACCCAGATGGCGCACTTATGACAGGCGCGTGAAGCGCTGGGTATTGTACGGATAGCCTAAGCGCGCTCGACGGGCGAGTCCGCGGGTGCGTAGACGCAACGCCAGCTCGGTCCCATGCGCTAGGCAAGACGACCTAGAACGCCGGCGAGTTCGGATTGGCCCTGAATCTTGGGGCATGGTGGCTCAGCTAGCTCTACTGGTCCGACGCGGTGCTTCGCGTCGGTGAGAGCTCCCAAACCGTCAACAAGGAGAATGACAATGGCCACTGCAGAATCAGTCCTGCGATCCGAGCTTCATCAGCTTGCGCGTCATCACGGAAGCCCAGAGGATGCGCGCTCTCAGGGGGGCACGCGACGTTCTGCCTTGCAAGTGGTCGACGCGGCCTTGGCCGAGCTCGGCATCGATCCCCACGCTCGGACTCAGCCGCAAATGGTCGCGGCGGTGCTGCGTGACGACATGCACTTGGCGACATGTCCAGCGGTCACTCGCCTGCTGGAGGAGGCGCTGCGCGAGCCCCAGTCGCTCGCTCCGATCCTCGCCTCCGTACGCCACGCACTCGCAGGCATGCCGCCAATCGTCGAGTTCCTGGCGCTCGTCGTGCCGCGCGGAATGCTGCGGGTAGCCCGCGAGAAGCATGCCCTGGAGCGCTGCATCACCCACCTGTTCGTGTTGGATCGCTTGGTCGCCAGGGCGAGCGAAGAGCAGGACTTTCTCGACGCCGTGCGCAAGCACCTCGAAGACCAGCAGGCGTCCGGCGGCGTTCGGCGTGGACGAGAGTTCTCGGATGTGTCCCGCCTGGCTGGTCCCTTCGTGGCAGTCAAGAAGGCCACGATGGATTTCGGTTTGCGCAAGCTGCGAGAAGCGCGCCTCTCGGGGCACATCAGTCCGCGCGCTGCTCAGCAGCGCAAACTCGTGCTGTGGCTGAATATCATGGAGGCGGTGGTCACGGACTTGCTCCACGGCCAGGCTGACAATGCCTTGGCGGGGCTTGCTCTGGCTTCGGTCTCCGCGCGCAGCGTGTCCATTGACGCCACGATGGCCGAGGTTGAGTACGAGTTCTCGCCGGCCTGGGTTGCGCTCTACACCAGCTGGAACCTGGCCTTCATCACCGCGAACACACGATTCCTACCCCTGTTGTATCCGAAGCTCCTGGCCCCCGCAGTCATCAGCGTTGCGCCGGAGCGGTACGTCTTCCGTCGCGCCATCGCGCTCTCGCTTTCGATCGACTTCCTCCTGCTCGCGCTGATCAACCAGCGTCACGAGGTAACGATCTCGCACCGCCAGGAGCTGGCGAGGCTCTGGGGTCCCATCAATCGTCGCCATGGAGGCTCGCTCCTGGTCACCGAGCTGGCGGGACGATTCCACGCGACGTTCCAGAGTAAACTAGCCCCTTTCTTGTCGCGAAACTCCCGCGCGAAGAGCCTCACCCCTGCCTCCCCAACGCGCTCGTAACCGACTCGTTGCGCGCCCCACAGCGCCCCGTCGCAGGCGTCGCCTAGTGTTGCCCGCTGCACATCGTGCACGTGCGCGCTTCGTCCCCGCACGCGATCAGGAGGCCCGTGAGTCCACGCAAGGATCCTCCCGTGATGAGTCGTCGACTGTTTGTTGGCGGCGTTTCGGCGGTCGCCTCGCTGACCGCCTTGGCTCCCTTCACGCGCTGGGCGCCGGCCGCCAGCGCGAAGGCGCTCGGGACGAACCCGTTCGCGCTCGGGGTGGCCTCGGGTGACCCGGACAGTCGCGGCGTGACGCTGTGGACATGTTCTTCGACGCTCTCTTCCACGGCTATCTGGTGTGTGAGGTGACCCCCGGGCTGTGGAGCACGGAGTATCGTGCCGTGAGCTCGATCGCGACGGCCGAGGCCCCAGTGTCCACCATCGCCACCTTCGTGGTCGAAGCGGGCAAGCCGGGCGCTCAGGTGGGCTAAGCCCAAACAAGAAGCCGCAACGTCGGAGCCACCCGCGCCAAGCGCGGCTCGACTCTCAGCGCTCCACCAAGTCGCGCCTACCCCGTCGCCCTTCCATCAATGAGTAAGCCACCGGCACCAGGATCAAGGTCAGCATGGTGGACGTGAGGAGCCCCCCGATCACGGAGATCGCCATGGGGGCTCGCACTTCGCCTCCCTCGCTCATCGCCAGTGCCACGGGCAGCATGCCGAACACCATGGCCGCGGTGGTCATGAGGATCGGACGAAGTCGTGTGACGCCGGCCTCCACCAGCGCCTCGTGCACGCCCATGCCCTGGGCGCGCAGTTGGTTCGCGAAGTCGACGAGCAGGATGGCGTTCTTGGTGACCAGGCCCATGAGCATCATGATGCCGATCATCACCAACACGCTCAGCGTCTGCCCCGTCAAGTAGAGCGCGCCGAAGGCCCCGATTACCGACAGCGGCAGGGACGACATGATCATGATGGGCTGCGAGAAGCTGTCGAACTGCGAGGCCAGGATCATGTACACGAGGGCCACTGCCAGGAACATCGCGATGCCCATGGACTTGGCGCTCTCGGCCATGGTGTCCGCCATGCCCACGAAGCCCCTCACCATGTTCTCGGGCACCACCTTGCGAGCGACCTCCTCCACGCGCTGCACGGCCTCACCGAGGGCCATCGCCTCGAGCGACGCGAGCACGGTGATCTGACGCTGGCGCGCCTGGCGCTCGATCTGGCCGGGCCCCTGGGTCTGCGTGACCCGCGTGAGGGCGCCGAGGTCCACTGGCTCTCCCCGCACGCTCCGCACTTGCAGGTTGTCGAGGGAGGTCAGGGCTGCCTTGTCGGTCTCGGGCAGCTGCACCGCCACGTCGTACACATCGACGCCATCCTTGATCTGGCTGACCTTGTCTCCAGCAATGAGCCCGCGCACCGTGGACGCGACGGCAGCCACGGGGACCCCCAGCGCATCTGCAGCCGGGCGATTCACCTCGAAGCTGAGCTCGGGCTTGCCTCCGCGATAGGTGGTGTCCAGATCCACCAGACCTTTCACCCCGCGCAATTCGCTCTCCAGCTTGCCTGCGACCTGCGCGAGCTCCTCCATGTCGGACCCGCGCAAATAGAACTGGATGGGCTGGGTGCGAAACGTGCCCGCACCCATGACCTCGATCTTCTGCACCGTGACCTTGGCCCCCTCGAGCTTGGCCAAGCGCCGACGCGCCCAGATCATCAGCTCTTCCTGCGAGAACGCGCGCTGACGGCTCGGGGTCAGCGAGACCTGCACTTGCGCGAGGTTGCTCTGGGGTTGCGCCCCGCCGCCCACGGTGGTGAAGGTGTGCTCGATGCCCGGCGCCTGCTGGCGCAGATCCGCGGCGACCCGCTCGGCGAAGACGCCCGTGGTGGTCACCGAGGCACCCATCGGCAGCTCGATGTTCACCATGAACTGCGCGCGATCCTCGGGCGGCACGAAGTCCGCTTTCACGTTCGCAACTGCGAGGATCGACAGCCCGAGCGCCAGCGCACCGAGGCCACAGGTCCACACGCGGTGCGCGAGCGCCCAGGCGATCATGCGACCGTAGGCGCGATCCACGCGCGAGAGCCCCGCCTCGATGGCGCGAGCGACGGCCCCCCGCTCCCCATGCTCCACCCGCAAAAAGCGCGAGCTCAGCATGGGCGTGAGCACCACCGAGACCAGCATCGAGACGGCCACCGCCACCGAGACGGTGATCCCGAACTGATACAGGAAGCGCCCGACCACGCCGTCCATGAAGGCCACTGGCACGAAGACCGCGAGGATGGACGATGTGGTGGCGAGCACGGCCAGGAAGATCTGCGCCGTGCCGTTGGAGGCCGCCTGCTTGGGGGGTTCGCCCTGCGCCAGGTGCCGGTGAATGTTCTCGATCACCACGATGGCGTCATCGATCAGGATGCCCACCGAGATGGAGAGCGCGAGCGTGGTCACGTGATTGAAGCTGAAATCGAGCCAGTGCATCACCGCGAAGGTGGAGATCACGCTGGTGGGCAGCGCCAGCGCGCTGATCAAGGTGGCCCGCAGGTCGCGCAAGAAGAGCATGATGATGACCACGGCCAACACGGCGCCGAGCACCAGGTCGAACTGCACCTCGTGCATGGTGCGCGCGATGTACGCGGAGTTGTCGGTGGGGATCGCCAGGGTGGCGCCCTGGGCCTCGAGGCGAGGGCGTAGCTCGTCGACGATCTTGCGCACCTCGCTGGAGATGGCGACGGCGTTGGATCCGGCTTGCTTGCGGATCACCAGGCCGATGGCGGGGCGACCATCGAGGAAGCTGGCCGAGCGCGCGCGCTCGACGCCGTCCGTCACCTCGGCCACGTCCCGAATGTGCACGTTCGGGTAGCTGGCGTTGGGCAGCAGAATGTCGGCAATTTCAGCGGCGTCCTTGACCTCGCCGAGGGTCTTGATGGAGAGCTCCAAATTGCCGCGCTCGAGTGTCCCCGCGGGCACCGAGATGTTTTGGGAGCGGATGGCGCTCGAGACATCATCGACGGTGAGGCCGAGTCCGGAGAGCTTGTTGGCGTCCAGGGTGACGTTGATGCGGCGCTCCGCACTGCCGATCAGGTCCACGCTGCCGATCCCGTCCACGCGCTGCACGCGCTCGCGCACGACCTTGTCGGCCAGACGCGTGAGCTCCCTGGGCTGCAACTCGCCGCCCACCGCGATGCTCAGGATGGGCTCGGCGCCCACGTCGAACTTGCGCACCACGGGTGCCCGCGCCCCGCGCGGCAGCTTGCCGACCACGGTGGCCACGCGATCGCGGACATCCTGCATGGCCACGTCGCCGGCCACGTCGAGCCGGAATTCCACGACGATCTGACAGGCGCCCTCCATGCTGGTCGAACGCAGCGCCTTGATCCCGCTCACCGTGTTGACGGCCTCCTCGATCGGAGCGGCCACCTGCGTCTCCATCGTCTCGGGATCGCCGCCCGGGTACACGACGGACACGGTCACCACGGGCATGTCGACGTCCGGATACAGATCGACACCGATCTCTCGATAGCTCAGCAAGCCAAAGACGACCGGCGCCAACACCAGCATCACCGCGAACACGGGCCTGCGAATGAAGATGTCTGCGATTCTCATCGGTGCCCTCACGCGCCTGCGGCGACTAGCGACCAGGACCGTCGTTGCCCAGGGCGTGCTCCAGCCGGATCAAGGCGATCGCCATGTCGATGCGTCCGTCCAGCAGGCCCAGGCGCGCGTTGAACAAATCCGACTCGGCGTCCACCAAGTCCGTGGCCGTTACCTTGCCGAGCGCGAAGGCTTCGCTGGCCACGCGATAGCCCTCCTGTTGCGCCCCCAGGTTCACGTCCGCAGCCGCGAGCGCCGCGCGGGCGCTCTTCACGGCGGCCTGCGCGCCGGCGATCTCGCGGGCGATGCCCTCCGCCACTTGCTCGCCCTGGGCCAGCAGCGCCTCGCGCTTGGCCACGACTTCGCGCACGCGGCCGCCCGCCACGTACGCATCACTGAGGTTCCAGCTCGCGACCAGCCCCACCGACCAGGTCACTCGCCACACCGGCGTGGGTGGAAAATAGCGTTGGTTCGGGTTGCCGTAGTCCACCTGTCCCACGGCATCCACACGCGGCGCACGCGTCACTTTTAGCGAGGCCACGGCGTGGGTCAGGGAGCGCGCCGAGGCTTCCACCGACTTCAGCTCGAGGCGGCGTGCCAGGGCTCCGTTCACGAGTTCGTCGTCCGACCCCAAGTCTGCGTCCTTGGCATCCGCGGAGGGCACCTCCTCGCCCACCTGGTAGTCGCTCGCAGCATGGTCATCCATGACGATGGCGAGCTGCCGCCGGGCCAGCTCGCGGCCCGTCTCGGTGTCTTGAAGGGCGCGCAGCGCGTTGGCCACCAAGGCCTCGACCTTCAACACGTCGGCCTGCGACAGTGCACCGAGCTCGAAGGCCGTCTTGGCTTCCACCAGGCGCGCCTGCGTCTGCTGACACGCTTGAGCCGCGATGCTGACCTGACCGTGCGTGCGCACCCAGTTGAAGTACAGAACGCGAGCATCGGAGCGCACCTTGAGCCGCTCCGCCTCGAGCGCGTAGTTGGCGGCGTCGCGGTCCTTGGAGGCCACCGCGAGCGCATGCGAGAAGCGGAACAGGGAGTCCGACAGCGGGATGATGACGCTGGCGTTCAGCGCATAGTTGTTGGTCGGGAAGGTGATGGAGGTGCGTCCGGCCTGGACTGGGTCGCCCGCCGAGTCGAGCACGCAGTTGGTACCGGCTGCGGGACCGGGACACGGCCCTGTCGTGATCATGCCTTCGTGGCCAGCGCCAACCATGAAGCCATTGCCAAAGTTGGTGGTGAGCGGCGACAGCCGCGTGTAGCTCCCCTTCACGGTGAGCTGCGGCACGAGCTGCCGGCGCGTCGCCTGCATGCGCGCGTTGGCAGCCTCCAGCTCGGCCCGCTTCTGGGAGAGCGACGCGCTGGCTTGCACGGCTCGCCCCGCCACGTCTTGAGACGTGAGGCCACCTGGCTGCACCACGACGCTCGTGGGCACCTGCGGTGCCGTCTCGGCGCGACAGGGCGCCCCATCGAGTTGCCAAGCTTGCCAGGCCAATGCCAGCGTCAACATCGCACGACACGAGCCCCTCACTGCGCACTCCCTTCGATCTCTGCCTCGGCACCCCGCGCGCCCACCGCGCGCGCCTTGAGCCACAGGGCCGGCCTCGTGTGCAGCATCGATTCCGTCAACGAGTAGGCGACCGGCACCACCACCAACGTCAGCACCATCGACGTCAAGAGGCCGCCGATCACGCAGATGGCCATCGGCGCACGCACCTCGCCGCCCTCGCTCCACGCTGCGGCCACGGGGATCATGCCGAACACCATCGCCGCGGTGGTCATGACGATCGGGCGTAGGCGCGCCACGCCCGCGTCGATCAGCACGCGCTTCAAGTCAGCGGACCCCGCGCGCTGCTGATTGGCAAAGTCCACCAGCAAGATGGCGTTCTTGGTCACGAGGCCCATCAACATGATCACGCCGATCATGGAGAACACGTTCAGCGTCTGACCCGCCAGATGCAGCGCTCCGAAGGCCCCCACCAGCGAGAACGGCAGCGACAGCATGATCACGAGCGGCTGCACGAAGCTATCGAACTGGGCCGCCAGGATCATGTACACGAAGACCACGGCCAAGAGCAGCGACACACCCATCGCCACGAAGCTCTCGTTCATGGTCTCGGCGAGTCCCGCAAATCCGGTGACCAGGGCGCCCGGCACCACGCGCCGTGCGGTGTCTTGCACGAGCTTGGAGGCCTCGCCCAGGGTCAGGCCCTCGAGTCCTGCGAGCAGTGTGATCTGGCGTTGACGGGCCTCGCGCTCGATCTGACTCGGCCCCTGGCCGTGGCGCACGTGCACGATGTTGCTCAAGTCGACCAAGAGACCGCTCGCGGAGCGCACCTGCATGTTGGCCAGGGATTCCACTTTCTGGCGGTCGACGTCGGAGAGCTGCACCACGATGTCGTGGGTCTCCACGCCGTCCTTGATCTCGCTGACCGGACTACCTGCCATCAGGATGCGCACGGTGTTGGCCACGTCGGCGACCGACACGCCTAGGCTAGCGGCCGCACCGCGGTCGATGTGGATCGCGAGCTCGGGCTTGCCGCCGCGGTAGGTGGTGTCGAGGTCCACGAAGCCCTTGATGCGAGACAGCTCGGCCTCGAGCCCGTCCGTGCTCCTCACCAGCTCGTCGATATCGGGCCCGCGCACGAAGAACTGAATCGGCTGCGCACGGGAGGCCTGACCACCCATGGGCGGAATCGACTGCACGGTGATCCGCGCGTTGGCCACCCTGCCGAGGCGTTGGCGCAGCCAGACCATGAGCTGATCCTGGTGGAACGCGCGTTGTTTGCTCGGCACCAGGGTCAGCTGGATTTCACCGACGTTGCGGCGTCCCTGGCTGCCTGCCCCCACCGTGGCGAACGTGTGCGCCACGCCGGGCACGTGCTTGCGCAGGTCCGTCGCCACCGCTTCGGTGACCGCGGTGGTCGCTGCGAGGGAACTGCCCGAGGCGAGCTCGATCTGCAAGTTGAGCTGCGCGCGATCCTCCGAGGGCATGTACTCGGTGCGCAAACGCCGCGCCGTCGCCAGGGATGCAGTGAGAGCCAGCGCCGCCACGGCCAGCGTGAAGACGCGGTGATCGAGCGCCCAGCCGACGACCCGACCGTAGCGTTGATCCATGGCGCGCAGCACGACCTCGAGGCCACGGCCCAGGCGACTCGGAGGCGCGCCATGGGCTGTCCCCAGGAAGCGCGAACTGAGCATGGGCGTGAGCGTGAAGGACACCAGCATCGACAGGGTCACCGCCACGGACACCGTGATGCCGAACTGATAGAAGAAGCGTCCGACGATGCCGCGCATGGTCGCGACCGGCACGAACACCGCCACGATCGACGAGGTGGTCGCGAGCACCGCCAGGAAGATCTGCGCAGCTCCGTCGGAAGCGGCCTTGGCCGGCGAGTTGCCTCGCTCGAGGTGGCGATGGATGTTCTCGATCACCACGATGGCGTCATCGATGAGCACCCCAATCGAGAGCGAGAGCGCCAACATGGTCATATTGTTGAAGGTGAAGCCCAGCCAGTTCATGAAGGCGAAGGTACCCACCACGCTGGTGGGGATGGCCACCGCGCTGATCAGCGTCGCACGCCAGTCGCGCAAGAACAGCAGGATGATGGCCGCTGCGAGCAACCCGCCGAACACCAGATCGAACTGCACGTCCCGGATCGAGTGCTTGATGTAGGTCGAGTCATCGGTGGGGACGGCCAGGCTCGCGCCCTCGCGGGTGATCCTCGGCTCGAGCTCGGCTAACGCTTGCCGCACGGCCCCCGAAACGGCCACCGTGTTCGCCCCCGACTGCTTGCGCACGAACAGCGCGATCGCCGTGCGACCATCGAGGGCACTGCTCGAGTCTGCCCGTTCCATGGCGTCGAGCACGCTCGCCACGTCGCCCACGCGCACGCCGCCGCCCTGGGTACCTGGCAGCAGGATCTCCGAGACCTCCCGGGCCGTCTTCACGTCGCCGCGGGTCTTGGCCGTGATCTCGCGGACGTCGCGGTCGAAGGTTCCGGCTGGCAAAGACACGTTCTGGGCGCGGATGGCGTCGGCCACGTCCTGAACCGTCAAGCCGAGTCCGCTCAACTTGCCCGCATCCACAGCCACGTGGATCTCGCGGTCGCGGCCGCCGATCAGCTCCACGCCGCCGACCCCAGGCACACGCTGAATGCGCTCCTTGACGACCTTCTCCGCGAGCGTCGTGAGTGCGCGCGCGTCCAGCTTTCCCGCGAGCGCGATGCTCATAATCGGCGCCGCTCCCACGTCGAACTTCTGCACGACGGGCGGGTCGATGCCGTCGGGCAAGTCGTTCTGAATCGCGGAGACCCGATCGCGAATCTCCTGGACCGCGCGATCGATGGAGAGCTCCGCGTCGAGCTCGAACTCGACGGTCACCTGGGTGGTGCCCTCCATGTTGGTCGAGCGCAGCGCCTTGATGCCCGCCAGAGAGTTGATGGCCTCCTCGATCGGGTCGGCCACCTTGCTCTCCATGGTCTCCGGATCGGCCCCCGGGTAGGTGACCACCACGGTGACCACCGGGTACTCCACGTCGGGGAAGAGGTCCACGCCGATGCGCGGATAGCTCACCAGCCCCAACACCACGAGCGCCGCGACCAGCATGACCGCGAACACAGGCCGCCGGATGAAGACGTCGGCCGGCCTCATGGCGTCGCTTTCGCCTGCTGCTCGCCTGCTTCTGGCCCATAGGCCACTTCCACCAGCATGCCCGCCAGCAAGCGATGGTCGCGGTTCGGCACGTCGCCGATGATCTCGATGGTCCGACTGCGTGGGTCCACGGTCGGAGCGAGACGCTTGATCTGGACGTCACGCTTGATGCCGATGGCAGGAAAGAGCGCGCTGACCGTGCTGCCGACCTTGACGACCGCGAGGGCGGCCTCGGGCAGGCGCGCCCGCAGCTCGAGCATGTCCACGTTCTGAATCACCAGCACCACCGAGGGGGGCATCAGCGTCGCGCTCTCCCCCAGGTTCATGCGCTTCTCGGTGACGATGCCGTCGATGGGTGAACTCACCGACATGTTGTTGAGGCGGTGCGCGGCCAAATCGAGCGATGCTTGCGCCTGCACCTCGAGACTGCGCGCGCTATCGACCTGCGCCTTGGCCTGGTCGTAGGCATCGGGCGTGGCCGCCCCGCGCTCTCGCAGCGCCTTCACGCGATCGAACAGCGTCTGCGCCGAGTCGGCTTGGACCTTGGCGGAGGCAAGCGCAGCCTTGGCCTGCTCGATGGCGAGCTCCACTTGGGCGGAGTCCAGGCGGAAGAGCAGCTGCCCCTTGCGAACCCGATCCCCTTCGGCGACCGGCAAGCTCGTGATGACCCCCGCCTCTTTGGGACCGATGGCCGCCATCTCCTTGGCGCGGAGGGTACCCGTGCTGGCGTGGGCAGAATCGGCCGCTTGCTCGTCGTCGCGGGCGATCGCCGGCACCGCGATCACGGGGGCGGGAGCGGCTCCCGGCCCTTCGAGCGGCGGAAGCTTCGGACCGGCCGCGGACTCGCAGGCCAAAAGGACGAACCCGGTGGCCGCCGCCAGCGCGGACAGCCTCGGTTGCAGAAGGGAAGACCTCGGGGACATGCACACTCGAGTGGAAATTTGGGCTGACTATACGCGTCCCCGACCGGCCGGGGACGGCCAAGTACTTGCCGCTCAGGCCACCCGCAAGGGGCGACGACGTCGGGAGAGCCGCACACGCACCGGATGCGACGGGCGCACGGTGCCGATCGCCACGGGCTTTACGTCCGCGCAGGAGAGGATCTCCATGTCGAAGCGACTGAACATTTGAGCGACCAAGAGCACCGTCTCGACCAGGGAGAAGGTATTGCCGATGCAGATGCGCGGCCCGCCCGAGAAGGGGAGATAGCTGCTCGTGTGGCGTCCCTTGCTGGCCGCGGCCGTGAAGCGCTCCGGGTCGAAGCGCAGCGGGTCCTGCCAGTAGTCCGGATGACGATGGGCAGCCCAAATGAAGGGCACCACGCATTCGCCCCCGCCCACGTAGAACCCGCCCAAGACGTCCTCGGCAATGGCATTGCGCGCCACCATCGCCGCCGGGGGCCGCAGACGCAGGGTCTCGTCGATGACCTGGCGCAGGTAAGCGAGCTTCGGGACGTCGGCGAAGCCGGGCTCGCGTCCTCCGAGCACACTATCGACCTCGCTGCGCATGCGGGCGATGACCTCGCGCTCCTGCTCGAGCAGCACGAACATCCAGCTCAAGGTGAGTGCCGTGGTCTCGTGCCCAGCCAAAAACAGCGTGATCACCTCGTCGCGCAGCGCTTTGTCCGAGAGGGGCTGACCGTTTTCGTCGCGGCTGGCGAGCAGCATCGAGAGCAACGTGCCTTCGGCGTTCTGAGCACGCCCGGTCTCGATGATCTTGTACACGTTGGCGTCGAGCGCCCGTACGGTGCGGTGAAAGCGCAAGTTGCGAGGCGTGGGCACCCAGGGCGGGAGCTGCGCACCGTTCGCTCCGACACTCAGCAATTCCAGCGTCTGCCCCAGCGCCTCGTAGGAGATCTCACTGTTCTCGATGGTGCCGCGCCCGAACAGTGCGCTGATCACCACGTCGAGGGTCAGCCGCACCATCTCCTCGTGCACGTCGACCACGGCTCCCTCCTGACCGAGCCTTTCATCGAGGGCGTCGAAGAAGCGCGCGCCGCTCTCCACCATGATGGCCGCGAGTTTCTCCAGGGCCTGACGATGAAACGCAGGTTGGGCCAGCGAACGCCGTTCCTTCCAGGCTTCACCGTCCAACGTGACCAGGCTCTCCCCCAGGATGCGGCGCGTGCCATCGTAGGCCGCGCCTTTCACGTAGTTGTGTCGGTTGGCCACCAGTACACGCTGAATGCTGTCCGGGTGGGCGACCATCAAGGCTCGGAAGCCCGCAAGCCGGATCCGAAAGGCATCACCATGCGCGGCCCACTGAGACTCGAGGAACGGCAACAGGCCCCGCATCGCGCCCAAGTTCCCCAACAGAGGCCATTCCCTCGGCCCGGGGGCCAGCCGCTTGCTCTCTGCGCTCGCTTTGGTCGGCAGCATGTCTCGTCCTCCACGCGTGAAGGCAGCTGGGGCCAGCGCCCATTGGGCAATTCGGCATGAGCCCCCAAGAAATCGACCTCGGTAGGCAAGCTCACAGCATCAGGGACGGAAATCGCATCTCGGTCTGCAAAAACTCCCAAGGGTCTCCTGCGCGCTCGGCCTACACCGAGCATGCGGATCACGAGGAGCTGCTTTCTTTGCCTGTGGGCGGTCGCGGGAGCGAGTACCGCTGGATGCCTGGTCCCCGACATCCCTGACGACATCTTCCTCACCGATGCCTCCTACGTAGTCGCGGACGACGCAGGAGCGGACGACGACGATCCCACCGAGACGCCAGAGCCGGGCGACGGAGACGGCGACGGCGCCGGGCCGAGCGATCTTAGCGATGCCGGCACTGCGGACCACGACGGCGGCAAAGGCTCCTCTACACCTCCCAACTCCAACTGCGACTTCTCCGGTCGCTGGCTCATGACCACGCGCTCGGTCGCGGCAGGCCTGCAAGTGAAGCAGGCCGGCATCTGGTGGTTCTACCTCGAGCTCGGGCAGAGCGGGGACAAGCTCGAGATCAGCAAAGGACTCGTCTGCGGAACGACGGTGAAGAAGATCGACGCGCTCTCGGCCGCCGTGAACATGGACAGCAGCTTCGCCGGGATCCTGGCCAACAACCCGCTGGCCGGCGCCACCGGCACGGTCTCGGGCTCGAGCACCTGCACGCTCAAGATGAAGCGGGTCTACACGGTCCTGGGGGCCTCCCCAGACTTTCGCGATCCGAAGACCACGCTACCGCCGCTCGAGCAAATGGGCAGCAGTGGTTCACCCGGCTGGGAAGACTGGGACAAGGACGGCGACCCCGGCTCGACGCTCACGGTTTCGGGAGATGTGGCCAGTGGGAAGCGCGCCGAATCGATTCGCAACTGGTTCGAGATCGCAGGCACCGCCACCAAGAAAGGCACGCTCTTCACCGTGCCCATGGACTGGAACCAAGAGGAGGTCGTCTACAAGGTGAGCTCCGAGATCCTCAAGGCCACCGGCGCCAAGGTCGCGGACAAGAGCCTGCACTTTGCTCAGCTCGCGAAGCTCTCCGAGAGCCAAGGCATGGGCAGCGACTCGGAGATCTGCGCCGAGATGCGCAAGCTCGCGGTGACCCTCACTCCAGAGGCCAACAAGTAGTATGTCCACGCCAAAGCTCATCCCGCTCCTGCTGCTGGCGTCGGCAGCCGTCAGCACGCCTGCGCGCGCCACGCCCTTGCTCGAGCTAGCCGGCTCGTTCGGCGACCTCGGTGGCCAGCAAGGGCGCGCAGCCTCGAACGGTGCCTCTGCGGCGTACTTCAATCCTGCGCTGCTCGTCGATGTGCCCTCGGGAATCACCGCCGGAGTTCTGGTGCTCGGAGATCACATCGACGTGAACCTCGGCGCGCGAACGAACGCTGCGAACGCTGTTCCCAACGACTTGAGCAGCGCAGGACATGCCAACGCCGATGCCTGGGACGGCTATCCCTTGGGCACCGACATTCTCGAACACGGCCGCGTCGAAACTCCCTCGCAATCCGCCACCGCGCCCCGCCCGCGTGGTGCCCAGAACGGTGGCCACGATGTGCTCACCTACGAGGCCATCGGCATCGTCGCCCAGCTCTTCAAGCAGCGGCTATCGGTGGGCTTCTACGGCTTGATCCCCAACAAGAACTTCCTGCGCCTGAGCACGTTCTACGTCGATGAGCGCGAGCAGTACCTCTCGAACAGCTTGCACCCCGAGATGTACAGCGACCGCCTCGAGCCGCTCGCCATGGCGGCCGGAGCAGGCTTCCGCATCACCGATGACTTCTCGCTCGGGCTCGGCACCACCTTCGTGATCACGGCCCCGGCAAGCACCCCCGTGTACGTGGCGAGTGCGAACGACCTGACGAACCTCACCATCAACATCGACGCCAAGGGCCACATCGGACTCGCACCCCACGGCGGCTTTTCGTACCGCCCCTTCCCGCGCTGGCGCATCACGGGCACCCTGCATGCGCCGCAGAAGCAAGTCGTGACCGCCAATATCAAGTTCCTGCTCGGGAGCGGGTTGGAGCAGGGATCGGGCCTCACCTTCGTGTTCGATTGGATGCCGTGGCAGGCCTCACTGGGGACCTCCTTCGATCTCGTCCAGAGCGACGAGAACACCGTGTCCTTGGTGGCTTCCGCCGTGTACGGGCGTTGGTCGCAGTACATCGATCGGCATGCCGAGCGACCGCTGCCTGGACTCGGTTGGCAAGACACCATCACGGGCGCGCTGGGACTACGCGGCATGTTCGGTACGTTCGGTGCTGGCCTCGACCTCCAGTACAAGCCGACGCCGGTGCCGCCCCAGTTCGGCCGCACCAACTACGTCGACAACGATCGCGTCGGCGCCAACTTGAGCCTGGAGTACGGCTTCGAGGTGTTCGAGACGCAGATGAAGGTCGGCTTCGCGACGCAGCTCCTGTGGATGATCGAGCGCTCCGTGCGCAAGTTGACGCCCCCAACCTATCCCGACGGTCGTAGCCGGACGCCGTCGCTCGTGAAGGACGAAGTGCCGGACGACGGGCAAGTCGGCGGCGAACCCATCCCAGGCGCCCATGGCGTTCAAACCAACAACCCCGGCTGGCCGGGCTTCTCGAGCGGAGGCTTCGTGGCGACGGCCGGCCTCTCTCTGTCGGTGAACCTATGAAGACCCATTCGCTCCGCTCTGCATCCCTCCTCTGCGCCCTCCTGCTGGTATCGGCCTGCCGCTTTGGCGGCCTGGGTGGCAGCGCCACCGAGCTGGTCGATCCGCGGGTCGATGGCGGCAGCACTCCGGACGAAGGTTCCCCCACCGACGAGTCGGTCGACCCCTCTGAATCCGGCGACGGAGACGAGGGCGCCCTCGGGGTCGTTGGCGGTGGCGATTCCGCGGACGATGGTCTCGATGATGGCGGCATCGATGAAGGTAGCTGCTCGCCCGCAACCCCCGTGCCTGGCTGCGACCCCGTGACGGGCACCAACTGCACCCAAGGCATCAACCAGTGTGTGGTGGATCCGGACTCCCCGACAGCCGCCGGCCGCTGCGTGTTCCCCTCCGCGGCGCTCGCCACAGGCTGCGACGAGAATGGCCTCTACACCACGTGCCCGACCGGATTCACCTGCAAACAGGGCGAGTGCCGCAAGTATTGCTATTGCGACACCGACTGCGATCAGGACGACACGTGTAGCGAGCCGAGCGGCCAGGGAGCTTCCGACATATTCAAGCTCTGCGCGAACACACGGCCATGAGCATCACGAGCGTCCGCGAGCGCGCATCTCCCGAGCAGCGCCCACAGGATCCTCAACCCACGCCCGTTCCCGTGCGCTCCGCTGCGCTCGAAGGAGCTGCCCAGTTGGGCGCCCTCACGATCGAGGTCGCCGAGCACGTCGGCGGCATCTTCATGCTGTGGTTCGAGCTCTGCAAGCGCTTCTTCGTGTTCGACTTTCCCCGCCACGAGATCTTGCGACATCTCTTCTCGATGGCCAACGGCTCGTTGAGCGTGGTGGCCTTCACCTCGCTCTTCAACGGCGCGATCCTGGTGTTGCAAGCCGCACCGGTCGTCACCCGCTTCGGCGCCAGCGCGATCATCGGCTGGGCCGCCGGCTTCGGCGTGCTCAACGAGCTCTCGCCGTTGCTCGTGGGGCTGATGTTCAGCGGCCGTGTGGGCGCCAACAACACGGCCGAGCTCGGCACCATGGTGGTGACCGAACAAGTCGACGGCCTGCGCGCGCTTGCCATCGATCCCCTGTCGTACCTGATCCTGCCACGTGTGATCGCCATGACCATCGCGCTGGTGGCCCTCAACATCATCGGCGCGTTCGTCGCCTTGATCGGCGCCATCCTCTGCAGCTCCCTCCTGCTCGATGTCGGCTATCAAGGCTTCATGAGCAGCTTTCTCGAGCTACTCAACCACTGGGACTTCTTGAACGGTTTCTTCAAGTCTCTCGTCTTCGGCGTCGGCATCGCCCTGACCTCGTCCCACTACGGCCTGCGCACCCGGGGCGGTGCGCCTGGCGTGGGGCGCGCGGTGAACGCCTCCGTGGTCGCCGCAGCCATCGGCATCTTTGTCTTGGACTACCTGGCAGCCCTGTTGTCGAAGTGACAATCCGCACGCTAGGCTCGCGTGCGTGCCGACCTCTGATGTTCTCGCCATCGTCGAGCGCTGCTACGAGCCGGAACTCGACACCGATTCATGGGCTGCAAACCTGGTCGAGACGGCCTCTCGTACCCTCGATCTCGGCGCCGGCCTCGCCTTTCAGCTGTACGAAGAGCGCGGTCAGAGAGTGCGCCAGAAAATCGTGTACGGCACGGGCGGCCTGCGCTCGATCCACATCGGTACCCCGCTGCTGGAGAGCATGACGGGGGAGGCATTTCGGCAGTGGTTTTATCCGCGTCAGCCGGTGGCCATGGCGAGTCCCATCCTGCTCAAGCTTCCGCAGTATCTCCAGCTCGCATTCAAGACCGCGGGCGCGACCCTGGGGTTCAAGGATTTTGTCGGCATGCTGGGCTATCCGAGCCCAGGTTGGATTTTCGGGATGACCATCGGCGTCGGCGTGGACGCCGAGGTACCGCCAGCGCTGCGAGCCACGCTGCACCGCATCCGCATCCATGTCGAGTCCGGACTGCGGCTGCGGCTGCAATCGGCCGAGGAGGCGGCCGCCGTGCTTTCCCCGGACGGTGCGCTCCTACATCTGGAAAAAGCCGCCGCGCAAGAGCCAACCTATGAGCCACTCGTGCATCAGGCCAAGACCATCTCACGCGCTCGCACCTCGCGAGAGCGCTTCAAGGAAGAAGCGTTGAGTGCATGGACGGCCCTCGCCGACGGACGCTGGAGCGTCGTGGAGAGGATTGATTCGGATGGGAAGCGCCTGTACTTCGCCTACGAGAACGCGCCGCAGGCGCGCGCATACCGTGCGCTGAGCCCCAGCGAAGCGACGGTCCTCGATCAGTCCATACGCGGTCTCTCGGGCAAACAAGTTGCGTACGCCACTGGACTTCGGGAAGCCCGGATCAGCGAATACCTCGCCACAGCCGCCACCAAGCTGGGCTTCCGAACGCGCCAGGAGCTCGTCCGCGTGGCCTCGAGCATGCGTTTTGCCGGCGACCACCAACTGATCGACGCGGGCCTCACCGAAGCGGAATGGGAAGTCTTGCGTCACGTGAAGGACGGCTTGTCCAACGCGGAGATCGCTCGCACGCGCGCGGCGAGCATTCGAACCGTCGAACACCAGGTCGCGAGCATTCTCAAGAAGACCGGCGCCACGGGACGTCGCGCCCTCATCGCATCGGACGCTGGTCAGGACTGATGGTGTCGATGGTTCGCCGAGGCGAACGGCCGGCCACCACGGGTCGCGCCCTCGTTCCGGCTCGCCAGTTGCCCCGAAGCAGGGCATCGAGGCCGTCTCGGGTAGGAACACAGCACGTGTCCAACCACCTGCAGCGCAGCGGGGCTCGGAAATGGGGACGATTTTGTGCGAACTCCTGCTCTCGTAGAGATCCGTGGGCGAATCAGGCTTAGGCTGAGTTCCACCGCGGCGAGCCGTCCTTCGAACTAGGTGCTAGCCTCAGACAGGTTCGTCGTCTGCCTGTGACCTCGATCACCTGGCCATCGGGAGGCGTTCGGAAGTGGAGCGCCTGATGGGGGGACCGGTCTCTGCGGGAATGTTCACGCGCGTCCGCCAGATTCAGACCGGGGCTCGGTTTGCAGTGTTCCGTGCGCTGCGTGACGGGCACCCCGTGGTCATCAAGACGTTGCGACCGGACCGTCTCGACCCGCGAAGTGAAGAACGGTTGCGACAGGAAGGAGCCCTGCTCGCGAGCATGGCAGTGCCAGGCGTGGTCTCGGTGATTGCGTCAGGGGAGCTTGAAGGGAGACCCGCGCTCGTACTGCCCGACGTCGGCCCCAACGACCTCGAAGACTGCCTGCGCGGAGCTCGACTGGACCTTCCGACGTTCCTCGATGTGGCGGTCCAGATGGCAGCCATCGTCGCGGCCGTGCACCGACACGGCATCATTCACCGCGACTTGTCCCCAGCGAACTTCGTACGCGACGTGGACGGCCGCATCACCTTGGTGGATTTCGAGCTCGGAGCCCGATCGGAGCGTGGACCCGCGGAAGCCAGTGAAGAACTTGGCGCGCTCGCCGCAGCCTCCAACCATCCCGGGCAGCTCGAGGCTAGCCTGGCGTACATGGCGCCGGAGCAAACGGGCCGCATGAATCGGCCGGTCGATCAGCGCACGGATCTGTACGCGCTCGGGGCGACCTTCTACGCGCTGCTTGTCGGCGCTCCTCCGTTCAGCTCCAATGATCCGCTCGAGTTGGTGCACGCGCACCTGGCCCAGACGCCGCAAACGCCCGCTTCGGTGAGGCCACAGATTCCGCAGCTGCTGTCGGATCTCGTGATGAAGCTGCTCGCGAAGATGCCCGAGTGGCGCTACCAGACCGCCGAGGCGCTGCAGCATGACCTCGAGGAGGCGCGCCGCCGCTTTCAAGCGTCCGGGACCATCGCGACCTTCGACCTGGCTCAACGCGAGCGCCGCGACCTGCAGCTGCCCGCCAAGCTCTATGGTCGTGAGCATGAGCGCGCCACACTCGAGGCCGCGCTGACGCGGGCGGTGACGGGACAGAACGAGCTGGTCGTCATCCGTGGCCTCGCGGGATCGGGCAAGACTGCACTGGTCGAGGCACTGCGAACCGAAGTAGCCCGCCAGGGACACTTTCTCGGCGGAAAGTGCGACCAGCTGGCGGGTAACGTTCCCTTCGCAGCCGTATCCCAGGCGCTGGGCTCGCTCGTACGCGAGCTCTCGGAGGCAAGTCACGAGGTCGCGAGCGATTGGCGCGCGCGGATCGAGAGCGCGATTTCCCCCAACGGTCGGTTGGTCACCGAGATCGTGCCCGAGCTCGAGAAACTGCTGGGCGCGCAGCCGGCGCTCCCAGTGCTCGGCCCGGTGGAGACCGCCAACCGTGCCGAGCTGACCATGACTGCGTTCGTGCGCGCGCTGGCGCGTCCCGAGCGGCCCCTTGTGCTCTTCTTGGACGATCTGCAATGGGTGGACCCGGCGTCGCTCAAGCTCATCCGGTGTCTCGGCACACAGGCTGACTTCAAACATCTCTTGGTGGTGCTTGCCGCGCGCAGCGAAGACCTCGGTCCGGATCATCCGGCGCTGCAGACGTTCGCCGAGATGCGCGCAGCAGGTTCGCGGCTGACCGACATCGAGGTGCCTCCACTGGACGCCGATGCCATCACCGCGCTGCTGGCCGACACCTTGCTTTCTGCGCGCGAAGACCGCCAGCGCTGCCGGCCGTTGGCGGAGCTGCTCGTACGCAAGACAGCCGGCAATCCATTGTTCGTCCATCGCTTCTTGCGCCTACTCCAGCTCTCGGATCGCCTCACCTTCGACGCCGCGACCGCTGCCTGGGTCTGGGACCTCGGCCGTGTGGCCGAGGTCGAGGCGCCCGAGACGGTCGTGGACCTGCTAGTCACGTCGATTCGGCGACTGCCGACTCCTGTACAGGAAGTCCTGACGACGGCGGCCTGCGTCGGCAGCCGCTTCGATGCGGCCCTGCTTGCGGCCGCGATGGAGAGGAGCCAGGCAGAGCTAGACCCATGGTTGTGGCTCGCCGTGCGCGAAGTGTTGATCGAGCCCACTGGAGAGACTAGCTACCGGTTCGCCCACGACCGTGTTCAGCAAGCGGCTTACGCGATGATCGGCGAGACGCGGAGAAAGGCGCTCCACTTCGAGATCGGGCAAGCGCTTCTGGCGCGAACACCGGCAGGCGCGCTCTTCGAGCACATCTTCGCGATCGTCGATCAGCTCAATCGCGGCGCGGAGCAACTCTCCACGGTGCCCGAGCGCAGGCGCTTGCTCGACCTCAATGAACGGGCCGCCGGTCGAGCCAAGGCTACCGCCGCCTACGGTGCCGCCCTCGTTTATCTGCGACATGCCATCGAGCTCTTGCCGGTAGACGTCTGGAGATCTTGCCACGAGCTCGGGTTTCGTCTGCACCGCGACGCCGCGGAGATGGCGTTCGTGACGGGCGACGTCCAAGCGGCCGAGAAGCTCCTCGAGATCGCACAGCCCCACGCCCATCTGCTGCTGGAGCAAGCGGACCTCGCCCAGCTGCGTGTGTTCGGCTACCAGAACCAACTCGACATCCCGCGCGCCGTTCGCGCAGGCCACGAGGCACTGAGCCTGTTTGGCTTGCAACTCCCCCGTGAGGCCATCGCCGAGACCCTGGCAGCGCTCCGCAGCGAGATCGAGCTGCTGCTCGCGGGACGCGCTCCTGACGAGCTGCTCGATGCACCGTTGAGCAGCGATCCGGAGCACGTCGCCCTGCAGGCCCTGATCCTCAGCTTGACGCCGGTCTTTTTTGCGACCGATCCGCCATCGTTCGTGGTGCTCGGATACTGGATGATGCGCTCCGTCTTGGCGCAAGGGCACACGCTCGTAGCTGCACCGATCTACGCGAATTTCGGCAGCATCCTCTGCAACCAAGGCGAGTACGCGCGAGGGCACGCTTTTGGCGTTCTCGGCGTGAACTTCGCCCAGCGACATGGCGCCAGGGAAGCCGCCACACTGTTCGTCGCGGGCGTGATCCACGGTTGGGGTGCCCCATTGCAGTCGTGTGCCCCGATGCTGAGCCTGGCCACGGCGAAAGGAATCGAGACCGGAGAGCTCGACTGGGCGTCGATGAGTCAAGGAGTGCTCGTTCAGGTGCTGTTCTCTGCGGGGACCGACCTCAGTCGAGTCGAGAAAGTCGCCGACGAAGGCCTGGCCTTCAGCCGTCGCACGGGCAACCGAGCCGGCATGACGCAGATACTCCTTTACCGCCAGATCATCCGCTGCCTGCGTGGCCTCACAGGTCCAGACGATCGCTTGGACGATGCGGACTTCGATGAGGAGGTCTTCGTCAAGCAGATCCAGACCAACGGCTTTGCTCTCGGCTACTACACCAGCGTGCGCCTCCGAACTTGCCGCATGCTCGGCGACCTCGCGGGCGCCCTACGCCTGGTAGAAGCAGGAAAAGGGCGCCTGCGTTTCATCCAGACCACGATAGAGCACGCGGAGTACACGTTTCATGCAGCGCTCACGTTGATCGCAGCGGCAGAACACAGCGCGGAGGCACGCGATGGACTGTCGAGTCAGATCGCGCCGCTCGTGAGCAAGCTCGACACCTGGGCCGAAACCTGCCCGGAGAACTTTCGCCACAAACGTGACTTGGTGGGAGCAGAGCTGGCGCGCTTGGCCGGCCAGGACGCGTGGGATCTCTACCACCGAGCGATCGAAGGCGCGGGACGGCAAGGCTTTCAGCAAGACGAAGCCACGGCGCAGGAACTTTGCGGTCGGTATGCTCTGGGGCGAGGCCAGCCAAGGATCGCCGCGCAGTACCTCGAAGGCGCGCTTGCAAGCTACGCGCGTTGGGGCGCCAACGCCAAGGTGGACCGCCTGCGCGCCGAGTTGGCGCGCGTGGAGCTGACCGTCGTCCGCCGCGGTGCGACCCCCACCAGCAGCAGCGGAGGCGCGGTCGGCATCGACCTGATGGCCGCGCTCAAGGCCGCCGAGACGCTCTCGAGTGAAGTCACGCTCGACAGGCTCCTCGACAAGCTCATGCGTATCTGTGTGGAGAACGCGGGCGCACAACGCGGCGTCCTGCTCGTCGAACAGCAGGGAAGACTCCAACTCGCGGCCCGCTTCGCTGCCGAGGGAAAGCAAGTCGACCTGTCGCGGCCGGCCCCTGCGGATGTCGACCGACAGATCTCGGAAGCCATCGTGAATCACACGCTTCACACGGGAGAAGATGTCGTACTCGGCAACGCTGCCGAGCGTGGCGCCTTCACGCGCGACCCCTACGTGCTCGCCCATTCCTCCAAGTCCATCCTATCCGTGGCAGTGCGCCACCGCGATCGCATCACCGCCATTCTGTTCTTGGAGAACCAACTCACGACCGACGCGTTCACCCACGAGCGGCTCGAGATGCTGCGTATCCTGCTATCGCAGGCTGCGATCTCGCTCGAGAACGCCCGTCTGTACGACTCGCTACGCACCAGCGAGGAGCTCCTGCGCGACTGCTTCGAGGGTATGCCGGTCGGAGTGTACGTCGTGGACGCCATGGGACGCCCGGTAGTGGTGAACCGTCGAGCGGTCGAGATCGCGGGCAGGACGCTGGAGGCCGGGGTGCCCCCCGAGGAATGGGCGGCTCGCCATGGAATCTATCTAGCTGGCAGCGACGAGCTCTACCCTATTTCCCGCTCGCCCATCGTGCTGGCCATGCAGGGCGAGACCTCCATGGCCGACGACCTCGAGGTCAGGTCGCCCAATCGGCGCGTTCCACTGGCAGCCTGGGGCACGCCAATCCGCGGCGACGACGGCGCCGTGCGCTACGCCATCGTCGCGTTTCAGGACATCAGCACCCAACGTGCCATGGAGGCACAGCGCGGTCGTCTCGAAGCTCAACTTCATCGAGCCCAGCGGCTCGAGTCGATCGGCCGTCTCGCGGCGGGTGTGGCGCACGACTTCAAGAATCTCCTGACGCCGATCCTTGGATACTCGGAGATCGTGGCGAAGGCGCTGCCTCCCAACTCCCTGGTCAAGCAACAGATCGGGCAGGTGTACGAGGCGGCCGAACAAGCTGCCTTGCTCACGAACCAGCTGCTCACCTTTGGTCGTCAGCAACCGGTGGAGGCGCGTGAGCTCGATCTGAACCAAGAGCTGCAGAAGTTCGAGCGCATGTTCAGCCGACTCGTGCGCGACGACGTCGAGGTCCTTCTGCAGCTCGATCCAGCGCTGGAAAAGATTCGCGCAGACCCTGCCCAGCTGCAGCGCGTGGTGATGAACTTGGGCATGAACGCCCTGGACGCCATGCCACAAGGTGGGCGCCTGACCCTCGAAACCGCCGCAGCGCCCCCCTCTGTCCAAGGCGAGGCCGCCGGCGTCGCACTGCGTGTGCGCGACACGGGCAGCGGTATGGACGAGGAGACGCTGGCCAAGATCTTCGAGCCCTTTTTCACCACCAAGGCCCCCGGCAAGGGCACGGGCCTCGGTCTACCTGCGGTGTACGGGATGGTGACGCAGCACGGCGGAACGATCACGGCAGAGAGTCACCCCGGCCAGGGCACGACGTTCGAGATCATTCTGCCGAGCGCGCGAACACGTTAGAGCGAAGCTCACCCCGCCCGCCGATGATCGCATTGGTCCCCGTCAGATGCGGGGTGACCACGGCCCTTCGCTGCGCTAGCGCGCTAGACTCACCCATCCCGTGGTGAGTGTTGCCCCGGGCCGGCCTGGCACCGGGATCCGCGGTGTGACTCTCCGCAGGCGCTCATCCCACGCAAGGAGCCTCCGTGAAACGCTCGCATCTTGTCGCCTGGTTGGTCTGCCCCCTGTCGGCCTGTGGCACTTCGGGCGACGTGGGCGCCCTCTTCGACGACGGTCGTCACGACACCTCGCCGAGCATGCGGGATGCCGGTGATGAAGACGCAGGCACCTTCCGCGCGGAGATCCTCTCCCCGGCAAGCGGTGCGCAGTTCTATCCCTTCGAGGACGTGCCCTTCCAGGGTGCCTGCTTACGGCGCGGGTCAGGAAGAATTGAGCGCGCGCTTCGTCAGCCACCCGCGGACCCGCGGGCGCCCCGCGTGGCATGCTCGAGGGAAGGGGTTACGACGTCGCGTATAGTGCGTGGATCGACTTCTCGAGTCCAACCGCGCCCGCGCGCCTCGATAGCGTCGACGTGTCCACGCGCCTCTGGCACCAAAGCAGCGACCGTCGCTATCAGTTGCGTGGAGCCCTCGAAGCACTCCATGTCATCGACCTTGTCGATGCCCAGAGCCGCGCCGTGGTACCCGCCGACGCCAGCATCCCCGTGCCCGCTGGCGACGATATGCTCATGATCTCACGCGAGGGCCACGCTGCCTTCCTCGCAGGTCCTACCTTGTACTGGCTCGACCTGCACACGGGCATCCTCACCGCCAGCGTCGCGTTCGCATCGCCTAACACCTTCACCTTGGTCGACGGCAACACCGACCTCTCGCGCATCCTCGGCTGCATCTACCAGGACCTCTATTTCAAGGTCGTGAGCATCACACCCAGCGGAGAGACCATCACGCTGCACGACGACTCCACCTTCGGGAACCGAGCAACCTGCATGGGGTACTGGGGCAACGTTGGCATCTCCCCCGACGGACTCTGGGCGTTCGTCGACACCTCAACGGGCGACCCACACGAGCCCTCCTCCGTCGTGGTCCGGGGACGCATCGTATCGATGGACGGCTCGAGCGCGCCCGTGGTCTTTCCGGACGGCTTCTCGTTGGGATCGTTCGACCGCACCAGCCGCTATGTGCTCGGCGGTTACCGAGGTGCGGAGGGGTACAAGGTGGCGGTCTGGAGCTGGGAGCGACCTGTGATCTCGGATGTGGCCCCCGCGGGCTGGGCGACCGGGGCACCGATCTGGGTGCCCTGAGACTTCGACACTCGACTATCAGCACGGCGCGCAGACAGCGAATCCCTGCTCCCCGAGTGGCTCCGTGCAGCACTGGCCGTCCCCACAATCCGCGTCGCAAAAGCACAACGACCGGCAGGCACCGTTGTGGCAGGTGCTCTTGGGCGGGCAGCTCTCCGTGACAACCGAGTTGAAGCACTCGAGACCGCCGTCGGGAATCTCCCCCATGAACGTGCAGTAGCCAGCCAACTTGGCCGATGACAGGTCGGGCGCGCAGCGCTGCACGAGCGCCTCGGAGCAGCCGGTGTTCGTCACTGGATTGCATACGTCCACCTGACGATCACAGCGCGCGCTGTCAGCGTCGGATGTGGTGCTTCCGTCGGAAGCTTGCGCGTGACCATCGAACGCCGCGTCAGTTGGCCCATCCCCCGCGGGGCCGGCCTCCGCAGGCGCCACGCCCACGAGCGCGAACTGCCCACAGCCCGCGAGCCCAAAGCAGATCTCAACGAACAGGATCACGGACGAACGTGCTGTACGGAAGCGCAACATCGACAGACGAGTCCTCGAGTGAAATGGGCCGCTCACGATGCCGTGTCACTCCGTGTACCACAACTAGCGCTGTCAGCGTGAGGGGCGCCCCTCACTGCAACGTCGCGCTCCACGTGCAGTTCGCCTCGAGAAACAGCCCGATGAGGTCGTGGTTGGTGAGCGGGCCCATCTTTCCCATGAACGAAGCGCCGTCGCTCTTGGTCTCGTAGTCGCCGCTCAGGGGTCCCTCCATGTTGGCGTCCACGGAGCCCTTGTACATCCCGTGCAAGAGCATCCCCGTAAACTTGCCGCTCATGCAGTCGAGATCACCGCTCAACTCCCCGCTGAAGGCCCCGCCGTACTCGTCCATCCCCATGATCGTCGCCCCCGGGACTACACGCAGCACCGCGAATTCACCGCCGGCCCCCTCCTCCTCTTGCTCGAGCTCGAAAGACAGGTCGCCGTTCCACGGGATCAAGCCGCTCACGTCGCAGGTAAATCGGCCCTTGTACACGCCCGGTAAGCACGTATCCGGGGCCTGAACCTCGGCCTCAGGGGACGACTGGTCGTCCTCCGATGTCCCCCCGTCCTCGCTCGAATCCCCTGCCTCGGCGTCCGCCTCATCGGCCGTCGCGGGGTCCTCACGGACCACGGTGACCGGCGCGTCCCCGCAGCCGGGCAACAGGAACAAAACGCTCGCCAAACCAGCCACTTGCACGAGCCCCCTAGGAAGAGGGCGAGGAGAGGAGGGATTGCTCATGCCGGATGAAGGACCGCACGACGGGAAACCCTTGGGAGTATTTTGGAGGGCGTTCGAGCGAGCCCCACACGGACCTGAGCTACGAGCGCGAAGCGATCACAGCGGTAGTCCGGTGCACAGCAGGGCCGTCATCGTCGCGGACGCTACGGCCCTGTGATCGTGACGATGCCCGAGAGCACGAACGGGAAGTTCGCGAGGTCGACCAGGACCTCCTTGGCCGCAGGCTCCGGTTTCCGGCGCCACAGCTGCTGGCTTCCACTGCTCCCCGTATCGACCGCCTGATAGAGCGTTCCCTCTACATCGAGTGCGCCTCTCCCCAGACTGGTCACCGCGTACTCCGTGGGCGGATAGAACAACTCGAGCGTCGCCGTGCCGTCCGGCGCAACGTACCAGCGGCTGGGTGCAGCCGCCTCGCCGAGCACGACCCAAAAGCCGTCGCCGTGGGAACGGACGGCAATCGGATAGTCGAGGTCGGCGCCCTGCACCTTCACCCGCGTGCCATCGGGCTGCACGATCTGGTAGTCGAGGTCGTTCTGGCTCGCGAAATCGGCCAGCATGATGCCGTTGGCTCCGACGGCGAGTACACGGCCATAGGTTTTCAGTACGCTGGTGCCTTGGCGATCTGCGTAATAGGGCGGTGGATCGTTCTGGGAAAAGCCCATCAGGAAATCGCTCGATCCAGGGATGGCGACGATGTCCGAGGGCGTGAGCGTGTCCGTGCCCGTGAACAGCACGCTGTCGTCCGCGAGGTAGCTGTCCGGCAAGCTGAGCTGGCCGAACTCGTCCTGCTTCAACTTGTCCTCGTGAAACTCGCGCACCAGCGTCGTCGGAGGCCGATCGACGCGGTCCACGTACACCACGCGACCATCCGTGGGACGCAGGATCACCGGAGCGAAGCGCTGGAACCCCCAACAGGCGTTGTCGAGGTCTTCCAGCTCATCGAGATCCTTGGGGTCATTGATCTTGGCCACGCCGGTTCCGCGCGCGCCTCCATTGATGAGCACGTGGACCTTGTTGGGGTCGAAGGCGCACTTCCCGGTCGGGGCGCCTGGGGCTCCGCCGCCACCCCCCGACGAGCCCCCGTCAGCGCCGCCGTCGCCAAGCAGGGTAGTGCCCGGAGTGCCGCCATGGATCCCCGCGTCGGACCGGTGCCCCGCGTCCCCCAAGATGAGCGGTTCGCTCCTGCGCTCGTCCTGACATCCACACAGAAAGAACGCAGCGCCCAACAAGCTCCCCGCGCCCCGAAACCTCTTCCATTTGTCCATGCGGTACATCGATTCCTGCATCCACGGCGGGGCCCGCTTCGCGCACCGGCCCCCGTGCCCTGGCGGGGATCGTACATCGGCGGCCCCCGTTTGAGCAGATACGGACCTGAACCCGACGGCCCAAGTCGGGGTGAAGCCAGGCTCAATCGGTGTGCCGGGGCACCGCCGCCGGGCACAGGCCCACGCGCCGCCCCAGGTTGGACGTGAAGACGCCGTCGGGATCGTACTTGGCTTTGATCGCCAGCCAGTTCTCCACTGCCGGATACATGGCTCGAAACGTGGCGGCATCGACGTAGGAGTCCTTGCCGAGGTAGATGCGACCGCCCGCCTCGAGCACCATCGCGTCGAGCCGACGCACGAGCGCCTCGGTCGTCGCGCGAATGGGAAAGTCGATGGCGAACGTATAGCCCTCGCGGGGAAACGACAGGATGCCGCCGCTCTCGCGCCCGAGCCGCTTGAGCACGTTGAGGAAGGGCAACTCGCCGGAGGAGAAGATCGCATCCAGAATCATGCGCATCGCGCGCGCGCCGTCTTCGAATGGGATGACGAACTGATACTGCGTAAAGCCCTTGCGTCCGTAGGCGCGGTTCCAGTGATGGGCGATGTCGAGCGGGTAGAAAAAGTCGGCGTAGTGATCGTAGGGCGGCTTGCGCGCGAGCTTGTGCATGATGAAGCCGTTCAGCACAGGCAGCGTGAGCGCGTTGAAGACAGGAGCTTCGAAGGGCATCCGCAGCAGTGGAGGAGGCGCCACGCGCAACGGTTCGCGCGCGAGCTTGGGCGGGAGCTCCGCCTGCCGTGCGTGGTCGCCCACGGTGACGACGGCACGGCCTAGCTTCGCGCCGTGGGCGAGCACATCCAAGGTGGCCAGTGAGTACGGGAAGTGCTGGTCCTGTTCGGCGAGCACCGCGAGCAGCTCGTCGAGGTCACGCACCCGAATGGAGCGCTGGCGAAAGTAAGCCGTCTCCACTTTGCGCAGACGCAGCGTGGCGGTCAGGACCACTCCGAGCAGGCCCATCCCGCCGAACGTAGCCCAGAACAGGTCGGCGTTCTGTTCTCGGCTCGCGTTCACAACCTCACCACTCGCGAGCAGGACGGTCATGGCATCGACGCAGGCGCTGAAGCTGCCTTGCGAGTGGTGCGCCTTCCCGTGCACGTCGCTAGCGATGCATCCGCCCACGGTGACGAAGCGCGTACCTGGCGTGATCGCCGGCAACCATCCCCGCGGCAGGAAGTCTTGAATCATGCGCTCCAGGCTCACCCCGGCCTCGCACTTCAAGACACCCGTCGCCTCGTCGAAGTCCAGGTAGCGATCGAGCTTGCGCGTACCGATCACTTGCATGTTCGCGTTCAGCGCCGGATCGCCGTAGCTGCGCCCCAAGCCACGGGCGATGGTGCCGTGCCGGTCGAGCTGAGCCGCGATCTCGGAAGCCGTCTCGGGCTCTGCGTAGGCGCAATCCGCGCGCAGGTTGGCGCCCCAGCCTGACAAGCGGGTGAGCTGTGGGGTCGCGGGAAGACCTTCTTGGGGAGAGTCGGTCATACCGCGAAGGTAGCGCACATCTCGCGGCTCGTCCCTGGACAAGCGGCGCGCAGCGCTCGGCGTCCCTAGTGAAAGATGGAATTGAAAGCGCGGCGAGCGCGCGTCCTCAACGGGCCCTTACTTCGGGAGGAACCTTGGCCTTGAGCCGCGGGTTCCTCGGCAGCAGATCTGTCGTTGCCGTCGCGTTGCGCGGTGTCTGAAGCCCTGTCGCGCACTGCGCTGCTCTCGCTTTCACCCCCTGAGAAGACGGTGAGCAGCAAGACCAACAGCAGCGCCGCAGCCAGCAAGACTTTGTGCCGCGTCGACGCAGCGAGCAGGCGCGTCTGAACGCTGGCGAGGGTCGTCCGCTGGACGGGCGCTGGCGTGCCCAATCCCTTCATGGCTCGCATGCGGTCTCGTATCTCGGCGGCACTTCGTGGGCGGTCCTCGGCACGGGGCGCGAGCATCTGAGCCAGTAACGTAGCCAGTTCGCTCGGGATGACTTGCGCCCCCTCGGGGAGCGCCGGTGCCTGCGCGGCGAACTGCTTGGTCACGATCTCCGTCAGCGTGTTCCCGTCGAATGGGCGTCTGCCCGCGAGCAACTCCCAAAGCATCACGCCGAGCGCGTAGATGTCCGTACGCTCGTCCACGGGTTGGCCCACGGCCTGTTCCGGAGACATGTAGCCCGGGGTGCCGATCACCGTACCCACTCGGGTGAGCTGCGTCCCCGCCGTCGCCGCGTGCGCACCCGCCGGATCCGCGCGTAGGTGGGCGATGCCGAAATCCAAAACCTTCACGTGGAACCCGGCGTCTCCCCTGGCCTCGAGCACCACGTTCTCCGGCTTCAGGTCGCGATGGACGATGCCTGCCTCATGGGCAGCAGCCACGGCAGATGCCATCTGCGCGATGAGCTCACAAGCGAGCTCCCAGGGCATGATGCCCTCCCGCTGCTTTTTGCGCAGGCCCTCTCCTCGCACGAGCTGCATGACGAGATAGGCGCCGCCGTTCTCCAGCGCGCCGTAGTCCAACGCAGAAACGACATGCGGATGCTCGATGCGCGCACTGACCATGGCTTCACGCGCGAAGCGCGCCGCGATCTCCGCATGGCCCTCGAAGGTCGCGTGAATGATCTTGAGCGCGACTCGGTTCCGCAGCATGAGGTGCTCGGCGATGAACACCGCACCCATGCCCCCCTCCCCCAGCTTCTCGAGCAGGCGGTAGCGGTTGCCGAGAACCCGCCCCAGCCACGGGTCTGCCGAAGCGCCGGCCGCAGTCTCGGGTGCCAGCGTGGCAGCGATTTCGAGGGACCGGTCACTCATGGCTTACGCGGGCGAAGGTCACGTTCATGCACTTGGACTCCGTTCACAGGACACCGGCGATGCTTGGACCCAAAAGTCTGAACGCATCCGTTCGCCGACTGAAACACTTTCCCGGTGCCAACAGGCTTCTGGTGCGCATGGGTAACCCACGGGTGCCAGCCGTCCCCTGTGCGCCATTTCACCTTTGTAGGAGCCCCGACATTTGCCCTGGGGTCGCGTGGTACCATTTTCAGTCATCTCCCCATGAACCGACGTGGCGGCAAATTGGGGGGCTAGCAGCATTTTCAGTCCTCAAAAACTGGGCGGTCGGGCCCCGATGGGTCAATCTGGTCGGGTGTTTCAGCTGGCCCTCCATTTTCAGCTCGAGCTTCCCTTTCAGCGCGAACCAGAACCTACGCAGGGGAGCGTGCGCCTTGCAGAGAGGGCGCCCGCGGGGGTCGCGTCCGTGATCCCTTCGCGCCGTGAAGGGCCGGCGCCCCGCCGTTCGAGCCGCGCGACTTCGGCCAAATGACGCAAATACTGCGAAGCTCCAGTGAGAGCAATTTTGCGATAGATTCATTGGCTCGTTGAGCCAGCCAGCGGGCACATAGGGCTTGACGGGTGCGCTCTCCGATGAGCTCGTAGGCGCATGATTCGCCGCCCCGTCCCACGCCACCTTCGCTTGAGCTCTTCGTTCGCCGCGCTCCTGTTCGCGGCGGCCTGTGGCGCGAACTCGGATCCGCAGGATGCAGGAGGCAGCCACCCGGAGCAGGAGGGAGCTGTCGCCGACGAGGGCGGCCCAGCCGACGCGGGAGCGCGCGATGCCGACTCCGACGCGCCCAGGGACGCAGCCACCTCGCCGCAGGACGCCGCCGCCGACAAGGATGCGGGCAGCGACGCGGGACAAGTCACTGCGGGCACCGTGGGCGTCCCGCCGGACACCTGGAAGGAGCACTGGTTCGAGCACGTGCAGACCCTCAAGCTCGTCGCCTACAACGACTGGGTCGCGCTGTACTTCGACGACGACGTCGACCGCAAGCAGACCGAGTGGATCCTGCCCTTCATGACGCGCGTCTGGCAGTACACCGTCGAGCACTACGGCCAGTTCACGGACGGCAAGCGCGACGGGCGCCTCTACGCGATCTACCATCAGGGCAAGTACTCGGGCGGCCATCCCTCCACCTACTTCGATGGTTCGCACGACTACCGCAACGTCTCCGACGTCGGCCCCGGCCCCTTTCCCGACGGCAGCTACGCCATCTCCACGCACGAGGTGTCACACGTGGTCGAGGGCGCCTCGCGCCAGATGCACGGCTCGCCCGCCTTCAACATCTGGGGCGACAGCAAGTGGGCGGAGTTCTACCAATACGACCTCTACATGGGGCTGGGCATGACCGAGGAGGCGCAGCGCGTGTACAAGGGCTTCACGGCCACCACGGACGACTTCCCCAGCCCCGGCACGCACTGGTTTCGCGATTGGTTCTACCCACTCTGGCGCGACCATGGCGGGACGGAACGTGATGGTTCGCTACTTCCAGCTGCTGGCCAAGCACTTCCGCAAGAGCGGAACCAACTACGGCAGCGGCATGAACCTCGGTGAGTTCGTCCATTTCATGAGCGGAGCCGCGGGCACCGACCTGAAGACACAGGCCATGAACGCGTTCACCTGGTCGACCGAGCGGGAGCAGCAGCTGACCAAGGCGCGCGCGGATTTCCCCGGGGTCACCTACTGAGCGCGCGAGACTTCGCTAACGCTGCCCAGAAAGTCGCGTCTGGTCACGTCCACGCCTCGGTGCCCCAGAATCGCGTACGCGTTGGTGAGATGATAAAAAAACGTGGGAATCGCGAACTCGAGCAGAAACTTGTCCCCGGTGAACATCATGCGGCCCCCGGGATGCTCGAGCTCGATCACGCGCGCGAAGCCCGCCTCGATCTCTGACGGCGACGCGCCACGCAGGTCCTCGATCGCCGCGTCGATCCGCTGCTGCAGCTCGGCGAACGTCTTGGCGTCGTCCTGCGGCATCACGGGCCGTGCCCCGACTAGACGCGCGACCGCCAGTCTCGCACTCCCCGCAGCCCAATGAGCTTGCCAGGCGAGGTTCTGCATATCCGGAGCCAACTGGGCCCCGAGTAGATCGGATGCTGCAAGCTGGTGGCCAACGGTGTACTGCTCGGCTTTGATCAGCATCGTCTTGAGACCCGTTAGTGCGCGAACGAACAGCACGACGGATACGTCGTGGGCAGCGATGGGCATGGTGCACCTCATGAGCGAAACACGTCGCCAGTCCTAGCGCCGGCCCGGCAGCGGTGTCTTGATAAAACGCGACAGCGCGTGCATCGTGGGGAGAGATGTCCGCGACGAAATCAGTCTCCGCGCTGTATGCCGCACCTGCGGGGCGTGGCCTGCTGTCGGCGAGCGTTCCGGACGGTCGGCTCGAAGTTCGGCGTGTCTTGCCCTCGCCCGATCTCGCGCCCTACATCCATCACTACGGGTCGGCGCACTGGGATCTGCGCTCGCCGCTTAGGGTCGACACGCTGCCGCATCCGGCCGCGCGCATCGAGCTCGAGGTGCAGAGAAATGCGTGGAGCGCGCGGGCCGTCGGCGTGAGAACCGGCCGCTACGGCAACACGCGCAGCGACAGCGGGCAGTACTTCGTCGTGCAGTTTCGACCCGCGACGTTTCAGCCGCTTCTGAGAGCAGCGTTGTCGAGCCTGACGGATCGCAGCGCGCCGGCAGCGCGCCTCTTCGGGGCTCGCGCGAATGATTGGGCGCTAGGGGTGCAGCACGCGCAATCGCTGCAGGACGAGATCGATCTCACCGAGACTTTCTTGCGCACGCTGGTGCCTGCATTGCCTCCGGTCGTTGCCGGGCTGCGAGACGTCGTCGAGCGGGTCGGCGCGGACGCCACGCTTTGTCGTGTCGAACAGGTCGCTGCTGCCGCGAAGCTCGACGTGCGAACACTACAGCGCCGCTTTCAAACCTACGTCGGTGTTCCCCCCAAGTGGGTGATCCAGCGCTACCGACTGCAAGAAGCCGCCGAGCGGCTGCGAGCGGCTGCACCTGTCACGCTGGCAAGCCTGGCGGCTGAACTCGGCTACGCCGACCAAGCCCACTTCGCGCGTGATTTTCGCCGCGTCATCGGGCGACCACCGGGAGTCTTCGCGCGGGCCCAGGCCGGGCACTGAGCGCGACGGCGGCCCTTGGCCGGGCCCAGGCTAGCGCTTCATGGACTGGACCTACTCATGGGAGCACGAAGTGCACTCGCAGAGTCCAGGCCCAAGACGCGGAGCCTATTGGAGAACGTCCTGCGAGGAATCCCCAGCAAGCGCGCCGCCTGGGCTTGATCGCCACCACTGCGTTGCAGGGCCTCGCGCACGATCTCGGCCTCGAATTGGCGAACGCGTTGTCTCAGATCGTCTTGGCTGTCATTGGCCGGCGCCGCGGCCATGGCCTCGATGGCCGCGGCGGGGCTTCGATGATGCAGGTACTCGGGAAGGTCCTCGAGTTGGATGAGGCTCCCCTCACAGGCCACTGCGGCTCGCTCGACCGCGTTCCTGAGTTGTCGCACATTACCCGGCCAGTCGAACTCATCCAAAGCGTCCAGCGCTTCAGCGGAGAACACCTTGGCGGGAGCGGTCCAGCGCTCACGGGCCTCTTCCAGAAATAGCTCCGCGAGCGGGCGGATCTCCTCCTGCCTTTCCCTCAGCGGGGGCACTTGAAGCGAAAGAGCGTCGAGCCGGAACAGGAGGTCCTCACGAAAGCGGCCTCCTTCGACCATCTTGTGGAGATCTCGGTGCGTCGCAGCCACCACGCGCACGTCGAGCTCAATCTCCGTGACGCCGCCGACTCGCGTCATGCGCTTGGTCTCGAGCACACGGAGCAGCGCAGCTTGCGCCTGCGCAGACAGCTCTCCGACCTCGTCCAGAAAGATGGTGCCGCCGTCCGCTTGCTCGAAGATACCGCGGACCTGCCGGTCTGCCCCGGTGAACGCGCCGCGCTCGTGGCCAAACAACACGCTCTCCGTGAGGCCGGATGGGATCGTCGCGCAATTGAGCGCTTTGAAGGGGCCCCTTGCCCGCAAGCTTCGCTGGTGAATGGCCTGCGCCACGAGCTCCTTGCCGCTGCCGGTCTCGCCGAAGACCAGCACCGGCATCGTCACTCTCGCCACCCGAGCTACCAGCCCGTAAAGCCGGACCATGTTGGGGCTGACCACCACGGGAGCACGCTCTATCGCTGGATCGGTCGACTCGCGAGCTTCGCGCGCCTTTCCTAGCGTTGAAAACGCACGAGGAGGCTTGGAAACGGGAACTTCAGAAAGATGGTGGCCGATCCGCACCGTCCGCGACAGCTCTCGCATGCTCATGAACGGTGAGTGTCGAGAGCCCGATCTTTTCCCAGAAATTTCTTGGGGGCTCCTGTTCTTTTCTCACAAAGAGAGACAGGGCCACGAAGGATCACTCCAGCGTTGGATCGATCGCGGCGTCGGAACCTGGGGGACCGGCATCGGAAGAAGGCGGACCGGCCCACGCGTCGAAATCGCTCAGGGCAGGCACCTCGATGCGCGAGAGGCTGAGGTGGACATCTGGATACGAGGACATGTAGGACGCGACCACGACGCCCGGCTCGAGTACGACCATGTCGTTTGCGCTCAATGGGGCACCGGCGCCAATGTCGCGTGGAAAGAGGACGGCGTCCGCGCAGAGCGCCAGAGGTTCTCCGTCCACCCGCATACGGCAGAGAACCCACGAACCACGAAACTGCTCATAGTCGCGCGCTAGCGCCACGTAAACCTCCCCTTCACGGTCGGTTTCCAGTGCGAGCACGTGCAGCTCTTCCGCTACGACTCCGTCGAAGGTGGCTGTCATCTCCGCGACCCAGTCGGGGATGCCATCCGCGTTCAATGCGCAGAATTGCACGGCGCCCTTTTTGCCTTCGACCGGGCTCGCAATGACGAATCCGCCGCCTACGCGCGACGTTAGCACCGAGCCTGGACCCGCATGCTGCAGCACCGCGTCCCAGACTACGTCGCCTCGAGAATCGAGCGCCGTCACGCCCCAGTGGTCCCCGAGAGCGCCACGCTTCGACACCACGACGGCCGTGTTCCCGCCGCTGATGGCAACGCCTTGCCCGAGCGCGGTCAGCTCCTGCGAAGAATAGGCGGTCGCGGGCTTCTCGCGCAGGTCGCTCTGCTTCCATGCGAGCTTGCCCGCGCCGTCGAAGTCGTACACTGCGCTGCTGCTCTGATTGCTGCGCAGGGCTCGTACATGCCCTTCCGGGGTTGCCGTGAAAAACCCGTGGCCTGACGTAGGAAGCCCCGACAATTCGATGTCGGTGTCGACGCCTTGTCCGTTCACGCCCAGAAACGAGAGTCCAAAGTCTTCATTGAGGTAGGGGCCGAAGAATGCGTTGAGATGTTCATCGACGGTGAGACGAACGTCGGACGCGTCGGTGGTTTTGGTTTTTACCCCGTGGCGGCTGACGACCGTGCCCTGCGTAGAGACGCGAACGACCTCTAGCCCCCCGTAGTCCACCCCAGCAAGCCAGAAGTCCCCGTCCGGCGCAGACTCGAGCTGGACCCCGTCGCAGGGGTTCGATTCGCAGCGCAAGTCGATGGTCCAGGTGGGGCGCAGGATGGGCGGCTGGCCCGTATCGGACTGGAACTCGAACCCGTAACGGTGCGGGTCGCCATCCACGACTCCCTGGTGGGGCGCTTCGGTCCCGCAAGCGGGGCCCTGCTCGACACACTTGCTCTCACCGAGCACCATGCTGTCTCGGCAGGCCAGGAGCGAGCACGGACTTACGCCGCCAAGGGCAAGGACGAGTGCATACCTGACGGATCCACCCGCCATGCGCGCAGCGAGCGCTCGGTGCGTACGACTCAAAACGCCCCCTCCTCCAGCAACGCGCGGACCCTGGGTGCATGCACGGAGCTCTGGAAAGCGTCCGAGAAGGCTCGCCCGCGCTGCTCAGCTTCGTCCTTTCGTTGCAAGCGCAGCAGCGCCTCGATGGCCAGCAGCTCGCGCTCCTCGGTCAAGACACCCGACGGATGCAGGGAGCGATGTTCCTCGGCCAGTTCCAGAGCTCGTGCTGGATTGGCCGGCATGATGCGCCGCGCCCTGGCGAGCAAGAGCAGTTCGCTGGGCACATCGGCCACGTTCTGCTCAACAGCAGCGGGCGCTTCTGGAGGGACGGCGAGCTCGACCGCTTCGACTCTCGCTTGCGGCGCCCGCACCCTCGACGCAGGGGGAAGACGGGTCGAGGGCGCGGGCACAGGGGAAGGCTCGAGTGATGCAGGAGCATCGGGGACGACGGCGCTTGAGTCCGTCGGAAGGGAGTCCGTCTGTGAGTCCGGGTTGGGTTCGCATTCGGCCCGCTCCACCGCCACAGCGGACGTGCGGGCAGGAGTTCCCGCGGGGAGCCTCAGCATCCAGGTCGCAACTCCGATGCCAATGCCGCATGCCAGCGGCACGGCGTAGCGCACCCAACGCGCTGCTCGCGCAGGTAGAGCGCTCGCCGGTGCCTGGAGATCCGTCATGAGCAGCGCGAGCATGCGCGCCTGCGCGGCATCGTCGGGCCCCTCTGCGAGCTGGACTTGCTTGGCCCTCGCAAAGAGCTCCGGCGCATCCACCCATGGCTCCATGGCCAGGTCAGGCCCAGCCCCCGGCGGGTCGATGTCGTGTGTCATCGCATCTCCTTACTTGGCTCGCAGGATCTGCTTGCATCGGAGGCGTCGCTGCGTGTAGGCGCGAACGTCCCGCTCCGCACCAGGTTTGCCCTGTTGCTCGCGGCTTGAATCAGCCCGCGCGCCGCGTGCACCCGATAGTGCACGGTATTGACCGGGGCTCCCACGGCGGCAGCCACCTCGGCCAGGGTCATGCCCTCGATCTCGTGGAGCACGAAGGCCTCGCGCTTGTCTTCATCGAGCTGCGCGAGCGTGTGTTCGAGCCACGCCATGGCGCGACGGTCCTCGAGCTCGCGTTCGGGGGTGCGGCTGTTGCCGCTGAGCTCGAGAGCGGGCGTCTCGACCTCGGAGCGCGTACGAACGCCGCGCCGATGGGCGAGCGCCGTGCGCCGTGCGATCTCGTAGAGCCAGGTGCGAACGGAGGACCTGCCCTCGAAGCTCGAGAGCTTGCGGAACACGACCAAGAAGACTTCCTGGCAGAGGTCCTCGAGATCGGCCGGCTTCACCCCATAGCGTCGCAGGACGCGCCACACGAAGGGGGCGTGCGCTTGGAAGACGGCCTGAAAGGTCGTCTCTGGCAGGGGGGCGGACAGGGTCAGAACTCCAGTAAAGCGTGCGTGTCCTTCGGGGCGCGAATTTCCAAATTAAAATCGGTAGCTCGGCCCGAATAGGACCATTAGGCCCAGTCGGTGCACCGTCGTCGCCGTCACAGGCTGCCCCCAAGTTTGCGCAATCTTGAAGGATTTGTCGTTGAAGCGGACCCGGCCGCTGACGTCGAGAAACAGCCCCCAACCGCGCCTCAGGGCCAGCGTCCCGCCGCCCCCAAACCGCAGACCGACGTCCCAGAAGGCCGCACGATGGTTCACCTTGAAGCCCTGCCCCAGGCCTTCTCCTCGCATGAGAAGCGGTCCCGCGCAGGCGCGCAGCTGCAGCCGTCCCACCGGCAGGGTCGGACACAGCGAAACGCCGAGATCGTAAACCCGGAAGCGAGCCCTACCCTCCCGAAGGTTCTGGGCCGATGGGCTGAAAAACGCGTGGGCGTCCGCGAGCACGGTCAGATAGGAGAGCGCCTTGACCCCGACGGCGCCCCCAGCCCCCACCATCACCTGCGGCAAGGTTCCGCTCAAGAACGCTCCGGCAAGCGCCACCTCCGTACGCCCGGGCGGCGCAGGCGCCGGTCGAGTCGAAGGCGGCTTGGTCGCGGACACCGGCCGGACCACGGCGGGTGCTGGCGCGGGTGCCACAGGCTGCGGTGGGGCCGCGTTTAGCTCCTCGAGCAAGACCTCTTCGGGAGGAATCTCCTGGGCAAACTGGGCTGCCAGCTCGGGTGGCAGCTTGGCGAGACCCAAGCGCGGATCGATCGTCAGGGCGATGATGAACGCTACGGTTGCGTCGAGCTCGCGGCAGTCCGCGCCAGAGCTGACCAGAACTCGCTCCCGCTCGGGTGCGCCACTGCGACGGCTCAACGTAAGCCGAACACGGAAGCGACCTGGGCTCTGCTCACCGGCGAGTGCAAGCGCTTCGACTGGGCCAGAATCACTGGCAGGCCCGCTTGCAGAAATGGGTGCCACCTCGCCTTCGATCACGAGGTCCGTCGCGGAAGGCGACGCGAAGACCGGGCCCGTCAATGCCTCGACGCGCACAGCAAGGCTGTACGGATCGATGCAGCTCTCCGCGCCCTTTACGCGGACCCAGTGCAGACCAAACGCAGCATGAGCCAGCTGACACCAGAGAAGAGTCGTCGCGAAAACTAGCCAACCGCCCGCCCGCACGGCCGGAAGGCTAGCACTCTGCGCGGCTGCCGCCTCGGCGGGATTCCGCAGCGTCAGGCCAGCAGACGCCGGAAGATCGTGACCATCGCCTCCTCCGCGGCCTCCGCGCTGAGCCAGGCAGGCCGGTCGATGATGGCTGCGTACGGCACCCAACGACCGATGGGAATCAGCAAGTAGAGGTAGGCGCGCGCCAGCTCGTTGTTCTCGGAGACCCCGGGATGCGAAATCGCGCGGGAGCGCCATGCGATCTCGAACAGCTTGAACGGGAACGTCTTGACCTCGTCGAGGTCGGAAAGGAACGGCACTTGCTCGAAGAACACCCGCAAGAGTTCCCGTCGCCGAGCCAAAACCTGCGCGCTCTGGCGCACGAGCTGCTCGATGGCTTCGCCAGAATCCGCCAAGGTGCCCGCTGCGGCGAAAGTCTGCTCGATCTCGACCAGAATGTCCGCGATCGTGCGCCGCACGAGCTCGGCCACGATGGTCTCCTTGTTGGGAAAGTACGCGTACACGCCACCCACCGCGACCCCTGCCACTGCCGCGGCTCCGTTGGTCGTCAAGGCGTCGTAACCGAGCTCCCCGAGAATTCGAGCACTCGCGTCGAGGATGCTGTCGAAGGTGAGCCGAGCCCGCGGCTGCTGAGGCACTTTCTTCGGGGTTAAGCGTGGCTTCCGGCGCGCACGCGGCACCGAAGGCAGACGCGAAGCAATGCGAGTACTTGGGGACATCGCGCTGGAGTACAACCCAAGACGGCGATGGATGGCAAGGTGTCCTCCAGGTCTTCTCGGGTCGCGCGAGAACGCCGGGGGACGAGCCGCCCACCGCCGACGTAGTGCTTGGCTTGGCTTGGGGGCAGACATGACATCTCGTACGGAGTTGGCCTCATCGCTGTCGGTGCTGGCCCTGGCGGTCGCGTGGGGCGGCTGCAGCGGAGCCGAACATCCGCAGGGGCCCGTCACTTCTCGCGAACCGTCGTCCGCCCGAGAGGAACGCGACGCCGGAGAGCCCGCACCATCGGAGCCCGACTCGCACAATCCATCGAACAGCGACGACCCGCAGCTCCCTCTGCTCGGAAGCGCACACGGCGGTCACGTCTGGAATCGCTTCTGCGAGGACCAGCCCGACGACGCGCCTCTGCCCACCGATCCACGCACACTCGTCAAGCCCGGCGTCGATGCGGGCATCCCCATCTTCAACGCGTACTGGAGCGATTGCGACGGCAATGCACCTGCGACCTGCGGTGCGTACCGCGCTGCCCTCGCGCGCGGCAAGGGGATGATGGAAGGCGGACGCATGTGGTTCTTCGGCGGAAACCACGGCGATGCCATGCTCACCATCGCCCCGGGTGACTACAACAGTCTGTGGCGCGAGTGGGGCATGTCAGAGCGCCCCGCTGAGTTCGACCAGCTGGTGGCCGAACGCTGGGGCATCCCGCTGGGCGAAGCGCGCAATCCCTATCCACTGCCGGGCGAAGATCCCAACACCACGGCCGGCGGCTCCGGCCAGCTGCCTGTGGCGCTCACTCAACTGCGCGATGACGAGGGTCGTTACCTCGGGAGCATCAGCTTCAACTGCCACTGGTGTCACAGCAGCAAGGTCGGTGAGAGCGGCGACGGGCCAGGACTCGGCACGCTGTACGGCAGCGGCAACTCCCTGCTCGACGTGAGCGCCGGCTTCGGCAAGTTCATGGGGGGTCTCACGGGACTCGTGCCCGTCGCTGCCAACAAGGTGCGTGGCACGGGCGATATCCTGCTGTACCCGGCGATCGCCGCCCTCGATGTGGATCGCGCGCAGCACTACAACGAATCCCTGGTGGCCGCACCGGCCCAGGGCAGCGTGGACTATCCCGTGTGGTGGAACGCAGGCCACCGCACGCGCCGCTTCCACGATGGCAGCTTCAGCATGGACGACGCCCGACCCGTGATGGGCTTCTTCATGCCCTTGTTCACCTACTCGAGCATCCTGGATGTCCAGCGTGGTCGTGAATGGATCGACGAGCGCGACGGCGACGTGCAGCTCTGGATCGAGTCTCTCACCTCCCCCGCCTACCCCGGCGAACTGAACCAGGAGCTGGCCGAAGCGGGCGCCATCCTCTTCCACAACATCGACCTGTGGGCCCCGAACCTCGCCAACCCAGTGCCACGACCTGCGGGAGGAAATGGCTCGTGCGCGTCTTGCCACGGCGTCTATGCGCCACGCTACGTGCACGATACCGCCTACCTCGAGCGTCCCGAACTCGAGGGCATCGCCGCCTTCGTCGTTCCGCTGCAGATCATCGACACTGACCCCGCCCGCTACCGCTCGCTCAACGAGGGCCTACAGAAGACACTGCAATACTCCTGGTGGTCCTACGGTACGGCCGACGAGCCCGGAGCGTGCTTTGGTGTGAGCGACCAGGGAGGCTACCTCGCCCCTCCGCTCTACGGTGTGTGGGCCACCGCGCCCTACTTTCACAACGGCTCGGTGCCCAATGCATGGGAAGTCCTCGACCCCTCCGCGCGCAAAGACATCTGGCGCCGCGTGTCTGCGCCGGCCCCGGCGAGCTCACCGGACGCGTTCATGGGCTACGACACCGACCTGACCCGTGCCTACGATCATGAACGCCTCGGCTGGAAGTACGAAGACCTCCCCTGCGGCGACAAGCTGCTCACGCCCGAACTCGATTGCGGTGCGGCGGACGACGAGACCAGCGACCGTGCTGCAGCACTCGGCTCGGGACCCTACGACAGCGTCTGGTTCAGCTGGAACGTGGGCCCTCAGCCACAGGACGCCCAGACGCTGGAAAAGCGCAAGATCTACAACACGCATCACTACTCGCAGGGCAATGGAGGCCACGCGTTCACGAGCGTTCTGACGGATGGCGAGCGGCGGGCGCTGATTGAGTACTTGAAGACGTTGTGATCGAGTGCTGCGGCTCCGCGTGTGCCGTTCTTGGACAGTCAACCCCGACTGTCTCAGAACTCGCAGCGATTCACGCATTGGCATTGCACCGGGATGGCCCGTCGCCAACATGGACTCGAGGTGAATCCATGAAGACATCCATGAAGGTGTTCGTACTTGCGAGCGGTCTGTCGCTCGCGGCCGTACCTCATGTGTCGGCCGACGGAGCGCTACCGAGCGTCGTCACCGTCGAGGGCAAGCAGCTCAAGTTGAACGGCAGCGGAGTGCGCCAGAAGTCCATCTTTCGCATCAAGGTCTACACGATCGGGCTCTACCTCGAGGTGAACAGCGCGAGCCCTGCGCAGATCCTCACCCACGACGGCCTGCGGCAACTCGAATTGCTGCTCACGCACAGTGCACCGAGGAAGCGACTGGTGGAAGAGTTTCACGACGGCATCACGACCAACGCGCAGGCTCACCTGCCTCTACTGGCCAAGCGTCTCGAGCGCTTCCTCGCTGCGCTGCCCGATGCCAAAGAGGGTCAGCGCTTGGTGATCACCTATGTGCCCGGCCAGGGCACCCGCCTGCGCGGGCCCGGCACCGACAGCGGCGTGATCCCTGGCAAGGACTTCGCCGACGCAGTGTTCGGCGCATGGCTCGGCGAGACGCCGCTGGACGACGACCTCAAGGAGCAACTCGCAGGGAACTAGCCTTCCCGTGCTCGCTTGTCTTGGTCCGCGTTCCACCCGATGAAAGACGTGTCTGCGCCACCGATGTCGACGATGCGCCGGTCGTGCATCAGCACACCGAGGCCATGCTCGCGCTCCCAGGAGGCGCCGAAGTTCAAGCCCACATAGGCCAAGCCCGCGAGCTCCGTCGCATGCACGAGAACCTCGTGGAGCCCATGTAGTTCGGCAAACTTCTCAGGTGTCGGGTCCGCGGGCATCTCAGACGCCGCGTCCTCGAGAAAATCGAGGTACTTGGGACGAGACTCGTCGTAGTAGGCGCGCATCGCTGCGGCCACCAAGCCCGCGAGGGCCCCCTCGTTCTGTGCGAACCATGCCGCGGTGGCCAACTGCACCGGCGACGGTGGCTGCTGCTCGTCGGCCTCCTCGTCGCGAAGGAACGTGAGCTGAACTCGGTCTGAGGACTCTCGCAAGAAGGGAGCCCATGTGGGAACGCGGACGCTGGCAAGCCAGTTGTCTCCATCCCAGGTTGCTTTGAGGTCATCAAACTCCATCCGGCCCTACTCTTCCACCCGGGCGCATCACCGTCGGACCCGCCCGCGGCCAACCCATCGACAGAGTCGCTCAACGCTCGTCACCGCTTCAAGCCGTGTTCAGGGTGAATCCCTCCAGTGTGCTTGCAAAGCCACCCGTGACGCTGGACCTTGCTACCCTAAGAATCGATGTTTCTCATCATTCGCCGCATCTCGCACTATAGCGGTTTGGACGTCTTGGTTGGGCTCTTTCACGACCAGGCTGCTGCGACTCACGCGCGCGAGGTCTACCTGGAGACGCTTCGGCGTAATGGCGACCCGTGGGCCGAACAGCTCTACACGAAGGTCGCTCCCGAGCAGGACACCATCATCGTCGAGGTCCAGACTGCACTGGCTGCACGGCCAGGTACCGAGGTATTCGTCGTCAGTCGAGTTGAGGAGAGCTTCGGCCAGAACTGGCGGACGTTGGTTGGGTACGCATCCACGGCAATTGAAGCGGTGGCCATGGTCCGCGTACCGTTCGTGCCCCGAGAAGGGACCAGCGGTGCGTGGCCCATCATCGAGAGACTCACCATCGACGAACTTGTCGAAGAGCAAGTGGACGGGATGGCTCGCCCCTTGTTGGGTCGGCCCTTTGTGGGCCTAAACGAGGCCGGATCGGCGACGTGGTTTGGGAATCTGGATGGGCTGTACGGAAACGCAGAGCCCGTGTTCAACGAAGTGGCCGCAGAGCTCGCGCACATCGCGCCGGGAACAACCCAACCGGCGCGGCTCTGGCTGGACGTAGTAGATGGAGTGGTTGTGGCGGCCTGGGCTTGAGGGTCATCGACCCACCCGCGCCTTGCTGTGCCGGCCCCACGCTACGAAGACCGCGAGCCCAGCGAGAAAGCTGAGCCGGCACTTGCGCTTGCTCACGACGGCAAATTGGACGAAATTTCCCGTTCAACCCCTGGTTAGGAACGCCGTGCGGCACGAGGAACGAGTCACCCCGAGCAAGTGGCCGCGCCACTCCGTCACGATGTCGTGGCCGTGGCTAGTCACGGCGTGCTCCGTCGTCGCCCTGTGGTTCGCTGTGTTGGCCCCCATGGCCAGCGCCTCCGCTCAAACACCTGATGCGAGCCCCGTCCCCACCTGTTCCTACCTCGAGAGCGAGACCTGTCGCAATGAGCGCATCGCGGCGCTGGTGGCCGAGCGCAGGGCCCTCATCCGCGCCCGCCGCACTCCGCGCTACCACCGTATCCGTGCCGTGGGATTTTCACTCATGGGCCTGGGTGGAGGGTCGCTGGTAGTCGGCGCCCTGCTCTTGATCGGCGACTCGGATCTCGGCGAAAACGGTCACCAGAGCGGTCCCGCCACCACCGTGGGCGTCGTCCTCATGAGCTCGGCACCCGTTCTGATCCTGGTCGGCGGCGCCATGGCACTGGGAGCGAAATTGAGGACGACCAGACAGCCGCGAGTACGCGAGATCAACCGCGAGATACGTGAACTCAAGAGCTCAGGCCCTGCGGCGTTCTCCTTGGTGCCGGTGGTGCCCCGCACGAGCGGGGCTCCGTGGGGGATCGCTTTGCGCAGGACGTTTTAGCCGTGATTGAACTGTCGAAGCGCCTCGTCGCAATGGTCACGGCATGGGCTCTGCTGCCAGGTACCGTCGTCGCTGACGGGCCGACCTGCCAGAGCGAGCACGGTGCCCCCCTCGATTGGAAAGCCTGTCTTTTCGCTGCCGCTCGGAAAACCGACGCTGACATCGAAGACGTGCTCATGCGGTTCATCTGGTCGGAGGACGCCTTTTCCACGAAACGGCGTCAGCAGCTCGCTGCGGCTTTGCTGAAGGTGCATCGCTTTCGCGCGGATTCTCAGGTCGTCTTGCTCGTCGATGCGCTCATCTCACGCCAGGAACTCGCCTGGTCGCTGTGCGAGTTCTACACCCAGCTACAAGAGGCCCACGCGCTGTACGACCGGCCCGAGCTGGTGTTTTGGAGTGTTGGCGAGATCTATCCGCTCGCGCTCTGCACGCAATATGGCGTGCGCGTGGATCGTGCCGAACTCAAAGCTGCGACCGAGTACGACCTGGACGACGCTTCGCCAAGTCCACCGAGCGACGTCTTGATGCGTGCGCTCGAGGCTGCGCTCGCCGTGGCGCGACCTTTGGAACGCAGAGCGGCGATCGACGAGGTGGTGCACTCCGTCACGGGCTCGATGTATCGAGACGAGGCCATCCTCGGACAGCTCGCGGTCCGACTTGCAGATCACTTCAACAGCTCCGGCGATGTGGTCGCTTTCGAGGTAGCCGCATCCAACATGCCACGATTCGTCGGTGGCCACGCCCACTCGTGGTGCTGGTTTTACGAGCGCATCGACGAGAAGAAGGCGTCCGTCGCCCCCACCTTCGCAACCGTGCAACAGCCAGGTTGCTGAGCCAACGATCGGAAGGGTTGGGACCAAGGCCGCCCAATTTCGCAGCGAAACAGCGTGCGGGGCGCCTTTCGCCCCTCACCCGTTCACCTCAACGGATACCCACCCATCCCCGGCAAGTGCCCGTCGATCGCCAGCGCCTTCACATCCGCCCGCAACTGACTGGCCGGCAGATAAGCGATCGCACCCGGCCACTTCGCGACGACACCTCGCACCAGCGCGAAGTCGGGCACCGTGCGCGGCGGCTGCGATCCACGGATGCGCTGATCCACCCAGTACCGCCCAACTTCGTCGGCACTCATGTCGAGCACCACCTGATCGAAGCGTACGCGCAGCGATGACTTTGCCATCGCGTTGATCGGCAGGAAGCGGTTCCGATCATCGTCATCAGTCGCCTGATTCAAGAAGATGCGGCGCAGCTTGCCCATCGAGAGGTCCTTTTGAGAGCTCTTGGCACTGACGACCACCACGATGGGGTCGTCGGCGTGTACGCGAGCTGCAGCGCCGAGGACGCTGAGCCCGACGAGGGAGAGGAAGGTTCTGCGGGTGAGTGCTGAGGTTTCCATCAGAACTGCCACGCAATCTGGAGGTCGAGCCCCCGGATGTTGTTGCTTTCGAAGGTGTTGGGCCGGGCGCTGGGGAAGAAGGCGTAGACGTACTCGGCCTTTAGCACGACGTTCGGGCGCGGGCGCACGTTGATGCCTCCTGTGAGGAGCGCGATCTTTTGGTGGATGCCGATGGCCTGCATCTGGGGATCGGGTGTGATCTCCGCCTTGCCGTAGGGCATGATGGTGAGCCAAGGCGTGCGGTAGCCGAGCAGCGCGTAGCCACCGGAGTTGCGACGGTCGGCGATGAGGCCTCCGTCGGGTCCGGTGGGTCGGCCGTGGGAGGTGTACTTGCGGTCGTTGACGATCCACTCGGCTTGCAGGTGCAGGCCCTTATAGAGCCAGCGGTAGTCGACTGCGTAGGTGGTTTCGTCGTACTGGCTCTTGATCTTTTCGCGGCTGGTGGGAGCACCGTTGGGCTGCACGACCAGCTGATTGATCGTGTCCGAGAAGCTGCCCACGTATGCGGTGCCCCCCAGAGTCATCTGCCCGTACTTGCGCCAGGTGAGCGCGGCGCGTCCGGTGATGGCCTTGTTGTTGTCCATGTCCTCGTAGGGCACGCGGTCCATGCGTCCGTTCGAGACGGCCCCCATGTACGAGAGCTCCCAGTTGTCGCCGAGCGGGACGCTGCCATCGGCCAATAGGCCTAGCTGATGCTCGGGCATGAGTTCGCCACCGATGATGAACGGTCGGGACACGCCGATGATCACGGGTGAGCCGTGGTCGACGTTCCAGATACCGTAGGGCGTGAGCCACTGACCAGCCTTGAACGAGAGCCACGAAAACGCGGCGTACTCGATGTACGCGCGCTCGATCATGATGCCGCCGAGGGTCTTGCTGCGGGAGAAGTCGGTATAGTCGGGGGTGCGCGTCTGTTGGCGCTGGACGTCCTCGGTCTGGAGGCTGGTGTCAGGCGCGCCCTGCGGAAGGTAGGTCAAGCGTACTTCCACGAGGCTGCGCCATTTGGAGCCCATCTTCGCGTCGAGGTACACGTTGAGGTTGCCGACGAACATGCTGGGATGTCGGTTGAGGAAGAGCAGCCACGGGTTGTTCTTCTCCACGAACAGCTGTCGGTAGCCGGCGTCCGCGAAGCCGTAGACCTGGACGGGAAAAGGCTCGTCTTCGGCTTCGGCGGGCGCTTCTTCCTGGGCCATCAACGCCGCGAGCTGGGCGTCGGTGGGCGTCACGTCGGCCGTCGCCGAGCTTGCGGCGGCTTCGACCGCGGGATTCTGCTGCGGCGGCACTGGGTGCCTCCGCATTCGCCGCGGCTGCGTCGTAGAGCGTGGGAACAGGAGCTTCGCTCGGAGCGGGCACGAGTGCGGGCTCCGCGGGGGCCTCCGCAGGCACGGCCGGCGCCGTCACGGGCGCTTGTGGCAGATTCGGATCATTCGCCTGCGCCCACGCGGGCACCGCGACGGCCCAGAGCAACGCGCCCTGCAGCCACATGAGGACTCTGGATCTTACGCGCATGTCAGACCCCGTCCTTGATCAGCTTGCCGCCTGCAGGGCATGCACCGTCGGAGAGTTGATCGGGCGGGATGCAGATCGATTGGCCGATCAGCCCGATGTCGCAGCACACCTGGTCGCCGTAGCAAATGCTCGGATTGGCCGCGCAGTTGTTGACGAGACAGGCGTGCGAGCTGTTGACCTCGCAGTAAGACGCCTCGAAGCTCGCGCAGTCGTCGGGCCCTGCGCAGCTGGCGCCGAAGCCCGTGGGAGGACGCTCGCAGAAGCTCGGTGCCTCGCGTGTGTTGCACGCGTAGCTGGCGGAGGTCGGACACTCCATGGTGGTCGTGCAGTTGGGCTGCGTGCAGTAGCCACCGCCATCGGTCAGATGACAGTGATTGAACGTGGGGTGCACGCACTCCTCGTCCTTGGTGCACGCCTTGCCGAGTGTGTCCTGCACCGAGCATGGAGCGTCGGGCGTGACGCGCAGCGTGCCGGGTGCACAGGAGCAGCCGTCGAGCGAGCCTACCTCGTTCTCCCCGCATGCCAGGCACTTGGTGCCGTAGAGGCCGTAGCCGTCTGCGCAGACACAGCGGATGAGCGTGTCGTCGTACTTCTGGTGAGTCCCGCAGCGGTCGTCGAGGTCGACCAGGCAGCCACCGAGGAGCGCGCTGCAGAGCGCGACGAGCCAGCCTGCACCCGAGAGGCCTCGCCAGGCCGGCGGGGGGCCCTCTGCGTGAGGGGTTCGCTTTGAGAATGTTGTGGACGACATGCTAGTGGGCTCTCCGCTCTCGTGAATGAACGAGGAAGGTCTTGTCAGTGCGTTGTGGGTGCGTTTACGACGGCCGAAGGGGGCTCAGACTGACTCCTGCTTCGACTTGGCTTGAAGCTCGCGCTGCAACGCGCTCGAGGTCGGTCCGTAGAGGCGGTTCACCTCGTGGGCCATGTCCTGCACGAAGGCGAGATTTCCGCTCTCCGCGTCGTGCTGGATGCGCGCGCACATGGAGGCCATGGCGACCGCCCCGATGCTCGCGCAGCCACCCTTCAGCTTGTGGGATGCCGCCCGGATCTGCTCCGCGTCGCGCTGCGCGGAGACCTCCAGCAGGGAGCTCAGCTGCCCTGGCACGTGCTTGAGGAACAGCTCGATGATGCGCGCCGAGCGCGGCATGTCCGGGTTCAGGTAGAACGATGCGTCGCGGGCTGGCTCCGCACTCTTCTCGACCACGCGAGGGCTCGCATCCGTCGCGGGAGCGAACGACGGCGTGACCTTGGGCTCGGGCCGCTTGGGAGAACGCTCGGATCCTTCGCTCCGCTGGGGCAAAAAGCGCGCGAGCGTGACCTCGAGCGAGCGCACGGGGATCGGCTTGGTGAGATAATCATCCATGCCCGCCGCGAGCACCTTCTCACGCTCACCAGAGAGCGCATGCGCCGTGAGCGCCACGATCGGTGTGCGCGGGGTTCCGGTGTCCGCCTCCCAGTGGCGAATCGCCGTGGCGGCCGCATAGCCGTCCATCACGGGCATCTGACAGTCCATCAGCACGGCGTCGTAGCGCTTGCGCTGCACTGCCTGAAACGCCTCGAGTCCGTTGCCCACGACCTCCACTTCGAGTCCGAGCTCGGTGAGGAGTTCCTCGGCCACGGCCTGGTTGATCTCGTTGTCGTCGACTGCGAGCACGCGCCCCTTGAGCTGAGCTCGGCTGTGGGTGCGCGCCTTCTTGCCCTTGCTGTCCTTGCCGCCGCCGGTGTGGAACGCCTCCATCAAGCGATCGAACAAGTCCGACTCGCGCAGCGGCTTCGACACGGCCGGCAATTCGCGCATGCCCACGGGCTTCGACGACTCGGAGCTCGAGGTCATCAACACCACCGGGAGCGTCAGTGCGCTCGACGTGACCGCGCCCGCCAGAGCCACTCCTCCCTGCTCCGGCAGCTCGGCGTCGAGCAACACGGCGTCGAAGGGCGTGCCCTCCATCAAGGCCTGCTCGATGCAAATCAAGGCCTCGGCGGCGTTCTCCACGCTGACGCAGCGCATGCCCCAGTACACGAGCTGCTCCTCCAGCAGACCGCGCACGGTGCGGCTGTCGTCCACGATGAGCACGCGCTTTCCGGGCACGTGATCGGGCGAGGTCTGTTCGTCGCCGGTGGTGGCCACGAGGGCCATCGACGCCGTGTAGATGAAGGTGCTGCCCTCGCCGAGCACGCTCTCCACCGAGACCGTGCCGCCCATCAGCTCCGCGAGCCGCCGCGAGATGGCGAGGCCGAGCCCGGTGCCGCCGTGCTGGCGCGTGCTCGAGCCGTCGACCTGTGAGAAGGAGTGGAACAGCTTGGCGATGTTCTCGGCGCTGATGCCGGGACCCGTGTCGCGCACCGAGCAGCTCAGGAGCAGGTTCTCCGCGCCGCGCTGGGCCACCTTCACGGTGACTACCACTTCACCGGTCTCGGTGAACTTGATGGCGTTGCCGATCAGGTTGGTGAGCACTTGCTTGAAGCGGTCGGGATCGCCGCGCAGGAGCTTGGGCACGTCGGGCGCGATGCGATAGGCGAGCTCGAGGCTCTTGACGGTCGCGCGCGGCGCGAGCAGCTCGATGACCTCCTGCACCTGGATGCGCGGATCGAAGTCGCTCGCCGTGAGCTCGTACTTGCCGGCCTCGATCTTCGAGAAGTCGAGGATGTCGTTGATGATGGTCAGCAGGCTGCGCGCCGACGCGCGCACGATCTCCGCGAAGCGCGCCTGGCGCTCGTCGAGCCCCGTGCGCATCAGCATGTCGCTCATGGCGAGCACGCCGTTCATGGGCGTGCGGATTTCATGGCTCATATTGGCCAAAAACTCGCTCTTCAAGCGGGCAGTTTCGAGTGCCTGGGCCGTGGTCTCGGCGAGCTTGGTGAACGCGCGCCTGACGATCTCGAGCAGCGGACTGACCCAGAGATTCACGAAGGCGAGCGACAGGCCGAGCGCCACCAGGCAGGCCACGGCGCCCGTGAGGAGCACGTTCGAGCGCAGCTCGTCGCCCGCCCGGATGCGCGCGGCCGAGATCACCAGCCCGACCTTGCCGACCTCGGCGCCTTCGATGGTGGAGACGGCGTGGGCGTACAGGGAGTCATGGCTTCGCTTCAGCTCGCCGGGACGCCCCAAAAAGAGCTGCTCTTGCGATAGCTCACTCTTGCCAAAGGCATACAGGGTCTTGCCCTGAGGACTGACCACGAGGATGGCCCGCACGTCCGGATCATGTGCGTAGTGCGAGACCTGCTGGGCGAGCGCCGCGGCGTCCTCCGTGATGGCCCCGAGCTCCACGTCGCGCCCCAGCGCCAGCGCGCCGCGCGAGGCCTTCCACTCGAGGTCGCGCCGGATGGAGGGGGTCAGGGAGCCGAAAATCTGGGAGATGATCAGGAAGATCACGCCCGACAGCGCCACCATCAAGCTCACCGAAAACACCAGGAATCCGAGCTTGATCCGGCGCCCGAGCTGGGCAGTCTGCGCTTCCTCCGCGCGCAGTTCGGCCACCTGCGGGGCCTCGGTAGGCATGCTCATGTGCGCTTGCCTGCCCTGGCGAGCGCGCGCTGCAGCGCATGCGGGAGCGCCTTGCGCATGTTGCTCTTGGTTACTGTCTGCACGAGCGCGAGCGGTCCTGCCACATCCTCGAGCCTCTCTTGCGTCGATTCGGAGATCAAGATCGCGGGCAGCGTCCGAATGCGGTCCCAACTCCGCAGCAGGGAGATGAAGCGGTCCCCCGTCATCACGGGCATGTTCAGATCGACGACCACCGCCTCGATGCCCTGGCTGACGATCACCTGCGTGGCGCCGATGGGAGAGCCCATGCAGACCGGCTCGTAGCCCGCCCCCACCAGGACCTCGCGGATCGCTTCCAGCGCGATCTCGTCGTCGTCGATGACGAGGATTTTGACTTTCCGCGCTTCGGTCTTTTCTTTCAGCATCGTCGCTCCCAGGCGTCATTCCGGACGCGGTGTTCGATCATCGAGCGCACCAAAGGCACCAGCACGAGCCGTACGAGCGAGCGCTCCAGGGTCGTCGCGTCGAGGCTGCTCTCCGCTTGCTCGAGGGCGCCGGCGATCAGCACGATCGGCAGCGTCTCCAGCGACACGTGGGCGCGGAGCGCGCGCGCGATGCGTTCGCTGCGCGCGAGAGCATCAAAGTCGATCACGGCGGCGGCAACCTTCTCGCGAATGGCGAAGTCCGCGGCGCCGCTCGAGCTGGTCTGGCAGAGCGCCAAGAAGCCGGCGCGCTCGAGGATGTCCGTTGTGTGCGCGAGCGTCGCTTTGTCCTGACCGAGTACGAGAACCTTCGGCGGCCGGTGAGATGCGAGCCTTGGGGCGTCGCTCGTTTTGTCCATCGCGGACGCACTACGCAAGGAGTGAACCAATTGCCGTTCAGTCCGTCGACGCGATCGGGTAATGTGAATTTCAGGGTGAAATTGGAGAATCGGAGTAGTGGTTCGTGGGGTGAGCGGCGTCCGCGAGTCCGGAAAACTGGACAGCTTCTTGTCCAACGATTGGACTACGCCATCCGCGCCATGATGTTCCGTGCCTGCCCACACAGTCGTACCCCGCCTCAAATGAACTCCGTCTGTGTTAGCGAGGGAGCGCGCGTCGGATGAAGTACAACTTGCTCGTCGTCGAAGACGACTATGTGCTGCGCGAGACCATGGGCCAGCTGCTGACCATGGAGGGCTATGAGGTTCGCCTCGCGAGCTCCATCAGTGAGGCGCTCAACGTGATGGGCGAAGCTCCTCCGGACGTTGCGCTGGTGGACCACGGACTGCCCGACGGAACGGCGCTCGACCTTCTGCGCGCGCTCAGACAGCGCGGCGACTCGACCCCGGTCCTGGTGATCACGGGCACTGCTTCGTACGAGCTGGCCGTGGAAGCGATGAAGGCGGGCGCCGAGAATTTCCTCACGAAGCCCGTGCAGACCGACGCCATGCTGGCCCTCCTCCGACGCGTGCTCGAGCAGCGGCGCGCCCAGCGCAAGCTCACGGCCTCGGAGCGCAGCCGCGCCAAGGCCAGTGTGGATCCTTTCATTGGAGCGAGCCGCGCGATCCGAGAGGTCTCCGAGTTGGCTCGGGCCGTCTTGCACAGTCAGGCACCGGTGCTCATCACGGGCGAGACCGGCACCGGCAAGAGCGTGCTCGCACGCTGGCTGCACGAGAATGGCAGGCGCGCCCAGGCTGCGTACGTGGACCTGAACTGTGCGGGCTTGAGTAAGGAGCTCGCCGAGTCGGAGCTCTTTGGGCATCGCCGCGGAACCTTCACCGGAGCGACCACGGACAAGGGCGGTCTGCTCGAGCTGGCCCACGAGGGCACGCTTTTTCTCGACGAGGTCGGCGATCTCGATCTGACGGTCCAGCCCAAGTTGTTGAAGGTGCTCGAAGAGAAGCGCTATCGACGCCTGGGCGACGTGCACGTGCGCGATGCCGATGTACGCCTGATCGCCGCTACTCACCGCGACCTACCGCGCATGACCGCGGCTGGCACCTTCCGCGAAGACCTACTCTTTCGCATCAACACCATCATCTTCGAGCTGCCTCCACTGAGGAGTCGTCCGGAGGACATCGTCCCCATCGCGCGCTCCCTGCTGGCCAACATCGGCGCCGAGCAAGGCAAGCCGGGCATCGAGCTCTCGGATGCCGCGAGCCAGGCGCTCACCCGCTACCGCTGGCCGGGCAACGTGCGCGAGCTACGCAACGTGCTGGAGCGCGCCCTCATCTTCTGCCGCGGAGATCGGCTCGAAGTGGAGGCCCTGCGCTTCAGCCCCGCCTTCAGTCCCACGAGCGATCCACCGCAGGCGACCGGCGGCGACAGTCTCGAAGACGCCGAGCGGCGTTGTGTGGTGCTCGCACTGCAGGAATCGGACGGCAAGGTCGAGGCCGCGGCGCGGCGACTCGGGATCGCGCGCTCTTCGCTGTACGCGAAGTTGAAGCGCTACGGGCTCTCGCCGAGCTGAGCATCTCTGAAGCTCAACGCCTGAGGCGTGCTGCAAGCTCTGGGGCTTGTCGCCTCTCCGCTTCAGGCCCGCCCTTACGGTGAAGCGCAGACTCCGAGACCACATCCCGCCGGGTGAATGTGGTAGGTGCACTCGGTGCCGGACGGGCATGAGCCTTCGCTTGCGCTGCACGTGCCTCCGATGTGCTCCCGCACCTCGCGCGCAGGGGTGATCCCCAGCCTCAGGGTTTAGGCCGCGCCGCGCTCGTGAGGAGCACCGCGACGCCTGCGACCACCAGCGCACCCGCCAGGAGCACGGCGGGCTGCACGCGCTCGCCCGCCACCAGCGCGCCGAGTGCCACCGCGAGCACGGGGTTCACGTAGGCGTAGCTCGTGGCGAGCGAGGCCGACGTATTGCGCAAGAGGTGCATGCAAGCCGAGAAGCCGACGATCGAGCCGAAAATCACCAGGTACACGACCGCGAGCAGCGAGCTGGTCGATGGCATGGCCACGATGCGCTCGCCGGCGCCGTAGCCGTAGAGACCCATCACCGTGCCGCCTGCGATCATCTGCGCAGCTGCGGCCATCGGGCCCGTGGGCAGGGCGACGCGACGCACGAGCAGCGAGCCCGTGGCCCAACCGACCGGCGCCAGCATGAGCAACACCCCTGCGCCCGGTGTGACGCTCAACTCGCCCGCGTTCATCCATACGACGCCGAGCATCCCGAGGCCGAGACCAAGCCCCTGCAATCGCGTCGGACGCTGGCCGAGCAGCGCCTCCATGGCCGCGAGGAAGAGCGGCATCGACGCGACCGCCATGGCCGTGACACCGGAGGGAACTTCTCGCGCCGCGATCGCGACGAAGCCGTTGCCGACGAAGAACATCAAGTTGCCCGTGATCGCGGAAAGCAGCCACTGCCTGCGCGTTGGGGCAGCGGCGCCCCGCACGCGCAGGAAGGTGTAGAGCAGCAGTCCCGCAAGCAAATAACGCAAGCCGCTCGTGAGCAGCGGCGGCAGGTCTGCGACCATGAAGCGAAGCGCGAGGTAGGTCGAGCTCCAGATCAGGTAGACGGCGGCCAGACTGAGCAAGACGCCGGGGGAGAGCGATAAGACCGGCAACGCGAAGCGACCCCGCGGGCTGGCCACGGCGGTCGAAGAAGGCGAGTCCATGGTCCACACCATGCACCGAGCGTAAGCCGCGCGTCAGACACAGCTGGCCCTCGTGTCGACCAGTACAGATTTCATCTGTACCGGTCCACCGTCCTATCATCTGTACTGGTCGGAGGCGGGCGTTCGCCGTAGGCTGGGCACACGTTATGAGCGAAAACAGCCCGGCACACCTGTACGAAGACGTGGCGGCCCATGTTGCGTCGCTGATCGACCGCGGTGCGTTACGCGCAGGCGACCGCCTGCCCTCGCTGCGTCGCTTCGCGCGCGAGCGGCACGTGAGCATCGCGACCGTGCTCGCGGCGTACCGGCAGCTCGAGCAGCGTGAGCTGGTGGAGACGCGGCCGAAGTCGGGGCATTTTGTGAGGCGCCTCGAGCCGGCGCGCAAGCCACAGCCGCAGCGCGCCCAGAAGCCCCCCACGCTGGCGCCGGCGCGCGTGGCGGTGTCCGACGGCGTCGCGGGGCTGATGGCTTCGATGTACGACCCGAGCGTGGTTCCGCTCGGCGCGGCGAACCTCGCGCCCGAGCTGTACGCTATCCGTCCGCTCAATCGGCTGCTGGCCGGCATCGTGCGCGACATGGGCACGGCTGGCGCCGAGTACGTGCCTCCCCCCGGACTGCTCACGCTGCGGCGTCAGCTCGCGCGCCGCTCGCTCGCCTGGGGCATGTCGCTGGGGGAAGACGACTTCGTGATCACCTCGGGCGCCATGGAGGCGATGCACCTCGCGCTGCGCGCCGTGACCCGGCCCGGCGACAGCGTGGTGGTCTCCTCGCCCACTTACTTCGGCATCCTCCAGCTGCTCGAAGAGATGAGCCTGCGCGTGATCGAGGTGCCTTCGCATGCCGAGCACGGTATGGATCTCGACGCCCTGCAGCTGGTGCTGAAGAAGGCCAAGGTGGGTGCATGCGTGGTGATCCCGACCTTCGACAACCCGAACGGCTCGCTGATGCCCCAGGAGTCCCGCGCGCGGCTGCACGCGCTGGTGGAGCGCCATGACGTCCCGCTGATCGAAGACGATATCTACGGCGACCTCGCATGGGACGGCTCACGCCCGAGCCCGATCAAGTCCCTGGACCGCAACGGACGCGTACTCCTGTGCGGCTCGATCTCGAAGACCATCGCGGCGGGCTATCGCGTGGGTTGGATCGCGGCAGGGCGCTACCAGGCGCGGGTCGAGCGGCTCAAGTTCTCGCAGAGCGTCGCGACATCGACGCTGGAGCAGATGGCCGTCGCGGAGTACCTCGGCAGCGGCACCTACGACCGACACCTGCGCACCCTGCGCGGCAAGCTCGCGAGCCAGGTGAAGACCTTTCGCGAGGCCATCGCGGCCTCCTTCCCGGTCGGCACCACGGTGTCCGATCCGCGCGGCGGCTATTTGCTCTGGGTGGAGCTGCCGCGCGGCGTGGATGCGCTGCAACTGCGGGCCGAAGCCGCGCGCCGGGGCATCGCCGTCGCGCCCGGGCCCATCTTCGCCGCAGGACATCGCTACAAGAACTACATCCGCGTCAACTGCGGCTTTCCCTGGTCGCGGCCGATCGCGGACGCGGTGCGCACGCTGGGCGAGCTGGCTTCTTCGATTGGAACAGCGCGGTAGCTGATGATCGGCTGTCCTCCCGTTGCACCACCTTACTCAGGACCCTAGCCCCCCTTATGTTGCTCGGCCCACCAACGGAGGCGGTCTGAGACATCGCGTACTGCAGGCGCGTAATGCAGCTCCTGACAGCGAAACCGTCCCATCACGCGCTGGTCATTGGGGTGAACGAAAGCCATTTACGATCGTCCTGACCCGGGGATAGGATTTTAGGTGGGGACAAGATCATGACGACGAAGGTTTCGCTGCGCCGAGCAGCGATCCCTGCTGCGCTTTCTTTGGTGTTGCTGGGGTGTGGTGAGTCAAAACACGAAGATTCCGATGAGATCCGCATCGGTCTCTTGCTGCCTTACACGGGCAAAGACGGCTCGGCGGGCGGAAACTACGAGCGCGGCGTGTTGATGGCGGTCGACCGCATCAACGCGGCCGGCGGACTGCACGACAAGCCAGTTCGAATCCTTTACGGAGACACTCACTCCAGCGTGGAACGTGGGCTCGCGAGTGCACAGGAGCTCGCGGATCGAGGCGTGGTCGCCATCATTGGACCGGAGAGTGACGAGTTGGCGCGCGCGCTTCCTCCCGTGCTCTCCGAGGCCGGCGTGGCCCTGCTGACGCCGAGCTCCTCTTCAGTCCCCGTCGGCAGCTCTCAGGATCTCGACATGTGGTTTCGCCTGGCGCCCTCCAGTAAGGATCTCGCCAGTGCCCTCGCCCGCAAGATGAAGGTGGACGGCGCCCAGCGCGTGGCCATCATCAGCACCGACGCAGAGTACGAAGCGAGCTTCGCGAGCGGCATCGAAGAGCGCCTGGGTGCCATCGCCGTTTCGGTGGCCGCTTCCACCAAGATCAGCGCCTCGACCACCGATTTCTCCGCCGCGATCGCAGCGGTCGTGGCCGCCTCACCGGACGCCATCGTCCTCGCTGCAGACGCCACCACGGCGAGCAAGTTCGTGAACGACTTCTCGTTCAAGTCCGGCAAGCACGACCTTCAGTGGTATCTCTCGCCTTCCCTCGAACAGCCCGGTTTCTTGCTCAATGCTTCCACCGACGCGCTCGAGGGCATGGTCGGCGTCGCGCCCGCCGTAAGCCCGGATGGCGCTCGTACGGATGGCTTTACCGAGGCCTTCGTGAAGCGCTGGAAGGGATCCAAGCCGACCACGGGCGCTTTCTACTATTACGACGCCGTCGCGTTGTTCGCCGTGGCCTATGAGGCCGCTCCCGTCCTCGAGGGCGAGTTGCTACCCGACGCCCAGAGCGTACGGGACCACGTGCTGTCGTCCTCGGGGCAATCTGGCGTGGTCTTCGAGTGGGACGAACTGCAGAAGGGCATCGCCAATGCGCGCGATGGCAAGGCTGTCTACTACTCCGGCGTGACCGGAGTGATCGCGCTCGACCGATCGGGGGGTCGGTCGGCCGCGTACACGCGCTTCTGGACGATCGAGCGCGGTCAGTTTGTAGCTCTCAAATAACGACGTTGCGGAGTGTTGTCTCAGTAAGGTCCGCAGACCACGTCCGCGCGCGTCTCGGACGAGAATCATGTTGAGTTGTCGATTGCAACTCGCGATCATCTAAGTGGCTACTAAATGGGGGATGGGCCGAGGCGTAGGCGCGTGCGCGCCACTCGGTCGTACATGAAGTCATTTCTTAGACGAACCACGTTGGCCTTCGCGCTCGGAGCAGGCGTGCTGGGAGCCAGCCTATCCGCTCGCGCCGAGGATGCCGACGAGCATGCGCCGGACGACCTCGACCTGGTCCGACTGCTCAGCACGGAGGTCTCCACCGCGAGTAAGACCTCGGAGAGCATCGACGATGCGCCGGCCGTGATCACCGTGGTCACGTACGAAGACATCGTGCGCTGGGGCTACCAGAGCGTCGCCGAAGTGCTGCAAAACACGCTCGGATTCTACGTGCTCGACGATCACGTGCTGCCCAACGTCGGCGTGCGAGGCGTGACGGGTGGTGCCGGGGCCGAGAGCGGCGTGCTCAAGGTGATGATCGACGGCCGCTCGGTCTCCTATCGCTCCACCTCCGGCAACTGGCTCGGTGTCGAGCTCGTTCCGCTCGAGTCGATCAAGCAAATCGAGATTCTTCGCGGACCTGCTTCGGCCCTCTACGGCGCGGATGCCTTCCTCGGTGTCGTCAATATCATCACCAAGCCCCCTGACGCCGTGCGTCCCGTGCGCGCGCGCATGCTGGGCGGCTACACCGGCGACCATCCTGGTGGCCAGGTCGATGTGGTGGGCGGAGGCAAGTGGGGCAAGTTCGACCTGATGCTGGGCGCGGTGGCCGAGGCCAAGGACCGCAGCGGCCTCAAGCTCCCCAAGGACTCGCCTGGCACCACGGTTCCTGCCGATGTGAACCGTCGCAGCAGCCGTGATCTGAGCCGGCGATCTCTGGGCCTGCAGAGCAGGCTCGGCTATCGCGTAGACGGTGTCGGTCACGTCGTGCTCAGCGCGTATGCCTCCGGCATCGAACGTGGCGGCGACTTCGCTCCCTGGGCACAGCTCAGCGATGGCCGCGCCCCCGATGGATCGGCGCGTGGAACCACCATCGCGCTCGGCCAGTACCGCGTCAACTTGGACACGCTGGTCCAGGCCAACAAATCCCTCGATTTCGCGCTGCAAAGCACCTACTTCGAGGGCGGTGTTCTGCCTCCCGACCGCGTCGAGATCGGCAGCGACCAGTTCTACGTCGAGCGCAAGCAGCACTACCGCGGCGCGGACTCCATGCTCGAGGCGCGCTACCACCCGATCGATTCGCTGAGCGTGGTGTTGGGCACCGAGGTGCTCGTGGATCACGAACGCTTGCCGGATCCGCGGCGCGTCGACCGCGTCACCGGCGATTCCGCCGCCATCAGTCCGGCCACGCGAAACGAGATCACGTTCACGAACGTGGGCACCTACTTCAGCGCCAACTACCAGGCGATCCCGCGGTGGCTCAAGCTGACCGGTGGCGGCCGCTACGACCGCCACAGCAAGTACGGCGACGTCTTCAGTGGCCGCGTGGGTGCCATCTCGCACTGGCTGTCTTCGCTGACGGTCAAGCTGCTGTACGGAAGCGCCTTCAAGGCTCCCTCGCCCTACCTGTTGTATGCGGTTCCGCTGCGACCTGGCGACGTGATCGGAAACGGCAGCTTGCGCCCCCAGTACATCCACACGGTTGAGGGCCAGGTCGCCTACAGACCCAGCAAGATGTTCGAGGCGAGCACGGGCCTCTCCCAGAACTGGCTCGTCGACAAGGCCGAGTTCACGCCCCAGGGCATCAATCAGGCCGCGCTCAACGTGGCCAGTCAAAGCACGCTGAGCTGGGAGAGCCGGGCGGACCTGCGCTACCGCGACTATTTCACCTCCTATGCGGGCTTCGATCTGGTGCGTTCGCGGCGCGAGCTCGGGCAAGAAGGCTACGCCGCTACGCTGATCGGCTCGCAGAACGTGGTGTATCCCACCTGGATCGCCCGCGGCGGCGTGTCCGTGCTGTTGCCGTTCGTGCCGTCTTTCCCGGTCGATTTCACCGCCCAGGGCATGGTGGTGGGCGCGCGACGCGCTGGTGACGCGAGTATCGTCGAGCACGGCAGCTCGTACACGCTCCCCACCTACGCGATGCTCAATCTGTCGCTCGCGACGCGCGAGCTCTACCTGATTCGTGGCCACGAGTCGCGGATCGCGCTGCGCGCTCGCAACGTACTCGGGGCCGGCGGACCGGATCCCGGCTTCTATGGCTACGACATTCCCCTCGCCCCGCGCGAGGTCTTTCTCGAGTTCAGACATGTGTACTGACGAGTCCCTGAACGTACTGAATCGACGCACGTCCCGCAGGCCTGGTCGAACGCAGGCAGGCGTGAATCTGCAGGTATGAAAGACGACAAGAGCATGCCGCGTCTCCTCGTGTTCCTTCATCTCATCGTCAAGCAGCGCGCCTTGCAGGCAGAGCTGCAGGATGCGTTGAAGACGCTCGCCGTCACGGCGGTCGGTCGCGTGGCGGACTTTCAGCGTGGGCTAGAGGGAGCGGCCGATGCCGTCTTGACCCTGGCGCCGGTGCTCGCCGCCAACCACCTCACGCCGCGCCTGCTGGGCTATCAGAACGGCAAGGCCGACGAGAGCTACTCCCTGGTGGCTCCCGAGCGCGCACCGGATCCAGCGCACGTTCGCGGTGTGGGAGCCCTCGACCTGCTTGGGCGCGACGGAACGACGGCGTTCGTCAACTCCATGACCGGTGGTCGTCCCAAGGTGGAGCGCGTCACCAAGCTCGAGGACTTGCTGCCCCTGCTGCAGATGTCGCGGGTCGACGCGGTCATGTTGCCGAGCCGCCTCTTGGCCGAGCTGCAAGCGACGACGCAGATGAAGCTGCTCGCCCGCGAGCTGCCCACGCGCGTCGGTCTGCCCGCCGTGGCGGTGTTGAATTCCCAGGGCAACGACGCCCTGGCCGCTGTCGCCAAGCTTCCCCTCAGCATTACCCGTCCCTTTGGAATCGACGAATGGCGCTGACTAGACGCAAATTCCTGATCCAGGTTCCGCTTGCAGCCGCGCTGTTCAGCGCCTGCGGGGCGCGCCAAACCGCGAGCCAGACAGGTCGGCATTACGCCGAGCTCGGCAGTACGGCGGGAGCAGGTCGCGCCGAGCGGGTCCTGGTCTGCATGCCTGACAACGAACACGCGCGCCAGGTGTGGACCGGCCTGTGCGACGAACTGTCGGCGGACATCCAGCTGATCGGCGTGCTGGTGCAGCGCAAGCAGGACAGTGCCTCCATCCACGAAGCCATCACGCGTCATCGCCCTTCGGCGCTGGTGCTGATCAACAACCCGACCGTGGCCGCCTATCGCGAATATCAGCGAGCCAACCGCGCGGCGTCCTATCCACCCGCCGTGATCGTCATGACCTCTCTGCTCGAGCAGAAGGGTCTCGGAATTCTCAACGCCACCGGCATCCGCTACGAGGTTCCGCTGATCACCGTGGTGAGCAACCTGCGTAGCTTGATCACCCACCCGGTGGCCCGCGTGGGCGTGATCCGGCGCGCCGCCTTCACCGGCCTGGTCGAGTTCGAAGCGACGCTCGCCAAGCGCGAGAACGTGTCGGTCGTGAGTCAGGTCGTCTCACCCTCCCCCAATCCTTCCGAGATCAAGGCGGCCCTGCGGCGCTTGAAGCACCAGGTCGACGCGCTGTGGGTGCTCAACGATGACCATCTCCTCACCCGGCAATTGCTCAGCGAAGGCTGGGTCGCCGGGCTCGAAGAGCACCCCTACATCCCGACCTTGGTCGGAGCGCGCTCGCTGGTCACTGCGGGCGGAAGCTTCGGAGATTTCGCGGTCCTTCCGGATCACACCGCGCTCGGCACCCAGGCGGCGGGCATCCTGTTCGACGCGCGGGACAACGGTTGGGCGTTCGAGAACACGGAAGTTCAGCTGCCGGTCTCGACCACCACGGTGATGGACTACCTGAGAGCCAACGAGCTCTTCGCGCTGCGTGAAGATGCCCTTTCCAAAGTCGATGTCGTCCTGAAGTAGAGGAGACACTACCCATGCCGAAGCTCAGTTCCGAGAATAGTTCGCGAGACGCCTCCGCCGGGGCGAAAGCGCAGACGGCGGTCCTCGTGATCGACGACGATAACATCGCGCGTTCCCTGGTTCGCGAGCTGCTGGCGCCGAGCTGTCGCGTCGTCGAACTGAACTCTCCCATCGGCGCCACGCGCACCGCCAGCGCCGAGGGCGTCGATGTGGTGCTGCTGGACGTGTTGATGCCCAACCTGCGCGGAGACATGGTCGCCAAGCTCTTCCGCAACAATCCCCGGCTACGTCACATCGGAGTCATCCTGATCTCGGGCTGCGCCGTGGAGGAGCTGGCAGGTATGGGCGCCGAGTGCGGCGCGGACGCCGTGCTGTCCAAGCGCAACCTACGCCATGAGCTCGTCCCCACGGTCGCACGCGTGTCGTCGCAGTCGCGTCGACGGTCGCCGGAAGCAAAGTGAGCCGATGACCTTGCAAGAAGCCCCCGCCACCAACGCCAACGAACACGTCCTGACCCGGGCCAAACGCGGCACCCTGCAGGCCAAGTTCATGCGCGTGATGCTCGGCATCATGCTGCCGCTCAGCCTGGCCATGCTGGTGAGCGTCACCTACGTGAACTACCGGGCCAATGAGGAGAGCGCTCGCGAGACCCAGCGCCTGATCCGGGCAGGCATCGTGGAGAAGGCGCGGGTCTTGACCGAAAACCACGCCCTGGCCCTGCGCGGACTGGTCGCCGACAATGCCTTCGGAGACGTGTCCTCCCTGGTCGAGCAGGCCGCAGAACGCGATCCGGACATCGTGTATGGCCTGTTCCTGGCCGCGGACAACACGCCGTGGGCGTACATCTCCCCGACCCAGAAGGCCGGGGCCGCCACGGCTCGCGACCTGAAGCGCTATGCGGAGCTCGGGCTGACCGTCGCACAACTCCATCCCGAGAAGGCCTCCGAGCGGGCGGTTCGTCTCTTCAATCAGGACGTCCTCGACTTCGCAGCGCCGGTCAGCGAAGACGGCGAGCTGCTGGGGACCATTCGCTACGGCTTCAGCACGCAGCGCATGCACCGAGAGCTGGCCACGGCCCGGGCCCGCGCCGACCAGGCGCTGAACGCCATGTTGCTCACGGTGGCGGGTCTCACCATCCTGGGCATCGCGCTCGGTGCGTTGCTGGTCCGGAAGGCGCTCCAACAAGTATCCAAGCCCCTCAATGAGCTCACGGGCGCCGCTTACACCATCGCCGAGGGACGCCGCGACGTGCGCGTGCAGGTGAGCAGCGGCGACGAGCTCGAGATCTTGGCCGCCGCCTTCAATCACATGCTCGAGGTGAACCAACGGGCCTTCGAGGAGCTCGAGGCCAAGACCGAGCAAGCGCTGGAGTCGGCGCGCCTGAAGAGCGAGTTCCTGGCCAACATGAGCCACGAGATTCGCACGCCGATGAACGGCGTGATGGGCCTGGTGAAGCTGATGCTCGGGATGCCGCTCGACGACAAGCTGCGTCGCTACGCGGAGACCATGGACGCCTCGAGCACGGCGCTGCTCACCATCATCAACGACGTGCTCGATTTCTCGAAGATGGAGGCGGGCAAGTATACCTTGCACGAGGCTCCGTTCGAACCGCGCATCGTGGTGCAGGACGTGGCCGAGCTGTTGTCCACGCGCGCCTCCGAAAAGGGCCTGGAGATCATCTACCGGGTGGCCAAGGACGTGCCGGACCGCATCAAGGGCGACGCGGACCGCTTCCGCCAGGTGCTCAACAACCTGGTCGGCAACGCAGTGAAGTTCACCGAGACGGGCGAGATCTTCGTCGAGCTGCGCGTGGATGAGCGCACGGACGATGAGGTGGTTCTGCACACCGTGGTCAACGACACGGGCATCGGCATCGCCGAGGACGACGTCAAGACGATCTTCGACGCCTTCTCCCAGGTCGACGGCTCCATGGTCCGCAAGCACGGCGGTACCGGCTTGGGCTTGGCCATCTCCAAGCGCCTGATCGAGATGATGGGCGGCAACGTCGGCGTGTGGAGCCGACCCGGCATGGGAAGCCAGTTCTGGTTCACGCTGAAGAGCGGCGTGGAGGCCTCCGCCAACCAACCCCACAAGGCCTCGCACACGGGTCGTTCGGCCCTGGTCATCGAGGGCAATCACCGCTGGCGCGAGAATCATTCGCGAGCACATGGAAGCCTGGGGCATGCAGTGCGAGACGGTGCCCAACGTCAAGATCGGGCTCCCTCGCTTGAACGAGCTCGTGCGTCAGGGTCGGACCTTCGACGTGGTGGTAGCCGGCTTGCCGGTGGGAGCACTCGAGCTGCAGACCTTGATGGAGGCCGCGGCTCCCAAGGCAGGCAAGGGACGCGTACCCCTGATCGTGGTCTCGCACTCTGGTAACGCGAGCGAGTTGCAGAGCGTCGGCCTGCAGGCGGCCGCTCAGCTACACAAGCCGCTGCGCATGTCGGAGCTCTACAACTCCTTGCAGTCGGTGTTCACGGGCCACATCGAGCGCAAGCGCCTGCCCAGCGCCCCCAAGAACACGCGTTCGCGCCGGGGCAAGGTGCTGGTGGTGGACGACAACCGGGTGAATCAGTTCGTGGCAGCCGAGCAGCTGCAGGAGCTGGGTTACCTGGTCGACGTGGCCGACGACGGCGCGCAGGCGCTCGAGAAGGTGCGCGCACAGGACTACTCGGTCGTGTTGATGGACTGCCAGATGCCGGTCATGGACGGCTACACGGCCACGCGCGAGATCCGTCAAATCGAGCAGACGACGGGCAAGCACCAGCTCATCATCGCGCTGACCGCCCATGCCATGACCGGCGAGCGTGAGCGCGTGATGGCGGCGGGCATGGACGACTATCTCTCCAAGCCCCTGCGGGGCAATGCTCTCGAGCGCATGCTGGCTCGCTACGGTCGCGACGGGGACGGCCAGAGCGATCCTCCGGCAGCGGACGAGCGCGCCGACGCCAGCGCAACGGTGCCCAACATCGCCATCCTGCCGACCAGCCACGAACCGAGCAATGATGTCGCGAGCGGCGCAGCACGAGGCGCGCAGCCGGCGTTGGATCCTGGCGTTCGGCGCTCGGTGGAGCTACTGAGAATGTGCCTGCTGGAAATGCCGACGCAGGTGAACGACGTGATCGGAGCCATCGAAGCAGCCGACACGAAGGCCTTGCGCGCGGCGGCCCACAAGCTGAAGGGAGCGGCGCTGGCGCTCGCGGCAAGTCCGCTCGCCAATGTCGCCGAACGACTTCAGCACAGCGCCGAAGCGGGCAACCTCAACGAGTGCGTGGACCTGACGTGTTCACTGCAGACGGAGTTCGAGGAGCTCCATGCAGCACTCTCGCGCGAACTCTCTCCGACGAGCCTCGTCGGCGAATGAAGGGCGCCCGCGCAAGCGTGTTGTGCATCTCAAGACTGCGCGTTGTCTGGTGACAGACACGCCTTGATTGGCTGAAATTTGAGTGCCATCGAGCTCGCGGGGAACGAACTCGAGTCAGATAGTAAGGGGGAAGGTTTCGATGAAGTATGTTGTCAAAACTCGTCTTGGACGAGCCACCGCTCTCTTGTGCGCGCTCAGCGCTGCCTGTGGGGACAGCGAGGAGAAGGCTAGCAACGGCCCGCTGGAGGATGCTGGCGCCGATCAAGATCAGGTCGAGATCTACAGCTGGTGGACGGCCGGCGGTGAAGCGCAAGCCCTCGCGAACTTGATCGACAGCTACAGCACGCGGTTCCCGGGCCGTGACGTGCTCAACTCCACCACGGTGGCGAACGCGTCGGGAACGGTGGAAGAGGCCGTCAAGAAGCTGCGCACACGCCTGGCAGCGGGCCAGCCGCCGGACGCGTGGCAGACCATCTTCGGCAACCAGTTCACCAGCTACACGCAGTTCCAGGCCGATGCGGATGCGGGTGTGGCGCCGGTGAACATGGCCGCGGACCTGCGCCAGCTCTACGAGTCGGAGGGCTGGCTCGACAAGTTCCCGGCGGGCATCTTGGAGTCGATGAAGGAAGGCGACGGCATCTACGCGCTTCCGCTCTCCGTCGGCCGCATCAACGACCTCTATTACAACAAGGCCATCTTCGCCAAGTACAACCTGACTCCGCCTCAGACCATGGAAGATCTGTGGGCCATCGGCGAGAAGCTCAAGGGCGCCGTCGATTCCCAGGGCAATCCGATCATTCCGATGGTGATCTCGTCGGGCTACACGGACTCTGCGTGGCCGGTGCGTTTCGTGGCTGACGCGGTCCTGATGGCCCGCGAAGGCGGCGTGCAGTTCCGCCAGGACTACTACGCGGGCAAGGCCGATCCGGCGGACCCTCGCTACATCGCGGCGGCCAACGATTTCGTCAAGCTGCTCAAGGACTACTCCAACGCCGGCAACGAGAGCTTGGCGGCCACCGGCTCGGACCTTCACGCGCTGAAGTTGCAGTGGGAAGGTGCGGCCGACCTGGTGCACAGTGGTCGCGCGGCCATGTTCCTGCATGGAAACTGGGTCAAGGCGTACCTCGAGTCCAAGGGCGACGTAGCCGACACGGACTTCGGCGTCGTGCAGTTCCCGCCCAAGGCCTTCGTGTATGCGGGCGACACGTTCATGATGTCGAAGGACGCACCGCACCGCGAGGCTGCCATCGACTTCCTCAAGATGATCGCCTCTCCTGACGTGCAGACTTCCTTCAACAAGCTCAAGGGCGCGCTGCCCGCACGCATCGACGCCGACACCTCGGGCTACGACACCGTGGGTCGTCAGACCGCCGAGGCCTTCCGCGATCCCAGCGTGTCGCTCATGCGCTGCGCCTGGGACTACGCTCCTGCCTCGTACTGGGATTGCTGGCAGAAGGCCGTGCTCGAGGCGGTCAAGAACGGCGATGCGGCCGCGTTCGCCTCCGCCTGTGTGGACCAGTACCCGAGTCTGAGCGAGTAAGCACGGGCGGTCGACGCTCGAAGTGCCCAAGAGGGCCCCGCTTTTCAGCGGGGCCTTTTTTTGTGTCGTGCACGAAAACGACACGCTTGTCCGCAAAGCAACTCGTTCTCTCTGCCAGCCCAGGCAAGATGCGACCTTCTGTCAGTCAAGCTGAGTACGAGCTTGATTCGCTGCGAGAAATGCGAGCCACGGGGCGCAATTGCACTGGCACCCTCCTGCCCGATCGGTCGAAGATCGCACAGCATGAGTCGTCAGGCAGCCGTAGAGAACGAGCACATCACGGTTTGGATCGATCCTTCGAACAAGCTAGTTCACCACCAGATGCACAAGCCTTGCTATCGCGAGGTGTTTCGCCAAGCGCTCTCGATCGGTGTCGAGTGCATGCGTCGCGAGGGCGCAACCAAGTGGCTCTCTGACGATCGCCTCAACGGTGCGCTGCCGCCCGAAGACGAGGAGTGGGCGAAGACCGTCTGGTTCCCCGCGACCCTCAAGGCTGGCTGGAAGTACTGGGCATTGGTGCCGCCCGCTTCCGTCGTCGGGCAGATGAACATGAGGCGCTTTACCGAGAGCTACGCCACCCTCGGCATCACCGTGCGGGTGTTCACGGATCCTCGCCACGCCGAGGACTGGCTGATTAGCCTGTAATCTAGCGAGCTCCGAGCGTCCTCCTCGCACTTGTGCATCGCTGGTGACGAACTGGGCCTCGGCCTGGCAGGTCGCCTCGGTCCACGTTTTGCTTGGGGTCCTCCCCCTTCCGCGTGGTAGGCGTGAGAGTTCGGAGGGGGAGCCGATGAGAACATGGCTTGGATTGCTGCTAGCGCTGCTGTGGACGTCACAAGCAGAGGCCGCTCCCGTGTCGTCGATCTCCCAGTACGGCGTGACGTGGACCTTCGATCACGCTCATGAATCCGGCCAGTTTGCGACGGGCGACTACTGGGTCGTAGGTCCGGTGGTCGTTCAATCCGTCTCGCCTGCACCGACCGGGATGCGCAACGGATCGTGCGTGAACCCCATGGGAGGGCGTCAGGGCTACGACTCTCGCGGTGGCGAATACAAGACTGAGGATCAGGTCTCGTTTCCCCGTACCTTCCAGGCGGGACAATCGATCGTCTCGAGCGTCAGCAAGCCCGAGGGCGCCGTGATCATGAACGCCGGCAACATGGTGTCGCAGGCGGTGCTGACCGTGGTGGATGCGCCGCAGCCCAGCGGGACCTTTCGTCCGGCGTTCGCGGGGACTTACAAGAAGACCTTCAATCTCTCGCAGATCCACTGGGACCGGCTACCGAAGCTACCTACGCCCAAGTCGGCCCCCAGCGGCGCGCAGCTCCTGGTTCAAGCCGACCGTCCGCGCGCAGATCACCTGAGCTCCTGGACCATTCAATTCAGTTGTGCGGAGGAGAACTGGAACAACGGGCCTGGCGAGCACGCATGCTACGGCCGCGAGGTCTCGGCCTTCATCAGCGCAGCAGCGCTCCACGTGCTGCTCGATACGCCGCAACAGAAAGAGCTGGCAGCTTCGCTGATTCAGCTCGGCATCGACAACTACGGAATCCTGAAGGCCGGTGGCAACTGGGCCCCCAACGGCGGTCACCACAGCGGTCGCAAGTGGCCGATTGTGTTCGCGGCAGCGCTGCTCGACGACTGCGAGATGAAGGCCCTCGGAACGGACTACGACGACGCGACCTTTGGCGAGGACGGCCAAACCTACTTCGGCGCGGGTGGAAAGGCCCTGTTCGGCTGGGACTGTGGAGACGGCTTCGGTGACTACTTTGGAGCGGGCTGTTCGGGCTCGGGTGCCAAGGACTGTCGCGACCCGGCGGGCGTGGTGGACGGCTGCATCGACTACCGCAATTGCTGCACCAGCGGCTACTGGGTCGGACAGATGCTCTCCGCCTCCATGCTCGGCGCCAAGAGCCTCTGGAACCATGATGCCTACTTCGACTACGTCGATCGTTGGATGGCCGGCGACGTGGCCGACGCCGACGGCGCCGACCCATTTTCCGAGGAGATGTGGACGCTGTACCGTGAGCACTTGCCCCTGCCCGCGTTGTCCAGGGACTGCGTGGCAAGCGGGCCCGATGCTGGCGGCACCTCACCCGACGGCGGGTCGGACCCCAGCCCGGGCGACACCAAGGACGGCGGCAGCTCTAGCAGCGCGGGCAGCGACGCGAGCGCGAGCACGATGGATGGCTCGGCGAGCGACCCAACCGACGCGACTCATGGGGACGGTTGCGGTTGCCGGGTGCACGCGGTCCAAGGGCAGCAGCCATCCCTGCTGCTCTGGCTCGCGATCCTGGCACTTTGTTCGCGAGGGATCCTTCGCCGTCGACGTGCGCGCGCCGCTGCTCAGGGCTCGACACACGAGTGCGCCAAACGCTGACGATACGGCGAGCCCGCGGGCAAGGAGAGCTGCCCGGCCGCCGTACGTGCGTCCGCCGTTCGCTCGAGGGCGCAAAGCGCGAGCACGCGCAAGAAGAGTCGCTCCTGCCGCAGCGTGCCCTGGGAGAACCGCGCCGCGTGCAAATCCAGGAGCTCCAGGGCCTCTCCTGGCGCGCCTGACGCTAAGCGTTCGCGTGCGCGTCGCAGTAGAGCGGTCTCCTGCTCCAGGCTATGGGTAACCTGAGACGGCTCGTTCGCATCCCCCGTACGTGAGGCGATTTTCGTCGATGCGGGCTTCGTTGTGCGCTCGACGCTGCGCGTGGAGACCGCGCCGGGTGGCGCTTCGCGCAGCAACGCCGGTGACTCGCGTGCGTTCGAGGGGTCTTGCGCAGGAAGCCCGTTCGTCTCTCCCGCGGAAGCTTGGCCGAGCGCATCCTTCGGCGGCCGCCGGCCTGGCTTTGCGGCGTGCCTTGCAGCGTGGACAGGCAGCGCCACCTCGTCGCTGCCCGTCGAGGGTTTGCGGGCAAGCGGACCGATGGTCGCCGCGCCGACCACGAGGCCGGATGCCAGAGCGGTTGCCGCCATCCACTGCCAGGAGGCCGCATGCACGGTGTGTCGCACGATCTCCCGCCACCACGCGCTCCGGCGTGAGACCGCTGCGTGCGCAAACTTGGCCTTCAGGGCGGCTTGCACGTTCGCCAGCTCGTGGGCCTGTGGCGAATACTCCTCGCGAGCGGCTTCGAGGAGCGCCGCGGCCTCCTCGGACAGCCCATGCCGTTCAGGGGTCATGAACGCCTCCAGCCGCGCGCGGCGAGGGCCCGACTCAGTTCCTCTCGGGCGCGCCGCAGCCGCGAATACACGGTGTTGATGTTGACCTGGGTGAGCTCGGAGATCTCCTTGGCACTCAAGCCCTCGATGTCCGAAAGCACCAGCACGACGCGTCGCTCATCGTCCATCGTATCGAGGAGTTCCGTGAGGAGGCGCGAGCTCTGCAAGCGCTCGGTCGCCTCTTGAGGGCTCGGCGCCGGGGTCTGCAGGAGCTCACTGGTCGGTTCGTGAAGCCGCGTTCGGTGGCGGCTGCGCCGTGAGCTGCACGCGACTCGATAGGCGATCTCGAAGAGCCAGGTCTTCACGGAGTAGCGATGATCGAACTCGGACAGGCGTCGCTGGACCACCACGAACACATCCTGCACGGCGTCCTGGATGACATCCTCCGCGATTCCCATACCACGCAGCACTCGCCACACGAACCCCGCGTAGTCCGAGTAGATTTGCTCGACGCTCGGCAGGTCCCTCACGTCTCGGTCCAAGCTCTCCGCGCGCGGCCCGCCCTGCGGGTCGCGTCCGTTCGGCCAAGGAATCGAGAGAGAGCGGGTGTGCACCCTCCCTCTATGCCGGAAGTTCCAAAATCCGTTCAAGGAAACCTCCAACCCGCGCCGATAGAGACCCGCCCGCCAAAACGCTGGCTCTGAAAGATGACGGACCCATGGTTGATGGCGAAGCTCGGCCGCCGCAGCGCCACGAGTCCATCCAGGGAGAACTGCACGAATGCTCCCCTGCGCGAACGGGTGCGCAGCGCGAGACCGACCGCAGCGGCTCCCCAGAGCCCGTGCGCTGTACGCGGATGCGCTAGCCCCATGCCGCGGCCGTACATCGCGCCCAGCTCGCCGCTGACGCTGGGGCCGAACGCGAAGGACCGGCCGTTCAAGACGACAGGACAGAGACGCAGGCCGGCGCTGACCAGGCCAATCTCTCCTCCCTGATCGTCGGGGCGAGTCCGATGGAGGGCCGTGCGCGGCAGCCACGTGGTGAGCTCGGCTTCGAGCCACCCGCGCATGCCCTCGACGCTCACGCTCAAGCCGAGTCCGGCGGTCCAGTCAGGAAGCGAGCCGACATCCCCCGCTGCACGAGCTGCCACGGTGGCGTGCAAGTCGTCCGCGGGTGCTGGAGAACTCTGCGGGGAAGGCGCCGTTGGGAGAACACTCTGTGCAACCTGCGTCGCATCGATGGCGAGGGCGCTGATCAGCATCACGGCATTCGCGACGCTGCGGCAGGTTTCGCCCGAGAAATGACGTTCGTCGTTGCCGTCACCCGAAGAGAGCGTCAAGTGCGCCTCGAACGTGCCGTCGCTCGAGCGCGCGACCGTGGCCACGACACCAACGGATTTTTCCGCAACCACGCCGTCGTGCCCTTCGGGGTCCGTCGAGCGCGCACGCAGAAGTTCTTCCACGCCGCGCCGAATCTCGGCCTCCACCGGACAGCCCGCGGGCGCAGACCAGCGAATCGTCGCGGCGCTCGATGAGGCCTGCGCGACGGCTGCAGAGAAGCTGAAAACCAAGCCAACGAATAGCCGCGCCCACGGGATGAAAAGAAAAGACCGACAGCGGGCGATTCCTGGGATGGAACCGTGGCCGTCCGAGCATAGAGGGGCGTCATGCATTCGGTCGTCCTTGCCATAACACGAATGACGTCTCGCGCGTCGATGCTGGTCTTCGCCGGCTTCGTGCCGATGTCGGGGTGTCCGCAGGCCCATCCACTGGACCTGGGGTACGACGAGCAAGGTGACTTTCCGGTCCATCACGACGCGCGCGTGGACGCAGAAGTCAAAGCGGATGCCGCCCTTGGCGATAGCAATCTTGGCGATGCCGATGCGGATGCTGACAACGATGCTGCGAGCGATTTCATGGGCATGGCGCCCGTCGACACGCCGCCCGCAAGGCTTGAATTCATGTTCGTCGTGGTCGGCGGCTGCGATCAAGGCTGCCTGACCATCGACGTGGTCGCGCGCGGCGGGAACCCTCCGTACCGCGTTGCGTGGCAGGACGGTCCAACCACTGAGAGCCGGAGTTTATGTCCCGGCATGGACCTCGAGTACGTGGTTGAAGTGCGCGATCAGGCCGACCCAGACGGCCCGCTTCACTACATGGGTCAAAGCGCTCGCGCGAGCCTCACGGCCAACGTGACCACTTGCCCGGACACCTTTCAGATTGCGACGCAGAGCTTGCCCTGACGTCTGAAGGCGCGACAGCGCGACAGCAGACCACAGACACGACTCGACAAGACGTTTGAACCTTACTCAACGCCCGAGCGCCAGTCGCTCGGAATGCCGTGCCGTATGCGCTCGTCCGCGGGCGCCTCATCCAAGGTATGCTTCCCATGCGGCTCACCCCTTCTCTCGCAGTGCTACTCGCGGCTTGTGCCGGAGACGTACCCACGCGCACGGATACGCAACCAGCGTCCGTGTTCGACTCGGGGCCCAGCTCGGAAGACGAGCTCGACGGAGGAAGCCGAGATCACGATGATGGTGGCGACGATGACTCGCCACGAGACGCATCGTCGCATGCCAGGGATGCCGGCCACACGGCGCCGCGCGACGCAGGCGTCGATGCTGCGCTTCCTCCCGGACCGTGTAGCGCGGGCAATGAATCGCTGGTGGAGACCCTGAGCATCACCGAACTGTCGCTCTACCAGGCCGTCAAGATCCCGCTTTTCGCCGAAGAAGAATGGGTCACCGATCGACCGGCCCCCGTGGTGCAGAACAAGCAGGCGCTGGTCCGCCTGTTCATCAAGCCACTCACAGGCTACGCGCCCCATGAGGTGCTCGGCATCCTCACGCTCACCAACGGCAGTGAGATGACCATGCTCGAAGCCAAGCTGACGCCGCGGTCAGCTTCGGTGGAAAGCGACCTCGAGAGCACCTTCAACTTCAGTGTGCCCGCCGCGGCATTGGGAACCAACACGGAGATCTCCGCATCCGTGGTGGAAGTGAAGTGCGATCCCAAGCGCAAGCCGAACCTGCGCGCGCGGACGCCGAGCAGCGGCTCAGAGCCGCTCGATGCCACGGAGATCGGCACCCTGCGCTTGGTCCTCGTGCCAGTCCGCGTCGGCAACTTCGTGCCCGACACGAGCGCGACGCTGGTCGACGGGCTGCGCTCGGCATTCTTGGCTCACTACCCCGTGCCCAAGGTCGACGTCAGCTTGGCTCCCATGATGTCCTGGAACTACGCCGTGACCTCGTCGGGTCAAGGCTGGTCCGAGCTGCTCGCAGCGATCACCAGGCAACGCCAAAACGACGACGTCGAAGACGACGTTTACTACCTTGGACTGGTGGCCCCCGCGCGCCGCAGGAGCGACTTCTGCACGGGCGGTTGCGTGTCTGGGCTCGCGCCGCTGAACATCACAGCCTCCACCGGCGACCAAGTCGGCTTGAGTCTCGGCTTCGGCGGCGAGTCCACCTACTCGAGCGCGGTACACGAGATCGGGCACGCCCACGGTCGTCCGCATGCGCCCTGTGGCGGCGCCGCGGGGCCCGACCGGAAGTACCCCTACCCCGGTGGCGACATCGGGAGTTGGGGCTGGGATTCGCGCAGCCAGGAGCTGATCCCTCCGGATGTGAAGGACTTCATGGGCTACTGCGAACCGCAGTGGATCAGCGACTACAACTATGCCGCGCTGGCCGATCGCGCGCTCTCGGTGAACACGACGCCGCTCATCGTCAAGAGCAATGAGCCATCGAGCGTCGACAGCGCCTGGGTCCGTTTGATCATCTACGCCGATCATCAAGCTCGCTGGGCTGGGCTGACCAAGCGCGAAGCGCCGAATGGAGCACGTGAGCCCTTGCGGGTCTTCGATGCCCACGGCGCGCTGCTCGCAGAGCTCGAAGCAAGTCGCACCCGACTGGATCACAGCAGCGAGAGCTTCGTGGATATCCCCGAGCCACGAGCGAGCTGGTCGACGATCGAACTCGCCGGTGTTCGCCTCTCGCTGGCGAGCGTGCTGCCCGCGCGCTGAACCGCGGGCCATCGACGGCCGTCACGGGCTTCCAATATTTCGTTCCGCATCTGCGGGACACGAGTCAGAGCCAAGAAGGAGGAGGGATATGTCGTCACCGACGCGCGCCCGCTGGGCCATTACGCCATGGATCCGTCGACACGGCATCGCAGGCCGTCACTCGCCTGCGAGGGTGCGAGTTTTGAAAGTCCTGTACTGGTGGAGCATCCTGGAGGCAGCGTCTTGTGCTGCTGAGCCGGACCCAACGAGGACGGCAGCCCCTTCCCCGACTGGCGACACGACCACCGACGACGATCCGATCCGCACGGATGGCGACGGCGACGGCGATGACCAAGGCGCGGGTGACGGCGACGGCGACGGAACTGGGCCGGGCGATGGCGGAGGCCAGAACGTAGGCGGCATCTGCGAAGAGCAGATCCTGCGAAGCCAGGGCGTGATCCCGGAGATGCTGATCGTACTCGACCGATCCGGCAGCATGAAGACCCTCGATGTCAACCGCTGGGACCCGTCCGTCGCGGCGGTCACCGAGGTCACGGCGAACCTGGATGCGCGCGCGAAGTTCGGTCTGATGGTCTTCCCAGGAATCGAGGACCCGACCCAGAACTGCGTCCGCGTGGGCAACTCCGTGAGTTGCTCCTCTCAAAGCAACTCCGTTTCCTGCGACGCCGGTACGCTCGAGGTGCCCGTCGGGCTCCACCAGGCTGCCGCCATCGACGCGGCCCTCAGCAAGATGAGCCCATTTGGCGGAACTCCCACCAGCGCAACCCTCGCAGAAGCAGGCAAGGTACTGGGATCGACCTCGAGTGATCCAGACGCGATGGTCACGCCTCGCTACGTGCTGCTGGTCACGGACGGCGCCCCCAACTGCGCCGATGTCGCCGCCTCCGATGCGCCCGATCTGGAGAACACCGTCAAGCAGATCGAACAGCTCGCCGCGCAAGGCACGCACACCTACGTGATTGGCTACAACACGCAGGCGGACCTGAAGCCCGCGATGGACATGATGGCCGCGGCCGGCGACACCGGTTCCACCGAGCACATTGCCGTGGAGAACCAGCAGTCGCTCCAGCAGGCCCTCGAGGGCATCTTGGGCAAGGCCACGTCATGCGCCGTCAGGCTCGACAAAGCGCCCAATTCACGCAGCTATGTAGCGGTCACCCTCGACCAGACCACCCTGAAGCTCGACGATCCCAACGGCTTCAGCCTGAGCATGGATGGTCGCACCGTGACGGTACTCGGCAAGGCCTGCGAAGACCTCGCCGCGAGCAGCCAGCGCACGGTCCGCGTCAAGGTCGCGTGCGAGCCGCCGATTCTCTAGGAGGCGTTCGTTCTGTTCATCTGCAGCCCCGCGGAGCAACCGCGGCAGTGGCCCCCAAAGGAGACGGCACAAATGCGCATCAGAAACCGACCCCAGCTTGCCCTGCTCGTGCCTCTCTTGGCACTCCCCCTCGCTTGCGACTCCGGTCCCGACGAGAACGTGAATGCGACATCGCTGGAGCTCGCTGGCGGAACGCGGGATCGAGGTGATCCGAACGTAGTCCTGCTGCTCTCATGGGATTCCTCCGATCCGGTGGGAACGCTCGGCTCCTGCACGGCCGAGGTGGTGGCGCCGAACGTCCTGCTCACGGCGGCTCACTGCTTGGACTCGAACCACGAGTACAACGCGGCCTATCTCGGCGACGACGGGAAAGCTCTCGGCACACCGATCGATCCCAGCCAGTCGAGCGTCAAAGCTCAACTTCACATGGCCAAGGCCGTCCACCTGCATCCCGAGTACGTGACCAGCAATGGATACTACGACATCGGTCTGGTGATCCTGCAAGACAGCCTCAAGAACGTGACAGCGCTCCCTATCCTCCGCACCAAGCCAACCGCCGCGGTTCTCGGCAACGTCAGCATCGTCGGCTACGGAAAGACGCACGACCGGGACACGACCTTTGCGGTGACCAAGTACAGGGCAGACGAACTCTCGGCCAAGCTCGATCCCACCGACACGATCACGGTAGGCGACACCGTGCAACATGCCTGCGTCGGGGATTCGGGCGGCCCGGTGCTCGCGGAGGTCAACGGCGTCTGGACCATCATCGGAACGGACTCCTATAGCGACGAGACCGGCGACGCGAGCCGCTGTCGAATGGCCTCGCACTACCAACGCGTGGACCCATACCTCGACTTCATCGACCAGTACGTGCCGCGCGGATCCAGCGGAGGGTCAACGGGGACTGATCGTGATGCAGGAAGCCATGTCGACGCGGGATCGGCGAGCGACGCTGGAAAGACCGCAGACTCGGGCGCGAGCGGAATGGCGGACGACACGGACGACCAGAACGAAGCCGAGGAGGATGCCGGAGCCGAAGATAGTGACGAAGGCAAGGCTGACGGCGGCGCAGCCCATGGATCCGTCGACTTCGAGCCAAGCCAGGGCTCGGCTGACGATGGCTGCAGCATCGCGACGCGTAGGTCGATGCCACCAACGCCGGGCGTGTTCATCCTGGCGGCCCTCGCGGCGACCGTGGCCTGGCGCCGTAGACCTCGGGTCGGCAGGCCCCGTGGACCGACGTGCGTACGCTGAGGTAGGCCCCGCTCGACCCGGAGCCCTTCGGGCCCGCAGACAACTGGACCCGTGAACCGAGGGGCACGGACGGGCCTGAATGGCCCAGCGTGCCTGCGGCTCACGCCAATTTGTGAACGACATGCCACCCGAGGGCCGCCGGGCCCCGATTTGGCGCCTCAACCTTCGGCACAACGGTTGCTTTGCCTGCGGCATGCTCATGTTCTCGGCCCCCGCGGCCCCCGACCGTTCAAGCTCCTTCCGCCCGTCCAGGCTCGCCCCCTCCCTTCTTCCGCTGACCCTCCTCGGCCTCGCGAGTTGCTCGAACGGCGGTTCGTCCGGAGACATGACCCCCAAGGAGTTCATCGCGGCTCGCAATAGCGCGGTCTGCGAGTACGTCGCGAGGTGCTCCGATCAGATCCATGCCGTCGGCCCTTCCAGCGTGGGCATTGGCCTGGCCGATGGCTGCGCGGACTACATCGACGAGGACGATGAGCTCCAAACCCTCGTTGCGCGCGGGCACACGAAGATCGAGCCGAAGGCGGCCGAGCGCTGTTTGGCAGCCATCAGCTCATGCGAGTCCGACGTCATCTGCGGCCTCGCGCTGGTCGGGACGTTGGCCCAGGGCGCGTCCTGTGCGTCGCACCAAGAGTGCAGCTCCCGTAACTGCGAGGGCGGCTCGCGCGCGTCGTGTGGCCAGTGCGGTGCGGCGCCCGCTCCAGCCAAGCTCGGGGGGCCCTGTGTCGAGAGCGTCGGCTGTGAGCAATCAGGCGAGGCGTTCGTCGCGTGCCTCCGCGGCAAGGACCTCCAGAGCGTCTGCGTGGTAGCTCGAACGGTCACGGTGGGCGAATCCTGCGCCGTCGCGGGCCATGTTTGCGAAGAAGACGCCTACTGCCATCCGGACGGCACCTGTCGACTGCCGGTCGCCGCGGGCCAACCGTGCAACGACACCGACCGCTGCGTCCGCGGAGCGCTGTGCACGGGAGCGGGCGCAGGCGCGGGCGCGGGAGCGGGCAGAACGTGCGTGGCGGTGACGCTGCGCACCGAGGGCGAAACTTGCGTCACCGACGGCGAGTTCAGCATCGCCGACGACGGCACGTTCCATGTCTGCGACGTGACGAAGGACCTACGCTGCGACGAGGCGACGCGGACGTGCGCAGCAGTCGAGCGAGTCGGAAACGGTCAAAGTTGCAACGGCCAACAGCGGTGCGAACCGGGGCTCTTCTGCAATGAAAGGTTCCTTTGCACGCCCCCGTTGAGCGCGGGCGAGTCTTGCCGCGCCACCCCGGAGTGCGAGAGCCGTCGTTGCGAAGGCGGCGTGTGTGTGCCCGTCGAAGTTCCCGTCTGCACGAATTGACTGCTCACATTGGCTCGGTCCCGTCTGGGGCCATGTAGCTGGGCGACGCCGTGCGTAGCAGCGCATGGGAAACAAGCGGTGTACGCAGGCGTTGCAACCAATTTTGCGCCTTGCGACGCAGGGACAATGTTTGCTCAACTGCATAGCGAGGATCATTTACGCACCGTCGCGAGCCGTTCGCCGCGTGGCTGCACCTCGCACCCCCTATGGCAGTACCCAAGACGCGCTCACACGACGAGCTCACGGCCCCCCATGGCCTGAGCAAGTTCGCGACCCAAACTCCGGCCAACGATCGCGAGTCGCTCACACGCGGCCGCCGTACTGGCGTCATTCCGCAGCGCAGGCGCGCGCCCGCGGTGGAGACCACGGTCGCCAATGCATTCCTCGACATCCTGGAGGCCGAGGGGGTTACCGCGATCTTCGGTGTTCCCGGCGGGCCGCTCACTGGCCTCTTCGAGGCGATGCATGCACGCAAGACCATCCGCTTCGTGCTCGCCAAGCATGAAGCAGGTGCCGCGTTCATGGCCGCGGCCCACGCGCGCATCACGCGGACTCTCGCGGTGTGCTGCGCTACGAGCGGACCAGGTGCGACCAACGCCCTCACGGGTATCGCGAGCGCGTACACGGAGTCGCTTCCTGTGCTGATGCTCACGGGACAGGTCGCGCGCTTCGTCTATGGCAAGGGAGCGATCCAGGAGAGCTCCATCCACGGCATCGATGTCGTCGAGATGTTTCGACCTGTGACCAAGCTCTCGGCGAGCTTGCCCGAGGCGGGACGCGGCCCGGACATTCTGAGGCTCGCGATCCGCACTGCCTTCTCGGGACGGCACGGGCCCGTGCATCTGAGCATGCCGGCCGACATCATCTCACGGCCCATCAAGTACGAGCCGCTCAAGCCCGCGGAGTATCGCTCGATGGACGCGAGGCCCGTGGATACCCAGGCCGTGGCGGATGCCGTATCCGCGCTGTCGACGTCGACGCGACCCTGCATTCTGGCGGGCTACGGTGTCTCCTGCTCCAAGGCGTTCGACGAGCTTATGCAGCTTGCGTGCACACTCGGCGCACCGGTAGCGACCTCTCCGAAAGGCAAGGGGGCATTCCCCGAGAACCACCCGCTCTCCCTGGGCGTGCTGGGCTTTGGGGGCCAAGGCAAGGTGGAGGAGCTGCTCGCCTCCGGCGCCGCCGATGCGCTGGTGATCGTGGGCTCGAGCATGAACGAGTTCGTCACCAACGCCTGGACGCTGAAGCTGCATCCGGACACCGTGTGCATCCATATCGACATCGACGCCGGATCGATCGGCAAGAACTATCCAGTCGACGTCGCCGTGGTGGGTGACGCACGCGCCACGCTGCACGAGCTCACGGCGGGGCTCGCGTTGTCCGAGCGTGCGCCGGTGGAAGAGAACTGGCACCGCCTCGAAGCGCCCGATCTCCGCACGGTGGCCACCCCAGTCGCCCACGAACAGAGCCCACTGCGCGCGCAGGCCGTGATGAAGGAGCTACGCGACGCCATGAGCGACGACACGATGCTCTTCGTCGACAACGGCAACAGCATTCTGTGGGGCACCCACTACTTCGAGGCTCGCAAGCCCGACACCTATTTCATCGACCTGGGCCTCTCCTGCATGGGCAGCGCGGTCGCAGGCGTGGTCGGCGCGGCCATGGCGGCGCCCAAGCGCAGAGCGGTGGCACTGGTCGGCGATGGTGCCTTCGCGATGACCGGGTGGGAGGTCCACACCGCGGTGGAGCAACGCCTGCCCATCGTGTGGGTCGTCCTGAACAACGGCGGCCACGGCATGGTGCACCACGGTGACAAGCTCATGAAGGGCAAGGACCTGGGCGTGGCGCTGTACAATGTGCCCATCGATTGCGCGGCCATGGCCTGCGCGATGGGCGCCCGGGGCGTGCGCGCGACCAGCGTGTCCGAGTTCCGGCGTGCGCTCACCGAGGCGCTGCAAAGCGACGGCCCGGTGCTCATCGACGCGGTGGTCGATCCGAGCGAGGCTCCGCCGACCCTGGTGCGACGCGTTCAGACGCTCGCGCAGTTCTTCGCGTCCGTGGATGCCGCCAAGCGCTAGGGCCGAGGCGGGTCAGACCCCGTGCGAAGCGAGGCTGACATCCTTCGTGAGGATGCCCCGACGACTGAGCTCGGCGATGGCCTTCGATCCGTCGAAGGAGAGCGGTTTTGGCGGATCGCGGACCAGCGCTTCCTCGACGGTCGACCGAACGTGAACCGCGTGACGTTTGCCAGAGAGGAAGAGAATGGCCACCAGGGCGCTGCGCTTCAGGCTCGAGGTAAAGCCGGTGCCCTCGAACACCGCCACCGCGTAGTCGATGTTCGCCATGATCGACGGCAACATGCCAGCCTGGGCCTTGCGGAATTCCTCCGAGGGCGCGCCGCTGTCGACCGGCATGATGAACATCGCAATCGGTGGCTTGCCTTGCTGTTGGCGCGCTCGCGCGAGCTCACCGGCATAGGCGTGGACATCGATCGGGTCGGGGGTTTCTCCCCAACGGATGGTGACTAGCCCCGGAAGAACGCAAGACGTGTACGACATAGCTTTCGCTCCGCTGTGACCGCTGCTCGTGCTCTCTCACTCGTAGAAAGGCGCAAACGCGGCATCAAGCTCGAAGGGGATCGTACAAAGCCACTCCATGCGGCACAACGAAATCCTACTCAGGCCCAAAACGCGTCGAAGGCGTACTGATCGACAGGTAGTGTGATGCCTTCCACGATGCGACCGTTCGCAAATCGAAAGACCACATAGTGGTCGCTCTCGAAGTGCACACCGTTGCGCTCGGCGGAAATGCGTCCGAACACGAACACTCGGTCACCGCCCGCCACCACGGTCTTCGGTTCCAGTTTGAGTGTATTGCCGCTTCGCTCACGGGTGCGTCGCAGCGCTTCCAAGTGAGCGGTGATTCCACGTGTGCGGGCAGCGACCGCACTTTGGCCCGGGATGGTGTAAACGATGTCCGGGTCGAGCACCGCGCCCACGGTCTCCAGGTCGTTGCGATTGAAGGCCTCGATCAAGCGCCAGTAGGCCGCGACGTTCGGGTGCAGCGGCTCGTCGGCATGGGTACTACTCATGGGCGCGATTGTATACGCGAGCCCGCGCGCCTCGGAGTTTTTCCAGGCGTGTGATGGCGAACTCGCGGGACAAGCCCAGTCCTCCCATCGCCAGCAACGCCAAGGCGACCAGCAGCAGGTGACTGGTAGAGCCCACTGGCACGGGGCTGGCGTTGGGGTTCGGACACGCACTCGCGTTGGCGACACTGCACCTCACTTCGCTCGGCGAGACGCAGTTCATCACGCCGCAGGTGTTGCAGGCGGTGCCGGGGGCGACGGCCAAGCTGGAGCAGCCGCCGCACGCGTTCGTGGGCAGGTCGTGGGCACACAACGCAAGCGTGGAGGTGAGTACGCAGCTCCCCTGGTCGCACTGGCGACCGCTGCCGCAGCGCGTGCCGTCCTGAGCCTCCACTAGCCAGTCGACGCACCCGTAGGTCGCATCTCGGCAGGGGAGAGCGTCGCACCCGGTCCCGCAAGGAACGGAGCCAGGACGTACGTCGTCACATTGCTGGCCGAGGCTCTCGCACTGGCCCTGGAAGCAAACGCCATCCGTGAATCCAGCGACGGCGCAGGCGCTGCCGTTGGCAAACGGTGCGGGTTTCGGACAGGCCGAGCTGGTGCCCGAACAGACCGCTGCCGGCGAGCACACCGTCGCGGCCTCACAGGTGGTGCCTTGTGGCGCGACCTGGCAGTTGTTGCAGCAACCATCCAGCTGACTGCAACTGGCGCCCGCGACGAGCTGGCAGGTGAGCCCGTTGCAGCAGGGGTCGAAGCCGGTGCAGTCGTTGCTGCCGCAGTCACAGTGCTCGCCAGGATCACGGAAGCCATCACCACAGGTCGGCGCTGTGGTGTCCGGGACGGGGACGTTATCGAGGCATCCAGGCGACCCGAGCGAAGCTACATAGCTCGCGAGCGCCGTCCCGCTGCACGCAGACCAGGTCGTCGCGGGTGGCGTCGACACGTTCGGAGCCATGATCCAGGGACCCGAGGGGCAGGATGCTGAACTGCCATCGTGCGACATGCCAAGGCTGTGTCCCAGCTCGTGCGCGAGCGTCGTCGCAGTGATCGCTTGCGGAAACGTAGCTTGCACCATGCCTTGCTTGAAGGTCTTGCATGCCGCACTCACGTAGGTGAGCCCGACCGTCGCATCCGTCAGTTCACGCTGTGTGAGCAGGAAATGCTCGTCGCCCTTGAGCAGATGGGTACGTGCCCAGCCCGAGAAGTTCGTCAGCACCACCGATGGGTCCACGTCCCCCGAGGGCGGGACGGTCCAGGGGTCCGTACCACCGGGAATCACGACGTTGGCCGTGACGACGATGGCGACCGCAGGCGATATCGTCCCGTTCCGATAGATGGCATCGGTCAAGTTCGCGATCTGCACCGCGTCCGTCATCGCATCCATACCGAGTGCTTCGAAGCGAGCCGCATCGCTCACCACCACGAGCTCCAGATATCGGGTCGGCGTGACCAGCGCCGCGGTCAGCCCTTGCACGGTGCCGTGCGCACGCTCGATCAGGCGGATCCGGGCGCGGGTGACCGGTGCGTTGGCCCCTTCACTCAAGCGAGAGACCAAGACCTCGTTGTCCGCACCACCAGGCGCAAGAATGAAGGTCTCACCGTCGAGGGCGATCAATCCCTGGAAACCAGCGCAGGTATTCAGCGCGCTCCAGCGTGGCCCCGTGCTGTCCGCGCCGTCGGCCCAGGCCGCACCTCCACGGAACATGCACGCAGTCCGGTTCCCCGGCGTCGGCATCTCTTCGAGGCCGTCGGACGTCGCCATGTACTCGCGGTAGTCCTTCGCGAGAACGCCCTCGTTGGGCACGAGCTCGAGCACGGCCATGCGACCATCGAGCTCGACCTCATAGAACTTCGTTCCCGACGTACCGGCATCCGCAGGAGGAGGCGCCGCGCCAGGCGAAATCTTGGAATCACCGTCACATCCCGTCGCCGCGAGCAGCAAGGCGCACAGGAGTCCAAGGCGAGGAAGGATCGAAGCAAACCGCGATGGCGATACGACGAGCTGGCGCACCATGAGCCCTTATGCAGTGGGCCTGTGGCGTTCCGGTGAAAGTTTGGAGCCGTTTGAGGATCCCTGAGGCCTAACGCGGGTCCATCACGCGACCTTCGAACAGAATGGCTCCACTCTTGGCATCGCGGATCAAGAACAGGAAGGGGCTGTTCAACGTGATGCTAGGGTCGCTGAACTCTTGCCCGGCGGCGCCCGTGGCTGCGGCGGCCTCTGTGCCGTTTTCGTCCACCGCGACCCAGGCTTCGTGCACCACCACGTCGATGAACATGTCCGTGGAGGCGCTCATGCGCGTGAGATTGGCGCCAGGCTCGAAGAGGGTCGTGACCCCGAGCTTGCGCAGCGGTGGAATCAAGTCGAGTCGGCTGCGCATGGTGAAGCGAGGCATGGCCACTTTCGCATGGACGTTGCGCGTGGCCTTCAGGGCCGTGCTTACGTCCTCCGTCGCGAGGTCGCTCTCGAGGTCCGCGACCGTTTGCCCGTAACCCGGCAGGATGGCCACGAAGCGCAGGTCATCTCCCTGGTAGGGCAGTTCGAGCACCTGCGCTCTGCCAATCTCGCCCATGCGCGCGGGCATCCCCTCGCCGTGCATCATGGACACCGTCACCTTCTCACCACTCTCGAGAGTGAACGATTGGTTGCCGGTGTTGGCCGTGTCGAAGGAGGTCTTCCACGTGGCCTTGAAGTAGATGGCATTGACGAGCGCACACACCGTCGTCGCGTCCAGCTGCCCCTCTTCGAACAGCTTCGGGATGTGTCCACCGGTCTGCTCCGACGTCCACTTGTTGATCATGGACGCGGCCTCGGGGCTCGCAAAGTCGGTCACCATGATCGCGGCGCGGTAGCGGTCCGCCAGCGTCTGTTGGTAGGCCGGCTCGAGCTCGAAGCCTGGCCGAGGAAAGATCGCATTGGCAATCTGCAGTGTGTTGCCACCAGGCTCCATGCTGACGAGCGTGGAGAAAAGCTGACCCAGATCCGCGTGGAACTCGTCGAACGTCCTCCCGGGAGCGAGCAAGGTGTGCAGCTCCAGCTCGGTGTCCCCAGCGGCGCCCGCGTAGACCATGCCGAGTGCAGTGCCGATGCTCAGCGGCGAGTAAAAGAGATTGCTCTGTGCCGGCTCCCCCAGGTCGCCGCCGCGTAGCGCGTCGTTCAAGTGCCACAGTGGGCCCGCTTCGGGCTCCGAATTGTCGGTCGCTGGGTGACCGCCACCGTCATTCGACGCATCAGCATGACGAACCGAACCATCGAGCTCGCCCTGCGCAGCGTGGTCGTCGCCGTCGCCACAGGCACCGCTGCTAGCGGCGGCGAGAAGGGTTGCGGCGGCGGCCGCGACGGTACGAGTGAGTCGGCTCATAAGGTAGGGTCCCCCAGCAAAGGAAGCGCTTTGAAGCCGCATCCGCGCATAGTGGGTACCGATGGGTCAAGACTCGTCGCGGGCATCACCCCTGGCCGTTCCTTCGACAGCCGCGCGTCGTCACCCCTGCTCGAGTTTGGCCTGCTATCAGGGCTGTGATAGGCGTGCCGAGTCTCCAGCCTTAGACGGTGCTCCTTGGCGTTCTTCCGTACGATTCTGTCCGTCGCCTGTGTGGTCTCGCTCGGCTTGCCCAGCTCCGCCCTTGCACAGGAAGACGCTCCTCCAGCCCCTGAATCGGCTCCTCTGGCCCCTGAAGCCGCTCCACCGGTCGCTGAATCCACTTCAACGGCCCTTGAATCCACTTCAACGGCCCTTGAATCCACTCCTCCGAGTGCGGTATCCGTGCCGCCTTCCGCCCCCTCCCCCGTGGAAGTCGCGCGCGCTGCGAGCCAACTCGACCAACGCGAAGAGGCCCTCACCCGTGAGCTGGACGGGAATTCATTGGTGCTGCCCGGTCTCTCGGTGGGCCTGGGGATTCCTGCTCTCGCGATTCTTGCTGCCCATCGGCGCGCTCTTGGTCGAGGACGGGAACACCTACAAAGACTATCCCGATGACCCCGCCTATTCGCCCTCGGAAGGTGCACGAGAGCGTCGGATCGGTGCGACCCTCCTTGCGGCCGGTATCCTCGCGACGGCTGCCACGATCTACGGGTCCATCAAGATTCATTCGGTTCGAAAGCGGCGTCGAGCCGCTGAGCTCGAACTTGCAGCGATCCGCGCCTTGCGGCTCGTGTCGGGGAGTGGAGCGCCCACCGCCGCATCGTTCGGGGCCGACGACGTCGCCGAGCAGGTGTCACGACAGAAGAAGACAACGAAGCTCACCTCGCGCGGGCGAAGGATGCTGACTGGCGGCGTCACCATCGGGCTCGACTCGCCAAGCGGGTACTCGCGGCACTGGAACCTCGGGCTCACGCCTGGCTTCGCCTATTTCATCGCCGAGCGATTCGCGATCGGAGCCAGCTTGCTCGTGTCGCGCCAAGACGAAGCGCTGGGCTACGGATTTAATCGGCAATCCCTCGTCATGGGTGGCAGCGTGCACGCGATCTACGAAGCCCGGGTCGGAGCCAACGTGGGCCTCTGGCTGTGGCCTGCGCTCGGCGTCGCTTGGGTCCACAACAACTATCACGTCCCCTACGACTACGACTCCTACTCGTCGACCCAGACCGATTTCAGGTCCACGGCCCTCAGCTTTGGGATCGCCATGCCCCTGGTCGTCCATCTCACGGAGAGCTGGGGCCTCGGCGCGGGCCCCAACTTCACCTATTGGTGGGGCACCGATCCCAACCTCTCGCGGGTCGCACTGAGCTCCTTCTTGATCGGGTCGTTCTAGCCAGCCTTGTTGCGGCGGCAGCCTTCTCAAACCCAGCGCAGCGACACTCGAATCTGCTCACGGTCCGGCGTCCGCGCCAGCTCTCGCGCATAGATGGTCTTGGCGAACATGCCCGCTGCGCCGCGTGCGATGCCCACGGTCGCCGTGCGGAAGTACTGGTATCGGAACATGGGCACACCGCGCGTATCGATGACCGCGTCCTTGCCGGCGAGCTCGTACACTTGATGCCTTCCACCCAGCAGCAGGCGATCACAAATGCGTCCGTACTGCTTCAAGGCGATCCAGGGCGAGGGAGCTGCCCCCATCGCGCGCCCCGACCGCAACAGGGTCCCCAGGAAGGTCCCCATGATGCGCTGCGAGACGGCCTCGCCGATCTGCGTGTGCTGCTGCTCTGACAGCCCCAGCTCATCGCACGCTCCGTAGTGCGCCATCGCCACCTGCACGGGAAGCCAGCTGTTGGCGACGGCAAACAGCACATCATCGTGCACGGGCGCGGGCAAGTTCATCAGATAGCGCTCGTAGAGCCCCATCATCTGGAGGGTTTGCAGTGAAGACACGATCAGCGTGCCTCTCACCGCCGTCACCTGCGGCCCGCCCTCACTCAGATGGTCGAGAATGGGGCGGTCGTCGGGCATTCGGTTCCCAATGCTAGCTCGAATTCCCGGCGAGAACCTACTTGGCTGTAAGCACGCAGCTCCCCCTGGTCGCGGCCGGCGGACGCGACAAACTGACGTGGAGGCCCTCGCTCGTACGCCGTTTTGACAGCGCGCGGAGCAGCCTCGCAGGCAAAAACCCGAGAATTCAGCGAGGAACGCCCACGGGCGCGCTTCTTGCTCTGCCAAAATCCCATGAGAGTGATCGAGACCCTGCTGGGGATTGTCGACATGAAGCGCGCCGAGGGGCTGGTGCTGGCCCTGGGTGAAGTGCCGGCGCTGCTGCTCTCGGGAGCGCGACTACCGCTCACGATGCCCGCACTCTCGCAGGACATGATGGAACACGTGCTCAATGATCTATTGAGCGCCGACGAGCGAGCAGCACTGCGCGAGTTGGGAGCGGTGGAAGCCGCCTATCGCTCCTCCGCCTATGGAACCTACGCGGTGCACGCGCGCGCGCAGAATGACAGCTTGGCGTTCACGCTGACACGCCTCCTGCCCGGTCCTGCGCACAAGGTCGGCGAGACCTCGGTCGCCGCGCCCCACCCTCAGTCTCCCCACCCTCAGTCTCCCCACCCTCAGCCTCCCCACCCTCAGCCTCCCCACACGCGGCCCAGGAAGGAAGCACCGGTCGCAGAACCGAGGACTGCCCTCCCGATCGAAGAGCCAGCCCATCCCGCTGCTGCACAGACTGCGAGAACCTTCGACATCGGCCCCCTCGACGCCATCCTCGAAGAGGCGGTCGTCCGGCGCGCCTCCGACGTCATCGTGTCGAGCGGGCATGCCCCCTTGCTGCGTGTGGATGGCACGCTGGTCCCGTGCGAGGAGGCAGCGCCCATCACGAGCGACGGCATCGAGACCTACGTCGTGTCGCAGCTTGGCCACCAGCGGAAGCGCATCTTCGAGGACACGGGCAGTGTGGACTTCGCGCTGCATCACACGGACGCGCTCGGCGAACGGGTGCGCTTTCGTGCCAATGCCTTCCGTCACGATGGTGGATTGGCGATTGCACTGCGCCCGATCGTGGCCGACATCCCCAGCCTGGCCGACCTGCATCTGCCGGCTTCTCTCACGCAGTTGGTGGAGCAACGCACGGGCCTGTTGCTGTTCACGGGCGCCACGGGCTCGGGCAAGTCCACCACCCTGGCAGCCCTCCTGGAGCACATCAACCGCACCCGCGCCGTCCACATCGTCACGCTCGAAGACCCCGTCGAGTACATCTACCGGCCGCGCCGCTCGATCATCCATCAGCGCGAAGTAGGGGAGCACGTGGATGGCTTTGCGAGCGGGTTGCGCGCAGCCCTGCGCGAGAATCCCGACGTGCTCCTGGTCGGCGAGATGCGGGACCCCGAGACGATTCGCATGACGCTGACGGCCGCGCAGACAGGTCACCTTGTGCTGTCGACCATTCACAGCGGCAGCGCAGTGATGGCCATCGATCGCCTGATCGATGGCTTCCCCGAAAGCGAAAAGTCCCATGTGCGCCACGAGCTGGCCGCGAGCCTGCGCCACATCGTCGCGCAGCAACTCGTGCAAGCCAACGGCGGCGGACGCCTGCCGGCAGTCGAGATCCTGACGGTGACGCACGCGATCGCGTCGCAGATTCGTGACGGTCGGACGCACATGGTGGCCACCCAGCTCGAGACCGGCGGCGACGAGGGCATGGTGCCGATGGCACGTTCCCTGGCGAGCCTGGTGCGCTCGGGACGCGTCGCGCGCTCGGTGGCGCTCGCGGCCTGTGAACATCGCGACACGCTGGAGAGGCTGCTGGAGGAGCGCCTGGGTGCCGGACCGCGCATGGGGCGCTGAGCCTGCTTGAGATCGACGATCGAACGACTAGCCTCCCTGAGTTTCATGCAAAGGAGAGGCTGACATGCGCGTAGCTGTGCTCGGCGCCACCGGGATGCTGGGACGGCACACCGCCGAAGCGGTGCTGTCCGCAGGGCATGAGCTGGTCGTCGTCTATCGCAATCCCGCCTCGCTCAAGCGCCTGGAAGACCTGCGCTTCACGGGGCGTCAGGCCGACCTGAACGATCGAGCCGCCCTGGAACAGGCGCTCATGGGGCTCGATGGCCTGATCCACGCTGCGGCTTACTACCCCGGTGCGCCGAGGCCCTGGCAGGACGAGGTGGCAACGGCGCTGGCGCTCAATCGCAACGTGTACGACGCGGCTGAGAGCGCGAAGGTGCCGCGCCTCGTGTATCTGGGTGGCGCGATCGCCCTCCCCCGACGCGACGATGGCCAGCCCGCCGACGGCACGGAGCGCTACGCCCACGAGCCCGCGAGCAAGAACCCCTATCTGCAAGTGAAGTGGGCGATGGACGAGCAGGCGTTGCAGAAGGCCAAGGCAGGCCTGCCCGTGGTGATCGGCATCCCCGCCATGACCTTCGGCGAGCACGACACAGGCTCCACGACTGGGCAGTTGATCACGGGCATCGCCCGCGGTGAGCTCAAGAAGTACGTGCGCGGCGAGCGCAACGTGGTGTACGCGGGCGACGCGGGTCGCGGCCTCGTGATGTCGCTCGTGCACGGCACGCCGGGCGCGCGCTATCTGCTCACGGGCAGCAACACGAACATGGACGAGCTGACGGCGCTCATCGCACGCGTCGCTGGAGTCAAAGCGCCCACCGCCGCACCGCTCGCCGCAGCTCGCGTGCTGGGGGGCGTGCAGAAGCTGCGCTACCGATTCGGAGGCCCGCTCCCCGTGGTCTCCGACAGCGCCATCGCGGTGATGTCGGCCGGGCAGCACCTCAGTGGCGCGCGTTCAGAGGCCATCGGTTACACGCCACAGGTCAGCCTGGAGGACACGATTTCGCGCGCCTTTCACTGGGCGAAGGCACACGGCATGTGCTGATGGGTGTCAGGGGGACGGCGGCGGCAAATCGAGCTGAGTGCGTGCCTCGCCCAGAGTGAGCGTCAGCGTCGCCGGCTGGTTGCCCACCGGGCGCACCGCGATCGCGTGGCCGTACGTCCCATTGAGATCGAAGAGCCAGCTCCCAGGCTCTGCGACGAGCTCCGCCGTCACAGGAACGTGGCCAGCGCCCTGGATCATGCGGCCTGCCTGATCGAACGCCGAGACCTTGACGAGCATGGCGTCGCCTGAAGGTGTTGGGATGGTTCTCATGGTGGCCGAAAGCGTGCTCGCGGCGTCGGCCTCGACGACTTCGAGTTCTTGTCCTCCCACGCCAATCATGGACTTCAGCTGGAGGTGACCTGGACCATCTCCGACGAACAGCTTCCCGTCGGCTCCAAGGCGAGCTCGGCTCTCGGCCTGATCACTCGTCAGCTCCAGTGGTGGCTCTCCGCGCAGCGCATTGCCCGCGGCGTCCTGGCACTGGGCACTGAACGAGAGGCTCGAACCCGCGAACACTGGCGCGGCGAGGTCGCTGAACTTGTCGTATTCGAAGCTGGTCTCGATGCCGCACGCGGCCACTTCCCGGAGTTCGAAGCCAACATGACCGGGCATTTCCAGATTGCTGGCGCGAAACTCGAGCTGTCCCGTGCCCGCGCCTTCGAGGGTCACGTGGGCGATGCGTATGGTGGGCGCATCCGCCGCGCACTCGCCGACCTCTACGCTGGCGGTGACCGGTGAAGTGACTGTGGATCCAATCCCCATGGGAGACCGCGACAACTTGGAGCGCTCGAGCCCCACGAAAGCTCCAACCGATACCGAGGTGACGAGACCCGCTCCCACAGGCTCTGCCACCACGGGCCCGCGCGTGTCGCTCATCACCATCTGGACGCCCGTGCCTGCACTGCAATCGTCGTCGAACGCCGGCGTGTCGGGCGTCTCGCACTTCCCGTCCAAGCGCCCTTCAAAACACTTTATCTCGGGAAGCGCAGGAAGAAGCATGAGCGGCACTGGGCTCGTACTGATGGTCTCACCTTCGGGCAAGACTTCGTCCACTGCGCGCGGCGAGAGAGTGAGCGTGACGGGCTCCACCCCCGAGGTCTGCGCGCTCACGACACACTCGCCAGTCCCCAGTACTTGCAGCCTCGATCCGTTGTACGTGGGCAAGGCCAGCGGAACCACGCCGGCCAAGCGGGCCCCGTTGGTCGCAAGCTGGCAATCACCACTCTCCACCTTGACGTAGACCACGGCATCGGCCGGCGTGGTGCACAACGTCTTTCCGGATGGATCGTCGGCTAAATCCAGCAGCAGCTGCGTCAGCTGCCCGTCCATTTGCCAGGCACGGAAGGCGACACCGAACTGGTCGACGACCTGCACGTCGACCTGCTCTTGAAGCACGTTCCGCCAAGGATAGCTCCCCGTGCCGAGCGGAGCGCGCAGCTTGACGTGGGATCCTGTTCCCTCCAGTTGCTCGAAGACGCCGAAGTCGAACAACGCAAGCGTACCCGTCTCGAGATTCCTGCCGTTCGCCGCGTTCGCCTCCACAAACACGTCGAGCTCCGTACCAGCACCGAGCACGATGGCATCCGCGAACTCCGATCGGCCGCTCTCGCAGTAGACGCTGGCACTGACCCGCTGCGGAACAGCGGCCTCGAGCAGCACATGCCCGCGCCGCTCCAGACCGTTACCGTCGCGATAGCTGTACTTGAGAGAAGCGTGGCCCTCCTGCTTGGCGCGCAGCGAGATCAGGGCTTCGCCGTCGGCGCTCTTGCTCGCCAGAATCTCGAACGCCTCCTCAACCTCCACCGACTTCAGCTCGTCGATGCGGGCGGAAACACAATGGACGAGTCCTTCGTCTTCGTCCGAGCTGCAGTCGCTCAGGTGAAGCTCGATCTCGGCTCCGACCATGACCCAAAGCACCTCCGGCTCTGACGGTCCGCTCGAGGGGCCGAAGCTGAGGTCCATACAGCCACTAGCGCACAATGTGGCAGCGATGGCGACCAGCTTTCGACCCATGCTCGCCAGCGTAGCCTGGTCGCACCCTACGCCGACGTCGCGCATGCATTCCCGCGTAATCCGCGCGCTTTCTCCGGAAGTTGGCATCGCAAGACTGCGGGCAATGACGCGCGGCACGCGGACCAAGGTACGCTAGGCGTCCATGTCGATCCATGCCTGGGTGCTCCGCTTCACCCCTCGGCTCCTCGTCTTCCTGGTGCTCGCGACCGGGTGCGGTGGCGCATCGCTGCGTCGGGTCGCAAGCCCCGTGTCGCTCGACGTGCCTCCGCAGATCGAGCAAGCCGTGGATCTCGGCGCCTTGCCGCTGCCAGCGTCGGGCCCGCTCTCGACCGAACTCGGCGATCGAGTGTTCACCCCGGGCGAGTGGGTCGCGGTATTGGGCACAGGGCTCGCGCGCTCCGATGCGCAGGTTCGAGTCGGCGGCCGACCGTTGCCCATCGAGGGCTACCTCGAGAATGGCCTCTTGGTGCGCGTTCCCCGGGGGCTTCCGCCGCGGGCGAAGCACACGCTCGAGGTGCAGACCGCGCGCGGCCACGCGGCACAGCCGATCCATTTTGCGAGCTACGTGGTGGTGAGCGACGTGAGCGGCAACAAGCTGCGCTTCCTGCGCATGAGTTCGGAAGCCAAACGCCTCTTCGAAGAACCCCAAGACCTCCCGCTCACGCGCGTGCGAAAACACGTGTTCTCGCCCGATGGCGGACTCATCTATGCCGTGCAGGCCCATGCCGCGGAACACGACGGCCGCTACGCCCTCGCGGTCGTTCACGCGGGAGCAGCCGAGCATCCAGTTCAGCTCACGTCGGTGTCCCTGCCATTGAGTGGCGTCCCGGTCGACCTCGTGGCCGCGCACTCACGTCGACAGCTGTGGCTCCTCACGCAGCGCGAGCTCGTGGTGCTCGACGTAAGCGACCCGCTCTCCCCGCGCGAATCAGCGCGCGTCGCGCTCCCTGCGGGAACTCCATGGTCCCTCGCCGCCCTCGAAGGCGACACCCGCGCTGCGGTGCTCGAACGCGAAGGCAACCAACTCTGGTTCTTCGACATGACAGGCGCCCCGCCGCGACTGGCTTGGACCTTCGCCCTTCCCCCCGAGCACACGGCGCGTGCCTCGATCGCGTTGCTGGCCGATCGCGCAGACACGCAGCGCCTATGGGTCCTGCAAGGACGCAGCCTCGCGCGACTGGCCGGACGAGCCGACAAGCTCGTCGACTCCATCCGCAGCCCCATCGAGCGAGCCAAAGAAGCGATCGGCTTGGGAGCACCACAGCCTGAAGTCGAGCCACAGGAGGCGCCCAGCGAGAGCGAACCCGCCCCCCCCGCGCGCGTGCTCGGACTCATCCTCGCGGGCGACGCTCAGCCCGTCATCGAGCGCGAACTGGCACTCCCCGAAGCGTTCGTCCCCCTGATGCTGCGCGCCGGCGTCGATGGACGCTTGCTCGTGAGCGGAATCAGCTCGGATGCTGCGAAGCTTCAAAGCGTGGGCGATGCCCCCAACCTCTCGAATATCACGGCATGGCTGCTGGGTAGTGTGCAGTTCGGTCGCGTGGTGGCCGTCGATCCCGCGCAGGTGCGTGAGACCGAGACGCTCGCGCAGGGCATGGCCATGTTCTTCGACGTCGATCAGCTCGCGGATGGGCAGCTCGTGTACTCGGTGATGCGCTTCGGAGTGCACGGGTTGCCGCCCGGGATCGGGGTACACTGGCGGATCGAGGCGCCTCACTTGGATGCGGTTGGGATCCGGAAGTTGAGCTGGACGGCCGTGCTGCCGCCGTACGTGTCGCCGCCGGTGGGCGTGCAGTAGCGAGCGGGATGTTGGTGAGCCACAAGGTCGTCAGGGTGCACCTCTCGGCTAAAAGCCGTCGAGTTTCGTCGCATATCCGACCAATACGATCCGGCCTTCGCTGTCGCCGAAAGCGAACGCCGGAACCTCGAAGTTTGCGAGGGAAAGCCACTTCGCCACGCTCATCTTGTGCGCGCCATTTGCACTGAAGCGGGCCGCTAGCATTTGTGGCCCGAACCCGCCCGAGCAGATCAGATCTCCCTGACCGTCCAGACTCAGACTGGTGAGAAGCTGCCCCTCCGAGCCAAAGTCGAAGTACGTGGCACCACCGCCTGCAAAGGAGGAGTCTTTGCTACCACCCGCGGTTAGGCGTGCGAGCAGGTATAGTGCGTAACCGCTGCCTTTCACTGTGGCCCTTCCGGCAAGCACGATTCTACCTTGAGAGTCAACGCGTGCGTCCCAAGCCTTGGCGCGCATGTCGGGGATGTCGATGTAGGCCGCACCCAAGTAGCCAAAGGCCAAGTCGCGCATACCGTCCTTCTGCAACCGGAAGGCGAAGATGCGTTCGCCTACGGTACCGGCGACGACAATTTTGCCGCTGGCGACGGGCAGCGCGCGCGCGGCCAGCGGCTCGTCGTCGACACCACCCAAGTCCACCAGCACCTTGCCGTCGTCATCGAACGAGGTGTCCAGCTCGCCGTTCGGCAGGTAGCGCACGATGGCCAGCTCGTGGTCCACGGATGTCGACCCGCTCCCCGGTAGTTCGGCCCTGCCTGCCACCACGATCTCCGCTTTGCGCAGTCACCTCCACGGTATCGCCGTACTCGTTCAGGCTCGAGCGAAAATCGGTCAGAACCTTACCGTCTACGTCGAACGTGGGGTCCAAACTTCCGTCCGGAAGCATTCGAGCGACCGCGATTTGATGCTGGCCATCCACCGACGCGCTTCCGACAACCGTGATCCTCCCCTCCGAATCGCAGTGCACGTCATTGATCACTTCGTCGGTCGAGCTGCCGAAGTCGACAACCCGCCATCCCCAGAGGCCGAAAGAACCATCTGGTGATCCATTCGCCAAATACCTGGCGACGAACATGACCCGACTTCCCGAGTTTGCCGACCCGTACGTGTAGCCGGCCACCACGATCTTGTCGCCCGGAGCTCGCGCGCCGGCCGTGATGGTCTCAAGCTGTGCGGTCGGGTTGGGCAGGGTACGGCCGTAGCTGCCAAACGTGGGATCGAGCGATCGGTCGGGTTTGTAGCGCGCGAGGAGGGGACGCTGGTAGTCTGCTTGCGCCTGTACCGTGTCGCTGGCGCCCAGCTCGAGTAGCCCAAGGGCAAGCAGGAAAAAGGCCGCTCGTTTGTGCTGGCAAAAAGTAAGGAACGACGAACACACACGCATGGCGATCTCCTATCGGGTGGCCGCAACCGGCGGCGCGAGTGGTGGCATTGGGGGGAGGCTGGCCGCGATGTTTTCATCCACGTCGCTCCGCGACTCGACTCGACTGAATCTTCCGCTCAGGGAACCGCGATCGTCGAAGGTCGAATGCACAGCGGGTTCGTCGGAAGAGAAACCAGCGTGTCGCCGGTGACCCCCGTGTACTCGGTCGTGATGTCCTTTATCTGCTGCGCTGTGAGCTTGAACGAGCTGAGCTTGTACGTCTTGGGCCAGGCCATCTGCAGGTCGCCCGTGGTGGCATTGGTGCTGAACTTGGCGCAGCCCGGCACGACGCTGGGTGCTGACGTCGGAGGGGCGATCGTGGGGAAGGACACCCCCTTATTGATCGCCTCGCCGAACGCGCCCACCAAGAGATTGAGGAAGTTCACGTCGGTTGTGCCGATCTCGACGTCGCTCATCTCAAAACTCAGGCTCAACGCCCCGTCGACCAGCCCGCAGCGCGGGTGAATATAGGTCGTCGCGCTCACGCCCACGTCGTCGAGAGGTGCGTCGTACGACAGGGTTGCGCGCGCCTTATACACGGGATCGGAGCCCGGGGTAGTGAGGGTGACGGTGGATTTTCCACTGCCCCAATACAGCTTTGAGTCTTGCGAGATGTGGGAACCCGTAGCGCTCTTGAACTGCGTGTTGAAGTCCTCCCTGGTAACGAGCGTTGGCAGAGTGCAGGGGGCAAACGTGCGATGGCCATCGACGTAGTACGACTCGACGTACTTCCAACGCTCGCTCCGACGCAGCGGCAGGCCCGCGTAGCCTGTGACCGTATGCGCTGGCAGGGGTTGAGCAAGCGTAACGCAAGGCATTCCCGGTGCGCAGTACTGACCTGCGGGGACGGCGGGGAAGTACTGGGACTTCTTTTCGTCCGTGAAGGTGACCGCGGTCTCGTCGAGGACGATGGGGCCGCTGCCGTCGTACGCGAGCCCGCCCGGCCCCGCGAATAAGGAGTCCCCTTGCAGCGGCTTGTGAGAGTCGTACTCCCAGATGACTTCGCCACGTACGCTGATCTTGATGTCCTCGATGCACCAGCCGTCCATGGTGGGGTTGACGATGGTGAAGCTCTTCAGGCTGCCGATACGCCCCCCGGGGAAGGGGAAGGCGTACTCGTCTATGGCGCCGGCTTCGCGATCGTCGCCGGGGTTGTCCAGGTCGATGGGCTCGTCAGCGTTGCCGTTGATCTCGAGGTAGACCCTGCCGTCCATGCCAGCGTACGCCGTGCTGCAGGTCTTGAACTCGATCGTCGCGAAGGCGGCTGGCGCTTCGTCCAGTCTGGAGTCGTACGTCACGTAGGACGCAATGGACTGCGCTTCCACGCTGCCGGCAGCGCAAGCGACCGCGATCAGGGCACCGCCCTGAACGAAGCTTCGTGTGGCGCGGCGCACGAAGCCAAGCGATAGAGGACGGCCGATACCAAGGTTTCGTTGAGACATGTTCGTGGCATTCCTTTCGGGGACAGGACTCGATGGCGTACGGACACGCCTCCTGACGACGCTCCATGAGAAGAGGTCTAGCGACCGCACACGCCCATGCTTGAGGCGAACCTGAGCTCTTCATGAGGTCTCGAACTCTTCCCCCACGGGGTAGCCGTTTGGGATTAACCCCTGGGGGGACTCGTCGCGGAACCTGCTAGAGCTCGGGCAGGCCCTCGTCCCGAGCTCTCATGATCCATCGTTTCGGTGAGTTCTCCCTTGACGACGAATTACTCGAGCTGCGTCGGGGCGATGCGGTCGTGCCGGTCCAAACGCTTCCGCTCAGGTTGATTTCTGCGCTCATTGGCCTGCACGACAAGGTCGTTTCGAAGCACGTCCTCATCGATCGCGTCTGGGATGGCTGCGTGGTCAGCGACGCAGCCATCGCGCAGGCTGTGATGCTGGCTCGCAAGGCACTCGAGGACGATGAGCAGACCCTGATCGTCACGGTGCGCCAGCGCGGGTTTCGGTTCACGGCCCCACTCATTCGTCCAGGCGTGGCGCCCAAGCCCGCCGAGGTCCCGCCTCCGCTGCCCGAGGACTTCCCCAAGGTTCCCGCAAGTGGAAGGGACTCCCGCGCAGTCCTCCTGCCCGCGGCCCTACTCGGTCGGCGATTTTCGACACCTCTCCTGGCGGGGCTCCTGGAGTGCTCCGAAGACATCGTCCTCAGCGAGCTCGAGTGCGCGCTTCAAGAAGGGTTGATCGAGGAGTCGTCACGCGTTGGCCACTTCGAGTTCGTCGACGAAAACTTGCGCGCCACCCTCTACGCTTCCATTCCGAGTGCCCGTCGTGCCGGGTGGCATCAACGAGCTGGCGAGCTTCTCGAGCGACGCCGGTTCGATGGTCGTGCAGTCCAGGAGCTCGCGGATCACTATGCAAAGTCGGGTTCGTCTTCCGCTCGGCAACGGGCAGTCTCATCCCTGCGTCGCGCCGCCGACGCTGCGTCCACAGCGCAATCCCATGAGGATGCCGCGCGCATGTGGGATCGAGCGGTCGAGATTTCCGAAGTGGACGCTGCTGATCCAGCGCAACAGTACGAGCTCCTGGAGTGCGCCGCACATGCTTGGTATTGGGCAGGCGAGCTGACGACCGCAGTTGCGCGCTTCGAGCGCGCACTCCAGGTGGCGAGGTGGCAATCGGACGCTAGGCGTGCCGCACGCGCCATCATGAACACGTTCATCGCGGACCGCGTGCCGCTGTTTCAGCACGCGACCCAGCGTCGCCTGTGCGCGGAACTTCGCGCGCTACCGCAAGACGACGAGACCGTCGTCGCACTCACTCAAGCGGCATCGGCACTCGCGAACCAGGACAGCCACCCGAACGACCGGGCTCTCGCGACCGCGGCGGCCTTGGAACGCGCGCGGCGTACCGGTGACGCGTCTTGCATCAAAGCCGTCTTGCGGCTTCGTCACCTGGTGTTGTTGGAATTCGCCCATCCTCGCGAGCTTCACGCCGTGATGGACGAGTTGGTGGTCGAAAGCCGGGCCACGGGAGATCGCGAATCCCTCCTCGATGCGCTGCTTTCGCGTACCGCCCATGCCGTTGAGCTTGGCGATCTTCCGCTGGCCATGCGTGACCGTGCGGAGTACCTGGCCCTCCACGCAAGTGCGCCGAGTGTTGTACACCGCTACCTGGGCCGTGCGGCCGAAGCCGCAGACAACGCCATGGCGGGCCGGGTCGAGCATGCGCTCGAGCTCTCCAAACAAGCGGCCGCGTTGGGGGGCCATGTCGACCCAGCGGCACAACTCCACGATGAGGTCCGCCGGCTGCTGTATTTCGCCCACCAAGGCGTGGGCTACCCTGACATGGCCGAGCGCGAGCTGGAGCAGGTCCCTCCGGACTATCGCTTGTTCTGGAGCCTCGTATGGTCACGCCAGGGGCGCGGCGAAGACGCGAGACGAGTCCTTCGTCACTTTGCCCAAGCGGGCTTTCCAGTGCTTGCCAGCGGCGGCCCGCAGCGTGCCTACCTGGCCGTTGCTGGAGAGGTCAGCGCGACCCTGGGCGAGCAACACGTTGCCCACGAAGTATTCGAGCGGCTCTTGCCATTCGAGGGACAGCATCTCGCGCTGTACGCCGCGGGCGTCTACCTCGGTCCCGTGGCGCTCTATCTCGCGCTGTGCGCCTCCGCCTGCGACCGCGCCGAAGTCACTCGGAAGTGCTTCGAGCAGGCGCTCGAGCAGACGCTCGCCATCGGCGCGCTGCCGACTGTGGTTCGGGTCCGTCGTGCCTTCGCCCACTGGCTCGAGGCACATGGAGAACTACAAGCCGCGGCCACGTTGCGAGCTGCCGCTGATAACCTCGGCCGCGGTCTCGGTTTGCCGTGTGAAGACTACCGCCTTCGTGCGGTCGCAGCCTCTTCTCACGGACGCCTACGCACCATGCGCTAGCCGACGTGTGCCTGGGGTGAGCGATAGACTTGCCCACCGCGAAGATCCGAGCTGCCGGCGAATGGGTCCAAGACGCCGGCGGGCGATCCGAACTTCGATCCGGCTGCGCCGCCGTCTACGGCGAAGGCGCCTCCGGCGAAGTAGGCGCGGTCACGAGCTCGACCTGGAACTTTTCCCAGTCCAGTTCGCCCGCGATATTGGCGCTACCCAGCAAGTCCAGCGGAACCCGTGCGGGCACGGGAGCGCTCGACGTCACGACGCTCGAGAACACGCTGGTGCACTCCGTCCCTCCCGGGCACGCTGCCAGCTCGAGTCGGCCGCCCATGACGTTCTCCCGCTCGGAGTCTCCGGGCGAGAACTGGTCGCGCGCCGACTCGGAGGCCAGCGCTCCCACACTCGCGAACTCGATGGGCTCCGGCAGCTCGGCGAGCAGCTCGATCCAGAAAGAGAAGGAGCGCTTCGCCATCACGCCCTGACGATGGAAGCTGATCGTGACGACGTGGTCACTGCGGGCTCCAGGTTGCTCGATGACCCCTTGCAGCTGAAGGTCGACGATGGCTTTGGGCGCGTCGTCATCTCCGCCACACGCCGCCACGAGAGCGACGGCACCGAGCGCCAGGTGAGGTAGTGCTCGCGGGAGGAGGGTACTCATGGATTCGGAGGGTACCGCGCGAGTCGTTCCCCGTCACGCCCCCTTGCCCAAGAGGTCTACACTCTTCCGATCCCGTCCCTGGTAGTGCGCATCGAGCACACGGATAAGGACATCGCGCCCCAACGCCGCATAGGCCGCCCGCAACAGCTGATAAGCGTCCTCGCTCCGCGTATCGCCGCCAAAATGCCATAGTTCTCGGCCCAGCAGCAGAGCCCCACCCGGACGCCCTTGTTTGCAGGCCTTCAAGAGAGCCTCCACGCGCGCAGCCGTCGAGTCGCCCGCCTCTGACACCACGGACTTTGCGTCAGCCGGCAGAACCGCGCCCAGCCCGGTCACCGAGGTCACCCGCCGCGCGCTCGATTCCCAGAGCGGGATCCGTCGCTCCACCACGAAGGCACGCAGCGCCCGTGTGAACGCCACAATCTTCTTGGCGCCCGCTCGGTAGTAGTCCTCCTCCTGCGGGTCATCCTCGATGCGCTCATCCAGCTCGGAGACGATATCGCCTGCGCGCTGGAAGACGGCATCGAAGAGGCCTCCGTAGATCCGGATGAGATCGCCGTCGTTGTTGTAGTAGGAAGCGGCGCCGCGGAAGCCCTGCTCGGGGCAGTCGAGCAGCAGCCCCCAGTGCAGTCCGTCCACATCGCCGTGTAGCGTGGAAAAGAACTCGGGCGGGTCGCGGTAGAATCGCCAGTGCAGCAGGATGTCCGCCAGAGGTTTCACTTCGTCGCCATCCTCGACGCGCTTCAACACATCCAAGGGGCCCGTGACCGAAAGGCCCAGCGCACTACGCGCCTCCTCCCAGAGCTCGCGATCGGGTCCGCTGATGAAGGCGTGGAACTGCAGCAGACTGTTGGGGAACTCGAGCCCATACAGCGCGGTGAGCATGCGGGCCTGCGTCTGCTCGGCCTCGGTGAGTGGCGCACGACGGGGTTCTTCATCAAAGAAGTCCGCGGAAAAGACCTGCCAGGCGAAGCGAGCCTTGAAGTCGCCCTGCGTCGCGTACGCAGAGAACGCCTCGGCGATGCGTTCGACGCCCAGGTCGCGATCGATGGCCGCGAAGTGCGCTTGTGCCGAACCGTCGCGGTATTCCAAGCTCCAGGACCCGTCGGGGTACCGCGCAGCTTGCAGGTACTCCGCGTCGCCCCGGCTGAGAATGGCGAAGCTATTGGCGTCCGCATCGAGCTGCCGGATCGTGTCCGCAACTCTGTCGCCACCCGTCACGGCGTAACTGGTTCCGTCCTCGGTCTCCATGGACATGCTGGGCATCGCGGTGCCCATGGTAGTCAGGCAGAGGGGGTGCGGCCAGGGGCCCCCCACGCGCATGGTGGCTGAGGGGGATTGAGCGAAGGTTCGCGTTCTCGTACCGTACGATACGCCATGAAGCTCTTACGCAGGACGGCGGCAGTCGTGTTCGCGCTACTGGTCGTAGCGTTACTAGCTTTGCACCTTCGCATCCAACATCTCGTGCACCTGCCCGTACCGGGTGATCGCCCGGCGCAGCTGGCGGCGGCCGAGGTTTGGTACTTCGCCTACGGCAGCAACATGTCGAGCCGCTACCTGTACAACGTGCGCGGCGTCTTGCCGGCGGCGAGCGAAGCGGGCGTCCTCGCAGACCACGAGGTCGTCTATCTGGGACCAGGCATCAACCTCCTCGAGCCGGCCTTCGCCTATCTGGTGAAAGCCCAAGGCAAGCAAGCGCACGGCGTGTTGCATCGCGTGTCCACGGAGGATCTCAATCGGGTCAAGGAGTCCGAAGGCCCCGAGTACGTCTGGGTCAACGTGCCCGTGCAGACCGCGGGCGGCGAGCCCGTGCAGGCGCAAACCCTGCTGCGCTTGTCGCGCGGAACGCCCGCAACTCCATCCAGACGCTATGTGGATCTGCTCGTCGAAGGCGCCACCGAGCAAGGATTGCCAGCGCGCTACGTAGCCGAGCTCAAGGCCTTGCCAGCGGCGTATGTCCCGGTCGCCTCGGAGGTGTTGGGCGATTTGATCATGGGCGTGGTGATGCGGCGATCGGCGCGGTGACGTCGGCCGTGTAATCGACATCGGGAGCCCTGACCTCGGGCTCAGGAGCTCTTCCGCAACCCCAACCGACGCCAGCCTCGCCACGACGCGAACAGCACGAACGCGAGCGCCCACACACCCAATGCGCCTTCCGGGCGACCTGGGTGCACCACGCAGTCGTCGAAGGAATCCTCGCGCTTCGATTTGCCCTTGCCCGTGGCGGCTAGACGCTCCACGCACACCACCTCGGATGCCACGCTCGGGTTGCCCGCGACATCGCGGGTGACCACCGTGACCGGGATCTTCTCTCCCTCGCGGATGCCGATATCCTGCACACCCAGGCTCTGGGTGCTGGCCTTGGTCGTGATTCGGTGGAGCGCTTCGGCGGACGCAGGAACCGGCTCTCCTGCGTGGAGCAGCGCCGAGGCGCACGGAGTACCGGCGGGCACGATGGCGCTGTAGTCCAGATAGACGTCGAAGGAGGTCAAGGCATCTGTTCCGGTGCTGCGCCAGTGAGCTTCCCTCGAATCCGTTGACACCTGCTTAGGCGGCCTGAGCCGCAGTGTAGTCCTTCTCGAACTCGGCTGGGGTTCGATACCCCAGTGACGAATGAAGCCTCCGCCGATTGTAGAAGACCTCGATGTACTCGAAGACCGCCGACCGAAGCTCAAGGCGCCCGGCCCAACGTCGACCATGAATTAGCTCGGCCTTGATGGTTGAAAAGAAGCTCTCGGCGACCGCGTTATCCCAGCAGTTGCCTTTGCGGCTCATGCTGACCGAGAGCCCACGCTGGGCGAGCTCAGAGCGGTATTCCTGACTCGTGTACTGGCAGCCCCGGTCAGAATGGTGGAGCAGGCCTGCTGCGTCGGGACGACGGCGCCGAAGCGCCATGTCCAGCGCTGCGAGGGGCAGCTGGGTCGAGAGCATGGCGTCCAGCGCCCAGCCCACGACGGTCCTGGAAAACAGGTCGATGATGACAGCGAGGTAGCACCAGCCCTCGTCGGTCCAGACGTACGAGATGTCCGTCACCCAGCGCTGATTGGGACGTTCGGCGCGGAACTCGCGGTTGAGCACGTTAGGCTCGACTGGATGCCGCGGATTTGCAGCGGTGGTCACACGGAACCGGCGACGAGGCCGGGCGCAGAGCCCCAAGCTCCGCATGGCGCGCTCCACCCGGCGTTTGCCGACCCGAATGCCACGACGTCGGAGTTCCTTTCGAACTCGCGGACTTCCGTAGGCGTTGCGGCTCTCCGCGTGCACCTGGCCGACCCGTTCCAAGAGGGCCCGGTCCTGGTCCGCACGGGGACTCGGCGGGCGACTCGCGAACGCGTAGTACCCCTGCCGGGTCACCTGCAGGTTCCGGCACAGCGCTGACACCGGGAAGTTCGCCTTCTCCGCGTGGATGAAGGCGAACCTCATTCGCTTTCCTTCGCGAAGAAGGCTGCCGCTTTTTTTAGGATTTCGCGGTCCATCTCGAGGGTTTCGACCTTCTTGCGCAGCCGCTCGTTCTCACGCTCCAGCCGCGCAGCCTTCTCCTCTGCCGTCTCCTGAGAGGGAGCCGGAGCTACAGGTGCTCCCGGCTTTCGCTTGCTCTTCTTGGCCATCTGGTCCCTGTTGTACCACTCCCGCAGGGTCCACTTGTTTATCCCCAAATCCGCGGCCAATTGCGCGAAAGTCCGGTCGTCTCGCTTCATCAGCGCGATCGTCTCTGCCTTGAACTCATCTGTGTAGCGCTGCTGCTTCTGAACACGCATGGGTCTCTCCTGCGTGTCAACGGAACCGGGGGAACTTCACCAGGCGAGCTCAACCAATTCCTCGCCCCTTCCATCCATCAACCCAAACACATTTTTTGCGTGCGCTCGTCGACGGTGTCCGATGAAGCCCCCTTCTCAAACTCACCCCGAAGGTGCCCCCCTACTAGGTTGCACGATCTAAAAAAAAACACGCAACCTGTGGTCGCACCTGCCGATAGAGCAGCCGGAGGCACGATGCACATCGGGAAGACTATCGCGGGTTGTTGTCTGAGCTGTGTTCTTGCTTGCGGGGGTGATGCCCCTTCTCAAGCTCTCTCGGCGGACGCGGGCGTCAGTGAGCCGCCGCCATGCCAACCACCTGCAGAGCTCGGATTGAGAGAACAGTGGCTGCCAGAACTCGCCACCTTCGAGGCGATGTACACGGACGACACTGAACAGGACGGCGTGGATGACCTCGCAGTGGGCCGGGATTTCTTCCGGGGAGCGCCCAACACCGGACTCGATGCGGTCAGAACCCCGCGCTGCGCGGCGGGGGATGAGAACTGCGCCACCGCGACTCGTGGGTTGTTTGGAAGGAGGGCGTTAACTGGAGATTTCAACCGGGATGGCTCGCTCGACTTCGTGACCTCCGACGGCACCTACGAGGAGAAGTCGGTCCTCATCTCATTGGGGTCACCCGCTGGGTTCCTCGAATCCGTCACACTCGTGGAGTCCGAATCCGTGCAGGGCATCCAGCTCTTTGACTACAACGGCGACGACCTACCGGATCTCATCCTGCGCATCGACGACGACGCCCACTGCGACGCGCCCTGCTCTAGCCTGTTCTACTATGCCGGGAGCCGCGACGGCACATTCGTCCGCCAACGCGCGCAGAGGCTCGAATACGAGTACGACGACCTCGAGCTGGCCGACCTCGACGGCGACGGCTTCGAAGACATGATCGGAAGCCGCAAAGACGGCGCTGCGTCCGACGGACCGTACATCGCCTACGGCGACAAGAACGGCTGGACCGAATCGGGAATCTACCCACTCGACTCCGCCGTCCATTCCGACGGAAGCCTGCAGCTCGTCGACGTAAATCAGGACGGGCGCAGCGACGTGCTGATCGATGGCTGGATATACCTGGCCGGTGCCGACCGCACCTTTACGCTCGCTGGAGGCGACAGCCTTGGCGATTTCCTCGGCACCTACGCCGACGACGCCAATCACGACGGAAAGCTCGAGCTCATCGGCGTGAGCTACAGCTTTGGCCCCGGAGAAAGCGATTCAGACGACAGGTACTGGGTGAAGATCGGTCGAGCCAACGGGGCGTCTGACATCAAGCAGACGGCGAGCGTTTGCTTGCCGAGTACGCCAGTAGATCTCACAGCGGGTGACTACGACGACGATGGGAAGATCGACGTCGCGATGAATTTGGAGGATCAGGTGTACGTGGTCTATGGAGTTGAGTGAGGAGAGGGGCGTGAGGACGGTGGCTGCATCGTCGGAAGGCGGTGCTTGGCCTCACCCGCAGAGAGTGCACCCCCTGGCCTCACGCGTGTCGCCGCTCGCTCAACGCGCGGGAGTGGACTCGCCGTCCGTGTTGTTGCCCCAGCACTTGAGGCTCTGGTCACTGGCCAGGATGCCGCATGTGTGCTCGCCGCGCGCGTAGACCTGGTTCGCGACGAACTTGTCGCTGGGGACGGTCGTCTGCCCCACGCTGTTGGCGCCCCAGCACTGGACGGTGCCGTCCTGGCGCTGAGCGCAAGCGTGGGCCGAACCCGCCGTGAGATGGAGGAACGAGCCGGTGACGCTCGCGGGGGCCTGACCGGAGGTGTTGTTGCCCCAGCACTGGATTTTGTCGGTCTTGCGCGCGCAGGTGAACTGGTCGCCAGCCGCGATCATCTGGAAGGGTCCGGTCACCGAGGCTGGCGCCTGGCCCTTGTCGTTGAGACCCCAACACTTGGCGTTGCCACCGGTGATCCCGCAGGAGTGCGCGCCGCCCGCGGCGACGGCCGTGAACGTGCCCGCCACCGAGGCCGGCGCCATGCCCTGGGGCGGGGCATTGCTACCCGCCCAGCAGGCGATGGAGCTGTCCGACGCCTTGATGCCGCAGACGTGGAACGCGGCCGCGCTCAGCTTCGTGAACGCCGTGGCAGGCGCCACGCTGGCGGTGGGACCATTGCCCCAACACGCGGGCTTCGAGTCGGAGCTGCGCAGCCCGCAGGAGAAGTCCGCGCCCAGCACCAGGGCCGAGTAGCGGCCTCCGCGCGGCACTTCGAGGGTCAATAGCTCGTTATCACCCCAGCAGCGGGCCTGGCCGTTGGCGTTGAGCGCACAGCTGTGCGATTCACCGGACGCAACCTGGCTGAAGCGCAGCTCGGTGTAGTCGACCGAGAGTGCGCCGGCGCTCGTGGTGAAGGCGAGGTCGGTGCCGCCGTTGCGATCGAAGTCGCCGAGCGCCACTTGCGTGGTGGTGGCGTCGTTGAAGCTCGTCCAGTAGCGGGAAATGCCCTTGAAGGTCGCGTCCGACTGGGCGAGCGCGATCCAGTGACCGCCGGTGGTGGCCGGTCCGCCGTAGTTGTCGTGGATGTCGCGGCAGTAGAAGTCGTCGCGGCCGTCACCGTCGAAATCGGCGAGGGCCATCACGCTGCTCGGCTGCGTGCAAAAGCTCAGCGTCGCAGTGGAGCTGATGCTGGAGAAGGTGCCCGTGGACGAGGCGAGCCCGACGCGCAGGGTCCCCGAGGTCGTCTCCTTGCACACGAGGTCGTCGCGACCGTCACGGTTCACGTCGCCCGCGAGCAGCCGTCCGCTGCTGGAGCACAAGGCGGCCCAAGTTCCAACCCAGCTCACGCCGGTGAAGGTGCCGTTCGTCGTGGCCTGCTGCGTGAGGACCGTTCCGTCCGACCAGCGGCACAGCAGGTCCGTGCGCCCGTCGCCGTTGAAGTCGCCCACGTCGGCCAAGTAGCGGCCGTTGCCCGAGCAGTTCGTGAGCGTGAAGGCCGTGGGCGTCAGGTAATAGCCCCACTGGTTCGTGTACGTGATCGAGTCGTTGCCGGTGGTGCCATCGTGACAGAGATAGTCCGTACGCCCATCGCCGTTGTAGTCACCGAGCTGCAGAGTCTTCGGGGCCTGGCACCACACGTAGGTGTCGTTCCAGCTCACGCTGGGGAACTGGTCGTTCTTGTCGGCCCAGAGCACCTGCCGGGTGCCCGCGACGGTGTCGTGGCACAACAGGTCGGTACGCCCATCTCCGGTGAACTCGCCCGTACGCAGTTGCTTGCCGGTGCCCGAACAGAAGCTGATGCTCGCGTTCCAGCGCGCCTTGCACTGCGCCGGGTAGACCGTGCAGAAGGCGCGCTGGATGCCATCGATGTCGTCGGCTGCGAGCGCGGACAACTGGCTGCCGTGGCACATCACCGAGCTCTCGTGCGCCTCCTTGCAGGTCAGCACGTTGTTGAGGTAGGTGTCATCGAGGCCAAAGACGTGGCCGAACTCGTGCAAGAGCACGCCCGAGCCCTGACCGCCGAGCTCGATCCAACCGGGCTGGCCGGTCGCGCTGTCCGTGTTGTTGATGTCCCAGTTGAGAGTGACCTGGGGATTGTTGCAGGAGAAAGACACGTTCGCGGCCGTGATCAACGAAGCCTTGGAGATCGGCCTGATGCCGTCGACCCAGGCCACGATCGCAGCCTTGGCGGCATTCTGGTAGTCGGCCGTGTTGGCGGCGGTGAACCCCGTACCCTGCAGGCACACCTTGACCCCACCGGCGCTCGTTTGCGCCCAGCGCAGGAGCGAGGCGTTGCTCGCCACCATCCAGTCCGTCACCGCGAAGGGCTGCGAGATCCCATTCACCTCGAGCTCGTCCTCGCTCCCCACCTCGACCGCACAGCCGCTCATCACGGCCAATGTGCCCGCCACGATCCCGACCCCAACACTCCTGCGACATCGCACGCCCATCGGTTCTCCCCACGACTCCACGCGCGCCGCTTGTACGCGCAGATACGCTGGGGGAGCCGCGGGGCGCACCCTACATCGCCTCGGCGCGAGTCGTCATGCGTCGTTGCGGGGGTTCACCCCGAGTGGTTCTGGGGAGGTGGACCAAGATCTCGGTTGCCGTCAGCCCTGCAGCGGCGAACTTCGTTGCGCCATCGACAAACGCTCTTCAAGCGAAGCTCGATGAGGCCGACCGTGTCTGCCGAGTTGCGGAAGCCCGCTTTCCGAGATGGCCTGGCGATTCGGGGACTCCCACTCGACGACAGCACATCGAGCGTGTCTGCGCGGTGTGGTGCTCGGCAGAAAAAATCGCTACGGCTCCGCTAGAACGCGGCACCGTAGCTGCCAGCTGCTACAGCCCTATCGACAGCGCAAGGCTTGCTAGCGTTGAGCCTGACGCCTACTGGCGGACTGCAGCTCGTACGGCGAGCAGGCAGCAACCGATTCCGCTGCCTCACGAGGTCAATGCAAGATGAGCGACCGAAGCTTCAAACCAGGCGATGGGGTCTGCTGCTTTCGCGGCATGCCGACCGAGTTCAAGGGAACTGTTCGACGTCGCGTCTCGCGACCGCCCATCGACGGCTATTGGGTCCGGGTTGCCGCCGAAGACCTGTCCTCGATCGACGATGTCTTTGTTTCGGCAGCACATGCCGACCAGATCCGGCCAACCGATTGGCCGCCTGAAGACGACGACTGATCGTCCAAGAAGTCTGACTATCCAGGTTGCTCGGCTCGCAAAGACGAGCACCAGCGAGGACTTACGGACGGTTACCCGGGACCGGATACTTGTCTGCTCCGGCTCCACGACTGCACGAGGTAGCGTCCAGCCTCGAGTACCCCACACCGCATCAAAGCCGAGTTATTTCAACCACTTGACATCATCAAGTTCGGTAGCGCTAGTAAATCGGCATTCACCACAGTATTCTTTATTCGCGAATAGCAAATGGCCACGCTCAAGCCCCAAGACCTCCTCGTGCTCCTCAAGCTCGCTGCCGTAGGCAAAGCGCCGTGGAGCTATGCCTCGCTGGCGAAGTCGCTCTACATGAGTCCGTCGGAGGTTCATGCCGCACTCGGGCGTGCAGCCCACTCGGGCCTCTACAATCGATCCGAACGTCGCCCCATTCGGGCGGCGCTCGAGGAGTTCGTTCTGCACGGCGCACGGTACGCGTACGCGCCTGTACGGGCGGGCGTCGCGCGTGGGGTGCCGACCTCTCACGCGGCGCCTGTGCTCGCGGGCAAGATCGTGTCGAGCTCAGACGACCTCGCTCCAGTCTGGGCGGACGAGGAGGGCAGCGTCCGTGGTGAATCCATCGAGCCGCTCTATCCTTCGGCGCCCCGCGCGGCCCGAGAGGATCCCAAGCTCTATGAACTCTTGGCACTCGTCGATGCGCTGCGCATTGGACGCGCACGCGAGCGCAAGTTGGCGGAAACTCTTCTCCGACAACGGCTGGCAGCATGAAGGTGCGCGACAACCTGCGCCTGGTCGCGCGTCGCCTCGGTCCCTTGTTGGATCAGGTCGTCTTCGTTGGAGGGGCCACCGTCGAGCTGCTCTTGACGGACCGCACCGCGGGTGGTGTCAGGCCCACGGATGATGTGGACGTAATCGTGCGTCGGACGCGGCTCGAGTATCTCCGCGACCTGAGTACCGACCTGCGTCGGGCGGGCTTCAAGCAGGACATGAGCGACGATGCTCCAATCTGCCGCTGGATCGTGGACGGCGTGACCGTCGACATCATGCCAACGAGCGTGGACGTCCTGGGCTTCTCGAATCGCTGGTACGATGCTGCGATCGCCACTGGCGAATGGCACGACCTCGGAGAAGGAGTGCGCGTCCGGGTCATCGCCGCCCCGTACTTCCTGGCCACCAAGATGGAAGCCTTTAAGGGACGTGGCCGAGGCGACTACCTTGCGAGCGCAGACATCGAGGACGTGATCGCCATCATGGATGGCCGGCCCGAGGTGCTGACCGAGGTCGAAGCGTGCCCGGTGGAGCTTCGTGCATACCTGGCGCGCGAATTCGACCAGCTGTTAGCGTCAGACGATTTCGATGACGCGCTCGAGGGCTTCTTCCGATCCGAGCAGGTGCGTAAGGGAGCCGCGCGCGGTCGGTGCTCTGCGTTGGCCAGGGCGGACATCGACCGATAGCACCATCCAGCGGGTGTAGACCATGCTTTGCTTGAACAGCCGAGCACGAGGTTGACCTCCACATGCTGTCCGAGATTGTCCAGGTCGATGCGTACGATGAGCCGGAGGATCTCCTTGCTGCCCTGCGAGGAAGCAACGACGCCTTTTGGCGCCAGATTCCCGAGCAGTGGATCGCGCCGCCCTCTGATTGCCGCCTACTTCGCGGCGCACGCCGCGCACATCCTGAATAAGAAGAAGGGGCCGGTGGAGAACCTGGGGGTTTGGGCGCTGAACACAATGCGTACCGGCGCCAATGCCGAGCGCAATGACTCCATCCACGTCGTTGGTCCGCCTCGTCACGTCTGCCCTTAAACTCATCGGTGTAGCGCTGCTGCTTCTGAACACGCATGGGTCTCTCGTGCGTGTCAACGGAACCGGGGGAACTCAGTTCGTGCCTTACGCGGATAGTACCTAGCCGGAGGGGCACCTAAGGGGTGAATGCTGGAGCACCGAGCGCGTGGCCTTGGCCACAGCGGCCCCACTATCGGGAGCGGCTGCGAGGCTTCGCTCACCCCATCAGCCTCAACAGGAAGCCAAGTGATGAGTCACGCGATCGCGCTGATGAAGCGGGACGACCGGACTTTCGCGCAATTGTCAGTGGATTGAGGCGTGGACCGAGGTCAGAGTAACCTGACTTTGAGAGAACGACATCACTCGCGCAACTTCTCGCGGCGGTGTCCGATACAGAGAAACGCGGGCGCATGGACAAGCCCCTGGCACGCCACGGGCGTGGTCGCAGAGCCCGGCGAACAAGCACCTTCGGCGTCGAACGTTTCGGACGCAGTGTTCCCTCAACATTGACCCTGGTCCGTAGGACGACACGGAGCCGGCCTTCCTAGTCTCCACCTCATCGACCACGAACGGCGAGATCAAGCATGCGACTTCTTTCATTCTTTCTGCTGCTTACGTTGGCCCTCTCCGGATGTCGCGACAGCTCCGCCGACGATAGCGAAGGTGGCTCTCCCAGCGCCTCAGAGTGCTTCGACGCATCCGCTGGAGATGCCGCGGGCGAACCCGATGATCTTGACGATGAGCCGAGCGACGCCTCGCTCCCCCTCGATAGTTCGACTGACGTCGAAGATGCCGGCGCCTCCACTGAAGTCACTCAGCTCAGCGTGGGAGACGTTCATGCGTGCGCAATTCGGACAGGCGGAGAGCTCTTTTGCTGGGGCTCCAACGAGTATGGGCAGCTAGGCCTCGGGTTTCTCTCCGATTCGGTCGTCAACTTCCCTCCGACGAGAGTTGGGCAGGACACTGGCTGGGACAGCGTGGCCGTCGGCGACTTCCATACCTGCGGCACGCGCGAGGGCGGTCTCTACTGCTGGGGCTACAACAACGGGTTCCTCCCCTTCGGCCAACTCTACGCTCAGGAACGCCTCGCGACTCCGACACTCTATGCTCTCGGCGATTCGGACTCCTCCGATCAGCAATGGCACTCCGTCGCAACAGGGGGATTCGGGACCTGTGCACTCCATGGCGACACGACGGCCGGCACATTGCGATGCTGGGGACCTCAGTACAAGGAGGCTTTCGGCACATCGGGCCCCACGTCGTGGACCGACATGCGATTTACACGTGTCGCCGTAGACGACTCACACGCATGCGCCATTGAGGCCGCTGGCGCCCTCTACTGTTGGGGGACCAATTACGGCGGAGAACTCGGGAGGGGAAACCTTACCCCGTACGACAGAGACCTCGGCCGCCAGTACGACTTTGCCTGGAAGCGCGTCACAGACATGAAGTGGGTGGCGCTGGGCGTGCAGTCCTCGCGCACCTGCGGCGTTGTCGAGGATGGACACCTCTTCTGCTGGGGCAGCCCCTTCTGGGACGTCGACGACCGGAACACAGACTACGTAGGCACGCCGCGCCAGGTGGGCACGAGGAGCGATTGGGTAGAGATCGCCGATGACTGTGCCATCCGCAGCGACGGTAGCCTCTGGTGCTGGGGCTCAAACGACTTCGGCGAGGCCGGCGCGGAGCCAAAAGCAGGCTTCCAATCGAGCATCCTGGGAGATGGTGTCTTCCGGGTAGGCGACGAATCCGAATGGACCCAGGTGGCGCGCGGGGAAAACGCCGCCTGTGGCATCCGCAACGGCCAACTGCTGTGCTGGGGAAGTAACGCTCGCGGCCTCGTCCCCGCTCTCGCACCGGGCCTAGTTACCGAGCCGAAACAGGTGACGACCGACGGCTGGCAGCAAGTCGCCGTAGGCACGCGGAGCACCTGCGGAATCCGTCGAGGGCAAGTGTACTGCTGGGGCCCATGGCACAGCCAAAAGCAACGACTAGCGATCCCATATCAGATGGCGAACATCGGAGCGGCCTGGACGCAGGTTGCAGTGGGGCCGTCAGGCTTCGCCACCGGAATATTCGATGGAAGCCCGATGCGCTGGGGCGGCCCGCCAGGCGAGCTCGCGATCGATCCATACTGGGACGGCGATCAGCAAGGTCAATGGACACGTGTCGCCATCGCGGCCCCCTCCTACGGCGAATTTTCAGGAGATGATTGGGACGACGTCACTCGATGCGGCATCCGAGACGGCGTGCTCGCCTGCACCGGATACAATTTTGACGGCGGCTACGGCGTGCAGCCGCCCGATCAGTGGAAGACGTACCCAGGCCTATGGGCCGACATGAACCTCGGCCAGAATGCCGCATGCGCGATCACCACACCCGGCGGCGAACTTTGGTGCTGGGGTCTCGGCAACAACACGCCAACCCGCAAGGGTGCCCACGTAGGATGGACAGACATCGCGATGTCTAGCAACAGCTTCGTAGATCATCTTGGGATCAACGCTGGGGCGCTGCGCACCTGGGGCAATGACGCAGCTGAGACCCAACTCGCACATCCCGCCGCTGCCTGGCGTGACGTCGACCAAAGCAACGACGTGGCTTGCGGCATACTCGGCAGCGGGCTGTACTGCTGGGGCCACAACCACAATCGTACCGGTGTTCTCGCCAGTTCTAACCTCGACGAGGTGACCAGCCAGGCCCCCCTCTTGATCAACGACGGTTCGGGGTCGGCAGGTGTCTGGAAAAGCATTTCCCTCGGCAGCAGGCATGCATGCGGCCTGCGAAGCAATTCCACGCTCTGGTGCTGGGGGTCGAACCTGTCCGGAGAACTGGGAATTGGTCGCTCTTGGTCACCGACCCCCATCCCCGTCGACCTCGAGTAAGTCCGGAGTTCCCGTTCCGTTGACACGCAGGAGATGCCGGCAAGAAGCGCACGGAAATTGCCGACTCAACGCGTGCAGCTCAGTGACTCGCCTGTGTGCTCGGAAAGACGCCCCGCCAAGGGTTCAACTCACCGAGCGGTTCTCCGAAGATCTCGATCTAAAGATCGAGCCAGGACACGTGAGGATTCTCGCGCCCGTTTGGAACTGGAAGAACGCAGCTCTCACAGCGCGTGCGCGGCACTTCAGCGAGCTCACCAGCACCTGCCGAATCGCCAACGCTCGTTTGGCTCTCGAGATGCCGGCAGAGGCCGGGCAGATTCGTGTGTTCGGTGCGTCCATCCTGCTGTGACCCTGCTCGAGATGCCAAGCACGCTGGAGCCAGCTGACTAGGCACTTCGAGGACGCCCGTCGCGTGGTGCGCGCGTTCTCAACGCCGGCACCGCTGGAGGGCTACGAGGGCCTCAAAGCCGTGGCCGAAGACCTCCGGAGCAAGAAGCAGATTAAAGAGATGCCGAGCGCAACGCATCCCGCGTTCGCGCACGACGACAGTTCGCGATGGTCCGACATTCGCGCCGCCTACGCGGCCATCGGTCCGATGTCTTTGGGTCCACAGGTGTCGCTGAACGACGCGTACTTGGAGCTCAGAGCCTGGATCGGCGAGCACCTCTAAGCGCGAAGAGCACTCCGTTGCTTCAAGAAGTTATGTTGCACAGCGTGTGCAACATGGGCCTTTCACAGCGGCTTGGCGGCCAACTCACCGCTTCCGCGCCTTCTCTCGCGGCAAACTTCCAAGGCTTGTAAGGACTCCCTGGACGAGCCGTTAAGCGAAAAAATCCCGCCAGAGGCGGGATTTTCATGGTGCCCAGAGACAGAATCGAACTGCCGACACGAGGATTTTCAATCCTCTGCTCTACCGACTGAGCTATCTGGGCTTCGGTCCGTAACGAGGGCGGCAAGATAGCCGTGTTCGCCTCCAAGTCAAGCCCGGGCCAACGGGGGTACTCCGCCGCTTTTAAACGGCAATTTGGGCTCTTGAAGCCCGCCCGTAGGGAGTCCGAGATGGGCCCCTTCATGATGGTTGGACCAATTCTAGAACGCCCGGGCCGCGGAGCGGGAGGTCGCCATGACCGTCGCCCTTGCCCCCTCCCCGCGCCTCACCCTCACTCGCTTAGAACCTTTGCCCCTCTCGCGCGTTTGCATCCTCATCATGAGCGTCCCGTCCTCGAAGCCCTCCTCCACCAAGCGGCGCGTGCCTGTGTTGCAGGTGCACATCCCGAGTCCTTGTCAGGAGAACTGGGGGGCGATGACGGGCGATGCGCAGCGGCGTCACTGCGCGCGTTGTGATCATGAGGTGCACGATGTGTCGGCGATGGCGCCGGATGCGGCCCGTGAGTTGCTCACCAAGGCTCGCCCCGGTGAGGTGTGTGTGCGGGGTTTCTTCGAGGCCGATGGTACGCCGGTGACGCATGCGGAGATGGCGCGGCGTTCGCTGCGGTCGCGTTCTGCGGCTGCGGTGTTGGCTGCGGCGATGTTGAGTGTGGTGGGTTGTGAGAGCGAAGCAGTGCCCGAGCAGACGACGGGCGCGCTGGTGGCGGTCACGGAGCATGGGAACACGGGTGATGGGTCGGGTGCGGCGCAGGTCACGGATGCGGGCGCGGTGCTGATTCCGAACGAGGTGGTGGAGATGATGGGAGAGCCCGCGGTGGAGCCTGCCGCTCCTTGTCATGACTGCGGGTCGGGCGATGCAGGCGTGGCACCAGAGAAGCCGAGCAGTTCGGGTGTCGCGCTGCCGAAGCCGACGAAGCATCTGATGGGCAAGCCGGCGATGCCGCTCGTGCGCGACCCGGAGTAAGCTCTCGCCTAGCCTCCACCGCTCCTTCGAGCGCGCTGCACCATCACTTACCCGACGCTCCAACGCCCGCATCCGGCGGCGGAGTCCAGACGCCCCGGATGCCATAGCGTTCTTCCATCCCGAAGATCGTGGGCTTTGGCGATGGCGGGGCCACGGCTTCGGCGAGCACGCGATCCAGGACCTCCACGCGCACTTTGCAGTAGCGGCCCCACGCTTCGCGTTCGGCGGACGTGCTGTGCGTCTCGGGCGTGCAGGCGGTGTACTCGAGCTTCGCCTTTTGCAGGCTGGGCATGGCCTTGTCGATGAGGGACTGTCGAAAGACCGCGGTGAGCTCGGCGTCTTCGATGAGTTCGCTGGGAACGGGCACGGAGAGCAGGTCGTCGGCTACGTCCTCGTGCATGTGGCCGATCAAGGCTGCGATGATCGGACGTGCGTGTACGTTGTGCACGGCGGTCAGCTCGCGCTCCATGCGCATCACGGCGGAGGACTTGTCTCGCAGCCAAGGGATGAAGCGCTGCTGCATCCACGTGTTGATCTCGGCCAAGGTGGTGCCCGTAGGGCGCTCGCACGCGACCTCGATGCTGGCGACCTGGTCGGCATAGCCTGCCAGCGCGACCGGAAGATCGGGCAGAGACCTGAACGACGGCACGCCTGACAAGCCCCATGAAGGCTGGGGCTGCGGCTTTCGTATGGCCATCGGCATCGGCTCAGGCTCGGGCTCCGGCACAGGCGCGCTTGGAGGCGGAGGCTTGGCGCACGATGTGAGCAACACGAGGAGGAGCAGCGACCCCTTTGGACTTTGCACGCGGAGATTTCTCTGTGGCTCCAAAGGCACCCTCGCCGACATCATGGCTCTAGCGGGTCCCAGGAGCACCCGGAATTCACGGCGCAGCCTTGTAGCGCGCGAGCACCAGGACGCGGCGAACCGACGCGGGGAATCACTCACACTGATTGGGCGGCTGACACTTGCCCTCGGAGCAAAGCCACGACTTGCACTCCCAAAAGTTCGTGCACGGATCTCCGGCGGCACCCGGCATAGGGATCGGCTCGCATGTGCCCGGCGAAGTCACAGTGAAGTTCGTGCATGTAGAGCCATCGATGCAGTCGAACGCGTCGAAGAGGCACGGTCCGTGAAGCGAGACCGGTCGCACGCAACGCCGCGCGTCGCCGTGGCAGCGCAAGCCCTTCGCGCACTGGTCGTGCCACACACAAGCTTCCCCTTCCGCGCCTGCACCGCAGTCGCTGGAGAGGGCGCAACGGCCATCCACGCAGGCGGATCCGACGGCGCAGTCGGTTGTGTCCTCGCAAGCCTCATCGAGCGCTGCGAACGGGCTGCACTTTCCAGCGGCACAACGCAACTGGTCTCCGCATTGTCCTTCCACTTCAAAACAGGCGCGACCGAGGAGCGTCTCGCGGCTCTCACAGACACCGGCGACGCAGTCGTGCTCGCAGTCGTTGTCGGTCCGACAAACCGATCCGCTGGGTCGCGGAACTTCACAGATGTGGTCGCGCGTGCAGACGGTACCGTACGCGCAGGGCTCGGAGTCGTTGCACGCCTGTCCCTCGCTGGGCGGGGCCACACAGGAACCGAGACAAGCCTCCTGCGCTCCTTCGCACACGAGCCCGGCACCACAGGTACCGTGCACGGAGCACGGGTCGCCTGGGCTCACACTGGTGGATTCGGTCAGACCATTGCTGATCACCTCGCAGCCGGGCGGCCAGGCCACGCGATCCATCAGATTGCAGCTCTGCCCTCGGATGGCGGTCGCACAACGCTCGATGTCGCCCTGACTGGCGTTCTGCGGCAGGCCCGCGCAGAAGACTCCCCCCGAGGCGCGCTCGCAGACGTCCGCGGGCCGTGACGTATCTCCGCACTCGATCAGGCGCTCACAACGGGCGCTCGCGATCGGTTCGAACCGATTCGCCGCAGAGCCGCCTGCCCCCTGAGGCTCATCACCACAGGCGGCCCAAAGCAGCACGAAGCAAGTCGACAAGCCGCGATGGCGAAAGCGAGTGGTCATCCTGGGCCCCAAAAATGCGAACACTACAGGGCTTGCGCGCGATTTTGAACTGCCCAACGCGCTGATTTTGCGAGTTAACCCCGTGATGCCCGAAGCTCTTGCTGGGTCCGGCCAGGTGGAGGAAAATGCCTCCCATGAAGGCCACAGACCTCCTCCATGTGCTCGCCCTGGCCGTCTGTCTCGCCCTGGTGAACTCGCTGGCAGCGTGTACCAAGGAACAGCCCGAGCTGCCTGCATCGCAACCTGCGCCCGTGCCTCCACCTGTGGAGCCCGCGCCCACGCCCGCCCCGGCAGAGCCTGCGCCACAAGCCGCGCCGAGCGCTGCACCCGCAGGGGATGCGGCAGCCAAGCCCTGTGATTCCACCGACCCGGCCTGTGAGGTGGGGAACGAGTACGAAGCGGCAGCTGCCGCGGCGAAGTCGGCTGTGGAGAAGAAGATGGCGCCCCTGAAGAAAGTGCCCTGAGGACTAAGAGTCGCGCTCAGTCCGGAGCACGGAGCTCAGGCGTTCGCACCAGTGACCACAGCACGCTCGAGCTTGCCTTCGGCCAAATCGTCGCGGTGAATGATCACGTACAGGACGTTGCTGCCGAAGTGAAAACCCGCGGGGTTGTCGAAGGAGATGCGCAGCAACATCTCGTACTCACGAATGTCGCTGGAGCGACCCGCGGCTGGCTCGAAGCCATAGTGCTCGTCGAGTCCTGCGCTGCGGTGTCCGAACAGGCGGTGGTCGCAATCATCCTCGAGATAGCTGGGCGGAGTGAACTCATTCCAGAGCTCCCATAGCTCACGGTCCTTTGGATCGGGCAAGGCCGCATCCCAGTCGGAGCCCCCAGGGAGCGACCAACCGGCGCGAAAATGAAGACGCGTCTCCCAGGTGCCCACGCAAGGTACCTTGGCCGACGCCATGGCCCTTTCGGTGGAGGGGGCCGGATACCAGCGGGTCCGGTATCCGACGAAGCCATTGTCACCCACGCAGTCCACGGCGAGGAGACCCGTGCGCAAGTTCTCTGGAAGCGCAATGACGGGCAGCTCGGCCAAGTTGAACTGACCGAGAAAGCGAAACGCGCCCCAATCCCGATCGTCACGCTCCAGGTATGGCGTGCCGCCCAGCTTGCTCACCAAGAGTCCCAACACCGGCTCGGCAACCGAAAACCCCAGCGCCCTGGTGACGCTCCAGCGCTGGAGGGGAGCCCGCGATACGCGCTCGCTCTTGGCGTAGACAGATGGTCGCGGCGCACGCGCGAGAAACGCTCTCACCGATGCCAGCGCACCGCGTTTGGCGAAAGCTTCCTCGAGTTCCGCGGAAAGCGTGATGGGTGGAGGGACGAGGTCGGCCATGCCCAGAAGAGATAACACCGAGGGCTTGGAGCAGGTAGGTCCCACACCGTGGAAGATCGCGTTGAAGTCCCAGACAGAGTGTGACCGCTACATCCCCTTGCAGATGGGCAGCGTGAGCAACCCCAGAAAGCTCGACTGGTTCTCGTAGTAGATCTTGAGCACGCCCTGTTCGCGGTCGGCGATGACGCTGGGATTGATGGGGCCGTTGATGATGGTCACGCCGTCTTGGTTGAGTCCCGCGAAGTACGAGCTGGGGATCATCGGCGTGGGCGCTGCATCCGATGGGTACTTGTGGAAGGTCTTGCCATCGCCAGGCGCAGAGATGGAGAGGCACAGGTTGCCGACCAGCGGCGGAAAGGCTGCCTGGTAGCGTGAGCCGCAGGCGTAGAACATCAGGAAGGCGCCGCTCGGTGTCTGAACCACGCTGGTTCCGCCGGGCAGAAAAGAGTCGAAGCGAGCAGGGTCGTCGGAGGCGCGCACCACGGGATTCTGCTCGTGTTTTTTCCAGTGCACTCCGTCTTCGGAGGTGGCCACACCGTGTCCCACAATCCACTGGCTATCGATGCCGGTGAACCACATGAAGTAGCTCTTGCCGATGCGCTTCACCTCGGGAGATTCGACCCAGAGGCCGTCCCAGGCGGTCTCGGCGCCGGCGCTCAACACGGCGTCGGCGAACGGATAGGTCCACGCTTCGTCTTTGCGGACTGAATAGCCGATGCGCCCGCCCGGCGTCTTGAGCATGGAGTTGGCGAACACGTAGAGGCTGAGCGCGCCGCCTTCGTAGAGGGCCGACGGCGTGTCGAGGAATGCGGAGGCGTAGGTGTTGCCGTAGGGGTCCATGCGCACCGCGTCGCGTTTCCAGGTGACCCCTCGGTCCTGGGAGGTGGCGTGCCCGATTCTGCCGACGCCCTTGGCGTCGCTCATCGCGTAGAACATGTCCCAGACCGCACCGTTGTCGTGGACGTCGGGCGAGCCGATATAGGACTCGTACGCATCGTTGGGGGCGGTCGTGTAGCTCTTCAACGTCACGCTGGTGGGTGTCCAGGTGAAGGGCGTGCTCCAGTCCTTGAATCCGCAGTCGACGAGGGGCGGATAGTCTTCAGGGGTAGCCGCGTCCGTGCTGGCGTCGCCTGAGCCGCTTGCGTGGTGGCCCGCGTCGCGCCCGGCATCGGAGGTCGGCTGCGGCTCATCGTCCATGCTGGCGTCCGCTTGGTGATGCCCAGGTCCAACCGCCGCGTCGATGCCGCCGTGGGTCGCGCCGTCCGATGACGGGCCGCAGGCAGCAAGCGAGAGGGCCGCGGCCGCGGAGACTCCACGCAGCCGACGTAGAGGCAGGTTTGAGAGCGCGCGAAAGGAGCCTTGCACCGCCCACGACTAACCGATCGCCTGGTTGGGGGTCAATGCCATCGAAGTCCCGGCCGGTGACAGCGCAGAACTCGCGACCTTCGGCTTGCCTTTGTCTAGGCCCGGCCGTCCTCCATCCGCGCGAGCTGCTCGCAGAGCTGCCGCGTCTCCTCGTCGAGCGGGAAGTAGCTCTCGATGCGGAGCTCATCCAGCAATACGTGACGCGGCATGTCGAAGGAGGTGAGCGTGGTGAGAAAGCGCATGCTCGCGCCGTGAACACGAAAATGCAGATCGAACACGGGATCCACATTGGCGTTCGGATCGATCGTGCGGAAGTCCTGCGGGACGTCGGGATAGGCCAGCATCTGGCTCAACAGCAGGCCCAAGGATTCGCGCCCGGTCAGCAGGTGATCGCGGGCGAGCCGCTGGAGCAGGTGCCGCGCGACGCTCTCCCAGTTCTCGATCATCGACCGGCCGAGCTGGGGATCGAAGCACAGTCTGAGAATGTTGAGCGGCGTGTGCGGATCCCAGGTCGGCATGGCGAAGCGCAGCAGGCGGCGCGCTGCCGCGTTCATCATGCGGACCTCGTAGTGGCCGTCGAAGACGATCAAGGGAAAGGGTTCTTGGGCCGAGAGCATGCGCTCGAGCGCGGCGCGGATGGGCGGGCTCACCTGCTCCAGCGCAGTTTCCGCGTACTTTTCCGGGTGCCCCGCGGCCACGAGCAGGCCGTTCACGTCGCGCAGTCCCAACCCCAGCGTGCCAGCGAGCCTAAGCACCATGTCGCGGCTGGGCTTGGCCCGCCCGGTCTCGAGAAAGCTCAAGTGGCGCGCGGAGATCTCGGCCGCGCTCGCCAGGTCGAGCTGACTCAAGCCGCGGCTCCTGCGGTAGTGCTTCAGCAGCACCGTGAACAGCTTGCCTTCACCCATGGCCCGATTATGCCTCGCCGCGCGCCGAGATCAGGGCCGCGGTCTCGTTCACGCGCTGCAAGTGGGGGATCAGCACCTGCCCCACGAGGTCGGGGCGCTCGTCATGCACCAGCAGCTTCTGGCCGGGCAACACGTGGAGCGCGAGCGGGCGCGGGAACTCCCGCTGCATCGCACGGGCGCGGGCGATGGGGAAGAACACGTCCTGGTCTCCCCACACCGTGACCACGGGCGCTTGAATGCGCGCATGCAACTGGGCGAGGCGCATGCTCAGGCTCAGGTCCACATGGGCCAACGTGAGCGCCGCCCCCTTGGGCTCTCTCAGGTTGGGCTCGACGCAGGCACGGTGAAACTCGCCGTCGATGTGATCCACATTCGCGAAGCAGTCGCCGAAGCCGAGGCGCGAGCGCCGGTACCAGCGCTGCTTCATCAGCGCGTTCATCAGGTGTACGGCCCCGGGCAGGCGAGTGAGCGCCTGGTAGAAGCGCACGAGCGGCGGCACGTAGTTCGTGACCTCCGTGGCGATCAAGCCGAGCAAGCGCACGCGCTCCCCCAAAGCCGCGGCAGCCACGCGCGCGATAGCACCACCCGAGTCGTGTCCAATCAAGGCCACGTCATCCAGCCGCAACGCATCGACGAAGCGCACCAACAGCGCTCCCCAATCGGCAAACACCTCGCGCGTACGTGGATCCCAGGGCGACTCGCCTGAGCCAGGCAGATCCGGCACGTAGCAGGTCATGTGCGGGGACAACACGCGTACCAGACCTCGGTAGGTCGCACCGTTGAGGGGCCAGCCATGCACCAACACCACGGCCGGTCCCTGCCCGAACTTTCGATAGGCCAACGTCGTGCCTATCTCCACGCGCCTTACGGGTGCTGCCAAGAACGCCTCCAGATCGCCGGACATGTCTCGCCTCCTTTGCGCCAATGCGTCTGGAGAGCAGCATGTCTGGATCGGGCGGCGCCCTCGATTACGTGACAGGTAAGATCGAAGCGGGTGCCTCAACTCCCCGCGAAATCCTCGAGCATTCTCGAGAGGTCAGCCGCTCGTGTCGCCCGCGGCCTTCTCCTTGGTAATCGGCGCCTTGGCACTCGGTGCCTTGAAGAGCGCGGCCTCTCTGCCCACCTTGCCAAGGTCCACGCTCGCGCGGTCCTTCATGATCACGAAGGGGCGCTCCTCGAAGCTGAGGTGTCCCTTGCCGTCGTGGTAGACCGCCTCGAGCTTACCCATGCCCACGCCCATGGGACCGCGGCTGTAGTAGTGGACCATGAGTTGGTACGGGAAGGCGCGGGGTTGCTCGATGAGGAAGCGCTCGGGGCCGTAGCCGTCGCGCACGTCGGCGAGCAGGTGGCCGCCGCTCGGGAGCTCGCGACTGGCATGGAAGGCGTGGCCGCCTTGGCCATCGTAGATGTGGAAGTCGACGTCGTTGGCGTCGGTCTCCCAGGAGAGCACGAAGCGCAGGCTGGGTGTGGTGTCGCGGCTGAGCATGAGCGAGCTCAGGGCCTCGTCGATGGTGGCCTTGGCGCTCGGGTCGTGGGCGAGCCAGGCGCTGGCGACGGCGGTCATATCCTCCTTCAGGATGGTCGCAGCGCCCTCGAAGCGGCCGGGCGCGTAGCCGCGCGTGAAGCCCTCGCGCAGCACCTGAAAGGCTTCGGCAGGGCGGCCGGCCTTGACCAGGGCGAACGCGTAGAACCGATGCGAGTTGGGATGGTCGGGGCGCTGCTCGCGGGCCTTCTTGTAGCTGTCGAGGGCGAGCGCGAGGGCTTCCTGACCGGTCAGCTCTTCGAGGTAGTTGCCGGCGGTGCGGCGCATGTCGGCGCGCGAGGGGAACAGGTCGATGATGGAGCCGAAGGCGCGTGCGGCACCGATCGGGTCGTTGTTGGCCTCGAGGGCTTCGCCGAGCGCGAGCAGCGCGAGCACGCTGCCGGGCTCTTCGGCGCGATAGCGCCAGGCTTGCGCGAGGGCGCCCTGGAGGTTGCGCGCGGCGATGGAGTTGAGCACGGAGAGCAGCGGGCCTTCGAGCGCGTCGGCGAGCGTGAGCACCGGGGGATGCTCTGGTTCGCGAACCTGTTCCTGTGCGACCAGCACACCTTGTTCGACGACGGGGGCGTAGGAGAGCACGACACGGAAGCTGCTGCTGCCCTTCATGGGCTGCTGAAAGCGGAAGCGCTTGACCGTGTCCAAGGTGCACGTGACCACGCTCTGGTCCACGTCGGCACGGTCGACCATGACCTTGTCCACGATGCCATCGGTGCTCACCTGGAAGGCAAAGATCACCATGCCGGCCAAGCTGGGGTCCCGACGCAGCTGCTGCTCGTAACAGATTTGCAGCGCGCGCAAGCGCTTCCTGAACTCGCGCTCGACGACCTCCGTTTCGAGCTCGCCAATCGAGCGAAACACGGGCCTCGCCATGGTGACCCTACCGCGGATGGCGCGCTCTTCGCTGATGCTGCTCCCCTCGGCGAGGGCGCCGTGACTTGGCCTGGCAGCGCGTGGAGCAGCGGCCGGCCCCATGCCCGCACCCACGCTGCCTCCGCCGAGACTGCGGTTGAGGAGGTCGTCGAGGCGGCCTTCACCAGCACCAGGCGCACGATCGGCACGCACGTTGCGGGAGGCGCGGTCGAGCATCTCGCGTTCGCGCTCCGTGATGGGTTGAGCCATGGGCGGAGGGGGGGCAGCCGGTTCGGGTGCAGCGGCGGACGAAGGGGCGAGCACGTCTTCGGCGGACTCCCCGTTGGCTTGCAGTGCGCCTTGTAGCAGCGCGTCGGCAGCCGCTTGGGCTTCGGGGGCCATCCTGTTGTTGGGCGCCGGCGCCTCGGCTTGCTTGCTCATGGCGCCCTCGGGCGCTGCGACCTCGCGACGCACCGGATTGCTGGCCGGGACCGGAGCGCTCGCCACCTGCGTGCCGCGCGAGCGACCGTCGAGTAACTGAATACCGCTCGGGCCCACGGTGAGGATATCGCTCAGGGCCGTACGGTCGATATTGAAGCGCGCGTAGTCTTGCTCGGTCTCGAGCACCAGCAGCGCCGTGCGGCTCGAGAGCACGCGCTGGCGCATCGAAAGAGACACGAGCTCGGCCTCCAGGTTGCCACGCTGCGCGAGGTCGTCGGGGGCGAGCTTGGCCAGCTTTTCCTCGAGTTCACTGAGCTTGGCGCGCGCCCAGGCGCGCTTGAGCAGGGGCTCGGACACCTCCAGGGGGTCGAGACGCACGGGCGGAGTCTGCCCCACGTGGAAGGCGGGGATGTCTTGGCCCTTCACGTTGGCGATCACCGTCACGCTCTGACCGGGCAACATCGAGGGCACACGGCGGGGCCACCACCAGGAAGCGTGCTCCACTTGGATCGCCACATCGGCCACCGGCCGCTTCATGAGGGCCGCGCCGGCGGCATCGAGATCACCATCGTCTTGCAGCACCACACCCGGATGCCCGCGCAGCGCACTCGCGAGGCTCGCAGCGAGGGTCTGGTCGTAGATGCCGCCCGTGAGCATCACGTCGAGACGTGCAAGGCCCTGGGCACCGAGCTTTTTCACGGCCTCGCCGAGCTTCTCGGGTTCGGTGTCACCCACGGTGGCCACCGCGTCGCTCACCAACAACAGGCGATCGCTCGAAGGCTGCGTCGCAAGCGCCGTGAGCGCGCCCTGCAGGTTGGATGCACCGAGCGCCCTGCGCTTTTGCAGTGCGGGCAAGCCCTCGTCGACGAGACCAGAGGCGGGGCCTGCGTAAACGGGCACCAGCGTGTTGTCGAAGGCGAAGACCTTCACTGTGAAGTCTTCCTTGGTGCTTGCACTGAGCCGCTCCACCAGCCGCGCCACGCGCTCGGCGCGCGCGTCGAAACCGAGCGCACTCGAGGCGCTGGTGTCGAACAACACGGTGAGGGACTTGAGCTGATCGGGCTTGGTGTCGAGCTTGGGCGTGAGTCGCGCCAAAAACAGATCGCCCGCGTGCATGGCGAGATCGGCGGAGCCCGCGCCGCGTCCACCCGTGAGCACCACGTCACCGCGCACGGCGCTGTGGGCTAGCTCGAGCGTGTGCTCACCGTCGCTGGCCAGGGCGCGCACCTTGAGCTCCTCGAGCGTGGGCAGCCCGGCGAGATACAGGCGATAGATTTGTTGAGCGCTCAGCTCTTCGCTGTAGGAGAGGATGATCTCCTTGTCTTGATTGGCCTCGATGGGGAACACGCGCGCGCTGAACTGATTGCCCGCCGCATGCTCGAGCAACGCCGGGTCCTGCCTGCGGTGCAAGAAGTCCTCGTAAGTGGCGCGGGCCTTCTGGCGCTCCACGACTTCGCCTTCCATCCACGTCTCGTTCACACGCATGGCAAAACGCGAGAGCGCGGCACTGGGCGGCAGCGTGATCTCGAAGTTACCTTCGCGGCGGCGCGGCTCCGGGTTGCGGAAGCGCAGGTGGAGCTCGGTGAAGGCCAGCGGCGGCTGCACGATGACTTGCGCGTTCACCGACACCAGGGCCAGTCCCTCACCGTCGGTGCCGGTGAGATGAGGTGGTAGAGCCCCCGTGTGATCGGCCTCGGCCCACTCCAGCTTGGCAGGAGCACCCGGGTCATCGGGTTTGGACACGGGAAGCCCGTTGGGAACGGCGTTCGAGGCGCAAGCGCTCACTCCCAGGAGGAGCACCAAGAACGCAGGGGTGAAACGCGCACGGCGCTGAATGCGAGACAGGTCACCAAGACGGTGGAGCAGGCGGAGCATGGGGATCCAGACGGGTGAGAGAGGAGAAGGATGCAGGAATTGTCGGGGGGGTGGTGGGAAGAAGGGGTGGGGATCCCGGTTGGGGGTTGGGGGAGAGGGGGATCGTCGCCGTCGCCGTCGCCGTCGACCGCCTGCGCTGACCACGTCAACCGCTGCGCTGTCAACCGCTGCGCTGTCAACCGCTGCGCTGTCAACCGCTGCGCTGTCAACCGCTGCGCTGTCAACGGCGAGGTGGGGCTTGGGGTACTTGGTGCCGGGGTGGAGCTGGAGTTGATGACGCGTCGCGGAGCAACTCCCAGACCTCGCGGCCGATATGAAGGCAATGCTCAGTTTCCAAAAGCTCGACGTCTATCAGTGCTCCATCGCGTTCGTTGCTTGGTCGGTTCGCCTCGCTTCGTCGATCCCGCGAGGGCATGCTGACAGCGCCAGCGGTTGACAGCGCAGCGGTTGACAGCGCCAGCGGTTGACGGCGACGGCGACGGCGACGATCCCTCTCCAACCATCCGCCACGACGAACCCATCCAATCCCTCACGGCGCTGGACAACTCCCCTCGTAATAGTGCCTCACCCCCAAATCCTCGAACAACTGACTCGACGGGAACATGCCCATATCCACGATGAAGTGCAGCTTGCCCGCAGGGTCCGTGAGCATGGCGTTGCGGAAGGATTGGTCGAGTAGCTCGCGCTTCTTCTTGCCGCTCGCGGTCTCCTCGTAGAGCATGATGCCCTCATCGTCGATGATGCTCTGATAGCTGAGTACGAGGTCGCCGTTGGGGCGCCTCAGTGCGCGTGGCGGAGTCCACATGTCGCTCGCTGGGATGTCGATGAGGCGCGTGGCATCGTTCTCGAAGATCTCGTGCAGGCTCACGGCATCATCCTGCACGCTCAGGCTCACCCACTCCTCGATGCCGGCTTCATCACTCACCGCGGCGCCCACGTCGACGCTACCCAAGGTGGCGGTCTGGAGCTGCTCGCCGCTGAGTCGGATCAGCGTGGTCTCGCCGTGCACCTCGCTCACGAAAGTGTAGAGGTCGCCCTCAGCGTCCACGTGAGCCGCCAGATTCTCCACATACTTCGCGGCCACGAAGAGCTCACCGGTGAGCCAGTCGTCCCCAATGGGATCGCCCGCCGATAGCAGCACGCGCACGCTGTTCGTCACGTCGTCCTTGATGAGCACCACGGGGGTATCATCGTCGCGCAGGGCGATCACCGGGTGACGCCAGTCCGTGTCCGGGATGTTGTCGAGGTCGACGCTGACCAACGCGCGAGCTTGCAGCGTGCCATCCGGGTCGAGGCGCTCGTAGCTTACCCAGTAGCCGTTGGTCGACACGATGTGGAGTCGGCCCTGGGAGTCCACCGCGAGGGTTCCGTCGGAGATGGTGTGCTGCATGTCGCGCGCGGTCCAGGCACCGCTCTCACGCGTGAAGAGCTGGGCGCTCGGTCCCACGTACACGTAGACCTTGTCGACGCTGGCGGCGGGCGAGCCCGCCACGAACTGCCCCGGCGGCGAGGGCAGCTCCTCGTATACGTAGCCCGCCAACTTGGCAGGTCGACACTTGCCATCCTCCTTGGCGAGCTCGGCGCAGTAGGGCGAACCGAAACCGCTGCCGTCTTCCTCGGGGCACGTGCAGCGCGCCAGGAAAGGACTCACGGTGCGGCAGATGAGCCCGGGCTCGCAGTCCTCGTGGGTCGCGCAGTCCTGCCCGCGCTTGGCTTCGTGGTGGTACGGCCAAGCCTTGCAATCGAAGCCTGCAAGCCCCGCACAGCAAGCGCGCGCCTTGGCCTCGAAGGGGGCGCAAGCGCCGCACAGGCCATCGCTCATGGAGAGCACGCTGTCCAGGCAGGTGGAGAAGTGCGAGAAGGGCGTGCACACGCCTTCGGTCGCGTCCACCGGGGTCAGACACACGTCGCAGTTGAAGCTGATGGAGTCGTCGAAGTGCCCTACCCCGCACAGCGGGTAGTCCGCGACCTTGCCGCAGTCCAGATCGCGCCACTGATCGAACAGCGGGCGGTCGTGGATCATGGTGAGCGTGGGATTGGGTGGCAGGTCGCCCTGGATGGCCGCAGCGCACTGGCCATTGCGTTCGTAGCGGCAGCTGCCCTTGAACAGGTGGCGAATGTCGGAGACGAGCACGCTCGGGTCGTCGGTGCTCGATCGGCGCGCCTCGTAGAACACGTGGGGCTCTTCCTCTGCCTGCCAGGGCTTGTTCACCACCAGGAGCGGCTCGAAGGGCTCGTCGATCAGGCGCGTCACGCTGGCCTGCTCGGTGTTGCCCTCGAGCAAGAAGATGCCCGCACGCAAGGGATCCACGGGACCGCGGAACGCCGTGTAGAGCTTGCCTTCGGTGGTGCTGGCACCATGCGGCGTGGAGAGCGCGTTCGGGTAGTTGGTGGGATTGGTGTAAATCGGGCGGCGCACCGAGTCTCCGCCCTCCAACAAATCGAGCACGATCTGTGCGTTACCATTCTGGCTCTGGCTCACCGAAAGCCAATACAGGGTGTCCCACGACTCCTTGATGAAGCCCGCCCCGTAGCCCGCATAGGTGGAGCCCCCGGCGCTGCCGTCGATGCTGACGCTGTTCACGCTGAGTCGGTGCTTGATCTCGTGATTCGCCTCCACCAACGTGTGCAAGCGCGCCGCGCCACCACGGGCATCGAAGGACACCAGATCTTTCACCGAGGCAATCTCGGGAATCTTGTCCCACGTCGGGGCGCCCGCGCCCACCTTCTGCACCAGCGCGAACACGCTCGAGAAGTCGCTTTCCGCATCCTGCTCCGCGGCGAGCACCACAGGACGCTGCTCCGAGCCGGCGATGATCTTCACCATGGGTGCGAGCTGCTGCTCGGGCTCCGAGAGCACACGGGTACTCCAGCTGTCGACGCCCGTGGCCGCCACGTAAATGAGCTGCCCGTCCGCGATCAACGCGATGTACAAGCCGTTACCGATGACGGCCGCGTCGAGCGCTTTTACGTCGTAGGTGCCCACATCACGCGAGTACCACTGCTGGTCGTGGCCGTACGTGACACGGATCTGGTTCTCCTCTCGCCGCGTGACGAGCCAGGTGTCGCCCGAGTAGGTGACTGCCGCGAGCAGCTGATTGCCCATGCCCGCGGGCAGCGACTCCACGGACCAACCCGGCGCCCCAGCGGGTTTGCACGAGCCGGGCGCCATGGCAGGCGTGGGCTCCTGACCGCCGAACCAGGTCTGGCGACAATCGGGAAGCTCGCTGAGCTGCTGGGGCTCCACGTGCGGGCACACGCACAGGCCGAAGCCGAGTGCATCGGGCTTGCACACGAGTCCGCCCTCGCAGTCCGCGTGGTGCGAGCAGGTCTCGCCGGGCTTGCGCAGCTTGTCATAGGGCGCGCTGGTGCAGTCCGCGCCGACAAGCCCCGCGCAGCACACCGCACTCTTCCATTCCGGTGACACGGGCTGATGGCAACCGCCGGCGCGATAGGTGAACGGCACGCTGCCTGGTGCGTCGGGAGCGCACACGCCCGAATAGCCGTTGAGCAAGAGACAAGTGCCGCCGCCGGGGCAGATCTCGATCCACGCTACACGAGATGGGCTTGGGCGCTTGATCGCAAGGGAGCTGATTCCAGCCGTCGGGCTGGGTCTGCGCGGGCTCGTCCGGGAGTTCCTGGGGCAGTGCTTGCTGACACGAGGCGTGAATGCGCGGAGCGGGTGGCGGCTCGTGGCCTCCATCCGGATGCGAGGTGTCATCATGGTCGATCGCGTTGTCTTGAGGTGGACTCTCGGCCCGAAAGCAGCCCGCGAGCAGCACCATCACGCAGGCAACATGCCGAAGCCCCTGCCCCATCATGTTCCCTCACTCCCACGCGGCAGGTTGCAGCCGGCCCCTTCGAGCTTGAACAGCGTCTCTTCGGGGCACGCGCAGCGCGCGATAAGCTCGCCCTCGGCTTGCTTGCACATCAGACCTGGCTCGCAGTCCTCGTGGCGCGCGCAGGCTTCGCCGCGCTGGCTATCGGAGACGTATGGCCATTCGCGGCAGTCGAACCCGGGCAGGCCGAGACAACAGGCACGCCGCTTGGCGGCCACGGGCGCACAGGCCTGGCACTCGCCATCGCGCGTGGTGAGGAGCTCGCAGGCGCCATCGGCGCTCGAGCAGACCCCGGCGTCGCTGTCGCCCAGCAGGCAGGCATCGCAGCGCCAGCTGGCCGTACCCACCATGTTGGTGGGAGAACATTGCGGATAATCCGTGAGCGAGCGGCAGTCGAGGGCGCGCCACAGGTCGAAGGCCGGGCGGCCGGTGGCGTCGGAACGCACGGCGGGCGGCGCGGGCAGTGGCGTGGGAAGGGTTGTTTGGCAGGCGGGGTGCCGCAGCGGCACCATCGAAGCGTCTTGCTCATGCTCCGGAGCCGCATCGACTTTGGCATCGCCCGCGCCCAGCACCGGACCATTGTTCACCGTGTTCACATCGAGGTTGAACGTGCAGGCCGAGAGCCCCAGCAACAGGCAGGCGTATGTGGCTTGGTTCACGGTTCGTCCCCCGGCGGCAGGCGCGGCGCGATACTAGCAGTTCAGCGCCTCTCTACTCGGGTGAGTCAGAAGGGACACAGCATGGTGGAGCCGCCCTCTTTGAGCGTGCCCGTATCGCAGCGACCGGGGCCCCCGGTGATTCCTCCACAGTTATTGGAGCTGCAGCTCAGGCGACACTCGAAGCCCTTGCCGTCCTCGGTAGCCACGCAGGCGAAGGAAGCTCCGGTGCTGCTCGTGCAGTCGGCCTGGCTCTCGCAGGACGCGCGGCACACCGGGCCCGTATAGGCCACCGAATCCCAGCAGCTCCCGCCGAAACAGGGGCTGTTGGTCCAGTTGCAGGAGGTCTCGTTCGGGGTCGCGCACACACGCGGGGCGGGCGCGTCGGGTGCGTTGTTCGGGCGACAGTAGCCGCTCTCACAGTCGGTGTCCTTGGTGCAACCCGAGCCCTGAGCGAGCCAGTCGGGGCGCGCCATGCAGCGGTCGGTGGCAGCATCGCAGATGGCGAGCTGAGGACAGCCGCATACGCTGCAAGAGACCTGGTCGCCGAAGCACGCGTCCACGCACACGGGTTGATCCATGGGGCCATCGGTGCGCCCGAGCTCACCGAGCAGCGCGCACCTCTCGCAGCCGTCGAGCTCACAGGCGGGCCGTTCCCGGCACAGCTTGGCGTCCTGGTCCGCTTCGTAGGGCAAGTGCGGAAGCGCGCAGTAGCCGCTGCGGCACTGGCTGTCGTCTTCGCACATGATGCCTTCGCTGTAGCAGCTGGGGTCCGGGTTCCCGTAGCAGCTCGGCGCTTCGTCGCCGCCGCAAGCCGCACACAAGGCGGCCGCCAAGAACCAGAGTTTGACCAACTTGTTCATCACATCGTCCTCGAGGTGTAGTGATTGGCGTCGAAGCCCGCGCAGGCCTCGAGCGCGGCCTGGCAAGTGGCCTCATCGCCCTCGCAGCGGCCGTAGGTGGCGAAGCAAGCCGCGCAGTCGGCGGTGAGGCTGCGCGCTTGCACCAGACACTGCTGCTCGCAGGTGGCGCTGGTGGAGCCGCCGCACTGGTCGGAGCAAGTGTCGAGGTTGGCCGTGAGTGGCTTGGTCCACAGCACCTTGAGGTCGGCCGCGGTGTCGCACTTGCCGAGCGGAGCACCGCCCGCGTGGAGCACGGGGCCCTTCTGGTAGACCTCGGCCTGGGCCACGGGATTGCCCGCCAAGGAGCCCCAGCACTGCACGTCGCCCGCGCTGGTGATGCCGCAACCGAAGCCCTTACCGGTGGCGATCTGCTTGAACATGGTGGTCTCGACTGGATCGGGGCCCGTCCAACACCAGGCCTTGCCGGCGGAGGTGCGCCCGCACTCGATGCCAGAACCGGAGGCGATTTCCACCACGTCCGCAGTGCCGGGAATGGTCGGCACGCCGTTGGCGTCCCAGCAGCGCACGCCAGCTGGGTTCTTCTCGATCGCACAGATGCGCTGGCCCACCGAAATCACGTCGGCAGTGGAAGTCCGCGTGGACTGCCACTCCGCCGGATCCTTGGACGTGTCCACGCATTCGAGGCCGTTGGTGGTGTTGAGGCCGCAGACGAGGGATGCACCGGCAGCGATGGTATCGGGCACTTCGAAGTAGCTGGTGGCTACGCTGTCCGCGCTGGGCTCAGCGGGGCCCTCGTCGAATCGCCAACAAACGGTGCCTCGCTCGCGCACGCACAGGGCCTGGCGCGTGAGGGCGATGGGCAACTCCGCTCCGATCTCGAACGCGGTGGGGATGAGCAGGGTGGCGTCCCAGCAGATGGCCTGCGTGCCCTTGCGCACGCAGGTGCGGCTGCCCTCGGCGTCGATGTCCTTGGCGCCCTCGATGCCGGGCACGTACGTCCACGTGCGGTCCACCGCCATCGGACTCGTGGCGAGCGCACCGGTGCTGCCCCAGCACACCACTCGGCCTTGTTCGGTGAGCGCGCAGGCATGGTTGTCGCCGGCCACAAGCTTGGTGAGGCTCTCGCAACCACTGGCAGGCATGGCGCAGCTCAGAGCACAGGCGGGTGCGCCCGCGCCGTCGTCCACCACACCGTTGCAGTCGTCGTCGATGCCATTGCAGACTTCGACGAGCCCAGCCTTGCGCTCGGCGTCCATGTCGTCGCAGTCCACCACGGGCGGTGTGGTTAGCCGGCAGCTCGCGTACTGGCCGTCCCCATCGACATCGGTGCAGACGTCGGGCGGCGGATTCGATGGTCTCACGCACCCGGTCGTACTGCGGACTGCCGAACGGCGGCGGTTCAGGGCCAGAAGAAGAGGAGTCACAGGCGGCGAGGAGGAGGAGCGAGACAGCGAGGCGGCGCATTGGGGTTGCGCGGTAGAGACGGCACCCGGGAGTTTGTTAGGGACGACGCTGGGGTGAATGAGAGAAAAGTTGGGCGCGGGCTCGGGCTGCAGAGCGCGCGTGGCGCGGGTTTGCTGCGCTTCGGCGATCCCGCGGAGGCCATGCGGCAGGGCAAGGGATTCGAGGACCAGGTGATTCAGCAGCTAAAAAACGGGGCTCAGTAAAAGGACGCCGGAGTATCGATACGCCGCGTATGTTCGGTGAGACAGGCCCCCTTGGAAGCCCCTCGCGTCATGATTTGTGCACGACATGGGGCGCCCTTGTCGCTCCGAAGCAGGTCGGCCCCGTGAGGCGCCGCACCGAAGGCAGGCCCCTGAACCGTGTTGTCAGGCGAACCTTTACAAGGCCCATTTCGATGTTTCGTAAATGCGTTATGTGCCTGACTCAAAACGGCAATTTGCATTTCGCGTCGGCTCGGTGATTCAATCCGCTCGTGAGTCACGAAGCGTCCCTCGCGCTGCTTCATGCGCTGGTTGCGGCCGCGCGCGACCCCTCGCACCGCCCCAAGGTGCTGACGGCTCTGCGCGGGGCGGAGCTTTGGGCGGCCACCTGGCCTACGGACCCGGCCTCCCTGCGCGCACTCACCAACTCCCAGGGCATCACCGCCCTGTGTCTGTTCAGCTCCGAGCGTCAGCTCGAGGACGCCGCCGCGCGCTACGCGTGGATTGAGCACGACGGGCGCGTACCGAGTTGCCTGGTGTCGCTGCCTGATGCGCTGCGCTACGCCAAGTTCACCCACGCGAGCATGCTGGTGGTGGACATCGCGGCCGATCACGTGCTCGAGCTCGACCAGGGCGAGATGGAGTTGCTCTCCACGCTGCCCAGCACACGTCCCCCTTCTTTCGAAGGACTCTCGGTGGTCTCGCGCTCGCGTCCCACGCCCGACGGACTCTCCGTGAAGCGCGTCAGCGTGCGGCCGCCAGCGCCCGGCCTCGGTGGCCGCGAAACCTACGAGATGCCGGTGGAGCCGCCGCGCAGCTCGCTCAAGCCGTCGTCGGTCACGCCGGATCCAGACCTGCAGAGCGTGTCGGCGACCTTCGGCGCGCCGCCCACTGCCACCATGGAAATACTCGAGGAGACGCCGTCGGAGGAGCTGTTCGACGCCTTCACGGCGGTGCTGCGAGAGTATCCCGAGGTCGAGTGGGCCTGCGTGGTGCAAGCCGAGCGCGGCCAGGGACGCCCCAACCCGAGCGTCGCCCTGCGCATCGAACCCGCCTTCCGCAAGCACTTGCCAGAGATCAGCGCGAAGATCTGGGACGTAGGCGGAGAGTTCGCGCGGCCCTTCGAGGTCGTCGTGCTGGATTCGCCGGAGCAGATGAAACAGGCGAGAGCAGTGGGCTTACCGTTTTATCCGTGGAGAAAGCGGTAGGGCTGGAACAGCCCAGCACGAGCACGAAGGTGCACGTGAGCGTGGCGTGAGACGGGGACGAGGATCGTCGTGCGCCTGCTCGTCGTCGTGCGCTTGCTCGTCGTCGTGCGCTTGCTCGTCGTCGTGCACGTGCACGTGCTCGCTCTCCCCGCTCGCTCTCTCCCCGTCTCTCCCCTATTCCGCGCCTACCCCTCCGTGTTATGCGAGCCCTGTCCCCTCTTCCTCTTCCTTCGCACAGGGTTCCCATGAAGCAGCTTGCCCCTCTCCTGCTCGCCGTCGCGCTTGGTCCCGCCTGCGCCTCCGATTCCCAAGAATCGAGCAACCTGCTGGACGATCACAGCGTGATCTACCCGAATCCGGATTGGGCCACGGCGGAGCCCGCAGCACTCGGTTTCGACTCCGCAGCGCTCGACGAGCTCGCCAAGACCGCTGACGGCAACGACTCGCACTGCCTGGTGGTCACGCGCAAGGGACGCATCGTGGCCGAGTGGTACTGGGACGGCTGGACGGCGGAGAGCGAGCAAGTGGTGTTCTCCGCCACCAAGTCGTTCACCAGTACGCTCGTGGGCATCGCGCAAGATCAGGGACGCTTGAGCATCCACGACCCGGCTTCCAAGTACATCAGCGAGTGGCAGGGCGGCGCGAGCGCGGCGGTGACCGTACAGCAACTTCTGAGCAACTCGAGCGGGCGCGAGTGGAGCTTCCTCACCGACTACGTGCGCATGGCCGCAGGCGCCAGCGACAAGACCCAGTTCGCCATCGACCTCGGACAAGACCACGATCCCGGGAGCTACTGGGAGTACAACAACAGCGCGATTCAGACCCTCGAGCGCGTGCTCAAGGTCTCGCTCGGCGTGAGTGATGTGGCCGACTACGCTCGCACCAACCTGCTCGAGCCCATCGGCATGAAGTCCCACATGGGCCACGACGGCGCGGGCAACAGCGTGATGTTCGCCGACCTGAGTGCCTCTTGCCGCGACCTCGCGCGCTTCGGCTATCTGTTTCTGCGCAAGGGCGAGTGGGCCGACGGCAAGCGCATCGTCTCCGAGGCCTGGGTCGCGGAGGCCACCTCCATCTCCACCGAACTCAACTCGGCTTACGGTTATCTGTGGTGGCTCAACCAACCGGGTCACTACGTGTTGCCCTCTTCACCGGGTCGGCGCGAAGGCGACGGCAAGCAAATGCCCGCCCTGCCCGACACGACCTTCGCCGCACTGGGACTGGGCGGACAGGTCATCGGCGTGGACCCCGAGCACGAGATCGTATTCACACGCATCGGCGGCTCCGCGGACGTGGCCAGTACGGCGCTCTCGGGCGCAGACCTCACCGGGCTCGACGTGGTGACCGTGTTGTCCGAAGCCGTGGCGAAGGCGATCGTGAAGTAGCGCGCAGACCTTCTACTGCAGCGTTTTTCAGCATCAGTGCGCGGCACCGCCGACGTGCTTCTCCCAGGGGCTTGGCGGCCCGCATAGCTAGCGCTGATTGAGCTCGCCGCTGGTGTCCTTGTGGATCACGCCGTCCTTCATGATCATCACCAGCGCGCGCTCCGGACGGGCAAGCAAGGAAACGTCCGTCAGCGGATTGCCATCCACCAGGAGTAGATCCGCGAGCGCGCCGCGCTCCACCACGCCGAGCTTTCCTGCGTAGGGGTTGCGATTGCCCGAGAGCGCGAGCAGCTCCGCATTGCCGGAGGTGGCCGAGATCAGCACGTCAGCGGGGCTGAACCAGCGCGTCATCTTGGCGAGGATCTTCCCTTGGCGCGCCGCGAGTGACGCATCGAACAACACGTCGGTTCCCCAGGCCAGCTTCACGCCGCATTTCTTGGCTAGCGCATACGCGCGCTCGGTGCCCGCAATGACCTCGAGCTGCTTCTGGCGTGCGGACGGGTCAGGCAGCGGGATGGAGTCCTCATCGTCGAGGAACGGCTGCATGCTCCACCAGGTGCCCGTCTCGGCGATGCGCTGCGCGGTGGGTTCGTCCACCAAGTGCCCGTGCTCGATGCAGCGCACGCCCACGCGGATGGCCTGCTCGATCGCCCTCGGCGTGTAGGCATGAACCATCACGTAGGTGCCCCAGTTGTCCGCGGCCTCGACGGCGGCGCGCATTTCGGCCTCCGTGTATTGCGTGACGTCGATGGGATCGTGCGGCGAGGAGACGCCCCCCCCCGGCCATCAACTTGATCTGACTGGCCCCGAGCATGAGCTGCTCGCGCACGGCGCGGAGCACGGCGCTCGCTCCGTCGGCGATACTAGCCGCGCCCATCATCTCGGTGTGCGTGAGGTGCCGGCATGGATCGCGCGGGAGCTCGTGGCGCATGCGAAAGTCGCCGTGGCCCGAGGTCTGCGTGATGAAAGCCCCACACGGGAAGATGCGCGGACCCGGCTGGATGCCCTGGTCGATGGCGCGCTTGAGCGCAAAGGCAGGCCCACCCGCGTCGCGCACCGTAGTGAAGCCGCGCAGCAACGTACGCTCGGCCTCGCGGCCCGCCACAAGGTGCAAGAAGGGAGCATCGGCGGTGTAGCCGTCGGCCAGGGAGATCGCGGCGAAGATGCTGTGCCAATGGGCGTCGATGAGGCCCGGCATCAGCACCCGTCCCTTGCCCTCGATCACCTTCAAGCCAGGGCCCGACGGTGGATGATCCGAAACGGGTCCGATGGAGTCGATGTGACGACCGCGCACGAGCACATCACAGGCTTCCCGGAGGCTTCCGTGATGGCCGTCGAACACCCGCACGCCGTGCAGCAGGATGGCGTCTTGCGTCACGAGATCCCCCTTGTTTGGAAGCGCGCGCTCACGGGCGCACGCCGCGCAGCTTCGAGTGCGCTCGGCGAAGGGCGCGTGAACTCCGGGAGCGGCTCATGGGCTTTCAGGTCGTCGCGGGGGGCCCAGGTGCTACGCGCCGCGGGCATGGGCAGCGGGCGTTCCCGGGGGTACACTCGCTGCGATGTTCGGCGAAGAATTGCCCAGCCTGCTCACAGAAATCCCGGGTCCGCGCTCCGCGGCCCTGGCGGAGACCCTGTCCCAGGTGGAGTGTCCGGCACTCACGGCACGGCGGGCGCGGCGCAAGGAAGCGAGTGGCGCTTCCCACGACCCCATCAGCTGGCAGAGCGCCCGCGGGGCCAACGTGCGCGACGTGGACGGCAACGTATTCGTGGATCTCACCGCGGGCTTCGGCGCAGCCATGTTCGGGCACGCCCATCCGAGCGTGGTGAAGGCCCTGAGTATCCAGCAAGAGAACCTCCTGCATGCGCTGGGCGACGTGCATCCTTCGGACACCAAGGTGCAGCTCTTGAAGGAGCTCGCACGGCGTGCCCCCTTTCCGGCCGCGCGTGTGATCCTCGGCTTGAGTGGCGCCGATGCCATCGAGGCCGCACTCAAGACGGCCGTGCTCTACACGCGGCGCCCGGGAGTCATCGCCTTCGAGGGCGGCTACCACGGGCTCTCGCACGGGCCACTCGCGGCCTGTGGCTATAGCGAAGGCTTCCGCGCACCCTTCCAGGCTCAGCTCAATCAGCACGTGGCGTTCGCGCGCTTCCCGCGCCACGCCGACGAGCTGGAGGCTTGCCTCGAGAGCGTGGCGCGCGCGTTCGCCACGTTGCCCGAGAACGTGGGTGCGCTGTTGGTGGAGCCGATCCAGGGTCGCGGCGGCGTCCACGTGCCGCCGGCGGGTTTTCTGCAGGAGCTGTCCGAGATCTGCAAGCAGCAGGGGGCGCTTCTGATCGTCGACGAAATCTACACCGGACTCGGGCGCACCGGTCCCACCTGGTTGCATCTGGAGATGGGCGCCGAGGCGGATCTGATCTGTTTGGGCAAGGCGCTCGGTGGCGGCGTGGCGATCAGCGCCTGCCTGGGCCGCGAAGAAGTGATGCGCGCCTGGGGCGACCCGGGCGGGGAGGCCATCCACACTTCCACTTTCCTCGGCAATCCGCCGGCCTGCGCCGCCGCGCTGAGCGTGCTGGCCGAGTTCGAGCGCATGGACGTGGGCGCGCGCGCGGTGGAGCGCGGCGAGCGCATGCGCCGTGCCATCGAGCGTGTCCCGGGCGTGGCCGTACGCGGTCGCGGCCTGTTGCTGGGCGTGGAGCTCACCAAGGTCGAAGCCGAGGCGAATCCAGCGCGTGTGCTGTGGCTGACGCGCGCTCTGCTCGAGAAGGGCTTCATCACCTCGCCCGGAGGTTCCCCGCCCAGCGTGCTGTGCCTCACGCCGCCCTTGTGCATCACCGACGCCCAGATCGACGCCTTCGCCCAAGCGCTCGCGGAGTGCCTGTCGTGACGCCAGAGCAGGCCCACGAACGCGCCGAGCTCCATGGGCGTGCCCTCGCTCTGATCGCACGCCTGAGCGACGGCACCCGTGACGACGTCACCCGCGACAGGCTCCTGCTTGCGCTGGCCGAGTACCAGCGCCGCTACGTGCAACCCTACGAGAACTTCAGCACTCAGCGCCTGAAGGGCAAGACTCCCGTCGACGTGGCCCACGTGCCCGCGCTGCCCACCGACGCCTTCCGGTTCGCTCGCATCTCGAGCCGACACCCGCAGGATCAGCAGCGCCTGTTCCGCAGCTCCGGCACTACCCACGACGAGCGCAGCGAGCATGCGCTCGCCGATCTCTCGCTCTACGACGCCTCCGCCAAGGTGGCCGCGCGCTACGCGCTGTTCCCGGACCGCCCGCGCATGTCGCTGTTGATTCTCGCTCCCTCGGAGTCCGAGCTCGGCGACTCGTCCCTCTCGTACATGTTGGCGCGCTTCGTGGAGTGGTTCGGCAACGGACGCACGCGCCACGTCTGGCCCATCGGTGAAGACGAGATCAGGGCGCTCGATCACACGCTGCGCGCGACCGAGGAGACCGGTGAGCCAGTGGCCTTGCTCGGGACGTCGTTCGCCTTCGTGCATGCGCTCGATCTCCTGGGCAGCACCAAGTATCGGCTGCCGCCGGGCAGCCGCGTGATGCAGACGGGCGGTTTCAAGGGTCGTTCACGTGAGGTGGCACCGGAGGCCATGCGGGCATGGCTGAGCGAGAGCTTCGGCATCCCCGAGGCATTCGTCGTGGCGGAGTACGGCATGACCGAGCTCTCGTCGCAGCTCTACGAGACCAGCCTGCGCCAGGCAGTACTCGGCCAACAGGTCGGGCCGCGTCGGCTGTGGGCCCCGAGCTTCGTACGTGTGAGCGTGGTGGATCCGGAATCGCTGTTGCCCGCAGCCGACGGTGAACGCGGGCTCGTGCGCATCGACGACGTGGCCAACTTGGACAGCGTGGGTGCCATCCAGACTGCTGACTTGGGCCAGCTCGACGCACATGGCCTTTCGCTGCTCGGGCGCGCCCAGGGGGCGGTGGCGCGCGGCTGCTCCATCACGGCCGACCAGCTGCTGCAGCGGAGGACCTCATGATCCACGGCGTCACCCGAGACGGCCGCTCGGTGCGCGCGCTGGCCACCCAGGTGGTGGCGCGTGGCGATGCGCTGTGGCACGCGGACTACGCGGGCCGTGCGCGCTGGCTCGGGCGCGCCTTCGAGCTGTTGCTCGCCAAGGACAGCACGCTCGGTAAGCGTGCGCGCGCGGAGATCCCGGAGAGCTCGGGCCTGAGCGCACCCATGGTGGCCTGGGCCCTCGAGCACGCCCTCGCGGACCTCAGTGAACCGAACCTGTTGGCCCTAGCCAGGAGCGTGAAGCCTCCCCATCCACGCGCGCGCCTGGTGCGACCCGGACAGCTGTGCGCCTTGATCTTGGCGGGCAACGTGTTCACGGCGGGCGCACGCGGCGCAGCACTGCCGCTCCTGTTCGGCTGGCCCGTGGTGGCCAAGGCTTCCTCCGATGACGACGTGTTCGCGCGCCTGCTCAAGGAGGCCCTCGACGAGAGCGACTCGGGCCTCAGCGATGCCTTCGGCGTGGCCACCTTCGCCGGCGACGAGAGCCATCATCTGAACGCCCTGTTCGAGCAGGCCGACGCGGTCATCGCCTACGGCAGCGACCGCACGCTAAACGAGAATCCGCGGCAACCTCGGCGCCACCGTGAGCTTCGTGCCCCACGGACATGGCCTGGGGGCGGTGTTCGTGGACAAGCCAGCCCTCGCCAGCTTCGAGAGCGCACGCGAGGTGGCCCGCGGACTCGCGCTCGACGTGGCAGCCTACGATCAACGCGGTTGTCTCTCGCCGCTGGTGGCCTGGGTCGTGAACGGCGCGAACGTGGGGCTCGAGGAGTTCGGCGAGCTGGTGTTCGCGGAGCTCGAGGCGCTACATGCCACGCTGCCGCGGGGCACCTTGCCCCTCGAAATCGCCAGCGCCCAGGTGAGCTGGCGCGGCGTGGGGGCGATGCGCGGACGCCTGCTCGAGGGCGACGGATTCTCGGTGTGCTGTGAGGAGCGCGGCGCCCTACGCCTGACCCCGGGCTATCGCAACCTGCAGGTGCTGGGACTCGCGAGCGCCAAGGATTTGCCGGCCAAGTTGGCTCCGCTGGGGGTGCACCTCAAGACCCTGGGCGTGGCGGGCGTGCACGATTGGGACGCGCTCCTGAGCAACCTGCCTCCCCGGCTGGCCCCCCGCGTGTGCGATGTGGGGAGCATGCAGACACCGCCGCTCCACGCGCTGCACGATGGACTCCCACCATGGGAGGGCCTGCTGCGCTGGGCCGAGTGTTGATTCATCGCCGTACAGGTCGCTCACGTCCCCCTCGGGCACCGCGCAGCGCCGCTTCGCAGGGGAAAAGCGCGCGCGGACGGAAACATGTGAGCGGAAATCGAGCCTGCTTCTTGTGCCCGACGTACGCCGCCCTTTAACATCGGCCCACACGCGTCGCGGTGGGGACACGAAACATGGCTTCGGGAAGTTGGGCGCGCGGTCTCGCCTCGTCGGCGAACTGCGCTGGAGTCGTGGCTAGTTTGGGTGGCTCATCGCCCGAAACGAGCAGGCCCCGAACTACCCGATCAGGTAGCCAGCCCCGGAACCACGGCTTTGATCTACATCCTTCTCCTTCCCTCTCAGCGACTCCGCTTTCACAAGGACACTCCTATGTCACTGCGTAATTCGATGCGTTGCCTCGCCCTCTTGCTGAGCTGCGCGGGCGTCGTGGCTTGCTCTGACGATCCCAACCAAGACAGCGAGCTCCCCGACGCAGTCGTAGTCCAGGTCGGCAAGGGCGGCGGCGTGGTGCAAGCCAACGGCGTCAGCCTCGAGATCCCGGAGGGCGCACTCGACAAGGACGTGATGATCTCGGCCAAGAAGATCGACACGGACAAGGTGAGCCTGCCCGATTCCGCCAAGGACGTCGTCTCGGACGTCTATGAGTTCGGTCCCAAGGGCACGAAGTTCATGAAGGACGTCACCGTCAAGATCGACACCGACAAGGCAACGTCCGGGGCCAAGATGTTCTTCACCAAGGAAGGCTCCGACACCGACTTCGAGAAGCTGGCCAGCGCGAATGACGGCAAGCAAGTCTCCGCCAAGACCAACCACTTCAGCCTCGGCTTCGTCGGCGTCCCTGCCGACGACGTCGCCGTGATGGACGCGGGCCATGACGCGGGTCCCATCGATCCCGGCACCGGCGATGGTGGACTCGATGCCGGCGACGACGATGCGAGCACGGGCGCGCCCGATGCCGGCGCCAAGCTCGACGCGGGCGTCACGCTCCCCGACGGCGGCACGACCAGCGACTCCGGCGTGACGCCGCTGCCCAAGGTCACCGTGCGCAGCTACGACTTTTACGGCACCCCCACGAGCCAGACCTGGGCCGCGTTCCAGGACGGCGACGGCGCCTGGCAGGTCATTACGGCAGAGTCGGCCGGCATCTATCGCTTCGACATCAAGGGCGAGCGCTACAGCTTCGTCGCGGTGTGCGACGGTGAGCAGCCGCGGCAGCAGATCATCCACGCCGGCAAGACCACGGCCACCCTCACCATCGAAGCCCAGGGCGACTGCGCACCGTTGCCGATCACGGTCGCGCGCTCGGGCAACATCCTGGCCCCGGCCAGCGTGACCAACGGCGAGGTGCGCTTCGGTCACCGCTGGTTTGCCGACGTGTCGCCCTTCGCCGATCCTGAGTACGCCTACAGCATCCCCGGCTTCATCCCCGGCAAGACCACCGACCTCGTGGTGGGTCTGCACGATGGCAGCAACTTCGTGAAGGTGAACGTGTTGCGCGACGTGACGCTCGCCGGCGACGAGAGCGGCATCGACCTCAACTTCTTCGACGCCGGCGCGGCCCCCGAGTTCGGCACCCTGCAGGTAGGCGATCTGGGCGCCGAGCACATCATCAGCGCGCAGTACACCGTGTCCGGTGCGAGCGCGGGTATGGATGTGCTCGGCACGGTGGAGTTCGATGGCAAGAACGCCACCGCCCCCGTGACCTCGTTGCCCGCAGGGCTCAAGGATCCCAGCGATCGCATCCGGTACTACGTCATGGACACCGTGAGCGGCGGCTATCGCGACCTGACGCTGTTCACGACCTCTTCCGGGCCCAACATCAGCATGCCGCCCCTGTTCGCCGCAGACGTCTCGCTGGCCGACGAGTCCCGCTTCGCACCCAGCATGCAATTCGACGAAGACCCCAGCTTCAACACCTATGGCCTGAACTTCTCCTGGAACACGGGCTACGTGGAAATGAGCTGGGAGCGCGCCTGGTTGATGGTCGATGGCGGCACCAACCACACCCTGGTTTATCCGGACCTCACGGGTTTGCCCCAGTTCAAGGCCGCATGGGCGCCCCCACAGTTGTCTTACGTAAACACCGAGGCCTGCGGCATGTTCATCGACGACAGCGCGGGCAGCCAGCTGCGCGCGCGAGCCGTCAGCCAGGGCTCGTTGACCAACCTCCCCCAGTGAGCCTGCCCCGAGTGTGCTGCTTGTGTGCGGCGCTCAGTCACCCGTACGATCACTAGGCGCGCCGTCGCGCTCGAGAAGGGCAATCGATGTCATTGGGTCACTTGGTTCGCGGCTTGGCCGTGGTGGTCTGCTGCGCAGGTTTCGTGGGCTGCTCCGACACCTCCTCCCCCGATGAGCAAGGCGAGACGCTGCCCGACGAGGTCAGAGTCATCGTCGGCGAGAAGGGCGGCATGGTGCAGGGCAAGGGCGTGAGCCTGGAGATCCCGGCGGGCGCCCTCGACAAAGATGTGATGATCTCCGCCAAGAAGATCGACACCGACAAGGTCACGCTGCCAGCCGAAGCCAAGGACCTGGTCTCCGGGGTCTACGAGTTCGGGCCCAAGGGCACCACGTTCAACAAGGAAGTCACGGTCAAGATCGACACGGACAAGGATGAGCCCCAGGCCAAGGTGTTCTTCACCAAGGAGGGCTCCGACACCGAGTTCGAGAAGCTCGCGAGCACCAACGACGGCAAGTCCGTGGCCGCCAAGACCAAGCACTTCAGCCTCGGTTTCGCGGGCATTCCTGCGGATGCGGGTAACTTCGACGCAGGCGTCGGCGGGCCCGACGCGGGCAACCCGGGCAGCATGGATGCCGGACTCGGCGAGCCCGACGCGGGCGACACCGGAGGTATGGACTCGGGGCTGGGCACCCGCACTGACGCGGGCGCAATCGACTCGGGCGCGCCCTTCAAGGACGGCAGCGTGAGTGTTCCCGATGGGGGCACGGGCCAACCCGATGCGGCCGTGGCCGACACCACCATCATCGTGTCCAGCACCAATCCCTGGGGCGCGCCCGCCAATCAAACCTGGTTCGCCTATCAGGATGGCAATGGTCCCTGGCAGGAGCTGTCGGCTGCATCGACGGGCAGTTACATCTTCAAGGTCAGCTCGCCGCGCTACGGCCTTGCCTACGTGTGCTCGGGCAGCGCCTCGAGCGGTCAGGTGTTGTTCGCGCCCGCGTCGCATGCCGCGGTGTTCATCAAGCAGATGGCCTACTGCACGGGCAGTGGGCCCACGCAGGTGTCGCGCAGCGGCAGCATCACGCCGCCCACCAACCCCACTGCCGGCAACTTCCGGTACGCGCACAAGTGGTACAACAACCTCAAGGGCTGGAGCAATCCAAGCGACCTCAGTTACTCGATGGACAAGCTCGTGGCCAACCAGGCCTCCGACATCGTCTTCGGCATCGACAGCGGCGGCGCACCAATCAGAATCAACGTCTTCCGCAACATCAAGCTCCCGTCGAGCGACTTCCAGGGCGTGAACTTGGACACGGGCGGCTTCGCTCCTCAGGCGGAGACGCTTAACGTTTCCGGCGTGGTCAGCGCGGCCCCGCAGGCCTACGTGGAGTTCACCGTCAGCAATGCCGACCTGGGCATGAAGATCTCGGACAATCCTGTGCCAGCGGGCTCCACTGCCACGGTCAACTTCAAGACCTTGCCCAACGCCAATCGCATACCGAGCGATCGACTGCACTTCGTCGCCTCCGACAGCCCCGACAGCAGCCACACGCACACGGTCGAGGCCTACACCACCGCCGGCTCTCCCTATGCGGTGACCTTGCCGGTCGACTTCAGCGCCAGCCTCCTGCAGTCGGGTGGCTACGACCACTTCGCGCCCGAGGCGAACTTCGACGACGATCCCGGGGCCACCGAGTACACGCTGGGCTTCAACTACGTAGCCGTGCCCAACGCCCACATCTTCACGGTCCACGCGGAGGCAGGCTGGTTCCCAGTCGGCGAGACCATACACAGCATCAAGTTCCCCCAGGAGCTCGTGAGCTTGCCGAACTTCCAGGCCGGCTGGCTGCCCGCGACCACCTCCACCGTGAAGAACGCGAGCGCAGGCGTGGTGAAAGTCAGCACCGCGGGCCTCACCACCACGCGCACCACCTCGGAAGTCTTGGCGGACCTACCGGCGAGCTTCCCTCCGTAGCGGAGTGGTGGCAACGGTGGCCCGAGTCGGCGCAGCCTAGATCCTCTTCCTGTAGAAAGGCGGCAGCGCGCGCTCCTTGGGAAATCCTGGAAAGAGGGCTTGCGCGTTCTCGGGCGTGACGCGGGAACCTTCGACGTACTTCCAATCAGTCTTGCCAGGTTCCAAGATGCCGAGCTGAAAATTCAGGCTCTCGATGCGCGCGCCCTTCGCCACGATGATCAGCAACGTCGGCACAAAGACAAATCGTCGTTGCCCGCCGTCAAAAAATTCCGGCGACCGGGGAAATGATAGCGACTCGATCTTCATTTCGGCCTTCGCCATCTGCGCGGCACCGTCGTTCAAGGCACGACGTGCCTTGTCCGGGCCGCCAAGCATCTGCACGATGGCGGGATGCGTGTACCGCAGCACCACCTCGACTTCCCCTCGATACAAGCTGTGCAGGATCGCTGACACGTCGCGCTGCACCTGCTTACCAGGGTCGAGGCGTCCACCGTCTTGTGCATGCCCGCTCGTGAAGCTGAACCACAGGACGACGAGAGTGCCCAAAAACACGAGGCGTTGGCGCATGGCGGGTTACCTAGTGCAGCGGGGTAAATCGCGCCAGGATGCAAAGCGTGCGCGCGCTCTCGGCTCTCGTCATCTTGAGCTACTTCCGGGTCTTTTCCCTCGCTTCACCCCCTGCCGGTACTTGAACCACGCGCGCGTGGCCCGCAGCGAACCTGCTGACGAGTCCACGTTGAAGTCACGCTGGTATCCGCTCGCTGGCCGCGAGCTGTAGAACACCAGCGCCGCGAGATGGGGGAACTCGCTCGAGTTCAGCGCGCGCTCGAGCCACTGAGCCTTGTCGTGCTTGGGGTCCGTGGGCGCCGGGCTCTCCGCGCTGCCGTCGTCACGTTTGGGCTCCTTCAATCCGAACTCGCAGATCCACACCGGCGCATTCGGATGCAAGGCCGTCAAGCGCCGGTACATGTCCGCAAACACGCCGTCGAACTCGCGCCAGCTGGTGTTGCCATCGCGACCGCCGTCGCCCCAGTTGTAGCCATCGATGCCGAGCACATCCACGAACTCGGTGCCGGGAAACAAGCTCGCCACGGGCACCGTCTCGGCGTCCTCGTTGGCGTCCGGCGAGAACACGAAGCGCAGGTTGTTGATGCCGCGCGTGCGAAAGAACTTCACCAAATGGCGCCAAGCCGCGATGAACTCGTCGCGGGTGCCAGCGCGTGAACTCGAGGAGCCAGGTCGATAGGGCGACCACGGAGCGTTCAGCTCCGCCCAGGGTCGCACGTAAATCTCACCCGGGTAGCTCTGCATGCTCAACGCAATGCGCTCGAAGTACTCGTCGAGCTTGCCGTCGATCACGGCGCGGAAGTCGGTGCAGCTCTGCTCGGGCGTGCCCTCGCCCACGCAGTGCGGCTCCCAGCTGTAGAGCAGCTTGCGTTTGCCCTTGAGCGAGAGCGCGAGATCACGCGGCTCCCCGAACACGTACTCGAAGTCCACGAAGCCCGACACGATCTCCGCGCGCACGCCGAGCTTCTTCTCGAGTGCCCAATAGCGCTCCGGGTAGTAGGGCGTGCCGGGTGCATAGAGGCCGGACTGCGCACGCTGGCGCAGTGTGCTGGTGGGTTGCGCTGCGGACGGCGCGGCGGCGGTCCGCGGTGCTTTTTTTCGCACCGGCTGCGTCGCAGACTCCGCGCGCGCGAGGCCAGGCGCGTGCAGAGCGAGCAGGACGACCCAGGAGGAGAGTTTGGGGATGAAGCGCACGAAGCGCATGACCCGCGATTGTAGACCATCTCGCGCCCCGCGCGGGCGCTCGCTATCCCTGCGCGAGCGGAGCCCGCTGCAGGCGGAGGGCCCCTCGCAGCAGCTGATGGGCGTGGAAGCGCACACGCTTGAGAGAGTTCCCCGCCATCTCGGCCAACAGATCGACCCGCGCGTTCCAGTAGACGAACATCAACTCCTCGAGCACACGCTCCTCTTCGGGCTGGCAGCAGGCCAGCCGATAGCTGGGGCCTGTCAAGCCAGTCACGACTTCGGCAAGTCCCGAAGCCACGAGCTGCTCGAGCGCCACCATGGCGGCGACCTCCGAGATATCGAGCGTCGCCGCGACCTGCACCGCAAGCGCCCCACGCTTGCGCCGGGCACACAAGGCGGCGAGCACCTGCAAGCACTCGAGCGATCCAACGCGATAGCTCAAGAAATGCTGCAGCTCGGGAGACAGACGACAGGGAGCACTCAAACGGAACCTCTCCTCACGTAGACCCGCGCTTGCCCACGTCGGGTCGAGCCTCACGAAGCAACCAGCGGGCCCACTGCGAGAGCTCGTCGCGGGCGGCGGACACACACGACTTTCTTACGGAGGCTCCCGGCCAGATTCGGCTCGCCCCCAGGATTTTTTTCGCCGGGACTCGGAATTTTTCCCAGTCCGGCCGCGTCAGAGGGATCTGGGGTGAGACCGCGAGCGAAGCGAACAGAAGGCCACGGGACACGAGGAGATTTCGAGCAACCCGCCGCGCCACCGACCGATACGACCTGCATGCAAGGACGACCCCGGCTCCGCCATCTCATGCAACCTACGCGCGCATCACCCGCCAAGCGCGCCCCCCTCGCGGCGGTCGAGGCGAGCGGCTCGAGGTCCTCGTGACCGCGGCTAGCATCGTGCGTAAACGCTGGGTCTTCCACCCCACGCTGCGCAGCACGACCTGTTCGTATCTCCTGGTGCGCGGGCATGGTCATGTCCACGTGCGTTCGCGCGCGCGCAAGACTCGCCGCGCGTGCCTGCGTGCGCGTCGCAGGCACCGCGCCTGACGCTGTGCTCGCGGGCTCAGACGCCGATGAACAGACGATGCCCGAAGTTGCGCTCGAGGGAGCCCGCGAAGATGCGGTTGGCCGCCGCTTCGATGTCGTACTCCACGCGGTGGAACTCGAAGATCTTCTCTTCGCTGTCGTAGATGGTGAAGCTCGCGCGGTTGTCGTAGTCCCGCGGCTGCCCCACCGAGCCCACGCTCACGATGTACTTGGTGCCCTCTTCGAGGCGGAACGTCTGCGGAGTCAGCTCGCGCACCATGTTGGGGCGCAGCGCGAACACCTTGCACAGATGCGAGTGTCCGATGAGCGTGATGTGGTTGAGGTCTTCCCAGATTTGCAGGCACTCGCGCGCCTGCTCGGGTGCGAAGATGTACTCGAACTCTTCGAGGCGCAGCGGGGAGCCATGGCAGAGGTCCACGCCCGTGCCCTCGATACGGTGCTTGTAGGGCAACGTCTTGAGCCAGGCCATGTTCTCGCGCGTGAGCATGCCCGCGTGGGTATCGAGCGCGTGGCGCGCGGCCTCGTAGTAATACGAGTAGTCCATGCGGCCTGCGACGGCCGCATCGTGGTTGCCGAGGATCGTGACTTCGGCAACGCGCTTGACGACATCGCAGCACTCGTTGGGGCTGGCGCCGTAACCCACGACGTCGCCCAGACAGAAGCACTTGTCGACGCCCTCGTGACGCACCCTCTCCATCACGGCCGAGAGGGCCTCGATGTTGGCGTGTACGTCACTGAAGATAGCGAGACGCATAGGTGCTTGAGTGCTCCCTTCTTAGGCTACCCACGTAGCTCTGTCGACGCCTACTACACCATCATACGGCGTCGCGTGGGCTGCGATCGAATAGTTCGGAGAATACTGTCAACGCGGCTTGCTGCTCAAGGCCTAGACCTGGGTTTTTTCCGCCCTTTAGCTCACCGGCAACGGTCAGCGCGCGCGTCGCGAGCTGGGCCTCATGGGCGTCTTCTACACGGGTTTTCGCACGAACCTGGGAGCGCGCGCCATGTAACGCCAGGTGTGCGAGCACGAGCACCGAACGCTCGTCTGGAACCGCGTGTTCGGTGAGGGCGCGCGCAATTGCTCGGAAACTGCCCGCGCCGTAGCGCCCCAGGGCGCGTGCGAAGATGGGCCAATCGTCGTCACTCTCGTTGGCGACGCGCAGGGCCAATTCGTCGATGGCTACGCTTGAGCGGCGCTCCGCCAGCGCCAGGGCGGCACCTGCCCGGACCCGCAGGGGTTCGGCCAAAGTGAGCATGGACAGCAGGGCATCGGCCGCCACCGAGTCGGGCCGGCGGGCGGCCTGCGCGAACAGGCGGGCGGCGGCCTCGGGACTCAGCCGCTCGGACGCGCGGCAGGCGTCGATGAGGTCGCGATAGCCACCGCGGGCCATCAGATCGCTCAGCACCGCGGGGTCGGGTTCGGCAGCGCTCAGCTCCTCGCGCAGGGGCTCGAGGTCCGGGTCATGGCTGGGCGCCAGGGCGTCGGCGTGGACCTGTGCGCGCTCGCCGCCGTGCAACTTGGCGGCCCCCAGGGCGTCTTCCGAGAGCGGCACCCCGAGCCGGGCCGCCTGCTCCAATGCTTCCGACCACATACGGTGCAGCACGGTGGCCTCGAGGCCGCCCAGCTCGACCTCCCGCGAGGTACGGGTGAGGCCCGCGATCCGCCGCATCAGGAGGCTGGCCTCGTCGGCCGCGACCCCCAGCGCCAGAGCGCGCTCGGCCAGCAGGGGCGGCAAGGCCAGGCCCCAGTCCAGGGCGTAATTCAGGCTCTGCACGGTGCGCTCATCCACCACCTCGTCCGGCACGCAGAGGGAGAGGCGCACGCGCTCGCGCCGCTCGGGGGTGAGCCAGTCCGAGAGCTCGTCGAGCAGCACGGCCGCTTCGGTGGCCGTCAGTGGCGGGTCGATGTCGCGATCGGACTGGAAGGGATGGGTGAGGTCGCGCCAGGCAGGAGGTGCGGCCAACAGGCGCTCACCGGCTCCGCGGAAGCGGGCGGGGCTCAGCTCGGGTCGATCCTCGAGGGCGGCCACGATGGCGCGCGCGTTGGCCTCTCGGGGTGCCTCGAGGGTGGCCCAGTGGTCGAGACTGCCGTCGGGGGACCAGGACACCAGCTCGACCACGAAGGCGCGCCCGAGCGCGCGCAGGGCCTCGCGCTGCTCGGGATCGATGCAGTCGACCACACCGCGGCGCACCTCGGGTGAGCCCATGGTGTCGAACACCAGCGTCACGAGGGGCACCAGCACGTCCGCGCTGGGATCGATCTGCACGAGGAGCTCGAGCTCGGCGCCAGCGGGCAAGAACGGCGGGCGTCCGCGCACGAAGAGCCACACGCGCCCGGCGATGCAGCTCAAGAACAGCTGCACCTCGGGATCGTTCACGAAGGCTTCGGGCGCGACGCCGATACTCTCGATGCCGGGCGCCGCGAACAGACGGCGGTCGTCGATGACGAGGGCGCTCACCGTGGTGCTCTCGCCCGCGACGGCGTCGAGGTCGTCGTCGTAGCTGCCATCGTCTTCAGCCACCGCCACCGACTCGGCCTCGATGTCCTCGACCTCTTCCACCTGGTCGTCGGCGTCGTCCACCACGTGCTCGTCTTCGGCCGCGGCGTCCACGCTCTCGAATTCGTCGTCGGCATTGCCCTCGAGCTCCGCCTCCACCACGGCGCGCTCGTAGGCGAGCGTACTGTCGTCGTCGACCTCTTCGAGCTCGGTGTCCTCCACCGCGCGCGACGGCACGCGCAGCGCCTCTTCCCGCAATGCCAGGACGCGCTCACGCCGCGCGATTTCACGCTCGCGCTCCTCGAGCGCCTCACTGCGCGCCGCGCTCCACAGGGCCGGATCCGGAAGCTCGGCCGTCGAGACCGCGAGCGTACCGTCCAGGCGCGCCGCCAGCGCTTGATGTCCGATCACCACTTCGACGTCGCGCACGTAGCTCGGCACGGCGTGCTCGGAGTCGGACGCCAGGCGCGTCATCCACTGCGCGCGCAGAGCGAGCGCCTGGTGTCGCAGCGCCTCCGGCACCACCAGCAAGAACATGCGGGCCGCCGGATCATGAAAGACGAATGGAACGGCCAGCGCGACTCCCTCGGCGACGTGATGGAGTGCCCCCGAGCGCGCCAGCGTCGCGAGCCCGGCATCGGTGGAGCGGTCCACGCCCACGTAGACGGAAAGCGCGCGCACCTTGCCGTCAGGCATCCAGACCTGAACGGTCTCCGCGCGAGTTCGCCCGAGCGCGCCCTGGTAGGGGCCCTCGTCTCCACTACCCCGCCGTGCCCCCTGCTCGCTGACCATGCGCCTCCCGGGCCCCTGTCCCTTGGCCCCGCGCCATTATGCGCGACCTGTGCCTCGCTGCGCTATGCTGGGACGGATATGGCGAACGAAGCTGCCGATGACACCGAGGCCCCGTCGGTGGTACTCGACCTCGCAGATTCCTGTGTGCGCTTCGTTCAGCGGACCCTGGGAATCGAGCTGGACTACACCCCGGACACCCTGCCCATCCTCGATCACTATCTGCGAGGAGCCCACGGCGTGTCGCAGGAGGAGATCCTGGGTCTGGTCGCCCCGGCAGCCGGGGCCTACTTCGGCGAGGTCGTGCGTCGGCAGCTCGGACCGAGCCGCTGGCACTGGGAAAGCGACGAATTCAGCGAGTGCCGCCTGGAGTTCGAGCGCTGTTTTCTCGCCTTCAACCCCATCGGCATCGCGCTCGAGGCCGTGGTGCAGTCCGAGACCGAGGGCTATGGCAGCAACCTCTCCCTGCTCAAGGAGGAGGAGCCGCTCGTGCGCGAAGCCCTGGAGCGCACCGGTGATGTGAGCCCCGACGACTATTTCCGGCTCGCCGTGCGCTTCGAGGTCATCGAGCAGGTGGTGGTGCTCCTGGTGGAGCGCGCCATCGCGCAAAACGAGCTGGCCCGACGCTTCGGCCCCGAGGTCTACGCAGCCCTGCGGGACCGCAAGCAGAGCGGCCTTCTGCACTGAGTCGAGTCCCCGTTTCGGGGTCAGAACTGCAGCACCAGGGTGCCCTTGTCGGAGGGCGCGGGGGGCGCGTCGTCACGATTCTGGACGACCAAGGCGGTGGTGATGGCCCCGGCCGCCAGCGCGCCACCGGCGATGGCCCAGACCCACCAACGGCGATACCAGACGGGCTTGGCCTCGTCGTGCCGGCTGCGCTCGCTCGTTGGCGGCACCATGGCAACGGCCGGCGTCGCCTGCCGGGTCGCGCTGGTCCGGGCGACCGGACGCGGCGCGTGGGGCGCGTCGTTCAGCACGCGGTCGAGCCAGGCCGCGACGAGTCCGCGCATGGCCTGGGAGCGCTCGACCAAAGCCCCCGTGAGGACCCGCTGGAAGGCCGCCTGCTCACGCCCGCTCTCGCCCTCGAAGCTGCGCAAATCGAGCGCGAGCTCGCCTGGTTTCTCGCCCCGACGCACCTCGATGACCCCGAGTGCCCGCACGCCGAGCTCCTGCGCGAGCGCCTGCGCGCCCTTGGGGCTCGAGGCGTGCTCGAACAGGTCCAGGAGCACCGCGCTGTCGCTCAGTTCTCCCAGGTTTGCGCTGGCCACACGGCCCGATTCGACCACCACCTCGAGCGTGCGACCCTCACTGCCCAGGCCCGCGCCGCGCACCCAGTGGCGGCCCGGCGGCACCTGAGGGACCCGCGTATTGCCCGTGCCGCGCGCCAGGCCGTCCACGCTGACGACTGCGCTGGCGGGCTTCACACGAACATCGAGGGTGCCCGTGGGGCGCTTGCGCAGCGCCGCGCCGGCCGCCTCCCATTGCTGCATGATCGCCGGGTTGAACAGGCCGGAATTGGGGCGCACCGTCGCGAACTGCTGGTGGTAGCGGGTGAACACCTCCGCCGCGCGCTCGCGGTCGTCGGCCAGCACGTGACAGGCGCCCAAATACATCAGAGTCTCTGCCACGGGCTCCGGGCTATCGAGCACCGGCTGCGCGGCGCCCCAGTCGATGAGCGCGGCGCGGAAGTCGGCCACTGCGGCATCGAGCTCGAGCTTGAGGTAGGCCTGGCGACCGCGCCGCAGCCCCGCAAGCGCGCGTTTTTGGGCCGCGCGAGCCACGCTCTGGGCACCGCGCACGCGGCTGTCCGCCGTCTGCCAATCGAAGCCCTGGGCCTCGAGCAAGGCCGCACGCGCCAGGGCCGCCACCTCGAGCGCCTCGAGCTTGAGCTCGGGATCGGCGGCCTTGGCCGTGATGTACACCGGCACCGCCTCGGCGCGCGCGACCGCCAGCGGCCCCAGCAACAGGCCCCACGCGGCGACCAGCGCCACGCGTCCCAGCTGCAGAGCACGCTTTGACCCGAGCCCGCCGTAGCTCATCGAGACACGGTACTGCGGTCTGGCAGCGCCGTGGTTCATGGCCCTCCGAGCAACCGGCCGAGCACTGGATCCCCCAGCAACGCGGCGCGCAGCACCCCTTCGAGCTCCGCGCGCACGGCAGGACTCAGGCGCTGGCCCCCGCGCTGCTCCACGGCCTGGGCCACGAGTCCTTCGATGGCTTCCGTTCGCGTGACCTCTCCGGCCTCGAGCCTGCGAATCCAGCGCGCCGTGGCCGACTCGGCACCGCCTGCCGCTGCCCCTTGCTGCGTGCTTCCGACCTGGCTCGCCTGGTCGACCCCTCCCGCGGGGCGCGTGGGCTCTGCGGCCTCGGCCCCTCGAATCCGCGACGACTCTCCGGGTCCACCCGGTGTTGGGGTCGGGGGGGATCCCCCTGGCGGACGAATCGATGAGCTCATCGAACCTCTCCCTATCTGCCGCGCAGAGTACCTCCAAAGCGGCCGCCGCTGCCTGCGTCCGTGGAGTCGGAGGCACGACCCACGCGGGTGCCCCCTTGCCCAATCGCTCGCGCTCCCCCTTTTGACAGCCTCGTTCGGAAGGGCAAGCGCGGTGGTGCTCTTCTATCGTCCCCGCGCCGGACCGGTTGCCTGAAATCACACCGAACGCTCGGCTCCGAGATTCGGACGGCCGGGACGCGGGGCCGGTTTGACCCAGCACTAGCCTGGAGGCTATGGTCATCGCCCTCGGCATTCGAAGCGAGCCCGGTCACCATGTCTTCCTCGAGCACCTACCTGCCACTGGATTGGCTGGCCGAAATTCCCGTTTTTCCCTTGCCCAACGTGGTGTTCTTCCCGGGCACCCAGCTGCCGCTGCACATCTTCGAGCCTCGCTATCGCGCCATGATGCGCTCCTGCATCGAGTCCGACCGCATGGTGATGGCCGTCACGCTGCTCAAACCGGGCTATGAGGCAAATTACGACGGCTGCCCCCCGATGCATGAGATCTGCACGGTTGGGAAGATCGAGAAGCACGAGGAGCTCGCCGACGGCCGCTACAACTTGGTGCTGCGTGGCCTGTTTCGGGCACGTTTGCACGAGCTGCCCATGGGCGAGGTGACGTTCCGCCGGGCGCGTGTGGACCACCTCGAGGCCAAGCGTGGAACGGACCGCGTCAGCCGCGACGCCATGACCACCCTGCTCTCCACCGCCTCGTTGGTAGCAGCCATGGTACGCCGGCAGCACCCCGACTTCAGTCTGGGCGTCCAGCCAGACGATCCGCCCCAACAGGTGGCCGACACCCTGGCCGACCGACTACTGGCCGATCCGAACGCACGCCAGGACATCCTCGACACGCTCGACGTGGCCGAACGCGTGAAGCGCCTCACCGGTTACGTGGCCACGGTGCTGGGACAGCTCGAGACCCAGAACACCCAGGGTCGCGGCACGGTCCAGTAGGGCTCAGAAGCGCAGACGGGCGGAGAGCCCGACCTGCTCGCGTGGTGCGAAGTGCGGTGCGAGCGCCAGGTCGACACCGCGTTCGCTCAGCAGCCGCTCCAGCGTGTGGATGCGGCGGCGACGTGCGACCCGCACCACGAACATGGGGAGGCCGACCACGACCGCGGCTGCGCCGAGCGTCAACAGCCCGATCCCGGCGCCAAAGCGCGCACGGGAGAACTCGGACCCCTCGCAAGCTCCGTCGCAACCGGCGGGTGGATCGTATCCAGCGCCGGAAAAAATCACGAGCACGGCCCCGCCCACGATGCTGGCGACGCCCGCACCGATCGTGAGCGCCGGAGCCTGCAAGCGTAGGCCGCGCGCAGCGAGGCGGTCGTGGGCCATCCGCAGGCGCAGGGTCTCTCTGGCCTGGACCGTTTCAGAGTGGCTCGGCTCCGAGGACTCAGCGTGGCCCATGCTCAGCGGGCCCAGCGCGAAGGAGCACATCAACAGGCCAAAACCCATCAACGCCGAGCTCCGACGAGCTTTCACTGACGCCCGCATGCCCGGCCTAACTCGCTGCCCACCGAAAAAAAATCCCGCCCGAGTCGAGACTCGAGCGGGATCGTTGGGCTACCCACGCTTTTGCGGGGTGATCGAGCCGGCTAGCAGCTCAGAGCGAACCCGGGTCGTAGATGGCCATGAACTGGCCGCCTTCCACGAGCTCCGCGTCCGTGCCGTAGTGGGCCTGCGTGTCCACGAGGAACCAGCCCTCGCCGAGCACGTCGGAGGCGTCCACGATGCCGGAAGCCTCTTCATCCTGCGTGAGGAAGCCAGCGGCGCCGGTGACGAAGCGGTTCGGGTCGTGCTGAGCGAGCACGGTGAGGGTGTCCGTGGCGATGTCGTAGCGCAGCACGCGACCGATGTAGGCGTTGTTGCCGACGTCCTCGACCAACAACACGTGACCCCGGCGGTCGATCGTGAGGTTGTCGAGCATCTTGAAGCCCTCGGTGCCGTCGAGCAGCATCTCGATCTTGCCGCCGAGCTCAGGCGAGTTCACGTCGTCGAAGCGCAGGCGCCAGAGGCGGCTGTGACCCGTGAAGCTGGCCGTGGTGTTGAAGTAGAAGTCGTTGGGGTTGACGGGATCCCAGGCGCCGTCTTCGGGACGCTGGAAGTTCATGGAGTGCAGCGCGTCGTGGGCCGCTTCCACCTGGGCGCCGGTCATGCCGGACACGTCGCCGAGTTCCACCATCTCGAAGCGATTGGCGGCGATGCCGGTCGCGTCGGACTCGGCGTCGATGCCGGGCACGGCCACTGCGTAGAGCAGGCCGTTGGTGAGACCGGCCTTGTCGGCGGGGGTGCCGGTGTTGGTCTTGTCGCCGACGTAGAACACCACTTGGCCACCGTCGCCGTCGTCCGTACCGGCGATCACAGTGCGGATGCCGGTGGCGGGGTTGGCGAGCAGGTTTTCCCAGGAGGCGTTGCCGAGACGGGCGATCTCGTAGCTCACGCCGTCGAGGCCGTGGGCCATGGGCTTGCCTTCGGCGCCGGACTCTTCACCGTTGAGGAAGAAGCGCTGCTCGGTCCCGAGACCGCTGACCGCGTCGTAGAACGCGCTGGTGAGCGGGAGGTCAGCGGAGCAGAAGCGGGCGAAGTTCACGGGCGTGGCGGACGCCACGTGCGCATTGAGGGTGCTGTCCCAGAGCATCACCGTCTGGATCACGTCGGAGCCCGAGAGCACGGCCTTGTCGGACTGACGAATGCGCCACTTGGACACGAACGCGCCCGTGCCGCCGTGGGCGCGCACGATGCCACCGGTGCTGATCTCGTGGTTCGACAGCAGCGTGAAGGTGCCGTCGCCGTTCTCGAAGGCACCAAGGCCGTCGGGGATGCCCACCATGCGGTAGGGTGTCACGCCGTCGGGCTTGAGACCCACGGCGTCACCCACCGTGAGCAGCGCCTTGATCTGCACGCCCGCGGCCACGGGGACCAGGTAGGGCGTCTGCGAGGAGGTCACGCCGGGCAGCTCTGCGGCGGCCGGATCGGACTTGGGGCCGTTCGTGTCGTTGAAGTCGACGGCGACTTCGGCGCGGCCGTTGCGGATCATCTCGAGCACCACGTGCACCGCGGGCGAGACCTTCACCTGGGCCTGCACGGGCTCGCTGTACCAGCTGCGCACGGAGTTCGTGAACACGCCAGCACAGGGAGCGTTGAAGGCTTCACCGGTGAACGAGGTGAGGCCGACGGGGAGACCTTCCAGGCGGAAGATCGAGGACTGCCCGTTCGTGAGGGGCAGAAGCTTGGTCAGGCTGCGGGCCGAGCCCTGGACGCTGACGCGAAGGCACTGCGCATCGGCAGGCGCCTTGGTGAGCGAGAGGGTAGCAGTTCCGAGCTGCTCCTGGTTGTCGTCCTGTGCGTCTGATCCCGAGAGATCGGCGCAACCGACGGTGCCCATGGAGAGCAGCATCGCGGTCGCGAGCAAGTCACGTGTGCGCATCTTGGTGGTCCTTCCTTTAGTGCCGCGGAATCTACGGGGTGAGCGAGACATCTACCGTCACATCTCGGGAGCGAATTGACGGCGCTCTGGCGTCATCCCCAGTTGGTTGCGCGCACGTTCGTCGCACGTTCGTCATCGTTTCCACGACGTCACCGAAGCGCCATCGAACCGAGAACACACAAGGTCAGTTTTGCCCCAGTGCTTGAACGCCATGCACGGAAGGTTGGGCTCGACGCGCGCGTGGACATCGCGTCTTTGGCCTTCTTTCGGGCGGGTTTCGGCGCCGTGATGTGCGTTGCGCTCGTGCGCTTCTGGCTCAAGGGCTTCTTCGCGGCCCAACTAGTACAACCCCAATTTCACTTCACCTACGAAGGACTCTCCTTCGTGCGCCCGTTGCCCGCACCGTGGCTCGAACTCTCGCTCGGCGTGCTCGCGCTGTGCGCAGCCTGCATGTCGCTCGGGCTGTTTTATCGCGCCTCGAGCGTGCTGTTCGGGCTCGGCTTCGTGTACCTCGAGTTGATCGAGCGCTCCACGTACTTGAATCACTACTACTTGATCTCGTTGCTCTGCTTCTTGCTCGCGTGCTTGCCCGCAGCCGACGCGTTCTCGCTCGATGCACTGCGCAAGGGACGCACGGCCGCGAGCATCCCCGCCTTCTGCCTGTGGACCCTGCGCGCGCAGGTCGGCGTGGTCTACGTGTTCGCGGGCATCGCCAAGCTGGACGCTGACTGGCTCCTGCACGCCCAGCCGCTCCGCATCTGGCTCTCGGCACAGCGTGATTTTCCGCTCGTCGGTGCCTGGTTGAGTGAACCAAAGGTGGCCTTCGCCTTCAGCTGGGCTGGCGCTGCGTTCGATCTCTTCATCGTGCCTGCCCTGCTCTGGCGCCGCACACGGGCCTGGGCCTACGCGGCCTTGGTCAGCTTCCACGCGCTCACCGGGCTGTGGTTCCCGATCGGCATGTTTCCGTGGATCATGATGCTCGCTGCCACGCTTTTCTTCGCACCCGACTGGCCGCGCCGGTTCTTGCGCAACGTGTTTCCGCCGACGCGCCGCGACCTGCCAGACGTACAGGCGCGGAAGCTCACCTGGCTCAAGCCCTTGTTCGCCCTGCACGTGCTCACGCAGTTGGCTGTGCCGCTCTACCAGCACGCGCGGGGCACGGACGCTGCCTGGAGCGGCCGCGGCTTCGACTTCGCCTGGAAGGTGATGCTCGCCGAGCGCGCCGGCAGCGTGAGTTTCCGCGTACGCGACCAACAGCAAGGCAGCGAGCTACGCGTCTTGCCTCAGCGCTTTCTCACCCGCTCGCAGACCCACGCGATGGCGCAGGATCCCGAGTTGGTGCGCGCCTTCGCGCGCTACCTCGCCAGCGAATACCAGGCCCAGGGGCACGCCGTGTCCGTGTACGCCGACGCGTTCCTCTCGCTCAACGGCCGCCCCGCCCAACGTGTAATCGATCCCGAGTTCGACCTGGCCGGCTCGAGCAGCGCCGACTTCGTGCTTGCTCGCGTTTATTGACGAGAGGTCAGGCGACCTCCCCGCCCGTCGCGGTTCTCGCACGCCCCCTCCGCGAGGTTTGCTTCCTCACGCGCCGGGCCCCACCCTGCGCGCGAGGTTCGCTGCGCTCACGAAATGCCGTGCTTCGTTCAGTCGCCGTCGCCTAGCGTGAAGGTCAAGGTGACACCGAGCGCGCTCACCAAATCGACCTTGAGCGCGATCTCGAGCTCGCGCGCCGCCGCCGCCGCGCCCTCGAGCTTGCCCAAGGTCTTGGTGGCCGCTTGCTCGAGCGGAGCACCGAGCGCCGCGAGCGTCTTGCGCGCGCCCTCGAATGCCGCGCCCACGCGCGCCTCGATAGGCTCCGAGGCCTGCTTCGTGAGCGCCGCGAGCCCATGCCCATTCACGCCCAGATAGAGGCGCTCCGTGGTCGCCAGCAGGGTCTCCGAGATCTGCGTCGACAGCCCGCTCTTGCCGCCCTCCAGGCTGTCCGACGACAAGCGCTGGTTCTTGAGCAGCTCGAGTGTGAAGCCCAGGCGCTGCACAGCCACGGTCTCCACCGTGGACACCATCTGATTCACCAGCGAGTTCAAGTTCTGCTCGGTGCTCTCCGAGAAGCTGCGCGCGAAGGCGGCGCCGTCCCCCAGTGCCGCCTGCATGTCGTCTGCATAGGCGTTCACGTTCTTGGCGAGGGCCACAGCGTACTCGCTGGCGCGCGCGCCACCCGACCCCATGAAGCGCTCGAGCGGCCCCTGGCCCGCCTGCGGCGGATCGAACAACAGGTGCTCCAGAGCGAACAACCCTTTGAGGTCCACCCCGAGCTGCTCGACGAACGAATCGGTGATCGCCTGGGCGCCGCCGATCAAGCTGTCGATCTCGCGGCTGCGCACGGGCCAGAACATGGTGCGTAGAAGCGCGTTGGACTCCACGATGGGTCCCGCTCGAAAGGCGAAGCCCTTCTTCCAGGCGAGCAGGCAGCGCTTCCACTGGGCTTGCAGCGCATCGAGTCCCGCCTGGGACGGCGCGCGCGCGAAGGCCGTGGCGCTGACCTCGAGTGCTTGGCTCTCCTTGGCCAGCGCCCGCACGTCGGGCACGACGACGTCTTGCACCAGGGCCGCGAGCACTTCCTTGCGCGAGGGGGGATGCGAGCAGGCCGACCACAGGGTTGCGCCGTACAGGGCGGCGCTCGAGGCGGCCAACTGCCGCAAGAAAGCTCTGCGATGCATCTCCCGCGAGACCTCGTTCCTCATAGCGATTCCAAGAAGGTGATCAGGGCGGCACGGTCTTCGCGCGGCATGCGCTCGAAAGCGCTGCGCGACGCATTGGCCTCGCCGCCGTGCCACAGCACGGCTTCGCGCAGGTCACGGGCGCGGCCGTCGTGCAGAAAGCGGGTGTGTCCGTTGACCTTGCGCACGAGTCCGATGCCCCAGAGCGGCGGCGTCCGCCACTCGCTGCCCTCGGCGAGGAAGCTGGGGCGCGCGTCCGAGAGCGCTTCGCCCATATCGTGCAAGAGCATGTCCGTGTAGGGATGAATGAGCTGGTCCGAGAGGGCTGCCAGATCCTGCACCTTGCCGGTGCGAAGGTTGGACACGTGGCAGGCCGTGCACTTGGCCTCGGCGAATAGATGCTCCCCGCGCAGGACCTGTTCGTTCTGCACGTCACGTCGAGCTGGCACCGCCAGTGCTCGCGCGTACACGGTGATGCTCTCGAGCGTGCGCGGATTGACCTCGGGCTTGCCGCCGTCGGGAAACGCCTGTGCCGCAGTCTGCGAGGGCGAGTGATTGTCGCCGGCGAAGAGCTCACTCGAGAGCCCCATATCGCCCAGGAACGCCCCGGCGATCTGTTGGCGCACCGAAGGCTGCTCGGCCTTCCATCCCATGCGTCCTGGCGCCTGCCGTTGGGCAGCCTGATCCCAGACCATGTTCAAGCGACCCGAGATGCCATCCCCGTCGCGATCCTGCTCGTCGCTCAGTGTCCGCAGCGTCGCTTCGGGCACCGCCTCGAGCAGACCGAGTCCAGCCATCATCGGCGCCACGCGGGGCGAGATCCGCAGATCGCTCGGCAGCGGGCCGTAGCCCGGATTGTCGATGCGGTAGCTCGGTGCGAGCAGCTGATACGACTCACCGTCCGCGAAGCGTCGCTCGACGGGGCTGTAGCTCACGCGCGCGTCCCCTTCGCTGGCGAGCGCAGGCAGCGCCGATCCCTGCAGCTGATCGCCATAGACTTCGTGGCCGCGCGGTGCGCCGTGCTCGTCGAGGCCGGGCACGCCGATGCGCAACAACATGCTCACGAAGGGCTCACCAGGTTCCGGAGGTCGCCCTCGGCCGTCCTTGAAGTGGCAGCCCGAGCAAGAGCGAGCGTTGAACAGCGGGCCCAAGCCGTCGCGTTCGGGCACGCTGGCGGGCGCGGCGACCCAGTTCTGGTTGAAGAACGAGTTGCCCACGAAGAATTGTGCGCGCTGGACCTCGGTGAGCTCTGGAACCGGCAAGCTGAAGGCGTCGCGCGTGGCGTCGAATACGGTGGCGGCGCCGCCTGAGCGCGGCTCCGACGAGGCATGAGCGCGTTCACTGCACGCACTTGCGAGCGGCGCCAGGGCGAGCGCTGCGCACAACCACGACCAGCCTTGCATCATGGGGCGCCCGCCTTGGCCGTCGCGAGCCCCAGGTCGGCGCCGAGCGCGCTGGCGCTCTGAGCGATGGAGGTGGTTTGCGCCTCGAGCGCGCGGATCGTCTTGAGGATCGCCGTGCGACCCGGCTCGGTGTCGGGCCCCAAAATCGCCTGATCGAAGGGAGCTGGGATGGTCCGGGCAGCCGCCACGCTCGCGCGGATCTGGCGCTGCAGGGTCTCGCCCAAACTGGCGTCCACCGACTTCACCAGCTCGCACAAGCCGGGTCCCAGCGTGTCGCGTCCGTAGCGACCGAGGCACAGGTTCTCGACGCCATAGGCATCCCCGACCATGTCGCGCTGAGTGCTGTCGCTGAAGCAGGAGTGTTCGTTCTCCTGATCCTTGGTCTCGTAGGCCACCGTGAGACGCTCGCCCGCGAGCTCGGGTCCCGACAGCGCACCCATACCCTTGAACATCAAACCGAGCGCGTTGCGCACGGGCATGGTGGCGAGACGGGCGCGAAAGTTGGTGCTCACGCCGGGCGCCCACTCTGCGGCCACCTCAGAGAGTTGCTTCACCAGGAGGCCCGAGGCGACGCGGAGGTATTCGCCGCGACGTACCTGGACGCTGCCCTGTTCGCCCACGAAGTCACTGAAAGCACGCGCGCCGGGGCCGCCCGGGTTGGTGTCCTGCCCCCACAGCAAGAATTCGATCACGTGATAGCCCGTGCTGATGCTGGTCTCACTGCTCGCTCCGTTGAGCTTGAGCAGCAGGGCCTCGTCGAGCTGCGGATAGTGCGCGCGGTCGCCGATCACTCCAGGTGGCAGGCTGGGATCGCTGCTATCCACGAAATTCTCGTCGATGGGCCACGTGTTGACCCACAGCTCCACGCGATCGATGGGGCCGTCGTAGAAGCGAAAGACTTCGGTCTGTACGTAGGGCACGCGCGCAGCGAGCCAGGCCTGCTTGGCGGCCTCCTGGCTCTCCGCGGAGGGCGCGCTCAGGAAGGCGCCGATTTTCTCGTCGAGTACGCGCGCCGTCGCGAGCGAATCTTGGTAGCTGGCGTGGGCGATGGCTGCGTACGTGGAGACCGCGTCGCGTGCGCGCGCTTCATCGAGCGTGGCGCCGCGCGCAGGCTTCACCGTCTCGGAGGCGGAGCATGCGACGAGAATCGAGAGCGAGAAGAGCAGCAGCGCACGTGCTGAAAGGATGCAACTACACGGCCTCGACGGGCGCTGACGACGTCCCATTGCGAGCGCGATCTAGTGCAGCCCTCGCGCGCCGGGTAGGGATGCGGCAGTCTTGGCACACGCATGTTGCAGGGGGAGAGAGCGTGTTACGGAGATGACACCGAAGCCTCGACGCACAGGAGGGCAGCCGCCGATCGTCGGTGGTGGTTGGCTGCGGCGTAGGGATCGTCGCCGTCGCAACCTCGGCCGCCAACCCATCCCTCAGGGGAGGTGACCCATCCTCTGCCGCTTCGTGTGGATATAGTCCTTGTTGTGGTCGCCCGGCTCGATGGTCACGGGCACGCGTTCGACGCTCAGCCCCTCGTGGCGCAGCGCGTCCACCTTGGCGGGGTTGTTGGTCAGCAGGCGCAGCGACTGAATGCCGAGGTCGGCGAACATCTCCGCGGCAGCGTGGTACGCGCGTAGGTCGTCCTCGAAGCCGAGCATGCGGTTGGCGTCCACGGTGTCCGCACCGTGCTCCTTCTGCAGGGCATAGGCGCGGATCTTGTTGCCGAGCCCGATGCCGCGACCTTCCTGGCGCAGGTACACCACGGCTCCCGCTCCCTCGGCCACGATGGCGCGCAGCGCGTAGTCGAGCTGCTCGCGGCAGTCGCACTTGAGGGAGTGCAGGACCTCACCGGTGAAGCACTCGCTGTGAACCCGCACGAGCACCGCGCTCTTGCCTTGCACGTCGCCGTACACGATGGCTGCGTGTTCGTGGTGGGTGCCCGCCTCGTGATACACGACGACGCGCATGTCGCCGTATTCCGTGGGCACGGAGGCCTCGGAGTAACGACTGATACGTCCGTCTCGGCGCTTGGTACGAGCCTGCATGGCCTGGGGTTTTCTTTAGCTCTTATTCTGTTGAGCCTCCAGCAGGGCCGCCTGATGGTGCTGCCGGAGGGCGCTGAACAGGGTTTCGACATCGCCCTGAACAATCGCGTCTAGCTGGTGGAGAGTCAGCCCAATGCGGTGATCCGTCACACGATTCTGCGGATAGTTGTACGTTCGGATCTTCTCCGAGCGCTCGCCCGAGCCGACCATCCCGCGACGCTCGTCCGCGATGGCCTTGTCGTGGGCTTCCTGGGCCGCCGAGAGCAGCTTGGAGCGCAGAATCTTGAGCGCTCGTGCCTTGTTCTTGTGCTGTGAGCGCTCCTCTTGGCACTTGATCATGATGCCCGAGGGCTTGTGGAAGAGCTGCACGGCCGAGTTCGTGGTGTTCACGTGCTGGCCCCCGGGACCGCCGGAGTGCGTGCTCTGGATTTCGAGATCTTCTTCACGGATCTCCACATCCACATCCTCCGCCTCGGGCAGCACGGCCACGGTGGCGGTGGAGGTGTGGATACGCCCCTGGGCCTCGGTGGCGGGCACGCGCTGGACGCGGTGCACGCCAGCCTCGAAGCGCAGCTGGGAGTAGACCCGCTCGCCGCTCACCAGGGCCACGATCTCCTTGAGGCCGCCTGCGGCCGCTTCGCTCAAGGAGAGCACTTCCACCTTCCAGCGGCGGCCTTCGGCGTAGCGCGAGTACATCCGGAAGAGGTCGGCCGCGAACAGCGCCGCCTCCTCGCCGCCGGTGCCGGCGCGAATTTCGAGCACGGTGTTGCGGGCGTCGTTGGGGTCGCTCGGCAGAAGCAGCAGGTTGATCGCGGCCTCGAGCTCGATGAGTTTCTGCTCGAGCTCGGGGATCTCGAGCTCGGCCAGCTCGCGCAACTCGGGGTCCGCGAGCGCCGCGCGGTCGTCGGCCAGCTGCTTCGTGGTGGTCTGGTAGCGCGAAAAGGTCTGCACCAGCTCGTTCAAGTCGGCGCGCTCACGATTGAGCTCGGTGTACTTCTTGGCGTCCGACAGGATGTGGGGCTGACAGAGGAGCTCCTCGAGTTCGGCGAAGCGCGCCGCGAGCGACTCCAACTTTCGGATCGGCAACATGCTGCGCCTTCACTCCGCCATCTGGGGGGCGAGTCCTCGATCGACCGCGGCGGCAACCCCCGCAAAGGTCGGAAATACATGCACGCGATCGGGCGTGGCCTCGTGTTGCGCGCTGGCCTGCGCCTCACGCAGGGCGCTCTCCTCGCCCACGCGCGCCACTTCCATGGCCGCGATGGCGATCTCGAGCTGCTGATCGTCGGGCTCACGGGTGGTGATCTTCTGGAACAGAAAGCCCGGATAGAGCAGCACACGCAGCGGCCCCGTGGTGCAGTACCGCGCCGAAAAGCGCTGCAGCTCGTACGAGATGGCTGCCACGAAGGGCAGCAGCGCCACGCGCAAGAGCAGGGTGAGGATCCAGCCCACGGTGCCCTGTGCGTTGGGCAAGAGCAGCGGGGTCACGGTGGCGCCGAGCAAGATGGACACGCCGATGACGATTACCAGGAACGTGGTGCCGCAGCGTGGGTGCAGCGTGGACTGCTTGCGCACGTTCTCCACGTTGAGCGGCAGGCCGGCCTCGTAGGCGAAGATCGTCTTGTGTTCGGCGCCGTGATACTGGAACACGCGGCGCACTTCTTCGAAGCGGCTGATCAGCGCGAGATACGCCGAGAACACCAGCAGCTTGAAGCCGCCCGTGATGGCGTGGAAGGCGGGCGACTGCAGGTCCCACTGGGCGCCGATGAGCTTGGCCAGACCCGAGGTGAGCCCCTGGGGTAGCAACATGAAGAGCCCGAGCGCGAACACCAGCGAGATGAAGGCCGCGCCTCCACCGTCGCCGGCTTGCTTGCGCTCCTCCTCGGTCATCTGCTGCTCGGCCGAGAAGCGCAGCGCGCCGTAGCCGAGTGAGAGCGACTCCACCAGCATCACCACGCCGCGCAGGCCCGGGACCTTGCTGAGCGGACCGTTCAACAGTTTGGCGCGCAGGGGCCCCTCGCGGACCGCGATGGATCCGTCGGGACGACGCACCGCCACCGTCAGGCACTTGGGGGCGCGCATCATCACGCCCTCGATCACGGCCTGACCACCAATGTACGGCTTTGCTGGCTCGCTCATTTCGCTCTCAGGTTCGGTTAAACACGAAGTGCCCGTGCCCGTTTGAGGTGCGCTACGGGAGCGCACGGGCAGGGCACATGCGGGGAAAACCGATGAACCCGGCTACTGCTTCCCGTACTTGCGCTTGAAGCGCTCGACGCGACCCGCGGTGTCTGCGATGCGCTGCTTACCCGTGTAGAACGGGTGGCACTGGCTGCAGATATCGACGGAGAAGGATCCGCCGGTTGAGTGGGTCTGGACGGCCGAACCACACGCGCAGGTGATGGTGGCCTCCTTATAATCGGGATGAATTTCGGGCTTCATGGGGTCTCCTTCCCGCTCCGGATATAGGAGCGAGGCCGGCTAACCTAACCCGCGTACCCGCCCCCCGCAACGGGGGGACGGTTCTCGGTTTCTCGGAAACTCCAGCGCCCCGGCCGAGGGGACGGTTTTCGCGCTTTCGCTCTTCGGAACCCGGCTCAACGCAAAGTTGCGCATTTTCATCAATGATTCCGTAGCGGAGACGACGAAAAAGCGAAAACCGTCGCCTGGGCCATATGGCTCCCCGAAACCGAAAAAGCGAAAACCGTCCCCCAGTCGTGCCCGCCGGCGAGACGCCAAAAGTTGCTAGGCGGATCGCACACGGGTACACAAACCAGAGCAATAATGGGCCAGAAGCGCTTACATCTGATCGTCCGCGGGCGGGTCCAGGGGGTCTACTACCGGGCCTCCGCGCAGCGCGAGGCCAAGCGGCTCGGGCTCACCGGCTGGGTCAAAAACCGCCACGACATGGGCGTCGAGTGCGTCGTCGAGGGCGAGGAGGACCAGGTGAAGGACTTCCTCTCCTGGGCCCAACACGGCCCCGCCACGGCGCGGGTCGAGAAAACAGAGACACGCTGGCGGAGCTACACCGGGGAGTTCGCCGACTTCAGGATTGTCCCATGAGGGCGGTGCGAACCGCCCTCGGTGCTGACGGAGAGGGCATGCGCCCTCGCCGCCCGTCGCGGCAAAGTTGCGCCGGGACCCGCCCCACCGCGAGGTTCGCTACCCTCGCCCTCGCCCTCGCCCTCGCTTCCGCCCCCGGAGTGGCCCACGCGGAGTCCACCCCGTCCAGCGCGAGCCCGCTCGAAGCCAGCACGGCCCCCACGCGCCTCGAGCTCGACTCCCTCGCGCGCAGCCTGGGCAGCCCCGACCGCGCCACTCGGCGCGCAGCCTTCGAGTCCCTGCGCGCGCTCGGGCCCGACGCCCTCCCTGCCATCAGCGCCCGCTTGAGCGCCCTCGGCCAGGCCACCTTCGACCACGAAGGTGTGCTCGCGGCGTGGAGCAGCTTCCGCAAGGTCCAGGGCGTGGACGCCCCCGAGGCCCCGGTCGATCTCGCCCAAGGCGTGCTGCCCGCGTTGGAGCAAAGCCGCACACCGGGCATGGTGCTGGGCGCCGAGCTACTCGCGCTGCTCCGCGCGCTCGAGGCACAGAAGGCGCCCGACGCGTCCGAGCTCATCGTGGCGCGCCTCTTCACACTCGACGGGAAGCTCTTCCGCTACGAAGCCCCGCGCGTGCGCGAGCGCCTGAGCGTGCTGTTGATCCCGGCGGTGATCCGCCACCAGAACCACCTCAAGCCCTCGGTGCGCTCCTTCTGCCAGGACACCTTGAACGCGCTCGGCATCAGCGCGCCCGGCCGGGCCGTGCAGCAGGACGACGTCGCACTCCTGGCTGCCATCCTGGAGGCCTACGGAGACACCCTGAACTTCGACGCGATGCCCGTGGTGGTCTCGTACATCACCGACGATCGACTCGAAGTGCAGAGCGCGGCACGCAAGGCCGTGGCGCGCTTCGGACGCAACGCCATCTGGCAGATCCGCGAGCGCTATCTCAACGCCACCGGCAAAGAAGCTGACCCGAACTGGGGCCACCAGCGCATCCTCAACGAGCTCTATCGTCTGCACGCCGAACCCAAGCAGCGCGCCTTCGAAGCCGAGCTTAAGCGCGCCCAGGCCGCCCTCGAGGACGGCGCTTTCGAGGCCGCGAGCCAGGCGCTCGACACGGCCCTGCGCATCTCCGCCTCCACCGAAGATCACAAGCGCGCCGCGCCGCTCTTCGCGGCCTTGGGGGAGCACGCGCTCGATACCGACACGCTCGAGCCGGCCCTCACCTACTTTCGGCGCGCGCTGCGCCTCGATCCGGAGAGCGCGCAGCAACCGCAATTGCGGGCCCGCATCGCGTACCTCGAAGGCGAGTTGCGCCTGTCGCAGGGCGTACTCGACCTGACTAGCTTCGAGCGCGCGCGCCAGCTCGACCCGGCGTTCGCCCCGGCGGAAGCCGCCTTCGACGAGCTCAGCGGCGAACGCGCCGCGCGCGAACAGCGGCAGCGACAGTGGCTAGGCCTGGCCGCGGCCCTGCTCATGGCAGGCGCCGGGTTCACGCTGCTGCGCCGGCAAGGCCGCAGCGAACCGCGTACAGAAGCTGAGCCCACGACCAGCCCGCTCGAACCCGAGCTCGGCACGCCGGCTTCCCCGGACTGAAGCGAGGCCGCGCGCGCGTCGTGCTTCTCGCACGCTACGCCTCGACATTGGCGCTGATCGTCCTGTGTTCCGCAAGCTGGGACGGCGCGACCTCCACACATCTCGCGCACGTCGCAGGCCCTTGCGACGCGTGCATGCGCCAGGTGTAATTGCTCTCGCGTCGAGCGGGCGGGTCCGCCCGCGAGCAACATCACGTCCCGCGCGTGCCGCGTGCGCTCCCGCCGAGGCATCCGCAGGCCCAACTCTCCTCGGAGCCGAAATGCCCGTTCCCGCTGCGACCCCGGCGCCAGGCGCCGTCGTTCCTTGCGTGCTGTGCGGTTCCTTCAATCTGCGCGTGCTGGGCCACTTGCCGGCCGATCAGGTCCACGCGCGCTGGCTCGACAAGTACGAGATCCCGGTGCGCCAGTACTTCCCGCAAGCCTTCGTCACCAACTACCTGTGCGTGGCCTGCGGGCTCGAGTTCTCGCATCCACCGAGCCCCGGCGACGAGGGCATGTACGAGCAGCTGCAACGCTTCTCCTGGTACTACGAAGAGAGTCGATGGGAGTTCCGTGCGTCGCTCGAGCGCCTCGGCAAGCCCGGGTCGGCCCTCGAGGTCGGCTGCGGCACCGGAAACTTCTTGCGGGCCCTCCGCCTCGCCGGCTTCTCCGACGTCTGCGGGGTCGACTCGAACCGACGTGCCCTGGAGTCGCTCAAGGCAAGCGGCATCCAGGGATTCTCGCGCCTCGATCAGCTGGGCAAGCGGCGCTTCGAGTACATCTTCGCATTCCAGGTGCTGGAGCACGTGCCCGACCCGCGGGCCTTTCTCGACTCGTTGATGCCGCACTTGAGTGACCACGGGCGCATCTACGTGGCGGTGCCCAATCAGGACAGCTTCATCGGCGATGATCTCAACCAGGAGCTCAACCAACCTCCCCACCACTGCTCGCGCTTTCGAGCCAAGACCTTCCGCCACATACCGCGCTTTCTGCCGCTCGCGTGCGAGCACCTGGAATACGAGCCGCTCTCCGACCACCACATCGGCTGGTACGTCAGCACCCGCATGCAGAGCCTCCCGCGCGCGTCCCTGGCGTCCAGGTTCGCGTGGCGCGCCTTGGCGCCGCTGGCCGAACGCGCGCTCAAGCTCGAGCCGCTTCGCCGGCGCATCAAGGGCCACACCGTGCTCGCGATCTTGAGGCGCACACCGACCCAGGGCCGCGCCGTTCAAGGGACACGCACCAGCTCCGCGCTGTAGTCCCTCCAACCGAAAACGGTACTTTTCACCCCGAATTTGCGCGCAACCTCGCGTCGAACCCACGTTACCCTGCGCAGAGGGGAATCGATGCAGCGAGCGCGAGATGGGCTGAAGAAGCAGGCAGGTTGGATTGGCCACGTCGCCGTGAGTCTGTGCGTACTGGCCGGCGCGGGCTGCGACGGGAGTGACTCCGGGCCGGGCGACGAGCAACACGGTCACGTCGACCTCAATCCCAGCTCGGTGGAGAGCTTCGCCGAGCAGCTCGCGCGAGCGATGTGCGACAACCTGTTTAGCTGCCGCCTGGGCTACACGGACGCCTCGCAGATGCGCGCGTTGCTCGAGGACGAGGCGACCTGTCGTACCGCAGTGCTGCCCACGCTGATGGACTCCAAGCGGGAGTTCTTGCTGAACATCGAGCTCAAGACACACACCTATCGCGCCGAGCATGCCAGCGCCTGCCTCGAGCGCTTCGCGCACCAGTGCTTCGTCTTCGAGGCGGAGGAGCCGGAAGACGCATTCGAGACCATCTGCGCCGGCGTGTTCGAGGGCTCGGTGGCCGACGGCGGAGCCTGCACCGACGACGCGGACTGCAGCGGTGACGCGTACTGCGACCAAAGCGGCTTCAACACTTGCGACCAAGGCGTCTGCCGCGCGCGCCTGTCACAGGGCGCCGCGTGTAACGAGAACACGCAGTGCTCCACCCCGGACGAGAGCCTCGCCGTGTACTGCTCGGGCACCGACTCCACGCCCGGCGTCTGCGTACATGCCACGCAAGTCACGCACGTGGGCGAAGGCGCGGAGTGCGGAGAGCTGACCACGGGCGATCAAGCCACCCTGGCCCTCTGCGACGACGGCCTGGTGTGTGGCTACGATAGTCTCGGCCCGGACGCCCCGGAGACCAAGCATTGCAGGACCCCGCCGAGCACGGGCGATTGCTCCACGTTGCGCGAATGCGCCAAGGGGAACATCTGCTTGAACACCGGGGAGGACGACGCCGATGGCAACACGGTGCGCAGGTGCGTGGGCTTCGACCTGCACGGATTGAACGAGGCCTGTACGCCCGAGACCGCGGACTACAGCACGCTCACGCATCTGGCCTTGTGCGCTGACCCGACCGGCAAGCAGGCGCTCTACTGCGACGACGGCGGACACTGCGTCGTGGTGCCGCAAGCGGGACCGGGAGAGTCCTGCGTCGAGTTCGATTGCGTGGAGGGCCTCGTGTGCACCTACGACGCCGACCAAGGCGACGACGTGTGCGCCGCCATGGTCGGTCTAGGTGAGGAGTGTCTGGGCGACGATCAATGTCCCCGCGGCAGCGTCTGCAACGGCACGTGCAGCGCCGACTCCTGCCAGTGAACTGGCCTTCTTCTGGCGTGTGCGGCAGCCTCTGGGAGGCCGGTTTTCGGTGCTACTTGGACAGGACGATGCGCTCGCCGGAGGTCAGGTCCAGCTGCACCACGGCGTAGTAGGTGCCCACCACGGCGGTGTCGCCCGTGGCCAGCGCGAGGCCGCTGGACTCGCCAGCCCAGGGGCCTTTGCCGTGGGAAGCGTCCGCGAGCACCTGCTGAACCTGGGTGCCCGGATCGATGGAAAGCAACGCGTCCGTGGTCTGCACGAGCAGCCGCTTGCGTGCCTTGCTCCAGCTCAAGTCTGCAAGCGTGTTGAAGCTGAGGTCGGTGCCATCCGCTTGCAGCAGGCTGCGGTCTCCGCTCTTGGCCGTGATGGCGTAAATCCTGTCGCTGGCGACGTAGACGGTGTCCCCCTCGGCGTCGTACGTGAGGCGGTCGACCTGCGTGAATGCGGGACCTGCTCCGATCGAGGCTCCTGAGACGTCGCTACGGTCACCCGTCTCGAGGTTCACACGAACTACCGCGTCGGCAAACAACACGAGGGCTTGGTTGCTCGCGCGATCCACCACGCAGTCGAGGGCTCCCGTGAGTGCGCGGCCGCTGCCCTGGGCAGCGCCCGAGAGCGCCTTGGGTGCCAGATTGCCTGCCCACCGCAGGAGCTCGGTGCCCTGGATCGCAACCGCTTCGCCGGTCGTGCCCTTGCACAGCCGGTCCACGGATGGGGCCATCTCCATACGATCTCCGGAGCCTAGCGTGACCTTGGTCAGGCGTCCGGGGAGCACCAGCTTGTCGAGCACCTGCACGACTTGCTGATCAGCATCGTAGTTCACGGACACCGGCCACAACGGATCGCCCGAGCCGCGCCGGGTCTCCGCGATGATGCTGCGATTGCCGTTGCTGGGATCGACCTTGAAGACGCGGGCGGAGCGTCCGTCACCGACGAAAAAGGAGCTGGTATCGCTGGCCAGCGCGCGCGGGTCGAGGAAGCCGGGGCCGGTGCCGTGATCGTCGTCCGAGACCAGGGTGATCGCGCCGTCGCTAAAGTTGGTTCGGTGGATCGCTCGGCGCTGGAGGTCCGTGAGCATGTAGATGTCATCGCCGGCCGATCGCTGGCTAACGCCCACCACGCGGTTGCTCGCAGAGCCGAGGTCAGTTGGTTTGATGAGCCTGGGCGCACGATTGTCACCCTTGAGGCTCCACAACTGAATCCGGGCACCGCCCTTCTCCGGCGTAAAGCTGCTCACATGCACTTCGTCTTCGGCCAGCGCGCTCCCCAGGATTCCACTGACGAAGCCTAGCTTCGACTGGGACGCGTCGGGCCCCGTCGTGTGAGTCTGATTTGCGAAGCTGGTGATGAAATGGGTCGTCCACTGGGTGGGGACCCCCAAATCGCCCGTCGTAAACATCGTCTCCCGAACCGACAATACGTTCCCGAACGTGGTGCTCGCCTTCGACGAGTTGGACTGCATCATCACGGTGCGCAAGCCCGTGATCGGATTCAGCGAGAGCAGCTGCCCGCTCGGCCCAGCCACCAAGATGTAGGCCCATCCGAACCCCATCACGCTCCAGTTCGCTGCAGGCCCTCCGCCATCGGGCAGCAAGCGTTTGCTCTTGGTGCCCAAGTCGATCCACCACAGCCGCTGTCCGTCCGACGCGAGCACCGCCGGATCCTGGAATCCGTCGTAGTTGGTCTTGCCGCGATCGAGCCCCTCGATCTTCGCCCACAGCAGCTCGCGCGTGATGGTCACGCGGCGCTCCTCACGCAGCCCCGAAGGCGTGGTAGCCACGGCCAGCAGTTCGTTGGCACCCGGCTTGAGGGGGACGTTCTCGGCGAGGAAGAAGCCCTCGTCGTGCAGGTACGCCGGACGCTCGGCTACCGTGACGGTGATCTCCTCGCCGACATTGCTGGTGGAGTGAAGGCGCACGCTGATCCCGGTCTAATCCGTCGAGCCCTGCCACGGGAAGTCGATACCGAACTCGAGCGTGGGAGTGACCGGAGTGCAGCCCCCGTCGACGCACGCATCCCCCGCAGCTGCGTCCGAGTTCGTGGCTTCGTCGCTCGGCCCAGGGCTCGAGTCGAGCCCGCCGTGCGCACCGCCTGCGTCACCGTCGCCCGCGTCGGCCGCTTCGCCCTCCTCCAACAGACAGCGCGTGCCGATGCGCTGGGCGCCGCTAGGGCAAGGCTCCTCACTGCAGGCGAGCACGAGTACCGCCAAGACAAAAGGAAACACACCGCCGATGCCACGCATGGGACGCCTCGTGGGCCAATCGACCCGGTTGGGGAGCGCAGGTGTCTTGCTCCAGCAGCCCAAGTGCGTCAAGCGCGTTCACGACGTCTGACCCAGTCACAAAGGCACTTTCGAGCGCGCCATTGCCCGCAACAGCCGCCTGGCTCGCGCCTCTTGCGCCACGCGGAGCCCCCTTCCCCCGGAAAAGCGATACCCTGGCCCCATGTCAGGCAACCCGAGCGCTCCGACACCTTCCGTTCACGCACTCGCTCTGCTCGCGACGTTGTGCTGGGCTTGCTCGAAGGACTCCGTCCCCACACCGCCCGCGCCTCCTGCGCCCGTGAGCGCGCCCAGTCTTCCGGCGCCGCAACGCACGGACGCGGCCGCGCGCGCAGCGAGCGAGAAGCCGACCAGCGAGCTCGAAGGCGAAGCGCGGGCCCTGCTCGCGGCCTGGCAAGCGGCGCAGAACGCAGGCGACTTCGCTGCCTATGAGCGGCTCTACGGGCAGCGCTTCACCGGCGTAAAGCGTGCCGGCCCTCGCACGCGCAACTTCGATCGCAAGGGCTGGCTCGAGGACCGCAAGCGCATGTTCGAGAAGCCCATGCAGGTGGATCTTGCCTTGCAAAGCCTGAATCTGCAGGGCGGCGCGGTGACGGTGCTCGGCACGCAATCCTTTCGCATGACGGGCTACCAGGATCGCGGGCAGAAGCAGTTCACGCTAGCGCGCGAAGGCGGCGCCCTGCGCATCGTGCGCGAAGAGATGTTGGCCTCGGAGCTGGGTCCGCCCCCGAGCATTTCGGCGCGCATGGTCGTGGACGTGCCCGAAGGCCCCGTGCTCGTGATCCTGGGCCGCGCACCCGAGGCGCTCGCCGCGGGCAAACACGTGTCCACCCACGCCGGCGCGCCCGCAGCGGTTCTGGAAGAAGCCTCGCTCGAACAGGCGCCCGCAGAAGCGAGTGTGTTCCTCGCGGGCGACGTGCAGCTCGTCGGTCCTGAGGGCGTATGCACGACGCGAGCAAAGGCCCTGCGCATCGCCCACGTCGCCTATGCTCATTTCGGACAGGTCATGACTTGGCGCGGAGAGAATCCCGATCTCCCCAAGCCCGACGCGGCCCAGATCGAGCGTGAGATCCGCGAGCTCGATCCCCAGGGCTTCTGGGCCGTGGAGCTGGCGTCACGCTGCGTGAAGGAACCCCTGGTCGCGCTGCCAGGCAATGCCCCCATCGAGCTCTACGCGCGCAGCGAAGTCCCCACGGCCCAGAACGAGCTGAGCGCCCGCTTCGCCAAGCTACCGTTCCTGCGCGGAATGAGTCGAGACGAACGCGAGCAGAGCTTGTCCGACCTGAAGCTCTCACGCTTTGCATCGGGGACCCACGCCCTGGTATCGGCCGAGGCCTTCAGTGAGTGCAGTGCGCCCGTGCTTCAGGCCTTGTTCGACCTGGACCGCGGTGGGCGCGTGGCCTTCAGTGTCGATCAAGGCACGCCCGAGCACGTCGAGGCCGTGGCTGACCTGGACGGCGACGGGCAGCCCGAGGTGATCACGCGCAGCGCGATCGGCGCTGACCGCGCCGCCATCGTGGACCTCTCTGGAAAGACCCGGCTCTTGCTGAAACTGCCCTACTTCGACTGCCCCTGCTGAGCGCAGACGCGCCGGGCTCAGCGCTCGTGGCCGCGCGGCGGGTGCTCGAGGTAGCTCAGGCGCTTCACTTCGATGGTCAAGGTACTCACGCTCTCGAGCACCACACCGAGCAGCCAGAGCATGGCCCCCAGCAAACCGAGCCCCGTGGCCAAGATGGCCGTAGGAAAGCGCGGCACCAGGCCGGTCTCGAAGAACGTGACGATGACCGGGATGCCGAAGGCCAACGAGAGCGTGCTCATCAATGCTGCCAGGGCCCCGAAAAACTTGCGCGGACGGTACAGGCGCAGCAGGCGGATCACATGCGAGAGGATGCGGACACCGTCGCGCAGCGTGTTCAGCTTGCTGTGGGAGCCCGGCATGCGCGAGCTGTAGCGGCTGTCGTATTCGCGGTGAGCGAGCCGCAGCTGCAGCGCATGGATGCTCATCTCGGCCTCGATCTCGAAGCCAGCCGACATGGCGGGGAACGACTTCACGAACCGCCGTGACATCACGCGGTAGCCGGAGAACAGGTCGCGCACGCGCTCGCCGAACAACCAGTTCACGATGCCGTTAAACATCCGGTTGCCCATCACGTGCCCCGCCCGGTAGGCCATGGGATCCGAATGCACGCGACAGCCGGTCACGAGGTCTAGGTGCTGGTCCACCAGCATGTCGACCATGGGAATCGCGGCCGCCGCGTCGTAGGTGCCATCGCCGTCGGCCATCACGTAGACATCAGCCTCGATGTCCGCGAAGGCGCGGCGCACGGCGTTGCCCTTGCCGCGGCGAGACTCGTGCAGCACGCGGGCGCCGTGCTTCCGAGCGATCTCGGCGGTGCGGTCGCTCGAGTTGTTGTCGATCACGTAGATGCTGGCCTCGGGGAACACCTCGCGGAAATCCTCGACCGTCTTGGCGACCGCGAGCTCCTCGTTGTAGCAAGGCAGCACGATGGCCACGCGGGCCTCGCTGTCGGCGCCGAATTCCATCGTGGCCATCCTGGCACGCTCCGCTGCTCTCATCCCGCACGCCCCCCCACGTGAGTCGTAAATGCCCTGCTGGCGATCCAAGAAGCGCTTGCGGCCGAAGTGAACGCACGCCCACCGTGAGAAGCGCTCCGGCTCGATGGGCCACTCGACCGCATCAACCACTGGACCGAGCCCAGGCCGACCAACCCAGCAGAACGACTGGACCGGTGCTTTCGATTCCATATCTGACGCGCAATGCTGCTTTTCGCCCGAGTCCTACGGGGTGAAACGGGTTTCGACCCGAGCCACCCATGCTCGAGGGGCCGTCAGCCGTAGCGCCTGACCAGGTCGACGAAGACCCGGGCCACATAAGGAAGCGTCAGCGCGAGTACCAAAGCCGGGGCGCTGCTAGCGAGCAGTGCGGCCCAGCGCGAGCCGGCGATGGCTGCGTCGTCCCGTGCCTGCGGCTCCGGCTTCGCCCCGAACATCACATCGAGTCCGCCCGCAAACGCGGCCAGCAGCACGATGTTGGAGGCGAACCAGTAGCGTATCTGCACCCCCTCGGCGATGGGGAGCCCGACCGGTGTCCACATCGCGTAGAGCACCGCCACCACGAAGACCACATTGCCCAGGGCTCCCAGACCGCCCAGGAAAATCCCGAGGCTCGCCCACGGGGCACGTCGCCAGCGCTGCGCTCGCTCCGCGGCGGGTAGCGCCCGAAACGACCGCACCAGGAGCGCGACTTCGATGAGCAGCGCGAACAGCACGAAGCGGACGTAGGTATTGGAAACCGCGGCCGACATCCGGGTATCGAGCTGCCCCAGCAACCCCACGTAGTCGGCCAGCTTGAACGGCGAGAACGGCAGGCTCCGAATGAGGTCGATGAGCGAATCGGGCTGCTCGAAAAGGCCCCGAAACTGCGCGCCCGGGTCCACCCCGGCCCGGTTGCCTACCACGCGGACACCGGGCGTTCCTGGCCGCTGGAAGTCGATGGCAAAGTAGACGGCGGCCAGGTAGTGCACGACGACCGACCACGCGATCACGTTCTGGGGCGAAGGCCGACGCGTGGGCTTGATAAGCTGCCAGCCCCCCTGGCCGAGCGCGCGCAGCCCCATGGGTTCGGCGCCGCGAACGCGCCCGTAGAGGAAAGCCACCAGCAGCGCAGGCAAGGCCACCATGAGCAGGAAGGGCTTGGACGCCGCTCCCCACGCCATCACCAAGAACAACCCCGCGTCGAGCCAGGTCAGACGTTCCCAAAACAAGATCGCGGCCGCCAAACACACCGCGAAACACAGCTGAACCCCATCCGAAGAGATCCCGAAGGCCTGCTGCGCGAGCAGCGGCGACAGCGCAAAGGCACCCACGAGCAAGGGACCGCTGCGACGCCCGGCGCGGGAAAGAAAGCCGAGCCTGCTCAGGCAGATGAGGACCATGAGGCCCTGCAGCAGACGCGAGAGCATGAAGCCCTGTAGCTGGCGGACGGCCGATTGGGCCTGGTGCGGCAAGATCAGCTTGGAGAGCAGCACCCCCGGATAGGTGAGCGCGTCGCCGTACATCTTCCACTCGAACTCGCAGACCAAGTCCCCCGCTGGGTAGCGCGCCAGGGTATGTCCCGATTGCCGAATTTCAGGGTGAATCGGCAGCGTGGGCACGCAGCCTTCGCGCCCGAACATGCGCTCGAGTCGCGCGTGGCCGGAGCCCCAGTGATTGCCCTCGTCAGGCACGAAGTGGGTGGGCTGCACGAGCGCGATGGAAATGCCGAGCAAAGCCAGGGAGACGAGCACTCCCCAGTAAGATCGGTAGTACGCCAGACCAGACACTGGACTCCTCCGCGGACTAAGTTGGCTAGTCCGTGACGCACATGCAACGGTGACGCTTGTCTACGAGCGTCCGCTCGTGCAGGCCACGACAATTCCCGCGAGGATCAGCGCCGTCGTACCCTGGCCGGGCACGCGCTCGTCCCGCGCAGCGCCTTTAAACGTGAACAGGCACCCCTGGGGTGCCCGTTCTTGCCCTCCCTGCAGGAGGAGCGCTCGCCTAGTCTGAACGTCGAGCTGGCCGGCCCGACGCTACGACACTCAGACGAACTCGATGATGGAGATCGGGGCGTTGTCGCCGCGGCGGGGACCGACCTTGACGATGCGGGTGTAGCCGCCGCCCTTGCCAGCCTTGACGCGCTCCATGTAGCGGGGCGCGATCTCGTGGAACAGCTTGTACACGAGGTCGACCTCGACCTGCTCGCCGCCCTCGACTTCCTTGACCACATTGCGCGGCAGGAAGCGAGCGACGAGACGCTGCGCGTGCACGCGGCGAGCAAGCAAAGCCTGCTTCTCCGCCTCGGGCAGCTTGGACACGTCGGCGGTGAGGCCGTCACCGAGACGCGTGGCACGCGTGATCAGGCGCTCCGCGATGCGACGCAGCTCCTTGGCCTTGGCGTCCGTGGTCTCGATGCGCTCGTGGAGCACCAAGTTGGCCGCAAGGTTGCGGAACATCGCACGACGATGGCTGGTGTTACGGCCAAACTTCCGGCCTGCCTTGAGATGACGCATGATACCTAGTTCCTCGCGGCTCCCGCCGCTCTAACTTTGCTCGCTGCTACGAGCTTCCACTAAATCAGCCGGCGGACTGCTGCTGCTTCCAGCGCTCCAGCATCTGCGGCCAGTTGTCGATGCGCATGCCGAGCGAGAGCCCCATGTCGGCAAGGATTTCCTTGATCTCCTTCAAGGACTTGCGACCGAAGTTCTTCGTCTTCAGCATCTCGCTCTCGGTGCGCTGCACGAGCTCACCGATGAGGTGGATGTTGGCGTTCTGCAGGCAGTTGGCCGAGCGAACCGAGAGCTCGAGCTCTTCCACCGAGCGGAACAGATTCTCGTTGAGGGGCTCGTCCTCTTCCTTCACCGAAGTGGTCGCCTCGGGCTCCTCTTCGAAGTTGATGAAGATGGTGAGCTGGTCCTTCAGGATCTTGGCGGCGTAGGCCACCGAGTCCTGCGGCTTCACGGAGCCGTCGGTCCACACCTCGAGGGTGAGCTTGTCGTAGTCGGTCATCTGGCCGACGCGCGCATTGGTCACCGTGTAGTTGACCTTGCGAAGCGGCGAGTAGAGGCCGTCGATGGCGATGGTACCGATGGGCTGTCCGGGCTGCTTGGTGCGCTCGGAGGGGACGTAACCGCGACCCACCGTGATGGTGAGCTCCGCCGAGAAACGGCCGCCCTTGGACACCGTGCAGATGACGTGGTCAGGGTTGAGCACTTCGATCTGGTCGCCGGTCTGGATGTCGCCACCCTTGACCTCACAGGGCCCGTCCTTCTCGATACGCACCACGTGCGTACGCGGACTGTGGGCACGCACCACAACCTCCTTGAGGTTGAGCACGATGGTGGTCACGTCCTCGACGACGTCAGGAACCGAGGTGAACTCATGAAGCGCGCCGTCGATCTTGACGGCGGTGATGGCAGCGCCCTGCAGCGAGGACAGGAGCACGCGACGAAGCGAGTTGCCCAGCGTGATGCCGAAGCCGCGCTCGAGGGGTTCACAAACGAAGCGGCCATACGTGGGCGTAAGCGTCTCTTGCTCCACCGAAAGGGACTTCGGTCGGATCAGGTCACGCCAATTGCGGGCCACCATCTGCGACGTGCTCATGTGCTCTCCTGAGACCCCGAAGGGGTCGAAGCGGGCGGGCTATAATAGGGGCCCGCGCGCAAGCAAGATTCGAAACAAAAGCTATTGGGTCTTCGGCGTTCTCTCGCCAAGGGCGCCCACCCTACGCCGCTCCTGCGGAGCTGGCTAATTAGCGCGAGTAGAACTCAACGATGAGCTGCTCCTGGATGGGCAGCGTGATCTCTTCGCGGACCGGCATGGTCTTGACCGTGCCCGCGAACTCGCCGCGGTTCAGGTCGAGCCAGCTCGGGATGCCACGCTTCTCAGCGGCGTCCAGCGCACTGGCCACGCGCGCCATCTTGCGGCTGGCCTCACGGACCTCCACCTTGTCGCCCGGCTTCACGCGGAACGAGGGGATGTTGACGGCGCGGCCGTTGACCGACACGTGCTTGTGGCGGACCAGGTGGCGAGCCTCGGCGCGGGTCGCCGCGAAACCGAGACGGTAGCAGGTGTTGTCGAGGCGACGCTCGAGCAGCGAGAGCAGCGTCTCACCGGTCACGCCCTTGCCGCGGTCAGCTTCCTTGAAGTACTTGCGGAACTGACGCTCCAAGATGCCGTAGATGCGGGACACCTTCTGCTTCTCGCGCAGACGGATGCCGTACTCGGTGAACTTGGTGCGACGCTGGCCGTGCTGACCGGGCGGGTAAGGACGACGGTCCACCGCGCACTTGTCGGTGAAACAGCGGTCGCCCTTGAGGAAGAGCTTGGTGCCTTCGCGGCGGCAGAGACGGCAAACGGGTCCGATATAACGAGCCATTGGATAATCCTTCTACCTGTTACTCAGACGCGACGACGCTTGGGCGGGCGGCAGCCGTTGTGGGGGATGGGCGTGACATCACGGATGAGCGTGATCTTCATGCCGACGATCTGGAACGCGCGCAGCGCGGACTCACGTCCGGCGCCCGGGCCGTTCACGAAGATGGCAAGCGAGCGCATGCCGTGCTCCTGCGCCTTGCGAGCTGCGTTCTCGGCAGCGATCTGCGCGGCGAAGGGCGTGCTCTTGCGCGAGCCCTTGAAGTTGCTCGAACCCGAACTCGACCAGGCCACCACGTTCCCTTGGATGTCCGTGACGGTCACGATCGTGTTGTTGAAGGTCGACTGAATGTGCGCGATGCCAGTCGCGACGTTCTTCTTGACCTTCTTCTTAACGGCCTTCGGATTTGCCATCGTCTACCTTGTCTCTCACTCAACGGACACGGTTCATTGCGTGCCCTAAATTCCTAGGGGCCGAGCGGCCCCAATCTCAGCGGCGGGTTGCGCCACGACGCGGACCCTTGCGGGTGCGCGAGTTGGTCTTGGTACGCTGACCACGGACCGGCAGGCCACGACGGTGGCGGAGGCCACGGTAGGTGCCGAGGTCCATCTGGCGCTTGATGTCCATGGCCACGTCGCGGCGGAGGTCACCTTCCACACGCACGTTGGCATCGAGGTATTCGCGGATGCGCTTGATGTCGCCTTCCGTGAGCTCCTCGGTCTTGCGGTTCTCCGGGATACCGGTAGCCACGCAGATGGCCTTGGCCTTCGCGGGGCCAATTCCATAGATGTAGCGAAGCGCGATGGTGACGTGCTTGCGCGGGGGAAGGTCTACGCCTGCAATACGGGCCATGATTCAGCTCTCCCTCAACCCTGCCGCTGCTTGTGGCGCGGATTCTCGCAAATGACCCGGAGCACACCCTTGCGGCGGATCACCTTGCACTTGTCGCAGACCTTTTTGACGCTCGGGCGTACCTTCATGATCGTGCCTCTGTCGGTTCCATCTTGCGGGTCATCGTCTTTGCCCCTCGCGGGGCCCCTAGATGCGGCTCTTGATGCGAGCACGCGTGGGATCGAACGCTGAAATCTCTAGCAACACCCGATCCCCGGGGATGATTTTGACCGTAACTTGTCGAGCGACGCCGCCGAGGGATGCCACGATGTTACTGCCATCGTCGCAGCGGACCCGGTAGAGCCCCTTCGGAAGGGCCAGCTCTACCGTGCCTTCAATCTCTCTGCCAGCGGACACTCTGCGTAATCTTCTCCAGAACTCCCCACCCAAACTCGGGTGGGCGTGCGATCCTCTGCGAATGCAGCCTCAAACGTTGAGGGCTGCTCGGATGCGGGCGGTAACCTCGTCGAGGGTACCTACCCCGTTGACTGCGCCGACCAGGCCCCGTGTCGTGTAGTAGCCGAGCACCGGGCGGGTCTTGTCGTCGTATTCGGTGAAGCGCTTCCGGACCACCTCTTCGGTGTCGTCCTTTCGCTGCACCAATTTCCCCTCGAGACCTTGGGGGGGCGGATCATAGCGCAGATGGTAGATGCGTCCAGTCTCTTCGTGGATACGTCGCCCCACAGCGCGCTCAACCATCTCCTCGAGAGGGACCTCCATGGAGATCACCTTGTCGATCTTGCGGCCGAGCTTGGCGAGCATCGCGTCGAAGGCCTCGGCCTGCGCCACGGTACGCGGGTAACCGTCGAAAATTGCTCCGTTTTCGCAGTCGGACTGGGTGATGCGCTGCTGGATCAGCTCGAGCACCAGCTCGTCGGGAACGAGCAGGCCCTGCGACATGAAGCTATCGAAACGCTTGCCGAGTTCGGTGCCGGCGGCGCGCTCGGCGCGCATCATGTCACCGGTCGAAATCTGCGGAATCTTGAGCAATTCCACGAGGCGCTTGGCCTGGGTGCCCTTGCCTGCTCCGGGCGGTCCGAACAAGACCAGATCCACGTGTCACCCCTTTCGCGCGCGAATGCGCGGGCCGCGTGGGCCGGTGAGACCTTCGTAGTGGCGCGTGATCAGGTAGGACTCCACCTGCTGCACGGTGTCGAGGGCGACGCCCACCACGATCATGATTGATGTGCCGCCGAAGTAGAACGGCACGTGGAAGTACGACTGGAGTAGCGAGGGGATGGTGCAGACCAGGGCGACATAGAGCGCGCCGCCGGCCGTCAGGCGCATGGCGATGCGATCGATGTAGTCGGCCGTGCTCTTGCCAGGACGAATCCCCGGGATGAAGGCGTTCTGCTTCTTCAAGTTGTCGGCGACTTCCACGGGCTGGAAGGTCACCGAGGTGTAGAAGAAGGAGAAGAAGACGATCATCAGCACGAACACGACCAGGTAGGCCCAGCTACCGGGCTGCAGCGCGTTCGTGACCCACTCCATGCCCGGCAAGTTCAAGCGCTGCAGGGTGGAGGGGAAGAGCAGAAGCGAGGATGCGAAGATGGGGGCGATCACGCCCGCCATGTTCACGCGCAGCGGCAAGTGCGAGGTCTGGCCGCCGTACATCTTGCGACCGACCATGCGGCGCGCGTAGTGGATGGGGATGCGGCGCTGAGCGCGCTCGACGCGGCAGATGATCCACACGATGGCCACGCAGATGGCCACCACGAGCAGCAGGTCCACCGGCTGCAAGCTCTCGCTGGTCTTGAGCAGCGAGGCGGTGCGGAACAGCGCGTCTGGAAGGTCTGCGCAGATACCCGCGAAGATGATCATCGAGGTACCGTTGCCGATGCCGCGCTCGCTGATCTGCTCACCCAGCCACATGATGAAGGCGGTGCCCGTGGTGAGGGAGATCATGGTCATCAGGCGGAAGCCCCAGCCGGGCTCGCGCACCACGTCGCCGTACTGCGTGGAGCCGTTGAGGCCCTCGAAGTACATCGCGAGACCCGTGCTCTGCACGATGCTGATCACGACCGTGCCGTAGCGCGTGTACTGATTGATCTTGCGCTGACCCGCCTCGCCTTCCTTGCGGAGCTCCTCGAGCGGCTTCACGACCACGGTCATGAGCTGCAGGATGATGCTCGCCGAGACGTAGGGCATGATGCCGAGGGCGAAGATCGACAGCTGCTCGAGCGCACCGCCCGAGAACATGTTGAACATGCCAAGGAACGTGGCGCTCTGATCGGCCACGATCGACTTCATCACGTTACGGTCGACACCAGGGGTCGTGACGAAGATGCCGATGCGGTAGACCGCCAGCATCCCCACCGTGAAGAAGATGCGGCGCCGCAGCTCGGGTACCTTGCCGATGTTGGCGAAGATGCTCAACTGTTCCACCCTTCGTGTCGCCTGGCGCTACTGCGCGAAGCGGCCTTCCGTGCTCACGGGCGGCGAACCGCCTGTGTTGGATCCTTCAGCCGTGAGCCTTGCGGGGCCCGGGCTCGACGCGCGGAATCAGCTCCACGCTGCCGCCGGCCTTCTCGATCTTTTCCTTGGCCGCCGCGCTGATGGCGTTGACCTTGATCTTGACGGCCTTGGTGATCTCGCCGGCCGCGAGCACCTTCACGCCGTCCCACTTGCCGCGCACGATGCGCTGAGCGCGCAGCGCGGTCTCGTCGATCGCGGTGCCGGCAGGGAAGATGTCGAGGTCACACACGTTCACCGGGGCGTACTTCACGGCGAAGATGTTGTTGAAGCCGATCTTCGGCAAACGGCGCTGGAGCGGCATCTGACCGCCCTGGAAGCCGAGGCGCTTCATGGTGCCGCGGGCCTTCTGACCCTTCTGGCCCTTGCCCGCCGTCTTGCCCCAGCCGGAGCCGATACCACGACCGATTCGGTGCTTGCCCTTGACCGCACCCTCGGGCGCGCGCAGGCGAGACAGAATGGGAGCGCGCTTCTCTTGAGACTCAGCCATCGCTCTCCTCCACCGTGACAAGGTGCAACACCTTCTTGACCATGCCGCGGAACGACGGGGTGTTATCCACCGTGACCGACGTGTGCGGACCGCGCAGGCCGAGCCCCGCCAGCACCTTGCGCTGGTTCGGGATGCGACCGGCGCCGCTCCGGATTTGAGTGACCTTGAGTTTGGGCTTCATCGCCAAGTTCCTGTTCCGAGGATGAAAACTTTTTGGCTCAACCAGCGTTGCCGGTGAGCACCTGCTCGACGCTCACGCCGCGACGACGGGCAACGTCGTCCGCGTTTTCCAGCCGACGCATGGCGTCGAGCGTGGCGTGCACGACGTTGTGAGCGTTGGTGGTGCCGATGATCTTCGACAACACGTCGCGGATACCCGCGGCTTCGACGACGGCGCGCACAGCGCCGCCGGCGATCACGCCCGTTCCAGGGCTGGCAGGCTTGAGGATGACGCGGGCCGAGCCGTGACGACCGATCACTTCGTGGGTGATGGAACCGTTCACGAGCGGCACCTTGTGGAGCGCCTTACGAGCCTGGTCGTTGCCCTTGCGGATCGAGTCGGGCACCTCGTTGGCCTTGCCCAGCCCCACGCCCACGTGACCGTGGCCGTCACCGACGACGATCAAGGCGCTGAAGCCGAAGCGACGGCCACCCTTCACGACCTTGGCCACGCGGTTGATATGAACCACGCGCTCCTTGAGGTCCTCGAGCTGATTGGGATCAATGTACGCCATTGAAGAGTTCTCCTGACCGACCGATTAGAACTTGAGGCCCGCTTCGCGAGCGCCCTCGGCCAGCGCCTTCACGCGACCGTGATACAGGTAGCCGTTGCGATCGAAGACCACCGCCTCGATGCCCTTGTCCTTCAGGACCTTGGCAATCGCGGCACCGACGGCCTTGGCGTCGTCGGTCTTGGTTCCCTCGGCGCCCTTGAGCGCCTCGCTGAGGGTCGAGACGGTCGCCAGCGTGGTGGCCGTGCTGTCGTCGATGGCCTGGGCGTAGATGTGGTTCGTGCTGCGAAACACGCTGAGGCGTGGACGCTGCGCATCTCCCGAGACCTTCTTGCGGATGCGACGCTTGCGGCGTGCGCGACCTTCTTCTTTCGTCTGACCCATGGTGTCCTCAATCTTTTGCGAGCCGATGGCAACCTAGTGCGAGAGGGCGCTCCGTGCGCCCGTTCGACTACTTGCCCTTCGCGCCCGTCTTACCGGCCTTACCAGCCTTCATCTTGATCTTCTCGCCCATGTAACGAACGCCCTTGCCCTTGTAGGGTTCCGGCGGACGGAAGGAGCGAATGCGAGCGGCCACCTGGCCGAGGAGTTCCTTGTCACAGGAATCGAGGTGAATGCGCGGGCGCTTGGTGCCACCTTCGTCGAGGATCTCGACCTTGGCATTGACCGAAGCGGGCAGCGGGTACTTCACCTGGTGGGAGAGGCCGAGGGACAAGGTGAGATCCTTGCCCTTGAGCTCCGCACGATAGCCGACGCCGTACAGGTCGAGCGACTGCGCGTAACCGGCCGACACGCCCTGCACCATGTTCGCCACGAGCGCGCGGGTGAGGCCCTGAAACTTGGGACCTTCGACGCCGGCGTTCGGGATGATGCTGATGACCAGCTGCTCCCCGTCCTTCTTGACGGCGACCAGCGGGGGCAGCGTGCGAGCGAGCGAGCCCTTGGGGCCCTTGATCTTCACCGAGGTCGCGTCGACGGTAACTTCCACACCCTTGGGCAGAGCCACAGGGCGCTTACCGACGCGAGACTGGCGCTGGCTTTCTTGTGCCGTTTCCATCACCAAACCTCACACAGGAACTCGCCACCGATCTGCTCACGGCGGGCGTCTTTGTCCGTCATGATGCCGCGCGACGTCGACAGGATGCCGATGCCGAGGCCATTCATGACCTTGGGCAGTTCGTCGTGGCCGATGTAGAGGCGGCGGCCGGGGCGGCTGCGACGACGCATGCCAGCGATGGCGCCCTGGTGACCCTGACCGTACTTGAGCACGATCACGAGCTTGCCCTGGATGCCCTCTTCGGTGCGCACGTCGGACACGTAACCTTCACGCTTGAGCACTTCGGCCACGTGAAGCTTGAGCTTGGAGAGCGGAATCTCCGCGCGCTCGAGGCGAGCGAGCTGGGCGTTCCGAATGCGGGCGAGCATGTCTGAGATGGGATCGGACGTCATGGATGCTCTCTCTTCTTACTTGCGGAACGGCATGCCGAGTTCGGTCAGCAGAGCGCGGCCCTGCTCATCGTTCTTGGCGGTGGTGACGAACGAGACGTTCATGCCGTGGATGTTAGAGACCTTGTCGTACTCGATCTCGGGGAACACGATCTGCTCGCGGATACCAAGCGTGTAGTTGCCGCGACCGTCGAAGGCCTTGCTGCTCACGCCGCGGAAATCGCGCACGCGGGGCAGGCTGAAGCTGACCAGACGATCGAAGAACTCCCACATGCGGTCCTTGCGGAGCGTGACCATGGCGCCGATGGCCTGTCCCTCGCGCAGCTTGAAGCTGGCGATGGACTTCTTGGCCTTCGTGACCACAGGCTTCTGGCCGGCGATCATGCCGAGCTCGGTCACTGCCGCCTCGATGATCTTGCTGTTCTGCACAGCGCTGCCGAGACCCATGTTGAGCACGATCTTCTCGAGGCGCGGAACCTCCATCGGGCTACTGTAGGTGAACTGCTTCTTCAGCGCGGGCACCACCTTGTCGGAGTAGTGCGTCTTCAGCCGCGGAATGTACTCAGCCATTGCTCAATCCTTATCTACGGGTGATAGCCGGAGCTCAGCCCGCAGCTTGCGCCTTGACGTCAGCGATCACGCTGCCGCTCTTGACCGCGACGCGGCTCTTCTTGCCGTTCGCATCGACCTGGAAACGCACACGAGTGGCCTTCTCGGTCTTGGGATCCACCAGGGCCACGTTGGACACGTGGATGGGGCGATCCTTCTCCACGATGCCGCCCTCGGGCATGCGGGGAGTGGGCTTCATGTGACGCTTCACGCGGTTCACGCCCTCGACGACGACCTGGCTGAACTCGGGAAGCACGCGGCTCACGGTGCCGACGGTCCCCTTGTGTGCGCCGGAGATCACGACGACCTTGTCGCCCTTCTTGATCTTGCTGGCCATCACACCACCTCAGGTGCGAGCGAAATGATCTTCATGAACTTCTTGCCGCGCAGCTCGCGTGCGACCGGCCCGAAGATGCGCGTCCCGATCGGCTCGTTCTGAGCGTTGATCAGCACTGCGCTGTTGGTGTCGAACTTGATGTAGGTGCCGTCCGGGCGCTGATACTCGCGGGCCGTACGGACTACGACCGCCTTCGCGACCTCGCCCTTCTTGACCTTGGCGTTCGGAAGCGCCTCTTGCACGGCCACGACGATCACATCGCCGAGACCGGCGTAGCGACGCTGCGAGCCACCGAGCACGCGGATGCACTGCACGCGGCGGGCTCCGCTATTGTCGGCGACGTCCAGGTTGGTTTCGGTCTGGATCATGGTTAGACCTCCTCAGGACGTTCGAGCAGACGCACGGCGACCCAGCGCTTGGTGCGGGAAAGAGGACGGCTCTCGCGGATCTCGATGAGGTCCGACGTGCGGTACTCGTTTTTCTCGTCGTGAGCGTGGAAGCGCTTACGGTTCTTCACGTATTTGCCGTAGACCGGATCGCGGTAGCGGGTAACCACCTCGACCACGACGGTCTTCTGCATGCGCCCGGGCTTCGTGGTGTCGTTCACCACGCGACCGGTCAGGTGGCGCTTGAAGCGCTCCTTCTCGGTCTCGACGACTTCGGCCTGCTGATTCGATTCGCTCATGACTTCGCCTCACGCTGCGTCAACACGGTGTTGATGCGAGCGATCTCACGACGCAGCCCGCGAAGCTTGGCCGTGGAGTCCAACTGGTTGGTGTGATTCTGGATCTTCGCTTTGAAGAGTTCGCTCTTGAGCTCGGTGGCCTTGGCCTTGAGCTCGTCGCTGCTCAACTCGCGGATCTGCTTGCGTGCTTCGGTGGCCTTCACAGCTGCGCCTCCCGCTTCATGAACCTGGTGGGAAGGGGCAGCTTGATGCCGGCGAGCTTGAACGCTTCGCGCGCCATCTCTTCGCTGACGCCCTCGAGCTCGTACATCATGCGACCGGGCTTCACCACGGCCACCCACTCTTCCACGCTGCCCTTACCGTGACCCATACGAGTCTCGAGGGGCTTCTTGGTGACGGGCTTGTCGGGGAAGATGCGGATGTGCAGCTTGCCCTGGCGCTTGGTGGCGCGCTGGATCGCCATACGAGCGGCTTCGATCTGACGGGCGCTGATGCGGCCGGGCTCGAGCGCCTGGAGGCCGAAGTCGCCGAAGTCGACGGTAGAAGCGCTGTACGAAAGGCCGCGATTCTTGCCCTTCGACTGCTTGCGGAACTTGGTGCGTTTCGGGGAAAGCATGAAATATCCTCAGCGAGCCTGGGCCGGCAGCTTCTGGCGGCGGCGTTGTGGAACGATTTCACCCTTGAAGATCCAGCACTTCACGCCGATGGTGCCGTAGGTGGTAAAGGCCGTGGCCTCGCCCAGCTCGATGTCGGCACGCAGGGTGTGGAGCGGCACGCGACCTTCGCGATAGCTCTCGGTACGGGCGATCTCAGCGCCGCCGAGACGGCCCGAGGTGCGCACGCGGACGCCCTTGGCACCGAACTTCATGGCGGTCTGGAGCGCCTTCTTCATGGCGCGGCGGAAGGCCACACGACGCTCGAGCTGGGTCGCGATGTTCTCGGCGACGAGCTGGGCGTTGGTCTCGGCCTTGCGGATCTCCTGGATGTCGATGAACAGCTCGTTCTGGGTGAGCTTCTGGAGCTCGCCCTTGAGCTGGTCGACGCCGGCGCCGCGCTTGCCGATGATGATGCCGGGACGCGAGGTGTGGATGACCACCTTGGCCTTGCTGGCAGCGCGCTCGATATCGATGCCGGCGATGCCCGCGTGGGCGAACTTCTTCTTGATCGCCTTACGGAGCTTCTGGTCCTCGTGGAGCCAAAGCGCGTAGTTCTTGTCTTCGTACCACTTGGATGCCCAGGAGCGGTTCACGCCCAAGCGGAATCCATGGGGATGTGTCTTCTGACCCATGTTTCAGGCTTCCTTTCGCGAATCGAGGACGATCGTGATGTGGCTCAGTCCCTTGGCGACTCGCGTGGCGCGCCCATGGGCACGCGGACGCCAGCGACGCATGTGGCGGTCGCCGGCCTTATCCGCGTGGATCGTCTTGATATAGAGGTCATCGAGGTCGACGCTTTGGTCCTTGACCTTGGCGTTCGCGATGGCGCTGTCGAGCAGCTTGGCCACGAGAGGCGAGGCCGCCTTCTTCGTGAAGCGCAGCTCGTCGAGGGCCACGGCCGCGTTCTTGCCGCGGACCATATCGCAGACCATCCGCGCCTTGCGGATGGAAATACGCTGAAAGCGTGCTTTCGCTGTCGATTCCATGGACGTTTTCCCGTTTTTTCTATCAGCCAAGGTCCAAGCGGATGCTTGCGCGAGACTGACGCTTCCTACGAAAACTTGGGGTTAGCCCCCAACCACGCGGGAAGGCGCCGGATCTAGCACGTGTCCCGAAGGGATCAAGTGAGCGATCAGCGCTTGCCGGTGGAGGGGTTGACCTTGGGCTTCGCGGCCTTCTTGTCGGCGGCGTGCCCGTGGAACGTACGCGTCGGGGCAAACTCACCGAGCTTGTGTCCGACCATGTTCTCCGTGACGAAAACCGTCACGAATTTGCGGCCATTGTGGACCGCGAAGGTCAGCCCGATGAACTCGGGCGTGATGGTGGAGCGCCGCGACCAGGTCTTGATCAGCTTGCGATCGCCGGACTTTTGGGACGACTCCACCTTTTCCATCAGGTGGTGGTCGATGAAGGGACCCTTTTTAACTGAGCGTGCCATCTAGATCTCCGAGATCACTTCGAGCCACGGCGCTTGACGATGAACCTGTCAGTGCGCTTGTTGTGTCGGGTCTTCTTGCCCTTGGCGAGCTGGCCCCAGGGCGAGCAGGGGTGGCGACCACCCGAGGTGCGGCCTTCACCACCACCCATGGGGTGGTCGACCGGGTTCATGGTAACGCCGCGGTTGTGGGGGCGGCGACCGAGCCAGCGAGAGCGACCCGCCTTGCCATGCGAGATCTTGGAGTGGTCCAGGTTCGAGACCTGGCCGATGGTGGCGCGGCAGTTGAGGTGAACCAAGCGCACCTCGCCAGACGGCAGGCGAACCTGGCCGTAGTCGCCGTCCTTGGCCATCAGCTGGGCCGCGGCGCCAGCCGAGCGCACGAGCTGGGCACCCTTGCCGATCTTCAGCTCCAGGGCGTGCACCATGGTGCCGACCGGGACGAAGCGCAGGGGCATCGCGTTGCCGGGCTTGATGTCGGCATTGCGCGAGGAAACGATGGTGTCACCCACCGCGAGGCCGTCGGGCGCCAGGATGTACGCCTTCTCGCCGTCGAGGTAGTTGAGCAGCGCGATGCGAGCCGTGCGGTTCGGATCGTACTGGAGCGAGGCAACCTTGGCCGGCACGCCGACCTTGTTGCGCTTGAAGTCGATGATGCGGTAGCGCTGCTTGTGGCCGCCGCCCCGGAAGCGCGAGGTGATGCGACCCTGGCTGTTACGGCCGGCCGTATCGGACTGGTGCTCGGTGAGCTTCTTGACGACCTTGTCGTTGCCATCGAGCGCCTTGAAATCAGCGACCTCGTAGTAGCGACGAGCGGGCGAGCGGGGCTTGAATGCTTTGATAGCCATGACGATCAGGCTCCCTCGAAGAACTCAATCGTGTCGCCTTCCTTGACGGCCACGATCGCCTTCTTCCAGTTCTTGGTCTTGGCGTACCCGCGACCCATGCGACGCATGCGGCCACGCACGATCATCGTGCGCACGTCGGTCACCGTGACTTTGAAGAGGCTCTCGACGGCCTCTCGGATTTGAATCTTGTTCGCGCGACGGTCGACCTCGAAGAGGTACTGGTGCTGCGTCTCACGCAACACGTTTCCCTTCTCGGTGAGCAGCAACGGACGCTTGATGATGTTCTCGATCTGCATGACCGTCCTCAGTCGTTCTCGCTGCTGCAGCGCTTCGTGATCGCTGCCGCCGCGTCCTTCGTGAGCACGAGGTGCTCGAAGCGAAGGAGGTCGTAGACGTTGACACCTTCGGGCGGAAGGTATTGGTGATTCTCGAGGTTGCGCGCGGAGAGCTTGAGGTTCTCGTTGGCGTTGGTGTCGACGAGCAGAGCGCTCGCAGAGACCTTGAGCGCGTCGAGCACCGTGGCCAAGCCCTTGGTCTTGATCTCGGCGAGCTGGAGGTCGCTCACCACGATCAGCTGCCCCTCGGCGAGCTTGAGCGAGAGGGCGCTTTTGAGAGCACCCAGACGCATCTTGCGCGTGGGACGGTACGCGAAGCTGTGGGGCTGCGGGCCATGGGCCTTGCCACCACCCACGTACTGCTGGGCGCGAATGGAGCCGTGTCGCGAGCGACCCGTGCCCTTCTGCTTGTAGAGCTTGCGCGTCGAGCCACGCACCTCTGCGCGACCCTTCGTCTTGGCCGTACCGGCACGACGACTGGCAAGCTGCGCCTTCACGATATCGTAAAGGAGCGCCTCGTTGACCTCCGTGGCGAAGACGTCATCCGCGAGATCGATCTCTCCGGATTCTTCGCGACGCAAGTTGTAAACCTTGACCTTGGGCATTCTCTCGTCTCCGAACCGAGTGCCTGGAAAGCGGCCCCCGAAGGGATCCGCCCACCCGCATTACGACTTGATTTCGACGTCCACGCCCGCCGACAGGTCGAGCTTCATCAATGCGTCGAGGGTTTGTTGGGTGGGCTCGAGGATGTCCAAGAGCCGCTTGTGAGTGCGGATCTCGAACTGCTCGCGCGACTTCTTGTCGACGTGGGGCCCGCGCAGCACGGTGTACTTGTTGATGCGCGTGGGCAGCGGGATGGGTCCCGCGACGCGCGCGCCGGTACGACGAGCTGTCTCGACGATCTCACCTGCCGACTGGTCGAGCAGGCGGTGATCGTAAGCCTTGAGGCGGATGCGGATTTTGGTGGTTTGAGCCATCTGATTACTCGAGGATCTTGGTGACGACGCCGGCACCCACGGTCTTGCCGCCTTCGCGAACTGCGAAGCGCTGCTTCTCTTCGAGCGCGACGGGCGTGATGAGGTTGACGACGACGCTGACGTTGTCGCCAGGCATCACCATCTTCACGCTCTCGGGCAGCTCCACGGTGCCCGTCACGTCGGTCGTGCGCATGTAGAACTGCGGACGGTAGTTCGTGAAGAAGGGCTTGTGACGGCCGCCCTCTTCCTTCTTGAGGACGTACATCTCGCCCTCGAACTTCTTGTGCGTCTTGAGCGAGCCGGGGGCAGCCAGAACCTGACCGCGCTCGACCTGCTCCTTCTCGATGCCGCGCAGGAGGCAGCCCACGTTGTCGCCCGCTTCGCCGCGGTCGAGCAGCTTGCGGAACATTTCCACGCCCGTGACCGTGGTCTTCTTGGGGTCCGTGAAGCCGAGGATCTCGACTTCGTCGCCGACCTTGATCACGCCGCGCTCGATACGACCGGTCACCACGGTGCCGCGGCCCTTGATCGAGAACACGTCTTCGACGGCCATCAGGAAGGGCTTGTCGATGTCGCGGACCGGGTCCGGGATCCAGCTGTCCAGCGCGCGCGCGAGCTCACGGATGGACTCCTCGCCCTCCGCAATCGCCTGCATCGCCTTCAGAGCCGAGACCTTCACCACCGGGATCTCGTCGCCCTTGAAGCTGTACTTGTTGAGCAGGTCGCGGACTTCCATCTCCACGAGCTCGAGCAGGTCCGGGTCTTCCACCGCGTCGACCTTGTTCAGCGCGACGACCATCTGGGGCACGCCGACCTGACGGGCAAGGAGCACGTGCTCCTTGGTCTGGGGCATGGGGCCGTCGATGGCGCTCACCACCAGGATCGCGCCGTCCATCTGCGCCGCGCCGGTGATCATGTTCTTCACGTAGTCAGCGTGGCCGGGGCAGTCGACGTGCGCGTAGTGGCGCTTCTCCGACTCGTACTCCACGTGGCTCACCGCGATCGTCACGATCTTGGTGTCGTCACGAACCGTGCCGCCCTTGGCGATGTCCGCGTACGAAACCGCGACGCCGCCGCGGTCCTTCGCCATCACCTTCGTGATCGCGGCCGTCAGCGTGGTCTTGCCGTGGTCGATGTGGCCGATCGTGCCGACGTTCACGTGCGGCTTGGTACGGACGAATTTCTCTTTGGCCATGATCGTGTCTCCCTAAACCTGGTTTCGAGCGTGCCGTCTAGTTTCAGGCCCGCTTTTTTCTGGGGTTTCGTCGAAGCGGGCTCTACCGCCCGCGAGCGTTGCAGCTCCTGGCGCTGCTCAAATGCCTCTGACCTTCGCGATGATCTCTTCTTCGATGTTCCGAGGCATTCCCTCGAACTTCGCAAACTGCATCGTGTACGTCGCACGTCCCTGGGTCTTACTGCGCAGGTCCGTGGAGTAGCCGAACATCGTGGCGAGCGGGACTTCTGCCGTCACCACCTGCATGTTGCCGCGCGGGTTCATACCATTGATCTGGCCGCGGCGGCTGTTCAGATCACCGATTACGTCGCCCATGTTGCCCTCAGGGCACACGACCTCGACCGCCATGACCGGCTCGAGGAGGTGCAATCCTGCGCGCTTTACGCCGTCTTGCAAGCCCATTGATGCGGCGATTTCGTAGGCGGGACCCGAGGAATCGACGTCGTGGTAGCTGCCGTCGATCAGGGTCACCTTCACGTCGATGACGGGGTAACCGGCGAGCACGCCGCGCCCGAGGGCCTCGCGCGCGCCCTTCTCGATGGAGGGGATGAACTCCTTCGGAATGATCCCGCCCACGATCTTGTTCTCGAAAACGAAGCCTGCGCCGGGGCCGGAAGGCTCGATCTCGAGCCAGCAGTGGCCGTACATGCCGTGGCCGCCGGACTGCTTGATGTACTTGCCCTCCGCCTTGACCTTCTTGTCGATGGACTCGCGGTAGGACACCTGGGGGCGGCCCACGTTGCACTCGACTTTGAACTCGCGGCGCAGACGGTCGACGATGATCTCGAGGTGGAGCTCGCCCATGCCGCGGATCAAGGTCTGGCCGGTCTCCTCGTCGGTGTTGACGCGGAAGGAGGGGTCCTCGGCGGTGAGCTTTCCAAGGGCTTCGGAGAGCTTGGCCTGGTCGTTGGTGGTCCGGGGCTCGATGGCGATGGAGATGACCGGCTCCGGGAACACCATGCGCTCGAGCACGATGGCGTGCTTCTCTTCGCACAGGGTGTCGCCCGTGGTGGCCGTACGCAGGCCGACGGCCGCCGCGATGTCGCCCGCCTCGACGATCTTGATCTCGTCGCGCTTGTTGGCGTGCATCTGCAGCAGGCGACCGACGCGCTCGCGCTTGCCCTTGGTGCTGTTGAGCACCGCGGTGCCCGTCGACAGCGTGCCCGAGTAGACGCGCAGGAAGGTCAGCTGGCCCACGAACGGGTCGTTGAGGATCTTGAACACGAGCGCCGCGAAGGGAGCCGCACGGTCCGCCTTGCGGGTGAGCTTCTTCTCGTGGTTGTCCGGGTCCTCGCCTTCCACCGGTGGGATGTCGATGGGCGAGGGCATCATGTTCACGACGTTGTCGAGCAGCTGCTGCACGCCCTTGTTCTTGAAGGCGGAGCCGCACACCACGGTGACCAGCTTGTGGGCCAGCGTGCCCTTGCGCAGTGCGCTCAGGATCTCGTTCGGCGTGAACTTGGTGTCGCCCTCGAGGAAGCGGTCCATCAGGGACTCGTCGACCTCGGCCGCGGCCTCGATCATACGATCGTGGGCCTTCCGTGCCTCGACCTGGAACTCCTCCGGGATCTCGATTTCCTCGAACTTGGAGCCGAGCTGATCGTCCGCGAAGGTGATGGCCTTCATCTTGACCAGGTCGATGACGCCCTTGAGCGTCTCTTCGGAACCGAGCGGAATCTGCACCGGCACGGGGTTCGCACCGAGGCGGTCGCGAATGCTGTCCACCGAGCGCCAGAAGTTGGCACCCGCGCGGTCCATCTTGTTGATGAAGCACATGCGCGGGACCTTGTAGCGGTCGGCCTGGCGCCACACGGTCTCGGACTGCGGCTCCACGCCAGACACGCCGTCGAACACGGCGACCGCGCCGTCGAGCACGCGCAGCGAACGCTCGACTTCGATGGTGAAGTCCACGTGCCCGGGGGTGTCGATGATGTTGATGCGGTGCTGCTCGCCCGCGAAAGGTCCGCCGTTCGCCGTCCAGAACGCCGTGGTGGCGGCGGACGTGATGGTGATGCCTCGCTCCTGCTCCTGAACCATGTAGTCCATGGTCGCGGCGCCGTCGTGGACCTCGCCAATCTTGTAGTTGACGCCCGTGTAATAGAGGATGCGCTCGGTCGTGGTCGTCTTACCGGCATCGATGTGCGCCATGATTCCGATGTTTCGGTAGCGTTCGAGGGGGAAGGACACGACTGAGGACTCCTTTCTAGGGCGGCCGATTGCGGCGAGTGGCGAGAGCAGGAAAACCAGGTGCTGGAAACACAGAAACCCTCCCCGAGCCCGGCGACCACCCTAGGGTCGCTCCTTAATCGAGGAGGGCTTCGAATTCGGCTACTTGAATGGGGCTTATTGCCCGCTGTTCGCTCTCGGTTCGGCTGAGAGCAGCCCGACGAATTCGTCTATGTGGTCTTTGCCATCTGGTCGGTTAGGTCTCCGAAGAGTGCAGTTCCAAAAGCAAACAAGGCCGATCAGTCTGATCGGCCTGTGATCACCAGCGGTAGTGGGCGAACGCCTTGTTGGCGTCGGCCATCTTGTGCGTGTCGTCCTTCTTCTTCACGGCGTTACCGCGACCCTGGGCGGCTTCGACCAGCTCGGCCGCGAGACGCTCGGTCTGGGTCTTTTCGCCGCGGGCGCGCGCGTAGTTGTTGATCCAACGCATGGCCAGGGCGACGCGGCGCTCGGGGCGCACTTCGACGGGCACCTGGTAGGTGGCGCCACCGACGCGACGGCTCTTCACTTCCACGCGGGGCTTCACGGAGTCGAGCGCCTTGCGGAAGACCTCGAGCGGGTCCTCCTTGTAGCGGCTCTGGATCACGTCGAACGCGCCGTAGACGATGCCTTCGGCAGTGGACTTCTTGCCCTGGATCATCACGACGTTGGTGAACTTGGCGACCATGCGATCCCGGAACTTGGGGTCGGGCGTGATCTTGCGCTTTGGTACTTCGCGGCGACGCGGCATGACGTTCTACCTTCTCACTTCTTCGGGCGCTTGACGCCGTACTTGGAGCGGCCCTGCGTGCGGCTCGCCTTGTTCGTGTTGGAGGGGCCCGCAGCGCCCGAGGCGTCGAGCGCACCGCGCACGACGTGATAGCGAACACCGGGAAGGTCCTTCACGCGACCGCCACGGATGAGCACCACCGAGTGCTCCTGGAGGTTGTGGCCTTCGCCGGGGATGTACGTGGTGACTTCGATGCCGTTGCTGAGGCGGACGCGCGCGACCTTACGCAGAGCGGAGTTCGGCTTCTTGGGCGTGGTCGTGTAAACGCGAACACACACGCCGCGCTTCTGCGGCGAGTTTTGAAGGGCGGGCGAGTCGGTCTTGGACCGGCGTGCCTTGCGCCCGTGGCGCACCAGCTGGTTAATAGTCGGCATCGTTCCTCTAATTGGGTGAGTCGAATGCGCGGTTTCCTCCGCGCGCGACTCGTTTCGTGCGCACAGCGGCGCACCCCCGGCAATCGGGAGGCGGAAGATTAGCGATCGAAGGATGCCTGTCAAGCTCGCTCGGGCTTTCCCAGATCAGGCTTGCTACCGCGTCCGGCGCGCGCGCCGCAGGTGCGCGAAAATCCGCAACGATCAGGCGAGCTGTCGATCCGTTCAGAGGACCGCGAAGGCGCTGGCCTGGGCGCTCAAAAGCGAAGCTGGAGGCCGCCGGACGAAAGTGAGGGGCCCGATTTGCTCTGCTCGCGCAGCCAGCGGTCGAGATCGGGCGGAAGTTTGCGGGGCGAATAGTTCACGCGCTCGGGCACGAAGCGCACGTGGGCATCGACGACGCCGATCAGGGCGAGGGCCACGAACACGCTGAAGGAAGCGATGTTGGCCGTGCGCCAGGCCGTCTCGATGGACTGGGTGGTGTGGATGTCCTCGGAGTTGGGGTGCTCGTTGCCGACCCGCTGGTGCTCGACGTAGCTCACCACGGAAGCGGCGGCTGCGATGCCCTCCAGGAGCCCCAAGGCCACCCCGAGGCCCTTGTCGCCGTTCTGAAATTGCCCCACCCCGAAGGGCACGGTGGCGATCCAGCGGCTGTTGCGCTCACGGGTTTCACCGGTGGTCGCCAGCGAGCGCAGACGGGCAAGGCTCTCCACGCGCCGCTGCTCGGCCTCCCGGACCGCCTGCTGAGCCCGGCGCCGCGCCAGCTCGGCGGCGAGGATGCGGTCGGCCTGCTCCTCACGTAGGGCCCGCTTTACCTGCTCGAACTGGGTGAACACCTCAGTGGGAAAGGCGAGCGGATCGAGCGCGTAGCTCGGCTCCTGCTGGAGCAGGAGGCGGAACTGGGTGCGTGCCTCGGCCTCGGCCCCCATGAAAAGCAGGCTCGCCGCCAGGTATTTGCGGGACTCGAGCACCAGCAGCGGATCCGACAAGCGCGGCGGCTCCGAGCCCACCAGAAGGCGGAAGGCGTCGACCGCGCGCGCATAGCTCTGCTGGTCGTAGAGCATGCGGGCGGCCTCGAAATCCGCCAGGTCGTCCGCGCGGGCCGCCTGAGGCGCGAACCAGAGCAGGCTGCTCAACGTCAGCGCGAACACAGCAAGCCAAGCACGCGAAGCGGCGAGCACGCGCGAGCGCGTCAGGAGCTGGGCGATGAACGAGTCAGGGAGCTGCACTGGGTTTGAGGACCACGTCGAGCTGCGTGACCTGACCCGCCCGCAGCTGAATGGATCCTGTATAGGCCTCGTGACCGGGAGCTGTCACGGAAATCCGGCGCCTTTCGATATAGGAACGCTCGATGGGCACGTTGATCAGGCTGCGTGAACGCCCTACCGCGGCTCCATCGTCGATCTGGACGTCGGCAGGTACGTCGCTCACCACGTAGACACGCGCGGGTCGGAACGGCAGTTTGGCAGCCACCACTGTTTCCCCGGGCCCCGCCGGGACATCGACTTCGACCACGCGGTCCTCGCAGCAATCGTGGGCGCCGATGAAGCGGAAGCTGTGGGTGCCGGCAGCGAGCTCGAGCATGCGGAACGACGGGCCGAAATGGCGCGCTGGCTCGCCATCGACGCTGATGCTCACGTTGGCGGGGTCGGGATCGAAGCGCACGGTGCGCGGGCCGGTGGCCTCGCTGACGGGCACCTGCGGGCGTTCGCGGGAGCCACGGGGTGAGCTCGAGCGCTTGGGCGGGGTGGGCGTCGGTGAAGTCTCGGGGGCGGTGCTCGAGCCGGGGACCCGCGTCGCTGGGGCGGAGGCCAAGGGGGCCGTGCCCGTCTCGCGGGGCTTGGTGGCGGCCGTGGCTCCTCCGGGGCCCATGGTCGGCTCGCGTCCCGCGGCGGCAGCGGCGCGATTGCCCGTTCCCTCCGAGCGAGGCACGAACGTGACCCAAAGGGTGGCCACCAGCGATGCCGCCAGGGCCCCGATTGCCGCACGCGCGAGAATGCGACGCTTGGCGGCGCGGTCGAGGGCCGCGAGCAGGCGCAGCCCTTCTGCATGGCCGTCCTCGAGGGCGAGCACGCGATCGAGCAAGGCGATCGCGCGGGGACGGTCGCGCGCGCTGACCGCCTTGCGGGCCTGGGCGAGGAGCGCTTCGAGGACCTGCGTATGGAGGCGCTTGGACTCGGCGCCGGGATCGCGCAGGTAACTTTCGAGCAGAGCATGGCCGTCGGGGATGCCGAGCTCGTTCAGGTACTTTTCGAGGTCGAGCGCGAGCTGCTCGGCGCTGGGATAGCGATCGCTCGGCTGCTTGGATAGGCAGCGCAGGATGATGTCGCGCAGATCACGGCCGATGGACGACCGCAGCACCAGCGGGTCCGTGGGCGCGCAGTCCACCACGCGCTTGAGCACCTGGTGCGGGTTTTTGCCGGTAAAGGGCAGGCTTCCCGTGGCGAGCCAGTAGAGAATGGTCCCGAGAGCGAAGATGTCGCTGCGCGCGTCGGTGTCACCGCCCTCGACTTGCTCCGGAGCCATGTGCGCCGGGGAGCCGAGGATTTGGCCCGTGGCGGTCATGGCGGACATGCTTGGATCCAGCATGTCCGCGATGCCGAAGTCGGTGAGCTTCACCTGACGCGCCTCGTGCAAGAGCACGTTTTCGGGCTTCACGTCGCGATGGATGATGCCCTGGGCATGCGCGGCCGAGAGCCCGTGTGCGAGATCGATGCAGATGGCCACGGCGATCTCGGGAGGCACCACGCCCACCTGCTCCAAGAAGCCCTTGAGCGTGGGGCCCGTCAGCAGCTCCGTGGCGATGTACGCGTTGTCCGATTCGTTGCCGCTGTAGTCGTAGATCTCGAGGATCGAGGCGTGCTTCAGGCGTGCGACGGCGCGTGCCTCGCGCGAAAAGCGCACCCTAGCCTGCTCGGTGCCGCGCAGGTGCGGGTGCATGACTTTCACGGCGACCCAGCGATCGAGGCGCGTGTCACGAGCGCGGTAGACCGTGGCCATGCCGCCATGGCCGATCTCGTTCGTGATGTCGTAGCGGTCGATGCGTGGGAGCACGGTGTTTCCCGTGGGAGTGTAACCCGCCTGGGCCCTCCCTTTACACGAGTTGGGGACGTAGGTACATCCTGCTCGTGTTCCTCACCCGGAGCCAGCTCGGACTATCCCCCGGCGACGCCGCCCGACGTCTCGGGAATCGCAGGGGGCTCGCATGGTTGGATGGTGGCCTGACTCACGGCCAGGAGGGGCGCTTCTCCTTCGTCGGCTGTGAGCCCGTGGAGGTCGTGGAGCGTTGCTTTGGGGATCCCAAGCCGCTTTCGGTCCTGGATGGGCTCGTTCGGCAGCCCCGGGTGGCGGGGGCGGACGGTGCGACGAGCGCGCTGCCCGAGGTGCAGGCGGAGGACGTACCTGCCTGGATCGGTCACATCGCCTACGACAGCCTGGACGGCGGCCACCGGGAGTCCCTGGTGCGTCACCGCCAGCTGCCGTGCTTGCATTTTGCCCGCTATGCCGCCCTGTACGGGTTCGACCACGCGCGCGGGCTCGGCTTCTTGGTGGGTGACTCCGAGGCTGCCTGCGCCGACCTCGAGGGTTTGCTCGCTGCGCCCGCGGCGGCGGCGACGGATTGCGAGTTCACGGCGGGCCCCGTGCTCGCTGGATCGCCGGAGCGTCACGCCGACAACGTGCGCGCCGCCCTCGAGCGCATCGCCGCGGGGGACGTCTACGAGGTGAACCTGGCGCGGCGCTTCCGGGCGGCCTTCCATGGTCAGCCGCTGGGACTCTTCTTGCGCATGCGCGCGCAGAGCCCCGTGCCTTTCGGGTATTTCGTGAACGCAGGTTCGCACGCCCTGCTCGGGCGCAGCATGGAGCGCTTTCTGCGCTACCGGCGGTGCGATCGCGCGCTCTGGACCTCGCCCATCAAGGGGACCATCGCCAGCACAGGCGACGGGGCGCGCGAGGCCTCCGCCTTGCTCGCTAACCCCAAGGAGCACGCCGAACACGCGATGGTGGTGGACTTGATGCGCAACGACCTCAGCCGGGTCTCCGAGGCGGGCAGCGTGCACGTCCGGGAACTGATGCGCGTGCTGCCCTTCGCCGGCCTCTCGCACCTCGTGAGCACCGTCGAATCCCGTGCGCGCAAGGAGCTGTCCGTGAGTCAGATCCTGTCCGGCACCTTTCCACCTGGCAGCGTCACGGGCGCACCCAAAGAGAGCGCCATGCGGATCATCGCAGCGCTCGAAGAAGCACCGCGGGGCTTCTACACGGGGGCGGTCGGGTTCCTCGATCGCGCGGGCGGCTTCTCGTTCTCAGTCACGATTCGGACCGCCGTGGTGCACGGAGGTCACGTGGAGTACTGCGCTGGCGGGGGCATCGTGATCGACAGCGACCCACTGGCGGAGACCCTCGAGACGGAGCTCAAGGCCCAGGCTTTCCTGCGGGCCCTGTCGCCCTGAAAGCCTACGCGCGGGTCTTCCGCTTGCTCTTGCTCTTGGTCTTGCTCGGGCGCGCCGAAGTGGACTTGGCCTGGCCCTTGTCACGCTTGTGTTCGTAGTACGGGAAGCGCATGCCCGAGATGCGCGCCATGCGCGACACGAAGGCGCGCTTCTTGGCTCCCATGCGCGCCCAGGCCGCCTCGGTGAGCAGCACCTGCTCGGCCTTCGCCATGTCTTCGCCCAACTTTGACGCCAGGTTCATCTCCGAACCGAACGCATCGTGCTCGCCCACCATCAAGAGCGGCCCGTAGCCGATGCCCACGCTCACGTGCACGTCCCAATCGCGCGGCATCACCAGGTTGCTCTGCTCGAGCTCGTCCGTGGCGGCGAGCGCCACACCGAGCGCCTGGGGCACGTCCGGAAACACTGCGAAGACGTTGTCGGCTTCGGTCTTGAGCACGCGACCGCCAGCCTTGGTCACGAGCGGCAGCACTACGCGCTGCATGCGCTGGATCATCGCCAGGTAGTGGATGATGCCGTACTTCACCGTGAGCCGGGAGAAGCCGCACATGTCGAGCACCAGCAGCGCGTGGGTTTGCTCGAAGCGCTCCCGAATCTGTTGGTCGATTTCGTACAGACGTTCGGGGTGCTCGTTGCGGTGCGCGAGGAGCTTGGCGAGGGCTTGGGCGGAGGGCGGACGGGTCACGGTTTGAGATGATACCGAAACCGGACGTGTATTTGGCAACTGCCGAGTGCAATTAGGAAGCGACGATGGGCCGGTAGGTCACGGGGCGGAAGCGCTGCACCTGGCCGCGCGGGCCCATCCTCCAGAAAGCCACGTGCATGGGCCCGAGTACCTCCAGCGGTCCGATGCGCCGCTCGCAGGTCCCGTCGCGCTCGAGGGCCCGCGCTTCGAAGCCCATGTCCTCCAGCAGTGAGAACAACGCCTGCAGGCCCGGCACGCCCAGCTGATAGGGAACGAGCTCGAAGAGGGCATAGTCCACGCGGTCTCGCAGGGTCTCGCGCAGTCCACGCAGCACCGAGAGCTCGAAGGCCTCGGCGTCGATCTTCAGGCCCACGCGCCCGGGCAGGGCCTGCTTGCGCAGGACTTCGTCGCCCACACGCACCGTACAGCGGCGACGTGGATTGATCTCGGAGGCAACGAACAGCTCGCCCTCCGTGTCGTCGAGGGCGCAGGCGTGCACGCGTAGGGTATCGAGGCCCTGTTCACTCGCCAGCGCGCGCACACCTTGCACCAGGCTCGTCCGGCGTTCGAAGGCCACCACCTTGCCCACCGGCGCGACCAGCTTGGCCGCGGGCAACGCCACGTGGCCGCCGCGCATCCCCACGTCGATGAGGGAGTCACCCGGGTGGAGCTCGCGCAGCAGGAAAGACTCGAGCTCCTCGTCGCGCGCCACGCCGCAAAAGAAGCTCGCGCGCTGCGCGGAATCGTGGGGGTCGCACAGCACGCTCACCTTGGAGCGACGTTGCTTGCGGGGTACGGGGCGTCGTTCGCACACCGCATCGTCGAGCACGAGCGGTACCACGCGATCGCAGAGCACCTGGCGCAAACGCTGATTGGATAGGCACGGCCCGATCGCCGCGGCCAGGGAGAAGCCCACGCGCTTGATGGCAAGCTTGGCCTGCATTGATACATGATTCGCATGCCCTTCGAGTAGCTCGGAAGAGCAAGCGTGATGTCGCCCTGAGTTGGGGAATCAGGCTGTTTGAGAACGGGCGAACAACACGAAGATTTCGCGGTTCCCCTCGGGCCCAGAAAGCCTCGACTCGGCGTGCCCTTGGGTGGTGAGCCCGAGCGCCTGTGCAGCGGCGCACACGTCGGTGAGCGCGAGCGCGCGGAGGGCATCGTCGGTGACCACGCCGCGCTTGCCGACCTCGCTGGGTCCTACTTCGAACTGCGGCTTGACCAGGGCCAACATGCGGGCCGTGGGCTTCATCAACTGCAGCATGGCGGGCAAGAGCTTGGTCAAGCTGATGAAAGAGGCATCCACGACCAGCAGGTCGACCAGCTCGGGCAGCGAGGTGGCGTCCACGTAGCGCGCGTTGACCCCTTCCATGGAGATGACCCGCGGATCGGCGGCGAGCGACGGATGAAGCTGACCGTGCCCCACGTCGAGGGCGTAACTGCGCTGCGCCCCGCGCCGCAACAGGCAATCCGTGAACCCCCCCGTGGAGGCTCCGATGTCGGCGACCACGGCTCCCCGAGGATCGATGCCCAGGTCCTCCAGCGCGCCCTCCAGCTTGAGGCCGCCGCGCGACACGTAGGGATGGTCGGGCGCGACGTCCACGGGGGCTGCCGGATCCACCAGGTCGCTAACCTTGGTCACCGCGCGGCCGGCGACGGTGACCTTGCCGGCTTCGATCAGCGCGCGCGCTCGGGCGCGACTCGGAACCAGGCCCCGCGCGACCAGCACGCGATCGATGCGCTCACGGCCCACGAGAAATCAGAACGGGATATCGTCGTCGCCGCCACTGGGGCCGCCACCACCATCGAAGTCGGGCCCCTGATCGAATCCGCCGCCGCCCTCGTAGCCGCCGCCACCGCCGCCACCGCCGCCATAACCACCGCCACCACCGCCACCGCCGCCGTAGCTACCGCCGCCACCGCTGCGTGCGCCGCCACCACCGCCGCCCCCGACGAGGCCAATGTTCTGGGCGTTGATCTCCGTGGCGTACCGCTTGTTGCCGTCCTTGTCTTCCCAGCTGCGGGTCTGGATGCGGCCTTCGACCCAAATGGTGCGGCCCTTGGAGAGGATCTTGTTGAGGGCTTCGGCGCGCTTGCCCCACACCGTCACGGTATGCCACTCGGTGCGCTCCTGGCGCTCGCCCGTCTTCCCGGGATACGTCTCGGTGGTGGCCAGGCGGATGCGCAGCACGGCCTGACCGCCCTGCGTGAACTTGAGCTCTGGGTCCATGCCCAGATTGCCCACCAAGATCGCCCGATTCAGCCCTTCCGCCATGGTGTCCCTCTTCCTTGAGCCTGGGCTGCACGCCTAGTGCTGCCCGAAAAATGAAGCGGGCACGCCTGGTGCCGGCCCGAAACCTCGGCCAGGACGCCCTCGTGCCGTCCCGCAAAACCATGCTGCAGCGGCGCCTGACCCCTGCACAGGCGAGCACCATACCATGCGGGGTAAGGCACGCGAGCGCCGGGTTGTGACGATGCGGTACTAGAGCGCCTCTTCGTCACGCAGTACGAGGGCCAGTTCCGTGGCGATCTCGTCCATGCGGCGCGCCTTGAACTCGGGGCCGATCTCCCCCTTGGCCAGCTCCTGCTCGGTGAGCTTCGCCTGGGCCAGGAGATCGGTCTTTCGCGCGGCGATCAACGCCTTTCGCTCGGTATTATCGCTGCTGCCCCGGAACCCCTTCGAGAGCCCCCACAGGGCGGCGATGAGGGCCAGCGCAGTGGCGATCCAACGCCCGGGGCCAGGCCCCGGGATGCCGTCCAGCTTGATGGTGAAAGACTCGAGCCGGGCCTCCTGCGGAGAGCGCTGAATTTGGGTGAACAGCAGATCGCGACCCTCGTCTTTGACCCGTTCCGCCTCGGGAAACTCGCTGACCCGCAGCTTCATCTCGTCGGACGCTTCGCTGATCACGCGATAGGTGAAGGTACGGAAAGGCAGGGCGATGGCGATCTTCGCGGTGGTCCCCTCGCGCGGTAGGTCGAAGCTCCAGCCAAGCGTCACCGAGCCCGGCGGCAGGGAGCCACGCAGGCGGAAGCCCTCCCCTGCCTTCTCTTCACCACGCTGGTCGGTCATCTGGTCCTGCCACTGGAAGGCCGTGAACTTGTCCGGCAGCGGCACCAACACGCCGTCTTGAGGCAGCACGAATACATTCTCGCCCGCGTTGGCCAGGCGTGCCTGTTGGGTGATGTGCAGGCGATCGTCGCGTAGCTCCACGACAGTCTGGCCGATGACCTGAAACACCATACGGTCGTCGTGGGTGGTGGCCCGCAGCGGAACCTGAACGTGGTAGCCGCCCGCTTCAGGCAGCTGGAAGGGCGTGGAGCTGAACTTGGCGCCGCCGTAGACCACGTTGACGCGATAGGCCTGCTGGGTACCGACGGCGAGCTTCTCGAAGGTGTATCGGCCGCCGGCCCCGGTCTTGGCGCGCTGCTCCGTCCGGTTGCCCAGGTTGCCCATCACGCCCAGTACGATCTCGGCGCTCGGATAGGGCAGGCCGCGGGGATCGGTGACGTCGATGACGATGCTGCCAGCAGCGAGCTCGGGCGCCGGTTCGGCGGTGGGCAACGTGGGCGGCGCCAGCGCGGCATGGGGATCGTGCGTATGAGGATCGCCGCCAGGCGGAGCGGGCTCGGTTGGGGCTGCCCCGTCCGGCGCGGGCGCAGCTGGGGGAGCCGGTGCCGCGGAAGGGATGGGTCCGGCGGGAGCGGGGACCGGTTGGGCCCGTACAGTACTCACGACGCCGAGGAACAAGAGCGGCAAACCCAGGCGCAACAAGCTCATGATTCGCCCTTCTTCGACGCTTCGATCGCGCCCGCGAACCCTGCCTTCTTGAGCTCCGCCTGAATCAAGCTGTCAGCCTTGCCCCGGTGCTCGCGCAGGTCCTCGTCGAGCTGCTTGAGCACGCGGCGCGCGCGCGCCCGGAACTCCGCCTCGAGGCGTTTGTAGTCCTCGTCGGAGATCTTGCCGGCGTCCCGCTCGAACTCGAGATCCTTGAGGCTCCGCAGCACGGTGTCCTTCTCCTCGAGCAGCTCCTCGCGCCGGCGCACGGCGGCGCTCTGCGTGACCCACAGCCCGACTTGGCCGCCGAACAGCGCGCGCAGACTCGCCCACAAAAAGGAGATGGCCAGCAACAACGCGCCCGCAGCGAGCACGATGAACAGGATCGGCAGAAATGCTTTCATTTCTCGTCGAACCTCTTGAGCTCGGCATCGAGCTCGCGATCCAGGGCGTCGTCACGGACTTCGCCAGCAGCTCCAACAGAAGCGTCGGCTGGCCCGCCGGCCACCGCCTGGCTGCGCTTCACCCAGCGTCGCCCCAGGTACGCGATGCCTCCCGCGGCCGCCACGAAGGCGGCGATCGGCACGGCCCACAGGGCACGGTCGAGGCCCTTGTCACGCGGGATGGCGATGGCCTTGACGCCGTACTGTTCGGCAAAGGCATCCTGGATCTGCGTCACTGTCTTGCCCGCCGCCAGGTCCGCGCGCAGCTCCGCGCGCTTCTCCTCGGCCCAGTGACAAATGCAGTTGGACAGCGGCAGGCGCGCACAGCCTCCGCACTGACACAGCACGCGCTCGAAGAGCTGTCGCTCCTCGGCGGAGTGCATTTCAACGTTGCCCGCCATCAGCGAACTCGAGTCCTGGGCGAACGCCGTGGCGGCTGCCCCGCCGAGGGCCAGCGCTAGCACCAAGAGCCACAGGAACCAGCTCGCCAGGGCTGGACGCGCCGCCGCGCCGCGCATTGCCAACGGGTCGCGCGAGCTCTCGAGCAGCTCCTTCATGGAAGGGGCGATGGCCACGATGGAGCCAAACAGGAAGAACAACCCGCCGATCCGAGATCCACGCCACGAGCGGACGCACGATCACGCGGAAGATGCCCACCTTGGACTCGGGGTTCACCTTGCTCATGATCACGTAGACGTCGTCGAGCAGCGTGGAGCGGATGGCCACCTCGGTGGTGGGCATCTCGGGATGGGTCCGATAGATGAACTTGGCCGGCGACACAATGCCCACGGGCTTGCCACCCGAGAACACCGTGAGGTCCGTGAAGATCATGCGCTTGTTGGGGTCGACCTCCATGCGCGGTCGGTCGTAGCGGAGCTCGTAGTTGCCGACGGTGAGGCGCTGCCCCTGGCGCAGGCTGGCTTCCTTCTCCACGTCGTAGGCCGCGCCGGTGAAGCCCAGGTACATGAGCACGATACCCACATGCACGATGTAGCCGCCGTAGCGACGCTTGGCCCGCGTGACCAATTCGAACAGCGCCGTGGGTGCGCTCTCGCCGGAGTTCTTCATGCGCACGTTGGTGCCGCGCCAGAACTCCTGAACGATGGTGCCCAGCACGAAGGTGCACAAGAACACGCTCACGCCTGGCGCGGCGCCATAGATCACGGCCAGCACCTTGCCGGTCAGGGTGTCGTAGATGGCTTCGCTCGTAACGTAGGAAGGAAAGCCCGCACGCCCGCCCAGCACGAGCTGCAGCACCGCCATCCCCGTGGCGACGATCAGCGGGATACGAAAAGCCTGGCGCAGGTTCTTGCCGGTGGCGCGACGCCACGAGATCACCGGACCCACGCCCATCAACAGCATGAGCACCAGGCCGAGCGGCACCATCCACTTGTTGTAGAAGCCCGGCCCTACGGTCACGGTCTCACCGCGGATGGCCTCCGAGATGAGCGGGAACGTGGTGGCGATCAAGACGAACACCATCATGCCGAGCAGGCCCCAGTTCTGGAGCAGGAAGGTAAACTCGCGCGACAGCAGCGAGTCCATGCGGTTCTCGGCGCGCAACAACGGCAGCCGGTAGAAGATCAAGCCCAGGCACACCACGCACAGGAACACGATGTACCAGGCGAAGTAGATGCCGATGTCGCTGCGCGCGAACGAGTGGACGCTCGCGATCATGCCCGAGCGCGTGAGGAAGGTGCCGAAGATGGTCATGATGAAGGTCAGGCACATCAAGAAGACGTTCCACACCTTCAACATCCCGCGGCGCTCCTGGATCATCACGGAGTGCAGGTACGCGGTGCCCGCCAGCCACGGCATGAAGGCCGCGTTCTCGACCGGATCCCACGCCCAATAGCCGCCCCAACCGAGCTCCTCGTAACTCCACAAGCCGCCGAGCAAGAGCCCGAAGCCCAGGAACGCGAAGGCCGCGATGGTCCACTTGCGCGCAGCCAGGATCCACTCGTCCTTGAGCCGACCCGTGATGAGCGCCGCGATACAGAAGGCGAACGGCACGCACCAGCCCACGAAGCCCATGTAGAGCGTGGGCGGGTGAATCATCATCCAGTAGTTCTGGAGCAGCGGATTCAAGCCCTCACCGTCGAGCGGCACGCTGGCCGCCGAGACGGAGAAGGGGTTGGCCGCGAACAACATCAGCACCGCGAAGAAGCCCATGATGCTGGTCAAGGTCGCCAGGACGTAGGGCTGCAGTTCGAGGTAGCGATACTTGATGGAGCGCGTCAGCAGTGCGGTCCAGATCGCCACCAGGAAGGTCCACCACAGGAGCGAGCCATCCTGGCCGCCCCAGAGCGCCGTCACCAGATACCACCAGGGCATCGAGCGGTCGCTGTAGCGCGCCACGTAGCGCACGCGGAAGTCGTGAGCCTGGAACGAGTAGGCCAACAAGCACACGCTCAAGGCCACCAGAGCACAGGTCGCGTAGGTGGCGTTGCGTGCGGCAGGTAAGAGCTGCGTGCGACCTCGGCCACTCGCCACTGAAGCGGCGAACGCATATCCGGAAGCGACCAGGACTGCGCACAGAACGGCAGTACCCAAACTCGGAATATCGATGGCGGGCATGGAGGCCGGATGATGCCATATCCAGGCCCCAGGGCGAGTCACCGAACTGGGCCCGGGAGCCTCCCGGAGGAGCATGCTAGGGTTTCTCCATGGCCCTCTATTTGCGTGCGTTAGCGCTAGGTTGGGCGATTTGGGTCAGTACCGCTGGCTGCGGCGCTGCCACCACCCAAGCTACCCTGGCGAGCGGATCACCCGGTCTCGCCCTCACCAATGCCGCGGTCGCCGTGGTGGCTCAGGCCAGCACCGGCTGCAGGTTTCAGGGCTGTCCCTACGGCAGCTTCTGCAACATGGAGACCGGCTTCTGCGAGGTCAAAAAGTGCGGCGACGGTTGCCCAGGCAACACCGTCTGCAACGAAGGCCTCAATCGCTGTCAGGCGCCGCCTCCGCCCAAGACCCCGACCGACTTCCTGCCGCAGGACAACCAGCTCAACAACTACAACCCGCTCGGCGGCCGCATGTGAGTGCTGCACGCGGCGCGGCAAAAGGCCGCAGCTAGCGTGGGCCAGCCGCTGAGCGCCTCAGGTCCTGCGAAATATCAGGCTCTGGTTGTTGGCCGGCATCTGCACGCGCTCCTCGAACGCCAGGCCGTTGCGAGCGCCCTCCTCCACCACGGCCTCCAGGTCGCGCACCCCCCAGGTCGGCTGGCGTGCGCGCAGACCGACGTCGAACTCCTCGTTGCTCTGCGAGGTGTGGGCACCGCCGATGCGAAATGGGCCGTAGAGCACGAACACGGCGCCCGACTCGAGGACCGCCCCCGCTCCCCGCATCAGCCCCTGGCAGCACGCCCAGGGTGCGATGTGGACCATGTTCGCGTTGAAGAGCGCGTCGCACGAGCCGGACGGGAGCCCCCAATCTGCGGCGAGCACGTCGATGACGAGGGGCTCGCGCAGGTTCGGCAGCGCGGCCTCGCTCACCCAGGCGCGGATGCTCGCCAGGTTCTCGGGGTCGCAATCACTGGGCACCCATTCGAGCCCGGAAAGGGACCGGGCAAAATGCACCGCGTGCTGCCCGCTCCCGCTCGCAATTTCGAGGACCCGACCATGACGCGGAAAGACCCGCTCGAGCACCTCGAGGATGGGTCCCTTGTTGCGCTCGGGCGCTGGCCAGACCTGCTTCATGCAGCGAGCCTACCGCGCGCTACGCGGCCCTGCCGCAGCGCGTGCGTGGTCCTGGTGAGCGGCCCTCAAAACGAGCCCTTGAACTGCAGGCCAGCTGCGGTGGTGGACAGGCTCGGCGACATGCTCCACTGGATCTTGGGATCGTCGCGATAGAGCTTGAGCATGCGCTCGGCGGGACTCTTGGTCAGCCCCACGATAAACCCCAACGCTGACATGAGCCCCGACCCCGCGAACATGGTCAGCGCAAGCTGGGGTCCTCCTGGCGGATCGTAGGAATGGGCCAAGGCCCGCGCATCCACGATGCCCCCGGCGAGCATGACGAGGGCGGTGCCCTGCAAAAAGAACAACGCCGTGTAGCGCCGTCGACGCTCTCGCGTGGCCATCCGCTCCAGGAGTGCGTCGGTCTCCGCAAAGGCGCGGGCCCCCTGGACCGGGCCGCGTGTAACCTCCGCTCTGAAACTTACCAGGGCACGCTCGCCGTGACTGGAGCGCAATGCTGCCGTCAGTCCTCCGGCCATGAAGCTGGCCGAAAGGCCGCCCATCAGGGCGAAAACGCCGACGTCTCCTTTGCAGATCTCGCCTTCGCAGGTAGCCGCCGCGGCCACAGCCGGGACCAGGGCCAGGGCCGAATAGCCGAATAGCAGGGTGGCGGTGCGCGTGCGCCGCGTGCGGCCATAGTATGCGAACTCTTCGAGGTAGTGTCCCATGCGCGTCAGGTCGTCTGAGGTCACGCCATAGACGGGCTTGGCCTGGAGATCGTCGGTAGCCTGCTCGAACTTGCCCAGGGCGACAGGCCCATACGGCAGCGCGAACAACTCCCCGAACAGGCGCTGTCCGCGCGCGACGACCTGCGGTGGTGCCGCGACCAAGCTGGCGAGCTGCACGGGACCGTCACCTGCTTGCAGGGAGTACTCCGCGACCACGGTGCGCGCAGCGCCGCGCGAGCCCTGTTGGGGCTCGGTGGTCTGCACGTACGCCGAGAGCTCACCCTCGCCCTCCGGGACCACCAACGTCATGGGTCCCTCTTCCTTGTGCAGGTCGAGCAAGCGCTCTCCGCTCGCCGTCTTCACCCACATGCGGGTCTGCGCCGTGGCGAGCTCGACCTTGCGTCCGCGCAACTCACGGTTGGAGAAGATGGGCGCGTGGCGATCTCCGCTGGGACCGCGGAAGAACAAATGCGGCCGCAAGCCCTCGCGAGCAATGCCGAGGTTGGCGTGCTCGATGAAACCGGCGAGCTCCACGTAGCTGACACTGCCGTTGCCATCGACATCGGCCGCACCGCTCAAGCCCGAGCGCACCTCGTGGCTGAACACACCCGACTCGAGCTCGGACCATTCGAACACCTCGCTCTCACTGTTGGTCGACAAGAACAGCCCGACCTCCGGGTGCCGCGTTGAAAAGCCGAGCGCCATGTCCTCGGGCGTCGCCCAGCGTCGTCCCCCGGGCTTGCGGGGATTCATCACGAAGAACGAGTTGCAGCTGTCCAAAATCACGTGCTTCTCGTCGGCGGCGAGCCGGTCGAGCAGCTCGCGCTCCACGAATGCTCCATCGATCTGCGCGTCCTCGAGCTCCAGCACACCGCGCCCATCGAGCACGTCGCCATGGCCCGCGTAGATCACGTAGAGCCGGGTCAGCTGGCCCGCCGCGCGAGCTTGTTCGATGGCCTTCGCAAGCTCGTCACGAGCACGCATTACCTCCGCAGTCGTCGGAGCGCGTGCCACGGAAACCAACCCAGGATAAGCGGCCAAGGAGGCCCGATCGAAGCGCGTGAGGAGCCGTGCCTGCGCATGATTGCCGACGCTGCTGAACAGCCGAAAATAGCGAGCGCCGTCGTCGTCGGCGTACTGCAAATCGGGCTGTGACCCCGAAATGCTGCGGTTGTTGGTGATGATCAAGGCGAAGGTGTCGACGTTTTGGGCGCGGCCCGAGCTCACCACGAACCAGGAGCCCAACAGCCATGCGTATGCGAACCAGACGCGGCTCATTTTCGGCTCCATGTTGCGCTCCATCGCTGAACCTGACTGCCGCGATACACCTTGCCCAAGAGCGCCCTCACATCCTGCCCTCCACTGATGCGGGAGAGCTGAGCCTCGACGTCGCGAACGCTCACTGGCTCGGCCGTGAACAGCGCGAACGCTTGCATGGGACCCATCGCCGGCAACTCGGGCTCGACGATCTCGGGCAGCAAGCGCTCATGCGCGCCGGGCTCGAGCCGGAGCGACTCGGGCGCAGAGTTCGCATCGACGTAGGAGGGATAGATCCAGTGCACCTCGCGCGCCGTGTCGACCACGAAGACTGCCAGATAGCGCGCCGTCCGCCCTGGGTTGGAACACCGCACGGCCAAGCCGTCTCCGGCCTGCAGCTCCGCTCCTTCGAGCGGCCGTGCCACGCCTTGGCGCACCAAGAACAGACTCGCGTGAGCGCTGACTGCATGTTCGCGCGCGACCTTTGCTCCGCGCGCCGCGAAGTGCTCCTCGAGCGGCCTACCGTGCCAGAGCGCCAGGCTCGCGGCGGCAGCCACCCCAAGCGCCACGGCCCCGAGCCTGACGGCCAAGCGCGACCGGCCGCTCTCGGGCCTGCGCGACTCTCCCTTCAACAGCGCGAGTTCCCGCGTTCGCTCCATCACGCGTGCGACGAACGCATCATCGGACTGCCCGCAAGGCGCTGGCGAGCTCAAGCTCGCGCTCAGCTGCCGATACTCCAGACGTATTCCCGCACAGCTCGCACAGCCCTGCCGATGTCGCTCGAGCTCGCTCGATTCGTTGACGCTGAGCTCACCCAAAAGCTCCAGCAGAAGACGATCTTCGCCGGGGCAATTCATGGCAGCTCCTTTCCCTGCAGCAGTTGCCGCAAACGCTTGAGGCCGAGAAACACCCGCGAGCGCACGGTCGCCGAAGGGCGCTCGACGACCAGCGCGATTTCGTCGTAGTCGAGCTCCGCTGCGTAGCGCAGCAGAAGCGAGGCACGTTGGTCCTCGGGGAGCTTCTCGAGCAGCCCGAAGAGCCGTCGCTCACGCTCCCGCGCCAGCAACATGTCGAGCTGAAGTGGGTCAGCGAAGTCCACGGGCACCGCCGCCTGGCCGCGCTCCGAGGCCCGCTTGTGACTTCGCAGAGCATTGCGCGCCCGCCGTGCAGCCACGAGAAAGAGGTACGCCCGAAAGCGCCCCTGGGCCTGATAGCGCTCGCGCTCGGCCCACACCGCGAGGAGGACCTCCTGGGCGACCTCATCCCCGAGCGCGGACCCACAGACGCGCGCGCAGTAGCCGCGCAGCGCCCCCTGGTGACGTCGCACCAGGACCTCCCAGGCCGCCATCACCCCGGCGCGGCTCAGCTGCATCAGGGCGTCGTCGTCGCGCTCCTCGAGCGGCACCCCTTGGGCGCGCAAGAGCTTCAGCGTGGCTCGGTCCGTGGACGGCATGTTCGCCGCTTAAACACCTGCGGACACGATCGCGTTGAGAAAAACGAAGCGTGGGAGGTCGATTTTTGCGAGTCCGAAGCACGCTCCCAATTCGGCCCACAGGCGCCCGCGAATACGCACTCGAGGGGCCCCCGCCCCCTCCGCAGCCCTGCCCCGCGCACTTACCCCACCTGGCTCACAGCGCGCATGCCCCGCGCGACGTCGTCCCAAGCGAGCGCCCCGTGGACCGTGCGGGCGCGGGGCTCAATCCAGCGCCGCGCATCGTCCAGCGTGGCAACCATGGCGAACGAATGATGCAGATAGGAGCGCGACAACAGCAGGATGCCGCTCACGATGGAGGCAAAAACCTGAGCCAGAGGATGGCCGTTGGCGACGTCCACGACCATTTCTAGGCACGGCGAGCTGGCGCGCGCGTGGTGAAACAGCGCGCGGCGTTCCGCGGCGTTGGGCAATGCGAGATCAGGGTTTCCCGTGTTGAGCATCACGAGCGGCACCCCGAGGCGCTGGTGAGCCGTCTCGAGCACAGAGGCCACGGTCTCCACGCTGCTCTCGTAAAACCGCTTCCGGTAGTGAACGAGCAGGACGTTCCCCACGCGGCCAATCGAGAGCTCGCGATCGGCCCGTACGACGATGAGCGCACCCTGGTCGGCCGCGCGCTCCTGCGCAGCGAACTCGGGCTGGGTCGCCACTGGGTAGGAGCCGGAAGGCCGACTCGAGCGCCGTGGGATCACGATATCGCCGCGGCGTAGCTCGCGGGTCACGTCCTCAATGGCAGTGCGGTAGCGTGAATAGACGGTCTTTTCGGACTCACCTAGCTGCGCCGCCACCTCGCGCATCGAGAGCTCACCGCTCGCGTAAAGCGCGAGCACATCGGCCTGCTTCTCGCTCAGCCGATCGAGGGCGCTGGCGACCCTGAGCTCATCCAACTCGCGCTCGACGAACTCGACCTGCTCGGGCTCGACGTGCAGGTCGGCGCCGACACGCGGCACCGGGGTCGGTTCGCTCCAATGCGCCTGGGCCACGCGGCTGCAGACGCTTGGCAGCCAGCCGGGGATGGAGGCTTGTTCGGCGAAGCTCTCGGAGCGTGATAGCCCCAGCAGCCAGACCTCTTGCTCCAGGTCGTTGAGGTCCACGACGGGCACTCCCAGGCGTCGCAACTCCGAGCGCACGAACGCGCGGTACTGAGGAACCCGAGATTCGATCCGAGATGAACTTCCCAAAGCTCGCCGACGGTACCAAACGCTCCTGGCCTGATACCAGACCAATCCAGACTAGAGCTCGGGTGAAGAGGCCAGCGTCACACGACTGAAATGCAAAACGCCAGAGCCCTCGCGGACCCTGGCGTCATGCTGCGAAGCGCTGGTGCGACCTGGCGCTCAGCGGATCACTTCTTCTTCTTGGCCTCTTCGCGGGCCTTGGCCTCGGCGATGACGGTTTCGGACACGTTGCGCGGGCAAGGCGAGTAGTGGCTGAACTCCATCGAGAACTGGCCGCGACCCGAGGTCATCGTGCGCAGGTCGCCGATGTAGCCGAACATCTCGCTCAGCGGCACGTCGGACTTGATGCGCACGCCCGTGGGACCGGACTCCTGGCTCTTGATCATGCCGCGACGACGGTTGAGGTCGCCGATGGCATCACCCACGTAGGTGTCGGGTGTGAAGGTGTCGACCTTCATGATGGGCTCGAGCAGCTGCGGGCCCGCCTTGGGCATCGACTGGCGATAACCAGCCTTGGCCGCAACTTCGAACGCGATCTGCGAAGAGTCGACGGCGTGGAAGGCACCGTCCGTGAGCGTGACCTTCACGTCCACCACCGGGTAGCCCGCGAGCGGCCCCTTGACGACGGAGACGCGGAAGCCCTTTTCCACGGCCGGGATGAATTCCTTCGGCACGGAACCACCGACGATGCCCGACTCGAACACGAAGCCTGTTCCAGGCTCACCGGGCTCGATGCGGTAGTCGATCTTCGCGTACTGACCGGAACCACCGGTCTGCTTCTTGTGCGTGTAGCCGTCTTCGACGACCTTGGTGACGCTCTCGCGGTAGGCCACCTGCGGCTTGCCCACCACGACGTCCACGCCGTAGGTGCGCTTCAAGATGTCGATCTTGATGTCGAGGTGCAGCTCGCCCATGCCCTTGAGGATGGTCTCGCCGGATTCCTCGTCGACTTCGACGCGGAACGACGGGTCCTCGGACACCAGCTTGCCGATGGCCACGCTCATCTTCTCGGCGCCGCCCTTGTCCTTGGGGGAGACGGCGAGCTCGATCACGGGCTCCGGGAAGACCATGGGCTCGAGGGTCGCGGGCTTGTCTTCGTCCGCCAGCGTGTGGCCGGTCTTGACGTCCTTGAGGCCCACGAGCGCCACGATGTCGCCCGCCTGGGCTTCATCGATCAGCGTGCGGTCATTGGCGTGCATCTCGACCATGCGGCCGATGCGCTCGCTCTTGCCCGTGTAGGTGTTCACCAGGTTCATGCCCTTGGTGATCGTGCCGGAATAGATGCGCACGAAGGTCAACGCGCCGAAGCGGTCGTCCATGATCTTGAACGCCAGCGCGCGCACGGGGCGCTTGGGGTCGACGATCGCGAACTCGCCGCTGGGGTTGCCGTCGATATCCATCTCGGGCTGGGGCGGAACTTCCATCGGGTTCGGCAGGTAGTCGACGACCGCGTCGAGCACGTTCTGCACGCCCTTGTTCTTGAACGACGAACCGCAGTAGGTCGGGAAGAACGTCAGGTTGATGGTGCCCTTGCGGATGCACTTCTTGAGCGTGTCGACGTCGGGCTCCACGCCCTCGAGGTACTTCTCGAGCACGGCGTCGTCTTGCTCGACGGCCATCTCGATCAGTTCCGCGCGGTACTTCTCCACGAGGTCCTTCATGTCCTCGGGCACGCCGCCCACGGTGAACTTCTCGGGGTTACCCGAGTCGTCCCACACGTACGACTGGCGCGTGAGCAAATCGACGATGCCCACGAACTCGTTCTCGGTGCCGATCGGCAGCACCATCACCAGCGCCTTGGCGCCGAGGATTTCGCGAACCTGCTTCACCACGCGGTAGAAGTCTGCACCGGTGCGGTCGAGCTTGTTGACGTAGATGACGCGCGAGACCTTGGAGTCGTTCGCGTAGCGCCAGTTCGTCTCGGACTGGGGCTCCACGCCGCCGGATCCGCAGAACACGCCGATGCCGCCGTCGAGCACCTTGAGCGAGCGGTACACCTCGATGGTGAAATCCACGTGCCCAGGGGTGTCGATGATGTTGAAGCGGTGATCCTTCCAGAAGCAGGTCGTGGCCGCAGACTGGATGGTGATGCCGCGCTCCTGCTCCTGCACCATGAAATCGGTGGTCGCCGCGCCGTCGTGCACCTCGCCGATCTTGTGGATCTTGCCCGTCAGCTTGAGGATGCGCTCGGTCGTGGTGGTCTTGCCCGCGTCGACGTGGGCGAAAATCCCGATGTTTCGTTGCTTGGTGAGGTCGTGCATACCGTTCTCTTCGTCTGTTGATGCCGCTGAGCCCGCTTTTCGGGGCCTATCGGTACTCGCTCAGCGGCGTTTCGCAATGCGCCAGCACCGAAAGTCCGAGAATCGAGCGGAATTTGTTGCAAACAGGCGCGGGTCTTGCGCCTAGCCCATTCAAGCCGAAGCGGACGTTCCGCCGCTCCGGAGCCGCTCCGGGCGTCCTTCCTAGCATGTCCGGGGTTCGAGGGCCGTGGGGGGCCAGGCGAATCCGACCCGGGCCAGGGCCGGTGCCTGGGCGAATCCGTGCAGAAAGCGCTTCCGCGACCCGAGCGAGACGCGCGGGCCGCGGAGTGAGGGGGGTCAGGACTGGGAGCCGCTGCTCAGTTCGAATCCTCGAACTCGGCGTCGATCACGCCGTCGTCCTTCTTCTCCTTGGCCGCTCCGCCGGGTGCCGCCGCGCCGCCCGGCGCCGCCCCGGGGGCCCCGCCCGGGGGAGCACCCGCAGCCTGGTAGGCCACCTGTGCGAGCTCGTGCATGGACTTCTCCAGGGTCTCGAAGCCGGCCCGGATGCCTGCCGCGTCGTCCCGGTCGAGGGCCCCACGCAGCGCCTTCACCTTGCCTTCGATGTCGCTAACCTTGTCGGCCGGAAGCTTGTCCTTGGCCTCACCCAGGGTCTTCTCCACCGTCCAGCAAAGCTGATCGGCCCGGTTACGCAGCTCGATTTCCTCGCGCCGCTTCTTGTCGGCTTCCTCGTTGGCCTTGCCCTCGTCCACCATCTTCTGGATCTCGGTCTCACTCAAGCCGCTGCCCGCGGTGATGGTGATGCGCTGATCCTTCCCGGTGGCCTCGTCCTTGGCGACGATGGAGAGGATGCCGTTGGCGTCGATGTCGAAGGTCACCTTGATCTTCGGCACGCCGCGCGGGGCGGGCATGATGCCTTCCAGGTGGAAGCGCCCCAGGGTGCGGTTGTCGCGAGCCTGGGCACGCTCACCCTGCAGCACGTGAATCTCCACCTTGGTTTGGCTATCGTCGGCCGTGGAGAACACCTCTTCACGCCGGGTGGGGATGGTGGTGTTGCGCGGGATGAGGGTGGTCATCACGCCGCCCAGGGTCTCCACGCCCAGCGAGAGCGGGGTGACGTCGAGCAGCACCATGTCCTTGACGTCGCCCGAGAGCACGCCCGCCTGGACGCCGGCGCCGATGGCCACGACCTCGTCCGGGTTCACGCCCTTGTGGGGTTCCTTGCCAAAGAACTTCTTCACCGCCTCCTGCACCATGGGGATACGGGTCGAACCACCGACCAGCACCACCTCGTGGATCTCGGCGGCCGTCTTGTTGGCGTCGGACAAGGCCTTCTTGCAGGGCTCCAGGGTGCGCTGCACGAGGTCCTCGATCATCTGCTCGAGCTTGGCGCGCGTGAGACGCAGGTTCATGTGCTTGGGACCCGACTGGTCGGCCGTGAGGAACGGCAGATTCACCGTGGTCTCGAGCTTCGAGCTGAGCTCGATCTTGGCCTTCTCCGCGGCGTCCTTCAGGCGCTGGAGCACCATCTTGTCCTTGGAGACGTCGATGCCCTGGTCGCGCTTAAACTCGGCCACGAGGTAGTCGATGATGCGCTGGTCGACGTCGTCGCCGCCCAGACGGGTGTCACCGTTGGTGCTGATGACCTGCACCACGTTGTCGCCCACCTCGAGGATGGAGATGTCGAACGTACCGCCGCCGAAGTCGTAAACGGCGATGACCTCGTCCCGCTTCTTGTCGAGACCATAGGCCAACGCAGCCGCGGTGGGCTCGTTGACGATGCGCTTGACGTCGAGGCCCGCAATGCGGCCTGCGTCCTTGGTGGCCTGGCGCTGCGAGTCGTTGAAGTAGGCGGGGACGGTGATGACCGCTTCGGTCACGCTCTCACCGAGGTAGTCCTCGGCGGCCTTCTTGAGCTTGCGGAGCACGTGGGCGCCAACCTCGGGCGGGCTGTAGACCTTGCCGTGGACCTCGATGCCCACGTCGCCGTTGTCGCGCTTGACGACCTTGTAAGGCATGCGGCGGCCGTCCTCGACGGCCTCGTCGTAGCGCCGACCCATGAAGCGCTTGGCCGAATAGACCGTGCCCTCGGGATTGGTGATGGACTGGCGCTTGGCCATCTGCCCAACGATCACCTCATCCTGCTCGGTCCAAGCAACCACCGAAGGCGTCGTGCGATCGCCTTCTTCATTGACGATCACTTTCGGGTCCTTGCCTTCCATGATCGCGACGACCGAGTTGGTCGTGCCGAGATCGATGCCGATGATCTTGCCCATGTGAAAACCCTTCCTTCGCCCAGCGCCGCACATTGGCGACCGCTTGGACATCACTTACGAACCGGTGTGATCCCGGCGGGTTTCCCTTGGGAGTCCGCCGAAAGCCCCAAATCAGGGCCCAACGTAACCAGTTCATCACCCCCGTCAACCCCGTTACAGGCAGTCGACAAGAGCCCGAACGACGCTTTCCTGGCCCCCAAGAGCGGGCCGGCCCTCGTCCAGGGGATGGCAGCACCCCACTCGGCGGGGAGCCGCCGTCGCCGGCGCGCGTCGTGGACCCGCGGTCGACTGCCCACGGTCGAAGCGCCGGTCTCTTGCGGGCGACACGCCTGGTGACCGCCGCAATCATCCTGTTGCTCCGCGGGACAACGCCCCCCACGACCCAAGGTGACTGCATTTCTGACCGGTCACTAGCAGCACGTAGCTCAGCGACTCTTCTGGTTGGCGACCTGAATGGTCGAAGCTGCGGACGCACTCACCCTAAGACTTGATAGTCCGTTCCAGCGCTACCCGCGCTCGAACGATGCTGGGGCTTCCCCTTGCTCTCCCCCGTCGCCGCATTGCATGTGATTCGGACATACCTCGCATGTCAGCAACAACACTGCGTCGCAAGCGACGACCCGCATGAATTGCATGTGGCAGCCATCCTCCTCACCACCGACGTAGGCAAGCTCTGGACATCGCCACTCAAACGGCTTTGCGTCTGAACGCGGCTGAGAGTCCGCCTGCCATGACCAGGCCTCGATTTTCGCGATCTCCTCGCAACGCTCCATCTTCATGGTTGAGCGAGTGACCCACATGCACTCGAGAACCGCGCGCCTGCTTGCAGCCGTGGTCGTCGCAACGGGCGCACGACATGACAGTAAGCCGAGTGTCAACAAGCACAGAAGAACGGGCGCACCTGGCGGTCGCATGATTCGAGGCAACAATTGCCAGTTCCACAAATGGGCCGCAATCGAGTCTTGGCGACTCGCAAACCACTGAGCCCTGGCTGCCTCCGCCACTCGTTCACCCCATTTTCTTGACCGGCCGAGCCCCTCACGCCACAACCGGGCTCCATGTCCGAGAGCGCCGGTACGGGCCGCGGCCTGGCCCTCATCACCGCAGCGAAGCTCTACTTCATCCTCTCGGGCTTCATCGTGCAATTCGGGTTGCCGCGCTTGCTCGGCTCGCCGGAGGCCTTCGGCCAGTACTCGCTGGCCATGAATTTCGTGAGCGTCGTGAACAACGTGCTGATCGCGGCGACCGTGCAGTCGGTCTCGAAGCGCATCAGCGAAGACGAGGCGCTGGCCGGCGCCCGGCTCCGTCAGGCGTTGTTGCTCCAACTCGGCGTCGGCGTGACCCTGGCGTCCGGATTGTTCCTGGCCGCGCCCTGGCTCGCCGGACTGGCCTTCGACGCCCAGCTGGTGTCGCTGCTGCGTATCGCAGCCCTGGTGCCGCTGTTCTACGCGCTGTACGCGACCATCGTGGGCAGCCTCAATGGCCGGCGCCTCTTTCACAAGCAGGCCGGCCTCGACATCACCTTCTCCACCGTTCGTACCGTGGGCATCGTCGGAGCCGCGGCGCTCGGGTTCGGGGCGGCCGGCGCGCTCTCCGGCTTTGCCAGCGCGGCCCTCGTCATCACGCTGATCGCCCTGTTCACGGTGGGCACCGGTGAGCAGGGACCCAAGCTACCGGTCTGGACCTGGTTCTCGTTCCTACTCCCGATCGTCTTCTTCCAGCTCACGCTCAACGGAACCCTGTTGCTCGACGTCTGGGTGCTCAAGAACACCGCATCGCAACTTGGCATCGAGGGCGGCTTGGACGTGGCGAGCGCGGCCGAGAACGCCTCGCGCTACGTGGGTCTCTATCGCGCCGGACAGAACTTTGCCCTGGTCCCCTACCAGGTCATCCTGTCGGTCACGTTCATCGTCTTTCCCCTGGTTTCGCGGGCTACCGCAGCCGGCGACCTGGCCTCCGCGCGGGTCCACATCCGCAACGCCCTGCGCTTCTCCATGATCGTACTGTTCGCCATCGGAGCCCCCTTGAGCGGCGCCGCCGACGGCGTCATTCGGCTGGTGAACGGGCCGAAGTTCGCAGAGGGCGCCGACACCCTGCGCGTCCTGGTATTCGGCCAGATCGCGCTCGCGTTGTTCGTGATCATCGCCACGGTCCTGACGAGCGCGGGTCGCCCGGTGCTGTCAGCGCTGATCGGCCTCTTGGCACTCGCGGTAGTGCTGATCGCCAACCGCGTGATGGTGCGTTCGGTGGGTCTCGGCGATCGAACCCTGGCGACCGCCGCGTTCGCGACGAGCCTGGGGCCGCTCCTGGCGCTGGTTCTGTCCTCCCTCCTGATGCGAAAACTCATGGGCGTGGCCCTGCCGCTCCTGAGCTTCTTGCGCTGCGCAATCGCTGCGGCGGCGGCGTTCTGGGTCGCGCGCCAGCTCCCAGCGACGCCCAAGCTGGCACCCGTGGTGCTCATCGCGAGCGGGCTCGTGTATTTGGCGGTCTGCACGCTCAGCGGGGAGATCACCAAAAGCGACGTGCAGGCCGTGACGGGGTCCTTGCGCAAAGGCAAGAAGGCCGCTCCCACCTGAAGCGCCGGTAGCGTCGCCCCGCGATAATGGGGTCAGCGTCGAAAGTCTCCGCTCTTGCCCCCACGCTTCTCATGCAAGGCGACCTCCTCGATCACCATCTCGCGGTCGATGGCCTTCAGCATGTCGTAGAGCGTGAGCGCTGCCACGCTGACCGCCGTGAGCGCCTCCATCTCCACTCCCGTGCGGTCCCGCGCCTCGGTCCGCCCCTCGATCACGACCCTGTCCCGCCCCTTGAACTCGAGCTCGAGTTTCACCGAGGTGAGCTGCACCTGATGACACATCGGGATAAGCTCCCACGTGCGCTTGGCGGCCTGGATGCCCGCAATGCGCGCGGTGGCGAGCACTTCTCCCTTGGGCGTCTGCCCGTCACGCAAGGCGCGCTGCGTGGAAGCACGCATGCGAACGGTGGCGCGGGCGACTGCGGTGCGCGAGGTCACCGCCTTGTCGCCCACGTCCACCATTCGCGCTTGGCCACGCGAATCGAGGTGTGTGAGACGCTTCTCGGCTTTTGCCATGGCCCACGACTAGCACGAAGAGAGCTCTCAGCCTCGAACGGCGGCTCTCGCTGTCTGCACGCAGGCGCCCGCGCTGCGTGTTCCCCTTCGTGAAGCGGTCCAGGTCAATCGTGCGATCGGGACAGGGCGCTCGCGCCCAAGGTCCCGGGTGCCTCTCAATTCATCGAGTCGGTGGCAGCAGAAGCAGGAATCGAAGAGATGGAAGCAGAAGCGTGACTGCGCGATTCCCTGTCCCCGCTCTGGCTACCGAAGACCAAGCCGTCGGTTCCGATCATGCGCGCCACGAGCTCCACCCTGGAGCGAACGCCGAGCTTCGGGTAGATGCGCTTGAGATAGGTGTGGACGGTCCCAACCGTGAGATGCGTCTCGGACGCAATCTGACGCGTGGAAGCGCCGGACATCAGCAGGGCCACGACGTCGCGCTCACGTGGGGTGAGCGGCGCCTTGTGGAGTGCCTCGCTGACGTCTTCGAGCCCGTTCTTGCGGGGTTCATGACGCATGCGGGCTGCGTAGCTCAAGCAGCGACCCATGATGCGCGCCGCCCAGCGAGCGGTGCGCAAGTCGTGCGGCTCCAGGCGATCCTTGCCCTCGGGCAACACCAACACCACCTGGCCCAGGGTCTGACGCCCGTAGCGCAGTGGCAGCCCAATGCGAGTACGCCCCTCTCCCGTTGCCTCGCTCGTGACGGTCTCTCCGCCCTCGAGCTCGACGATGTACCCGTCGGCGCCGCACAGCCGCGCGACGAGCTCACCAGCACGTACCGGATAGGTACGAACAGGATCCAACCGTGTAAGACCATCGACCATATCTAGGAACTGAAACGGCAGCACTGGTTCCCCCGTTCTGCGCTAGCCGTCCCGCCCCCCGGGACTGAATAGCGCTGTTGAGCTATTGAGAACCGTGTTGGGAGCTGTGTCAACCTGAAGGTGCGATCGCTGCGTACCTAATCTCAGACCAATCAGGGCTAACTCATGTGGCAAAATGCCCCCCCAATCCTTATCAACACCCCTCAAACGGGGTCTTCCGTAGGTTGGTCTGTGCGGCTAGCCCAAGGGACAACCTCAAGCAGGGACCGGGGAAAGCGCTTGCTGCAGGCGGGCCGTTCATGACGCGCAGCGTTGATTGCGTGATCGTGTGCTTTGGGTAAGGTCGAGCCCCCGAGGACAAAATGGAAAATGTGATCATCATCGGCTCCGGACCCGCCGGACTGACCGCCGCCATCTACGCCGCACGCGCCAACCTCAAGCCTCTGCTCATCGAGGGCGTGATCGCGGGAGGTCAGACTGGTGGACAGCTGATGATCACGACGGAAGTCGAGAATTTCCCGGGGTTTCCAGAGGGCATCAAGGGCCCCGAGCTGGTCGAGTTGCTGCGCAAGCAGGCCGAGCGCTTCGGCACGCGTTTCGCCCTGGCCGACGTGGAAACCCTAGAGCTTTCGAAGGGTTCGCCCTTTGCGCTGACGGCCGACGGCAAGACCTACCAGACCAAGAGTGTGATCTTGGCCACCGGCGCGAGCGCGCGTTGGCTGGACCTTCCGTCGGAGAAAGAGCTGCAAAATCGTGGTGTTAGTGCCTGCGCCACGTGCGACGGCTTCTTCTTCCGGGAGCAGGACGTGTGCGTGGTCGGCGGCGGCGATACGGCGCTCGAAGAGGCGCTGTTCCTGGCGGGACTCTGCCGAAGCGTGACGCTGATCCATCGTCGCGAGGAGCTACGCGCCTCGAAGATCATGCAGGAGCGCGCTCAGAAGCACCCGAAGATCAAGTTCCTCTGGAACAGCGTGGTCACCGAGGTGCACGACGTGAAGGCGGGCACGGTCACCGGCCTGAGCATCAAGAACCTGAAGACCGGTGAGACCTCGCTCTATCCCACGCAAGGTTTGTTCGTGGCCATCGGCCACATCCCGAACACGCAGCTGGTGAAGGGCCAACTGACCCTCGACGACAACGGCTACATCAAGACCAAGCCAGGCACCGCGAGCACCAACATCGAAGGCGTCTTCGCGGCGGGCGACGTGCAGGATCACGTCTATCGTCAGGCGATTACGGCCGCGGGTACGGGCTGCATGGCAGCCATCGAAGCCGAGCGCTGGCTGGGCCATCACGGCCATCTCTGAACGCCGTCCGCATGGGCTTGCCACGCTGTACGCGGCTTCGAGAGCCGCGCGCGTTGGAGCCCGCGGACGAGCTCGGCTTCGTCATCACGAGGCGCTTTGGCTAACCCAGGCTGGTGCCGAGTGATCTGGCGCTCACCGGAGCAATTTAGCCTCACCCTGGCGCAAAAAATCTTGATCGGCCGGCCAACTTTTTTTCGCTGACCTCGACTCAGCGCGTCACGACTGCCGACCTCTTACGCGTCCGAAACCGAAACGCAGGCCCGCAGTTCGCAGTGCGAGCGCGTGGAAGCGTCGGGGCTCAAAACTTTCCGGAGACGGACATGAAGGTCATCTTGTCGTTGGTCTCGCGCAGGCGCGACGACAGGATCCTCACGATGTTCCAGAGGATCTCGTAGGCCAGCTCCTTGTGGATGAAGAGCAGGTCCTGCATGGCTTCCTTGGAGATGACGAGCAGACGCACGCGCTCGTGCACGATGGCGTCGGCGCTGCGGGGCACGTCGTCGATCAACGCCATCTCGCCGAAGGCTGAACCCTTGCCCAGAACCGCCAGCGCTTCTTCACCCATGCCGGCAATCTGGCGGGAGATACGGACCTTCCCCTCAAGGATCACGTACAGCTTGTCTCCCACCTCCCCTTCGCGAAATAGGGTGTGCCCGAGGCCATATGCCTCCTCCGTCGCGATGCTCGCCACGCGGTCGAGACCGTGCGGGGCGAGTCCCCTGAACAGCTCGACTTTGCTGAGCGCCTCCGATGTGCTCGCCATGCGGGTGAGTATAGGCGACCTGGCTGGCAGTCCCGGAATACTCGACGCCCCGTGGGGCCACGACGGCCCTTCGACCGGCGTGTGTGGTTCGTGATAGGTGTTCGCCCCGGCCCCATGAACTCGACGCCGACCCGCATGCGCTACCGCGGACGGTTCGCCCCCTCCCCCACCGGCCAGCTGCACCTTGGCTTGGCGCGCACAGCCCTGCTCGGTTACTTGCGCGCGCGCTCGGAGCGCGGTGCGTTCGTGGTCCGCATCGAAGACATCGATGGCCCCCGGGTCGTCGCGGGCGCCGCCGACGCCTTGCTCGACGACCTGCGCTGGCTGGGCATCACGTGGGACGAGGGGCCCGACGTCGGGGGCCCTTTCGGTCCCTACACGCAGTCGCAGCGCTCGGCGCACTACGAGGCCGCGCTGGCGCAACTGGCGGCCGGGGGGCTGACCTTTCGTTGCAGCTGCTCGCGCAAGGAAATCGTGGCGAGCGCGCCCCATGGACCGTCCGAGTTCGGACCACCGTATCCGGGCACGTGCCGCCTAGGGCCTGCGCGGCCGGAGGCTCCGTGTTCATTGCGCCTGCGCGTGGCGGAGCCCTTGCCGAGCTTTCTCGACGGCATCCTCGGCTGTGTTGAACCTGAAGCGCGCGGAGACTTCGTGCTGCGCCGCGCCGACGGCCTCTTCAGCTATCAGCTGGCGGTGGTGGTGGACGACATCGCGATGGGCATCACCGAAGTCTTGCGCGGCGCAGACCTGGCGGGCTGCACGGGCTGGCAAATCGCGCTGTATCGGGCGCTAGGAGCCCAGCTGCCCAGCTTCGTGCACGTGCCCTTGCTGCTGGGGCCCGATGGCAAGCGCTTGGCGAAACGCTCCGGCGCGGAGCCCGTGGCGGGATATCGCGCGCGCGGCACGCGTCCCGAGGCCCTCGTGGGTTGGCTCGCAGCGACCGCAGGGCTCGTCCCCGCGGGCACGGAGATCTCCGCCGACGAGCTGCTCGCGGACTTCAGCCTGGAGCGCGTCGCGCACGGCGACACGCACCTCACGCCCGCCGAGTTTCCCTGAGCGGAGTCGAGCTGCGCGGGCCGCACGTGATGTGCGGCGAGTCAGCGATTGGGCCGGTAGGGGGCAGAGTTGTCGGGCGTCTGTTGGTAGGAGCGCTGCTCCGCCGGGACAGGCTCGAGGCGACGCTCGTGCGAGCGCGCGCGATTGAAGAGCCAGAGACCGAGCAGCGCGAGGAGTGCCAGCGGCAAGATGAGCCACATCGGGTTGGTGCGGGGCTCGAGCTCGGGCAGACGCGCGGAGACGTCGGACACTCGCTCGGCGTAGCCTGCGCCCGCCTCACGCACGCGCTGGCCTGCGCCTTCGACCGCGCCGATGCTCGTCACGCTGCCCACGCCGGGTCCCAGCGCGGTGAGCGCGGTCGAGAGCGGACCGGGCAGCAGCCCACTGACTTTGCGCCCTTGGTCGCCGAGGAAGCGCGAGAGCCCGCGGGCGTCGAAGTTCTGGCTCTGGGTTTCCTTGCCGATGGCGTTGAGGACGAGTGGCGCGGCGAGTCCGAGCAGCGTGGAGGCCGACGAGCGACTCACGCCCGCCTGGCCTGCGAGAGCCTCGACGATGCCGCTGAACTTCCCGCCGAACATCTGGCTCAAAAACCCCGAGCCCGACTGCGCGAGGCGCGTGGTGGCCGCCGAATCCCCCACCATGCGCGTGATCTCGGTGGCTTCGATGTGAGGATAGTTGCCACCGCGGAAAGCCCCCAATAGCTCGGCCGCCTTGGACTCCGACGACGCAAAGGCCGCCAGACTCGCGAGCGACGCTGGCAAGGCCGTCTCCACACCGCGCTGGGTGGCGCTTGGGGATTCGTGCAAGACGGAGCTCAGTCGCTTCACGGCGTCGCCCCCGAACGCCAGACTCGTCATATCCAAGATGTTCTCCATGGGAACATTCGCCTTTCTACGTTGAGCTTTGGGCCCAACGGAGCAAGACGCAGACCAGTCACCGCAAGACCTCGAGCGTCGCTCGCGATTCGGACCAAGACACGGAGATGGCGCTCGAAATCGAGCCCGCCCGTTCACCTGGGGCCGCTGCTCTCACGAACGCTGCTCGCCACGGATGCCCCGGCGGTGCAAGGCCGCGTGCCTCAGCGATTGAGGCTCACTCGCTCTCCATCTCGCGCAGCCCAAAGTGCGCCTGCAGCGCCGCATTGAACCAGCGAGCACCGACGGGAGCGCTGATCAGACCATAGGCCCTGCCCCCTGCGAACACGCCCATCCCCGACCACCACAACGCGTCCTGATGCTTCACCGCACCCGCGATCCAGAGGCTCGCTCCGGCCACGCTCAACACGGAGGCCACCACCGTGTTCCCGTACAAGCCGACGTACGCGCTGCCCGCGCCAGGCAGCGCCAGATCCAGCAAGAAAGCCTTGCTGGGCGAGCGCCGCAGCACCTCGTAGTAGCGCACACGGATCTCCGAAGAGAACGGGTCGGTCCAGAGACTTCCCACGGGAACCTCGGCCTCCAGGGTGGCCCCGGACTCGGGGGGCTCGCCCGCGGCTTGTGCGCGCACGACTCCAGGCGAGAGCAGCGCGCAACCCAGCGCGTACAGGCCCACCCACTTCAGCGACCCGAAGCCCATGCCCACCGCCTTCTCAGCGCCCTCGCAGCTTCTCGACTGCACGCATCACGCTGCGATCCGAGGTCTCCTCGCTGATCTCGGTGAGGGGCACCCAGCGGGCAGCCTTGGCGTCGCTGCCCGCGCGGAACGCGAGATCGGACGCCTGGAAGAGAAAGCGTACGTCGAAGTGCTCGTGGGTCGGATCGGCCTTGAGAGGCGGGATGGCGTGGATGTCGAGATCGAAGATCCCGGGTCTGGCCAGTGGCAGATCCGAGAGCCCCACCTCCTCGCGCACCTCGCGACGCGCGGCACCCAAGATATCGAGGTCCGATGCGTCCACGTGGCCCCCGGGCTGCAGCCAGCGGTGCAGCTTGCCGTGAAAGATGAGGAGCAGCGCGCTCTGGTCGGGCGAGAGGACGAAGGCGCTGGCCGTGAAATGACCCGGCGCGAAATGATCGCGTGAGAAGGGGTCCCCGGAGCTGGAACACAGGGCCAACATGCGTTCGCGATGCGAGCGCTCCTGCGCGTCCGAAGGCGCCGCGTACCGCTCGAGTTCCGTCCGTAGCTCCACGAGTCGACCCATCGCCGACTGTCTACTTGGGGCTTCGTCTCGGCGCACGAGAAACTCGAAGCCCTCGCCAGGGAGGCGACCCCCGAGCAGATGAAATGGGATTTCAGTTGCCTGAATTGATTGAGGATCTTTGCTTGATGCGGGCGGCTTGGCTGCGTATCGTCTGCCTTAACCAGCGCGCAACCGGCGGGAGCGCTGCACCAGGAGACAGACCATGAAGGGCGACCCCCAAATCCTCGACGCGCTCAACGAGATCCTGACGGCCGAGCTCACGGCCATCAACCAGTACTACATCCACGCGAAGATGTGCGAGAACTGGGGCTACAAGAAGCTCTATGACTGGAAGCGCAAGGAATCGATCGAGGAGATGAAGGACGCGGACGCGATCATCGCGCGCATCCTGTACCTCGATGGCGTGCCCAACATGCAGCGCTACAGCCCGGTTCGCGTCGGAGAGGACCCGGTGGAGCAGCACCAGCTGGACCTGGCCCTCGAGACCGGCGCCATCGATCGCTTGAACAAGGCGATCGAGCTGTGCCGCTCCAAGGGCGACAACGGTACGCGCGAGCTGCTGGACGGCATCCTCAAGGGCGAGGAGCACAGCGCCGACGAGCTGGAGGCACACCTCAACATCATCAAGGACGTGGGCAAGGAGAACTACCTCGCCCAGATGATCTCCTGAGGCTTCGGCCAAGTCGGCGGTCGCGCCACGCCTACCCAATCTTGGGACCCGGCGTAGCTCGAGCGATCCCCCTCGGTAAGCAGCCCCGGACCGCCGTCGTCTATCCAGGCCCGGTTACTTGACCGATACTGTGCGTCGGTTTAGTGCAAGACGCCATGGCTCCGGCGCTCAAGAAGCGGCTCTGGTTCCTGCTCAAGCTGGGAATCTCGGTCGGTGTGCTCTATCTCATTTATGTCAGGGTTTGGGGGAAGCAGGACGCTGACAAGCTGACCGCCCACCTCAGCGAGCTGCGCTGGCCCTGGCTCGTCGCTTCCACGCTCTCGGTGTGCGCTGCGGTGACCTGCGGCATCGTGCGTTGGCAGCGTCTGTTAACAGGACAGGGCATCCACGCGCCGTGGCGGTACCTGATCAACACCTTCATGATCGGCCGCTTCTTCGGAGCGGTTACGCCCGCGGGGTTGGGGCTCCAGGGCTATCGCCTCATCGAGATCATCAGGCACACGGGCAAGAACTCACGTGCGGTGGCCAGCATCGGCGTCGAGATGGTGCTCGGCAATCTGGCCGCCGGCAGCGTGGCCTTCGTGGCTTGCTTCTTCGGGCGCCGATACTTTGGCGAACAGGGCATCACGGCACTCGCGATGCTGTTCGGCACGCAGATGGCGGTCGCGTTCGTCATCGTGGTGCGGCCGCAGCTCGTGCGCATCGTCGCGCGCCGCTTGCCCAACGCCATCTCGCAGCGCTTGCAGAACATGGTCAACGCCGTCTGCGCCTACGAGGGGCAGCCCGGCCTGCTCGCACAGAGCACGCTGCTCGGGATCGGCAATCACCTATCCAACGCGTTCATCTACATCTGCACGGCCTACGCCTTGGGCGTGAAGCTGCCGCTCACGGAGCTGCTGTTCGTCTCGGTGCTGCAGAACTTCACCGCGCACTTGCCGCTCTCCGTCAACGGCGTGGGCTTGCGCGAGGCCGCGGCGCTCGCGCTGTACACCATGGTGGGCGTGCCCCCCGAACTCGCCGTGCTGATTCCGGTGTTGGGCTTCGCCATCGAGATGGTCATCTCGTCGATGGGTGGTCTGGTGCTGTTGGGCCGCAGGTCGGACTATCGCCCTGACATCCGCGTCGACGACGCGGAGCGCGAGGACATGGTCGCCCACACCATCGAGCGCGTACCCGAGACGGAGTGGCCGCTGGTGGCGCGCGGCGCGGCACTCGGCCTGGGCGCTGGAGCGCTCGCGGGTCTGTTGGTCGGACTCGGCGAAGCGTGGGCCATCGCGGCGGCGGCGCGCGGCCAGGCAGAGCCCGACGTGTGGTTCTTCGGCGCGGCGACCTATGCCGTTTGTTGCGGCCTGGGGGGCCTCGCGGCGGGCGCCGCCCTGGCCTACAGCGGCCGCTTGATGCAGCGCGCCCGCCTACCTGAGTCTCACGCGTTCGCGCACTTTGCCGGCAGCATCGCCGGACTGTTCACCGTGATCATCGGTGCCTTCCGCGTGCAGCGCGACGTGTATCAAGAGGAGCTGGTCTGGAAGAGCCTCAACGGCGTGCTGGTGCTGGCGGGCGCGCTGGCGGCCGGTGTCTTGGTGTACGCGCTTTCGTTCTTCGCGCTGCGCGTGCTGACCGAGCGCTCTCCGCTGCGCGTCATGTTGCGCCCGGTAGGCTCGCTCGGGCTGGTGCTCGCCGTCGTGGGCCTGGCCGCGGTGCCGCGCCTGAGCGCCAGTCCGGCCCCGTCCAACGTCGCTCCCAAGCAGTCCGGAGCGAGCGCCGCGCGCGGCAACGTGCTGTTCATCGTGGTCGACACGCTGCGCGCGGATCACGTGCCGAGCTACGGCTACACCGCCGGCAAGACCCCCAACCTCGATGTCTTCGCGCGCGACTCCGTGCGCTTCGAACAGGCCTACGCCAACGCCTCGTGGACGCGCCCTAGCTTCGCCTCGTTGCTCACCGGGCGCTACGCGTCGAGCCACGGCGTCATGTCCAAGGCCGCCAGCTTGCCGGACGCCGTCGACACCATCGCGGAGTCGTTCTCCAAGGGCGGCTACACCACCGGTGGCATCGTCACCAACTACAACGTGGCCCCCTTCTTCAACTTCCAGCAGGGCTTCCACGACTACCGGTATCTACCGCCGAATTTCCTGTTCGGCGCGAGCGACACCTCGGCCAAGCTTTCGATGCTACAGGTGCTGCGGCGCGTGGACGAGAAAGCGCGCTCCGCCCTGGGTCGCAGCGAGCCTGGCACCGCCTACCAGGACGCGAGCGTGGTCAACCGCGAGATTCGATGGCTTCTTGCAGCGCAACCAGCGCGGCCCCTGGTTTCTGTTCGTGGGCTTCATGGATCCCCACGATCCCTACTACGAGCATCCTTACAACGGCGTCGGCTATTCGCGCGCCGCCCACGTGAAGCCCGATCCGAGCGAGGCCGATCGTCTCCGCAAGCTCTACGACGGGGAGATCACCTACTGGGACGAGCACTTTGGCCAACTCGTGAAGTCCCTCAAGAGCCACGGGCTCTACGACGACCTCACCATCGTGGTCACGGCCGATCACGGCGAGGAGTTCATGGAGCACGGGGGCTTCTGGCACGGCACCACGCTCTACGATGAGCAATTGCACGTGCCCTTGTTCGTGAAGCTCCCCAAGGGAGACCGCGCAGGAACCACCATCAAGCACTGGGTGGAATCCGTGGACATCATGCCCACTCTGCTCGGTCTCAAGCAGCTGGCCACGCCGCCCGCCGTGCAGGGCGTGGACCTGTTCCGCGGCAAGGAGCAGACGTTCGCCGAGGAAAGCCACGAGGGCAACGTGCTCTCGAGCCTGCGCACCCGTCAGAGCGGCAGCACCGTGAAGCTCATCCGTGCCAACGCCGGCAACCCGCGCGGCCTCGCCGAACGCGAGCTGTACAAGCTCGAGAACGACGCCGCCGAACTGAAGAACCTCGCTCCCACCGACCAGCCGCTCCTCGGCAACACCGAGAAAGAGCTCGAGCAGGCCGCGACCCAGGCGCAGACCGGCGCACTCAAAGCCCGCGAGGTCGACCTCGCCATGGACAAAGCAGCTCAAGAGCGCCTGAAGGCTCTCGGCTATGCCAACGAGTAGGCCCGCTCCGAACAAGCTGTTCGCCACGGATCTCGACGGCACGCTCTTGATCCCTGGCGACACCATCCACCCAAACGATGTGGCCGCCATCCAGCGCGCGCGCGAGCAGGGCGTGGTGGTGACCTTGGCCACGGGTAGGCTCACGAGCCGTACACACCCCATCGCGCGCGTGCTCGGGCTCGATGCTCCCCTGATCTGCGCGGACGGCGGAGTGCTCGCCTGCAGCACCACCGAACGGGTGCTGGCGCGACGCGCGGTGGACCGCGAGCTCTCGCAAACCCTCCTCGATCACTTCGCGCGCGGCTCTCTCGCGAGCTTTGTCTTCACTCACGAAGCTATCCACACCTGCCAAATGGGGTCCGCCCATCACAGCTTCGTGCGCGGCTGGGCCCACGAGGTCACGACCCACCAGGACCTGCGGGTCGGCGCCTTCCGCGGCAATGACGACGCGATCATGTTGCTCGGAATTGGCGAAGCCGACGCAGTGAGCGAGGTGGAGCAAGCCCTGCATCCCTACGAAGCTCTCGTCGACACGTTCCGCTTCGAACTCGGAGGAACGCAGGTGGTTCGCCTACTCGCCAAGGGGACCAGCAAGGGCGCCGCGCTTTCCGAGCTAGCCCAGCGTCTAGAAATCGAGCACGAGAACACGGCCGTGATCGGTGACTGGCTGAACGACCTGTCTATGTTCGAATACGCCGCTCGCTCCTTCGCGATGCCTCAGTCGCCACACGAGCTCAAGCGCGCAGCGACCGACGTGTTGCGGGAAGACGACATCGCGCGGGGCCCGATCGCGTCTGCATTGGAGCGTTGGCTCACCGAAAGCAGTTAGAATTTAGCCGACCTTGGCCACGCCTGGAGCCTTCTGCCCAGGAATTTCGAGGTCCTTGAACGACGCACTCCGCCCCGGCAGCGAAAAAACTGCCAGGTGGACAACTTTTTCTCAGGAATTGGGGTGGGGAACTGCATTCCACCAGACAGATGCAGATGGTCTGTCAGGAACAAGTGCAGCGAATCTTAGTAGTCGACGACGAGCCCATGCTTCGCGGGCTTTGTGTCACGCTGCTGGCCAGTTGGGGCTACGAAGTGGCCGAGGCGTGTGACGGCCAAGAGGCGCTGGAGAAGCTGCGCGACTATTCTGTTGATGTTGTCCTGCTCGACATGAACATGCCCCGTCTGCGCGGCGACGCGTTGCTCGCGCGCCTGCGTCGGGAGCGGCCGGGTTTGCCCGTGATCATCATGAGCAGCGAGGGAGACGGCGCCCGCAAGCGAGTCCTCGGCTTGGGCGCCAGCAGTTTTCTCACCAAACCCTTTCGTCCGGCCCAACTCAAGGATCATATTCGTCACGCCTTGCCCTGATCGGTTTTTCGGTCGCTAGCATGCGGGCTCGAGCGATGGCGAGCTTGTGGGTGCCGGGGGGCGAACCACAAGCTCGCCATCCGCTGAGCCGCCGAGTGACCTTGTGCCCCCAATTTCAAGAGACCCGCGCGAAGAGCGGCAGCTCGTCGATATTGGAGTTGGCCAGTCGCTCGAAAGACTCGGCGGTGGCGCGCACGGTACACAGGAAGCGCCGCTGTGTCGCCTCGTCGACCAGGTAGTTTCCGAGGATATCGGCCGTCGCCTGCCAGTGACCAGCCTCGCCTCCGTCCACGTGCGTGTGGGACGCGATGAACGAGACCGCTCTTTCTGGTCGTTGCACGCCCCACGAAACGACCAGCTCACGCAGGCAGGGCAAGAACTCGCTCGGCATGTGGGCCGCGACCGCCTCGCCTGCCAACGCACAGGCCATGAGCATCAGCGGATCGTGGTAGAAGCCCACCGCAGCCTCCTGCACCGCCATGAACGCCTTGGTTTTCCAGTTGGGCATGCGGTGACGGGTTACGTACTCGGGGTCCACGCCGAGGTGCCGTAGGTCGTTCTCGATCATCACCTCGTGGTTGATCTCCCCGTTGAGGTGATGGATGAGGTGGCGGCGCATGTCGCGATCGTTCGCATTGGCGACCGCGCGCCCCAAGTGCTGCGTCGTCTGGCGAACGTAGTGATGGGCATTGGACAGCGTCTGGATGTACTGCTCGCGGGTCATGGTCTTATCGAGGACCGAACGGGTAAAACTGCCCCCATAGAATCGTGGCAGCCAGTGCCGCACCATCTCCATCGCCTCCAGGGCCAATCCCTTGCGGACTTCTTGCCACGCGGCCGGGCTACAGCGACGGGCCGCCTCGAAGATTGCGACGTCCAGCATCTGCGCCATGGCCACGAACTCGCGCCCCTCCCGAACCTCACTCGCAGCGCTGAGCTCTGCTAGTCGGAGCACGCGAGCGACCGCAGACTCCACCCCCGAAAGGTGGGCCACCACGGTGTTCAGATCGCGGATGCGCCCGATCTGCAGCGCGCGATACAAGGCGGGGGCGAGCTCCTCTTCGCTCGCGCCATCGGCGAGCCATACCGCCTCGATTGCGAGGGAGTTGCGGAGCGCGCCCGGCGAAAGATGGGCGTTTCGGCCGAAGCGGCTCTCCACCGCGTGCCGCACCCAAACGCTTGACCTCGTTTGGCCATTTTCTGCCCAGGAGGCGACCTCACCGTTCGCTTCAACTGGGCTTCCGATCAGCCAAATGCCTCCTTGAAGGGTCTCGGGAATGACTTTTTTTGTTTCCATTGGCCATATCGTGTCAAAGCGACTCGTTTTCGTTCCACAGGAAAAATGTGCCGATGCTGGAACAGTGAGCTCCAGAAGACGACGAATTCTTCAATCTGCAAGCGGCGTTGACGAGGCTGCAGAAAACTCTTTGATTCACCCCCGGCGGCGCGACAAACCGGGGCCAGCTTACAAACCGGCCTGCGCAATGACGCCATTCTGGCCGTCGGGCTCCCAGGCCGCGCGATGCCGATCCTCGCGTTTGTGCTCGCTGCCGAGCCCAAGGAATCGCTAAGGCTGCGAGCGAAGCGTCTGCATGGCGTGCGCGACTTGTTCGAAGCTCAAAGGCCCCGCGGTGCAGAACGCATGCGGCGTCACATGCCGACGCGTCTGCTCGAGCGTCGGAACCACCACGAACGAAGTCGTGGACCGAGTGATCAGCATGAGTGCCTGCATGATTGCACCACCGATGCGCACAATCGGCGTGTTGCAAACGTCGACGACCACTGCCAACTGCGGGGAACTCACCCGGATCAGCTCGCGCATGTAGCTCCGCTCAGACGCATTGAGCAGGCGCATCTCGGGCTCGACGTGGTTCAATAGCACCACCAGGCCTCCCATGCGTTTGTGAGCCTCTCCGATCGCACGGCCGATCGCCAGCGAGGAGTCTTCGTACGCTCGTTTGCGCCAACGGGCGACGACGACGTTGCCCAGACGGCCCAGCACCATTCGTTCATCGGAGCGGTAGATCGCCAAGCGCCCTTGATCGGCCCAGATCTCGCTGTCTCCCGAGATGTTCAGCGTATCGCTGAGAGGAAACGGTGGTGGCAGGCTCGAGCGGGGCTTCGTGCGCTCGTTGCGCCGCAAGTCGCGCGTGAGCTCGCTGATTGCCGAACGATAGCGTGAGTACACGGTTCGCTCGGGCTCACCGACCAGCTCGGCGACTTCGCGCATCGAGAGGTCACCGCCGCCGTAGAGAGTAAGAACGTCGAGCTGGCGCTCATCCAACCTGGCGAGTGCAGCCATGCACATCTGCTCGTCGAGTTCGACTTCGATGTGCTCCACCTGCTCCGGTTCGACCGACAACTCCGGCGCGTCGCCGGGCAAGAGCGGAGTGCGCGTTCGCGACCTGCGAGCCCCAGCAACGACGCGTCGACAGACCTCGCTGAGCCATGCGCGAATGGCGCGGTCTTCGGTGAACCGCGGAGAACGTGCGATCGCGATGAGCCAGACCTCTTGGATGAGGTCTTCCAAATCACTGTGTGACGCCCCAAACCGGCTCAACTGCGACCGGACGAAACCTTGGTAGGCTGCGAGAGGGCGGTGCTGCTGCTCCCGAACGGCGTCCATCTCCCCACATTGTATCAAGCGCCTCGCGAGCGGGGTAGCGAAAGTCCACGAGCGTGCGGGCGCGCGCGACCTGAATGAGTAGGGCGTCGTCGTAAGCCAAGACACAGCATTCACCCGATCGCCCGCAAAGCATGGCTGCACACCATCCCTGGAAGGCACATTCTCACGAGTAGGGGCGAGCTGCTTCACATGGTGCTTGCCGGTCGTCACACGCGAGAACGCAAGCAAGTTTGCTGGACGCGCAAACGATTGGGCCCGCGCCGCACTACAGGTTGCACTGCGAATCACAGTGCTGACTTGGGGAGACCCAGCGTGGTCGAGCAACGCCACCGCCCCATCAGGCGCCGCAATAACTCCGCTGCTGGGGACGAACTCTCAGAGCGCGGACTCAGGGCGGAAAGCGCGTTGACCCGCGGGCGCTCGCTCGCCAATCGGGAGTGCTCGACCGCGCGCGATCGCGAACGTCAGGAAACTCGCGAGTGGAGGATGGATGTTGCACGTCAATCGCGAGCCGCTCCGAGTCGGGAGGAGCAGGTTTGTTTGCGGTCCCTGCCGGGAGGCTTTGCGCCTGAGGACACAATTGCCATTGCGCGCTGCCCGTTTGAGTCACTGCCTTGAAATTCAGCAAACGCTCCCGAACACAACGAAATTGTCCTCTCGCGAGGACCGGCTACAGCAGGTAAAGAATTTTACCGCTGGAAGCAAAAACGCCTGCACTGACAGAATATGGTCAATGCAAACAGGCGCGTCTGACTCCGAAGCTGGATTTGGCGGCATTTGGCTGCACGAAGATTCAGAGATTCGCCGTCCGCTCCGATTCGTGGACGCCTCGAATAACCAAATGAGGCCCGTTGTTGGCGCGCCGGATGCCCATCTGGGCATCGTCGAACGACATTCGAGATCAGCTGGAGGACGCGCCGTCCGCTTGGATCAACTTTTCTCGCCTGGGCCGGCCTGCCAGGACCTGCGGATGGCCCCAGCGTCGGGTCAAAGCTTTCGATGCTCGCGCCGCACGGCGCTCCGCGAATCGCCCGACGGGGCTCGAGGCGCATCGCGTGGGCTGGGCTCGTGCGCGCGCGGTGAGGGCGCCAGCGCTGAAGCCATCTTCGAAGCAGCGGCCCGAGTCGCAGCTTCTCGGGTTCGTCGGCGCAGAGCGCTCGCGAGTCAGAGCTCCACTGCAATTCATGCGCGATCTTCAGTTCGTCTCAGAAGTTATTCGTGGGGGAAATAGTCGGCAACGACGTCACATCGACAAAGGGAGGTAGACACATGCAGACGATCGACAAACAGACGGTGCAGTCGCTGCGTCACGTCTTGCTCAAGGCGCGGGGGCCTGGGCGGGGCACGGAGGAGGATTACGACAAGGCTTATTCGTTCTGGCTCGAGATGTGGCGCTCCACGTTCTCGGAAGTGCAGGCCGACATCAACTTGCAAAGCGACATGTTCCTCACCCAGCGCGAGGTGAGCGCCATTTTCATGGGAGATCAAGTCGTTGCACTGCAGATGTTCGACTTTCGCGACTTGCGGCTCAAGGCACACCGCGACCTGTCGTACTTCCGCCATTTTCCGAGCGAGGTCTTGAAGCTGCTACTCGACCAAGGGTACGAGCAGGTCATGAGCCTCGGACAGATGACTGTTCATCCGGATTGGCGACGCAACAAGGTTGGGCCGTTCATGTCCGAGGTGTTGGCCGGCATCGCGATCAACCGGTTCTTGAGCACCAGCGCTGCCGTGATGGTCGCCATCACGCGCAATGATCGGAGCACGCAGGAACTCGGCTACCGCTTCGGGGCGGTTCCCCTGCGGCGAGGCCATGAAGCCTACGGCATCCCCTCGGACGTGATCGTGATCCAACGGGACAAGGCCAAGGGAACCGAGATGGCGGGGATGGCGACGATCATCGACCGGCTGTGGCGCGAAAGCCGGGTCGCACGCCTGTTCTCGGACCTGCCCCCGGCCCTCAACCGCAACACTGCGGACAACGACCTCGACGTGGTGCTGGTCAACGAGTCCAGGATCGCGCACACGCGCTGATCAACGCGTCACCGACTTGGATGTCCGCGTCCGTCAATGGCAGCCGACGAAATCCTGGCCCGCAGGCAGCCCGCGAGTACGCTGCCACGCCATGAGATCACTGGGTCGACTCCTCACGTTCTCGTTCTTCTTGGTCTCTTGCCAAGCGCCGGCTCAGGCGCCGCAGGAAGCCCCGACGCGAACGCGCACCGAGGAGCCCCAAGCGCTCCCCAAGCAGAGGCCGACCGACAGCGGGGGGGCCAAGGGGAGCTTCGTGAGTCTCCCGCAGGCGAGCTCGCTGGTGGCCATCGGTGATCTGCACGGAGACCTCGAGCAGACTCGCAAGGTATTGCGGCTAGCGGGCGCCATCGACGAGAGCGACCACTGGCGCGGCGGCAAGCTGGTGGTGGTGCAGACGGGCGATGAAATCGACCGTGGTGATGACGATCGTGCGGTGCTCGATTTGATGGAGCGCTTGAAGGGCGAGGCCAACGCGGCGGGCGGAGCGGTGATCGCCATGTCGGGCAATCACGAGCTGATGAACGTGGTGCAGGACTTTCGCTATGTGACGCCGGGCAGCGTGGCGGCCTTCGATAGCGCTGGGGGTCGCCTGGAGGCGTTTCGGCCGGGCGGTCCCTACGCGCGCATGCTCGCGGACCGGCCCGTGGTGGTGCAGGTAGGCGACACGGTGTTCGCTCACGGCGGGGTGCTGATGAAGCACGTGCGCTATGGGCTCAAGCGGATGAACGATGAGGTGAGGGCATTCCTGCTAGGGCAGCGGCCAGATCTGTCCCCGGTGGTGATGGCGGAGGATGGGCCGGTATGGACGCGCGTCTACTCCGGTGTGCCCACGCCCGCTTGTGAAGAGCTCGGACAAGTGCTCGGGGCGCTGGGGGCCAAGCGCATGGTCGTGGGACACACGGTGCAGCCCGAGGGCGTGAACGCAGCTTGCGACGGTCGTGTGTGGCGCATCGACGTGGGGCTCTCGCGACACTACGGCGGACCCGTGCAGGCGCTGCGTATCGAGAAGGGCGAGGCCAAGCGACTGAGCGACGCGAACTGACCTGCTCAGAAGCGCGTGACCTCGAGATCATCGATGCGCACGTCGGGCTCGAGGGCGCGTACGGCCACAGATATGGCTCCCGTCAGACCAGCAAGCTGGCAGGTGCGCTCGGCGCGCGCGGTGCGGATGCGCAAGCTCTCGCCCTGGCGTTCCAGGCGTACGACCTGGCTCGGATCGCTGTCGAGACTGCACAGGGCGGGGCCCACGCGCTCGCTGCCCAGTTCGATCGAGCTCTCGGCGCCATCGGCACGCCGCAACAAGAGCTCGGTCGGTCCGCTAGCGCGCACGTCCACGCGCACGTCGTCGTAGCGCAGGAGCGCGACGTCGAAGCGTGCGAGCGCGGCGGTAGAGACCAAGGCCACACCCTCGCGACGAAAGCGTTGAGGCGCGTCGAGCGCGAGCACGCTGGTGTCGGCGGTGTCGTCGGCGAGCAGGGTACCGCCAGGGTTGTCGTAGGGTGTACGGGCGGACTCGCGCAGGAGCGCGACGGCGTTGTCGGCCAACATGACGATGCTGCCATCGTTGCGCGCGAGGAGCTGGGCGGGCAGGGCCGCGAGTGGACGTGGGCGAACGTCGGAACGCCCAGGATCGATCACGCGCGCGCTGAAGGCTCCCGCGGAGGACGAGCCACTGAGGAGGATGCGGCCGTCATCGAGGGTCGCCGTGCGGACGTTGGTGAGGTCGCTGAAGGAAGAGAACCAATGGTCGAGGTGCAGCTGGCTGCCGTCGGGCAGCAAGAGCCAGAGCGCGCCTGTGGTGTGGAGCTCACCCGTGAGCGCGTCGGGCGCCGTCTCGATGAGTGCGATGCGAGCGCCCGGCAGAGTGACCACCAGGTTCGGATCCCAGGTCGCGGAAGGTGGTGAGAGGCTCGCCACCTGCTGCGACTTGGGATCGAAGAGGGCGAGGCGGAGCTCGACACCAGCACGTCCTGCCAACACCACGACCCCATCGTCCCGCAGGAGCATGGCGTCCAACGAACCCGACCAGGGCAGCGAGGCCTCGAGTTGGCTCTCGACGCTGCCCGCAGCGACTCGCTCGAGCGTGGTGAGCGTGCCGGCACTCCCTACGCTGCTCTCACCGCCTGCCACCAGCACGGACCCGTCGGGCAACGCGAGCGCGCGAGCGTGCACGCGAGGAACGCGCAGGCGACCGAGGCCGAGCACTTCGCGCGTACCCTGGTCGATGCGCTCGAAGGAATTGAGGGCCAAAGTGCCGGGCGCGAGGCTCGGTGCGCCACCGATGATCCAGGTCTCGTTGGTGATCCCGGTGGGGCTCACGGCGTAGCCGCCGGCGCGCGGCACGAACAGACCTTCGGCGAGGCGCTCGGAGAGTCGGTCTTCCACGCTGAGACGAACGATTCTGATTCGAGCCCACCAGATCGCCCTCGAGACCGCCGGCGATCAAGACCTCGCCGTTCGCACTCACGGCCACGGCCGCAGCCGTAAGCGGCGGCGGCGCCAAGCTCGGCACCTGACAGGCGAGGCCCGTGGGCAGGACCACGGAGGGGGCGGACGCGGAGCCGTCGGCGACCTGGGCAATCGCGGCGCCCGCGTAGGTGGGGGTAGTCAGCTGGATGCGAAACAAGCGAGCGTCCACCGGGAGATCGCTCAGCGTGCCCGTCCCGTCACGGGCGTCGAAGGAAACGATGGTGCCGTCACTGGCTGGGAAATCACCCAGGGCTTCGACGGTGAATTGATCGAGTACGTCGGGGGCGCACCCGGGCAGGTAGCGCAGCGCGACTTCGCTCGAATGGGTGTGCTGTTCGGTTCCGCGGCACGCGCAGGCGGCCAGGATGAGACCGAGGGCCGAGGCCCGCGCGAAGCGCCCGCGGCGCGCCCGCCCCTGATTGGGATGGCTTGTTCGCGCGCTTCGCTCGGGACGCGATATGCTCGGGCCCCTGATCTCGTGCTCGCTCAGCTCGGCCCCTACCTGATTGACGAAGAACTCGCGGAAGGCGGCATGGCGCGCGTCTTTCGCGCGCGCCTGCGTGGTCTGGGCGGTTTCGAGAAGCAGCTGGTGATCAAGCAGATCAAGCCCGAGCTCGCGCGCGACCCGCGCTTCGTGGAGCTCTTCGTGCGCGAGGCCAACACGCTGGTCGCGCTGAGTCATCCGCACATCGTGCAGGTCTACGAGCTCGGCGCGGCGGAGGGCACGTACTACCTGTCGATGGAGTACGTGGAGGGCGCGACCATCGCGAGCCTGCTCGAAGAAGGTCCTCTTTCGCCCGCGCTCACGGCCCACCTGGGTGCTCAGATCTGCGAGGCGCTCGATTACGCGCACAGCCGCTTTGGCATCCTTCACCGCGACATTACCCCGCGCAACATTATCGTGGATCAGGCCGGACACGCTCGGCTTCTTGATTTCGGTATCGCCACCAGCGTGAGCGAGGTGAGCGGAGAGCTGTTCGGCTCCCCTGGCTACATGTCACCCGAGCAAGCACGCGGCGAGGGTCTGGGGCCCGAGAGCGACTTCTTCTCCCTGGGTGCAGTGCTCTTCGAGTGTCTGACGGGCACGCCCGCGTTCGCCAAGACCTTGCGGGCATCGCTCACTCAAGCGCCCGATTTCGCCCGCTTGGCGGGGACTCCCCCGGCGCTTGCGCAGCTGACGCAGGCCATGCTCTCGGAAGCTCCGGCTGGACGCCCCAAGGCGGCGGCCGTGGCGCGAGCTTTGCGCGAATTCCTGGCTCAAACTCGGCCCGAAGGCGTGTTGCAGGAGATGCAGGCCCGCACCTCGCGCGCCTCGTTGCTCGCGCGTGAACGGCGAGGCCAGCGGGCGAGCGCGCGTGAGGATTCCGAGGCGTCCACGGTGCGTGCCCCGAGCTCCGAAGGCACGGCTCGCGTGCCGGCCAAAAGCATCGCCACGAGCCCTGTGCTCACCGAGATCATGCGCTCCTCCGGGCTGGCTCCAATCCCCAAGGCCCCGGCGCCGCCCGTGCAGGAAGGCGCTGCCGAAGCCGAGGGCACGCGACGCATCCGCGAGCGCGCGCTGCCGGTCGGCTCGAGTGGCGAGCCGGAGCCGCGTGCGTCGCAAGCTCACAGCCCCGCGCTCACCCGTTGGATGCTCAAGGCATGGCCCTGGCTCGCCCTGGTTGCGATGGCCGCGGCCCTGGTCCTGGCCTGGAAGCGCAATCCCAAGCCGACGGCGAGCCCGCCGCAACCCAGCGCGCCGAGCCTGGTCGAGCAGCCAGCCCAACGTCCCGACGTGCCAACGGAGACCGCCTCGCCATCCGCCAACGTAGTCGAAGCACCGAAGACGCCCGACCTCGGGGCCGACGCGGGGGCGCGCGAGCAGGGCGGTCGCAGCACCTTGAGCATCAATGCGCTGCCCTGGGCCGACGTATCCATCGATGGGAAAGCGCTCGGAACCACGCCCCTGCGCAAGATCAAGCTGCGCTCGGGGGTGCACCGGGTGGAGCTGAGCTGCCCGCCGCTCGGACGCAGTCGTTCCCTGTCGGTGGAACTGCCCACCAAGGGCGATGCGCGCATGGTGATCGACCTGCAGCAGGACCCGCCCCGCACGTTCTTGGACGGCGCAAAAGAGGTGCGCTAAGCGCTCTGACCTATGCTGCTTTCGCGTCCCTCCAAGGCTCGGTTTTCCAGGCTTGTCCGCGCTCGTCGCCTTGCTCGCGCGCAGAGCCGCCCGCTTCGACAGGCGCTCTCGTGCGTGGCCCTGTGCATGGCCCTCGGCTGCGGCGGCGAAAAGAAAGCCGAAACGCCAGCTCCCGAAGCGCCCACGCCGAGCGCACCCGCTGCCGAAACCAAGCAAGCCCAGCCGCAACCCTCCGCCTCAGCCCCCGCCGCCAAACGGGGCCTGGTGCTGGCCCTGTCGCGGTTCTCGGGTACCACGCCGCAGCCCGCGCGGGCGGACCTCTTGACCCCGCAAGCCGGCCTTTGGAAGGTCGAGAGCTTCGACGATGCGGACAGCAATGTGTTCCACAAGGCCTTTGCCCTGAGCTTGCCGGGCAAGCCCGCAACCCTGGTGACCCTCGGCGGCATGAAGGCCGCGGTCAAGGGCTGGAAGCGTGCCCCGATGCAGTCCGAGACCTGGTGGACCGAGGCCTTCGGCGGCAAGTTCGATCGCATGCGCGACGCCGAGGTAGGCGACGTCGACGGCGACGGCTTGGTCGACATCGCGGTGGCCACCCACGACCAGGGCGTGGTGGCGTACCTCAAGCAGTTGGCCGACGGGAAGTGGCAGGTCGAGAAGCTGGACCGCGAGCCCGACACGTTCATCCACGAGATCGAGCTCGGTGACCTCAACGGCGACGGGGCCCTCGAGATCTACGCGACGCCCAGCGAGCCCAACCGTCTCGACGCAGGTGCGCAGAGCGGACGCGTGGTGCGCTACGTGCCGAAGCTCAAGGAAGGCCGCAAGGTGGTCGCGGACCTCGGCAAGCGTCACGCCAAGGAGATCCTGGTCAAGGACGTGGACGGGGACGGCCGTGACGAACTCTACGTGGCCGTGGAAGCGCTCACGGAAGGCTCCAAGGAGAACGTCAAGGTGGTGGAACCGGTGGAGATCCGCCGCTTCGACGCCAACACCCCCGCAGACAAGGGCAAAGTCGTGGCCCGCATCCAGGATCGCTTCTGCCGCTTTCTCACGGCGGGCGACGTGGACGGCGACGGCAAGAAGGAGATGGTCGCGGCCGCGTTCCGCAGCGGCGTGTGGCTGCTCCGCCCCGGCAAGACCGCCAAGGACGAGTGGACGGTGGAGAACATCGAAACCGATTCCTCGGGCTTCGAGCACGCGGCCTTGCTCACCGATCTCGACGAAGACGGCAAGGACGAGCTGTACGTGGCAGCCGACGATCAGGGTGAGCTGCGTCGTTACGTGTGGAAGGACGGGAAGCCGGTGCGCGAGACGATCCTGAAGCGCGACAACCCCCGCGAAACCTGGACCTGGAACATCATGCCGCTGCCGGCCGAGTGGCTGTCGAAGTAGTCGCTCAGGCGGGCAGGCGCACCTCGAAGCGACTGCCTTGCGGGAGGGCCACGTAGCGCACTTGGCCACCGTGGTGCTCGACCAGGCTCTTGACCAGAAAGAGCCCGAGCCCCACGCCGCCGTCCTGGGTTTCGCGGTGTCCCTTGGGCCGGTAGAAGGGCTCGAAGATTTTCTCGCGCTCGGCCTCCGCGACGCCAGCGCCGCTGTCGTCCACCGTCAGCACGAGTTCGCCGGGCCGCTCGCGCCGCAAGGCGGTGCGAATGGGCGTCTGACCGTGGCGGCGCGCGTTCTCGAGCAGGTTGCGAATCAGGCTCCGCAGCATGCGCGGATTGCCCGCCACCGAGTAGACCTCACTGGTGTCATCGAGCTCCAGGGCCGCGCCCACGCGCACGGCCTCTTCGCGCAAGAGCGGCGCCATCGACACGGGCACGAAGTCCTTGGGCAGGCCCGAGTCGGCGAGCCGGCCCGAGAGCAAGAGGTCGCCGATCAGCTGATCGAGCTCCTCGATGTCGCGCGCGGCGTCGGCCCGCAGTCGCTCGCGCTGTCCCGGCTCCTGCTCAGGCTCCGAGAGTAGCTCCAGCGCCATCCCGAGCCGCGCGAGCGGGGAGCGCAGTTCGTGAGAGGCGCTCTGCAGGAGTCTGCGCTGCTGCGTAACGAGCCCTGCGATGCGCGTGGAGCTGTTGTTGAATGCGTCCGCGAGCCGCGAGATCTCGTCGCCGCCGGGTAAGGTCACGCGTGCCTCGAGATCCCCTTCGCCGAACTTGGTGACGCCCTCTTCGAGCACCTTGAGGCGACGCGTGATCCAGCGCGCCGCGATGTAGCTGCCGAACAGGATGGCTGCGAACAGCACGCTGAGAGCCATGCGAAAGAAGCCGGGCCGATCCGGCGGATGATTGATGGCCAGGGCCAACGTGCCGCCCTGATCCAGCGTGATCCACAGGGTGTGCTGGGAGTAGTCGTAGACGCCGCGCTTGCCGTTGAGATCCCGTCGCTTGAGCTGGCGGCCGCTGCTCGCGATGGGCGTGCCGCGCTCGTCCCACACACTGATCGACGCATCGAGCTGTTCGGCCCGTTGCTTCAGGGTCTGCTCGTAGAGCATGCGATCATCCTTCGGGAGATCGCTCACGATGATGCTCCCGAGCCCCTGGACGAAGCGCGGGACGGCGCCCCGGTCTTCCCAGATCAGCGAGCCGATGAGCACGGCCAGGCCCACGCATAGCGCCCCCGTGAGCGCGAGAGCCGTGAAAATCTGCCATTGAAGCCGATATTTCACGAGGCCTCACCTTCAACGCCGAGCGAAGTCACGAACACGTAGCCCACCGAACGCACCGTCCGGATGCGGCGTGGGTGACGCGGATCGTCCTCGATGGCCGCACGGATGCGCGAGATGTGCACGTCGATGGAGCGATCGAACTCCTCGAGGTCTGCCCCGCGCAGCGCCTGCATGAGCTGATCACGGGACTGCACGCGCCCGGCGCGCTCGGCGAGCACGTTGAGGAGCGCGAACTGATGGGAGGTGATGGCGCACACCTTGCCGTCGAGCCGCGCCTCGCGAGCTCCTCGATCGATCTCCAGGTTGCCGAAGCGCAGCACGTCAGCTCCGGCGCTGATCGGACTGGGTGTCGTAACCCGCCCGCGGCGCAGGATGGCCGACAAGCGTGCCACCAACTCGCGTGGATTGAACGGCTTGGGCAGATAGTCGTCGGCCCCCAGCTCGAGGCCGACGATGCGATCGGTGTCCTCGCCCCGTGCGGTCAACATCAGCACCGGCAGGTTCGATCCGGCCGCGCGCAGCCGCTTGAGCACCTCGAGGCCGTCCAGGTCGGGCAGCATGATGTCGAGCACCAGGGCATCGACCTGCGCATTCAGCACGGCATGCAGACCCGCCTTACCGTCGGCGCGATGCTCCACCTCATAGCCCCGCGAACGCAGGTAACTCGCCAACATCTCGGCCAGGCGCTCGTCGTCGTCGACAATCAGAACACGGGTCATCTCGAACTTTCGCGGTCAGTCGTGGAAGTGCGTGAGCTTGTCGGCGATTTGCTTGCGTTGCGCGGGTGTCAGCACCTCGGCAACGCTCGCCAGACCGTCGACGCCCAGGTTCGCCATGCGCTGGGCCAGCGCATCGAGCTTCTGCTTACCCAGCGCGATCTGCGTGCGATCGACGCGCTCGGCCAGAAGGGCTGCCTTGAGTTCCTGCCGCAGCGCCCTCCCCTCCTGCATCAAGGCGAACATCTGCGGCGCGTTCTTGGCCAGGATGGCCTCCACCTGCTCGCGCTGCGCGTCGTCGGCGTCCACCGCATCGAGCAAATGCTCGGCGCGACGCTCCATGAACACCTGCACCTCTGCCGCCGACTGCGCGCGGTGTCCGTGCCAGGGGCCCGCTTGAACGCGAGACACCACGCCGATGCCAGCCGCGAGCGCCAGTGCGCCGCCGAGGATCCACTTCAGGTTCGTGTTTGCCATGGAGCTCTCTCTTCCTAGGCGAGCCCTGTATGAGCTCGCTCTCGAATCCAAGCTAGATCCACGCTGTGTCGCGTCTCCTGCGCGCGCGTAAAGATGTGTAAAGGAATCTGCCTAATCCCTGGTCACCGTGACGCTCGTCTCGGACTCTCCGGGGGCGAGACGCTCGCCCGACGGCAAGTGACTCGAGCGTTCCCCGCAAAAGGCCGACCAGTGCTCGAGACTGCGCAGGGCATGCGCGTTGGCCGCGCAGGCGTCGTACCCCAGCCTGGCGTGCATCAAATAGGGCGCTGCCTGCTGCTGCAACAGGTCGTGGTACATGGCGAGCACCTCGGGTTCGCTGTCGAGCTCACGGGGCGCTGGGACCCGCAATAGTCCCTGCGCCACGTCCTCGTACACCAAGCCCACCAGCGCTCCGGCCACGATGCGCTGGCGCTGGTTCTGGAGCGCAGCCACGTCGAGCTCGGCGCGGGCGGCCTCGGCGCGGGCTTGCTTGCTCTGAAGCCAAGGGGCCAGGGTTTCCTCACTCCAGTGCTGGATGTCCTGGGCAGTGCGACCGCTCGGCAGCGGTGGCGCCGGCAGGTTGAGGCTCTCCTCGCTCAGCATGCGCGCCATGCGCATCTCCTTGCTCAGAGCCGTGTCGTCCACATCCAGGCTGGGGAGCGCTTCGACTCGGGGCGGCCCCTGGGTGTCTCCACCTTGCACCGGCAGCGCATTCTGGCTCCCCGCGCACGCCACGACGCTCGCCAGCGCTCCAAAACCGCAACACGCCCACCGGTTCACAGCCCCCATGGGTTCAGTATGCCTCCAAGACAGCCCCGACGGCAGCCACCGAACGGTGCCCCTGCTACAACGCGCGCTCCATGCAGTTTGACCCACCCCTCGTCTCGGGTCGTTTTCTCCGGCGATACAAGCGGTTTTTCGTGGACGTGGAGCTCGAGAGCGGCGAGCAGGTGGTGGCCCATTGTCCCAACACTGGCGCCTTGTTGGGCTGTCTGGAGCCGGGCGCCCCGGTGCAATTGATGGTCGCCAAGGGACCCAAGCGCAGCCTGCCCTTCGGCTGGAAGCTGATCCGGATCGGGGAAACCTGGGTCGGGGTGGACACAGGCCTGGCGGTTCCGTTGGTGGAGGAGGCCATCACCTCCGGGCACTTGCCGGCGCTCGCGGGCTACACCCGGAGCTTCCGGGAGATTCCTTACGGACGGGAACTCGGGAGTCGCATCGACATCCTGCTCTCGCGTGGCGGCACGGAGCCGCCGGTGACGACGCGGAGCCCCTCCCGTGCCCGTGTGCTGCCGAGTGGCGACGAACGCGTCTATGTCGAGGTCAAGAACACCACCCTGGTGCAGGCGGGGACGGCTCTGTTCCCGGACGCGGTCACGGAGCGCGGCCAAAAGCACCTCGCAGAGCTGATGCACGTGGTGCAGCTCGGCCAGCGGGCGGCCATGGTGTTCTGCGTCCAGCGCAGCGACTGCGCGCGATTCGCGCCCGCCGACCAGATCGATCCAGCGTATGGGCGACTCCTGCGCGAAGCCGCCGAACGAGGGGTCGAGGTGTATGCGCTTCAGGCGCACTCGAGCCCCGAGGGCATCCAGATCGCGCGGACTTTGCCGGTCTCGCTCTAACTCATGCGGCGTTCGGAACGGAAAGCTATTCGGTCACGCGGATGGCGCGACCGCGCCAGAGCACCGAGCCGTAGAAGAGCGCCTGGTAGGTGGCCACGCACGACGCCGCGAGCAGCAGCGGAGCTCCGACCACGAAGGCCGCCAGCTTGAGCAGGTCGGTCTTCATGTACGAGCTGGCGAACACGACGGCCAACCAGACCTCGAAGTACACGAACAAGCCGAGCGCCAGGAGCGTGATGTTCCAGGTAAAGAGGCCGACGAAGGGCGCCGAGAGCACGGACACACCGCCGATGGCGAAGGTGAAAGCCAGCGGGATGGCCAGCCAGAAGTTCTCGCCGAACACGGCCAGGCAGTTCTTGATGCTGCCGTAAAACACCGCGCGGGCGCTCGAGTACATGCGCACGCTGAGGCACTGCGGGGCCACGCGGAAACCTACGCGCTGTCCGTGGGACTTGAACCAACGCGCCAACATGACGTCGTCGAGCATCTGCGCCTTGACGCCCTCGTGGCCGCCGAGCGAGCGGTACACCTCGGCGTCCACCATGATGAAGGCGCCGATGGCGAGGGCGTCCTCGCTCTCGGGCTCGTGGATCGGGCCGCTGAGGAAGTTGGTGGTGGCCAGCAGGAAGGCGGGGGCAGCCGCGTTCTCCCAGATGCTCTTCCAGACGAACTGAGGCATCAGCGAGAGCAGCGTGAGGCGGTGGTCCTGCATCTCGTGCAGGGAGGCCAGGAAGCTACCGGCGTTGTGCGTGATGTCCGCGTCCGTAAAGATGATGTACTCGCCGGTGGCAAACTGCGAGCCGTACTGCATGGCGTTGGCCTTGCCGAGCCAGCCGTCCTTCAAGGGCGGATCGTGCAGGGGGCGCACGCGGGGGTCCTCGGCCGCCAGGCGGTTGATGATCTCGCCGGTGCGGTCGGTGGAGTGATCATTGATGACGATGACCTCGACCTCGACCCCAGGCTGCGCGAGCACGCAGCGGATGGTGTTCTCGATGTCGGCCTCTTCGTTGCGCGCCGGGATCACCACGCTGAGCTTGGTGAGGTTCTTGGCGCCGGTCTCGAAATGCCGCTCGGGTACCAGGGAGCGGCAGCGGCGGTAGCTCGCATAAGCCCCCACGGCGACCGCAGGCCAGATCACTGCGGCGAGGGACGTAAGCAAGAGCAACCAGTTTTCGAGACTCATTACGACCTCTCAAGACTCGTCGAAGTGGGCGGGGTATCCCGCGAGCACAAAGAAAACGAACAGCCCAGGAGTAAGCCGCCACGAACGTCGGTGGGCTACCTCACTCGGGGCCGCCCGGCCGTACGCCCTATTAGTGGCCCCGTCCCGCGCAGTTTTTTGAGGCGAAGTGGACCCAGCGATCCGAAAGCTTCCCCAGCTGCTTCTCCTCAACCCTCGGACCAAGCAGGCGTTCCCGCCATGACCGCAGTGACCGCTACGCCTGACTCCTACATCCTCGGCGCTCAGCGCGGTTTTCGTCAAGAGATCCTGCTGCCAATACCACGAAAATTTGGCCGGAATTGTGTGATTTACAGCCAACGTCTCGACCTGTAGGCAGCCTCCGTCGAGCAGCCGACAACCGCGACGGAAAGCTTGCGCCGGGCTGTGATTCCGAACGCATTCGAAGGGTCACGGCGCCGCTGACGAAGCCGCGTTCGAAGAGCGCACCTCCGCGACGGACCCCAGCTCGGTGAGGCAGCGCGCGTGAGCAGAGCTGCGGTCAGGCCGTTGACCCCTGAATGTGACACGTGCAAGATGCGTCGCGGTTGCGCGGAGGCATCATGCGGTATCGGTTTCTATTGAGTCTGCTTAGTTTAATCGTCTGCACAGCCACTGTCGGTTCCAGCGTCTCTTTCCCGCTCGCTCGCGCCCAGGCTCCCCAAACCGCCGACCAGATCTCGGAGCGCATGCTCGCCCAGGATCCGTTCGGCTGGGACGAAGCCGAGACCACCGTCCGGATGACGCTGATCGACAGCACCGGGGCCAAGAAGGAACGCATCATGGACAACCTGCGCCGTCGCAAGAACGGGCAGCTCCAGAGCGTGGTCCGCTTCCGGGCTCCCCAGGAAGTCGCGGGCACGGCCTTTTTGATGCTGGAGCGCGAGAAGGGCGAGTCCGAGCAGCACATCTACCTGCCCGGCCTCAAGCGCACCCGCCGCATCGTCGGCCGCGAGCGCGAGGGCAGCTTCATGGGTAGTGACTTCAGCTACGCGGACTTCGAGCGCCGCGACACCCGCGGGTCGAGCCAGAAGCGCTTGCCCGACGAGGACCTAGGTGGGGTAAAGACCTACGTCATCGAGTCCACCCCCAAGGACCAGGCCACGTCGGCCTACTCCAAGATCGAGACCTGGGTGCGTCAGGACAACTTCCTTCCGTTGCGTATTCGGTTTTACGATAAGAGCGGGAAGTTGCTGAAGACCTATTACACGAAGCGCATCCGCACCATGGAGGGCCGGCCGGTCATCGTGGAAGCCCAGATGGTCAATAAACAAACAGGTCACACAACCGAGCTTGTCGTGGACAATCTACGCCCACGCAACAGCATTCCGGATACGGCCTTTACCCCCACCGCCCTGGAGCACGGGTAAGGCGCCGTTTCGTACGCGCGCATCGTGGCGCGCTTTCACTGGGTCGTACGCTTAATGCTTATCGCTGACTTCACGTGCCCAAGGCCTGCTGTTCTCCCCCTCGTGATCGTGCAGGCCCGAGCATGAACGACTTCCGGACTGGCCGCGCGCGCTCGCTCGCGGCCTTCGCCTTTGGAGCAGCCCTTGCCTTCGTTCGGCAGGAAGCCGCAGCCCAAGACGGCGAGGAAGTCATTCTGGACCCAGAATTGGCGGGTTCCGCACCCGCTCCGTCCCCCGCCTCCCCGCCCCCTGCGAGCGAACCCACCGAGGACTTTGGCTGGGGCCCCGTGCAGGAAGAGGGACGGGCCGAGCCTCCGCCGCCCCCGCCCAGCGCTGAAGCCGCTGCGCACTCCTACGAAGACGAACCCGATCCGCTGGCCAACACCGGCCTGGCTCGCCTCGAGCTCCTGGGACAAGTCGCGGCAGACATGCACCAGGAGGGCTCCCTCGAAGACGCGTATGAAACGCGGCTGCGTTTCGGCGGAGAAGTTGAACTGAGGCGCTCCCGCAATCTGCGTTTGATGCTGGGTAGTCGGCTCGACTTCTTCTGGGCAGTCCCGGGCCAGAACGACCCCGTGCTCAGGGACCACGATCCGCCAGAGCGTGCTCTCGACGAGGACCGCTTCGAGGTCGACGTGTTCGCCACGGCGGCCTACGTGGACACCACGCTCGGCGACGGCTTCCATCTTCGCCTCGGCCAGCAGGCCATCTCGCTCGGCCGCATGGACATGTATTCGCCGACCGACATCCTGGCGGCCTACGACCTGCGCCCGCAGCCGCGTCTGGATCTCGCCGCGAACAAGCTGGCTCAACCGGCCGTGCGCGTGGACTGGGACCTCAACTCCTGGGCCACCCTGCAGTTCGTGTACCTGCCGTGGTTCATGCCGCATCTGTCGCGCCCCAACCGCGACCAGTACGTGGCCCAAGTGGTGGGCGGCGGAGGCACCGGCCAACTGCCGGGTAGCCTGAGCAACCTGGTCGACCCGTCTTGGCAGACCAAGATGAGCGAATCGGGCCTGCGCTTCGTGGGCCCGGCTCCCGACTTCAAGACCCCTCAGGCCCAGTTGCGCTCGAACTTCCGCGGCGACGCCATGGAGTTCGGCCTGAGCGCGGGCACGGCCCTCGAGAAGCTGCCCCAGATCTACTACACGCCCACGGTCAACGACCTGGCCATCGATCCGAACAACGACGCGTTGTTGCAGCGCGTCGGTGGACCGTTGAGCGCGGGTGCGCCGCTCGTGGATATCGCGTACCAGCGCTATTACCTGCTGGGCGTCGACGGCAGCTTCGACATCTCGCCGGTGTCGATTGGCTTCGAGTTCGCCTTCTCTCCCTCCCGCCACCTGTACGCCGCCACCAACGACGGTCGACACCTGCCGATCCCCAACACGACCCAACAGATCCTCGATCCGGTGGAGGACGGCGACGGCAACTGGAAGGGCAACGTCACCAACACCAAGATCCGCAAGGGCGTGCCCATGGTGCAGGGAGCCCTGCACGTGGAGTGGCTCAAGGGCGAGACCTTTGCCGCGGTGGCCGAGGCGTTCTGGATGAATGCGCTGGCGCTGCCATACGACAAGAGCCGCGACTGGTGGGGCTTCATCCCCGGCACGGGCACCTTCGCCGGCGGCATGCTGGCGCTCAGCTACGCCGTGCTCGAGGGCACCGTGCGCTTCGACGTCACCACGGTGACCATGGTGGGCCCGTCACTGATCTTGGTGCCTCACATCGAGGTCAAGGCCAAGGAGGGCCTCTACCTCGACGCGGGCGCTCAGAATCTTCGAGGGCCCGAACCCGGGCATCAACGGCATGCAGAGCATGAACATCGGCGGCCTCTTGAGCGGCTACGACCAGGTGTTCCTCGGCTTCCGCTGGCTGCCTTGAGGGCGCGAGAGCTCTCTCTGTCTAGAACCCAATGCGGCGCATGACGAAGCGCGGCAGCAGGCGGATGACCCACATCACCAGGGCCCACATGCGCGGCGTGTAGAGCACGGGCGTGCCGCGATCCATGGCCTTCACGATGTCGTGCGCAACTTGTTCTGGCGTGCCGGCGAAGGGTGGCGGCTTGAGGCCCTGCGTCATGCCGGTCTTCACGAAGCCAGGCTTCACACAGATGGTACGTAGGCCCTGGCTGCGGAACTTGTGGTCGAGGCCCTCGAGGTAAGCCGAGAGGCCCGCCTTGCTCGCGCCGTAGAGCACCACCGGCTTGCGCCCGCGCTCACCTGCCACGGAGCTCACCACGCACAACGTGCCGCCCCCCCGCGAGAGCAGGCGCTTGCGGGCGTACTCACAGAAGGCCACCGTGTTGGCGAAGTTCACGGTCAACATGCGCTGCGCGAAGACGGTGTCCTCCTCGAGCTGCGCTTGGGTGCCGAACAAGGCCGCGGTGACGATCACGGTGTCGAAGCCCGAGAGGGCGTGATCAGCGGCCGCCAGGGCGGTCTCGAACTCACCGGGTTCGGAGAGGTCGCAGTGGCTGGTCAGCACGGGACGCTTGCCACCGCCGCGTTGCTCGAGGTCGCGCGCGCTGCGCTCCAGATCCTCGACGTCCCGACCGAGCAGGTGCAGCTCGGCGCCGCGCTCCGCGAGCAGCCGGGCCACGGCGCGCCCGATGCCCTTGCCCGCACCCAATACGACAGCTCTCATGCCTCTTCCCCGAACAACCGCCGACTTTGCGCGCTCTGTAGTTTGCTCTCGGGATCCCAGCGTCGCTTCTCGGCCAAGAACTCCTGCAGACGCGGCTCCATGCTGCGGAAATGCTCCGCTCTGGTGAAGCCGTCTTTGGCCAGATAGATGCGCCCACCGCAACGGATCACGTGCTCGTTGAGTCGATCGATGACTTCTTGGGTGTCGGCGCGGATCGGGATGTCGAGCGCCACCGACATGCCTGGACGCGGGAACGACAGGACGCCTTCTCCCTCGGGGCCGCAATCCTTGATTACGGTGAGAAAGGAGACAGCGCCCGTCTGCTCGAGCACCTCGAGCAGCCCACGAATGGCCTCGGGCCCAGCTTCATCGGGAATCACGCTCTGGTGCTGGGTCACTCCGCGTGGCCCGTAGAGGATGTTCCAGCGCACCACGCGATCGAGCGGGTAGAAGAAGGTGTCGGCGCTGCAGACGTCGGCCTTGTGCTTGCGGAAGTGGCTTCCGTACACGACCTTGTTGAACAGGCTCACCGTGGTGCGGTTGAGCAGGCCCGACGGCGGCTGAAACGGCGCCACGATGCTGAACTTGGGCTTGGGATAGGTTGCCGGCGCCTCGGAGGGCTCGGCCCAGCGCCCGACGTAGAGAATGCCCCTGCCCAAGGCGCTACCGCGCGCGGCGGTGTCGAGCCAGCCCACCGTGAAGGGCCAGGTCTTGCCGGACTCCTTGAGCGCGCTCAGGAACTCGCTCAGGTTGGGAATCCGCGTGCTCTCGCGCACGATGTAGGGCGACGGCACGCGCACCAACTTGAGATCGACCTCGAGAATGTGGCCCGTGAGGCCCATGCCACCGAGAGTGGCCCGGAAGAGCTCCGGCTCGAGTTCACGCGAACAACGCACCACGCTGCCGTCCGCGAGCTGCAGCTTGAAGCCCTGCACGTGGCGACCGATGGTACCGTCGACGTGGTGGTTCTTGCCGTGCACGTCGGAGGCCACCATGCCTCCCAGCGTGACGAACTTGGTGCCTGGAGTCACCGGCGTGAAAAACCCGCGCGGCAAGTAGAGGCGCAGGAGCTCCGAGAGCGCGAAGCCTGCCTCGGCGCGCAACACGCCGGTGCTCTCGTCGAACCCAATGATGCGATCGGCCAGCGTGGAGCCCGCCACCTGCTGCACACCCGGTGCGGGCAACGAGGCGTCACCGTAGGAGCGCCCGAGTCCGCGCGTGAGGCTGGAGCCGGCCGTCACCTCGATGAGCTGCTCCGAACGCTTCTCCTCACCCGGCAAGAAGGTCCGGCCCCACCCGCTCAATCCCGCTGGTTTCCGCGCCATTCGCTGGCCTTTGTTAGCACGGCCGGTCGCCTCGCGGCGAGCGGGCCCGGGAGCGTCGGAAAGGCGCGTGTCGCCTGCAAGAATTCGGGACGAGCCCCGGTACGACTCAGCGCCAGGCGAAACGCGGCTGGGCGAAGTGTTGGACCGCGACGTCCCGCCCCTCCAAAGCCACCTCGCGAAACTGGTACACGATGGCAGCCGTGGGGCTGTAGATGTGCGTGCCGACCAGGGGTAAGGAGATGAGCGGTCCGTCGAGACCGGCTACCGTCTCGAAGCGCGGCACATTGGCGCCGTACAGCTCGCGCAGCGGGATGCGGTAGGCGATGGCCACCTCACGCGGGTCGGGCGCCAGAGTGCGCACGAGAGGGCCCCAGAGCACCACGGGCGTGATGACGAAGCCGCTGTGGGTCGTGAAGTCGTCCAGGCTGCCCAGCACGCTGTCCGCCTCCAGGGTGACGCCGAGCTCCTCGCCCAGCTCGCGTCGCGCGGCTTGTTCGGGTGTCTCAGCGGGCTCCAGCCGACCGCCGGGCAAGGCGAACTGGCCGGGGTGACGAGACAAATCGCCGGGGCGCCGGGTGAGCAAGAAGCTCGCTTCGTCGCGTGGACCGGGCACCAGAGTGACGCACACAGCGGCGGCGCGCTGATGGGCGGCGCTGAGCTCCACACAGGTACGTCGGCGAGCCGCGAGGTGGCCCAAGATTCGCGCCCGCAGCGCCTCGTCGAGTGGCTCGGGGACGCGCTCAGGCTGTGAAGACTCGCTCACGCGACGGACTTAGACCAATCCGCGCCCAAGCGGTAGGCTGGTTGCCATGCAGGAGGCTCCAGGATTCGACTTCGGTGAGGCCCGCTTCGATCTCGAGAGTCCCCGCGACCGAGACGTCTTGCGCTTCATCTTGTCCCAGGCACTGTACGGCGAGGCCACGGGCGTGTACTGCGGGCGTTCGTTGTATGCCGCACAGACCCTCGAGGCTGCGCACTTCTACGTGCGCCAGGCGCGCCAGGAGCTCAACCACCTGACCCTGTTCGCCGAGATGTTCCGCGCCCTCGAACTCGAGCCGGAAACCGCGCACTGGGTGATCCGCGTGCTGTCGGCCCACAACGACTACTATCCGCTCAAGGTGCTGATGGAGCACGCCCTCGGCGAGGGCATGGTGCTCGACATCTTTCGCGACGTGCTGCTGCAGACGCTGCCAGAAGGCGACCCACGGGTGCCGGGCATCCAGAAGAAGCTGCGCGTGATCTGCAAAGAAGAAGAAGAGCACGTGGCCTGGGGCGAGAAGGAGACCCGGCGTGTGCTCGCGGAGCAACCCGGGCTCAAGCAGGCGTTCTATGGCCTGCTCGAGCTCCAGCTGTTCTTGGTGCCCTTCGCGGTGAAGAACCTCAAGCAACGCGCGCCCGATCACCCGGTGCTCGCGCAGCTCGACGCGTTCGTGAAGCACGTGCAGGAGCGGGTGTGGCGCCAGGGTCAGGCCCTGGGCTTCGTGCCCGAAGAACGGCCCTCGGGGATGCGGCGCGCGTGGGCCGTGACGCGCGGGCTGGCGCTGTTGGCGCGCAGTCAGTTCGCGCGCTCCAGGAGTCGACTCGACCATACGTATCTGCAGCAGCTCGGTTTCAAGGGCGACCCGCCCACCGCACGCGACGCGGCCCCGCCGAGCGGCGAGGCGCCAGCGGCGGCCTCGAGCGACCATGCCTGAGCTCCCCGAGGTCGAGGTCACGCGCAGGCGCATCGAGCCCAAGCTGGTGGGGCGCACCATCTCCGAGGTGGTCACCACCAAGGCTAGCTACTTCTTTCTCACGCCGCCCAAGGAGCTCGCGCGCAAGCTCGTGGGCCGCCGCGTGGTGGGGCTGGAACGCCTGGGCAAGTACCTGTTGGCATCGTTCGACGACCGCACGCGGCTGTTGCTCCACCTGGGGATGACGGGCCAACTGTTCACGGCCTCTGCGCGCAGCGTGCGCCTGTTGCGCACCACGGGGACCGGAGCCCTCGACCCGAACGATCAGGGGAGCTTCAAGCCCGACCCCCACACGCACCTGGTGCTGCGCTTCGAGGATGGCGGCGAAGCCGTGTTGTTCCGCGACGTACGCAAGTTCGGCAAGGTGCGCTGGCTCGCCCCGCAGGCCAAGGACCCGCGCCTCGACAAGCTCGGCCCCGACGCGCTCGGCGCCACGGGCGAGCGGCTGTACGAGGTGTCGCGCAAGCGCAAGACAGCCATCAAGACCTTGTTGCTCGATCAGGAAGCCCTGGCGGGGGTCGGCAACATCTACGCGGACGAGGCGCTATTTCGGGCCGGCATTCGGCCTGGTCGCGCCGCGCGCAGCCTGACCAGGCTCGAGTGCGACAAGCTCGCCGACAGCGTGCGCCAGGTGCTCTTGCGCTCCATCGAGACGGGCGGCTCCAGCATCAGCGACTACGTGCAACCCGACGGCAGCGACGGCGCCTACCAAAACGAGCGCAAGGTGTACTCCCGCACCGGTGAGCCCTGCTCCGTGTGCCACACGAGCATCAAGCGCATCGTGCTCGGGCAGCGCTCCACGCACTACTGCCCGCACTGTCAGAAGTAGGGGGACACCCCCTGGGCGCTCAGAGGCTGTCGAAGCCGAAGCTCACGCCCCACAGATACTGCTGCACGCGGGCCTCGTTGATGCGGCTGTCGGCGCCGAGTCGCATGTAGATGATCTGCATCTGCAGGCCGAACGAGAAATGATCGTCGACGTACAGGTCCTTGCCCAGCACCAGGTCCATGTAGAAGCCAGGGTTGGTGTTGTTGGTGCGGCCCACTCGCTTGATGGTCGCCATGCCCACGCCGAACGCCGTCTTGATGAAGAAGGTGTGCGGCAAGAAGAAGGTGAGCGCCGGCGCCACGCCATAGGCCAGAATGCGCACGCTGTTGTCCAGCCCCTCGTCGATGGCCAGATCGCGATCGATGTCGCCGTTCCACAGGATACCGAGCGTGGAATCCAGGTGCAGCGCCAGCCAGGGCTGCACGAAGCCGCCGAGGTCCACGCCGAACGCCGTGCCGAAGCCGCGCGCGCGCTCCGACGGCCCGGCATCGCCAGGTCCGGATCCCAGCCGCGTGCTGTGGTAGCCGATGTTCGTGGAGAGCCGGAGGTAGAAGCCGCCGCGGTCGTCTAGCCGGCGAAACGCGTGGGCCAGCGGGTCATGCTCGGGCGGGATGTCGATGGGATCGACCTCGGTGACGGTGTCCGGTGGCACGTCTGCTCGAGCCGAGCCGGCGAGCCAAAGTCCGCTCAAGAGGCAAAGCACGGAGGCGAGTCGCGTGACCGTGCGAAAACCTGGATTCATGCTGCCTCCTCGATTCGTTAATACTGGCTGAGCTCCGTGAGGTTCACCACTTGGAAGCCGTTGTCCGGGATGTTCACCGTGACATCCCGTGCGACTCCCTGAGCGGCCACCCGCACAGTGTGACTGCCTGCTGCAAGACGCACACGAACGATGCCTATTCGCGCAGGCAAAGTGGCCCACGAACGTGTGTCGGGCGTATCTGCCGCAGTCAGCACAGCCTGGGTCCCGAGTGCCACCAACATGCCGACCACAGACGAGCCGCTACCGCGCCCCGAGGCCACGCCCGCACCCGCACCGATGGCACCGCGCGCGACGAGCCGCGTCAGCGCCGACGCGAAGATGGGGCCCTTGGCTTTCTCGTAGGCTGCACGCACCAGGGAATCCACCGGCGTCAGCGTGTCCACTGGCGCCGCGCGACCGTCGACGCTGACCTGAGGCGCGGGGTAGGAACGCGGCGAAGGATCGAGCTCGGGATAGTTCACCCAGGTGACCAGCCCTTGCCCTGCCAGCCGACGCGCCGCCTGAAAACCCGCCGGATCCATGAACAGCGAGGCGTAGGTGAGCGCGAGTCCGATGGGCACACGCTCCGCGTGCAAGGCCGGCACGCGCCCGTAGTTGACGACCACGAGCAGATCTCCGCTGGGGCCCTGGAGGTCGTCCGCGGGGGCCAACGCAGCCAGCTGCTCGAGCTTGGGTGAACGATAGCCCGTGCGATCGAAGAGGCGCTTGATGGGCGCTGCCAGCGATGGGTAGTCCGCGGCCTTGAGCGCCTCGTCGTAGTAGCGCAGCGCTTCGTCGTACTCGCCGGCCATCTCGAACACGAAGCCCGCCAAGTAGCTGCCCGGCCCGAGTAGTGGGGCCGTGGGCTCGTCCTCCACCTGCCCCAGGTACTTCTGCATCACGGCGAGCCGCCGAGCCTCGACCTTGGCGCCGTTGAGCTGTCCGCGCGCCAGGTAGTTGAGCATGTTGAGGGTGTTGACCAGCAGCTTCTCGTAGGGCCGCGCCTTGTAGGGGCCGACGTCGTCCGAGAACAAGTAGCGTCCGATCTCGTGGGCCGTGGAGCGCCTGAAGTCGAGCATCTCGACCTGTTTGTCGGCGACCTCCAGAATCGCGGCTGCTGTCCTCGTACTTCTGGAGTTGCTGCGAGATGCTGGAGCGGTCCAGCAGGAGCAGAGCGTTGTCGCCCTCGACCTTCTTGGGCAACTCCGCTCCGGTCTTCACTTCGAGCGCATCGTTGTACAGCGCGAGCGCCTGCTGCGGATGATGCGCGTCGAGTGCGCTACGCGCTGCCTTGGTGCGGTCGGCGTGACCCGCGCAACCCGCCCCGAGCGCGAGCATACCCAAGGCCACGCACAAGCTGAGCCGCGACGGGCGGGCAGGTCGCGTGACCTCTTCCGTGACATCGCAGTGCGCCGCGAGCGAAGCGAACCTCGCGGTGGGGTGGGCCCCGGCGCGGCTTTGCCGCGACGGGCGGGGAGGGCGCGTGCCCTCCCCGTTGAAAGAACCGATAACGACTGCCGGCGGCATGGATCAGAGGATGGCCTTGGTGACCGCAGCTTGGTTCTGGAACATCACTTCGCTGGTCTCCACGGAGATCACCCGCATGAACAGGTAGTACTGCACGCGGTGCGCGTTAGGCGCGCGCTCGTCGGTGGAGAACACCTTGCCGGTAATCACGTAGCGCGCACCGAGCTGCTTGCCCCAGCTGGCCACCTGAGAAGCATCGAAGGCGCCCTGGCTGTTTTGCTGGCGCTGAATCTCCTCCATGAGCGACTTCTGGTTTTCGAGGCTGATCACCCGCACGGGCGCCTGGTTGACGAGCTCGGTCTCGACCTCGGAGATCAACGCGCCGAGGGCGCTATCGATGTGCTCGCTGGTCTCATTGCGGATCGGCAGCACGCTGACGGGCGGCCAATCTTCAGAGGCCCACACCTGGAACACGCGCGACGTCTTCATGGCCTGCATGTTCTCGCGCAGCATCTGGGAGAGGTCACGACGATCCAGTCCGGTGCCCATGGCCGAGTAATCGAGGCCTGGCGTGTCGGAGCCGCGTACCGCTTTCGGAGTGTGGCTGCAGCCCGAAGCCGACAGCACGATCGCCCCAGAAGCCGCCAACACAAGCGCCGTTTGGCTCAGCCTGTTCCCCATGTCTCCTCCGATGGTTGTCATTCAATCTACTATAAGCGTCCGAGACCCGGCCAATCCGTGCGCCGACCTCGGCTCGTCACATCAAAATCGCCACAGCACACGAAAGCTGCCCTTCGTGGCACCGCCTCACGAGTCGTAGTGGCAGCTCGCTTCCGCACTGACCTCTCGCGCGGGTGAACCACGCCGCGTGATGACTTCTTCCACCGCGCCGGGCGCGGCATGCAGCGTGTAGCGGGGCGCCGGATCGACGTCCGTCCACACCTCGCAGGTGACGGGCCGGTCACAACCGTTGCGCAGCGTGACGACGTGCATGTAGCCGTAGGCCTCCATGCGCACGCTCCCGGTGGCCACGGCGCAATGCTCGATGCCCGCGGCCTCCCTGGGACGCGGCTTGGGCTTGGGCTTATCCTCGGCGTGGCCCGCCGCGCTCCATCCCAGGGCAAGCAGCGCGACCACCAACCTACGCAAGATGGTCATGTCTCTCATGATCTACCAGCTCCTACGACGTGCCCACCCGCCGAATTGCTTCACTCCTCCATGGGAGGGTAGCGCGGAACCAGGCGATTCCACACAGCCAGCCGGCGCGCGTCTCGAATGCGACTCGCCAAATCCGCGAGCGAAATCCCTTCGAAAGGCCCCGCGACGCTCAAGACGGAGCCGTCCTGGAGTTCCAGCCGCAGCACCGCGGCGCCGGCCTCGTGGCGAATTTCCTCCAGGGATTCCCAGGCGTAGACCCGCTCCTCTCGGTTCGGATCGAGCCGCAGGACCAGGCCATCGACGCGGATGGCGAGGTACAGGTCGCCGCGGATGGCGCGATAGAGCTGCCAGATGGCCCACAGTGGACCACTCGCTGTGACCAGCACGCCGAGCACCGTCAACACGGGGCGCAGGATCTCGGGCAACTTCAGCTGCGCCATCGAAACGGCCACGATGAGGCTGCCGAGCGGCAACAGGAGCAATCCAGGCAAGAAGGCCCGGGCGAGCGCACGGGATTGTCGGAGTCGATACCAATCGACTAGCTTCTCCAGGGACGCCCGGTAGGCTCGCTCCTCCTCGGTCAACACGGGAGGTAACGATTTCGGCTCCTCTTGGCCCGCCACCCCTCCACGATAGCGCGCTTGCTGCTGTCACGGGGAGGCCACGCGCCCCTCCGCTTCCGAGGATCCCTGAGCCTCAGCCGAGCTCGTAACGCCAGCCGTCGCGGAACATACACAAGCGATGGCGTGGACCGGCCCGCTCCAGGTCGCCGTCCGGATAGGCGGAGTCGCCCGCGTAGAGCGAGACGATGCCCATGGCGTGGGCCTGGGGCCGCGGCACGAACACGCCAGGCGGCGTGCGGCGCGCGTGGTCGAGCACGTCAGCGATGCGATCGAACCTGGCCAGCGCGGTCAGGGTCACGAAGGTGGGCGGCGGCAGCTCCATGCTCTGCGCACGCTGCAGCGCCAGGGCGTCTCCGGGTGAGAGCCAGCGGTAGGCGTGGATCTCGCTACCATCCACGCGCACTTCGAGATCGGCGCGATCTGCGTCGAGTGCCGCCACGAAGAACCAGGTCGCGAAGCGCCGTGGCAGTCCGTGCGGAGTGGTCCAGTGCGAGAAGGGTACGAGCGCCTCGGGTTGCAACGTGAGACCCGACTCCTCACGCGTTTCGCGCACGGCCGCGCGCTGAGCCGACGCCACCAGGTCGCCAGCTTCCTCATCGATTGGGTCGACCCGACCGCCCGGAAACACCCAGGCACCACCGTGGAACGCGAGCTGCGCTCCGCGCTTCATCATCAGCACTTCGAAGCCGCACGGAGCCTCACGGAGCAGGACGACGGTGGCGGCGGGTCTCAGGACGAGCTCGGGTGCCTCGGTCACGCGACGAAGACTGCGCGCTGCTCGCGCCCTCGGCAAGCGTGGCCGCCCCGATCAAGCGCGGGTCACACGCTCACTTGGGCAGCCACTCGGGCGCATAGAGACAAATCAGGACCGCGATCGCGACCAGGTAGCTGATGCCGAACAACAGCGGAAACGCCACCTTGGACTGGCGGTAACCCGCGAAGCGCGCCGCGGCCATCACCAACCAGCAACCTGCCCACACACCGAACACGGACAGCCACAGGCCGGAATGCTTGCTGCCCAGGATGCGCTCGAGTTTCTCGCTCTTGCGCTGCTCGAGGAAGCGCGCCGCGCGCGGCCAGGCGAGCAAGCGATCCCAGAGCAGGTCCACCACGATGACCTGCGCATAAATCAGCGGGATCGTGATGAACCAGACGAACCACGGCGACCAGCCGAGCTTGAAGATCGCCAGTGGGATCGCCAGAAACGCTCCGCCGAAAGGGTTGAGGGCGGAGAGGATGAATAGGACTTCAAGAGCGTTCACGAGGCCTGAGTCCACCGATGAGAGCACGAAACCTGCTCGCGCTCAAATCACATCCCAGGCATAGCCCTCCCTGTCCACCGCAAAATCCGAAAGCTGCTTGATCAACTCGTCATCGTTGTCATCGATGCGGTCGAAGTTCTGCTGCATACGGAGCTCTGCTTGCCTGGCGAAGGCCCGGGCGATGACCACCTCTTTCTCCACCTCGGCGGCCTGCGCGCCTGCGAGGCGTGTGCTCACCCGGCTCATGACCGCCGAGAGCACGAACAAATCGATCATGATGTCGGAGAGGCGGCGCGAAGCGAACTGCTTGCCGATGATGTTCCGGCCGTGCTTGCGCAGCAGGCGGTCCACGGCCTGGGCGAGCGCCTTGGTGCGGGCCTCGAACAGCGGGGCCAGGTCGGCCAATTGTGGGGCCACTTTGGTCAAGCGCTTCTGTTGGGCGAAGTTGGTGTGGATGCGTGCCTGGCGGCGGGCGTACTCGGAGAGCACCCCGAAGCCCTTGATCGGGTCGTTGAACACGTCCTTGAGGCTGGACGAGAGCTCCTGGAGCTGACTGCCCACGTCGCTCATGGCGGTCAGCGCGATGAACAGCCTGAGCACCTCGTTGGTGCCCTCGAAGATGCGGTTGATGCGGCAGTCGCGCAGCACGCGCTCGTAGGGCAGCTCGCGCATGAAGCCGAGGCCGCCTGCGATCTGAAGTGCCTCGTCGGCCGTGCGCCACAGGGCCTCGCTGGCGAACACCTTGCTGATGGAGGCCTCCACCGCAAAGTCCTGGGTCTTGGCATCGATCATGTGGGCGACCAGGTTCACCGTGGACTCTGCCGCGTAGCAGTCGATCACCGCCTGCCCCAGCTTCTGCTTGATCGCGCCGTACTCGGCGATGGGCTTGCCGAACTGCTTGCGATCGCGAGCGTGGGCGGCAGCCAGCGCGATAACCTTCTTCATCGCTCCCACCGAGCCACCGCCCAGGCCGGTACGGCCGTTGTTCAAGATGTTCATGGCCACCTTGAAGCCAGCCCCCACGTCGCCCAGTACGTGGTCGCTCGGCACGCGAGTGTTATCGAAGCTCACCGTGGTGGTGGAGCTGGCGCGCAGCCCCATCTTGTCTTCGTGGGGTCCATGGCTGACCCCGCCCATCTCGGGCGTAACCAGGAACGCCGTGATGCGGCCGTGCCCCTGCCCTTCGGTGCGCGCAAAGACCGTGAAGAAGCTGCCGATGCCGCCGTTGGTGATCCAGAGCTTCTCGCCGTTGAGGGTCCAGTGGTCGCCTTCCTGCACGGCGTGGGTCCGGATGGATGCGGCGTCCGACCCCGAGCCCGGCTCGGTCAGACAGAAGGCGGCGATGCGCTTGCCGCTGGCGAGCTCGGGGTAGTAGCGCGCCCGCTGGGCTTCGGTCCCGAACAGCAGCAGGCCGCGCATGCCGATCGAGCTGTGGGCGCCGATGGTGACCGCCACCGAGGCGTCGTGGCGCGCGATCTCCTGCAGGGCGCGAGAGTATGCAGCACTACCAAATCCGAGCCCGCCCTGCGCTTCCGGGATGACCAGGCCGAACAGCCCAAACTGCCTGAGCTCCTCGATAAACTCGGCCGGCATTTCCCCCTTTTCGTCCCAGTGGCGAAACTCGCCCTCGCGGGGGGTGAGCAGGGAGTCCAGGGATCCGATGACGTCCTTGAGGGTGTCGCGCTCCGCGGCGTCCATGCTCGGATAGGGGAAGATCGAATCTTCTTCGATGCTGCCCATACACAGGGCTCGCATGAAGCTCGGTTGGGTAACGGCTTCGCGGTCGGCCATGGTCTCGGCTCCTCTCTCTGGACTGGTCGAGCGTTCCCCGCGTTGGGGGGTCCTCCGAAGCTCGAATCCGCCGTCGCTTTGCGGCTGGGAGGACATCAATCAAGATGCGAGAAAAGAGAGTATCCCACCACTTTGTTGGAGCTCCGCTTGAAGAGTTCGCCGCCGTCTGATTACGTTCACGCAATGGATTCGAATCGTGCCGTCTCGGAAGTCCTGTTGGTGGCTCCCGAGCCCCTGAATCGAGACGGCCTGGCCCTGCTGTTGAGGAACGCTTTCGCCGGCGGAGAGCTCACGGTGGTGCAGCCAGAGGCGCTCACCAGCCTGGATCTGAGCCAGTTCGACCTGGCTTGCCTGGATGGGCAGGGCATCGCCGGATGGGTCCCCGAAACCGCCCGCACCCTGCGCTACCGCGCGCCGGGCTTGCCTATCGTCCTGGTGGTGCGGCCCGAGTACGCGCTCGAAGTGGAGGCCATCGGTTGGGGCATCGATGAGTGTGCGACTGTGGGCGAAATCGAGCTGACGCGTGCGGTCAGCAAGGCGCAGCAGCGCCGCCGCGAGGTCAGCCGAGGGGCCGACCTCGCGCGTGAGGAGAACGAACGCCAGCGTCAGCACCGGCTGCGGCGACACAACGAGGCGTTGCGCTCGCTGGCCAAGCAACTGGCTTCGAGCGACCTGCAAACCGGCTTGCGGGCCATCACGGAGGCTGCCTCGAAGAGCCTCGATGTCGCACGCGTCAGCGTTTGGCTGCTGGAGGCCGATGGCTCGCGGCTCGTGATGGCCGACGTATTCGACCCGCGCTTCAGCGAGCCCCCAGTCACCGCTCCGCTCAGTGCTCAGGACTACCCCGAGTACTTCAAGGTGCTGCACGACGAGCGCGTGATCGCGGTGGACGACGTGCGCGACCGCTCGGTGTTCGCGGGCTTCTTGCAGGACTACTTCAGCCCGCTCGGCATCGTGTCTTCGCTTGACGCCGCGGTGCGCGTGGGTGACCGGGTGCTCGGCGTGGTGTGTTACGAGCAGCTCGGTCGGCCACGTCAGTGGACCGACGAAGACCACGCGCTGGCGGGGAGCTTCGCCGACTTCGTCGCCCTGGCAGTGGAGTCCCACGAGCATCGCCGCGCAGAGGAGGCCCTGCGCTCGAGCAACGCCCAGCTAGACGACGCGCGTCGCATCGAGGCCGTGGGGCGTTTGGCGGGCGGTGTGGCCCACGACTTCAACAACGTCATCACCGTGGTCTCCAGCTATGCGTTCCTGCTAGCGCGCAAGCTGGACAAGAACGACCCGTTGCAGGGCCCGGTGGCCGAGATCGGCAAGGCCGCCGAACGCGCCGCGGACATCACGCGCAAGCTGCTCGCCCTCAGCCGTCGCGATCCGGTCGCGCCGCGGGTGCTCGACTTGAACGTGGTGCTGCGCGGCATGGAGACCTTTTTGCGCCGCTTGATCGGCGAGCACATCGCGCTGGAGCTTTCGCTCTCCAAGGAGCCGCTGTTGATCCGCGCCGATCCCGGGCAGATCGAGCAGGTCGTGCTCAATCTGGTGGTCAACGCGCGCGACGCGGCCACGCCGGAGGGCGGCAACATCACCCTGCGCACCCTACGTGACGGTGGACCACGCAAGCAGAACAGCAGCGGGCGCTTCGCGGTGCTCGAAGTCAGCGACAACGGCATGGGCATGCCGAAGGACGTCCAGGACCGCATTTTCGAGCCGTTTTTCACCACCAAGGACGTGGGCAAGGGCTCGGGGCTCGGGCTCTTCACGGTCTGGGGCACGGTGGCCCAGATGGGCGGCAGCATCGAGGTGAAGAGTGCACCGCGCAAGGGCTCGCGCTTCTTGCTGCGCTTCGCCGAGGCATCGCCCGAGGCGGGGCCGGTGGCGAGCCCCACGGAGCGCGGCGAGCTGATGGGCAGCGAGACCGTGTTGCTGGTGGAGGACGAGGCCCAGGTGCGAGAGGTGACCGCGCTGATCTTGAAGGACCTCGGCTATCGCGTGCTCGAGGCCGAGAACATCGATCAAGCCATCGCCCACGCCACGGGAGCGCCGCAGATCGACCTCTTGGTCTCGGACATCGTGATGCCGAAGGCGAGCGGTCCCGTGGTGGCGGCGCGCCTGCGCGAGCTCATCCCCTCGCTGAAGGTGCTGTTCATCAGCGGCTACAGCAAGGACATGCTGTCGGCCTACGACGCCTCGCTGGGGCCCACGCTGGCGAAGCCCTTCACGGTCGAACAAATCGGCAAGAAGGTGCGCGAAGTGTTGAGCCGGGGCGCGGTGCGTAAGAACCGCAGCGCGTGACTTTCGCGGAGATGTCGGGCGCCTCGTTTCTGGGTCGTACGCGCGCGCGTGCCCGTGCCCGTAAACGATCTCGGCCCTTCACGGTCCGATCGGAAGATCGGGCACGGACACGGGCACGAACGAGACAAGATCCCGAAAAATCTCAGGGTAATTCGGGGAAGTAGGCCTGGTGTACGCGTTCGGCGAAGGAGCGCAGGTTCAGGGGCAGGTCGCGGAAGCGTGTGCTGGTGGACGGATGGCGCGAGGGCGCGGTGAAAGCGTAGAGGACCGCGTCGTACGAGGTGGGCTGCTCCCCGAACAGGAACGGTTGATCGCCGAGTAGCTGCGAGAGCGCCTCGAAGTCGGCCCGGGCCATGGCGTAGACCTCGTCGCGGGTGTGGCGGGATGTCCCTTGCGCGTAGAGCACGCCCAGCATGCGCTTGCGGATCAAGTCTGGCACCACCCAGATCAAGGGGCGGCCCAGGATGGCGCCGAACAGGGGCTCACGAATGCGCTCGAAGTTCTCGTCCACCGCCCAACGGTCGTAGACACCTACCCAGTACGTCCCCTCTTCGAGGGTACGCTGCACGAGACGTCCGAGCGCCCGCTGCGCGGGGCTGAGCGCGCCATCGAGAGGATCACCGAAGCGCTGCTTCAGATACTCGATGATCAAACTCGAGTCCCCGAGCGTATGTCCCTCGTGCTCGATCCAGGGCACCTTGCCCTTGGGGGCCTTGCGGGTGTCGCTCACCTGGATCTGGTAGGGGATCTTGGCCATGCGCAGGTAGGTCTCGAGCTTGCTGCAAAAAGGGCTCAAGTTGGGCGCACCCAGTCCACGCGGCAGCTGAAAGAGCGTGAGCATGACGGACAGACTACTAGACTTGAGGGATGCGCTGCGACCTGCATATGCACAGCACTTGTTCCGATGGAAGCATGCAGGTGGCGGAGTTGGTCGCGGCCGTGCGCGACGCGGGTGTGGCGGTCTTCGCGCTCACCGACCACGACACCGTCGCGGGGCTCGCCGAGGCCAAGCGCCTGGCGGATGCTTACGGGCTGCGTCTGTTGCCGGGAGTGGAGCTCTCCACGCGCCTCGAGAACCTGGAGCTGCACATCCTCGGCTACGGCTTCGACCCGGAGCACACCGGGCTCGTGCAGCACCTGCAGGAGCAGCGTGAGGCGCGGCAGAACCGTATCCCTGCGCTGGTCGAACGGCTACGCAGCCTGGGCGTCGCGATCAGCGTGGAGGACGTGTACGAGGTCGCCGGCAGCGCCAACCCCGGGCGTCCCCATGTGGCCAAGGCCATGGTACAGAAGGGCTTCGCGCGCGACGTGGACGACGCGTTTCGGCGCTTCCTGGGCGACTCGGCGCCTGCCAACGTGCGCAAGCAGGTGCCGTCTCCCGAGGAAGCCATCCGCTGGATCCACGAGGCGGGCGGCAAAGCCGTGTGGGCGCATCCCTTGGCGCGCAACCTCCAGCGACCGGGCGGCATCGACCGACTCGCGCGCGAGCTGCGCGACCAGGGACTCGATGGCCTGGAAGAAGTTCACCCGGCGCACGACGCCAACTCGCGACGCAGGATCCGCAAGACCGCGCGAGAGTTGGGCATGCGCCTCACGGGCGGTAGCGACTTCCACGGCGAAGCGACGCCAGGCGTGATGATCGGGCGCGGACGCGGGCGCGACGAGGTGCCAGTGAGCGTCGTGGACGCGTTGTTCGAGTAGGAGCGGCCAGCGGACAGCCTCAATCAGCCAGCAGCCATCCGCAACCCGCCGACATCCGACAGCCAACAGCAAGTGGACAGCGGCCGGCCGCGCGCCGCGGGCTGCTTGCCGCTCGCCGGTGGCTGTTTGCCGCTTTGTCGCTAGCTGTCGGCGGATGGCCGTTGGCCCCTGACAGATGGCCGCTCGCCGCCCCTCTACGCGCCCAGCCGCATCACATTGAGGTGCGTGATCGCTACAGCCAGCGCGTCGGTGGCATCCACGGTGGGCAGCTCCTTGAGCCCGAGCAGCGCGCCCACCAGCAAGGCGACCTGTGATTTCTCGGCCTTGCCCGAGCCGACCACTGCCCGCTTCACCACGGTCGGCGGATAAGCGCTCACGCCGAGCCCCGCCTCGGCGACTGCCAAGATGGCCACGCCGCGCGCATGTCCGAGCATCAGCGCCGCTTGCGGGTAACGCGCGAAGAAGATGTCTTCCACGGCCACGGCGTTGGGCTTGTACTCGCTCAACACCGCTCGCACGCCCGCGTGGATCTGGTGCAGGCGCTCCGACAAAGGCGCCTTCTCGGGGACCCGGATGACACCCGCGGCGATGCCGCGCGCCGTTTGCCCGTGGCGCTCGATCACACCCCAGCCGGTGCGGATGCTGCCGGGATCGAGTCCCAGCACACGTAGCACGCCCCCCTGGCCGACTGGGCCTTTGGCGGCCCCGGGTGCTGCCCCGGGCAGGTTCGGCCAGGCGCGGCGAGAGCCCTTCACGAGAGATTCGCGAGCGCCTCGTCCGACAGCTCGAAGTCCGTGTAGACCTTCTGCACGTCGTCGTGGTCTTCCAGGGCTTCCACCAGGCCCATACCGGACTCGGCGTCTGCGCCGCCGATGACCTTGGGGGTCTTGGCCACCTTGGTGAGCTCCGCCGTGGTCACCGGAAGCTTGGCGCCCACCAGTGCCACGCGGACGCCTTCGAGGGCCTCCACCGGCGTCATGATGACCCAGCGCTCGTCGTCGCTCTGCACGTCCTCCGCGCCGGCCCCCACGGCCACGTCGAAGAGCTGCTCCTCGGTGGCTGCCGCGAGCGGTAGCGTGACCATGCCCTTGGCTTCGAACGCCCACATGGCCGAACCGCTTGCGCCCAGCGCCCCGCCGTTCTTGTCGAAGACCTTGCGCAGCTCGGCTGCCGTGCGATTGCGGTTGTCGGTCATGATCTCGGCCACGATCAACGTGCCCGCAGGACCCACGCCCTCGTACACCAGCTCTTCGTAGGTGACACCCTCGAGCTCGCCGGTGCCCTTCTTGATGGCGCGGCTGACGTTCTCGGCGGGCATGTTGTTGAGGCGAGCCAAGTCGAGCGCGTGACGCAGTCGGGGATTGGCTCCGGGATCGCCTCCTCCCATGCGGGCCGCCACCGTGATCTCCTTGATCACCTTGGTGAAGATCTTGCCCTTTTTCGCATCCTGCGCGCCCTTGCGGTGCTTGATGGTGGACCACTTATTATGGCCGCTCATGAAACGACTCCCCTGCCTGTCGATGCCCGGCGGCTGAAGCCACCGCTCTGGGCGCCCTCTATACCACTGGCCACCCCATCGAGCCTATCCCGAGCAGTCCGACCCGACCTATGGAACCGCGATCCGCCGCGAGCATTGCTCTAAACTCCGGCGGACTTTACGCTCGAATCACATGGCCATCGAACATCTGTTGTCGGGACGCCTCTCGGGACACCCGCTGGCACTGGCGGCGCGCGCACTGAGACAACCCCGCATCGCGGCGCTTGGCGCCGACGTCCTGCGTGCAGAGCTGGGGATGACTGGGCTTCCGGAGCTGATCGAGGGCAACGAGCGACTCGAGCCCTCGGCTTCACCTCGCCAGGGGCGAGCGCCGCGCGAGGGCAACGAGTCGGTCGAGCCGCCCACCGCACCGAGCTGGGCCCCCACGTGCCAGACCCTGACCAACGCCTTCCTCCAGGGCCGCTCCACCCCCGAGCGGGTCCTCGAGTACGTGTTCTCCGAGGCCGACCGCCTGGCCCAACGCCAGCCCCTGCTGGGCTGTCTGTGGACTCGGGACGAGCTCGGCGCTCGTGAGGCCGCGCGCGCCTCGAGCCAGCGTTATGCCCGAGGTAAGCCCAAGAGTCCCATCGACGGCGTACCCGTGTTGATCAAGGAACAGCTGGCGGTGCGTGGCCTGCCGCGTCGGCTCGGGCACGAGCTGCCGAGCCCCGCTCCCATGCAGCACGATGCCACCCTGGTGGCCCGCTTGCGCGAAGCGGGGGCCATCGTGGTGGGCCAAACCGCGATGACCGAGCTCGGGATGTCGCCCATCGGGGTCAACCCCAACCGCCCTGCCCTGCGCAACCCGCACCACGTGGAGCGCGCGGCGGGTGGCAGCAGCACCGGCGCGGGGATCGCCGCGGCCGTGGGCCTGACGCCGATCTCGGTGGGCGCTGACGGCGGCGGCTCCATCCGCATCCCCGCTGCCATCTGCGGAGTGTTCGGGCTGAAGCCGAGCTTCGGTCGCGTCTCGCGCAAGGGCGACGCATTCACGGGCAGCGTGAACCACCTCGGTCCGCTCGGTCCGAGCACGCGTGATCTAGCGGTCTTCTTGGACGCCGTGGCCGCCCCGGATCCGGGCGATCCGCTGAGCCTGGCCGCACCCACACCTGCACCGGGCGCGTTCGAGCGTGCCTTGCGGCGCTCCGTACGCGGGCTGCGCATCGGCGTCGACCCCAAGGAATGGCGCGACGCCGACAGCGCCATCGCGAATGCGGGCGAGCAGGCCCTCAAGGCCCTGGAGCAGGCCGGGGCCACGCTGGTCGAGATCACGATTCCACTGGCCCAGAGCGCCTTGCCCATCGGGGCCCTGACCATCGCGGCCGAAAGCTACGCCTGCTACTCCCACGCCTTCGAGCGGCATCGAGAGGCGTTCGGGCTCGATGTTCAGGCGTTCATGTTGATGGTGAATCAACTCAGCGCGCGCGAGTATCTCTGGGCACAGACCCTGCGGGAGCGCCTGCGCGTGCAGGTGGCGCGCAGCTTCGGTGACGTCGACGCGCTCGCCTTGCCGACCACGGCCAAGACCGGATTGCCTCTGATCTCGAGCGACGATCGCACGGGGCGGCTGGACGCGCAGGGCGTACAGGCCATGTGCCGCTACACCTTCCTGGCCAACCTCACGGGTTTGCCGGCGGGAACGGTGCCCGTGGGCCTCGACGCAGACGGCCTACCGATGGGGCTGCAGATCGTGGGCGACGCGTGGGACGAACCCACGGTGCTCGCGCTGATGGCCGAGCTCGAACGCAGCGGCGCAGGCCGCGTGCTCAGGCCACCGCACCACGTCGACCTACTGGGCTGAAACAGGAAGGTCGCATGACCTCCCCGTGAAAATCCTCAGTTCTTGGGCATGAAGTTGTAGGGAGCATCGAATACGGCACAGGGGCCGCCGGTGGGCGCCGGGAAGCTCCAGCGCTTGGCGATGCTCTGAATGCACTCGCGGACCGTCTTGTCGTTGAGGCTGCCGCGTACGCGCGTGCTGGCGACGGCGCCATCGGTGCCGATCTTGACCTGAAGCTTGAGGTCGCCCTGAAGCGCGTTGTCGTTGCGGAGCTGGCGCTCGTAGCAGCTGCGGATGGCGCTCTGGGACTCATTGAGAATCTTGGTGATGTCCTTGGGCGCGACGTCACCGGCACACTCCCAGGGGTCGCCCGCAGCGACGCGCGGCTTCTTCACCGGCTGCTGCTCCGCGACGGGGGCAGCTGCGTCCGGCTCGTCTTCCGGGATGGCCATGACGTTGTTGTCGAGGGCCGTGCTGCGGTCCGCGTTCTTCACCGGAGGTGGCGGCGGAGGAGGAGGCGCTTCGGGTGGCCGGGTCGCGAAATACACTCCCAAGCCTCCTCCCAACAGGAGCAAGAGTGCGATCAGGTACTTCGCAGTCCCTCCGCCTTGACTGGGTGGGGGCGGAGCAAGTGAGTCATCGGCCATGGCCGGGAAGTCTACCTCAAGAGGTGTGCCTCGCCACGTATTCTGACGCGGAGGCGCGCCCCGCTCCCCCCTTCGAAGTGCATGCATGCTGGTCGGCTGCGGGCCCGCGACGTTGCATGCACCTGCACCCGCCAGGTCACGGCGGCGGCAAACTGCCGGGGTCGAGCACCAGCTGTCGCTCGTCGACCACTTTGGGGTCGCGCGCCGCAAGCACCGCCGCGGTGACACCTGCCCCTACCACGACGAGCGCACCGACCGTCCAGGCCGGCCAGCGCTTCCACCAAGGTCGCTCCACGTTGGCGGGAGCCTCGTGCGCGCTCGGACGCGGCTCGGCTGAGAGCCAGGCCAACTCCTCGGCGGAGCTGGGCACAGGAGTGAGCGCGAGCGCCGGCCCCTCGCCCAGCGTGGCGACCAACGTGCACTCGGGATCGCAGCGCCGCACCAGACCGCGCGCGAGCGGCCCCGTGCCGGCCTCGAAGATCCACAGTGGCCGCTCGATCAACGCCGACAACGCGTGCGCATGGACCGCAACCTGTGAGGGTCGCCCTAGCTGGGCCAGGAGCTCTCGGCGCGCCTGCTCCGCCGGCTCCTCATCCAACTCCACACGTACGGGCGAGCGCCGGCCAGGCCCCAGCTCCAGCAGAGCGGCGTAGGTTCGGCGACCGGGGGCGGCCACGCGCAGCACATGCATGCCGCTGCTCAAGCTCATCTCGTGCGGCGCTTGGCCCACCCGTCGACCATCGAGCCAAAGCGTCGCCCCCGCGGGCTCGGTCTCGATGAGCACCTGGCTCGCTGGCGCACGCGCCCGTCGCTGCTCGATGGCGTGCGCAAGATGAACGAGGGAGGGCGGCGCTTCGGCAGCTTGCACCGTGCGCTGCGGATCGAGCGAGGCGGCGCGCCCGAGGGCCGTTTCCGCGAGTCCGAGCTCACCAAGCTGAGCCGCACATAGCCCAAGTTGCAGGTTCACCTCGGCAAGCCAGGCGTGCACCTGTGGAATCTCGAGCGATGAGCGCAGCAGTTGCTCCGCCTCCGCATAGCGGCGCAACGCGAGCCGCTCGTCGAAACGGGCCGATAGCTCGCGGCCCTCCCGCAAGAGCGACTCGACCTGTTCGAGCACGCGCAGCTCGGAGCGGGGGGTCAGCGCGGGCACCTGGGTCAGCGCGGTCGGGCGGAGTGGCTCCGCGTGCTCGCCATGCGCCACCAGCCAGGCACTCGCAGCGGACTCCAGCACTTCCCGGCGCGCGGGCTCTGCGGAGGTCAGCACGTAGTAGGCGGGTTCGGGGGGAGCCGGGAGCGCCGCCAGCTCCTGCGCGCACGTACGCCGCGCGGGCCCGCAGAAGACCGCGAGGGGCAAGGCCAGCGAGGCCCACGCGAGGCCGAGGAAGGGGTGGCGCACGAACCAGGCACGCTAACACACGCCCTCCCAGCGACCGAGCAAAGCGAGATGGCGCTGCCGGAACGGCGCTCGCCAGGGGGCCCGCGGCCGGTTTGTTCGGGGTGCTTTTCGGGCGCTGCGCTCGTGCGTGGCCGGTAGGCGCCTTGGCGCGCACGAGTGACTTTGACCGCAAGATGACCGCGCGCGGCCACCAACTGCGCCAGATCGTGCGCAAAATGCCACATGATTTCAGAGCATTGAGCACCCGGCCCGCGAAACAGGCGCGGCCCCGTAGCCAGCTTGCTCAGGTTGGGACGGTTCGATATGGTTCGGGCCTTTTTCAGGCCGGGCACGCGCCCGCCTGCGGTGCCAGGCTTGCGCCAGGCAAGGGCGAACATGCGTCAAACGATTCAGAATCTCGGTCTTCTCGTCATCGTGCTCGCGCTGAGCGCGGTATTCCTGATCGAGTTTGGCGGTCCCCAGTCACGCGGCTGCGCCGGCGAAGCGAAGGCGCGCTACGCGGCCCGTGTGTACGGCGACACCATCAGCTTGGGCGAGATGAAAGCCGCCTACGTGCTCGCCAATGGCACGCGCTACAGCACCGAGACGGCGCGGGAGATGAAGCTCAAGGAGCTGGTGTTGGCCGGCCTCATCGAGCGCGATCTGCTGGCGCGCGAGGCGCGGCAGGTCGGCTTCAACACCACCAAGGACGACGTGATGGTGCGCCTGGCCGAAGAGGGCTTCCTCTACGTGTCCGCGCCGATCGGAGCGCCCAGCTCGATGCCGTCCGGACCGATGCCGGTCAGCTTCGAGGACAAGGACGGCAATTTCGATCCCGAGAACGTGCGTCGCTTCATCCAGAACCGACTGGGTCGCACCGTGGAGGAGTTCGCCAACTCCCAGATCCAGGAGACCCTCGCGCAGCGCATGCGCGACACCGTGGCGGCCTCGGTGGCCGTCGCTCCGAGCGAAGTCTGGGACGCCTACGTGCGTGAGAAGGACAAGGCCACGCTCAAGTACGTGCGCTTCGATGCCGCAAGCTTCCGCCAGCAAGGCCCCGCCAGCGCGGCGGAGATCGACGGTTGGCTGAAGGACCACCAGCAAGACGTGGACGCGGAGTTCGAGAAGGAGAAGCACCGCTACACCGGCCTCGAGAAGCAGGTGCGTGCACGTCACATCCTCTTCAAGGTGGCGAGTGACGCCGATGCCGCCACGAAGCAGGCCGCCAAAGCGAAGGCCGAAGCGGTCCGCGCGCGCGCACTCAAGGGCGAAGACTTCTCCAAGCTGGCCAGTGAACTCAGCGAGGACACCGGCAGCGCCAAGGAAGGCGGCGACCTCGGCTACAACACGCGCGGCAAGATGGTGGCGCCCTTCGACGACGCGCAGTTCGCGCTCAAGCCGGGCGACGTCTCCGAGGTGGTCGAGACGCGCTTCGGCTATCACGTGATCAAGGTCGAAGGCGTACGCGAGGGCGATGTGCCCGTGGCCGACGCCAAGCGCGAGATCGCCGAGAAGCAGTTCAAGGCGGGCAGCGCCGAGCAGAAGGCCAAGGCGGCCGCCGAGAAGGTGCTGGCCGAGCTCAAGGGCGGAAGCATGGACGCCCTCGAGGCGCGCTTGAAGGCCGAAAAGGAAGCCGGCGGCGACAAGCCCCAGGCGCCCGTCGTGAAGGAGACCCGGCCCTTCGGCCGCGGTGACAGCCCCATCGTGGGCGTCGACAACACCGAGCTCGTGAAGACGGCTTTCGACCTGACCAAGGAGAGCCCGCTGCCCGGCGCGCCCATCAAGGCCGGCGACAGTTGGGTGGTGATCCAGCTCCTCTCGCGCGAAAGCCCCGACAAGGCCGCCTTCGCCGGGACCGAGCAGGCTCGCCTGAACGACGCCCTGCTGCGTCGCAAGCGCCTGGAAGTGCTCGAGAGCTACGTGCGTGAGCTCCGCAAGCGCGCCGACGGCGAGGGCGCGATCAGCATCAACCCGGAGGCCGTGCGCTACAGCGCCTCCGAAGAGACGGCGTCGCTTTGAGCGAGCAGCGCTTCGAACCTTTGCGCGCTCCGCAGAGCTTTGAAGCCACGCTCGAGAACGGACTGCGTGTCGTGGTGGTGCCCCTCGGCCACCTGCAGGGCGCCTCGCTGTCCGTATTCGTGAAGGTGGGTCCACGCTACGAGCGCGCGGAGACCAACGGCATCAGCCACTTCCTCGAGCACATGCTGTTTCGAGGTACGCCGAGCTATCCCACCGCTTACGATCTGAGCTTCGCGGCGGAGCAGCTCGGCGGCGCCATCGATGCCGCCACCTACGCCGACTTCACGCACTACCAGCTCGGTGTCCCGCGCGAGCACGCGGGCAAGGCGCTCGAGCTTCTCGCCGAGCTCCTGCGGGCGCCACGCTTCGGCGAGCTCGCCCTCGAGAAGAAGATCGTGCGCGAGGAGATCCTGGCCGATCGCGACGCCGACGGACGCGAGGTGGACGCCGAGAACCTGTCGCGTTTGTTGGTCTACGGCGACCACGCACTGGGCTTCAAGATCACGGGCGAAGCGGACAACGTGGAGGGCTTCGGTCCAGCCGAGCTGCACGCGCACCTGTCGAACCACTACGGCGCTGCCAACATGGCGGTGGTGGCCACTGGCGCCGTGGAGCCGGAAGCCATCGTGGAGCACGCGCGCCGGCTGTTTGGGGACTTCCCGCGCGGGCGCCTGACCTTGGTGGAGGAGCCACCTCCTGCGCGCCACGACGAGCGCCTACGCTTCGTGAACCACGACGCCAGCCAAAGCGACGTACGCGTGTGCTTGCGCGCCTTCGGCCCGGACGACCCGCACTACACGGCGCTCAAGCTGATGGTGCGCATCCTCGACGACGGCATGAGCACCCGCCTGCACCGCAGGCTCACCGACGAGAGCGGCCTGGCCTACGAGGCCTTCGCGGCGCTCGACCCCTACGAAGAGACTGGGCTGCTCGAGGTGGGCGCCAGCGTGGAGCACGAGAAGGTCCCGGAGGTGCTGAGCGCCATCCTGGGCATGTTGCACGAGCTCACCGAGCGCGACGTGGAGCCTCGTGAGCTCGAGAAGGCCCGCACGCGCTACGCCTGGACCCTGCGGCGCTTGGTGGATTCACCCGAGGACATGGCGCTCTATGCGGGCACCCAGGCCGTATTCGGGCGCGCCATCGACCTGTCCGGCCTGTGGAGCGACGTGGCCCACGTCACGGCGGCGGACATCCGCGCCGCCGCGCAGCGCATCGTGCGCGCTTCGGGCCTGCACATCGTGAGCGTGGGGCGCGCCAAGAAGCCGGTGCAGAAGCAGGCCGAGCGCGTCGTCGCAGGGTTCGTCGCTCAGCACGCGCGGTGAGGTGAGGCTTCCCCGAAGATCTTGCCCGGGTTGAGGATGCCCTGCGGATCGAAGGTGGCCTTCACCCGTCGCTGCATGGCGATGAGCTCGGGACTCTGCTCGAGCGGCAGGTAAGGCATCTTGAGCACGCCGATGCCGTGCTCTCCGCTGATGGTCCCGCGCAGCTCCACCACCTTGCGGAAGGTGGCCTCGATGGCCGCGTGCACCGTGGGTTCCTCGCTCGGGTCGTTCCACAGGAAGTTCACGTGGAGGTTGCCATCGCCCGCGTGTCCATAAGTGGGCATGGGAATGCCTTGCTTGCGACTCGTCTCGGACACGAACTCGAGCAACGCCGGGATCTGACTCTTCGGCACCACCACGTCTTCGGCCAGCTTGAAGCGCGCGGTAGCCCGCAACACACGCGACAGCTCGCGCCGCGCCGCCCACAACTTCTCGCGCTCTCCGCCGTGACGCGCCACCAGCACCTCGAGCGCGCCCGCCTCGAGCGCCGCATTGCCTGCTCGCTCGAGGCCCTGTTCGCACTGGCTCGCGCTGCCGTCGAGCTCCACCAACAACGCCGCCTGCGCCGCCTCGGGGATTTGCAGCGCCACCGCCGGCCGCACCAACGACAGCGTGTGTCCGTCCATCAATTCCAGACAGCGCGGCATGATGCCCAGCGCGAGCAGCGCGTTCACCGCACGTCCGGCGGCATGCACGTCAGGCAACAGCGCGAGCAAGGTGACCACGGTCTCCGGCTTGGGAAGCAACTTGAGCGTGGCCTTGGTGATGATGCCGAGCGTGCCCTCGCTGCCCACCATCAGCGCCGCCAAGTCGTAGCCCGCCACACCCTTCACCGTGCGCTTGCCCAGCGAGAGCATGGTGCCGTCCGCGGTCACCACCTCGAGTCCGAGTGCCCAGTCACGCGTGACCCCGTACTTGAAGGCGCGCGGCCCGCCCGCATTCTCCGCCAAGTTGCCACCCAACGCGCAGCTCCCGAGCGAGTTCGGATCGGGCCCGTAAAACAGCCCTTCGCCCTCGACTGCCTGATGCAGCGCGCCTAGCACCAAGCCAGGCTCGACCACCGTCACCAGGTCTCCCCGGTGGATCTCCTCCAGCTGGTTCATGCCCTCGAACGCGAGCACGATGCCACCCTGCACGGGCACCGCCCCGCCCGTGCGCCCGGTACCGCCAGCACGCGGGGTCACGAAGACCCCATGACGCGAGCACGCCTTCATCACGGCCACCACGTCCGAGGCGGAGCGCACCCGCACCACCGCGTCGGGGGTTCGCGCGGGCACCTCGCTCTCGTCGTGCCCATAGCCGGCGCACACGTCCGGGTCGGTCAGAATCTGGTCGCTCGCCAGGGCCCTATCGATCTCGATCAAAGCCCGCGCGAAATTCGAACCCGGTGCGTTCACGCTCATCTGAGCTTTCACGCTGGGCGCGCGAGGCCTTGCCGTCAAGCACTACGAAACCCGGAAAATCGAATCGACGAGCGCACGACTCGCTGTAGGATGCCGCCCGCATGAGTGGCGAGACCGAACGTGAGGCCCCTAAGTCGGGGGATTCCTTAACCGTCTCGAGCGGTCATCACACGTTTCGCGCGGCCCACGCCACCATCTCGGGCGTCATTCCGGCGCCGCGCTGGGCTAGCCCTTGGTGGCTCGTGTTCCTGGGCCTGGCGCTGGCCGAGCTGGTGGCCCTCACGGTGCGCGTCTCGCGGGTCCCGCCGGAGGACGACTGGGTGGCCGCCGCGGCCCTGGTGCGGGCGCAGCTCGAGACCAACGACGCCATCACCGTGGCCCCCAGCTGGGCCGACCCCTTGCTGCGCCTGCACCTCGGGGACCGCATGAACGCCAAGCTCTCGGGGCGCGCCGACCTGTCCTCCTTCGAACGCCTGTGGGTGCTCTCCATCCGCGGCAAGCGCTCGCCGGAAGCACCCGCGCGCGCGCCGGACTTCGAGCAGGACTTCGGACGGGTCAACGTCTCCCGCTACGACTTCGGCCCGTCGCCCGTGGTGTTCGACTTCGTCGATGCCCTGCCGAGCGCGCAGGTGGACTATCGCCCACGCGGAGAGCTCACCGATTGCCCTTGGAAAGAGCGGGTCGGGGGACCTGGCCGCGGCGGACTCGGCTTCGGTCCGATGCCGCCCCGTCAACGCTTCGTGTGTGACGCCCGTGAAGCCTCGGCCTGGGTCGGCACCACCATCCTGGAGGACCTCTCGCTCGCGCCGCGGCGCTGCATTTGGCAACACCCGCAGGGCCGCGACCCGGTGAGCGCCACCTTCAAGGACGTGCACCTGGGCACCCGCCTCGTGCTCTACGCCGGCCTCGACTATCACCGCGAACGCGACGAGCAGGGCGCGCCCGTGATCATGCGCGTGCTGATCGACGGCGAGGAGGCGGCCAAGTTGGTGCACCGGGACGGAGAGGGCTTCAAGCGCTACGAGGTCGACACGCGTCCCGCCCAAAAGCGCAGCGCGAGCGCGCGCGGAGAGGTGCGGGTCGAGGTGAGCTCCTCGAGCCGCCGTGACCGCTGGTTCTGCTGGGCCGGCACGGTGCAGGACGCACGCCGCAGGGAGGCGCCGTGAGCATCCTTTCCACGCCGACCCACGTGGGACTGCGCGATCATTTGCTCGGCGCCTTCATGGCCCTGGCCTATCTGGTGATCTTGCTGGCCACCTCCACCGAGCTCGGCATGTCGCGCGACGAGGGCTTCTACGTCATCGCCGCGGAGCGCTACGGCATGTGGTACGACCGCTTGCTCGACGACCCGAGCGAAGCCACCAAGCGCGAGATCGTGGACCGCTACTGGTCCTACAACAGCGAACACCCGGCCCTGCCGAAGACCATGTTCGCCTGGACCTGGCTGCTCGACCAGAAGGGCTACCCCAAGCTGCGCGAAGCCGTCGGACTCAGCCCGGAGCCGCTGTTTCCCAAGGCCTCCATGGCCTACCGCTTCTTCGGCATGGTGTGCGCATCGCTGACGCTGTGGCTCATCTATATCTTCGGCGCGCGCGGAGCCGACCGACGGGTGGGCATGTTCGGCGCGCTGGCCTTCGCCACGCTGCCACGCATTTTCTACCACTCTCACCTCGACTGCTTCGACATCCCGATCGTCCTGATGATCACCTGGACGGTCTATGCGTACTGGCGCTCACTGGTGAATCGCCGCTGGTCGATCATGACGGGCATCGCCTTCGGCTGCGCGCTGGCCACCAAGCACAACAGCTGGCTAGTGCCGGGGATGCTCTTCGTGCACTGGGTCTGGGTGGTCAGCGAAGAGCTCGTGCGGCGGCGACGCGGAGAGCGCCCACGGCTCGTGATCGCACCCTACTGGCTCTTGAGCATGGCCACGCTGGGACCCCTGGTGTTCTTCGTGAGCTGGCCGTGGATCTGGTTCGACACGGCCACGCGGCTCGCGGCTTACGCGCAGTTCCACCTGCATCACGTCTACTACAACATGGAGTACTTCGGCGTGAACTACTTCACGCCGCCCTTCCCGCGCAGCTACGCGTTCGTGATGACGCTCTTCACGCTGCCCCTCACCATCACGGCCCTGGCCCTCACGGGCATCGTGGTGCGGGCGCGCGCGCTCTTGCCCAGCGGCCTCGCCGCACGCCTGATGCCTCGCAGCAGCCTGCGCGCGGACGTGCGCGCCACGGACGTGCTGTGGCTCGGCGGGGCCCTCACGCCGTACGCGGTGTTCCTCATGCCGGACACGCCCATCTTCGGCGGCACCAAGCACTGGTTCACGGCCTACCCTTTCCTGTGCTTGTTCGCCGGCTACGCCGCGCTCTACGTGGTGGTCTCCATCGAGTCGCGCTTGATCAGTCGGGGCCTGGTGGACACCACGCCGGTGGCCATCGTGTCGATGACGGTACTGCTCGCGCCGAGCTTCGCGGAGACCGCCCACAGCCACCGCTTCGGGCTCTCGCACTACACGCTGCCCGCTGGGGGCGTACCGGGCGCGGCCGACCTGGGCATGAACCGCCAGTTCTGGGGCTTCACCACGGGCAACGTGGTCGACTACCTACGCGAGCAGATGCCCAACGGAGGCAGCGTGTTCCTGCACGACACCACCACCACGGCCTTCGACATGCTCAAGAAGGACGGCCGCCTGCCCCGAAATATCCGCGCAGCAGCCAACCTGGCCGATGCCGACTTCGTGCTGGTCCACCATGAGCGCCACATGGCCGAGGTCGATTTCCAGGCCTGGCAGGCCTTCGGCTCGGTGCAGCCGGCCCACGTGCTGACTTACGACGGGGTGCCTATCGTGAGCGTCTACGAGCATCCTCGCCGGCGTCCCAAAATGCCTTGACCTTTGTTCAGTGATATTGCCATCCAACCTGGACAGCCCGGGCCGCCTTCTGTAGTCTCGGTCCTCTTCCATTCCTTCCGGGAGGCGCCGCACGTGCGAGTCAATCTGCGCAAGAGCCTGTTCTTGCTGCCCAACTTGATCACCCTGAGCAGCGTGTTCTGCGGCTTCAGCGCGATCCTCCTGTGCGGGACCGGCGCCTCGGAGAACGACTTCTACCGAGCCGCCCTGCTCATCGTGTACGCGATGTTCTTCGACACCATCGACGGCCGCGTGGCTCGGCTGACGAAGACCCAGTCGGCGCTCGGTGTGCAGCTGGACTCACTGGCGGACGTCATCAGCTTCGGCGTCGCGCCGGGCTGTCTGCTCTATCGCTGGTCGCTCGAAAGCCTGGGCCCGGTGGGCTTGGCGGCGTGCTTCGCCTTCGTCTCGGCCGGCGTCATTCGCCTGGCCCGCTTCAACGTGCTCGCCACCAACGACTCGGGCGCGCCCAAGAAGCCCGGCAAGTACATCCTCGGTCTGCCCATCCCCGGCGCCGCGGGCATCGTGGTTTCGCTCGTGGTGGCCAACCACTCGATCAGCGGCCACCTGCCCCAGCTGAAGATGCTGGTGCTGGCCGTGGTGCTCGTGCTGTCCGCCTGCATGGTCAGCACCATCCGTTTCCGTTCCTTCAAGGACCTCCACCTCTCGCTGCGCACGGTGCTGTTCGTGCTGTTCGCGGTGGGCTCCACCACCTTCATCGCGCTGCGCTTCAAGCCGGCCTTCGCGCTGGTCTGGCTGCTGACGAGCTACGTCGTCATCGGCTTGGCCGAGGCCTTCCTCAGCCTCACGGCCCGCACCCTGCGCCGCGGGCGGCACTCGCCGCGGACCGGGCACCCGGGTGTGCAGCCCGAGGCGCAGCCCCAGCCCGTGGAGCACCGTCGCCCGCGGTGAGCGGGGTCGTGCTCAACGAACCTTCCCAGGAAGCTCCGAAGCCCGTGCCGCGCGATCGCGCGTTCACGGGCTTCTTCACGTTGGTGGCCTGCGCGGTGGCCTGCGCGATCACCGCCCTGGCGATTCCGCGTGCCATCGAGCCCAACGTGCTCCCGCCCCTGGTCCTCGACGACAAGCTGGTCGAGGCGGTACTGGAGGCGGATCGTGCTCTCGCCCAGCGCACGCCCCAGTTCCAGCGCGCGGACGAGCTCGAACAACTCTACGTGGCCCATGGCCTCTCCGAGCTCGACCCGAACGCTCGCTACGACGCCGGACGGCAACGCCGACTCTCGATCTACGCGGACGGCCTGAGCCCGACCGATCGCAACCTACTGCGGGTGAGGGCCACGGAGCGCGCCATGGCTGCGCTGCGAACCGGAGGCGGCGGGCCGGAGGGTGCGGGACAGCTCGGAGTCTTTCCGCGCTCCCTCGTCGAGCATCGCTTGGTCACCGCGGAAGGTCTCTTCCGGGCCCCCTGGCTCTCCATCCGCGCGGCCTACAAGGCGCGTTGGAACCTGATCCACGCGCGAGCGCCACACGAAGGCTTGGCCGCGGTGGAGCTGCAGGCATTCGAGGGCTTCAAGGCCCTGCACGCCGAGCTGTTCCCACCGCAGGAACGGGCTCTCTCCGCGCAGCGTTTCCACGAGGCGGGTGGGAAGCGGAGCGCCGAGGCCTACGGAGTCTTTCTGTACCAAGGGGGGGCGCTGAACGATGGCACCGCCCTGCTCGAGACGGCCTATGCCCAGCGCGGCGAGCTGCGCCTGCGCAATATGCTGCTCACGATGTGGATGGAAGAAGCCGCCGAGCGCTGAACGGTCCCGGACACGGACCCAGTCGACTCAACCACGCCGCCTGCGCCAATCAGCCAGCTCGGCTTCCTGGCGGGCCGAGTACTGATCCTGAACGCGCACCAGCTCCGCGTAGCCCCGCGGCATGCGATCGGCGAGGGCCAAGAGCACGCGACCCGTGGCCTCGGCGTCGGCCCAGGCGCGGTGGGCGTCATTCAGCGGGATACCGAGCAATTCGCAGATGTCGGCCAGGCGCTTGCTCTTGGCTTCGGCCATCAGCTCGCGGGTCCACACCAACGGATTGACCCAGGTGGTCTTGGCGTCGAGCGCCGCAACCCGATCATCCGAGATACCCGCCCGGCGCATCTCAGCGTGCATGAACTTGCGATCGAAGGTCGCGTTGTAGGCCACCGGCAGGTGGCCCGAGAGGACCTGCCTCAGCTCCTGGGCGATCTCGTGGAAGAAGGGCGCGTCCGCCACCATGGCGTCGGTGATGCCGTGGACGTTGACCGCCGACTCTGGAATCGGCATGCCGGGCTGAATTAGCCAGCTCTTTTTGTCGGTCAGCACGCCCCGGTGGAAACACACCACGCCGACCTCGACCACGCGATCGACCTGCTCGTCGAAGCCGGTGGTTTCGAAATCGATTACGGCGATCGGGAAGTCGGTCCAGGGCAGCTTCGGGTCGAAAGCGTGGAAAACGCCTTCCACCTTCTCGAGCAGCTGGGCCATGAACTCGGAAATGCCCGGATAGTGCCGCCCTGTGGGGAAACATCCGCAGACGTCTTGCTGTGCTGCCCGCATTTGGGGCCCCAGCAGGACACATCCGGAGGACCTGAGCAAGCCCCGAAAACATTGCGGGAGCAGGTGAACTATCAGTATGGTGCGGAGTGAATGGTGGGTACGAGGAACGCATGAAGCTGCTGTGGCTGTGGTTGGCTATTCCAACGATGTTCGTGCTGGCCAGCTCGCCGCTTCCCGTGGCCGCCGACAGCTCCGTCGTGGTGTTGGGCGTGCGCTCCTTGGACGGCGACGACGACGAAGCGCGCGACGTATCGAATGCCCTTCGCCAGGCGGCGAAAAAGATCCAGGGCTTTCAGGTGAGCGATCGCGACGTGTCGCTCGCGCAGATGAGCCTGGCCCACGGCTGCGACGAGCCGGACGCACGCTGCATGGCCGACATCGCGAGCACCCTGAAGGTCGATCGCTTGATCTACGGCACCACGGCGCGCAGTGGAGGCGAGGTCCAGATCGCCCTGTTCAGCTTCGACGCCGTGAGCGGGCAGGTCGAGTCGTCCATCGAGCAAAAGGTCCCCGCGGAGCGCATGGAAGGTCCGAACCTCGGCCCGAGCGCCCAGGCCCTCATGGAGCGTCTGGCGGGCAAACGGGCGCTCGGATCCCTGCGCATCGTCGGCGACAGCCCGGGCGCCGAGGTCGCCATCGATGGCGATCCGGTGGGCGAGCTGAACCCGCGCGGCGAGCTCCTGCTCTCGGAGATCGCGGCGGGCAAGCACAGCGTCACGGTGCACGACCCGGTCGAGGACCGCGTGCGCGACGTGCCCGTCATGGTCGGCGAGAATGCCACGGCCACCTTGCGCGTGGTGCTCAAGCCGGCGGATGCCCCGCTCGTCGAGGAACCCGCATCCGCGTTCGCAGGCATGGAAGCCCCCGAGGACCTTCAGCCCAGCAAGCTGCGTCGCGTGCTCGGCTGGACCTCCATCGGACTCGCGCTCGGCCTCACCGGCGCCACCATCTACAGCTGGGTCCGTATCGGGAACATCAACGACGACCCGTACCTGAAAGAGTATCGCGCCGCCTTCCCGCCCAACGTCCAGGACGTCTGTGTCGCGGCCGAGGCTGGCACCCTGGCGCACAAGCATCCCAGCCAGGCAGGGCTCGAGAGCAAGGCGAACTCGCTGTGCAACGAGGCGGACACTCTGGAAGTGCTGCAGTACGTCTTCCTGGGTAGCGCCATCGTCTTTGGTGGTGTCGGCACCTACTTGCTCGTCACCGACCCGCTGCGAAAGCAGCAACGCGTGAGCTTCCGCCCGAGCTACCGTCATGGCCAAGCCATGCTGAACGCGACCGTGCAGTTCTAGAGCCGTGCGGATCGTGGGCGGACGCTTGGGGGGTCGTCGCATCGCGCCCCCGCCTGGGAACGTGACTCGACCCACCTCCGAGCGCGTACGTGAGGCATTGACCTCGGCGCTATCGGCGCGCGGCGCCATCGAAGGAGCGCGCGTGGTCGATCTCTTCGCGGGCAGTGGGGCGCTCGGATTCGAGATGCTTTCCCGGGGCGCGACGCAGGTCTTGTTCGTGGAGCGGGACGCTCGCGTGGCCGAACACATCCGCATGGCGGCCCAGGAGCTCGACGTTGTTTCGAGCGTGCGGGTGTTGCGCGAGGACATCGGCAAAGCCCGGGGCCAAAAAGCGATTCTGGCGCTAGCTCCGTTCGATCTGGTGCTGCTCGATCCGCCCTATCGCGAGGTCGACGGAGCCCTGCTCGCCCTGGAGCAGCTGTGCCGGGACGGCCTGCTGGCCGAGGACGCCGTCCTTCTGCTAGAGCATGCGGCGAAGGGACACTTGGCGCTGCCAACTGCTTTCGCCGTTCAATCGAGCTACCGCTACGGCGACACGGCCGTGGAGATCCTGACCTGGGGGACGCCCCCAACCAACCCGAGAGGCGAAGTGCGATGAGCGTGGCGATCTATCCCGGTTCGTTCGACCCGATGACGAACGGCCATCTGAGCATCATCAAGGGTGGCCTGGTCGTGGTCGATCGCCTGATCGTCGCGGTGCTGTCGAACCCCAAGAAGCAGTCGCTCTTCAGCGTGCAAGAGCGCATCGACATGATCCGCGAGGCCGTCGGGGACGAGACGCGCATCGAGGTCGACTCGTTCGATGGCTTGTTGGTGGACTACTGCCGCCGTAAGAACGTGAAGGTCGTGCTGCGCGGACTGCGCGCGGTGGCCGACTTCGAGTACGAGCTGCAGATGGCGAACATGAACCGGCACCTGTTCGAAGGGATGGAGACCGTGTTCTTGATGGCCAACGACGCCTACTTCTACGTGAGCTCCAACATCGTCAAGGAGGCTGCGTCGCTCGGCGGTGACGTGTCCGCGTTGGTGCCGCCCAATATCAACTTGCGGCTGAGAGAGAAGCTCGGCCGATAGACGCTCGGGCGCACCCAACCGCGCCCCTCGAGCTCGCGCAGCGCAGGCAGCGAAGCGACCGACACGCGCCCACGACGCAGCTCATCGACTTCAGCAGTTCCGGCAGCGATGGCCGCGCGCACACGCAGATAGCCCGCCAGATAGCCGACATCCCGCGCGGCACCGCCACCTCGATAGGTGCGTTCGGCGATCAAGACCGAGGCCTCCGCCGAGAAGCCGTACTCCACGGACATCAGTCGCGCAGTCTCACCAAACGACGCGCCCGCGTGGAGCAGTTCGGTGGCCACGACGCGCGCAGACAGCGTCCGCAGGCGCTCGCTGCACATGAAGCCCAGCTGTTCCTCGAGGTACAGCGAGAGCCCCTCCTGATCGGCGAAGGACCCCTTGAGTCCAATCTGCAGGAGCCGCAGCGACTGCGCGCGCGCATTGGCTGCCACCACCAAATGGCCGAAGACCTCGTGCGCGGTGAGCCGACGCGCCTCCCGCAGGCTGAACAAGCGATCGGCCAAGAACACCGTGCGTTCCCCGGTGGCTGCCAGGGAAGACAAGCGCGGCTCCACGCGAACCTCGGCATCCAGCCCGATGCCGAGGAAGGCGCGCTGCATGAGGGCGGCCACCGAAGGCGCACCTTTGGTCGCGACGGCGGGCAGCGTGGCCTCGGGTAGCTCGCTGCGTGGCAAGGTGCGCAAGAGCTCGCGTGCGACCTCGATCAGGGTGAACTCTCGCGTCGTGTCCCCATCCGGGCCGCCCGCGGTCGAAGCGGGCGGGTCCGCCCGCGAGCAAACCATGGAGCGCACGCGTAGCGCCCCGGGCGCCACGCGCTCGTCCCCTCGTCCATAACGACGAGCGCACAGCGGGCGGATCAACTTGGCGTCGCCCCAGGCCTCCAAAATGGCCAAATCAAGCTCGAGTTCGTCGAGACGATCGGTATAAAGGCCACCAATCACGCACTCCGACGACAGCCTGCGTGCGTCATCGATCAAGCGATAGGCATCGGAGGCGAGACGCTGTCGTTGGGCCTTGAATGCGGGCACCGGCAGCTCGCCCCGGCCCAGGCTGGCGATCAAGCGGGCGCGTTCGCTCGCCGCGTCTTCGGGCGTGAGCGAGGGCAGCGGCCGAGCCATGCTGGCCGCTTGGGCCAACATGAAATCCAGGCGCAATGCGATCTCGAGCTCGGAGCGCATCCGACGAGGGTAGCAGGCCCGCACGCCCCGGCGGCCTGTGAATTTCGTGTGGGTTCAGCGCGCGCGGCGCGTCCCCGCGAGGCTGGCGCGGCGTGTCCCTACACAGCACCCATGGACGGCTCGGCGCGAGCGCCGGCACGGGCACGCGTACGTGTACGAAATGAAAGAGTGATCGCCGCCCCCTCGCTTCTCGCGTTGTGGTAGCCTAAGTCGAGACCATGACTTCCGGGGGTATTCGCTCATGAACGAGATGGTTCAGCGCATCGCCGCACTGCAGGACTACGAATCGTATCGGGACCTGCACTGGGAAGGCAGCTTCGAAGACTATCTGCAGATCGTCCGCGAGCGTCCTCAGGTTACGCGCAACGCCTTTCAGCGCCTGTACGACATGATCATGCGCTACGGCGAAGAAGAGTACATCGACAACAAGAAGCGCCTCAAGCGCTACCCGTTCTTCTCGGACCCCATCGACGGCGGACGCGACGCCATCTTCGGCCTCGACATTCCGCTGATGCGCCTGGTGCACGTGCTGCAGGCGGCGGCCCAGGGCTACGGCCCCGAGAAGCGCGTGATCCTTCTGCACGGTCCGGTGGGTTCCTCCAAGAGCACCATCGCGCGCCTCTTGAAGAAGGGCATCGAGGCCTACTCGCGCACGCCCGAGGGCGCGCTCTACACGTTCTCGTGGGTCAACCTCGAGGGCACGGGCCTCGTGTCCTCCGTGGACACCGAAGGCGTTTTCCCCTGCCCGATGCACGAAGAACCGCTGCGCCTCATCCCGCCCGAGTGGCGCGACAAAGTGATGAGCTCGCTGCGCCTCGGCAACGACAAGCACCGTTGCCGCATCGACGGCAACCTCGACCCGGCCTGCCGCTTCATCTTCCAGCGCCTGATGCAGAAGTACGGCGGCGACTGGGGCAAGGTGATGGCCAACCACGTGCGCGTGAAGCGCCTCACGCTGAGCGAGCAGGACCGCATCGGCATCGGCACCTTCCAGCCGAAGGACGAGAAGAACCAGGACTCCACCGAGCTCACTGGCGACATCAACTACCGCAAGATCGCCGAGTACGGCTCGGACAGTGACCCGCGCGCCTTCAATTTCGACGGTGAGTTCAACATCGCCAACCGTGGCGTGGTGGAGTTCGTCGAGGTGCTCAAGCTGGACGTGGCCTTCTTGTACGACCTCCTGGGTGCCACCCAGGAGCACAAGATCAAGCCCAAGAAGTTCGCCCAGACCGACATCGACGAAGTCATCGTCGGTCACACCAACGAGGCGGAGTACCGCAAGCTGCTCTCCAACGAGTTCATGGAGGCCTTGCGCGATCGCACGATCAAGATCGACATCCCCTACATCACCAAGCTCAGCGAAGAGATCCGCATCTATCAGAAGGACTTCTCGGCCGAGCGCCTGCGCGGCAAGCACGTGGCGCCCCACACGCTCGAAGTGGCGGCCATGTGGGCCGTGCTCACGCGGCTCGAGGATCCCAAGAAGCACTCGCTCTCGTTGCTCCAGAAGCTCAAGCTTTACGATGGTAAGAACCTGCCTGGTTTCACCCAGGACAACGTGAAGGAGCTGCGCAAGGAGACCACGCGCGAAGGCCTCGACGGTATCTCGCCCCGCTACGTGCAGGACAAGATCTCCAACGCCCTCGTGCGCGACGGAGTGGAGGGTTACATCAACCCCTTCATGGTACTCAACGAGCTCGAGAAGGGCCTCGAGAGCCACTCGCTCATCAGCAACGAAGAGCAACGCAAGCGCATGATGGAGCTGATCGGCGTGGTGAAGGGCGAATACGAGGAAATCGTGAAGAACGAGGTCCAACGCGCCATCAGTGCCGACGAGGAAGCCATCGCACGCCTGGCGGCCAACTACGTGGACAACATCCGGGCGTACGTCATGCGTGAGAAGGTGAAGAACCGCTATACGGGTCGCGACGAGGAGCCGGATGAGCGCCTGATGCGCTCGGTGGAAGAGAAGATCGACATCCCCGAGAGCCGCAAGGACGACTTCCGCCGCGAGATCATGAACTACATCGGACACCTGGCCCTCGAGGGCAAGAAGTTCGAGTACCACACCAACGACCGCCTGCGGCGGGCGCTCGAGATGAAGCTGTTCGAGGACCAGAAGGACTCGATCAAGCTGTCGAGCTTCGTGTCCAACGTCATCGACAAGGAGACGCAGGACAAGATCGACATCATCAAGGGCCGCCTGATCAAGAACTACGGCTACAACGAGGCCAGCGCCACCGACGTGCTTGCCTTCGTCGCCTCGATCTTCGCTCGAGGCGACGTGAAGGACTGAGCGACCAGGGTCACTCAGTAACATTGCGTGGCTCGATCTTCGCTCGAGGCGACGTGAAGGACTGAGCGACCAGCTGGTGCTCATCACGGGAGGCGGGCATCGCAGCAGCGATTCTCGCCTCTCGCGCTTTAGAGGAGCTTTAGAGGGACGGCTTTCGCTTTCGCCACCGTTGAGCACCAGGGGAGGAGCGTCCCTGCTCGAAGCGCGCGGGCTCCAAACTGGCATCCCTTCGTGAGGAATGGCAGGTTTCCGAGATGCGCATCGATCTCGAGCGGCTTGCGCTCCATGGACTCGCACTGGACCTCGCCCGAGAGGGCCATCCGTCCGACCGGGTCAGCGTGCGCTCCGCCGATGGCATCTCGGGCAAGATGTTCTCCGACTCTCGGGGCTTCGAGCTCGAGGGCGTGCGCGCGCCGAGCTTGCAGCTCGACCTTCTCCAGCTGACCTTTGGTTCGCTCACCCTGCTCTCCAAGGGCGAAACCGTCTTCGATGGGCTCCAGGCCGCGCTCGGCACGCGCAGCGGACAACTCGAGGGTCGCGTTGCGACCGAGCGCACGCGCGCCGTGGAGTTGTCGGTCCAGATCGGCAAGCTACACATCAGCGCGTTGCTCGAAGCTGACCAGTTGGTGCTCGAGCTCAAGGGCTCCGCTGGCAGCGTGCAGGCAGACGTCGCCGTGTTCCGCAATCTCGTGGTCGAGTCCGCCGGGGCCCTGCGTGTCGCGGTTCCCGAGTTGCGGGCAGAAGCTCTCCACATCGGCTGGGGCGACCCGGAGTTCAAGCTCAGCTTCGGGCAGCTCCGGGCCCCTGAGCTCGAGCTCACCCAGGCCAACGTGCAACTGCGCGGCAGCGCCGTGGCGCTCGAGCAGGGCTCCTATCAAGCAGGTTCCATCCAGGCCCGACGCGCCAAGCTCGAGCGCGTCGAGGGCAACCTCTCACTCCCACCGGCGCCCAAGCCACCCGAGCCACGCCAGTCGCGCCCACCCGAACCGCGTCAGTCACGTGCCCCCGGGGCACCCTCCACGAACCCTTTGTGGGATCGCAGCCTGCTCGATCGCGTGTCCGGCAATCTCAATGTGGACGTCGAAGTCGATCTAGCGGTCCCCATCATCGGCCGTCGCCGCGCCACCCACGAAATCCGCGTGCCCATCGCAGATGGCAGCCTCGACTATCTGGTGCTCGAGAGCGGACTCTCGCGCCTCGAGGACTCCTTGCTCGACTTCGCCGTGCGCGAAGGCGCACTCGTGCTCGAGGTGGGTATCCCCCTGGTGGGCGTGCGCGGGCGTGGCAAGCCGCTCGTGATTTGGGACCTCACGCCGGAGGACTATCGACTCGCCGAGCGCAACCGCGTGCGCCTCGCGGTGTTGCCGCAGGCACGCCTCTCGAGCCCGCGCCAGAGCGAGCCGCCTCCCGAGCCCAGCGCGAACGGCGGGAGCGGCCCACGCTTTGCCCTGCGTCACATGACCCTCGCCAACATCGACACGGATTTTTCGCTCGCCCCCCAGGCACGCCCCATGAACGCAGCCCTGCGCGAGCTGGTGCTGGGAAGCCTGCGCGTGCAAGGCACCGTCCACCACGATCCCGAATCTGCACCGCGCGCGGGACTCTTGCGCGTGGATGGGGACAAGCTGACGGCGAGCGTCCATGCCATGCCTCTGGGCTCGAGCGTACTGACCTCGAGTGCTCACCTGACCCGCCTCGAAGACGCAACGCTGCGCTTCGAAGACACACGGCTCGCGCAGGTCACGCTGGTGTTGACCACCTTGGAGCTCGACGGCCTCGACTTCGGACCAGCTCAGGCTCCGGGCTTGGCATAGCCCATCCCTCGGTACACTAGGCGGCCCAGCAACTCCCGCAGCGCGATTTCGGACACAGCGAGCGTGCCGGCGCGCGGCGCCAGCGTCCAGAACCAGCCCGCGGTGCCAGGCGCCTGGAAATCACATGGCAGCACATCGGGCTCGAGACCGAGCGCCCGGAAGCAGTCGAGTGCGCGCTGCATGTGAAAGGCGCTGGTCACCAGCAGCAATCTGCGCAAGCCGTGCCGCTCCACGATTCGCTGCACCCCGAGCGCGTTCTCGCGCGTGTTCAAGCTGTCACGGTCCAGCAACAGACGGTCCCTCGGCACGCCCCACTCCGTGAGCAATTTGGCCATCAGGTCGGCCTCCACCTCGTCGCCAAAGCCGCCGCCTGACAGGATCACGAGGGAGGTCTTGCCGCTGCGAAAGGCCTCGAAGCCGCGCAGCAAGCGCTCGCCTGGCTCACTCAGCGCATAGCCGTAGTCCAAGTCACGCCCCAGAAAGCCTCCGAGCACGATGACTGCGTCATAGGAGGCTCGCGGGTCGTAGGGATGCCCGTCGTTTTCCTCGGTGTAGGTGAGCAACGGGTCGGCCAGCAGGGGGACCGACAGGCCATAGAGCAGCACGCCGCCCGCGATCGCGAATCGCCAGGCGCCCCGCGCGTTCCCGCGCCGGGCGTTGCGGGCGGCCAGGAGCGCCAAGACCAGAACCAGGAAGGGCGGCGATGTGAAGATATCGAAGGTCTTGGATAGCCAGAAGAACACGAGGCCTCGCGGAGCGCGCAGTCTACCGCGCGAGGCCGCGCCGTCCGCGACCACAGGGCATCACCACCTACCGTGGGTCCGCGGCCGGGCGGCGCACCCAGCCCAGGGTGCCCCGCAAGCTGCTGCTCACTTCGGAGGCTGCCTCGGAAAGCCCCCGCCGGGGATCCAGTCTACCTGCACCCTCCGCGCGCATCGTCCGGGACCGGTCAGCGGGGGCAAGGGCTCGTTTCGACGCCAGCGTGGGACGTCACGCGACGGGCCGGGAGCCGGCCAGATCGCCCCCATGCGAGGTTGCGTCGTGCACGCACGATAATCTTGCAGTACAGGCGGGGGCGAACGGATCATGGATCCGCGAGGGGGGCCTGTGCCGATCGATCTGCCGCGTGCGCCTTGGTACTTGGGTTTGATTTGTTTGCTGCTGCTTCAGGGGACTTCGGCGGGAGCCCAGACGGACGACGTCTCCGCTGCTGCCAATGCCTTCGGGCAAGCCCAGCGGGCCGAACTCTCTGGCGACTCAGCCCGCGCTGCCGAGCTCTACGAGCTGGCCGACAGCATCGCACCGGCGCCCGAAGCCCTGCGCAATGCCGCGCGTGCCTGGCTCGCCGCCAACCGTCTGGTTCCGGCGGCCACCAACGCGGAAGAGCTGCTGCGCCGCTACGGCAGCGATCCCACGTCGCGTCAGCTGGCGGAGGAGATCCTGGGCCGCGCCCGACCCCAGCTGGGCCGATTTCAGGTGGACTGCACCAGCCCCTGCGTGTTGTCCGTGAATGGTCTGGCGGTGGGGACTCAGGCCAGGACGAGCCATACCGTGTACCTGCAACCCGGGCCCCACACCATCTCGGCAAGCTTCGAGGGTGGCGAAGGGAGCCGAGCGCGCGTGGAGTCCCACGCTGGAGAGAGCGGCAAGCTCGAGTTGACACGCTTGGCGACGAGCGCGCCTGCGAGCCCGGCTGCCCCTGAGCCTGCCGCCGAGGCGCCCGCGCTCGGCGTGGCCACTCCGACAGCCGCGCCGGTCGACCAAGCTCCCGAGCACAAGGGGCTTCATCAGGCGTATTTCTGGAGCTTTCTCGGCGCCACCGTGGCGGTCGGCGCGGTCACCATCTGGTCGGGTGTCGACCTGTTGAACGCGCGAGACGACTTCAAGAACAGCCCGATGCCCACGCAGAAGGCCTTCGATTCCGGTGAAAACAAGGACCTGCGGACCACGATTCTGATCGTCGGCAGCAGCGCCTTGGCCGCCACGACGGTGGTCCTCGGGTTGTTCACGGACTTCGGCAAACACTCTGGCCGCGCCCAGGCGCGCCGCTCGCGCATTCCCGCGCTCGGTTTCAACACGGATGGCCGCACGAGCCAGCTGACTTGGAGAAAGGCTTTCTGATGGCCCGCTATTCTTCGCTCGCGCGCCCGAGCGCGCGCTTCGACACGCTCCGCTGGCTACTCGCCGGTTGGTTGGGACTGTCCGCTTGCAACGTTTTCGATGAATCCCTCGAGAAGCGCATCGACACCGGTGACGGCGATGGAGATGGCGATGGGGACGGCGATGGAGGCAGCGTCTCGGACGGGGCCGTTGCCGACGCCGGCCACGACGCGGGCGGCCCGCCCCTCTTAAGCTTTCGGATACCTGCACCAACAGCCTGCCGTCCGTGATGAGCAGCGTGACTCCGATGATGATCGACGTCACGGGGCTCGTGTCGAACGTCTCGGAGAGCAGCGAGTGCTCGGTGGCCCCGGACGTGCTCCAGCGCGCCGACGGCTTCTTCACGGTGCACGCCCGCGCCCAGCAGCGCTGGCACTTCCACCTCGATCCGGTGCCGAACCAGAACTTGGCGGTCTTCGCGGCCGGCAGCTGCGACCCACGTGAATGCGTGGCCGCGGCGGACGTGTGCGGCGTCAACGAGTCCGAACACTTCACCTTCGTGGCCGATCGCGCTGGCGACTACGTGGTGGTCCTCGACGGCATCGAGCCTGGCAGCACCACGCCCCTGCGCTTGCTCGCTATCAGCCCGGAGTGCGGCGACGGCACCAAGGTCCATGGAGAGGTGTGCGACGACGGCAACCTCACCAACGGCGACGGCTGCGACAACGCCTGCCGCGTGGAGTTGAATGGGGCCCGCGTCGACGAGGTCGAGCCCAACGACGACAGCTACCTGGCCAACGTCGTGACCGCCGATCCGAGCACCCCGGTGGGCGTCAACGGCAAGATCGGCGGTAACGTCTGCCAGCCCGACAACTTCCTCATCCGCTTGCCCAAGTCGGGCTTGCTCAACCTCAAGGTCACCACCGGTGCGGGCGCCGCGTGCACGGACGCGCCTGCCCTCGACCTCACGCTGAGTCGAGCCGACTCGCGCGAACTGCGTGAAGACGTGCAGATCGCGCACAACGCAAGTTCGGGCGGCGCGTGTCCGGAGATCGCGCTGCAGGCGCTGCAGGCGGGCACCTACTACGTGCGCCTATCGCGCGGCGCGCAGGGCGCCCCGCAGTTCGAGTACCAGATTCAAGTATCGCTCACCACGCCCGCGCCCTAGCTAGCGAGTGCGCCCGCAGGCTCGACCTGAAGGTCGGGCCGAGCACGAAAGCCGCGATACGGCGGAAAGGCGCGATGCTGGCGTGCGCTGGAGTTAGGGACACCCCCTAAGGCGACGACCAGCCAACCCGAACGCCTCGGCTCAGTGGCGGAGGTACGGGTTGCCGTCGGTATTCTGCAGCAAGGAGCCGCCCGCGCTGGCCTTGGGCGCTGGCTCGGGGGCCGCGGGCGCGGTCGCGGGAGTGGGTGCCGCCACCGGCTTGCCCGCAGGCTCGCTCGCTTCGCGCCCCGACGAGCGTCCGTCCTTGCGACGGGCAGTGCGCTTGTCGCTGCCCGCTGGGGCTGCAGGGGCGGCGGGGTTGAGGGCACCGGGCTCGCTCGAGGGAGCCCCAAGAGCTTGTGCCGGGGCCGTAGCCTCGGGGCTCGCAGCGCCCAGCGCGCCCGCGTCCGCCGGCAGAGCAGCTTCGGGCTTGGGCACGAGCGGGGCGACGTTGCCTTCGCTCGGAGCCACGGGAGCGAGCGCGGTCGGGGCCGCGGGCTCGCTCGGGCCGGCCTTGCCAGCGGGCACATCGGCCAACTCGGGCAACGCCGGGGCCTCGTTGATGCCGCCCATCGGATCCTCGCGATTGGGCTGACCAGCGAACCACAGCACCAGGGCGCCCGCACCGAGCAGGAACGCCAGGCTTCCGAGTGCCGGCCGGCGCAGCCGGTTCCAGGAGCTGTGGGCCGGGCCCGTCACGGCGGCCTCCGCGGCGTGCTCGCCCTGCTGGAGCTGCGGCGTGGCCGGAACGGGCGTCTTGCCGCGTGGCCTCGAAGCGGGCGTACGCCGATTGGTCGCCGGCGTGCGGATGTGGCCAGGTGACGAGACGGCGTGCTCGCCGGTCATCTCGACCCACGAACCACCGGGACTGGTGGCGAACGTGTAGCCCTCGGAAAACGGCTCGAGCGCCTCACCGAAGGCCGCCACGGTCTGGAAGCGCTCCTTGGGATCGAGCGCCATCGCCTTCGTCACGATCTCGGCGATCTGGGGGTCGAGCTCCGGGCAGAGCTCCTGGAGCGGCACCGGGTTGCCTTCCACGATGCGCAACGCCAGTCCGGGCAAGGTCTCAGAGTCGAACGGGAACTCGCCCGACAGCGCGCGGTAGAAGATGACGCCGAGCGCATAGACGTCCGAACGCGCGTCGGCCAGGCGGGCGCTGCGAATCTGCTCCGGCGCCATGTACTGCGGGGTCCCGAAGACCGCCCCGTCCAGCGTGAGCTGTTTGCGCGAGTGGCCGCCTGCGAGCTCCTCGCCGATCTTGGAGATGCCGAAGTCGAGCACCTTGGCTTCGCGCACTTCCCCGTCGGGACCCCGGCACAGAAAGATGTTGTCGGGTTTCAGGTCGCGGTGCGTGACGCCGCTGCGATGGGCTGCGTGCACTCCGCGCAGCGCGGGCAACATCAGCTGGATGAAACCGGTGGGGTCCTGGGGACCGCGATCGATGCGCGCGGCCAGGGTCTCTCCCTGCAGCAACTCCATCACCAAGAACAAGGTGTCGTCGTGGCGACCGACATCGAACACGTTCACGACGTTCGGATGGTCGATGCGTGCGGCCGCCTGGGCCTCGCGCAGGAAGCGCGCCGGGTGCTCCTCGCTCTGGGACAAGTCAGCGTGTAGGCACTTGATGGCCACGCCCTTGCCCGTGACCACGTTGACAGCGTGGTAAACGGCACCCATGCCCCCCTCGCCGAGGAGACGCTCGAGCCTATATTTCTGAGCGATCAGCGTTCCGAGCTGCATCCGAGCCGTCCTGCGCGATCCCCCAAGACCATGCGCGGCTCGTTGAGCTTAGCAGGGTTGCCGTGGATTCGGAGCTGATTCCTGGCAGCCACGCGTTTGCTAGCGGAGCAAGTAGGGATTGCGTTCGCGGGGGACCGCCGCGCCTCGCTCTTTGATCGCGCGTGGATACGGGCTCGGATCGCTTTTGAGCGCCGGCCGCACAGGCACGGATTCCGTCGCGATCTCTGGCTCAGATGGGACTGCATTCGTGAGCTTTCGTGGCGCGCTCGGGCCAGCGCTTTCATTGGAGCCTCCATGGCTACGCTGGGAAAGGGCTTTTCTCTCCCTGACGAGCCTATGAGTGGCCGCTTTCGGCAGCTTTGGGGGCTCAACTTGCGCGACTTGCGCAGCTTGCGTCGGATGCGGGTCGCTCGGCGCCGCTGGTAGGGCGTGTAGTCGGATGGGCGTGTCTGTGGCGAGCGGCGCGAGGCTCTCGGGCCGACTGACCACGGGGACCTGGGGAGCGACGGGTGTGACCAATACCGCGCCGGAAAGGCCACTCCCCGCGAGCGCCGCCGAGGACTCGGGCTGCGAATCCCGCGCCCCGAACCAAACCGCACAACCGACCGCCATGGCCACACAGGCGACGCGCATGCCCCTCGCGAACCAAACCGCTCGGGCTGCGAAGCTTGCCCCGGGCAGGTCACCGAAGTGCGTCGAGCTGCGAGCCGGGGCCGGACTCGAAGGTTCGCCCCCGCGCGGACGTTCGTGCGAACCGCGCCCGGTCTCGAACACCCGCGACTCCTCGGCCAGCTCGGAGCGCCGCAACATGTCGCGGCGCCGCTCCAGCTCGTCGTGGTGGGTGCGCTGCACGAAAGCGCCCAGTTCGCTGCGGCTGCCGAGCTTGCCCCAGGCGAGCGCTGCAGCCTCGAGCTCGCTCGCCATCTGCTCGGCGCTCTGATAGCGGTCGTCGCGGTCACGGCGGAGCGCCCGCATCACAACCTGGTCGAAGACCGCGACCGATGCACCCGCCAGCTGACTCGGCACCGGGATCTCGGAGTAGAGCACCCGTCGAAACATCTCGGCGGTGTTGCCCCCGGCGAACAATCGGCGCCCCGTGAGCAAGTTCCACAGCACCACGCCCATCGACCACAGGTCGGCGCGCACATCGACGCGCTTTCCCATCAGCTGCTCCGGCGCCATGAAGGCGGCCTTGCCGCGCGGCGAGTGGACCGGCGAGCTCTGACGCGCCTCCGATGCCACGCCGAAGTCGCTGATGCGCGCCGAGCCGTCGACCCCGAGCAAGATGTTATCGGGCGACACGTCCTGATGGACGATGGGGCACGCTCGCCCGTGGTAGTCGGTGGTGGCGTGAGCCGCCTGCAGCCCGCGCAGCGCGTCCACGATGCAGGGCACGAATAGCCGCACCGCGTCTTGCCCGGCTTGCCGCATAGCAGTCGCCAACGAGACTCCTTCGACATAGTCCAGCACCATGAAGTAGCGCCCGTCGTGCACGCCGAAGTCCACCGTGCCGACCACGTTGGGATGGTGGATGCGGGCGGCCAGCTTGGCCTCGCTGAGCATGAGCTCGGCGAAGTCCGCCTTCTGCTCGAGGTGCGGATGCATCACCTTCAGACAATAGATGCGCGAGAACCCGCCCTCACGGGACAGTCGCGCCAGGTACACGATGCCCATCCCGCCGCGCGCGATCTCCCCGAGGATCTCGTAGCGGCCACAGCGGGATAGTCCCTCGTTCGACGAATTTCGCGCGGCTTGCTCCATGCGCTCCAGACGCTCCCTCGTCGCTCGGGGTGGTCGAAACCCCGTCAAAAGCCCGCTTGGGCTACTCCCGAGCCTTTCTTTACGGGCCTTTTCAGTCAAGGTTCGGCCCCCTCCAAAGGGGGTGAAAAACGGCCTCTACTCCGTGTGATTCGCCCGTTCTGCCGCGCTTTTTCACCCTCGAGCGGGGTGGCCGGCGGCCCGGGTTGCGTGCCCGCTTTCTCCGGGCCAACATTTCGCGAATATAGAACGAACGTTCGGTTTCGGAGCCAGCGCCCCGAGATCGCCGAGTGCCGTTTTTGGCAAGCCCGAGGAGAGAGCATGCAAGCGCCCTATGAGTTGCGAGGCAGCGTGGCCGTCATCACGCTCAACAACCCCCCCGTCAACGGCCTGAGCCACGCCTTGCGCGCGCAGATCGTGGCTGGGATCGAGGCCGCCCGTGCCGACGCCAAGGTGCAAGCCGTGGTCTTGATCGGGTCCGAGCGTGCGTTCTCGGGCGGCGCCGACATCAAGGAATTCGGCAGCCCCAAGGCCTTCGCCGAGCCCAATCTCCACACCGTCATCGAGGTCGTGGAGTCCTCCAACAAGCCCGTCGTCGCCGCCATCGGCGGCGCCTGCATGGGCGGTGGCCTCGAGCTCGCCCTCGGCTGTCACTTCCGCGTGGCGCTGGCGGACGCCCAGAATCGCCCTGCCCGAGGTGAAGCTCGGCATCCTACCCGGCGCAGGCGGCACCCAGCGCCTGCCCCGCGTGGTGGGTGTGGAGACGGCGCTCAACATGATCGTCTCCGGCGAGATCGTGCCCGCGGCCAAGCTGCAGGGCACCCAGCTCTTCGACGCGATCCTGAGCGAGAAGCTGCTCGACGGAGCCGTCGCCTTCGCCGACAAGGTCGTGGCCGAGAAGCGCGAGCTCAAGAAGGTGCGCGACATCAAGCTCAGCTACGCCGAGGCCGACGGCTACTTCCAGTTCGCCCGCAACGGCGTGGGCGCGATGTCCAAGAACTTCCCCGCTCCGCTCAAGTGCATCGACGCCGTGGCGGCAGCCGTGGCCAAGCCCTTCGACGAGGGGCTGCGCATCGAGCGCGACCTGTTCGCGCAGCTGGTACAGAGCGACGAGTCCAAGGCACTGCGTCACGCGTTCTTCGGTGAGCGCGCCGCCTCCAAGATCGCCGACGTGCCCGAGGACACCGCCGTCCGCCCCGTGAACAAGGTAGGCATCATCGGCGCGGGCACCATGGGCGGTGGCATCGCGATGAACTTCTTGAGCGCCGGCATCCAGGTGGTGCTGCTCGAGGTCAAGCCCGAGGCGCTCGAGAAGGGCGTGGGCATCATCCGCAAGAACTACGAGGGCTCGCTCAAGAAGGGCAAGCTCACGCAGGAGAAGCTCGACAAGGCGATCAGCCTGCTCAAGCCCACGCTCGAGTACGCCGACCTCGCCGATTGCGATCTGGTGATCGAGGCCGTGTTCGAGAACATGGACGTGAAGCAGAAGGTCTTCAGCACGCTCGACTCCGTGGTGAAGCAGGGCGCCATCCTGGCCAGCAACACGTCGACCCTCGACATCAACCAGATCGCGAGCTTCACCAAGCGTCCGGAGAGCGTGCTCGGTCTGCACTTCTTCAGCCCCGCCAACATCATGAAGCTGCTCGAGGTCGTGCGCGGCGAGAAGACCGCCAAGGACGTACTGGCCACGGTCATGCAGCTGGCCAAGAAGATCAAGAAGACCGCGGTGGTCGCGGGCGTGTGTGACGGCTTCATCGGCAACCGCATGCTGCACGCGTATTTCCACCAGGCAGACCTCCTGGTCGAGGAGGGCGCTTCGCCGTGGCAGGTCGACAAGGTGCTCGAGAAGTTCGGCATGGCGATGGGGCCTTTCCGCGTCGCCGACCTGGCGGGCCTCGACATCGGCTGGCAGATCCGCAAGGCGCGCGCGGCCCAGAATCCCAAGGCGCTCAAGCCGCACGTGGCCGACGGCCTGTGCGAGCAGAACCGCTTCGGGCAGAAGACGGGCGCGGGCTACTACCGCTACGAAGCCGGCCGACGCGACGCCATCCCGGACAGCTCGACGGATGAGCTGATCCTGAAGTTCCGTGAGCAGAACGGCATCAAGGCTCGCAAGATCAGCGACAAGGAGATCCTGGAGCGTTGCGTGTACGCCCTGGTCAACGAGGGTGCGCGCATTCTGGAAGAGCGCATCGCTCAGCGCGCGTCGGACATCGATATGGTCTATCTCACGGGCTACGGGTTCCCGCTGTTCCGCGGCGGGCCCATGCTCTACGCGGATAGCCAGGGCCTGTATCGCGTTGCGCGCGCCCTCGAGGGCTACAAGGCGCAGACCGGCGACAAGTTCTGGGAGCCCGCCGACCTGATCAAGAAGCTCGCTGCGGAGGGCAAGTCCTTCAACGGCTGACCGCTTCCGATGCGTACGCGCGCCCGTGACCGTGCCCGTACGTGAGTTCACGTCCCCTCATCCCAAAAGTTTTTTTCACGGAGATCCAAGATGACCGATGCAGTGATCGTTTCCTACGCACGCACAGGCCTGGCCAAGTCCTGGAAGGGTGCCCTCAACATGACGCACGGTGCCACCATGGGTGGTCACGTGGTGAAAGCGGCCGTCGAGCGCGCGGGCGTCGAGCCCGGCGAAGTCGAGGACGTGCTGATGGGTTGCGCCTTCCCCGAGGGCGCCGACGGCAGCAACATCGCGCGCCAGATTGCGCTGCGCGCCGGACTGCCGGTGACCGCCTCGGGCGCCACCATCAATCGCTTCTGCTCCTCGGGTCTGCAGGCTATCGCCATGGCGGCACAGGCCGTGATCGTCGACAAGTCTCCCGTGATGGTCGCGGGCGGCGTGGAGTCGATCTCCTGCGTGCAAAACCAGATCAACCAGCACATGTTCACCGAGAGCTGGTTGCGCGAGAACAAGCCAGCCATCTACTGGCCCATGCTGCAGACCGCGGAGACCGTGGCCAAGCGCTACAACATCTCACGCGAGCGGCAGGATCAGTACGGCGTGCAGAGCCAGCAGCGCGCGGCGGCGGCGCTGGCTGCGGGCAAGTTCAAGGACGAGATCGTGCCCTTCAAGGCCCTGGCCGGCGTGGCCGACAAGGCGCTCGGCATGATCACCAAGGAAGTGCTGCTGGATACCGACGAGGGCATCCGCGCGGACACCACCTACGAAGGTCTCGCCAAGATCAAGCCCGCCGTGCCCGGTGGCGTGATCGCCGCCGGCAACGCCAGCCAGTTCTCCGACGGCGCGGCCGCGGTGGTGGTGATGGACGGTGCCCTGGCCGCCAAGCGCAACATCAAGCCGCTCGGCGTGTTCCGCGGCTTCGCGGTGGCGGGCTGTGAGCCCGACGAGATGGGCATCGGCCCGGCCTTCGCGGTGCCGAAGCTGCTCGCCCGCCACGGACTCAAGGTGGACGACATCGGCCTGTGGGAGCTCAATGAGGCCTTCGCAGTGCAGGTGCTCTACTGCGCCGACAAGCTAGGCATCCCAATGGACCGCATGAACGTCAACGGCGGCGCCATTGCCGTGGGCCATCCCTACGGCGTCTCGGGGACGCGCCTCACCGGCCACGCGCTGATCGAGGGCAAGCGGCGCGGCGCCAAGTACGTGGTCGTGACCATGTGCATCGGCGGCGGCATGGGGGCCGCTGGGCTGTTCGAAGTCGTCTGAGTTCGGCGTCCCGTTCACACAAGAGCCGCGGTGGCCTCGAGTCGTCGCGGCTCTCGTGCCCGAGGCGTTCCGAGGCGTGGGACCGCTCGCCCGCCGGCCCATGGGTCGGCCCCTCGGCCCCGGCGTAGGGGATTCTTCTTTCCTTCTCTCCATCGCCTGGCCCGGTCTGGTCGGCGGGGTCGGTCCATGTCGGCCATTTGCGGTACGGATCACACCTTTTGCGCCTCCTCCGGCGTTGCCGGCACTGGTCCAACACTTCATTCTGGGCAGTCGCGTGATAAGCTCGCGGCCAAACCTAGGGGTTTTCGTTGGGGCGTAGCGGGGACAACGATTTCGCCGCGCTAGGGAGCGCGGGGGTGCCGCGCCGGGGCGACCGGCTCGGTGCTTACGTCATCGAGCGCCCCATCGGCGAGGGGGCGAGCGCGCTCGTCTACGCCGCGCACCACGACACGCTGCAGAAGCGCGTGGCCGTGAAGGTGCTCCTGCCCGCCCACGCCAACACGGACCTGGCCCAGCGCTTCGTCCGCGAGGGGCGCGCCACAGCCAAGCTCGAGCATCCGCACGTGGTCGACGTCATCGACGTGGGCACCACGGACTCGGGCTGCCCTTACCTCGTGATGGAGTTCCTGGACGGTGAGGACCTCGACCACTACCTGCGTCGCGTGGGACGGCTCGGGGTGCAAGAGACCGCCGATCTCCTGATCCCGGTCATGGCCGGTCTGGTGGCGGCCCACGCAGCCGGCATCGTCCACCGCGATCTCAAGCCACAAAACATCTTCCTGAGCATGCAGGGCAAGCTGCGCGTGCCCAAGGTGGTGGACTTCGGCATCTCCAAGGTGCTCGACCAGGACGCCTTCAACCTCACCGGCACCAAGGCGCTCTTGGGCACGCCCTTCTACATGTCGCCCGAGCAGGCCCAGGCCAAGCGCTCGGTCGACGCGCGTAGCGACGTGTTCGCGCTGGGCGTCATCCTCTACGAGTGCGTCACGGGCGTTAAGCCCTTCGAAGGCGAGTCGCTCTACGACCTCTTGAGCAGCATCGTCACCGCGGCACCCAAGCCACTCTCGGACTACGTCCCGGATGCCCCCATCGAGCTGCGCGAAGCACTGGCCAAGGCCCTGCAAAAGCAGCCCGACGCGCGCTTCGGGACCATGCGCGAATTCGCCCGAGCGCTGTTGCCGCTTTCGAGTCAGCGCACCCGCGCGCTCTATGCGAGCGAGCTCGAGGTGCACATGGAGTCCACGGCGCGCCCGGTGCAGGTGCGTCACTCGGGGACCAAGAGTCCCGACGGTTCATTGGCGTCGTCGCCTCCAGCGCCGCTCAAGCGCAAGGCCGCCATCGCACTCGGCGCAGCCCTGGTGGCCGGCGTCGCCTGGGCCGTGGTGCGCGACCAGGCGCGGGTGCCCGAACCCACCACGGTCGCACTGAAGGACACCACCAAGCTCGGCACGGCCGCTCCGGCTCCGGCAGCCATGGCGCCGGCCGTGCCCAGGGAACCCGCGGCTGAAGCGCAAGCGCCGAGCCAGGCGTTGAGCTCGACTGCCAAGGGAGAGGTGGCTCGCTACGAGGTGTCGGTGCTGGTGGATCCGCCCCAGGCCACCATCGTGCTGGACGGCCACCGCATGGCCACGAGCAAGCTCGTGGCCGCCTTCAAGGTCGATGGCTCAACGCACGTGCTCGAAGCCTCCGCACCGGGCTATCGCTCCGCCAGCGTGATGTTTCAGGACGCTCCGCCGCCCGCGCGCATCCAGCTCGAGAAGCTCACGGCAGGCGCCGCCAAGAACACGAGCGGCACGCCCGCGACAACCACGCCCGCAGCGCCCGCGAGCAAGGAACGCTCTCCTCAGTGGAAGCCCGACCCGTTCGGTGGACCCGAGGCTCCGCCCGCGAGTCGGCGCATCATCGAACAGCCTTACTGAGCTGTTTCCGCGGCGAGCCCGCACTCCGCACGAGCGATGAAGAACGCCTGGCCCTTACGGGAACGGACTGGATCGGCGCCCGCCTTGGTCATTGCGTGCCCGCATCGATGGGGGCAAGGCGGGCTCGCTCCTCGATCATGGGCAGCTCGAGGGGATCTGCTTTCTTGCGCGCCCGGGAGGCTTCCTCCAATATACTGCTCATACGTTCAGCAAAGGAGCCGCCATGTCTTCGCCCGTCGACCGTCCCAAGCCCCAGTTTGCCGCCGATCCCGTGCCCGCGCTGGCGCGCGCCGTGATCGAACTGTTCGCGGAGGCCCTCCCCACCGTGCGGTTCCCCGACATGGATCTGGCCGTGCTCGAGTCGGCCGCCGATGACCTGCGCGCGGCCCAGGTGGAGCTCGAGCAAATCGAGGCGGAGCTCGCCGCCGCCCGGGCAGCCCTGCAGGCCCAGGCCGAACAGCTCAGCCAGCGCGCTCAACGCGCCCTGGCTTACGCCCGCGTGTTCGCGGAGAGCGATCCGGATCTGGCCTTGCGTGTGCAGCAGGTGGGCGAGGTCCAGCGCGGCGCTCCCTTGAGTGCCGCCCCCAAGCGGCGAGGGCGCCCGCGGAGAGACGACGCCGCCGACACCTCGTTGTTTGCACTCGGAGAAGCACCCGCGCTCGAAGCCACGTGCTAGTGCACTGGCCGCGCGAGCCAGTCGGGGCTGCACGCGATCCGAAAGCGGGCCGAGCATGTCGCCGAAACCCACCATCTTCGCCATCGACTTCGGCACCAGCAACTCCTTGCTCGCTGCGGCAGCACCCGGTCATGTGTTCGAGCCGGCGCCGCTCGATCCGGACGCGTCGGATCCCACGGTGCTGCGCAGTGCGCTCTATTTCGCGAGCGCTCGTGAGAGCGCGTTTGGTGTAGCGGCCACCAAAGCCCTGGTGGCCAACGGCTTCCGTGGTCGCCTGATCCGTTCCATCAAGCGTCACCTCCCCTCGCGTGCCTTCACGGCCACGCGCATCGCTGAAAAGACGATGACCATCGAAGAGCTCATCGCGGCGATCCTGCGCGCCATGCGCGAGCGCGCCTGCCGACACTTCGACGCCGAGGTCACGCGCGCGGTGCTGGGTCGACCCGCCCGCTTCTCCAACGACGACGATGAGGATGCCCTGGCCCAGGCGCGCCTGGCGCGCGCCGCCGAGCTCGCAGGGTTCACGCAGGTGAGCTTCTGCCCCGAGCCGGTGGCCGCGGCCTATGACTTCGCTTCGGATCTCACGGAGCCTCGCCTGGTGTTGATCGTGGACCTCGGAGGCGGCACCTCGGACTTCACGCTGGTGCGCATGTCCGCACGCGAGTTCGCGAGCTCCGACGTGCTCGCCGTGGGCGGTGTGGCGGTGGCTGGCGATGCCTTCGACGGCTCGCTCGTGCGCTGTTCGGTGGCCCCGGAGCTCGGCTCCGAAGCGCGCTTTCGGGTGCCCTTTGGCTCCAACGTGCTGACCATGCCGATGGACCTCATCGAGCTGCTCTGCTCACCGGCGGATCTCACGCTGGTGGACCGCACCACGATCATGCGTCGCCTCGCAGACATTCAGCATGGCGTGCTCGACCTGGCGGATCGCGAGAAGCTCGAGAAGTATCGGGTGATCGTGGAAGACGGCGTCGGGTTCGACCTGTACGAAGCCGTCGAAGGAGCCAAGCGGCGGCTCTCCGAGCGCGAGCGCACCGAGGTCACGCTCGACTACCCCGGGGCCGAGTTCTCTCGCAACGTGGCTCAATCCGAATTCCAGCAGGCCGCCCAGCGTCCTCTCGACCGCATCTTCGAGGCCCTGGATCGCACCCTTGCGGCGGGCGGCGTCGACCATGCGGACGTGGAGATCGTGTGCCTCACGGGCGGCACCTCGCGCATGCCGCTGATCGAAGCCGAGATCACGCGCCGCTTGCCGCAGGCCGTGCAACGTCGCCTGAAGAGCTTCCACTCGGTGGTGCAGGGGCTCGCGCGTCACGCCGAGCAGCTCGCGCGACAGGCCTGAGTTCCTGCGGTTACGGCCCCTACACCTTGCGCCCAAAGCCCAAGTACGCTGTGGTGGAGAGTCGCTCGCGCGCCTTGGGAAAGGCGTCCCGCAAATAGGCCTGTGCAACCTCGCTCCGACGCGCCCACTCTTCCTCGCCCAGACGCTTGCGCATGAGCATGCAAGGGGCAGCGCTGCGGGTCATCAGGTACCAGTAGTCCTCGGCGCTATCGAGCTTCACGAAGTACTCGTAGGGCTCCACGCTCACGTCCAGGAAGCCCGCTTGCTTGAACTCACGCTCGAACAGCTCGGCGTTCTCCAGGGAGAGCAGGTTGCGCTGCGGGGGCGGCATGCTCGGGTCCGCTGCGCGCAGGGCACCGAACATCAAGTCCATGGCCGGGGAAATGTCGAGGGGCCCCCAACTCGAGACCACCGCGATGCCTCCCGGCTTGAGCACGCGCAGGAGCTCTCGAAAGCCGCGTCCGCGATCCGGAAAGAACATCAGACCGAACATCGAGAAGCCCGCCTCGAAGCTCGCGTCGGCGTACGGAAGCGCCATGCCATCGCCTTGCACCGCGCGCACGTTCTGGATCGCGCGTCGTGCGAGCCCCTGCGTGAGCTCGGCCAGCATGTTCTCGGAAAAGTCCAGGGCGTCGACCTGCTTGGTGCGCGAGGCCAGCTCGAAGGTGAGCGTGCCCGGTCCGGCTGCCACGTCGACCACCGAAGTGTCGGGACCGATGGCATGGGGCGCCTTACTTTGCGCGCGGCGCAGCGCCTCGAGGGAGACCGGTCGCATGATCAAGTCGACCTCGGCGGAGTATCCCTCCGCCACCAGATCCCACGGCGCGGGCACAGCGAGAGGGCTTGGAGCGGGTTGAGCTGGAGCAGCTGGCTGGTTCATGGAGTCCTCGACATGGGGGCATTCCGGAAGCGCTTGGCAGCGACGTTACGCTGAAGCTGGCGCCTTTCCAACCTACGCTGCTCGAAGACCAGTGCTCCCCGTTTGGCACGTAGGATGCAGCCTCGTGTGGGCGTTGCATTGCGGGCTCGCTGTCCGGAACGCGCGGGCCAGGAGGACACCATGAGAAAGCTTCTTACTGGAACGCTGATGATTGCCGGGCTCACGGCAGGCGTATCGGCGAACGGGCTGGCGCAAGACACGATGAATCCCAGCCCCCAACCGACCGCGCCCACGCAACCCGCCACACCGAGTCCGAGCACGCCGGCGGTGCCGGGCGCCACCTCGAAGGTCGCTCCGCCACCCGCGCTGACCAAGGTCTCCATCGAAGTGCGCGGCCGCGTCTCCGACGTGTGGGAAGCGGAAGTACGCAACAAGGACAAGGAGAACAAGGTGGTCTTGATCGAAACGGATCAGGGCCAAGTGGTGCTCGCGGATCTCGGTCCCAGCGAGACGACCAAAGTTGAGGAGGGCACACCTGCCACAGTGATGGGCGAAATGCGCAGCGTGGAAGGTACGCAGCGCTTCGTGCCGGCGACCGTGAAGGTGGGGGCCAAGGCCACCGGTCCCGCACCCGCCAACGCGCAGGTGAAGGCAGCGTCACTGGGCGCCACCAAGCAGCCGCAGAGGCAGCACATCTCCGGCAAGGTCGTGGACAAGGAAAAGATGAACGCCAAGGAGACACACATCGATCACGAGCTCGCGGTGATCGACGTCGACGGCTCGCGCATGCTGGTGGACCTGGGACCGGTCGATCAGCTCAAGGCCTTCGATGTCGACGAGGGCGACCACCTCAATGTCGACGGGCAAAAGATCCAGGTCAACAACAGCTACTTGCTCGTGGCGGAGAAGGTCCAAAAGGGCGACAAGAAGGTGCAGATCCAGCGTGAGGCCATGCCAGCGGGCAAGGCCAGCATCAAGACCCAGGGTCTCGGGCCGGTGCCCCAGAACGCACCGGTCGGTGACACGCCGCTGCGGCCGATGGAATGAACGGGGAGGGTACGCGCCCTCCCCGCCCGTCAGGGGCACACGGTGCCGCCGAGGTCGCTCGGTCCACTCCAGCTCTGGCCCTCTTCGTAGTCCACGAAGGCGCAGATGGCGGCGGCGCTCAAGAGCGGGTTGTCCACGATGGTGAGCGGCGCGCTTACCGCGAGCGTGACCTTGCTCGTGCCGGCGGGCGTGGTGAGGGCAGCCAGCGCGGGGTTGTCCCGCAGCTCGAGGCCGCCGAGTTCGAGGCTCGCTCCTCCGACGTCCTCGAGCGAGAGATAGCCACTGTCATGCACCAACAGGGAGCCCACGCGCGTGAGGGCCGTGAGGTTGCTGAGCGGCCCCGTGCCCGACAGCTCAGCCAATCCGGCGACATCGGTGAGACTCGGGAAGTGAAAGCCGCTGAGGGATGGATCGTCCTTCAGGATACGCAGCGCACCTACCCGAGCGAGCAAAGGGAGCGGCACGCCAAAGGAGTTGTGCGATCGCTCGAAGGTGAAGGTTCCACCCACCTGCGTGAGGGTGGTGAGCAGACCACTGATGCTGCCATCGACCTCGCCCGAAGTCAGAAAGCGCACCGTCAGGTCTGCGGGGATCTGCCCCAGGCCGGTGAGACCACAGGGAGATCCGCCGAACTGTCCGATGGAGATGCTGAGGCTGCCCCCGAGTGAGGTCAGTTGGTCCATGCCCAGCTCGATGGGTTGCGTGGAGATGCCCGAGAAGCTGTTCTCCTGCTCCATCGTGAGATCGCCACCGATGGTGGTTAGCTGAGGAAGCTGGAAGACCCGCACGTCGGCCGTGACCTGGCGGATCGCTCCGCAGCGCATGGCGGGATAGGAAGCCGACATCGGCGGCGGTTCCGGGCGGTAGCTGGAGTACACGAGCTCCACGTCTCCGGTCACACGCGTGAGATTCGGCAACGACACCACGTTGGGAGCACCGGACAACACACGCAGCGCGCCATGGATTTCGGAGAACGGTGCGAACGTGGCCACGTCGCTGGCGTCGTCGATGACCGCGTCGCCCGTGAAGCAGTTCGAGGGGTCAGGCCGCGGAGGCGGCTCGTGCGCTCGGCAAAAATGTTGGGCTTCGAGCAAGGGGATACCTTTGTGGAGCTGATCTTTGACGCACTCCTCGTAGGCCGCAGGCTCGGGCGCCGGCAAACAAGCCTGCGAGACGAAAGACAACGTGACCAACGCCGCGGACAGGGCCGCGGAAGGCTTCGAGCGCATGGATTCTCCTGTCGATTTGGCTGAAAGGCGAGAGGCGGCAGGGAAGGCGCGCGGCGCGGTCGAGCGCATTGCGCGAGCAGAAATATCGAGCGTACTGCGCGAGCAGAAATATCGAGCGTACTGCGCGAGCAGAAATATCGAGCGCACTACGCGAAGAGACGAGTGCCGGGCGCTCCGAGCGCGACACGAGTGCTGGGCGCCCCGAGCGCGCCGCGCAAAACAAAGAGTGCTTGGCTGCCGAGGGTCCGGCAGATCGCTGCGCCGCAGCGGGCTCTGTAACTGAGTTAACCAGAACAACTCGGCACGGCAAGCACGCAATTCGCCCTTCACCTGCCAACCCAGCTTGCGCGTGGACACGCGCGCTCTAGTACTATGTTCGCCGTGAATTCCGCCGACGACGAGCCCGAGTCCCACGCGCCAGAGCAAGCCATTACGGGCCTGTCCACGCTCATGCTCGAGGCGCCGGACGGTCCCCACGCCATGGTGCGCCAGCTGGCTCTCGTGGTGCTCGACGGAAACCAAAAGGGCACGCGCTTCGTCGCTCCGGCATCCCAGTTCGCCATCGGGTCGGCCAAGGGTGCCCCCATCTGCCTCGAAGACCCCACGGTGTCGCGCTTTCATTGCGAGCTCAGCGTGGTGGGCAATGAAGTCCACGTGCGCGATCTGGGGAGTCGCAATGGCACGCGCCTGGACGGCGTCTCGGTGCTGCACGCGCGGCTTCGGCCTGGCTCGGTCGTGGAGGTGGGCCGGACCCGCCTGCGCGTGGAGCTCGACCCGGGCTCCCTGCGGGTGCCGCTCTCCACCCAGAGCGTGTTCGGTGACATGGTCGGTAGCTCGCTCGCGATGCGGCAGGTGTTCGCACTGCTCGAGCGCGTGGGGGCCAGCGAATCCACCGTGCTCGTGCTGGGAGAGACGGGCACGGGCAAGGAAGCCGTGGCGGAGGCCCTGCACGATCAGAGCCCGCGCCGCGATGGTCCCTTCGTGGTAGTCGACTGCGGAGCGATCCCCGGTGCGTTGCTCGAGAGCGAGTTATTCGGGCACGAGAAGGGCGCTTTCACCGGCGCCACGGGCACACGCCAGGGAGCCTTCGCGGCGGCGCACGGCGGCACCTTGCTGCTGGACGAGATCGGGGAGCTCGACCTGGAGCTTCAACCCAAGCTGCTGCGGGTCCTCGAACGACACACCATCAAGCCCGTGGGCAGCGACCGCACGCAGCAAGTGGACGTGCGGGTCATCGCCGCCACTCACCGAGACCTCCGGGCCGAGGTCAACGCGCGCCGCTTCCGCAGCGATCTCTTCTTCCGCTTGGCGGTGCTGGAGGTGAGGTTGCCACCCCTGCGCGAGCGCAGCGAAGACTTCGCGGTATTGGTCCCGCATCTCTTGCGCAAACTCGGCCACGACCCCGAGCGTGCTGAGCTTTCGTTCCTGCGCTCCCCGGCGTTCTTGAGCGAGCTCGCCCGTCATCGCTGGCCAGGCAATGTGCGCGAACTTCGCAACTACCTCGAGCGCTGCATCTTGCATCAGACGGCCGTACCCGCGAACCTCGACGCCACCCCTCCAGATTCGTCAGACTCGCTCGACGCCCTGATCGATCCGAGTCTGCCTTACCGCGAGTCCCGGGAGCGCTGGAGCAGCCAGCTCGAGCGTCGCTACCTGACCGCCCTACTCGCACGACACGCAGGAAACGTGAGTGCCGCCGCGCGCGCTGCAGGGTTGGATCGCGCACAATTTTACCGACTGCTGTGGCGCGCCGGACTCAAGTAGGGTTTTTCACCTCAGACGGTTTGCTCCCGGCCCTGGGATCCAAGTAGGATGCGGCCGGTTGTCGTCACTCGTGGATAGCTTCGGCACAGCTTCAGAGGAGTGGACCCCCTCCGGACAGGTGGATGAGTTCAAGGTCATCCGGCCGCTCGGTCGCGGCGGCATGGGCCACGTCTACCTCGGACACGACACGCTGCTCGACCGGCGCGTGGCGCTCAAGTTCATCGCCGGTAAGCCGGACCTGGCCCTGCGCGGTCGCTTTCTGGTCGAGGCCCAGGCCATCGCGCGCCTGCAGCATCCCAATGTGGTCGCCATCTATCGCATCGGTGACGTGCTGGGTCGCCCCTACATCGCCTACGAGTTCGTGGAGGGGGAGAGCCTCGAGCAAATCCCGCGACCGGTCCACTGGCGCCGCGTCTTCGATCTCGCCCTCGGATTGGCGCGTGGCCTCTCGGCGGTCCATCGCTCGGGCACGGTCCACCGCGACATCAAGCCCGCCAATGCCATGGTCGATGCCAGCGGTGTGGTGAAGCTGCTCGACTTCGGTCTGGCCAAGTTCTCGCTCGGCCCTAACTCGCGGGTCTCGTGGCAACCGGTCACGCCCTGGCACGAAGGCAACGCTGCCGCGACCCTGCCACTCGGCGCCGCCGCCCGCGCGGCCGACTCCGACAGCGCGCTGAAACCGTCGGACAGTCAGCCGATCTCCGATTCCTGGAAGCAAACCGGAGAGCTTGGCGCCCACGAGCAATGGAGTTTGGGAGCGGCCGAGGGACTCACCGCACCCGGCATGATCCTCGGCACGCCGCTCTACGTGGCGCCCGAAGTCTGGCTCGGCCTCGGCGACGCGCGCTCCGACGTCTACAGCCTCGGCCTCGTGCTGCACGAGCTGTGCACCGGCTCGCCCCCGCGCGGGACCATCGGGCCGGGAGAAGGCCTGCGTGATCCCGCGTTTCGCGATCCCGCTCCGCTGGCGAGCCTGGTCCCGGAGGTGCCGGCGATGCTCGCGGAGATCGTCGACCGCTCCCTCAAGCGCGATCCCAGCTTGCGCTTTCCCACCGCGATCGAGCTGTGCGGCGCCCTGGAGGACCTCGAGCGGCTGCTGCGGCTGGTGCAGCGCGCACCGTCCAGCGCCCCTGATGGCGGCCAAAAGCTCGTGGTGGCGTCGTTCGCCCGCATCGAATCCCGCGCGGTGGAACTGACGGCCCGCTTCTACGCGCGCCTCTTCGAGGCCCGTCCCGACGTGCGTGGGCTGTTCCCGGCCGACCTGGGAGAACAACAGCTCAAGCTCGTGGGTGCCCTGCAGCTCGCCCTCGAACACCTCGACCGCCCCGAACGCCTCACGCCGCTGCTGGAAGAGCTGGGTCGTCGACATGCCCTCTACGGCGTGCGCGCGACCGACTTCGACGACGTGGGCACGGCGCTGCTCGAGAGCCTGGCCGAGTTCGATTCCGCGCACTGGAACCCGGCGCTCAACGCGGCGTGGACCGGTGCCTACCAACAGATCTCCAGCGCCATGCAGCGAGGGATGAACACCGGCAACAAGCGCTCCTCCCGTCCGTCGTTGTAGCGCGCTCCTCCACCGCATTACTCGGCGGCCGCTGCCGGTCGCAGCATCAAGCCCACGATGGCGCCATAGGCCTCGCTCCAGGCTTCCTGGAGATGGGGAGTCCAGTCTCCGCCGGCCACTTCGGCGAGCGTGATCAAGAGCGAGTCACCGACCCAGTCGTACATCTGGTGGGTCACGCCGTAGTCCACGTGACGGGTGCCCAGCGCCGACAGGTGGGCTTCGAGCCAGGCGGCGTCTTCCAGGTGATCGAGTACGGCCCCCAAGGCGGTGGCCAACATCTTGGCCTGCTGGGCGCGCCGGCTCGGGTCGAACATCGGCTTCAGCTGCGGATAGCGCTCGAACAGGATTTCATAGAATCGAACCGTGAGATCGGGGTTCCGCTCCACCACGAGCTCGAAGCTCTGCCGCAGAAGGTCGACCTGGAGTGCCATCGGAGTGCTCCTTGAGTAGGCGGCCCCGTGCGAGCCGTACCAGCCCCTACAGCAAGCTTCGGACCGATCCGATTCCCTCGTAATTTCCAGGCTTCATCTCATCCAACTGTCGCGTGGTCGGCGACACCTGTTGCAGCCGGCACAACAGGGGCCGGCGAACGGCAACTCCGCCAGGGAACGGGGGCACTCAGCCGTCGACCTGCGGCGCCGCCCCCGGCGGGATCGGTGCGGGCACCAGGTTCTTCACGGGCTTGAGCGACTTCAAATAGGCGAAGATGGAGCGCAGGTCTTCGTCGTTGAAGTGCTTGTACATGGGCCACGGCATGGGCGGCAGCAGGTCGCGCGCACCCACCAGGCCCTTGGACTTGCCGCGGCGAATCGCGGTCTCGAATTGCTCGAAGCTCCAGGTCCCGATGCCGGTGTCATCCGGCGTGAGGTTGGCCGCATGGGAGACTCCCCACGGGCCCACCGTGGCGGTGAGCCCCATGCTGAAGGCGATCCAGCGAGGATCGGTGCTCGCCACCGGCGGCAGTGCCTCGCCCGACGGGTGACCCGACATCAGGCGATTGGGATCTGGTTCGGGCCCGTGCTCGGTCATCACCTTGGGGGAATGACAGTCGTGGCAGCCGCTGGTGGTGACCAGATACTCGCCGCGCGCGACGCGGTCGCGCTGACTGGGCATGAGCTCCCGGGCCTGCGACTTGGGAGCGTCGGAGCTGGAGCAGGCCGTGATCGAAAGACACGTGAGCAGCGCGGTGCCGGTCCAACTGAGTGTGAGGGCAGAGAATGATTTCTGTGAAGACATGGCGTGAGGTCCTTTGCGCGGTCTTACGCAAGCCCCGAGCAGACTCTGGCGGATTGATTGCGCACAGCCCCTGTGCAAGCCTGCACGCCTGCCGTGGACTGGAATGATCTCCGCTATTTCCTGGCCGCCGCTCAGGCTCAAACCTGGGTCGCCGCAGGGCGCAGCCTGGGCTGCGAACACACCACGGTGAGCCGCCGAGTCGGTGCCCTCGAGACTGCGCTCGGCACGAAGCTCTTCACGCGGGGGCCCGAAGGGCTCCATCTGACGCCGGCCGGCCTCGATATCCTGCCCCACGCCGAAGCCATGCTCGAACATGCCGAAGCCGTGGCACGCCGCGTGCGCGGCGGAGACTCCAGAGTCGAAGGCAGCGTGCGACTCACGGTGCCCGAATCCATCGACTCCTACATGGTGCAGGAGCTGGCCGTGCTGCGCGAGCTCCATCCGGGGTTGCTCGTGGAGCTCTTGAGCGACAATCGCGAGCTCGATCTGCGACGCGGCGAGGCGGACCTCGCGGTGCGCTTTCGCGACGTGACGGACCCGGAGCTCGTGGTGAAGCGCTTCGGGGAAGCGGGCTGGTCACTCTACGCCTCGGCCAAGTACCTGGAGCGCAAGGGACCGGTGACGAGTCACTCCGACGTGGTGGGCCATGACGTGATCGGCTTCGACACGAGCCTGACCAGCATCATCGGCGCTCAGTGGTTGCAGCGACATGGACGCGGGGCGAACGTGGTGCTGAGAGCCAACAGCATCGCGGCCGCGCAGTCAGCGGGCAGCTACGGCTTTGGCGTCGTGGCGCTGCCGTGCTTCACCGCCGATCGCGACGACTCCCTGGTGCGCTTGGTGCCCGAGCTGGTGGGGGCGCGAGACATCTTGCTGGTAGTGCATCCCGACCTCACGCGCGTCGCCCGTGTGCGAGCCTGCATGGACTTCCTCACCGAACTGTTCGTGCGCGACGCCGCAAAGTGGCGCGGAATTCCCTGAGCTCACATCGCCCGTGACCGGCGCGTGCTTACCCGACTTGCCCGTCTCCGGCCTGCGCTTACCTCGGTGCGCTGAGGTCCAGCAGCATGCACGCGCAGTCGGCATCTCACGTCAGCGCGGAACACCGCGGAATCAGCGCCCCGCGCGCCGCCCCGGCCATCGAGGATCACGGCATCATCGGGGACCTGCGGAGCTGCGCCCTGGTGGCCAGCGACGGCACCATCGATTGGTTCTGCTACCCCTACTTCGATAGCCCAGCGCTGTTCGCCTCCATCCTCGATAGCGAGCGCGGCGGCTACTACCAGATCGCTCCCGTCGAACCCGATGGGGTCGTCAGCAAACAGTTCTATTGGCCCGAAACCAACGTGCTCGTCACGCGCTTCATGAGCGCGGACGGCGTGGCCGAGCTCTACGACTTCATGCCGATCTCGAAGGCCAGCGACCAGACGCCGAGACGCTTGATCCGCCGCGTGACCCTCGTGCGCGGGCACATGGAGTTCAAGCTCGATTGCCGGCCTGCCTTCAACTACGGACGCGACGTCCACACGAGCCAACGCATCACGGGCGGGGTCTGCTTTCGCTCCCGCGATCTCGCCTTCAGCCTGGCCAGCGAGACCAAGCTCTACCTCGAAGGGCCCGCTGCGGTGACCACGTTTTCGCTCGAAGAAGGGCAGTCCGCCGTGTTCACGCTCACGGAGGGCGCCTGCGAGAACTGCACGCGAACGGTGTACGCGGGACACACCGGGGACCTGCTGTTTCAACAGACCGCGGAGTACTGGCGCCACTGGATCGGCGGGTGCACGTACACCGGTCGCTGGCGCGAGATGGTGCATCGCTCGGCCCTGGCTCTCAAGCTCATGACCTTCGAACCCACGGGAGCCATCGTGGCCTCCCCCACTTGCAGTCTGCCCGAGTTCATCGGTGGCACGCGCAACTGGGACTATCGCTACACGTGGCTACGCGACGCGGCCTTCACCGTGTACGCCTTCATGCGCATCGGATTCACGCGCGAGGCCGGGCACTTCATGGGCTGGGTCGAGGCGCGCTGCAAGGAGCTGGAGCCCGATGGTTCCCTACAGATCATGTATGGAATCGACGGCCGGCACGAGCTCCACGAAGAGATCTTGCCGCACTTGCGGGGACACCGTGGCAGCGCTCCCGTACGCATCGGGAACGGGGCGCACTTGCAGAAGCAGCTCGACATTTACGGCGAGCTGATGGACGCGGTCTACCTCTACAACAAGCACGGTGCACCCATCAGCTACGATCTCTGGCTGCACTTGCGTCGGCTCGTCAACTGGGTGTGCGATCACTGGGAAGAGGAGGACGACGGCATCTGGGAAGTGCGCGGGGGCCCCAAGCACTTCATCTATTCCAAGGTGATGTGCTGGGTGGCGGTCGACCGCGCGCTGCGCTTGGCGGACAAGCGCTCCTTCCCGGCCGATCGGCAGCGCTGGCTCGCGGTGCGCGACGCCATCTACGAACAGGTGCAAGCACGCGGCTACAGCAGCGAGCGCGGCGCCTTCCTGCAGGCCTACGGCGTGGACTCACTCGACGCCGCCAACCTCTCCATGCCACTCGTCTTCTTCATGTCCCCCGTGGACCCGCGCATGCTCAGCACGCTCGACGCCACCCTCAAGCCACCGTCCGCGGGCGGCCTGGTCTCCGACAGCCTCGTGTACCGCTACGACCTCGACCGCAGTCCCGACGGACTCGTCGGCCACGAGGGAACCTTCAACCTGTGCTCCTTCTGGCTCGTCGAAGCACTCACCAGAGCAAGCGTAGCCGACCGCAAGTACCTCGACAGCGCCCGCCTCATGTTCGAGCGCATGCTTGGCTACGCGAACCACCTCGGCCTCTACTCCGAGGAAATCGGCCCCTCGGGCGCGGCGCTCGGGAACTTTCCTCAAGCCTTTACGCACCTCGCCTTGATCAGCGCCGCGTACAACCTCGACCGAGCTCTCGGGCGGCGAGATTAGGCGAGAGGGAGCTACTGCGAAAGACAGCAGCGCGTTCCTTCTTCGGTGGGGACGTACGTGCCGCCACTAGTGAGATAGACACCGGGCTCTCGGAGAGAGTTTCCCTGCCGATACGCACAACCCATGTCCTTGTCGACCTGGATGCCGCTCGCCAGGTTGCAGTACTGCGCGTCGATCGGGCATTGCAGCCACTCGCTCACGTTGCCAACCATGTCGAAGAGTCCGGTCAACCCACCCTCACACTGCGGCGAGCTTCCCGTGGTGGCAACGGTCGACGAGTAGGTGCGGTGGCACGCTCCCTCGATGTACGTCTCCCCGTAGGGGTACGTGCCGGGGCAGGACGCGCCCCATTCGGCGTCCGAACACAGCCGCTTGCCTGAGTTTTCACAGGCGCGCTTGGCCTGGAAGTACGTGATGTTGGTGGTGGGGCGCACGCCCGCTACGCTGCAGGCGTACACGTTCACGGTGGGTTGCTGCAACGTGTACACCTGGCCCGTGTCCCACTGCGTGTAGGTTGCGGGCAAGCCTTGGCTGGTCACGTACTTGGGAAAGCCTGCAGGCGCCGCGTCGTAGCGCGTTCCCGAACATGCGCTCGCGCTCCAGAAGCTCGCCTCGTAGCGATCGATGCACGTGGCAAATCCAGGCACCGGCACGGTACCCGAAGGACAAGCAGCCCGACATTTCGCATTGAGGCAGTCGCGCGAGCCGCAGTTTTCCGCGATCGAGGTGGGAGTGCCGCAGCTGTCGAACCAGTACACGTGCCCCTGGTAGCACTGCTTTGTCGCCTGCGTGTTGACGGCGCTGCATTGACCGCTGCTGCAGCCGACACCGCAGCATCCTTGCGCCAAGGATCCGAGCTCGCCGCAGCTATCGGTCCAGTAGCTGTCACCACCCGAACAGGTCTTGGATGCTTGCGGGTCGACCGGCGCGCAGGTGCCGTTCGAGCATCCAGCGCCGCAACAGTCCTGGATCAAGTCCGTGGCCACGCCACAGCTGTCGATCCAGTACAAATCTCCTGCGTGACACCCCATGCGTGCATGGGCGACGGGCGCGTTGCAGGCGGCACCCGCGCAGCCGGCACCGCAACAGTCTTGGACGACCTTGCCGTAGGAGCCGCAACTGTCCTTGGCTCGGACTTGGCCGTCGGGAGCACACGAAGTGGCCGCTGCGAGGCACAGGCAGGCGCCTTCAGCGGCGTCGCAGACGCTACCTGGTTGTGCAGCACAATCGTATCCAGTGCTGCACGCCGACACGCATGCGCCGTCGACGCATCGGTCATTCGCTCCCGCCTGGTCACAGTCCTTCTGTTCGAGGCAGGCTACGCAGGTGCGGCTTTCGAGATCGCAGAAGGGCTTGTCTCCAGAACATTGGGCGTGCTGGTAGCACTCGACACAGCTCCCCGTGTCCACTTCGCAGACCTTGCCCGCAGCACACTCCGTGCTTTCCATGCAGCGAACACGGCAGTCACCGACACAAGTCGCCGCGTCGCGCTCGGGCACCGAGGCATCAGACAGTCGAGCGGCCCCATCCATTTCCGTCGAGGCATCGAACGGTGTCGACGCATCGGGCGAAGTCATGAGTTTTCCAGCATGCTCCGGCGACGAGGACCAATCGAACGCGCATCCGCCAAAGCAAATCGCTACAAACGAGACCAAAAGACGCATCACGCACCTGGACGTACCGCGACCTTAAGGTGGGGTGACAAGCAAAGCAAATCGTGCTCGAGCCGGTCACCCCATCCGTAGCTGACAGCCTGAGAGCTGCCGCACATCGAGCGCCGACTACCGCGTGCCAAGCGTCCAGACGACGCTTTAGCTCGCCGGGCGCCGCGGGTCGCTCGCGGTTGGCCGACGGACCGATCGGCCATTTGCCGTGGGCAGATGGCCGATGGCAAGATCCGCCCCGGAATGTTGCGTCTGTGGACCGGGTCGCTGGTAATGCTGGCAGTGCTCTCGCTTTTGGCCGCGGCGGCCCCGTCGTCCGCTCGTGCTCAGGCGCTCGCCGAGGCTCCCGCGCAAAGCGGCACCAGCGCGGTCCATGAGCTGCCCTACAATCTCAAGCTGGATCTGCCGCTCACACTGGGTGCCCTGAGCATCTGGGTGGGTACGGAGTTGGGCAAGTCGGCGCTGGCTCCCGAGGATTGTCGATGGTGTCGGACCAACGGGTTCGACGAGGGCATTCGCGAGGGGTTGAAGTGGGAGAACACCACGGCTGCGCGGCGCGCCAGCAACTGGGTCACCGTAGGGGTCTTACCCTTGGGCCTGGCCGCCATCATGAGCGTGGCCGCCGTTCGCGACCATGCGGCTGACCGGCTGCCCGAGGATCTGCTGTTCATCTCGGAGGCGGTGGCCCTGGCTGGCCTGGCAAACCAAGGCATCAAGTTCATCGCGGGCCGTGAGCGTCCCTTCGTGCACGCTCTGCCCGAGGCGGACAAGGGGTCCACCGATCACCCCTCCGACAACAACCTATCCTTCTACTCGGGTCATACCTCGTTGGCGTTTTCGATGGCGGTCGCCGCGGGCACTGTGGCCACGATGCGCGGGTATCGCGGCGCGCCCTACGTTTGGGCGGTGGGGATCCCGCTCGCGTTGTTGAGCGGCTACCTGCGTATCGCGGCCGATCGGCACTACATGAGCGATGTCCTGGTGGGCGCCGCATTGGGCACCGCATTCGGCGCGCTCACGCCGTGGCTCCTGCATCGGGTCTCGCCCGATGCAGGAGCCACTCGCTAGAACAATCCGGTGGGTCCGCTCGACCACTTCCACAGCACGCTCTGGCCCACCGCAGGCGGCACGAAGGGGACGAAGCGTTCGTCTTTCCATTCCACCAGGCTGAGCGTGGGGTCGTCGAGCGCAGCGTCGAAGGCCACGTGGATGCGGCTGGGCTTTCCGTCTTGCAGGGCAGCCACGCGGATCTTGAGTCCGCACTGCTCCACCTCGTCGCCGACCCGCAGCGGGATCTCCGCCGCGCGATAGAGTCCCTCGAACTCCCCCTGCAGCATCGTCCGGCCGATGGGTGCGATCATCAGTTCGCGCTCGCCAACCCGCGTGATTCGGTGATCGGCGCGTGCTCCCGACAGCACCGACCAGCAGCGCGCCTGGGTAGCGTGCTGCGCGCCCAGAATGGAGCGCGGATACATATAGGCCAGCGGATCCGACGAAGCGACCATCACCAGGCGGGTGTCCGCGCGCAGCGCTGAAGACGGCAGGTGTTCGGCCACGAAACGCGTCTTGTCGGCCATCGATCGATGCATGGCGACACCCACCAACAGCTGCAAGGGCGCCAATACCAGCGTGGTGAACCCGAATAGCCTCACGAGTCCCCTGCCGGTGAGCGCGAGCCCGCGCGGCTCGTCCTCGAAGGCCCGCTTTCCATAGAGCAGTACGGCCGCGCACACGGGTGCGAACCCGATGTTGGGAATCGCGAGCATGCGCGAGCCCGGAGAGCCTCCCACCATGGCAGGCAACGAAATCAGCGCAGCCAGTCCGAGCCAACGTAGCGTCGTCTGCTCGAACTCCGAGAGCGTGCTCCAGATGCGGCTGACCAGCCAACCGAAGGCAGCGAACGCGACGAGCCCGAGCAGCGCGATGCTGGCTGGAGGCACCACGTTGATGAAGTCCGCTGGAATGCTCCACAGCGCGTTGCCGATCAGCGCGGGCACGCGTACCACGGTCGCCTTGAGATAGGCAGCGGGCGAAGCCAGCGGCGAGATGTACATACCGCTGTACTTGGCCCCGCCACCGAGCGCCGCGTAGAACAGCAAGTAGCCCAGGGCTCCCGCGAGATAGGGCAATGCGGCCCGCCAGGGACGGTTCTTGCCGCCCTCGTGCGCGTGGGCCACGGCATAGGCGCCCGCGAAGATCAAACCGCACAGACCGCTCTCACCACAAAGCAGGCCCAGCACCAACGAGAGCCACGACAGCCCGCGAAAGCGGGTCGAGTTCTCCCGCTGTGCGCGCTCCTGCAGGCCCAGCGCGAGCGCCACGAAGGTGGTGCTCAGGAGCAGGTGCCGCGCCGAGACCCAGCCATAGAGGTGCAGGTTGGCCGACGACACGCCGTACACGAGCAACGCCAGCGCGGCGAGCTCACGGGTGAACAAGCGTCGATAGAACGACCAGAGTGCGGCGAGCAAGCCCGCGAACCAGGCCAGCGAGTGCACGTGGTAGAGCAGCGCATGGTCGCCGAAGGCCGCGCGCTCCCAGCTGAAGAGCACGCTCGAGAGCGGACGCAGGAGACGCACGCGGAGCTCGGGTGCGGACCACCAGGCCAAGAAGCCCTCGTCGATGTATACGCGATTGACCTGCGGATCACCTGGCACGAAGCGATACAGGTCGTACCAGGGAGGGCTCTCGGAGAAGACCTTGGTCAGATACGCGAAGAGCGTGTAGTCGTCGGTGTAGAAGCCGATGGCGGTCGATGGCAGGGCCGCCAGCATGGCCGCAGCTGCCACCCACCACACGGCTCGGTCCGAAAGCAGAACGCGGCGCGCCCAACTCAGCTGACTACGTTCAGGCACGCCTGCCTTCTACACCACGTGGGCTCCCAGGGGGAAGCCCCTTACCCTCAGAACAACTCCACGCACTGCACGACCACCGAGAAGGTGTGATCGTCTCCCGTGCGTAGCTTGTCGCAGGCAGTGCCCTGCAGCGACACCGTGCGGTTGTCCTGGCGCAAGCGCCAGCCGTTGGGGTCGTCGTAGTTCAGCATCTCGCCATCGAGCTCCACGCGCACCAGCGCCGGGTTCTTCTGCACGTTGTCGAGCAAGTAATCGCAGGTCACGGCACCACCCGCGATCTGATCGAATTCCTTCACGAGGCTCGCTTCGTCTTCGATCGGTCGATACGAGGTGTCACCCGTGTCGCCCGCCTGGGCCATGCGGTCGAGCGCTGCGCTCAGAGTCATGTCGCTCTTGGCGTCGTAACCCAACACGTAGGTGGGGATGCCAGCAGCCGCCAGCGCCTTCACGGCTGCCACCGAGTCGTCAACCGCCTGGGGCTCTCCGCCCGCGCCGCCGCCGCCGAAGCCGCCACCGCCAAAGCCGCCACCGCCGTTGGGATTGCTGCAGTTGGGAGCACCATCCGTGACGAGCAGCACGTAGCGACCCGTGTAAACCTGGTCGGGATCCTCCGAGTCGGCCTGGAAGTTCTTGAGCACGTTCTGCAGCGTGGCCGCCGTGGGCGTGCGTCCATTGGAGCTCGTGCTGCTCAAGAAGCTGTCGATCTTGGAGGCGTTCTTCGCGGCCACCGGCACGTCGATCTCACCCGGGGTGCAGTTCTGGGTATCGCCCGAGGCCTGTCGATCGCCCGACTTGTTGGGGAACGTCATCAAACCGAAGTTGATCACGTTATCGAGCTTGTCGACGATCGCCTCGAGTCCCTTTACCGAGGGCTGCCAACGCTTGAACATTTCCATGCTGCCGGAACGGTCCAGCACGATGAGCATATCGGGCGTCACGCGCATGGGTTTGACGATGTGCTCCTCGCAGCCGTCGCCAGACATGCCTGAGCCTTCGACGTCACCATCGCCATCACCGCCGTTGCCACTTCCTAGACCGTTGCCCCCCTTGGGGTCTTTGTCTCCACTGCAGGCCAGAGCAAAAATCAGCGGACAGACCAGGGCAAACCGTTTCATAGCCACCTCGAGCGGAAAAGTCGCAGCCGGGGTGAAATCGAGTTTCCCCTTCGGCTCAGGTGGCCAGAGAAGCCCATTTCCGTGGGCGAACACCAGAGATTAATTTCGAGGCGGTGCGCGTGGCAGGGTTCGCTCACGAAGGCAAGGGAGCACAGGCGCGAAGCGTTTCGTGAGCGGAGCGAACCTCGCGGTGGGGTGGGTCCCGGCGCGGCTTTGCTGCGCAGGGCGGGGAGGTCGCGTGACCTCCCCGTACAAAAGCCGCTCACATGGCCCAGCGGACGGCGCTACCGGCTGCGGCGACGATGAATGCGGTGATCAGGGCGCTGAAGAAGCCGTCGACGTGCAGACGTGAACTCAGCTTCGAGGTCAGCAAAATGACCAGGGCCGAGGCGATCCAGCGCGTGATGAACCACAGCAAGAACCCGATGCCGAGCGTGGCCACCCCGAGCGCAAGGAAGATGAACTTGTAGAGGGCCCACTGCAGCACGCCAAGCAGGGCACCCGCCCAGAGCGCGTCCGTGGCCGACGCCAACTTCACGCCGGACAGCACGCGCGAGGCGATGAAGAGACCGAGGGAGGCACTCAACCAGGCGATGATCATCGACATCTGGGAAAACTCACCCATGGAGGCACGAGGCGCAAGCGTCCCGACCCCCCGAAACGGCCGCACGCGCACGATTGGTTGGACCGCGTCTCCTCAGAGCAGGATCAACCCGGCGCAGTAGCCCGAGATGCAGCTCAAGGGCGCCTCCTTGTCGGAAGCGGGCGCGCAGCAGTCGGCGTCCACCTTGCAACGTTCGTCGGTGCCGGAGCACTCCTTGGGCGTGGAGGCGCAGGAGCCCACGCGCTCGCCTTCGGAGAACTCACTACCGCTCGTGTCGTCGGGGAAGGTGCAGAACCCGCCGCAGCAGTCCACGCCGCTCGTGCACTTGTCGCCGTCCGCTTTGCACGGATCGAGCGCGGTGAAGGCGCGATGGTTGCCGGTGTTCAGCTCTTGGCCCGGGATGTAGAAGGGCGGATGGCTACGATCCACGGAGTAGTCGCCGTCCTTGGAGATCTCCACGGCGCTGCCCCACAGCGCGCGTTGCTGCCCGAGGTTTCCGTAGTGGCGTACCGCATCGTAGAACACCCAGAAGAAGCCGCCCGCGGCCACGGGAGACACCGTGGGGAAGTAGGCCTTCTTGATGTCGGCGTTGCCGAACGGCATGTACGTCTTGCCCGCGGCGGCGTCGGCTGCGCTGTTGAAGCCCATGGCGCGCGCGAGCACGGTGGACTTGCCGGTGTCGAGATCCACGGAGAACAACTCGCTGTAGGGACCGAGCTCCGCGAGCACACCACCCGCCACGCCGGCGCCATTGCCCGAAAAGTCCCCGCCCGCGCGCACGAAGACCACGCCCTTCTTGTCGGGAAGAAAGAAGGGCCAGCCCGGCCGCGTGTCCGCCGCCGTGTCCTTGAAGACTTGCGTATAGGTGCCAGCTTTATTGGTCTTACCGTCGAAGGTCACCATCGCGAGCTCGTCCGCGCTGCGGGCGTTGTCGTTGAACACCAGCAGCGAACCGTCGGGCGCGAAGCTCGGCATCAGCGCGCCAGGTGGGATGTTGGAGTTGGGGATCAACGTGCCCGTGTCGGTCTCGTAGAGCGCCGCGTCGGTGTTCGGCAGCAGCGCCACGGCGGTGTTCGTGCTGAGCACGGAGCGCGCGACCTCGGTCCCCAGCGAAGGCATCACGTACACGGATCCATCGGGATAGAGCGCGGTGTATGGAGCCGCCCCAGGCGTCGAGAGCTGCTTGGCCTTGCCGTTCTCGATGTCGAAAGTACGGCCCACCGGAAAACCGGGGATGGTGCTCAAGGCCTGGCTCGTCATGCGCGCGCCGTTGGCCGAGACCGAGTGACAGCCGTTGCACTCCATGGCCGAGAACGGCTCGAACTTCTTGCCGGGTGGGATGCGGAACACCTTGCCGCCGGGGATCCCTCCACCCGCCGCCGAGATATAGCTGTTGTAGTAGATGGACCCCTTGATGGTCGCCTGCGCGATGATCCACTGCTGCTTGAGCGGACCGCGCGCGCTCTTGCCCGATAGCAGCGTCACCTCCACCGCGAATGGATCCTTCAGGCCCAGGGTCTTGGTGCCAGCTTGCTGCCAGATCTTCTGGGGCAACAGCAGCGTGTTGTTGGCGGTGGGCTTCAGGCAGCCGCTGTATTCGAAGCGCGAGGACTTGAGGTGCACGAACACCGCGTCGGCCTTCGGGTCGAGCTCCCACATCAGCTGAGGGCCCTCGAGTCCACGGGGGAACACGGTGCCGTCGTAGGGATAGAGCAGGCGCGCCTTGCTGGCGTCGCCCCCCTTCTTGAGCGCGCTGATCTGATCGTTGCTCAGCCCGGCAGCTCCCGACTTGCACTCGTCGATGACCACGGCCTCGCCCGAATCGCCACCGTCGCCGTCGCCGTCGCCATCACCGTCGCCGTCACCATCGCCGTCACCGCGGCCATCCCCATCGCCGTCCCCGCTGCCGTCGCCATCACCGTCTCCGGTCGACGGGCCCTGGTTGGTGCCGACGGTGGGTTTGTCGCCGTGACAGCCAGCGCTCAACGCGCAGAGAAGCAGCCCCAGTACGGGCCCGCGCACGCGGACGTCGCGAATGTTCATGGATCGTCTCCAAGCAAAGCAGCCAAGCCAAAAAGGGCGGTCCGCTCGGGAGGAGATCCAAAGGCGAAAGGCCCTGCCCGGAACCTAACCGGGACAGGGCCTTCGAGATAATGACCTCAAGACACCAAGAACGTACTCGGCCGGCCGCTCACCCTCCGGGAGGGGGTGGGCCAGGACACCAAGTCAGTTCAGCTCGAAGCGGAACTTGAGGAACTTGGTGCTCGCCACGGCCTTGCCGGCCAGGGTCGCGGGCTCGAAACTCCAGGTCTTCACGGCCTTCAGGGCCGCGGCGTCGAGCTCCGGGTCCACCTTGCCACGCACCACGGCGCGCGTGACGTGACCGGACTCGTCGATGTCGGCCTCGATCACGATCATGCCCTGGATATTGCGGCGACGAGCGCGGTCCGAGTAGGCCGGGATGGCGTTGCCGGGACGAGCCCTGGCTTCCACCAGACGGGGACCGGGGCCGCGCATGTCCTGGTTCGTGGGCTGCTGCTGGACTCCACCGCGGCCGAAGCCGCCGGGGGTACCCATCTGGCTGGTGCCCACGTGGAACGCAGCGCCACCGCTGCCCGCGCCGAAGCTATCGGCGTCCAGGCCGACCGGGTCCTGCTGGGGCTGGTCGGAGGGAGGCGGGGGTGCGTCGGGCGGCGGTGCCTCGGCCGGAGCGGGCTTGTCAGCCTTCTGGGGCTTGGGCTTGGGCGCCTCGAGCGGGGGCGGAGGAGGCGGCGGCGGCTCTTCTTCCTTCTTCGGCGGAATCGGACGGTCTTCCACCATCGTGATCGGCAGCACCTCGGCCAGCAGGCGCTTGGTGGGCACGATGTGATCCGCTCCGAACACCAGACCGAGGCCTAGCGCCAAGGCGATGCCGAGTCCGATTCCCATGCGGCCCAGGCGGCCGCCGCTCTCTGGCTCAGGTCCAAGTGCATTCATGACTGCCTCGTTCTCGCGCTCGTGCTCGGGGAAGGTTCAGTTGGCCTTGGCGGTCTCGGGGCGCTTCACGTTCAGGGCGAAGCGTTCGAGCCCATTGCTGCGCACCAGGTCGATCAGGCGAATCACGTCGCCGTGCGACACCGCGTGGTCAGCCGCAATGATCGCCTGCGTGCTGGCATCCTTGGCCGCAGCCTTCTGACACGCAGCTGCCAAGGCGTTATCGCTGATCTTCTCGCCGTTCAGGTAGAGGTCGCGGTTCTTGTCCATCACGATGGAGACCGTGGTCTCGACCGTGTCGGTGGCGGTGGCCGCCTTGGGCAGCTCGATCTCGATCGACTCCTTCACGATGTACACCGAAGCCACCATGAAGATCACGAGCAGCACCAGCATCACATCCACGAGGGGGGTCACGTTGATCTCGTTGATGCCCTCGTCATCGTCCATCTTTGCGGAGCCAGCCATGTCACTCCTCCTCGGCGGCAGCGGCGTCGGCCATCAGAGAGCCGCCAGGCACGCGGTCGTTGCGCTTGAGCTGCGCCACCACGAGGCGGGTCAAGAAGTCCGTGTTGTTCACGCGCGTCTTGAGCAGCGACTTGAACCAGTTGAAGGAGATGACCGAGGGAATGGCGACCAGCAGACCCACCGCGGTGGCGACGAGCGCCTCCGAGATACCGGGACCGACCACTTCGAGGCCGCCCTTCGGGTTACGACCGAGCTCGGCGAAAGAGATGATGACGCCGATAACAGTGCCGAGCAGACCGATGAACGGACCGTTGCTGCCCACCGTGCCGAGGTACATCAGGGCGCGCTCGTAGCGCTGCTTCTCGCGGATCAGCGAGGCGTGCGCCACCTCTTCCACGGCGTCGGCGCCGCGCTCGTACATGGAGAGGGCGTCCGAGACCACGCGCTCTTCCATGCCCTTGCCGGAACGCACGAGTTCCCGCGCCTTGTCCACCTGGTCGGACTCGAGGAAGCCGATGAGCTTGCGCGCGGTGGCCGTGACGTCGACCTTGGTGGAGAGGAACAGGTAAAGACGTTCCACCGCGATGATGATGCCCAGCGTGAACATGCCGATGAGCATCCACATCACCCACTCGGCACCGAGGCCGGCGAGCTTGGTGAAGGTTTCGATCAGAGAGAGACCTTTTTCCGCGTGCTGTTCCATGCTCCGTACCTTCCCCGGCTACTCCGAGGCTTGAATCCGCCGCGTCAGGCTCGTTCGCCTGCGCATGAGACCTAGGGGACTTCGGGCCCAGAGATGGGGATCCCTGGCTGGGCACTAAGCCCACCCAAGTCGGGAGCTCCCGGACCTCGAAAAGCCACGCCAGAGAGCTACTGCCGGTGCGTCACGGGGAGACGAAGGGAGTGTGACGTTTAGGTGTCGTTCCCGGCCCCGGGTCGACACAATTGGGCGGTCGCTTGCCAAATTCGTAGCGGTGTCTGGCCAGTCGCTTGAAGCAAGGCGACCTCGTGAGCGCAGCGAACCTCGCGGTGGGGTGGGTCCCGGCGCAGTGAGCGAAGCGAACCTCGCGGTGGGGTGGGTCCCGGCGCGGCTTTGCCGCGACGGGCGGGGAGGTCCCGTGACCTCCCCCAGCAACTGCCGCGACGGGCGGGGAGGTCCCGTGACCTCCCCCAGCAACTGCCGCGACGGGCGGGGAGGGGCGCGTGCCCTCCCCGTCCAATACGACCATCGCCCACACGGCCGTACCGACTGGTGATTTGTTGCGCTCCCGGGGGAGGAAAGGAGGGTACACTCCAAGGGCATGTCCCTGAAGATCGACCAGGATCACGGGCGCTTCCGCCATATCGTCCGCGGAAAAATCCGCCAGAACCTGCGCAAGTACATCTCTCAGGGGGAGCTACTCGGCCGCCAGGGTAAAGAGGTGGTCTCGATACCGATCCCCCAAATCGACATCCCCCGTTTCCGCTACGGAGACAAGCAACAGGGTGGTGTCGGCCAGGGCGATGGGGACGCGGGCGACCCGCTCAGCCAGGGCGGCCAACCCCAGCCCGGCCAGGGCAAGCAGGCCGGTGAGAACCCGGGCGAGCACGCGCTCGAGGTCGAAGTCAGCCTCGATGAGCTGGCGGACATCCTCGGCGAGGAGCTCGCGCTGCCGAACATCGAGGACAAGGGCAAGAGTCGCATCGTCAATCAGCGCGACCGCTACGTGGGCGTACGCCGCGTGGGCCCCAACTCGCTGCGCCACTTCAGGCGCACTTACCGCGAGGCGCTCAAGCGCCAGATCTCGATGGGCACCTACAACCCCAAGTTCCCGGTGGTGGTGCCCGTGCGCGACGACATGCGCTTCCGCTCGTGGAAGACCGAGACCGAGCCGGTCGCCAACGCCGTCATCCTCTACATGATGGACGTGTCGGGCTCCATGGGCGACGAGCAGAAGGAAATCGTTCGCATCGAGAGCTTCTGGATCGACGCCTGGCTATCGCGCCAATACAAGGGCATCGAGACCCGCTTCATCATCCACGACGCCGTGGCCCGCGAGGTCGACCGCGACACCTTCTTCCGCACGCGCGAGAGCGGCGGCACCATGATCTCCTCGGCCTACAAGCTGTGCACGGACATCATCGAGGCCGACTACCCGCCGAGCGAGTGGAACATCTACCCCTTCCATTTCTCCGACGGCGACAACTGGAGCGTCGACGACACGCTCTCGTGCGTCCAGCTGCTCAAGACCAAGCTCCTGCCCGCCAGCAACGTGTTCTGCTACGGCCAGGTGGAGAGCCCCTACGGCTCGGGCCAGTTCATCAAAGACCTGCGCGAGCACCTCAAGACCGACGACCGCATCATCACCAGCGAGATCCGCGATCGCGACGGCATCGTGGGCTCCATCAAAGAGTTCTTGGGCAAGGGGAAATGAGCGATGCCTAAGTTCGTACAGAACACGGCTCCCGGCACGGATCTACGCGACGCCCAAAAGACCATCGAGCAGTTCGCGAAGGAGTACGGACTCGACTTCTTCCCCACCATGTTCGAGGTGCTCGACTACCGCCAGATGAACGAGGTCGCGTCCTACGGCGGCTTCCCGGTGCGCTATCCGCACTGGCGCTTCGGCATGGAGTACGAGCAGCTCAGCAAGAGCGCAGAGTACGGTCTCTCGAAGATCTACGAGATGGTCATCAACAACACGCCGGCCATCGCCTACCTGCTCGAGGGTAACAGCATGGTCGACCAGAAGCTGGTGATGAGCCACGTCTTCGGGCACGTCGACTTCTTCAAGAACAACTACACCTTCGCCAGCACCAACCAGGGCCTCGACCCGCGCACCGGGCAACCACTGCGCAAGTGGATCGACACCATGGCCAACCACGGCTCCGTGGTGCGGCGCTGGGCCAACCGCATCGGCATCGACAAGATCGAAGAGTTCATCGACAACTGCCTGAGCCTCGAGAACCTGATCGACCTGCGCAAGCCCTTCTTGCCCAAGGATCGTCTGCGCAACGAGGCCAGGAACGACGACAAGTTCACCAACGGCGCCGAAGCCGAGCCAGCAGAGGACGTGCCGCTCTTGCGGGTCGATCGGGACTACATGGAGTCCTACATCAATCCGAACGAGTTCGTGGAGCGCCAGAAGAAGAAGCTGCAGGACGAGAAGGCCAAGCAGCGCAAGGTCCCCGAGCACCCCGAGCGCGACGTAATGGGCTTCTTGATCGAGCACGCGCCGCTCGAGCGCTGGGAGCGCGACGTGCTCAACATCGTGCGCGAGGAGGCTTACTACTTCCTGCCGCAGATGCAGACGAAGATCATGAACGAGGGCTGGGCCACCTACTGGCACTCGCGCTTGATGACCGAACGGGTCTGCGACTCCTCGGAGATCATCGAGTACGCAGAGCGCTGCGCGGGCGTACTCGCCACGGCGCCGGGACAGCTCAACCCCTACAAGCTCGGCGTGGAGATCTATCGACACGTCGAAGAGCGCTGGAATCGGGGCATGTTCGGCAAGGAGTGGGACGACTGCGACGACCTCGCGGCGCGCCGCGACTGGAACCGCCGCACCAACCAGGGCCGCGAGAAGATCTTCGAGGTCCGCAAGAACTACAACGACGTGACCTTCATCGACGAGTTCCTGACCGAGGAATTCGTGGCCACCCAGAAGCTCTACACCTTTGGGTACAACGAGAAGCGCGACCGCTGGGAGATCGAGACCCGCAAGTTCCGCGAGGTAAAGGACAAGCTGCTGTTTGCCCTGACCAACGCCGGACAGCCCTTCATCGAAGTGGTGGACAAGAACCACGAGAACCGCGGCGAACTCCTGCTCAAGCACCAGCACCAGGGCATCGACCTGCGCGTCGACTACGCGCGCGAAGTGCTCACCGCCCTGCACCGCGTGTGGAAGCGCCCGGTGGAGGTGCATACCGTGGTCGACAGCAAGAACACGATGCTGCGCTACGACGGCAAAGAGCACACCCAAAGGGCCATGAAGTAACCCTTCCAACCAACCTCCCCTCCCCGTGGACTCGGTGGAAGCGGGGGTGGGTGGCCTCTCGGCTCGTTGCGCTGCTGCTTCGCGCGTAGCTCGTACGTCATGAGGTAGCTGGGGGCCGGTTGGCCGCGGGCACGGCGCGCGGGCTGTGCTTCTGGGGAGGTGCGGCTGGGCCGGGTCGTACGTCTGTTCTGCGATTCGGGCGGAGGCGCTCCAATGCGCGCCGCGAGGCCACCCCCCCGCTTCCACCGAGCCCACGGGGTGGCTCGGGTGGGCTCGACTCGGAGTCGCTCGGGCGGGCACTCGTTGGCTCGAAGGCCTCAGGTGAGCTCGACTCAGGGTTACTCGGGTGGGCATAGGTCATCCGAGAACGCTCGGGCGTCCGGGAACGCTCGCTCGCGCACCCCAGAGAACCCCTGCCGCCGTGGACCCCTGAGAACGCTCGGGATCCGAGAACACCCGAGAAAACTCGAGTTCTCGAGCGCACGCGAGCCACCCATGGGGTCGGTGAAGCGGAGCGGGGGTCACCTGGCGGCGCATTGGAGCGCCCCCGCAAGAATCGAAGAACAGACGTACAACCACGCCTAGATCCCCACCCCCAGAAGTACAGCCCGCGCGCCGTGCCTCGGCGCGCATGCGGCCAACCGGCCCCCAAGCACCTCAAGACGTACGAGCGGGGCGCGGAGCAGCAGCGCGACGAGCCGAGAGGTGACCCCCGCTCCGCTTCACCGACCCCATGGGAGGGAGTGTACGAGCGGGGCGCGGAGCAGCAGCGCGACGAGCCGAGAGGTGACCCCGCTCCGCTTCACCGACCCCATGGGAGGGAGTGTACGACCGGGGCGCGGAGCAGCAGCGCGACGAGCCGAGAGGTGACCCCCGCTCTGCTTCACCGACCCCATGGGAGGGAGTGTACGACCGGGGCGCGGAGCAGCAGCGCGACGAGCCGAGAGGTGACCCCCGCTCCGCTTCACCGGCCCCATGGGAGGAGAGTTGTGTTTGAGGAAACTCGAGAGAATGTCCTAGGATTGGAGTGAATGAGGGGCTTGTACGCGATCATCGATCCCAGTCAGTGTAAGGGCCGCGATCCGGTATGGGTCTCGGAGCAGACGGTTCGGAGCGGGTGCACCGCACTGCAGCTGCGCGTCAAGACGATGAGCGACCGGGCCTTCCTCAAGATCGCGCAACAGGTGCAGGTGCATTGCAAGCGAGCGGGCGTGCAATTCTGGGTTAACGACCGCCTGGATATCGCCCTCCTGTCGCGCGCCGACGGCCTGTTTCTCAGCCAAGATGATTTGGCGGTCGACGAGGTTCGGCAGGTTTGGGGGCCGCGCTTGCTCGGTCTTTCGGTGGACACGCTGCAGCAAGCAAAGGCAGCGGAGAATCAGGGCGTCGATCTCATCGGCTATGGGCCGGTGTTTCGCGAACGTACGCCAGTGCACCAACCTGAAGACATCGGCCTGTTCGCGCTGGCGGAAGTCTGTCGAGCGGTGCGGACCCCGGTGCTCGCTATCGGCGGCATCCAACGCCAACACGCGCGCCTACTCCGGCGCACTGGAGCGAGCTACGCGGCGTCGGTCCGTTTGGTATGCGGTGCGGCCGATCCGCGCGCGGCAGCGTTCGAGTTCCATCAAGCCCTGATCACGAAGCGCTCGTCGATGGCTCCTTGAGGGTGATCGCGCGGCCATCTCCGTCGCTTCGAAAACACCGCTGTGCTACGGCGCTTTAGGAACCCTCCCAGCTTTTGGACGCTTCTCCGTCCGGTCGAAGCTGTGATGGGGCGCACCAAAGCGCAGGGCCAGTCGGATGCCGAGCACAAAGAACACCGTGTTAGCTGGGCGCTCCCTCACAGCGAACGGCGTCGTCGCAGCCGCTTGGGGGATCGGGTTGACCCTGGGTACGAGCGGCTGCGCGCTCGACTGGAAAGCGCCCACGCACGGTGGCGGCAGCCTCGATGCTGAAACCCCGCGCCCGGACGGAGCAGCAGGCGGCGACGATCCCAACTCCGAGATCGACATCGACGGCGGCGACGGTAGCGACGCTGGACTCGATGCCGAAGTCGTTCTCGACGACGGGACGGTTCCACAGGAGGATGGCTCGCCCGATGGACAGCGCGTCATCGAAGACGCTGGTCCACCTCTCGCTCCCGGCGAGACGAGCGGTCAGATCGCCGCAGTACGCCAGGCGATCCGCTCAGGAGATCCGTGGGCCCCGATCACCGTCCGCGGCGCAGTCGTGACGTACGTGAGGCGCGGCGTCGGTGATAACCCGGTGGGCAGCTCGGATGGCCCGGCGTTCTACGTGCAGAACGGGACCGCCGGACCCGCCCTGTTGATTGCGATGGATCCCGCGACCACCGTGCCCGGAGGCGTGCGCGTGGGAGACATCCTGGATCTCACGATTTCCGCCGGAGATGCGCCAGATCAACTCGTCGTCGTGACGGGTGCGAGTGCTCGTCTCGTGGGAGAAGGGGCGTTGCTGCCTCAAGCACAGACCATCTCCGCGCTCGACCTGCTCGATACGTCGGTGGGCCTCGACCTCGGCGAGTATGACCTCGAGAGTGAGCTCGTGACGGGCACGGTCACCATCGATGGCGCGTTCGTCGGGGCCGGCTTCGGTTTCAGCTCGGCCTATATCACCACGGGCGGTGAGCCGGTTGGGAGCCAATACTTCGTCCTGCGTGGGCCGACGGAGTGGGTCTCGAAGCTGTTCGCCACCTGCACGGTGAAGCTCCTGGGGACGCCGCTCTCGAGATACCGAAACAAGCTCCAACTGTCAGTCTGGGACCCGACGGACGCCGAGATCACCTGTCCTGAACTGGCCGTGGTCAACACGTTTCCTGCCGACGGGGGGACGAACGTGGCTTTGCTCTCGGCTGTTCGCGTGCAGTTCAATCAAGCCGTTCAGGCGTCCGAGATCACGACGCAGGTCACCGCGGGTCCGTGCACCGGCGCCGTCCAACTGTCAGCGGACAACTTTGCCAGCTGTTTGCCTTTCGCCACGGCGAATGCCGAGGTCGATGCCTCCGGTACGGTCTCGACCATGCACCCAGGCGAGAAGTTCGCGATTGGCACCACGTACGCCATTCGCGTCGTCTCGGGGGTGAAGGCTCTGTATGGCTCACCGCTGGCTTCGACCGTGACCAGTACTTTCACCACGACCTCGGAGGTAGCCACCTGTGGCCCTGCGGTCGTGATCAGCCAGGTCTACGGAGGCGGAGGCAACACGGGGGCGATGATCGGCAACGACTTCATCGAGCTGCACAATCGGGGAGCCGCGCCCGCCAGCCTCAGCGGCTGGTCGGTTCAATATGCGTCCAGCAGCGCTTCGTGGCTGGTGCAACCCCTGCCGGACGTGAGCATCCCCGGAGGCGGTTACTACCTCATCAAAGAGACCGGGGGAACGGTCTCAGGCACGCCTCTGCAAGGAGCCGATACGCAAGGTACCATGGCCATGGGATCGAGAGCAGGCAGAGTAGCGCTGGTCGCGGGTACCACCGCGACCTCGGCCGCGGATCCTCTCCGTCTCGATCTCGTCGTCTACGGCACAGGTGCGTGGAGTCCGCCGATCGAAGGCGCCTCCACGGGGGACCTCTCCAACACGACAGCCGCGCTACGCAACGACGACGGCTGCGCAGACACGAACGACAACTTTAGCGACTTCACGGTCGGGACCCCGTCGCCTCGAAACTCGGCCAGTACACTCAAGATTTGCGCCTGCTCGCAGTAGTAGGTCGCGCAACTTTCATCCGGTGGCTCAGAAGCCGATCAGCGTGTCCTCGTACTCGGTCATCGGCACGGTCTGGTGACTGTTGAACGCTGGCACCGGGTTGTAGCCGTACTGCGGCGAGGTGCCCCCATCGACCGAGAACGGGTAGCGGCTGAGCTTGGAGAACAGGAAGCGGATGCCGAGCCCCGCGGCGTAGTAAGGGTGCGCCTCGCTCCACTTGTAGAACACCGAGCCCACGTCGAAGAACGCCACGCCACCCAGGTAGAAGGCATGGAACTTCCAGGGCAAGGTGCGAGCCTCGAAATTCGCGAGCCAGCGACTCGCGCCGTAGCCCCACAAGTACTGGCTGGGAAAGCCGCGTAGCGCCATGTCCGAGCCTAGCGTCACGTAGGTACGCGCGGTGTCGCGCCTGCGTGCTTCGACGTAAGCGCGTCCCACCAGGCGCACCCAGCCCAGGATGGGCGTCGCGCCGCGGAGCACGGCGGTCGCGAGTTGGTCGTAGAGCTCCCCTTGCTGATAGCGGGTGCGGCCGCCGACTTTCAGCTGCAGGAGACCACCACCGGGCGCCACCACATAGCCGAAGTCACCAGATAACACCCACGAGCTGACGTTGGAACCAAAGGCCGCCAGCGGAGCGCGCACGAGCACGTCGGCGGTCGGGCCCACTTGCACGTTCTCGCTCTTTCCGAAGGTGGACAGGTTGTTGAAGGTGGCGAACTTCGGCACGAAGATGGCGTACTCGAGGGCCGGACCAATCTCGCGACGCTGCATGGGCAGCACGGTGCGCTCGAACCCATCGCGCAAGGCTGCGGGTACGTCGCTCTCGTGCGTGGGGCTCGCGTGGATCTCCCGGTAATCCCAGCCGACGCCAAAGGTCTGCTTGTAGGCATCACCGCGCCGGTAGTAGCCCCACAGGTTCACCGACGGCGTCTTCTGCCGAAACACCGCGTTGGCGAAGGGCGTGCCCTTGCCGTCGGGCTGATACTTCTGCACGTCTCCATCCCGCACGCGGCGTACCACCTGATCCGTGTAGGCCCCGTTGAGCTGATACGAGAAGTGCTGGTTGAGATAGTAGAACGGCTCGCCCACGCGCAGGCGCCACAGACTTCCCTCGACCTGATTGTGAGCGCGGTTGAGGATGGGCCCCGCCCCGGCGTTCAACCCCACCCGCGAGTTGAGCACGCGGCGAGCGTAGAACGACGGCAGGAAGAAATACGTCTTCGGGAACATCTCGAAGTCCAGCCCTACTTGCTTGTTCGCACCGAAGAGGTTGACCTCGGTGAGCTGCAAGCTGAGCTGGTTGATCTGGGTCGTGATGTTGAAGGCCTGCTCGAGGCGCAGACTCCAGATGTCGCGCGTGTAGACGAGGACGCCCACCTTGTTGGGGTCTTCGACTTGAATCGGCACGATGCGCACCAGGGCGAAGATGCCCATGTTGCGCAGGTTGCGCATGGTCTCCTCGATGCGCGCGTCGTGGTAGGGCCCGCCCTCGTGGAACAGCAGCTCGCGGCGCACCACGAACTCGCGCGTGCGGCTGTGGAACTTGTTGAGCCACAGGGGCACGAGCTCGTCGGGCACGAAAATGTCGTTGCGGACGATGCGGATCCAGGCGATGGGCTTGTTCTCGACGGCAGCGTTCTCCGCCACCACGAGCCCCTGCCGCTCGAGCACCTTGCGTGTGCGCTCCCACTCGTAGGTCTCGACGCCGCCGCTGCCTCCGGCCTGCACCACGGGTTGCGCCCGTGCGCTCAACGCCAGCAGCCAGCCGCCCAGCAATACTGCTGCGTACGCGAGCAACGAGCGACGACTCCGGAATCCCATTGGGAGGCCCAGAGGGTAGCAGAGACCGTCAATTCATGCGCGTTTGGCGCCGATCCGACAGCGCCGTTACTGGCAACTACCCTGCAACAAGGTGATCCACTCGCGGATCAAGGCCACCCCTTCCTCGTGCACCATGTTGCGACCGAGAGGCGGCATCTGAACCTTGGGGTCGGTGCTCTCGAGGCGACACAAATAGATGGAGTGGTCGGGATCACCCGGCACGATGTCCACTTCGTTCCCGCAAGTCGCCCCGCCGGCGCTGGTGGGACGCTTGCAGACGCCCCAGTAAGTGGGGTTCGTCTCGGGCCCTGTGTTAGGCCAGTCGAGCCACATACCGCTGGCGGAGGCGTCGCCGCCCTGCTTGTGACATTGGGAGCAATTGGCGTCGATGTACGAGCGCGCGCGCAAGTCGACGGACGCGTCACCGAAGGGGTCCACCAAACGCTGCCGCTGATCACTGGCCTCGGGAACCCGGTCGAGGAAGCCGAGCGCACTCAGGCGATCGACCTGATTTTGCGGGCTTCCGTCGAAATCGTGGCTGCGGTCGAGCTGACGCGTGCGTACCCCGAGTGTGTTCGTCACCCCTCGTTTGCCGTGGCAATCGAAACACTGGTTGGTGTTGGGCACCGTGAACGTATTGCTCACTTGAGCGCCGCTCTGGTCGATCCAGCTGGCCGCGATGTTGGTGCCGACCACTTTGCGCGTCGCCGCCGTCTGCTCCTCGTTCCACACGTAGGTGTGTGGCACTACGCCCTCGGCCGTGTATACGAGCAAGCGCGTCTCGAGCAGTCGTTCTCCCGCCGCGGGGTCGCGCAGGTCACGGGGATAGCTGAAGGTCTTGATCAGCACGCTCCCCTCGGGCAGCGTCCACAGATCCGTCTCGGAATATCCGATGCTCTTGCCTTCGGGCACGTAGATGAAGCGGCGCTTGGCCGCGTAGTCGGAAAACAGCGGCGCGATGACGTCATAGGGCACCGTGCGCGGTCCGGGCGTCTGGTTCACCTCGTCTGCGAAGAGATTCCACTCCGACAAGTTTTCGGGCGGCGTGAGGTAGGCCGCAGCCGGCGGCCCCACGTCGGGCACTTCGCCGGCGTCGAATTCGTCTCCCGCATCGCGGTCCTTGTTGGGCATTTCCCCGTGTTCGTCCGAGCCGCAGCCCCCGAGCCCAAGCAAGGCGCAAACGGCCGCGCCGAACGCGACGCGAAATGCGCGCGACGATGACTTGTACAACTCAATCGCCATGACCCCCTCGAAGCAATAGATCACCGTCGAGCGGAATTGGCAGGCCACTCGGCACGGATTTGGGTGGATGTTGCTCCCGCGAAACGTCGGTGAGAGAACGTCTCAGGAAACTCATCAGGTCGTCGAACTCGTCGCCCGTGAGCGCCCCGCGCGCTCCTGACGCAACTTGCAGATCGACCTCGTGGGCGACCGCCTCCTCGAAGGTGCGCACCGACCCGTTGTGGAAGTAGGGACCCGACTCGCGCGCGTTGCGCAGCGTGGGGACTCGAAATGTTCCTCGATCGGCCGCTTCTCCACTGAATTCGAAGCGTCCGTCGTCCACGATGTTCTCGGGGTTCGGGACCTGGCGGTCGTGGTACTGGTCGCTCTCGAAGCGCGGCGGCAGGTGGCAGCCGTGGCAGCCCAGCGCCGCAAACAGCGAGGCGCCTCGCAGGTCCTGCGCATCGAGCGCGCGCATGTCCCCCTTGAGATAGCTGTCGTAGGGCGCCCGATCGGAGATGTAGGCGCGCATGAACACGCCCAGCGCCTGCGAGAACGTTTGCTCGGTGACCGCCGGCTCCACGCCCGGGAAAGCCGCCTGGAACAGCATCTGGTACTGCGGATTGGCCGCCAGCTCAGCCACCAGCTCGGAAGGCTTGCGATTGAGCTCCTCGGCGGACTCGATGGGGAAGAACACCTGATGCTCCAGCGAGTCTGCCCGGCCGTCCCAGAAGAACTCCTTGCGATAGGCCAAATTCCACAACGCCTGCGAATTGCGACGCGTCATGTTCGGCCCCTTGCGACCGGGTCCGATGGGTCCCGTGCCGTCGACGCCCACCGAGCGCGCGAGCTGATCGCTCAGCCCCCAGATCTCGCTGTGGCAGCTCACGCAGGCGGTGGCCTTGTCGCTCGACACCACGGGATCGTAGAAGAGCGCACGCCCGAGCAGGCGCTTGGCCTCGGTGGGGGGATTGTCGTCCGGGTACGGCGCCGGACCGAGCCTATCGGCCGGCCAGGGCAAGCCGAGGTTCGCTCCGCTGTCGGCCCCAGCGTCCGGTTGTGCCACGGGCTCCGACATGCCGTCGGGCGCTCCACTCGAGTCGCAGCCAGCGCAGACCAGCCACAGGATGCTTGCGAGACGAGCGGAGCGTGCGTGCATTCAGGATCCCTGTGGGAGCGTGATGGTCTCGAACGGAGAGGGAATCGTGCAGGTGAACTGGTTCGGATCGGTGATCACTTCGTTGGCCTCGAAGAAGCCGTCGTTGTTACCGAACTGCATGATGGTGGTGGGCGTGGGCCCCAGACAGAACTGACCGGTGGGCGCGTCGGGCGGCGTGACGCCGTCCCAGAGCACGTTGGGCAGATTGGTCCCGAGCAAGCCCTCCACGAGCGGGTCCGGCATGGTGCCGTTGTTCGTGAACGTGTTGTCGTGGATGTAGGTCTTGCTCAGGTACGGGTCCGTCTTGGCATCGTCGCCGCCGCACTGGGTGCCACCGTTGGCTGCGCAGATGGTAGCGAAGGTCTGATAGGAGACCGCCAAGATGGCCGCGGTCTCGTTGTTGGTGAAGGTGTTCTTGCGGATCTCGGTGCCGTCGTTGGCCAACACGAGCATGCCGGTGCCCGGCGGCACGTAGGAGACCGTGGTGCCAGCCGCACCGAAATTCGGGTGGTTGTTGTCGTGGACGTTGTTGTTCTCCACGATGCTGTTGGTACCCGTCGTCTTCTCCAGGTTGGGCATGGCGAACACCAGGATGCCCGAGGCGTTGTCGTAGGTTTCGTTGCCGGTGACGAGCGCGTTGTCGCTGTTCTCGATCTCGATGCCCGCCACGTTCCCGTGCACCACGTTGTTGCGCACGATGATGTTCTTGGACTGGCCCACGTAGATGCCGGCGTCCGCCGCGCCCACGATCTCGCAGCCCTCGACCAACACGCCGTCGGCACTCAACGGATACACCGCATAGGCGCCGTTGGAGGTCACCGAGCCCGCGTCCCAAGACACCTTGAGGTCGCGGAACGTCACGCGCTTCACGCCGCGGGTCACGATGGTATTGCCATGGGAGTTCTTCACGCTGAGGTGCTGAACCGTGAAGCCGTCGCCCGAGGAGGTGAGCGAGTCCTTGCCCTCCACTTGTCCCGTGTAGTCGAGCACCACTGCGTTGCGGTCGGCCGGATTCCCTTGCACGGTGACGTCGGCGACGCTCAAGTTCAGCTCGGCGGTCAGCGCGTAGGTGCCGTCCTCGAAGCACAGCGTCTGTCCGGTCTGCGCGTCGATGAAGACCTCCTGTACCTGCTCGGTGGTGCTACCTGCCTTGATGATGGTGTCGCATCCGGCGAAGCGATCTTGTCCCGCATCTCCCCCAGCATCGGACGACGACTTGTCCTTGTCGCTGTCCCCGCAACCGGTCGAAAGTGGGGCTGCAGCGAGCGAGAGCAGTGCGAGGAAACCAAGACGACCGAGATGCGATGAGTACATGGAGACCATCCTATTGGAGGGCGGCGCTTGCTACGCCGACACAAGGGCGCAACGTGTGCGCAGCGATCGAGATCATGAAACGATAGTCCGCAAACTCAATCGGCGCCGCCCAGATCAACTGATCCGAGCCCCCGATACCACACGAAAAGGCTCGACTCGCGCTAGCTATCGCACTCGATCACACGCGAAAGCGCGTTCTCGGCGAGGCGCGTGATCAGCATGTCCAACGGCAAAAGCAGGACATCGATTGCGTGCGGTCTGCTGCGCGAAGCGTGCTGTGCGTAGTCGCGCAGCGAGAGGCTCGTGGCCAGGAGGCGCAGGTACCCCAGCGGCGCGGGCAGTCCCCAAGGCAGCGTGCGTCGGCCGCGCATCACCTGCGCCAGGCTGAGCGCTGGGAGTTTCGTGATCGGGCCTCGCAGCGGAGCCAGTGCGGCTGGTAGCGCAACGCCATGATGCTCGAGCAAGCCAAGCACCCGTAGCAGGAACACCCACATGGCAGGTCGGCCGAGCAGAGCCCGAAGCATGCCGAGATCGAACTCCGCCGCGTGTCTTCGCAGCATCAGCGCGATGTCGATCAACCACAACAGCACGAGCCCCGTTTCGCGCGCGTGCCCGTACAGGTGGTCGATGGCGTGGGCCAACATCAGGTTCGGCTCGAGCGTCCGCAACGACACTCCGTGCACGCGCTGCAGCTTGCTGTGGCGGGTCCACGCGGCCCAGTCGAGCTGGGGGTAAGACTCGAGGTAAGCATGCACGTCGCACGACACGCCCATCCGATTGGCGAAGGCCACGGCGTGCTCCTGCTCCACGTGGTCCATCACGGGCGTGAAGCCGGCGCGCTCCAGTGCACGCTGCAGCCGCTCGAACTGCCCAGGAGGCGCCACCAGGTCGAAGTCTCCCATGGGCCGCGTGGAAGGATCCGGATAGTACGAGTCCGCCAGCAGGAGTCCCTTGAGCACCAGCGGCGCGCACTCGGCTTCCTGCGCCAGCTTGAGTGCCAGGCTGGCGGACACGAACAGCACCTGGTTCAGCTCGCGTACCTTGCGCTGGGCGAGCTCCAGACGAGCGCGCGCGTCTCCATCGATGGTCGCGATGCGCCCGGCGCGTGTCAGCTGATGGGCCAGGAGGGGCAACACCTTGTGGGTCTCGAGTCGGGTCAGCGCCTCAGGCAGAACGCGAGCCGACAGAGCGTGCTCGAGCGCAGCGTGGTGCGCGGCGACATGTGCTGGTGCGTCTTCTGCCAAGAGCAGCGCGAACAACGCGTCGAAGGGAGCCTTCGCCATGGCGGTGCGCCTGCTGCAAAAGAGCGGTGGTCGAAGCGTGCCCTCGGGCGCGCGAGCGAAGAAGAAATGGGGTCTACGGGGAAGAGGGGCTAGCGGACGTTGCGCAGCGGACGAACGTTGTCGCGCGCGGCTTCGCTCTCAGCGCCACCGGCGTCGCTCTCATCGTGGACGGGCTTGAAGCGGGTCCCGCTGGCGGCACGGCCTGCGTAGGCCTCATCTTCTTCGAAGCTGTCTTGGCTGGCCGAGTCGAGCAGCCAGTCCCCAGTGGGCTCGTACTGGATCGCCGGCGTGCCCGCCGCGCGCTCGGCGCGGGCGCGCTCGAGGGCGAGCTCTTCGTTCTCTGCCGCTCGATTGGTGCGCGCGAGCACCTTTCCGAGAACCAGGGCCAACGCTCCGGAGACTCCGATCCAGCCCAGCCCAAAGGCCGCGACCGTCCAAGGCGATATCTCGTTGAGCCAGACCATGATGGCACCCTAGGCCCGAAGGCCCCCTAACACGTCCAGGTTCCTCGACCTTGACGATGATGGCAACCTTTCTTCCCCCCGATTTCATATCTGTGACGAGAGAAAGTACGCGGTTGTGCGGCACAAATGTGGTGTGAGTGTTGTTTTCCGCTGGCAGTGCTCATGAGAGCGAGCTGGGCCACTGCATTTCCTCACGCCCTTTTGCCCTCTATGGTCAGGAAGTCATGGACACACACACCAGCGCCCGAAAGATCTTTGGCGGTTTGATCCTGGCTGCGCTCTTCCTGCTCGGCCTGATCATTCGCCCCTTCTTCGAAGCCTTTATTTTTGCGGCCGTGTTGGCCGGTGCCCTGCATCCGCTGCAAGTGCGCCTCGTGCCGCGACTGCGCGGCCGCAAGGATTTGAGTGCGGGCGTGTTGTGCCTCGTGGTGGTCCTGGCGTTGTTGGTGCCATTCGGGGGCATCGCTGCTTTCGTGGTGCGCGAGAGCGTATCTGGTGCTCGCTTCGTGGTGGAGACCATCAACAGCGAGGGTGTGACGGGACTCATCGATCAGCTCCCGAATGGGCTGCATGACCTGGCCGACGACCTGCTCGAGAGGTTTCCCATCGAAGAGGAGGAGATCGACGCGACCCTCCAGGAGCAGGCCAGCGCGCAGGGCGGCAAGGCAGCACGTGCAGTAACCGGTGCACTGGCGGCCACGGGGTCCGTGCTGGTGCAGACCGTGATGATGCTCATCGCTCTGTTCTTCTTACTCATCGACGGCGTGAACTTGGTGGCGTGGATTGAGCAGGTGTCCCCGCTGGCGCCTGGTCAGACGCTCGAGCTGCTAAGAGAATTCCGTAAGGTCTCGGTGTCGGTGCTGGCGTCCACCATCGCGACCGCGGGCGTGCAAGCGGCGGCGGCCTTGCTGGGATACCTGGTGAGCTCGCTCCCCCATCCCTTCTTCTTCGCCACGGTCACCTTCTTCACGGCCTTCATCCCCGCGGTGGGCGCAGGCGGCATGTGCCTGGTGGGCGCGCTGTGGCTGTTCCTACAGGGGAAGGCCTTCCTGGCCGGGTTCCTCGCGGTGTGGGGCATCGCCGTGGTGGGCCTGATGGACAACATCATCAAGCCGCTGCTCGTGCGGCGCGGCCTGGAGATGCACGGGGCGGTGGTGTTCTTCGCGCTGCTCGGCGGGTTGGCGGCGTTCGGGACCGTGGGGCTGCTGCTGGGGCCGCTACTGGTGACGTTCTTCCTGGCCCTGGTGCGCATTTATCAGCGGGACTACGGGGCCGATCGCGCCTCGAGCGTGGGCTGAGCGAAGCTCACCGCCCGGGTGGGCCACGCACCTGCATGCGCGGAAGAGCAGTCCTGGCTGCGGATCGAGAGGGCTGCGGGCTGGCTCACGAAACTTCCCGGCGCGCCGTGCGTCCGTAGCCGGATACCATGCTCGTCCGCGCGGACTGCGACGCCGTGCGCGCGGAATGGGGACATTCCAAAGGGGGATTTGCGTGCGCGCTCAGCGATGGCAGTGGGCATGGGTGACCGGGTTGTTGTGGCTGGGTAGCGCCTGCCAGAACAAGGACGCGGCATCGGACGACAACACGCTCCAGGGACCGACTCAAGCCACCCTCGGTTGGCGGACGACCCCCGAGCTGGTGGAGTCCGCGCCCATCTCGCTCACCGCCTCCGACGGGAGCGGCCTGGTGCTGGCGTCGTTGAGCGCGCGGGCGGTGATCGAAGAGCCGCTGGCGTTCACGGAGCTGCACCTGGTGTTCCACAACCCGGAGGCGCGCCAGCGCGAGGGGCGCTTCGCAATCACCCTACCCAAGGCGGCGGCCATCTCGCGCTTCGCGATGCGCGTGGGCAGCGAGTGGCAGGAGGGCGAAGTGGTGGAGCGCAAGCGCGCTCAGGCTGTGTACGAGGACTACCTGCATCGCAAGGAAGACCCGGCGCTGCTCGAGCGCGACGCGGGCAATCAGTTCACGGCGCGCGTGTTCCCCATCGAGGCCAACGCGGACAAGGAGATCATCGTCGCGTATTCCGAGGAGCTGCCCAATTCGAGCGAGCCCTATCGCCTGCTGCTCAAGGGACTCTCGCGCTTGAACGAGCTGAAGGTGGACGTGTTGTTCGGGTCGGGTAGCAGCACCGGGCTCGAGTCCTCCGAGCGGGCTCGCGAGCCTGGCCAGCGGCTCACGCTGCAGGAGCAGAACCACGTCCCGAGCGCGGACTTGGCGGTGGAGCTGCCGCGGGCTCGATCCCAGCTCGCCCTGCGCAGCGGGGACCTCGTGGTGGCGCGCGTATCGCCCGCACCCAAGTTGCCGGCGGAGGGCGTGGACGGACTCAGCGTGCTTTTCGACACGAGCGCCTCGCGTGCACTCGGGTTCGAGGCGCAGATCGAGCGGCTGGGAGCGCTGCTGAGCGTGCTGCAAGCGCGGGGCAAGACGGACTTTCCGCTGCGGGTGCTGGCCTTCGATCAGACGCTGGAGGAGATCTATGCGGGCCCGGTAAGCGGGTTCTCGGTGCGTGACAAGGGGCGCCTGCTGGCGCGTGACGCACTCGGTGCCTCCAACCTGAGCGCCGCGTTGTCAGCGCTGAGCCAGGGTCAGAATCAGACCAGCCGCGTGTTGGTGGTGAGCGATGGAGTCGTCACGGCGGGCGTCGACGATACGACCACCATGCGCGAGGCCGTGGCGCAGCTCGCAGCGCACGGCGTGCAACGTGTGGACGCGCTGGCCGAGGGCGGCATCCGTGACGAGAGCGTGCTCGCAGCACTGACCAGGGCTGGACTCAAGCACACCGGCGTCGTGCTCGACTCGCGGCTAAGCGTGGACAGCCTCGCCGACAAGCTGCTCAAGGCCACCCAGGAACGCGTGGAAGTCAACGTGCCAGGGGCCAGTTGGGTGTATCCACGCGTGCTGGAGGGCGTGCAAGCGGGGGATGAGTACCTGGTGTTCGCGGAGCTCGAGGCCAAGGCCACGTTGCGCATCGAGCTCGGTGCGCTGGGCTCGGTGAGCCCAAAGGTCATGGAGGCCCCACGGCCGCTCCTCGAGCGAGCCTGCGCGCGGGCCAAGATCGCCTCGCTCGAGGGCTCGCTACATGCGCTGCGCGCAGAGGAGACGGCCGACCGCGCGCGGCTGTCGCGTGAGATCGTGGCGCTGTCCACCAAGCAGCGCGTGTTGTCCGAGTTCACGGCGCTCTTGGTGCTGGAGAACGCCGGGGAATATGCACGATTTGGCCTCGATCCCACGGCGCTCGCCAACATCCTGCGCGTCAACGAGCAGGGCCTGGAGCTGTTCGATCGCAAGTCGGCGCAACCGAGCGAGGTGGCCGTGGCGGAGGGGCGCGCGCCGAGTTCGGAGAGTCTGACCGACGAGGTGCTGCGAGGAATGAGTCGCCTGGGCGGTAGTGCGCGACCCGCAGCAGAACCCAGCGGACAGGCCGCGCCCGCCAGCCCGCGCGCCGAGCAGCCAGCGTCCGGCGCGCAGCCATCTTTCGCCGCGCCCACCCCGATGCCGAGCGGTGCTCTGGTGGAGAAGCGCGCAGATCTGGACAGCGCACGCTCGAAGTTGGAGGCCAAGGCGGATGACGCCCCACCCAAGCCCGCGAGGCGCCCCGAAGCACCGCGGGAAGCTCGCGATCACGAAGCTTCGGCGGCGCGAGCCGACGAGGCGGAAGCCGCTGCAGAAGCGTTGTTGTTAGGGGCGTTGGGGGCAGACAAGGCCAAGTCGAGCGCGGCGCCAGCAGCCCCCCCCGCGACGGCGGCTCCGATGCCCGCACCGCCTGCGGCGGTCGCGCGCTCCCGTGCGGCGGAAGGCAAGGGGAGCAGCGGGGTCGGCTCGCTGGGCGCGTTGGGAACGGGCGCAGGGGGTGGCGGAAGCGTGAGCGAGGCTGCCCCTTCGATCATGGGCCGGATCAATCCACTCACGGGTGAGCCCGAGTTTCTGCCAGGTGCGTACAACCGTCTGCCTGCGGGGCCGCTCGAGGCGCGGGCCGTGGCGCGCCTGCACACCGCGTCAGGGCTCGACTCCGCGCTTGCCGCGAAGGTCGTGCGCGGCAACCTGTCCTCGCTCGCGCGCGGCTGTTACGCGCGGGCCAACGAGCGCGCCAACGTCCCCGAGCAAGTTAACCTCGAGTTCACCCTCTCGGACAAGGGCACCGTGCGCAGTGTCTTCGTGTCGCGCGGCTCGTTGCGCGATCGCCAGGTCGAGCGCTGCATCCTCGCGGGCGCCCAAGGCCTGCAGTTCCCCAAGCCTGAACTCGCCAACGCCAGCGTGGAAGCGGGCGTCGAGCTCTCGATGGCCGAGGCCACACCGCGCTCCACGCCCACCCCGGGTGGCGCACCCGTCGTGCGCGCCGCTCCCAAGATCAAGCACCCCGAAATCGGCGACGCCTACGAGGGCGTGCTGGCGAGTACGCTCGAGGCCTTGAAGCGCCACGATCTGCAGGGCGCCCGCTCGCTGGCCGACGCCGCCCACGCGCAAAACCCAGGCGACGTGATCGGCCTCATCGCACTCGGTGAAGCGCTCGAGGCCCAGGGGGACTTCGCACGCGCCGCGCGTGCCTACGGCTCTTTGATCGACCTCTTCCCCTCGCGCACGGATCTGCGGCGCATGGCCGGAGCACGCCTCGAGCGGCTGCCGCAGGAGCACGGTTTGGCCCTGGCGACCGACAGCTTCGAGAAAGCCCTGGCACAGCGCCCGGATCACCCCTCGAGCCACCGCCTCTTGGCCTATGCACAGCTCAAGCAGGGAGACCATGCGGGCGCCTTCGCGACCCTGGCGGGCGCCTTGGCCCGCAGCTTCCCGTGGGCGCGCTTCGAGGGTGTGGAGCGCATCTTGCGCGAGGATCTCGGGTTGGTGGCGGCAGCCTGGATCCGCACGCACCCGGATCGCACCCAGGACGTCCTCGCAGACTTGGCGCGGCTGGGGGTCGAGCTCGACCAGAAGCCCTCCTTGCGCTTCGTGCTGAACTGGGAGACCGACGCGAACGACGTGGACTTCCACATCTACGACGGCCGCGGCGGGCACGCCTACTATCTCCAGCCCAAGCTCGGCTCGGGCGGCTCCCTCTACGCCGACATCACCAGCGGCTACGGCCCCGAATGCTTTGCCATCGCCGGCAAGGCGCGCGCCTACCCCTACGTGCTGCAGGCGCACTACTTCTCGCGCGGCCCCATGGGCTACGGCATGGGCAAGCTAGAGGTCATCGAGCACGACGGCATGGGCGGACTGCGCTTCGTGGAGCAGCCCTTCGCCATCATGAAGGACAAGGCCTTCGTGGAGCTCGCCGTGCTCGAAACGCCGCAGGCGAGCCAAGGCCTGCCAGGCGGGGCCGTCAGCCTAGGGACGCACTGAGCTCGATCTTGGTGCCGGCCAGGGCCTTGGAGACCGGACAGTTCTTCTTGGTCTCCTGGGCGATGGTCTCGAACTTGGCCGCGTCGATGCCGGGCACCTGAGCCTGGGTCGTCAGGTTGATCTGGGTGATCGAGAAGCCCTCACCGTCCTTGTCGAGCCGCACGCTGGCCTCGGTGCGAATCGACGTGGGGGCCAGCCCGGCGCGGGAGAGCGAGGCCGCAAGCGCCATCGAGAAGCAGCCGGCCAGGGCTGCGCCGATCATCTCCTCCGGATTGCTGCCTTTGACGCCCTCGAAGCGTGTAGCCAGGGAGAACGGCACATCGCTGCCGTGATCCGGCTTCATGTTGCCGCGGCCGTCCTTGAGCGTGCCTTGCCAGCTGGCGGAAGCTTTGCTGATTGCCATCTCGAACCCTCCTTATCCCGAAGCTCTCCTGGTGCGTCGTTCCAGGGACGACGCGCGCAACGCGAGCTTGAAAGGTGGACTCGAGCCAGGGCCTGTCAACGGCCCCGGTGCGGCCTGAGGGGCCAGGCGGGGCCTGGAAGCGCACAGAGGGCGCTAGAATCAGGCAGGCTCGACGGGCAGCTGAGGCTGCTCGCGGGACAGGCGCCAAGACTCCACGGGCCAGTGCTGCCAGGCCTCACGGTGCAGATACAGCATGCTCTCGGCATCACGCGTGAGCGCACGGCGCTCCTCAGCGGTGAGCCCAGCAGGACCGGCGCGCAGGGCGCGCTGACGCAGGCGGGGGAGCTCGAGCTCGTTGGCTCGAGGAGCCGTGCCCTGCGCCTGGTCGGCGCGCGCCCTCGGGTGCGCGAGCGAAGAGCCGCGCAGGCGCTGCACGTGCACCGAGACCAGCACCGGGTCGAGCACCAGGTCGCGGAAACGGGCCGCCTCATCGGGTGCAGTCAGGGCGCGCAGGTCGTCCACGCGCTGGGCGATCTCGGCGGGCTCGGTCTCACTCGGCACCCACAACAGCCCCAGGCTGCGCAGTAGGTTGCCGGCGCGGCTGCTCGAGGCCACCCAGGCCAGCGGAATCGCGAGCGCCCAGGGCAGCCAGAGCGGCGAGAGCGGCCACACGAGCTGGGGCGCCGCGTGCATCAGGTAAGCGACGAGGCTGACGCCGAGCAGCGTGGTCGAGAGCTCGGTGCGCACGGCCGTGAGAAACTCACCGCTGGCCTTGCGCTTCTGCGCACCCCAGCGAACCGAGGTGCCGGATAGGATGGAGGCCACGATCCGCGTGTGGTGCAGCATCATCAGCGGCGCGAGCAGCGCCGAGAAGGTGGCTTCGGTGCCCACGCTCGCGATCAAACGCAGCGCGCCACCGTGGGCGCGACGCTGGTCGGCGTCGAGCAGCGTGGAGATGGTGCCGAGCAGGCGCGGCCCGAGCAGCACAACCGCCGTGAGCGCGGAGAGCAGCAGCGCGAGGGGACGCGACACGAAGGGGCCGCCGCCCAGGAAAGCCATGGTGACGCCCAAGCTCACGAAGGCCAGCCAGAGCGGAGAAGCCAGATAGGAAGCCACGCCGCAAGCCATGTGCAGACGACTCATGGGCTTGAGGCCCTCGGACATCGCCACCTTCACGTGCTGCAGGTTGCCCTGGCACCAACGACGGTCACGCGTGACATAGGCAGAGAGCGTGGGGGGCAGCTCTTCCCAGCTGCCGCTGAGCTCGTGCGCGATGCGCACTTCCCAACCAGCCCTGCACAGGAGCGCGGCCTCCACGAAGTCGTGGCTCAAGATGTGACCACCGAGCGGGGCTTCACCGCGCAGCTCGGGGAGGGCGCAGCAATCGAGGAACGCCTGCACCCGCACCACGGCGTTGTGGCCGTAGTAGTTGCCGGTGCCGCCGGCCCACACCGCAAGACCGCGGGTAAACATGGGACCGCTCACGCTGGCAGCGTGCTGCTGCGCGCGCGCGAACAGCGTGGTGCCGCGATGCAGCTCGAGCGGGGCCTGGAGCAACGCAACCTTGGGGTCCGCGTGGATGCGGCGCACCATCTCCACCAGCGTGTCGCCGCGCATCAGGCTGTCGGCATCGAGCACCACGGCGTAGGTGTAGCGATGGCCCCAGCGCTCGAAGAACTCGGCCAGGTTACCCGCCTTCTGGCGGTCGTTGCGCGCCCGGCGTCGGTAGTAGACCGGGATGCGCGACGAGGTGTCGGCCGCCACGCGACGAAACGCGCGCTCTTCCTCGGCGGCCTTCTCGGCGTCACGGGAGTCGCTGAGCACGAAGATCTCGAAGCAATCGCCACCCGGCGTGTGCTCGAGCGACTCGCGCATCGCCATCAGCGCCGCGAACACGTCCTCGGCGCTCTCGTGATACACGGGCATCAGGAGCACGCTGCGGGGCAAGTCGCCGCTCGCCGCGGGAGCCGCTTCGCTGGCGCTTCCCTTGCGCTTGCGGAGCCCGGCCGCGAAGCCGTAGGTCGCCGCGCTCAAGCCGAGGGCCGCGAAGCCGAACAAGAAGGCGAACAGCCCGGTCCAGCTGGCTTCCAGCACGGACAGGCCATCTTGGGCCAGGTCCCGCAGGAGCAAGAGGCTGGCGGACACGGTCAGCACCACCGCCGGAGCGAAGCCGACGAGCCAGCGCGGGACGGTGAGCGGATGAAGGGCCTGGTCGCGGAACTGAACGCGCGTGGGGGCACGCCCCAGCTGAGGATCGCCAAACAAACTCGCCGCCCGCTGCGCCTCGGCCACATCGCCCAGGAACACCTCCGGCAGGGCTCCGGCAAAGGTACGCGACCACAACGGATCGACCGTCTTCACCTGTTCGCCGAACACGTCGTGCCAAAACGCCTCGACGCGTACCTGGGCTGCAGCCACGGCGCGCTCAGGGAGCTTGGACTCGAGCGCCCCTTCCATCAGGGCTCCTTCGCAGATCCCGAGCGCCAACGTTTGAATGCGCGCGCTCTCGCTCAGGCCCACGGCCCGCAGGTACTCGCTCACGCGCTCCACGGCGCGATCGAAGGGCTCACTGCCGCCGCGCGCTCGAACGTGCGAAGAAGCGTGTTCGACGCTTGCTGAAGCGGAGGAGGTCGCGCGCTCGCGCTCACAGGACTCTTCGGCGCCCTCGGCCACCGCGTCGGCGCTCACGGGCTTGTTGCTCGCGAGACGGATCACGTTGGCTTCGGCTAGCTCTTCGCGTTTTGCAGGTTGGGCTGCCACGACGGTCAACTCCAGGTTCGGTTCATCAGGGGGGCCGGGTGGGTGTCACCACCCTCGAGCACCTCCCCGCTATGCAAGAATGGGTGCAACGCCGCGTGGGGCGCGCCTACGGGGTTGGTCGAAGCGCGCCCTCGGGCGCGCGAACGAAGAACTGAGGCGGGCGGCTTTGCACACGAGCGACGTGCCGACGCAGCTGGGCGCGCGAACATGCACGGAGGCACGCTCTTTCTTTTCGGTACGCGGCTGAGCTGGGGTGGATTCGCGCAAACGTACGCCTCGTGGGGCCACTGTGTCAGGAACCCGTACCATGGCAAGACATTGCTTAATGCGCGCAAAACTGCGACTGCGCTGAAGCGAGCGCCGAGCGTAGTGGAGAAAGACGCCGCTGTCGTGGCTGCTTCACCCAGATTCCAAAGTTCGCGCGCTGGCACACTAGTGCACCTGTGAAGCAGGGCACCGAGCCGGGCCCAGGCGCCACAATGGGTCAGAATTGCGGTTGGCAACCCGACGTAATCCACGGCTATTTCGGAGCTCTGCGACACGTGGTCACCCTGAGGCCCGGGTGGTAGCTTCGCAACGACGTGGGCTTATCCATTTGTCAGCAATTGTCGGCCCCTGCATTCTGCAGCGACAATCGGTTCTTCACTCGCGCGCCCGAGGGCGCGCTTCGACCATCGGCGCCCCTCTGCGCGCGCATTTTGGGCACGGTCTTGCACCACCCGATGGTCGATCACCTCGGCTCTTCGCGCATCCGCGTGCGAGCGAGCTAGCTAGCCCAAGAAACCCCACGGAAACCGCCGAAAGGCACCACGGCAGCAACTGCCGCCACCCTGTGCGAGTGCGATCGTGACGAGTTGGATCGACCGGTCTGAATCTTCTTCCGTAGTGCGCGGCGATCGGCCGGGCCTACGCGTGGTTCCGACCCTGGACATCGCCGCCCGCTCGCTGCTCGAGAGCCAGGCCATCGCGGGCACGGTCGCGAGCATGGTGGCGGGCCGGGCGCTCGATCACCACTGGGAGAGTCTCTTCCAGTACGCCGCGGTGCGGGTGGGACCCGAGGCGGCGGCGCGGCTGCTCGAAGCGCTCGAGAAGCGCGTGGAGGAGGAGTCTTCCGAGGAAGAGACCGACCGCCACCAGAGCCCGCGCGCGCAGCTCTACCACCTGATGCGCGGCCTGGTGTCCGAGGCCCCGAAGAAGAGCATGGACCCAGGGGCCAACGCCTGGTGGGCCCCCGCCAACGAGAGCCTGCGCGCGCGCCTGATCGAGCTACGGGCCACCCTACCCGCCGAGATCGCCGAGGTGCTCGAGCTGCGCTACGCGCGCAGCCTCACCGTGGCGGACCTCGCCCATGTCCTCGGGCTGAGCTCGGAGGAGGTCGAGCGCCGCATCACCGACGGCCTCGCCCGCACCGAGCGCCTGCTGGGCCGAAGACCCCAGAGCCGCGACCGCACGCTCGAGGGAGCCCTGCTGGAGGCCTTCGCACTCGACCCCCGCCGTACGCGTGCCCCGCGCCGCAGCCGCCGTAAGCCCGTCCTCGAGAAGGGGGCCGTGATCGCCGGGCGCTACGAGATCGAAGCGCTCTTGGGGGCAGGCGCTTTCGCGGACGTCTACCGGGCCCGCGACCGGGACGTGACCGACCACGTGGTGGCCCTCAAGATCCTGCGTACGGCCTCCGCAGACACCCGCTCGGTGAAGGCGGCGCTGCGCGAACTGCAGCTGATCGCCTCGGTGTTCCATCCGTCGGTAGTGCAGCTCAAGGATCACGGTTGGCACGAGGGCCGACTGTGGTTCGTGATGCCGCTCTACCGCGGGGAAACCCTGGCCACGCGCCTGTCGCGGGGAGCCCTGAGCCGGCGCGAAGCCCGCGAAATCTTCGAGCCGCTCACGGAAGCCTTGGCCTCGATGCATCGCGCCGGGGTGCGCCATCAGGACGTGAAGCCCGAGAACGTCTTCCTGGCGCAGATCAATCCCGAGACCGGCGCCCAGGCGTCCCCGCGCCGCATCTTGCCGGTGCTGCTCGATCTGGGTGTGGCGGCCAAAGACGCTGAGCTCGTGCTGGCAGGCACGCCTGCCTACTTCGCGCCCGAGGTCGCCGCCCGCTTCGCAGGCGCGCCCGATCCCGCCCCCGTGGGTCCCAAAGCCGACGTGTTCTCGCTGGCCCTCACCCTGCGCCGCGCACTCGACCCGGACACCACCGAAGAGGTCGCCGGCGGCGCCGTAGATGCCTTCGTGGCCTTCCGGGCGACCCGCACACCAAACGCTCCTTCGCGGGGCGACCTGCGGGATCTCCGCCCTTACTTCGAGCGCTGGCTCAACCTCTCGCCGGATCAACGCCCGAGCTCCGAGGAGCTCTACCGCGAGCTCGCCGTGCTGACTCGCCCCGAAGAGATGGCGGAGCGGCGTTGGTCCGTGATGCGCTGGGCGATCCCCACTGCGGTGGCCGTGCTCGCCCTGTTCAGCGCCGTGGTCTACGTGCTCTCGCGTGAAGCTGCCCTGCAGCGCCTGGAGGCCGCCCAGGCCCGCGAACGCGCCGACCGAGCACGCGAACGCGCCGCGAGCATTTCGGCGAGCCTCAGTGAACAGCAGGCCCGCCGGAAGGAGCTCGAGGCCCACGTGACGCACCTCGAGCAGCAGTACCAGAGCAGCCGCCTGACGCGCGAGCAGCTGGCCTCGCGCCTCGCGCAGACCGAGGGCGACCTGGCGATGCTGGTGGATCAAAAGTCCATCCAGGCACTGCGACTGCGCCAGCACGAGACCGAGGAGCGCGAGCTCAAGCGAGAACAGAAGCAGCTCAAGGCCGACCTCGAGACGAACGCTGCGCGCCTCTCGGACGTGCAGGCGGACCTGGAGCGCACCGAACACAGCCTCGACAGCGAACGCTCGCGGCGAGTCGACGCAGAGAACTCGGTGGGCCAGCTGCGCGATCAGCTGAAGAGCGCCAACGCCGAGCAAGAGCGCACCCGGGAGCGCATCGAAGAGCTCGAGGCGAGGGTCCACGCGCTGAAACAGGTGCTCACGGGTCCACCCGCGCCGCGCCCCACGCGACAACAGCGACCCGACGAGCTCTGAATGATCGAGTATCCCGAACCGGTGCGCGCTGCGAACCCCGCCAGGAAATGGCGGGCCGTGCGCCGCTGGCTGAGGCACTTTCGCGCCCAGTTGGTGCGGGCATACCAGGCGTTCCAGGAGGACGACGGCGAGCTCCTGGCAGGGGGCATCGCCTTCTTCGCGGTGCTCTCGCTGGCGCCCATGCTGGTCGTGGCGCTGGCGTTGGCGAGCCGAGTACTCGGCGGTCGCGCGCTCGACGGTGTGCTGGTTGCGGAGCTCAAGCCGTTGATTGGCGGCAGCGCGGCGCAGTTCGTGAGCGACGTGATGGGGCGCAGCGAGGCGACCGGGCTCTCGAAGCACGCCGCCATCATCGGCGCAGTGATCACCGTCTACGCCAGCTCACGCCTGTTCATCCAGGTCCAGAGCGCTCTCAATCGAGTGTGGCGCGTGGGCACGCGCGATAGCCAGAACCTGCGCCAACAGATGATGCGCATGGTCAAGAAGCGCCTGCTCTCGTTTGCCTTGGTGCTCGGCCTCGGCGCGCTGCTCGCCGTCACCACGGTGACCAAGACGGCGCTCTCCCATCTCGCGCATCACTTGGGTCTGCCCGACGTACCCCTGATTTGGCACGCCGCCGACGCCGGGCTCACGTTTTGCGCCCTGGTTTGCGCGCTCTCCGCCATCTACCGCGTGCTCCCGGATCTGAGCATCGGCTTCCGCCATGCGCTGCGCGGCGGCTTCATCACGGCCGTGTTCCTCGCGCTCGGTGTCTTGGTGGTGGGCGTCTACCTGGACTCCGGCGTGGTGGCCTCGGCATTCGGCGCAGCCGGCTCGTTGGTGGTGTTCATGCTGAGCGCCTACTACGGGGCCATCTTCTTCCTATTCGGCGCGGAGCTCACCGCGGCCTCGGCGCGCGATGAAGGCGTGCTCAGGCACAGCGAGCAAGCGCCGCCTCCAGCCTGACAAGTCCACCTGCATCTCCTCGCGATGCCTCGTGATCTGGCTCGCGATGCGGGTCGATTGCGCTCGCGCGGCAGGGGGAGATTCAGCAGACCCACGTAGATGTAGGTGTCAGTCGTAGGGGGAATCGCAGGGGGGAAGCGATGTCGAGGCAGAGGTTTATCAATCGATTGCTGGGGGGCGATCAGGAACGTGAACCGGTCGCAGTGATGGTGATTAGCTCGGATGGCACCCTGACTTGGGGAAATCCGGCGATGCATCGCATGCTCGGGTACGCCATGGGAACGCTGCGCGGGCTACGCGTGGTGGACGTGCTGCCAGACCACATGGAGTTCCTCCATGCGGTGTTCATGGGCCACCCCACCCCGCGCATCCAGACCAGCCTGCCCAAGACCGATGGCCGCTGGGTGGACGTGTCGTTGACCGCGCAGCCGATGAACCGCGAGGCGGGGGAGATCGGTGCCGTGGCCATCCTGTGCCGTGCGCTGCCGCCCTGGCACATCATCCTGGAGCCCAAGCAGGCTCACTCGGCTTGAAGCAAAAGCCATGGGTCGCCCGAGCAGCGCCAGCGCTATGCTTGGGCTCGGCCGGGGCTGCCTTGAAGCTCCGCCCTGGAGTCCAGAGAACTCATGAGCGAAGCGCCCGAGGTCCGTCGTCCGTTTTCCATGATCCGTTCGTTTGCCCTGGCTGACGTACTCACGCTCGGCAACGGATTCTGTGGAGCGGGGGCGATCTTGGCCCTCATGCAGTACATCGCCGAGGGTAACCAACGCTGGCTGTGGACCGCGTTGGCGCTGTCTCCGATCGCCCTGTTCCTCGACTTCGCGGACGGGCGCGTGGCGCGCTGGCGTCACCGTAGCTCCGCACTGGGGGCCGACCTGGACTCGCTGGCCGACGTGATCTCGTTCGGCATGACCCCGGCGGCCATCGCCTTTGCCGTGGGCATGCGACACACGCTCGACGTGGTGGTGTTGCTCTACTTCGTGGCCTGCGGCATCAGCCGCCTCGCCCGCTTCAACGTGACCGCGGCCGATCTCGCCGATGACAGCGGTAAGGTGAAGTACTTCGAAGGCACGCCCATCCCGACCAGCGTGCTCCTCGTGGGCGTCATCGCTTGGCTGGTCTGGCGCGGGCAGATCGGCGACCTCTTGCCGCTCGGCGTGTGGCAAATCGGTCCGTTGAGCATGCATCCCCTGGTGCTCGCCTACGCGGCCAGTGGCAGCTTGATGATCAGCACCCTCCGCATCCCCAAACTCTGAGCCGTAGACCTTTCCATGACCAACAACGACGTGCTGCGCGCCCTGCGCTACGCGCTCGAGCTCGACAATGGCTCGCTCGCGCGCTTCTTCGCCGAAGCCGGCCAAGCGATGCCGCTCGAGAACCTCGCGGCGCACCTCAAGGACGAAGACGAGCCCGGCTTTGCGGCGCTGTCGGATGCCAAGTTCGCGCGCTTCCTCGATGGCTTCATCATCAGCCAGCGCGGCCCACGGGACCCGTCACAGCCCGCGCCGCCGCCGCCCACGCGCATCACCAACAACCATGTTCTGCGCTGCTTGAAGATCGCCCTCGAGCTCAAGGACGTCGACATGATCGCCATCATGGACGAAGCCGAAGTGCCGATCTCCAAGGCCGAGCTCAGCGCGTTGTTCCGCCGCGAAGACCACCGCAACTTCCAGCCCTGCGGCGACCAGTTCCTGCGCAATTTCCTGCGCGGTCTCGGCCTCTGGCACCGGTCCGGCCGGCAGCGACAATAGACGGGGAGGGCACGCGCCCTACCCGCCCACCGCGGCCAAGCCGCGCTGGGACCCACCCCACCGCGAGGTGCGCTGCGCTCACGGCTGCGCTCGAAAGGTCATCCAAGCGGCGGGCGGCGGCCCAGCTTATTCCTTCTTCTCGTCCGCCAGCACGCGCAGCTTGAGCTCGAGTAGCTGGTCCACGTTCACGGGCGTGGGTGCACCGGTCATCAGGTCGTTGGCACGCTGGGTCTTCGGGAAAGCGACCACGTCGCGCAAGCTCTCCGCGTTCGTGAGCAGCATGGTGAGCCGGTCCATGCCGAGCGCGATGCCGCCGTGGGGCGGTGCGCCGAGCTTGAGTGCGTCCAACAAGAAGCCGAACTTCTCGCGCGCCACTTCGTCCTCGATGCCGAGCGCCTTGAACACCCGGGCCTGCACGTCTGGATCGTGCAAGCGGATGGAGCCGCCGCCGATCTCGAAGCCGTTGAGCACCAGGTCATAGCGGTAGCAGAGCACCTTGCCGGGATCCTTCTCGATGAGGTCCACGCAGGCGTCCAGCGGGCGCGTAAAGGGGTGGTGAGCCGCGGCCCAGCGCTTGGCCTGGTCGTCGTACTCGAAGAGCGGCGGATCGATGATCCACAGGAAGTTGAAGTCGTTGTCCTTGGTGCCGCTCTCGGGGATGTAGCCGAGCTTCTTCGCGATGTAGAGACGCAGGTTCGCCATCACGGTGTGCACCAGCTCGGCCTTGCCGAACTGGAACAGGATGAGCGCTCCCTCCTGGGCACCCGTGGCCTGATTGACGGCGATGCGGAATGCGTCGGTGACGGTCTTGGAGAGCGGGCTCTGCACCCAGCTACCGCCCTCGCCCACCTTGGCGCGCGCGAGACCGCCGGCGCCCATGGACTTCACGTACTTCTCCAGGTCGTCGAGGTCCTTACGCGAGAAGTTGGCGTCCGCGGGCACCACCAGCGCCTTGACGATCTCTTCGGGCAGGTCCTTGCGGTACTCGCCAGCGCGGAACTTCTTGGCCAGGGGCTCGAGCATGCCGATGCCGCCACCGTCGTGCTCCACGGTGAGCTCGGTGAGCTCCGTGTGTTCGAGGCCGAAGCGCAGGTCGGGCTTGTCGTTGCCGTACTTGCGCATGCTCTCCTCGAAGGTCATGCGCGGGAAGGTGCCGCTCGTGTAGCGCTCCTTGAGGTCGATGCCGAGGATGGCCTGCCAGACGCGGAAGATGTAGCCCTCCATGATGGAGAAGAGGTCATCCTGGTTGATGAAGCTCATCTCGACGTCTAGCTGGGTGAACTCGGGCTGACGATCGAGGCGCAGGTCCTCGTCGCGGAAGCAGCGCACGATCTGGAAGTAGCGGTCGTAGCCGCCCACCATCAGGAGCTGCTTGAAGAGCTGCGGGCTCTCGGCGAGCGCGTAGAAGCTGCCGTGGTGGATGCGCGACGGCACCAGGAAGTTGCGCGCGCCACCGGGCGTGTACTTCACCATGAAGGGCGTCTCGACCTCCACGAAGTTGTTGTCGCCGAAGTAGCCGCGCGTGGTCTGGTTGAGCTTGGAGCGCGTGAGGATGTTCTTCTGCAGCTTGGGGCGGCGCAGATCGAGGTAGCGATACTCGAGGCGCTTCTCTTCGTTGGTGGTGATGTTGTCGGCGATCTCGAAGGGCGGCGTGAGCGCCTTGTTGAACACCGTGGCCTCGAGGCCCACCACTTCGATGGCGCCGGTCGGCAGGTTCGGGTTGGAGTTGCCGCCGCGCGAACGCACCGTGCCGCGCACACCGAGCACCCACTCCGAGCGGGCTTGATCCGCCACGCCGAAGGCGCTCGCGTCGCCCACGCCGGGATCGAACACCAGCTGGGTCACGCCCTCGCGGTCGCGCAGATCGATGAAGATGCAGCCACCGTGGTCGCGACGATTCTGGACCCAGCCGAAGAGCACGACTTCGCGGCCCTCATCGGTACCGCGCAGGCCTCCACAGGAGTGAGTTCGCTTGAGTTCGTCGATGAATCGCGCCACGGGCCGCACCTTTCTTTCAGGGGGCTCGTGTGTACCGCCGGGACCCGCTCGGAGCAACCCGACACCGAGTCCGCACAGTCCCGAAAATGCAACAGAATTGGGGCAAAATCGGAGGCCCGCTCCGCCCGCGGGGCGACCGAGGAGGTCATGAGACGGGCTCTGAGGCCCTCAGTTCCCCTGAGACAGCGGGCTGCCGCCTTCCCCCGTGACCCGCTTGCGCTGCGCTGCCAACGCCCGTTCCACCACCTCCAGCAGATCGGTCCGCGTGAAGGGCTTGGCCAAAAACCAGGCATCGCCGCTGGTCACGCGCCGGCTGACGTCGGCGTCGCTGCCGTAAGCGGAGCACACCACCACCGGCAAGCGCGGATGGACCTTGCGCACCTCGTCGATGAGGGCGGCGCCGGTCATGTCGGGCATCACCAGGTCGGTGCAGACCAGGTCCACGGGCTCGTCGGCGAGCTGGGCGAGCGCCTCGCTGCCGGTCTCGGCGGTCTTCACCAGGAAGCCCCCCTCGCTGAGCATGGTCTGGATGACCTCGCGGATCTGCGGCTCGTCGTCCACCACGAGCAGGGTCGCGCGGTGGCTGCGACCCGTGGGCGCCCGCGACTGAACGCCGCTGGGACGCGACTCGACACGCGGAAAATACAGGGAGAATTCCGAGCCGCGCCCGAGCTCGCTCTGCACCGTCACGTGGCCGCCCGAGGCCTCGGTGATCTCGCGGACGTTGGAGAGCCCGAGACCCGTGCCGCGTCCCGGCTCCTTGGTGGTGAAGAAGGGCTCGAAAATATGGGGCAGCACGTCGGGGGCAATGCCGAGGCCCGTGTCACGGACGCGCAGCACCACGTAGGCCCCAGGCAAGAGGCCATGGGGATTGCCATTGGGCACGTCGACCCCTTCGATCTGCAGGTACAGGTCGCCGCCGAACGGCATGGCGTCCCGCGCGTTCAGCACCAGGTTGAGCACGGCCTGCTGGAGCTGGAGCGCGTCGAGCTTCACGAAGAGCTCGTCCTCGCCCTGGCTGCGGTGGACCTGGATCGTCCGCGGGATCACGCGGGCGAGGGCCCGCTCGGTGGACCCCAGCAACTGCCGGACCTCGACCGCCCGGGGCTTGACCACCTGGCGCCGCGTAAACGTGAGCAGCTGCTTGGTGAGGGCCGCGCCGTGTTCCGCCGCCTCGACGACGTGGTTGGCCAGCTCGGTGACCGGATGCTCGGGTCCCAGCCGCGTCTTCATGAGCTCGCCGTAGGAGAGAATGACGGTGAGCGTGTTGTTGAAGTCGTGGGCGATGCCGCCAGCCAACCTGCCCACCACTTCGAGCCGCTGGATGTGCTGGGCTCCCTCTTCCGTCTGGACCCCAGGCGTGACCGCGAGCTCGGGCCGGGGGACCACACCCGAGGCCAAATGACCGCGATTCGAAGGCGTGGGATTGGCCTGCATCGTCGGCGGCGCTGGCTCCACTGCCAGCCTTTGGGGGGCCGGCGCGGCCACCTCGGGAGCACGCCGCGAGGCGTAGACCGATATGATCACCGAGAGCAGAGCCAGCGCGGAAAGCCCCGCCACCAGGGCGTCATCGGACTCCACTGCGCCATACGCCAGCGCCAGGGCTCCGACACACACGGAGGCCAGAGCGAGGGTCCAGGCCGACCGCGACGGGTGCCCAATCGGACTTGGCGGGGGAGCCGCCTCTTGCGGTCCTTTAGGTGCCCCTGCTGGCGGTACTGCGTTACTTTTCACGGCCGGCTTACGATCCTAACGCAATTAAGCGCACGAGAAATACCAAAGCAGCCCGGGATTGAGGACAAAGAAGGCCTTTTGAGCTGACTACGCGTCCCGTGTGAACGACCTGCCTTAGTTAGCTGTGGGAAAGATGACGAACCTGCGCTAGCTCACGGGGAACGGGGCGTCGTGGGCCCCGGCTGGACAGGGCGTGGACACGCGCGGTCTGCGCGTCTCGGGGCCGGTCGCGGCGCAAGGTTGCCTTTTTGCGTACAGTCTTGCGACAATCGAGGCGCCTTTGTCTGGACGGAGACAAACTGGCTATCCGCGCTAAATCTTGCGGATACGGGGGAGAGGAAAGCTCGATGGCGGATACGCTCACCTGCCCGATGTGCGGCTTCGAGAACCAGGCCGGAATCGTCCGGTGTGTTTCCTGCGGCGCAAAAATGGAAGCCTTCGGCGCAGGCGAATACACGGAAGAAGAGGCGCTCGCGCGTCGCTTCGAACAAGAGAATTTCGAGTGGAAGTGGGCAGGCATCGCCTGCGGCATCTACCTGGCGTTGCAGCTGGTGGTGCTGGTCATTTTCCCATTCATCATCAGCGCCTTCGATCCCCAGGGTCTGGGAGGCCTGGGCATCAGCGTGCTCATCTGGTTTATCGGCGGAATCGTCATGGGCTACATCTCGCCAGGTAAGACGTTCCTCGAGCCCGCGGTGGGTGCGGCCCTGGCGGCGCTGCCGACCATCGCGTACCTGCGCGCGATCACGCCGGAAGGCTTCGAGCCCTCCATGCTGGCCTACATCGTGGCGGGCATGCTCGGCATCATGATCTCGCTGTTCGGCGCCTTCATCGGCGAGCGCGTGCAGATGGGCGGCGGCAAGCCGGCCTGAGCAAAGACGGCGCGCGGAGCAGAAACTCACGCGCGCCCGAACCTCAGCGTATCACGACGTCGGCCGGACCGGCCTCGTCCTGTTCCCAGTCGATGCTGCGGCTCTGCTTGGTGTCGAGGTTGGTGACGATCACCGCCCGCTGTCCCGGCACCGCCATCACCACGGTGTCCTTGCCGTCGTAGGCGAAGCCGAGCGCTCCCAGGAACTGGGCGCTGCCGGCGGGCACCTCCTGCTTGAGCACGGCCTTGTTGTTCTCGAGGGCGTACTCGCGCACGCCGAAGTTGCCGTCCTGGGCCGCAGGCACGATCACCGTGCCGCGGTTGGCGGCGACCACGGCCGGATAGGCGCCCACGATGGCGGGCTCGCGCACGTCCTCGAGGACCACGGGAGCCGCTGGGTTCGTCACGTCGAGCAGCGTGTGGCCCGAAGAGGCCGAGCCCGACAGGATGCCGAGCGGATTGGGTGCCTGCACCACGAAGGCCGTCTTGGTGCCCGGAAAGAAGGCGATGCCGGCGGAGTCGCCCACGAGTTTGACCTGGGGCGAGAGGGTGCCCGCAGGGTCGGCCACGCCGAACGTGCGCACCGAGCCATCGTCGGAGTAGCCCACGACGCCCACGGTGCCGGTCTCGTCGAGCACCACTTCCTCGGCGTAGATGCCAATGTCGAGGTTTTGCACGATCTGGAAGGTCTCGAGATCGACCACGGCCATGTTGCCGCTGCCGAAGTGCGCCACGAAGGCGCGCTTGCCGTCGGGGGTCACCGCGATGCCGTTCGGGCCCTCGCCGGTGTCGAGCTCGTGCTCCACCTCCTGGGCGTCGACGTCCACCATCAGGAACTTGCCCGGACCGCTCGGGATGTTGGGCTCGTTGATCAAGAGCCCGCCCGCGCCACCGATGGCGAAGAAGCCCGAGGACGTCGCCACCAACAGCTTCTTCCTGTCGGGCGTGAACTCGAGTGTGAGCGGGCCCGGTACGTACTTCGAGAGGTCGAGGGTGGAGACCACGGCCTCGGCGTGGGTCTGCGTGCCCTCGAGGCCGCTCAGGCTCGCGTAGGAGAGCGTGCCGTGGAGCCAGTCGGCCGTGATGACGAGCGGCGAAGGCAGCTCTGTGGCCTTGCCCGGAGCTTCCGGGTCGTCGCCACAGGCGGAAGCAAGGAGCGCCGTGGACAGCGCGGCGCCGAGCGTGAGGGGAGTTCGGATTGGCGCGCGCAGCGCACGCGGGTCGGCAGAGATCATCGCGGGTAGCTCCATGGTGCCGAACGGCAGTTCATTGAATGGGTCAGAGGGTCAACTAACGGGGATCGGAATCTTGCTGATTCGTGTCGAGCGCGAACCAAACCAACAGCTTGGGTGCGCGACCAGCGCGTATCTTCATGCCGCGCCCGAGATAGAGACCGGGGCCCACGCTGCGCAGCTCGTCGTAGGTAGCGCGCGCGAAGGCTGGGTTTTCCGGGACGTCGTAGGAGATGGAGAGGCACGGGTTGCCGTCGACCAACGAGTCGGCAGCGGCGGTGCGGAAGGGAAACGCGGAGCGTCGAAAGGGCACGCGCACGCGGTTGAAGCCGCGGCCCTCGTGGGCACCAGGGCTCGCACTGAAGCTCTTGCCTTCCCACAGGTTGAGCCCACTGGCGGCGAACCCGCGCAAGAAGCCGGCGACCAGCGGCACTTCGTAGCCGGGCACGGCGAGCATGCGCCCGCGCGGATGTCCCGAGATCGCTGACAGCGGCGTGACCTGCGCCCGCGCGAACAGCTCGTCGCAGGCGCGGCTATCGAGGCGCGCGAGCTCCTCGAGTGAGGACACGAGCGTCACATGATTGGACTGCGCAGAACGCGCTGCGGACACTGACGAGAGTCGTGCTTCCATGGGGATTCCGCCTGCCTTTCGCCGGGCAGTGTGCACGCCAGGGACGAACGAGGGAATGACCTGCCCTTCGGCATTTTGGACAGCTGAGGCAAGTTTGCGCTTGGTCGGGTGCGCGCTGGGGCCAAGTTCTTCGGCTGCGCGCTGGTGCTCACACACGTCAGTCGCAGGCCGAACTCGCGCGCCGTCGCCTGCGTCGCCAAAGCCCCCAGAGCAGAAGGGCTCCGGGCGCGAGCAGGCCGGGCGTAGCGGGCATGGCAGAGATCGCGCAGCCGCTCTTTGGGCTCTGCTTGGGCGGTTCAGTGCCGCCATCGACGCACGACATCCCCGCGTCGTCGACGCACTTGGTCTGACACAGCGGCGCGTCCGGGAAGTGGGTCCCGCCGCACCACCCGAAGTCGAGCTGGGGCTGACAGCTCGCGGCCAACGCCTTCTCCTGCCCCGGGCAACTCACGAAGCTCCCGAGGTTGTTCATGTCGAAGACGAGCTTGTCCGTGTGCACCCCCGAGGCGTCGGCCTCGAGCAGGCGGAAGGTCGCACAGGAGAAGTGCTGTCCCGTGAGCGGACTCGTTTGAAAGCAGGTGATCTGCATGGGATCGACCAGCTCGAGTCCGTCGCCGCTCGCGTTCAGGCGCAGGAGTTGGCGACTCTCGAGGTCGACCGCGAAGAACCCTCCCTCGGGCCGCGTCTCGAAGCTGCCCAGCGAGCCCACGCTACCGAGCTCCTTCCAGGCCTGCGGGTCGCCCTTGGCCGTGTTGACCAGCAGCCTGGCGCTCATGCCAGTGAAGTCCGGCGCCACCGCGTAGATGCGGTCGGGATCACGCGCGTCCACGCCCACGAGGGTCATGTCGCTGTCCTGGGGAAAGGCGTACTCGGTGAAGCTCGCGCCCTCGTCCTCCGACACGCGGATGCTGGCTTGCAGGGCGACGCTGCCGTCTTCCAGGGCAGCCAGGGACACATAGAAGCGGCGTCCGCCTCCGGGCAGCGGGACGATGTAGAGCGTGCGAAAGAACGCCTGCTCGAGGGCGCCGAAAGGCGACCACGTGGCGCCCTGATCGGTGGAGCGATAGATGCCGTTCTGTTCGCCGCCCGAGGAGGTCAGCGCGTACAGCGTGCTCGGCTGAGTCGGATCGCTGGTGAGTCCCACCACGTAGCGATCTCCGAGCTCGGTCGCGTGGGTGAAGTTGCAGCCGGCGCCGTCGTCGCGGAACAAGCCATCGAAGGTGGCGACCACGAGGTGCCCATCCGGCGTGTAGGAGACCACGGGCAGCACGCTCTCCAGGTAGCGCTTGCCGATCACGTAGGAGGTGCATGCAAGCTGGAAGCTGCTTCCGCCGTCGTGAGTGATGAGCAGCCCGCCTCCGGCCTCGTTGTAGACCGCAGCGTAGGTCGCCGGATCCGAAGGATGGAAGGCAATGCTGCGCATGGTCTCGAGCGGACCTGCGTGCGCAGAGCTAACCCAACTCGCCAGCACGAGGCCACACAGCGGGGCCCCACGCCTCCACAAAGAAGTCACGTCAACCGTGCTCCGCTCGCTCGCTGTCCCAAGCACCGGGACCCGCAGCGGTAAACGACATGGCGCGCTGCTGGAAAGCCAGCGGCGTGCTGTCGGTCCACAACTTGAACGCGCGGCTGAACGCGCTGACGCTGGTGAAGCCCACGCGCCGGCTCACCTCGCCCACGGCGTAGCGGCCGGACGCCAGATCGCGCTTGGCGAGATCGCAGCGTGTGCTGTCGAGCAAGCTCTGGAACGACTCGCCCTCCGCCTGCAGACGGCGGTGCAACGTGCGCGGCGACAGGGCCAATTTCTTGGCGATACGCTCCACGCGCACGTCGCCCTCGGCGATCCCATCGAGCAGGGCGCGCTTGACGCGCTCGAGGACGTTCTCGAGGTCAGGCAAGCTCTCGAGTTGGGCGTTGGCGCGCCACTCGAGCGTGTTCATGACGCCGGCATCGGCATGGGGCAGCCGCTCGGAGAGCGACGCAGTGTCCACCAGGAGCGCGTTCTCGGGCGCGTTGAAGCGCAGCGGCACGCCGAAGAAGCGCTCGAACAAGGCGCGATTCTGGGGCACGGAGCGCCGGAACCAAACCTCGCGCGTGCCCGCATGGCCGGGCAACACACGGCGCTGCAGGAGCATCGCCATGCCCACGTGCAGCTCCACCAACGGCCAGGGCTCGTTGTCGGCCAGCTCGAAGCAGAATCAGGCTGGCCTCGCCGCGCTCCTCGATGTGTCCGCCAAAACCATCCCGCAGGATGCGCGCGTAGCGCGCGAGCCGGTCCACGCCCTCGCGCATGGTGTTGCTGCAACGGAATAGGCTCTCGTAGAGCGAGAAGGGCTCAGGCCACGACACCGTGTTGTTGAGCAGGCTGAGGGTCTCGAGCCCGAGATGCGGCTCGTTGAGTAGCTCGGCGCTCTGGTTCCAAAGCTGGTGCAGCGCGCGCACCGGGATGCGCACTCGGCTATCGGCCAACTGCCCCAGACGCAGCCCCGCGGGCCTCGTCACGGTGTTCGCCGGAAGCCCCCGGGCCATGACGCGGCCCACCGCCGGCCAGGCCAGCGCACTGCTGGCCGTGGCTTCGTTCAAGGGACCTGTATAGGAGAGCGCGGTCATCCTGTTCTCTTGTCGCGAGAGGTCCAACCTATTCTTGGAAGAAAGGTGGGCGCAGGATGCCTTCGAGAAGGCCACGGCCGGTAGACCGAAAGTACACAAACGTTGACCCAGCCAACCAATGGGGCCGGGTAAACGCTGGCTAGCGGCTCAGCCGGAGATGAAAATGCGGAGCAACCTTATGTGTTTGCCCCGCTCACGGGCTCAGGGGGCGCCGGCGGCAATCCACTTCCGAATCTGTTCCTTCTTGTCCTCGCTCAGCTCCTGGCCGGTCTCCGGCATGCGCTTGCCGAAGCCAGAGGCCTCTTCGCAACCCGTGCCGGGCTCGCCCCAGTCGGGGTTCTCCTCCAGCTTGCGCTTGGCGTCCGCGGGGGCCGTGAGCTTGAGGTAGAGCCAGCTGGTCTCGGGGCTGCCGGGGTCCACCAGCTTGAACTTGGGGGCTTCGCAGGACGGCTTGTCCACCAACAGATCGTGGAGGCTCGTGGCGTTCATGAAGTCGAGACCGGCGCTCGCCGTGTCCGTACCGTGGCAGCTCGAAATGGAGCAGCTGCCGAGCTGGCCCACGCCGAGGATCTCCGCGATTTGTCCCTCGGACGGCGCGCTCTCCGGATCGTCGCCACCGCAGGCCGTGGCCAGCATCCCAGCGATCGTCATCAAGCTCAAAGACAGGACCTTGTTAAGGCGCATGTACTTCCCACTCCTCATGCTGCTTCATTTCTCGGGCAGAGCGTACGCTGTTACTCCACCGGGGGGCGGGTCCGCAAGGGGCGCCCAGTCCCAACCTGCACCGGCGTAAACCATGCCGCCCGCCACCGTGACGCCGCCGGCAGACTCCGTGGCCATGCCGCCGAGGAGCTTGTCGGTCCACAGCTCTTGGCCATTCTCGGTGTTGAGCGCGTGAATGCTGCCGTCGAGCGTGGTGAAGAACATCAAGCCGTTCGCCACGGCGATACCGCCGAAGGCGCCCTGCTGGAACTTGGTTTCCCAGATGTGATTGCCGGTGGCGCCGTCGATGGCGAACGCCGAGCCCGCCGTGGGACCGTCGCTGCCGAAGTTCTCCGCGATACCGTCGTTCGAGTACACGTAGATGACGCCGTCGGCCACCGCGGGCGAAGCCATCACGCCTCCGGTGCGGCCGCCCGGCGTGAGCTCGGTGCCCCACACCAGCGTGCCGGTGTCGCGGTTCAGCGCGTAGAAGTGGCCACCCTTGTCACCAGCGCCCACCAGGGGCTGACCGTTGACCTCGTAGAGCACCACACTCGCGCCGACATCCCAGTCCTCGCCGTTGCCGGCCGAAGCGGTCCAGATGTCGTTCATGGTGAACTGGTAACCCCACTTGAGTTCGCCCGTGGTGTAGTCCACCGCGATCACCGAGTCCGACAGCGTGCTCGCCGGCGCGGAGTAGGACTGACCCACGCCCACGTAGGCGGTCTTACGGTCGGTGTCGATGGCAGCCGAGCCCCAGATGGAACAGCCGTAGCCGGACGTATCGTCGCCGTTGGTGACGTACGTGGTGTGCTGCACGGCGCCGGAAGTGGCGTCCATCATCACAAGGTTGCCCCGAAAGGTGTAGGCGCCCGGAGCGCCCGTGAACACCTCGAAGGAGCCCACGCCGATGAGCAGCGTGTTGTCGACGACGTTGGGCGACGACCACAGGATGACGCTGCTCTGGTTGCCCGCCAGCGCGGAAGGCTTCCAGATGGGCTCGCCGGTCTTGCGATCCACCGAGTACACCGCGTTGTCCACGCCGCCGAGATAGACGCGATCTTCGCTGACGAAGGGCGAGGCGTTGAGCTGCGCGCTGAGGCCCGTGGTGGCGGGTGCAAGCTGCGTGCGCCACACCTTCTTGCCTGTCTTGGCGTCCACGGCGAACAGCATGCCGCCCCAGTCGCCGAAATAGGCGACACCGTCGGTCACTGCGACCGTGCTGGTCACGCCCCAGTGCGTGGTGCCGACCGACACCGAGTCCCACTTCTTGACCAACTTGCTCACGTTGTCGCGCGTGATGGCGGTCTCTTCGGCGTTGAAGCGCGTGTTCTTCCCGTCGTGTCCATAAGAAGGCCAGACCGACGTGGCGTTGGCATCCCCGTCTTCCTTCTCATCGCCCGCACAACCCGTAAGGACCCACAACAGCGCCGCCGCCGGCGCCAGGTGTTTGCTCGACATCTTCATGCAAGGTTCTCCAAACTTCTCGGCTGTGCGGGGGCGTTTCAGGCCGGCTTGCCCTCGGCGATGCTCTTGCGTGCCGAGGCCAGGAATTCGCGGCGATTGGTGGGGCCCAGCGGGGGCTGGACCGTGTGGCGGCGCGGACCGTACTCACCGTCGAGCTGACGGCGCGTCTCTGCGAACGAGTCCTTCTTCACCGTGCAGCGACGAAGGTCGGGGTCGATGCCGAAGATCTTGGCGGCGTTGAGGCCGAAGATCTTGGCCTTGATCTCCTTGGTGAGCGCCGGGTAGCCGAACTGCTCCTGGAACTGCTCCGTGATGGTGAACATGCGGAAGGCCTCGATCTGCGCCTGCGGGCTGCCAGAAAGGATGCAGTCCGTGCCCCACACGACGTTGTCCTCGCCGATGTACTTGAGCAGCTTACCGATCAAGTGCTGGGCGGCCGTGGTGTTGCTCATCACGTTGGACCAGGCGCTGCCGAGCTCGGCGTACACGTTGGAGCCCGGTCCGAGGCCGGCGTCCACCACCGACTTGATCAGCATGTTGGAGCCACGCGGATTCGGATCGGCAGGGTTGAACGGATCGAGCTCGGTCATGGGACCGGCGAAGCTGTCGGTGAGGCTGAAGGCCATGCCCGCGCCGATGGCGGAGTGGTAGATGATGAAGTTGGCCTGCGGATAATCCTTGGCCACCGTGCCGATCTCGGTCGGCATGTTGTGCTCGACGTCGAAGCCGGGGATGGGCAGACCCTTGTGGACTGCAAAGTTGGGCACGCCGAGCTCGAGGCCGGTCTCGATGAACTTGCGGCCGATCTTGTCGCTCAGGAAGTAGCCGCGCGCGTAGCCCTCGACGGAGGGGTAGCTGTCCGAGCGCCAGGCCGGATAGCACTTCCAGCTCACCGCACCCCACTTCGTGTCCTCGATGGCTGCCTTCATGATCTCGAGCTGCAGCTCGAGGTTGTCGTTCGGCATGATCTGCACCTGGTTCACCAGGCGCTGCGAGGCGGCGCGCTGATTGACCCAGTCACGCAGGTTGCGCATACCGTCGTTGGAGAGCGGCAGGCCGCAGGCCTTGGCCTGGCGCTGGAAGAGCGCGCGATCCGCGTCACAGGTAGCCGCCGGCCACGAGGTGATCACGGCCATGGTGGTGTCGCTCTCGGCGAACATCAGGCGCGCGTAACGCTCCTGGTCGAAGCAATCGAGGCTGTCGGCGCGCTCCGTTCCGCAGCCACCGAGCAGACCAAGGAACGTGGGGTACACCGTGTTGCTGGTGCGCCACTCGCCGTGGTCGAAGCTGTGGGTCTGGATGTCGAAGATGAACTCGTCGCCCTTGAGGACGTCCGAGTCTTCGCACATGGCCTCGACCGGCGTGAGGTAGGGGCCGTTGACGACGCCGCTGCTAGGCTTGCCATCGGAGCTCGAGCAGCCCATCTGGTTGAGTACGGCCAGGCTCGTGACCATGCCCATGGAGCTCGCCAAGAATTCGCGGCGCTCCATGCCGAGGTGACGCGCCTGCTCGTCCGCACGCTTGAGGATCTCCTCCTTCATGGCGGCTTCGCGCGGGGTCTGCTGGTGGTAGTACTCGCCGTTGGAGTGGTTATTGAGCCAGATCGGCGGCTCGAGAGGGAGCTCGGGATCGGTCTTCTTACGAAGCTTCAACCATGGAAAGCGCTTCATTTTATAAACTCCCCAACCCTGCCCCCGCGCGACATCACGGGAGCAAGCAAAAAAGGCTCAGACCGAAACCAACCAAAAGACTCAGGTCGAGATCACTGACACTTGTTGAGCTTGGAACAGTTCAGCAGGTCGATGGACACAGTGACGGCCACCGAGGCATTGCCCCAGCGATCGATCACGTCCACGCAGGGCGCGCCCGGCAAGAGATAACAGGAGTACTCGTCGGTGCAGCCGGTCTCTTTGGAGCAGGCCGCGATCTCCGTGCAGCCCTGGAGCACGTCGCACTCCTGCATGTTTTCGACGCACTTGTTGCAGCGACAGGTGGTCTGGTCGTCGGTCTCGGCCGGGTTCTTGCTCGCATGGAGTGCCAGACAGCCCGCCGAGTCCTCGTACGGCTTCATCAAGCTGCTGAAGCGGAACGTGGGGTACTCGTTGGGATCGAGCATGGTGTTGACGGCGTCCGTGTCGACATCCTCGAGTACGGAACGTTCGTTGGTGTGGCCTTCCTGGTCGCCATTATCGCCGCAGGCCAACACCAGGAGACTCGAGACTACGAATACTGACTTTTTCATTTACATGCCCAGGGTGTTGGCTTCGTTGCCGCCGAAGCAGAGTTCGCCCGCGCAGCCGCAGTTCCAGACGTCGCCGTTGCTCGGGTAGTAGAAGCCGAACACGTTGCACATCTGATCGCGACCGAGCTCGCCGAAGGCGATCGGCGTGGAGGTGGGGTTGTCGAACTCGCACTCGAAGCTGATGAAGTCGCCGGGCTTCACCTTCAGGTAGCCGCTGGTGGCGCCCCAGATGTTCTCGTCGTTGACCACCGGGTTGGTGATGCGCGGCGTGAACCAGGCGTTGCCGGGCGTGTCCCAGTCGTGCGTCTGGTAGATGAGCTGGGGTGTGCCGCCCTGAGGCTCGTACCACACGCTGAAACGGGTCCCGTTCTTGTGGAAGTGGCCCGTGACCATGCCCACGTAGCGCTCTTCGGGAACCTGACAGCGACCGCGCGCGGTCTTGGTGCCCTTGCTGTTCGGCGGCACGTCGATGTTGCCCTGGAAGAACGTGATCATGTCCACCGGCACGACGACCTCCGCGGCGGGCACGGCCTTCAAGTAGACCCAACCCTCGCGGAGGATCTCCTTGTCGGTGCCGTTCACGTAGTGCATGTCGAGACGCAAGATGCTGTTGGGCTGGACCACCGAGCCCGAGCCGTACTCGGGATCGCCGGGAACCGCAGGCTTGGAGCCTGGAGTCGTGCCCTGTACCTCGAGATCGATCTGCTCATCCTGAGAGCCGAGCAACCAGCGGGAACCAAACGCCTCGCCCTGGTCGCAAGCCACCGGCTCGCCCTCGACCACGCCCTCGGGCCACTTCGGCGCGATGGTGACGATCAAGTGGTGCGAGTTGGGGCGCATGCGGCCGTGGAAACGATTGACCCAGACCGGCTCGGTGTTGGTGGTGCGGATGTAGACGCAGTTCTCGTTCTCGCCGTACGCGGCCAGGGTGTACTTCTTAATTTCTTCAGGATTGTTGTAATCCTTGGGACCGTAGTGCAGCAGGATGCCGTCGGTCAGACCCGCGGGCTCGCAAATGGCCAAGTCGTCGCCTGGAAAACCTGAGGTCACCGGGCACAGCGGCGCGCCGAACTTGTCGTTGCAGCGCGCTGCGCCGTCTTTGCAATCACCGCCCCAGCGGCCCACGCCGACGGATTGGTCGACCGAACCACCTTCTTTGGGATCCTCATCACCACAGGCCGAGACACCAACAAGGGCGCCGAGCATGGCGAGGCTAAGTAGGCTGCGTGAGATCAAGGCCATGACGTCCTCCAGGAACCACTCTGGCGCCGCAATCCGCCTCGATTGCGACGCTCGAGAGGCACCCTATACGAACGCCAAGAAGTGGTCATACGACAGGAGCGCACGCCGCGAACTTTGTCCGTCTGCGCTAAACCCACGGCGCGATACGCTAAGGATGAGCGGTCGGGGTCAATCGCTGGCCCCCCGGGGTCAATCGCGACGTGGCGATCTGGAGCACCGAAGTCGCCACGCCGACGTGCTTGTCCAGGCGGACAACGCGGCGAACCTATTGGGTCAGCCTACGCCGAGCGAGATCCGGTAAGGTGGTCCAAGGTCGGTCGAGTCAGATGGTTCGGAGCGCGCAACAAGACATACGCGTGAGCGAGGCAACAACTCCCGTGGCCTCACCGCGCTTCGGCCTTCCGGCGGCGCTGATGATGGCCGCGGGCGTGCTCGGCGGCTGCCAAGAGACGGTGTTGATCGGCACCGAGTGCGCTCACTTCGACCTGCCGTGCTCCGTGGATGCTGGGCTGCATCCGGCGCCCACACCGAGCCCTGAGCACGACGCGGGAGACCCCGAGCCTGACGAGGAGCGGCCCGAGGCGGGCCCGGCCTTCACGCCAAACCTTGTGATCACCAATCCGGACTTCGAGCGCGGTGGCGGCATCGACGGTGACGTGGTCATCCGCGACATCGCCCAGACCATCCTGCAGGTGGTGCCGCTCCCGATCACGACGGAGTTGAGCGGCTGGTATGCGTGCTGGCCCTTCTCCGTGACCACCAACTCGAAGCCCGTGGCGGGCGTCAAGACTGCCATGGGCGACTACCTGTCCTTCGTGCCGAGTACCTTCAGCTTGGCCGATTTCGTGGCGGTTCGACAGAACCTGGAGCAACCGGTCCCGGTGAACGAACCCGTTCATCTGCAGCTGCAGGCCATCGCCGACAGCGCGGGAGGGAGCCCGCTTTTTCTCGAGGTGCGTGGTGAGACCGGCACGCGCTGTGAGGGCAATCGGGCGGGTGTGGTGCTCGGTCGTTCTGCGTCCATCGCGGACAGCACCGACTGGAAGCCCATCTGCGTGACCTTCCAGTCGGACACAGCCTTTCCCGTACTCATGCTCAAGCCGGCCGCCGAGGGCGGCGTGCCCACCAGCGGAGCGTCGCTGCTGATCGACTCGGCCCGCATCGTGGAGCGCTGTCCGTAGAGGGGACGGTTCTCGGTTTCTCAATTTTGGCTCCCGGGCCCAAGCCAGGCCCGCTGCGAGGGGGCCTATTTCCTGTGGTCCCTCGAACCTTTGCTGCGGGGCAACGGGACGGCCGGCCCAGCCGGCCCGAAACGCCGAGATTCCGCAACGATTTTGGGCGCCTTCTGTCACTCTCGCGGGACGTCGACGGAGGTAGATTCCAGCTCTCCCGGCCGCGGCCATTGCATTCCGCCACGGTTAGTATTAAACGAAAGTCAATAACGAGCTCGGAACGGACCTGACCGAGACTCGTCTTAGAAGGAAGGTGCGCGATGGAACGCGCGGTTGGAACATCTCTCAAGGTGCTCAGCCAGATTGCGGGCTCTCCGCTTCTGCAGAAGCTGGGCGTGACTGAATCGCTCGAGAAGATCCTGTATCGCGGCTCGAAGATCTCCGTGAAGGTCGCGACCGAGGCCATGGCCCGCGCGCGTCCCGTCGTGAAGCTGCTCGAACCCACGCGCATGGCGACCCCGGGCGACGCGCCCAAGCCCACGCTGTTCGACCTCACGCTCACGGAGTCCCAGGAGCTCGTACGCGACACCATGGTGCGCTTCGCCAAGGAGCGCCTGCGCACCGAGGCCCTGCACGCCGACGAAGCTTGCACGCCTCCTGCCGGACTGCTCGACGAGTCCCACGAACTCGGTCTCTCGCAGCTGGCCACGCCCGAGGCCCTCGGTGGCGCGGGCTCGGAGCGTTCGGTGACCACCAACGCCCTCGTGTGCGAAGATCTCGCCAAGGGCGACATGGGTCTGGCCCTGGCCGCCCTCGCCCCGCTCGCGGTCGTCAACGCGCTGGTGGACTTCGGTACCGCCGAGCAACAGGGCAACTACTTGCCCGCCTTCATCGGAGAGCAGTTCTACCCCGCGGCCATGGCGCTGCTCGAGGGTCGTCCGCTGTTCGATCCGGAGCGCCTCACCACGCGCGCCTCGCTCAATAACGGCGAGTACGTGATCACGGGCGAGAAGTCGATGGTGCCGATCGCCGAGGACTGCGAGCTATTCCTGGTGATCGCCGACCTCGCGGGCAAGCCCCAGGCCTTCTTGGTGGACAAGGGCATCGCCGGCCTCACGGTGGAACCCGAGCCCACCATGGGTCTGCGCGCCGCCAAGCTCGGCCGCATCAAGCTCGACCACGTGCGCGTGCCCAAGGGCGCCAAGCTCGGCGGCGACGAGGGCATCGACGCGCAGCGCTTGATCGACCTCTCGCGCATCGCCTGGGGCGCCCTCACCGTGGGCACCTGCGACGCGGTGCTCGACTACGTGAAGGAGTACGTCAAGGACCGCAAGGCCTTCGGCGAACCCATCGCCAACCGTCAGTCCGTGGCCTTCGCCGTGGCGGACATCGCGCTCGAGCTCGACGCCATGCGTCTGATGGTGTGGCGCGCCGCGAGCCGCGCGGAGCAGGGTCTACCCTTCCACCGCGAAGCGGCCCTCGTGCGCGTGCAGTGCGCCGAGAAGGGCATGTACATCGGCACCACCGGCGTGCAGCTCCTGGGCGGCCACGGCTTCATCAAGGAGCACCCCGTGGAGCTCTGGTACCGGCAACTTCGGGCCGTCGGCGTCGCCGAAGGCGCAGTGAGCGTGTGAGGAGGCAGTCATGATCAATCTCGAAATCCCGAAGAAGGATTAAGCCCCTCGTCATGCAGGCTCACCAGGTGGGCAAGGAGATGTTCCGCCCCATCTCGCGCAAGTACGACAGCCTGGAGCACGCGTATCCGAAGGAACTCGACATGATCGGCGCGATTCTGCGCGGCATGGGCGAGGGTGGCTCGAGCGCGGGCGTGGGCTCCGGTCAGATGACCGGCAAGTCCAAGGAGAAGAAGGCCGAAGAAGGCGGCGTGCGCAACGGCGGCAACATGTCGACGCTGCTCGGCACCATCGAGCTGTGCTGGGGCGACGTGGGCCTGCTCTTGACGCTGCCCGGTCAGGGCCTCGGCAATGCGGCCATCGACGCGGTGGCCACGCCCGAGCAGATCGAGCGCTTCGGCGGCAAGTGGGCCTCCATGGCGATCACGGAGCCCAGCGCGGGCAGCGACTCGGCAGCCATCCGCGCCACCGCGCGGCTCGAGGGCGACGAGTGGGTGCTCAACGGCGAGAAGATCTTCGTGACTGCCGGCGAGCGCTGCGAGCTGGTGGTCGTGTGGGCCTCGCTCGATCCGAGCCTGGGCCGCGCGGCCATCAAGAGCTTCGTGGTGGAGAAGGGCCGTCCGGGCATGCGCGTGGCGCGGCTCGAGAAGAAGATGGGCATCCGCGCGTCGGACACGGCCACCATCCTGCTCGAGGACTGCCGCATCCCCAAGGACAACATCCTGGGCAGCGCCGAGATCGACGTGAAGAAGAGCTTCGCCGGTGCCATGGCGACGTTCGACAACACGCGTCCGTTGGTCGCCGGCATGGCGCTCGGCGTGGCTCGGGCGTCGCTGGAACTCACGCGCGAGATCCTCGAAAAGGAGGGTGTGCGCGTGAACTACGGTGGCAGCCTGTTCACCAAGAGCGCGGTGGAAGCCGAGCTGCTCCGCATGGAAGCCGAGCTCGAGGCCGCCTACCTGCTCACCGTGCGTGCGGCGTGGATGGCGGACAACAAGAAGCCGAACTCCATGGAAGCCTCGATGGCCAAGGCCAAGGCCGGCCGCGTGGGCAACTACATCACGCTGCGCTGCGTGGAGCTGTGCGGTGCGCTGGGCTACGGCGAGAACGAGCTGCTCGAGAAGTGGAGCCGCGATTCGAAGATCTTGGACATCTTCGAGGGGACGCAGCAGATCCAGATGCTCGTCATCGCGCGGCGGTTGCTCGACTTGAGCTCGACGCACTTGCGCTGAGCTGAAGAGGAAACGGGAGATGCTGCGAGATGCCCGCGTTGAAAGACGTGGGCGTCGTCGTTTTTGGGGCAGCGGGGGTCGGATGACGTTTGATTGGTAGGGACGTCAAGGGTAGCGCGTCGCCGTCTGGCGCTGTCAACCGCTGGCGCTGTCAACCGCTGCGCTGTCAACGGCAACGGTCGCGTGCGCTACCAGCGTTGACGTTGACAGCGAAAGCGGTTGACGTTGACGTGGTCAGCGACAGCGGTTCACGTTGACGTGGTCAGCGCAAGCGGTTGAGGGCGACGGCGACGGCGACGATCCCTTCCACCGCACCCTGAAAATCTCGCCCAACGTTCCAAGTCTCTCCTCCCCCCTCGAACGTGCGCATCCTCCCTCGAGCAACCACTCCATCCCACCTGCGCTGCGCGCGAAGGTGACCAAAGCTGGTGGAGCTCGCGGAGCTTCCGGTACCATCACCCCATGTTCAGGGTCGCGCCGGCGAGCGCGCCGAACATGCAGATGGGGGATGGAGATACATGGTTGCCAGGTCGGGGCTGTGGCTGGGGCTTTGCGCTTCGCTGTTGTTGCTGAGCGCGTGCGATGACTCGCACAAATCGGGAGGCAAAACGCAGGATTCCGACTCGGGGGCCGGCGACGGCGACCTCGACAGCGGACCCATCGTCCACGGCGATGGAGACGGCGACGGCCCGTTCGATGGTGGCTGTGTTTTCTGCGACGGCGGCCTGCCCGATGGAGCCGTGGTCGACTTGCCGGAAGGCAGCGTCGGCGGCTTCGTCTTCACCAACACCAATCCTCCGGTTGCCCTGGCCAACGTGCGCATCACCGGTCCCGGTGACGTGACCACTACCACCGGCTCCGACGGCTTCTTCAAGTTCGAGAAGCTTTCGCCGGGCGACGGCATCGTGCGCGCCGAGAGCGACGACTACACCTGGGCGCTGCGACCGGTGACCGTGAGCGAGAACAGCTCGGTATACCTCGAGCTGTTCCTCAAGTCGGTCTTCAAGAAGACCATCGACCCCACCAAGGGTGGCAGCGCCAAGGACAAGGACAGCGGCGGCGGCGTGATCTTCGCGGCCGACAGCTTCAAGCGCAACGATGGCGGCGACCTCAAGGGCGACGCCACCATCGCCGTGGCCGCGGTGCCCGAGGGCAAGGTCAAGGCGGGCAGCTCCAAGGGCAATGACGAGAGCGTGTCCGGCGTGCTCAAGGGCAACACGCCCGTGGAAGTCCGTGTGGTCGATACCGACGGTGCGAAGCTGCAGATCGCCGACGGCAAGGAGGCCGAGGTGATCTTCCCGATCTCCACCAAGTCCGCGAATCCGCCCGATGAGATCGGCCTGTGGTCGCTCGATGAGAAGGACGGCGTCTGGAAGAAGGAAGGCACCGCCACCAAGACCAAGGACGATGAGGGCAAGGCCGTATACAAGGGTAAGATCAAGCACATGTCGTGGTGGACCGCGGACGAGCTCGTGCCCGCGGAGAACATCAGCTGCGTGCGCGCATGCGTGAAGCAAGCGGCGGGCACCGTGGCTTCGGTGGGAGCCAGCGTGTCCATCAGCGGCTCGAGCAGCCCCTTCTCGAGCAACCTCAATACCGACGCGAACGGCTGCTTCTACCTCGACCTCGAGGCCAACCAACCCTTCACCGCGGTGGCGTCCAACGACTTCGGCAGCTCGAGCGTGTTGAGCTTCACCAGCGGGGCGGACATCAAGACCGTGGCCGCTGACAAGAACGCCTGTACGGACCTCGGTGTACTGCAGCTGGTGGCGCCGGCCGCCAATGGACCGCGTTGTCCCGTGGGCTACGAGTTGTGCGGCACCGAGTGCGTGGACATGCGCAACAACCCGACCCAGTGCGGCACGAGCTGTGGCGCGCGCGTGGACTGCACGGGCGAGGGCTATCCGTACGGCACCACGTGCGTGAACGGCTTCTGCGCCTGCCCGGTGGGTTGGACCGTCAAGAACGGCGAGGGGTACGAATGCGTCGACACGCAGAACGACCCGAACAACTGTGGCTCGATCTACAACGGCTGCAATACGCAAGCGCTCGAGATCTGCCAGGCCGGCAAATGCGTGGCGCTGACGTGCAGTGACAACACGGTCGCCTGCAACTACTACAACTACGACATCAATCGCAACGTCGTGGCCTGCGTGGACACGCAGAACGACCAGCTCAACTGCGGCGCGTGCGGCAACACGTGCGACAAGTTCGGCGAAGGGCCCAATCCCAACATGGCGTGCGTGGCAGGCCAGTGCGGCTGCACGAACGGCACCACCATGTGCAAGCCCTACAGCGAGAACGAGAACTTCGCCTGCGTCGACACCAAGACCGACGTCAACAACTGCGGCGCCTGCGGCTCCAATCAGGGCGTGCCCAACGCCGCCGCCCAGTGCGACTACAAGGCCGAGGACTGCGTGGCCGGCAGCTGCACTGCCAAGACCTGTCCGGCGGGGCAGACCATGTGCAACGGCATGTGCCTCGACCTGGCCAACGACGGCGACCACTGCGGCACCACCTGTGGCGACTACACCGGTTGCGACCCCACGCAGATCTGCCAGAACGGCGCCTGCACGAATCCCAACTGCGGCGCCGGAGCACTCGCCTGCAACCACCAGTGCGTGCCCAACGACACGGCGAACTGCGGCGACTGCGGCAACTACTGCGAACCGACCGAGAGCTGCGACGGCGTCGGCTGCGGCTGCGCCGCTGGCCTCACCGCCTGCACCTCCTACCCCAACATCCCGTACTGCTCGAACCTCACCAACCGTGCCGACTGCGGCGGCTGCGGAGCTGCATGCCAGTACAACGAGGCGTGCGTCGAAAACCAGGGGACCTACAGCTGTCAGCTGCTTAGCTGCGACGGCGTGACCACCGGCATGTGCGACTACTACCAGGACAAGTGCAACGACTTGCTGACCGAGGCGGACAACTGCGGCAGCTGCGACTTCCAGTGCTTCTACGGCAGCTGTCAGGCGGGTTCCTGCGTGTGCCCGACCGGCATGAAGCCCTGCAGCGTCTCCGGCGGCACGCAGTGCGTCGACAACTCCGTGACCTGCGCCCCGACCCTTCCCGCCCAGTGAAATGAGCCCACGGCGCCGTCCCCCGACGGCGCCGGCTCTTTCAGTGACACGCCTGTCCCGGTTGTGCGCTAGCGCGCAATCCGCGGCGCAGGCGACTCTGCCGCACCCGGGAGCAACCGGGTTTGACTTGGCTCACCCGCGGCCGAGTGCGGTAGGCTCTTAAGGTGCTGTCGGAACGCCAAGCGCCGCTCGTTCCAGCGCACCTGCGAAGGTACGTGGTCGAGCAGGACTACGGGCAGTACACGGAAGTCGACCATGCCGTATGGCGCTTCGTGCTGCTGCAAACCTACACGCGCCTGCAGCACACGGCCCACGCTTCCTATCGCACCGGGCTCGCGGCCACGGGCATCTCCATCGATCGCATCCCGCGCATCGACGAGATGAACGAGAAGCTCTCGCGCTTCGGTTGGGGTGCCGTGTGCGTCGATGGCTTCATTCCGCCGCGCGCGTTCCAGAGCTTTCAAGCCAATCGCCTGCTGCCCATCGCCGCCGAAATCCGCACCGCGGAACACCTGCGCTACACGCCCGCCCCCGACATCATCCACGAGGCCGCCGGGCATGCGCCGATTCTGAGCGAGCCCGCCTACGCGCGCTTCATCCAAGAGATCGGCGCCATCTCCGAGAAGGCCTTCACCAACCCGAGCGATCGCGCGGTCTACGAGACCATCCACACGCTCTCGGAGGTGCAGGAGAATCCCTGGAGCACGCCCTCGCAGATCGACCTCGCGCGCCGCGAGTTCGACCGCACCATGTCCAACGTCACCGAGGTGAGTGAAGCCGCGCGCATGGCACGGCTCTACTGGTGGACCTCCGAGTACGGCCTGATCGGTAGCGTCGAGAAGTATGCCCTGTACGGCGCGGGTCTGTTGTCGTCGCTCGGCGAGAGCCAGTCCTGCCACGACTCTGCGGTGAAGAAGCTCCCGCTCTCGGCCGCCTGCGTGGATGTGGACTACGACATCACGCGACCGCAACCCCAGCTGTTCGTGGCCAAGAACTTCGAGCATCTCTCGGAAGTGCTGGAACAGGTGAGCGCATCGCTGGTGTACCGCGGCAAGCCGTTGCCGGCGCTCGACGTGGCCCGGCGCAGCGACGAGGTGGCCACGCTCCAGCTCGACAATGGGCTCGAGGTGGTGGGTGTGGTGACGCGCTTCGAGGGCTTCGAGAGCGAGCCGAGCTGGGTGCAGCTCAAGGACGCGCCGGCCCTCCTCGGGACCTCACACCACGAGCTGCCGCGCTGTCCTGCCGAGTATCTGCTGCCGCTCGGACGCCTGGGCAACGGCACCTCGCTCTCCACGCTTGCGCTCGACGATCTGCGTCGCCACACCCGCGATGGGCGCCTCCAGCTGGAGCTCGCTTCGGGCATCCAAATCAGCGGTCAGCTGCGCGGCAACGAGATCGACGCAGGGCGCGTGCGGGTGGCCGTGCTGGAGCGCTTCGAGCTGAGCCTGCCCAACGGACGCGTGTTCCGCTCCCAGGCGCCCTACCCACTCGCGCTCGCCGAGCACATTACCGGCGTGCACGCGGGCGCCTCCGCCAGCTACTTCCCTCGCACGGAGCTCTCGCGTGCGAAGGTGCCAGCGCCAAGATGGTACACCCCGCGCGAGCGCGATCTCGTGCTGCTCTACGAGCAGGCCATCGACGCCTGGCACAACCTGGCGGGTGGGCGCCTGGTGTCTACCTTCGAGCGCATCGCGGCCGAGCTCGACCGCCAATTCCCCGACGACTGGTTATTGCGCTGGAACCTGCTGGAGAGCCTGATGAAGGTGGCCGATGGAGATCCGCTGGTCGCCACGCTTACCCAGCGGCTCGAGTGGCTCGAGATCAAGTTCATGCACGCCGAGCCCATCGCCACGGGCCTGGCCACCCTGCGCGCCCTGGTGAACGGCGGCGACCGCGTGCGCGACGCTGCCATTTGAACGAGGCACTGCCTACTTTTCGACCGAGGAGCACGAAACCCGCACCGCACACTTTCGGAGGTCTGCTTGAAGCTCGCCACACTCGCCGACGGGACTCGTGACGGCCGCTTGGTCGTGGTGGATCAGGCTGGCGAACGCTACGCCGAAGCGGCCGAGGTGGCGCCCACGTTGCAGGCCGCCCTCGATAACTGGTCGCACTGCGAGTCGCGCCTCGAGCGCCTCTCCTGGGCACTCTCCGAAGGCAAGCTCCCGGGGAAGGCTCTGGACTTCACGCAGCTCGCCGCGCCGCTGCCGCGCGCCTACGAGTGGGTCGACGGCTCGGCCTTCCTGAGTCACGTGATCCGCGTGCGCCGAGCGCGCAATGCCGAGCCACCAGAGACCCTGCGCACGGATCCCCTGGTCTACCAGGGAGGATCCGGCGTGCTGCTCGCACCACGCGCGCCCCTGGTGTTGCCCGACGCGAGCTGGGGCCTCGACTTCGAGGCGGAGGTCTGCGCGGTGCTCAACGACACGCCGCGCGGCATCGAGGCGAGCGCGGTGAAGCCCCATATCTGCCTATTCATGCTCGCCAATGACGTGACCTACCGCAACCTGGTCCCGAACGAGCTCGCCAAGGGTTTTGGCTTCTTCCAATCCAAGCCGGCCACCGCGTTCTCTCCCTTCGCCCTCACGCCCAACGAGCTCGGGAGCAGCTACCGCGAGGGCCGCGTGCACCTGCAGCTGCGCTGCTACCTCAATGGAGAGCTGGTGGGAGATCCCTACGCCGGAGAGATGCACTTTTCGTTTCACGACCTGGTGGCGCACATCGCGAAGACCCGCGCCTTCACGGCGGGCACCATCCTCGGCAGTGGCACGGTCTCCAACGACGACGAAGAGCGCGGCATTACCTGCCTCGCCGAGCAGCGCGCCCGCGAGACCATCGTCCACGGTTCACCACGCACGCCCTTCCTCAAGATCGGCGATCGCGTGCGCATCGAGATGTTGAGCGAGAAAGGAGACAACTTGTTCGGGTCGATCGAGCAAGAGGTGTTTTCGGAGTGAGCGAAGTAGCTATCACTTAAGGAGTACCCATATGGTTACCGGGAAGCTCGGCATTACTAGGCTCCTCGGCGTCCACTACTACGTGCGGGACCTCGCGCGCAGTCGGCGCTTCTACCTCGACCACATGGCGTTCGAGGAGGTCGGGCACAGCTCGGCGCTGCTCGAGCGACAGGGCCACCAGCGCTCCTTGGTGTTTCAAGCCGGCCAGGTGGTGGTGGTGTGCTCTACGCCCGTCGGCCCCGGCGGCCGCGCCCATCGCTACCTCTCGCGTCACCCGGACGGCATCGGCACCGTCATGTTCGAGGTGGAAGACATCGAGCGCTGCTTCGCCGTGCTCGAACGCGACGGCGGCACCCTCATCTCCGACATCCTCGACGTGAGTGACGGCGCGGGCCGCATCCGCACCTTCTCCATCACGACCCCCTTCGGCGACACCACCTTCCGTTTCATCGAAAACCGCGGCTATCCCGGGCTCTTTCCAGGCATGGAGCTCGAGCTCAAGCCCGATGGTGGCCACAACGTCTTCGGCTTCACGCAGATCGATCACATTACCTCGAACTTTCAGACCATGAAGCCCGCGCTGCTCTGGATGGAACACGTGATGGGCTTCGAGGTGCTGTGGGAGATCGCGTTTCACACGCGGGACGTCTCGCGCCACGGCGTGGTCGGCTCGGGCCTGCGCTCCAAGGTGATGTGGGATCCGGCCTCCGGCATCAAGTTCGCCAACAACGAGCCCTACCGTCCTGCCTTCAAGGAATCCCAGATCAACATCTTCAATGAGGGCCACCGCGGCGACGGTGTCCAGCACGTGGCGCTCGGCACGCGCGACATCCTCGCAGCCGTGCGCGGACTCAGGGCGCGCGGGGTGGAGTTCATGCCCACACCCGAGTCCTACTACCAGATGCTGCCTCAACGCTTGGCGACCCTCGGCATCGGCGCGCTCGACGAGGACCTCGAGCTCCTGCGCGAGCTCGAGATCCTGGTGGATGGCCACGGTGAGCACTCCTATCTGCTGCAGATCTTCTTGAAGGACTCGGCCGGTCTCTACGGCAGCCCCGACGCTGGCCCTTTCTTCTACGAGCTAATTCAGCGCAAAGGCGACCAGGGCTTCGGCGCGGGCAACTTCAGGGCTTTGTTCGAGAGCATCGAGCGCGAGCAGCTGGGCTCTACAATGGCCAGCGAGGAGGGCTGAATGTTGCAACGCATCGCCCACGGCGAGCTCCCGCCCAAGCACCACCTGGCACTCAAGGGTCCCGCGGGTGAACTCCGCTACGAGGAGTGCCTGACGCGCGCAGGCTTCGAGGGGGCCTACACCATCCTCTATCACCAGGGGCGCCCGCAAGGCCTCAAGCCCACGAGCTCCACGCCCTTGAAGCATGCCCCCAAGCTGATCAGCTCACCCGAGAACAGCCTGCAGCGACGCCACTTCGTGGGTGGGCGCGTGGCCAGCGGTGGCACCTTGAGCGGCTCACGCGTGGTGCTCCTGTGCAACGACGACGTGGCCCTCGGCGTGGCCAAACCCACCCGCAGCGATCGCGCCTACTCCATCAACGCCGACGCGGACGAGCTCCTCTTCATCGCGCGCGGACGCGGCATGCTGCGCAGCGTGCTCGGCGACCTTGCCTTCGGTCCTCTCGACTACGTATTCGTACCCAAGGGCTTGATCCATCGCTTCGAGCTCGAGCCCAACGAACCTCAGGAGTACCTCAGCATCGAGTGTCGCAACGGCGTGGGCATCCCCAGTCATTTCCGCAACGAGGTAGGCCAGCTGCGCATGGACGCTCCTTACTGCCACCGCGACTTTCGTACCCCCAAGTTCGTGGGCCCCCAGGACGAGGGCCTGCGCGACGTGGTGATCAAGCGCCGCGACGCGTTCCACACCTTTTGTGCCACGCACTCGCCGCTCGACGTGGTGGGCTGGGATGGCAGCGTGTACCCGTGGGCTTTTCCCATCCTGGCGTTCCAACCGCGCGTGAGCTCGGTGCACTTGCCGCCCACCTGGCATGGCACGTTCGCCGCGGGAGGCGCGCTGATCTGCAGCTTCGTGCCGCGCCCGCTCGAGTTCCATCCCGACGCCATCCCTTGTCCCTATCCGCACTCCTCCGTGGATATCGACGAGGTGCTCTACTACGTGAGCGGCGACTTCGCGTCGCGCGAGGGCGTGGGGCCCGGCAGCCTGACGCTGCATCCGCGCGGTGTGCCGCACGGGCCGCAACCGGGCAAATACGAGCACAGCGTCGGCGGCAAGCAGACCGAGGAGCTCGCCGTGATGCTCGACTGTCGTGCCCCGCTGCAGGTCACCCAGGACGGCGTGGATGTGGAGGACAAGAGCTACGAGGCGAGCTTTGCGTGAATCTCAGCGGTGTTCCCGCAGCGCGCAGCGCGTGCGCGCGGGGGCCGCGTCGAGCCCGATGCCGAAGTCGGGCCCGTCGGCGGAGGTCCATTCGAGATCCTCGGGCAGCGCCCAGCTGGCCAAGCTGTCGGACGCGATCAAGAGGATCGCGTCGGTGCCCCGCCGGAGCACACGGTAGCCGCGTCCTGCCTCGTCGATTTGGCTGAAGGCGTAGGCGAGCCCCTGCGCACACAAGCCCTCGTCATCGAAGCGCACGCGCCAGCTGACGAGTACCTCACCCCCGCGCTCGAACACGCTGAACGTGTCCGCCAAGAAGCGCTGGGGCGAGCGCGGGAGGGCGCCGAGATCTTCATGATGGTGACGCATGAAGCGCTGCGTGAAGCCCTCGTAGACGAAGCGCCCGAGGTGCATGTGGAGGGCCGGACCGAGACCATCGAGTACGGGTACCGCTTCTTCGCCGAGGTCGTTGGGGTGCGCGTCGAAGTGCTCGGGATCCCCCTCCATCACCGCGAAGGTGGAGACTGGAGGACGCTTGTAAGCGATGCGGGCGTTGTGGCGATAGCCGGGTCGCTCCCACAGGTAACTCGCGCCGAACGCATAGGAGAACTCGCGATAAGCGGCATCCATGAAGCTCTCGCTGTACTTCGCGTCGGACATGGAGCTCTGGCGGAAGTCGCGCAAGATGCGCTCGTAGTCCACGCTTCCGAAATCGAAGCCGAGCCCATCCGAAGCCGCTTCGTCCTCCAGCACCGTGGCCTCGCCCTCGACGATGGCGTCCATGGCCAAGTGGGCGTCGTAGGTGGGCGCAGTGGGTGTACTCAGCCCCCCACTCTCGTCTTGCAGCGCGTGCACGAACTCGTGCACCAGCATGAACATGTAGCCCGGAGTGTCGAGCGCGTGCCCGTGATCCACCACGGTGATGCTCTTCTCGGAGGGGTCATAGGAGGCTCCCAGCCAGTGCACCTGGTCTGCCACGCTCTCACGCGTGGTCCGCAGCGCGGCCAGGTCCAGCAACGAAAGCCCCTTCTGAAAGGCGTCCTCATGCGGATCCGAGCCCGCCTCACTCTCGCGCGTCCGATCGTCGATCAACGTGGCGGCAGAAACCGTCTTCACGTCCACATCGAGCTTGGCGTCAGCCTCGCGCAGGCACTTGGCCCAGCGCAGCGCGCGCTTTTGGCAGCTCTTCTGGCGGATGTCGCAGGCCTCTTCGGGTTCGCAGCGCGGTGCGGCGCAGGCAGCAAGCGCGACGCCGAACAGGGACAGGAGTCCGAGGATCCGGAGCGCCTTCACCATAGTTTGTACCCCATGGTCAGCACGTTGAAGCTTGCGGTCCAGTACCCGACCTCGCGATAGATGCGCGGGTAGAAGCCATAGCCAGGGCCGATGGAAGCGCGCATGAAGAAGCCTCCGCGCTTCATCCATTCCCAACCGACCTGCAGACCCACGCCATAGCTCACGTGCGCGTCGGTCATTTCCTCGCCATGCAGCGCGAGCACCTGGGCGCCGTGCGGAACCGCGTGAAGCCCGAAGGTCATGCGCTGGCGCCGTCCGAACGAGCCCCGCACACCAAGCGCCACCGCGGGCCTCCAGAGCGTGCCCCAGCCCAGGGCAGGCCACGCACCGAGCGCGCCGCTCAACGCGATCCGCAGGCGCGGATTGTGCCCCTGCACGTAGTAGTCGAAGACGCCGCCGAGCCCCGCCGTGTCGTTTCCGAACCCGGCTCCAATCGCGAGCCCCGAAGTCGCGCTCTTGTCGCGGCGCTGCTCCGAGCTTGCGCTCTCGTCTGGCTGCGCGTCTGCCCGCACAGGGGCAGGCCGCCAACAGCAAGCCACCCACACCGCGCAGAGCGCAAGCCAACCCTGAGAACGACGACGGAAGCAAGACGACACGCGGACTGCCTACTGAAGCACCCGTGGCTTCAGAGCAACCCTACTTCAGCTCGAGCAGCTGCACTTCGAACAACAGCGTGGCGTTGGGCGGAATCACCCCACCCGCACCGCGCGCGCCGTAGCCGAGATCCGGCGGAATGAGCAGCGTTCGCTTGCCATTGATCTTGATGCCCTGGACCCCTTCGTCCCAGCCCTTGATGACCTGCCCCGCGCCGAGCTTGAACTGGAAGGGCTTGCCCCGATCCACCGAGCTGTCGAACTTGGCCCCCTTGGCGTTGTTCACCCAGAGCCAGCCGGTGTAGTGCATGACGCAGGTGTGGCCGCCCTTGGCCTCCGCGCCATCGCCCACACTGGTGTCTTCGTACTGCAGTCCGCTCGCCGTTTTGGTCATCGTCATGGGCGAATCATAAGCGAGCGTCGCTCCCGCTCGAGCGAAAATCACTCGCTCTGTGTCACCTCACTGCGAGACCACCACGCTCGCGCCCGCCGCCGTGGTGACGTTCTGGCCGGTGGTGCTGGCCGGGATGGTCTTGCCAGCCGGGAAGTGTCCGGCGGCATCGGCGGTCTGCACGTTGGGGAGCCAAGTGTTGCCGATGGCTTGGCCCGCGATGGGGGCGACCAAATTGAGCACCGCGCGGGACGCCGGGACGTTGCTGAAGGTGTTGTTGCCGAGGTCTGCGGCGGTGCCCAGGTCGAGCACGGAGGTGTTGCTGCCATCCACGGAGATGGCGTGGCCCAAGCCGTTGCCTCCCAGCGTGACCCCGCGGAGCTTGAGCGAGTTCGGGTAGGTCGCGTTGGAGAGCAGGATCTCGTTTTCCGTATTGGCGTTGCCGTTGCCCGAGATTTCGCCGCCGGTGACCTCGACCTTGGAGGCGAACGCGTTGATGCCGTTGCCCAGGTTGTTCTTGATCACGCTGTCCACGAGCTCGATCTTGATGTCGTCGGCTGCCATGTACGGAATGCTGTCGTCACGCACGTAGATGGCGTCTTGCTGGTTGCTCTCGATGGTCGTGCGCGTGAGCTTCACCGCGATCGTGTTTAGCTTGGTCTGCGAGCGGTTGATGCGGATCATGACCAGGCTGCTGTTGCGCAAGGTGCAGTCCGTAAGTTCGACGCCGTATTGCGCGGTGTTCCCTCCCTGCTGCTGTCCACCCATCTCGATCACGCCTTGAATCGTTTGAGGCCCCCAGCTCATGTCATCGAGCACGGTGTTGATGAGGGCCAGCTTCGCGTTGTCGTATCCCATGAAAAGCGGGCGATCGATGTTGGTGAAGTTAGAGTCCTCGATGGTGAGCATGGCGTTTCCGCGAGCGAAGAACAGGCCCGCCCCCAAACCAATGTTCGCCACGTCACCCTTGAAGTGCGTCTGTGAAGTACCGTCGAGCCACACTGCCTGGTTCACCGAATTGCCCAGGTTCACGAACATGGGGCGCTCGGTACCGTCCAGCGTGACCTGCAGGTTGCCGTTCACGAGCAGGGGCGTGTTCACATTGGCGAACTGCACGTTGCGCATCGTGAAGGTGCCCGAGCCGCTGACCCCGACCCCCTGGTTGAAGGTATCGAACTGGACGTTCTCGATCGAACCGCCGCCCGTGAAGTTGACCTGGTTCGCGCTGGCGTTGGCCTGGAACACGACGCCGGTCTTGGACATACCGTAGAGGTGAACACCGGGCTTGAAGTTCACCTGGAAGGTCGGCTGGTTGGTGGTGAGGATGTAGTTGCCGTCTTGCAGGTACACGTACTGGTTGTCGAGGGTGACCTGCGCGGCTTTCTGCAGCGTCTTGTAGGGCGCTCCCTGCGTGCCGTTGTTGTTGGTGTCGTCACCCGTGCTGGGGTTCACGAAGTAGCCGTTCGGCGGTACGTTCACCGTGAGCGTGAGGGGCAACGACGTAACCTGGCCATCGGCGCCCGTGACGACGCCCGTGTAGGTGTGCATGCCGTTGTCGAAGAAGCCGAAGCTCAGGGGCTGCTCGAAGGGACTCGTCGTGTCGGTGCCGAGCAGGGTCTGTCCCTCGTAGAAGGCCACCTGCGTGATGCCCTGGCCCATCACGTTGGCGCTCACGCTGGTGTCGTTGGTGGTGACGGTGGTGCTGACCGCGCTCAGCACGATGGCGAGCACCGCGGGGCCGCTGTCCTGCTCGGGCGGGCTCGCATCTTTTCCGGCGTCCTGGATGGGCACGACGACCTGGGCGTCCATGCCTGCGTCGGCGCCCACTCCGGTGCCGCTGTCGGTGTCTCCCATGCGGGGCCCGGAGTCCGACTCGAGCTCGTCGTCGTTACTACCCGAGCAAGCCACGAGCCCAACCAGACACAAGCAGGGCACGAGCCCCTTCGGCCACCTTCGCATCTCATCCCTCCCCAACGTCGATCGCAGCCGCACTTTGCGGGTGCTGCGCGCTCCTGACAAGCGGCTGCGACACGACGCCGGCACGCCCCCATCACCGGGTACGTCGGGGGGCGGCCTAAGCTGCCTTTGCCGCGCGCTGTTCCACCATGTGCCGGTGGCGCCCGTAGTAGCGGTTGAAGGCCGCCAGCACGCCGTCCGGATCCTGGACTTTGCTCAGGCAGATCGAGCGTTTGCCCTTGAAGAGGCCGCTGCCTGCCAGCGTGAGGTCCAGGTACTTTTTGAACAGGCGCTCGTCGACGGCGGCCGAGGCGATCTGCGCATAAGGCAGGGCATTCTCCCACTCGGCGTGGGTGATCTTCTCGTAGTCGAAGTGCACCCCGGGCGCGTCCTCTTTGCCCGCGAAGGCGATGGGCGGGAAGTACTTCTCGACGTGGGCCCGCTCCTGTTCGTTGGCGGGCTCGTAGCGGTAGGCCAGGGCCAGCTCGTGGGCCGCCGTGAAGCGCGCCTCGTAGGCCGCCCACATGCGCTGCTCCATCTCGGTGCCACCATGGATGCCCTCCATCCACGACGAGTCGATGGGCTCGAGCAGCACGTGCTCGTACTGATTGCGCTCGATCTGCATCTGCACGTTCGCCAGGCGGTCCTTGAGCGGCGGGTGGGAATCGAACGGATGCGGCGTGACCGCCTCGTGCAGATCGAAATGCACGGCTTCGGTGTTGGCGTAGCCCGCGAAGCCTCGCACCACGCGCTCGGCAATGCCCACGTGGGCGTGCTGCTCGTTTTTCTCGAACAGCGCCTCCTCCACGCGTCCCCGGTAGCTCGCGTAGGCGCCAATCTTGATCAGCGAGCGGGCGATGTCCTCGGCGGAGGTGTATTTGGCCGCCATGGTGTCGGCGGCGAACTCGCGCTCGCGATTGCTGCGCCCGAGGCTCAGCGCGAACAGTCCGTAGTAGGCCAGCATGAAGTGGAAGATGGGCCGCGTGATCAGGCCCTGGTGCAGCGCCTCCATGTACTGCCAGAACTGAGCGATCATGGGCGAGAGCTTCTTGGAGTGGCCCGTGTCGCCGCCGCGCAAGTGGGCCAGCTCGTGGCACAGCACGGCCTCCGCCTCGCTGCGCTTGAGGATGCGCAAGAGCGAGAGGCTCACGTAGAGGGTGCGCCCCGTGAGGGTGCGTCCGCCGAGTCGGACCTCGCCCTCGGTGACGAAGAAGTTGTCGTCGATACCGGCCACCACGTGGTTCGGCGGCGCGGTCTCCATGTCCTTGCTCAGCTCGCGAATGCGACCCCAAAGCTCGGGCGACGACGGCTCCTCCACCAGCTCGCCCTCCACATCGAGCCCGCCGCGTGGACGCCGGAAGATGGCCACCACCACGGCGTACATGCCGAACAGCGCCAGCGCGCCCGCGATGAGGATCAGCTTCGGGTAATAGCGTTGGGTCCAGAGCGCGGTCATCCAATAGGACAACAGCACGGCCAACGTCCCCATCAACACCGTCTGGGCTGCACCCACCAGCTTCAGCACGTGCCAACCGACCACGAAGCTCGCGTACTGCATGGGGCGCGACACGAACGAGGCCAGCGCGCAGGCCAACGCCAGGATCAACGACGCCAGGCCGAGCCCGATGGAGATCCGGGACAGGCGACGAATCCAACCGAACTGCTCCACGTCGGAGCAGGCCTCGCCGAGATCCCCACGATACTCGGCCAGGTCCTCACTGCGATCGAGGCAAGCCATGGAGGGCGGCTGGGCCCGGTAGAACGCCAAGGCAGCTTGCTTGTCCGCGGCCGAGAGCTCTGGCGACTGCTCGATGCGCGGCGTCACCGCCTCCATGAACTGGGTGTCGAAGCGCTGCATCGCGTGGCCTGCGAACCAGAGCGCGAACGCCGGCAGCGCGAAGAGCCAGACGGCCGGCAAGGCGTACGCCCTGAGAAAACCAACGCGAATCGGTGCGCTCTGCATGAGGTCGGAGAGCATCGCCCGGGCCCGCCTCGGAGGTCGAGTCGCAAGCTATTGACGCCGACCCAGATCGGTCATGGCGTCCGAGCCCATAGCGACAACATCAATGGTTTCATGGTGTTGAGAAATTGGAAAAAGGTGGTTGAACCAGTCCACATTCCGTGGCCATAGTGGTTCAACCAGATGCCATTGGATCCCTCCCGTAAGTCGAGCCCCACCGCCCTCCCCGAGTCGCGCCCCCAGGCCCGCATGGAGGACCTGTACGCGGACTTCAGGACCCGCATCCTCAGCGACGAGTGGCCAGCGGGCACCCGCTTGCCGGGCGAGCGCGAGCTGGCCGAGCGCTTCAACACCAACCGCAACACGCTGCGGGAGGCAATTCGCCGCCTCGAGCAGTCGGGCCTGGTGAGCGTGCGGCACGGACAAGGCGTCACGGTGAGCGACTTCCGACGCACGGGCGGACTCGACCTGGTGGCGCCCTTTTTGGCGGCAGGCAGCGACCTGCGTGAGAAGGCCGAGCTCATGCTCAACGTGCTCGAGCCGCGCAAGCGCGTGCTCGAGTACGCCGTGGAGCGCTTCGTGGAGCGCTTCGAGCCGGCGGACCTGAGCCCCGTGGAAGATGCCCTGCGTGCGGTGAGGGAGGCGGAGCTGGCGCGGGACCCGCGCGGACTGATCGTGGCCGAGGCCCGCATGTACGACGCCCTGGTCGAGGGCACGCACGACCAGATCGTGCGCTGGCTATCGCGCCCCCTGCTCGACCTCACCCACGAGATCCACGAGCGCTGGCCCACCCTGGTGGTGTTCGAGCCGAGCCTGTCGAGCTTCGCTTCGCGCTTGCTGGCAGCCAGCGTGGCCCGCGACCGGGCCCAGGCCGTGCAGCTGATGCGCGCACACTACGACGCCATCGATGTCAACGTCCGCGCACTGCTCGCTCCCTACTTGGCGGGCGACAACGCGAGCGACGACGTCGAGACCACCCACGTTCGCCAAGGAGTCGCCCGATGATGGCCCACGTCGATCGCCAACCATCCCCTCCCCCCGTCGCCCGCACGGTCGAGCGCCATCCTCAGGACGGCTGGTGTTTGGCCGACCCGGCCCCGCTCTCCGCGGCCAGTGAGCGCGCGCTCAAGAGCGTGGTCTGGGCCCTGCTCCCGCCGCCGCCCGCGCCACGTCCGGCCGACATCGAGGCCCGGGTGGAGCGCCAGGTGCGCTGCATGATGCAGTACATGCCACCGGCCCTGCGGCTCGGCTTCGTGCTGCTGGTGCGCCTGTTGGCCTGGGCGCCGGTGTGGCGCTTTCACGCGTTCAAGCGCCTCTCGAGCCTGCCGCAGGCCGAGGCGAGCCGGGTGCTGGCGGGCATCGCGTTGAGCCGTGTGTTGCCGCTCAGAATGATGATGTTGGCCCCCAAGGCCATCGTGCTGTCGGCGTACTTCGACCAGGACGAAGTGCACGCCGTGCTCGACTACGAGCCACGCGCCTTCATCCGCGAGCGCAACCTGCGCCGCGAGGAGATCCTGGCCGAGGAACAACGCGCGCAAGCGCAGGACGGCGAGCGACCCAAGAAGTCCAAGCTGGTGGTGCTGTCATGATGTTGCGATACGAAGACTACGAGCAGGAGCGCACGTTCGAAGCCGACGTGGTGATCGTGGGCACCGGCGCCGGCGGCTCCGTGGTGGGCGCGCTGTTGGCCGAGGCAGGTCACAGCGTGCTCTTCGTGGAAGAGGGCGCGCACCACAAGACCGAGAGCTTCAACCCCTACGTCACCGAGTCCGTGCCGCGGCTGTATCGCGACGCGAGCGCCACCGTGATCATGGGGGCCCCGCCGATTCCCTTCATCGAGGGGCGCTGCGTGGGCGGAAGCACCACCATCAACGGCGGCATGACCTGGCGCGCGCCCGAGCGCGTGCTCAAGCACTGGGTCGAAAAGAGCGGTCTGAGCGAGCTCTCGACGGCGGCGCTCGAGTCGGCCTTCGAGCGCGTAGAGCAGGACATCTCGGCGAAGCCGCAGTCCCCCGAGTCCATCGGCGAGGACAGCCGCATCATGCGCGAAGGCGCGGAGAAGCTCGGCTGGTCCTATCTGCACAACCACCGCAATCAGCACGGCTGCGTGGGCGCCAACAACTGCGTGCTCGGCTGCCCCACGGGCGCCAAGCAATCCACGCTGGTGAGCTACCTGCCGCGCGCCTTCGCGAAGGGCGCTGCCTGCCTCAGCGAGGTGCGCGTGGAGCGCCTGTTGATCGAGGGCGGGCGCTGCGTGGGCGTGGAGGGTGTCTCCATCGATCGGCGCACACGCAGGTCCCCGCGCAAGATCACCATCCGCGGGCGTGCCGTGGTGGTGGCTTGCGGCGCGGTGCAGACGCCGCTCCTGCTGCAGGCGCACAAGCTAGGCCGCCCGAGCAGGCTGCTCGGCAAGAACTTCACCTGTCATCCCAACGTGAAGGTGCTGGCGGTGTATCCCTTCGAGCTGCGTGGCTGGAAGGGCGTGAGCCAGGCCGGCCAGATCCGCCAGTTCGAAGCGCGCGGCATCAAGCTCGCCGAGAACATGGTGCCGCCTGGTGCGCTGGCGTCGCAGCTGCCGTTCCACGGCAGCGAGGCCTGGGAGCTCCTGCGCGACTACAACCGGATGGCACTCACGGGCGTGCTCATCGAAGACTCCACCACGGGCAGTGTGCAGCGGGCTCCCTTCGGACTCGGCGGCGCGCGCTACTCGCTCACGGACTATGACCATGAGCGTTTGGTGGAGGGGGCGCGACATCTGGCCGAGCTCCACTTCGCGATGGGCGCCGAGAAGGTGCTCTTGCCTTTCGCCCACATGCACGTGGCCCACTCGGTGGACGACCTCAAGCGAGTCGACACCAAGCACATCAAGAAGAGCACGCTCGACATGTTCACCGTGCATCTCATGGGCACGGCGCAGATCGGCAGCCGCGCGGAGAGCTCGGTGGTGGACCCGAGCGGACAGCTGTGGGACCTGCCGGGCTGCTACGTGGCCGACGCGAGCTTGTTCCCCAGCGCCGTGGGTGTGAACCCGCAGGTGTCGATCATGGCCCTGGCCATGCTGGTGGCCTCACGAGTACAACTCACCAAGACGAGCGCGTCGCACGCGCACAAGAAAGTGCAGGAGACGGCCCATGCCGCAGCAGAGTGAAGTCATTCGATCCGCTTCTCCCGACCTCGACACGACCCTGCGCAGCGGGCGCTTCGACCTGAAGGAGATCCGCGCCGCGCTCGACGTGCAGAGCCACGAGGAGCGTCTGCGTGCGATCCGCTCGCTCTCGGGCAGGGCTCAGGCACAACTCTTCGAGGCCGCCAAGGGCGCCTACAAGCTCACGCTCGACGACATCGTGCCGCCCACCGTGGCCCCGATGCACGAGGTGCCGCACAACGGCAAGAACTCGCTCGCCATGTTCACGCTCTTCGCCAAGGTGTTCTGCCGCCCGAGCGCCGACGCCAAGGAGCTGTGGGGCTACAACCGCAGCGGCGACTTCGTGGAGACTTTCGTGGGCCCCGGCTACTACGTGGCGTACGCCGAGGGCGACGAAGTGATGGTGGACTACACGCGGATGCCGAGTGGCAAGCCCGAGTCGTGGCCGCCCATGCTCTCGAACCACGCGCGCCTGAGTCGCTTCGTGTACGCCGACATGGTCGACGCACTGCGTGCGGTGTCGAGCCACGTCAGCATTGGGCGCGCGATCCGCAAGGGTAAGGTTCAGGACAATTGGTTCGTGCTCTGCCGCTCCATCTGAGGCCTCGCGCGCTCGCACTCGAGAGCATCCCCGTTCGAGGAGCAAGCAGAGCATCGCGCAGACGCATCCACACAAAAGCGCCTGAGCACGCCTAGCAACTACAGCCGACTTGCTGCATCTCTGAAGTATCGGGGGTTGCGAGCTCGTGCGTATTCATGCGCCAGGGTTGGTGTTAGCTATTGTCTTGGTGGGCTGCGGTGGTTCGGAAGGACCTTCCGGCGAGTCGGATCAAGACGCCGGCAGCGACAGCGGCTCCTCGCCAGACATCGGCGACGGAGATGGCGATAGCTACGGGGACGGAGACGGAGACGGCGAGATCGACAGCGGGCCTCTTCCCGACATGGGCGACATCCCAGCGGGCTGCGGCGATGGCGTCGCTGATCCCAAGGCGATGAGCGAGGCCTGTGACGACGGCAACAACCTTCCGAACGACGGTTGTTCGCGCACTTGCAAGGTCGAGCTCGGCTATCTGTGTCCGCCCACGGGCGGTGTCTGCGTTCCCAAATGCGGAGACGGTCTGCAGTACCCGGGCGAGCCCTGCGACGATGGCAACAACGTCGACCACGATGGCTGCTCGGCCACCTGTGCCCTCGAGCCCGGTTGGGCGTGCCCACAGCCCGGCGCGGCGTGCGTGGCGGGCTCCTGCGGCGACGGCATCGTGGCGGGCAGCGAAGCCTGCGACGGCGGCAACGACACGCCGGGCGATGGCTGCAACGCCAACTGTCAGGTCGAGACGGGCTGGGTGTGCGTCGGGGACGCGTGCTCCGCCGCCGAGTGCGGCGACGGCGTCCGCGCGGGCGCCGAGCTGTGCGACGACGCCCGCGCTCCCTCGGGTTGCCTGGACGACTGCAGCGGCAAGGCGCCGTTCTACACCTGCCCGGCGGCGGGTGGCGCCTGCACCAAGTTCACCGTGTGCGGCAACGGGCGGCTCACCGCCGACGAAGCCTGCGACGATGCGAACCAGCTGAACGATGATGGCTGCTCCACAAACTGTACCATCGAAAATGGTTGGATCTGTCCGGGCGGCCTTGGCTGCACCACGGTGTGCGGCGATGGCATCGTGGCGGGCAACGAGCAGTGCGACGACCGTCGCGGCGACGCCGACCAAAACCCGAACACTCCAGCCACGCCCGGTTGCGATGCGAACTGCAACCTCGAAGAGGGCTTCTTCTGCCCGGAGCCCGGCAAGGCGTGCAAGGTAGCCCACTGCGGCAACGGCGTGCGCGAGGGCCTCGAGCAGTGCGACGACGGCGCCCTCGATAGCAAGGGCAACCCCGTACCCAACAACGACCTCGGCGACGGCTGTACCCCGTTCTGTACCTCGGAGCCCAAGTGCAGCGCCGGCGAATGCGAGTCGAGCTGTGGCGATGGCATCATCGGCAAGGGTGCCGACGGCGTGGAAGAGGGGTGCGACGACGGCAACACCCGCAACAACGACGGCTGCTCGAAGACGTGCACGTTCGAGCCGGGCTATCGCTGTCAGGTGATCACCGAAACCCCTCCGCCCGCGGTGAGCATCCCGGTGGTGTACCGAGATTTCCGCGCGGTGGACTTCGTGGTCTTCTCGGGAACGACGGGTCGATGCGCCGGCGGCGCCAACCAGGGCCAAGCCTGCTCGGTTGCCGGCGGCTGTCCCGGCAGCACCTGCACCATCGACCACTGCGGCAACCTCGAGCATTGCTGCGATGAGTCGGTGACCCCCGGCTGTAAGCCCGGACATCCCGACTTCGAGCGCGCCATCGAGGCCGCGTCGGGCATGGTGCAGGCCCAGCTAGTGAATGGGAAGCCCGCTCGGGCCAACCTCAGCGGCTCGTCCATCCAGAGCGACGCCTCTTTCCATGACTGGTACACGGATACGGCTCAGAACCGGACCGTGACCGACCGCATGCTGCTCGCCCCCTGCCCTGCCGTGGTCGGCAGCAATCAGCCGGGCCAGTGCGTGAGCGGCGTCTGTCAGGGCGGGATGTACAACGGCCAGGCGTGCAGCGCCGACACGTACATCTTCGACACCACCGCGTTCTTCCCGCTCACGGGCAAGGGTTTCAACGACCCGGCCTTGAGCAGCGGTCCGCTCTACGACGAGACCTACAGCGGTCAGAACTTCCATTTCACCAGCGAGGTTCGCTACTGGTTCGAGTACCAGGGCGACGAGGTGCTGTCGTTCCGCGGCGACGACGACGTGTGGGTGTTCATCAACGGCAAGCTTGCGGTGGACATCGGCGGCATCCACAACGCGGCCGACGGGTGCATCAGCTTGCGCGCCCAACGCGCAGGCTGCACCTCGAACCCGCTCACGGCAGTGGACCTGGGTCTCGAAGATCCTGGCACGGGCCGGATCTATGAAGTCGCGGTGTTTCAGGCAGAGCGCCACACCATCGAATCGAACTACAAGCTCACCTTGGCGGGCTTCTTCACCTCGAAGACCTCGTGCGACGCCTACTGCGGCGACGGCGTGGTCACGCCCGGCGAGCTGTGCGATCTGGGCAGCTTCTGCATGGACGGTGATCAGGACATGGAAGCCTGCGGCACGCCGGATGGCGCACTCATGTGCACCAGCGGCGGCGGCACATGTCAGTCGCACAACTCGGGCGCCGACCCGAATGCATCCCCGAGCTACGGCGGCTGCGAAGCCTGCACGCAACGCGGAGCTTACTGCGGCGACGGCACGACCGACGCGGGCAAGGAAGCCTGTGACCTGGGCGCGGCCGCCAACGACGGCAGCTACAACGGCTGCAACCCCGATTGCACCATCGGCCCACGCTGCGGCGACGGCCTGACCGATGGCGCGGGCGGCGAGCAGTGCGACCACGGCAGTGAGAACGTCGACGGTATCTACGGCCTCTGCCAGAAGAACTGCAGCTACGGGCCGCGCTGCGGCGACGGCAAGCCTCAGGTCGAGCAGGGCGAGGAGTGCGACGACAAGGTCAACATGTCGCCGTACAATGGCTGCGCGCCGGGTTGCAAGCTCGCGCCCTTCTGCGGCGACGGCAAGCTGCAGACCGCCTTCGGGGAGCAGTGTGACGACGGCACGAACAACGGCGGCTACGGCGGCTGCGACAAAAACTGCCGACGCTCGGCGTTCTGTGGCGATGGCCATGTATCGACCGAGTTCGGAGAGGAGTGCGACGACGGCAACCTCAACGACTACGACGGCTGCGACAAACACTGCAAGGACGAGCTGATCCTGTTGTGACGGGCAAACGTGTGCGGTGAGTGGACCGCGCACGCGAGTCGGCCCATCCTTGCGGGTGATGAAAGGTCACGCCGACCCCACTTCCGACGCCCTCCCCATCGGCCCCCGCGTGGAGGCCATCCTGGAGGTCGCCTATCGCGCGCGGCGCCCCGTCCTGCTCGAAGGTGCCACCGGCATCGGCAAGTCCGAGCTGGTCGCGCAACTCGCCAGGAAGCTCGGCATCGCCCACACCGTGCTCGACCTCTCGCTGCTCGAGCCGCCCGATCTGGTGGGCTTGCCGGTGATCGAGGAGGGCCGCACGCGCTATGCGCTGCCGCGCTTCTTGCCGCGCGAGGGAGCCGGTATCTTGATGCTGGAGGAGCTCAACCGTGCCGAGCGCTACATTCAACAGCCAGCGCTGCAGTTGCTCACCGCGCGCACCTTGCACGAGTACACGTTGCCCGAGGGATGGGCCTGCTTCGCGGCGATCAACCCGGAGACGGGCGACTACCAAGTGACGCCGCTCGACGCCGCCCTGCGCGCGCGCTTCCTACAGCTTCCGGTGCGGCCCGACCGGGCCAGCTGGTTGGCCTGGGCCGAGCAGCAGCAAGTGCACCCGGCGGTGACCGCCCTGGTGCGCGCCCACGAGCGCATCTTCGAGAGCGTGCCGCCGCGCTCCTTTACCTATGCAGCCAGCATGCTCAGCAGCATGCAACCCCACGAGCTCAAGGACCTGAACCTCGTGCGCGACGTACTCTCTGGCTACTTGCCTCCCGTGTGGGTCACGGCGCTATGCGCCAGCTCGTCGCTCTCGGCGCGCCCGCTCGAGGTGGACATCCTGGAGCTACTCCGAGACTACTCGGCCAAGAGTCCCTTCGCGGCCCGCCTCAAGGCGTGGAAGGACGCAGGTGACGTGGACCGCATCGACGAACTCGTGGCGCGCATGGGCACCGTGCTGGGAGGCCCGGAGTGCGGCGTGTTGATCGGCAAACGCAGCCTGTCGTTGGCCAGCCTGGAGGCTCTGTTCGCAGATCTGCCCGGGGATCAACGCGAAAAATTGCAGGAAGCCCTCGGACACAACCCCACCGCGATCCCACTGCTCGACGTGAGCCCGAACGACGTGCTCACCAACTATGGCGGCAGCGCGGCGCACAAGCGGGTGGAAGAGTGGAAGTCCCAGCCCACCAAACGTCATCGCGTCGCCCTGCTGGTGACCGCCGTGCGCAACCACGTACTCGCGCCGAACCACGCCGCCGAGCTCCGCAAGTCGAACGCACAGCGCACCTCGATTGGACACTTCTTACTGCAAGTGGGCGAGCGCTGGGGCGTTCCCCTGGCGGAGGCCCTGCACAAGATCAGCGTGACGCCCATCAGGCCGCCCGCATGAGCAAGCCGGTCCAACGTGGAACGCTCGAGACGAGCGAGCTGCGAGGTTGGCTCGAGTCCTACGTGTGGGATCAGGCCTTTCTCGCGCGCTATCCCTACTATGCCTATGTGCTGGCCGAGCTCGAGCCGGTGGCCGACCCGAGCGTTCCGCTGATGGGCGTGTCGTTGGTCCCCACACTGACACGCACGACCGGTGGAAGCAGTGCGCGCGCGGGGCGCTACTACCTGCACGTGAACATCGAAGCGTTGCAGCGGGATCCGCGGTTTTTGCGCGGGCTGCTCTTGCACGAGGTCCACCACATCGTGCTCGGACATTTGGCGCACCCCAAGTTCTTTGGGGTCGATCAGCGCGACCTGATGCAGATGGCGCAGGAGATGAGCGCCAACGAACACATCGAAGAGCCCCTGCCGGAGCCGGTGTTGGTGAAGCACTTCGAGCGCTTCGGAGTTCGTCCCGGACAGAGCACCCTCGAGCGCTACGAGCTCTTGTGCAAGGCGCGGGCGGAGGGCCAGGAGCCGAAGCCCCAGCGCGACACCCACCAGGTCGATCCCCACGCGTGGCAAGAGCAGGCGAGTCCTCCACCCGGTGGCATCCAGGAGACCCGCGAATTGCTGCAGCGCGTGCGCGACCAGGGAGCCGACGATGCCGAGCGCGTGAAGGTGAAGCAGCCGCAGCACGCGCGCCTCGCGGGCCGCAGCCCGGACCAGTTGCTGGCGCAGCTCGGGGGGACCCAGCTGCCGCCCAAGGTCGCCATCGACTGGCGCGAGGCACTGCGCAACTTCGTGGCCCAGGCGCGGGCGCCGATGCACACCTGGTCGCGCCCCAATCGGAGATTTCCCGGGCGCATCGGCGAAGTGCCCGGGCGCGCCTATCAACGGCGCACGGTGTTGAGACCTCTTTTGATCATCGCCATCGACACCTCCATGAGCATGACCGAAGACGAGCTCAGCGAGGTGGCGCGCCAGCTGTCGCGGATCAGCGAGCACGCGCGCCTCCATGTGGTGGAGTGCGACGTCAAGATCACGCGTAGTTACCCGTTTCGAGGCCGGCTCGAGCACGTCGAGGGCCGCGGCGGCACCGACCTCCGCCCCGTCTTCGAGCCCAGCCTGCTACGCAGCCTCGGAGCGGACGGGGTCGTGTATTTCACCGACGGCGATGGACCCACGCCGGAGCAGGCCCCCCATGGGATCAACGTGCTCTGGGTGCTCACCAAGGGAAAGGCCCCTAGGTTTCACTGCAGCTTCGGGGACATCGTTTCGATGGGGTAGAAGAACGTCAGCCCACGCACCGTGCTCGGGTTGATCAACTCGGACCCCAGGCGGATTGGTGTTGGTCCGCTGCAGCTCGCCCCAGCACCGCCTAACTGAGCTCGAGTCAGGGTGAGGCCAACCCAATCCCATCTCAAGGGTGCTAGCGTGGGCAGCTGCGGCGAGGGGACGAGGATGCGCTGGTGGTTACTGTTGTCGGCCATACTTTGCGTAGCGACGGTCACCCGCGCCGAGCCCGATGACAAGCCGCCACCCGGCTACACGCGGGCCATCTCAAACGCCGTGACGGAGCTCAACGCCGGCAACTTTGCCGAGGCTCGCGAAGAGTTCGCAAAAGCTCATGCGCTATTTCCCAGCGCACGCTCCCTGCGAGGCCTCGGGCTCGTCGAGTTCGAACTGCGAAACTACAAGGTCGCGGTCGGCCTTCTGGAAGAATGCTTGGCCTCCACCGTCCGCCCGCTGGACGCCAAGATGCGCGCCGATGTCGTCGAGCTACTGGCGCGGACGCGCAGCTACCTCGGTGAGCTGAAACTGGAGATCGAGCCGTCGGAAGCTTCGGTGCGAGTGGGCGGCACCGCGATCGATCGGCACGAGAACGGCGGGATCTTGGTGCTCGAGATCGGCGAGCACACGCTGCAGACGGAGTCCGATGGGTACCTCTCTCAAACGCACACGGTCCGCATCGAAGGCGGAAAGCGCGTCGAGCTCAGCGTCAAGCTGCAGAAAAGGGAGGAGTTGCAATTGAACGCTTCGATCACTCCCATGCCGCTGCCTCCCAGCTCGTCCGCAGACGAGCAGGCTGGGCCCCGACCAGTCTACAAGCGCTGGTTGTTTTGGACCGGGCTCGGGCTGGCCGTCGCAGGCGGAGTGGTCGCGACCACGCTCTTGCTGCGCGACCACAGCGTCCAGTCTGCGGAGCCTCAGCGCGGTCCCAACGCGACCGGAGTCACGTTGTTCGCTCTCGGGGGCCGGTGATGATCCGGGCTCGTGGATGGACGGGTCTCGTGAGTTGGCTGCTCGCGGTCGGAGCGTGTCAGCCAGCCGAAGTGAACTCGACGCCGACACAAGTGACGGTGCGCCTGCATGCCGAGGACGAAGCGCTGCGGGCCCAAATCACGGACCTACGTTTTTCCCTCTGGCGCTTCAGCGACGAGCACTGGATGCCGCGCGGCGAATCGACGGTCGCGTCCGCCGATGTGCGCTGGCCGGCAGAGGCATCGATCCTCCCGGGTTCATCAGGAGCCGCTAGCCAACCATTCGAGGTGCGGGTCGAGGCCCTGGCGAATGGCGCGACGCTCGCTCAAGCGCGAGCCGTCTCATCGTTCGTGAGCAAGAGCCACCGAGTCCTCGACCTGTGGCTATACGTCTGCGGGACCGGTCAAGCGGATGCCGTGTGCGCTCCGCCCGAGTGCCATGGCCCGGAGTGCCTAACATGCGACGCCCAGGGAGAGTGCGTGCGGACGGGCACCATGCCTGGCGACGACCTGCCCGTGTGGAGCGTCGGCAACGATGGCAGCGGCGACGGCACTGGCGACGGCGACGGTCCCAGTACGCAGGGCGACGGCGACGGGGACGGGTGCGCTCGCAACGCATGCGGTGGCTGCAACGCGTTGACCAACACGAAGGACGCCCCCTGCAACAACGGCCTGCTTGGTGCGTGTGCGCGCTCGGGAAGCTACCAATGTGCGGGCGCTGACGAACTCGTCTGCAGTGCTCAAGACGTCTCGGCAGGAGTGGAGACGTGCAATGGCGTCAACGACGACTGCGACGACGTGACGGATGAGGACAGTTGCGACAACGGTGGAACCTGCGCGCAGAACGAGAGCGGGTTCCAGTGCGTGTGCGCGGTTGGGTTCGACGGCCCTCGTTGCGCGAACAACCCCGATAACTGCCCAGTCAACGCCTGCTCGCCCGGAGGGAAATGCACGGATGGTCTCGATGCCTACCTTTGCGAGTGCGATCCCGGCTACTCTGGGACAGGCACGACGAGCTGTGCGGACATCGACGAATGCGCGACGGCCGGTTGCGGGGCCTCTTTTCCGTGCAGGCAGACCGACGCTCCGGGCTACGTTTGCCTCGGGCAGTTCGCGGATTGGCCGATGCCGGACGACAGTGCCGGAGCGAGCGTCGCGCCAAGCTACGACACGAGCAGCGCTCCTTCGACCATCATCGACAAGATCACAGGCCTGATGTGGGAGCGCTTCTTGCCGGGGGCGACCTCCTCGGCTCCGGCCACCTATGCGGGATGCACCCAGAAGCGGGTCGTAGCTGGAGACGCGTGTACCTGGGACGAGGCCAAGAATTACTGCGCAAACCTGGTGCTCTCGGGCAAGGACGACTGGCGCCTCCCGAGCAAGATCGAGCTGGAGTCGCTACTCGATACGTCGAAGGTGGATCCCTCCATCGACGGCTCCGTGTTCGACACCGGGATCACGCAGACGCCATCGGTCGACTTCTGGACATCGACGGAGTACGGCAGCTCGGGTCGCGGCTGGTACGTTTCGTTTCTGACTGGCACGGTGGGCTATCAAATCCGCTCGAGTGCGAGCGTGCGTTGCGTGCGCAGCGACGGGATCACGCCGGGAAACCCGAGTACTCGCTACGAGCAAGGCAATGGCGAGCTGCGCGACACGCGCACCGGACTGACCTGGGAGCAAACCGCCTCGGGCGTCAAGCGTAGCTGGGACGCCGCCACTACTTATTGTACCGGCATGGGCAAGCGTCTCCCTACCCTCAAGGAACTTTCGACGCTGGTCGACCCCGGACGGACCAATCCGGCCATCGATCCGCAGTTCATGGGCACGGCTCTCGATTCCTTTTGGACGGCGACCGTCTACTCCGGTCAAAGCAGCGTCTGGGTCGTCAATTTCGGGACGGGCGAGAACTACAACGGCTTGGCCAAGAACGTGAGTTGCTTTGTGCGGTGCGTGAAGTAGCCGGTCGGAGGTAGCCGCCCATCAGCCAGCGACCGAGCGGCCATCCGGCCGCCGTCCCGCGGCCAGGGGTCTCGCCAAACGGGAGCAGCGCATGGGCCGACAGCCGGCGCCAGTCCCCCAGCCACGGTCCTCTCGGACAACCGCCACCGCCGCGGCCACCGCACCCGTCTCCGCACATGGCCGATTTCTCGCATTTTCCCGTTTGTGCGCCGGTGTCCCACACTTTACCGGGTGGCACCTTGGGCGGGCTTTGGTAGATCGCGGCTGTTCTCCGCCGAAGTCGACGAGAGCGCTCGGGCCAACGAGCTTTGAAGCAGAGCCATTGGAGTTCACCAGATGACCAGCAAGAAACCCATCCGCGTAGCAGTCACCGGAGCCGCCGGAAACATCGGCTACAGCCTCCTTTTCCGCATTGCCGCCGGCGAAATGCTCGGCGCCGATCAGCCCATCATCCTGCAGCTCCTCGAGATCCCGGTGGAGAAGGCCCAGCAGGCGCTCAAGGGCGTGGCCATGGAGCTCGACGACTGTGCGTTCCCGCTCTTGCAGGACATCGTGCTCACGGATGATCCCAAGGTCGCGTTCAAGGACGTGAACTGGGCCCTCCTGGTGGGTTCGAAGCCGCGCGGCCCCGGCATGGAGCGCGCCGACCTGCTCAAGGACAACGGCAAGATCTTCATCGGTCAGGGCAAGGCCATCGACGAGGTGGCGGCTGACGATTGCCGCGTGGCCGTGGTGGGCAACCCCTGCAACACGAACACGATGATCGCCGCCGCTCAGGCCAAGCGTCTTCCCAAGGAGCGCTTCACGGCCATGGTGCGCCTCGACCAGAACCGCGCCGCCGCGCAGCTCGCCAAGAAGGCCAACGTCGCGGTGACCGACGTCTCGGACATCTACATCTACGGCAATCACAGCCCGACGATGTTCGCCGACTTCACCCACGCCAAGATCCAGGGCAAGCCCGTGACCAGCGTCATCAAGGACGAGGCGTGGCTCAAGAACGAGTTCCTCCCCAAGGTGGGCAAGCGTGGCGCCGAGATCATCGCGGCGCGCGGCCTCAGCTCGGCGGCCTCGGCGGGCAGCGCTCTGATCGACCACGTGCGTGACCTCACCCGTCCCGGAACGGTGCACTCGGTGGCAGTGTACAGCGACGGTTCCAACGGATTCAACGAGGGCGTGTGGGCCGGCGTGCCGGTCAAGACCACGGCCAGCGGCTACGAGATCCTTGCCGCCAAGGACATGGACGACTTCGCCAAGAGCAAGATCGCCGCGACCAACGAGGAACTCGTCGGTGAGCGCGACACCGTCAAGGACATGCTCGGCTGAAGGCAATCCGTTCAGGGGCCCTCACAGCGCGCGCATCGAACTACTTGGTGAGCGCTGTGAATCTTGCGTAGGGTGATGCCCAGCGCGAAATTGGCCGCAGATGGGAGGGCGCCGGGCTCTCCCGTCAATAGTCTCGGCTGATGGGCCAATCGCCCCCTCCCATGCTACCTGCAGCGTGCGAGGGGGTTCGCTTTTGCGGCGGCACGAATCGTCAGACCGTCGTTCGACCGAGAGCGACGAGGACGTCCAGCAAGATGCCGTCCATGCCGAGTCTCTGGAGCTCGAGCTGGCGCGCCTGCGTCGTGAAAACGACGAGCTGAAGGCTGCCCTCGAGCGTCAAACCGTGCTGGCCGAGGGCCTACGCGCCCGCGAGCTCGCCCAGCGGCGTACGCTCGAGGCCGGAGCGATCGGCATCTGGGACTGGGACATCGAGCGCAATCACGTCACCTGGTCCGAGAACATCGAGCGGATCTTCAGGCTCTCTCCTGGCACCTTCGCCGGCACCTACGAGGCCTGGATGGCGCTGGTACATCCGGACGATCGCGAGCCCGCGCGGCAGGCCGTGGATGCGGCCTTACAGGGTGCGCCCTATCGGGCCGAGCTCCGCGTACTGCTCCCGGACGGCAGCGCCGGCTTTCAACTCACGCGGGGTTACGTCGAGCGCGACGCCGCGGGCAAGCCGCTCTTCCTGAGGGGCATGGTCTTCGATATCACCGAGCAGGTCGTGTCGCGCAAGCGGGTCACCCGGTTGGCCGAAGATCTGGCAGCACGCGAGCGCTTCCTGCGCCTGATCACCAACGCTATCCCAGCCATGGTCGGCTACGTGGGCACCGATGGCCGCTACCAGTTCGCCAATCAGACCTATGAGTCATGGTTCGGCATCCGTCCGGAGCGAGTGATCGGGCAGCACATGCGCGAGCTGCTCGGCGAGCAGAACTTCCGCTTCATGGAGGGCTTCGTCGATCGCGCCATCGCCGGTGAATCGGTCCAGTACGCCATCGAAGTGACCAAGCCCGACGGCAGCATCCGGCACGTGCAGCCGAGCTACATCCCGGATCGCGACGAGAAGGGGCGCACGCGCGGCTTCGTGGTGCTCGCGCTGGACGTCACCGAGCAGGTCGAGGGCCGCAAGCGCGCCGAACAGCTAGCCGAGACGGCCCGAGCCGCCAATCGGGCCAAGGACGAGTTCTTGGCCATGCTCGGCCACGAGCTGCGCAACCCGATGGCGCCGATCACTACCGCCATCGAGCTGATGAAGCTGAGCGGCACAGACAACTTCTGCAAAGAGCGACAGATCATCGAGCGCCAGGTCAAACACATGGCCCGCTTATTGGACGATCTGCTCGACGTGTCTCGCATCACGCGTGGCACGGTGTCCATCGATCGCGAGTTGGTCGATCTCTCCCAGTGCGTGGCCACGGGCATCGAGCTCGCGAGTCCACTGCTGGATCTGCATCGCCATCGGCTGTTCGTGAAGCTCGAGCCCAATCTCATCGTAATGGGCGACGAGACGCGCCTCGCCCAGGTGTTCTCCAATCTCATCACCAACGCCGCCAAGTACACGCCGGCCGGCGGCGAGATCGAGATCGGCTCTGCCTTTCGGAACGGCAGCGTGAGCGTGTGGATTCGCGACACCGGCGTGGGCATCCGCCCCGAGATGCTGCCCAAGGTGTTCGAGCTATTCATGCAGGAGCGTCAGACCATCGATCGCTCCGAGGGCGGACTCGGACTCGGTCTGGCCATCGTGCACTCGCTCGTCAGCATGCACGGAGGCACCGTCACCGCAGAGAGCGATGGGCTGGGACTCGGCAGCACCTTCACCGTGAGCTTTCCGCTCGCTCGGGATCCCACTTTCGACGACCGCCCCACCTCCGAGACGCGCGTGGGCCCCCAGCAGGCCGTGCGCAAGGTGTTGGTGGTGGACGACAACGCCGACGCCGCCGATCTGCTCGCCGAGGCCCTGGTCTACTTGGGCCACGAGGTGCGGACCGCCCTCGACGGCGCCCAGGCCCTGCGCATCCTCGAGGAGTTCTCGCCCGACATCGCGCTGCTCGACATCGGGCTACCGGTGATGGACGGCTACGAACTCGCGCGGCGCATCCGCGCGAACACCCGGGAACGGCCGCTGTTCTTGATCGCCGTGACTGGCTACGGGGAGGAGCGCGCACGGGAAGCGACCCGCGAAGCCGGCTTCGACCGGCACCTCACGAAACCCGTGGATCTGCCGGCGCTGCTGACGGCCATCGACGCCGCTCCCAAGGCCGATTCGACCGCGAAATGAGCGCTCGCTGAGCCTATCGATGCTGCCCTGAGCTCACGCGAGCAGCGCGCTGCTCGCGTGGAGCGCCGACGGCGCCTCGACCACGCCGCGCACCCAGGCCGCCTCGTGATCCCGCTGCGCAAACGCCACGGCCGCCGGTTCCGCATGCGCGAGCAGCTGCGACCACTGCTCGGAGCTCACCTGGGTATCGAGGATACGCGCTGCTTCGCGTTCCTCTCCGAGCTGCGCCGCGTGCGCCACGGCCTCGCGCGCCGTCTGCTCGCGGTACACCGGTACCTCGTCGCGCAGCGCCGAGAGCCAGTCCGCCGGAAAGTTCACGCCCTGGGGCAGCACCACGCACACACGACGCTGCAGGTTCTCGCCCCGATGGGCCAGGGCTCGCGACGCATAGGAGGGCGTGGCGCCGGCCAGACGCGCGCGCAACACATCGATCAGGTCGAGCGGGAACGGCTGCTCGGGACGCAGCACCACGTCGATGGTGGCATACGGATCCACACCGAGGCGCAGATCGAGCGCGCGCATGCACACGTCGCGGCGCGCGAACAGGTCACGGCCCTTGAGCCAGAGCGCCACGTGCTGCGCGCCCGGACGCTCGAGCCTGTGCAAGCTGAAGGGAGCATCGAGATCCACTTCGAACACGTCCTCGGGATCGCCCGCCTGGGCCACCAGGTGCGGTCGCGGCAACTCATCGAGGCGGCGCCCGAGCGCCTCCTCGGCGTCGAACAGGCAGCGGCTCAGGGCCTCACGATCGAGCGTGGCGGTGCTCTGCACTCGGTAAGGCGGCGCGGGATCGTAGGTCAAGCCGTCCTGGGCCGCCGAGGCGCGCAGGGCCGTGCCCGGGAGCAGCGACAGGATGAACACCTGGGCTTGATCGCCGAGCCCGTTCTCGAGCAAGAAATCCACACCGCGTGCCACGTCGTCGGCCGTGTCGCCCGGCAAGCCGATGATCAAATCGATCAAGAGGTCGATGCCCTCTTCGCGCAGCATTTTGGCGGCGCCTGCCACCTTCTCCGGGCTGCCGCCACGCTTCACGCGCTTGAGCGTCTCGCGGTTCACGGACTGCAGCCCGATCTCCAGCTTGGTGAAGCCGGCGCGGGCCAGGCGCGCCGCATGATCCGGGGTCAACCCCTCGGCGCGCACCTCGCCGAAGCAAGACACGGCGCGGTCGGCGTTCACGCGGGCGAGGGCGTCGAGCAGGGGCTCGAAGTCGGGACGATGGTTGAAGGTAGGGTCGAGAAACACGATCTCGCGCGCGCCGCGCTCACGCAGCGAGGCGAACAGCTGGGCGCTGCGCTCCACGTCGAGCACGCGCAGCACGTTGCTGCTGCGCGGGTAGAAGCAAAAGGCGCAATGCGAGCGACAGCCACGCACGGTCTCCACGTAGGTGGAGCGCTGAGCCTCCACGGGCACCAGGCCTTGCAGGTATGGCGACGGATAGTCGGTCAGGGGGAAGTTCGTAGTGGGAGCCGGGCCGAACGGGCCGAGCCCGAGCAAGCTGCGCACCGCGACTCCGGGCATCCCCTTCACGTCGCCGCCCTCGAGCAACGTCGACATCACGCGGGCAAACGTGTCTTCGGCCTCTCCGGTCACGGCGATGTCGAAGCCCTGCTGCGCGAGCACGAACGGGTTGTCGGCGCCGACCTCGGGACCGCCCACCAAGATCTTGCTGCGCGGCGAGCGCCGCTTCACCTCGCGCGCCAGGTGCAGACTGCGCTCCACGTTCCACAGGTACAGCGAGAAGCCCACGAACTCGGGCTCGTCTCGCGCGATGTAATCGGCGAGCAGCGTGTCGCCGTAGCAGTCGGTCACGGCGGGCGGCACCACCTCGATGGAGAGCCCGCGCTCGGCCAGGCCGTGCACGCGCGCCGAGACACCGAGACAACCCGCCGCGAGCGGGACATTTCCGGTGGCCGCCAACGCCGCCGGTTGGGGCACGGGCAGTTGGACCAGACGCAGGCGCTTCATAAGGGGCCAGCTTTAGGACTCATGGGCGCGGCCGCAAGGTGTGCGCACGCGTGAGCGCAGCGAACCTCGCGATGGGTGGGGGGGAAGGCAAATGCCCCTCCCCTAAACCCATGCCCACATTGGTCGCGAAAAAAAGTTCGATGGCCGCGACGGAACCTGCCGGGTGCCCCGTTTGACCAGGCAGGAAGGCAGGAAAGAAGCTCATGACGAAGAACAGTTGGCTCATGATTACGGCGATTTGCACCCTCACCGGCGCGAGCCTCGCCGCAGCCCAACCCGGGCACGGGGGCCGCTTCGAAAAGTTCGACACCAATGGCGACGGTGTGGTGACCAGCCAGGAAGCGGAAGCTGCCGCACTGGCCCACTTCAGTGAGGCGGATGCCAACAAGGACGGAAAGGTCACCGCGGACGAGCGTAAGGCCGCGCACGAGCGCAAGCGCGACGAGCACTTCTCCGACCGCGACGCCAATGACAACGGGGTGCTCGAGCGCAGCGAGGTTCCGCGGATGCCCGAGGAGTTCTTCACCAAGCTCGACACCGACAAGAGCGGCGGCCTGAGCCAGGTGGAGATGCAGGCCTTCGGCCCTGGCCATCACAAGGGCAAGCACGGGGACAAGGGCATGCGCGGCGACAGCGACGGCGACGGTGTCGTCACCAAGGCGGAGGCGCTGGCCAAGGCCAAGGAGATGCTGACCAAGTTCGACACCAACAAGGACGGCAAGGTCACGCGCGAGGAGGCCCAGGCGTTCATGGCGTCCGATGGCCATGGCCGCTGTGACAAGGGCGAACACGGTCAGGGTCACGGTCGCGGCCCCGGCGCCGCCACAACCAAGAGCCTGTGAGCGGTGCGAGCCCACGGGACACGCTAGATTCATCGAGCCGAGTCCACGTTGCAACACCCAGAGGACGATCACCTGTTGATGGAGCGCGTGGCGCGCGGCGATGCGGAGGCTTTTCGCACGCTGACCGCGCGTCATGCGCCGTCCATCACCGCGCACGCCAGGCGCATGCTGCGGGATGCGAGTGAAGCGGAGGACATGGTGCAGGAAGCATTCCTCAGACTCTGGAAGAACGCGGCGACGTATCGCCCCGAGGCGCGCCTCGGCACCTTTCTGCACCGCATCGTGCACAACCTGTGCGTGGACGCCCTGCGCTCGCGCAAGAAGACGGATGCCGACGCGCTCGATGGGCTGCCCTCCGAAGAGCGCCCGAGCCGCGAGCTCCTGGTGCGCACGCGGGCGCAGCGGGTCCACGACGAGGTCGGCACCCTACCCGAGCGGCAGCGCGCCGCGCTGAGCTTGGTGCACTTCGAGGGCCTCACCAACGTGGAGGCGGCCGAGATTCTGCAGGTCTCCGTGGAGGCGCTGGAGTCCCTGCTTTCGCGGGCACGCCGCACCTTGCGGGAACGACTTTCGAGCTTGGCCGGGGAGCAGGCAGGATGAGCAACGAGCAAACACCCAGGAAAATCTCACTGGAGCGCCTGCGCGCGCTGGTGGACAGCTATGGCGCGAACCTGGAGCGCATCCCGGAGTCCGAGCGCGCGGCGGTGCAGGCCTTGCTCGCGAGCTCGGAGACCGCCAACGCCGCCTGGCGTGAAGCCGCGGAGCTCGACGCCTTGCTCGCGGACGAACCCCAGGCGCTCATGCCCTCCCCTCGCCTCGAACGCCGCTTGCGCTCGATTCCGGAGCGCGAAGCACAGCGAGGCCAGGTGGTGGTGCTGCTCCCGAAGCGGGCCAACCTGTGGGCGGCTCTGGCGGCTGCGGCGGCCCTGGTCCTGGGCGTGATCACGGGCGCGCAGCACCAGGAGAGCGCGCTCAATGCGAGGCTCGATGACGTCGGCGATGATGCGAGCACGACCAGCGAGAGCGCCGCGCTGTCCGAGTTCGGCGCCCTGGCGCTCGGGGACGAGCTGGTGACCGACCTCGGGCAATTCGAAGGAGAGCGGCTTGAAGGAGACGCAAAGTGAATCCGCCGATCAAAAAGCTGGTTTGGGCGCTCGCCGTTTCGCTCGGGCTCAACCTGTTCTTGCTAGGTTTCGGGGCAGCGCGCTGGTTCGGTCCCAAGGGGCCGCCACCCGGGCAGCTCGCCCATGGAGGGATGGGTCCCGGCAAGGGCATGCACATGTTCGGTTCCCACGCGCCCGAGCTCCGCGCGCAGCGCCGCGAGGTCCTGGAAGCGCGCGAAGCCGTGGCCGCCGCCCTCACCCGTGAACCCTTCGACAAGCAAGCCCTGGTCGATGCCCTGAGCAACTTGCGCAACGTCACCGCCGCGGGCCAGCTCAAGCTGCATCAGGTGTTGGTCGACACCGCCGACAAGATGCCTGCCGACGAGCGGGCGCGACTGGCGCACAGCCGGCTGTTGCACGACGTGCCGGGCAAGCGCTGAGGGGCTTATCGGCGCTTTAGAGCGAGGTCTGGCGACCACCTTCAGGCTGCAGGTCTTCAGGGTCTCGCCGAGACCAGGCCGCTCGAAGCCGAGCAATACGCGGTCCGGATGGGCCACGGGTTGCGCCTTCAACTTGACGGTCAAGCGAGTGCTCGTCGGCGACAGCGAGAGGGAAATGACCGAGCTCTCTCCCGCGCCCTTGGTCTTATGCCCACTCGCTACCGCTGCGGCGAGTCCCTGCAACGAGCGTCGTGAAAAACAGTACGCGGCGATGCACCCGCTCACCCCGCCAGCGGTGTTGGGGCAGGCGCCGTTCTCTGCGCTACACGGTTCGAACCGCGGTCTACCCCCCCCGCCAACGAAACAGCTCGCCTCACGTGCGGTAGCCACGGGTAAAGCCCTCTAGCGCCGCTGGCGATCACCGTGCTGGACTCCGGGGATTCGCGCCCGCTCGGCAGCCTTCCGCATGCCCTGCAAGCGCGCCTGGTATTCACTTCGTGCGCGCGCAAGCAGCAAGACGACCTCGTCGTCCGACGTCTGCTCGAAGTCGTCGTACCACTGACTTACCGAACTGAACTCCAGCGGCGACCAGGTGCACACGACCTCTTCGACGGCATCCTCGAGCGCGCGAGCAGCCTCCGGCTCGCAAACGGGTACGGCCAGCACCACGGACATAGGAGCTTGTTTGCGCACCGAGCGCAGCGCGGCGTGGATCGTGGCCCCCGTGGCGAGGCCATCATCGACCAGGATCACGAGACGTCCCCGACAATCGATGGGCGGCTCGCCTGCCCGATAGGTTCGCACGCGTCGCTCCAGCTCGGCGCGTTCCTCGCGTTCGACGCGCTCGAGGTAGGCCGGCGTCACGGAAAGGATCGCCGAGGTGTCGGGATGGATGTAGCGACCGCCCCCTTCGGCCACGGCTCCGATGCCAAATTCCTTGTGCCCGGGCGCACCCAGCTTGCGCGCGACGAGCACATCGAGCGGCGCGTGCAGGGACTGCGCGATCTCGTAAGCGACCGGTACTCCTCCCCGCGGCAGCGCGAGCACGACGGGATGATGCTCGGCAAGCGGCGCAAGCTTTTGGGCGAGCTGGCGACCCGCGTCGTGGCGATCTCGAAACAGCATATGTGCCTCCTCTGCCGTGTCTCGCCTCCTCCGGTCTTGTGTAGAATTTAACGCATCATCCGAGCAGGCCAAGAACGCCGCCGGCTGTTTTACGCGGTTGGCCGCGCTCACGCTGTGTCTTCTTTCGCAGCTCAGCCCGCGAGCGCGCGCTCGATGATGTGCTCGCTCTCGATATTGGCCGAAAACGCCCCGTATTCAGCCCCGCCCTGGCCCCCGAGGCGCGTCGCGCAAAAGGCGCTCGCCACGAACTCGGGCGCGTGTCGAAACAACAGGCTCGCCGCGAGCGTTAGCGCAAAGCGCTCCACCAGGTAGCGCGCGCGGGCCTCGAGGGACGTCAGCTGCGTCACGTCGGGAAAGGCGTGCTTGAGCTCGCTGATCACCGCATCGAGCGTGGCATCCGCGCCACGTGCCTCGTCGAGTTCTCCGAGCAAGGCTTCGAGCGCGGCCGGATCGCGACCGAGCGCGCGCAGCACGTCCAAGCACTGCACGTTGCCCGAGCCCTCCCAGATGCTGTTCACAGGGGCCTCGCGATACAGGAGCGGCAGACCGCTCTCCTCCACGTAGCCCGCGCCACCCAGACACTCCATGGCCTCGAAGGTGAGGCGCGGGGTGCGGTGGGTGACCCAATACTTGGCGATCGGCGTCGCCGAGCGGGCCAGCACGCGCTCCATCTCCTTGGTGCGCCCGTCGTCGTAGCTGCGCGCAACCCGCAAGAACAGCGCGGTGGCGGCCTCCACTTCGAGCGCCATGTCCGCGAGCACGCTCTGCATCAAAGCATGCTCCGAGAGCCGCTTGCCGAACGCGCTGCGCTCACGGCTGTGGTGGATGGCCTCGCAGAGCGCCTTACGCATGAGCCCCGCCGAGCCCGCTGCGCAGTCCACACGGGTTTGGGCGACCATCTGGATGATGGTGGGCACGCCGCGCCCCTCCTCGCCCACGAGCTGCGCGAAGGTGCGGTCGTACTCGATCTCGCTCGAGGCATTGGAGCGGTTGCCGAGCTTGTCCTTGAGCCGCTGGATCAAGAAGCGATTGCGGTTTCCGTCGGGCAAGAAGCGAGGCACCAAAAAGCACGACAGGCCATGGTGGGTCTGCGCCAGGGTCAGAAAGGCATCGCTCATGGGTGCCGAGCAAAACCATTTGTGCCCGGTGAGCTCGTAGGCGTGGCCAGGTCCGGGTAGGTCGATGGGCTGGGCGCGCGTGGTGTTGGCGCGCACGTCGGAGCCACCCTGCTTCTCGGTCATGGCCATTCCGATGGTCGCGCTCTTCTTGTCGGACGCGGGGATACAGCGCGGATCGTAGTCCGTTCCACATAGGCGCGGCTCCCACAGCGCGGCCAACTCGGGTTGCGCGCGCAGCGCGGGCACACTCGCGTGGGTCATCGTCAATGGGCAGCTGGTGCCTGGCTCGGCCTGCGCATGAAGATAGAGCAACGCGGCGTGGGCGACGTGACCTCCCCGCTCCTCGCGCGCCCCCTGGGTCCAGGTGAGGGAGTGCACCTCGTGCGCCATCGCCTCGCGCATCAGCTCATGATAGGCCGGGTGGTAGTCCACCTCGTCCACGCGATGTCCATAGCGATCGTGGCTCCGCAGCTCGGGCGCAAACTTGTTGGCCTGCGCGGCCCAGGTCTGCACGCGCGCGCTGCCCACCACGGCCCCGTAGGGGGAAACCCTGGCCTCCACCCACTCCGGGGCCTCGCGCCGCACGCCCTCCACCAGGGCCGCATCGTTGGCGAAGGCGTCGAAGTCCTGGCGCGGCGTGGGCTGGTTGAAGACCTCGTGGGTGGTCTGCACGTACGACGTTCGGCTCACGATGCGACTCCTTCCATTCCATCCTAGCTCGCCCATGCTAAGAGCGGGCGCGGTGTCGTTCGAGCCGAGAAACGAGTGCTCACGTTGCAGGCGTCCCGCCGTGGTCTGCTACTGCGCTCACTTGCCCACGCTCGAGACGCACAACCGCGTGCTCGTGCTGCAGCACCCGCGTGAGCGCGACAAGGCCGTGGGCACTGCCCACATGGCGAGCCTGTGCCTGCCCCATTCCCATGTGGCCGTGGGCGTGGACTTCTCCCGGGACAGCACGGTCACGCGCATGCTGCACGATGCGGACGCGCCTCCCATCCTGCTGTTCCCGAGCGATGACGCCCACGACCTCGACCAGGCTCCCCCCAACGAGCGCGTGACCTTGGTGGTGATCGACGGCACCTGGCACCAGGCCCGAGCGCTCCTGCGCAAGAACCGCGACCTGCTCGACATGCCACGCTATGGCTTCCGTCCCACGCGCCCGAGCGAGTACCGCATTCGGCGCGAACCGCGGGAGGACTACGTGTCCACCATCGAAGCCATGGCGCTCGCACTCGGTGCCCTGGAACGCGACCCTACCCGCTTTCAGTCGCTGCTCGTGCCCTTCCGCGCCATGGTGGACATGCAGCTCGGCTATGCCGCGCGCTCCAGTGGCGCACGCCGTCGCGTCCACCGCTGCCAGCGCGCCGACACGCCGTCGCGCTTGCCGCCGCTGTTGCGCGAAGAGAGCCTGCTCTGTGTGTCGGCCGAGTCCAACGCATGGCCCCACGATCGCGTGCTCGGGCGTCCGCTGTATCCCCACGAGCTCATTCATTGGGTCGCCGTGCGTCCCCACGACGGCAGCCGCCTCGAAGTCGTGCTGGCGCCACGGTTACCTTTGTCCCGCTCGCCGGTGGTGCACGCCAAGCTCGACGAAGCTGCGGTGAAGGACGGCCAGAGCCTCGAGCAATTGCGGGATGCCTGGCAGTGCTTCATGCGCCCTGACGACGTCATCTGTCACTGGGGTCCCTACGGCGTGAGCCTCGCCGAAGACGCAGGCCTCGACCTGGGCGAACGCCGCATCGACGTGCGCAAAGTGGTGGGCGACGTGCAGAAGAAGCGTCCGGGCAGCCTGGAAGACGTCATGCGAGAGCGAGAGCTCGAGCATGAAGCACAGGGCCTCGGACGAGCGGGGGCGAGATTGGGGATGTTGGGCGCGGTGACGGAGTGGTTGGCGGAGATGTGTACAGGCGGGGGGGTGGTGGGAGGGGGGTAGGGATTGGGGGAGAGGGGGAGGGATCGTGAGCTTCCCTCGAATCCGTTGACACCTGCTTAGGCGGCCTGAGCCGCAGTGTAGTCCTTCTCGAACTCGGCTGGGGTTCGATACCCCAGTGACGAATGAAGCCTCCGCCGATTGTAGAAGACCTCGATGTACTCGAAGACCGCCGACCGAAGCTCAAGGCGCCCGGCCCAACGTCGACCATGAATTAGCTCGGCCTTGATGGTTGAAAAGAAGCTCTCGGCGACCGCGTTATCCCAGCAGTTGCCTTTGCGGCTCATGCTGACCGAGAGCCCACGCTGGGCGAGCTCAGAGCGGTATTCCTGACTCGTGTACTGGCAGCCCCGGTCAGAATGGTGGAGCAGGCCTGCTGCGTCGGGACGACGGCGCCGAAGCGCCATGTCCAGCGCTGCGAGGGGCAGCTGGGTCGAGAGCATGGCGTCCAGCGCCCAGCCCACGACGGTCCTGGAAAACAGGTCGATGATGACAGCGAGGTAGCACCAGCCCTCGTCGGTCCAGACGTACGAGATGTCCGTCACCCAGCGCTGATTGGGACGTTCGGCGCGGAACTCGCGGTTGAGCACGTTAGGCTCGACTGGATGCCGCGGATTTGCAGCGGTGGTCACACGGAACCGGCGACGAGGCCGGGCGCAGAGCCCCAAGCTCCGCATGGCGCGCTCCACCCGGCGTTTGCCGACCCGAATGCCACGACGTCGGAGTTCCTTTCGAACTCGCGGACTTCCGTAGGCGTTGCGGCTCTCCGCGTGCACCTGGCCGACCCGTTCCAAGAGGGCCCGGTCCTGGTCCGCACGGGGACTCGGCGGGCGACTCGCGAACGCGTAGTACCCCTGCCGGGTCACCTGCAGGTTCCGGCACAGCGCTGACACCGGGAAGTTCGCCTTCTCCGCGTGGATGAAGGCGAACCTCATTCGCTTTCCTTCGCGAAGAAGGCTGCCGCTTTTTTTAGGATTTCGCGGTCCATCTCGAGGGTTTCGACCTTCTTGCGCAGCCGCTCGTTCTCACGCTCCAGCCGCGCAGCCTTCTCCTCTGCCGTCTCCTGAGAGGGAGCCGGAGCTACAGGTGCTCCCGGCTTTCGCTTGCTCTTCTTGGCCATCTGGTCCCTGTTGTACCACTCCCGCAGGGTCCACTTGTTTATCCCCAAATCCGCGGCCAATTGCGCGAAAGTCCGGTCGTCTCGCTTCATCAGCGCGATCGTCTCTGCCTTGAACTCATCTGTGTAGCGCTGCTGCTTCTGAACACGCATGGGTCTCTCCTGCGTGTCAACGGAACCGGGGGAACTTCAATCGTCGCCGTCGCCGTCGCCGTCAACCGCTGACGCTGTCAACCGCTGGCGCTGTCAACCGCTAGCGCTGTCAACCGCTAGCGCTGTCAACCGCTGGCGCTGTCAACGGACGTTGACGTTGACGCTACCCTTGACCTTGACGGCGATGGCGACGCAAAACCTGGTCGCTCCCTCTCCCCCTCTCCCTCTCCCCTCACCGCCCCCCGACCAACCCCATCTCCACCTTCACTGCCTCCACTCCCCAAATCTCCTCGGCGTACGCACGAATCGTGGCATCGCTCGAAAAGCGCCCCGCGCCCGCAACATTGCATAGAGAGCTCCTGGACCAGGCGCGCTGGTCCCGATACAGCGCCGCGGACTCGGCCTCCTTGGCCACGTAGTCTGCGAAGTCCGCGCACACCATATACGGGTCGTAGTTGCGCAGCGCGTGCACCACGCCGTGGTAGCGCCGTGGGTCGCCCAGACTGAAGAAGTCGGACTCGAGCAGCGCGATGACCTCCTTGAGCAGCGGGTTCTGCTCGATGTAGTCACGCGGGCGGTAGCCGCTGGCGCGCAGCGCGTTCACCTCGTCCACCTTCAGTCCGAACAGGAAGAAATGCTCGGGCCCCACGGCGTCGCGGATCTCCACGTTGGCGCCATCCAGGGTGCCCAGCGTGAGCGCGCCGTTGAGGGCGAACTTCATGTTGCTGGTGCCCGAGGCCTCCTTGCCGGCCTGCGAAATCTGCAGCGACACGTTGGCCGCAGGCATGATCACCTGGGCCAAGGACACGCCGTAGTTGGGAATGAAGACCACGTTCAAGCGCCCCTTCATGGCGGGGTCGCGGTTGATCACCTCGGCGAGGTCGTTGATGAGCCGGATGTGCTGCTTGGCCGTGGCGTAGCCGGGCGCCGCCTTGCCGGCGAACACGTAGGTCCGGGGCACTTCGTCTGCATTCGGTTCATTCTTGAGCTTCAAGTAGTGCGCGACGATCTGCAGGCACGCCAGGAGCTGACGCTTGTACTCGTGGATACGCTTGACCTGGATCACGAACATCGAGCTCGGGTCGACCCGCACGTCGCAGCGCGCCGCGATCACTTTGGCGAGCGCCTGCTTGTTCTCCTGCTTGACCTGCCACATCGCATCCAGAAGCTGTGGATCTTCCTGAAACGCGCGCAGCTGCGTGAGCCCGGAGAGGTCCCCCGCCACCACCTCGGGCCCGAGCTTGTCGGTGATCAGCGAGGTGAGCTTGGGATTGGCGTAGAGCAGCCAGCGCCGCGGGGTCACGCCGTTGGTCTTGTTGTTGAAGCGTTCGGGATAGAGTTCGTAGAAGTCGTGCAAGAGTTCGCTCTTCACCAGCTCACTGTGCAACTGGGCCACGCCGTTGACGCTGTGGGAACCCACCGTGGCCAGATGGGCCATGCGCACCTGCTTGGGCGTGCTCTCTTCGATGATCGACATGCGTGTCATGCGCGCGGTGTCCGAGGGCCAGCGCGTCTGAACCTGCCGCAGGAAGCGCTGATTGATTTCGTAGATGATCATCAAGTGGCGCGGCAGCACGCGCTCGAACATCGGCACCGGCCACTTCTCGAGCGCCTCGGGCAACAGGGTGTGATTGGTGTACGCCAGCGTGGCCTGCGTGATGCGCCAGGCCTCGTCCCAGTCGAGCCGTTGGTCATCCACCAGGATGCGCATCAACTCGGCCACCGCGATGGATGGATGGGTATCGTTGAGCTGGATCGCCGCGAATTCAGGGAAGCGCGAGAAGTCCCGGTGCCGCAGCTTGAAGTGACGCACGATGTCGGCCAGGGAGCAGGCCACGAAGAAGTACTGCTGCTTGAGCCGCAGCTCCTTGCCTTCGTCGGTATGGTCGGGCGGATACAGGACCTTGGAGATGTTCTCCACGTCCACCTTCTCCTCCACCGCCCGGCGATAGTCGCCCTCGTTGAACAAGGTGAGATCGAAGTCGCGCGACGCGCGCGCCGCCCACAGGCGCAGCGTGTTCACGTTGTCGGTCTCGTGACCCACGATGAAGGAGTCATAGGGAAGTCCGATCACCTGCTTGGTGTCCACCCAGTGCACGCTCAGGCGCCCCTCCTCGTCGCGCCGCATCTCCGTGCTGCCGTAGAGCCGCACCACCTGCGCATGCTCGTGGCGCGGCAGCTCCCAGGGGTTCCCGTACTGCAACCAGTTGTCGCGGTGTTCGACCTGCTGCCCGTGCTCGATGCGCTGCTCGAAGATGCCGTAGTCGTAGCGAATCCCGTAGCCCACGGCGGGCAACTCGAGCGTGGCCAACGAATCCATGAAGCACGCCGCAAGGCGCCCCAGACCGCCATTGCCGAGACCGGGATCCCCCTCGCTATCGAGTACCTCCCCGAGGTCGATGTTCCACTCTGCCGCGAGCTTCTCGGCTTCCTGATAGAGCCCCATGTTCAACAGACACAGCCCCAGGCTGCGACCGGTGAGAAACTCGGACGATAGATAGTAGGCGCGCTTGGCGTCCCGCTGCAGGTAGGTCTTCTGCGTGGCGAGCCAGCGCAGCACCAGCTTGTCGCGCACCGTGTGGGCCATGGCCCGGTAGAGGTCCGTGGCGCTGGCCTCGGCGCGGTCGCGCACGCAGGTGTAGAGCAAGTGGTCCAGCACCGAGCGCTTGAACTCCTCGGGGGTCACCCGCACGCGCGAGCCCTGCTTCTCGAGCTTGCTCGAGTTCCGTTCGACCGGCTTCTGGGGAGGGAGATCCTGCATATCCTGCATCGTCTTCACGTAGCGTCGCGACGTTTCCGAGCATTTTCGCACGCGTGAACGCTGCGTTTGCGCGCCCCGCTGCCTGCTCGCAGCGGCGTGCCTACCTCTGATCGGTCTGTCACCAAGGGGAGCTATCGTGGACAGCTTTGCCAAGCGCCGGCACCGGTCCGCCCGTGCCAACCCGCGCCGGGTCGAGGGCCCTCGGGCTTGCATCGAGCACCTCCTCACCTGCGCCCTGATGCTCCTGCTCGCGGCCTGCGTGGTCAACCCAGCCACGGGCAAGCGCCAGCTCAACTTCGTGAGCAAGAAAGACGAGATCGCGATCGGACAACAGGGCGCTCAGGAGGTCCAGCAGTCCATCGGTGTCTACGACGCGGCCGCACTCAACGCCTACGTGAACCGCGTGGGCCAAAAGCTGGCGGCGGTGTCGGAGCGCAAGGATCTGCCGTGGTCATTCCAGGTAGTGGACGATCCAGGCGTGAACGCCTTCGCGCTGCCGGGAGGTCCCATCTTCATCACGCGCGGCCTGTTGGCTCACATGGAGAACGAGGCGCAGCTCGCGAGCGTGCTCGGACACGAGATCGGTCACGTCACGGCCCAACACTCGGTGAACCAGATGAGCAAGAGCCAGCTCGCCAACATGGGACTGGGCCTGGGGGCCGCCCTATCGAGCAGCGTGGCGCAGCTCGGCGGCCTCGGCGCGCAAGGCTTGCAGCTCTTGTTCCTCAAGTTCGGGCGCGACGACGAGCGCCAGTCGGACGACCTCGGCATTCGCTACATGGTGCGTGCCGGCTACGACCCACGCGAGATGCCCAAGGTGTTCGAGACGCTGGGCCGCGTGAGCGAGGCAGCCGGGGGCAGCAAGGTGCCGGGCTGGTTGCAGAGCCATCCGCAGCCCGAGGAGCGCGTGCGCCGCGGCGAGAAGAAGATCGCGAGCATGCAGGGGCAGAACTTCGACGCCATGGAGAAGGGCCAGGATCCTTACATGAAGGCCATCGATGGCATGGTGTACGGACCCAACCCGCGCGAGGGTTTCTTCCGCGACGGGCGCTTCTATCACCCGGGGCTCGCCTTTAGCGTAGACATGCCGAGCGGCTTCAAGGCGGAGAACACCAAGCAAGCCGTGATCGCGGCGAGCCCGGAAGGAGACGCGGCGTTCGAACTGCGCATGGGGCCGGCGATGCCCGCGGAACAGGCGGTCGAGTCCTTTCTGAAGGAGTCGGGTGTCACGCGGCGCGACGGACCCAAGCGTGTGGGCAAGGGCTCGGCAGCCAGCTTCGAGGCCACCACCGAGGCGGGACAGATCGGGGGCATCGCCTTCTTCGTGGAGCAGCAGGGGCACACCTTCATGATGCTCGGACTCTCGGACGCCTCGCGCTTCGCGCAGTACCAGGACACCTTCCTGCACTCGTTCGCAAGCTTCGCCCCGGTGACTGACGAGTCGATCCTGGAGGTCGGCCCCAACCGCCTGCAGGTGGAGAAGCTGGCGAGCGCCACGTCGATTCGCGACCTCGCGCAGGAACACCGAGGCATGAAGCCGGAGGAACTCGCGCTGTTGAATCAGGCCGAAGTGGGAGCGAGCCTGCCAGCGGGGGAGTACGCCAAGTGGGTCTCGCCATCGGAGCGCTAGAGGACTCGAAGGCCACGCTCCCCCAACGTGCCCGTACCCCATGTCTCTCTCAGAACCGCAGGCCGATCTTGCCGTACACGAGGAAGCCATTGGCGACGGTGTCCTTGATCGCCACGCGATAGCGTGCATCGGCACCAACCACGAACCAGCCGACCTCGATCTCGGCGACCAGGCCCGGATCGAGGTAGGGCGCCTTCAGGTCACCGTTGTGCTCACTCACCTGCCCCACCCCGAGTCGGGGACCGATATGCAACAGCCAGAGCTCCCACTCGTAGCCCAGATCTCCGCCGATACTCCTGAGGTCGTTCACGTGGTCCGAGCCACCCGAGTTGGTGCCGAAGGAGCGCGTGGCGCGCACCCCGAATACCCAGCCCGAAATGATGAGCTCGGCGGCGCCGCCGAGCTGCAGCGCGTACGGATTGTTGGACGCGTTGCCAGTATCCACGCCGCTTCCGACCAGGGCGGTGAACTCGAGGTCGATGTCTGCCCGCGCGGCCTGCGGCGCGAACACACTCGCCGCACACAACGCCACGACCAGCGCCCAAAACGAGAAGTGAGATCGCATCCACGAGCAACGCAGCTGCCCGCGAGCTCCATTCCATACCCCCGAGTTCACAGGCAAAAGCTCGCGCTGTCGGGCGCAAGAATGACGCGCTGGTACGCGCTCGCCACAGGGCTCACTCCCAGGCATCGCACCTGTGTTTCACCCCGACCGCGAGGGTTGCTCCGCTCACGAAGTCCCACGAATCACGGGCTTTCCAGCCCTCCTGACGATTATTTTCGAGCTGCCTTCCGGGAAGCAATCGAGCTTTCTCACCGATGCGTGCGTTCGATCGCGGCCCAAGCGCGCTCGACATCAAACGCCTGTTCGTGTCAGCTTCGAGGAGCAGGAGTAGTGGCATCGTGCGAGGATTGCGTACCGTCTTGATCGCAGCGGCCATGGCAGGAGCGGCCTCGCTCGGCGTGCTCGGCACGCCCGCGCAAGTGAGAGCAGACCGCGTCTTCCTCAGCAGCGGCTCCATGATCGAAGGCAAAGCCACCCGGGTCGGCGAGAAGGTCATCGTCGAAATGGAGGCGGGCTACATCACGGTGAGCGCGGGCTCGGTGCAGCGCATCGAGAAGGCGCAGAGCGAGGTGGAGTACGTGGAGGCGCGGCTCAAGGCGCTGGCTCCCACCGACGTGCAGGGACTGCTGCTTTTGGCCGACTACTGCCGCGACCGCAATATGAAGGCCCGCGAGGAAGACATGCTGCGGCGCGTGATCGCGCTGGCCCCGGACAACACGGAGGCCCGCGCGCGCCTGGGCTACGTGCGCACCGAGGCGGGCTGGGTCACGCGCGACGAGCAGATGCGCGCCCAGGGCCTGATCAAGCACGAGGGCCGCTGGCTCACGCAGGAGCAGTACCTGGCGGTGCAGCGCCTGGAGGCCGAGACCCGCATCGCACAACTCCAGCGAGAGCAGGCCCAGGTGGACCTCGACGCCAAGCGCGCCGAGCTCGCCAGCAAGCGCTCCCAGCAGGCCTACCTCGAGCGCGAGCGCGAGGACCGCGCCGCCAGCAAGAGCAGCTCTTACAACCATGACGGTCTGGCGGCCTATTACGGTCCCTACTACGGCTACGGCTCTGGGTTCTACCCGTACCCCGCCGGTGCCCGCGCAGCCCACGACCGGCACCTGCCCAACCCCATGCCGCCGCCCGGCCCAGGCCCCGCGCCCTCGCCGATCCCCGGTTTTCGTGACCCGAGCAACATGAGCTTCCAGGTGCCGGGCTACCAGGATCCGCGCAATTACTTCCGTTGAGCGGCCTGCGTAGAATCCAGCGGTGAGCGAGCCAACGGCCTTTGTTTTAAGCCTTGGACCGGGCCTGCACCTGCCAAGGGTGTGGGCTAGAGTGGCCCGCCGTGACCAATAACCGCTCTTATCGTCAAGCCATCGACCCCGCGATTACCCTGGCCATGCGGGAGCTCGTCGCGCCCGGCCACCACTACGTGGGCTGCAACGAAGTGCTCGCCGTCCTGGCCGCGGGTCCGAGCCCGAGTATCACGCAGCCCACGCTCAGCGAGCTGCGCTCGCTCTGCCTGGGAGCCCTGGGACAGCGCTTGGTGGCCTTGCGGTACTTCCTGCACAACGGCACCACCTGGCTGCGCCATTTCGGCTGGGAGGGTCCGCTCACCAAGCTCCTCGCCGAGGGTCCGGCCCGCATCCGCGCGCTGCAAAGCAAGGTCGAAGCGAGCCGCGAAGCCCTGCCCTCCGAGGCCGAGCTGACGCGCTTGCTGAGCGAGACGAGTCTGGTGGAGCTGGCCGGTAAGCTCGAGCGCGAAGCCACGGAAGGCCTGCTTGACGGCGAACGGCTGCAGATCCTGCCCGCCCTCGAGCGCCATCCCGCGCTGGGCAAGCTGCTCGCGGCCCGCCTCAAGGCCGAGGCCCCCGCGCTCGCTGCCAACGCCCCGCGCGTGGCCGACCTGATCTACCTCGCCGCCCACGATCTCAAGCGTTTCCCCGCCACCACCGTGGGCGAAGGCGGACTCAAGTACCTCATCGTCGCCGACAAGGGCGAGATGGGCGTGCGCGCGGTACGCGAAGCGGCCGCCCTGGGTCTCACGCCAGTGGTGCTCTACAGCGAGCGCGACGACGCCACCTCCCTCCAGGTGCGCCTCGCCAGCCAGTACAAGGGCTTCTCCATCCCGCTCGAGGGCACCTTCCGCGAGAGCTACGGCAACGCCGTGCAAATCGCCGAGCGCGTGCTGTCTTCCTACTCCGCGCGCTTCGGTAGCGAAGCCGAGCGCGCCCTGTCGCAGTCCGCGCTCTACCCCGGCTATGGTCCGCTGGCCGAAAACACCGCGGCGATCGAGCACTTCCGGCGTGCCGGCATCGTGTTCGTGGGCCCCATGCAAGACGTGGTCGAGCGCGCGGGCGACAAGCGCAAGTTCCGCTTGTTGGCGCAGTCCATCGATCCCCAGGCCGTGGTGCCGGGCATCGTCATCGACGACGACAATCCCGAGGCGATCATCCAGGCCATCGAGCAGGGCTACGCCGAGCAGCGCTTCAGCTATCCCGGTCGCCTCAAGGCCGCCAACGGCGGCGGCGGACGCGGTCAGATGGTGATCCCCGCGCCCGAGGGCGTGACGCAGGCCGTGCAGAAGGTGCTCGGCGAGATCGCGGCCAACGGCTGGGATCGCGGCGTGATGTTCGAGCAGAACATCCCGGAGACGGTCCATCTCGAAGTCCAGGTCGTGCGCGATCGCTACGGCAACACGCGCCACTTCGGCATGCGTGACTGCACCGAGCAGCGCGCGAGCCAGAAGATCCAGGAAGAGGCGCCGCCCGCCCTGATGCGCTCGTTCCCGGGTCTCGCGACGCGCATCTGCGAGCTCGCCGTGCGCATCGCCGACGAGGTGGGCTACGTGGGCGCCTGCACCGTCGAGCTGATGTTCAAGAATGGGCACTTCTATTTGCTCGAGATGAACACGCGCATCCAGGTGGAGCACCCCGTCACCGAAGCCGCCCACCGCATCCTCGCGCAGGGTGGGCTCACGCCTTTGAACCTGGTGCAGCTGCAGATCGCCATCGCCAACGGCAAGCCCATTCCGTTCTCCCAGGACGACGTGGTGAACACGCACGTGGCGCGCGAGTTCCGCATCAACGCCGAGTCCTGGAAGGCCAACATCAAAGACTCGCGCGACGGCAAGCTTGGGCTGTTCTTGCCCAACGCCGGCGTGTTCGACGTGATCGACATGCCGAGCACGGCCGAGGTGGTCAGCGCCCTGGAGACGCAGGGACATGGCGGCATCGCCGAGCTCGACGTGCGCTTCGACGCGGGCTTCGAGGCCGGTGACAAGCTGGTCAACAAGGACCCCACCTTCGGCAAGCTCATCGTGTCGGTGGCCACCGACAGCGAGCACGCCGAGCATCGCTACGAGCTGTTGCGCGTGGCCTCCATCGAGGTGCTCAAGCGCATGCGCATCGAAGGCCGCCAGGTGATGCCCACGGGCAAGGTCATCAAGGGCACGCGCTTCGAGACCAACCTGACCGATCACGTGCGCGTGTTGGAGTCCGAGTGCCTCAAGGCTCACGCCCGGGGCCCGGTGCCCGGCCGCCACGTCAACTGGGTGGTCGAGGACCTGCGCAAGGGCTGAGCTAGAACCGCCCTCGAGCGACCAAGCCGAAGCCGCCATGGCTGGTGCTGGCATCGCACGCTAGAGCACGACGATCGCGCAGCCCTCCACGATGCGGATGGTGGCGAGCGCGTCGCTGCCCACGTCTGCACACGTGTCAGGGCACAGCACGACGCGGCTCGGAGCGTTGGGGTCGTCGTAGTACCAGCCGTTGCTGTTCGCTTCGCTGCACGACTCGAGCTTCGGAACATTGACCAGCGTTTGCGCCTGACCGCTACGCGATCGCTCGACGTTCAAACTGGTGGGATCCGCCACGTTGGCGACTGGGTAGTCGCAAGGCAAAACCTCGTTGCGGATTAGCGCCAACGCTTCCGCGAGATCGCTCTCGGTACGTGCGCCGCTACCATCGATGGCAATGGGCCCGCGTCCGGTGCCGCCCGCCTCCGCCATCTCGGCGAGTTGTTCGTCTTTGCCAATCCCGATGACGTAGGTGCGGATGGGTGGGGAGCTCATGGCGGCCGCTCGGATCACCTTCGCCACGTCTTCGACTTTGTTGTCGTCGCACACGTCGCTCGGCTCCCCGTCGGTGGCCAGCAGGAGCACGCCCACGTGGTCCGGATGCTTGCCGAGGTGGGTCCGCATGTAGGCGATCGCTCCCTCGACGGCCGGCCGGGTCGGCGTGCCGCTGTGTTCGTCGGTGCAGCAGCCCGCCTGATCGAAGTAGTGAGCCGTCAGGGACGACGTGATGGCCATGGCATTGCCAGGCAGCTCACCCATCGCCACGTCAGGTTCCTCGTAGCGCTCGCTCTCGCATTTCTCTGCGTCGCTCGAGCCGAGCGGGAAATACTGCAGGGCAACCCCGGTGCGCGCAATGCCCGAGGTCTCCACGAAGCTCGCGATCGCCTCCGTGGTCGGGGTCCAGCGATCGTCGTCTTCGGTCATCGAGCCGGATTGATCGAGCAATATGAACATATCCAGCGGGCGCGCCATGGCTGCGTACGTACCTTGCACGCAATCTTCGACGGACTCGGAGCCACCATCCCCTTGGTCGCTGTCGTCGCTGCCGTCCCCTTGCTCCGGGGAGCCCGCGTCGCCTTCCAGGGAGGCGGAGCCGTCCCCATCGCCCGCACCGGCTTGCGTGTGAGGCTCGGTTCCATTGCTGCAGCCACTCGCCGTGAGCAGCAGGGCGCAGAGACGCGCCCGCTTGGACCACGCTGACATGTTTTCCTTTCGCCCGGCGCCGACGCCGAAGCACGTGATGCGTCAGTACTCGGTGTTGCCCGATTGGGTGACGTTCCCAGGTTCGACGCCCATGAAGAGTTCCTTGCCGATCTCGCTGTAGCGGGTGTCGTGCATCGCCACCGTGCTCACATCGCTGTCGGTGCGGAAGATGGCTTCGTCCATCCTGGAGATGTCACAGTGGTCGATGATCACGTCGACTTTGAACTTGGTACCGCCGTTTTGACGAATGAACTTGCCCGCGTTGTGCGCCTCGAAGTTCATCACATGGAACGTGCTCGCGGCGTTGATCTGAAAGACCTTGTCCTCACCGTCTTGTGCGGAGCCCCCGTCGAGCACCACGGTGCCCGACGCCTTGATCGTCAGAGCGTCTTCGCCGATGTCTTCCCAGTGGATGTTTTTCAGCGTCACGTCTCCGTGGGTGTGGATGCCATCGGCCGCAGGTGAACCGAGCACCACGTTCTGGAGTCTGGCGCCGTCTTCTAGCTTGAAGACAGGCTTCTGGGTCTCACTCTGACTGCCGTCGCCGAGCTCGGAGCCTGCCGTATAACGTTTGTTGTCGCCGTCGAACACCTCACCCGCCTGCACCACGATGGTGGAGTGCACGATTCCACCCTTGCCCACGATGGTCGGCTCCGCCTCGGGAAGGCCGTCTCCATCGCCATCTCCTGCTGGATTGCCAGCACCAGCGTCGCGCTCGCCGTCGTCAGTGTCCCCAGCATCGGGCACGTCGCGATCGTCGCCGGGATCGCCTGCGTCGTCGGTCGGACGATCGTCCTCCGGATCGGAGGGGCTGTCGCCGTCTCCATTCCCATCCCCGTCTCCAACCCGATCGCCATGAGCCTCGTTGTCGGGCGTCGAGCTCGGAGCTCGACTGGTAGACGTCGGCTCGCATGAACACAGCAGCAGAAGTGCGAGCGGTATCGAGACTCGGTGACCGAAGAAGGATGATGTGCAGGACTCGCGTGAGCTCATGCCCGTGATGTCCGAGCCATGGCAAATCGATCACGGCGGACACAAGAAAATCCTGGCAGCTCCAAGGAGCGGGTCCGATAGGGAACCAAAGCAGGCGCTCTGCTGGCCGGTCGAGTCAATGAAGCGTCCGTCACGGGGTGCGTTCGCGGTAGAGTGCGACCGCGGTGTTTTTCCGGACTCTTCGAGCAGTTCTGTCGTGTTCGAGCGCGCTCGCATGGGCGGGCGTCGCGCATGCCCAGGCGGTGGACGGCCCGGCGCCCGCTCAAAACCGAGTGCTGTCAGGGGTGCGGTACGACGCCCCACCCGATTGTCCGGGGCGTGCCCTGTTCCTGGAGCGTGTGACCGCACGCCTGAGCCCAGCTGCGGCCTCGGCCGTACCTCAGGGACAGCTGAGCGTGACCCTCGAGCATGGGGCCGGTGCATCCGAGATCGTGGGACGCGTGTCATGGGTGCAGCCTTCGGGGCTCGCGGCCGAGCGGCGCATCGAAGCGCGCAACTGTCAGGAGGGCGTGGATGCTCTCGCCTTGATCGCTGCGCTGATGCTCGACCCGAGTTCCGCGGGCTCGATCTCGACGGACTCGAGTGCCCGCGAGGGGACACGCCACCCCCCCTCGGCCACGCCCCGGTCGCGAGTGTCCGGCTCGCAAGTTAGAGCGTCCGATGCCTCCGTCGAGGCCGCTGCACCGTCGAAGCCGGCGGCGCCGACCACGGGCGAAACGACGAGTCCACCCTCTTCGGCGGCCAATTCTGCCCCCTCAGTCGCAGACACGAGCCGGGTCCCGGTCTCACCGCAAACTTCCGAGGCTGAGCCCGAGCCGCAACCGCGCAACCTGCATGGGAACCTCGAACTCGGCGCGCTCGTCGTTTCGGGCGTTGCACCCGATGTTCCGTCCAGGGCTCGCGCTGAGCGGAGTCCTGACGAGCTCATTCTCGTGGGGCGAGTTGAGTGCCCGGGCGGGCCTGCGCAGCGTCCTTCCGCTCGACGTGCAAAGGGGTGAGGGAGTGGCCTCCTTCCGCTGGTTCGCGGCCGCCACCAGCTTGTGTCTTCGCTTCGCGGTTGCGACGAGCCGCGTTGCGCTCGCGGCCTGCGGTAGCGCTGAGTTCGGTCAGATGAGAGCGAGCGGCTCGGACACGCTCGAACCGACGCAGCGGACCGCTCCTTGGGGCGCACTGGGACCCGGTGGCGGCGTATTTTTCCACCTGTGGCGGCGCGTCTCCCTGTTCGCGGAGGGCGAGCTGCTCTTTCCGTTGTGGCGTCACAGCTTCTTGCTCGGCGAGGAGCACGTCTATGCGGTGCCCCACCTGACATACCGGGCGCAAATCGGCATCGGAATCCGGATCTGGTGATCGAATCGGGCCCCCAATGCATTATCCCGGCGTGGCGGCGAGTCTCACGAACTCATCTTGTGCGCAGGTGGACTCTCAGCCGAGTGCACTCGAGCGTGCTCGACTCGAGCGCTCGGTGACCGAGGACTATCGCTTCATTTGGCGACTCTTGCGCCGACTCGGCTGTGCCCCCGCGAGCGCCGACGACGCCACGCAGCAAGTCTTCCTGATCGTCGCCGAGCGCTTGTCGGACATCACGCCGGGTCGCGAACGCAGCTTTGCCTACGGAACCGCGCTGCGCGTGGCGCAGGCCATGCGACGCAGCCTCGGGCGAGAGGCGGACGGCGTCGATGCGGACGCACGACCTTCGCTCACACCTGCGCCCGATGAGCTCCTGGAGCAGCGCCGCGCCCGCGAGCGACTGGACGGCATCCTGGCGCAGCTTCCATTCGAGCTGAGAACGGTGTTCGTGCTCTACGAGCTGGAGGGATTGACGGCCCCCGAGATCGCCGACATGGCGGGCTTGGCCCTGGGAACCGTGGCATCGCGCCTGCGTCGCGCACGCGAGCGCTTTCGCGAGCTGGTGGCCCACGAAGGCGGGCCCACGACGGAGCGGAGCGGAACATGAACAGCGAGCCAAGGCTCCTCCAAGACGGTGCCACCGAGACCGAGCGTGAGCTGCTGCGAGCAGGCTGGCTCGAGGAACCACCTCCCGAAGGAAGAGCACGTCTGAATCTGGCGCTGGGCCTGGCCTCGACTGCCTTCGTGTCTGGCGTCGAAGCGGGCGGAGCCTCCGGGGTACCAGCCCTGGGTGGAGCGCCCTCTGCGTCGCCGAGTGCGGCGGGAGCTGCCGCGGGTGGCGTCGGAACCGCCAGCCTGGCTCCTGTAGTAGGCACGAAGGTGTCCTCCATCCTGCTAGCCGTGGTAGCTGCCGGACTCGGCCTCGCCGGGGCCATCTACGGCCAGCGCGCGATCAGCGTGCCGAGTGCGGTGCAGCCAAGTGCGCCGCAGGGGGTCCTGCCGTCGTCCGTCGCTGCACCCTCTTCCTCTCCGGTTCAAGGCGAGTATGCGCCGGTGTCCAGTCCCCTGCCCGCCTCGGGGCTCACCCGTGAGATCGCCCTCCTCGATCGTGCGCGCACCCACCTCGCCCAGGGGAATGCCGGCGCCGCGCTAGCTGCGTTGACCGAGCATGCCCGAAGCTTCCCACGAGGAACGTTGCGAGAAGAGGCGATGGTCCTCGAGATCGAGGCGCTCTCATCGATCGAACCAGAAGCAGCACGCGTCGCAGCACGGCGCTTCTTGCAGCTCTACCCAGGCTCCGCACATTCCGCTCGGGTGCGCAGTCTGACCCGCGCGCTCGGCAGGTAGAGGTGCCAAGACCGCACCAGGTTGCGCTCGCTCTCGCGGTGGAGATGGTCGCGCTGCTCGTCGTGGGTTGTGACGGGAAGCAGCTACGACTGGGCGCAGGTCGTCCAACAGCGGAGTCCGACGCCGGCGCGCTCGCTGTTCCCGAGTTTGGCGAGCCACGTCTGCTGGAGCTGGCTGAAGACACAGACCTCGACGACGATGATCCCTCCTTGAGCGCAGACGGGTTGTCGCTGTTCTTCAATCGGCATGGCGAAGGCACCGCACGCGAGGACATCTGGTTCGCCACGCGGACCCGTCTCGAGGACCCATGGACCACGCCAGAGGCAGTCAGCGAGCTCAACAGCGAGCACCGAGAGACGGGCCTCGCGCTCTCCGGTGACGGCCTCTCCCTTTGGTTCAGCAGTGATCGTCCCGGAGGAGCTGGAGGACTCGACGTCTACGTCGCTCGACGCCAAACGCGCGATGCCGCTTGGGGGAGTCCAGAGCGCGTCTCCACTCTCAGCTCGCCGGGAGACGACCTGATCAGCGCCGTCGACCGCGATGCGCTCATGGCCTACTTGGCGCGGCGTGCAGGAGAAGACGAAGACTATGCGCTCTACGCGGCCGAACGCGCCCACCCCGCCGACGACTGGGGAGAACCACAGCCGCTGAGCGAGCTCGATCGCGACGGAGCCGAGACCGACGCCTTCCCCGCGGCCGACGCGCTGCACTTGCTCTACACGGACGACGAGGACCTCGTGCTCGCAGGCCGCGACGCGCCTGGAGCGCCCTTTCAGTTCCTGAAAGAACTCAGCGAACTCAACAGTGACGCCGATGACCGCGACGCCTGGCTGAGTGACGATCAGTCCTACATCGTGTTTTCCTCCGACCGGTCGGGCAAGTATCGACTCTACACCGCGCAGCGGCTGCTCGAGACAGCGCGCTAGCGAGAGTCGTCACCAAGAGCGGTAAGGCGCCCGAGACAGCGCTTCAACGCAGGTGCTGTGCAGCCACCTCGGGCAGCTTCTGGAAGCGCTCGAGGTTCGGTACCAGCCCAATCACCACCTGGCCCTCATGCTCAATCCACGCGTGGGCCTCCAGGTTGCCCTGGGCATCGCGCGCTACGCCGATCTCCAGGCTGCTCGACCAGCCCCGACGCTGCATCATCCAGCGCGTGGCGAGGGCTCGGGGCAGGCAGTTCAAGCGCTCCGGGAAGCGCGCCCCCACGCCGTTCACGGCCCACGCGAGCTCCGACAGCCGCGGCGCCGACGGCAGCACCGCGCTCCCTTGCACAGGCTCACGCGCCAGCTGACTGCGCCAGTGCTCGAACGGCAGCAGCTTCAGCATGGCCTTGGCCGCCACCAAATGCGCAGCCGCCTCCACCACCAACAGTTGCTCGCGCGGTGAACGTCTGCCCAGGCGCGAGAGGCTTCGCAGACTAGGGGCGAGCTTGGACCAAACCGGCATCGAGTAGGCTCGCGATGATGTCACGCACGTCCGCCTCGCAGCGCGGCCGATCGACATCGAACTTGGTCACCATCACATCCACGATTTGCCCCAAGCTTACCGGTTTCTTGAGCTGCTCCCAGACGAAGCTACCAGCGCGGTTGAGACTGTAGTACTTGCCGGTGGCCACGTGGACCAGGACGGTCTCGTTTCGCTTCTCCGGCGAGTGCACGGTGGACACGCGTCCCCCTGCGGCGACCACGATGGTGCTCATGGCCAGCGCGCGGGCCAATGGGGGCTTGGAGTGCATGCTCAGTATTGGAGCAAACTTCCCTCACGCTTGGCCAGACGAAGTGACCACGCGAAGCACGCGATCGCGAGCGGCACGCCGACTACTGCGAAGCCGAGCAGCGCAATGAGTTCAGTGGTGAAGGCGAACAGGCTCTCTCCCTGGAGCAACACGCCGCGCAGCGCGCGCACACCGTGGGTCACGGGCAGGCCCTGCGCACAGAGCTGCATCCAGCGCGGCAGGATCTCGTTCGGGTAAAACACGCCCCCGGCCAGGAACGACGCGCCCGCCACCAGGATCCGAAAGGGATCCCCCTTCTTGAACACCACCGCGAACGACGCCGACAGCACACCCACCGCCGCGAAGCTGAGATTGGTGAGGAACACCAGCAGCGCGGCCGCGAGGAAGTTCCCGCGCAGCTCCACGCCGAAAGCCAGCGCGCCCATCGCCAAGGTCAGGCCTGCGTCGATCAGCGCCAGGGACACACTCCACAGACTCGCCCCGAGCACTACGGCCGGTAGGGTGGCCGGCGTCATGAGCACCGACTCCAGGGTCCCCATGGCCTGCTCGCTGCGCACCGAGCTGGCCACGCCGCCGTAGCTGGCCAGGAAGATGCCCACCATGGAGGTCCCCACGATGGAGTAGGCCAAGAAGCCGCGCGCGCCCGTGAAGAGGCTGCTGTCCTCCATCAGCTGAGCCGGCAGCCAGAGCATGAGGGTGCGCCCGATGGTCCCGAGCAGGGCGAGCGCGAAGGAGACCGGATAGCTGAGGGCCAGGGCCGCATCCCGCGCGAAGAACGCGAACGCACAGCGCCAGAAGTTCATGGTCGCTCCGAGGCGGCTTCGACGGCCGGCACGCGCTCGCCCGGCGCGACGCTCAGACGCTCCCTCGGAGGAGGAGCCTCCTGGTCCGGCCTGCCCGTGTCCACCCGGTCTACGATGTCCTGCAGCGAGAGCTCACGGCACTCGAAGGACAACAGGCGCCGTCCTTGTCGTGGGAGCTGCCTCAGCACCCGATCCAACAGCGCGTCGCGCGCCTGCCGGCGAAACTCCAGAAAGTGGCCGTGCAGCGCGTCGTCGCCCGCATGCAGCCCAAGCACAGAGAGCCCCTCGAGGCTGGCGCGTAGCTCGCTCAGGTCCACCGGCCCATCGAGCCACAGGCGCACCCACTCGCGGTCGTCGAAGCGTGCCCGCAGCTCGGCCAGGGTGCCGCACTGGGACAGGCGGCCGCGCGTCATGATGCCCACGCGTTGGCTGAGCTGCTCCACCTCCTCCAGGTTGTGGCTCGTAATCAGCACGCTGCGCTCGGCATCTTCGCGCACCCACTCCCTCAGCGTACGCCGCAGGCCGCCGGCGGCGAAGGCGTCGAGGCTGCGCGTGGGCTCGTCCAGCACTAGCAGCTTGGGGTCGTGCAAGAGCGCGCGCACCATGGCGAGCCGCTGACGGTTGCCGGTGGAATACTCGTAGAAACGCCGCTCGAGCAGGCTCGTGATCTCGAAGCGCTCGGCGAGCATGCCGATGCGCACGCGGGCGCGCTCCGCGGAGACGCCGTGTAGACGCGCAAAGAACTCCAGGTTTTGCCGGCCGCTCAAGCGGAAGTAGAAGCTGCGCTCGTCGGCGCCCACGTAGCCGAGTACGGCGCGCACCGCCTGCGCTTCTCGGACGACGTCGTGTCCCAACACGGTGAGCCGTCCCTGACTGGGTTCGAGCAGCGCGCAGATGCACTTGATGAGCGTGGTCTTGCCGTAGCCGTTGCGACCGACGAGCCCGAAGATCTCGCCCGCCGCGACATGCATGGAGACCTCCTGCAAGGCCTGTACGACGGATCGCTCACTCCGCCCGGTTCTCCAGCGCGGCGGGCGCGTGCCCACTTCGAAGGACTTGCTCACGGCGTGCACTTCGATCGCATGACGCATCGAACGCTCGGCTTCCCCGCGTTCAATCTACACCGCGTTCACGCCCCTCGCGGTCACTTTCGCGCGCGCAGTCAGGCTCGCGCGCCACATCTTGAGGAACGCCACGCCCGTGCCGCTCAGCGTCTCCTGCACCTGGGTCTGCGCTAACTCCCGCGATCGGAGCTGCGCCTCGTCCCACAAGTCCTCGAACAGGGTCTGTGTGGCGCCCACTGCCAACGAGGGAAAGGCCCCATCGTCGATCTCGCCGACGCCCACGATCAGGCAACGCTCCCACAGCTCGCGCAGCGCGCGTGTCCACACGTGCTCTCCGGCGCGACCGCTGAGTCCGGCCTCGCGGCGCAGCGCCTTGGTGGACTGCGGTGAATCGTCCCGCAACAGAGCAAGCAGCTCGTTGGCCTCGTCGGAGAGCGGCTCCTCCACCCCCTGTAGTACCGCCAACATGTCCACGAACAGCGTACGCGAGAAGAAGGTGGCCCGTCCCCGGTACCACTTCCCGTACACCACGCGCTTCTCGCGCGCGAGCTCCTCCCGCAGCTGCCACAGCTTCACCACGCGATCGTCGGCGCCTTGATCCCAGGCCCAGCGCATCTCGACGCGCGGATGGAGCACGCGCCACAACGAGGGCGGATCACGCCGGTTCGCGAGCGGATACACCAGCAACGCCCCCTGCTCTTCGATGGCAGAGACCGCGAGGGCTTTGGTCTGGACATAGCTCCGCGCCATGGGCTTCGATCATTGTGCCCGGTCGAAGCGGGAGGTTCCGCCTCGCGAGCCACAAAAACGGAGCGGCGCGATGGTCGACGTGCTCAGCTCTTGAGCTGTGCGTCGTTGCGCTCGGCGTTGGTGCGAAGCTGCTCTTCGATGCGCTCGGCCACGAAGCCCTCGAGCTTGCCACCCACGACCGGGATACGCGCGGTGACCTCGAAGCGGGTCTCGTAGCGGCAGCCCATGGGGCTCGGAGCCAGCGTGCTGCGGCCGCGCACCTCGCCGGGGATGCCCTTGATCTCGATGGCGTACTCGGCCACCCAGCGGTCCCCCTGGCGGCGCCAGGTGGTGTTCTCCACGATGCGGTTCTGGGGCTGGAACATGCGCTTGGCGAACGAGGGCAGGTCCACGGCCTTGTCGCGGGCGGTGATCACGCGTACGCCGTCGCCGGTCTCGCTGATCTGGATGTCGACGTTGCTCTCACCGGCAGCCTCGCAGCGACGCTTAAGGAACTCGGGGTCGCGCAGCAAAGCAAAGACTTCATCGGGGTTCGAAGCGTAGTCGTAGGTCAAGGAACGGGGGGTCGGCATGGACGGCATCGTCCCACATCGGCGACCAAGATCCTACTGCTAGTGCAACTTTTTTGTGTGACCGGCGCCACCGGGTGAGTCGATGACACCGTTCCTGTGGGAGAGCTCACCGGGCGCGTGAGCGCGCGAGCTCGAGGGACAGCTCAAGCGGCGCCGTTGGGGCTCGGCGGCGCGGCCACGACGGGCTCACCCTTGCGCTCGGGCAGCATCTCGCCGAGGTACTCGGGCAGCTCCACACCGGCCATCTTGGCCACCTCGTGCAGCGGCGGCAGGCTCTTGATCAAGCTGCTGGCGAAGTTGGCGGTGGCCGAGGAGCCCTGTCCGTTGGCGTGTCCGCCAGCGCCGCCGTCCCAGACCGTGACCTTGTCGATCTTGAGGTTCTTCACGGCCTCGACCTGGGCCTTCACCAGCTCCTCGATCTTCTCGATCATCAATAGCGAAGCGGCCGCGCGCGGATCCCCGTTGCAGCTCTCCACCAGCGCCCGATAGCCCTCGGCCTTGCTCTGCAGGACCTTGCGTACGCCCTCCGCCTCGGCGTCATAGCGGGCCCGCACCGCGTCGGCTTCACCGCGCGCGCGCAGGCGCGTCTGCTCGGCCTCGGCAGCCGCCAGGATCTCGGCCTTTTGCCGCTCGATCTCCTGACGCACGACCTCGCTCGCCGTGAGACGCTCCTTCTCCGCGAGGGCCTCGATCTTCTGGATTTGCACCTGGGCTTCGCGCAGCGCGACCTCGGCCACCCTGTGGGCCTCGGCCTTTTGCACGTTGAGCTCGGCGGTGCTCTTGGCGATGCTGGCCTGGGCCGCGTTCTCGCCGCTCACCGCCTCGGCTTCACGCTGCTGCACGAACACGCGGCGCTCGGCGTCGGCGGCCTTCTGGCCCTTGGCAGCCTCGGCGGTGTTCTGCGCCACCTGCACTTCGCGATCGCGCTGCGCCACCGACTGACCGACGGCGCCGATCTTCTCCTGCTCGGCCACGTCCACGCGGGCGCGGTTGATGGCCTCGGAGGCGGCCTTCTTGCCGATGCTGTCGATGTAGTTCGACTCATCGGTGATGTCGGTGATGTTGACGTTGATGAGGTAGAGGCCGATCTTGTTGAGCTCGGGCTCCACGTTCTTGCGGATGGAGTCCAGGAAGCTCTCGCGATCCTGGTTGATCTGCTCGATGGTGAGCGAGGCCACCGTGAGGCGCAGCTGGCCGAAGATGATCTCGCGGGCCATCTCCTCGATCTGCGGGGAGTTAAGGCCGAGCAGACGCTCGGCGGCGTTGTTCATGATGGCCGGCAGCGTGCTCACACCGCACGTGAACGTGCTGGGCACGTTGATGCGGATGTTCTGCAGCGAGAGGGCGTTGCGCAGGTCGATGCCGATCGACATGGGCGTGAGGCTCAAATACTTGTAGTCCTGGATCAGCGGCCAGATGAAGGCGCCGCCACCATGGATGCAGTTGGCGTGTTGGCCCTCGCCGACCTTACCGAACACCACCAAGACGGCGTCCGAAGGACAACGCTTGTAGCGCGCGGCCAAGAACATCAGGGTGGCCACTACGAGCACCACGAAGGTGATCACCACCACGGCCCATAGGCCGAACATTTCTGCAGAAATCAACGGGTCCTCCAGTCCATCTTGTTCGAGGGATCGGGGCGGCGGCGCGCCCCGCGCAGCACTTCAGGAAGCTTTGAGCACGCTGACCGTGCCATCGGCGAGCACGCGCTCCACGCGCACCTCGCTGCCGGTCTCGAGCGTCTCCACGGTAGTCACGGCGTCGAGCTGCACCAGGCGACCGTGCAGGTTCAAGGTGACCTTGCCGGGCTTGTCGGGCGCGATGCGCAGGTACACGGTGCCCGTGCTGCCCACGGCCTTGCTCAGGTCGAGGGTGCCACTCGACTGCAGCGAGTGGGCCGCGCGAAAGATGCGCGAGATGACCCAGGTGCTGAAGGAGCCCGCCGCCAGTGCGCCGAGCACCGACACCGTGGGGCCGGCCTTGCTCTCGTCCTGCAGCGCGAGGCCGACCAGGCCGAACATGCCGAAGAACGCCGTGAGCCCTTGCAGGGAGAGGATCTTGAACGAGGTGTCCGTGGACGAGTGGCCCGTGGGCGGATGATCCGCACTCGGGATGTCCGCGTCGCCCGCACCCAGCATGGACAGCACCAGCTGCACCAGGAAGAGCGCGCCGCCACCCACCGCACAATAGATGAAGAACTGATGCAAGCCCACCTAGCGCGCCTCCGTCTGTCGGGGAGGTCACGCGACCTCCCCGCCCCTTGCGGCAAAGCCGCGCCGGGACCACCCCACCACGAGGTTCGCTTCGCTCACGAAGTGCCCTCGCTTCACAGTTCCCGGCCGAGAAGATATCAGGTTTCGTCTTCAGGGCTTGAACTGAAACAGCCAGTCTCCAGGACGCACGCGCTCCTCGAAGTATTCCGGGTGGGCCCGGCCGAAGTAGAGCGTGATACGCGAATGCAGCGTGTTTTCGGGCTGATCGTCCAACCTGCAGCGCGCGCGGGCGGCGAGGGAGCCTTCCAGGAATTCGTGGGCGAAGCGCCAACTGTAGGCACTTGCCGTCACGCCGTGGCCGGCCCCGATCTCGAGCACGTGCCTGACTTGTGCGCGGATCAAGGTGTCGAGCAGGTTGCCGGGAGGCAGCCAGGCGCACAGCACAAGGTCCGGCTGAAACTTGCGGATGGCCGCCCGCGCAGAAAGCCGCGCGACCTCACCGCCCAGGCGCAGGCCTGGCACGCTCTGCCCGCGCAAGCGGCGGCGTTCTGCGGGCGTCATGCGTGCCTGGGGATCTTCCCAGGCCCCCGAGTCGCTCGCGAAGACCTCGAGATCCGGGGCGTGCGCAGCCAGGGAGCGCGCAAGGAAGCCGTCGCCTGCGGCCACCTCGAGCACGCGACGCGCGCCGAGCTCGCGCAGCGTGGCGGCGAGCCGGGTGACGAAGGGGCGCGTGGGCAGGAAGTAGAGCGGCGCGAGCGGAGAAAACTCGCACAGCCAGGCGAGGTCGGGCTCGGAGATCGCGCGTAGCGCGCGGTCTAGTTCGGTCTGAGAGGGCAGCTTGCGCGCGCCGCGAGGGCTGAACAGGACCCTGACGAGTCTTGCGCGGGCCGCGATGGCGCGGGGGCCGCCGCGGCGGGCGGGGAAGCCCGCGAGCGCTTCGCGCAGAGCGGAGCTTTCTGGCACGGGGCGCAGTGTAGCGGCTGTTTACAGGCTGTCGCGTGCGGGAAGGAGGGCAGTTTGCAGGATGACCCAGCGTAGGAAATGCTCGGCCCCATGATCGCTCGCTCCTGCGGCCTGCCCTGGTCAGGCCTCCTGTTGCTGTCTGCTTCGTGCGCGTCGAGTAGCTGCGTCGGTGATACCTCACCGAGTGCAGATGGCGGGTCACTGCTCGACTCGGGCGGTGCCCCGCTCGATGCCGGGGGCAACCACGGCGATGCGCAAGTCGGTGCGCACGACGCAGCGTCGGGCCCGATGGAGCATGACGCCGCAGCGCAGCCGCCGTCGGACGCCGGCACCAAACCTGCGAGCGCCACAGCCAGCGCGGGCTGCGGCAAGTCGGTGACCGCGGGGATGTCCACCGGCTCCGTGCAGGTGGGGGCCAACAAGCGAACCTACGTGGTGGTGGTCCCCGGTGGCTACGACAAGAGCAAGCCCGGGTCGCTCTTCTTCGCCTACCACGGTTCAGGCGGCAATGGCGCCCAGCTCGTGGGGCAGACGCAGATCGAACAGAGCGCGCTCACGGTGTTCCCCGACGGCTTGAACGGACAATGGACCGACGCCGACATGAATGGCACCGACGCGCTGATGTTCGACGCCGTGCTCAAGGTGATGAACGAGAGCTACTGCTTCGACACCAAGCGTGTGTTCACGGCAGGCTTTAGCTGGGGCGGCTGGATGGCGAGCTCCATCGCTTGCTGGCGCGGCGGCACGGTGCGCGGCTTCGCGTCCATCGAGGGTGGAACCCAGGCGAATCCCAAGGACTGCAAGGCCCCGGTGGCTGCCTGGATCAATCACTTCGACATGGATCCCGCCGAGCCGCTGCCATCGGGCGAGCACACCCGCGACATGTTCTTGACGATCAACGGAGCCTCGAACCCGAGCGCCTACGACGCCCCCAACCCGTGCACGAAGTACACGGGCAAGGCGCCGGTCGTGTTCTGCAAGCCCAGTGGCGGCTACCACGCGTGGCCGGGCTACGCGACGCCGTCGCTGTTCAAGCTGTTCGACTCGCTCTGATCGCAGGCTGATCGCGCGCGGATCTGGCGCGCGCCGCGCTTTGTTTGCGTTTGCCCTGCGCGAGCCGCGCTCTTTTTGCGTTTGCACGTCGTTCGCTTTGACCTTGCTCACGGTATGCACTGGATTTTGCGCGTGCACGCGTACGTTGCGCAGCGCGTTCGCGTGTGTCCATGGTCGGGAAGGCAACCAGACTTGACGAGCGCGGCCTGCACGCCCGAAGTGCGGCGCGAACCTGAGCATGTCGAGACTGGAATCGCCTGAGACCGTGACACGCGAACACTCAGATCCGCATGACCCAATTGCGAATCTGCGCCCGAAGCACACACGCTTTTCCCCCATTGCGAGGTCGCGCGCAGATCGCGTGTAATCGTTGGCATCAGCGTGACATGGTTCTGCGGGCTCGACCTTGCAGACTCAGGCGCATGCAAGGAGACCCGACATGGTTTTCAAGAGTCTGCTCGTCAAGTTCAGGGAACGTGAAGAAGGTGTGACCGCGCTCGAGTACGCGCTGATCGCCGCATTGATCGCCGTGGTCATCATCGCGGGCGCCACGCTCGCAGGTCAGAGCGCCAACAACACGCTCAACAACGTCGGCCAGAAGATGCAAGCGGCTGGTCAATGAACGACCGCCCCCGCAAGGGCGGCGGTTCCCGCGCGCCGGCGTGAACGCCGAGCAGCGGGCGCAGCGAGCAGGGTGTGAGCCGTGTCCGAAGTGCAGCCATGGGGAGGGCGTACAAGTGGGCTCGTCCTGGTCACAAGAGAAGCAGTCGACGTCGGAGCACGAGCTCTCGACGTGCTCGCAGGAAGCCCGAGCTTCGCAGCCCGACCTGGTGAGGCACGGGTTCGCGTGGCGCACCCTGCTGCGTGACTGTCACGGCGTGACCTCCATCGAATACGCCCTGATCGCTGCCACCATCTTCGTCGTCATCATCGCGTCGGCCGGCAAGGTGGGAGCCGCCACCTCCGCGCTGTTCGCGATGGTCGCCCGCCTGGTGAGCAACTGAGATGGCCTCACCTCGCTCGTCGGCGGCATCCCGAGCTCACTCGGGCGGGCTCACCCGCGCGGCACGCGCTCGACTCTCCCGGCGTGGGGCTGCCGCGCTCGAGTTCGCGATTCTGCTGCCGATGCTCACCGTGATGCTGCTCGGCATGATCGACTTCGGCCATCTCTTCTTCGTCGTCAACACCATGACCAATGCGGCGCGCGAGGGAGCTCGTCGCGGCGCCGTGGATCCCAACGCAGCCACCGTGGCCACCACCGCACAGAACGCCGCCATGCAGTACTTGACGGCGGCTGGACTCGGCACGGGCTGTCGCCTGGACTGCCCCAAGGTCACTCCGACCTTCGCGGCGGGCACCGTGGGCGTGACCATCGCAGTGCCCGGACAGTTTCAGAACATCACCGGCTTCACCTATTCGCTGCCCGGCTTTTCGAGTCCCTTCAAGAGTCTCAAGGGACTTTCCGCCACCAGCCAAATGCGCTGGGAACTGCAGTAGCCCGAGGATCCTTCTGCTGGAGAGTGACCTTGAGACGAGAAGATGACGCGCCCGAAGGGCGCCTGGCTGCACGGTCGCGCGCACGCGCGCTGTTGTTCCTGGCGATCGCGGTGGTCGCCGGTGGCACCGCCGTGATGCTGGTCCGACGCTACACGGACGAGATGGCGACTGCGTTCTCGGAGGCCGCGCCCAAGACCACGCCCGTGGTGGTCGCGGCGCTGGATCTCCCGATCGCAGTGCGCCTCGAGGGGCAGCACCTGAAGGTCGTGCAGTGGCCCGCCAACCACGTGCCCGAGGGGGCCTTCGCCAGCGTGAAGGAGGTGCTCGAGAAGACCCTGAGGCAGGACCTCGTGAAGGGCGAGCCCGTGCTCAAAGAGCGCCTGGCAGACGAAGCGCAGGGCCAGGGGCTAGCCGCACTACTCGCGGACGGAATGCGCGCCATGGCCGTGGAGGTCAACGCCGCGGTCGGCGTGGCGGGCTTCGTGCAACCGGGGGACTTCGTGGACGTGATCACCACGATGCGCCCGGACGAAGAGACCAAGAAGCAGCGCAACGAGGACTCCGCCAACGTGTCCAAGCTGATCTTGCAGAGTGTTCACGTGCTGGCCGTGGGCGAGCACCTCACCACCGAACCGGGTGGCAAACCCGTGAACGTCAAGGTCGTGACGCTGGGCGTGACCCCCGCGGAGTCCGAGAAGCTCGCGCTCGCGTCTCAATACGGACAGCTACAACTCGCGCTGCGTTCGCGCGTGGATCGCGAGACGCGGGACACCACAGGCGTCAGTCCGGCGCAACTGTTGGCCTCCGATATCCCCGCCGCGGCGCCCATGCCCGTGCCCGAGCCGGAGAAGCCACGCCGCGCCTATCGAGAACACCACTCGGCCCCGCCGCCTCCCCCGGTCGAGTCGCCCGCAGCCGTGGCGGCACCCGTGGTGGAGATCCTGCGCGGCGGTCAGATCGAGAGTCGAACCCTTCGCACCCAGGGCATGCAATGAGAACCTCGAACGCATCCTCGCGACCCCACCGTCGCGCGCGCCTGGGCCTGCGGCAAGCATCCCCCTCCCGTGCAGGTCTCTTTTCGCTGGTGCTCGCGCTCGCCTTGCTCACAAGCATGACGACCGCCGCCCAAGCGCCCGAAGCCCACTTCATCACCGAGTCCCACAAGAACGTGGGCATGGAGGTGGGCGAGACCCGCCTGATGAGCCTCTCGACGCCCATCATCCGCGTGTCGGTGGCCGACCCCAACGTGGCCGATGTGCAGGTCGTAACGCCCGAGCAGGTGTTGATCACGGCCAAGTCGGTGGGCTTCACGCATCTGATCTTGTGGGGTGCCAAGGAGGTTCCCCTGGTGGTCGCGGTGAGCGCCACGCGCAACCTCGATCAACTGCGAGCGCAGTTCAAGGGACTCTTCCCCGACACCGACATCCAGGTCAGCGCGGTGGGCGATCTGATCGTGCTGTCGGGCAGCGTCACGGATCTGCGCTTGCCCGCGCGCGCCGCCGAGGTCGCCAAGCTGCACAGCGAGAAGGTGGCGAACCTGATCCAGGTGACTGGAGATCAACAGGTGCAGCTCGACGTGCGCTTCGCGGAGGTATCCAAGACCGGCCTGCGCAAGATCGGCGTCAACATGCTGTGGCAAGACAGCGCGCGCGGACTCGTGGGCGGCGCCGTGCCACCCGGTGCCGCGCCCGGCTCCTATCTTACACACAGCCCCGACGCCTATGTACCCGGCACGGGTGGCACGGGTGGGGCGCCGTTCTTGGGGCAGGCAGGCCATCAGCAAGCCTTCAATCTGCTGTTCTCCACGGCCAACTCGCAGTTCCCCTTCAGCGCCATGCTGAGCATCCTCTCGCAAGAGGGTCTCGCCAAGGTGCTGGCCGAGCCGACCCTGACCGCCCTCAGTGGCCAGGACGCCGAGTTCCACGCAGGCGGCGAAGTGCCCATCTTGATCGCACGCCAGCTCGGCAACGTCAGCGTGAACTTCAAGAAGTTCGGCGTGCTGCTCAGGTTCAGCCCCACGGTGCTCGGGGAGCGCACGGTGAGCCTGCGCATGGGCCTCGAGGTCAGCGAACCCGATCCGTCGTCGGGCTCGACACTCGGTGGCTTCGTGGTGCCGGGCTTCCGCACGCGCAGCAGCGAGACCACGGTGAGACTACGCGACGGCCAGAGCTTCGCGGTGGCGGGCCTACTCTCCGATCAAACCCGCAGCCTGGTCTCCAAGGTGCCGTGGCTGGGCGACCTGCCGATTATCGGCACGCTGTTCCGGTCCACTCAATATCAGCGCCAGGAGACCGAGCTGATGATGGTGATCACGGCGCACCTGGTGAAGCCGCTGCAACCCGGCGAGGTCCCGATCTTGCCCGGGGAAGACGAGTACAACGACCCCACCGACTTCCAGCTCTTCATCATGGGCGAGAGCCCCACGCACAAGCGCAAATCCTACAAAAACGGGCGTCCACCCTCCGAGGATCCCAGCGCCTCGTGGCCCTACCCGACGGAGGGCAAGCGCGATGCGAATCAGGCCCCCGAGCGTGACCAGGCCGAGCACACCACGCCCGTGCACGACCCGCGTTCAGATCTCGCGATCGCCCCGCACGAAGGTCCAATAGGTCCCATCGGCTTCATCCGCAACTAGCAGCCCGCGTCAGCGTGGGTCGGAGACATCGAGCAAGCCATGCAGCAAAGCGTGAACGTGGTGATGATTGGTGGTCGTGCGGAAGCCGGCGTCCTGGAGAAGGATCTCGCGGGCCTCGCCAACGTGCTCGCGATCGAGCCGGACCCTGCGCGCGGAAAGCAAGTCGTGCAGGAGGCGGTGCCGGACGTGGCGCTGTTGTTCCTGGATCATCATCCCGCGGCCATCCTCGAGCTCACGCGGACGCTGGCCTCGTCGCGCTGCCATACCGTCGTGCTGTCCACCAACCGGGATCCGGAGAACATCCTGCGCGCCATGCGGGCCGGAGCTCGCGACTTCGCGTTCCTCGAGCCCAAGCACCCGGACGTCGCGCGTTCCCTGCGTGAGCTGCCGCGCCGCAGCACGCGTCCTTCGTCACACCGCATGCGTGGCCAGGTCATCGCAGTGTTCGGTTGCAAGGGCGGCAGCGGCGCCACCACCATCGCCCTGAACCTGGCCGGCGCGCTGATCGGAGCCAAGGGCCCGAACCCGGCCAAGGTCGCGGTGGTCGACCTCGACACCGAGATGGGCGACGTGCTGACGTTTCTCGACCTCTCTTCCAAGTACGTGTTCGAAGACGTGGTGAACAACATGGCGCGCCTGGATAGCGACCTGCTGCGGCAGGCCATGGCCCAGCATCGCACCGGGTTGAGCGTGCTGTCTCAGACCGACAAGCTCAGCGAAGCGGCGGAGCTCCATCCCGAAGACTGCGGACGCATCCTGGCCTTCCTGCGGGAGCACTTCGACTTCGTGGTCATCGACGGCGTCCGGGACTTTCGCGAACTGTCTCTCACCGCGCTCGACCAGGCCGACGTGGTGCTGTGCACCATGACCCAGGACATCCCGGCCCTGAAGAACGTGAGTCACTGCTTCTCCATCTTCAAGAAGCTCCAGTACCCGACCGAGAAAATCCGCCTGGTGATCAACCGCTACAGAAACAGCGGGAAGCTCACCGAGGCCGCCATCGCCGACGCGCTCGGGCGCCGCGTGGATGCCATGGTGAGCAATGACTACCCGGGCGTCATCAAGGCCATCAACGAAGGACAGCTCTTGGTCGAGGCCGATCCCGGCGGAAAGGTCTACGAAGACATCCAGAGCTTGGTGCCGCTCGTGTACGTGGCCGCGGTGCCGGCCAAAAAGCGCGGCCTGTTCGCGCGGTGGAGCAAGCGATGACCCTGCGCGCGCGACTCGAACGGGGCAGTCAGAGCCTCATGCCGCCTTCGGCTGATGGCGCCGCCAACCTGGAATTCCAGGAGTTCAAGGCCCAGGTGCACGCCCAGCTGGTGGCCTCCATCGAGCTGAGCATGCTCGACAGCCTGAGCCCCGAGGAGCTCGCCAATGAGTTGCGCCGGCTGATCGCCGACATCGCCGACTCCAAGAGTCTGCCGCTCAACCGCGTGGAGCGCGAGCGCCTGACGCAGGAGGTCATCCACGAGATCATGGGGCTCGGTCCGCTCGAGCAGTTGCTGGCGGACCCCGCGATCTCGGACATTTTGGTCAACGGGCCCCATACCGTGTTCGTCGAGCGCGCCGGCGTGCTGAGCCGAGTGGACGTACGCTTCAAGGACAGCGCACACCTGATGCGCATCATCAACCGCATCGTGGCGCGCGTGGGACGCCGCGTCGATGAGACCTCGCCCATGGTGGACGCTCGCTTGCCCGACGGCTCACGCGTGAACGTGATCATCCCGCCGCTCGCCCTCGACGGGCCCGCGATGTCCATTCGCCGCTTCGGCGCGCGCCCGCTCGCCGCCCAGGATCTCGTGGGCAACGCCGCGCTCACCCCGGACATGCTCGAGTTCATCTCGGCGTCGGTGCGAGCCAAGCTGAACGTGCTCGTGTCGGGCGGCACGGGCACAGGTAAGACCACGCTGCTCAACGCTCTATCGTCCTTCATCCCGCACCACGAGCGCGTGGTGACCATCGAAGACGCCGCCGAGCTCCAGCTCCAACAACCCCACGTCGTGAGGCTCGAGACCCGCCCTCCCAACGTGGAGGGACAGGGCGAGGTGCGCGCGCGCCAGCTCGTGATCAACAGCTTGCGCATGCGCCCCGACCGCATCGTGGTGGGCGAAGTACGCGGCGCCGAAGTGCTCGATATGCTGCAGGCCATGAACACCGGCCACGACGGCTCGATGACCACGGTGCACGCAAACACCACGCGCGACGCCCTGGGTCGAATCCTGATGATGGCGGGCCTCTCGGAGGCGCGCTTCAGCGAAGAGCTGCTCAACCAGGTGGTCTCCCGCGCCATCAACCTGATCGTGCAGCTCCAGCGCTTCAGCGACGGCACGCGGCGCGTGATCTCGATCACCGAGGTGACCGGCATGGAAGGCCCGGTGATCACCACCCAGGACATCTTCGTGTTCAAACAGCGGGGGCTCTCGGCCGACGGCAAGGTGCTGGGCGAGTTCCGAGCCACCGGGGTGCGGCCACGCTGCATCGCGCGCATCGAGGCCAGCGGATACCGCTACCAGGGCCAGTTCACCTGATGTCCACCGTGATCCTCATCGCCACCGCGCTGGCGGTGCTCGGGCTCGTCGAAGCCCTGTACAACGTGCTGCGCTACTCCGGCGAGCGCAAGAAGGCCGACCTCTTGCGCCGGTTGCGGGCCGCACGCGAGCAGGCGTCGGCCAACTTGCTGCGAGAGCAGCGCGTGGCGAGGAACCGCGAGCTCGAGCGGGTGCTCCGCCAGCTTCCGTTCACGGACACACTCGAGCGGCTGCTGGTGCAGACGAGCCTCGAGTGGACGGTGGCGAGCATGCTTTCGTTCGCGCTCGCAGCGGCGGGGGTTTCCGCAGCGGGCGCTTACGTGGCGCTGGGCGAGAGTCTCCTCGTGGCCGGGCTCACCGGCGCACTGGCAGCGTCGATCCCGTTCTTGATCGCCGTGATGTCGCGCGCCAAGCGCAGCGCTTCGCTCTCCGAGCAACTACCGGAGGCCCTCGACATGATGTCGCGCTCGCTGCGCGCAGGTCACGGACTCGGTGCGGCCTTTCGCCTGGTGGCCACCGAGATGCCAGCGCCGGTGGCCGTGGAATTCGCGCGCTGCGCCGAGGAGACCAACATCGGCGTCGAGTTTCGCGACGCGGTCACCCACATCACCGAGCGCGTGCCTGGCAACCTCGATCTCAAGATCTTCGCGGTCTCCGTGACCCTGCAGCACGAGACGGGCGGCAACCTCGTCGAGATCCTGCAACAAATCTCTCATACCATCCGCGAGCGCTTCAAGTTCCAGGGCAAGCTCGCAGCGCTCACCGCCGAAGCTCGCATGTCCGGCATCTTTTTGGGCGCCCTGCCGCCGCTGACGCTGACCTATCTGCTGGCGACCAACCCCGGCTACTTGAGCGTGTTGAAGACCGATCCGATCGGGCCCTACTTCATCCTGGCAGGACTCTGCCTGTGGGCGGGCGGCCTCCTGTGGTTGTTCCGGCTCGCGCAGGTGAAGTACTGAGGGCGACTCCGTCGCGGCGCAGCGCACGACGTGAGAGCAAATGTGAGAAAGGCGGTGTGGCTTGAACGAGATTTTCCAGCAGCTCGGTGGCCCAGTCCTGCAGATCGCCGTGTTCGTGCTCTCGACCGCCACCATCTCGTTTCTGCTGGTGGGCTTGAGGTCCATCGCGGCCTCGCGCGAGGATCCGATCCAGCGGCGCATGCGGCGCACCACGCAGAGCGCCGTCGAAGCGCGCAGTCTGGGCAGCATCGCCGCGGAAGACTCCCTGCTCGACGCAGCGGTGCGGCCCATCGCCAAGGTGGCCAAACCCGGCGACGAGGTCGAGTTGGCGGGCCTCAAGGCGCGGCTCAGCCACGCGGGGTACCGCAGCGAACGCGCCCTCTACACCTTCCTGGCGGCCAAGGTGATCCTGTGCATGCTGGGGGCCGGCGCGGTCCTGATCGCCAACATGGCGCGCGTGCAGCCCACTGATCGCCTGGCGCTCTACACCGTGGTCGCCATGATGGTCGGCTTCTACTTTCCCAACTTGTGGCTCGCGGGGCGCGTCGCCGATCGAAAGTCGGCCATCAACCACGGTCTGCCTGACGCCATGGATCTCCTGGTGACCTGTGTGGAGGCCGGCCTGGGGCTCGAGGGCGCACTCAACCGAATCGCGGGAGAGATCCGGCTCTCGGTACCGCTGCTGGCGGAGGAGCTCACGCAGGCGGCGCTGGAAATGCGCGCCGGACTCACGCGCGGCGAAGCCTTTCGTCGCCTGGCGCAGCGCACGGGCGTGGACGAGCTCAAGTACCTGGCGTCCGTGATCGTACAGGCCGAGGTGTTCGGAACCTCCATCGCGACCTCGCTGCGCGTGATGTCCGAGGCGATGCGCATACGACGGACCCAGACCGCCGAGCGCTATGCGGCTGCGGCGAGTGTGAAAATGACGATCCCGCTCGTGATGTGCATCTTGCCTTCGCTGTTCACGTTTCTACTCGGACCGGCCGTAATCAACATCGCGCGCATCATGGTGCCAGCCATGGGAGGACAATGACGCTTCGCTCACGAACCCCCTTGCTCAGGGTCGTCGCGCTCGCCGCGCTGTGGCTGTCGGCCTGTGCCCACCAACAGAACCTGAGCGAGCAAGAGGCCGCCTTTTTCCAGGACGATCGGGCCAACCCCTACAGCTTCAACCGCGCGGTCGCGCAGACCCTGCTGCGTACCAACCAGCCGCTCGAGGCGAGCCGGGTGATCCATCGCTTGCTGGAAATGAAGCCGGAGTCGGTGGAGGCGCACTGCATGCTGGGGCGCGCCTACCTCGACATGAAGCAGTTCGATCTGGCGGAGCGGGCGCTCAAGACGGCGCTGCGCTTCGACCCGAAATGCGCGGAGGCTCACGCCCTGCTGGGTGTGCTGCTCGACACGCTGGGGCGCCACGGCGAGGCCCAGCTGCGACATCGCCTCTCCATTCGCGAGGCGCCCAAGAATCCCTCGTTCCGCAACAACCTCGGCTTCAGCCTCTACCTCGAGGGCAGCTACGAACGCGCCATCTTCGCCTACAAGGCCGCCCTGGCACGCGACATGGCCGACCATCGCGTGCACAACAACCTGGCCTTCGCCTACGCCAAGCTGGGCCGCATCGACAAGGCACAGGAGCACTTCAAGCTCGCCGGACCACCCGCCCAGGTCAGCAACAACCTCGGCTTCGTGTACGAGGACATGGGCGACGACCAGCACGCCTACGAGTACTACCACCTCGCGGTGCGCCAGAATCCGCTGCTCGTGCCGGCGCGCGCCAACCTCGACCGCGTCTGTCAACGCATGGGCGTTCCCGTCCCCGAGGTCGACCTGCCCAAAACGTTCGCCAACGAGCCGCTGCCGCCCGCCGAGGCCGCCGTCTCGCAGGCGAAAGTCCCCGACACCTCGGAGGGTGCGCCATGATGACACTGACAAGACGCCTGATTTCGTGCGCGCTGGCCGCGAGCTGCGGCGCGTGGCTGGCGGGCTGCCAGCGTGAACACATGAGTGACAACTACGGACGCAGGAGCCGCGAGTTCAACGCGCGCCAGCACGTGTACGCGGAGGCTTCCCAGGGCTCGCCGCGCGGGCTCGACTCGGAGGAGGCGTCCCTGATCCATCAGAGCTACCGCGAATCCCTGGGCGCGGAGGAACAATCCGCTCCTGCTCCGGAGCCGTCGAAGGTCCTGCTGCTCCAGGACGACGACGAGCCGTCGACCAAGTAGCGCCGTCACGTCATGACGAACGCCAACCAGAGACCCAAGGGCCGAAGACGCGAGGGCAACGTGGCCCTGGTGGTCGCCATCCTGCTGCCCACCTTGATGGCGTTCGCAGCGCTGTCGGTGGACGCGGGGAGTTTGTACCGCGTGCGCACCGCGGATCAGGCAGCCGTCGACTCCGCCGCGCTCGCCGGCGCGGGTGGGCTCAATGGTCGTGCTTCGGGCATGACCGCCGCCACGCAGCGCGCCACCGACTACGGGAATCGGCACAAGTCCTACGCAGGCAGCGTGCAGCTGGCGGGCAAAGACATCACCCTCGGCAGCTGGAACCTCACCACGCGCAAATTCACGGCCACCAACGACCCTGCGCAGGCCAACTCGGTGCGCGTCGAGTACGACGTCCCGGCCGTGGCGACTCCCTTCGCCTCGGTGATCGGCAAGGGCTCGCAGGCCGTACGCAACTCCGCGATCGCCATCGGCGGCGGACCCATGACCACCGCCTGCGCCTTCCCGCTGGTGATCACGGATTGCGCGCTCGCCGCAGCCGCCACCACGGCGAACTGCGACCTCTGCCTGCGCATGGCGACCGCGAACGACGATAACGCCGGCTGGACCACCTTTTCGAGCGGAGGCCGCGGCGAGGCGCAGATCACGGATGCGGTGCAGTCGGCTTGCTTCAATGGCAACGCGGTCGCCGTCGACCCCAATAGCTTCGAGTGCAGGGGCCCCGGAGCAGGCTGCAACCCCACCCGCACGGATCAACAGATCCCCGTCAACGGCGGCAATCTGATGAACACCAGCAAGCAGGGGTTCTGCGAAAAGATCTACCAGGTGCTGATGCGCAACGGCACCCCGCAGTACTTTACGGTGATGGCCCCTGTCATCCGCACGGGACTCGCGCCTGGCCCCAACTGCGGCTCCTTCGGGATCAACGGCAACGTGCCGATCGCAGGTCACGTCAAGGTCGACATCTACGGCATCAGTTGCGGCAATGGCCCCAACGCACAACGCGCCGTCGCGGCGCCGCCCTTCTCCTCCTCCTCCACCACCTGCGCCAAACCTCCATCGTCTGGAAAGTTCCTCTTGGTCTCTGTGCATCGAAAGAACGGCGTGTGCGACGAGAAGGCTGAGGACGCGCCCGCAGGCGGAGGGTTCTTCGGCACCCTGGCCCGTCCGCGGCTCGTAGATTGACCGTGGGCACCGAGGCGGAACTCAGCTTCGCGTTGCGGGCGGGGACCGCCCTGGTGGCCTGTGGGATCGCGGTGGCCATCGACTTTAAGCAACGTCGGATCCCCAATCGTCTTACCGCCACGACGGCCCTGGTAGGCCTTGCGTTGCAGCTCGCGATCGCACTCGCCGCGGGCCGCACCGTGTGGATCCCGCTTGGCCTCGCGTTGAGCGGCGCGGCCCTCGCACTCGCCGTGTTTCTGCCTCTGTCTTGGCTCGGCGCCGTGGGGTTCGGCGACACCAAGCTCATGGTCGCACTCGGCGTGTGCTTCGGCCCAGTTCCCATGCTGCAGGTCATCGTGGCGACGGCGCTCGCTGGCGGGGTGATGGCGCTCGCCCAGAGTGCCCGCCACGCCCAGCTGAATGCCGTCTGGACGAATCTACGGCGAGGCCAACTCCTTGCGCGCCGTATCGACGAGCCGGGCCACAAGTTGCACCAGATGCCCTACGCGCTCGCCATTGCCTGCGGGACGGGCTGGACCGTGCTGGCTCATTGTGTACCTCAGCTGGCGCTGTTGTAGCGGCGTCACGAAGGGGTGAAGCCTGCCCGCTAGCTTGGGGACTCATGGAAGGTCATGCGACCATCACCCCATGCTCGTACCTTCTCGTCGTCCTCACTTGATCCCCTGGTTCATGGCGCTCGCACTCGGCCTGGCCGCTTGCTCCGAGAGCTCGGACCACGCTTCCGACTCGGGGAGTCTCATGTCCTCGCACGACGGCGGCGGAGACGGAGACGGCGATGGGGACGCGAGCACGGCCCCGAGCGATGCTGGCCGCGACGGCAGCACCACGGGGCCCCTCTCCGATGGCGGCCTCACCCACGTGAGCGCTCGAGCCGCCTGCCGGGCTTACGTGCAAGCCCAGTGCGATCGCCGAGCGTATTGCAAGTACGCGAACGTCGCCCTGTCCTGCGAAGTCGCCATCGCGGAGTGCCCGGACTTCCTGTTTGCGCCAGGATCCACGCGCGATCCAGCCACGGTGCTCGCTTGTGCAAAGGCCTGGAGCAAACTCTCCTGCGAGGATGCTCTGAGCAACGTGGTTCCTGCCTGCGCCAGCGCGGGCACGCGCGCCCTGGGCGAGGCCTGCGTGTTCAGCAGCCAGTGCGCATCTCGCGCGTGTTCGGGCAGCCCAACCAGCTGCGGCGTGTGCGTGGCCCCCTTGAACGAAGGAGCCACTTGCAACAACACCACCCCCCCTTGTGCGCCTGGCCTCGCGTGCGAGCAAGGCATGTGCGCGAAGATCGGCAAGGTCACGCCCTATGCAGAGGCCAAGGCAGGCGAGCCGTGCGACCCAAACGGGGGCAACTGCGTAAAGTTCTTTTCATGTGAGCCCGACGCCAGCTCGAGCACCGGGAATCGCTGCGTGGAGCTGCCCCTCGGCACGGAGTGCTCCCGGGACGAGTGCCCCGCCACTTCCTACTGTCCCCGGGCCCTCCCCCGCGTCTGCACCGCGTTGCCCAAGGTAGGCCAAGACTGTGCTGATTCCTCGGCTGTCGGCAACCCGTACCGCTACTGCGAGCTCAACGCATACTGCGAAAGCATTTCCAACACGTGCACGGCCGGCCGTGGTCCGGGCTCCGCGTGCACCAACAACGAGTGCACGGACGGTCTGGCGTGCGCCGAGATCGACGCCCAAGGCTACGGCAAGTGTCGGGCCATCCGCGACGAGGGTGCCTCGTGCTCGGATCCCAACGATCGCTGCGCCGCCGGCACCGAGTGCCAAACAGGCACTTGCGTCGCGCTCGCGAGCCTTGGGCTCTTCGAGAGCGCCTGCAAGCCTTGAGCGCGCACCGTTAGAAGACGCGCGCCTCGCCGCTCTCGTTCTCCCCCCAGCAGTACACCTGGTGATGCACGTCGATGGCGCAAGTGTGAAGCCCACCCGACACCAAGCCTGTCGCGGGACCGAGCTCCGCGGGCACGGCGAGGTTGCCGCGTGCGTCATCCCCCCAGCACACCACGCTGTTGTCTTCCTTGAGCACGGCACAGGTGTGCGCGAGACCTGCGGCCACGTCTTTCACTGCGCCGAGTTCGAGCGGCGGAGTCATGGCACTCGAGTTCACGGCGCTCCCCCAACAGCGCAGGGTGTCGTCTGCCTTGATGGCACACACGTGACGTGATCCCGAGGCGATGGCTTTCGCGGCGCCCAAGTCGGCGGGCACCTGACTGTCGCCCGCAGCTCCCCAACAGGTCACGACCCCGATCTTGCTTCGCGCGCAGCTGTGTCGCTCTCCCAGCGACAGCTCGAGCGCTCCAGCGAGCCCCGCCGGCACGCTCGCCTGGCCCGAGTCATTCTCGCCCCAGCAGGTCACACGCGCGTCCGACGAGATCGCGCACAAGTGCCCGTCACCCGCCTCGAGCTCGACCACGTCGGAGAGCGCATCCGGGATGCCCAGGTCCAGGGCGCCTTCGCCCCAGCAGCGCACGCTCCCCGTTTGTTCGAGCGCGCACGTGAACGTCGGGCCCAACGCCACATCCTTCACTTCTGCCAAGCCCTCGGGCACCCGTGCAGCACCTGCGACGTTGTTGCCCCAACACGTGAGGTCGCCCGCGTCGTCGATGGCGCAGCTGCGCCCCAGCTCGGCATCGCTGACGCGCGCGCTGGTGACCACCTGGACCACCCGTCCCGTCGCCTCGGGCAACGTGTTCTCGAGGGCGAAGTCCTGCTGCGCGCTTCCAATGGCCCAACAAGTCAGCGCTCCCTTTCGGTCGAGCGCACACGCGCGTGCCCCTGCAGAGCGTAGCTTGGTCACGTGCGCCAGCGCCGGGACGGCAAGCTCCCCCTGCTCATCCCAGCACGCGACATCCCCGCCATCGTTCAGCGCGCAGTGTTGCGTGATCTGCAGGACCCTGCCCAGGTCGCTCGGGACGGCACCCTGACTGCACGCCATGGAGTAGTCGTTGCCCAGCGCGCAGTAGGCACCACCCGCGGTGCTTCCCACGGCGTCGACGAGCGGAATGCCGCGCAGGCTCAGCGTAGTCTCACCGTAGATGGGCTGGTCCACGAAGCACACCGCCGTACCTCCGGTGAGCAGCGCGCAGGGACCGTTCAGTTGCGTCGCGAGAAGCTGCTTGAACGTACCGGCCGGCGTACCGGCACAAGCCGGAGTTCCGCTGGGCGGCAGGATGCAGAGGAAGCGATCGCCTGCGCTGAGGTCGGACAGGGGCGGTAGTTTCTCGAGCTCGCTGGCCGTGGTGGGGATGCTCTCTCCCCAGCAGCGTACGTGCCCGTCGTTGAGTGAGCAGCCGTAGGACGCGGCGAGCTCGAGTCGACTCGGGCCCATGCTGGCGGGCAGATCCGTCTGTCCATGTCGGTTGTCGCCCCAGCACGTCCAGCCGGCGTTCTCCTCGAGGATGCAGGTGTAGAGGGGGCCCATCGCAAAGTCGGTGATGCGCGCGCACGGGGTCTTGGGGTCGAAGTCGCGGTCGAGGAAGCCGCACCGCACGGCAGGCGCGCCGCCACCGGCGCAGTACTGCCCCTTACGACACGGCGTGCAGCCGCGGCCTGCCTGCCAGGCCTGGCCCAGCGGGCAATTGCCGGGGTTTTCGCTGCACGCATCCGCATTCTTCACGTAGCTGTGCAGGCCGTTCGTGCAGGCACTGCAGCGCTGATCGCGCTGCGAGCTGCCCTGGGTACTGATGTATTGCCCGGCGGAGCAGCTGGACCACGCGGTGCACGCCCGATCATGGCTGGCGTCGGGCGCCGCTGTCTCGTACTCCCCGATCGCGCACAGGTTCCAGGGCCGACAGGTTTTGGCATTGGTGCTGTCGCTGAAGAAACGTGCCGGGCAGGCTGTGCAGGTGCGGTCGTTGGTCGGCGTGGCTGCCACGCTCTCGCGCGTCCCCGGGTTGCACGTGCGGAAGGGCGTGCACGCGGCCTGGTTGAACGAGTTGGTGAAGCCCCCCACGCAGGGTGCGCAGGTGCGGTCGTGGTCGATCGCTGGAGGCGTCACCACGTAGGTGCCCGCGCCGCAGTAGCTGTGAGAGCTGCACGTGGGCGTGTTGTCGGCGGTGCTAAAGCTGCCGGGAGGACACGACTCGCAAACGCGATCGACGAACGCAGTGGCCGCGGACTTGATGTGCTCACCAGGTGGACAGGTGCGCCAGGCAGTGCAGGCGGCCGCGTTGAGCTTGTCGTTGAAGGTCCCGTCCGGACACGCGGCACAGATGCGGTCCTGGGAGACCTCGTCCACGCCGACCACGTAGTAGCCCTCGCCGCACTGGGTCCAATCCAGGCAAACGCGATCGCTCTGGTCCGTGCCCTCGCTCGCCGTGCGCTTGGGACATTGCTGCCAGGGCACGCATCCCGTCGCGTCGGTATACGTGGAGAAGGTCCCACTCGGACAGGCCTCGCACACCCGATCATGGACGGTATCCCCACCTTGCAACCAACGCGTTCCCGGGGCGCAATGCTTTTGCGCCACGCACGGCGTGCGGGGGTCCTGATCGTGATCCCAAAAGCCCGTCTGACACGCCAGCGCATCGTTGAGATCCCCGGCGCAATACTCACCCGGCTCGCAATCCCTGCACACGCGATCGCTGATGCGCGTAGCCTGCGTCACCAGGACCTGCCCCGGCTCGCACCAGGTGGTGTTCCGGCACGGCGTGTGGGGATCCTGATCGTGGTCCCAAGTGAGGAGCAGCCGGCACTGATAGACCGGGCGCGTGTCCTCGGGACCAGCGTCCTCCCGCTCCGAGTCGTCGTGGCCCGCATCCGCTTCGGGCGCTCGAGCATCTCCCGAAGCCGCATCGGCTCCGGCATCGACTTCCTCGCTCGGTGCACACGCCGACAGAGCGAACGCCACCAGGATCCAGCAGCGAGCAAGCACCCATGCGCGGTTCGCGAAGGTCGAGGCTAGGGCATCACGACGCGCAGCTTGAGGTACTTGTGCTTGAAGAACTCCAGCGCCAACACCGTGTGGCAACGCTGAACGTCCGGGTTCTTGAGGCTCGGGCAATTGCAGCCCAGAAAGACGTCTTCGTGGCGCGCCAACTCCGCGATCTCGTCGAAGCGCTCGCGCTCCTCGTGAAACCGCTGCTCGAGCAGCTTGCGGTAGGCCGCCGCGAAGCGCTTGAAGGCCGCATCGCTCAGATCCTCGAAGAGCTCCTCCACCATGGCCGCCTCGGGCCGCAGTACGTGCTTCGTGTGCTTGCGCGTGTCCATCCGATGGCCCTGAGGCAGCGGGTCGTCCGGCGCGCGCTTGCCGCGCACGATCTGATAGCGAGCGAGCATCGAAAAACCTCATACCACGAGCACTCCGCGGCCACCCCACGAAGGAGCGTGGGCGGGCACAACAGATAGAGACGCATGCCGCGCGCTTGTTAGGAGGAAAAGCAGCGCCGGGCCCCGCCCCAGCGCGAGGTTCGCTTTGCTCACGAAGTGCCTTCCCGAGACTCCAGGCGCAGCCACACCCCCGAAAGCTAGGAGCGCAACTCCCCCAAGGCGAGGGTGAAGGACCTCTGGCCCTCTGCCTTGTGCGCTCCCTGACGGATGCCTACCCGTTTACTCCGCCGCCGAGTCCTTCGTGGGCAGGTACACCTCACCGCCCTGCTCGCGGAACTCACGGCTCTTCTCGGCCATGCCTGCCTGGGCCTCGGCCTCCGCGGCGGCGAAGTCGCGCACGTCCTGGGTCAGCTTCATGGAGCAGAAGTGGGGCCCGCACATGCTGCAGAAATGGGCGCTCTTGGCAGCTTGGTTCGGCAGGGTCTCGTCGTGGAACTCACGGGCGGTCTCGGGGTCCAGCGAGAGGTTGAACTGGTCCTCCCACCGGAACTCGAAGCGAGCCTTGCTGAGCGCGTCGTCACGCTCGCGCGCCCCCGGGTGATTCTTGGCCAAGTCCGCCGCATGGGCCGCGATCTTGTAAGCGATCACGCCATCCTTCACGTCCTTGCGGTCGGGCAGGCCCAGGTGCTCCTTGGGCGTGACGTAGCAGAGCATGGCGCAGCCGAAATGGCCGATCATGGCGGCACCGATGGCGCTCGTGATGTGATCGTAGCCGGGCGCGATATCCGTGGTGAGCGGTCCGAGCGTGTAGAAGGGTGCCTCGTGGCAAACCTCGAGCTGCTTGTCCATGTTCTCCTTGATGAGATGCATGGGCACGTGGCCGGGGCCTTCGATCATCACCTGGCAGTCGTACTCCCACGCCCGCTTGGTCAGCTCTCCGAGCGTCTCGAGCTCCCCGAACTGAGCCGCGTCGTTGGCGTCCGCGTTGGAGCCGGGGCGCAGACCGTCGCCGAGGGAGAAGCTCACGTCGTACTTCTTCATCAGCTGACAGATGCGATCGAACTCGGTGTAGAGGAAGTTCTCCTTGTGGTGAGCCAGGCACCACTTGGCCATGATGGAGCCGCCGCGCGACACGATGCCCGTCACGCGCTTGGCGGTGAGTGGCACGTAGCGCAGGAGCACGCCCGCGTGGATGGTGAAGTAGTCCACGCCCTGCTCGGCCTGCTCCTCGAGGGTCTCGAGGAAGATGTCGATGTTGAGGTCTTCGGCCTTGCCCTTGACCTTCTCGAGCGCCTGATAGATCGGCACCGTCCCGATGGGCACCGCCGCGTTGCGCAGAATCCACTCGCGCGTCTCGTGGATACGCTTGCCGGTGGACAAATCCATCACCGTGTCGGCGCCCCACCGCGTGGCCCACTGCAGCTTCTCGACCTCTTCTTCGATCGAGGAGCTCACCGCGCTGTTGCCGATGTTCGCGTTGATCTTCACCAGGAAGTTGCGCCCGATGATCATGGGCTCCAGCTCCGGGTGCTTGATGTTGGCCGGGATGATGGCGCGTCCGCGGGCGATCTCGCTGCGCACGAACTCCGGCTCCACGTTCTCGCGGATGGCCACGAAGCGCATCTCTTCGGTGATGATCCCGCGGCGCGCATAGTGCATTTGGCTCACGTTGCGGGTCTCGATCGGTCCCGCCTCGGCCAGACGCTTCTCGATCCACGCGCCACGCCGCTTGGGCAGCCCCTCGCGCACGCCGCGGCCCTGGGGCCCGGTGGTGTCGTAGACCTTGAGCGAAGGCTCGCCGCCGCTCAGCTCGATCACGCGGAAGGGCACCTTGAGCTCGCCTTCCTCGACCTTGCGGGAACTCGGGAAGCTCGTCTCGAGGGGCGGTAGCTCGGGCACCTGCCCCACATCGGCCGCCGCCATGTTCAAGCTGGTGCGCGCGCCAGAGCGCGTAGCGGAAGCAGAAGGAGCACTCTTTGGTTCGTTGGCTTCAGACATCGCTTTCCTCCGCCGGCATAACCCGGGTCAGGTTCGAGGGGACTCTCTCAGGCGCTCCAGCCGCAGCCCACGGGCAGCGCGGCGTGTTGGTTGTACGGATTGGGGAGCGCCACCCCCAGCGAATGAGTTGGATGGTCGCACTATAGGGCACGCCCAACGGCTCGCAAAACGCCCGAATCAAGGCACTTCGTGAGCGCAGCGAACCTCGCGTGGGGTGGGTCCCGGCGGCTTGGCCGCGCTGGACGGGGAGGCGCGTGCCTCCCCGTCGATAGATCGGCGCACTATTGGGCACAGGCCGACGCGGTTGCCAGGCGGCGAGGGGCATGGCACCCGTGAAACATGCTTAGGGGTCAGCAGAGCAAGAACGCGTGCGGAGGCCGCCAGCGGCGCCTCTGGCATCGCTTGAGTGTGCTGACCTGCGCGCTGTGCCTGGCCTGGCCCACGGCTTTGGCCCAACAGGAGCCCATCGAGTCGCCCAAGCCGGGCCTGCCGCCCTCGCCCGTTCCTCCGGAGCCATCCCCCAAGCCTCCTGTCCCCACGCCGCCGCCCCAACCGACGCCACCTCGGCCGACGCCGCCTGCGCCGCCTTCGCCTGCGCCTGCTCCGGGGCCCGCGCCTGCGCCGCCGCCCGCGCCCGATCCGACCCCAGCTCCCTTACCGCCCCCGCCGGCACCGAGCCCGCGTCCCCAATCGGAAGCAGCCCTCTACCCGACCCCGCGCGTGGCGCCCGACGTGCCGTTCGGGAGATATGGCACCTATCGCGCCGCCGTGGATTACGGTCAGCCCATCGCTTACCCGGAAGATCCGCGCTTGCCCGGACCAGGTGCGCAGCGACACGAGGGCTTCTTCTTGCGCCTGACGGCCGGCATCGGGGCCGGCATGACCCGCTACCACGAGCGCTACTACAGCAACGAAGAACAGAGCGTGAAGACCCTGGGCATCTCCACCAGCTTCGAGCTCGCCATCGGCGGCGCCGTGAAGGAGAACGTCATCCTTCACGGCACGGCCGCCTTCCACAACCTGAGCAGCTCCGGGCGCGAAGTCGATGGCCAGCGCGACGTGGCCTGGCACGTGGACACGCGAACCGTGATGCTGGGCGGCGGCGTCACCTATTACATGATGCCCGCCAACGTGTACGTGAGCGGGAGCGCGGGCGTGATGGGACTCGCGGAGAGTCGCAACGGCCACACCTCGTTCAAGAGCCACGCAGGCGTGGGCACGGTGCTGAGCCTCGGCAAGGAGTGGTGGGTGGGTCGCCAGCGTGACTGGGGCATGGGCGCGGCGCTACGCAGCGACTTCTACACGGCCAACGCGAGCCTCTTCGGTGTGCTCCAGCGAGTCTACGGGGCTGACGTCGGCATCGTCTTGAGCGCGACGCTCAATTGAACGGGGAGGTCACGCGACCTCCCCGCCCGGCGCGGCGAAGCCGCGACGGGACCCACCCCACCGCGAGGTTCGCGGCGCTCACGTAGTGCGCTGCACTTCCACCGAAGAGGTCACGCGACCTCCCCGCCCGGCGCGGCGAAGCCGCGACGGGGCCCACCCCACCGCGAGGTTCGCGGCGCTCACGTAGTGCGCTGCACTTCCACCGAAGAGGTCACGCGACCTCCCCGCCTCAGCGCTCGCTGCCATCGATGGCGGCACGACGCACTGCTCGACCGTGTTCACACATCGCCTCGAGGGCGTCCTTGGTGCGATCGCGCAGCTCCGTCACGGCCGCCTCGTCTTGCGCGCTGGCGCCTGGGGTCAGCGCGATGGGCTCGCCGAAGAAGTAGTGAAACTGGGTGCTACGCAGCTTGGGAAAGTACAGCGGCGGGATGTAGTCGGGCTTGAGGAACAGGCTCGCCACGCGGCCTGGCAGCGAGTTGCGCATGGTTTCACTGTCGACCAGCTGGGTGAACAGGTCGTCGCTGCCGATGCACGCTACCGGCACGATGGGTACCCCGGCCCGCAGCGCGGTGCGCGCAAAGCCGAGCCGACCTTCCCAGTCCAGCCGATAGCGCTCGTTGGCGGCGCGCACCGTCTCCCGCGCCCCGCCCGGGTACACCAGGACTTGCTCTCCGTGCGTCAAGAGCGCGTGGGCGTTGTCCGGGCTGCCTTCAACTCCCGCCACGCTGCGGGCCATTTGGCGGCCGATGGGGTTGGTGAACAGGATGCGATCGCCGAGGCAGCGCACCACGCGTCCATTCTCTCGAAAAATCGCCTGGATCAGCAGCCCCGTGTCGAGCGCGAGCGGCCCATGGTTGCCGACCAGCAGCGCGGGCCCGCTGGGCAGCCGCTCGCCGTGATGAAGGCGGGTCCGAATGAGCCGCGCGAGCGGATAGCTGCTCAGGTAGGTCTCCACGGCGCGCCGGTCGTAGCGCAGGTGCGGCGGGAGAGACTCCGAGGTCGATGCGGGCGCGTCCGACCGCGAGCGAGACGTGCTGGAAGCTTCGTGCGAGCCTGGCTCGGCCGCGCTGAGACGGTTCGCCGACGACATGGGATAAGGCCCATCTACACGCGGATCAAGCCAGCGTCGAGGACCGCACATTCACAAATTGGGACACAGGCGCCGGTGCGGGCAAGCGACCCGCCCTGGTGCAACTTGGCGACGGGTGAGCAACGCTGCCTCAACCCGTCTTGGCGCACCTGGAAGGCGCTTCGGCAGGCTCTCCTGCGGCAGGTGCAGCCGCCGCGGCGCGCGCAGAGCTGGCCCAGCGCGGGCGAACTCAGTCCTGCAGCGTCAGGAGCCGCACGAACTGCTCCGGCGCCTCCGGCGCGTTGGCCAGGAAGGGGGCCAACGGCGCACTCGAGAGCGTGTCCCAGAGCATCAACTTTTGTCCACGGCGCTCGTTCTCTGCGTCGCGCAGCAGGCTGGCGAAGGCCTTGCTCGTGTAGGTCGGATCGAGCTCGATGCCCGAGCTGGCAGCAAGCTGGAGCGCGGCCTCGCTGGCAGGGGTGGAGAGCCCGTAACCCCGACCGAATTCCCGATGATCGAATACGACGCTGGCGAAGGCTCGGCGCGCCACTTCGGGGAAGCGCGGCTCCAGATCGCGCAGCACGCGCTCCGCTCGATAGATGAGGTGCCGGACCTGGAGCGGGTTCGCCAGCAAGCGGTCGGTGGCCCGCACGGCGACAACAGTGGTGTCGACCCCGCCGGCGGCCAACCCCAGGGCCACGCCCGCGACGCTCGCGCAGCTGCCGCAGGCCAGGTACACGGCCTGCGGGTCAGGACACAAACCCGCGTCAATCTGCGTAGCTAGCTCGAGGCCCGCGTTCACCAGACCGAGCGTGCCCCAGACGTTGGAGCCCCCGATGGGGATCACGTAGGGGCGTCGGCCCTGGAGACGCAGCTTGGCCGTCAGGCGAATCACCTCACGAACCACGTGCGATACGCTGGTGGCCGCATAGAGGTGGGCCCCGACCGCGAGATCGGCCCGGAGCTGGTCTTCGACTTGGGGGTGGTACGGCTGAGACGTCAGTACCGCGTGGGTCTCGAAACCGTGTTCACGCCCGTAAAAAGCCGTGGCGAAGACATGGTGGCTGCCCACCCCACCCGCGGTGATGAGTGTGTCCGCTGACTTCTTTTTGGCGCGCCCCAACAGGAATTCGAGCTTCCGAACCTTGTTGCCTCCATAACGGCGAGCGCTCAGGTCGTCACGTTTGATCCAGACGCCGGAGTCCACTTTCTCCGAGATTTGGCTCAATTCCTCCACGGGGGTGGGTAATTCGGCGAGCGGCACATGCGCGAGGGCCGACAGCGCCGGCCAGCGTTCGAAAAGCTCGTTCACGGCAATCTGAGATAGCATGGAACGAGCGGCGCTCATCCCCGTGCGTCACGTGGCGCACAGGACGAAAACGTGAGAGATCACAAGGAGCTCAGGAAAAAACGGGGAAGAGCCCAGCACCTGGCGTGTTGAATTTTGGCGAGCGCGCACCTCGCGCCCTCGAACGGTACGACGGCGGATGGATCGGCAAAGGAAACCTGACTGGCTGCGTGTCCGGATGCCTGGCGGTGAGCAGTACCAGGATCTGAAGGCGCGCTTTCGCAAGCTGGACCTGAAGACGGTCTGCGAAGAAGCGCGTTGCCCCAACATCGGGGAGTGCTGGAGAGAAGGCACTGCGACGATCATGATCTTGGGCGAGACCTGCACGCGAGGTTGTCGCTTCTGCGCCGTGAACACGGGCGATCCACGAGGCGCCACCGATCCACGCGAGCCCGAGAACACGGCGCGCGCGCTCTCGCAAATGCGGCTCTCCTATGTCGTCCTCACCATGGTCGATCGCGACGATCTACTCGACGGCGGCGCCGCGCACGTGGCGCGCACGGTGCGCCGCAGCAAGGAGCTCTCGCCCGAGCTCTTGATCGAGACGCTGGTCGGAGACTTCGCGGGCGTCGCCGACGACGTGCGCACGGTGGTGCAAGACGGCCAGCCGGATGTGTTTGCGCACAACGTCGAGGTGGTACCGCGCTTGCAAAGGACCATGCGCGACGCGCGATGCAGCTGGGAACGTTCGGTCTCGGTGTTGCGCTGGGCCCGCGACTTCGGCGCCCAGGTCACCAAGACCTCGCTGATGGTGGGCTGCGGCGAGACGGAAGAGGAGATGCTCGAGGCGATGCAGCGCTTGCGCGAGGCCGACGTCGACGTGCTGACCATCGGCCAATACCTACGGCCCACCGAGAAGCACGCCCCGCTCGTGCGCTACGTGGAGCCCGCGGAGTTCGAGCGCTATCACGCCGCCGGCCTCGAGATGGGCTTCAAGTACGTGGCAGCGGGCCCACTCGTGCGCTCGAGCTACCGCGCGGCGGAGGCGTTCCTCAAGGGTGTTCTGCGCGGAGAACCCGCGCCGTTCTCGGATCGTTACGGAAAGCAGCCTAGGCGTCTTACGGTGGTGAGCTGATGCAATACGAAGTACCGCCCAATCGAACCTCGGACGTTTCCTTAACGGGGGTCGAGCGCGTGCTCGGCCCGGATGGTCGCGCGGATCCCCTCCCAGGATCCCGGGCTCAAAATCGACCAGGTGGTGCGCATCTACGAAGCGATGCTGCGCACACGCTTGATCGACGAGCGCATGCTGATGTTGCAGCGCCAGGGCCGCATCGGCTTCCACGTGGGCTGCCGGGGCGAGGAGGCCTGCATCGTGGCGGCGGCTGCGGCGCTGCGCGAGCAGGACTGGATCTTCCCCTGCTACCGCGAGATGGGCGCGCTGTTCTGGCGCGGCTTCCCGCTCCAAACCTACCTCGACAACATGTTCGGCAACGCCGACGACGTGGTGAGCGGGCGCCAAATGCCCGACCATTTCACCGCGCGCAAGTACCACTACGGCTCGGTGAGCTCGCCCATCGGCACGCAGATCACGCAGGCCGTGGGCTTCGCCTGGGCCGCCAAGATCAAGCGCGAGGACCTGGTGGCCGCGGCGTTCTTCGGCGACGGCGCCACGAGTTCCTCCGACTTCCACGCCGCGCTCAACATGGCCGGCGTGTTCAAGACGCCCAACGTCTTCCTGTGCCGCAACAACCGCTGGGCCATCAGCGTGCCGAGCGAGAAGCAGACCGCGTCCTCGAGCTTCGCGGGCAAGGCCATCGCGTACGGCATCAAGGGCGTGCGCTGCGACGGCAACGACGCGTTGGCAGTGTTCCGCACGGTGCGCGAGGCCCTGGCGCGCGCAGTTCGCGGCGAGGGCTCCACGATGGTGGAGATGCTCACCTATCGCTTGGGCGGGCACTCCAGCTCGGACGATCCCAAGGCCTATCGCCAAACCGACGAGGTCGAACACTGGAGCAAGGTGGATCCCTTGGTGCGGCTGCGAAAGCACATCGAGGTCCTGGGCTCCTGGGATGACAAGGCCGAGGCACGGGCCCGCGCGCGCGTGGACGCCGAGCTGAAGAGCGCCATCGAAGCCGCCGAAAAGAAGCCGGCGCCTGGCCTCGAGACCATGTTCGACGGGGTCTACGCCGAGCGCCCGGGTCATCTCACCGAGCAGTTCGAAGCCTGTGCGCAGGGACCGCGCCCGCGGAAGGGTCACTGATGGCCGAGATGACCATGGTGCAGGCCCTCAACGACGCCCTGCGCGGCGAGATGCGCAAGGACGAGCGCGTCGTGATTTTGGGCGAGGACGTGGGCAAGGTGGGCGGCGTATTCCGCGTGACCCAGGGACTCATCGACGAGTTCGGCGAAGAGCGCGTCATCGACACTCCGCTCTCCGAGAACGGCATCATCGGCAGCGCCATCGGTATGGCCCTCAACGGCCTGCGACCGGTGCCCGAGATCCAGTTCGCGGACTTCATCTATCCGGCGTTCGACCAAATCGTGAACGAGGCGGCCAAATACCGCTATCGCTCGGGCGGCGAGTTCACGGTGCCCATGGTGATCCGCACGCCCATCGGCGGCGGCATTCGCGGTGGCCACTACCACTCGCAATCGCCCGAGGCCCTGTTCATCCACACGCCGGGCCTCAAGGTGGTGTGTCCGAGCAATCCCTACGACGCCAAGGGCCTGCTCTTGAGCTCCATCCGCGATCCGGATCCGGTGGTGTTCTTCGAGCCCAAGCGCGTGTATCGCGCAGCCAAGATGCAGGTTCCCGACGATGAGTACCTGGTGCCGCTGACGTCGGCCAAGGTGGTGCGCGACGGTGAGCACGTCACGCTTCTGGCCTGGGGCTCCATGCTCTACGAAGCGCTCGCCGCCGCCGAAGAGGCCGCCCAAAAGGGAGTACAGGCCGAGGTCATCGACCTGCGCACGCTATGGCCACTCGACACCGAGACCATCATCTCCAGCGTGAAACGCACGGGGCGCGTGGTGATCGTGCACGAGGCCGCCAAGAGCTGCGGCTTCGGCGCCGAGTTGGTGTCGATCATCTGCGAGAAGGCCTTCCTGAGCCTGGAGGCGCCGCCCGTGCGCGTCACCGGCTGGGACACGCCCTTCCCCTACACGCTCGAGAACGAATACCTGCCGCTGGCCCATCGCATCGTGCCGGCGCTGATCGAAACAGCTCACTACTAATGGCTAGCCCGACTATGACCATGTACGCGTTCAGACTGCCCGACATCGGGGAAGGCGTGGCCGAAGGCGAAGTGGTGGCCTGGCACGTGGAGCCCGGTCAGTACGTGGCGGAAGACCAGGAGATGGTCGAGGTGATGACCGACAAGGCCACCGTCACCATCGGCGCGCCGCGCGCGGGACGCATCGCCCAGCTCAACGCCAACGTGGGCGAGAAGGTGATGGTGGGCAGCGTGCTGGTGGTCATCGACACCAGCGACCACGGCGACCTGACGACCGGCAGCGATCGACGCGAGTCCCGCCCCAGCAAGCTTCCCGAGCCCGTGAGCGACACCGCGCGCTCGCGCTTCCAGGCGCCCGCCAAGCCGACGAGCCTGCGACCCGTTCCGCGTGGCAGTGATCCGAACCTCGGACGCGAGAGCGTGCCGCCTCCGCCCGTGGCCGCCAAGTCAGTGGCCCCGGTGGCCGCACGCGGTGATGTCGAGGCCGAGAGCGCCGCCGAGACCGCCGCCAGCGCGGTGGGTGACATCCGCGAGAGCTTGCCCGGTGCGAGCTTCTTCACGAGCCGCGCGACCCCCTCCAAGAACGGCACCAACGGGCATCACGAAGCGGCCATGCCGGTGCTGGAAGGCGCCGCGTTTTACGCCGAAAAGCCGCTCGCCACGCCCGCCACGCGCAAGCTCGCGCGCGACCTTGGGGTGGACCTGCACTGCGTGCCGCCCTCGGGTGAGGGGGGCCGCGTCACCAAGGACGACGTGCGCAGCTTTACGGACGGGGCCGCCAACAAGCTCCCCGGGCGCGCCCTCGGCGGGCTTCCGTCGAACAGCCAGGGCCTGGAGGAGCGTAAGCCCTTCGTGGGCCTGCGCCGGCGGATCGCTGAACGCATGCAGATGACCAAGCAGAAGGCCGCGCACTTCACCTTCGTGGAAGAGGTCGAGGTCGACGCGCTGGTCGACGTGCTCGAACGCCTACGCCCGAGTGCCGAGAAGCTGGGCGTCAAGCTCAACTACCTGCCGTTCATCGTGAAGGCCGTCACGCTGGCGCTCAAGAAGCACCCGGTGCTCAACAGCTCGCTCGACGAGGCGAAGAACGAGCTCGTGACCAAGCGCTACTACCACGTGGGCATCGCCACAGCGACCGACCAGGGCCTGGTGGTGCCGGTGGTGCGCGACGCCGACAAGAGGAGCCCGCTCGAGCTCGCCCGTGAGATCCAGCGTCTCTCCGAGGGCGCGCGCAAGGGCACACTGCAGGCCCAGGAGCTCTCGGGCTCCACCTTCACGATCACCTCGCTGGGCAAGCTCGGCGGCCTGCTTGCGACCCCGGTGCTCAACTACCCCGAGGTCGGTATCCTGGGTGTGCACCGAGTGAAGGAGAAGCCGGTGGTGCGCAACGGGCAGATCGTGGTCGGCAAGATCATGCTGCTTTCGTTGTCCTTCGACCACCGCATTATCGACGGCCACGTGGGCGCCGCCTTCGCCTACGACGTGATCGCGTACCTGGAGAATCCGGACCTCCTCCTGCTGGAACTGGCCTAATTCACGGGGACGCCACGCGACCTCTGGATGTTCGTACGCGTGCCCGTGCCCGTACGCGATCTTCCGAGCGGAACTGCGAAGACCCAGACTCGTTTGCGGGCACCGGCACGGGCACGCATACGACCCAGAGGTGAGGACACCTCCCGCCCGTCGCGCCAAAGTCAGCATCATTGACAGGGACGACGGTGGGCATACCATGCAGCGTGCTTTTGCCGCCTCTCCCATTCAAACGCAGCAGGGTCTTGGTTGGGGTCTCGTTGGCGCTCACACTGGCGGGCTGCCCCCGGCGCGACGAAGGTCGCGAGGGGACGCGACCGGGACGTGAGAAGGCCGCGCCGCTCGCGACTCAACCCAAGCCGGCGGAGACCTTCCAGTACACGGTCGAGAGCTTCGCAGACCTGCGAATCTTGCGTTACCAGGTGCCCAGCTTCGAGGGCCTGTCGCTGCGTCAGAAGCAGCTGCTCTACTACCTCTACGAGGCCGCCCTGAGCGGACGCGAGATCACCTACGACCAGCACTTCGAGCACAACCTGGCCATCCGCCGCACGCTCGAGGCCATCGTCACCAGCTACACCGGCGACCACGAGACGCCCGCCTACAATGCCCTGCTCACGTACGCCAAGCGCGTCTGGTTCTCGAGCGGCATCCACCACCATTACTCGAGCAAGAAGTTCGTGCCCGAGGGCATCTCGCCGACCGAGTTCGCCGCCATGGTGCGGGCCTCGGACCCCAAGCGTCTGCCGCTCGGCCCGCTGCCAGTGCGCGAGCAGGAGCGCAATCCCAAGGCCGAACCCAAGAAGGAAGACCTCGAGGCCTTCCTGCAGCGCATGCTGCCCATCATCTTCGACCCGAACATCGCCGAGAAGGGCGTCAACAAGGATCCTGGCAAGGATCCCGTGCGTGACAGCGCCAACCACTTCTACGTGAACCTCACGCGCGACGAGGTCGTTAACTACACCAAGGGCCTCAAGAGCCCGGGCGATGCCACGCCGGTGGAGTACGGCCTCAACTCCCAGCTCGTGAAGCTCCCGAACGGCGTGCTCGAGGAGCGCGTGTGGCGCGTGGACGGCATGTACGGGGCGGCCCTGGCCGAGTGCGTGCGTTGGCTCGAGCTGGCGTTGGGTGTGGCCGAGACGCCCGCTCAGGCAGAGGCGATCGCCAAACTGATCGCCTACTACAAGTCCGGTGACCTCAAGGACTGGGACCGCTTCAGCATCGCCTGGGTGGCCGACACGGACTCCAAGGTCGACTTGATTCACGGCTTCATCGAGACCTACGGGGACGCCATGGACTTGCGCGCCACCTACGAGTCGATCGTGCAGCTCGAGGATGCCGAGGCCACCAAGCGCATCAAGACGCTGAGCGGCAACGCGCAATGGTTCGAGGATCACTCCCCAATCCAGGACGCCTACAAGAAGAAGAACGTAGTGGGGGTGAGCGCGCGCGTGATCCAGGCCGTGGTGGCCGCGGGCGACACCGCACCGCCCATGCCGAGCGGTGTGAACCTGCCCAACTCCAACTGGATCCGCCAGAAGCACGGTTCCAAGTCCGTCACGCTGGGCAACATCATGGCGGCCTACGACGCGTCGAGCCGCGACAACGGCGTGCTCGAAGAGTTCGCGTCGGGTCCGCGCGAGGTGGCCCGCGCGAAGGCCCAGGGAGCGATGGCGCAGGCCTTGATGGTGGATATGCACGAGGTCATCGGGCACGCCTCGGGACAGCTGGCGCCGGGCGTGGGCGAGGTCTCGGAGACCCTGCGGCAGTACTCGGGCACGCTCGAGGAGGGGCGCGCGGATCTAGTCGCGCTCTACTACATCCTCGATCCCAAGTTGGTGGAGCTCAAGGTGATGCCGTCGCTCGAGGTCGGGCGCGCAGCCTACGACAGCTACATCCGTGGCGGGCTGTTGGTACAGATGTCGCGGGTGCCGCTCGGCGAGAATCTGGAGGAGGCCCACATGCGCAACCGCCAGCTGATCGCCAAGTGGGCCTACGAGCAGGGCAAGGCCGACAACGTGATCGAGCGTGTGGAGCGCGGCGGCAAGACCTTCGTGGTGGTGCAGGACTACGTGAGGCTGCGCAAGCTATTCGGGGAACTCTTGAAGGAGATTCAGCGCATCAAGAGCGAAGGCGACTTCGAGTCGGCGCGTGACCTGGTGGAGACCCACGGCGTGCAGCTGGATGAGGAGCTGCACAAGCAAGTGCGGGAACGCTATCAAGCGCTCAAGGTGGCCCCCTACGCGGGCTTCATCCAGCCGGAGCTCGTGCCGGTTAAGAAGGGTGACGAGATCGTGGACGTGCACATCGAGTACCCGACGGATTTCGTGGCGCAGCAGCTGCGCTACGCGGCGCGCTACTCGTTCTTGCCCACCTACAACTGAGGCCTTTCAAGCTCTCCACCGTGAGCGCAGCGAACCTCGCGGTGGGGTGGGTCCCGGCGCAGTGAGCGCGACGGGCGGGGAGGTCGCGTGACCTCCCCGTGAAAACATGGCGCGTCCGCGCGCTGCCTGTTACAGAGCCATCGTGCCGTACCGCGAGCCCGAGCACCACGAGCGCGAGCCCTCGGCCCCCGCCTACGAGGAAGGACCGATCGCCTGGGAGAACGCTGCTCTCTCCTGGCCGCGACGCTTCCTCAGCACGCTGAATGCCAGCTTTTTGCCGACGGCCACGGCGCGCGCGGTGGCGGAGAACCCACGCGTCGCGCCAGCGCTGGGCTTCGCGCTGCTGAGCGCACTACCCTGGGCACCGCTCTGGGCCATCGTGCCTTTCACGCACACGCTGCAATTCAAACCGAACTTCGCGCTCGAACAGGTGCCGAAGCAGGGACTCAGCTTGGCCGCGGACTTGGCGCGCGCGGGCGCCATCGGGCTCGCGCTCACGCTGGTCTCGCTGCTCACCTGGAGCGTGCCCTTCGCCAGCCTGTTGCGGGCGTTCGCCAAGGAACCGATGCAGCCGCTGGCGCCTTCGGCCGCCTACCGCACGGCGCTCTATCGGCTGTGGCTGGTGCCCTTCGGCATGAGCATGTTCTGGCTCTCCGTGTGGGCGATGCCCATGAACGCTCCCGCAGTGCTCGGGGATCTCACGCTCGTGGGGTTCCAGATTTTGCCGCGTCTACTCATCGTGCTGCATTGCCATGCCCAGGCGCGCTACTTCGGGGCCAGCAGCGCCGGGGCCATGGTGGTGGCAAGCGTGCCGCTCGCGGTGGAGTGGGCCGCGGGACTTTGGGTGTGGCACGTGACCCGCAGCTTTCTGCCGGAAATGCCGCCCTCGAGCACGGGAGGCGCGGGATGAGCCGCGGTGTGCTCCGATTTTTCCGCGGCGGCCTGTGCGGGCTCGTGCTCGCCGGATGCAGCGGACAGGCGCCCGAGCACGCTCGTCCCTCCCCTACCCCGAGCCCCAACACGAACCAGCCGAGCCCCCCCGCGAGCAACGCCGACATGGGCGCCGCTGCCGCGGCTTGTCCGCCGCTAACGCTCGCCCTCACAGCGCAGGTGAGCGCGGCCGGAATCGGGCTCTCGGTGATCGCGCGCGGCGACCGCGCGGTGCGTCTGGCCAGCGAGGTGGCGCTACTGGACGGGAGCACGGGCAAGGTGATGCAGAGCCCAGCCCTGCAGCTGCAGCGGACCTGCGCGGCAGAGCGCTGTGTGACCTTGGAGCCCGGTGCCGAGCTGCTGGCTCCGAGTTGGCTCGGGCTGGCGGATGGTGAGCGCTGTGGCGAGCAGCTGCATCCGGCCCAAGCCGGCACCTATGCGCTCGCCGTGCGCGCCTGCGATTGCAGCGCGACTCAGCAGGTCACGGTGTCATGGCCAGGCCCGTGAGCGCGCCGACTCCGCGCTGGCGCAAAGCGCGCGCCCGTTTGCTCGCCTGGTACGACCAGCACGCGCGGGACTTGCCCTGGCGCCGCACGCGCGATCCCTACGCGATCTCGGATCAGCGAGATCATGCTGCAGCAAACGCGAGTCGATACCGTCATCCCGTACTATCAGCGCTTCTTGGCCCGCTTCCCAGACGTGCAGACGCTCTCGGATGCGCCCCTCGACGACGTGCTCGCGCAGTGGAGTGGGCTCGGCTACTACCGCCGCGCGCGGCTGTTGCACCAGGGAGCCCAGGCCGTGGCGCAGGAACACGGTGGACGCATTCCAGAAGACGCCGCGGCGCGTCTGGCGTTACCGGGCGTCGGTCGCTACACGGCGGGCGCCATCGGTAGCATCGCCTTCGATCTGCCTGAGCCCATCGTCGACGGCAACGTGGCGCGCGTGTTGTCGCGGGTGCTCGGCATCGACACGCCGCTCGGGGACAAGCGCACCGAGCGCGCCCTGTGGGAGCAGGCGGCCGCCATCGCCCACGGCGAGCGACCGGGTGCGCTGAACCAGGCCCTGATGGAGCTAGGAGCCCGCGTCTGCATGCCCACGCAGGCCCTGTGCGAGAGTTGTCCGCTGGCCGCCGAGTGCGTGGCGCGACGCGAGCAGCGCGTGTCCGAGTTGCCGGTGGTGCCGCCCAAGAAGGCCCCCAAGCCCGTGCGCTTGGTGGGACTCGTGGCACGCAGTGCGGAAGGCCGCGTGTGGCTCACCCGCAGCGAGGGCAGCCTGTTCGGCGGCCTCTGGGGCTGCCCGCTCAAGGAAGGCCGCGGCAAAGAAGACGCGCAGGCGCTCGCACAGAGCTTCTCGCTCGAAGGCACACTCGGTACGCGCAAGCTCGGCCAGGTGGAGCACGTGCTGACGCACCGCCGGCTCAACATCGAGGTCTACGCACTCAGCGAAGCACGCGGACGTGGCACGGCAAACCTGCGGGCGGTGCATCCCTCCGAGCTCGGCACGCTCGGTGTCGCGAAGCTTACGCACAAGATCTTGGGGGCGGGCACCACCGTTCCCAAGTCGGCCAAAACCTCCCCGTAAACGTGCCCGTGCCCGGGGACGTGGCCGCGCCCGTGCGTTGGAACTCAGAACCCCGGCATCAACATCGCGCGCCAACGCGCGATGTTCTTCACGCCCCGCTGGCGTAGCGTGCGCTCGGTGTCACGCGCGATCGAGCGGCCTTCTTCACTGTTCCAAACGCTGCCGAGCGCCAGGCGCGCCGCGAAGACCCACATATCGAGGCCCTGACTCTCGAGCAGCCCGATGCCTGCCCGCAAGGAGGCGACGGCCTGGGCCGTGTAGCCCCGCAGCTGCGCGACATTGGCTTGCGTGAGGTATCCGAAACCCCGTGAGATCTCGTCGTCCGTGCGCAGCAACGTGCGCGCGTCCTCTTCGGCCGCCGTGAGCCGACGCGGCTGGTCGAGTAGACGCGCCGCCAGCACGTTGGCACGCCCGCGCAGCTCGTGCAGGGCCATCCGCGCGAAGGGCAAGCGCAGCATGAGGATGCGCTTGAGCGTGGGCCAGTGTTGCTCGATGCGCTCGATGGCGCTGGTGCGCCCCATGTACAGATCGATGTAAACCGCCGCCAGCAACGCGACCCAGTGCTGAAAATGGAACTCGTCCGCCGAAGCCCAGTGTCGGCTCCCCTCGTGGACCTCGGCCAGGGCCTCCTCGGGTCGGTCCTGCGCGAGCATGGTGCCCATCGCGCCGATGCTGCGGAAATAGCTGACGCCCCACACGTCTCCACGCTCGCGCGCGTCGCGCAGGGCGCGCTCGAGCTTGCGCTCTTGCTCGTCGTAGCGAGCCGTGTTCGCCAGCGACACCAGCTGGAACACCTGAGCCGCGGTGATCTCCCAGACCACGTCGGTGCAGCGCTCGCGAAAGATCTGTTCGGCATCTCGACAGTGACTGCTGCACTCGGGCAAGCGAAAGCGTCCGAAAGCCACGATGCCGCGCGCCAGGCGCAGGTGGCCTTCGAGGAACGGCGAAGGATGCTCATCGCAGAGCTGGCGCGCCGTCTCGAGCAACTCCAAGGAGCGCTCGCTGCCGTCGTGATCGAGGCCGCGCATCCAGGCCTCGGTGCACAGCGCGCGCGCCACGCGTTGCGGCTCGCCCGTCTTCAGCGCCGCCGACAACCCGCGCGTGAGGAAATCACCACCGCGCACCACGTCGACCAGGGACAGCTGCACACCGCTGATCCACAGTACGTCGACCCGCCGCAGCTCACCCGCCGAGACCTGCCCCTCGGACACGCTGCGGAAGCGCAGGCCACGCAGGCGCAGATACGCGCGCCGCGTGGCCATCGACCAGAGCGCACGTTCGTGGGTGGCCGGTAGCGACACGTCGATGGAGGCCAGCAGCTCGCTCACGGCCGAGAGGCCCTCGGTCAGCTCGGCACCGCGCAAGAGGTGCTCGGCCGCCCGCTGCCGCATGTGCAACGCATCGGCCGTGTTGGCCCCCAGCGCCGCTTCCCGATAGATGGTGGCAGCCTGCAGCGCCCAGCCCGCGTGTCCGAGCGCCTCCGCCATGCGGCGTAGGCGACGATGGCCAGCCTCGTCGCGGCCGGCGGGGTCGAGCGAGGCGCCCAGCGTGAACAGCTCGGCGGCGCGCTGGAAGGCCAACGCTTCGTGCGCCTGCTCCGCCGCCAACCAGGCGTTCTGAGCGGCCAACGTGTGATATCCGCTCTCGCCCTGGTGCCGCAGCAAGCGGCCCGGCGAGCGGCTCGGATCGCGCGCCAGCAGTGCAGAGGCCAAGCGCCGGTGCACCTCCACGCGGCGCGCCCCGTGCAGCTCCATGTCGACGCAGTCGGCAAACTGCGGGTGGACCGAGACCAAGAATTCCTGGCCCGCCTTGTTGAAGCGCCGCACGAGCCCCACGCTCTCGAGGAACGTACACTCGCGGACGAACTCCGAGCGCGACAGCTCCGATGCACGCAAACACAGCTCGAGCGAGATCGGATCGTGCACGGCCGAGACGATCTCGAGCAGATCCCGCGCGGTCTCGGTGAGTGCGCTCAGGCGCTGCGAGATCAGCTGGCCGAGCGGCATGCGCGCGTCGGGCAGAGCACCGAACAGCGCCAGATGGCGCAGACGCTCCTGGAGAGAGAGCGGATTGCCTGGGGCCTCGTCGAGCTGATGACCGATGTGGCGAGGCTTGAAGGCGCTGCCCTCGAGCGCCCCATCGAGCCAGGTGGTGACCTCGGCCCGCGTGAGCTCGCCGAGCACGATGTGCTCGCGGGCGGCGGGCTCCGCGGCGTGGGTCCCCTCGCTGCTGGGCTCTTCGCTGAGCACCACCAGCATCGGCGGGGCGTTCTCACCGCTCAGCAAGGAGCTCAGCAGGCGTCGGCTGTCGGCATCGGCCCAGTGATAGTCGTCGAACCACCACACGAGCGGCCGCAGGTCGGCCGCCTCGCGCACGAGCTCGCGATAGGCCTCGAGGAAACGAAAGCGCTGCTCATGCGGATCCGGGGGCAGGTTCCTGATGCGCCCACTACGATCCGGGTCGAACCCGCGCACGGCCTCCGGGAATGCCTTGGCGAGCACCGGATAAGCATCGGTGTTGAGGATGGGCTCGGCACGGCCCCGCAACGCGCGCAGCGCATCGGCGACCTGGAGCAGGGGCTCCGCGAAGATGGCATGGGGCCGATCTGGATAGCGCGGACAACGGCTGCGCAGGGTGAGCAGCTCCGGCTCCTGCTGGGCGAGCAGGCGCAGGAACTCGAAACACAAGGCGGATTTCCCGATGCCGGCCTGGCCGCTCACACGCACCACCACGGGCGCACGCCGCGACTGCTCGAAGGCCGCTCGCAGACGCGCGAGCTCCGCGCTGCGTCCCACGATGGGCTTGCCCGTGCGCGACAGGGAACCGAACGCCAGGCTGCTCGCGACGTCGTTGACCCCGAGGCGCCGCAGGATGGCCGGGCCGGAGGGTCGGTCGTGGGGCGCGGGCGACAAGAGCTCCAAACACAGGTCGTTCAGATCGACAGGCACGGCGGCGTTGAGCTCACGCGGCGGGCGCGCGCGGCCGTCTTGCTTGGCGAGCAGCACCTCGAAGTCAGTGCCACGACAGGGCAGGCTGCCCGTGAGGGCCTCGTAGAGCACGACCCCGAGCGCATACCAATCGCTGGCCGCGCTCATCATGCCGCAGGCCGCTTGCTCGGGTGACATGTAGAGCGCGGTGCCGGCGGGACGCAGCATGGTGTCGTCGTCGGCCAAGCCGAGACTCTCGTCGTCATCGGGCAGGGCAAAGTCGAGGTCCAGAAGAACCGCCCGCCCCTCCTCCGTGACGCGGATGTTGGAGGGCTTCACGTCGCGGTGCAGCCTGCGGTCCACGTGGAGTCGGTGCAGGGCTTGCGCCAGCTGACGGAAGCTCGAGCGCAGACGCTCCTCGTCGAAGCCGGTGGCAGAGCGCACGTGGGCCAGCAGCTCGCTGCCGTCGACGAGCTCCATTACCATCAACACGCGCCCACGCTCCTCGACCAGGTCGTACAGCTCGACGAGGTTCGGATGGGCCAGACGCTTCAGCGACTCGAAGTGCTGCCGAAAGCGCGCGAGGTCTTCACGCTCGCGCATGAGCTTGAGGGCGACGACGCGATGGGTTTGGTGATCGCGCGCACGGTACACGACGCCGCCGCCGCCGGTGCCGAGGCGGGCGAGCACATCGAACCGGCGCGAGCCTTTGAAGGCTTCCTCCACCACCCCGGACATGCGCTGGTGCTACTCCGGGCTCGCCACGTTGCCAAGCCCTGAGCTGCGAAATGCGTGACACCAGGCGCAAAACATTCCAGCGCGGGTGACCGAGCGCGCCTTTTCGATGAGCGGAAGGCCCGTTGCTTACGGGAAGCCAGCGCGCTCAGCCCATCCAGGCGAGCGCGCGCTCGATGCACCAACACGCCGCGAGCCCGCCGACGACGTAAGCCGTGCCGCGCCGCCACACCGGCCCGCGCAACCACGCAGGCACCGCCCTCCGCAGCAGGGTGAGCGGCACCACCACGGCCAACTGGCCGCACTCGACGCCCAGATTAATCCCAGCAGAGACACAGCTATCTGATGCTGCGGTAGGCCGGTTTCTGCGAGCGCTCCAGCGAAGCCCAGCCCGTGCAGCAGACCCAGCGAGAACGCCACGCCCAATAGGCTCCGCGCACTGCGCTGCCCGGAATCAGCCACGCCAGTCGGGCCCCCGTAAGGGGTGGCATTCAGCAGCGCCAGGGCCATCACCACCAAACTGATGGCGATTCCGAGCTCCACCGGAGGCTGTGGAACCGAGACCACGGACAGCGCAGCAAGGCAAAGCGTTACACTGTGTCCGAACGTGAAGGCACTGAGCGTCCACACCAGGGCACGGAATCCGCGGGCCAAGAACATCAGCCCCACGATGAACAGCAGGTGATCCCAGCCTGTCAGCAGGTGCTCGATGCCCAGCCTCAGGTAGTCTGCGAACACCTCCAGCGGACGAGTTTCACGTGGCAGCAAAAAGCTTGGGTGCGTAGCGGTCAGTAGGCCGCGCGCCCGCTGTTCATTTCGGAACTCCACGTAGACCAGCGCGCTCAGAGACGCTTCGGCCAACCCCAGTACGCGCACGCTCTCTCCCGCGAGGCTCCGCGGACACACTAGCTCGAAGCGGTCCTCCAGCTGGTCTCCGCTGCGCTGCGTCACGGGCGCGTCGCGCCGACAGTGGTCCGGCAGCGTCAGCGTGAGTTGCTCGACACTCAGCTCGGGTCTCCGGAAGCGAACCTCGTAGCTGAAAGGAGTCTCTCGCTCCCGCAGTACCACGGCCGCCGGGGAGAGCGGATGAGCCGAGACCCGGGTCGGCGCGGCCACCGCCCAAGCAACGCTCAGGAGCGAAAGCAGCCCGATCACAGCCCGCAGCCAGCCAGGTGGTCGCACGCGGCCGGTCTAACATGGGGCGCTGCACCAAGCTGGTGCAGCCTCCTCGCGGACTGCACCGAGGACATGCAGCGAGCGCCGGTGGTGGAGCCTGCGCGCACGTTTCTCTTGAGCTTTTTGGGCTGGCACGGCGGTCGCAACCACTCACCAGCGGAGGGAGCGAATCATGGAAGTTCGATTCTGGGGAGTTCGAGGGAGCATCGCGGCGCCGGGCCCGAGCACGCTGCGCACGGGCGGCAACACCAGCTGCGTCGAGATCAACTGGTTGGATCACTTCAAGGAGGGCCAGCGCCAACGCTTGATGCTGGACGCGGGAACGGGAATCCGCAGCGCAGGGGCTGCGCTGGCGAGCACGTCGGCGCCCGAGTCGCCGCTGGAGATCACCCTGTGTCTGTCACACCTGCACTGGGATCATATCCAGGGGCTGCCCTTCTTCGCGCCGCTCTATCGCGCCAACACGCGGCTGACCATCTACGGGCCGGGCGCATCCGACTCGGAGTTGGAAAACGCGTTGATGACGCAGATGGGGGCGCCGGGCTTCCCTGTGCCATGGCATGCACTGCCAGCGCAGATCCACTTGCAAGCACTGCGCGGCGGTGAGCGCTTCCAGGTGGGCGAAGCGGAGGTGACCTGTCGCGCGCTGAACCATCCGGGCGGCGTACTCGCGTATCGCATCGATCAGGCGAACCAAAGTGTGGTGTACGCCACGGATACCGAGCACGGCGCTGAAATGGATGAGACCTTACTCTCTTTGGCGGAAGGTGCGGACGCGCTGATCTACGACGCCATGTACACGGAGGCGGAATATCGCGGCACCCCAGGGCGTCCTCCACGCGTGGGCTGGGGGCATTCCACGTGGCAAGCAGGCGCGCAGGTGGCACACGCGGCGCGCGTCGGGCGCTATGTGCTGTTTCACCACGATCCGGTGCGCGACGACGCTCAAGTGGACGCGCTCGAGAGCGCTGCGCGCGAGGTCTTTCCGGGCACGCTCGCCGCACGTGAAGGACTGGCACTCTCGCTCGGTCGAGATCCGGAGAGACGCGTCGCGTGACCCACCGAGATTCAGCGCACGAGCCAGCCCCCGAGCCCATGCACCGCCTGTCGCTGCTGGTCGACCTGGCCACCATGCTCTCGCGCCACGTCGATCTCGACGCGCTCCTCGAAGCCGTCTGCGAGCGACTGGCGCGCGCGCTCGACGCAGAGCGGGCCACGTTGTGGTTGGTCGATGCCGAGCATCAGGAGTTGTTCACCAAGGTGGCGCTGCTGCCCGAGGTCCCCGAGCTCAGGCAGCCGCTCGATCGTGGACTATCGGGCCACGTCGTGCGCAGCGCGACGCCGCTGCGGCTCGACGACGCGCGCCGTGATCCGCGCTTCGATCCGAGCGCCGATCGCGCCACCGGCTTCAACACACGCTCGGTGCTGTCCGTGCCGGTGTTGGACCCGAGCGACGGCGGTGTGCTGGGCGCGATCCAGGTGCTCAATCGACGCGCGGGCCCGTTCGACGCCGACGACGAACGCTACCTGGTGGCCCTGGCCGCGCAGTTCGCTCAGGGCCTTTCGCTGACCACGCTGCGACGCGCGCCGGGCGCGGACGGGGTCCTGCGACGCGGGCAGTTCAACCACGTGATCGGCCGCAGCAGCGTGATGCGGAGCGTGTACGAACGACTGTCACGGGTGGCGGGCACCGATGCCAGCGTGCTGCTTCTGGGCGAGACCGGGACCGGCAAGACGCTGCTCGCGCGCACGCTGCACGAGAACTCGACGCGCCAGGGCGGCCCCTTCGTGACGCTGGACTGCACCACACTGCCCACGCAGCTTGTGGAGAGCGAGTTATTCGGCCACGAGCGCGGCGCGTTCACCGGCGCGGACCGACGTGTGCGCGGCAAGGTCGAGCTGGCTCAGCATGGCACCCTGTTCCTCGACGAGATCGCCGAACTGAGCTTGGAAGCCCAGGCCAAGCTGCTGCGCCTGCTACAGGAGCGACGCTTCGAGCGCGTGGGTGGCCGCGAGACCCAGCATGCCGACGTGCGCATCGTGACCGCGACGCACAAGCGCCTCGAGCGCGAGGTGCAAGCGGGACGCTTCCGGGAAGACCTGTACTACCGCGTGCGGGTGGTGGAGATCGCCGTGCCGCCCCTGCGCGCGCGCGGCGGTGAGGAGATCGAGCAGCTCATCACGCACTTCGCCGAGACCTTTAGCCAGCGCTATCGCTTGCCCAAGCCGGTGTTCACGGAGCGCGCTTTGCACGCGCTGCGCACGCACGCATGGCCCGGCAACGTGCGGGAGCTCGAGCACTTCATCGAGAGCCAGGTGGTGCTCGCGAACGAAGGCCTCGTCGAAGAGATCGCGCTGGAGCGGCAGGTGGAGTCCGCAGCCTGTGAGCCATCCCCGAGCGAGGGCCAGGCGCTCGTGAGGCTGCCGCTGGGGCTGAGCTTGGCGGAGGCCACGCGACGCTACGTGGAACACACGGTACGGGCCTTGGATCACAATCGCTCGCGGGCCGCCGTGGCGCTGGGCATCGGACGCAACACGGTGACGCGCATGCTCAACCCGCTCGCACCGCCCAAGTAAACGCTCCCATCCGCTCCCGACGGGTGACGGTCTGGTACGCGAGCTGCAACGCGGGTCCCCCCATGTCCTCGCACGTGCCAGGTTGTGCCGCAGCGCTGCTCGAATGCTGGCTGCCATGGTGGTTGGTGGGAGCGCTGCTGTGGTTGGCTCCCGGCACAGGCGCGCGCGCCCAGGCTGTGAACGCGAGCGAGAGCGCGGTGCTGGACAGCTTCTCCGTGCCCGAGACCTGCGGCAGCACACGGGAACTCACGCGCGAAGCCTCGCTGCTGGTGGGTCACGTCGACGCGCCGCTGAATCGCCCCGCAGTGGACCTACGCCCGCTCCCCGAAGGCGGCTTTCGGCTCACGGTTAGCGCTGCGAGTGGCCCACGCGTGCTCCTCGATCCCGACTGCCGCGTGCTGTTTCGGGCCGCCGTGCTGATGACCGCCCTGGCCATGGCCGAGGCGCGCGGCGAGTCGCTCGAAGCGACGGCAGAGGCTCCGCCGACCGCGGCGCTGGCTTCGCAGCAGCCACCCGCTTCGCACGCAGCCATGACCCAGATGGGCGTGCCGCCCGAGCCGGTTGCTCCGCCGAGCAGACCGGCGCCCAGCCCTCCGAGGCCTTGGCATGGCTCGCTGGCCGCCCGCCTCGGAGCAGCCGCAGGTTGCGTGCCCGGCGTGACCGCGAGCGTCGGTTTCGAAGCGGGACTCGGGCGAGGAGCCTGGGGCTTGGCCCTGGGGGGCCGCTACCTGATCCCGCGCGAGCATCGAGACGAGCAGGGTCAGGGAGTCCGCGTCGGAGCGCTCGGCGGGAACCTGTCGCTCGCCTACGACCCCCTTTCGGCCCTCGGCCTCAGGCTCGGGCTCACAGGCAGCGCGCTGCACGGCCGAGGCAGCGTCGGGCTCTCGGCGCAACGCTCGGATGTTGCTTGGATTTGGGGCCCGCGAGCCGAGCTGCTCTGGCGCTTTTGGCGACGCTCTGGAGGGACCCTCGAGCTTGGCGTGGCGGGCCAATACCATCCTGACAATGCTCGTTTTCAACTCGGTGACGGTCAGCCCCTGTACGTAACCTCACGCTTCTACGGCGAAGCCACGCTCGGCACGCGCTGGCGAATTCCTTAACGGAAGGCCGGGCCTGCAGGGATACACAGCGAACCCCATGGCGACGGATGTCCTCAGCGTCGATCTCGGTGCGCCCGGCCTCGCGGCCGAAGGCCATGGATCCGCGCTGAAGCTGGAGGTCGCAGCGATCTACGACGCCCACAGCGACTACGTGTTTCGTTGCCTGCGCAGCCTGGGCGTCGCACCGAGCGCGCTCGAAGACGCCGTGCAGGACGTGTTCGTGGTGGTGCAGCAGAAGCTCTCCGAGTTCGACGGCGCCTGCGCGCTGCGCACGTGGCTCTACGCCATCGTGATCCGCATCGCGCGCAAGAAGCGCGCGGCGTTGGCGCGCTCCTGGTCCGCGAGCTCCTGGGACGTCGGTGCGGAGAGCGCCGGCGCGGAGTGCACGGAGCATGAGGCCGCCAGACAAGAAGGGCTGGCGCTGGCGCAGCGTGCACTTGGAGCGCTGGACGCGGAGAAGCGCGAGGTGTTCGTGCTGCTCGAGATCGAACAGATGTCCGCCCCCGAGGTCGCCCAGATCTTGGGGGTGCCCGTGAACACGGTCTACTCACGCCTGCGTCTCGCACGACTCGCCTTCGATCGCGAAGTCGAGCGCCTGACGCGTGTGAAAGGCCAGAGCCAGCGAGGTCGTCATGGATGAGTTGTCGCCAGCAGCACGACGGGCCCTCGAAGCCTTGCGGGAAGACCGGCCCGACGACGACACTCGCGGGCGTATGCGCCAGCGCGTGCTGGCCGCCAGCTTGGCGACCACCGCGGGCGCGGGCGCCCTGAGCGCGGGTACGGCGCAAGCTGCGAGCGCGACCTCGGTGGGTGCGGGCGCGGGCTCGCTCGGCGCAAGCGCGAGTTCCTTCGCTGCGGGCGGAACGGCACTCTCGGCCGGCAAGCTGCTACTGGTGGTCGCGAGTCTGGGCGCGCTGGGCACGGGCGCGATGCTGGTGCCGACACGACACGAGTCATCACGTGTGGAGCGAACGCCTTCGCTGACCACGCATTCGACTGCCGCTGCGACCCCGCCCCTGACCACGACGGAACCCGAAGTCCTCTTGCCCGATGAGCACGCGCTGCCTCCCGAGTTTCCGCCCGCGCGCGCGCCGGACGCAGCGCTCGCGGCTCCCTCCCCTGCGCCCCTACGTGCGCGAGCGCGCTCGGCACAGCCCATTCCGCCCTCCCAAGTCGCGCCCGCGAGTGACGCACGCCCGCATACGGCCGAACCCAACGCGACCGCAACGCAGCTGACTCAGGCCAGCGCCAGCGCGCTCCAGGCCGAGAACCAACTACTGCTCCAGGCGCTCCGCTCCTTCGAAGCCGACCAAGCCTGCGCCGCCCTCTCGCTGCTCGAGCGACACGAGCGGGAGTTCGGGGCCAGTGCGCTGTTGGCCCCTGAACGACAGCGTATGCGCGCGCGTTTCTCCCAGCGCGCGCCGGACTCGACCGCTTGCAATGAACAGAAAGGAAGCTTGCCATGACACGTCGAAACCACACGCGTTGGCTCCTGCCCGCCGTCCTGTGCGCACCGCTCTGGATGGGCGCCGAGGAGTGCACCAAGGCCAACGTCGGATCGCAGAAGGTCTGTGAGTACGACGGCAAGGTCTGGGCACCGGGCGATCAGTTCCCCTCCACGGATCATTGCAACACCTGTTCGTGCACCAGCGATGGTCACGTGGCTTGCACCGAGAAGGCGTGTGCGCCCTCTGGCGCCGACGCTTGCAGCTACAACGGCTCGGTCTACGCCGCGGGCGACTCGTTCCCCAGTGAAGACGGCTGCAACACCTGCACCTGCGGCGACAACGGTGACGTGGCCTGCACCGAGAAGGCTTGCGCGCCAGGCGGCGGCAGCAACGGCAGCGATGGCGGCGTCGCTTCGGGCTGCGAGTTCCAGGGCAAGTACTACGCGGCCGACACCACCTTTACGCTCGGGTGCGCCGGCTGTGGCTGTGCCGACGAAGGTCAGATCTATTGCGATGCCGTGGCCTGCGTGGGTGGCTGCAGCTTCGGTGACAGGACCTTTCATGCGGGCGCGTCCGTGACCTGTCCCGACGGTTGCAACACCTGCACCTGCGGACCCAATGGCCCCAACGACACCGAGGGCGACTGGCAGAGCACGCTGATTGGTTGCCCCGCTTTGCCCAAGCTCGAGAAGTGCAGCGGACCAGACCCCGCGGACGTGACCACGGTGATCCCGCTGTACCTCGAGGGCGACGCACTGGCTCTGCAGTTCAGCTACGGTGGCGGCTGCAAGACCCACAGCTTCCGCCTGTGCACCGATGGCGCGCTCTCCAAGAGCCTGCCTGGCCAGCTCAAGCTGTGGCTAGTCGACGACGGTGAACCCGACCCATGTGAAGCGCTCGCCACGCAGACCAAGGTGTTCAGCGTGAGCTCGCTCAAGAGCATCCTGGGCGCCCAGGCCACGGGCAGCATCGTGCTCCGCCTCGGGAACACCTCCGTGCCCTACGAGTTCTGAGCGCGCTCAGAGCGGCGCGTCGAGCTCCACGCGCTCGTCGATCAACAGGTTCGGGATTCCCGCCTCGATCAGATACGCCACCCGCCGGCCCTGGCAAAGCAGCGCTCCATCGAGCTCTGCGCTCAGGGCCGAGCCGTTTCGGCGCCGACCACGTCCCTCGGAGACGGCCTGCTTGAGCGCCGCGAGCTCCGCGCTGGATGCGAGCGCGAAGGCCTCGTGGGTCTCCGGGTCGGCGAGCAATGCGAGCAAGTCGGGAGCGATGGAGGCCATGGTGGCGCGCACCCTAGCTCGAGGACACGGAGCTGGCCAGGTTGGCGAGGGCCCTACTGCAGCAAAGCTCACGGGCTGCTAAGGATGCTCGGTGACCGTCGAACAGCCAGGCACGGGCGTCGGCCTTCCCCAAGCTCACACGGGTTCGTCGTACTTCCATCAGCTGTTGGTACGCGCCTGCGAGAGCTTCCCGGAGCTCGCCCAGGCCCAGCTGCCGGCCGAGGCGCGCAGCTTCAAGCAGCGCTTTTCCGAGCTCCTGCCGCGCTTCGAGGCCGCGCGGCGGGCGAGCCCTGCGCGCCTGGAGATCGCGCGCTTTTTGGTGCGCGAGGCAGAGCGGGAACTCACGTTCTCGGACGCTGCGGGGACACGAGGACTCGACGAGGTGATGGCTAGCCCGAGCGAGCCGCTGCCGTGGGTCAAGGTGGACCTGCCCGGTCCCGGACGCCTGATGCCCTCGGTGAGCTTCGAGGGTCGGCTGCACCAGAGCGCCCGCCTGTTGGGCCTGGCCGCGGAACTCGAAGCGAAGCGCTGGATGACGCCGGCCGCGCGCGATGCCCTGGCGTGGATCAACGAGCGCGCGCAGGACGAGCGCGGGCTGTCCCTGCGCGGAGAGCGCTTCGTGTTGCTGGGCGCGGCCGCCGAGCTCTCGCCCGTGGAGCTGCTGCTGGCGGCGGGCGCCGAGGTGCTGTGGATCGATCTGCGTGAGCCAGGTGTGGACCTGTTGTTGGCCCCCCGACTCGGCGGGTCCCTGCGCTACGTGCGGGGCGGCGCCAACCTGCTGACGGCTCCCCATGCCATCGCGGCCACCGTGCGCCGCTTTGCGGCCGAAGGCGCGCCAGTGCACCTCGGCATGTACGCCTACGCGGGCGGCGAGAGTCAGGAATGGCGTCTGACGGCCTCCATGAATGCGATCGCACGCAACCTCCCGCGCAGTGTGTTGGCCTCCTGCACGATGCTGATCTCGCCGACGAGTCCGGGCGGCGTGTGCGCCGAAGACTTCGCGCATGCCCAGAAGCAAAAGGCGGAGGCGCCGCGCTGGATGCGCTCCCTGTTCGCTACGCGCCAGCTGCGCGACGGCTTCGAGCTCGGGAGCGCGAGCCCGGTGGCGCGGGCGATCGTGAAGACCCAGGGTGTCAGCTATCAAGCGGCCCAGTACTTCGGCAAGCTGCTCGCGGCAGAGGCCTACGCGGCGTTCGGGAATCAGCTCGAGCCCGGCGCCGCGCCGCTCACCGTATCCGCGAACGTGGCGCCCATCACCGCCACGCGCTCGCTCTCGCACCCCGTCTTCGAGGCTGCTTTTCTGGGCGCGCCCGCGTTCCACATCTTGATCGCCAAACCCGACGCCACGCGCACGCTGGCCACCCTGCTCACGCTGCACGACCTGGTGAACCCGGACGCACCCGGCGCCGCGCACGGCGCAAATGGACACGGCGAGCCCCATGGCACCCGCGTGCTCACGCAGCAAATCCACGGCGGCGTCTACTCCCAACCGTATGCCCTCGAAGGCTGCATCAGCGTGGCCGCGCTCCGGGGTCTCACACGCAAACCAGGCCTCGCCCTGGGGATCTTCCGGTAGTTCCGTGCAATCCAAGAAAACCACCCGCAAGGGAACCCCTGGAAGCCAGGGCGTAGGCCCTGGCCGCACCCGCGCCGAGGCTCCGAGGCCGGAGCTCGAGCGCGTGTTCGGCTTGGCCGCCGCCCGTGCAGTGCTCGCGCAACGTCCTGATGACGTCCGCCAGATCGCGCACGCGCCCGATGCGCGACAAGCCATCGCCGAGCTTCTGCGCGAAGCTGCCAAGCGGCGCATCGCCTACCGTGAGGTGCCGCGCGAGGAGCTCGAGCGCATCGCGGGCAGCCTGCACCACGAGGGCGTCTGCATGCAGGTGAACCCACGCCGCGCGCCAAGCGTGAGCGAGCTCGCCAAGGCGCTGGCGCCGAAGCGCTTCGTGCTCGCACTCGACGGCGTGGACAATCCGCACAACATCGGCGCCCTGCTGCGCACTGCGGGTTTCTTCGGGGCCCAGGCCATGCTGGTCAGCAAGGAACGCGAGACGCGCCTGAGCTCGGCGGCCGTGCGCGTGGCCGAGGGCGCGGCCGAGCTGGTCCCGGTGTGCTTCGTCCAAGAGCTGGCCGAGCCGCTCGACCGCCTGCGGGCCGAAGGCGCTCACATCGTCGGGGCCGACGCCCACGCCGGCAAGTCACACGCTGCGCTGGCCTGGCCCGAAAAGACCGTGCTGGTGCTGGGCAGCGAGCGCCTGGGGCTGACGGCGCCCGTGAAGAAGCGCTGCCATGAATTCGTGCACATTCAGGGTGCCCAGGGGGTGGAATCCCTCAACGTATCGGTCGCCGCAGGTATCCTGATGGCGACCTTGTCTTCCCGCATGAGGAGCCAGCGATGAAGTCCGAGCGGCCACGCCAAAAACGCAGCGAAACGAAGCGCGGGGAACAGAAGCGAGCGGCCAGCAGCGAGCGGCCAGCGGCCAGCGGCCAGCAGCGAGCAGCAGGCGGCCAGCGGCGTACGGCCAGCGGCCAGCAGCGAGCAGCCAGCGGCGTACGGCCAGCGGCAGGCGGCCAGCAGCGAGCAGCCAGCGGCGAGCGGCGAGCGGCTGGCGGCAGGCAGCGAGATGCTGGCGGCGAGCGGCGAGCGGCTGGCGGCCAGCAGCGAGCAGCCAGCGGCGAGCGGCGAGATGCTGGCGGCAGGCAGCGAGATGCTGGCGGCAGGCAGCGAGATGCTGGCGGCGAGCGGCGCGCGGCGCGCGGACAACAGCGAGAAGCGCGCGGCGAGCAGCGAGAGGCACGCGGACAACAACGCGGCGAGCAGCGACAAGCACGCAGCGAGCAGCGAGAAGTACGCGGACAACGCCCCGGCGCACGCGGCGGCCAACGCGATGCCCGAGAGTATTCTCGCGAGCGGCCCCGTGCGGCTCACGGGGCGCGCGATCGCAAGCCCGAGTTCATGACGGAACCCGCCCAAGCGGGCGCCGGTGCGCGCAAAGCGGGCAATCGCCGCGCCGACCGCGCTGCCTTCGCCGAGGCGCGCAAGCAGGGAGCTCGTCAGGCCAACCAGTGGAAGGCCGAACACGAGCCGCGCGAACAAGCCCACGCGCTCAAGAAGCCCATCTCCGGAGAGCTCGACAAGGCACGCCTCGAGCGCGTGCCCTACCCCAAGATCCCTGAGGCGCTGTCCCAACTCAAAGGCGAGCCCCATCCCGGCCAGTGGCTGCTCACCACGCGCGAAGGCTCCGAACAGGACCTGGTGGACGAGCTCTTGCTCGGCAAGGTGGTCGACCCCGCCCCACACGTACTCTCGCCGGGCCTGGTGCTCGCGCCCAAGGTGCCCAAGCTCGACAAGCGCCCGGTCGATTCTCACGTTCGCGCGTCAGGGCTTCCAGATCCTCACCAGTGTCCGCGCCAGCGATCTGAGCGAGCTCACCACGCGCGTCGAGCGCAGCCTACGCAACAAGCTCGCCGGCGCCTCCACCTACGCCCTGCACGTGTGGGTACCCGATACGCCGCTCACCAACCCGCTCTCGTCGATGGCCGACGAGCTCGAGACGCAGATCGCAGAACGCCTCGCCGTGAACCTGCCGAACGCCAAGCGCGTGGACGACGCCAGCCTGCGCCGGCTGGGTTCAATGCCCTTCGCCCAGGTGTGTCTGCGCGACGCCGAGCACGCGGTGGCCGGTGTGATGCACTCGAACGCCACGCCCTCGTTGGCTCGCGGCGGCCGCACGCGCGTGCGCGTCACCGGCGAGTTCCCCTCGCGCGCAGCGCGCAAACTCGAAGAAGCCTTGGCCTGGCTCGGCGTGGAGCCGGGTCCCGGCGACGTGTGCGTCGACCTGGGCGCCGCACCCGGCGGCTGGACCTACGTGCTGGCCGAGCGCCGCGCCCGCGTGATCGCGGTGGATCCTGCCAAGCTGCGCCCGGATATCCTGGCCAAGAAGGGCGTGAAGCACCTGCAAGAGAGCGCCTTCTCGTATACGCCCGACGAGCCCATCGACTGGCTGTTCTGCGACATGGCGTGGCGCCCGCTCGAGGCGGCTGCGTTGCTCGCCAAGTGGGGCCGCAAGCGCTGGGCCCGCATGGTGGTAGCCAACATCAAGCTCCCCATGAAGAAGAAGGCCGAGATCCTGGCGCGCGTGCGCGCGATTCTCGAGACCGAGGGCGAGTGGAATGGTCTGCGCTTCAAGCAGCTCTACCACGACCGCGACGAGATCACGCTGACCGCCCACAAGGCCTAGCCCTCCCATCCCCCACGATCACGATCGTGGTCGTGGTCGTGGTCGCGGTCGCCTCTCCGAGTCCCCCGTTTCACTCCACAACCACAACCACGCCCCCGCGCCGATCCCTTTCAGCCTCTAGTTGCAGCCCTGACTGCTCAGGAAGTTCACGATCGCCGTTCGAGAGGTCGTCCCGCTCGACCCACCGGCATCGACGTTGGTGAACTGCTTCGAGATCGCCGCTCCCGATGAGGTGTTGGTAATGCTGACGCTCCAGGTGTTCGGGATCAGCGCAGAGCTGTTCGGGTAGGCCAGCGTGATATCGTAGCGGATGCGCCCGTTGGGCAGCCCTGCGCAGGTCGCCATCTTGTTCTCGATCTGCGCGTAGTTACCCCGGTTGAAGTTGGCGTCCTGGGGCGCGATGTTGGCACGCTTGCCCCAGCCCCCGAGCTGCGATCCGATCAAGTGACCACCGTCGTAGTCGTTGGAAGGATTCTCCGCATCGCCCCACTGCCCAATGCTGGTTTGGCAGCTGTCCGAGCGCGCTGCTGCGGCCACCGGCGGCAGGTCCTTCGAAGCGTTCTTCGGCCGGCCGGATCCATCGATGTAGTACTTTTCGCCGTCGAAATCGTGCCAAGCGTTGCGATCACTGGCGGGAAAATACTGCGGGCAATCTCCGATGTACTTGGGATTGGCCAGGTTCGCCGCGTGGACCTCGTAGGTCATCCCGTAGAGCGCGAGCATCTCGCGGATCTCGTCTTCGCTGCTGTCGCGCATGAAGTCGGCGAGCCCGTCTCTCCCGCCGAAGTCCGCCACCAGTTGCTCGTAATGATCCTCGCTCGCGTCGGCCTTCTGCCCTTGCTCGACGCGGTCTGGCTCCTGGCTCGGCGTCGCATCGGCACAACTCGAAGAAAACACCACGGACGCCATCATCACGACCGCACGCATACGCTGCTGCATCGATTCCCCCCTCGTGCAAAATTGCTCGAGGACGCTATCGACCTTGGATGGCTGCGCCGTGAAAGCCCTGCAACGCTTTACCCTACGTTTCGCGTCCGAATGGCAACCGGCGAACTAGACGCGCAAATTGGGCCTGAAAATGGGCGCGCGCGCGATCACACGCGACACTGCTACTTGGCTTGCGCCCGCGCGCGCAGCTCCGCCAGCACGCGCTCGAGCTCCGCTGGCAAGGCTGCTTCGACCCTCAGATCCTTCTGACCTCGCCGCGGGATCTGAATCTTCGCTGCATGCAGGAAGAGCCGCCCCAAACCACAAGCCTTCAACGTGCGGTCGAATTCGGGGTCGCCGTACTTGTCATCGCCCGCGATGGGATGGCCCACGTGCGCCGCGTGCACGCGGATCTGATGCGTGCGCCCCGTGACCGGCATGGCCTCCACCAGCGTCGCGCCGTGGAATCGCTCGATCACGCGAAACAGGGTTTGCGCTTCCTTACCGTCGCCCTGCACTTCCACCATGCGCTCGCCGCCGCGCAGACTGTTCTTCGCCAGCGGGGCGTTCACCTCGCGCACACGATCGGGCCACGCCCCGCGCACCAACGCGCGATAGCTCTTCTTCACCGTGTCCCCGCGCAGGAGCTCGTGGATCTCCATCAACGCAGGCCGCGTCTTCGCCAGCACCAGCACGCCGCTCGTCTCACGATCCAAGCGGTGCGCGAGCTCGAGCCCCTTCTCGTCCGGCCGCGCCGCGCGCAACGCCTCGATGACCCCCACGTTCACGCCGCTGCCCGCGTGCACCGCGAGCCCCGCAGGCTTGTCGATCACGAGCAGCGCCTCGTCTTCGTGCAGGATGGCGCCTTCCAGACTGTCCTTGAGCGCGTCGCCCACGCGCACCGGCATGGCCTCGCTCAGGCGCAACGGCGGGATGCGCACCACGTCGCCAGCGGCGAGCCTCGTCTCGGGCTTGGCGCGGCCCTTGTTCACGCGCACCTCGCCCGTGCGCAGCACCCGATAGATCAGGCTCTTGGGCGCTCCCTTGAGCTCGGTGCGCAAGAAGTTGTCGATGCGCTGTCCCGCATGTTCCGGCCCCACCGTCACCATGCGAACGGATGGCTTCGAATCTTCTTCGCTCACCCGGTCTGGTTAGCACACCCCTCGCAAACGGCCTGGGTACCGGCCCCCCCTAGAGCGGCGTACTCGAACGGCGTTTGCGTGGGATCTTCACCTCTTCGAGGGGATGACCGCGGCTAGGCGTGAGCAACTTCAGCAGGGCGCCCGTGGGCTCGGCCTGAAACAGCGCGTCGAGACTGGGCGGGCGGAGCGGCGTGATGCGCTCGAGGTCGGCGGCCGAGGTGCTCAACGGACGCAGGGTCTCCATGGCATCGAGGTCGTCGTCCGAGGGGGGCGGAGGACGGATCTCCACCTCGGGCTTGTTCGAGGCGCTCTTCTTCTTGGTCGAGGCAGGTTTGACGGAAGCAGGCTTGAGGGAGGCGGGCTTCAGGCTGGGACGCGTGGACCGGCGCGCGCGTGTGAGGGCCTGCACCAGGTCGGCCTCTACGCCCTCGATCAAGCCCAAACGGGCCAGTTCGAGCAGCCGTCTTTCGGTCTCCTTGGGCGTAGTCGCGGTGATGTCTGCGAGCTGCGCCACGGTCAGCTCCCCTTCGAGGCAGGACAGGAGATACATATCCAGGCCATCGAGAGGCAGCTTACGTAGATTGGTCTGCTTCGAGCACCGGCGTACTTTCACGGTCGAACATCCCCCGTCGCGCAGTAATGCGCCTAACCTCAATCCCCGCCGCGCGCCCGTGAGCACGCGTCCACCCTGAGCCGGATGGTAGCGATTTCGTGGCCCCGACTCCATGGGGGATCTCACCCAAATCTTTCCTTCGCTGACCACCCCCCGCGCCGAAGGAGAGCGCGCAGCCAACCTTGCGTCGCCTCCATGGGGCCGTGTTTGTTCAACGGGAAGGCGCACACGCTGCCCGCCGAACGCGGCAAGGCCGAGCCGGCCACCATCCGCCGCGAGGTACGCTGCGCTCACGAAATGCCTTGATTTCAAGCGTTCTCTTGTCAGCGGCGGAGATCGGCAGTAGACCCGCGCCGAGCCAGCAGAGAGCCGGCTTTTGGAGCCGTCTGCGCGTGAAAGCCATCAGCGTTACCGTTAGCCGTCCCGAGCTCACGCTGGCGCGCATCGTGCGCGAAGCGCTCGGAGACACCGAAGTGTCATGGAACAAGGCCCGCGAGCTGGTGCGCTCCGGCCGCGTTCAAGTGGACGGCGCCACGGTGGTCGACGCCGAGCTTCGTGTCTCGCCAGGCTGTGTAGTGGCGGTGGATCCGAACGCTCCCCGCTTGCGCAAGGGCGTGCTCTCGGACGACGCTTTCATCCATGTCGATGCGGACGTGGTGGTGGTCAACAAGCCGGCCGGCATCATGAGCGTCCCGTTCGAACACGGCGATCGCGACACGCTGATCGACATCACGCGGGCTGCCTTGCGGCGCCGCAGCCAGCGCGGCGGCAAGGGCAGCGGATTCGACCCGGAACTCGGCATCGTCCATCGCATCGACATCGACACGACCGGGCTCCTGGTGTTCACACGCAACCTCTCCGCCAAGCGCCACCTGGCCGGCCAGTTCCGCGCCCACACCACCCACCGTCGCTACGTGGCGCTGGTCCACGGCGCGCCCATCGGTCGCACTTTCGAGAGCATGCTGTTGCGCGATCGCGGGGACGGCCTGCGCGGCTCCCATGGACACTTTCGCGCAGCCCGCGGTGCACCGCCACCCGATGCACAACGCGCGGTGACCCACGTGCGCGTGCTGGAGCGCTTCGAACAGGCGTGTCTGGTGGAGTGCATGCTGGAGACCGGGAGACAGCACCAGATCCGCATTCACTTGAGTGAGGCCGGGCATCCGCTGCTGGGAGAGCGCGTGTACATCCGGGACTTTCGCGGAGAGCGCATCGACGCGCCCCGGCCCATGCTGCACGCCCAGGAGCTCGGCTTCGTGCACCCCCGGACCGGCAGGGCGATGCGCTTCTCGCAGGAACCGCCCGAGGATTTCATGGCGGTTTTGAAGCGCCTGCGGGGCAAGTGAGCCCTAGAGGGGTCTGAAATCAAGGCACTTCGTGAGCGCAGCGAACCTCGCGATGGGGCCCACCGATATGCGACACTGAGCGCGATGGAACTCGCCTCCACGCAGGGCCTGCCCGGTGCCCCCGAAGTCGATGAACGCCAGAAGTTCTGGGCCCAGAACTTCACCTGGCTGGTGCGCCTGCGCTGGGTAGCCGTGCTCGCCCAAGCCGCCACCGTAATCGCGGTGCGCTACATCGGTATGGAGTTCGACGCCGCGCGGCTGTTCGCGCTGGTGGGTCTGGCCTTCGCCTCCAACATCGCCTGCATGCTCTGGCTCAAGCGTGGCCCCCACGTGCGCGAGTGGATGCTGGCGGCCATCATGGCCTTCGACTTCGTGGTGTTGACGGCGCTGTTGCACGCCTCGGGCGGTCCCAGTAATCCCTTCACCGTGCTGTTCCTGGTGCACATCGCACTGGCCGCGGTGGTGCTGAAGGCGACCTATGCCTGGTCCCTGGCGGGCATGGCGATGGGCTGCTTCTTCGCACTGTTCGTGCTGCCGGGAACCAACCACAGCATGGCCATGCATCACCACATGGGGCACCCACAGTCGAGCGCCATGGCGTTGCACCTGCAAGGCATGTGGGTGGCGTTCGCGATCGCCGCCGCGGTCATCGCGTACTTCGTCACGCGCGTCACGCACGATCTCAGAGATCCAGCGCAACGAGGCGGCCCAGGCACGCACACGGGCCCTACGCAGCGAGCGCCTGGCGTCGCTGGCGACCCTCGCTGCAGGCGCCGCCCACGAGCTCGGCACGCCGCTGTCCACCATCGCCGTCGCGGCCAAGGAGCTCGAGCGCGACCTCGGTGCACTGCCGGCCGCCGAAGAGAGCGCCGCCGACGCGCGTCTGATCCGCGATGAGGTCCAGCGCTGCCGCGGCATTTTGGATCAGATGGCCACCGACGCCGGAGAGAGCGCTGGTGAGGCCTTCCGCAGTGTGAGTCCCGAAGAGCTCGTGCGGGAGGCCACACTCGACTTGAGCGAGTTCGCCCGCCTGCGCGTGCAGGTCGACAGCGCGACGCCGCTGCGGGTCCCGCTACGCGCCTTGGGCCGCGCCCTGCGCGGGTTGATCCGCAACGCGCTCCAGGCCTCGAGCGAGCCCGTGCAGGTGCGCGCGCTGAGCCGAGGGCAAGCAGTGCTGATCGAGATCGAGGACCACGGCACCGGGATGACGCCGGACCTGTTGGCCAAAGTCGGAGAGCCTTTCTTCACCACCAAGGAGCCGGGCTACGGCATGGGCCTCGGCGTGTTCCTGGCGCGCGCGCTCTGCGAGCGCCTCGGTGGTAGTCTCGAATTCAGCTCGGCGGTCGGCCAGGGCACGCTGGCACGCGTCCTTTTGCCGCAGGGCGAAGGCGCGAGGAAGTCGCTACAACAGCCATGATCATGGGCGTCGACGACGGCACCACCCCGCTCATTCTGGTGGTTGATGACGATGCTCCGCTGCGCGAACGTCTGGCGCGTGCGCTGGAGAAGCGTGGCTTCCTGGTGCGCACGGCAGGCAACTACGACGACGCCCTGGCCGTGGCTCAGCAGGCTTCGCCAGAGTTCGCGGTGGTGGATCTGCGCATGCCCGGCCCGTCGGGTCTCGAGTTGATTCGAGCGCTCAAGGAGAGTGACCCGGAGACCAAGATCGTGGTGCTCACGGGCTACGGGAGCATCGCGACTACCATCGACGCCATGCGCCTCGGCGCCGTGTACTACCTGCAGAAGCCCGCCGACGCCGACGACATCCTGGCGGCCTTCCAACGCGCGGAGGCACCACCGCTCGGCGCCCTCCCGGACGACCTCGACCCGCCCTCGCTCGAGCGCGTGAAGTGGGAGCACCTCAGCCGTGTGCTGGCCGACTGCGGAGGCAACGTCTCCGAAGCGGCGCGCAAGCTCAAGCTCCACCGCCGCAGCCTGCAACGCATGCTGCAAAAGTTCCCGCCCCGCGAGTAGCGCTAGCCCCCAAGGAGGTCGCGTGACTGCCTTCGTGCACTCGCGGACCCACTCGTGATCGAAGCGAACCTCGCGGTCGGATGGGTCCAGGCGCGGCTTCGCCGCGACGGGCGGGGAGGTCGCGTGACCTCCCCGCAAATCGACGAGCGTTTGCTAGGCAAATCACGCTCTTCTGCCTGATTCGGGCCCCCTGCTGGGCGCTGACCCAAGGAGTCGACGGACTGTCCCCAAGTGTCGCGTGAAGCCTGCGCTGACGCTTTTCTGGTCTCTCGAGTCATTCCGCCAAGGCCCCCAATTGACTCATCTTTCGCCGCTTTTTTCGCGCGCCCCGGAGAGCTCTTCGAAATGCTCCGAAATTTCACCTCCACGGTGATTTTTCGACGTGCATGGCCGTAGGTGCAGCGGACGTAACCCCGCGAAAGGACCCCCCTCTTGCGCCCTTTTTCGGTGCGTGAGAGCGTCCGCCAACCTCACTGCTTGGAGCTTCTAAACATGCGAACGCGCCTTTCCTTGGCCTTGGTGGTTACGCTTCTCTTTGGTTCGGTCGCCTGTGGCGACGACCCCGCCCCCAACACCGGCAACAACACCTTCCCCGGCGACGGTGACGGTGACGGTGACGGCGATGGCGATGGCGACGGCGATGGTGATGGCGACGGCGACGGCGACGGCGACGGCGACGGCGATGGCGATGGCGACGTCGGCATCGATGGCGGCTTCGGCGACGGATACGACTCGGACGCTGGCGTCGGCGACGACTACGGCGATGTCGTCGGAGGCGACGGCGACGACGGCTCGGACATGGTGCGCGGCAGCGACCCCACCGAGGCCAGCGCGAGCGCCAAGGGCCCGTACAAGGTGATGAGCTACAACAACGGCTTCACGCCCCCCAAGGACTACGGCGGCGGCACGATCTGGTACCCCACTGACGCGACCCCGCCCTACGCCATCGTGGCGGTGGTGCCTGGCTTCGTCTCGGTGGAAGGGCAAATCCAGAACTGGGGCGGATTCCTGGCGTCCCACGGCATCGTGGCGATCACCATCAACACCTCCACGCCCCTCGACTTCCCCGACCAGCGCGCACGCGGCCTGCTCGACGCGCTCAACGCCGTGAAGAACGAGAACACGCGCGACGCCTCGCCGCTCAAGGGCAAGCTCAACGTGGAACGCATGGGCACCATCGGTTGGTCCATGGGCGGCGGCGGCTCGCTACTGGTGGCGGAGAGCAACCCCACGCTGAAGGCTGCCATCTCGCTGGCTGGCTGGAACCCCGGCCACGACTACAGCAAGATCAAGGTGCCCTCGATGATGCTGGCCGTGAAGACCGACTCGCTCGCCGGCGGCCAGTCGCAGACCTTCTACGACAAGATCCCGGACACCACGCCCAAGTTCCTGTGGGAAGTGGACAACAACGGCGCCTTCTTCGGCGGCCACGACACGTTCAACGACCCCGCTGCGCTCATGGGCGCCGTGGGACGCTACGGCCTGTCGTGGATGAAGGTCTATCTGGAGGGCGACGGCCGCTACAAGAAGTTCTTGTTGGTGGAGCCTCCCAAGAAGACCGACTACCGCACCAACGTGAAGTGAAGCTCGGAGCACTCGCCTGGGCCAGCGCGCCGACTCCCCTCCAGCGCCTCCCTAGTCCATGTTGACCCGCAACAGGGCGACGCAGCGCTTCACGATGTCCTCCTGCTTCCAGTAACCCAGGTGAGCGCTGGCCGGTCCCAGGCCGCTGCTCACCTGGATGTCGCAGATGGCGGGCGTTTCCTTGTACAGCGCGCGCGTGCGAAAGCCGAGCGGGTCGTCGCCGTCGAATAGGATGGCCCACTGTACATCGCGGCGCTCCATCTCGATGCCGATAACGCGTGGATCGAGCCGCTCTCCCGCGGCGATGCGCTCCACCAGCTTCTGCTTGCGCATCACGAATAGCGGCAGCTGCGAGGCGAAGCTGATGAAAGTCCCCAGCTTGAGCTGCCCCTGCTCGGCCTGGTCGCGCCAGCGATCACGGCGCTGTCGATTCTCGTCGTGCAGGGGCTTGAGTTCGGGCTCGCTTTCCTTTGGATAATCCGGGTCGAACTTGCGACCGAACAACGCGTAGAGAAAGTCGTGGGCCACACTGACGCCCAAGCTGTGGGCTACGATGTGGAGCACCACGGTGCCATCGCCGAGGTGTGGTTCGAGCTCGCGAAAGACCTGCTCGAATACCGTGTTGCGCACAGCCTGCTCGCCGTCTGCCGAGGCGTAGTAGATGGCGTCGGACAGTCCAAACTGCACCACGCTGCGCCGCAGTTTCTCGACTCCGCCTCGTACGGGCCAAACGCCCCAGTCATGCCCCGACGAGCCGGGCATGCGATCCTGCTCCCCGGCCGGCCGCTTCTCTGCCAGACGCCGCGCGACTGCCGCCTCAGCGCCCGAAAGGAACTGATCCGGCCGCGCAGCGCGATCCGTGACCGGCACTCCCCATTGCACCTCGCAAGGTCTGCCACTGAGGGGCAGCTTCGCCTCGGACACAGCCACCAGGAACTTCGTGTACTGCTCGCGAACCTTGGGCTGCTCGTCGGTGGTAATGCCGTGAATCAAGATCAGGACGTGCCGCTTCATGTCCCATCTTTAGGCGATGGGTCGAGCGATCCGCCATAGTAAATAGTTCACTGGTCGGGGTGGTCAGCTGGCGCGGAGGAACTGCAGCGCGCCGTCTTCGATTTTGCTGTGCCGCAGGGTGAGCCGGTCGAGCGCGTAGTTCTGGTAGAGCTTCCAGGGGTGAATCTTGCCCTGTCGCGGCAGCAGGTGCTGGGCGCGTTGCAGATAGCCCGCGCTGAGGCTCATCAAGGATTCCTCTTCCACATCGCCCGTGTTACGCGGAACGAACTGAGTGTAGCCGCGCTTCTCCATGTGATTGAGCAAGCGGCAGAAGTACTCGAAGGTCAGATCGCACTTGAGGGTCCAGGAAGCATTCGTGTAACCGATGGCGAAGGCCAGGTTGGGCACGTCGCTACACATCATGCCGCGATAGGTCATGCTCTTCGACAGATCCACGGGCTGGCCGTCGAGGTCGACCTTCATGCCGCCGAGGAATTTCACGCGCAACCCGGTGGCAGTGACGATCACGTCGGCCTCGAGCTCCCGACCCGACTTGAGGAGCACGCCCGTTTCCGTGAAGGTCTCGATGTGGTCGGTGACCACCGAGCTCTGGCCCTTGCGCAGGGACTTGAAGAGATCGCCGTTGGGCACCAGGCACAGACGTTGATCCCACGGGTTGTAGTGGGGCGTGAAGTGGGGGTCCGCATCGACCTTACCGCGCAGCTGATGCCGCACCAGCTCGACCAGCACGCGCTTGGACTGCTCGGGAAAGCGCTTGCACCACTGATAGAAGCCCATCGTCAGGATCACGTTTTTCCAACGCGTCAACGCGTAGGCCGACTCGCTCGAGATGCGCTCGCGCAGCCAGTTCGCCACGGGGTCGCTGTCAGGCCGCGAGAGGATATAAGTGGGCGAGCGCTGCAGCATGGTCACGTGGGCCGCGCGCTTGGCCAGCTCGGGCACCAAGGTCACCGCGGTGGCGCCGCTACCGATCACGACGACGCGCTTGCCGCTATAGTCGAGGTCCTGGGGCCAGTGCTGCGGGTGCACGATGCGGCCCTGAAAACGCTCTTTGCCCGGGAACTCAGGCAAATAGCCCTGGTCGTAATCGTAGTAGCCGGCGCACATCAATAGGAACGCACAGCGCACCTCGCGTACGCTGTCGGAAGCCAGGTCTCGCACCTGCACGGTCCAACGCTGCTCGCGGCTCGACCAGCTCGCGCGCTCCACGCGTTGACCGTACTGGATCTTGCGATCGATGCCGTAGGTCGCAGCCGTGTCGCGCAGGTAGTCGAGGATGGACTTCCCATCCGCGATGGCCTTGGGGTGGGTCCACGGACGGAACGAATAGCCGAGCGTGTACATGTCCGAGTCGGAGCGGATGCCGGGATAGCGAAACAGGTCCCAGGTCCCGCCCAAACTCTCGCGCGCCTCGAAGATGGCGTAGCGCTTACCGGGGCAGTGGGTCTGCAGGTGGTAGCCCGCGCCGATGCCCGACAGGCCGGCTCCCACGACGACCACATCCAGTTCGTTTTGGTGTCCTTCGCTCACTGTCCCGCGCTCCTGCCTTGCGTTGGCCCCTTGGAAGGTGAGCCACGCAATTGACTAAAAGGATCGCACCGGGTGACCGATCGGACCAGGGGTCCCGCCGTGCGCGGGAAGAAATTCGGCTTACATGGTCAATTCGCGGAGCAACTTGGTATCGCAGTGCTCGGCGATGGCGTCCGCCAGGCGGTCGTATTCGGCCTCGCGATTCCAGGAGACACCGGCCTCCGCGGCCAGGCCGCGCCGCATGCGCAGCGTGTCCAGCAAAGCGTGACGTAAACCGTCGTGTTCGAGCAGCCCGTGGACCATGGTACCGACCACGGCGCCGTTCTCGCTCACCGAGCCGTCCAGACGGTTGTCCTGACCCGCGTGTGGATCCCGTGTCTCCACGCGCGTGCTCCAGATGCGCGCGGCTCCCTCGGTGATGCCGGCGTGAATGTAGTAGCCCGGGATCTCCACGTCCGCGGGTAAGCGCTCGGTGAGCCAGTTCGATCGCTCGGTCTTGCGAGCCCACACTTGCAGGGTGCGCTTCTCGGGCCGGAACTCCGTGGACAAGGGGAGTAGGCCCAGGCCCTGCGCGAACGCGCTCGCAGACTCCACGGCGTGCGGGTCGGCGATACGTTCCCCCAACATCTGACAACCGCCACAGATGCCGAGCACGGGCCGGCCGCGCTGGGCGCGCAGCCGGATGATGTGATCGAGCCCCTGCGCGCGCAGCCAGGCGAGATCGGCCACGGTGCTCTTGGTGCCCGGCACGATCAGAAGGTCCGCGGCGAGCGCCTGCTCCGGGGCCTCGACGAACGACAAGCTCACACCTGGTTCGTGCTCGAGGGGCTGGAACTCGTCGTGATTGGAGATGCGAGGCAGGCGCAGCACGCACACACTCAGGCGCTGTTGCACGGCCCGGGCGCTGGCACGGGCGTCCACATTGAGCGAGTCCTCCTCGGCGATCTGCAGCCGGCCGAGGTGCGGCAGCACGCCCGCCACGGGGATCTGAGTGTGCTCGGTGAGCCACTCGAGTCCAGGCTGCAAGAGGCTCACGTCGCCTCGGAACTTGTTCACCAAGAAGCCCTTCACCAGCCGGCGGTCCTCGGGCTCCAGCAAGCTCAACGTGCCCACGAAAGCCGCGAACACGCCGCCGCGATCGATGTCACCTGCCAACAACACGGGGGCTTGCACCGAGCGCGCCACGAACATGTTAGCGATGTCGCGCGCGCGCAGGTTGATCTCAGCCGGGCTCCCCGCGCCTTCGATGATCACCAGATCGTGACGCGCCCGCAGCGTGGCCAGCGAGGAGAGCACCACCTCACGAGCGCCCGCCCGGGGATCGGCGCCTTGCTCTAGCCCGGTCTGGAACAGCTCGCGCGCACTGCGCGATCCCTGCGCCTTGCCCAGCAAGATCACCTGACTCTTGCGGTCGCCCTCGGGCTTGAGCAGCACCGGGTTCATCTCCACGCTCGGCGCAAGGCCGCACGCCTCGGCCTGCACGGCCTGCGCGCGTGCCATCTCGAGCCCCTCGCGTGTGACGTGTGCGTTGAGCGCCATGTTGAGCGATTTGAAGGGTGCAACCGACAGTCCCTGGCGTTTGAAATATCGACAAAGAGCCGTCACCAGCAGGCTCTTGCCCACCGACGAAGCCGTGCCCTGGACCATCAACGTGCGCGCTGACTGCATTTGGGCCACCAATTACATCTGGCGTCGGCCATCTGCCATCTGCCATCTGCCATCTGCCATCCGCCATCCGCCATCGGCCATCGGCCATCGGCCATCGGCCATCTGCCATCGGCCATCGGCCATCCGCCAGCGGCCATCTGCCATCTGCCATCCGCCAGCGGCCATCCGCTATGCGTCATCTGCCATCTGCCATCCGCCATCGGCGTCGGCTAACAGCTGCTGTCGGCTGTCGGCGAACGGGAGCCCCTCTACACGGCCGAGAACGAGGCCGCCGCGGCAGAGACCTTGGTTGAGCTCGAGGCAACCCGGAGAGCCAAGTATCCGGCCGCCATTCGGACCTGGAAGCAGCGCTGGGCTCTCTTTGTACCGTTCCTGGCCCATCCTGTGCCCATTCGTCGTGTGCTCTCTACAACCAACTGCATCGAATCGCTCGACTCACAGCTGCGCAAGGTGACCCGTGACCGTAGGCCCTTCCCAAAACGACGACGCTGCCTTCAAGCTGTTCTTCCTGGTCATCCAGAACGCTGAGGGCCGCTGGAAAGCACCCAAAGAATGGAGTTCCGCAGTAGCGCATCTCGACATCGTCTTCGAAGGACGTCTACCCGCCTGAATGCCAAGTTACACGGAATTCCTGCCACCCTCACTGCGCATGGCTGTTTGGTAGATGGCGGATACGATGGCCGCTCGCTGATGGCCGATGGCCAATGGCAGATGGCAGATGGCCGCTCTCAATTTACGTAAAGCGACGCCAAAGCCTCTCGAGCGGACCGAGCTCGTGGCGGCGCAACCAGCGCTCGCTCAACACGCACTGGCACGCGTAGAGCACCACGCAGAACCCGACCGTCCAGGCCGGCGAGTGCTTCCCGTAGCTGCCGAAGCCGGGTGCCATGAACACCACGAACATCACCAGGGACTGGAGCACGTAGTTGGAGAGCGCGAGCTTGCCCACGGCAGCCAGTTTGCGGCTCAACCAGCCTGGCATCGCGGGCGTCCACCAGGCGAGGCCACAGGCGTACCCGATGGCCATCCACGGTTCTCCCAACACCCCCAGTGCGCTCAGCACCGGCCAGCCATAACCGGGCTGCGGGTCCATGCCATGCATCGAGCGCCAGAACAGCGTGTGGACCAGCGCTATCGGCGCGCCGAATCCGAGGGCACGTCGCGCGAAGCTGCCGAGGCGCATGCGATCGTGCAACAGGGCCTCCAGCAGGCCGCTGCGTACGGCATACATGCCTAGCGTCATCATGGCTGCCACGATCCAGAAGGCGTAGGCCGCGCTCCAGAAGTAATACTCCGCGATCTCGGCAAAGCGCAGTGTGTAGATCGCCGCCAGCGAGCCATGTTGATAGGTCTCGAGGAACGCCGCCGCGGGAGGATCGTGGGGTGTATGGGGCTGGCTGCCGAGCAAGTTCCCACCCGCGTGGAGCAGCGACAGCACGGGCGGCACGCATAGACAGAGCCCAGCCACCGTGAGCAAGCGTCGCGGTGGCAGCTTACGCAGCGCCAGCGTCAGACAACCGAGCAGCGCGTAGGGTACCAGGATGTCGAACGGCGAGAGCAACGCCAGGTGGACCAGACCAAACAGGAACAGCACGCCGAGGCGTCGCAACACGAACCGGCGCGGGGACTCACCGCGCGCCTCGAAGGCCGCGATTTGCAGGCTCAAACCCATCCCGAACAACAGCGAGAACAGGGGGAAGAACTTGCTCACGAAGACGAAGTCGAGGCTCGCGTAGATGGAGCGGCTCACGCCGTCGGTCCAGGGTTCGCGCCCGTACCAGGGATACGGGCTGCCGAGGGCCCAGGCATTCACCATCAAGATGCCGAAGATGGCCGCGCCACGCACCACATCGAGCGCCACGATGCGCTCCTTGCGTGCGGACTGCGTGGGGCCGCTGTGGGCGGCAGCTGCTGGTGACGGAGCGTCGAGCATCGCGCGAATGCTAACGCGCGGGGCGCGCACCTACCAAGGAGACTACGACCCGGATGCGCGAGAGCGGCCTCGAATTCCTCACCCACGGACCCCGTGGTATCGAGCTGATATGAAGGCGATCACCAACATCATAGGCTTCGACGATGCGCCCTTCGAGCGCGCTTCGCGCGAAGACGTGCGGGTCGTGGGCGTGGTTTGCGCGCGCACGCGGCTCGATGGCGTGGTCTGCACTTGGGTTGCCCGCAATGGAGACGATGCCACCGTTCGGCTTGCGGAGGCGATCGAGCGTTCCCAGTTCGTCGGCTACGCGCGAGCGGTGCTTCTGCAGGGCATTGCGCTCGCAGGCTTCAATGTTGTCGACATTCGGGCGCTGTCCGAGCGCCTCGGCCTGCCCGTGGTCGTGGTGGCGCGTCGCATGCCGAACTTCGCGTCCATCCGAGCCGCCCTGGACGCGATCGGGATCGACCCCGAGGACAAGTGGCGCTGCATGCAGCGCGCCGGAACGCCCGCGCCGCTACGCGGGTTGTGGGTGCAGCACGCCGGGGTCACCCGCGACGCAGCGGAGCGAATGCTGGAGGCGACCACCCTGCACGGCAAGATCCCCGAGGCGCTGCGCCTCGCGCACTTGATCGCCGGAGGCATCACCCGCGGGACGAGTCGCGGACGGGCCTGAGGGCTCAAGGCTTCAGCCGAATCACCGCCGGTAGCTCCCACGCGCCATCCATGACCTTCTGGTCGGGCCAGTAGATCCGCATCAGCAGCTGGAACGGTCCCTGCGGAGTCGGTAGCCAGTTGGCGAGCAGCTCGCCCTGCGGTGCATCGCTCTGCAGCAGGAGGTCCAATGAACCGTCCGGATTGCGCTGCAATGCGTCGCGACTGCCGATGGCGTAGCGACCGATGGGGTTGTCCACGAAGTAGCCCGCGCCGTTGTACATGCTCAACGACCAGAACGCATGGGCAGGCGGCTCCTGTCCTTTCGGAAAGTGGATCACGTAGCGGTGGTTACCGTTCAGCGGTTGCCCTTCGGCATCCCGCGAGGTCGCCGGGTACAGCGCGTCCTCGGGCAAGTTGGCGCCCAGCGCCCACAACGCGACCGCCGCGCGCACTTCGTAGTTCGTGCCGTAGCTGCCTGCCTCGGTGGTCAAGCGCCAGCCGTTGCGGGGCTGGCCGATCTCCGCCAGGTGCGCCTTGAGCAGCTTCGTCGCGCGCGCACCCGTGCCCTGGATGGCCTTGTCGGCCTCGGGCGAGGGCATGAACTTGCCCGGCCCGAAGCCCAGCTTGGCAAACCTCGCCAGCTGCGGCTTGTCGGCCGCGGGCGGCGGGAATTGCTTGAGCAAGAGCGCCGCGCGCTCGAAGTAGGCCTGGTCGCCGAGATTGGCGATCTGCCTGGGCGGCGGTGTCTGCATGTCGACCTCCGGATCGACCCTGCCCTTGGGCGGCAGGTAGGCCTTACCGTAGGCCGAGAGCGGCGTGAGCGTGTACTTGTTGGTCAGCTCGATCACCTTGGGCAAGTCCTCTTTGCCGTTGATCTGCGTACGACCGAGCAGCCACACGCGATCGGTGGGAGCCTCGATCTTGGTGAGTCCCTTGGGCAACTTGCCCTTGAAGTGCGGGCCCACGATGGCGACCTTCAGCTCGCCCGTCCCCGTGGTGCGCTTGCCGGGGGCCGCGAACACGTTCGTGTAGGCGTCGAGCATCGGCATCAAGTAGTAGCGCCCCTGGGTATCGGGCACGTGCAGCACCACGGGCTCGCGGCTCAGGTCGAGCATGGCGCTGGTGTAGAGCGTGTCCACGTTGGGCAGCACCACCGCGCTGAACTTGGCGTCGGGCAGCACGTCCACGCGTGCGAATTGGTTCCATGGGGCGCGATGGCCGGTGGGCGACGCCACATTGGTGACGGCCTGCGTGGTCGCGTCGAGCAACATCAGCGGCAGGGCATAGACGTAGGCCTCATCGGCCAGCTCGACCAGGTCCTGCTCGGTGGCTTTCTCGGCGGCCTTGTTACTCGGCGCACCTTGTTCGGCGCCTGCGGGAAGTCCCACGAGCGTCAACGCCGACCCCAAGCAGCATGCAATCCACTTGCTGTTCCGCATCGGGAACCTCCCTGGCTGCGGAGCGCGCAACAACGCGCGCAGACCGCACACCCAGGGAGTTGCAAGGAGCAGACCGTCGGACGCCACGCGTTCGCACGCGGGCGCCAGGAGCGAGTGCCCTCAGCTACACCCTATGCCTTGATCATGCTGGCCACGAGCTTGCGGTACGCCTTGCCAAAGGGCGGGCGCAGGATCTTACCGAGCAGGCCGACCTTGCTCTGCGTGAACACGCTGCGCGCGTGGGAGAAACGCAGAAAGCCCTCGCGCGCGTGATAGGCGCCCATGCCGCTGTGACCCACGCCGCCGAACGGCAGGTCGTTCTGGATCACGTGCATGGCCACGTCGTTCAAGCTCACGCCGCCCGACGTGGTCCTGGCGAGCACGCGCTCGCGTTCCTCCGCGTCGTCTCCGAAGTAGTAGAGTGCGAGCGGCCGCTCTCCGGCGTTGACGTAGGCGATGGCTTCGTCGATCTGCCCGTAGCTCTTGATGGGCAGCATGGGTCCGAAGATCTCCTCTTGCATGATCGCCATGTGCTCCTTGGGGTTGAGCACCAGCGTCGGAGGCATCTTGTGCGCGCTCTGCCCTTCGAACGACTCGCCCTGGGGATTGAGCTCGATGAGCTGGGCCCCCTTGCTGCGCGCATCGTCGAGGTATCCCTGCAGGCGCTGCTTGTGACGCTGGTTCACCACCGAGCTGTAGTCCGGGTTCTCGACGAGCCCCGTGAACATTCCTTCCACCGCCGATCGCAGCGCCGAGACCAACTCCGCCTCACGCGCCGCCGGCACCATCAGATAATCCGGAGACAGGCAGATTTGCCCCGCGTTGAGGCACTTGGCGTTCATCACCTTGAGCGCCACGTCCGTGAGGTCCGCGTCCTTGCCCACGATGACGGGACACTTGCCGCCCAACTCCAGGGTCACCGGCACCAGGTGCTCCGCCGCCGCGCGCATCACATGACGCGCGATGCCGGGCCCACCGGTGTACAGCAGGTGGTCGAGGGGCAGCGACGTGAACGCAGCTGCGGCTTCGGGGCCGCCGGTAACCACGGCTACCTCGCTCTCGTCGAAGGCCTTGGCCACGATCTCGGCGACCACCTCGGCGCAGGCTGGGGTCACCTCGGACGGCTTGATCAGCGCGCGATTGCCCGCCGAGAGCACGCTCGCGAGGGGCGAGAGCGAGAGATAGACCGGGAAATTCCAGGGGCTCACGATGCCTACCACGCCGAGCGCCTGATAACGCACCTCGGCCTTGGCTCCGAGCAGGTTGACAGGGAACGCAGCACTGCGCTTCTCGGGCTTCATCCAGCTACGCAGGTGCTTCTTGCTGTACTTGGCGCTCTCGATGATCGCGGCCACGTCGGTCCAGCGCGAGGCGTCCTTGCTGCGATGCCCGAAATCGGCGGCGCAGGCCTCGACGATGCGCCGCTCGTGCGCGACCACGCTGGTGATCAGGCGCTGCAGACGCTCCATACGCAGCTCGGCGGAGGCTGGCCCGTCACGCAGGAACGACTCGCGCTGACGGCGCAACAGCTCTCGCATGGCGTTGGCCTGGTTTGGGTCGCTCGTAGGCATCGAAACGGCGGACGCGTCCATGGCAGAAGCTCCTTTGGCTCGGCTGCCTGGCACCTTACCACCGTCCCAGACCTCCCGGTGTGCGGCTCGCGGGTCCTCAAGACGGGACTTGTGCGATCACGCAAGGAGGTTGCGCGTGGTGCCATGAGCGTGCCCGAAGGCTAGGCTCTGCGAATGCGCTCGCGCACCTATGTCACCTTGCTCAGCCTCCTCGTGGGCTGCGGCTGTCCCAACGCCAAGCACCGCCCCACGACCCCTGAAAACGCGGCTCGTGCCACGGACCCCGCGAGCGTTCCGCCCCCCGACGTCATCGCGGCCGACGTCCCGCTGATGCCCCATGCCGTCACCAGCTTCGGCGCCGTGGCCCAGGGGAATGCGCTTTACGCACTCGGCGGCTATGCGGGTGTGCCCCACGCCTACAGCCGTGAGGGCCAGTCCGGCGCTCTGTGGCGCTACCCACTCGCAAGCGGCGAGGCCCAGGCCAGCGCGTCCCCCGTCGGATGGACCGAGCTGCCGGCGCTCGAACCCGCTCAAGGCATGCCGCTCGTGGTCTTGCGGGACGGGCTGGTGAGCGTGGGCGGAATGCGCGCGCTCAACACGCGAGATCAACCCGAGCACATCGTGTCGCTCTCGGAGGCGCGCTCGTTCGATCTCGCGTCCCAACACTGGCAGAGCCTGCCTCCATTGCCCGAGGCCCGCTCGTCGCATGCGCTGGTCGCACTCGGCGATCGCCTGTACGTGGTGGGTGGCTGGACCCTCAGCGGAGCGCGCAAAGACGGCAAGTTCGCGGACACCATGTTCGTGTACGACGCGGCTCGAGGCGCCTGGCAGAGCATGCCGCAGCCCTTTCGTCTGCGCGCGCTGGCGGCCGCGGTGCTCGACGGCAAGTTGGTGGTGCTGGGAGGCATGAACGCCGACGCCAAGACGTCGCAGGAAGTCCATGTCTTCGATCCCGCCACGCAGGCATGGTCGCGAGGCCCCGATCTACCGGGTGACGGCTTCGGCATCGCCGCCACCTCCAACGGCGACAGCCTCTTCGCCAGCGCCCGTGACGGTGTGTTGTGGGCGCTCGACGACGTCAGTGGCACCTGGCGCAACGCCAAGAAGCTGGCCTTTCCTCGCTTCTTCCATCAGCTGGTGATGCCTGACGCCACCCACGTCGTGGCCCTCGGCGGCATCTCCGGCATGCACTTCGGCGCGCGCACGCGGCCCGTGGAGATCCTGGATCTCACCAAGAACGGTCCCGAGGTCGTGAGCTTCACGCTCGAGAACCCGCTCGGGGGGCGCAATCGCCAGGGCGTATTCGCGGAGGGAGACTCGCTGTATGTGTTCGGCGGCAACCGCAGCCTGAATCAGCACGACTTCACGCCCAAAGACTTCGCGGCGGACGCTGCTCGTCTGGATCTCGGAGGCATGTTCTGGGAGCGCCTGCCCGACTTTCCGCGCGCGCGCCAGAGCATGCAGACCTTGGTGCCAGAGAGCGCTCAGGAGGGTCAAGCGCTCGCCATCGGTGGCTTCGGCTTCGACGAACCGGCGGTAGGGGGCCAGGAAGCACGCGCCCAATCCGACGCGTTCGCCTTCGACTTCGAGCATGGGCGCTGGCAGGCTTCGCCCTACGCGCTCGACAAGCCGCGCACGCAGTTCGGACTCGCCGAACAAGGCGGCGCACTGTGGATCTTCGGCGGCTTGAATTTCGACCCGGCCAAGGGCGAGCAAGCTCAGTTCGACCATCCACGCGGCGTCCTCCGCGCGGAGGCCAATCATGCCTTCGAGCCTACGGGCATCGAGCTCCCCCATCCGCGCCGCGCCTTCGCCGGCGCGCAGCTCGACGGCAAGTACTACTTGATCGGAGGCATGGCCGAGGGCTTCGCGCCGGTGACCAGCTGCGAAGTGTTCGACTTCGAGCGCAAGACTTTCGGCGAAATCCCGTGTCCCACGCCGCGCATCTCGGCGCAGCTCGTGGCCCTCGACGGCAAGCTCTACCTTGCAGGCGGCTCGAGCCCCGGTGAGGGAGGCCTGGTCGAGAACCCGTCGCTCGAGGTATACGATCCCACGGCCAACAGCTGGTCCACGCTGCTCGAGAGCTTGCCCATCCCGCCGCGCAACCTGACCATGGTGGAAGTCGGCGGACGCCTCGTCCTGTACTCCGCGCACAACCCCGAAGGCGTGGTGAAGCTCAGCGTGATCGCGCCGTAGTCACGCTGCCGTTGCCCCAGAGATTTAGGGAGAGCTCATGCAGGCCGACCAGTCTTCGGCGCCGCTCTCGTCGTTGACCAAGGTCCAGTTCTCGGGGATGCAGATGTTGGGGAACCACCAGAGGTTTCCCTTGGTGTCGCGCGCAAGGCCAATCTGCTGCTGACAAGTGTGGCCAGACTCCATGCACCCTGCGGCCTGGGTCTCGCCCAAACACATCAGCGCTTCGTCTGCAGGCTTACCGTGAACCACGGAGCACCCGTCGTTGCAGTCGGCGATGGAGCGTTCTCCGCAGGGGTCGGTGCAACCCGCCGCGAGCATCATTCCGAGTCCGAGTCCAAGCCGGCGAAGCGGGTGGTTCGGCGCGCGAGCAAAATAGCGACGCATGGTTTCAGTGCACTCCCCGTGTATTCACCCCGATCCTAGATCAGCTTCACCAACTGCTTTCCGAAATTCTTTCCCTTCAACAGCCCAAGGAAAGCCTCCGGAGCACTGTCCAGCCCCTGCGCCACGCTCTCACGGAACTTGAGCGCCCCTGACGCGACCAGGGGTCCCAGCTCCTGCAGCGCCTTGGGCCACGCCTCCATGTGTTCGGTGACAACGAAGCCACGGATGGTCAGGCGGGAGACCAGAATGAGCCCGGGGTACTTCATGGGCGTGGGCTCGCCGTTGTAGCCGGCGATCATCCCGCACACCGCGATGCGTCCGAACGGGTTCATCTGGAGCATCACCGCGTCGAGCAGCGCACCGCCCACGTTCTCGAAGCAGCCATCGATGCCCTGCGGGGCGGCCTCGCGCAGCGCTGCGCCGAGGGCCCTGGGATCCCTGAGCTCCTTGTAGTCGAGGCAGGCATCGAACCCGAGTTCCTTCACCACGTAGTCGCACTTCTCGCGTCCCCCGGCGATGCCCAGGGCGCGACAGCCCTTCTGTTTGGCGAGCTGCCCCACCACCGAGCCCACCGCGCCGCTCGCCGCGCTCACCACCACCGTCTGCCCCGCCTTGGGCGCGATAATCTCGTTCAGGCCGTACCAGGCCGTGACCCCCGGCATGCCCACGGAGCCCAAGTAGGCCGAGAGCGGGATCTTGCCGGTATCCACCTTCTGCAGCACGCCGCGTTGGCCGGCGTCCACGATGGCGTACTCCTGCCATCCGCCCATGCCGAGCACCTTGTCGCCGACCTTGAAAAAGTCGTTCTGGGACTCGACCACCTCGCCCACGGTGCCGCCGATCATCACCTTGCCGAGCGGCTGCGGCGCCGCGTAGCTCTTGGCGTCGCTCATGCGTCCGCGCATGTAGGGGTCGAGCGAGAGGTAGTGGTGGCGCACCAACACCTGTCCGGGGCGCAGCGCCGGCAGGGTCTCCTCCACCAGGGAGAAGTTCTCCAGACTGGGTTCCCCTTCGGGACGTGAGGCGAGCAGAAAACCGCGGTTCTTCGTCATCCAGCCAACCTACCGCCGCCGGCTCCGCGGCGCACGCGAGCTGCTCAGCGGCGCCTTGCGGGTGCTTTCTTGCTGCTCACTTTGGACGCCCGCTTCTTCGCGCCCCCCTTGGGCCCCCCTTTGGCCGCGGCCTTCCCGGTCGTGGAGGTCGTGCGCGCGCTCGCTGGCTTGGCCGACTTCGCTCCCTCGCCTGGCGCCTTGCCCTTCCCGGGCTTCCCCTTCGCTCCCTTGCTCGCACCCGCGCGCCTCACGGCCTTCCCCTTGGCGGGCCCTCCCGACGCCTCCTCGGCGCGCGCTCCGGGCAGCCTGGTGGTTCCTACCGCGCCGCCGAGCAGAGCCGACAACTTCTTGGGAGCGATCGACCGGTAGCTCTCCTCCAGCCAGGCGAACAGCAGCTCGAGCGGCACCTTGTCCTTGCTGCCGAACTTGCCGCTGACCCACCCGCTCTTCCCAAGCCCGTAGCCGGTGGGTTGCGCGAAGGGCAGGTTGAGCGCGAGATCGTTGGAGACCGGAAGCTTGGCCGAGATGCTCAGGCCCTCCCCATCGGCCCACAGGAACGCGAACGCCTTCCCCTTCACCTTGAGCGCGCTGTGGCCCCAAGGATGGTCCTCGTGGGTTTCTGGATAGGCCAGCCCGTGCTCACGCAGACTGTCATAGGCTTTGGCGATCGCCGCCGTGGGCTTGGATTGAGGCTCCATGAGGGCTGAGTGTGCCACGAGTCTGCGAGCGGCCATTGGGGATCGGCCAGCAGCCATCCGCCGGCAGCCATCCGCCAGCAGCCATCGCTCTCCGATGGCCGCTCGCCGCCCTCAGGTATTGAGCGAGGCGGCGTCGAGCAGTGCTCGCTCGCGCTCCTCGGTGTCGTCCGAGAAGCGCACGAACAGGGTCAGGCTGGCGCAGGCGATGACCGTCAGGCCCAACCAGGCGAAGGTCGTCGACATTGGGGCCTGCGCCTCGCGGAACAGCAGGCCGGCGATCACCGCGCCCACGTTGCCTCCGGCCCCGACGATGCCGGCCACCGAGCCGAGCGCCCGGCGGTTGAGGAAGGGCACCACCGCGTAGGTACCACCCGAGGCCATCTGCGTGAACAGCGCGAACAACACCATGGCCGCGATCGCCGCAGGCAGCGTCCTCATCTGCGAGAAGAGCACGAGACCCACGCCTTCGCCGACCAGCAGGAGGCCCAGGAGCAACACGCGACCACGGATCCCAAAGCGCATGGCCACGCGGTCGGACGCATAGCCCCCGAGGCCGCGCGCAAAGATGTTCATCAGACCGTAGCTGCCAGCCACCACGCCTGCCGCGGTGAGGCTGAGCGAGAAGGTGTCCTTGTAGTAGAGCGCGGCCAGATTGTGGAAGGTGAGCTCGACGCCGAAGCAAGAGGCGTAGGTGAGGAACAGAGCCCACACGCGGTAGTCGCGACAGGCGAGCAGGAAAGCGTTTTCGTGCGACGCGCCGTACTTCTTGAGGGGGGTTACACCGTCTTCCGCGTTGCCAGCGGGATAGTCCTGGGTGACGCGCGAATAGAGCAGGCCCCATACGAACATCAGCGCGCCGGGCACCACCATGGCTAGGCGCCAACCCCAGGCCTGGCTGACACCGAGTGAGACGAGGCTCGCCATCAACAGGGGCATGGCGATCTGCGCGATGCCGCCGCCGAGGTTGCCCCAGCCGGCCGTGATGGCTGCTGCGCGACCGACGACGTTGGGCGCGAACATCACGCTCGAGTGGTACTGCGTCACCACGAACGAAGCGCCGACGCCACCGATGGCCAGGCGGAAGAGCAGGAACGATGTGTAGTCGTGGGCGAGGCCAATGAGCATAACAGGCAGCGAGCCGAGCATCAGCAACCAGGAGTACGTTCGTCGCGGCCCCACGCGGTCGCAGATGGCGCCCACCACCAAGCGCACGAAGATGGTCGCTACCACGGAAGCGACTATGCAGTTGCCAATCTGCTCCTTGGTCAGCTGCATCTCTTCGCGGATCACCGGCATCAAGGGCGCCACCGCGAACCAACCGAAGAACGTCAGCAGGAACGCAGACCAAGCCATGTGAAAGGCGCGCATGGACGGGCCTTTGAAGCTGAACAGATCGATTCGATTGGCGGGCGTGCTCACTAGCTCTCTCGATTCGGTGGCAGACATGACTGCGTCGATAACGAGTTCGCTTGTGCAAGACAGTGGCCAACAGCGCGCGGTGAATACACGTTGCGAGTTTCTTGCAGCGCGTTGATCGCGGAAACGCGACGGCAATCTTGAGCTCAGGATGCGCTCGACAAATTTGTCGACGGCTCGACAAAGATGTCGGTCATTTCCGGCCCGCGCGCCGTTTCTTCGGGGAGATGCGCAGATCCGAGAAAGGCATGCGAATTGCTGTACTTTCGCTCGTCCCCTGCAGCTGTTTTACCGCGAAAACGCTGTGCCTCGAGACCGAAATAAGCAGGAAACGAACCAATGACCAACACCCCCGCTCGCAACTCCTCACGCCTCCGCATCGTCGTGATCGGCAACGGTCTCGTGGGGCATCGTTTCGTAGAAGAACTACGCGAACGGGACCCGCAGCGTCAGCTCTCCATCACTGTCATCGGTGAAGAGCCGCGCCTCGCCTACGACCGCGTCCATCTCAGCGCCTACTTCGAAGGCAAGTCTGCAGACGACCTCGCCGTGGCCACGCGTGAGCGCTACGCAGAGCTCGACATCGAGACGCGCCTGGGAGACCGCGCCGAGCGCATCGATCGCGCGCAACGTCTCGTATTCACCTGCGCAGGCTTTCGCGTTCCCTACGACATGTTGGTGCTCGCCACGGGCTCCAAGGCGTTCGTGCCGCCGCTGCCCAACAACGAGTCCCGCGGCTGCTTCGTGTACCGCACCATCGACGACCTGTTCGCCATCGAGGCCTACGCCAAGCGCGTGAAGCGCGGCGTGGTCATTGGCGGCGGCTTGCTGGGCCTGGAAGCGGCCAAGGCGCTCAAGGAGCTCGGCCTGGCAACCACCGTGGTGGAGTTCGCGCCTCGCCTGATGCCGATGCAGCTCGACGCCGCTGGCGGCCGCGTACTGCGCGGGCGCATCGAAGCTCTTGGGGTCACGGTCAAGACCGACGCCAACACCACGCAGGTCGTGATCGACGAGCAACGCAAGGTACGTGGACTCGCCTTCGCGGACGGCAGCCAGCTCGAGACCGACCTGGTGTTGTTCTCTGCCGGCATTCGCCCGCGCGACGAGCTCGCGAAAGCGGCTGGCCTCGCCACCGGCCCGCGCGGCGGCATCGCCATCGACCACCATTGCCTCACCAGCGACCCCAGCATCTATGCCATCGGCGAGTGCGCGCTCTTCGACAACCGTATCTACGGCCTGGTCGGACCCGGCTACTCCATGGCGCGCAGTGCAGCCGCGCACATCCAGGGCGAGAGCCTCAAGTTCGAGGGCGCCGACATGTCCACCAAGCTCAAGCTCATGGGCGTGGACGTGGCGAGCTTCGGTGACGCCTTCGGCACCAGCGAAGGCGCCCGCGGCGTCAGCGTGAGCGACGACCTCAAGGAGGTCTACAAGCGCATCTACGTGAGCTCCGACGGCAAGACCCTGCTCGGCGGCATGCTGGTGGGCGACGCGGCCGACTACGACCTGCTGGCCGCCATGGTGCGCGAAAAGTCGCCGATGCCGACCTACCCGGAGAGCCTCCTGGTGGCCCCGCAGGACGCGAGCTCGCGCCCCAAGATGGAGCTCTCCGACAGCGCCATGGTGTGCTCGTGCAACAACGTCACCAAAGGCGCCGTGTGCTCGGCCATCCGCGGCGGCGCCACCGAGATGCCCGCGCTCAAGAAGTGCACCAAGGCCGGCACGGGCTGCGGCGGTTGCAGCGCACTGGTCACGCAGATCCTCAAGACCGAGCTCCTGGCCATGGGCCAGGCCGTATCCAACGCCATCTGCGAGCACTTCGACCACACGCGCCAGGAGCTCTTCCACCTGTGCAAGATCGGCAAGCTCAAGACCTTCGACGAGCTTTTGGCCAAGCACGGCAAGGGCCTCGGCTGTGAGATTCTGCAAGCCCGCGGCGGCCTCCATCTTCGCCTCGCTCTGGAATGAGCACATCCTCGAACCCAAGCAAGCCGCGCTGCAGGACTCCAACGACTACTTCCTGGCCAACATCCAGAAGGACGGCACCTACTCCGTGGTGCCACGCATGCCCGGCGGCGAGGTCACGCCCGACGGCCTGATCGCCGTGGGCCGCGTCGCGAAGAAGTACGGCCTGTACACCAAGATCACCGGCGGCCAGCGCGTCGACATGTTCGGTGCGCGCGTCGAACAGCTGCCGTTCATCTGGGAGGAGCTCATCGCCGCCGGCTTCGAGTCGGGCCATGCCTACGGCAAGGCGTTGCGCACGGTGAAATCCTGCGTGGGCAGCACGTGGTGCCGCTACGGCGTGCAGGACTCGGTGGGAATGGCCATCAAGATCGAGCTCCGCTACCGCGGGCTACGCTCGCCGCACAAGCTCAAGTCGGCCGTCTCGGGCTGCACGCGCGAGTGCGCCGAGGCACAGAGCAAGGACTTCGGCATCATCGCCACCGAGAAGGGCTACAACCTGTACGTGTGCGGCAACGGCGGCATGAAGCCCCAGCACGCGTTTCTGCTCGCGTCGGATCTCGATGAAGAGCACCTCATCCGCTACATCGACCGCTTCCTGATGTTCTACATCCGCACCGCGGACCGCCTGCAACGCACGTCGACCTGGCTGAACCAGCTCGAAGGCGGTTCGGACTACGTTCGCAAGGTGGTGGTGGAAGACAGCCTGGGCATCGGCGCCGAACTCGAAGCCGAGATGCAGAAGCTGGTCGATACGTACGCCTGTGAGTGGAAGGTGGCCGTGGAAGATCCGGAGAAGCGCAAGCGCTTCCGGCATTTCGTCAACAGTGACGCGAAGGACGACAACGTGGTGTTCGTGGAAGAGCGCGGTCAGGTGCGACCGGCTCGTAGCGACGAACGCCGACTCCTGAGGGTGGTGCCATGATGCAAGTCAAAGAAACCGAACAAGAGTGGACGCGCGTCTGTGCGCTTACCGACATCCTGCCCAACACGGGCGTCTGTGTGTTGCTCGCGGGCGAGCAGGTCGCGGTGTTCCGCGTGGGCGGGGGCGAGACCTGCTTCGCGATCGGAAACTTCGACCCCTTCAGCCGCGCCAACGTGCTCTCCCGGGGCCTCGTTGGAGATCGCAACGGGCGCATCAAGGTGGCATCCCCGATCTTCAAGCAGAACTTCTGCCTCAAGACCGGCGAATGCCTCGACGACGACACCGTCAGCGTCCCGGCCTACGACCTCCGCGTCGTGGCCAACGGCATCGAGATCCGCAAGGCCGCTCAGAAGCGGTTGCCGAAGGTCGAAATCGCGCTCGTGAACTGAAGGGCTGATGGTGGCCGCCACCAGCTCTTCAGCCATCCGCCATCCGCCATCCGCCGGCGGGCAGGGCGCAAGCAGCCAGCGGCTGGCCGATTGGCCGTTCATCCCTTATTTTGTTACATTGATAAACGCATTTTATGTCCGGCACGAACGTGCAGTTCGCCGTGGCGGCGCACATCATGGCCGCACTCGGCTTCCATCATGGAGAGCCCGTGTCCTCGGCGGAGCTCGCCCAGAGCGTAAACGCCAACCCTAGCTTCGTCCGCAAGTCGCTCTCCAAGCTCGCCAAGGCCGGCCTCATCGAGACCAGTCGGGGCAAGGGCGGTGCGAGCACGCTCGTGCGTTCGCCCAAGCAGATCACCATGCTGGACATCTACCGCGCGAGCCAGCCGCCGCCCGCCTTCGCATTGCACGACTATCCTGTGATGAAGAGCTGCGCCATCAGCTCCTCCATCAAAGGCTGCATGTCCGGTGTGCTCGACAAGGCCCAACAGAGCTTCGAGCGCACCCTGTCAGGCATCACCCTGGCCGACATGATCGCCGATATTCGGCGGCGGAGTCGCTAAGGAACACCGACGGCTCCACGGCTCCTCTTTTTCTTTAATTGTGACTAACAAAATCACATTAACGACGACCAACTGCCCATGCGCCGGGAAGAGGGCTTCCGGGCGGCCGTTCAGGGGAGCAAGGTCATGGGCAAACTTACCAACAAAGTTGCAATCGTTACGGGTGCATCCAAGGGCATTGGCGCCGGCATTGCGCTCGCCCTGGCCGCGGAGGGTGCGAGCGTGGTGGTGAACTACGCGTCGAGCCCCGAGGGGGCCGAGGCGGTGGTCAAAGCCATCACGCAAAACGGTGGTCGCGCGCTGGCGGTGCGCGCCGACGTCTCCAAGCAAGAGGAAGCGCAGGCGCTCATCGACGCGGCCATCGAAACCTACGGCACACTCGACATCCTCGTAAACAACTCGGGCATCTACGAGTTCGCCCCCATCGAAGCGATCAGCGACGACCATTTTCACAGGATCTTTAACGTCAACGTGCTCGGCCTACTGCACACCACCCAGGCCGCCGTGAAACATCTGGGCGAAGGCGGCAGCATCATCAACATCAGCTCCGCAGTCACCCGCATCACGCCGGTCAACTCTGCGGTCTACACCGCCACCAAGGGCGCCGTCGACGCCATCACCGGCGTCCTCTCACGGGAGCTCGGCCCGAGAAAGATCCGCGTCAACTCCATCAACCCCGGCATCGTGGAGACCGAAGGAACCCACGCAGCAGGCTTCATCGGCTCGGAGTTCGAGAAAAACGTCATCACCACGGTCCCCTTCGGACGCTCCGGCCGAGTCAGCGACATCGCTCCGATCGCCGTCTTCTTGGCGGCGCAAGACTCTGCGTGGCTCACCGGGGAGATCCTCATCGCTAGTGGTGGGATGCGCTGAGCACGTTTCGATCGGCCATCTGCCATCTGCCATCTGCCATCGGCCATCTGCCATCCGCCATCCGCCATCCGCCATCGGCTATCTGCGGTCGGCCATCCGCTAACGGCCGTCGGCCCCACGCGTGTCCGTCGTGCGCTCAATCTCTCATCAGCTGTTCGCGGTTTCCCTCTGGGGTAGGCTCACGCGAGAAATCGTGTCTCCGTGTCTCGATAGGAAGCCCTGATACTCGCAGCGGAGATGTGGCGTGCGCGCAGATGGCTGCGCGCAGATGGCCGATGGCCGATGGCAGCTCGCTGATGGCCGATGGCGGATGGCTGATGGCCGATGGCAGCTCGCTGATGGCGGATGGCCGATGGCAGATGGCTGATGGCAGCTCGCTGATGGCAGCTCGCTGATGGCCGGATGGGGCCGGATTGGGCGGGTTTTACGGCGAAAACCTCTGACTACACCCCCCCTCCCCATTGAGGTGCCCCTGCGTCGCAAGCTGCGCGCGCACGAAGTCGAGCGCAGTGTTGAGGGGGAAGCCGTCGAACGGGAGGTTGAGACTGTAGCCGTTGGCGCTGGTGAAGAGAACGCTGGCGTCGATCTTGGCAAGGTCTTCGCTGGTCACGTGCCCGTCGCCGTCCTGGTCTGCTTCGATGATCCAGCCGGCACGGCGCTTGATGAGGCCTTCGGTGCCGCTCGGAAAGGCGTTGAAGAAGATGTGGTCGCCGTGGAGCGTAATGGTGGCGCTCGATGGGCCGTTCATCACGGTCACGCCGGGCTCGGCGTCGGACGCGCAGTCGTAGTACTCGCTGTGCACGGGCACCTGCAGCACGAAGCTCACGGGTCCGCCCTGCTCGACTGGACGCTCCACTTGGCCCTCGATCCAGTAGGTCCAGCCGTGCTCGACCATCTGTACCCTGTCCTCGGGCGTGACGCCGCCGAGCGCCACCGCGTCCGCGGTGGGCACCGTCGTGGCGAAGCCGAACTCCGGCCACTGGCCCGCTTCGAGATCGCGGAAGGTGGCAATCTCCACGCCCTCTTCGCCCACGCGCTGCATGTCGGCGATATAGACCGTGTCGTCATGGCGCGGATGCTTGCCGTTCGCCTCGGCCATCCGCACTTGTCCGAGGCTCACCAGGTACTTGGTGAAGGTGACGGCGTAGTCCTGGCTGTCTTCCTCGGCCGATCCGACCGCGACGCCGTTCGTGATCGTCTCCTCCGCCACCAGAAGCACGCTCAAGTCGCTCTCGCCGTTTCCGTCCTCACCGCAGCCGAGGTTGCTCGAAGCCACCGTGGCAGCGCCGGCCAACACTGTCAGCATGCTCGTCGATGCCCACGCGCGCTTCATCTCGCAAGCCTGCCTTTCCAGCACGACCGAGCCCGTCCGACCGTGGGACCCGACCATAATGCCACCCCGAATCTAATGCAACTCGGTTGCATTTGGCTCGACTACTGCGACGAAAGGCCGCGCTCGCGGGCGTAGCGATTGACGAACTCGGTGCTGACCCGGTAGCTGTCGCGCGTATTCTTCTCGATGACCCGCTCTACCACGGCACCCAAGCCAAAGGCCTTGACCTCGATGTCGAGCTCCACCACGTGCAGCATGCCCTCGGGATGCGGCTCGGCGCGGATGCTGCCGGAGACACGTGTCGAGTCGCTCGCCACGCTCGACTCGTTGGCGAACTCCCACACGCCGCGGACCGGATCGTAGATGCCTTCCTCGGTGTAGAAGACCCGTCCTTTGAGCCGGCTCTTGATCATGGACGGTGCGTTGAGCGGTGGCTCCGCGCGCAACACCCGGCGCACCCGTCCGTCAGGCAGCGTCTCGAGCGCCTGCACCTCGTAGGCCTCGAAGCCGAGCTCTCGATAGAGGTCGCGGTTGAAGTCCGCGTCGAAGAACAGGTGTTTCCAGAACACCTCGGGCGTCACCTGGAGCACGTTCTCGATACGCGTGTGCATGACGCCAAGGCTTAGCAGCCCTGACGCTCGCCTCACAGCGCTTTGCAGTGATCGCTCAGCTGGCGATGCCGACGATCACGACGGTACAGTTGTCTTCGCCGCCGTGGTCGTTGGCGCACTCGATGAGGCGCTTGGTGGCCAGGTCGAGGTCGTTGCCCGCCTTGGTGACGATCTCGCAGATCTCCTCGTCGGTGACCATGCCGCTGAGACCGTCGGAGCAGAGCAGGAAGCGGTCGCCCACCTTGGGCTGCGCGGGAACCAGGTCGACCGTGACCGAGTCCTGCATACCCAGGGCGCGCGTGATGACGTTCTTGGGAAGCTCGGCCTGCTGCTCGGCAGACATATCGGGCATCACCAGGAGGTAGTCGTTGAGCAGCGAGTGATCACGCGTGAGCTGGCTGATTTTGCCGTCGCGAATGAGGTAGCAGCGGCTGTCGCCCACGTGGGCCACGTACATGGCCTTGCGCTCCTTGGAGAACAGGGCCCCGACCACTGTGGTGCCCATGCCGTGCACGGCGTGGTTGCTCAAGGAGGCTTCGAAGATCTGCTTGTTGGCCAGCTTGATGCCAGTGACCAGGCGGTTCTCTGCCATCGACAGGTGAGGGTCGAAGTGGAACGGCCAGGTGGCGTCTTCACTCTGGGTGGCCCGAAAGAACGAAGCGACCGTGTGCGTAGCCATTCGGCTCGCGACGTCCCCCGCCTTGTGTCCGCCCATCCCATCGGCGACGACGAAAAGGTCGAACTCCGGCAGGATGCAAAAACTGTCCTCGTTGTGCTCCCGCTGGAGCCCAACATCTGATAGGCCTGCCGCGACGATGTGCATGGACTCCCGTTCCGGGCTCGAACTTTCCAAGTTTCGCTCGCGCGCGGAGCCGCGCGCTTTTGATTTCGGCTCGACCAAGGTTCTCAGGTTCCCAAGAGCTGTCAAGGGTTCCATCCCCCGATCAGCCCATCCTTCAGAGTCTATACGCAAGGCGCGCCAGAGTGCGAGCTCTCTCGTATTCCTTACTGCACTGTTGTTTAGCACCGGCTGCGAACCGGACGCCCACCAGGTCGAGGGCGCCATCGCGCGCTCCGAAGCCGCCGCCTCGAACCGCGACAGTCAGGCCCTCTTCCAAAGCCTGGACGAGCGGGCGCGAAGTGCGCTGCACGGCATGGTGAAGGCCAGGAAGCGAGCCGCGGACGTGATCCAGACGGGCTATCCCAAGGAGGCTCAGGCCGAGGCCCTGGCGAGCCTGGGAGACGCGCTGCAGGCGGAGTCGGGGGAGGCCCTGTTCGCCCTGCGCTGCCCCGAAGCCTGCATGGATGCCCTCGCCGCTCGGTTGTCCCCGCCGCGCAAGGTCCAAGAGAAGGACCGCCTAGCGCAGGTCGAGACGCTGCGTGGCGAGAAGGTCGACCTGTACCGAGCCGACGACGGCACCTACGGGCTGGTGTGGAACTCGGAAGCGCTGCGACGTGAGAGCACTCGTTCCTTTGCAGAGCTCGATCTGATCAAGCGGAATGCTGACATGTATGCCAAGCAGCGCGCGCTCAAGTGAGCGCTGCATGGGCCTGACAGAGTGGGTGACCCAGAAGAGAACCCGATGACAACGGCTGTGGCGCCGGTGTTAGCATCAGACGTTCGTGTCACGCGACCTTCGAGTCGCAGGGTGCTTTTGCAGGCGCAGCCGAGGGATCGCGGTCGATGAAGAAGCTCAGTTCGGTGTCGGTGTCGGGTCTCCGTCCGATCGGGCAGAAGCTGGAGACCGTGCTCTATGTGGAAGACGACGACGACAACTGGCAAATCGCCAACCTGCGCTTGAGCCACGCCTACGACCTCCTGCGCGCGCGCACCGCCGAGGAGGCCTGCGACCTGATCACGGCGCGGAAGGCCGACCTTTCGGCCATATTGATGGACATTGCGCTCTCGGGCTCCGACTTCAACGGCGTCGAGCTGACCGAGATCCTGCGCGGTAAGCGCCCCAAGGAGCGCCTTCCGGAGTACGCCAAGCGCGCACCGGTGCTGACATCCACGCCGATCATTTTCGTGACGGCCCACGTGTCCAAGTACTCCGACACCATGCTGACGCGCGCGGGCGGTGACCGCGTGATCCCGAAGCCCGTGGACTTCGCGGCGCTGAGCCTGGCCCTCACGCAGCTCCACCTGGCCCGCATGCAACAGCGCCGCACCTGAGCGTAATGGCGATTTCCCGCCTGGCTCTTCGCCACGTGCTTTGCCTGGTCTGCCTGGGCCTCGCGTTGTGCTCGGGGGTGCGCGCGCAGACGCCGCTCGATTCCACGAGCTCCCCGCCGAGCGAGCTCGATGTGGCGCGCTCCCTCGACGGCGTGGCCCTCGGCGAGCGCCTGGGCCTCTACGAAGACAGCTCGGGCACGCTGAGCCTCGAGCAGCTCCTGACCAAGCACCCGCGCTTCGAGACGACCCCCCACACTGCCCCCGGCTTCGGCTTCACCAACTCGGCGTACTGGGTGCGCTTGCGCGTGGTCAACCGCGGCGAGAGCGAGCGGCCGTGGCTGCTCGAGCTCGCCTACCCGCATCTCGACCAGGTCACGCTGTTCGTGCCCTTGGGCAACGGCGAGTGGCAGCGCAAGGTCACCGGCGACCACGTGCCGTTCTCGCAGCGCGACCTCGACACCCGCAACTTCGTCTTCTCGCTCAGCGAGCCGGCCCACGCGGACCGCACGTACTACCTGCGGGTGCGCACCTCGGGCTCCTTGAATCTGCCGCTGGTCGCATGGTCCACGCTGGCCTTCCTCGAGCACCAGGATCGCGAGCTCTCGGTCATTTTCATGTTCTACGGGCTGATGCTCGTGATGGCCGTCTACAACGCCTTCATCTTCTTCTTCGTGCGGCAGCGCGAGTATCTGTTCTATGCGCTCTACATCGTCTCGCTGCTGATCTTTCAGGCCACGCTCAACGGCCACACCTTCCAGCACCTGCTCGGCAACCAAATCTGGCTCGCCAATCACGTGCTGCCCTTCTCCATCGGGCTCTCGTTCACCTGGACCGCGCTGTTCCAAGCCAACTACCTGAACATCCCCGAGTCCATGCCGGGCTGGTCGCGCTTCGTGAAGGTGGCGGCCTGGGGCTCGGGCTTGCTCGCCCTGTTCGGCCTGGTGGGCCCCTACGCCTGGTCGATCCGCGTGCTGGTGGTGACGGGCGCCGTGTTGACCATGCTCGCGCCGATCCTCACCTATCGCATGGCGCGCGGAGGGCATCGCGGAGCCAAGCTCTACTTGCTCGCCTGGAGCGCTCTGATTCTGGGCGTGCTGCTCTACTTCGCCAAGACGCTCGGCCTCTTGCCCACACACTTCGTGACGACCTGGGGCATCCAGGTGGGGGCGTCGCTGGAGGTGATCTTGCTCTCGCTGGCGCTGGCCGATCGCATCAACGAGATGCGCGCCGATCTCGCGGCCCTGAACGCCCGCTTGAGCGCCAACGTGCAGCGCCTGGAGGAGGCCTTGGTCCGCGCCGAGGAGGCCACGCGCGCCAAGGGCGATTTCCTGGCCACCGTGTCCCATGAGCTGCGGACGCCGCTCAACGCCATCATCAACATCCCGCTGGCGCTGATCGAAGACGTCCCGCTGATCGAGATCGCCACCTGCGCGCGCTGTCAGACTGCCTTCGCGCTCGAGGAGGCTGAGCAGGTGAGCGCGGCCACGGCATGTCCCGAGTGCCGACAGGAGGGCAGCCTCAACGTGCAAAGGCGTCACCACTTCGTGGGGGCACCCGATCAGCTGGTGAAGCACCTCGGCCACATCGAGCGCTCGGGCAAGCACCTGCTGCAGATGGTGAGCACCATCCTCGACGTGAGCAAGCTGGAGGCGGGCAAGTTCATGCTCGCGCTGGACCAGGTAGAGGTGGGTCGGCTGCTCGAGGACGCGGTGGAGCCGCTGGTCAATCTGGCGGAGAAGACTGGCGTGAAGCTCGAGTTGTCCGAGTATCTGGGTCCGGGTTTCATCACGGCAGATGCGCTGCGGCTGCGCCAGGTGCTGATCAACCTGATCGGCAACGCGATCAAGTTCTCGAACGGACGCGGACGAGTGAGCGTGAGCGCGGAGCCAGAGGGCGATCACGTGGTGTTCGCCGTGAGGGACCAGGGCATCGGCGTGGCCCCGGAGCACCGCGAGCGGATCTTCCGCAGCTTCGAGCAAGTGGACCAGGGGGACACCCGGCGTTACGGAGGCACCGGTTTGGGGCTATCGATCTCGAAGTCGTTGGTGGAGCTACACGACGGAGAGATCTGGGTCGAGAGCGAGATCGGACGTGGCAGTACGTTCCGCTTCAAGATTCCAGTGGCGGGCCCCCGCAAGTCCGCCGATGAGGCGCACACGGGAGCCTCGGCGGCACCCGCCGCGAACCGTTCCACCGAGGTCTCCGAAGAGCTCCCGGCCTGATCGGTCGCGGGTGAGCCCGCTACTCCTCCTCGAGTCCTTCGAGGATCTGCTTGGCGAGGGCGCGCACGCGCGGCTGACCGAGCTGCGAGAGGGGCACGAGCGAGTCCCGACCGAGCGCGGCCAACACCACCAGGGCCTCCTCCCGTCGCTGCAGAACGTCGAGTGCCGCGGCCCGCACCACGCGCGCCTCGGTGCGCACGCTGTCGTCGATGCTGTCGCGCTGGGCGATGGCCTCGGCGCGCAGCAGGGCGGGTCGGGCGTCGCCGTTTTCGACCTGGGCGTAGGCTTCGAGCAGCTCCAGACGTTGATCGAGCTCGACGTCGCCGGTGTCTTTGCGGCTTTCGAGAGCGCCCAGGGCGGCCACCGGATCGCCGGCCCGCAGGTGGACCACCGCGCGCGTGTGCCGCACCAGTCCGGCCTCGAGCGCCGACAAGCCATCGAGGGGCACCGCGTCGATGGTCTCGCGCGCCGCTCCCCAGTCGCCCTCGGCGTCGAGGAGCTCGGCAAGCAACACCGAGAGGCGTGCGAACTCAGCGCGTGTCTTGGCGCGGCTCGGGTCGAGCTTCTTGCGTGCGGCGCTGACCTCGCTGATGGCGCGCGCGCGGCCCTTGCCGTCGTAGATGGCCTGCTCCCAGCGCGCTTCGCGCAGAAAGGCCGAGCGCTTCTTGCTCTCGAAGACCGTCAACAGGCCGTATCCCACGAACAGCGCGCCCGCCACGCCATAGCCGAGCCACGGCAAGCCCATCGCGTTGGCCCCCGCCAGCGCCAGGTAGGCCAAGAGCGCCACGGCGATCACACGCATGAACCTGAGGCCGACGATCCGCACGAGGGGCCGACCATAGCACCGTCATTAGACGGCCCCGCCCATGAAGATCACCGGCTCGAAAAACTTCTGCACGAAGGGCAGCTCCTCGGCCATTTGCTCGCGTCCCCAGAGCACCGCCTGCGCCATTTGGGACACGTTGGGCAGCACGTTGATCACCGACAAGGTGGGTTTGAAGCGGATGTGCCGGTGCATGTAGCGCTGATGGAGGGCCACTTGCAGGGCCACGATCTGCGCCAGCGGTGAGAACCAGAGATGGCTGATGCGCGTCTGGGGCCGCAGCGAATCGAAGCACAGGTAGAAGCAGTTGCGGGTGCCCACCACGCCCTCCTGAACCCGACGGAAGGCGGTGTTCGCGGGCACGTTGTTGGCCACGCCTCCGTCGATCAATGCCACCACGTCCTCGCGCGCGAGCAGCTGGCCGAGGATGCCGTGCATGCGCGCGTCGTCGCGGGTAACGTCGTAGTGGAGCACGCCTGGCACCGCCGCCGAGAAGCCCGCTGCATCCACGCAGTCGAACTCGCGCGTGAGGGCGTCGCCGCCGATCACGATCTCGCGCACCAGGATGGGATTGAAGAAGCCCACCATACGCACGAGCTGGGAGGCGATTTGAGCGCGCAGCGCGAAGGGGCTCAGCTTTTGGTCTTCGGGCAGGTGATGAGAGCGCCCGTATTCGTCCGGGGTTTCACCGAGTGCGCCGCGCCGGATGCCGCCCACCACGCACTCGAAGGGGATCTCGAGGTCGTTGAGGCGCATGTTGCGGCGGTCGAGCTTGAACACCGAGCCGATGGCCCCGTGCAGAAACAACCGGAAGATGCCGGGCAGCCCGTAGCGTGCGCGGAAGCTCATCACACGCAGCACCTCCTCGAACTTGAGGTGCTTGGCGAAGGCCATGTAGTCGTCCCAGTCGGCCTGCTTGCGCAGGCAACGAAACAGACCGAGCACGGCCCCGATGGAAGAGCCGAGGACGTAGCCCGGAGTGAGGCCCGCCTGCTGGAGCACGTCCCAGGCGCCCACGTAGACGTAGCCGGCGCCGCCACCACCTCCCGCAACACTGACCAAGGTCTTCTTGCCGACCTCGAGATCGAGCTCCTGGGCGCTGAACTCGTTGGCGTGGTTGCGGATCACCGCGCTGCGCGCCTCGTGCAAAGCGCGCCGAATGCGACCGAGCGCGCTCACCGTCTTCTCCAGGCGATCGCGCGCGCTGCGACGACTCAACAACAGCGGCGAGAAGTGCTCCAGCACGAGGTTGCGGAAACGCGTGAGCTCGACGTCACGCAGCTCCACGTCCGGTCGGTGGTTGCGACGCCCCTGAGCGGCTGCCCCAGGCTGGAAGGTACCGAGTTGAGCAAAGGAGAGCGCGTAGCGCAGCTCGTGCTCGGTGCGGCGATCGACGGTGCCCGGGTGCTGAAACAGCGCCTCGACCAGTCGAATCTCCATGCGCTGCAAACGCAGTTGCTTCTCGTAGAGCAGACGCTGCATGTACTTCAAAGCTAGTCCGAGACCCTACGTTGTGCTCATCACTTGGGCGATTGCACGTGCCACACGCATGCCATCCATGGCAGCGCTCACGATGCCGCCCGCGTAACCGGCGCCCTCACCCGCCGGATACAGCCCGAGCAGATCGGGCGACTCGAAGCTGTCGGGATCACGCGGCACACGCACGGGCGAACTGGTGCGGGACTCGACCCCCACGAGCACGCCATCGTCGCTCACGTAGCCGCGCATTTGCTTGCCGAACACCTCGAGCGCCTGCCGCACGCGCGCGGACAGCTGGAGCCCCGTGGAGTCGAGCACGTCGGCCACGTTGCAGGGCATCAAGCCCGGCTCGTAGCTGGTGGCGGGCGCGCTGTTCGAGGCGCGCTTGGCCAGAAAATCCGTGACTCGGCTGGCGGGGGCGCGCAGGTCGCCGCCCCCGGCGCGCTTGGCGGCTTGCTCGATAGCACGCTGGAACGCGATGCCCCCGAGCGGTCCCTTGAAGCCGAAGGGCGTCAGGTCACTCGGTTCCACCGAGACCACGAGCCCCGAGTTGGCGAATGGCGAATCACGACGCGACAGGCTCATGCCGTTGACCACGAGGCCATCGACTTCGGTCGCAGCGGGCACGATGAAACCACCCGGGCACATGCAGAACGAGAACACCCCGCGCTCGCCTTCGGTGTGGGCGATGCGGTAGGCGGCGTTGGGCAAGCGCGGATGGTTGGCGAAGCGACCGTACTGGATGCGGTTGATGAGCGGCTGCGGGTGCTCGATGCGGACCCCGAGTGCGAAGCCCTTGGCGATCAGCCGCACGCCGGCGTCGTCGAGCATCTCGTAGACGTCACGGGCGGAGTGCCCCGTGGCCAGCACCAGGGCTTCGCAGGCGAGCTCGCGCCCATCGGCCAAAACCACGCCTTGCACGTGACCGCGCGCGTTCTTGCGGATGCCGGTGACGCGGGCATCGAACAAGAAGCTCACGCCCAGGCGCTCCAGGTGCTCGCGCATGGCGGTGATCACCTTGGGCAGCTTGTTCGAGCCGATGTGCGGGCGCGCGTCGACCAGGATGCGCTCGGGTGCGCCGTGAACGGCGAGCAGCTCGAGCACATCGCGGACGTCGCCGCGCTTGTGGGAGCGCGTGTAGAGCTTGCCGTCGCTATACGTGCCGGCACCGCCCTCGCCGAAGCAGTAGTTGCTGTTCTCGTCTACCCGGCCGTGCTGCGTGAGCCCCTTGAGATCACGGCGGCGCGGCTGCACCGGCTTGCCGCGGTCGAGCACCACCGAGCCGATGCCATGGCGAGCCAACTCGTAGGCGCAGAACAGGCCGCACGGGCCGTCGCCGACGATCAGGACGCGTGCGTTCCGGTCGACCTCGCGTGGCTCGGGAGCACCCTTGGGCAGTGGTGAGCTGTCCACGGGGGCCAGCGTGAGATGGAAACGGATCCGCCCTTTTCGCGCATCGATCGCCCGCTTCTTGAGCTCCAGGGGTGGCAACTGGTGCTCATCGACGCCGAGGCGCCGGGCGACACGGCTACGGATCAGCGCCTCGTCCTCCGGTTCATCGATCCCTAGGTCGATCTCGATCTCGTCGAAGCTGAGCTGACGCGCCGTCACGTGCGCGGTTCTTAGCGTGCTAGGCCCCACGTTTCTACTCGGATAATTCGCCGGGTGCATGCTGCCTTACGCTCCGAAACCCCTGTGAAAAACGGCCACGCTTCGGCGCTCCCTCGCGGCTCCTGAAGCTGCTACGCTGCGTCCTGCGACATGGACACGACGCGCCCCATCCGCATGCAAGTGCACGGCAGCGAGGACCGCCGGATCGACGGCATCCTCTCGCTGATCGAGGAATCCTCACGAATCGCCCCGTTGCCCGAGGTGCTGCAGCGAATGTGCGAGCAGGTCGCGACGATCGCTCACGCGGAAGTGGTGAGCGTCTACGTCCGCGAGGTGGAGCACGGCCGCACCGCCTTCGTGATGCGCGCCAACGTAGGCTTTCCCAGTGAGATGGTGGGCAACGTCAAGCTCGACCTCGGGGAGGGCATCACCGGCTTCGCAGCCGAGTGCCTGCGCCCCGTTTCGGCCGCCATTGCCGAGCAGGATAGCCACTACAAGTACGTGCCGTCCCTCGGCGAAGAAGCGTTCCCCACGTTCCTTTCCATCCCGCTGGTGATCGGCGGCAAGGCCGTGGGCGTGCTGAACTTGCAGCGCCGTCGCGACGGCGATTTCACGCCCGCCGAGGTGGCGCTCGCCGCGGCGCTGGCTACGCCCTTCACGCTGGCCCTGGACCGCAACCTGCACCGCCCCGCGGGCGGCGGCGATCAGCAGGAGCCAGGACGTTCGGCGCGACTCACGGGTCTGCGCGTGGGACGCGGGCACGCCGTGGGCAAGGCCCAGAGCGCGCTGACCTTCCGCGCACTGCAGGAGCCGGTGGGACCGAGTCCCAAGGCGCGCGAAGCCGTCGAGAGCGCGCTCGCGCGGGTAAACGAGCAGATTCATCGTACGGGAGCGCGGCTGGACGCTGACCTCTCGCCGGACAACCGCCGCGCACTGGCAGGCCTGCAGGTCACATTGCAAGACCAACGCCTGCTCTCGCTGATGCAGAACGCCTCGGTGGAGCTCGGCGTCGTCGCGGGCCTGCGCAAGGTGGCGCGCGAGTACGTCACGGCTCCCTACCTGCTGGGCGGCGACGGCAGCGTGGACCCCTGGCTCAGTGCACGGGCCGGCGAGATCGAAGAGCTCTGCCTATGGCTGGCCGGAGATGCCGCGGGCGACAGCGGCGCGGGTCCGGGCAGCGTGGCAGTGGTCGCCGACCGCTTGTGCGCCTTTACGGTGTTGTGGGCCGTGGCGCGCGGCGTGTCGGGCATCGTGGTCGGCGGCAGCGTGGACGAGAAGTCCTTGGCTGCCGCGCTGGCCAAGGCGGGGCGATTGCCCGTCGTGGCCGAGGTGGCCGGGCTATTTGCCTGGGTACGCAACGGCGACACGGTGCTGGTCGACGCGGATCAGGGCGTGGTGCGGGTGAATCCTTCTGCGTCGGTGCTGGCCCACTATCGCCACGCCAAGTAGTACCCTGTCCCCCACAGGATGATCTCCGCCAGGTCTACTCCCGCGCTCGAGCTGGCTCTGGGTGCTGCTCGTCTGCTCGCTCGTGTGCAGCGTGGGCGCGGCGCAGTACGCCCCGGCGGAGGGCTTTCGACTCGAGCGCTGGGTCAGCGCCCCCACCAGTCGCGACGGCTTCTCGGTCACGCGCCCCGGGGTGCTCGAGCACGGGGTGTGGTCGGCGCAGTTCGTGGGAAACTACACGCTGCGCCCACTGGTGTTGCGGAACCCGGGCGAGCAAGCCGTGGTGGCGCAGCGGTTGGGCGCCCAGATCACCATGGCCGTGGGTCTATGGGAGGTGCTCGAGGTCTACGCGCGAGTGCCGCTCACGGTGCTCTCGTTGGGGCATGACGTCGTGTATCAGCAGACGGCTTTCAATGCGCCGGGCGGGCTCGCGCTTTCCGATATCGCGCTCGGAGCCACGGGACGCTTGTTCTCGGCGCGTGGCTTCATGCTCGGGACCCGCGCGGAGCTCGTGACGCCGAGCGGGAACCGCGGGCAGCTGGCAGGGGACTCGGCGCTTGCCCCGCGCGTGCAGGGCCTGGCGGAGTACGTGCACGGCCCCCTCTCGTTCACCCTGAACGGCGGCTTTTTGTACCGACCGCCCCGCGATTACGCCTCGGCCCGCATCGGCAACGAGCTCGAGTGGGGTGCGCTCGTGCGCGTGTCCGCTCGGCACGGGCTCGAGCTCTTGCTAGAGGCCTTCGGAGCGCTGGGCCTGCGGGACCGCGCGGGACCATCCGCGGCCGATACCCTCGACCTCTTGCTCGGAGGACGGTACACGGCCGACACCGGCGCCGTACGCATGCGCTCGGGCCTCGCCCTGGGCACGGGTCTGAGCAGCGCGCTGGGAGAGCCCGCCTTTCGGGCCCTGTTCAGCCTCGGCCTCGAGCCGAGACCCGCGCCTCCGCCGGCCCCGGCCGCCCCCAAGGTGATCGACCAGGACCACGACTGGGTGGCCGACGCAGACGACGAGTGTCCCCAGCAACGCGAGGACCTGGATGGCTTCGAGGACACCGACGGCTGCACGGATCAAGACAACGACGCAGATGGCGTGCCCGACGAACTCGACCACTGTCCCTCGCAACCCGGCGAGCCCGTCCATGGCTGCCCCGTCGCGGACGCGGACGCGGATGGCATTCCCGACGCCAGCGATCGCTGTCCAGAGGATCCCGAGAACTTCAATGGCGCGCGCGACCTGGATGGCTGCCCCGAGCGTGACCTCGACTCCGACGGTCTCGATGACGACGCAGACGCCTGCCCCGACGTGACGGGCTCTCCGGCCCATGCGGGCTGCCGCGCCCACGCGCGCTTCGTGGGCGACCAGATCGCCCTGGCCTCTCCGCTCACGTTCGTGGGGGCGCAGCTCGCAGCAGGGTCGGAGGCGGTGCTCGACGACGTCGCGGCCTTGCTGGCGGCGCGTCCGCGCTTGAGCGCCGAGCTCACGCTGTGGGCGGAGTCGCTCGAGCTCGCCCAGGGCCGGGTGCAGGCGGTGGGGGCCGCCTTGTTGGCACGCGGCGTGGACGCGGGGCGCTTGAGCCTGTTGGTAGCGGGGAGCCCGCAGGCACCGACGTTGGCCTCCGAGGGCCTGACGATCCGGCTGCGCGCTTCCACCCCCTGACGAGACGCGAACATGTCCTTCCGCCGTTGAGCAAAGCAACTTCACGGTGGGGTGGGCCTCGGCGCGGCCTTGGAGGTCGCGTGACCTCCCCATCCACGGAAACGCGTGCTTACGGGAGACGGCCTTGCGGGTCGGAAAGCTGCGTGGTAACTACCGCGCCCCTGGGTCACCGGGGCAACGGGGTTGTAGCTCAGCCGGGAGAGCGCTGCGTTCGCAATGCAGAGGTCAGGGGTTCGATCCCCCTCAGCTCCACTAAAACACGAAAGCCGCGTCCTTCCGGGCGCGGCTTTCGCCTTTGGGCCTCACTCGCCGGCAGGCGCTCCCGCGTCGACCATGCGTACTCGCTCTCACGGCAGCGGGAAGCTCGAGGCCCCCACCCGACGCCCATCGGGATCCCGGAAGTACACGCTGTGGGCCGTCTCGGCCTCGAGCATGTCGTGCGCCACGAGGCGGGCCCGCAGGAGCTCGCGCTCGGCGCTGCTCACCCGCAGAGCCACGAGTTCGAGCGTGCCCGCCGGGATACCCGGCTCCCCCTCCCCCGCGGCCTCGATCATGAGCACGGCGTCCGCGCCCAGCCCGAGCCACAACGAACGCGGTCGCTGCTCGCGAACGACGTCGAGCTCGAACCAATCCCGATAGAATTGCGCGAGCCCCGCCACATCGCGGGTCCGCAAGGCCAAGTGGTGCAGGGCAGGCATGCTGCGTATGACGCTCGCCAATCATCCTCCTTTGCGCAAGCGAACTCGGCTGCTCCGCGCGGGCTCGGACGCCGGCACCGGCTCGAGCGCCCCGAGCGTGAGCAAGCTCGCACGCAGTTCGGCCGCGTGGCGTCCCCTGGGTGCGAGCCGCAAGTAGGTCTGCATGACCTCACGTCGGGCCGAAGGCGAGCCCCCCGAGCGCTCGAGCACCAGCGCGAGCAGATACTGAGCCTCTGGCTGCTGGTCATGGAGCGCCAGGACCCGACGCAGTTCCTGCTCTGCTTGTGGAAGTTCCCCGAGCACTAGATGCAACGTGGCCACCAGCTGAGCGAGCGCGAGGTCCTGTGGGTGGCGCAACAGGTAGGGCTCGGCATAGAGCAGCGCGGAGCGCAGGCGGGAGGCGGCCACGGTGGCGCTCAATAGGGCTCGCACGCAAGTACGCTCGTCGAAGCCGCTATGCAGGGCACTGGCCAGATACTGCTCCGCGCGCACGAGATCCTGGGCGGCCAGAAACGCCATGCCCGCGGCGTACAGCTCGGACGCGGAAAGGGCGCGGCTCGCGGCCGCGGGCGATGCCGCCACTGGGCCCACGGGTGCGCAGCCCGCGACGAGCAAGTGACCGAGCAACAGCAGACCAGCCAGCCTCCGCATCGCGCTCATGGACGGTGCTCCGCACTTCGCGGCGCCGCGGTCGCCTTGCCAGGCGAGCGCTCGAGCAGGTTCACCTGCGTCGTGTCGCCCTCGAAGGCCTGGTACACACGCAACATCTCCTCCACCAGGTCGCGTTCTCGTAGCGGCACGGCTTGCACCACGGTGGGCACGATGAAGAGCAGGTTCTTGGTCTCTTCACTGAGGCGATTGCGCGTGCCGAACAGGGCGCCGAGGATGGGAATACGGCTGAGCCCGGGTAACCCACGCCGACTACGCGCCTCGCGCGCGCTGTTGAGCCCCGCCAGCACCAACGACTTACCGAGATCGAGGTTCACCACCGTGTCGAGCTTGGCGAGCTGCCGCCCGGGAATGCTCGTGCCGCTGTCGTTGGACAGGTCGGCCACCTCCGCACCGACCTGCAGCTCGATGCGTCCCGACTCGCGATTCGAAGCGCGGCTGGACGGTGACCCGACTGCCGTAGGAGATGGCGCGCACCTCGGCCGTGAGCGCTCCCTGGATGGACACGTTGACCTCCCCGCCGCTGTGAAACTCGGCCTGCTTGCCGTTCTCCGCGACCACGGCCGCCTGCCGCGAGACGCGCGCCCAACCGCCGCGTTGGGCCCAATCGAGCCTTGGCAGCACTTGATCCGCGATGCCCAAGGTGGCGTCCGTGAGGGCACCCGAGAGCAAGTTGAAGTTCGCGCTCACGCGTGCCTCCCCGCCCAGGCTGTCGGGGAACGCCACGCCTAGCTGATGACCCGAGTCTTGTGAGACCTGCACGAAGTAGAAGTCGAGCCGGATGTTGTCTTGCGGCGCCACCAGGATGCGCTGCCCTGGCTCGCGCTCCGGGGCGACGACCTCGATGCGATACTGGATCTCGCGCCCATCCAGCATGAAGAGGAGCAGCGTGGTGAGCCCCGGCCGCAACGCCAGCAGCACGAACTGATCGCCCTCCTTGGACAGCCGCACTTCGACCACGCCGGGCACGCCCGCGGAGTAGCTCTTCACGCCGGCTGCCGACAGGCTCAGCTGCTGGCCTGGCTCGAGGCTCAGCTCTCTGAGCTCGGGTGGCGCGGCGTGAACCGCGCAGGACCACGCCCACAAGAGGAACGCCCCCAGGGTCCCGAGCACCCCAAAGATCCCATGCGAACTGGCCGCGACCTCGACCCGAGCCGTTTGCTGCACGGGGTTGCTATCGGTCGAGCGAGCACCAAGTTGCGCGCGGACTCAAAATCCTGGTTCGGGGATGATCGGCGTACCGTCGACGACCACAGGCGCCGCCAGGCGTCCGGCGGGCGTTTTGCGCTCCTCGTCCCGCTGAGGGCGCTCCGAGGCCTCGGGTGCAGCCGCTCGTTCGGTGCCCCCTGCGCGCTCGCTCCCGGTCGCGCGCCGCGCTGCGCCAGCCTCGACGGGCGGAGCCGCGGGAGCTTGGTTCGCGACCTCGGCGGGCAACGTGCGCACGGGTGTGAGCACCAGTGGCGCTGAATCGCGCGCGATCGGGGCGGAATCGCGCGAAGGCAATTCGGAGTCCGCCGCGAGCGCCTTGGCCGGCGGCGGTTGCTCGAGCCTGGGCAAGGCCAGCGGAACGGCTGGCAAAGGCGCTGGTACGGGCACCTGCGACGGCACCGGCGCTGGGCGGCGCAGCATGAACGCTATGCCAACCAGCACGATGCCCATAGACAGCGCGCCCAGCGCCACCATCCCGAGCGCCTTCACGACCGGCGACTTGAAACCCGTCAGCTGGGTGATGGTGGTTCCGAGCTCCTGGAAGGTGTCCCGAATGCCGCTGGCCAGCCGCACCAAGCGCCGCTGCCTCGGCCCCTGGGGTGCGACATCCGGCGGCATGCGCACGGGGTCCTGCCCGGCACCCGCGTAGGCGGGCTCGGTGGTCTCCAGCCGACGACGCGGCGGGGGCGGCGAAGGCGCATCGCTGCCATACGGCGAGGTGTGCTCGAGCGTGTAGCTGCGGAACACGGGCCCCTTGGGATCGCTCGAGCCACCCTCGGCGCGCTCGGTGGGCACCTGTTGCTCCAGCTGATCGTAGAGCCCCGAGGGGTAGGTCTTTTTCTGCTCGCGGCGCTGCTCCTGCATCAACGCAAGCAACAGCGCGCTGAGCGCGCCGCTGTCCACCTCGTGGGCGCTCGGCATGGCCTTGCCGAGCCGTCGCGCGAAGGTCTGGGCATCGGGGATGCGCCGGGCCGCGCTCGGATCGAGCGCCGCCATCACCACGGCCTCGAGCGCGGGCGAGATGCGATCGACCAGCAAGCTCGGCGGCGCGATCCTGGGCGCCCGCACCTGATTCAACAGGTCGACGTCGGTCTCCGCGTCGAACAGCCGCCGCAGGGTCAGCATCTCCCACAGCACGATGCCCAGCTGGTACACGTCGGTGCGACGATCGATAGGTTGTCCCGACGCCTGCTCCGGGCTCATGTAGCGGAACTTGCCCTTGAGCAGGCCATCCTCGGTGCGATGCCGACGCCCGTAGGCCTTGGCGATGCCGAAGTCGATCAGCTTCACGTGGCCCGCGTAGGCGAGCAGGATGTTCTCGGGGCTCACGTCGCGATGCACCACGTCGAGCCGCCGCCCATGCTCGTCGCAGGTCTCGTGCGCCGCGTGCAGTCCCTCGGCGACGTGCATCGCGATGCGAGTGGCGAAGGCGGGCGCGAGCCGCCGCCCCTTGGCGATCAGGGCGCGCTGCAGCTGGGCCAACGAGCAGCCATGCACGAACTCCATCACCAGGAAGTGCGTGCCCGCGATCTCCCCCAACTCCTCCACATGGCCCACGTTGGGATGCTGGATGCGCGCTGACAGCAGGGCTTCGTCCAGGAACATCGCCCGGAACTGCGCGTCGCTCGCGAGCTCGGGATGCACGATCTTGATGGCGACGTCGCGGGAAAAGCCCGCGGCACCCAGGCGACGTGCCAGAAAGAGCGAGGCCATGCCGCCGTCCCGTAGGTGGGCAAGCAGCTCATAGTCCCCGATCCGCTGACCGACGCTCCACACGCAGGGACGAGGCTACAGCGAAACCGCCGAATGGCTCGCGCGAATCGTGCGCCGCCCCGCCGTCGAAGCGCGCGGTTCTGCGCGTGAGCTCCTGAAGGCCGCGCGGCGAGCCACGCGCGTATGGCGCAGCTCTCGGCCCGACGCCGAGGACAGCTCGGCGGGATGCGGCTGCCGGTGCAGCGCGAGGCCCTGACGCAGCGCGGGACGAGCCTCGTTCTCCGGCACCGTGATCGCGGGCAGGCCTGCCGCGACGGCCAGCCCACGCATGGTGAGCCGGGCGCGCTCGGCATCGACCAGGCCCTGAACGTCGAGCTCCACGAGCGCCTGGGCCACCTGGCTCGCGCGCAGGCCGAGCAGGCGGGCAACGCTACCGGCGTCGGCCGGGCAATCCGCAAGGGCGAGCTGGAAGAGCGCGCGCAGGACGACCTGAGCGCTTGGTTCGAGGGCGAGAGCGGTGTGGGGGCGGGACGCTTGGCTGTTCATGCGACCAGTATCCGCCTACCTGAACAGATGTCCAAATTTCTGACAAAACGTTCAGTGATTGATTCCAGCCACCATTGGGAAAAATAGCAGGGGATCTCGCCGGGCCGGGAGCGTAGGTGAGATGGCAGAGGGTCGAGGGCCCACGTCGGTCGCACGGAGTAGGTGTGGAACAAGCGAAGGCAAATGGTGGCGCCTGGGCACGACTGGTGATCGTGCGCGGCGATACCCCGCGCAGGTTTCTCTTCGAGGCTGGCCGCCCCGCGCGCTTGGTAATCGGAAGCGACGCCAATGCGAGCCTGTGCCTGCGACACCCGAGCGTCGCACCACGCCACTTTGACGCCGTTTGGGACGGCACCAACTTCTGGCTCGAGGACGCGCTGCGTCTCGGCAGCACCACGGTCAACGGCAAACGTCTGAACGAGTGGGTGGCCATCCTCGGACAGGCCGTGATCGCTCTCGGCCCGATTCGGCTGTGGGTGGCCGCCGAGGGGCCGCCCCCCAACGGAGCAGCCCCCGACTACCGCGCCCTCGATCGCGCGCGCCTCACGGAAGCCCTGCGCGATCCGGAGAATCGCCAGCGCAACACCGGGCGCATCACGCTGCCGCCCGAGCTGCTGGCCGCCACCGAGAAGACCGGCGCCTGACTGACGGCGCGACGGACCCGGTCCTTTTTTCGTCCCGTGATCTCGAGGCGGAGCGGATTTCCACGGAGTCGTTGCAATGGAAGTTCGCGCACCCCCCCGGGGAAAGGGTATCCTCGCCAGCGTGACGCGCCGTGCCATGGGAGAATCGATGCTGCGCCTCAGAGCCTTGTATTTCGCGTTCTTGCTCCTCATCCCTGCCGCCAGCTTCGCGCAGGCTCCTACGAGTGCTCCGGCCCCGGCCGTCGACGCTCGTGAAGCCTTCCGCCGCGGCGAAGCGGCCTACAGCGCCGGCAACTACGACATGGCCATTCGCGAGTGGTCGGCCGCCTATTCGGCGGATCCGCGCCCGCGCATCCAGTTCAACTTGTCGCAGGCCTACGAGCGCATCGGCGATCTCGAGAAGGCCATGGCCGCGCTCAGGCAGTTCCTGGACTCGGCGGATCCCGACGACCCCATGTACTCCGACGCCAACGCGCGGCTCTCCGCGCTGCAGGCGCGCATCGCGGCCACCGGTCTCCTCGTGCGCGGTGGCGCCGAGGGCGGCTTGATCACCGTCGACCAGCAGGACTGGGGCCGCACACCGCGCCCCGACAAGATCACGCTGGCTCCCGGCAGCCACGTGCTGGTGGTGACCTGGTCCGGACAGCCCGAGTTCCGCACCAACGTCATCGTACCTGCCGGTCAGGTCATCGAAGTGGCCCTGCCGGCGGACGCGGGCAAGGGAGCCGGCGGCACCGTCGTCGTCGGCGGCACCACCACCACGGGTGGCGCGGCGACCACGGACTCGGGCTCGAACAAGAAGAAGTGGATCCTGATCGGCGTGGGCAGCGGCGTGGCGGCCGTCGGCGCCGGCCTGTTGATCTACGGCGGCGTGCGCGGCGGCGACAAGGTCGACTGCGACAAAGACTACTGCCCGGACCCTGGCCAGAACGACTCTGTGAAGACCCAGAGCATCGTCGGCTACGCGGTCGGCGGCGCACTCCTGGCAGGCGGTGCGGGCCTTATCGTGTGGGGCGCCCTGAGCGGCCGCGATGACAAGCAGCAAGCCGCCACTCAGTGCGGCGTGGGCTTCGCCAGCGCCACCTGCAAGTTCCGCTTCTGATCCATGACGGGGAGAAGGACTTTGATGGATAAGCGATTTTGGATGACTGCGTTCTCCTTGGCGCTTTCGCTCGCGGGCTCCGCGTGTAGCGAAGTGGATCACTGTAAGCCTGGCGATGACGGTTGCATCGGGGGCTCCTGCATGGCGGGCGCGAACTGTGAGTTCGATCTCGCGTGCGTGGCCGTCGGCGCGCAGCAAGTCTGCGGCAAGGAGCTCGACGTCGGCTACGACTGCGGCGAGGACCTCGACTGCAAGAACGCCACGCCTGTGAACGGCGACGGAGACGGAGACGCGGTGCCCTGCAACTGCACCGGAGGCGCGCTTTGCGTGCCCGGCACCTCCGACCAGTGCATCAACTACTGCGAGGAGCCCGGCACCGTCCCGGTGGCCAACCGCCGCCAGGAAGTCCTGCCGTGCCGCACCGGCGACGACGGCCAACCGGTCACCTACCAGAACGCCTGCAAGGCCCTGTGGACCCAGTTCTGCCTGCGCGCCCCGGTCTACTGCCCCGGCTACATCTGCGATCCGAACTTCTACTCGACGCAGAAGGCCCAGGACTGGTGCATGCAGTTCTACCCGACGCTCGCGGACGTCTCCGGCTACTGCGAGACCCTGCGCGACAGCACGTGCGAGACCTTCACCGAGTGCGACGCCGGCATGTCCGAGGATCCGGCCATGCCGACGTTCCCGAAGAACTGCGCCAATGTCGGCACGTGCAAGAACACCTGTCCCGGCAACCCCAACTTCACCAACGACGGCTCCTGCGACGACGGCGACGTGAGCACGGCGGCCTTCGGCGTCTGCGACTGGGGCACGGACTGCGGCGACTGCGGTCCACGTCTCGGCACGCCGCCTACCCTCCCGCTCGACATCGGCGCCCTGTGCGTCGGCCACCAGCAGTGCCGCGGCTACACCGAGGACCTGCGCAACAACAAGAGCTGGTGTCTGTCGGTGGGCGACTCCGGCGTCTACCGCTGCATGCCCGACTGCACGCTCGGCGACAACTGCGGTGAAGGCTACAAGTGCACCACGCTGGTCGACTCGAACCAGGATCCGATCACGCAGGGCGACCTGGAAGCCAAGGTCTGCGATCCGCAGATCTGCATGTGACCTGAGTCGCGAGCTCGGCGCTCCACACAGCGGCCGCTCGACCTGCTCCTCGGAGCGAGGCGAGCGGCCGAAGTCGTTTCAGTGGGCGTGCCGTGGCGGTCCATCACGATCGATCGCTCATGCGCTGATGATCACGATGTTTCGGCGCACTCTTCATGCATGCTATGAGCACAACTCCGGGGAGTCTGGGGCAGCCAGACAGGGAGACATGGGACCGCACGATGAGTAGCTGGCGAGCATGTTGGGTCCTTTCAGTCTTGTCCTTCCTGCTGCTCGGGGCCTCAGGGTGTGGCGAAGTCGATCACTGTCCCAAGGGCAGCCTGCGCTGCCTCGGCGGACGCTGCGACAACCGCGCCTGCGACTTCGATCTGCTGTGCGCGGTGCGGCCCACGGGCGAAGAGCTGTGCGGCAAGAAGCTCAAGGGCGGACGCTTCGACTTTGGGGACCAGGGCAAGGGCGAGGGCACCGAGGTGACCCCCATCGATCCCGATTGTTCCTGCCCGGCCCCCCAGGTGTGTGCCGCGGACACCGGCGAGTGCGTGAACTACTGCGAGGCGGCCGATCCTTTGCCGCATTCGGGCAAGGCCCCCGAAGTGATCCTCTGCGAGCACGTAGAGGGCGTGGAGAGCCCGCTCACGTTCGAGGAGATCTGCAAGCGTCGCTGCCGGGTGCAGTGCCAGCGTTGGTCGCAGTTCTGCGGTTTCACCTGCGCGGAGGACTACTGCGACAGCCCGAATGTGCAGGATGAATGTTCTTCGGACTGCCCGATCACGGCTGGCAACCGCGAAGTCTGCTTGACCCGCGCCTGCAACTCCGAGCGCGACGCGACCTGCGCCACCGTGACCTGCCCCGACACGCGGCAGCCCGGCAACTGCCAGAACCTCACCTGCCGCAACAGCTGCGGCCTGAACGATTTGGGCGAGTGGGCTGGTGACGGTGAATGCGACGACGGAGACCTCTACACCGCGAGCTCCGCAGCCTGCGACTGGGGCACCGACTGCGTCGACTGCGGCCCGCGCACGGGACCCGTGCCCGCGGCTCAACCCCACGGCGGCTTGTGCGCCTTCCACACCAACTGCCTCGGATACTCACCCACCATCTCCCGCAATCGCTCGTGGTGCTTGCGACTCGACGGCGTACAGCAGGGCCTCTCGCGCTGCGTGCCGGATTGCAGCGAGGGCACCTCGTGTTTGCCCGGCTACGAGTGCGTGGACGTCGTGGACGATCAGGGCAACCCGATCACGGATGCGATGGGCACCGTCACGGGGCAGGCGTGTTTGCCGTTGATGTGTGGAGGGACGTGATGGCTGGAGGGCGGTCACAAGGGCGCTTGGCGCATCGAACAGTAACTCCTCGCCCGGCAGCGTCTTGAAGCGAGGTCGGAGGCCAGTGCCGATTTGCCGTACGGCACATGTGCAGTACCGCGGGTGTGCAGTACCGCGGGTGTGCAAGACGGCACATGTGCAACGTTGCGCTGCTCAGGCGGTCGCGAGTTCGTCAGGCAGCAGAATCGGCTGCTAGCGAACCGCGGATCGGGCTACGGCGGCGAGGAAGACCTCTGGTTCCACGCGGGCCAACTTCGCGCTCTCGATGAGAGCTGCAGAACAAGGCGGCGACTTCGGTGCTGCGCTCCGATCGCGAGCCGTAGCGTGTAGCGTGAGCCGCCCGACAAGCTATCAACGGTCCCTGCCAGCAACTCAGGTGTCGACGTGTCGTACCAACCCACGCATGTACGGCGTCAAAGCAAACCACCCATCGGGGTCGTCGTCCTCCTCCGCTTCCCAATGGCCGTTTGCCTAGCGACCGCCGCTTTCGCGGATCGAACCACGGCATCTACGGGTTCAGCAGATCGGGAAACGGGTTGTAGAAGTCGAACTCAAGACTAGTCTGCACGTCGCTGTAGACGAACTCGCGCCCCTTCTGCACGACGCGTGAACCGCGCGCGAGTCCTGCAAGGGATCGATAGTCGAGTGTTACGCCACCGAAGTTCGGCCCGAACCAAAATCTTGCGCGCCGAAGACCTGGCGCCACGTCTGTGCTCTGTACGGATTGCACTACGCGCCCACCGACTTCGTCTCTGGCAAAATAGCTGAAATGGAATCTGGCTAGCGCTGGCAAATCACCCGGCTCACGGAAGAATCGGTCCACGTCGTGGAAAACAAGTGCAATCAGCTCTCGCACACTCCCGGGTGACTTATCGGGATAGTCAGACACAAGCACGAATCTCTTCGCTTCGACTGAATATGAAAATGCAATTACAAGACATTCGAGCATCCTGCCGAGCACTTCGTCGGGCGAGTCGATCGTGCGCATTCAATGGCTCCCTTATCACGGCAGAGGCCCTTCGTACATGATATGTGAGAGTTCTTCGAACCGAGGGTCGGACCGCTGAACTACATTGCCACTCACATCCAAGTACTCGCCTGCCTCGTTCTGCCAACGAAAGTACCCGTTGGCCTGTCTGCTCCATTGGCTGCCCGCCGGATTGGACCCGTTGGGACGCATGAACCTCAATCGCTCGATGCCGTTTGAGTCCTTCCAAATCCAACCCTCGTTGTTTGCGGTCGTTACCGTTCTCCAGCCGCTAGGCTTGTTTCGTTGCAGCCATCTCAGCGAAACTCCTTGTAGCGTGGCTCGCGGGAACGCCGCCGCCCTTGGGACAGAGTAGCGGAACCGCGGAGCCATCGCCGCAAGCGGTCCCCCGACACCTCCGGCCCCAACGGCTCGCCCTTGTGACGCAATTGTGATGACCACCTGTTCTGGTGTCGCGTCGGCAGCTAGCCCTACAAAGAACTCACCGATCACGAGTAGGGCAAGCTTTGGTACGTCCAAGGTCTCGACGAATCCGCGATTCCGAATCCGCGATTCAGTCTCATCGATCTTTCTAAGGAACTCCTTGGCCCAGCCGTGCCAAGGGGTTTCCTTCGGAGCGTTGGTAAGCGTCCGGTGAACCGCGTCGTGGGCGCCGACGCTATCCCGGCGTAGCCTGGGCTGAGTGCGTAGCAGCGAGCGAAATGGCGCGGAGTTTGTTGGCGGCGAGTCGTCGCTGAACTTCGGGCTGCTCGCTTGTCTGGCGCCAGTGCTTGGGTGCGAGGTCGAGCAGGCGGGTCTGCGGCCAGTCTGGAATCAGGCAGAAGAGGTCGCGGAGGTAAGCCCAGGGCTCGAGCTTGTGCTGCTGGCAGCTGGCGATCAGGGACACGAAGGTGGCGTTCCATTTGGCGCCGTCGTCGCTGCCGACGAAGAGCCATTTTTTGCGACCGACCGCCTCACGGCGAAGCTCACGCTCGCTGCGGTTGTTGTCGAGCCGAAGCCGACCGTCGTCCAGGAAACGCTGGAGTGCGACCCGCTGATTGTGGGCGTAGCCGACGGCCTTTCCGATCGGACTTTCGGGAAGAACCTCGAGTTCACGTTCATCGAGCCAGGCAAAGAAAGCTTCGAGCACGGGGCCCGCGCGTGCGGCCCGTTCGTGGGTACGACGTTCGGCGCCGAGTTCCAAGGTGTCGCGGTCGATCTGATAGAGCTTTGCGATGAAACCGAGCGCGGTGTTGGCTCTCTCGCGGTCGGTCGAGAGCGCATCGAAGAACCGGCGGCGGCAATGGGCCCAGCAGCCGACCTCGACGCACGACTCGTCGAGGTACAGAAAATCGTAGACCGTGGCCGCGTCGGCCTGCAGGTAGCCGCGATAGCCGCCGAGCAGTTCGCGGACGTGGCCCTTGGTGTGCCGCTTGGTATAGCGAAAGAGCACGTGCCCGTTGTCCGAAGCAAGCACCCAGAAGTGGCCGCGTCGGCATCGCTCCTTTGCCTGGACCAGCACGCCGGTGGCGTCGACTGCGATGTAGTCGCTCGTCAGCGCATCGTCCCACATCGCACTCACCACGGGCGCCGCCAGGAGGTGCATCGCTTCGACCCAGCCGCACAGCGTCGAGCGCGCGACCGGCACGCCATAGCGCTCCAGCATGCCTTCGAGGCGATGCAGCGGAAGATGGTCGCAGTATTTGCTGACCAACACCCAGGCCAGAAGTCCGGGCCCAGCGAGACCGCGCTCGATGGGCAGCGACAACGGCTCGGCGATGAGCACGCTGTTGGTCGATGCCCCACGACGCACAAACTTCGGGCGCACGACTATCACGCGCACGTGAGAAGCGCTCCGCCACTCGATCAATTCGCGGGTCTCTTCGCCAATGCGTTCGAACGCCTCAGGTTCACGCTGGACCTCCGGCGGGACGAGCTCGATCCGCTCGGTCGGCAGATGGTCTGGGATCTTGTTCCGACCATGCGGCGCGGCCTTCGGTCGCTCGCCCCGCGAAGAACCGCTCGACGCCCCTTCGTTAGCGAGAGCCGCATCGGCGGTTGCCGAGGGATCCGTAGCGAGCAAGAACGCGAGCTGCGTCTGCGCGGCATCGGCGGCCTCTGCTTTGCGGCCGAACAGGTGGCGACGCGTACGCTCAAGCTCCAATGACACGAGCTCGTAGAGCTTCCGATACTCGTCTCGCTCACGCTTGAACTCGTCTCGCTCTTCGCTAGCACGTGTCGCGACGTGCTTTACTTGCTCGAGTCTGCTCGAGAGCTTCTGGAAGTTCGCGACGAGCTCTTCAAAGGTCACGCTAGCGTGACTTACACCTCCGATCTCAGCGTGGCAACTTGAAGATGGATGGCTTCTCTTCCGCCTGCTTGCGCATGCGGTGCTTCTTCGGCGGCAGCTTCACGCCTTCGAGGATCTTCGACAGCTCCGCCACGTCGATCGCCACGGTGGTCGCATTTGCATCGAGTGTACGAGGCAAACGAAATGCTCCCCATTCGAGCCGTTTTTGCAAAAGACAGTAGCCCGTCCGGTCCCACCATAGGATCTTGACGCGATGTCCGCGTTTGTTTGCAAACAGGAACAATGCGCCGCTCTCTGGGTCCTGACGCAGCGTCTCGCGTGCTGCTGCCGCGAGCCCGTCGAAGCTGCGACGCATATCGAGCGGCGTCACGGCCACGTAAATCGCAACGTTGCGTCCGATCATCGTGCACGCTCCAACGCTCGCAGCACGCCTTCGAGCATCATGGGGTCGAAGCCGGCGCGAACGACCACGCGGTACGCCCCGCACGCAATCTCGATTGGCGCCACGACCGCTTCCTCACGCCCCCGACGTTTGCCGCTCGGCGTCGTCGGCACGGCCTCCAGCCGGACCAGGCGCACCGGCCCGTCGACGACCGGCAGCGACTTCTTATCCCGTGCAGCGAGCTGGTGACGCCACCACGACAGCGCGCCTGCCCGCGGAAGCCCTTCGAGCTCTGCAAATGCCTTTGCAGTCAAACCGCTTTGCTTCCAACGCTGCACACGGTCCCGCCAGACCTCGGCGCTTGCCTCTACTTGTCCTCGCGGCATCTCGCCTCCTGCGAGAATGTCTACGCGGTGGCGATCGGGGCCGCGACCACGCGGTCTACAGGACGGTTACGATCATCGTGCACGCTCCAACGCTCGCAGCACGCCTTCGAGCATCATGGGGTCGAAGCCGGCGCGAACGACCACGCGGTACGCCCCGCACGCAATCTCGATTGGCGCCACGACCGCTTCCTCACGCCCCCGACGTTTGCCGCTCGGCGTCGTCGGCACGGCCTCCAGCCGGACCAGGCGCACCGGCCCGTCGACGACCGGCAGCGACTTCTTATCCCGTGCAGCGAGCTGGTGACGCCACCACGACAGCGCGCCTGCCCGCGGAAGCCCTTCGAGCTCTGCAAATGCCTTTGCAGTCAAACCGCTTTGCTTCCAACGCTGCACACGGTCCCGCCAGACCTCGGCGCTTGCCTCTACTTGTCCTCGCGGCATCTCGCCTCCTGCGAGAATGTCTACGCGGTGGCGATCGGGGCCGCGACCACGCGGTCTACAGGACGGTTACGATCTTGACGCGATGTCCGCGTTTGTTTGCAAACAGGAACAATGCGCCGCTCTCTGGGTCCTGACGCAGCGTCTCGCGTGCTGCTGCCGCGAGCCCGTCGAAGCTGCGACGCATATCGAGCGGCGTCACGGCCACGTAAATCGCAACGTTGCGTCCGATCATCGTGCACGCTCCAACGCTCGCAGCACGCCTTCGAGCATCATGGGGTCGAAGCCGGCGCGAACGACCACGCGGTACGCCCCGCACGCAATCTCGATTGGCGCCACGACCGCTTCCTCACGCCCCCGACGTTTGCCGCTCGGCGTCGTCGGCACGGCCTCCAGCCGGACCAGGCGCACCGGCCCGTCGACGACCGGCAGCGACTTCTTATCCCGTGCAGCGAGCTGGTGACGCCACCACGACAGCGCGCCTGCCCGCGGAAGCCCTTCGAGCTCTGCAAATGCCTTTGCAGTCAAACCGCTTTGCTTCCAACGCTGCACACGGTCCCGCCAGACCTCGGCGCTTGCCTCTACTTGTCCTCGCGGCATCTCGCCTCCTGCGAGAATGTCTACGCGGTGGCGATCGGGGCCGCGACCACGCGGTCTACAGGACGGTTACTGAGCAGTAGACAAGCACCATTCTCACTGCTGGCTAGCGCGAGAGCCAGGGCGGACGTCGCTCGGGTGGCCCCGTAAACCCCCATTCACGCAGTGCGTCCGTAAACAAATCCCATTTTTTGGCGAATGGACCGAAACTGATGTCCGGTCAACCCCGCTCTAATCCGAGCAGGTCGGCGAAATGTTGCGCCTGCGAGCCAGGAAGTTCGTTGGCGCTCAGTTGCTTGAGCGGCATTAGCAAAGCGGCGCTCACGTCATGCCATTCCTTAAGCTCGCTAAGCGCATTGAGCTGAGCCTCTTGAGTAGTGACGTTGGACTCGCAGAGGCGCGCAACAACCAACGCACTTGCGAGGAGTGCCACCTGAAAGGACTCCAGGGAGCGCACCACATCAGTGAGCTCCTCGGCAGCGAGTTCGCGCTCTTGGTGATCCGGAGAGATCAATTGACGGAGTACATCAAGAACATCTGAATTGCTCATGGACATTATCACTCTCCAGGCCAGGGAATGTGGGTCGCGTTCGCGGCTGCAGGGTCGTAGTTCGGGCTCTGCGGATTGTGCACACCTCGCGGGTACAGGTTCCCTTCTGCGTCCATGTAACGTCCCCCAACCTGCACGCGAAATGTAACGCCGCTCGCCGCGTTGGAACCGGAAGGAGCGGTTCCGTCGGGTCCATGAACACGGAAGCGAACGGTTTGTCCTTGCTGATCTATCCACTTGTACTCGACACCATACTGTGCGCCGCCGTTCGGGTCAGGCTTCAGCACGCGGATTTGGGCGTTCGCTGGAATATTGCGAATGGGCGACGGCGCCTGGGGTCCCCTTGCGGCAGGGTAACGGAACCGCGGAGCCATCGCCGCAAGCGGTCCCCCGACACCGCCGGCTCCAACGGCCCTCCCTTGTGATGCAATCGCGATGAGCACCTGTTCTGGTGTCGCGTCGGCAGCAAGCCCTACAAAGAACTCACCGATCACGAGTAGAGCGAGCTTTGGTACGTCCAAGGTCTCGACGAATCCGCGATTCCGAATCCGCGATTCAGTCTCATCGATCTTTCTAAGGAACTCCTTGGCCCAGCCGTGCCAAGGGGTTTCCTTCGGAGCGTTGAGCGTTCCGAGCGGCCACGGCACGCTACCCAATGAAAAGAGCTTCGTCGGCGTCGGACCACTGGACCCCTCAATCCGGCCAGGATCGGCGCCCTTGTTCTTGGGCGCAATGCTCTTGTCGGTGTCCGTGTCGGCAAATCCGAGGGTGAAGATCTCCTTCAGAATGCGCTTCGCATGATTCACATGACTTTCGCGCGCTTCGCGACTTCGTCCTCCGATTCCAACGCCACCTTGCGGAGGGACTTGGCAGTCCGTATCGCAGTTGGACGGTGGTTGCGACGGTGGCATGTCTGGGACGAAGCCAGACGGATCGATCAGCGTGAGTGGGTCGTTGAACACGTACGCGTAGCGATCATATGACTGGGTGGATTCTGGGTTCGGGATCCCGGGATCTGGCGTTACGAATCGACCGATATAGCTGTCGTAGAGCCGGCCAACCATGTCTATCAACGATGTGTCGGGCTCGTGTTGATGCCCCGTGTACCCGAGGGTCTCGACCGCCTCCTCCACACTCTCGTTCTCGCCAAAGAATCCGAAGGACCTGACCTCGCGATTACCTCCATCGCCGTCGGAGACTGCGACAACCGAATTGAGGTGATCCCGATGCAGGTATCTCACTTTGCGTTCTGCGCCGTTGACCGTAATGACTTCAGCGATCGCCGTTCCCGCTGCAAAGATTCGCGATATCTCGGTCCAGGGCCCCTGCTCAGCCGCCTGCCGCTGCTCGAACCACTTGCCGAGAAAAAGAGCTACCGATGAAGCCGGCGATTCAGCGGATGGCTTGGAAATCACCATCATCTTGTCGCCAGATGCACCGTACGAGTACTCGCGCAACCCTTCAACGTTGCTTTCGATCGTCTTGATCAGGCCTGTCCCGTCATACGCCAGCTTCTGCTCGCCGGATGGAATAGCTGGCCCAGTGCGTCGCTCCAGCCTTCCGAATGAGTCGTAGAAGTAGCTGGTCGTCCCGTCCGGTCCGACAACACTGTCCACCGCATGAGGATGCCCATTGCTCGGATCGTAGACGTATGTTCCGACGTCGGATTTGCTGAGGATCCTGCCTGATGGCGAGTAGTCGAAGTGCGCAAGATCGGGATCGGATGCCGAACCAAATCGACGTCTAACGGACTTGAGGCGCCCCAAGTCGTCGTACACGAACTTGTTCTCCGCCACGTGGGGGATGTCGTGAAGCCACTCAGTTCTTCCATTCGGATCGTATCCCATCGTCTGAGAAACCAGATCCTGCTGTCCGGGAGCAGTCGTCTGAAGTCCGCTGACACGACCGGTCGATGGCTCGTAGGTTGTGAACTGCCTCATATTGCTAGTGCCTAGCGCAACGCGCGACGGGAGATATCCCTGATAAGCAGCCTCCAACTTCCAGAACACCTCGGCGCTGACGTTCGCGTTCCGCACTTGCGACAAGAAGGCGCCGTCGTATTCGTTCTTGATTCGCAGTGCACCCGGATATTGGATGAACTCTGGGCGCAGGAAGGCGTCATATTCGAGACCTACCGCGAGTTCGACATCTCCCCTCGGGTTCTTGAACGTCCTCTTGATCGAGGTCAGCGCGCCATACGGGTGGTCGTACGACAGCTCTTCAGCACTCCCAGACGGGCTAGTGGTCCGAAGCAGTGCGCCGACGCGCGTGACCCCTCTTAGCTCGTCGTGGTCCCAGGTCCATCTAGCCTCTCCGTCTCGATTGGTTCGTACCAACAGACGCCCGATGGAATCGTAGTCGAACGCGTTCTCCTCGCCGTTCTGAATGTGCGACTTCAATTCGCCGCTCCATTTGTAGTCGAACGAGTGATCGCCCGTGTCGGGATCGTGGAGTTCCCTTAGCCGTCCCTGAAGGTCTGGCACACGCACCGTACGGTTCCCGTCCGGATCCACAATGCCCGTTACGAACCCGCCAATGCCGTATTCAAACGTTGAGACCGCCTGGCCACCTGCATCATGCATCACCAGCACCTGGCCGTCTGCATCGAGCTGCCGAATCAGTCGTTCATGCTTGGGTGTTTCGGTGGTAGTGATCCAACGAGCCCTTGGACTCATTTGAATGGTGCTTGGATCGTAGCTGGTCGTTGCCGAGCTGGCATAGAAGTACTTCGTTTCTGTACTGTCGGCGGCTCTCGTCTTCACGAGACGCCCCCAAGCGTCATAGTCGTAGGACTGGCTTCCCTGAGTTCTGTCGCCCGACAAATGCGGTCGACTTGCCTGCGTTCGACGACCTAGGCCGTCGTAGGTGAACTCCTGAAGGACGACGGTTCCCTGAAAGCCCGGTGACTTCTGGCCGACAACGTCACCATCCTGGCTAACGAATGTCGTCTCTTCCAAAGACAAGCCGCCCGCTACCGTCGAGATCAAGATTGAGGTCACAGCATTGACAGACAGGACCTCGGACTCGCTGTATGCCGCGGCAGAGTATCTGAATGTTTCGGAAATTCCCGCCGATGAACGAGCAACCAGGCGACCGAACCCGTCGTACTGCCATTCGCTCACAAGCGAGTTCGAGTCCGTATGCTTGACCAGCCGACCGTCGGCGAAGCTAAAGTCATAGTGGTCCACATGCCCCGCGGGATTCGTAACTGCCGTAGGTAGAATGCCAAGCGAGTCGAACTGTACGGAGGTCACCTTTAGTTCAGCAGGCCCCTCCAAGGGCTCGACGGTCGCACTTCCGATGTTGTTCCACGGGTCTCTTCCGAATGTTGTCTTTGAACCCGCTGCTCGGAGTGCGTCGTCCTTGTTAAGGAACACCACGGACACGAGCCCCTGTGAATCGTATTCAAGGTTCTTGATGGCGACGAGAGGGACGTCTTCAGGTCCCTGCGTGGCCACAAAAGCCTCCTCAGCAGGGAGAGCGACCTGCCATCTATCAATTCGGCTCGGATCAGACTCGTGTGCGAAGGAGTTGAACCGAGTCTCCATGGCGTCGTTTGGCTCGAGGGGAAACGAGCGGACCCAGGTTTTCACATTGCCGTATGAATCGTGGGTATAGGTGGAGACCTCCTGATCAACCAAGGCGTCGCCCTCAAAGAGCTTCGCTTCGGACCTGCGCAGAGCCGTGTATGGCACTGCATCATAATCCGTCGGAATCAGCTCATACTCGTACGACGTTTCCTGGACCCGCGTTATGAGTCCGCCGCGCGTTGTTTCGTCGCCCAGCGCACTCGTGGTTTCACGCACGAGCGAAGGACGAAACACGTACGGATAGTAGTAGTAGTCAAGGCGCTCGAGGGCGCCCCATCTCTGGCCTTGGGTTAACGGTAGCTGCGCGAAGTACGGGACGACCCCCGTATCCTGATCCCCTTGGCTGACCCGACTCAGGTCGTAGTGCTCCTCGACGGTTGAAGATTGGACGCCGTCGAATCCGAAGCGATAGACGGTTCGCTTCCCAAAGCCAAGCCACCCTCGGCCTAGCCTGTCGTAGCGCGAGTCCTCGTATGTATACACCTCGCCAGAGCTGCGAACGATCTGCGGATCCGCAGCAGCTTGCTTGAACGAACGGCGTGTCCAATTTGCGACCACGGGATGCGGCAATCGGCGCATGCACATGGCGGTGGTAGTTAGACGGTCGTCGCAACCATTTCCACTTCCTCCAGGTTGATAAACGCCGGAACCAATACCCGTTGTGTAGTTGATCTCAAGCCCATCGGGGACATCGGACGCGTGCGATGAGATCGTGATACCAGTTAGAAGGTTTGCGTTTGGTTGCTGGCCCCAGTAGAGCCTTCCGTCGGCCAGGAGATCTGCTGCGCCATCGCCGTTGACGTCGATGAACTCGGGCGCCGCGTAGGGACTGTTGATGACGACGGTCTGAAAGCCCTTCAGATCCTCTCCATAGGTGACGGGCCAGGTGGGGCCGGACGGCACGCGTGACTCCTTATAGAAGTCCCAAGTCGTCTTCGTGCGATCGAAATCCGTCGTTGCAAGAAGCAGATCCTGCTTGCCGTCGCGATCAAAATCCATGGTCCGAACGGAAGTCGCAGCTGCGTAGACTTTTTCACCCAGATTTCCCGTCAAGCGGCGCCCGACACCGTAGTAGTACGGCGTGCCACCGGTCCCAGCGTAGATCTTGAAGAGCGTCTTACCCCAGTCGTCGGACCCCTCTTGCACCTCCGAGGCACGAATCACATCACCCAAGCCGTCGCCATTCACATCGGAGAGGCCAACAAGGTCGATGGCGGGGTCGGGGTCAAGACCGTCAGCGGGCGGCGTCGGGTGAGCGTAGAAGGCCGCGGTGAACATGCCGCTGTCGAGCTGCATGATGTCGCCGTCGCGACGCTCGGTCCAGAGCACCGTTTCATTGCCCCACTGTGTAGGCATCACGACTGCGTCGTCGCAGAACCCCTTCGTGTTCGCGATCTCCACAGGTGAGGAAAGGGAACCGCCAGCATTCCTGAACAGAAGCCATTTGCGTGAATCCCCGGTACAGTAGAGGAAGTCGTCGAGACTGTCTCCGTTGGCATCGAAGGCAACGAATTGCCCGTTCTTTGCGGGCATTCCACTGGGCCATGGTACGTACAACACCTGCGGGCTGTGGAAGGCAGAGACCCGAACAAGAGCAGCCTTGTTCTGCGTATCGACCGACTCGAGGATGACATCCTGTTGCCCGTCTTGCTCAAAATCGAGCACAAAGACAGGTTGTGTCAAAAAGCCGGCGGCGTTCTTGGTCGCGCGAAGCGGCTTTGCAGAGAAAGAACTCGTCGCGGCCATGGCAAGCCCAGAGGAACTTCCTAGAAACACGTCCCATCGATTTCCGTCGAAAACTGCAAGGTCATCGAAGCCGTCGGAATTCCAATCGAGCCCCACCTGCTGGTGCTTGCCATCACTTGGCGCTGGAACCGATGGGTCGGTCAGTTTGAAAGTGGTCCTGTCCGATGGCGCATACGTGAACTTGGTCGGTGAGGTGCAATGTCCATCCCCGGGTCCCGCACATTCAGTGATGTGGTCCACCAGGGTTAGACCGTTGCCACTGGTTTTGATTGATATGACGTATGACCGAAGTACGCGTCCAAACGATCGTACCTCAATCTTCGCCAAGCGGTCGACCCGATGGATCCCCTCTCGGTACTGCGCGCCAAAAAACACGTCGGGACGCGGGAGCACCTCAAAGCCGTTCTGTTGCGGGGCGTCGTATGTGAATACGATTTCCGAGGTCGCGTCGTCGCCGTTTCCGTTGACAGTGACCGGGTTGTATCCAATCCAAGCGGGCTTGGCTGCTTGGTTCGTACCGTTATCCGCATACTGGAAGTTGATGCGATTTCCCGCTCGATCGGTAATGCGGCTTATTGCCCAGGCCCTTGCCCCGATGTGGCCATAGGATCCTTCGACCGGAAGAACTCCGAAGCTGTTTCTGTCGAGCCGGGATAGATCATCGAGCCCATACTCCGACTTTCGCCCGTCGCCCGTTTCGACGGTCCAACTCTGTGGGGCGATGTCGCCGGTCGGCAAGCCATGGCGCGCGTCCTGATCGCCATCGCTAAAAACGCGGACGGCAGGATCGAATTCAACTCTCCACTCTGTACGGTTCAAGGTTGCGTCGTATGACTTGGGGATGAGTCTTCGACCATCCAAGCAGAATGGAACCATGACGGAAGCGGGGCTGCTGAGCGTCTTGTCTTGAACCACCGTCGGTTGGCAGACGCTGATGGCCGAGAGGCCAGAGATCGACCAGTCAAAGCCGACCAAGCTGTTTCCGCTGGAACTGCGATAGGTCAAGGCCAACTCTGGTGCCAGGCCACCACGACCAGGAGGCACGTTGACCGGCACGGAATATGTGGCAGAGCCGTTCAACTCGACGCTGAAGGCACCGGAAAGGGCCCCCACGGCATCAGGAGAAGCCAAGGTGGTGAGCTTTGCGTCAACAACGGGAAGACAGGCACCCACGGAGTTGCTGACCATGCCGGCAGCACACGCCGGAGCAGTTCGCTTCTTATCGAGAATTCCGTTGAATGATTGAGTGAGCACTTCGGGATCGCACACACCACAAGGATCCGTCGGCTGTCCGCAGGGAATTCTGCGCTCATCCGGGAACTCGCAGATCCGGGGCCAGCACACACTGCGCTCGTCCTTTGCGCCTCCGAGGAAGCGCCATCCATTGCCATCGCCAAGCACGTATCCTGGAGCGCAGCCTTCTTCGTCTGGCGGGGTCTGACCGCCCTGACAGACTGGGCAGCTTCCGCCACAACCGTCGCCTGGAGAGCCGCACGTTGCTCCTTCACAGTGAGGAACGCAGGCCGGGCACAGGCCACAGACTCCGTCGATGCTGCCGCATTGAGCTGGGCAGAGCGCGGTAGGGACACAAACGAAGCGCGACGCCGAAGCACCGAACGCGCCACCGTTGCGCTGGACTGGCAGACTCGTTCCCGGGGGACAAACGCAGCCGTCCGCGGTGTCGCACAGTGTTAGCCCGCTCTCGGCCAGGCAATCGCCAGCACAACGAGGATTTGTGCCGGGGTCGCAGGTCTCGCCCGCAGAGACTTGGCCGTCGCCGCAGAGCGTGCAGCTTGGGTCCGGCTGACAAACTACGGCGGGTGCCGTCACCTGCCTGGGTTCCGTCAACCCAGCGAATGCTTCGGTCGCACCAGCAAGAATGCCGCCTACGCGAAGGTCACCGGAGCCGAACGAGAAAGCGTGCGGTGTCGTCCACGCATCAAACTCGCGCCCCTTCAAGTGAGCAAGGCCCGCCGCCGTGTCGACGGTCACCGTGATGACTTGCCCACGCTGCCACGAAAACGAACCGTCGAAGGCGACTACTCCGCCAGCCTTCAGAATGAGATGACCGGTTCCGCCGGTCTTGGAAAGAGAGACCGTATTCGCAGCGCCTCCAAACGAGAACAGCACGAACTGTTCTCCATTCTGAAGCTCGGCACTCGAATACTCGGGCATTACATCGAACTGCCAGACTCCCGAACGCATCCACGCCGGAACCTGCGCAGCGGGATAGGTCAGGCGGTCCGGATTGCGCTTCCGATACTGGTCGTTCGTTGGGAGATAGGAACTCGGGAACGAGCCGGATTCCCACTGCACGCCCCAGAGGAAGTAGTCGGCCGCGGGCAGAGAGGGAATCAAATCGCCGAACCCGGCCGGGTAGTTCTGTACATGAGAGGCCGCCAGGTACAGTGGGATGGCTGCAGCCTGCGAATCCTTGTCAAAGCGCTTCCACTGAGTAGGCAGGTCCCACGCGTCTGCGTTCGCGTAGAGGTTGCTGACAATGGGATCGAACAAGATGAGGCGTGTCTTGCCGGCATTTGAGCCCGCGTTCTTTACGAAGGCACTTAAGGTGCCGGCGCCATTGGGGTTCGCTGCGAGCTGAATCGTAGCGGGAATCCCTCCGTTCGGAGCGAGGAGCTTGTCGGCGCTGGTGGTGCCGTCCGGCGCCGTGCCGACATCGACCTGGAGCTGAATCGGGGCCCCGACCAAGAAGTCGGGCACAAACCAGCCGGGGATCTTGTTCAGCTCTTCCGAGCGAATGACGGTATTGGTGCGCTCACCCTCGAAGAGGGCGATGCGCTTCTTGCCAGGCGAACTGAGGTACCGAAGCTGGTGCGCAGTGGCCCTTTCGATGGTTCCGTCCTCCTTGGTAAACGTCGCGAGGCTGCCACGTACGAAGGTTCCGGCTTCGAAGTTCAGGGATGCAATCGCGGGCGGAGCAACTTGCTCCCCGAGCACGCACGGACTCACGCAGATCGCGTTGCAAGTTCCGCACGGACCACCGCAGTCGACCTTGGTCTCCCCCTGGTCCTTTACTCCGTTCTGGCAACTCGGCTCCCAGCAGGCGCGAGCAGTCGCCGCGAGGCCGTACCTCGCGCCATTCCCATCCCCACAGATCAACCCCTGCGCACAATCCGCATCGAGCGCACAAGTCTGCCCCACCGCCTTGGGCGCCGGCCCTGCCGCGCCCACGCTGTGCAGCTTGTTGTCATCGCTGCCCACCAAAATCGCGCCGTTCGCACCGATCACCGGGTGCCCTTCGACGTTGTTCCAGGTGGTGTATTTCCAGCGCAGATTGCCGCCGGCGTCGACGGAGTAAAGAGAATCATCGTCGCTGCCAAAGTAGATGTTCCCGCCACGGTCGATGGCGGGGGCGGCGAGGATGGCGCCCAGGGTCGGGAACGCCCAGAGTTCGTCGCCGTCGGGAGTGAAGGCGTGGAGTTTGAAATCGCCGCCGCCGATATAGATGACGCCGTTGGCATCGACTGCGGGGGAGCCCACGTAAGAGCTGCCGCTGCCGAGGGTGCGCTCCCAGAGGAGGTTGCCGGTCACCGCATCGAACGCATGAAGCTTGTTGGCGTTGGAGGCCACGTAGACTTTGCCGTTGGCCACGGCGGGGGAGGACTCGGTGTTGGTGACGCCGAGGGTCTTGGCGGGGAACTTGGCCGCGCCGGTCGACGTGAGGGCGTAGAGCTTGTTGTCGTCAGAGCTGAAGTAGATGGTGCCGTCGGGACCGACGGCCGCGGAGGTGCGGATGGCGCCGCCGGTGGTGAACTCCCACTTCTTTCCGAGGCTGGCGTTGAGGGCGTAAAACTTGCCGGTCTTGCTTCCGATGTACACGGTGCCGTCGCCACCGATGACAGGGGACGCGGTCACGTCGTCGAAGGTGTCGAAAGCTGCGATCTCAGCGTGCGTGGTGGGGCTGATGGCGTGGATCTTGTTCGCGTTGGAGCCCACGTAGATGGTGCCGTTGGCCGCGATGGCGGGACTCGACTTGATCTGGTTCCACAGGAACACTTTCCACTTCTCGGTGCCGTTGGTCGGGTTGATGGCGTAGAAGTAGCTGTCGTCGGACCCGAAGTAGATGGTGCCGTCAGCGGCCACAGCCGGCGCGGAGCGCACGTCCCACAGCGTGTCGCGCGCCCAGTTGGGTTGCGCGGGGAGCGTTGCGGGCCCGTAGAGCGAGCTCTGCGCAGAGTGGGTCGGGCAGCCTCCGCGCATAGGTGATCCTGCGTTCGCCTGCAGGCCCGCGACGTTGCCGCATAGGCTTGTTTGCAGCCCCTGTTCCACGCCGTGAACGACGGGTGCATCGGAGTTCTCCTCCATGCCCGCGTCGAGTTCGTCGTCGTAGGGCTCGCCCTCATCGCCGGGAGCGAGGCAGCTGAGGAGAGTGACAGAGGCGAGGACCGGAAGAAATCGCAGAGCGCGCACGGGTGCCTTTCGCCCAAACACCAAGGCGTCGGCGCGGCAGCGCGCGTGCCCAAGTCCGGGACAAGGATCGGAGAAGTTGTCGTCCTTGAACTACGCGATGCGCTTTCGCGCGTCCAGGTTGGGGGCACGGTTAAAGCGTAGGTATCTGTTACGGTCAGCGGTGAACGCAGCGCGCAGCAAGCTGCCTTGCGCATTCCATAGTTAGTGCGCTTTCAATCGACATCAAGAGAGAGTCCGAACTGACACTTTCTAGACTCGCGTGACCACATCGTCGTGGATGCTTCGACTAATGCGGACAATCTGCGCCGACAGCGAGCGAAGGTTTCAACCAAAGCCAGGTCGCCGCACCCTAGATCGCAATAGTTGAACTATCGGCTCACATCCTGTCGCGCGCGAGCTCTTCTGTTTTGCACGCAACCTGGCCCCCGCGAGGCCGATATCTGTTCTGCACTGCCAACAGGATCTGCATGACCGAAGTACACAGTGGTTCCCGACCTACCAGCAAAGTACCGCCGCCTGAGCCCGGATTCCGCCGAGGTCGAAGCGTGGCGGCGAGCCTACGAGCAGGTGAAGGAGCGCATCGAACGTATTCCCGAAGAGAACACGCCGCACATCAACTTGGAGATCCCGAGCGCGGTGAGCCAAGTGCTCGGCTCCGTGAAGCTCATGCGCAGCTTGCGTCCGGCGATCGAAGCGGAGCTGCCGAGGTTCGACCTTGGCGAGTTCGACCAGCTCGAGCTCTACGCCTACGCGCTGGGTCACGTGCACATGCGCTGGACGTCGATAGCCACGCCGCCTGAGGTCATGCCGGAGCTGATTCAGCGAGGCAGCACCGTGCGCCACATTTTGCTGTCACAGGTCACGTTGCTCGCCAAGTTAGGTCTACTGGAGAGCACGGTGCTGAAAGACCTGCGCGGGTCAAGCGCCCATCGCAACATGGCCCTGGACCTCGCAGGCTTGGCGGGCGCGCTGCGCGAGGGCTGGCCGAGACTCAACGGCAAACTGAGCGTCACGCTGCAAGACATCGAGGAAGCCGACACGCTGGCGCACAACATCTTCGGCGTCCTCAGCGCGCGCGAACAGGCGCTGAGCGAACAGGGCCAACTCAATCGCGAGCGCCAGCGGGCTTACAAGCTGCTGGTGGAGACCTACAGCCAGGCACGACGGGCGGTGGCGTACTTGCGGTGGAACGAAGGGGACGCGGATCGCTTTGCGCCGTCGTTGTTCGCGGGGCGAGGTGGCGCTAGGCGCAAGTGAGGTGTGGGAACGATACGATCACGTACAGCTTGCCATGGGCCACCAGCTAGGGGCGTCGGATCACGGTGGGCTGTGGCAGTGCTCCATGAACGCCCCCGCCAGCCTCACGATGCTGTGTGGTGCCGAGCCCTCGGCCTTGTTGTCGACCAGCACGTAGGCGGGCACGTCGTGGGCGTGTGCCTTGGCTACCAAGCGCGCGAGGAGGAGGCGGTTCTCTTCGTCTTCGCGCACGATGCGGTCGAAGGGTGCGCAGCGCGCTTCGGCGTCTTGATACGAGTCGCCCTCGCGCATGAGCCAGCGGATCACGAGCGGCTTGCGCGCCGAGGGCGGGATGCGGCTTGCCTGCTTGAGCGCCGAGGGCATGGCGCCCCACACGTTGTGGCAGTGCAGGGCCCCGGCGTCCGCGAGCGCTTGCGCGTAGGCCCGGTCGAAGAGCTGAGGGTTACGCAGCTCCACGGCGCACGGGACCTCGCGCGGTAGCCGTCGAAGGAAATCCCGCAGGCGCTCGGCGAACACCCCGGGAGGCTCGCTCTCCTCGGGTGAGAATTGAAACAGCACTACGCCCAGCTTGGATCCCAGCCCGCGCACGCAGGGACCGAGCACGAACTCACTGGCATAGGCGGAGTCGAGATAGCGCGGGTTCTCGAGTCCGCGCTTCTTGCCGTAGCGCGCGTGGGTCGGGAAGCGCCGCACCGTGCAGTCCTCGTGGGCCTTCACCACGAAGCGGAAGTCTTCGGGAACCTGCGTGGCGAACACGCGCAGCTCCTCCTCGGACATCGGCTCGTAGTAGGTGCGATCGATCTCGACACAACGCAGGAGTGGATGCTTGGCGTAGGCCGTGAGCCCATGCGCCGCGAGGCGCTGCGAGACTACGTCGGGGCCGTAGACGATGCCCTTCCAGCCGGGATAGGTCCACGACATGGTCCCGAAGCGCACGCCCGAGGGCAATGCGGCCCCAAGCGCGCTGAGCTCGGATGGGACCGCCGCGGCCTCGAGCTGAGGTGGCGCGAGCTCGAAGAGATCAAGCTGAGGACGCGCCACGCTTCGCCCCGACCCGCGTCAGAGTGCTTCCATCACCGCCGCGGCGCCCAAGCCACCCGCAGCGCAGATGCCGAGCAACGCCAGCTCGCGCTTGCCCTGGGAGAGCTCGTTGGCCACCGTGGTGACCATGCGTGCGCCCGTGGCGCCGAAGGGATGGCCGAGCGCGAGCGAGCCGCCGTGCAGGTTGAGGATGTCGGTGGACACCTCGCCGATCGCCTTGTCGCGTCCCAGACGCTCACGCGCGAAGGAGCTGCTCCCGAGCATCTTGAGCACGCTCAAGACCTGGGCCGCGAAGGCCTCGTGCATGTCCACCATGTCGATGTCGGAGAGCCCGACCCCAGCGCGATCGAGGGCCTTGGGCATGGCGAGCGCGGGTCCGATCAACAGCTGATCCGAGGGATCCACGGCGGAATAGGCCCAGGAGCGGAACGCCGCCAGGGGCGCGTAGCCCAGGGCCTTGGCCTTCTCCTCGCTCATCAAGAGCACGGCAGCGGCGCCATCGGTCAGCGCGCTCGCGTTGCCCGCGGTGACGGTGCCGTCGGCGGCGAAGGCGGGACGCAGCTTGCTCAGGCGCGCCACGCTGGTGTCGCCACGCACGATGCGGTCGGTGTGCACCCAGGCGCCTTCGCGGGTCTTCACCGGCACGATCTCGTCCGCGAAGCGACCGGACTCGACAGCGCGTGCGGCGCGTTGATGGGAGCGCACGGCGAACTCGTCTTGATCCTGGCGCGTGATGCCGTTGCGCTTGGCCATCTTCTCGGCCGACTCACCCATCACTTCGCCCGTGGTGCGCTCGGAGATCTTGGGCTGGCTCGGCAGCACTTCGCTGAGCGGCACCATCTGCGCGAGCACGCCGAGGATGTCGGCCGGCGTGGGCCCCTTGCCGAGCGCGAGCGGCGCGAGCAGGTGCGTCATCTTGGTGGGGAACGTGAGGCTCGCGTTGCTGGTGGAGTCCGAGCCACCCGCGATCACCACGTCGGCCTCGCCGCGCTCGATGGCCGCGGCAGCCAGCGTGACGGCCTGCAGACCCGAGGCGCAGGCGCGCGTGCAGGTCATGCCTTCCACGTGCGCAGGCAGCTTGAGATCGAGCGCGATCTCGCGCGCCAGGTTGGGCGCGGTGGGCGGGAAGATGACGCCGCCCCAGATGATGGAGTCGATCTCGTTGCGCGGGATGTCGAACTTCTCGAGCAGCGCCTTGGTGGCGAGCACGCCGAGCGCGATGGTGTCGAGCTTGGTGAACTCCGAGAACGCACGCACGAAGGGCGTGCGCATTCCGCCCACCACCACCGCGCGTCGCTTCGAGCCGGCCTTGACGGCCGGAGCGCCCTTGCTCGAGGACTTGGCCGCCGCCTTCTTGGCCTCGGCCTCACGCTCCTCGGCTTCCCTCGCAGCAGCCTTGGCCGCCTTCTTGGCCTCCGCCTCGCGCTCCTCGGCCTCCTTCGCCGCAGCTTTCGCGGCCCGCTTCGCCTCGGCTTCGCGCTCCTCCGCTTCCTTCGCGGCAGCCTTCGCAGCCCGCTTCGCTTCCGCCTCGCGCTCCTCCGCTTCCTTTGCGGCCGCCTTCTTGGCCTCGGCCTCGCGCTCCTCCGCGTCCTTCGCGGCCTTCGCCTCGGCCTCCTGCTCAGCGGTCGCCTTGGCCACTACCTTCGAAGGCTTGGCTTCCGTAGCGAGCTCCTCGTCAGCGTCATGCGCGATCGCCTTCTCGGTCTTATCGGACTTCGACTTCTTCTTGCTCATACAAGCCTCCGCGAAACGAGGATCCCCAAAACGAAAAGGCCCAAGAACACCAATCTGTTCTTGAGCCCCAATTTTTCAACCTGAAACGAGACGTAAGGCGAGTGCCGATGGTGGGTCGAGTCGCGAGCGCGCCCGCAGGGCCCGACTGAGGCGTACTCCTGTACGTCGCAGGGAGGGACCGAGGACGTAAGCCGCGAATCGGCCCGCCAGCGGCGCTCGCCGTCAGGCGCCGATGAAGGCGCCGCCGCAGACGCGGAGTACCTGTCCCGTCACGCCCTGCGCGCCGGGGGTGCTGAGGAACGTCAGGGCCTGGCCCACGTCGGTGGGCTGACCGCCCTGCGCGAGCGAGGAGAGGCGACGCGCGACCTCGCGGATGGCGACCGGAATCGCCGCGGTCATGCGGGTCTCGATGAAGCCGGGCGCGATGGCGTTCACGGTGATGCCGCGATCCGCCACCTTGGTGGCCAGGTTCTTCACGTAGCCCACGATACCGCCCTTGGAGGCGGAGTAGTTCGTCTGACCGTTGTTGCCCGCGATGCCCGCGATGGACGACAGGCAGATGATGCGGCCGCCGTCACGCAGCACACCGTTGAGCAGGGCCTCGTTGATGCGGGCCACCGCGCTGAGGTTGATGTCGATGGTCATGTCCCAGACTTCGGGCTTCATGTTGGCGAGCATCTTGTCGCGCGTGATGCCGGCGTTGTGGATCACCACGTCGACGCCGCCGAACTTCTCCTTGAAGAAGCTGGCGATCTTCTTGGGCGCCTCGGCGTCCGAGACGTCGACCAGCAGGAGCGAGCCACCGATGCGGCGCGCCACTTCGCTGGCAGGGCCGTCGTCGGCAGGACGGTCGAGCACCACCACGTGGGCGCCTTCGGCCGCCAGGATCTCGGCCGTGGCCTCACCGATGCCGCGCGCGGCACCGGTGACCATCACGACCTTGCCATTGAGCGGACGCGTGTAGGCGTCGCCGGCGCTTCCCTTGGCGGTCTTGGTGACGCGCACGGGCTGGCCCGTGACGAACGCCGAGGCCGAAGACAGGAAGAAGCGCATCACGTGGGCGAGACGCTCCTCGGCGCCCTCCTGCACGTAGACGATGTTGGCGGTGGCGCCGAACTTGCCGATTTCCTTACCGAGCGAGCGCACGAAGCCGTCGAGGGCAGCGCGCGTGGCGGCCTCTTCGGGCGTCTTGGCGTCGTCGACGGGACGGGCGATCACGAGAGCGCGGCCCGACTTGTCGATGGAGCGCATGCGCGGCTTGAAGAACTCGTACACGCGCTTGAGGTCGGCAGGCGTACGCAGACCGGAGGCGTCGAACACCAGGCCCTTGGCCTTGAGACCTTCGGGCACTTCCTCGGCCTCGATGCGCAGGGGGCGACGGCCGAAGGCCTCACCGGGACCCGCGAACGCCTTGTAGAGCTTGTCGCCCACCACGTAGGAGCTGGCGCCCGCCTTCACGAGCGTGGTCGCGATAGCGTCGGTGAGCTCACCTTCGCCACCGACCATCACCACGCGGTCCTTCAGGAGCTGCTCGCTGCGCGGCGCCTTGGGGCGGTCGAGCGGCACAGGCAGCGGCAACGGAAGGCCTGCGGCTGCGATCAGCTTCTTGGCGGTTGGATTCTGAGACAGCTCGAGCAGGAAATCAGACATGACCTTCTCCCACGCAATTAACCCGGCGATGTGCCGCAAAAAATCGAGGACGAAACGTCTTCGGCCCCTGGTTTAGATCAACCTTCGAACGAACCAACCAGGAACGCGGGGCCACCAGGCGCCACGCCCACGAACACTTCATTGCCCTTCACGTACAACCCGGCCTTGCCCGGCAGCACGAGGGGACGCGTGAACTTGCAGTTCCACTTCTTCATGCGCGTGACATCGCCCGAGAACACGCCGCGATTCACGCCTTCCACGGCGCGCGCCATGGTGCCGAAGCCGTGCAAGATGCAGTTCGGGAAGCCCGAAGCCTTGGCGGCCGCCGGGATCCAGTGGATGGGGTTGAAGTCCCCGGTGAGCTTGGCGAAGTCGAGCCCCGCCTTGGCGCCGATCTCCCAGTAGGCGATCTCCTTGGCGTCGTCCGGGACGCGCGGGCTCTCCTTGGGCTTCTTGTCCTTGGGTGCGCCCTCGCCGCCCTTCTTCTTGAGCGGGACGATCGCGAACATGTCGGCGATCAGCGCTTCCTTCACGCTCTTGGTGGAGGTGATCACGCGCTGCTGCAGCACGGCGCGGCTGCCGTCGTCGTCGATGTTCTCGAGACGGGCCGTGATGATGAGGGGCTCGTTGGCAGGGATCGGCGCGTTGATCTGCATGTTGCAGCCGCCGTTGAGCACCTTGGAGATCGGATACGGCACGCCATCGAGCACCTTGCCGCCCAGGCCGAAGCCCCACTGGGGCCACATGTGGGGGGGCAACGTGTTCTTGTAGGCCGCGGGGTCGCCGCCCACGTGCTTCACGTAGTCGCGGATGAGATCGGCGCTGCGGGCCGGATAGGTGGCCGTGAGCGTGGGACCGGGGACCTTGGGGGCCGCGGTGGGGATCTTCTTGAAGACCTGCTGCTCGATGGTGGTGAGCGCGACGCGACCGATGGCGCCGAGGGTGGAACCGTGCTCGAGCAGGTAGCGATTGGAGACCGACATGCTGTGCTCCTCTTGGGTCGCACGCGACACCCGCGTGCTTCGGACGTTGACGCTCACACCGAGCCGTCCGGATCTAGCAGACCCTGCGGAAGGCAAGGCCTCGCCCTACCGCACGGTTGCTGACTAACTGCCATACGGTAGAGAACGTGCAAGTTGCAGGGCCCGCTTTTTCCGTTGCCATTTCGGGGTCAACGCAGCGTACGTCCCCTGGAATACAGTTTTCGCGGGAAAAAATGGCGGCCTCCGCCAACGCGTGGTGGACTACCGTTTGGTAGTCTAGTACAAACCGCTCGGTAGTCACCGTGGACGTCCGCGCGCAAATTCTGGCCGTCGCCACCCGGCGCTTCGCCCGCCATGGATTCGATTCCACCTCGCTGCAGGAGATTGCGGACGAGGTCGGCGTGAAGAAGCCCTCGCTTCTCCATCACTTTCCCTCCAAGAACGACCTCCTGCGCGGGGTGCTCGACAAGCTCTTCGACCACTGGACGGAGAGCCTGCCGCGCCTGCTCGAGGCCGTGACCAGCGGCAAGGGCCGCTTCGATGCCATCACGGTGGAGCTGGTGCGCTTCTTCAGCGAGGACCCCGACCGGGCCCGCCTGGTGGTGCGCGAGCTGATGGATCGGCCCGAGCAGATGCGGAACCGCCTCTCCCAGACCCTCACGCCCTGGGTCACGCTGATCGCCGACTACATCCGCAAGAGCCAGGAAGCCGGCTACGTGCCCAAGGACGTGGACCCCGAGGCCTATATCGTCCACGTGGTCACGCTGGCCGTGAGCGGCATCGCCGCCCTGCCCGTGGTCACCCATGCCCTGCCGGGCAAGCGGGAAGACGTGAGCGACCGCTATCTCGGGGAGCTCCTGCGCATCGTAAAGGCGAGCCTGCTGGCCAAGCGCCCGGCCTGAGGGCGGGCCTCAGATCGTTCGAGCGCTTCGCGCGTCATCATCGAATGCCCGAGGGGATCCCTCTGCGAAGGTCCTTACGCCTCGCCTGTCTGATCGGGTTGACCCTGTGCTGCGCCTGCGATCGCACTGAGCCGCCCCGCCATCCCACGCGCCCCACGCCGCCGCGCACCGAGCCCGTGCGCGTGCAGCCCTCCCGTGTGCGCGAGGTCACCCACGAAGGGGCCGAGTGGTGGGTGGCCGAGCTCGATCTGCGGGAAGTGAAGCTCGGGCTGCTAGGGCAGCGCCCCGGCGAACCCCAGACCTTCGAGGAGTTGAGCGAGTACTTGCTGGGGCGCCCGGAGCGACTCGTGGTGGCCACCAACGCGGGTATCTTCGATCCCGGACGCGTACCCGTGGGCCTGCACGTCGAAGACGGCGAGGAACTCCATGCGTTGTCCACCGCGGAGGGCAGCGGGAACTTTTTCCTGAAGCCCAACGGCGTGTTCTGGGTCGACGCGCAGGGCGCGCACGTGGCCGCGACGAAACGCTTCGCTGCGCAGGGCAAGCTGGAGCTGGCGACGCAGTCGGGGCCGTTGCTGCTCGATCATGGCGTGATGCACCCGAGTTTCAGCGAACCCGGCACCAGCTTGCGCGTGCGCAGCGCCGTGGGCGTCGATGCAGCGGGACACGTGTTCTTCGCCCTCTCGCAGGCGCCCGTGTCCTTCGCCACCTCGGCCAAGCTCTTCCTCGACGTGCTTCATTGTCAGGACGCTCTCTATCTGGATGGAGAAATCTCCGCGCTCCTCACGCCCGAGCGCGTTGCCGGCACGCCGCATCCGTATGCAGCGCTCTTGGTGGCCACGCTTCCGGACGCTCGAGCCAGGCCAACCGGCACCGAACACGATTGATTCGGCGCGGCGCGGCGGGCTATGGAGAGCGGATGCGCTTTCTTCCCTGGTTGGTCGGCCTTGCTTCGGTCGCCGCGTGCAGCTCGTCGGATCCCGCAGCGGAGGCGAGCGAACTCGACGCGGGTGACACCCACGATGCTTCGCCGCACGCAGATGGCGCAGCCGGTCACGACGCCGACGGCGCCGACGCGGACATGCCCGAATTCGACCCGCTCGACACCCCGCTCGACCAGTGGACGTTCTTGCCCATCGCGGGTGCGACCTGCGCCAACGGCACGGCCACCGGGGTCGGCGTGAACCGCTCCAGCGACACGGACAACCTGGTGATCATGCTGGAAGGAGGCGGCGCTTGCTGGGACCAGGACACCTGCTTCGTACGCAAGTCCGCCGTGCACATCGAGGATACCTACGACGCTGCGCTGTTCGACAGCGATTTCGCGAGCAAGCAGCCCGCCACCAAGCGCGACCCCAATAACCCCGTCTCGCTCGGAACGCAGATCCTGGTGCCCTATTGCACGGGCGATCTGCACGCGGGAACGGTCTCGCGCGCGTACGGCTCGAAGAGCGTGCACCACGTGGGCGGGCTCAACATAGACGCGATCCTGGCACGGCTTCGTCAGGGTGTGCAGGCGCCGAAGACCGTCTGGCTGCTCGGGAGTTCGGCCGGTGGCTACGGGGCCACCTTGAACTTGCAGAAGGTGGAGCGCGCCTTCCCCGAGGCCCAAGTGCACATGCTGGCGGACAGCGCTCCGCTTCTGACCCCCGCGGGTGGACTCTGGAGCACCTGGCAGAGCGCCTGGAACCTGCAGCTGCCCGACACCTGCGGTGACTGCACGGAGCGCTTCGGCGGCGTCATCGATGCCATCGCGGAAGACGACCGCCATGGACGCATCGGCTTACTCGCCTACCAACAGGACGCCGTGATCGGACTCTTCTTCGGCTTCGACGGCCCCAGCGAGCAAACGAAGATCTCGGAGCTACTCACGCAATCTTACGGTCACGCGGACACGCGCTTCTTCATCGCGAACGGGACGAGTCACGTCATGCTCGCGAGTCCGGGTACCCAGAGCGCACAGGCCAAGACCGTGCTGCAGGACTGGTTGGTCGGTTGGATCCTGGGTCCACCGCTCTGGCTGAACGCTCCCTGAGTCTCGCTGGACTCAGCGCGCTCGAGCCTTGCGCCCGCGAACCTTCTCGAGCAGTCGCTTGCCCTTCGCGGCGATGGCCCGCGCAGCGCGCATCGTCCTCGGCACGGCCTCTCCCCAGGCACGTGCGGTCAGCGCGAAGCGCGTGGGTCTGCCCTTCTCGTCGGTGAGGGCCGGCAACTTCGCGCGTCCATAGAAGCGCCTCGCCCAGCTGCCCTTGCGACGCATCTCGGTGCTGCTCATCTCTCGCTCGGGCTTCGTCACGCCCGGCTTCAGGTGCGAGCCCTCGCTCTTGCGATAGGCGGCACGCCCCTGGGCGGTAAGGCCCCCGCGCGAGTCTCGACTCAGCTTGGTGAGCCTCGGACTACGTCGAGCCGGTGAGGCGCTGCGTGAGCTCGCGGCCTTGCGCGCAGCAGGTTGGCGCGTACGCGCGGACGATTCTGCGACGGTTGAGCGCTTCTTGCGCGCATGGGACGGCGCGCGTTTGCTGGCTGCCGCCTTACTCGCTGCGCTTTTTGCCGTGGATCCACGGACGTTCGATCGCTTCTTCGTCGGAGCCTTCTTCGCGGTGCTGACCATGAAGCAGTGATGATGCATGGGCCATGCCGAACACTAGCGAACCTTGGCGAGGCGCATACATCGATCGAAACCACAGCCACAGGAAAGGGACGATGGAGTTCGATCAAGACGACCAGATCACCAAGGAATTTCTGCGCGGCTGCCTGGATCACACCTCGGCCGCTGTCTATGCCAAGGATCGGGAGGGGCGCTACCTGTTCTTCAACGCGCACTTCTTCGACCTGTTCGGCGTGAATGCCCTCGGCAAGACCGACTACGACCTGTTCGAACCTCAGGTCGCAGACCTGCTCTGTAAGGTCGATCGGGAGGTGATGCAGACCGGTCGACCCGTCGATTGCGAGGAGACCGTCCCGAGCCGCGGGGGGCCCCGCGTGTATTGGTCCGTGAAGTTTCCCCTGCGCGATGCGCGCGGAAACGTGTACGGCTTGGGTGGCATCTCGAGCGACATTACGAGCCGTAAGCAGACGGAGCACGATCGCGACGCGTCGTTGGCGCTGCTCGACACCTTCCTGAGCGGTTCCCCCGTGGGCTTCGCAGTGCTCGACCGCGAGTCGCGCTACGTGCGCGTGAACGAGACCTTGGCCCGACTCAACGGGATGCCCGTGGAGGCTCACCTCGGCCGGCGCGTCCGCGACGTGTTGCCCGAGCTGCCCGAGGAAATCGAGGCCGCCATCGGCGACGTGTGGCAATCGGGCCAACCCTTGGTGAACATGGAGGCGTCGATCCGGACGCGCGCGGTGCCCGAGGTGGTGCGCAGCTTTCTGGTGAGCTTCTATCCCATCGTGATCGCCGACGAGACCATCGCACTTGGCGCGGTGCTGTCCGACATCAGCCAGCAGAAGCGCGCCGCGGAGCAACTGGAGCGCGAAGCCGAGCTACGCGATCTCTTCATGGGTGTGCTCGCCCACGACCTGCGTACGCCACTGTCGTCCATCACCATGAGCGCGCAAGCCATGATGCTGCGGGACGACATGCCCGAAGTGGGCATGCGCAGCGCGCGGCGCATCGTGCGCGCGGCCCAACGCATGAGCGCGCTGATCAAGCAGGTGCTGGACTTCACCCGCATGCGCGCCGGAGGCGGCCTCGTGCTGGCGCCCACCCCGCTCGACCTGGGCGAACTGTGCACGACCCTGCTCGAGGAGTTTCGCGCCGCGCGCCCCGAGCGCAGCCTGCAGCTGCGTGGGCAAGGCGACCTCATGGGAACCTGGGACGGCGACCGACTCGGTCAGCTGATCGGCAACCTGGTGAACAACGCGCTCACGCACGGCGCCCCCGAAAGCCCGGTGGTGGTGCGGCTCTCGGGCGAGGCAGCCGACCAGGTGGTGTTGAGCGTGCACAATCAGGGCCCGCCCATCCCCGAGGCACTGATGGGCACGCTGTTCGAACCCTTCCGACGCGGAGCCGGGCCCACGGCGCGCACCTCCGAGGAAGGCTTGGGCCTCGGCCTCTACATCTCGGAACGCATCGCCTTTGCACATGGCGGCAGCATCGCCGCTCGCAGTGACGCGGACGAGACGGTATTCACCGTGCGCCTTCCACGCGAGACGACCTCCGGCCAAGATGTGATGGCGACGCGCTAGCGTTCAGAGGGCGAGACATGGGACCTGCCGCTCGCTGTAATTCTCCAGCGCTCCAGTGCTGGCACGAGCGATGCTTCGACTAGCCGCGAGGTGAAACCATGACGCTGGAAACCATATTGCTGTGGGCGGTCATCGGATTGATCGCTGGCTGGCTCGCATCCGCCCTGGTGGGCGGCGGTTACGGACTCGTCGGCGACATCATCGTGGGTGTAGTCGGCGCGTTCCTGGGCAGCTTCTTGTTCCGGGCACTCAGCGTGGGCAGTCCTTTCGGAGGCTTGGCGGGCACCATCTTCGTGGCCTTCATTGGCTCCATCGTGCTGCTTTTGTTGCTACGCCTGATCCATCGAGGCGGCGGCAGCTCACGCGGCGTGTATTAGCGAAGCTCGATCGGCGGGACCTTCGCTCACGGTGTGCCCGCATTCCACGAGTGAGGCGCCCATGCGGGGCCGGGACGTTCTTGCCGACTAGCAGGTGCGTCCCGGGTCCCGGGAATCCGCGAGACGTCTCTTCTAACCGTGACGCTCGATCTTGTTTCGTACCTTGCTCCAGTCCTGATTCCCGGTCCTGAGTCGCTGTACGAACCAGAAGTGATGCCCTTCCAGGTCCACCGCACCGTAGCTGCGATCGGTCCAGTAGTCGGGCCCGTGGTCGCTGGTGGTCGGCTCCATGAAGATCTTGGCGCCGTGCTCTCGCGCGTGCTCACAGTGTGCATCGACGTCGTCCACGCAGACCATCAGCGACTGCGTGTTGCCGTTCGCCGCGCGCGGGCTGCGGTAGTGGGGACGCTTGCTGGCGTCTCCGACCATGATCACGCCGTCTCCGTAGACGAGCTCGCTGTGCACGACGCCGCCTTCGCTCGACTCGACGAGCAGGCGGACCTCGAAGCCAAACGCGCGGCACAGCCATTCGATGGCCTTGCGCGGGTCATCGTAGAACAATGAGGATGCGATGCGCGGCCAGCCGTTCGGTGCGGGGTTCATGGTTGCCTCCTGGGCAGCCAGCGTGAACCGATCAGGGCGTCAGCTCAAGGTCTCGGCACATGAAGCACGCTTGCAGGATCCGACGCAGCCCCCCAAGGGTTGAGTTCTCTCAACGCTAACCGGACTTGTTCCGTGCCCATGGGAACGCATGCGGCGTGTCGACCGCGCGGAATGATGACCGCATGCCACTGTCCGCCGCGCTTGCCCAGCGCTCCGAACCAGCGGGCAGCGGAAGCCAGGGGGACGACCGCATCGCGCTCGCCATGAATCCACAACAAGGGTCGGGACCTCAGTCTCACGAGCGATCGCCATTGTGCCCACGTATCCACGATCGGACGCCCGCGATGGAGGATCCGTGCGCAACACATCATCAACGCGAGTCGCGACGGCTTCGATCGCGTGCCAGCCAACGCGAACTTGGCGAGTCCAAGGCTGGCATCGAGCATGGTCGTCCCCGGGCCGGACTCCACGACCACCGCCGCCACGTCGCCTCGACGTGAAGCCTCCACCAACACGGGAACCCCACCTCCCTGGGATTGCCCGACCAGCAGCAGGCGCCGCGCTCCCCTCCTGCGGGCCTCGTTGCAGGCCGCTGCGACGTCGTGCGCGCGTGCGGCGAGGCTATCCTTGGTGCCAGCGGGCACCGGGTCGGAGTCACCGTGCCCCCGGCCATCGATCGCGACCACACCGAGTCCCAGTTCGTGCAGGAGCTTCACCCACGGCAGCACGTCGGACTTGTGCCCGCTGTGGAAGGGGTGCACCACCGCCACGAGATCCAGGGTCGCCGAGGAGCTCGGTCCCGGAACCCACCAGGCCGAGAGCATGAGCCCTTCGTCCGTGCGCAGTTCGACGGCCGAAAAGGCAACCCCGTGGGAGGCCGGGTCCCGCCCGGAGGGCCTCGCCATCGCAGCCTCCACGCGCCGAATGCCCTCCGCACTCGCTTGCCACGCGAGCCGCAGCGTTACGAGTCCACATTGACCCATCATGCGTGGTTCTCGAGCATCTTCTGCACGGAAGGAGCCGGCGTGGGGAGGTACTGCTCCCAGCTTCTAACGCGCGCCACGCGCGGGAATTCCGGGTACACGCGCGCCACCTCGTCCTCCAAGTCGATGCCCATCTGGCCGAGCATCTTCAAGTGAGTAGGCACGAAGCGCTCGATGTCCTTGGCGACTTCCGCAGTACGTGCCTCCAGCCGAACCATCGTCTCGTGCAGCCTGTCGCCGAGCTGGTCGTCTTCGACGCCCAACATGAGATCCGCATGGCCACGGTCCGACATCAGGTTCGTGATGCGCTCGTCCATGGTGACGCCGGCGGAAGGAACCGCGGCGAGCATCGAGGTCACGAGCGCGTGGAAACGCGAACTCACGAGCAACGCGCAGTGATGGAGCACGCTCACGAGATCGTACATGTTGTGTTCATCGCTGACGAAAAGCGGAACGGGTCGCGACAGCTGGCGCGCAATATCCTCGCAAGCCTTGCGATCGAGCTGCTCCATGCCGAACAGGATTGGAAACACGTCGCTGCGAGCAAGCCAACGTTCGAGAAAGCTCGTGAACCCATCGATGTAGCGCTGATACTTGCGGCGGGCTTCGGCCCCCCATTCGTGAAAGTAGATGGAGCGATAGTGGTCGTCGCGCGCACGACCTTCGATGGTCTTCTCGAACGCCTTGACCAGGTCGGGCTTCACCGGCCACCAGAAAGGATTGATCGGCCCCACGGCGAGCACTTTCTGGCGGCCATCCCACCCCGCGGCGCGCAGCAGCTGCGCCCCACGTGCGGCGGGGGCAGGCCGGAAGGTCCACGCCGTATCGGTGCCAGTCAGCGTGCGAACGCCAAGCTCGGACAGCACCCTTCGCGAGGGCTCGTTGCGACAGATCACCAGGGAGTTGCGGCACTGCGCGCTCACGAAATCCCGTAGCGGCTCGTCCATGCTACCCGCCTCGGCGCCGTAGCCGACACTCAGCTTGCGCTCCGCAGCCGCCAGGCCCATCGCGCTGGCCATCATCGTGGTGACCGCATTCGAGAACTTGCTCTTGAACATGGAGCCCTCGACCCCGATCACCCCGTGATGCTTGGGAACTTCCCGCGCCAGAAAGCCTGGATACACCAGCGGGAGTTCGATCTGGCGTGCCGTCCGAAAGTAGCCGGCGGTCAGCTTCCTATCCATGGTGAGAATGCTGAGCTCCAGTTGGTCGTCACCCCAGATGGTCCGAAACTGCCGGATCATCTCCTCGGGGCGAATGTCCGATCCCGTATTGCGACTGCCCGTGTAGCCAGCCAAGAGCAGCTTGAGCGGTTTGCCAGGCCGCCAGCTCTCACGGCCGAGCTCCAGGGCATGGCGGATGCCGTTGACTTCGATGAGCGTATCCATCGTGCGCAGCAGCAAGCGATCGGGATCCAGCAGCTCTTTCACGCGTTCGCGAATGGTCATGCGACTCCCTAGGCGAAGACGTTGTCCATACGGAAGGCCAAGTGCTGCTCATTGATTGCTCACCGACTGCTCACTCGATGACCTTCACCCCTTGGCCCCAGGGACGCCCGCCTGTATGGTTCCCGCCGCCATGGCGAAGTCGAAAAGCGAGTCCTCCCCCGTCGCCCCCCGGGGGCGCTGGGAAGCGCATTTGAATCGCGAGCGCGACCGCCGCTTCGTTGGACGTTCTCGGGAGCAGGCCGTCTGGTGCGAGGCTCTGGCAAACCCGGACCGACCTCATGTCGTGTGGATTCATGGCCCAGGTGGCGTCGGCAAGACATCCCTTCTGCGGCGCTTTGAGCAGCTCGCACGGGAGCATGGCGTGGAGCCTGTTTGGCTCGACGCGCGGGAGGCGGGCGGCTCACCGGACTCGTTCCTGCAGGCTCTTGCGCGAGCCCTCTCGGACGCCGGCGCTTCCTCCCCGTCGCAGCCGCCCCCAAGCGCGGCTGACGAGCCGCTCGATTTCCTGGGTCGGGCGGCACACCGCGCATTGCTGCTCGACACCGGCGAAGCGCTGGCTGGAATCGAGACCTGGCTACGCGAACAGCTGCTACCGGCCCTTCCGGAGCGCTGCCTGGTGGCCATCGCGAGCCGTCGTCCACCGGCCGCAGAGTGGCGGCATGATCCTGCCTGGACGAGGGGCTGGCCCTGCACGAGCTCGCGGCGGTGGCACTCGACACCGAGCTACGCACGCGTGATCGCAGTCGCTATCGCCAGCTGCACGTGACACTGCGCGAGGCTCTGCTCGGCGAGCTACGCGTTGCGCGCGCGGAAGACCGCCCGCGGATCGCGCGTGATCTCGTCTGGCTGCATCGCTTCGGTCCCGTCGTGAGACCGTGGGCCGATTGGGAGGGTTCTCACGCCTTCTATCCGAGTGCGCTGCGAGCGAGCGATCATCAGGACATCGTCGACGCCACCCGGCGCTTCGAAGGAGAGGAGTGCGCACGCGCGGTCGGCCGCTGGCTCGAACTGCAGCCCAGTGCTTTTACGGTGGTGCGAGCGAGTCCGGAACGCGCCGTCGGCTACGTGATGAATCCGCGCGTGACACTGCGGGATCACGACGAGCTGGCGCACGACCCGCGCATGCAGGCTGCCGTGAAGCACGCTCAGCGGATAGCGCCGATCCGGGACGACGAAAGCGTGGCCCTCGTCAACTGGCTCGCCTACGCGACCTTCGGTGAACCCACGCCAGGCTTCGTCGTGGGCTCCTTGCAGATCATCCTGTTCTTTTTGAGTACACCGCGCTTGGCTTGGACGTTCATGCCCATCTTGCAGCGAGAGCTCTGGTTGCCCCTGATGAACCAGCTCGGGCACGAGCCCGGCCCCGAGATCGATCTCGGAACCCACTCCTTCGTGTTGTGTGCCCACGATTGGCGTCTCACCTCTACCAGCCGGTGGTTCGATCGCCTCGCGCAAGACGAAGTCGATGCGCTGCGCGAGCCGGAGTCCGGAGCGCCCGCCCACCACACGGTCATGACGCGCGAAGTCTTCGTCGATGCGCTTCGTGTGGCGCTGCAGCGCTGGGGGCAGCTCTCGATGCTCGCCCAGAGTCCACTGCTGCGCTCGCGCCTCGTGTGTTCTGCCGCCGCTCCGCGCGATCCCGAGGCGAGGTTTCGCTCGCTGGTAACCGAGATCGTGGAGAACCTCAAGCAGTCCAGCCGGCATGCGCGCTACGCCGCCGCCCTGGAGGCCACCTATCTGCGTCCAGCCCCCACCCAAGAGCGTGCCGCAGAGCGTTTGGGACTGCCGTTCTCCACCTATCGGAGGCACTTGGGCAGGGGCCTCGAGCACCTGGCGAACGAGCTGTGGGAGCGCGAGCTCTCTGGCCCCTAGGGCGTATCCGTAAGTTCCGTCCCGCACGCCGAGAGCCACAGGAGGGCGCAAAACGCGCGCCCACCCCGGAACGACCTCCCATGGCTCTCGACCCATCCCCCCCGACCGCCGCGATTGGACCGGATGTCCATGCGCCGGCTTTTCAACTGCACACGGTGGCGACGCCCATCCCATTCGTTGAAGGAATCGTCCTTGGAGCCCTAAATCAGTGGGCTGTGGTTGGGAGTTCGGAGCCTCCAGCGGCCGTCGCCGTACACCCGCGCACACGTCAAAAGCGCGGCTGCGTGCTCGCCCTGGCGTCCGCGGGTCCGACCAGGAGACACTCTTACGGTCGAAGCGCGTGAGGGGGAATCCGTCGCAGGAATGCGGCGGACCACGCGCTGCGTTGGGGGTTTCATGCTCGTTCGTCTCAAGCGTTCCTTCGGTTTCGTATCCTGCCTCGCGATGCTGGGCGCGGGCTGCAATCTCAGCCTCGACGCCAAGGGCGATGTCGACGACGCCATCGACAAACTCCCGGATGTCGACGACCTGACCAACATCAAGATCTGCGGCGATGAAACCTTGCAGGACCTGCTCAAGGCCGATGGACTCAGCGACGACTGCCGCAACAAGGTCGAGTCGTTCTTGCCCGATCCGCAGTCGAGCTTCGAATCACGCATCGCGGTGCTCGACGACTCCCTGGAACCCACCACCGGCGCTCGCACGGTCTACTTCGTCGCCGCAGACGCCCAGGGCAACGCCATCTATCCGAGCAGCGCGAGCGAGCTCACGGTGAGCGTGATGGTGGAGGGGTCGGCCAAGATCCTGGTCGAAGGCGAATTCAGCTTCGAGCTCCCGCAGACGGGCAATCTGCTCTCACTGGCGGTGGTGAACGATTACTCCGCCTCCATGCGGGACGCAGACCTCGACGATGTGGCCGAGATCGAGCACGACCTCTTCACTTACTTACCGCCCATCTACGAGAGCGAGGTCTATCAGTTCTCGGAGATGGTCTCGCTCAAGCAGGACTTCACGGTCGACGAGAACGCGCTGCTGTCCGCGGTCGCCAAGGATCCTACCTACAATCGCCAGTCCACTGCACTCTACGACGGCATGGGCGCCGCCCTCGACACCCTGCGTCCGCGCACGCCCCCGATACAAGTCTTGCTGGTGAGCACCGACGGCCAGGAGAACGCGTCCACCATGGTGATGGAGCCCGAGTTGCTCAGCGAAATCACGGACAGCAAGGTCTTCGTGATCATGCTGGGAGCCCTGTTTGCCGATGTGCCCGAGCTCAAGCGACTCGCGGGCGACCGCGGCATCTATGTTTACGCGCGCGGCTATGGCCGCCTCAAGAGCGCCGTGAAGGGTCTGCTCGAGAGCTTCCAGCACGTGGGAGCCCTGCACCTGCCGCCTCAGTACGCGAAGGGGCCCGTCACCGTATCGTTCGCTGGCCAGACCATCACACTTCAATGAGCACATTGATGAGGTCGAGACGCGAGCGCTCCGCATCGACAAGACCAATCGCTTCAACTGCGCCCGCCGATCTCTCCACTAAGGGCGGATGACATACCGAAGATTGCTCGTTCCGTGCTTGGCTGGCTCCTGGTTGGCTCTGGGAAGTGGTTGTGGGAAAGAGTCCGACAAGCCGGCGGCCGAAGAAGCCGGTCCGGTCATGTGCGACCCCGCCATGGCGGATGCTTGCGAGCAAGGCCTGCTGTGTGAAGAAGTCGGCGAACAACACCTGTGCTTGCCGCCCGTGGTCGTGCGCGGGCATGTGATCGAGGCCTTGAACCAGGCCGGCATCGTGGGCGCAACGGTGGTGGGCCTCGACGCCAATGGTGCAGCCCGCACGCGTGTGTCCGTGAGCAGTGTGGACGGCGCCTACGAGCTTCCAGTATCGGTGAAGCGCAATCCAGACGGCTCCCCGACCACGGACCACATCACGCTACGCGTGGCGGCCGCGGACCATCAGGCCTTCCCGACACCGCCTCGGCTCGCCCTGGCGATCGAGATCGAGACCGCACAGGCAGAGCCCGTCGGAGACGCTGGAAGCCCATCGACGAACGCGGGCATCTCCGATCAGGTGCGCTGGGTGGTCAGCAACGCCGCTACCGAAGTGGCCTTGATTCCGCTCTCCGAGGCGCAGCGCGGCGGGACCACCGTCACGGGCCATGTGGTGGCCGAGGACCCAGGCGCGGTCCTGGTGCTGGCCCAGGCAGGCGATCAAGTGAGATCGAGTGCCATCACCGACCTCGACGGCGCATTCACGCTCTTCAACGTCCCCGTGGGCGCGAGCTCCCTGGAAGGTTATCGAGCGAACATCCGCGTGATGCCCAAGGCCGTGACGGTGCCCGCAACGGGTCTGACCGACGTGGAACTCCAGGGCACCACGGGCACGCTCGCCACGGTGCGCGGCAACATCAATATCGTGGACGCTGCGGGCGGTGGAACCACCAGCGTGATCCTGGTGGTGGCTTCCACGTTCGACGCGGACGCAGCACGAGGGGAAGCGCCGGCGGGCCTGCGCGCAGGGAACGTCTCGTCGGCCTTCGAGATCAAGGGCGTGCCGCCGGGTCGCTACGCCGTGCTCGCGGCCTTCGAGAATGACTCCCTGGTACGCGATCCGGATGAGGCGATTGCGGGCACGGACATCGCGTTCGTCGACGTGGGCAGCACGGATGTGAACGTCGATCAGGGGTTCAAGGTCACCGGAGCGCTCGCCGTCGTCGGCCCCGGTGCCGACAAGGTGGAGAGCGTTCCCGCCGGCAAGATCAACCTGCGTTGGGCCGACGACTCGAGCGAAGACGGCTACGAGCTGCGTGTGTACGACGCCCTGGGCAACCAGGTGTTCGAGAAGACCGACGTGGCCCGTGTCACGGGGACCAGCACGGTGAGCTTCGAACTGGACGCTTCGAGCTATCAGCCCGGCATGGTCTATCAGTTCCGGGTCAAATCCTGGCGAGAAATGAAGGGCAATCGCACCTACATCTCGGCCACGGAAGACCTGCGTGGTGTATTCGAGATCGCGCACTGAGCGAAGCCTCGCGGCCACGTACACCCACAAAACGTCGTCACCAGAATTGAACCTATTCAACCTCCTGGCCCGCTCTCTCCTCAAAACGCTACCAGGTTCGAGCAAGGAGTGTGGGGCGTGCGCAAACGGCTATGGACGTTGCTGCTATGCGTGGGCATCGCGTGTGGCGGGTCGGACAAGAGTGGAGGTCGCGTCGACGACGATTCGGACGCGGCCATGCCCGACGGGTCGGTCGGTCCCGGTGACGGGGACGGCGGCACGACGGGTGATGGTGACGGCGACGCCGATGGCGGCGACGGTGGCAACACGCTCGGGTTCGCCTGCCTCGGCATGGATGCGATCGCCGTCTCGACCCTGGTCGACAATAGCCTGCAAGTGAACGGCCGCTTGATTGGCGCCGATGCCAGCCTGGTGCTGCGCGCCCTCGACAGCGCGTCGGCTGACCTGAGCCTTCCGGCCGACGAAGTCCAGGGCGACGCTGCGGCCGTGTTTACGCTCCACGCGTCTGCACTGCCCGCCGGCCTGTACGCTGTGGATCTTACGAGCGGCGGCGTGGCCTCTCCGTGCGGAACGCTGGGTGTGAGCCCGCTCGCGCCGCCGTCGGTGAGCAGCGTGACGCCGGACAGCGCCCACGTGGGCGTGGTGGGAGATGGCGTGCTGAGCGACCGCACCGTGGTGATCACGGGCAGCGGCTTTCAGGACGCGCCGAGCGTGCTGTTCGTGAAGCGAGGCGATGCCAAGCAGCGTTTCTTGGGCGAGCAGGTGTCGTTCGTATCGGCAGGTCAGATCACCGTGGTGGTCCCCTCCGAGAGCCTGGGCATGGCACTGGGTGACTACGACGTAATCGTGATCAATCCCGACGGCCTGCGCGGCACCTGGTCCAATCCGTTCCACATCGTCGCGGATCCGCCGCCACAGATCACCAACGTGGATCCCTTCCGCGGCGCCCAGGCGGCGAGCGTGGCGGTCACCATCACGGGCAAGCACTTCGCGGCCACCGCCGTGGCAGCGCTCGACGTGAATGGCGTGTTGAAGCCCCTGCCGGTCACCAGCCGTACGGACGACACGCAGATCAAGGTGACGATCAGCGGTAGCACGCTGGGGCTCGCGATCGGTTCGCAGTATCCGCTGCGCGTAACCAACCCGGACGGCCAGTTCGACGTGTACTTCGCCTACTCCGTGAGCGCTTCCTCGGAGGCCAAGCTCGATGGCTTCGCGAACACAGGCGTGAACCTCGCGGTCGGGCGCTATCGCCTGGCCTCGGCGGTGGGCTTCGACGCGGCCTCGCGCGGCTACATCTACGTGGGCGGCGGCATCGACGCGAGCGGCAACGTGCTCGGCAACCTCGAGGCCGTGGAGGTCAGTGGTCTGGGTCTGAACTCGGCAGGCAGCGTGCTGCAGCAGTGGGGTTCGGCGGCCCAGCCCCGCGTGTCCAACAACTACGTCACCGCACGCGCGGGTCACAGCATGGTGCGCGTGGGTCGCTATCTGTACGCCCTGGGCGGTGCCTCGGCCAACACGCACGTGGCAACCCCGAGCGACGCGGCGCTCTTGGCCAGCGTCGAGCGCGCCAAGATCCTCGACTTCAAGGAACAGCCGGCCATCTTCACGCCTCAGGCCCTGGGTGGCAGCGGGCTTCCGCTCGGCAACTGGTACTACCGCGTGAGCGCCCTGGGCGCGTGGGGCGAGTCCTTGCCGAGCCGCGAGATCCAACTGCTCCAGACCAGCGGCAGCGTGCGCGTGTGCTGGAGCGGCGTGGAAGGTGCCACGAGCTACAACCTCTATCGTTCGCCGGCCTCCGACGGCCGCGCGGGCACCACGCGGTTGGCCATGACCGAGATCGTGGGGAGCATGGAAAACGGCGGCGTGCGCTGCGCCGTCGACGACGGCAAGGGCGGCTTCCGCTTCGCGCCTGGGCGCTTGCGCGGCATCGCCAAGACGGCTGCGGACACGGGCGCCGCGGGCGCAGGACTCGCCGTGGGCCACTACCTGTACCGTGTGACGGCCACCATCGATGGCGTGGAGACGGCTGCGGGCTACCGCGCGTTCGTGTCCATCGATGACGTCGGGACCTCTCATGTGGCGTTGCGCTGGGATCCCGTGGTGGGCGCCACCTATACGCTTTATCGCACCAAGACGGCCTTCGCGGGCGCACCGCAGGGCAACGAAGCCACCTTCCGCATCGCGACGGGACTCACTGACAACCAGTGGATCGACGACGGCACGCAGACGCCCGATGCAGCCAATCCTGCGCCCGATGGCATCCGCGCGCTCACGCCGGGCAGCTTGAGTCGCTTCCAGACGCTGCCCCAGGCCATGCCCGAAGCGCGTGAAGGCCTCGATGCGGTCGCGGCCACGCTCCCTCGCGTGGATCGTTCCGGCACCCCGACCGTGGTGGGCCTCACCACGTACATCTATGCGGCCGGCGGACGTAGCGCGACCACCGTGGACAAGGCCGACGTGTACCTGAGCGGCGTGCTGCGTATCGCCGTCGACGGCGCCACGGGCGACCTCGACCAAGCGGGCTTCGTGAACGCGGGCACCACCCACGCCATGAAGCAAAAGCGTGCCTTCTTCCCGCTGCTCACCAACATCGGTCAGCGTGACGACGTGCGCGCGCCGCAACCCGAGGAACCGCCCTGCGAGGAGAACGACGGTGACGGCTACCTGCCGGCCCGTTGCGGCGGCGACGACTGCAACGACAACGACGTCACCATCCACCCGGACGCGGTCGACCGCTGCGGCGACGGCATCGACCAGGATTGCGACGGTCAGGATCCGAGCTGCGACGCTCCTCCCACCTGCCCGCGCGACGTCGACGGCGACGGCGCGCAGCCCGCAGAATGCGGCGGCTGCGATTGCGACGACAACAACCCGACCATCCATTGCGGCGCGGTCGACGTGTGCGGCGACGGCGTGGACCAGGACTGCCAAGGCGGAGACGCTGCTTGCGGCGGCTGCGTCGACGGCGACAACGACGGCAAGCTCTCGGTGTCGTGCGGCGGTTGCGACTGCGACGACGGCAACGCGATGATCGCCTGCGGCTTGCCCGAGAGCTGCGAGGCCACCCCCGAGCTGTGCGACGACGGCGTCGACCAGGACTGCAGCGGCAGCGACTGCAGCTGCGCCATCGTCCTCTTCGCGGGCACGGTGGACGCCAGCCAGGACCTCTCGTCCTACGACCCCAATCAGATCGTGTTGCTTATCGCGGTTGCGGGCGACGACACCTACAACTCGGGGAGCAACGACGGCACCAACACCTTCGAAGTCACGGGCGTGTCGACCCTGGACGGCTCTACGCACGGCGACATCGTGGGCTGGGAGCTCCAGGACAACCATTTGAACAATGGGTCTGGAACCCTGGGACACGATGCGGTGCTGTACTTCGACTACCTGTTCCCCTTTCCGGGTGTGCAGGACGAAAATCGCAGCGTGGCAGGTACCCCGAACACGAGCGGCGTGATCGCTGCCCGCTCGTCCACCTCCGGTCGCTGGCCCTTCGATGAGACTCCACCGGGCAACGATCAGTCGCTGTACACGGGTGGGTTCCAGTCCAGCAGCACAGGGTTCGAGACGGCGCGCACGTACTACACCTCGCAGCGCATCAACGGCGGGGTATTCACGCTGGGCGGACACAGCGGCAGCGCGGTGTTGAACAGCGTCGAGCGCACCATTCCCTGATGCCGATGCTGCCCCGTGGGAGCGAGCACACGGCATGAGCGGGCGCCTTCTCGCATGGGTAGGCGCCCTGCTCGTTGCCGGCTTTCCCTCCGCCTGCGGGAGTGAGCTGCACTCGGACGTCGAGACGGTCCCCGACGGGACCCATGACGCCGAAACCGGGGACACAGGAAATGACGCCGACGCGCACGATGGGGGCGGCGACGCCGGACTGCCCGCGCAATCGACCCAGCTCCTGCGCGGACGCCTGCTGTACGAGCTGCGCACGCTGAACCAGGAGCTGACGGACTGGACGACGGACAGCTTGCTTCTCCCCGCGCTCGGCGTGAATGTGCGGGCCGTCCGCGGTCGACAACTGCTGGCGGAGACGACGAGCGCGACGAGTTCCGCCGGAGCGGGAGAGTTCGAGCTAGAGGTTCCGATCGACGCCTCGGACGACACCTTCATCGTGGTGCAAGCTGCGAGCTACAACGAAGACGGCCAGCTGTCGTTCGGGGTGGCCGATCCGGGCTTTCTCCCGCGAGAGAATCCCCACGATCTTTCAGAAGCGATGCCGCGCGCACAGCTGTGGAGCTGGAGCTTCCCGCTCTCGAGCCTCGAGCAAGGACCCGACCTGACGATCAATCTGGCGGACGGCTCGGCCGCGCTGCACGTGTTCGATGCCGCACGCCGCGTGCGTGACCAGTTGCAACCCACGCTCGGCGAGCGAGCCTTCGAGCCCCTGTTGGTCTGGCTCGGTGTGGGGTCTCGATTCTCCTGCGGAACGTGCACCGTGCGCGATTCCGTGGAGTTGCTCGGTCAAGCGATCACCCATCGCGTTTGGCTCGACGGCTCGAGCCAGGAGCGGTACTGGTCGGACGCACTGACGTTCCACGAGCTCGGGCACGTGGCAATGAACATGTTGGCCGCGCCGCAGCGCGAGTCGGGCTCGCATTTCTTCGGCAAACCCACGCAACCCGGCCAGGCCTTCGGCGAGGGCTGGGCCACCTTCTTCAGCGCGTGGATGCGAAAGGACTCGCGCTACTACGACAAGCAGAACGGCGCGCTCGTGGTGTTCGACCTCGCGATGCGCAGCTATCCCGCGGAGCTACCGACCTGGCAGCGCCCGAACGCCGCCGCCGGACTGATGCAGCCGATGGACGAGAACGAAGTCGCGGCGATGCTGTGGGACCTGCAGCAACGTCTGGCAGACCGCACGATCGTCGAGGCCATGGCCAGCCCTCACATGAAGACCGCGCCCTTCCCGCGCGGCTACACGCGCCGCACCTGGAGCGACCCGAACGACCTCGCGGACTATCAGGACACGCGCGAACCGCATCCGATGTTGGCGGACCTGCTCGACGCCCTGCGCTGCGACGCCGCGGTGCCGGAAGGAGTCATCGACGCGGCGACGGATCCGCAAGCTCACCTTCCCTATCCGAGCTCGCAGCCACTTTGTGCAGCGTCAGCTCCTTGAAAAGCCGCCCAGAGGTGAGGCGCTGCGCCTCGCTGGTCACCCTTGTCGCCAGGAGAGCCACAGGAGTAGCCATCGCGGAGCAAGGTGGCGTACGTCACTTCGCTGCGTCGGGAGCAAGCTCGCGGGCACCCACGTAAGGTCGCGCACGCAGGGCGCGCTCGGCGCCCGTTGCTCCTTCGGGGACAGGGGTTGGAGAGATGTCGTTTGGTTTCACAAGGGAGGCATTTTTGGAGCACTCGGATCGCGTGGGTGCCTTTGTGCGAGGCCGTGCGCGCAGGCATGACTCCTGCTCATGCCCCTCGAAATACAAGGGGGATGATGACGATGGGGATCCGAATGAAAGTTGTGTCGAGCGCGCTCGTGCCGCTCATGTTCATTGGCTGCACTAGCGATAGCGACGCGAACACGCCGAAGAAAGAGGTGGGCTCAGGGGCGTGGGCCGCAACCGCGCCCAACCTGGGCGATTCTTCGGCCTTTGGTGTCCTGGCGGGCACGGTTGCCAACAACAACCCGTCGATGTCCACGACGCAGGTCACCGGCAACGTGGGCGGCGACCAAAACGTCAACGGGTACGCCGGGCACCTGAGTGGAACCATCGAAGAGGGCACTGCGGCCTACGACAGCGCCTTCGCCGCCTCGGTCGCGGCCAGCGCCAACCTGGCCGGGCAGACGTGCGACACGACGGAAGGTCCCGGCAACGTGGATCTCGCGGGACGCACCTTCACGCCGGGCGTGCATTGCTTCACGGGTCCGGCTTCGCTGAGCACGAACGGTGTCGTGACGCTGGACGCACAGGGCGACGCCAACGCGGTCTTCGTGTTCCTGATCGGCACGTCGTTCACGGCTCAAATGGGCTCGAGCGTGGTGCGCACCAACGCGCCGGCGACCGACACTCGCGGCTGCAATGTGTTCTGGCGCTCGGAAACGGCGTTCTCGCTCAACAGCGACGTGAGCTTCATCGGCAACATCTTTGCCGGCACCGCCTTCTCCTCGAACGAGGATACGACGATCGAAGGTCGTGCGTTCTCTACCACGGCCAACAGCGTCAACGACAACCTGATCACCGCGCTCGGCTGCCCGTCCACCGTGCCCGATGCTGGCGTAGACGCCGGCGATGGCGATGGTGACGGTGATGGCGACGGCGACGGTGATGGTGACGGCGACGGCGACGGTGATGGTGACGGCGACGGCGACGGCGATGGTGACGGCGATGGCGATGGCGACGTAGATGCTTGCGTGCCGCCTCCCCACGATGCCTGCGACCCCAATCCGTGCGTGCACGGCTCGTGCAAGCTCGACGACGGCGGCAACCCGGTGTGCAGCTGCTTCGAGGGCTACACTGGTGACCTGTGTGACATCTGCGTCGCGCCCGTCGTGGAGCCGGACGCAGTCGTCAGCCAGATGTGAGCCACACACGGTCAGCGCTCTGATCGAAGGCAGCTGAGGCCGCGGTCCCGAAGGGAGCGCGGCCTTCGCGTTTTCGCGTCCATCGAGGGGCCAACTCCGACGCGGATCATGAAAAGTTCAAGCAATGCTCATTGCGCTCGAGCCCGGTCCATGCTCGGGTTTGGCCCATGTCGCGCTTCAAGTCTTGGGTTAGGCCGAACTTCTTGCTGATTTCGTTGACCTTCGCGGGTGCTTGCGGGGGCGATGATGGTCCCGGGCCGGCGTCGAACGACCACGATGGAGGCACGAAGCTGGACTCGGGTCAGGACGGCGACAGGTCCGACGGCGGAGATACCACCACCGCGCCGCCACTGCCCACGCCGGACTGGGACGCAGCACAGCCCCTCGAGGGACCGCCCGTCGGCTACTCCTACGTGGAGAAGAAGGGCTCCTTCAAGCTGATCGAGCCCGCAGCACTCGCCAGCGCCTACGGCGTATTGGCCGCCGATACCCAAGACGTGCGCCTGTTCTACAACGACCTCCAGAGCGCCGACGCGGGAGCAGGCGTGGAGTACGGCTCGGTCTTCTACGACGGGTCCATCAGCTATCAGTATCCCGAGAGCAAGGGCTTCTTTCGGATCGCGCGCAGCACCGAGGATGCGCTCACCTACGTCTCGGAGCCCTTCGACTACGTGCTGAAGGCATGGGTGCCGGGCCCGGATGCCGATCGTGGCTATCTGCTGCAGCTGTCTGCCACGCAGGCCATCTGGGCCGCGTCGTTCAGCGCGGACTTCACCAGCATCGAGCAGGGACGTCTCCAGGCAGCCGTGCTCCCGAGCGAGGCCAAGAGCGCTCCCCTCGCGCTCGATCCCATCACGTGTCTATTGGTCTGCAGCAACCCGACCGCCTGCGGCGGTGGCCTCGAACATCTCTCGGATCTGCTGGACTGCAACGGTGCCAAGCTCAAGGTGGACACCAACGCCGACGGCAAAGCGGATGCCTACGAGCTACGCATCGAGTTCACTTCAGAGCGCGTGGGCGCGCAGTAGACCAGCTGCGTCGTCCACACTGCGCAAAGACGTCAGCTCGATGACGTGCGGAGCCGTGCCCGCGCGCGCGAAGGACTGCGATCACGATTCGCGCGTGTGAACGAGAGGTGAAATCGCCCCTGAAATTGGCCCTTCGGCTTGAGTGAAAGGAGCCGCACGCGACACTTGGCGTGGGGGGTAGGATGAATCTTTCGCAAGCCGCGGCTGCGAGTCTCGAGGCCTGGCAGCGCTACACCAGCCTCGGCAGCATCGAAGCAAGACTGCTGCGACCGGTGGTGATGCGCGCCTGGGAGCGGTCGCACGCAGAGCACTTGGATCCCAGGCTGCTCATCCCCGAGCACCGTTCTGCGCGAGAGATCGATCACCTTCGCCTGGAGAACGCGGAGCTCATCGCGAGCGCCTCGCCCTACGTAGAAGCTCTGGCGGCGGCAGCGGGTGCAGAGCGCTACGCCACCCTACTCAGCGCGCGGGATGCCACCGTGCTCTCGGTGCAGGGCGACCCCGAGAGCATGCATGGCAACGATCCGGCGCCCACCGTGGGCACGTGGATGGACGAGCGACACGCAGGCGCGAACGGCGTGGGCACGGCCCTGGCCGAAGACCAGTACGTGGAGCTCACCGGGACCGAGCATTTCATCTCGGGCTTTCATCACCACACCTGCCACGGCATTCCATTGCGCGGCGCCGCCGGTGAAGTGGTCGGCGCACTCTGCCTCTCGGTGCGTGAGCCGCGCGTTGCGCACCGCCTGAGGCGTCTCTTGATCATGGCTTCGCGCGGAGTGCAGATGGAGCTGGCCGCCGCCCGGCTACGCAAGCGCCTGCAGGAACTGCGCGCTGACCCGAGCGACGACAGCGAACTCCTGGTGCTCCTCTACCAGGAGGTCGTCCAGGCCCACGCTGCCGCACGCCTCCAGGTCGAGGTCGGTGCGCGTCGCCTGGGACAGGTCTCGGGCCATGACCTGGTCGCCGCCGCACGCCACTCCATGCGACGCTTCGAGCGCGGGGCCCGCATTTGGCAGCTCGCGAGCGGGGTCGCGCCCGAGCAACCGGTGTCGACCGCCGAGCTGTTGGTGTGGGCGGCAGAGTTGATGCGGACCGACGCGGCGATCCATCACGTGGAACTGCACGCGGAGACGGACTACGCCGACGGACGCCAAGCCTCGAGCGCGTTCGCCCGAGAGGTGCTGGTCAAGACCGAGCACGCGCTGCGTGCGGTGGGTGAACGGGGCGCGGTGGAGCTGAAGTTGGTGGCGGGCGGGGTGCGGCTGCGCACACGATCCCGGGACGAGGCGTTTACCCGCGAGCAGTGCGTGGAACTCCACTGACCGCGGTGTCCAAGTGTGCAGTATTCGGGCCGTTTGTTGACCCGCGTGAAACATTCGCGCAGGCTCGCCAGACGATGTCCTCCAGGGCTCCCGAGCAAAGCTTCGGCTACGGATCGATGGCCAAGCTCCTGCCTTTCGGGCTCCTGGTGTTCGCCGTCTTCGCCGTGCCCCTGCGCATCCTCAGCGAAGAAGGACTGCCCCGTTACCGCAAGCTGAGCGCCCAGCTCACGCGCATTCAGGCCGACAACGTGGCCCTGAACAAGTCCATCAAACAGCTGAGCGAGGACGTCGAAGGGCTACGCAGCGATCCACGCGCGGTGGAGCGCATCGCCCGCGATGAACTCGGACTCCTGAGAGAGGGAGAGGTCCTCTTCCAGTTTGCACCGGTGGAGGGGGTTAACTTGACGGCGGGGCAGAGGTAGCAGGCGGGCAGGCGTCCGATCCGAACGAACCTGTGATCCCCCCCACCACTCTCCCCCTCTCCCGCCAGTTTCTTGCCGTCATCCTTCCCCCGGAACTAGTGTCCAGTGCTCACCGGGCCTCAAGCGAGCACCATGACGACGCTGGTAGAAACCGCTCTCACTCTTCGCAAGACGGCCCGCGCCTCCTACGGGTTCATCCTCTCGTTCGGCTTCGCCGTCTTGCTCGTGTTCGGCATCTTTCGCGGCCAGCTCGGGGTCGAGCACTTGGTCGCCGCGGCGGCCTGGCTCGCCCTGTTCGGGCACCGCGCCGTGACGCGCTTCCGCCTCGAGGGCGAGGGGCGTCTGGCGCCGCGCCAGGATCTCGAGATGGGCCTGCTGCTGCTGGTGGCAGTGCACGCCGTGGTGCAGATCGCCGGCGGCCTGACTGGGCAGCTCTATCCGCTGGTCTACGTGCTGGTGGCGTTCGTGGCCTCCTTCGCCGTCAAGCCCACGGGCAGCACGATGGTGGTGAGCGCGGTGGTCCTGGAGGCGGTGCTCTACTTCATCACGGAGCGGCACCGAGATCCGCAGCCCTACTTCTTGCACGCCACGTTCATCGTGTTCTTCGGCCTGATGAGTCTGCTCTTCACGCGCGTGGAGATCGAACGCGTGCGCGAGAAGTCCAAGAAGCAGCTCGACGAGGACAAGCTCAAGGCCCTCGAGGACGCACGCCGCTATCGCCTGATCAGTGCGCCCAGCCAGGCCTCGGAGCGCGATGAGGAGCGCATGACGCGCTCGAGCGTGGAGGAGGTGCACCAGACCCTCTACTACACGCTCGATCTGCTCAAGCGCACGCTGAACCTGCACACCTGCGTGCTGGTGATGTACGACGACGACGGGCAGCGCTTCCGCATCGTCGAGCTGGTCACCGAGAGCGACGACATCGCCGAGGGTCCCTTCGTCGGCGCCGAGGGCGCCGTGGGCGCCGTGATGAAGCGCGGCATGACCATGAACCTGGAGCACATCAAGCCTGGCTACCGGGGGCTCTGCTATTACCGTGGCCCCAGCATGGTGCGCGCATTCCTGGGCGTGCCGGTGGTCGAGAACGGCAAGGTACTCGGCGCGTTGTGCGCGGATCGCATCGAGGATGCGCCCTTCGGCGCGCGCGAAGAGAGCGTGCTCGAGGGCGCCGTGCGCCATTCCCTGCGCGCCATCGAGAACGAACGTGTGTTCGTGCAGCTCGAGCGCAGCAAGAGCGAACAGACGGTGTTGCACCAGGCCTCGCAGGCGCTGGGCGCAGCGCTGACCGCCGAGGCCGTGATCGAGGCTGGCTTGAACGCGGCTTCCCAGATCGCCCCCTACGACTTCGCGGCCGTCACCCGCTACGACGCCGAGGACAAGCGCCACTCGGTGCTGCGCGCCGTGGGCGAGGGCGCGGGCGAGATCCAGAAGCTCAGCTTCCGCGACAATGCGTCGCTCACGGCCATGGCGGTAAAGAATCGCCACTACTTGCCCTACCGCGGCGAGTTCGATGGCCAGAAGCAAATGGTGTACACGCGCGCCGCGTCGAACCTCGACGGCATGCAGTCTCTGCTGATCCTGCCCCTGTTGGTGCGCGAGGATCCGGTCGGCACCCTGGCCATCGCGGCGCGCCGGCCCGACGCCTTCAGCGCCTCCGTACGCCCCACCTTGCAGGTGCTCGCCAACCAGCTCGCCGTGGCGCTGGCCAACGCCGAGAGCGTGCGGCGCCTGGAGGAGCTGGCCACCACCGACGGCCTCACGGGCTGCCTCAACAAGCGCACCTTCTTGGAGGAGCTGCAGCGGCGCATCAAGGCCGCGGAGCGCTTCGGCCGCAAGCTCAGCCTCATCGTCACCGACATCGATCACTTCAAGAGCGTCAACGACACCTACGGACACGCAGTCGGCGACCACGTGATCCGCGGGCTGGGCGAGATCCTGCGCGCGCTGAAGCGCGACACCGACGTGGTGGCCCGCTTCGGTGGCGAAGAGTTCTGCATCCTGTGCGAGGAGACGGATGCTCGCGGCGCCGTGCAGCTGGCCGAGCGCGTGCGCGAGGAGCTCAAGGCGCGCCAGTTCGAGAGCGACATCGGCAAGCTGCGGGTGACCTGCTCACTGGGCGTGGCGCAGTTCCCGGACGACGCCAAGTCCGACACGCAGCTCTTCGAGGTGGCCGACAAGGCCCTCTATCTCGCCAAGCAGACCGGTCGCGATCGCGTGTGCACCGCGCGCAAGCTTTGAACTTAGCGCAAACCGTGCCATCGCCAGGCCGCGCGTAACGCGCCCCCTTCGACGTACGACGGGAGCCTGGGAGCGAACCATGACGAAATCGATGACGAGCTATTCCGTGTTGGGCCGGAGCGGCCTGCGCGTGTCACCACTGTGCCTCGGCACCATGACCTTCGGCACCGAATGGGGCTGGGGCAGCCCCAAGGAGACCGTCTTTTCGCTGATGGATCGCTACTTCGAGGCGGGCGGTAACTTCGTGGACACCGCCGACGCCTACACCGGCGGCAGCAGCGAGAGCATGCTCGGCGAGTACTTGAGTGAGCGTCGGCTGCGCGACAAAACCGTGCTCGCCACCAAGTTCAGCTTCAACACGAGCCCCGGGGATCCGAACGCGGGCGGCAACGGCCGCAAGAACATCCACCGTGCGCTCGAGGGCAGCTTGCGCCGGCTGCGCACGGACTATGTGGACGTCTACTGGCTGCACGCCTGGGACGGCATCACGCCGGTGGAGGAGGTGATGTCCACCCTCGACGCCCTCGTGCAGTCGGGCAAGGTCCGCTACATCGGTTTCTCCGACGTGCCCGCCTGGTACCTGGCGCGCGCGCAGACCCTCGCCGAACTGCGGGGCTACGAGAAGCTGTGCGGACTGCAGCTCGAGTACTCGCTGCTGGAGCGCAACATCGAGCGTGAGCACATCCCGGCGGCCCGCGCGCTGGGACTGGGCGTGACCCCCTGGAGTCCGCTCGCAAGCGGCATGCTGAGCGGCAAGCACACGCGCGGAGGCGGCGCCAACGAGGTGCGCGGCGCAGGCGGGCGGCTGGAAGCCGTGTCGAATTGGACCAACCCGGCGTTCAGCAAGCTGTTCACCGAGCGCAACTGGGCCGTGGTCGACGCGCTCAAGCAGGTCGCCACGGCTCTCGAGCGAAGTCCGGCCCAAGTCGCCTTGAATTGGGTCGCCAACCGACCAGGCGTCACCTCCACCATCCTCGGGGCCACCAAGCTGCATCAGCTGGAGGAGAACCTGAGCGCCCTGTCCTTCGAGATCCCTGCCGAGCACGCCGACAAGCTCGAACAACTCACGCGACCCGAGCTGGTGCACCCCTACATGTTCTTCGAGCCCAGCATGCGCGACATGCTCACCGGCGGCGTCCAAGTAAGCAGCTGAGTTTCACGCAGCTTTTTTGCCTTCTCTGGCCCGCCCGCTAGCGTGGTCGTCATGGGTCTTCGGCAGGTCGTCGTGCTGTTGTGTGCGCTGGGTTCAGGCTGTGTGGTGGCGAACTTCACGCCTACCTCGCGCTTTCAGGATGCGGCCTATACCCTCAACGATGCGGCGCGTTGGGGGCAGGTGGACAACGCCACCAAGTTCGTCTCGCCCACCTACCTGGACGCGTTCGTGTCGCGGCACCGCGAGTGGGGCGGGCCGATCAGCATCGCCGATGCCGATCTGGTGCGCATGAAGCTGGCGGACGACCGCAAGACCGCCACCTCCGAGGTCGCCCTCAACTGGTACGACACCGGCGGCGTGACCGTCCGCAACTCGGTGATCACGCAGCAGTGGGAGGCCGTGCACGGCAACTTCCGCCTGGTGAGTGAGACGATTCGGGCCGGCGATACACGCATTTTCGCGCAGGAAGAGGCCGCCACCAGCGGTGCGAGCACCGTTCAGTGAGCTGAGGGCGGGCTCGTTCGGCCGGTCGATGGCACACGGTTGAGGTCCCCAACGACTCAGGGGGCGCGCAGGCGCACCCAGTGAAAGCGCGGCTCCGCGCGAGCCCTCGCGTCACGCAGGCTGTGCAGCGCGTCCATTCCCAGGGAGCGGTCACTCACCACGCGAAACCCGAGCGCGTGCAGGTCCAGCAGCGCAGACGCGAGCCAGCCATCGGGCGAGTCCAGGAACGCCACCAAGTCGATCACCAACGGCTTCTCCGGCGCACGCTGGCGCACCTCCTGAACCCGCGCGATCACCTCCGCGGACTCGCTGGTATCGATGATCTGCGGGTCCTCCTCCGCGCCGAGCGCGACGCTGCCGCAGCCTGCCTTCGCCGTCAGCCACAGCGCAGGATGGTCCACGAACAACAGGCGCGGCTCGGGCGCGCTGCAGTGGCTCGCCACCAGTTCGGTGTGGGGGTCGGACCAACGCGGAAAGAGCATGGGCATGGCCGTGGGCCAAAGAAACCCCAGCGCACTGGGCGCCCACCCGAGCATGAGCGCCATGCGGGCGCGGCGGGATGCGGAGTGCCCCGCTGCACCGAGCGCCACGGTGCAGAAGACGCTGCCCAAGAGCAGACGTTTGTCCGACAGCGTGCGGGTCAGCAGCAGCGTCAGGAACACCCCGACACCCACGCCGAACAAGGCCTTGGCACTGGGCCCGGCACGTCGCAGACACGCCACCCCACCTGCGATCGTCGCGCCGACCGCAGCCAGCAGCAGCCACGGGTTCGCCTGCACCGTGGAGCCAGCCAGCAGCGCCAAGATGGCCCCCAGCGGCACCAATCCCCCGCCCCCCGCTTGGCCTTCGATCGCATAGGACATGCGATCCAGGATCACCCACGCGGTGGGGGCCAGCCCTAGCACGATCGCCAGCAACCATGGCGCCACGCTGCGCGCTCGGGTTCCCCACTCAGACCGTTGGAGCACACGCAGCGCGAGCCATAGCTGACCGAACAGCAGAGCGGGCCAGGCGAAGACCGTGTAGCCGAGCGTGATCACAGAGAGCGCCCACAGACACGACCAGCCGTGCAGCGACCTGCTGCCCATGGGCGCTTGCAGAGCGCGCAAGAACGCGCCGCTGGCGAGCACACCACTGAAGGCACCGAGCGAGTACCAGGTCGCCACGAACGGGAGGACCCAATGTACCGGGTACAGCACCGTGGCCCACACCGCCCAGCGGCGCTGCACACGCTCCAGGAGCGGCTCGAACGCCCAGGGCAACAACGCGCACGTGGCCAACCACCACGCGAGCGCCGGCAGCCGCGCGAGCCAGAGCGGGCGCGGGGTCACGCAGCTCAGCCACAGACTCTGCAGCAGGTCATTGAGGGGAGGATGGAAGTGTCCGCCCTGTCCGAGCCCCTGGCGCAACACGGGTTCCACGCCCCGCAGCGAGAGCTGAATGGCAAAAGCTTCGTCGTCGATCACGGGCAGCCGCAGGATCGCCACGCCTCCCAGCGCGCAGGCCAAGAGCAGTGGCAACGCGACCGACGCCAGGTTTGCGCGTGGGCCCGGAGCAGGCGAGAACGAGCTGGCGCCGACGTCCGACCCCTGCATCCTGTTTCGCACCCTGCGGTCGCGCGGACCGGCTCAGCGATAGGTGAAGCGCAGCTCGTAGTCACACAGCTGGTAGACGTCGCCCTCTTCGATCTTGCGACTGTCTACGCGCTCGCCGTTGAACTCGATGCCGTTGGTGCTGCCCAGGTCCTTCATGTAGAAGTTCCCGTTCTGCAGCACGATCGCCGCGTGGCGGCGCGAGATATTGCCGTCCTTGATGGGCAGATCGGCGGTCTTGGAGCCGCGCCCGATCACGAACTCTTCCTTGTTCACCGGCACCTTCTGGCCGTTGAAGATCACCGACAAGGGAGGCATCCCGCCGCCGCGCGCCGCTGGCGCAGGCGCACCGCCGCCGGGCAGCGGAGGGGGCAAGCTCGCCGAGGCTCCCCCGCGTACAGCGAAGCCCTGCGATTGATTGGGGTTCGGCTGGGGAACGGCCGCCGGGGTCCCGGCCATGGGCGTAGGGCGCATGGGGGGCGGAGCCTGACGCGGAGCCGCCGCCGCCACGTCTCCCATGGCCGCGGCCATGGCGGGCGCGGCACCCGGCTGACTGGTGCGACCCCGGCTACCCCAGTTCCGCGAGCGCGCGTATTGCCGCATCGCTTCGTTCACCAGGTAGTCGGTGGAGCACTCGAGCTCGGCGCCCATTTGTTCGAAGATTTCCCAGAGATAATCCCGGCACTGGAACTGCCGCAGGGTCTTCTTGTTGTGGTCCTGAGTCATGGTGCTTTTTCTTCGCTCGCCCCAGACAGACGTCGCTTCACTGAGCGCTCGCCTGGCTCAAACGCTGCTTTGCCGAATCGAACGCTTCATCGGCCACTTCGCCCACGGTCTTGGTCTTACCCCAGCGCGGTCCCTTGACCGGCGCCTTGTCGGACTTCACCGCGTCCAACCGCTTCACGTCTTCCTGGCCGCCTTTGCGCTCGAAGAAATCGACGGCCGCCACGCGAGCATACCAGTTTGAGGAGTTGAGCAAACGTCGGGCTTGCTCCGTGGGCAGGGGGCTCATCTGACCCATGCGGGTAGCGTAGCCCTCCAGCTCCTCGGGGGGTACTCGCCGCCCCCGGGCAGGCGCGAGAAGAACTCGTCGACGATGCCCGAGCCGCCGATAGCCAGCACCATCTCACCTGCGCGCCAGCGCAGCTTCGGGTCCTCGGCGCCGCTGACCAGGGGCCACAGGGAGGGGAGCGCTTCGGGACTCTTGATGTCGCCCACGCGGTCGAAGGCGTAGTCCCGCACGGTCTTCGGGTTGTTGTTGTCGAGGGCCAGCGCCAGCACCTGCTGGAGGTCCCCACGGTCGACCTTGCCCTCCAGGGCGGCCAGGGCGCGCACCCGGCGCGTCTCGGGATCGGCCTTATTGGGCGTAGAAGCCAGGGCAAGCAGGCGCTTCTTCACCGGCGGCTCGTCGGCCAGCCACTTCATGGCCGCGATGGCGCCATCGTTGATGAAGTTGTCGCGGTTCATCTCGGCCGCCTTCTTGAGCTTGGCCGGGTCGATCTTGTTGCCCTTTTGCTGGTCCTCGATGGTCTTGGTGATCCAGCCCAGGAACTCGGCGCTCTCCATCTCCTGCTCGATGGCCACGAGGCGCTCGCCGGCTTCCTTCTTGGTGGCGGGGTCCGCCACCTGGCCGATGAGCTGGGCCATCTTCACGAGTGCCTGCTGCGGGAGCTGGGCCTTGAGGCCCACCACCAACACCTTGGCGGCCGGCGAGCCGAGCGCGCGCACCACCTGCTCGGCGCTGAAGTTGCCCGAGAGGCTGCGGCCGTTGAAGTCCTGGGCGTACCAGCCCACCACCTGCTGGGTGAGCTGCGCCTTGATCTCCGGAGAAGCGTAGGGAATGAGCACGAAGGCCGCGTCCTTGGCGCGGATCTGGCCCGGGCTGGGTGCGCCGTTCTCGAGCTTGGGATCCGCCTCGTTCATCTGCTTTTCGAGGCCGGGCACGAGCCCCGCGACCACCTGTGCACGGGTCGTGTCGTCGAGGCGCGCCAGGGCCTGCTGCAGGTCGGCGATGCCGTCGCGATCGGTGCGGTTCATCTGAACCAGCGCGAGGGCCGCCTGGGTGCGCAGCTCCATCGGGTATTTGTCGGCCAGCATCACGGCGGTGATCTTGCCGGGTCCCTTCACCGTTCCCTTCCAGTAGTCGATGTCTTCGGCGCTGACCTTGCAGCCAGCCGACAACGCGATCAGGGAGCACAGGACCAATACGCGGGCTTTCTTTTCGAGCATCGCTCTTCAGACCTCGTACACGTTCGAGCGCGCGGGCCCGCGCGCGGAAAACACTGAGACGGGGGCATGCTGCTGGCCCCCCCCGGGACCTTCCGGCAGGCACGAGGATAGGACGTCCGTCGCGCACCGTACAGACCGAACTTGCATGGGTTCCGCAGGGTTTGCACCCCCGACACCCGCGTTCCATTCGACCACATCGGGGCCGGAAGTCCATTTGTTGACCGGTCTTCCGAGCCACCCGTACCCTCCGGCAGTAGGGAGAGGTGCGCTTGGCAACCCGTGTCGCTGCTACGAAAGCTCCGAGAAACGAAGAATCTGCCCGGGATCTCGAGGGAAGTCGGGGCCAAGAGGTGGTGGGAATCGCCGCCCTGGCCGCGACCCTGTTGCTGAGCCTGTCCCTGATTTCCTATGGGCCCAAGAGCGGGGAAAACTGGATTGGACCGGTCGGACACGGCTTGGCCAACCTGCTCAGCATGACCTTCGGCCTGGCGGCCTGGGTAGTGCCCTTCGAGTTCGCCTCCTTTACGGTGCGCATCTTCAGCCGGAAGAGCTCACCCCTGGGCGCCGCCAACCTGGCCGCCACGGTGGTGTTGTTGATCGTGGGCTGCGGGTTGGTGCACCTGGCCTGCCCGGAGCTGCGCGTGTTCGGGGGGCAGCTGCCAGGGGGCGTGCTCGGCGAGGTGTTCGGGGAGCTCCTGCGCTCGCTGTTCGGCCTGGTGGGGGCCTTCGTGGTGGGCACGTCGGTGCTGCTTACGACCCTGGTGCTGCGCACGACCGTGAGCGTCACCGGGCTGACCACCAAGAGCGTGAGCATGCTGTGGGCGCGCTGCGCCAAGAGCTTCATGGCGGCCCGCAACGGTCTGGGCGCGGTGACCGAGGCCTGGCGTGAGGCCAAGGAGCTCGAGCGGATCCAGCGCGAGAAGGAAGCCAAGCGCAACGAGCCGCGCGTGGTGGGCGTGCAGGACGAGGAAGAGGACGAGGAAGAAGAAGACGTCGACGAGGACGCGCGGGCGCACGACGACGAGGATGAAGACGAGGACGATCTCTTCGAGGATGAAGAGGACGACGAGGACTTCATCGAAGAGCCCGAAGGGTACGAGGCAAAGGGCGAGGACGAGGACGAGGACGAGGAAGAAGAAGGCGAAGAAGAGGACGAGGAGCAGGAGGCGGAAGAGAAGGCCGAGGCCACTCACTTCTCCAAAATCCCCAAGCCCGGAACCGCGCCCAAGAAGGCCGCCCCCGAGAAGGGCCCCACCATCGTCGCGCCTTCGCCCGACGCGCAGCAGCGTCCCGCCAAGGCCGCGCCGGCGCAGGCCGAGGGCGAGAAGGCCACCTATTCGTTGCCTGCCACCGGCCTCCTCGATCCCGTGGTGGCTTCGGACGTGCACATCGACGCCGCGCAGCTCAAGCAGAACGCCGCCAAGCTGGTGGAGAAGCTCGAGGCCTATGGCGTGACCGGGCGCGTGGACGAGATCCACCCGGGTCCCGTGGTCACGATGTACGAGTTCGAGCCCAAGAGCGGCACCAAGATCTCCAAGATCGCCGGCCTCTCCGACGACCTCGCGATGAGCCTCGCCGCCCAAAAGGTGCGCATCGTTGCGCCCATCCCGGGCAAGGCACGCGTGGGCTTCGAGCTGCCCAACGCGCAGCGCCAGACCGTGAGCCTGCGTCAGATTCTCGAGGACGAGCGCTGGGAGAAGCAGAACGGCCCCTTGCCGATCGCGCTCGGCAAAGACATCGCGGGCCAGCCCTACTACGGCGATCTGTCCAAGATGCCGCATCTTCTGGTGGCGGGTGCCACCGGCGCCGGCAAGAGCGTGGGCCTCAACGTCATGCTCGCCTCGCTGCTGTTCAAGCGCACGCCCGAAGAAGTGCGCCTGTTGATGATCGACCCCAAGATGGTCGAGCTCGCGGTCTACGACGGCATCCCGCACATGCTGCTGCCGGTGGTGACCGACATGAAGAAGGCCTCGCTCGCGCTGCGCTGGGCGGTGGACGAGATGGAGCGCCGCTACCAGCTGTTCGCAGACGCCGGCGCGCGCAACGTCACCAGCTACAACCAGCGCGTGGAAAAGGTAATCTCGGGCGAGATGTCGGCCGAGAAGCTGTGGCCCACCCGCGCAGGCAAGGTCAAGAGCACCGGCCCCAACGGCGAAGAAATGTGGCTGTGGCCCGAGGGCGACGAGAAGCCCGACGAGCTGCCCACGCCCGAGAAGCTGCCCTACGTGGTGTTGGTGGTCGACGAGTTCGCCGACCTCATGATGGTGGCGGCCAAGGACGTCGAGGCCGCCATCGCGCGCCTGGCCCAGAAGGCACGCGCCGCGGGTATCCACGTGATCCTCGCCACACAGCGTCCCAGCGTCGACGTGATCACGGGCATGATCAAGGCGAACTTCCCGGCGCGCATTGCGTTCAAGGTGAGCCAGCGCGAAGACTCGAAGACCATCCTCGGTCGTCAGGGCGCCGAACACCTGCTCGGCATGGGCGACATGCTGATCATTCCGCCTGGCGCGAGCGACCTCAAGCGCGTGCACAGCGCGTACATCAGCGAGGACGAAGTCACAGCCCTCTGCGACAACCTGCGCCTGCAGGGCAAGCCCGTGTACGACGAGAACATCCTGCGCCCGCGCGACGACGAAGACGGCGAAGGCGGCCCCGCCCTCACCGGCCCCAAGAGCGACGACCCCATGTACGACAAGGCCGTGGCCATCGTGGCGCAGGCCGGTTACTGCTCCATCAGCCACCTGCAGCGCCAGCTGGGCGTCGGCTACAACAAGGCGGCCAAGCTGGTGGAGCGCATGGAGAAGGAAGGCGTGGTCGGCCCCGCTTCGGGCAAGGCCGGCGGGCGCCGCGACGTGTTGATCCAGGGGTTCTGAGGTCGAGCAGCCAGGTGTGAACGATGCGCCATGCGCGCTCAGGCGGTGCTAGATCGCGCGAGTGGTCTTCGTCACGGGGGTCCTTAGCCAGGCCCAGTTCCCCAAGCCCGAGGGGGGCGGCATCGTGATCGTCACGTATCCATTTGTGCTGCGACCGGCGGGCTAGTAAGGGCGCTCCGCAGCCTGCACGCAGTCGAAGGTAGGCGGCCGACAAGGCCGAGCACGAGGCTTCCCTCGCGCGGCCAACGGATGCTACATCGCCAGCGTGGTCTCCGTGTTCCTGCGCCATCACGCAATGCTCCGAATGTTCAGCGCCGCGCTCTCGGGCAGCTTTCTCCTCGCCTGCGCTCCCGGCGAGTACGCCAAGATCAAAGCGCCCGGCTACCTGCGCTGCGCGCCCGAGGAGATCGGCATCCGGCGCGTAGACGTCAGCTACTATCGCGCGAGCGGCTGCAATCGGAGCATGCTGGTAGAATGCGGGCGGCCTTCCCAGGGCTGCTGGGCGCACCCGAGCGCAGATGCAGAGCGCCAAAGTTGGTGCGCGGCGCGCGCGCAACAGGGGGAAATCGCAAACTCCAAAAAGCGTGCTTCACGCGCAGGGGAGTCGGCGCAAGCCGTCGATCTCGAAGCCCAGCAAACCCAAGACCTGGTTGAGACTTCGGCAAGCGGCTCCTTGCCCAAGGCCGCCATCAGAGCGGTGATGCAGAACCTGGCACTCGACGTGCGCGCCTGCCTGGAGTGCACCCTCGCTCGCAGCCCCGGCGAAGACAACATCAGGCTGCCCATTCGGTTCGTGGTCGAGTCCGACGGTCACGTCAGCGAGGCCCATCCTCTCAATCAAGCCAGCGATCCACAGCTCGCGTCATGTGTCACGGGAGTCATCAGCGAAGCCCAGTTCCCCAAGCCCGAGGGCGGCGGCATCGTGATCGTCGAATATCCGTACGTGCTGGAAATGCGCTAGCGAGCGCGCCCTCGGTGGCAGCGCGGCAGGCGAACTGGCGACGGCCGGCTAGCAGCACCACCCCGAGCCGAACGGTCAACCCAGTTGACTATCCACGCGCACGGATCTACGGTCAACCAAGTTGACCATTCACATGGAGATCCTGCCATGCCCGTGATCCAAGCCCCACCGGCCCATACCCATGAGCTGCCCCACGCCCGCTTCCGTTCGATCGCCACACCCAGCCTCGGCTCGCGCGAGAACAGCATTTGGCGCGTGGAGCTGCTCGGCGCCGGCCAGGATAGCCCGCCTCACTCGCTCACACGCGAGGAGATCTTCGTCGTGCTCGCCGGCAGCGTGAGAGTCGTGATTGCCGGAGTCGCATCGGAAGCCCAGCCGGGCGATGCCATCGTCGTACCGCCCGATACCGAGCTCGTGCTGGGACCCGTCACCGAGCGTGCGGAGTTGCTGTGTTGCTTGCCGGTGGGAGGACAGGGGCGCATCGCGGGTGGAGATCTGTTTACGCCGCCGTGGGCGCTTTAGGAGCAGGGCTACTTTCGCCGCCGTCGCCCTCAACCGGCCGTTTGGCTCGCTGTCGGCCACCGCGACCGACGTTCACGCACGCCGTCGCCGTTCAAGTCAAAATCCACGCCGACCAGGTCAAGGTCGACGGGCAGGCTTCCAGATCGCACACCGTTGCTGATCGCGAGCGTGGTGGTGGTCTTTGACGAACGACTTTGACGGCGACGGTGTGCGTGAGCGTCTGTCGGGCGACAGCGACGGCGACGCGGCTTCTACCAAAGCCGCCAAGATCCCTGCTAGCCTTCACTGCGATGTCCGCCTCCCCTCCCGTTCCACTCGCCCGGCTGATGTCCATGGCAGTTCGTTCCTTGCTCGACGATCTGCACGAGCAGCTGCGCGCGCGCGGCTTCGAGGTACGCCCGGCCTTCGCGTTCGTGCTGCTGGAGTCGCGCAAGCGCCCGCTCACGGGCAACGACGTGGCCCAGCTGCTCGGCGTGACCAAGCAAGCAGCCTCCAAGTTGGTGGACGTGATGGAGTCCGAACACTATCTGTCGCGCAAGGCCGCCCCCGATGATGCGCGCGCCAAGCTCCTCCACATCGCTCCCAAGGGTCGTCGTCTGCTCGAGGCAGCCGAAGCGATCTACGCAGAGCTCGAAGCCGAGTGGGCGGCGGTGATCGGCAAGAAACGGCTCGAGCAACTGCGCGCGGACCTCGAACACGTGCTGCGCGCGAGCCACTCCGGCGAGCTGCCACCGATCCGTCCGCTCTGGTAAGCCAAACTGCCGGCGCCGCACTGCAAGCTTTCAAGCGGCTCTCCCAGCCGAGTACGCAAGCGAGTCGTGACACGGGAGATCCAGAATCCGCCTTTGCGTCGCGTCTGCGCCCAGTGAATGTTTAGGCAGTAGTTGTTCTGCATGACTGCTGCCCTGGGATGTCTTTCCGGCAGACGGTCTGCAAGAGAAAGATCAGGCAAGAAGTCATGCGACCATGGACCGTCGCCGCGCTGGCGTCCGTCTTACCCTTTGGTTTTTATCTGGTTGGTCAGGCTGGAGCGCTCGACTCCGCTGAGCCGGACTACGAGCTGAAGCTGCTGGGTAAGTACGTTTTCTTCGACAAGATCTCGACCCCCGAGCGCATGGCTTGCGCGAGCTGCCACGATCCGGACACGGGCGGAACCGGCAGCGTGTCCGGCGTGAACCTGCACCAGGTGGCCGTCACCGGCGCCAATCCGCACACCGTCGGCAACCTCAAGCCACCGACCAATGCCTACGCCAGCTTCATCCCGGAGTTCGGCGAGTGCAATCGCGGCGGCCTTCGGATTGGCACCCGGGGTGTGCTGTATTGCGGCGGAAACTTCTGGAACGGACGGGCCGAGGGCCGCGATCCTGCGCTGTTGTCGGGCGCCACCAAGCACCTCGGCGACGAGGTGTTTCAAGGCTCCACCGACGCACGCCTGCTCGCCTATGCAAAGTACTTCGGACCCACGTCGGACCAGGCGCTGAACCCGATGCCGAACACGGTCGAGCAGAACATCGATCGCAAGTCGGTCTGTCAGCACGTGGCGAGCGCGGCCTATGCCGAACTCTACGAGCGCGCCTGGGGTGAGCCCATCGATTGCAGCGATCGAACGGTGAGCGTCAGCGCCGACGACGTGAGCCCGGCGGTCGAGGCGGAGTTCGACATCAGCTTCAAGCGCCTCATGCTGGCGGTCGGAGCCTGGCAGCACTCGTCGGAGCTCAACTCGTTCAGCTCCAAGCGCGACCTGGCCTTGCGTGCCGAGCTCGCCTGCCTCGAGCACTCACCGGACGCCGATCCGAAGGTTTGCACGCATCCCAACTACAGCGGATCGCCGGGGCGCTTCCCGCTGGTCGGCTTCAGCGCCGAGGAGAACCTCGGTCACGATCTGTTCTACAACCTGGGAGCCTTTGGACCCAAGCCGTTCCCGAACCTGCCGGCCACGAACTGCAGCCTCTGTCATGCCAGCGATGCCCAGCATCCGGACGGCACCGGCCTGTTCGAGCTCTACACGGACCACGCCTACCACAACATCGGCACACCCGTGAATCCGGAGCTCGCTGCCGCACCCGATCCAGGCGTCAGCGGACACGCGCAGCTGCCCAACATCGATCCGGCCACCGGACGGCTCATCGCTGGTGGCTTCAAGGCGCCCACGCTGCGCAACGTCGACAAACGCAAAGGCAACGGGTTCACCAAGGCCTACGGCCACAACGGCTGGTTCAAGAGCCTAGAGAGCATCGTGCATTTCTACAACACGGCGCGGGTCTTGCCGCGCTGCGAGGGCGCCCTGACCGAGCGCGAAGCGCTGGCGAAGAAGTGCTGGCCTGCGCCCGAGTGGCCGGCCTCCATGGCCCCGGTGTTCATCCTCGGCAATCTTGGTTTGTCACAGACGCAGGAGGCCGCGCTCGTGGCTTACCTGAAGACGCTCACCGACACGCAGACGCCGAAGGCACCGAATCCGTACAAGTAAAACGCCGACGCGCGCCAGGGCGTTGAGGAGCCCGCGCCTACACGTGCGCCACGCGGGCGAACTCTTCACGCAGGAACTCTGAGAGCAGACGCACGCGCTCGGGCTGCCGCCTGCCGGTGCTCACCAGATACACATGGGCCGTGCGCGAGGCCCACTCGGGCAGCACCCGCACCAGGCGCCCCGCTTCGACGCCCGCGTGCACGTGAATGGCCGGCATCAGACCCACGCCCTCCCCTTTCGCCACCAGCTCGGCCAGCGCCGCATAGTCGTCCACGCTGACTCGCCCGCTGACCTCGAGCTCCACGCTCTGCGCGCGCTTGCCCGTGGCCCGCTCGAGGCGGATGGTCTGGTCACGGCCAGGCGCGCCATAGAGCACGAAGGGTACCTTCTCGAGCTGCTTGGGTTGCTCGATGAGCGCGGCCTGCTTGGGGCTCGCCGCCAGGTGCAGCTCGGAGTCGCACAGCTTGCGCGCGATGAGCTCCTGGCCCGTGCTGCGCCCGGCCCGCACGGCCAGGTCCACGCCCTCCTGCACGAGATCGAGCATGCGATTGGTGAACAACAGCTCGAGCTGGATCTCCGGATAACGTTCCAGAAACGCAACCAACATGCTCGAGAGCAACATGCGACCCAGATCCGGCGGCGCCGTTAGCCGCACGACCCCGCGCGGCGCCTGGCTCACTTGGTTGAGCTCCAGGAGTGCGCTCTCCAGGGCGTCGACCGGCCCCGAAACCGCCTCGAAGAACCCCTTTCCCGCCGATGTGAGCGTGATGCGCCGCACGTTCCGGTGCAGTAGCTGGGCGCCCAGCTCCTGTTCCAGGCGCGACAGCCGGCGGCTCACCGTGGACTTGGGCAGCCCCAGGCGGCGCGCCGCCCCGGACAGGCTCTGCTTTCGCACCACCTCCACGAAAGTTGCGATATTGTCGGCGCTCGGCGGCATCTTTGGCCAACGTTCCGTTTTTGCAACCATGTGTCAAGGGAACGCCCCCTCCCGGGCTCAGACAGGCGGCTTAGAATGGGCTCCGTGAACGAGACGACCACGCGAAGAAGGTTCCTCACCGGCACGGCCGCAGTGGCCGCGGCGGGGGCACTGGGTGCCTGCTCGCGCACGCTCGGCTCACAGAAAGAGAACAAACCCATGCAAACCCAATCGACGCTCTCCGATCGCAACCTGCGCGGTGTCGATCGCGTGCTGACCTCGCCCGGGGAGCACTGGGTAGGAGACGGCTTCCGTGTGCACGGCGTGCTGTCGCCTGCCGGCAATCCCAGGCTGCAGAGCCCGTTCTTGCTGCTCGACCACGCCTCCGTGCGTCGCTTCGAACCCACCGACCGCCAGCGCGGCGTGGGCGAGCACCCGCACCGTGGCTTCGAGACCGTGACCTTCGCCTACAAGGGCGAGATCGCGCACCGCGACTCCTCGGGCGGCGGCGGCCTCATCGGTCCCGGCGACGTGCAGTGGATGACGGCGGCCTCGGGCGTGGTGCACGAGGAGCTCCACTCCAAGCGCTTCACCGAGCAGGGCGGCGATATGGAGATGGTGCAGCTGTGGGTCAACTTGCCCGCCAAGGACAAGATGAGCACGCCCGGCTACCAGCCCCTACTCGACAAGGACTTCCCTCGCTTGAGCGTGGGCGCGGCGGAGGCCCGCTTGATCGCGGGTTCGCTCCAGGACCACAAGGGCCCAGCCATGACGCACACCCCCATCACCATCTTCGATCTGCGCTTCGACCGCGACGGTCTGGCGGAGTTCGAGCTGCCCAAGGGCTACACCTCGCTGTTGTTCAATCTGGAGGGCAAGCTGCTGATCGGCTCCGACCAGAAGCCCACCGGCGTGGGTGCCATGGCGTTCATGAGTCGCGACGAGGGCGTCGTGCGGGTGCGCGGCGAGAAGGACGCTCGGCTGTTGGTGTTGAGCGGTGAGCCCATCGACGAACCGGTGGCCTCCTACGGACCTTTCGTGATGAACACGCGGCAGGAGCTCGAGCAGGCCTTCGTGGACTACCAGAGCGGAAAGATGGGCCACCTCTGATCTACCCACCCGTGCACGTGCACGTGCACGACGGCTCTTCCGATGACCACCGCGTGCGCGTGCTCGCCGCCCTCACGGCGCGTCGAGTAGATATTCACGCGCCAGGGCGCGCGCACGATGGAGCCGGCTCTTGGTTGCCGCACGGGTGATCCCCAGGCGCGCGGCGGCCTCACCGATGGTGAGTCCCTCGAAGTCGCGCAGCACGAGCACCTCGCGAAACTCGGGCGGCAGAGACTCGAAGGCCGCGGCCACCTCCAGCCGCATGGTCTCGCTCGGGCGTTCGGCGACCCAGGCATCCACGCGCGCGTCGTCCCAGAGATCGATGCCTAGGCTGCGCCGTGCCAGCCGTCGGCACTCGCGTCGCACGATGGAGAGCAGCCAGCTCGAGTAGGCCGCGGCCTGTCGCAGTTGCGCCACGTAGCGCGCGAGGATCCACATGGTCTCCTGCACGGCGTCGTCCACGTGGGTCCAGATGCAGCTCCGCTCCGCGTAACGCCGGATGTTGGGCTGGCTCGCGAGCAGGAGGCGCTCGATGGCGCGCGGGTCCCCTGCCCGTGCTGCCTCGAGGTCCATCATGGAGAACGCGCTCATGGCGCGGATCCTAGTTTGTCGAGTCGACGCCCTGCCAGCGCACACATCGGACAGAACCCCACGAAGCCTGTCAGCGCGAGTTCGGCCCCCAGGAGTGCACCAAGCCAGTTCCAGGGTGATTCCCCGCCCAGGTAAGCAATCCCACCGACCAGGAGCCCCGCGGCAACCCGCAAGGCGCGCTCCCAGCCAGGCACATTCTTGATGAAGAACGCTGCTTTCAACGATGTCATGGATGACCTCCTGCAAAGGGAGAGGAGGCCTCGGGCACAAAGGATTCTGGGGCGAGATTATTTTTTCGATCCCCCGCGGCCCGGTGGGCGGCACCTCCTCGACAGGACTCAACGACGCCTGCTGGATGGCGCTCGAGCGGATGACCGTGGTTCCAGCGACAGCGCAATGAGCGCTCCTTGGGAACCTTCGGCCGCAGCGCGTGTCCATCACGGAGACCGACGCAGACGTTCGTTGCCGCTTAGCAGAGCGGCGCGGTGTGGTCGGCGCGCTCCGTTCCAGGGGCCACGTGCGTTCAACACAAGGAGGCAGTATGCGTGCTCAAGCAGCGCGCACGGCGACGTGCGCCCTCGACATCGAGATCGGTTGGCAAGACGGAACCCCGCTACGGCAGGAGCACTTGTGCCCGCCGCGCAGCTTCGTATTGAAGGACAGCGCGGTACAGGATGGCGAGGCGGCCTTCGTGGTGAGCAGCGAGTGGCTGGACAAGCCCACGCACGAGTTGGTGTCTGTGGACGAAACCGGCGTGAGCGTGCATTCGACCAGCGGCAGCGTGAGGCTGGCGGTGGGAGAGCAGACGTTGGTGCACGTGGGTCCGCTCAGCTTTCGCGTGCGTGTGAGCACGCCCGAGCGGTTGCCCGTGAGCGCCGTACCCGTGGATCGGCAGCGTCATGTGTGGACCATGGCCTCGGTGGCCTTGCACGGGTTGATGCTCGGCTGCATGGCGCTCATGCCTCCCAAGGCGTCTTCGCTCTCGCTGGACGCCATCGGCCTCGACGATCGCTATGCGCGCTACCTCGCGACGCCGGTGATCGAAGAAGAGGAGCTGCCTTGGACCCCCGACGACGGACTTGGAGGACAGGGCGACAAGCCTCAGGACGCCGCGCGCGACAAGGGAGATGAAGGAAAGGCGGGCAAACCCGACTCGCCCAAGACCGACGGCCGCATGGCCATCCCCGGCAATGCCACGCAGCGTCGCCCGGGCGCAGTCAGCGCGGAGAGCGTGAAGACCGCGGGCATCCTCGGTGCACTCGCAGCAAGCGCAACGCCGGGCCCCGTGTCGGACGTGTGGAACGCGAACGCTGAGGGCTACGACGCGGTGGCAGCCATGGGCGCACTGTTCGGCTCGCAGATCGGTGACAACGCGGGCTTCAACGGACTCGGCATGCGCGGCACGGGTCGTCACGGCGGCGGGCTGGTGGACGGCGCAATCGGCATCGGCAACCTGCAGACGGGCGAACTCGCGCGTGGCACACCGGGCTCACACAGCTTGAGCATGCGCCGGCGCGAGTCGGTCGTGCCCACACTCAAGATGGGTCCGGTCGAAGTGAGGGGCTCGCTCTCGAAGGAGGCGATCCGACGCGTGATCCATCGCAACCTGGCCCAGGTGCGCTTCTGCTACGAGCAAGCCTTGAACGCACGGCCGGACCTCTCGGGTCGGGTGGCCATCAACTTCATGATCGCGCCTTCGGGCGTCGTGCAGAACTCGGCCGCGGGTCAGAGCACGCTCGGCAGCGCGGAGGTAGATCGCTGTGTGGCCGACGCGGTGCGGCGCTGGACCTTTCCGGCGCCCGACGGCGGAGGATACGTGAGCGTGAGCTATCCCTTCGTGTTCGAGCGCACCGAATGAGTCAGCTGGCGTCGTGGAAGATGAGCCCCAGCGTGTAGCGCTCGCCAGAAGACAAGCTGCTCACGCCGTGCCGCATGTTGACGCGATAGGTGCCGCGTGCCCCGTGAACGGAGCGCTTCTCCACTGCGAACACCACGGCGTCGCCCTGCTGCAGCGGCACCACGCTGGCCCGTGACTGCATGCGCGGACGCTGCTCGGTGAGCACGAATTCTCCGCCCGTAAAATCGCGTCCGGGATGCGAGAGCAGCACCGCCACCTGCAGCGGGAACACGTGGGCACCGTAGAGGTCCTGGTGCAGGCAGTTGTAGTCGCCGGCCTGGTACTTGAGCAGCAGCGGCGTCGGCCGGGTCTGGCCCGCTCGATGACAGCGCTCCACGAACTCGGCGTGCCGCTCCGGATAGCGGACGTCGCTCTGCAAGGCCTCCATCCAGCGATTCGCCAGCGGCACGAGCTGACCGTAGAGCTGTGCTCGTAGCTCTGCGAGCAGCGGGGGCAATGGGTAAGCGAAGTACTGGTATTCTCCGCGTCCGTAGTTGTGGCGTTGCATCACCACGCGGCTGCGAAAGTGCGTGGGCTCGGCATAAAGGGCCGTGAGGTTCGCGCAGCTCGCCTCGCTCAAGAGATGGGGCACGCTCGCCCAGCCTTGACGCTCGAGATCGCTCTCCACGCTCGCCATGTGCTCGGACTCGATCCCTGGCGCACGATGAGACGCGGTGCGTGCCGGAGCGGCGCGACTCATGGTTCTCCCCCCTCGCGAGCGAGCAGCGCGCGTTTGCGCTCGAGGCCCCAGCGGTAGCCCGAAAGGCCACCATCGGCGCGCACCACGCGATGACACGGGATGGCCACCGCGAGTGGATTCTGCCCGCATGCGTGGCCGACCGCGCGCGAGGCTCCGGGCGCGCCGATGCGCTCGGCGAGCTCGCGGTAGCTCAACGTGGATCCCACCGGGACCCTGCTCAGAGCGCGCCAGACCCGTTGCTGAAACGCCGTGCCCTGAATATCCAGGGGCAGCGCGAGCCCCTTGCGCGGCGCCTCCACGAAGGCCACCACGCGCGCGACCACGTCGTCGAAGGCACGGTCGCCGCCGATGAGGTCCGCGTGTGGAAAGCGCGCCTCGAGATCCCGCAACAGTTCCTCTGGATCTTCACCGAGCAAGATGGCGCATAGCCCCTTGGGGCTCTGCGCCACCAGGATGTTGCCGAGCGAACATGCACCGAGCGCGAAGTGGATGGACACTTGCTTGCCGCCGGCCCGGAAATTCTTGGGTTGCATGCCGAGCAGCTGATAGGACTTCTCGTAGAAGCGCGAGCTGGCCCCATAGCCCGCGCCGTAGATGGCCGAGCTCACCGAGGCGCCCCGACCGAGCCGCGCGCGCACTTCGCTACCTCGCAACGAGGCCTGGTATTGCCGCGGCGTAAGGCCGGTGTGGGCCTTGAACTGGCGATGGAAGTGGAAAGTGCTCAAGCCCACGGCTTGCGCGAGTTCGGCGAGCGACGGCGAGTCCTTGCGCTGCTCGAGCAGCCGACAGGCCAACGTCACCTTCTCGGCGAGTGCGGCCCGATTCGCATCCTTGAGCTGCTCCGGCCGACAACGCTTGCAGGGACGATAGCCCGCGCGCTCGGCGTCCTGAGGAGTGGCATGGAAGCGGACATTCTTGGGGTTGGGCCGGCGAGCGCCACAGCTCGGGCGGCAATACACGCCCGTGGTCTCGACCGAGTAATAGAACTGTCCGTCGGCGCCCGCGTCGCGCGCGACGAGCTGAGCCCAACGAGGATCGTCGTCGGCATTCAGCGTGCGGGGGGTGGGACGTGCGCGGCGTACCATCGGGGTCACGGAAACGGCTACGGCCATGGGAATGGCTCCTTTCTGGCGTAGCACTGTGGCCGGGCGACGACGATGGGACGCTCCGCGGCTTGCTCCCGAATCGAGAAAACGCGGCCCGTGAGTCCGTGAGTCCGTGAGTCCGTGAGATTCGATGAGTTCAGCCGCCGAAACGGCGAGTGCCCGCAGACGCCGGAGCATCTGCGGGCACACGTTGGACGCAGCCGGGTGTTATTCGCCGGGTGCCATCGAGCCACGCTGGCGACGCGAGACCTCCTTGCGGAGGAAGTCGCCGGCCACCTCGCGACCGCCGAGCCCGAACGCCAGGGCCAGGGCCAGGCAGACCGCGCCCAGGATCAGCGTGAAGGCGGTGCCGATCAGCTGGGACCCCACGCCGAGCTGCTGGGCCGCCATCATCACACCCACGGTGATGATCGCCACGTAGACCACCTGATCGAGCGAGCGCATGAGCCGGTCGTCCGAGCCTCCGGTGAGCTCCCGCACGCGCTGGCGTCCCCAGTTGCCCGCCGCCATGGCAGCCGCCAGGATCACGGCGGCCACGAACAGGTTGGGCAAGAAGGCGAGCACCGTGTCGAGCAGCTGCGCGAAGCCCTGGAGCTGCATGGTGCCCAAAGCCTGACGCAGGAAGATGATCGCGATGGCCGCGGTCACCACCAGACCACCCACGTCGGAGGGCGTCTTGGCGGTAGCCAGGGTAGCGCCGCCGCTGAGCAAGTCGTCCGCGCCGGTTCCGTTGATGCTGCTGCCAGTATGATAGGTGACGCGCGAGACACCACGACGTGCGTTGATCAGGGCCTTGGCCTCGACCTCCTGGTCGACCCCCGACACCTGTTCGCCGCGGTAGATTCCGATCTGGGCCATCAAGGTATTGAAGCCCATTCCGGCGAGCAGACGCGCTGCCAGATTGCCCACCAGGCGCGCCAACACGATGCCGACGGCGAGCACCAAGGCGCCCACGAACAAGCGCGGCAGGAAGGTGTAGATGGCGGCCAGGAAGCCCGTGAGGGGCCCGCTGATTTCGGCGATCTCCAGGCGACCCACGGCGCTGATGGCGAAGTGCAAGAGCACGAACGCCATCGCGATGGTGCCGAGGATGCTCGACAAGGACTGACCGCGCATGACGCGCTCGCCCCCGACGCGCGTGACCAGTCGGTCGACGCCGATGCGGTGCGCGAGCGCACTGATGGCCTTCTTGGTGAAGCGTGCGACCAGGTAACCGATCGCCAGCAGAATGGCGGCGCCGATCACGCGCGGAGCGTATGTGGTGATGGCCTCGATGGCCCGCGACAGCGGGATCGCCAACACGCCCACGCTCAGAGCTTCGAGGACCGGCACTGCCGTGATGGCGAGCACCACCCAGTACGCGATCTCACCGGCGGTGCTCGCCAGCTTGGTGTGCCCGAGCCAGTTGAGCTTCTTGGCCTTGATGGGCGCCCGCTCCACCTCACGGTAGGTGGTGCCTTCCGCGGTGCCGGGTTTCAGGGTCTGAGTCTCGGCCAAGCCCTCCGGCGCATCGCCGGCGATGCGCGCCAGGCGATCCGAGAGGTGAGTCCGATCGATGAGCGTCGACACCCCGCTCTTCGCCAGCTTGGCGAGCAAGTAGCCCGCGAAGCCGATCAGGGCGGCCTTGAGCAGGTTCGGGATTGCACCCGTGATGCCCGACAAAGCGCGCACGATGGGATCGGTGACGGCGTTGATGCGCAGCTGGGAGAAGAACGCCACGAACACGAAGGCGAGCGTGGTGTAGAACACCGCCTTGGCGATCCAGCTCTCCACACGCGCTGCGCTGGGTGCGTCGTGTGCACCGAAGCCGTGCGAAACACGCTGGCCGATGCCCGTGCGCCTGAGCGCCGCCAAGGTGATCGCGCGCAGCAAGTACGCGACCAAGAAGCCGCCGATGAGAATCGCGAGCGCCATCCCGAGGGTCGGCAAGTACATGCCAACCTCACGGCCGGCCCCGGAGAGCCACTGAGACATGGGGTTCCTCCCTATGCGAGTTGGGTGACGCAGTGAAGGCAAGCGCTCACTGCATCCGACACTCACGCTAGCTGGCGAATTCCTGCGCGGCCAATCAGCACGCGTGCTCACCGAAACAGGTCAAGGCCTGCGCGGGCGCAGGATCATGCTCACGCAAGCACTGCGAAAAGCCGCGCGTCGTAGCGTGCGAGATTGGGATCGTCAGTCTTGCGCGCGACTTAGGCCCGCCGCGACCAGCGGTCACGCGCAGGTTGGCGTCCAGAGCAGTGCTTCACGCGATGTTCACTTGGTGCCTGGACGAGGACGCGCGTTTTCCTGGTCAGGCTTCGGCGCGACCACTCACCGCGCTGCGCGTGGCGTACCAGAAGCTCTCGATGGCTCCGACGCGATCACGCACCATCGCGTAGTCCTTCTCGAGGCCCACGAACAAGAGCCCGATGCCCGTGTCTCGCCCGAGGCGCCCACGGATCTTCATGAGCTGGAAGATGTCGTGCTTACCGCTGTAGACCACCACCAAGACGCGGTCGGCCAGGCGGGCGGCACGGCGCAAGGCCTGGGCGGGGACCGGACCCGTGAGCGTCAAGATCTGCATCACGGGGGGGCCCATTTCCTGCTCGGGCATGCCGCCGTCGCTGGCGCGATCTTCGGCCACTGCGAGCGGTGCGCCCGCCGCGAGCAGGCGGTTCACGTCGTGGATCTTGGGCATGCGGTGACCGTCCCACTCGGCCACGCGACGCGCGAGGTGAGCTTCCTCGATGGACACTCCGACGATCAACGTCACGCCCTCGCAGTGCGGCGCGTAGTCGTCGAGGTCGTGCATCAAGCTCGAGAGCATCTCGGGGTCCCGCGGCCAGGTGCTGGCGCCGATCACGGGCAGCTTGCTCCAGTACGCCGCTTCGCTGGGGGTGCGCACGTCGAGCTTGCGGAAGGCGAGCGCGATGGTGATCAGCGTGGCGAGCAGGGCGAAGCCGAGGGGGAAGCCGAGGGCGGCGCGGCGCCGCGAGGAAGACAGCGCGTATTGAGGGACCACGGCGCGCTCGAGCACCTGGAACTCGGCCGAGGGGCGCGAGAGCTGCAGCTCCACGCCCGACAGCATCTGCTTGGCGCGCTCGAGCGACTCCTCGGCCACCTTCAGCTCACCGAGCAGCACGGCAGCCTGTCCTTCGACCGCCGACAACTTGTTGAGCCGGTCCTTGAGCCGAGCGCGATACTCCTCGGCCACGCGCTGACGATTCGCGGCCGATGAGGCCTGACGCTCGGCTGCCGCGTGGCGACGCGCACTCAAGCCATCTTTGTCGCCGTAACGGTTCTTCACGCGCGCGTCCAAGGTGCTCACCTCGGCGGCCAGGCGGCGCACCGTGGGATGGTCCTCGGAGTACTGAATCTTGGCCACGTCGAGCTCGCGCCGTGCTTCGAGCAAGCGCTTCTCGTCGAGGTCGGCTTGGCGCGCGTCGGCCTCGCTGGTGGTGGTCGGAGCGGGCGCCGTGCTGGGCACCAACTTGATGCCGTCGAGCTTGCTGCGCGCGGCCTGCTCGTCGGCACGCGCCGTGTCGGCCTGGGCCGCCAGCTCGGCGGCCTGTGTGATCGCGAGCTCGCGCTCCTGGGAGATGTCGGTGATGCCCTGTTCGCGCCGGAACTTGTCGTAAGCCTTGCTGGCGTCGGAGTACTTGGCCTCCGCCTGGCCCACGGCGCCGCGTAAGCGCTGGGCCTCGAGCTCGAGACGCTCGCGCATGATGCGCTGACGCGACTCGAGGAACACGTCCACCAGGGTGTTGACCAGGCCCGCGGCGCCGTCGGCCGTGGCCCAGTTACCGTCGATGGTGACGATGTTGGTGCGCTCGTTGGTGGTCAGCGTGATGAAGCTGCGCATGGTGGCCGGCGGCAGCGGGAGCTTCATGCGCTTGGCGGTCTCGGCCAAGATGGAGTTCAAGGTCAGGGACTCGAACACGGTCTGGCGCTCGGGCGACTGCGGCGAGACATCCCCCTGATAGGCGACCACGGCCTGGGCAGCGAAGGTCTGCGAGATCATCTTCTTGGCGACCGCGGCCCCCACGAAGGCGCCGATCACGCCGGCCACGAAGATCCATGTCCAGCGCGCGCGCAGCGCGTTCCAGATGCGCAAAGGGTCCACGGGCGTACCCGCCCGCTTGACGCCCGCGCCGCTATCGTCCGAGTCTCGCTCTCGTTCGCCCAAGGTCGATCCCCACCTGCGCGCACTGCCTGCACCCGTCGTCGCGGGAACGAGCACGCACTGCTATCGACAATAGCAGAAGCGAACACATCGGCTCAAGCCGTGAACAGGCCTCAAACGCCCTAGTTTCCGCGGTTTCGGAGCGTTGAGACCCGCTCACCGAATGGCGTACTCCCGTACCGGGAACACAAGGGCGAAGAGGCTTGGAAAGCGCTTAGTAAGAGCTCTGAACTTGCGACCGGGTGGTGGTCGCGAGCGCTGCACGCAGGGTTTCGGCCGCGCCTTGTGGGTGTTCCCAACCCTCCGTGGCTTGGACCACCTGCACGCGCAGAGCCCGCAAAAGTTCCCAGCCGATCGCGTCCGGCAGCGGCTCGGTGAGCCACACGGCGGCACGCACCGGGCCCAGAAATGCCCCCCACAGCGGGCGCAGGGCGGGGTCCGTGGGCAGCGCGAACAGCTCGACCTCCACGCCTCCTACCCGCAAGCACCCGAGCGGGCCGAGGCTGCCCTCGCCGGCGGCCTCGGGGGTGGCCGCTTCGGCGACGAAGCCTTCGATCGACGACAGCGCGCGGGCGAAGCGCGACAACGCGACGTAGGAGCCCGCGAACACCGCCAAGCGGGCCGCGCTCTCGTAGCCCACCGGGCGCAGCTTGAGCGCCGCGGCGCGCAGCGCGACGGCCTCGTCCTCGTCGCACAGCTGGGTGGTGCTGCTGCCGCCGTCCAGCACCACCAGCACGTTGCCCTCGAGCAATTCTTTGAGGCCACCCATCACGTCGAGATCGCTCTCTGGAAATACGTCGAGCACCTCGTCGATGCCGCGCGTGTCGTCGCCGAGCGCCGTGAGGATGCGCTGGGCCATCTCGGAGATCTCGTTGGCTGGCTTGCGCGCCACCGCCACCTGGGCGCTCAGCGAGGGCATCTGGGAGCTCATCGCCAGCAGCTCGTCGGCCTGACGCACGGACTCCATCATCAGCATGTCGGTGGAGGCCTCGATGGTGTCGCGCGAGGAGACCACACCAGGCAAGAACACGAACTGTCCCCGCGTGGAGGCGAGCAGGCGGTAGAGCGCCTTCTCGCCGCGTGCGCCGCGGTAGATGCAGTCCACGATGCGCCCGTCGCGCACGCAGATTTCGCCGGTGGCGCCGCGTGCCTCCACGCGCAAGGTGCCCGTGCGGCGGTTCTGCGCGAACACCTGCAGGAGGTCGAACAACGCCACCTGCTCGAGGTCACCGCGCAGCTCGGGCTCGCGCTTGGGCGCGCTGCGACGCCGGAATACGGACTCGATGCGCGCCACCACCTCGGCCACGTGGAACGGCTTCACCAGGGCCTCGATGCGCGGATCGAGGGCGCTGAGGTAGGTGGGATCCGCCGCCGTGAGCACGAAGGCGTGCGCGCTACTCGTGCGCGGATTGTCGCGCAGCACCTCGAGGAACGTCTGCACATCGACCACTGGCACGTCGCGATCGACCAGCACGACGTCGGGCGCAATCTCCACGGCGCGCTGCAGCCCCGCGCGTCCGTCCGCGGCCAAGGTCACGTGGTGTCCTCGGGCGCGCAGCGCGCGCGACAGCGTGCCAGTGGTGTTGTAGTCGGGGTCCACCACGAGGACGCGGCGTTGGATACGTTCGCTCACCGGAGCTCCGGTTGCAGGTGGTAGGTGGTCTGCAGTGCGTTGACGAGGCCCTCGACCAGCTCGAGGTCCGACGAGTGATAGGCGACCACCTGACCGGCCTCGCCGCGGCGCGCCACCAGGCAGTAGCCGCAGCGCTCGGTGATGCACAAGACGAGGGCGGTCTGCTTGAGCCGTGGATCGGCGATGGGGAGGCGCAGCTCGGCCGCGGGGTCGCGCACGGACGGCGAAGGACCGAGCAACCAGGTGCGCAGGGCAGGATCGTGGGCCGTCAGGGCTTCACGAGCGACCTGTGCGCTGAGCTCGGCGTCGCCCGCCAAATACAGGGTGCCGGCCGTGTTGTCGCGGTGTGCGTCGCGGATGAGGCCGAGCGTGATGCGGGCGATCAGCTCGACGGGCATCATGGCCCGCGCACCTAGCCCCGAGCCGCTGTCCTGGTCCCCGGGGTCTCCCTGCACCAGGCGCGTCACGGCATCCCAGAAAGGCAGTCCGTCGAGCCCCAAACGATACCAGTCGCTCTCGCGCGCGCGATCGCTGCGCCGACGGCTCAGCTTGATGAGAACGCCCAGATCGGCGCCGTCGCTGGGGAACGCGCTGATGCCGACGCTGGCCACGAGGCGCGTGGGATCCACGCGGCGCTCGAGTCCCGGCATCCCGCGTTCGACGTCCTTGGGCAAGCTCTTGAGTCGCTCGAGAATGCGACGACGACAGGCCAGCGCACCGAGCAAACCCGTCTCGGGCAATAGCAGGTAGTACTGGTCGTCCTCCACGCGCGCGACCATGTCGCTGTCGCGCACCGAGGCCAAGACACACTGCGTGGTGAGTCGCCGCAGCCCGGCGAGCTCGCTGATCGACATGTCCGGCGCCACCTCGGTGAGGCCCGAGATCTGCAGCGTGAGCAGCGCGAACGCGCGGTGATGGCGGATGGCGCGGTCGATCTCGCGCGAGGCCACGTCCCCGAAGTAGGCGAACGTGTAGGCGCCGGTATCGGGATCCTTGATGCCCCCGCGCGCGATGGCTTCCACGCGACGAGCAGCCGTGAGGGCGGCGCTGGCGAGGCGAGCGATGACCTCGAGTAGCTCGTGGGCCTCGAGTGAGATCGGCGTGCTGTCCTTGTTCTTGAGCACCACCAGGCCGATGCGCGTATCTCCGCTGTGCAGCAGTAGGTGAATCTCGTCGCCCACCTGCCCCAGCGATTCACCCTTGGCGACGTGGATATCCTTGGACTGCACCTGCTCGACCAGGGCACTGCCGAGGCCGCTCTTGGCCACGCGGAAGTAACGCTCCTGCCGCGAGTCCACCAGGTAGAGCGCGCTGACTTCCACCTCCACCTCGGCGGCACAGGCTTCGAGCACGCGACGCGCGGCCACCGTGGTGTCAGGCTCCGCCACGAAGGCGGCACAGCGCGCATAGGTCTCGTTGCGGCGTGCGCTCGAGGCGACCTTCGCGCGCAGGTTGGTGCGCTCGGCGATCAGCAGGCGACGCTCGCGCACGCGATCGGCGGCCACCAGGATCTCGTCGCCGGTGAGCGGCGTGACCATGGTGCTCAACACGCCGAGGGCCATCGCACTGGCGGCCTCCTCGACCTCGTCGGCCGTGGACATCACCACCACGTCGAGCTCCGGGTAGAGGGCTCGCAGGTGGTGCACCAGCGCGAGTCCGTCGCCGCGCGGCATGGATAGCGACACCAGGGCCAGGTCGAACTTCTCCTGGCTCAGCCGGGCGAGCGCCTCCGGTACATCGGCGCAGGTCTCGGCGCGGTCTCCGTTGTCGTCCAGGACGCGCTGAGCAAAGGTTGAATCGCTGGTTTCGGCGGCCACCACCAGCACCCGCAAACGCGGGGCGCTCATCGATCCCCCGAGTGCAACAGCGTGCCTCCCGAGAACACCTCGCGAGCAGGGCCCGTCATCTCGATGCGCTCGCCGCGCTGGCCCACGCGAATGTAGAGCGGGCCACCAGGCAGGTGTACCGTGAGCGTGGAGTCGCGATCCGCGCGGCCCGTCTCCACGGCTGCCACCGCCGCGGCGCAAGCACCGGTCCCGCAAGCCAGGGTGAAGCCCACCCCTCGCTCCCAGACCTTGAGCTCGATGGTCGAGCGGTCGCGCATGCGCGCGAAGCCCACGTTGGCCCCGGCGCGGAAGCGCGGGTCCTTCTCGATGCGCGGGCCCAAGTGGGGCGCGTCGTCGCCGATCTCGTCGAAGATCACCGCGTGGGGGTTGCCCATGGAAACGGCGCTCACGCGAAGCTCACGACCGTCGACCGGGAAGGAGGCGTCCAGGAACTCCCCGCGTCCATCCGAGAGCACCTCCGAGGAGTCGAGCGAGGCGGGGCGCATGGACACCCGGACCTGACCCACGCGCCCTTCGGGGAACACGGCCACGGGGTGGGGCCCGGCGTCGGTTTCCACCGTGAAGGTCCGCTCCTTGAGCAGCCCGCGGTGCACCAGGTAGAGCGCGACGCAGCGCAAGCCGTTGCCGCACATCTCCGGCACCGAGCCGTCAGCATTGATCACCTTCATGAAAGGGGAGCCCTGCTTGAAGCCCGTCATGAGCACGCCGTCGCCGCCCACTCCGAAATGGCGATCGCACAGCTGAGCTGCGAGCTCGGGCGTGACCTCAGGGCCATGTCCTTGCTCCGCGATCAGGAAGTCGTTACCCAAACCCTCGTACTTGAAAAATGAGAAGGTCACCTTGGCGTTTGGGACTCTATCACGTCGTCGCAGCAGGCGTCGTAAGGCTGAAGCCCCCAAAGTCTCGCCACCCCCCGCGCGCGGCCGACCGCGCAGGGCTAGACCAACCGGTCAGGCAAGCACCAACGCTGTGAGGCGCTCCCCACCTCGTACGCGCCTGTGGGCCACCCGCGCAAACCCCGTCCAAAGGTTGTGATGAGGCGCCCGTTGGGCGACACTTCGGAAGGAGGCTCAGAGGCCCATCTACAGGCGCTGACCCAGGATTTTGCGAAGTGACTCGACAGCGCCCGTGGGCGGCAGAGACCGCGTCGGCTGGCTTTGGCTCGGCCTGGCGTGGTTCGTCCTCTGCACGCTCACCGCCTGCGCGGGTCCGCCGAACGCGGTCGATCACTGGCAGCTTTCGCTCGACGCCAGCGCCAAGCCCGTCTCAATCAAGCTGCCTGCGCACCTCAACCGGATGGTGCCCGATCGGGATCTCGCCTACGAGCTCGTGGCTCGCTATCGCCTGCCCGCTCCGCTGCAGGGACGAGACCTGGACTTCGTGTTGCCCCACTTCTGGGCGCACACGGAGCTGTGGGTCGACGGGGCGCGCGCCATTTCCGCGCTACCGACCCCCAACTACGGCCACCGGGCAATCCAGGCTCAGATCTATCGCGTGCCGGCGCGGGCCACCGTGGACGGCGTGTTGGACCTGCGCCTGCTCGTGCATCATCGCTGGACCCACAGCGCCTGGCTCGACGTGGTCCCCCGCCTGGTGCTCGCCGGCGAGAGTGACACCACCACCAACGTTGCGCGCCTGTTCAACGAGAAGGTCTCGCTGGTGGCGAGCGCGTGGTTAATCCAAATCGGGATCTCGGCGCTAGCCATCTTCTTCATCGGGGGTCGACGCCGCGAGTACCTGTGGCTTGGGTTCCAGGCACTCTTCGCGGCCACCTACCCGGCCTACGTGAATGGCCTCTGGCTGCGGCTCTTGGGGCGCTACGAGGTGCCGGTGATCGCGGCATCCCTCGTCTGCGCCGTGTGGAGCTCGCTGCGGTTCGCCTGCGATTTCTTCGAGCGGGGACGCTTCCCGCGGCGCTGGGATGCGCTGTGCTTCGCAGCCGTGCTGGTGTGCCTGCTGGGCTTTGACCCATATTGGTCCACCGCGGTCGCGGGTGGGGCCACCATCATCGTGGTGACGCTCGGCGTGATCGCCCAGGTACGCCTCGGCTATCGCTTGATGTTCGACGCGCGCTGGCGCAACGACGCGCGCTGGTTCGTGGGCTGCTGGCTGGCACTGGCGCTGACCACCTGGAGCGACATGGCCATGTGGGGCGGCTTCGGGGAGATATTCGGGGGCGCCCACGTGGCCTGCGCGGGTCTGGCCATCTTCTCGTTCTTCCTCTCGCTGACGCTGAGCCAGCGCCACTTGAGCTCGCTCACCCGCAGCGACCGCCTGGCCGCGGAGCTCGAGGAGCGCGTGCACCAGCTGGAGACGCGGGGCCACGAGGTCGAGCAGCTCAACACCGAGCTCAGGCGCCAGATCGCGGAGCGCTCGGAGCAAATCTACGCGGCGCTCGCGCTGCGGGATCGGGCGGACAATCCGGCTCAAGCGCTGCAGCCGGGAGACGTGGTGCAGGGCCGCTATCGCGTGGTGTCACTCCGCGGATCGGGCGGCATGGGAGCGGTGTACGAAGTGGAGCGCATCGGGGACGGCCAGCGCTTCGCGCTCAAGCTCGCCCGCGAGACCCATGGACAGGCCCTCGCGCTGCTGGCGCGCGAGGCGCAGATCGCGGCGCAGCTCTCGCACCCGAACGTGGTGAAGATCGTCGACGTCGACGTGGCGAGTTCGGGCTTCTTGTTCCTGGTGATGGAGCTGGTGGACGGAAAACCCCTGCACCATCTCTCGCAGCGCTTCGGCGACCCCGTGTGGACCATGACGGTGTTGCACCAGATCGCGAGCGGCCTGGCGGTGCTGCACCATGCCGGCATCGTGCACCGCGACGTGAAGCCGCCCAACATCCTCGTGCAGGACGGCGACGACCCGCGGCAGGTCCGCGTCAAACTCACCGACTTCGGCATCGCTCGCTACACGCCGGCCGAGCGCAGCGGAGTCACGCCCGCCCCGTATGCGAGCTCCCGGGATGGCTCCGACACGGCGCTCTCATTCCCGCCCACCTCCGATCTCGACACCGTGGCCCAGAGCGTGCGACCGCCCTCCGGCAGCAAGCGCATGCTGCCCGCCCCCTCGAGCGGTGATACCGGGCTCATCACGCGCAGCGGACAGGTCGCCGGAACGCCGCTTTACATGGCCCCTGAGCTGGCACGACGCGGCGTAAAGGCCTCCCCCAAGGCGGACGTGTACAGCCTGGGGGTCCTCGCCTGGGAGCTCATGGCCAAGCGCCGCCCCTCGCTGCGCCCCGCCGCAGCCGCCGTCCTCGCGGGCGAAGTCCCCGAGCGAGCCCCCTCGATGGCCCCCGTCGTACAGAGCATCCCGCGCGACGTCATCCGTTGCATCGACGCCTGCCTAGAACTCGACCCCCATCTGCGCCCTGATGCTGAGGAGATTGTTCGGGTACTTGGGGAGGCACTTGGGTAGGAGAAAGAGGGGGGGGCCATCGGCCATCGGCCATCCGCCATCGGCCATCCGCCATCTGCCATCCGCTAGCAGCTCGCGGCGTGCGGCCAGCTGCTCGCCGCCTCGGCCCCAGCCAGCTGCTCGCCGCCTCGGCCCCGGCCAGCTGCTCGCCGCCTCGGCCCCAGCCGCAGCCACGGTCTACGGCCACGGCCACCGCCTCGGCCTCCGCCACCGCGTCGGTGCCCGCCCGTGTCCCTGTCCGGGTCCGGCCCCGTCACCCTCTTTTTTTACCTGCTCGTCACAAAAGGCCTGGGCCGGCCCCATACACCTTGTAAGGGGTGCGGCAATGATGAGCGGGTGGAGGTACGACAAAGCTTTGCTTGCTGAGCGCGCACGCGAATCTATTGAGCAACCTCGCTGGTTGCTCGGGTTGGTGTACGCGACAGCTCTTACGTTGGCTGCGTTGAGTTGTTGGCGGTGGTTGGGTTGAGCGCGCGGGTGCCTGTCTCAGCAAGCTGAGACGGGCCCCGCGCGCCAGGTTGGTGTCGCTCGGCTGCGGGGCCTGAGCGCGCGCGAACCTGGCGGACTAGCCGACGTTTCCCTGGTACGCCCTGACCTCGGGTCTGACGCGGCGCGCCACCAAGGCACTCTCGAGTGCCCATTGCTTGGCGGGCTCGGTCTCCCGCAAGAACTTCACCTCGCCGGCGTCGAGCGCCGCCACCGGGACCCCGTCCTCGAACAGGACTCGGTTCCTGGGCTGGCTAGCGAGTCGCTGTCCCGGCGTGATGAGGCCGATCAGGTTGAGCGGATCGGCCGCGCTGATCGAGATCAATTCCCCTTGAGGCGCATCTCGCCGCTGCTTGCGCAAAGCGCTCACCGCCTCCGGCAACGCATACTGCTCGCCGCTGAAGCCGGACACGAAGCGACCTCCCCGCACCTCGCCACGCGCTTCCATGCGTCGCAACACCGGCACCAACTCTCCCCACGCAATCTTCACCGACTCGCGATCGAGCACGCGCCGAAAGACCACGCCCCAACGCTTGAGCAGCGCGCGCGCGAGCTCCACGGGGTCCCGTTGTTGCGCCGGCAGCGCCAGGAGTCCATAGCGCCCCGCCCCCTCCATTCCGAGCGGCTGCTGCGATCGCCGACGCAAGGGATGGCGACTGCCGGCGCTTTGGGAGAACAAGCCACGCAGCCCCGCGAAGCCATCGGAATTCACGCGCCCGCAAGCGACGAGCTCGGCCAGCGCCGATTCGACCTGGGCCTTCAACAGCCCGCTGCCGCGCGCGATGTCGTTGAAGAAGCTCGCGCCACGCTCGCGCAAGAACTCGTGGACACGCTGCGCCTCCGAAGAGAGCGCTGGCTCGCCGGTGCCCTCCTGGATGCGAAACAGCTCCATCTGCTCACGTGGATAGAGCGCAATCGGCGTGGTGCGAATGGGCGTACGCCCGCTGTCCGTGAGCCGCACGCGGGACCACGAAACGCGCCCAGTGAAGCTCAAGGCATCCAGCAGGCCCGGGTCGTAGTGCCGCACCCGCGCCGCCAGCACGTCGCGCTCCCAGGCCACCGCCGCCAGCTCGAAGCCCGATAGCTGATCGACGACCGCATAGAGCCCCTCGAGGCCCTGCATCTCGTTGCCCTTCCCGAGGTGTTGCCACCCGAGCAGGAAACGCATGAATACCGCGGGCGTCACCGGCTCGATCTCCGCGCGCAAACGCTCGAGCGTGGCGCGGTGAATGCGCGCCAAGAGCCTGCGCTCACACCACTCCTGCCCACGCGCCAGCTGCCCTTCGCTCGACGGGCGGAACCGACCACGCAGTACGAAGCCCTCGGTCTCGAGCCCATGCAGCGCCGCCTCCACGTCGGGCACCAAGAGACCGAGCGCGTCGGCCATCTCGTCCGCAGTGGTGGGACCCACCAGCTCCAGGCGTCCGCGCACCAACTCTCGCAACGCTGCCTCACGCGTCTCCGGTACCTTGCCCCCGAAGGTCGCGTCGGAAAGATCGGGCACAGCGTCGGGCGACACTTGAGCGAGCCAGCGCAGGCGCTCTGCCGCGACCCACAACAGCCGGCCACCATGCGGCACCGCAAAGGCCCGGCGCTTCTCGTGCAGTGCCTGGAACAGCTCTCGATATTCCGGGAATTCGCTAGCCGGCAAGGCGCAGTGCACGAGCAGGGCGTCATGCAGCTCGTCGGCATCCCGGGCTTCCACGCGGGCCTCTGCGACCACACGCGCGATGGCATCCGCGTCGAGCGCACCGAGCTTTTGGGCGGTCTCGGGGTCGAGGAAGCGACGCTGCATCACGGCCTGGGTGCGGCGCTCCTCGAGCGGCGCGTCGTCCAGGAAGGCGTAGGGCCGAGCGCTGATGACTTCCTGAGCCAGCGGCGAAGGCTCGCTGACGTCACGCGCCAAACACACCACGTTGCCCTGGGCAATGTCCTCCACCAGCCGCTGCATGCCCTCGATGTCCATGGCCTCGTGCAAGCAGTCGTGGATGGTCTGCTTCACGAGCGGATGCTCGGGGATTTGGCGCTCGCCGGTGAGGTTCTCGGCGCAAGCGACCTGATCCGGGAAAGCACACGCGAGAAGGTCGTCGGCGAGCATGCGCTGAAAGCGCGGGGGCACCTTCTTGCCGCCGCGGAAGCGCGGGATGGCCAGGGCACGCGAGGCGTTCCAGCGAAAGCGAGTGCCGAACATGGGTGCGTCGAGCATGGCCTGGATCAACACGTCGCGTGCCGTGCGTGGCTTCACGAAGTGGAAGACGTCGCCGAGCTCGAAGCTGTGCATGGGTCCAAGCGAGAGCACGATGGCGTCGTCGGTGGCCGCGGCCTGCAGTTCCACGTTGAAGCTGCGACAGAAGCGCTTGCGCAGGGCCAGGCCGAACGCCCGGTTCACGCGTGAGCCGAACGGCGAGTGCAGCACCAAGTGCATGGAGCCGGTCTCGTCGAAGAAGCGCTCGAGCACCAGCGTCTCGCGCGTAGGCAGACTACCCAACAGCGCACGTGACGCCGCGAGATAGTCGGTGAGCTCCCGAGCCGCACGCTCGCCCAGCTGGTAGTGCTCACGCAACATCTGCAAAGCGTGCTCGCTAGATTGGCTCAACCAGCCGTCCATGCGCGAGCGCAGCCGTGACACCGACTGGGACAGCTCCGTGGTGCGCCCCGGCGCCTCGGCGACCCAGAACGGCAGCGAGGGTGGCTGCCCTTTGGCATCCTCCACGCGCAAGATCCCCGGCTCGACCTTGCGAATGCGATAGCTGTGGTTGCCGAGCTGGAAAACGTCGCCCTGCATGCTCTCGATGGCGAAGTCCTCGTGCACCGTGCCGACCCGCACCTGCTCGGGTTCCAGCTGCACCTCGTAGTCGAAGGTGTCCGGAATGGCGCCGCCCGAGGTGATGGCGAGCAAGCGTGCGCCGCGCCTGCCCTTGACCCGCCGCTGGACCGCGTCGAGGTGAACCAGCGCGCCGCGTCGACCGCGCTGCGTGGCGAAGCCCTCCCCCAACATCTCGAGCACGGCGTCGAAATCCGCCCGCGCGAGCTCACGGTAGGGATAGGCACTGCGGCAAAGCGCATAGAGCTCGTCGAGCCCGAGCTCCTCGCAGGCCGATGCGGCCACGATCTGCTGCGCCAATACATCGAGCGGCGCCTCCGGGATGTGCACACGATCGAGCTCGCCCACGCGAACGCTCTCGAGCAGCGCACTGCAATCGAGCAGGTCGTCTCGGCTCAGCGGAAACAATCTGCCCTTGGGGATGCCCGCCAGGTGATGGCCCGAGCGCCCCACACGTTGCAAGAAGGTGGCGATGGAGCGCGGCGAACCGAGCTGGCACACCAAGTCCACCTCGCCCACGTCGATCCCCAACTCGAGCGAGGCCGTGGCCACCAGCACCGAGAGCTGTCCAGCTTTGAGGCGCGTCTCGGCATCGAGCCGCTTTTCGCGGGAGAGCGAGCCATGGTGGGCCGAGACCCTGTCCTCTCCCAGACGCTCGCTGAGCTGCTTCGCCACGCGCTCCGCCACACGCCGCGTGTTCACGAACACCAACGTGGTGCGGTGCTGACCGATGAGCCCCGTCAAACGTTGATAGATCTCCTCCCACACCTCGCCGCTCATCACGGCCTCGAGCGGCGACTCCGGCATCTCGAGCTCCAGGTCGAGCTGCCTGCGATGACCGGTGTCGACGATGTTGCATGCGGGCTCCCGGGGCTCGCCCGCACCCGCCTCGCTGGTGGCTCCGCTCACCAGATAGCGCGCGATCTCCTCGATGGGCTTCTGGGTGGCGGAGAGGCCCACGCGCGTGAGGCGCGCTGCGGGGTTCTGGCTGCGCACCAGGGCTTCGAGCCGCGCGATGCTGAGGGCCAGGTGTGAGCCGCGCTTGTCGCGCACGAGGGCGTGGATCTCGTCGACGATGACGGTACGAACCGTGGACAGCATGCGCCGCCCGCCTTCGCTCGTGAGCAGGATGTACAGGGACTCGGGCGTGGTGACCGCGATGTGTGGCGGGCGCTTGGTGGCCTCGAGCCGTGAACGCGCGCTGGTGTCCCCGGTGCGGACCCAGGTGCGAATGTGAAATGGCGCGCCCCCCGTGCGCCGAAACTCCTCGGCGATGCCCGCCAGGGGGCCATTGAGGTTCTTCTCGACGTCGTGGCTGAGCGCCTTGAGCGGGGACACGTAGAGCACGCGCGTCTCGTCCGGCAGGGTGCCGTGCTCGGCGCCCTCGCGCACCAAGCCGTCGAGGGCCACCAGGAAGGCGGCCAGGGTCTTACCAGAACCCGTGGGAGCGGCGACGAGCGTGTGCTCACCGCGCTGGATCAGGGGCCAGGCTTGGCGTTGGGCATGCGTGGGTGCACCGAGCGTGTCCTCGAACCAACGCTGCACGGCTGGGTGAAACGTAGAGAGAGGCATAGGCGAACGAGCACCCTACCACGAACGGAAAGGGTGTTCAGCTGTAGGAGCTTGACCAGACCGCTTTCCCTCCCCATGTTCCCGGCCATGGCTCGTACGGTGAATTGCATCAAACTCGGCCACGAGGCCGAAGGCCTGGAACGCCCGCCCATCAAGGGTGAGTTCGGCCAGAAACTCTTCGAGAACGTCTCCAAGGAAGCGTGGAAGCAGTGGATTTCCCACTCGACCATGCTGATCAACGAGCTGCGACTCGATTTCAACGACCCCAAGGCCCAGAAAATCTGGCTCACCGAGTGCGAGAAGTTCTTCTTCGGCGAAGGCTCCGCCAAGCCGGAAGGCTACGTACCCCCCTCGGAAGAGAAGTAGGCACTTCACTGAGCGAAGCGAACCTCGCGACGGGCGGGGAGGTCGCGTGACCTCCCCGAAACGATCGAAAGAGAAGTAGGCTCGCCACAGAAGGAGCCTCGCCTTTCATGGAGTGGGTTCAGACCGTCACCGGGCCCGTGCGTGTGGAAGAGCTCGGGCTCACGCTCGTGCACGAACACCTGCTGCTCGGCTACCCGGGCTGGTTCATGGATGGCAAGGCTCCCCCGTTCCGCCGTGCCGAGGCCCTGGCCCGCGGGGTCGATCGGCTGCAGGAGCTGCGAGACTTCGGCGTCGAGACCTTCGTCGATCCGTGTCCGATGGACCTCGGGCGCGACGTCGAGTTCATGGCCGAGGTGGCCCAGCGCTCGGGCATGCAGATCATCTGCGCCACCGGCGCCTACAAAGAGAATCAGGGCCTCACCTATACGTTCTCCGCGTTGCGACCCGAGGACATCGAGCACACCTATCTGCGTGAGCTCACCGAGGGCATCGGCGACACCGGCATTCGCGCAGGCCTGGTCAAGGTGGCCAGCGGCGCGCACCGTGTGAGCGACTACGAGCGCAAGCTGATCCTGGCCGGAGGCCGAGCCGCCGCTCAGACGGGCTGTCCGGTGCTGACCCACACGGACGAAGCCAGCTGCGGCCTGGAGCAAATCGAGCTGTTGACCTCGGTGGCTGTACCCGCCCATCGCATCCTGGTGGGGCACAGCGATGGTCGCGCTGATCACGACTACCATCGCGCCCTGGCGGACGCGGGCGCGTACGTGGGCTTCGATCGCTTCGGTATCGAGACGCTGCTCAGCGACCAGGCGCGCATCGAGAGCGTGTTGCAGATGGTGCAGGCCGGCTACACACGCTCGCTGTGTCTCTCGCACGACGCCACCTGCGCGGCCTGGCTCGGACGTCCTAGCTTCGACGGAAAGACGGTGCTCAGCGCGGAGCGCATCGCGCGCGCCTTGCCCAACTGGGAGAGCACGCACCTGTTCAAGCGCATCTTGCCGCGCATGAAGGAGCTCGGGCTAAGCGACCGCGACGTGCGCACCATGCTCGTGGAGAACCCCGCCCGCTATTTCCAGGGTGACGAGCCGGCGCGAGCCTTGCGCGCCTGAGCGCGTGACGCACACTGCCGCAATGTCCACCGCGCGCCCCGAGCTCCCGGCCACCTTCGAAGGCGGCTGTCACTGCGGCAACGTTCGCTTCCGAGTTACCTTGCGCAGCTGGCGCATGAGCGAGTGCAACTGCTCCATCTGCACGAAGAAGGGCTTTCTGCACCTGATCACGGCCAAGGAAGACTTCGAGCTCCTGGGCGATCCGAACGCGCTGACCAACTACACCTTCAACACCGGCACCGCGCGTCACCTCTTCTGCAGCACCTGCGGTGTCCACTCCTACTACGTCCCGCGCTCCCACCCGGATGGCTTCAGCGTCAACGCACGCTGTCTAAGCGGCGTGGAGGCGAGCTGGTTCGAGCGCGTGAACTTCGACGGCAAGAACTGGGAAACGCAGATCAAGGACTACGCGTGAGCGGCTCGTTCGAGCCCTTGTCGTCGCGCGCGCGCTTGAACTGTCCGCTCAGGTAGCCGCCCGCTCCGAGCAGCATCGCACCGGCCAAGGCGCAGCCCGCCGTCCACGGCGACGGCACCAGGCCCAAGCCCTCGGCCAAGAGCCCGCCCAAGCCGAAGCCAGTCAACGCCAACGCTAGCGCGTGCAAACCCGCGGAGCGCTGAACCGGCTGCGCCAGCTCTTCGGCGTCGGGTTGGTCGTGCGGATGCTCGAGCAGCATCATGCTGCCCAACAACACGCCGCCGGCGATCCAAGCCGCCAGATAGACATAGACAAGCCCCATGTAGCGGAGTTTACCCGTGAGCTCTGCATTCCCCGCGCGGATTGAGGCCCCGCCCCTCGATTTTCTGGCGTGAAGGTCGTCGTCGTCATGCCCAGAACTGACAGCCGTTTGGGAACGGCGAGGTCTCCAAGGCAAGGCATCTCACCGCGAGACAAGGGAACCTGCAAGCTCGATTGCCGCGCGCCTTGGCTAGTCGCGCGCGCCCATTCGAAAGAGCTGATCGGCGTGCGTGCGCGCCAGCGTGGCCACCGCCGCGTCGAGCAACGCAGGCTGCTCATCACTCGCGACGCCCGCGCTTTCGAGGGCGCTGCGCAAGCCCGCGTCGCACGTCTCCATGGCCCGTTCGAGGGCTTCAATGGGCCGCGGCTGACGTCCCGTGTGCGCGCTTCCTACCCAAAGCACGTTGGCCAAGTAGGCGAGCTCCTCGAGGCGCTCTGCGCCGAGCTGTGGCTGCGTTCGCCCGAGCTCCAACAGCGCCGCCCGAAACAAGGACGGCTCCGTCGACTCTTCCGTTCTCGTTCCCCGCGTGGGGAGCAGCGGATGTGCAGGGGACGCTTCGCTGGGGCCCACGAGCCGCAAGAGCTCCGTGACGGCGGGGCTAGCGCGCTCTTGCACCGGACGCTGCAGCTCCGCGCGCGGTGCGCGTGAGAGGCCACGAAAGTAGGCCTGTGTGACGGCATCGCGCTGCTCGAGCTCCCGCCCGCTGCGTGCCAACGCCAGGAACGCTCGCGCATCGGCTGGCGACACGAAGCCGTGCTCCGCACGGCGATCGGCGCGCTCCCCCGAGACGTCAGCCTCGAGCATCTCCTCCGAGGTAAGTACATCGTAGAGACCACCGTTGTCCTCGACGTACTCCTGGTCCATGGCGGCACAGCGCTCGAGCACTTCTCGCAAGAGTTCGTGATGATCACGGTCGAGGCTCAACAGGGCCGACCACAACACGTCCCACACGCGCGCGTCGCGCGCGATCAAGCGGAACCCTTCCCACTCCTCGTACAGCCCGCATTCCAGCGCCTTCTCCGTGGCGACCGCGTCGTCTTCTTCTGCCTCGCAGAGCTCCTCGGCCAAGCCATCCATGTCGAGCACCAGCACCAACCGATGGATCGCCAAGATCAGCAGCTCGCGTGGCAGCCCCGCCAGCCTGCGCGCCACGAACTCATCGCCAGCCTCCGAGAGGACCTCGAGCCAGAGCGCAAACCGCGCGGGTCGAAATCGCTCGTCCGCGCCCGGCGCATCCGCGCGCCACAGATCTTCGTCGAACACGCTCGCGAGCTGCTCGTCGCTCGCCATTGCCACGATCTCTCCCGCGTCCTCCAGACCCACGCGAGCGATCAGGTTGGCCAGCGCGGGACCTGGCAGCTCGCGCACGGCAGCCGTGAGGCTCGGGTGCTCCAGGATGTGGCGCAAGAGCTGGCCGGACGAAGCCGGACGGTAGCGCAGCGCGCGTGACCTGGAACGCGACGCGTCGCGACGGATGACGGCCATGGTGGACTCCTTTTCGTCGACAAAAGGAGCATCCTCTGGATTTGGGCGGGTCCTCGCTAGCTATTGATTTTTCGCCAGATCCCCTAGTATTAATGGGGTCAGTCAGTCAGGCGCGAGCATGCTGCACACCGCGTCGTCCGACAGGTCCCCGGCACGTTGAGCCCGAGCGGCCCGCGCGCCCCACGCCACGCACACTTCCGCGGGTTGGTCCCCGTCGAGTGCGAATGCACCAGACCAGGGCACCTGGTTGCCGCACGCGAGCTGGATCGGCGCCAGCGGCTCGTAGCGCTGCCCCCCCTGGAACACCAGCAAGTGCAGGCGCTCCGCGAAGTCAGGCGGGCAGGTCACGAGGACCTTGAAGCGCTCGTGCTGAGCGAAGCGCGTGGGATCGTGGTGCCCCCGCTCGCTCACCAGCTCGAAGGACAGCTCGCCGCCCTTCACGTGATTGCCCCCCTGCTCGTCCTGGCGGGTCGACGGGTCCCGCAGCACCACCAGCAGCGCGACGGCCGCAGCCGCGAGGGTGGCGCCCACCCCCAACCAACGCGCTGCGCTGCGTGCCCGTTGCGGCCTGAGAGGAGCCACGTTGGTGGGCAGGTCGGGCAACTCACTGCGGTCCGCCAGGATTCTGTTCGAGCCGACGTCGGTTGAACGCCGAGCCCTGCAGCTCCGCCTCCACTTCATTGCGCTCGGCTTCGCTGAGCTCGCCCAGGGCGTAGCGCTCCAGCGTGAACCACGAGAGAGTGCGTCGCTCCGACAGGCTCATGTCTGCCCCCCGGTGTTGCCGAGCAAGAGCGCAAGCTCCTGTTGGGCGCGCGCGAGCCGGTTCTGCACGGTCTTGCGGCTGACCTGCATCACCTCGGCGATCTCTTCGAGGCCCATCTCGTCCACGAAGCGGTAGACCACGGTTTCCATCACGGTCTCGTCCACGCAGCGCTGCAGCTTGAGCAACGCGTCGAGCCCGAGCGAGACCGTGTCCGGGGCGAGCTGCGCCGCGCCGGCCAAGACAGGGCTCTCTCGCTCGAGCAGGCGCGCCCGATTGCGGTCGTCACGCAGCAGGTTGAGGCAGCGATGGGTGATGGCCCGGTACAAATAGGGGAGCTCACGCGGCTCCTCTCCGCGCGCGAGAAAGTCGACGAACAACCCCTGCAGCGCGTCGCGAGCGTCTTCCTCGTTGCGCAGCAGGCGGCGTGCTTTGCGCAGCAGCGCGGGACCGTAACGTCGATAGCTTTCCACGGGGCCTGCACAGGTTACTCCGAATCGTCTTGGTCCGGCGAATAGGTGCAGCCACCCGTGCGCAGGTTCTTCTGATGGTCGTCGGGATTGGCGCAGTGGCCGTCGCAGCACACACCGCTCGCGCACTCCGCATGCAGGCTGCAGGGAAGCTGCGCGGCCTCGGCGTCGGTGATCACGTGATGGCAGGTGGCGATGTTCGAAGCGACGTCTGCATAAGGGGCCACCAGTCGGCGCTGCGGATACCAGATGATCCCCTGAATCTCGGAGAAAGCCGGTCTCGTGCAGATGGTACCCGCAGCGCACACGTTGGGGTCGACCTCGCAGGCCACACCGCAGCGTTTGGGCTCGCCGGCTCCAGCGCCACAAGCGAGCCCACCGGCGCACTGAGAGTCGGTGTCGCACAGGGCTCCCCGTGGAAGGTTCGTCGCGAACCCGCCGGAACAGCGGCGGAGGTTGGCGTCGAAGGGATTGACGTAGCGGCAAAACTGGCCGGGGCCGCACTGTTCATCCGAACGACAGTCCACGCAGAGACCTGCCTCGCACACGCCGGACGAACACTGAGCATCGTCGGTGCATTCGGCGCATTGCTTGGGGAACGGGTCGAGCAGGCACACCTCACACACGCCGTCGGTGCAGAGGGCGCTGGGTCCACCACAGTCCTCGTTCGAGTTGCAGTGCAAGCACGACGTAGCTTCCACCACGCCTGAGAACGTAAGCCGTGGAACGCAAGCCTTGCTCGCGCACTGGCTGGCATCGTCGCAGGGAGAGAGCTCCCGGCAGCTGCCGTCGAGCGCGCAACCCTGGCAAACTCGGCCCACGCAGGCACCGCTCTGGCACCCGCTGTCCTCGCGACACGCACTGCCATCGATGCACTGCGAGGCGACGGCTGGCCCCCCTTCGGGCGGGATCGCGCATGTGCTGCAGATGAAGTCGGCGCACAGTCCGCTGGCGCACGAGAGGTCCGTCGTGCAGGCGCCACCAGCCGCGATCATCAACGCAGGTCCGTCGCAGCCCTCGGTCTCCTCCACCACGCGCAGCTGCGCGATCACCGCGCGTCCGCTGCCCTTCTTACGCAGGATGTAGCGCAGGCTGCGGTAGTCCGTGGGCGGCCGCACCACGAATTGCAGGCTCTTCCAGCGCACGTCCGGGATCAGCTGATCGAACTCCTCGTAACCATCGTCGTTGAAGTCCAGCACCAGCGAGAGCTGCGCCTCGGGCTCCGCATCGGCGATCAAGTCGAAGCGCATGCACTTCACGGGGTCCACCTCGGACACCTGCGAGATTCTGCGTGTTCTGCTCCTCGAAGGAGACGCCGTAGTCCTTCTTGTGCCAGGTGGCCACGCGCTCGATGGCACCCGAATCGGTGTGCCAGCTGCACAGCGAGTTGCCGCACCACAGGTCGAAGGAGGGGTTGTTGACGAGGTTGTCGTCGTCGCAAGCCACGAAGCTCGTGCCCAGCACCGCGAACCCCAAGACACCGAAAAGCAAGCGCGAGCGCATCACCAGGCTCCCTTCATGCCGCGAACACGCACACCCGTAACGATGGTGACTCCACCGTCGTTGTGGGTTTGACCGATCAAGTTGCTGGTGACGGGCGCGTACGTGTAGCCGCCCGCCAAGTACACGCCGAAGTACTCGGCGACGCCGAAGGTCAGGCCGAGCAAGCCCCTCAGCACCAGACCGAAGTCGTGATCGAAGGAGTGCACGCCGGTGCCGACCATCCGGGTGCGCGCGATGCCGAGTCCCACGTCGCCCTCCGCAAAGCCCACCACCCATTCCTTCTTCGAGAGCGCCAGGCGTGCGCGCAGACCGAGGGAGACCGCGCGCGTGGTCCAGGAGAAGCGTTCGTCGCGCGACTCGCTGTCCGGCCCCTGCAATGACCGCGTGTAGACGCGTCGCTCGATCTTGTTGTCGTAGTGCGCAAGCAAGCTCAGGTGCCGCGTGAGCCCTACGCCCGCCGAGGTGTCGAGGCCGAGTACGCGCGCCTGGCCGAGGTCCTCCGCGAAGCGGAACTGCCCCAGCGTGCGCGTGTAGTCATCGTCCTGCTTGGAGTTGAGTCCGCCACCGACCTCGAAGAACCAGTGCTCGTAGTAGTTCTTGCGTTCGGCTTCGCGTTGCGCCTCCCAGGTCTGGAAATCGTCGGTCCCCGCAGCCTTGGCTACCCCGACCGTCTCCGCCACCACGGCGCATTGCCGTGGATCGAGCGCGTACGTGGCGCCCCGCGCGAGCGTCACGGAGCATTGCCGCGTGTCCCGCCCGCTGGCCTTGCGCACCACGACGTCGTACTTGCCCGCGGGCAGGGCCAGCGACAGAGGAGACCCCGCGGCCTTCACGATCTCCGCGATCACCACGCCGCGGTTTTCCTTCTGGACCATCACGCGGCCCTCCAGCTCGGCTGGCAAGGACAGTTGTGCGTCTGCGTCCACCGGATAGCTCAGCGGCACGTCACCGCGGCCGCGAATGTCGGTCTCGAGCGTGGCGTGCTGCGTGCCGACCTGCGTGCGCGCCGTATCCGAAAGCGTGTGCTGGTACGCGTAGCCATAGGCCTCGTCGAGCGACACACGACCGTCGCCGTTGCCGTCCCCCGCCCCGCGCAGGGCGGCCACCAGATGGTGGCTGAAGTAGCTCGAGCCGAGCTCGGGAGATTCCTGACTCAACTCGGCCGCGGTGCTGGAGGCCATTACCGCGATGCCCTGGCTGTGCAGGTCGTTCACGGAGCTCAATGAGAAATCGGCCGCAGGCGCCGCGCCCTTCACGCCCGAGAAGGCTCCGCTTTGGCAGGCATCGAGCACCACCACGGTCAACGTGCTCGGCAACGCCGTCAGTGCCTTGCGCAGGGTGTCGAGGGCGACCTCTTCCTGATCCAGACTCAGCGAGCGCGCGCGCGCGTGACCCGAGTAGTAGAACAGCACTTGCGAGCGCTCGCCCTGCCCAGCGTGATCCTGGACGCGCTTGGCGAGCTCCACCAGCGCTTGCTCCAGCTCGCGCGCGCTGGGCTGCTTGAGCAGCTGGACGTGCTCGGTGGGCGTCCGACCGAGCTCCACCAGCACTTCGGCCATGCGCTCGGCGTCATGCTCGGCAAAGCTGAGGTGGGCCTGCCCGGCCCCCCCGCGGTTACTGCCGACCACCAGCGCGTAGGTATGGAGGGGGCCCTCCGCCCGGGCCCGCGGCAGGCAACACAGGGCCCCCACCAGCAGGCTCAAGATCCCGAAGAAAGTTCGCATCGCCTCCGTTAACACGCGGCCCGGGCGCTTTGGGAAGGGGGCCCCGCAAAAAAAGAATCGGCGTGCGAGGACTCCCTGGTCAGGGTCAAGGCCCCGGCACCGCCCGTGGAGCCGCGCGCTGCTTACAGGCCGTAAGCGGTCTCACCGGGGGACGGAGGACAGGCCCGGAGTGATCGTCGAACGCACCCTCTCCCGTTTTGGACAGGCCGGAGGCAGCCCGTCGAGCACACGTAGCGACAAGCAGCATGGCGGAGCATTTGGGCTAGAGTGTGAGCACCGCTGTCGAGCCCGGCCCACGTCGTGGAGCGATTTGAAGTGGAGTAAGCGCACCGGCTCGCAGCGCACAAGGGGAGATCGATCCAATGCAAAGCAAGTTGGGCATCGTCGTCGTACTGGCCTTGAGCAGCCTCGTGTTCGCGGGCTGCAAGAAGAAGGCAGAGCAAGCGCAGGAAGGAGCCGAGGCCGCCGGCGACCAGGCGCAACAGGCCGCCGAGAGCGCGACCGATACCGCGACCGATACGGTGGAGGAAGGCACGGAGCCCACCGAGGGCACGGAGGGGGCGACCCAGTAAGAGTCAGCTACCCATGTTCGCCGGCTCCGCGCTGCACGCTGCAGAGCGGAAGCCGCGCGAGGGCCCGCATGACACGTCGTCGACGAACGCCGAGTACGCAGCACTGACGACGGCGACACACGGATGGAAAGGCACGCTGGGAGCTCAGGCTCGCGTGCGAAAGAGCAGCAACTTGTTGGCGCGCTTGGCCGAGCTGCACGCGCTCGGCAACACGTTGTTCATCTCGGTGTACGCCTGCGCGAAGGCCTCGCGCACCGCGGCCACCGGATTTTCGTTCCAGGCCTCTGCGGCCGCGATGGCACCGTGCGGACCCGCGTGGAGCTGCACGCGCGCGGACACGGCGACCGAGCGCGCATAGGCCGAGGGCTGCTCGATGATGGCGAGATGGAAGCCGGAAGCACGCCCGTACTGGCCTTTGACCTTCTGGTACATCGCCTCGGCGAGCGCGCGCAGGTTCGGCTCGGGCAGCACACCGCGGAACGTGATTTGAAACTCGCTCATTCCGTTCTCCTGGCTCCGGCAAAGCGCGCGGTTTCCGCGCACGAGCAAAGGTCAAAGCGCGTTGATTCCGCGCGCGTCAGAACAGGACTTCAGCAAGACGTGTGCCTCCACCAGGATAAGCGAAATTCAGCGAGGATTGCCGCAAAAACCGGGCAGTCGAGCTGACAAAATGTCCCGCCAACGACCGCCACCTCCCCAGAGTCGGGACCAAGTGGCGAGAAGTTACGCAGCCTTTGACGCATGCCACGCTGCGTCAGACCCCGCGCAAATCCGTGGCGTGTGCGACCCGCCCGATTGCGAGCGCAAACGCCGCTGTGCGGAAATTGACCTGATATTTCTTGGCGGTCTGCGCCAAGTCTCGCCAGGCCCGCGCCATCACCCGCTTGAGCTCGGCATTGACGCGCTCCTCGTCCCAGCGGAAGGCCTGGATGTTCTGGACCCACTCGAAGTAGCTGACCGTGACGCCGCCCGCGTTGGCGAAGATATCTGGTAACACCACCACGCCGTTCTTACTGAAGACCTCGTCAGCCTCGGGATCGGTGGGGTGGTTGGCGCCCTCGAGCACCACCTTCGCGCGCACGTTGGACGCGTTGTCCTTGCGCAGCACGTTGCCGAGCGCCGCCGGTACCAGCACATCGCAAGGCTCGAACAGCAGCTGGTCGGCCGAGAGCTCTTCGCCCCCTTCGAAACCCTTCACGCCTCGCGTGCGCTCGACGTGTGCATCGAGCGCCGCGATATCCAGGCCTCCGCGATTGCGCACAGCTCCTGTTACGTCCGAAACCGCGGTGATCTTTCCACCTTGCTGCGCGAGCAGTCGTGCCGTCCAGGCGCCCACGTTGCCGTAGCCCTGGATCGCGAAGGTCGTACCGGAAATGCTCCGGCCCACGTCGGCGAAGTAGTTCTCCAGCGCGAACACCAGCCCACGCCCGGTGGCCGCCTCACGCCCGTGGGACCCGCCGACCTCGATGGGCTTGCCCGTGACAACACCCGGCTGGTAGCCGTGAAATTTGGCGTACTCGTCGACGATCCAGGCCATGGTCCTGGCGTTGGTACCCATGTCCGGTGCCGGGATGTCCTTCTGCGGGCCGATCACGTCCTGGATTCCCTGCACGAACATGCGCGTGAGCCGCTGCTGCTCGGCCAGCGACAGCGTGCGCGGGTCAACCGTGATGCCGCCCTTGGCGCCGCCGTAGGGGAGGTCCACCACCGCGGTCTTCCAGGTCATCAGCGAAGCCAGGGCGTTGACCTCGTCGGGGTCCACTTCGTGGTGGTAACGAATGCCACCCTTCATCGGCCCACGCGCGTCGTCGTGCTGCACGCGATACCCCACGAAGGTCCCCGTGCTGCCGTTGTCGAGATGGATGGTGCACTCCACTTTGACCTCGCGCTTGGGCGTGCTGAGGCGGTGCTCCATCAGGGGGCCGAGGTTGATGAGCTTGCTGGCCAGACGGAAGTTGAAGAGCGTGGCTTCGGTGGGTGTCACGTGGCTTTCTCCGCGTTCGACGAGGGGAAAGCCAATCCTCCAGAACTTTTGCGGACCCGTCGACCCCAAGCCTGCCGTCAGCGCATTTTTGCGATCGGCTCAGCGTGCGCGCGAGTTCATGCGCACGCTGGAGTGCTCCACGAAACGGGAAAGCCCTGAACGGAGTGCCGGTAAGCCGCGCAACCACCGGGCTCAGCGGCAGCCCTCGCTTGCGGGGTGCTCCCGCGCTCGTGAGCGAAGCGGACCTCGCGGGGTGGGTCCCGGCGCGGCTTGGCCGCGACGGGCGGGGAGGTCGCGTGACCTCCCCGTAAATCACACGGCCTGCGCCTCGTGCGTGACGGTGATGTCCTTGGAGAGTGATTCGATCACCGAGCAGTACTTCTCGACCGAGAGCTTCACGGCGCGCTCGAGCTTGTGGGCGTTCACGCCGCCGTGGGCGACGAAGCGCAGGTGCACGTTGGTGATGGGCGCCGGCGTGGCGTCCTTGCGCTGCGCCTCGGTATAGACCTCGAGGTTGGTCAGGAGCTCGCCCTGCTTGCGCAGGATGTGCACCACGTCCATGGAGGCGCAGGAGGCGATGGAGCTCACGAGCAACTCCATCGGACGCATGCCGCGCCCTTCGCCGCCGATATCCGGCGCGCCATCCACGATGAGCTCACCGCCGGAGGCGGCCTGCGCGCGAAATGCCGCAGGCCCGATGCGCTCGAGCTTGACCTTCAATGTACCGACCGCCATGAGGCTCTCTCTCTCTTTTTCGAGGACCCGCAGGTCTCGACGCGCTGCCTGCTTGAGGTTGCGCCGAACTAGAACAGGTTGGACGACAGGTAGCGATCCCCACGGTCGCACAAGATGCAGACCACGCAGCCCGACTCGCCCGCGCGCTCCATGCGTGCGCAGATCTGTCGCGCAGCCCACACGGCACCGCCGGAGGACACGCCCACCAACACGCCGAGCTCGCGAGCCAGACGGCGCGCCTCGTTCTCGGCAGCCTCCTGCGCGATGTCGAGAATCTCATCGACCTCGCTCGGCTGGTAAATCTTGGGCAGATACTCCTCGGGCCAACGCCGAATGCCCGGAATGCTCGCGCCGTCCGCCGGATGACAGCCCACGATGCGAACACCTGCCTGCTTGGACTTGAGGAAGCGCCCGACCCCCATGATGGTGCCGGTAGTGCCCATGGCCGAGACGAACGCCCGCACCTCGCCCTGGGTCTGCGCCCAGATCTCGGGCCCGGTGGTCTCGAAGTGGGCGCGCCAGTTGTCGTCGTTGCTGAACTGATCGAGCATCACGTAGCCACCCTCGGCGACCTTCTGACGCGCGAGGTCGATGGCTCCCTCCATGCCCGTATCGTCCGGCGTGAGGATCACGTGGGCCCCGTAGGCGCGCATGAGCTGCACGCGCTCGGCGGTGGAGCTCTCCGGCATGATCAGCTCGATCTGGTAGCCACGGGCGGCCGCGATCATCGCGAGAGCGATCCCCGTGTTGCCGCTGGTAGCCTCCACCAGACGCACCCCGGGCTCGAGCAGACCGCGCTCCTCGGCGCCGCGGATCATGCGCAGCGCCGGGCGATCTTTGACACTTCCGCCGGGGTTCTGACTCTCGAGCTTCCCGAGCAGGCGCACGCGAGCGTTGGCATCGCTGCTCAACGACACGAGCGGGGTGTTACCGATCAAGTCGGACATCGAAACGCGTTCTGGACCTGAAACTCGCTTCACCGGCCAAGCATAGCCGGCCACGGCGAGCGCGGGCCCTCGCTAGGTCCCGAAAAAGGAGCTCACTCCCCGGGGGCGAGCTCGATTTCGGCCGGGACGCGCGCGTTGCGGCGCAGGCGCGCCAGGGCCGCCATGGCGGCGTCGAGGGTGGCGTGGCCTGCGGCGTGGATCTCCTCGGCCACACGCTCGACTTCGTCACCGATCGCACCAGCGGCGACCGCCACCTGACGTGCGTGCAAACCCATGTGGCCGCGCTGGATGCCATCCGTGGCGAGCGCCTTGAGGGCCGCGAAGTTCGAGGCCATGCCCACGCAGGCCGTCAGCATGGCCAGCTCCTGGGCCGAGCTCACGCCGCTGATCTTGAGGCCGAGCGCGGCACCCTTGTGCATGCGCGAGGGGCCACCCACCACGCCGAGCGCGAGCGGGATCTCCATGAAGCCCTCGAGGTTGCCGTTCTCGCCCTTGCGCCAGGTGCAGAGCGGCTTGTAGCGCCCGCTGCGAGCCGCGAAGGCGTGGGCGCCCGACTCGGCGGCGCGCCAGTCGTTGCCGGTGGCGATCACGACCGGATCGATGCCGTTCATGATGCCCTTGTTGTGCGTGGTCGCACGGTACGGGTCGGCCTCGGCGAAGCGCGAAGCGCGCACGATGCCATCGCGCACGGAGGCACCGTCGGCGTCGCCCTCGCTGAGGGCCGAGATCGGAATCGAGCAGCGCACGCGCACACAGCGCTGGTCGCACAGGTTCGAGAGGATGCGCAGGCCCACCTTGCCGCCGGTGATCTCGGCGATGCGGTCGGCCACCGACTCGGCCACGGTGTTCACCAGGTTCGCACCCATTGCGTCGCGGCAGTCGATCAGGAAGTGCACCACGATCATGCCGTCGCCGAGGTCGCGCACCTCGAGGCCACGGGCACCGCCACCGCGCTTCACCAGGTTGGGCACCGAGGCGTCCGCGCGCGCCAACAGCTCGGCCTTGAACTCGAGCACGAGGGCACAGGCGGCCTTGGTGTCGGGCACTTCGTCGAGCTGCACCTGCGAGATCATGATGGGCTCGTCGGACTCGGCCATGAAGCCGCCACCGGAGCGGATGATGCGCGCGGCGTTGGAGGCAGCGGCCACCACCGAGGGCTCCTCCACCACCATGGGCACCAGGAAGTCCTTGCCGTTCATCTGGGCGTTGAGGCCGAGCGCGAAGGGCAGCGTGAAGGCGCCCACCACGTTCTCGATCATCTTGTCGGCGACGTCGCGCTCGAGTCCGCCGCGCTCCAGGGACTGGATCTCGACAGCGGTCAGGTCGAGGCGCTCAGCGGCGATGCGCTGACGCTCTTCGATCGGGAGTTTGTAGAATCCAGAGATTCGCGACGAAACCATGGGTGTCCTCATCTACTCGGAAGGTCAAACGTGGGGTTCGACGCGCACGCCCGGTGCACCCAAACCCATATCGAGGCGGTCGAGCCCGGCTCGATCGCACGCGTTGTCGAAAGCCTGCGCGTCACTGGCGCGCTGGAAGAACGCGATGGCCACGTCGCCGCCGCCAGCGCCCGAGGGCTTGGCAGCGCCGCCATGCACGCGCGCCAGCTCGGCGATCTGCGCGAGCTCGGCGGTCACGATGTCCACGCCCGCCGCCTGCCCGAGCTCGCCCATGCCGCGCCCGTAGGACGCAGCGGCCGCGATGATCTCGCCCGCATCGCCCGCGGCGATGGCGTCGGCGAAGCGCACGGCTTCGGCCTTCAAGTGGTCTCGCAGCGTGGCGTAGCCCGAGCGGTCCCGCGCCTCGAAGGCGCGCACCGCACGCACGAACTCGCTTGTGCGGGCTTCCTTGCCGGTCCACACCACGCGCGTCTCCACGTGGGCCGGAAAGCTCACGCGCTCGGCCTGCTTGAGCGCGCCCTTGTCGTCGAGCTGGAAGCGCACGAAGCCCCCGAGCGACGCGGCCGCCACGTCGGCCCCGCTGCCCTCGGGCGCGATGGCCTTGTGTCCGGCGAGGGCCAGATCGAGCACCCGGCGCTGCACCGCGGGGTCCGTAAGATCCTGTCCATGGCTCGCCAACACGCCACCCACGGCCGCGGCCGAGGCGGCGGCAGAGGAGCCCAAGCCGAGTTTTTTCCCGGACTTACGGCACTCACTGGCGTCGATGGAAAGAGAGGCGTTCACAGAACCAAATGACTCCTCAGCTAACCTTCGAGCTAGCACTGCTTCGGGAGGCAACGGTGGCCTTTGGGGCAAACCGCCAATCTCGGAGCCCGAACCGTCGACAGCCACCCCTGAGGCGGACGAGACGGCGCCGACTGGGACGGGATCCAGGCGCGCATAGACGCGGGCGGCCACCGAAGCCACCACCGCGACGGCCCCCTCGAGCACCGCGTACTCACCGGAAACCATGAGCTTTCCCGGCGCACTCGTGCGCACGAAATGGCCCGCTAGCGCCCCTTCTGGGCGCGTCACTTGCGAAGCTCCAGGTCGGGTCCCGGATGCGCGGTCAGCGTGCGCAAGACCATCGGCGTATCAGCCAAGGCACGCGCCACGCGCTCGGCGTCCGAAGCCTTGCAGAGCGCCTTCACGTGGGGCCCAGCGTCCATGGTGGCGTAGACCTCCACGCCTTCCTTGCGCAGCCGCTTCACCGTGCTCAAGGCGGCCAAGGTGGCGGGCTGCAGATAGATGAGGCCCGGCCGCGAGGCCATCATGCAGGCGTGCATCGCGAGCGTGCTCTGCTCCATGGCCTCGCCCACTTTGGTGAGATCTTTCGTGAGGATACCCTCGCGCACCTCGGCCGTGAGCTTGTCCGAGCAGTCGACCCAGGCTCGGTAATAGGGCGAGGTCTGTTCGCTCAAGGTCATGCCTTCGGTGGAGCCCACGTCCTTGGCGCCCTCGTTGGCCACGGCCACGACGATGCGTACATCCCAATGGCTCGGCGGCGCGATCTGCTTGGCCCCCAACTTGGCATCGCCGGGGATACCTCGGGGCAGCTCCACGAAGCCACCGTAGATGCTTCGAGCCGCCGACGCGCTGGCCTGACGGGCCATGGCGCTCCACACACTATTATCACGCTCGAGTCCAGCAGCGCCCCAAGCCGCAGCCACCAACGCGGCAAACCCGGAGGCGCTCGAGGCGAGACCGGAGGCGGTGGGGAAGTTGTTGGCGCTCTCGACCCGACCCTTGAGCTCGAGCTTGGCCACCTTGCGGACCTGATCGAGCACCTTGATTGCGCGCGTCCTGGCCTTGCCCTCGGCGACCTTGCCGTTGAGCACCACCTCGTCGTCGCTCAGTCCGGCGTCGAACGTGACCGTGGTCTCGGTGCGCATGGGCTCCAGCGTGAGGGAGATGCTGGGCACCGCAGGCAGGTTGAGGGCGACGTCGCTCTTGCCCCAGTACTTGGCGAGCGCGATGTTGGCGCGCGCCAGGGCGGTCGCGGTGTGGGTACTCATGTTGATCCGCTCTCCTGCTTGGTTTCGTCGCGGGGTGGGCCCGCTTCTACGTCGTAAACGGTTCTGCCGAGGCCAGTCAGCGCAGCCTTCACCGCCGCGTGCTGCTCGTCGTTGTCGATCAAGGCAATCATGCAGCCGCCGCCGCCGGCCCCCGTGAGCTTGGCGCCCAGGGCCCCAGCCTGCATGGCGGCGGCGATCATCTCTTCGAGCTCGCTGGTGGACAGCATCAGGGAGCTCAGCAGCATGTGGTTCATGGTCATCAGCTGACCGAGCCCCTTCAGGTCGCCCTGCTCCAGCGCGAGCTTGCCGTTGGACACGATGCTGGCAATGGCATCGAACAACTTGCCCACGCGCTCGGGCTCCTTCTGGAACTGGCGCGCCACCGACTCGATCATGGGCTTGGCGATGCGCTGGCTACCGCTGTGGCCCGCGATCAGGCGCACCCTGTGGCGCGGCACGATGCGGGTCAGCGACTCGCCCTTCTTGAACACGGCCATCCCGCCGTAGGTGGCCATGGCGTTGTCGATGCCCGAGGCGTTGCCGTGGAAGACTCGCTCCCAGGGCAGCGAACGCTCGAAGATTTCCTGGTCCGAGCGGCTGATTCCCCGCGCTGCGTCCATGGCGCGAAGGACCGCGACGCCCAGGGCCGCCGACGAGCCCATGCCCGCTCCGCCCGGGAGGTTCATGGTGGCGGTGAGCGAGAGCTCGAGGTCGTCCTCGTAGAACTCCCGCGCCACCTTCAGCGCGCTCTGCAGGAGCTCACGGCCTTGATTGGGCTCGCCGCCGGCGTCGACCTGCACGTCCCAGGGCGCGATCGACAGCTCCGTGGGCCCCTCGGCCTTGCGAACCGCGTGCACCTCGGCGCCGCGCTCGACGGCCAGGGCCAGGGCGGGGCGTCCGTGCACCACGCTATGTTCGCCAAACAGAATGACTTTGCCGTGTCCGTAGGCCATCGCGTTTCCAGATCCGAGCGCGTTAAGCAAAAAGCGCCCCTGGTACTAGCCGCTCAGCTGTCCCGGAAGGCGAACTTTCGGGCGAGCTGTACCAAACGCAGGGTTCCTTCGTCCGTGAGGCCGGCGTTCTGTAGGGCAGCTTGCGCTTCATCGCAGAACTTGGCGACTCGCTCCTCCACAGCAGCCAGTGCGCCGCAGGCTTCGAGCAGGCCCTGGGCGGAGCTGATGTCCGCGTTGGAGGAGTCGGCCTTGCCGAGCACCTTGCGGATCGGCGCGTAGTCCGCGTCGCTCAGGCGGCGCTCGGCCTCTTCGATGAGGGCGGTGCGCTTGCCGGCGCGCAGATCGTTGCCGGCCGGCTTGCCAGTCTTCTCCGGGGCGCCGAAGGTGCCGAGGATGTCATCGCGACCCTGGAACGCCTGCCCTACCGGGTCCGCGTAGCGCTCGAGGGCCTGGACCTGCGTCGGGTTGGCCCCGCCGATCACGGCCCCCAACAAGAGCGGACCTTTCACGCTGTAGCTGCCGGTCTTGAGGCGCTGGATCAAGGCCACGTCCGGGAAGGCGATCAGGTCCAGGGCCTGGCCCCACACCACGTCCTGCTGCATCTCCCAAAACACCTTCAAGGCCGAGCTGCGCTGGGACTCCGGCATGTCCGCGCCGGCCACCAGCTCGATGGCAAAACCGTTCCCCAGGTCACCCGCCAGGACGGCGAGGCTGGCCCCGAGGTGACGGTCCCGCACGCGCTCACCGAAGACCTTGTGCAGGGTGGGTCCACCGCGCCGCTCGTCGTCCTGATCCATCCAGTCATCGTGGATCAGCAGGTAACTCTGCAAGAGCTCGAGGCCGGCGCATGGGTCGAGCAGTGCTTGCAGGTTCGTACGCTCGGAAACGGCCATGTGACCGGCCACCAGGACGGCGGGCCGCGTACGCTTGCCGCCGCGCATGGTGAACACGTCGATGGCATCCACCAGCTCTACTGAAGGCGAGCTCAGTTGCTGGGCACGCGTGCGCTTGCTCTCGAAATAGCGGACCAGGCGCGCATCCACGTGTTGCTTGATCTCGGCCAGAAAGGCCTCGATGGGGGCGTTCTTGGAAGGGATTTCGACGGCCACGGCCACACTCCGAGCAGGGGCGCGCAAAGGGCGCGCGGGGCGCGGAGCATGCTCGCTAGGGGGGGCGAGCGTCAACTCAGCGCGCTTAAACACATTCTGAAACGTATGCCCCGGCTTCGCCGACCTCTGCTATAGCCCGATCCCAGATGAACTCGCCGATCCAGCGCCGTAAAGACGACCACTTGGACCTCTGCGCCACCGACGACGTGGCGTTTCGTGGGGCCACCAATCTGCTGGAGAAGGTGCAGCTCGTTCACCAGTCTCTGCCGGACTTCAGCGTCGACGCCATCGACACCAGCACCACGCTGCTCGGCAAGCGCCTGCGTCTGCCCATCGTGATCGCTGCCATGACGGGTGGCACCGAGCGCGCGGCCGAGGTGAACCGCGATCTTGCCTCCATCGCCGAGGCACGCGGGCTCGGCTTCGGCCTCGGCAGCCAGCGCGCCATGCAGCGCCAGCCCGACACGGCCTGGACCTATCGCGTACGCGAGTGGGCTCCGAGCACCTTGATCCTCGGCAACGTGGGCGTGGTGCAGGCGCGCGAGTGGCCCACCAAGATCATCGCGGCCATGGTGAGCGATATCGGGGCCGACGCCCTCTGCGTGCACCTCAACCCGGCCCAGGAAATCGTGCAGCCCGAGGGCGATCGCGACTTCAGCGGCGGCGTGGAGACCTACGCGCGCCTGGTCAGCGAGCTCAAGGTGCCAGTGGTCGGCAAGGAGACCGGCTGTGGGCTCAGCTATCAGACGGCGCTCAAGCTCAAGGGAGCCGGCGTGCGCACCGTGGACACCTCGGGCGCCGGAGGCACCTCGTGGGTGGGTGTCGAAACACTGCGTGCTCAGGGCGACCAAGCGCGCCTGGGCAACTTGCTCTGGGACTGGGGAGTGCCCACCGCGGCCAGTGTTCACGCCTGCGTCCGGGCGGGGCATGAGACCATCGCCACGGGCGGCGTGCAGAGCGGCGTCGACATCGTGCGCGCCCTGGCTCTTGGAGCCACGGCGGCTGGCATCGCTCGTCCGCTGCTGCAAGCCCACGTACGCGGCGGCAAGGCGGAGGCAGAGCGCGTCATCGAGCAGCTGGAGCGCGAGATCCGCGCCGTGATGCTGTTGTGTGGCGCACGCACGGTGGACGAGCTCAAGCGCGTGCCGCGCTTCGTCATGAGTCCGCTCAAGGAGTGGATGGAGCTCGTGCCCTAAGTTTTAGGGGTTGTCGCTGCGAAAGCCGTTTTCGGGCCTGGCAGGCGTGTTCACCTAGCCTCCTGATAGAGGAGAACATGCCTGAAAGAGACGTCGAAGAACGTGCTCTGCGCAAGAAGCGCCCGGGCAAGGCTCCTAGCACGCAAGCCGGCGAGTTCGTCCGCGAGGAAATCGAGCACGTGCGCGATGGCAAGCACGGCGCACGCTCCGCCAAGCAAGCCATCGCCATCGGCCTCAGCAAGGCCCGTCGCGCCGGAGTCAAACTGGCACGCGGGCCCGCACTCACTCGTAGCAACGTCTGCCAGCCCACTGCCAAAGGAGTTCGGTCATGCTCAACCAGCACGATGCGACCGCCAACGTGGCGGTCCGAGATTTGATGCGCGCCAAGTCCTTCTACGGCCACACGCTCGGGCTCGAGGAAGTCGATGCCGAAGGCGAAGAGGTGGTGGTCTATCGAAGCGGCCACAGCAACCTCAACGTCTATCGCTCCGACTTCGCCGGCACCAATCAAGCCACCGCGGTCACGTGGAGTGTGCCCGACATCGAGGACACCGTGAAAACGCTCAAGGCCAAGGGCGTCAAGTTCGAACACTACGACATGCCGGGTTTGAGCCGGCGCGGCGACATCCATGCGGCCGACGGCATGAAGGTGGCCTGGTTTCGAGATCCCGACGGCAACATCCTGAACCTGGTGAGCCGCTAGCAGGGGCGCCGACGCAGGCAGCGCCCTGCTCCCGTGCCAGCCTTGCATCCGCAAGGCGCGCCCGTGCCCGCGCCCGGACTCCGAAGCCGCACGCTCAGTTCTGCAGCACGTTCACGCAGGAGAGTGGCACGTAGCGGCGGCTCGAGGAGACATCGTAAAACTGCGTGCACGACCACTTCTCGAGATCTTCGGTGCACTGATCGAAGGTCTCCGAGACGCGCTTGACGTCGCCACAGCTCAGCCCCTGGCTTCGGAACTTGTCGTAACACTTCGCCACGCTCTGGTCGCGCTCGGACTTCTTGAGGTCGTCGAACTCGATGGCGCAGTCGGCCTCCTTGTCGCAGTAGTTCTCCTGGTAGACCTTGCAGTTGGCCTGGGTGTTGTCCGCCGGGTCCTGACAGCCGGCCGCGAGCAACATGCCGAGGCCAAGGTAAGTACGTCGCATGCGCCATCCATAGTGCAGGCCTGGGCGCGCGAGAATTCCATTCCGGTACCGTTACGTTGACCGCTTTGACCAAGCGCGCGGTGCAGACTCCGTTCTGTGCGCGCCCCCACCATGGGTTATCCTGCTGCCGTGCGCCTATCGCTGGCCGCGATCCCTCTCTTCATCCTCGCCATGTTCGGCGAGCACTGGCTGGCGCGGCGCAAGGGCCGCACCCTCCACGAACGCCGCGACACCACCACCAGCATCTCCATGGGCCTGGGCAGCCTCGCCTTTGGCGGCCTCTACCGCCTCGCCTTCGTGGGCATCACCTTCGCCGTGTACGAGCACCGTGTCTTCACCGTCACGAGCAGTGCTCTCGCCTGGTGTGTGGCGCTGGTGGCGCGTGACTTTTGTTATTACTGGGCGCACCGCATGGACCACGAGCATCGCTTCATGTGGGCCGCCCACGTGACGCATCACTCGAGCCGGCGCATGCACTTCGCCACCGCGGTCCGCCAGAGCTGGACCCAGCCGCTGGTCAATCGCTGGTTCGAGCTGCCGCTGGCCTTCCTCGGCTTCCACCCCTTGCTGATCGCCTCCCACGCGGGCATCAGCGCGGTCTACCAGTTCTTGATCCACACCGAGCAAGTCGGAAAGCTCGGGCCTTTCGAATGGGTCTTCAACACGCCCTCCCATCACCGCGTGCACCACGCCAGCAACGTGGCCTACCTGGACCGCAATCACGGCGGGATCCTGATCCTCTGGGATCGCCTGTTCGGCACTTTCGCGGAAGAGCGCGACGACGAGCCGGTGGTGTACGGTCTGACCAAGAACATCGACAGCTACAACCCATTGACGGTGGCCTTCCACGAGTGGATCGCACTCTGGCGCGACCTGCGTCGCGAGCCCTCACTCGGGGAAAAACTGCGCGTCTTCTGGCGCGCCCCCGGCTACAGTAGCGACGGCTCGAGCCTGACCGCCGATCAAATGCGCGCCCGCGCCCGCGTGACGAGCCTGGAAGCCAGCTGACAGATGCACGAGCTGTTCGAAGTAAAAGAGAGCCCAATCCATGGCCTCGGGGTATTCGCCAGACAGGCCTTCACGGCCGACAGCTTCATCGGCGACTACGAGGGTGAGCGCACGGTGGTGAACGGCATGTACGTGCTCTGGGTGGAGTACGACGACGGCGAGATCGCGGGCATCGACGGCAAGAACGAGCTCCGCTATCTGAACCACGCCCGCCCGGCCAACGCCATCTTTCGGGGGCACAGCCTGTACGCCCTGATGGACATCGAAGCCGGCAGCGAGATCACGTTCGACTATGGCGAAGACTGGTGACAAAGAGCCTGCGCGATGATCCCGTGGGAACTTTTGGATAGCGCCCTGATCCCCGACAACGGCGGAGAGCTGCGCCTGTATCGACGCGGCAGCGAGCTCTCCATCCGGGCCGACGGGCAGGAGTTGATGAACAGCCGCGTGCACGACTCCGAGGAGGTGCTGGCCCGGCTGGGCTGCGGACCGGTGGGCGCGCGGCGCAAGGTGCGCGTGCTGGTCGGTGGCCTCGGCATGGGATTCACACTGGCCGAGACGCTGCGTCAGGTGAGACAGGACGCGGAGGTCGTGGTGGCCGAACTGGTACCGGCCGTGGTGAACTGGAACCGCAGTCACCTGGGACACCTGGCGGGCTTCCCGCTCGACGACCCGCGCGTGCGCGTACACACGGGCGACGTCGCGGAGCTCCTGCGCACGGAGCGCGACCACTACGACGCTATCTTGCTCGACGTGGACAACGGTCCCGAGGGCTTCACGCGCAAGGCCAACGACTGGCTCTATGCACGCTCGGGTCTGCGCCATGCACACACCGCGCTGCGCGCGCAGAGCGTGCTCGCCGTGTGGTCTGCGGGCGGCGACCGCGAGTTCACGCAGCGGCTGACGCGCGGAGGCTTTCGCGTGGAAGAGGTGTCGGCCAAGTCCCGTGGGCGGCGCGGCGGTTCGCGCCATCACATCTGGCTCGCCACCCGCGACTGAGCGCATCGAGCGTCACTCGTTGTGGACACTCACGCATTACACCGTCCGAACGAGGCTGCGCTTGCTGGTAAGTCGGCGCTCAGAGCCGCCTCAGTAACCGCCCACCTACCTGCCAGCGCAACCCCGATTCGGACAAAGCGAGCGGAGGAGGACGGCCACTCGCTTCAATGTTTACGCTGACACCGGCCTCTTGCCATTGTGTTTCCGACTGACTGAGGATCGGTAAAATCGCTTTGGAAAGACCTGGCTGGCCCTCGCCCGCGCGAATCCACCCGTGTCGGCGCATACTGGGAGATGACCACCAGGAGCTCGCGCGCGAAACCGCGTGCTTCCACGAACCGCACGGGGGCTTCGGTGCGCGCGAAATGCTTGGGCTTGGCAACCGCAGGCGTGCTTGCTGCCTGTCACCCACCCACGCCACCCACCGCGCCACTGCCCACCCACGGCGCGCTCGCGCAGCGCGACCGCAGCTGCCAGCGCTACTCGGTCCAAGTCAGTGGCCCCTACCACCAGGAGCTCGCGGAGCCGGTCGACGATCCCTTGCTCGACGTGATGCCCCCCGAGGCCAGGCGCTCGGCGCGCGCCGCCGGTCTGGAGCCACTGATCCTGGCGCTCTTTCAGGCGCGCAGCGCGCCTGCCCCTGACCTCACTCGGATCCTTACCCTGCAGCAACGGCTCTTCACGCAGCTGGTCTCCTTCGACAGCCAACTACAGTCCCTGTTGACCGAGGTGGACTGCACCGATGACGTGGTCGAGGACTTGAGCGCCCAGCTCTCTCAGCGCCAAGACAACCGCGAGCTGCGCCTGACGTTGGCGTCCATCGTGGTCGCCGCTGCCGCGGGCATCGCCGCAGGTGCCTGGGAAATCGCCTCCGAGCGATCCACCGGCTCGTCGTTGGTGGCAGTGCTCGGAGGCGCAGGCAGCGCCGGCTTCGGTGTGGCTGCCCTGGTCCCCAAGCAACACACCGTCCCGTATCTGCATCCGCACAACTTGCTCGCCCCCATCGCCAGCGGACACGACGACGATCGCATCTACCCCACCTTCGTCCGGCGCCTGCTCAGCACCCCACCGGGACCCAATCAGCCCTCCCCGCGCGAGGATTTGCTCCATAGCTTCGACGAGAAAATCGCCAAGACCTACCCGAGCTCCGAGCATGAGCGCGTGCGACAGCTGCTCTACGGCACCGGCGCGGTCTACGATCAAACCCTGATCGATCTGCGCGAGAGCATGTACGACGCGCTCGAGGCCAAGCTCAGCGCCTTCGCCCGCGAGTTCGAGCTCTTGAATCGCTACTTGGTCAACGTCACCGGCGCCGACGTGGCGAGCGACGCCGGCGTGCCCTGACTCGGTGCGAACGAATCCGGGCGCAGCGCGCGCAGACTCTGCAAAAAGCCGCGCGCGATCTTCTGGTCCCCCTGCGCGTTCGGATGGATCCAGTCCACGGTGTCGGTCCCGGGCGCTCGAGGGTCCGCGACCCAGTTCTCACAACCATTGGCGATCACGACCGTCGACTCTGCCGTGCTCCAGCTCGGAGCACGCCGCGTGAGCTCGGCGCGATATTCGGCCGAACCCCCGAAGTCGTGGCAGTACACGCCGACCGCAACCTTCACCTGCGGGTTGCGGGCGCGCAACAGCGCGAACAGCGCATCCCACTCGGGCCACAACTCGGACAGCGTTTCCTTCTGGTCCAGATCGTTCCCGCCGAGCAGCACCATCACGACGTCGAACGAAAAGTGCTCGCTCTGCAGCCGCTCAATGTCCTTGCGCAGGATCTCCGTCATCTCGTCGAGACGAAAGCCCCAGCGCGCCTCGTGCTCGCGGTCGAACGCCACGCCCTCCACCGACGGCCACGCTGGATCGCCTTCGAAGCCGTGCGCGAGCCCGCCCACCATGTCGAAGGCGACACCGGTCGTAAGCAGCTCTTTCCAAAACGGATAGCGCCAGCTCTGGGTCGCCGGCATATCCGCAGATTTCATGGCGCGGCCCTGGGTGATGGAATCCCCGAGCGCGAGGATACGCAGCGGCCTCAAGGGCTCGCTGGAACCGCTGGCCTCGGCGGTCTTCGGTGCATCACCGAGCCGCCCCGCAGCACGCGGAGGCGGGCTCCCGTGCGCGCACGCGGAACCCAACACACAACCACCAGCCAGCCACCACCCCAATCGCTGCCTGCTCATGCACGAAATCTTGAGCCGGCTCTCCGTCGCGCGCATGGCGACCCAATGCTTTACTTGGGGCATGGCTCTGCCAGACAAGCGACGCGTCCTCGAAGCCCTGGTGGCACGCCTGGGCGAGACCCTCTCCCAGATGTCCTCCAGTGCGGAACAGACCCGTAAGGACGCCACCCACGAAGAAGCCAAGCCCGAGAACGACAAGGACACCCGTGCCCTCGAACAGAGCTACCTGGCCCGCGGCCAAGCGATGCGCGCCGAGGAACTGGTAGAGCAGCGGGAACAGCTGCGATTTCTGCCATTGTTGCGCTTCGGTCCGGACGACGCGCTGCGCGCCAGCGCGCTGGTGATGCTGGAGTCCGATGAGGGCAAGCGTTGCGTGTTCATCGCGCCCTACGCCGGGGGCACCGAAGTGGAGGTCGACGGCGTGCAGGTGTTGGTGGTCACAGGTGCTTCCTCGCTGGGAGCCGCTGTGATGGGCCGCATGTTGGGCGACGACGTGGAACTGCGGGTGCGCGGAACGCTCCGCGAGTACTCCATCGTCGAAGTAGCCTAAGCAGGCCTGGGTCCCCCGCAACGGATCTGGCACCGTGTCCCACCCGGTGCCTATTTTGCCCAGATCCGCCGCAAGAACGTACCCTCCTCGAGCGTGGGGGACGGCGATAACATCGATCTCGTCGGGGGGAATTTTTATGTTCGGGAAGCGACAACAGCCAGCAAGTTCGATCACCGTGATTGCCGCGGGTAGCGTCGTCGAGGGCACGCTGCGCGTGAAAGGCATGCTGCAGCTCGACGGAACCATCCAGGGCACGCTGGTCGCCGAAGGCCACGTCTCGGTGGGACCCGAGGGCAAAATCCTCGGCGACGTGATCGCAGACAACCTGTCGATCGCCGGGCGCATCGAGGGCACCGTCAACGCACGCGGCCACCTGCATGTGTTGGCTTCGGGCGTGGTGCAGGGTGGCGCGCGTTACGCGTCGCTCGAAGTGGACCGCGGTGGCGTGATGGACGGTCGTGCATCTCGTCTCGACGACAAAGCAGGCTCAGGAGCTCCGGCCAACGACGTCGAAGCCCGCCCGCAGGACGTGGAGATGATCTCGGATGCGGCAGCCGCCGAGTAGCATCGAAGCGAGCTCACGCGGCTTCACGCTGATGATCATGGGCGGACCGGGGCGCGTTCCCCGGCGCTTCTTCGTACCTCACTGGGTCTGCGCTTCGTTGCTCGTGGGCTGGTTGAGCGTGCTCGCGCTGGCTGCCTGGTACGGCTTTCAGCTCACGCCGAACCAGCGTTCTCAGAGCCCCGCCGCCGCCACCACGGGTGCGTCCGCCACGGCTTCCCCCGACCCCTTCTGAGATAAGGTCTCGGCGCCCTCCGATTCGTCGAGTTCTTCGCCGGTGTCGCGCCACGAGTAGGCGCGCTCGCGCACGTCGACATGGACGAACTGGCCCTTGGTGTAGAGCCCCACGCCCTTGGCGCCGAGCTCGTGCGCCGCGCGCTTGATGTCGTCGATGGCGACGCCGGCGATGCGAATGTCGGCCGCGGTGCCGAACGCGTGCTGACTGGTCTCGCGCGTGGCCTTGCCATCAGGCTTGCGATGGCCCGAGATGATCTGCAGCCTGGCGTCGCCGAAGTGCTGCGAGATGCGCGAGAGCAGAGCGATCAGCCGCGGGTCCATGTCCATCTCGTGCCCGCTGCGGCGGCAGCGCATGAACGTGCGGATCTGCGCGAATGCCTCGGGGTTCGCGACGCCATCTTGATCGAAGGGGGTCACGGTCAGGGCGCGGCCGCCGTTGATGTCGAACAGCGGCAGGGCCTTGCCGCTCACGAGCGGACGCGCCGAGGCAGGGAGGCTCGGCGCCTGAGATGGAGTGGGCGTGAGCCCGGCCACCGACGACAGTCCAGGGGCCACGGATAGCGCGGCCAAAGTGCGCGCCGAGGCAAGCGTGCCCATGGAGGCCGCTGGCTTCGAACCGACGCCCCCCAGCGAGGAGACCAACAGCGGCTCCTCCTGATCGAGGCCCGCCATCATCAGAGCCGGCTCCGGGCCCAGCGCGCCTTCAGCCTCGCAAAGGGCCCGCGCCTGACGCCCGATGAGCAGGCTGCCGCAGACCGACAACATGCCGAAAACGCCCAAGAAAGCTGGCCACGCTCGGGGCACGCGCAGCTGTCGTGCCGGGGCTCCAGGGTGGGTCAACAAGATGACGGTCAGACCGTCTTGGGGCGCTTCCACTGGAATATTCTATCCAGGGCACACGAAGAAACAGAAGTGGATCTTACGTGAGCCAGGCGGATCAAACGCGGTTCCAGGAGTCGGGAATGGTGCGCGGGGGAGGACGAACGGGAAGGTGAGGGAGTCTCGCCTCCGTACTTGGGTCCAAGAGGTCGTTCACTCCCATGTCCCCCCGCCAGCATCACGTTCCTTGGCTCGTATCCTTGCTTGCCGTCCTCGCCGCCCCCGGTTGCTCCGGCAACGAGAGCGATGACCAGGAGAGCGAAGAGCTCGACTCGGGCTCCGTCGACTCCGGTCACTCGCCTGGCCAAGACGCTTCGCAGCCACCGCTCGACGCCCAGAGCCCTACGCCTGACGCAAGCGAGCCCGACGCTGGCCAACCCGACGCAAGCGAGCCCGATGCAAGCGAGCCCGACGCTGAAGGACCTACGCTCGACGGCATCTCCCTGACGCTACGCATTGGCGCGAGCGATCCCGTGCCGAACGCAACGGTGCTGCTCTACGATGCCGCCGGCGCAAAGCTCGACACCCTGCTCACCGATCAAAACGGCCAAATCCACTCCGCACTCGCGCCGCACGCGGTGACCGTGCTCCCGCCCAGCGACAATCTCGATCTCGTGCGCGGCGCGCTCACCTACGTGGGCGTCAAAGACGGCGACGACCTGATCGTGCAGCTGCGGGAGCCCGACCAAATTCTGCCGACGCTCGGCAGCTTCGAGCTCACCGTGCCACCGCTCGCCAACGCCAGCACGTACGTCTTCTACGCCCGCAACAGCAGCTGCAGTGGCTCTTCCAACAACACCACATTCACACAAGACATCACGGCGGCCTGCCGCGCGGACAGCATGGACCTGGTGGTGGCTGGCATCGTGAACGGAACCACCGGCGGCTATGCGGTGCTGCGCAATCAAGCGCCGCCCACCCTCGGAAACGTCGCCACGCTCACCTACCAAGGCACCTGGGCGGCGCCTGCGACATTCCCCGTCACCGTCGACAACGTGCCCAACGATCTCGTGCCCAACATCACCGTCGCGCCGTTCGTGGACGGACAAGCGGTCTACACGGGCTACAACCTCAACGAGAACCCCCAGCACACCTGGAACTATCTCTACCCGGACGCGGTGGTAAACCAGTTCGACGTGGAGGTGGGCTTCAGCGTTCCCGACCTCAACGACAACGTCTACTCCGAGTTTCGGCAGCGCACTGCCGACACCAGCGCCCTCGCCTACGACGCGAGCGACCGACTCGCCCCCGTGCGAATCAGCGCCTTCGACGACAGCGATCCCAAGCGCCCGCTCGTCACACTCACCAGTGACCCGCAAGCGGCCGACGTCACCCTGTTCACCTTCGACGCCGCGTTCACCACCAACGACGGCCAGGGCCAGAGCTACTACGGCTACGGCTTGGTGGTGGCTCCGGGCGCGGAGTCGTTCCAGTTCCCCGACCTGAGCGACGTGGCAACCCATTTCGCCGACGAGGTCGACGAGAGCGTGCCGCCGGAGTTCAGCAACTGGCGCTCACGAGTTTACGACGGCAACAACGTGGCGGACTACAACGCGCTCCGCCAACAGCCCATCTATTTCGACTTCGGCGAAGGCGTCGCCATGGAGCCCATCCGAACACGCCCCAGTCGCTGGCGCATCACGACCTGGACTCCGCCCGGCACCTGAACGCTCGAGGGACAGCCCCCAGGGGGGTCCCTACCCGGCCGCTCGCGTTACCTGCACGGGCAGCCCGCTGAAGCTCGCCGTGCCGGCCAACGCGTCTACACGCGCCTCGTCAGTCACATCGTTGATGCTCGCGCCAGGATGTTGCTCGGCCACCTGCAACTTGGTGCCCTTGCGCGTGTGACCCCAGCCGTGCGGCAAGCTCACCACCCCGGGCATCAGTGCCTCGGTCACCTCGAGCGGCGCTTCGACGCTACCCACCCGCGAGCGGATCTGCACGAGCTCGCCGTGGTTGAGCCCGCGCGCCTGCGCGTCCTCCGGATGCATCTGCAGCGTGCAGCGCACGGGCCCCTTCACCAGGCGCAGGCTGTTGTGCATCCAGGAGTTGTTCGAGCGCAGCTGACGGCGTCCGATGAGCACCAGCCCCGGCTCAGCGCGCTCGTCCTCGCGCAGCGCTTGCTCGAGCCTCCGCAGGTCCTGCACCAGCGGCTCGGGGGCGAGCTGGATCTGTTTGCCACGCGTCTTCAGACGCTCGGGGAAGCGAGGCTCGAGGCCCCCCAGATCCACGCCGTGAGGCTGCTGCTCGAGCTGCTTGATCGAGAGCCCGCGCTTGAGGGGGATGAAGCGGTCTCCATGGGGCCCCGCGCGCAGCAGGAGATCCACCATGCCCTTGGGTTCGAGCTTGCATGTGACCTCGGCCTGGGCGCGTGCAGCGAGGCGCGCGAGCCGCCCATCGACGAGGCGCCAGGTGAGCTCGCTGAGAATCTCCCAGTCGTGGCGTGCCTCGCTCGGACGCGGGAAGATCGCCTTGGAGTACTTGGCCGTGTTGCGCACCTGCAAGAGGTGCAGCGCGATGTCGTAGTGGTCGTGCTCGAGCGGACCCGACGGCGGTAGGATCACGTGGGCGTGACGCGTGGTCTCGTTGAGGTAGAAGTCGATGCTCACCATGAACTCGAGCTTGGGCAGGGCACGCTCGAGGCGCACCCCATTGGGAGTCGACAGCACGGGATTACCCGCCGAGGTGACGAGTCCGCGGATTTGGCCTTTGCCTTCGGTCTCGATTTCCTCGGCCAAAGCCGCCACGGGTAGCTCACCGCCGAACTCGGGCAGACCGCGCACGCGGCTCTTGTAGAGGCCGTAGTGCCCCTGGAACTGGCGCACCGGAAGCTGCACCAGATCGACGGCGGGCGAGGTGAACATGGCGCCGCCCACGCGGTCGAGGTTCCCGGTGATGATGTTGAGGACGTTGATCAGCCAACAGGTGAGGCCGCCGAAGTCCTGAGTCGAGACGCCCATGCGCCCGTAACACACGGCGCGCTCGGCCTTCGCAAACTCGCGCGCCAGACGCCGGATGGTGCCGGCCTCGATGCCCACCACCTTGGCCACGCGCTCGGGCGCGTAGGGGCGCACCAAGCGCTCGACCTCGGAGCGTCCCTGCGTGAACGCTTCGAGTCGGCCCGGCTTGGCGAGCTGCTCGTCGAACACCGTGTGGATGAGCCCGAGCAGCAGGAGCGCGTCCTTGCCTGGGCGCACGAAGTGATGCTCACTGGCCAGCGCGGAGGTCTCACTACGACGGGGGTCGATCACCACCACCTTGCCCCCGCGCGCCACGATACCCTCGATGCGATCCTTTGCCCCGGGCGCCGTCATCAGGCTGCCGTTGGAGACGGCCGGGTTGGCTCCGAGCACCAGGAAGTAGTCCGTACGATCGAGGTCAGGCACGGGCATCAACAGCTGATGACCGAACATCCACAGGCTGGCCAGCATGTGGGGCAGCTGGTCGACCGAGGTCGCGGAGAAGCGCGCGCGGGTGCCGAGCGCCGCCATGAACATCGGTGCGAACAACATGGACCCGTAGTTGTGTACGGTCGGGTTCCCCTGATAGAGGGCCACCGCGCTCTTGCCGTGGGCTCGCTGCACGCGCTTGATGCCCTCGGCCACCAGATCGAAGGCCTCATCCCAGCCGATGGGCACGAACTTGTCACCTTCGCGCTTGAGCGGCGTGCGCAGGCGATCCGAATCGTCGTGCAAATCCTTGAGCGCCATGGCCTTGGGGCAGATGTGACCGCGGCTGAAGGGATCCTCCTGGTCGCCGCGGATCGCGCTGACTTCACTCCCCTTGGTCTCGATGACGAGGCCACACATGGCTTCGCACAGCGTGCAGGTGCGGTAGTGGCGTGTGGCGGAGCCGGACGGCTGGTTCTCTTGGCTGGGCATCTTGAGCTCTCTCTTTCGGCTAGCGCCGCGTCATCACGCGAGTGAAGCCATGTCGATCACGAAGCGATACTTCACGTCGCTCTTCACCATGCGATCGAAGGCCAGGTTGACCTGGTCGATGGCGACGAGCTCGACATCCGAAGCAATGCCGTGCTCGGCGCAGTAGTCGAGCATCTCCTGGGTCTCGGCGATGCCGCCGATCAGCGAGCCCGCCAGGCTGCGGCGCTTGAACACCAGGTTGCCCACCTTGGGAGCCGGGTGGTTCTTGTCGGGCACGCCCACCAGCGCGAGCGTGCCGTTGCGCTTGAGCATGTTGAGATAGACGTCGAGATCGTGGGGCACCGCCACCGTGTTGAGGATGAAGTCGAAGCGGTTCTTCTGAGGCTTCATCTCGGCACGCCGCGTGGACACCACCACCTCGGTAGCGCCCAGTCGCTTGGCGTCCTCGGCCTTGCCCGGCGACGTGGTGAAGAGCACGACCTCTGCACCGAACGAGCGCGCGAACTTGAGTGCCATGTGACCGAGCCCGCCGAGCCCGACCACGCCCACACGCTGACCCGGGCCCACCTTCCAGTGGCGCAGCGGAGACCAGGTGGTGATGCCCGCGCACAAGAGCGGGGCGACATTCGCGAGCGCCAGCTTGTCGGAGACCCTGAGCACGAAGTCCTGGTGCACCACGATGTTGCTCGCGTAGCCGCCCTGGGTGGGGGTCTCGCCGTCGCGGTCGTAGCCATTGTAGGTGGGGTTGAAACCCTTCTCGCAGTACTGCTCGAGTCCTTCCTCACAGCTCGAACAGAGCCGACAGGAGTCCACCATACAGCCCACGCCGGCGAGGTCGCCCGGCTTGAACTTGGTGACCTGACTTCCCACTTGCTTCACGCGTCCGACGATCTCCGTGACCCGGAACCATCGGGAAGATCGAGCCGCCCCACTCGTCGCGCGCCTGATGAACATCCGAGTGACACACGCCGCAGTAGAGAATGCTGAGTTCCACGTCGAGTGGGCCAGGGTCGCGGCGCTCGAAGCGGTAGGGCTCGAGCGGAGATTTGGCGTTCTGGGCGGCGTAGCCGAGGGTCGAGATCAAGTGCGCTCTCCTCACGTTGCGGGCGCGCGCTCGCGCGCTGATACTGACGAGCCCGAACTGTACCCCAGGGCGCTGCTCGGAGCCGAGCCATAAGCGTGCCCGCAGCTTGCGGCGCGAAAGCGCGGGCTTACCTGCTGGCCGATGGCTCACGTGTCTCGCAACAACCCCGCAAAAGTGCGCGACCTTCCCGATCGCGCGGGTCAGGATCCATCCATGTTGACCACGAGCGAATTCGCCGACGAATACGGTGACTGGCTGAGCGGTTCGCAACCGGTGCGGCGCGCGGGCTGGCTCGAGCTCAGCCTGGGTGAGATGGAGCATCAGGTTCCACTGTGCGTGGTACCGGAGGCGCGCGTGGCCGACGTGATCGCCCAGATGAATCGCGCCCACGCGAGCGCGGCGCTGGTGCTCGAGAACGATCATGTGCTCGGCATCTTCACGGAGCGTGATGTGCTGACGCGTGTCTTGGAGGCCGGGGCAGGTCTCGAGCGCCCGGTTTCGGACTTGATGACACGCTCGCCCCACGTGCTCACCGAAGCCACGTTGCTCAGCGTGGCACTGCGCACGCTCGCGCTCGGCAGCTACCACCACTTGCCCGTGGTGGATGAGGCTGGCTATCCCGTCGCGCTGGTCTCCCTGCAGAGCATCATCGCGTTCCTCGCCGATCAGTTTCCCAACGAAATCATGAACGCGCCGCCCGAGCACCTGGCCTATCCACCCACGGTCGACGGCGGCTAGTCTCTAGGCGCCCAGCGTTCTCCCGCGCACCAGGCTCGCCAAGGTCCTCAGCACAGGCACCGCCACCGCGAGTTCCTCGCCACGCCTCACCACGGCCCCTTGCAGGATCTCCACCTCGGTGGCGCGGCCGGCCCGCACGTCTTGCAGCATGGAAGGTTCGGTGCGCGGAAAGTCTGCGCGCGTGACCTGCAACATGGCCTCGATGGCCGCGGGGTTCAGGTCGGCGCCGTCGGCCCGCGCCACGGCCACCACCTCCTGCATCGCTGCGCGCACCACGTCCTCGCAGGGTCCGAGCACCGCCCCGGCCGGCTGCCCAGTGAGCGCGCAGACCGCGTTGAAGGGGGCGTTCCAGAGCATCTTTTCCCAGAGCATGCTTCGGAAGTCGGCCTGCACGCGCACGGGAATCCCGGCTCGCTCGAGCAGCTGCGCCACCTTCGCCACGTCGGCGTCCTGCCCCGGGCGGAAAGGCGCCAGGCCTGCACGGGTGTTTCCGTGGGCGTAGATGCGTCCCGGTCCCAAGAGCCCAGAAGACATATAGGCCACCCCCGAGAGGGTCCGCTGTGCGCCCACGTAGCTCGCCACCACTTCTTCTGATTCGAGCCCGTTGAGCAGGGGGATCACCACCCCATGTGGGTCCAACAGGCGCTGCAGCTCCGCGCAGGCGTCGTCCAGGGCCGGCCATTTGACGGCCAAGAACACCACGTCGAAGGCGGGCTCCACGGCGGCGGCCGACGGGAACACGCGGTTAAAGGAGATCGTCTCCAAATTGGGACTGCCTTCGAGACGCAGCCCACGTTCCTTCAGGGCTCGGCCGTGTTCACCCCGAGCCACGACAGTAAGGTCCACTTTGGCCTGCGAAAGACGCCCCGCAAAGTAGCCGCCCACCCCGCCCGCACCGATCATCAACACCCGCATCCGGCCAGTCTATCGTGCGTGTCCCCGCGCGCCTGCGCCCGCGACGAATAAGCCTGCAGGCAAGCGGAGTTGACTGTCCCTGCCAAGGTACATGACAGGTTTCATGAACAGACGGTAACGACCGAGTATCTCGGCAGTAACTGCCTCAATTAACTGTGTACAACGTGTGAATTCGCCGTGATCTGACTGGGGACCTGCAGAAAGTTAGATCGGCTTGTTCCGCGTTTTTGCTACGCTTCCCGCGTAGTCTCCATGGGGGAACACGAGTCATGGGTGCGGGGCTGAACACAGCAGCGCGGTCGCTCGGGCGTTACGAGCTCCTCGAATATTTGGGGTCCGGCGGTATGAGCGATGTTTTCGTCGCCATGCACAGCGGTCTTCGCAAGCGTGTCGCGCTCAAGTTGTTGCGACCTTCGCTGTGCCGCGAGATCGACTCCGTTCGACGTTTCTTGCGTGAGGGTCAGTGCGCTGCGCGAGTGTCCCACGCCAACGTGGTCGACGTGCTCGACGTGGGTATGGAAGAAGGGGTGCCCTACTTGGTGATGGAGTTGCTGGAGGGAGAGACCCTCGAGCGCAAACTCCAGCGCGACGGGCGAATGAGTCTAAGAGCGGCAGTGGAACTGCTCTTGCCCATCCTCGACGGCGTGGCTGCCACGCATGCTGCCGGCGTTTTGCATCGCGACATCAAGCCCGGGAACATTCTGCTCGCACGCAACCCAGACGGCAGCGTCGTCCCCAAGCTGGTGGATTTCGGCATCGCCACGCTGGAAGAGCGACGCGGCATCACGGGCGCGCTCGGGCCGATCGGCACGCCGCACTACATGTCCCCGGAGCAGGCCCGCGGCAATCGCAGCCTCGATGAGCGCAGCGACCAGTACTCACTGGCCAGCATGTTGTTCGAGATGCTCACGGGGCGTGAGCCCTTCGCGGGTCCCGAAGACGACATCAACGACGTGCTCGAGCGCGTCGCGCGCGGGAAGTTCCCGCGTCTGTCACACCATCGCAGCGATTTGCCATCGTCGATCGACGAGGTATTGGCGCGCGCTAGCTCGTTCGACCCCGCCAAGCGCTTTCCGCGCGTGACCGACTTCGCCGAAGCTCTCTTGCCCTTCGCCAGCGAGCGCACGCGCAACCTGTGGGTCTCGCGCGACCACCGTGAGGGCGTGGCCAGCGCGCAGCTGTTGTCGGGCGCCTTCCGCGTGGACAACGACATCGCCGGCGAACCGACGAGCGTCACGCCAGTGTTCTCGCGCGGCGGTCAGGCCACGCGGCACCTTCGCAGACGCAAGGGCTTCTTCTCGCCCACCTTCGTGACCATGGCCAGCGTCGTGCTGGTGCTGAGCGTGGCGGTGGGCTACTTGCGCGCCCGCACGTCCCCGACACCGCGTCCCGATGCCACGCTGGCCATCGGGGCCACGCTGCCGGGCACCCTGCTCGATCAGGCCACCAACCCGGCCTTCCTGGCGGCCGCCGCCTCCAGCGCTCAGCCTCAGCGCCGGGTCTACGTCACCCCCGCCGACGCCTCGGTCATCGTCGACGGGGTCAGCCTCGGACGCGGGGACTTCCGTGCGCCGACCTACTTCGACGACGAAGTTCACGAATTACGTGTATCGGCCGAGGGCTACGTGCCGCGCGTGGTCCTGTTCAAAAAGCAGCTGGACGTGGGACACATCGCGCTCGAGCCGATGTCTTACGCGGAGCGCTGAGCCCCCTCAAAGACCGAGCAACCTCCTGCGGTTGCGGAACGGTACCGGCCGGGGGCGCCTAATGTGAGCCTCGGCCACCTGCTTTGAACTCCTGACTGGGACCGGGCAACCAACGGAACGTGTCTGGCACACATGTGCACATGTGCCCGTCATGACTCGGGATTGCCTCGCAGTCGCCACGGCGTTACATAAGCCAGTGCACTAGGGACGTCTAAGACCGGGGAAGCACTTACATGACTGCTGCCAAAAAGTTGTCCGTTCTTGCCACTGTCACCGCGAGCCTCCCGCTCGTGGCCTCCGCCCAGCACAAGGAGGAAGTGCTCTACTCGAATCCAGGCCCTGTTCAGGCAGGGTCGGGAGCTTTCGCAGAGCTCCACGACACCTACGACGAGACCGACGATCCCTACGACGGGGTCGGCAACCCGGTCTGGACCTACGACACCGAGGTCGCCGACGACTTCTTGGTGCCAGAGGGTGCGAACTGGTCCCTCGAGCGAGTCTTCATCGAGGGCAGGTATCAGGGCGTGCCGGCCTTCGATCCGAAGCTCACGTTTCAGATCTGGAGCAACAGCGCGTCGAACCTGCCGGACCAGCCGCTCGCCGACCCCAACTGCTCCGCCTCCGCGGTGACGCCGACCATCACGGCGCCCTACGACCTGAGCTACAAGCTGCCGACCGCCTGTGTCCTCCCACCAGGACGCTATTGGTTCATGGTCACGGTCGACACGGCACCAGGTGGCAAGTTCTTCGTCGACGTGGTGAAGCGCTCCACGGCTCCTGGTGACCTCCAGCTCGCGCTGCGCACCAACTGCGGCTACAAGACCACGGAGATCACGGCGAGCAACGGCATCAACGGGCCCTTTCACTACCTGCCCTTCGGCAACTGCAACATCTTCTACGGCGGCACGCTGCCCCAGGACTATCCCAACGTTACGCTCGGTTTTTCGCTCTATGGCGATAACGGCGTGGACGAGCCTGTGCCCGACGCCGGAACGCCGGATGGCGGAACCGAAACCGACGGCGGCACGGACGGCGGCGTCGCGGACGCCGGCACGCACACGGATGGCGGCGTGGACGCCGGCCATCATGTGGACAGCGGCACACCCGATGGCGGCGAACCCGTGGCGGATGCGGGCGAAGACGCGGGCGAAGACGGCGGCGAGGTTGGCGGCGGTGGCTGCGACTGCAGCACCACCGGCAACTCCATGGGCAATGGCCTGGGCACCTTGTCCCTCACGGCCCTCGCGCTGTGGCTCACGCGTCGTCGGCGCAAGAGCGCGCCCGCGAAGCCCGACCAGAAGGTTTGACGACCCGGCCAGGCCGGTGCCATGAGCTCTCCCCGTGATCGTGGTCACCGGCACCAAACGCTCTGGAACGTCGATGTGGATGCAAGTCCTCATCGCGGCCGGGCTACCCTATCTCGGCGAGCGCTTTCCTGGTCAGTGGAAGGAGAGCATCGGCGCGGCGAATCCGGAAGGGTTCTACGAGTCGAAGCTCCGGCGCGGGGTCTACGGTAAGGCCGAGCTCGATCCGACCACGGGTCGAGCGCTCGATCCCGCGCAGTTCGAGAAGCACGTGGTGAAGATCTTCGTGCCAGGCGTGGTGCGGACGAACCCGCGCTACCTCGGACGCGTGATCGCCAGCATGCGCGACTTCCGCGAGTACGAGGAGTCGCGCCGACGCATGTGGAAGATGGAGGATGACTCCCGTCGTCAGAAGCACCCCAACTTCGAGCCGCCGGCCCGACTCGACCCGGTATTCGAGTGGTGGACCTGCAACTACGGCCTGCTGGTCGACGGTCTGCGCCGCAAGTACCCGCTCCGCCTCTGGGCCTACGACACGATGCTCGAGGAGCCTGAGCGCACCGTGCGTGAGGCGCTCTCGTTCGTTGGCGGTGGGGACCTCAGCGCCGCGCTGGAAGCAGTGCGGCCGGAGCATCGGACCCAGCGCGCGCGCGCCCAAAACGCGAGCGTAGAAGCGAGCATCGCCACGGTGTTCGAAGAGTTCTACGAGATGGTACGTAAGCAGCGTCCACTTACGCGCCCCATGGTGACCAAGCTCGAGCTGGTGAATCGGACCCTATTGCCCCGACTCAAGGTCGACGTGGCCCGCGTCAACAAGCTGCGAGCCGAGCGCCGTGCGCAGGTCACCGCCGATGCTCAAGAGAGTCACGACGATGAGAACGAGTTCGAGCTGATCGGCTCCTGAATACGTCGAACGCGGTCCCTTGGCGCGCCTGGCTCAGCCGACCTTGCCCGCCTCCAGGCGCACGATGTCCTGAGCGAACAGCGAACGGAAGCGGTCACCACGCTGGCGCAGATCTGCGGGGCGCCCTTCTTCGACCACCCGCCCTCCCTCGAGCACGACCACCCAATCGCACTGCTCTACGCTGCTCAAGCGATGGGTCGCGAGGCACACGCCCAACCGTTCGCGCAACCCGAGCAGGGTTCGGTGGAGTTCCTCGGCTGTACGTTCGTCGAGCGCAGCCGTGGGCTCGTCTAGCACCAAGAAAGGCGCCTGCGTGAGCAGCGCGCGAGCAATGCACAAGCGCTGTCGTTGCCCGACCGAAAACGGCGATCCGTCGTCGGCGATCTTGGTCTCCAGGCCTTGCGGAAAGTGCTGAGCCGAAAGCGGGAAGTCGGCGGCTTGCAGGGCCTGGCTAAGCTCGAGGTCGCTCGCCCCGGGTCGACCGAGTCGCAGGTTTTCGGCCACGCTGTCGAACAACAAGCGCGCTTCCTGGGGGACCCAGGCAAAATGCCGGCGGTAGCTGCGCATTTCCATGTCCGCCCGAGTTTTGCCGTCGATCTCTACGCTACCCGTCGCAGGCTCGAGTGAGCCCGTGAGGAGCCTGAGCAAGGTGGTCTTGCCGCTACCGCTCGGGCCCACCACCGCCAGCACTTGGCCGCGCCGGAGCTCGAAAGACACGCCTGTGAAGACCGACGTCTCCCCGAATGCGAACGCCAGTTCCCGAGCACGCAAGGCTTGCGCATCCGGTCGCTGCGTGGGTTCGTCCGAAGCGAGCTCCACTCGTGGGGTCTGCAGAATCTCGTCCACCCGCAGGAACGAGCTGCGTGTCGAGGCCACCACCTCGTACCAGCGCGACACCGCATGGAGCGGGCGAATCAAGATGGCCGCAGCGGCCAACAGCGCGGCTTGCTCGGCAGGAGCCGGCGCATTTCCCGAGTTCCAATAGACCAACAGCACACCAAGGCCGAGGGCGCCCACCAGGGACAGTATCGGCTTGGTCAAAGCGGACGTGCGCGCAACCTCTAGCGATGCCTGTTTCACGCGCTCCGAAAGCTTGGTGAAGCGCTCGATGACCCTGCGCTCGCCGCCCAGACTGCGCACCACATCCCCCGCATCCACGATCTCTTCGATGCGTCCCATGAGCATGCCGTGGTCCTGGCGAAGCTGCTCATAGAGCACGTAGAAGCGGCGGTTCGCCAGACGAACCACCAGCGCCGCCAGCGGGGCGCCCACGAAACACGAGAGACCGACCCAGGGATCGATCGACAAGATCACACTGCCCACCATCAACGTGGAGAGCACGGTGTGCGCGATGCCGGTGACGGAGTACGTGAGTGTTACCTGAATGGTCTCTACGTCGTCCTGGAGCCGCGAGACGACTTCGCCGCGGTGGTGGGCCAGGACCCGGGGCAGCGCATTCAACGCCGTGCGCTCGTAGAGCTCCGTACGTAGCTCGTGGGCGATCTCCGAGCCCAGGCGCGCGGTTACCCAGGCCGCGCCGAGCGTACCGAGAGCACGCAGGCCGGCGATCAGGCCGAGACCCATGACGAGGCCGAAGCCGCGATCGACACCGAAGGCCGCCACAATCGACGACTGGCTGCCTGCTTTGTCGAACAGCCAGCCAGCCACGCCGCCTGCTGTGATCGCGAATCCCGCGTCCGTGAGGGCCGACAGAAAGGCAAAAGCGATGGCGAGGACCACGAGCCGCCAGCGTGGGAGCAGGAGGCCTCTAGCGCGGGCGTAGAGGGGGGACATCGCTACAAGCTCGCCGCATGTGCGCGCACGCGCGCGACCACCTCCGGCAGGCGCGCGAAATCGCGAGGATAGGCGAGCCGAAAGGTGCGCCGCGTGAGCCCGAGTTGCTCGGTTCGCGCCATCAGTTCGGCCATGCCCTTCATGTCGTCGAACTCGAGGTGATAGGCCTCTCGCAGGAGCGCCAACATGGCCTCGCGCGGACTCATGGGCAGAATCCGGATCTCGTCGCTCTCTTCGAGCGCATACAGGGCCTTCAGCGGATGCGCCCCGCGCTCGAAAGTAAGCCGTGCCGCCTCACCGTGGGTGAGCACGATCTTGCTGCTCTCGGCGTCGGGACGCTCGACCTCCAGCGTGGTGCTCAGGCTGTCGTTGAAGGCGCGCACGGTGGACCACAGCGCACGCGCCATGGCGCCATCGGGACCTCGATCGAGCACCAGGCTGTCGTCGCCCAAAATCGTGGCGCCCGCACGCGCCATCGCCAGCGCCATGGTGGACTTGCCGCTTCCCGAGCGAGCGAAGAACCCGAGCGCATTGTGCTCGAACACGGCACAGCTCGCGTGCAACACCAGCTGGTAGTGCCGTGAGAGCAGCCGCGGAATGAGGTGCTCGAGGACCTGTCGCTTGACCTCCTCGATGCTTTGCTCGCGGTGGGGATAGCACTCGACCTGGGCGGGCGTGCCCTGGCCGGGCACCACCATGCGGCAGATGCCGCCCATGGAGAGCTCCAGCGCGCGTCCCTTGCGCGTCATCAAGGGCGAGTCGATCGCAGGATCGTCGGGAACATCCTCGACCGGGCCGAATGTCACCTGGTAGTCCGCCGGCTCCTCTACTGCCGGCAGATCGAGGCTCCAGGGCAGCTCGAACCGAAGTCCCAGAATCGAATACGTCGGCATGACCGGTCAGCCGTTGAACAGCTCGAAAGCGTTGGCGGCGTGCTCCAGCGCGGCGGTCGTGCTCTCGAAACGGTCGGGGAAGTTCTCCATCAACTTCGCTGCGATCTGCCCGAGGCTGAGCCCTGCGTGAGCGCCATCCAGAATCTGCCGCACGATCTCCGCGCGGCGCTCAAGCTTGGGCATGTGGTTGGGCAGACGCTGCTTGAAGCGATCGAGCACTAGCGGCTCCGACAAGAAGTCGCTCTGCTGAAACGAGCTCAGCGTTTGTCCGCCGCGGATCAGGGAGGTCCACCAGCTCAGGTGATAGGTCCCACCGATGTCGCTGGAGAGAAGGCGAACTTTCAGTGTGTCGCCCGGCTGCACGCTCAGCGGCTGGCTCAACGGCAGGCTCATGTTCGCATACACGGTGCCGCGCTCCGGCCCCGACGCGTAGCGGATGCCTTCCATCAGCTCCGCGTCGAACCAGATGCCCAGGGTGTAGACGGTGCCGCGCTCCGCAATCTGGAACTCCACCGCGCCCTCGACGTCGGTGTTCTGGTTCGTGTGATAGTCGATCTCGGCCCAGATCTGAGGCGTGGCCATGAACGACGCGATCAGCAGCTCGCTGGAGCGAGTGTAGTGGACCAGGCGCTCTTCGACGGGCGTCAGGTTGAGCCCACGAGCCGGCTCGAACGCCTCGGCTACCACGGCCCACGGGCGCACCGAGCGCTGCCACTGAGGGCGATCGTCGATCGGGGCAACCCACAGACGATCACGCCAGGGAATCAAGGTACCGCCTGGAGCGAGCAACCGATCGCGGGCGTCGATCAGGGTTCGCAGCGAACCGCCGATGGTCGGGAGCGCACCGCGGATGTCCGAGACGATCACATCGACGCGCTCCGGGAGCTTCACATTGCGCGAGCTATCACGGATGGGAACGATGCGATCGCCAAAGCCGTTCAGGCGCGCCAGCTCGGCGGCCACGGAGATCGACTCAGCGGGCTCGATGGCGTACACACGGGCCGCGCCCAAGCGACAGGCCAGCAGCGCGAAGTATCCGAATCCGGCCCCGAGGTCGAGGACAACGGACCCCGGCTTGACCGTGCGTTCAAGCGCCTCGAAATAGGCGGGCATGCGGGTACGGCACGCCAGCATGCTCGCGTAGGAGCCGAGCGAGTACGCGCCCATCAGCAGGGCTTGGGACCGGTCCGGTCACCGTTCGGCATCTGACACTGGGTGGGGGTCTTCAGGTTCTCTTGGTTGTTCATCGACAAGAGCGACGAGCGGGTGAGATCGGTCAGGGCACCGTACTCTTCCAGACGAGGCTCGCTGTAGGACTTGCGCACGGTGTTGTTCGGATTCGACACGATTCATCCCCAAGTTCGTGGGAGCTCCAGCCCCGTGATGTTGGTTGCCAGACCCCCGTCGGGCGTTCACATCTTGATGGAATCCCGGCAATGGGTCAACTCGCGCGCGGCCCCGCCCAGGCATCAAGCGCAATGAGCTCAAGCACTTGGTCGAGCCTGTTTCCCCCGAGAGCAGGGCTCGCACGGAAGCTCTGCTCGAGCTGCCTGACGTAGTCCTCAGTCGCCCACTGAAAGGCCGCCTGCACGTTGGCAAGCCGGTCCCCAAGCCATGGTCCCACCTGGGCACACATGGTGTGGCGCGCCTCGGTGTTCACGTTCGGCATGGGCCGCTGACGCTCGTGCAGCTCGGGCAGGATCTCCGCACGCCTGAGGAGGGACTTGTTGGTTCCTCCCAGCCGGCGCTCGCGCCAGGGCACTGCCATGCAGAATTCCACGAGATCCCGGTCCAAGATCGGGTGGCGGGCCTCGACCCCATGGGCGCTGCAGACCCGGTCGTATGCCTCGCCGACCCCGGCCATGCCGCGATCGACTCCGTTGGCGAAATAGTGATCCTCGCGTTCGCGATTGGGCCACTCGGCGGCCACCTGCACCTCGTGGAAGCGGCTCAAGAACTCGGCAGCCAGGGGCTCCGGCAGCGACTTGAGCTCTGGCCGCTCGGCCTGCAGCGCGCGCCTCCAGACCGCATGGCGCCGCTTCCTGCGTGCCCAGTGGAACGCAGGAGACACCCGTTGCAGCACGTCCTGCTGGAGGAACCAGGTGCTGTCGGCGAGCCACGAAGTCATGAGCTCGCGCCCGCTCCAGCCCACAAAGCGCGCCTCCTCCAGTCGCAGCCCGTAGGCCTCCACGACCTTGCCCTCCTGCAGCGCCCGGCGTGTGGGGTTGCAAGCCACGCCGAGGGCGATGTCACCTGTCTCGCCGGTCAGCAGGACGCGGGCGCCCGCCTCGCGCGCGCTGACCGAGCAGGCGAGCATCATCTGACAGTAGGCCCACTCGACGGGCATACAGGGCGAGCGCTCGAAGTAGCGGCTCATCACGGGTCCGAGCTCTGGGAGGCGCGCAAAGGTCAGGTCGTGACAACGAAGGTCCCCGCTCGCCTGAACGGCGCGCACGTAGGGGGTCTCGCCGTCGAGGGGTGGATCCCCCAACACCGAGCACGTGATGAGCTGCGGCCCGCCGCGCTCACGCAAGACCTCGCGGGCCAGGCACACGACGCTTCCGGAATCGAGGCCGCCGCTCAACATCGAGGCCACTGGGCGCTCGGCTCTGAGGCGGCGCGCCACCGCACGCTTGTAGTGATGCCGGAACAGCAGCGGCAGCTCGCGAGAGTCCCGCGGTAGCGGATCCCGCGTGGGCCGCAAGAGATCCACGCGCTGCAGGCGCAGCTGCCCAGCCTGGAAGCGCAGCACATGACCGGCTGGCAGGCGCATGATGTCGCGATAGTACGTGCGTCCCGGTTCCCCGAACTCGAGCCAGCGCCAGGTGAGCGCGTCGTGCACGCGGACCGGATCCACCGCGGCCGCGATCAGCTCGCTTTGGCGGAACGCTTCGAAGTTCGAGGCGAACATGAAGCCCTGCGGCAGTTCCGCGTAGTAGAAAGGCCGCACCGCGAACACGTCCCGCGCGCACCACAGCGTCCGCTGCTGTCGATCCCAGAGTGCGAGGGCGAAATCTCCTCGCAGGCGGCCGAAGCCTTCGGCGCCCCAGCGCAAATAGGCACGCGCGATGAGCTCACTATCCGGGATGCCGTCATGGGCATGGGCAGGCACCTCGAGCAGATCGAGCAGCTCCGTACGCTCGTCGAGCCGAGCGTCGGCCACCACGACCACATGCTCGACCTGTGTCGGCCCGTGTTCATGCGCTTGCTCGGGCGTACTGCGAAACAGGGTGAGGCCCAGCGATGCAGGCCCTTCCTGCCAGCGCGAGGCACCGTCCGGGCCCTTGGCCTCCAGCGCCCTCAGCATTCGTTCGAGCGCAGCGCCCTGTCCGGGTCGAGGGTCCGCTCCGCTGCACACGATGCCCGCGATGCCGCTCATGGGGCCAGCTCAGGGATGCGGGCCGGACCCAGCGAGCTCCACCAGCTGCTTCTCCAGCAATGCGGAAACCAGCTTAAGGAGGTCGGTTTCGACGCGCGCCGCGTCGACCTCGAACTCGGCCACGATGCCGCTCACCACGTCCCGCAAGAGGCCGCGCTCGGCGATCAGCTCCCACATGCGGGTGCCCACGGGGTCGAGCCCGAAATAGGAACCCGCATTCAATCCGAGGAGCACGGCCTCCCCTTCCACGTTGCGAAACAAGGTCTTGTCGGAGGGCCGGATGCGGCTGTCTAGCGTGAGCTGGCCTGGATTCATCGTCGTTTCGTACCCCGCAGCCACCTTAGTTGAGAATGGCCCTGGCGCCATTCACGGACAGGGCCGGTCCGGCGTGGGCGCACGAGGTCGCTCTCAGACCTGCCCGTTGAGCGTGCGCAGGCGCACCCGCTTGGCGCCCGGCGGTCGGTCGAGTCCGCCCCCCTCGCGGGGCAGCAGGTCCGCCACGAGATCGTAGTCGGCGGCGTCGGTCACCATGGCCTTGCGGATCTCACCGGGCTTGGCCTCCCCGTTGGCGAGGTACACCTTGCCGTCGATGTCCGGGGCCTGGCCCGCGTGGCGACCTTCGAGCAAGAACTCGCTCTCGTCGCTCACGCCCTCCACCAGGACCTCGATCTCGGCTGCCCACCATGCGGCGCATCTTCTTGCGGCTGATGGGGCGCTGGATCTGCATGAGCTTGCGATGGCGCGCGGCGATGGTCTTGCTCGGGACTTCCTCGTCGAGCGTCCCCGAGCGCGTGCCTTCCTCGTGGGAGTACTTGAACACGCCCACGCGGTCGAACTCGGCCCACTTCACGAAGTCGCACAGCTCCGCGAAGTCCGCATCCGTCTCCCCAGGATGGCCGACGATGAAAGCGGTGCGGAAGGTGAGGTTCGGGATCTCGGTGCGCATGCGCTCCACCAGCTTGCGCTGGCGGTCGGGCCCGTGGCCGCGGCGCATGAGCTTGAGCATGCGGTCGCTGGCGTGCTGCAGCGGCATGTCCACGTAGGGCAGGACCTTCGGGTGGTGCGCCAACAGCTCGATGATCTCTTCGGTGAGACGCTCGGGATAGAGATAGAACAGGCGCAGCCACTTGAGGCCCTTCACCTCGCCCAGGGCCTGCACCAGATGCGACAGGTTGCGCCCGTCTTGCTTGAGGTCGCGCCCGTAGGAGATGGTGTCCTGGGAAACCAGGTTGATTTCCTGGGTCCCGCGCGAGACGAGCTGCTCCACTTCGCTCACGATGTCCTCGACCGGACGCGAGCGCTGGGTGCCGCGCATACTCGGGATGATGCAGAAGCTGCACTTGCGCGAGCAACCCTCGGCGATCTTCACGTAAGCGCTGTGGGTGGCCATGGAGGGCAGGCGCGGGTCCGTGGCGCGGAAGGTGTAATCCGCGGGGTTGCCCACCAGCACGCGCTCCAGGGGGTGCTTCTCGTTGGCGCGCAGCACATCGCCGAGTTTGAGCATGTCGCTCGAGCCCAAGAAGTAGTCCACCTCGGGCATCTCCTTGGCGAGCTCTTCCGGATAGCGCTGCGAGAGGCAGCCCGAGACCACCAGCTTCTTGCAGCTGCCGCTCTCCTTGAAGGAGCCCATCTCCAGGATGGTATCGATGGACTCTTCCTTGGCCGGACCGATGAACCCGCAGGTGTTCACGACGATCACTTCGGCCTGACTGGGGTCCGCCACGATTCTTGAAGCCCTCACCCGCACCCACGCCGAGCATGACCTCGGTATCGACTCGGTTCTTGGGACATCCGAGCGAGACAAAGTGGATCGTCTTTTTGGGCTTCGACACGGCAGCGTAAGGTGTTGCTCCCACCCTGGGCAGTCAAGGAAGCACCGCGCACGAATCTTTTGTGATACTCAGCCCAATTGCGTGTCGTGTTCCTCCAGGACAGATCGGTGAGGAGGCGCAAGGGATGGATTTCGCTCGTTCACTTTGCTGGGCTGCACCGCTTTCGCTTTGATACCCTGCGAAGTCAGTGGCGGATTCTCAGCGCTTCACCAAGTCCTTCGCGGCTTCCGACGTGATTTTTCGCGAGGGCGAGCCGGGCGACACCATGTTCGTCCTGCGGGCGGGACGGGTGCGCATCACCAAGCAGGTGCGGGGCGGCGAGAAGACGTTTGCGGTGCTCGGCCCCGGCGAGTTCTTTGGGGAAATGGCGATTCTCAACGGGAAGCCCCGCTCGGCCACTGCGACCGCCCTGGAGCCGGTGACGCTGGTGGAGCTCGATGCGTCGCGCTTCGAGAGCATGATCACGAGCCAGGCCGAGATCGCCGTGCGCATCATCCAGAAGCTGGCGCGGCGCCTCGAGAACGCAGACGCGCTGATCACCATCCTCACCAAGCGCGACCCCAAGACGCGGGTGATCTTGGGCTTGGCCCGCGAGGGCGAGCTGCGCGGCTTTCCTGGCTCCGAGGAGGATGCCGTGATCGTGGGGCGCGACCTCGGGGAGTTCGCCGAGGAGCTCGGCGTGAAGCGCGCGGAGGTCGACGAAGTCGTGGGGCGCTTGATCCGCGTGGGTCTGGTGCGGCCCGTGGAGGACGGCCTCGAGATCGCGAGCCTGGCACGGCTGACCGAGTTCCTCTCCTTCTTGGAAGAGCGCGGCATCGTCAGCGAGTGAGGAGCGACGCCGTCGGCTATCAACGTGCCTTCGAGCTCTGATCGTCAAGCGGAGCCGCCCACGCAGGCCGTCGCCGTCAAAGTCGCACAAGCGTGCCCTTGCCCGTTGACCGCGACTTGGTCGGCAACGTGGACTTTGACGTCAACGGCGACTTCTAAACGTGCAACTCCGCTCAGGGCACGACCAAGGACATCCAGGGCACATCCGCGGGCTTTTCGGTGAAGTAGCTCGCGGACCATTCCTCGTCGGTGAGGCGCTGGAAGTCGTCCTTGATGACTTCGTGATAGGCGAACACCAGGCCCACGTAGGCCCGGGGTCCCTGGCAGGTGTTCACGGTGACCACCATCGAGCGCGGCGCGCCGGTGCCCACGTGCAGCACGCGACCCACGAGGTTGCCCGCGAGATCGGTGGGCTGGGTGTGCACGTCGGCGATGGTGGGGTCGAAGTCCTTGGGCGTCTTCCAGAGCATGCGGGGGTACCAACCGAGGTAAACCGGGTCCGATGGCCCGCAACCGTGCGGCTCGGTCGGTTGGATGCGGACCGCGTCGTTGATGAACGCGAGCTGCTCCAGCGTGAAGGGCGTGCCAGCGAGCTGTTGCTCGGCCATGGTCTTGAGCGTGACCAGACTCGAGCGCATGGTGCCGAAGTAGTCCCGCATGGAATCGAGGAGGCTCGGCTCGACGAAGCCCTCGAGGCGGTCGGTCATATCGAGCGCGCGATCGCAGTAGGCGATGATGGCCGCGAAGAACTGCGGGTATGGGTCGACGTAGGCCTCCGGGAACTCGCAGACGGCGCCGAGCGTGTAGGACTGCTTGGCGTAGAGGACGGTGTCGTGCCTGAGTTCGGCCCAGGAGCCCAGCTGGCTGTTGACCATGCGGCGGCCCCAGCCATCGCTCTTCATCGGCGCGGGCAAGCCCTCGGGGGCCGCGGCCGGGGACAGGGCGCGCAGGGCCGTGAGCCAGCTGTTGTAGAGGTTTTCCTGCCAGAAATCGGGCTCGAGCGCGTCCACCGTGATGCGCGTCGCATGCAGCGCGCCTTGGTAGCCGTACTGGTCGAGCTCCGATCCGAGGAGCTGGGCCGCGCGATCATTGTCGAGGGCGGCGAACGCCACGTCGAGCGGGTTCGGCATCATGCGTCCGGGCACGCGGTCGTGGACGAGCTTGGAGAACACGTGAGAGTCGACGATGTAGCGCTGTCCGAGCAAGGCGAAGCTGCGGTTGAGCGGAAGCATTCCGACCGTGCCGTCACTGACCATGAAATGACTGGCGATGCGCTGGTCTCCCAAGCCGCTCTGCGCGATGGCCTCGGCGATGTCGGCGTCGGCTAGGGCTGTGGTGTCTTCGGGCTTCTGCACCTTGAGCGCCGCGAGCAGGTCTGGCACCTGCGAGAGCACCATGTAGTCGCTCTCACCGACGAACTCCTGGAGCGCTCCGTCGATGGCACCGAAGGCCGCGAGGCTGCCGGCGTCGAACAGTTGGTACAGCGCGAGCGTGGCGTCGAACTGACGCCTGCGGAATACGACGCTGCCGTCGGATTGGGTCTCGAGCAGGCGGAAGTCGATGCGCCCGAGCCAGACCATGGCCCGGAAATAGCGCTCGAGATCGAGGTTGCCTTCGTAGTGACCGCGCGGCTTGAACTGGGAGAAGTCTTCGCTGCGCTTGACGCCGAATAGCTGGAAGTTCTGGATCCCATCGGCGTCCATGGCGGCTTGGACCAGCTCGCCGGCAAGCTCTTCGTCACCGCCGGCCACCAGTGTGGGATAGGGGTTGCCGGTGAGCAGTGCGCGCGCCACGCCGAGATAAACGTCGAGGTCCTCGCGAGAGTCGCCGAGGTTGTTGGAGCTGTGTTCGAGCTGATTGATCAGGCGTGAGAGCAGCTTGAACAGCGTGGGAGACAGGGCGCTCAACTCGAGGGATTCCAGCATTCCGTCGTAGGAGATGTGGAGTGCGTCGAGGATGGAGTCTGCGCTCACGTAGACCGGGAGATCCTCCATGTAGATGTGCTGGAGGCCGGCTGTGAAGTGAGGGAAGTTGTGACGCTTCTGGATCACGACGCCGTACTTCTCGAGCGCGAAGAGCTCCTGCGCATTGAGCTCGAAGAACGACTTCTGGATCTGGTCGAGGTTGGCCGCGCTCATGGGGTCGAAGCTCAGCGGCTCGTCGGCCACGCGGTATCGCTGATCGAAGTCGGCGCGCGTGATTCTCTCGGCCTCGGCGAGCTGCGCGGCGAGCGCATCGAACTTAGCCTTGGCCTTCGCGTTGGGCGCTACTTCGACGGGTGTCGGTGTGTCGGCGGGATCCTGGTCCGAACCGTCTCGCTGGGTCGACCCGTCCGGCAGGCCAGAATCCACGACGCTTCCGGCGGAATCGCTGTGGCAGCCGCTCGACGCGAGTGCCAGCGCGAGCAGGCGGCCCCGCGTGGATGAGGAGATTTCCCTAAGCAGCATAAGCACCTCGAAACGCGCCAACTCGAGCCAGAAGTCGCTCGAAGGAGGCGCGGAGGCACCGTACTGCAACCTGAGGGCCAATGGCTAGAGCGCCGATCAGACGTGGGCGGCGGTCTGCTCCGCGCATCACCCCGCGGCTACATGCGGAACTCGACGCGGCGATTCTTGGCGCGGCCCTCGAGCGTCGCGTTATCCGCGACGGGGCGCGACTCGCCAAATCCTTGAGCGTCCAGGCGTTCGAGCGGGATACCCGCCTGGATCAGATACTCGCGGACGCTCTGGGCACGCTCCTCGGAGAGCACCTGGTTACGCAGGTCGCTGCCCTGGGAGTCGGTGTGGCCCTCGATGGAGAGCTTCTCGATCTCGGGGTGTGCCTTGAGCACCGCTGCGATCTCGTTGAGCATGTCGAAGCTGGCCGGCAGGATGTGCGCGCTGTTGAGGGCGAACTGCACCGGTTCGAGGATCAAGATTTGGCCCTGCTTGCGATCGACGCGGATCTTGTCCGGGCAGCCATCCTGATCTTCGTTGCCATTGACGGTCTCGGCTTCCAGCGGACACGCATCGAGCGCGTCGGGCAGGCCGTCGCTATCGTTGTCGGGATCGAGGCAGCCGTCGGTGTCCTTGAAACCGTCGAGATCCTCGCGCTCCGTGGGACACTCGTCGTTCGCGTCGAGCACGCCGTCGCCGTCGTTGTCCGGGTCGGGGCAGCCGTCGGCGTCCTGGAAATCGTCCGGGTCTTCAGCCTCGTTCGGGCAGCGATCGACGCGATCCAGGATGCCATCGCGATCGTTGTCGCCTTCGGGACAGCCGTCGTCATCGTGGAAGCCATCACGGTCCTCGGGCTCGAGCGGACAGCGATCGATCGTGTCGGGCACGAGATCGCCGTCATTGTCGGGATCGGGACAGCCGTCGCGGTCCTCGTAGCCATCGCGATCCTCGCGGTCGTCGGGGCAGGCGTCCTTGCTGTCGGGAACGCGATCGTGATCGCGATCGGGGACGTTCGGCTTCAGCCAGCCGAGGCTCGCCACCAACCGATAGGCGGGCGCGCCGTAGCCGTGAGAGAGGCCCGCACCAGCGGCGAGGCCACCTCCGAGGCCGCTCGCGTGCCGTAGCTTGGGGCCCACCAGGTACTCGAGTGGCGAGCTCTCGCGATCCCCAAAGTGCTTGTAAGGGCTCGTGCCGAAGAGCTCACCGACGAGGTCGAGATCAAGGTTCCCGTTGCCCTCGCGCAGCACACCCCACGCCGCGCCGAGGCCGAAGGTGAGCATGTCGTCCACGTGCAGGCCGCGCACCTGGCTGTCGAGCACGCGCGTGCCAACGTTGGACGTGAGGCGCCAGCGCTCGCCCCGCACTTCAGCCAGTAGCTGAAAATGTCCGGTAGCCGACTTCTCGCCCGCAAAGGTGTTGTCCGCGTTGGCCCAGTGCGCGCTTGGCATGCCCAGCGTGACTTGAGCGCCGAGCGCGAACCAGTCGTCGGGGTCGCCCCAAAGACGCAGACGGCCGCCCAGCTCCAGGTTGCCCATGGCCGCTCCATCCGGACGCAGCGTGCGGGAGAGGCTCTCCCCGTTCATCACGAAGGACACCGGCACGTGGGCGAACACGAGCAGGCGATCCCAGAGTGCCAGGGAGAGCAGACCGTGGCCCACCAGTTGATCGCTCACGATCGTGGTGTTGGGCTGCTTGACCCCGTCGACGGTCACCTCGAGGACCAGGGGGTCCTTCGCGTAGTCGAGCACGAACTGAAACCCGGGCCGCAGGTGCCCTGGATGATCGGGCCTCGCGATCGCGAAACCGTCGCGCAGGCTGGCGGCCGGGTTGAACTGATCGAGCGTGACTTGGGCTCCTGCAGCGGCGCTCCAGAGGAGCACGCACATGCCGATGGCGACCTGCAGGAGCCGGTTCATCATGAGCTACGAGTCCTGCGTCGCTCCACCAGCAGCCCGAGGACGAGCAGTAGGAGCAAGCTGCCGCCGGCGCGCTGGCCACCCGCCGGTGCGAGCGCGCAACGGGCGCCGCCAGCGAGGCCCAGGTCGACGTTGCCGTTGATGTCGACGCCTGCGTCGCCGCGGTTCGGATCCACTGTGCCGCCGTCGCCGAACATCTCGAGGTCGCCGCCGCCGCCAGCGCCGCCCGCACCGCCATCAGACATCGCGCCGGGGTTCGCTGTCGGATCGCAGTCGGGATCGGCCACGAAGTCGAACGGGTTCACGTCGGGGTCGCATACGAAGCACGAGTTCTCACCGGGACCGCGGCCAGCGGGATAGCAGGAGCCGTCGATCATGCAGCCCGCGGGTTCCACGCCGCAGGCGTCGGTGTCCTCGGAGCATGTGGCCTGCTGGCACTCGTCGTTGGGCACGGGACAGGGCGAGTTGCCGCCGGTGCAGCTGCCTTCGCCATTGCAGGTCTCGCCGACGGTGCAGTACAGACCGTCGTCACAGGGACAGCCCGCGTTCGGGGGAATCGGCGCCGAACAGATCTGGACGTCGAGCTCACCGAGGCCGATCCCGAGCAGACCGAGCAGGGGGTTCACCAGGTTGTTGGTGAGGTTGGTGAGTGGGGCCTGCAGGAGACTATTCGCCCCCTTGAGCACATCGGTGACCTTACCGAGCAGCCCATTGAGCAGCGTGTCGCCGAGGTTCGATGCCGTGCTCACGGTGAGCTGCAGGTTCCCGATCAGGTCGTCCACCAGACCTGCGATGAAATCGCCCTGGGTCTGCGCGGTGAGCTTCTTCGGATACGGCGTGGTGAACGCGAGGTCCTCGGGCGACGGATCGTCGGCGATCACGAAGGAGCGCGCATTGACGTTCACTGAGGCAAGCTGCGCGTTGAGCAGCGTGACGCTGATGGTGGCGATCTTGGCGTAGTCGAGCTCGCTGGCCGGATCGATCGGCGTGGTGTAGTCGAGCAGGTTCGCATCCGAGACGGTGCCCAGATAGAGGCTCGCCACTCCCGGCGTGGCGTGCACGGTGACCGCCGCCGCGACCGCGTCGATGGCGCTGACCACGCCCTGACCAGGGGCCACGTCGACCAGCAAGTCCAGGTTGCCGATGTTGAGGCCAGCGGACGCGATATTCAGTCCGACCACGTTGAGCGCGGTGCTGTTGCTGACGAGGCGCACGCGCAGGCGCACGCGCATGCTCGCCGAGCGAAACGAGAGTCCCACCGGGCCGCAGCCGGCCACCGGTGGGACCGGCACCGTGACACCGAGGTCGAGGTCCTTCACCAGGGCACCGAGGCCGAGCAGGTTGCCGCTGACGCTGACGTTCTCGACTGTGAGCGCGTTCTTGTGGTTGAACAGGCTGGCGGAGCCCATCACGAGATCGAGCACGTTCATCTTGGCGTGGGTGAGGGCGGCGCCGCGCAGATCCAGCGAGAGCATGTCGCCCAGCGCGATCGTCTCATCGGGAAGCGTGGCCAAGACGAGCGCGCCTAGAGCGTCCGCCGCCAGCTGCGCGTCCTGAGTCACGAGCGCCGAGGCGGCGGCCTGGAAAATACTGTCCAGGGTAAGGTTGGCAGTCAGCACGTCTTGGTAGTCGACCGCGCCGAGCTGGGTCTTCAGCGTGGCGAGAAACGGCGCGAGTTCGAGGTCAGCATTGGCGAGCGCGTTGTAGTCGGCGACGCTCAGCTTGATGGACCCGCCAGTGAGGCTCGAGAGCAGGGCGTTGAGTAATGCACCGCGTTCGGAGCTCACACTCACCAGGCGTGACCCGGCCGAGCCACAGACCTGGGCGCCACAATCGGTGTAGGCCCGCGCCTGCTGCGCCGTGCCCAACGTTCCAAGCCACAACAAGACTGCTAACCACAACGTCCTCCGCATATCTTTTACCCCCTCGACCCCTCTCGCGAGGGATCCGCACATCACGCTGCTGTGAGCTCGCGATATGGCGCAGACGCGCCGCCGCCTGGCGCTCGCTTGGTCGCGAGCGTCACGCCTCGTCCTCATGCTCTGGGCGACTGGGATCAGCTCCCGAGCGGGACCTCGATGAACACGACCTTGCCCGCTGCGACCTTCACTTCGACCGGCAGCGGCGAAGCGTTGGCGCGCTTCAAGTGCAGCACGTGGGAACCCACGGGCAGCTGGAGCCTCGACGGAGTGGAGCCGAGCACCTTGCCGTTGAGCTCGATGGGGACGCTGGCGCCTGGCGTGGACACGTAGACCTGCCCTGTCGCACCAACGGTCGGCAGGTCCTCACCTGGTGCGAGCGAACCGTCCCGCGGCACGGCCCGTGTGATGCGCGTGCGCGCCACCGCCGCGCGCTGCGCGCTGATCAGGGTGGGCGCAAGCTCGCTCTCGGCCGCCGTGGGCTTCACCTCTTCCACCAGGGGCGTCACCACGGGTTGGGCCGCAAGTGGCACCGGCGGAGCATCGAGCGCGCGCGGGTTCGGGATGGGAGCCTCCCCCGCGCGCGCTGATCCATTCGTGCCCGCTTCGGCCGCGCGGGCGCTGCGCTCGCCAGGTGAGAGGTACCCCCTCGATTCCGTCCACACCGCGAACAAGAGCAACACCAGACACAGACCGTAAGCCCACTTCGGCACGGCAGAAGCCCGCGACGAGAGCGCATGCCAGATCGCTCCGGCCCCCTCGTGTCGCGGTTCTTTCTTATGCTTGGGGACCCCTTGGGCCGCGGTACGCAGCCCTGCCAGCGGGCTCCCGAGCTGCAGCGAACCGCTCTCCTCGAGCAACTTGCGCGCGTTGGGCACGATGCGCTGACGATAGCTACGGCAGCCCGGAAACATCGCCTCGAGCCAGTTGCCCATGGTGGCCGCAGAGATCGGGCCGTAGTAACGCGCCAGGAACTGATCGAGCTCGTGCGCGAAGTCGATGGCCGTATCGAAGCGCTCGTCGGGATTGCGCTTGAGCGCCTTGAGCGTGATCTGGTCGAGCACGTGTGGCACGTGCGGATTGCGCGTGGAGGGCGGCACGATGGGCATCGTGAGGATCGCGTTGGAGGCGTGCATGTCCGAGCCGCGCGGAATGAGCGGCACCGCGGTGAGCAGCTCCCACAACACCACGCCCATGGACCAGATGTCCGAGCGCCGGTCGATCTTCTCGCACTGCAGCTGCTCCGGAGACATGTACGCGAACTTGCCCTTCGGTCCGCCCGCTACCGTGGTGCGTACGTTGTCGTCGGCGCGCGCGATGCCGAAGTCCACCACACGCACGGTGCCGTCGTAGAGCAGGAACAGGTTGTCGGGTGAGATGTCGCGGTGCACCACGTGGAGCGAGCGACCTTCTTCGTCGGCCACCTCGTGCGCTGCGTGCAGGCCCTCACACAGCTGCGCCACCATCTTCACGATGCAGGCCGTGGAGAACTCCGAGCGATTGGAGGACAACAGCGGCAGCATGCGCGAGAGCGGCTCGCCCACCAGGTACTCCATCGCCACGTACGGCACGGGCTGCGTGTCGGCGCCCGCGGTGGGCGACATGCTCTCGCGCCCCATGTCGCTGAGCCTGCACACGTAGGGATGGCTGATGCGCGAAACGATGCGCGCCTCGGCCAGGAACATGCGCACGAAGCGGCGGTCCACCGCGAGGTGCGGATGGATCGTCTTGAGCGCCACGGTGCGCCGCACGCCCTCTTCGTGAGTGCGGCTGGCTACGTAGACGGTGCCCATGCCGCCGGACGCCAGCTGGCACACCAAATCGTAGGGACCGAACTTGCCCGTGACGGGGCGGATGGTCGGCAGGTTGCCGGCGCGAAGCGTGGTGGGAGGGTCACTCAAAGCGGCGGCGTTCTTGTGCAACACAGGCTGTTCTGCGCCCATACGTCCCCTGCTTGATGGCCTAAACGAGCTGCTTTGGCGACCCGGGTCGCAGCCCGTCGGCCAGCCCGTGTAAAGTATTTTCGTACTGCTCAAATGACCGATTCAAGTCAAATATCCCGACTTGCAACGGCTTCTATCTCACACGAGCGATGCTGTAGGGAGTGTGCTCAAACACTGATTCGGGCACGGCGCGTCGGCTTAGCTGAGCGATTTCGGAGCCCCTCGCAGTCGCACTGAATAGCCTAACAAAGGCTGGTTCGAGGCTGGATCTGCAAAGATTCTTGCCCAAGAAAGCTAGATGCTGCGAGGCAGGTCACTTTACGTCGCTTGCGTCGGGCGGATAGCATGGTTGCGTGAGCTCAGGGGGAGCTCGCCGGGGGAGAGCTCTATGGCTTGGGATACGGCCACGCTGCGCACGAGGACCTCAATTGAGCTAGAAAGAACGTCCCTCGTGGCGCACGGCCAGCTGCCCTCGTTTCGCCCCGCACGGGGCGCACTCGGGCCCTATCGACTCGTCTGCGAGTTGGCCGCGGGCGGCATGGGAACCGTCTACGTTGCGCAACGCACCGAGGAGACCGGCATCGAGCGCACGGTGGCGCTGAAGACGATTCGCTCGCACCTCACCGACCGCCCGGACTTCGTGCGCATGTTCGTGTCGGAGGCCCGCGTGCTCTCCAGCATCAACCATCCTTACGTGTGCAAGCTGTGGGACGTGGGGACCGCGGGCGGCTCGCCCTTTCTCGCCATGGAATATCTGGTCGGCGAACCGCTCTCGCGCCTGTTCCCGTTGATGTCGGCCAATCGCTCGGACTTCTCCACGGGCTGCCTGGTGCGCACGGTGGCCAAGCTCTGCGAAGGGCTCCACGCCGCCCACGAGGTGCAAGATCAGGAAGGCGTGCCGCTCAAGATCGTGCACCGCGATATCTCGCCACAGAACCTGTTCCTGCTCTACGACGGCACGGTGCGCATCCTCGACTTTGGCGTGGCGCGCGGCGGCGGCGGCCCGCTGACGCCCGAGGGAACCATCAAGGGCAAGTGCGCCTATATGTCGCCCGAGCAAGTGCGTGCCCAGGAGGTCGACCGACGCACTGACGTATGGTCGCTGGGTGTGGTGACCTGGGAGATGCTCACGGGCAGGGCGCTCTTCTCACACGAGTCCGAGACCAAGGCCAGCGTGGGCGTGGAGCTCGGCAAGATCGACCCGCCCTCCAAGCACAACGACTTCGTGCCTCCCGATCTGGACGAGGTGGTGATGCGCGCGCTCAGGCGCCACCCCGACGACCGCTACGCCGACGCCCTGGCCTTCGGCAACGCGCTCGAGCAGCTCATGTCGAGCCACTTCGGGCACATCCCGCGGGCGGCCCTCGGGAGCTGGCTCGATGCGATGTTTCCGGGCTCGCGCGAGTACCGCAAGATGATCGTGCAGCACTCACGGCGCATGAGTGAGCCGGAAGTCGGCCGCGCGGGACGCACCACGCGTCGCACGCTGGTCACCAAGCCCATCCGCAAGAGCGGCCCCAAACACGTGAGCAATTCGTCGGCGCCGCCGGCAGAGGATCGCAAGTCCGTGCCGCCGCTGGGCTCCGCCGTTTCGCGCGCCATGCAGAGCATCGCGCGCTGGGTGCGCGGCAATCAGGCCCGGGAACAGCCCCAACCCAAGACCGCCAGCGGCACCCTGCCAGGCGAGTGAAGTGACGCCTCACTCTCCGAGCAGCATCCGGTAGTCGTCCGGACAGCGCAGATCCTCGGGCCACAACGAGCGCAGCATTCCGTCGGCCTTGGTCCACTCGGCACTGGCACCGTGCAGCGTGAAGGTGGGCATCTCGGCGAGCACGGCGGGATCGAGGTCCTGGGAGTCCACCAGGCTCTGCAGCACATCCATGCCCACCGCACGCATGCGCAAGCGCGCCGTGATGCGCGTGACCTGCTCGTAGTTGGGCAGCAGGTAGCGGGCTTCCAGCGAATGCGCCTCGTTGAGTCGGGCCGCCGCAGGCAACGTTAGGCTCGAATAGCCCAACGGATACGCGCTCGACACCGCCGTTTCCCAGAACATGTGCACGGGCTGCCCCTGTGCGTCGTACAGCCACTCGCGGTACAGCACGAGGTTGCGATCGTAGCCGGGATCCTCGGGTGCCTTGTCCTCGAGCTCGCCGTCCTCCAGCGTGCCGCTCTCGAAGAGCACCTTGTCGTTCGCATCGTAGGCCACCACCTCGAGCCACAGCCTGCGGTCCTGGGCGGCACCGCTCGGCTGCGCGTGTCCGGCCGCAGTCTCCACCTTGATCGAAACCCCGCCCACGCCATCCACACTGAACGAGAAGATGCGTGCATTGAGCGCCAGGTTGCACTCCACAGCAAGACGCTGGGCCTCGCGATCAGGGAACTCGCTCAGCGCCAAGTCGACGCCTGGCCACAGGTGCTCGTGCACCACGCGGTCTACGCGGCCGCCACTCGCGGCTTGGCCCGTGCGACCCGGCATGTGGCATCCGGAGCAAGTCTCGAAGCCGGGACCTTCATGGGCGAACAAGCTGGCTTGGTATTCCTGAAAGGTGCGCTCGAGGGCCACGCCGCTCGGCGTCACCACGTCGTGGCAGCTCCCGCACAGGCTCGTGCTCTGGCCGGCATTGCGATCGTGGTAGTTCGAGTACGCGGAGTCGTGGGCCCCGGCGCGCTTGGGGTCGGTGATGCCGCCGCGCATGGTTCGATCGTCGGCCAGCTGCAGATCGTTGTTGGCGTGGTTTCCAACCGAGCTCGTGTTGTGACAGAAGTAGCAGGTCACGCCCTGCATGGAGCTCGGCACGTCGGCCAGATTCAAGCCGTCCTTGGTGAGTCCCTCGCGCACTGCGAGGGGTGCATGGCAGCGCACGCAGAAGTCGCCGAGCGCGCCCTGGGTCTCACGCTGACCACGGCGGTTCATCGCCAAGAACACCGGGTCGGTGCTGGCATAGGCGTGCATGCTGCTGGCCCACTCGCGATAGTGCTTGGGGTGGCAGTCCTTGCACTGGGTGGGGTCCATCAGTTGCTCGCGGGTGAGCAGCGGAGCGGCCTCTTGGTTTGGCTCGGGGTCGCCGCAAGCGACGACCAGCGCTAGGCACAGCAGGTGCAGCGAGCTATTCCGAGATGCAGACATGAAACACGATGTAGTCGGTCGCGAGCGACACAGAGGCGTCGGCCTCCGGCGCAGAGGCGTCGGGCGAGAGCCACGGCGAGGTCACGTGGATCTCGGATCTCCCAGGGGCCGCGCATGTTGAGATTCAGGTTCTCGATGCGAAAGCTGTCGTCGGCACCTCGGCTCACCGTGGGCAGCACGTTTCCGTCGTGGCCGTGCACCGGCATGAAAGGACGCACCATGGTGATGTCCGCGTCAGGCAGCACCCTGTGCGTGTCGGCGTTCCTGAACTGCACGGTCCAGTCGTTGCGATAGCGCATGGGCGGCTTGGGCATGGCATCCAGCAATACGGCCTCGATCTGCCCGGACATGCCGCGCTCGACCGTGCCGAGTGCGAACGCTGGCGTGGAGCCACAGCCCTCGTAGACCGCGCCGTCCACGTCCGAACCCGCCTGAAGTGAATCGTTCTCGTCGCCGGCACAGGCGCACAACGCCAGCGCGAGCAGCGTGATGCGGACCTTCATGCCTGGCCTCCTCGTCTCCCGACCCGCGCGCGGCGGCGCGCACGCAGGGCCAATCCGAGCCATGCGCTCAGGGCCCACGCTGCCACTCCGGGTCGCTCCGAGGGCGCCAAGCGACAGGAGCAACCTTCCGCCCCGGACTTGGGTTCGGGTTCGGCTTCGCCCGCGTCCGGTGACGGAGTGCCGCCCGCGTCGAGCAACCCGTTGCCAGCGTCCGAAGCCGCCCCCGCGTCCATCACCGGCGCCGCCCAAGGCACGCTGCACATCGCGCCCGAAGCCCGGATGAAGGGCCGCGTCATGCCCCAGGCGTTCCCGCAGATCTCGTCGAATGAGCTGTCGGCTGCACAGCTAGCGGGGCAGGTCTCCGCGAGGCGAAAGAGCGCGCGGAAGGTTTGGCCCTCATCCAGCGAGACGCCCAGGCTGAACGCGTCCTGGGGCTCGCTGCCGCACACGTAGAGCTCCCCCGCCGAGGTCCAACGCAGGCAACGCACGCCGAGGTCGGCGCGCTTCTCGAACGGACCGCTGCCGTCGGAAGGCCCCACGAACAAGCCGTCGGTGGGCCCACCGTAGGCCAGGCGGCTGCCATCGGGCGAGACCGCCAAACCGAACATGGCCTTCTGGGTGGAAGCCAGCAGCCGAAAGGTTGCGCCCTTGTCGTCGCTCACCATCAAGCTGGCCGGCAACAGCCCCAGCGTGTCGCCGCTCGCCGGCACGCGCACCCACAGCCGGTCTGGATCGTTCGGCGCGATGGCGCTGATCAGCAAGCTACCGGTTCCCGCAGGCAAGGCCAGCGTGGTGCGCTGCCAGCTCTGTCCCCCGTCTTCGCTGCGCTCGATGATACCGAGCCGGGAGTTCTTGCGGTCGGTGCCGCTCACGTAGATGCGCTGCGAATCGCTGGCCGCAACCTCGAGGGTCTCGGCGATCAGATCGTCGGGCAAGGTCGCCATCGTGTGCCAGCTATGGCCATCGTCGAGACTCTCGATCACCAGGTTGCGATAGGAGCCGAATCCCTGCGCGTCGACCTCGGCCAGCGTGGACATCAGGAGTAAGACACGCTTGGGGTCGTTGGCGTCGAGCGTGAGATCCACGCCGCGATTTCCGGCCAAAGGCTCGAGCGCGCGCTGCCACGAACAACCGTGGTCCATGCTGACGAGCGCACTGCCGGTGGGTGGCAACAACACCTGGGTGCCGTCGGACATCACGGCCAAGGGCGGATCTGCCACCACGCCGCTCACGTCGATGACCTGCTCGCAGATCCACTGCCAGGAAGCGCCGCGATCGAAGCTCTGCACGATGCCGAAGGTCGCCCGGGTGATCAACTGCTGCGGGTCTCCCGCGTTGAACAGCACGTCGTTGGCGCCCGGCATGCGTCCGTTGGCGAGCGCCGCCCGCGCAGGGGCCAGCCCGAGGCCGAGCGTCAGCGAAACGAGGAGGGCGCGGGGGAGCGACATCGGGGGCTTCAGCTTATCGCGTCGACTACTCGGACAGGATCTGATCGACCACGCCCCCCTCGGGGAACTTGAGCACGTAGAACTTGCCCGAGCCGCCGACCGAACTGAGCTGGGTCATCGCCAGCCACCACTCGCGTTTCTCCGCCACGATGCGCGTGAGGCCCGGCACGTTTCCGGGGGTGTCGCTGGTCTCGATACGGTCGAAATAGGCCACTTCCTTGGGGCGCCATGGGTTGCGGATGTCATAGAGACGCACCCCACCCTGCCAGATGCCGCACGCGAGCAAGCGCGGGTCATCGGGACGATCGACGTTGCAGTAGTGGGTGCTCACACCGAAGGGCAAGTCCGTGGATTGCCCTGCCGCCGAGCAGTTCGCCGGATCCTGCGCCTCGGTCTTGATCAGCGCCACGAGCTTCGGGTTCTGCTCGTCGCTGATGTCGAAGATGCGCGCGTAGCCCCAGATCGACTTGTTGGGGTCGAGGCAATTGCGAGCGCCCATCTCGTCCGAGACGATGAGGTGGCTCTTGCCGCGGAAGCTCACCGGGATGGTGTATTGACTGGTGTCGCCGTCGGCCCAATTCCACTGCTTGATGACGGTGGCCTTGGGGTTGGGCTTGCGCGCCTGGATCTCGCTCAGATCCATGATGGCGATGCTGCCCTGGCCCACGTCCGCGGCGAGCCTGGGATAAGCGAAGTAGCCGCGCGTGCCGTCCTTGTTGGTGTTCAAGTCGTGGGAACTGACGCCGCCGAAGTCCGTAGTCATCACGGTGGGCTTGGTGGGATCGGCGAGATCCACGGCATACACGGTCGCGCTAAACATGGAGCTCGCGTAGTAGATGGTGCCGTCGGGAGAGAAGTTGCCTGCGTGTCCGAGACCGCCGTTGAGATCGGTGGATCCCTTGAACGCGGGGTGCGCGCAGTCGCCCGCCACGTCGAACACGCTCAAGCCCGGGTTGTTGGACTGGAAGCCCACCAATAGACCGCTCACGGGGCTCGCCTTCATGCTCTCCCAGTTGCTGCGGAAGCCCACCTGGGTGAGGTAGTCGGTCATGGTGGCGGTGCCGTCGGGCGCGACCTGGATCACCGTGGTGCCGTCGTTGCCGTTCACGTACGCGCAGTCCTGGTACCACGCGACAGAGAGGTAGTGAGGCGCCGCCACATCGTGCAGCAGCTCCACGTTGCAGCGCAGGTTGCCGTCCACGCCCGAGAGCGGACCGTCGACTTCGTCGCCCGGGGCGCAGGTGGCGCGCGGGGCAGGCTTCGTCCAGGGATCGCCGTCGCCCTCGTAGGGTGGCAGCACCTTCGGGCCGCCATCGCCATCGCCATCCCCATCACCAAACTCATTGCCGGGATTCGACGGATTGCCGTCGCCATCACCGTCGCCCGAGTCGCCGTCTCCGTCGCCCGAGTCGCCATCGCCATCGCCGTCACCGCCTGCAGGAGCGACGTCGCCCTGCTTGGCGGAGCTGCCGCAGCCCAGGGCAAGGGCCAAACACGAGATCAGCAAGGCATTCGATTTCTGCATAAGTTCGTCCTGGCGAGCCCGGTTTCCCGAGCAATGCCTAGGAGTCGTACGCGTCCCCATGGCGGGCAAGCCCTTTGTGCGGTCGGGGTGATGCGGGTCAATCCGAAGGCCACCTCGGTTAAGCATCGCGGGCCGCGAGGGTCGCGCTGCGCCGCGCGCCCACGCTGGATTCCGCTGCGCCCACCGCCAAGGTCACCCCAAACAACCCCGATTTCACGTGAAGCAGACCACGGTCCTGCACGTTCAGTTCGCCACCAGCAGCGAGCCTGCGGGCAATCAAAGGAACGAGGACATGTTCAACGAAGGATCCAGCGCGACGCGCAAGGTGTTGTCGATTCTCACGGCCGGTTTGGTGTTCGGCGCGGCATGCGACGAGAATGACCAGCCGACGGCGGAGGTGAAGGAAGCCGTGCTGGTGGGCGCGAGCGGACACTTCTACGCGAACCAGGGCGACCTTCGCATCGACGTCTCGCCCAAGGACGCAAAGGGCAACTTCGTGGGTCAGCACCTGCCCAAGAGCGCCTTCTCCTTCGCGAACGTCACCATGCAGTCGCTCGATGACGACAAAGCCGCGCCCATCGCGGTGAACGCTCAGGTCAAGCAGGTGGACACCATCGAGGCCGACCCCGACGCAGCCCTGCGCGCCGTAATGATCTTCGACAGCTCGGGCAGCATGGCCGACAACGATCCGGAGGGCATGGGTCGGCGTTTGGGCGGCAAGGCCCTGTTCGACGTGCTCCGGCCGAACGATCAGGTGTCCGTGCTCGACTTCGGACCCAGCTCGACCCCGCCGCTCGACTACTCACGCGTACTGCAGGACTTCACCAACGATCGCACCTTGCTCGACGCCTCCCTCAACAGCCTGACCGAGGACGGCGGCACCCCGCTCTACGAGTCCATCCTCGAGGGACTCGACCTCTTGATCGCCAAGCAGGACTCGAGCATTCCGGCGCTGGTGGTGCTCACGGATGGCATCGCCGATGACGACAATGACTTCCAGGACGTGATCGAAAAGGCGCAGAACAATCACATCCCCATCTACGCCATCGGCCTGGGCAAGCAGCTCGACTACAGGCAGCTTACGGAGTTGACCGAGCAGACCGGCGGCTCCTTCATCGAGGCGTCGGACGCCATGGGCCTCGAGCACGCCTTCGCCGGCGTGAGCTCGGGCATCCGCCTGGGCGCGGTCACCGTGACCGGCGAGGGCATGTATGTGCTGACGGACCCCGACAGTCGCTACCGCATCAGCGGCAACTTGATCACCACCACCAACGTGAACGGAAAGAAGGAGGACATCACCACCCCCTTCACCTTCACGGTGGACATCGAGGAAGATCCGAAGGGCGTGACCGACCCGGACGACGACACGGGCACCGATGGCGACGGTGTCACCGTGCCGGGAACCTGGGGCGGTAGCGGTAACTGATCAGGGACTCGGGGCGCCCACGTTTACGCCCAGCTCGTGCAGCACGAAAGCGTACTCCTCCGCGATCTGCTGCTGACGCACGAAGCGCCCCGATTTCCCGCCATGTCCGGCCTCCATGTTGACGCGCAAGATGACCGGCTGATCGTCGGTCTTCTTCGCGCGCAGACGGGAAACCCACTTGAGAGGCTCGTAGTACTGCACCTGCGAGTCCCACAACCCGGTCGTGACGTACAGCGCCGGGTAGGCTTGAGCCTTCACGTTGTCGTAGGGTGAGTAGGCCAGCATCGCTTCGTAGAACGGCTTTTGCCGAGGGTCTCCCCACTCGTCCCATTCATTGGTCGTGAGCGGGATGGACTCGTCGAGCATGGTGGTCACCACGTCCACGAAGGGCACGTGCGCCACGATGACCCGGTAGTCGCCCGCAGCCTGATTCGCGATGGCCCCCATCAAGAGCCCGCCCGCGCTCGCGCCCCGCGCCGCCACCCGCTGGCTGGCCGTGTAGCCCTGGGCCACCAGCGAGCGCGTAACATCGACGAAGTCCGAGAACGTGCGCTGCTTGTTGAGTAGCCGGCCCTGGTCGTACCAGGCGCGCCCGAGCTCTTGCCCCCCGCGCACGTGGGCGATGGCGAAGACCACGCCGCGATTGAGCAGACTGAGGCGCGCCGAGTCGAACTCGGGATCGGAGTTCTCACCGTAGGCTCCATAGGCCGTCTGATAGAGCGGCGCCGAGCCATCACGCGCGAACCCCTTGCGATAGACGAGAGAAACAGGCACCACGGTGCCGTCGCGCGCGGCGACGCGTAGGTACTCGGTGGCGTAGTCGGAGGCCTGGAAGCTGCCGAGCACGGTCTCCTGCTTCAGGAGCTCGCTGCGCGCGGTCTCGGGCTCGTACTGCAGGGTGCTGACGGGCGTATTCAGCGAAGTGTATTCGTAGCGGAGGTGGGTGGTCGCGGCCTCGCGGTTGTCGCCCAGGGTCACGGTGGAGGCCGGTTCGGGCACGGCGATCTCGCGATCCTTGCCGCTCGCCCAAGCCCTCACGTGCACACGACTCAAGCCGTCCTGGTGCGCGCTGTAGGCCAAAAAACCGTCGAATACATCGAAATCGTCGATCAGTCCTGCCTTGGGCTCCGCGACCAGGTCGCGCCAACGCGTACGGTCGGCCACCTGAGTCATCGGCACCGTCAGCAAGCGAAAGTTGGGTGCCCCGGCGTTGCTGCGCAGCACCCACTGATCGGCATGGTCCTGCGCCAGGTACTCGTGGTCGCGCTGACGTGGGATCAAGACGCGAAACTTGAGCTCGGGATCGTTTGCGTCGGCCACCCACTGCTCGCTCGACACGGTGGAGATCGCGTAGATGTTGAGGAAGCGCTCGCTGCGGCTGCTCCAGACCGCGAGGTAGAACGACTCATCGGGCTCCTCATACACCACGGGGTCGAGGCGCGGGTCGGTCCCCAGGCGGTGCTTGCGTACGCGTTTGCCAAGCAGCGTCTCGGGGTCCTTCTCGATGTAGAGCAGCGTCTGACTATCGGCGGCCCAGGCGAGCGCAGCCTCCGCGTTCGAGATCACATCCGGCAGCAGTTCACCGCGACTCAAATCCTTGAAGCGCAGCGTGTGCTGCATACGCCCCATCGTGTCTTCCGCCCAGGCGAGCACGCGCGTATCGGGTGAGACCTCGTAGTCCGAGATGCGAAAGAAGCCGTGGCCCTGAGCCAGTTGGTTGCCGTCGAGCAAGACCTCTTCGCGGCCGTCGGGAGCTCCCTTGCGACGCACGTAGAGTGGGTACTCACCATCTTCCACGAAGCGCTTCTGGTACCAGTAGCCGTCGTCCTCCACGGGCACCGAGTCGTCGTTCGGCGGGATACGCGCGACGATTTCCTGGTACAGCGCGCGCTTGGCGTCCGCGATATGGGCGAGCTGGCGATCGGCGTAGGCGTTCTCCTGGGCCAACAGTGCCAGCACCTCGGGCGAACTCCGCGTGTCGTCGCGCAGCCAGTAGTACTCGTCGTTGCGGTCTCCGGAAGGCGAGCTCACCAGGTGCGGTCGCGGCTCGGGCCGGGGCGGCTGCACCGCCGCGGAAGGCGCCGTGTCCGCCCGCGCTGCCGCGGTGCTGCGTGGCTGGCTGGGTCCGCAGGCGGCGATGAACAGCCCCAACAGTGCGAACAGGAGATTGGGAAGCCGAGTCATGGAAATCCTTGGCATGCGACCACGACGGGCTGACGCGAGCTACAGCGACTCCTGCTTGGCGCGCTCGCGCAGAATGAACTTTTGCACCTTTCCCGTGGAGGTCTTGGGCAGTTCCGCGAAGACCACGTGCTTGGGGCACTTGAAGCCAGCGATCTGGGTGCGGCAAAACGCGATGATCTCCTCGGCCGTGACCGGGGCAACGCCGGGTTTGAGCGTGACGAAGGCGCACGGAGTCTCTCCCCACAGGGGATCCGGCCGCGCCACCACGGCGGCCTCGAGCACGCTCGGATGCTTGAAGAGGGTGTTCTCCACCTCGATGGACGAGATGTTCTCGCCGCCCGAGATGATGATGTCCTTGGAGCGATCCGTGAGCTGGATGTAGCCGTCGGGGTGCATCACGCCGAGATCACCCGAGTGAAAGAAGCCGCCCTTGAAGGCGCGTTCGGTGGCCTCGGGATCGGCCAGGTAGCCCTTCATGACGATGTTGCCGGCGAACATCACCTCGCCCACGGTCTGGCCATCGTGGGGACACTCCTCGAGCGTCTCCGGGTGACGCACCGTGAGCCCCTCCAGGGTCGGCCCGCGAACGCCTTGCCGTGCGTTCTTGCTGCCGCGTTCGTCGGCGGGCAGCTGGTCCCAGGCGTCCTGCCACGAGTTGAACACAGCGGGTCCGTACGTCTCGGTGAGGCCGTACAGGTGCGTGACGCGGAAGCCCGCCTTCTCCATGGCCGAGAGGATGGCCGCAGGCGGCGGTGCGCCTCCGGTGGCCACGTCCACCACGCGCTCGAGCTTGAGTGAGCGCTTCTGGCCCTCCTGCACGATCATGTTGAGCACGGTGGGAGCGCCACAGAAGTTGGTCACGCCGTGCTTCTCGATGGCGTCGTAGATGGCGTCCGCGCGCACGTGGCGCAGACACACGTGGGTGCCCGCGACCAGGCTCACGGCCCAGGGGAAACACCAGCCATTGCAGTGGAACATGGGGACCGTCCACAGGTACACCGCATGCCGCCCTAGGTTGGTGGCGAGCACGTTGCCCATAGCCGTGAGGTAGGCGCCGCGGTGGTGGTACACCACGCCCTTGGGATTGCCGGTGGTGCCGCTCGTGTAGTTCAGCGCGAGGGCCCGCCACTCGTCGTCGGGTCGCACCCAATGGAGCGACGGCTCTCCCTCGGCGAGCAGCTCTTCGTAGCCGACTTCGCCGATGAGCTCGCCGCCCGTGAAGCTCGGATCGTCGGCAGCCACGATCAACGGGCGCACCTTGGCGCGCGAGAGGGCCTCACGCGCGAGCGCCGCGAACTCGCGATCGACGATCCAGACCTTGGTTTGGGCGTGATCGAGCATGTACGCGATGGTGGCGGGATCCAGTCGCACGTTCATGGCGTGCAGCACGGCCCCTGCCATCGGCACGCCGTAGTGAGCCTCGAGCGCGCACGGCACGTTCGGCGCCAGCAGGCTCACCACATCCCCCGCACCGACGCCGCGACGCGCAAGCGCGTTGGCGAGCTGGAGGCAGCGCTGCTCGAGGCTGCGGTAGTCACGCCGCAAGCTACCGTGGACGAGCGCGGTACGATCGGGATAGGTCTGGGCGGTGCGCGCCAGGAAGTTCAGTGGACTCAGCGCTTGATGATTGGCGGCGGTCCTACTCAGGCCCGATTCCCAGCGTGCCCAGGGGTCAATGCGGTCGGAGGCGTGCATGGGGCGCATCCTACGCAACCTGACAGGCGGAGGAAAGCCGGGAAGGCGTGACCTCGACCTGGCATCTGTGGATGATCCGACCGCGCGGCTCAGCCCTTTTTCGACAGCACCCAGTAGCGCATGCCCGTGCTGCCGTGGACGCTCACGGGCGAGAGCCCCAGGCGCGCGAGCGGCGCAGGCAGGTCCTCGCCGGCCACGAACAGCAGCTCGTAGCCTGGCAGTTCGTTCGCCACGGCGGCGCGCATGAACTCGGTGGCATCGCGGTCGAGCTGGGCCTTGCGCTCCTGCTCGGAGAGCCGCTCACCCGGCCGCAAGGTTCGCTCGAAGTAGCGCATCGCGAAGCCTTCGGGGATGAGCAGGATGTCCGGGCCGCGCGCGGACAGGTTGGCATAGCTGTCGCGCACGTTCGTCAGACCGCGGATGGGTGCCCAGGGCTCGCCACTCAACGGCTGGAGACGTGTGACCTGATAGGGAGCATCGGATCCCAGCCAATAGTGGGGTTGATAAACAGGCAAGCCATAGGTCTCCACGCGCGTCCCCCGAGGCCGCTCGGCCAGGAAGGCCGCCACCTGACGTCGACCATCGCTGAACTGCGTGACCAAGAGCAGCAGGTTCTGAAAGCCCGCTGCAGCGAACAACAGCCCCAGGCCCACCTGCGTTGCGCGACGCGCGCGTCCCGAGCTCGCCCGCAGCAACGCGCTCGCCCCCACGCCGGCGTAATAGCTGGCCACGAAGGCCGCGGGCAGGACGAAGCGATGGTCGTTTCGCCGGACCACTAGCGTGAAGAGACAGAGGCCACCGAGACCCATCACGAGCGGCAACAGCGGGAGCAGCTTGCGGTCGCGCGTCCCCCACACCAGACACACGCAAAGGCCGAGCCCCGCCAGCACGAGCACCGGCCAAGGCCACCACCACATCGGAACGTTACCCGCCAGATCGCCGACGTTGGTCCACAGTCCAAGACTGGTGTCCTCGTAGATCTTCCAGTCCTGGCTGTTGGTCCCGCGCAGCATGGTGATGCGCGCCGCGAAGCCGCGCGGATTGAAGAGCGCCCCGCTGAACACCGCGTAGCCCGCGCCTGCCGAGAGCGCGAGGCGCACCAGACGCGGCAGCGAGCGCGCCATCAAGGCATGCACGCCGGCCACCGCGAACAAGGGAAACACCACAGCATAGGCCTGGTCTTTGGTGGCCACGGCGGCGGCCCCCAACAACCCCATCTGCACGTAGCGAGCAGCTTGCGCGCGCGCGTCCCCCTGGCCCAAGAGCGAGAGCCGCTCCAGCAAGAGCGCAGACCACGCCAAGTAAGGTCCGTCGAGGTTGGAGGCCCGCCCGTAGTAGGCGAAGCTCAAGTTGAGCGCGCAAAAGGCTGCGGCACAGCGCGATGCCTCCACACTGGCGCTGCGACGCGTGAAGGCTGCCAGGGCGAGCAACGCGAGCGCGCTCAGGCCGATGCCGAGCAGTTTCACGCAGAGCGACACCCCCGTCATCACCAGCGTGCCTGCGCCGGCCTCGAGCAGCGCCGTCTTGCCGAGCGAGCCGGCGGCGAGCGGCGTGAGCAAGAGCGCGGGCAAGCTCGCGATCAGCGAGAGCACGTAGTGGAACAGCGGGTAGCGATGGGCATTGCCGGGCTTGAGATTGCCGCTCAAACCGCTGAACACACCGCGCGGCGCGATGCCATCGTTCTCCCAGCCGTGGTCCCCGGGTAGGTCCCAGAGTGCCCCCACCAGCTGCACCAGCACGTAGAGGAGCACGAGTCGCTTGAGCAACGCATCTTGGGTTTGCTCGCGGGCGGACCCGCCCGCTTCGATCGCGAGCAGCGAACCCACGTACCCCTGGAGGCGCCGGACCAAGCCGGGACGCGCTGGGGTGAGGGAGGTCTGGTGCTCGGTCATGGGGCGAGCGTGGTTGTGTGGCCTGCCCGGATCGGGGTCAAGGAAGTTCGCACGAGGAGTGCGCCCGGCCTGACTTTCCTTCACAATCCGCGCGCGCATGACCGCTTCGATCCCCGAAAAGCTCCATTTTGTGTGGATCGGCGAGCGTCTGCCCTGGTTCGCACGACTGGCCGTGGAAAGCGCGCTCAAGGCTTGTCCCCGCGCGCGCGCCACCCTGTGGGCCACCCATGATCTGAGCTCCGACGCGTGCACCCAGGCGCTCAGCCGACATCCGCGCTTCGGAGTCGCGCACCTCAACGAGCGCGACCTGTTCGCCGATGCGTCCGACGAGCTCCCGTGTGAACTGCTCGCGCGGTTGTTCGCGGGCCTGTCGCAGCCCGCCGCGCGCGCGAATCTAGCGCGCCTGTTGATTCTGTATCGCGAAGGCGGCGTCTATCTCGACACCGACACCGTCACCCTGCGCGACCTGGCGGACCTCGCGCATTACCAGGCGTACTGCGGCTTGGAGCACGTCATATGGCCTCTCGAGAAGCGCTACGGGTTCCATCCCTATCGCGTGTTGGGCGGTCCTTTGCGCGGCCTCGTGCGCAACGCCTGTGCCCGCCTGCCCCGCGGCGAACGGGTATTCCGACGTTTGAGCCCGCTCTACTTCACGGCCGCCAACAATGCGGTGCTCGGCTTTACGGCGCGCCACCCTTTCGTGCGCCACATGCTGCAGCGCGTGGCGGCCTTGCCGGAGGCCGATCTGCCGCTGCGCTATCGGCTGGGAACGCACTTGCTGCAGGAGTGCTTGGCCGAAGCAGGCGACGCGCTCGGGGTGCGCCAGTTGCCGCCGAGTGTCTTCTACCCGCTGGGCCCCGAGATCTCGCGCCAGTACTTCCGCGAACGCGCCAACGCGCGTGAGAGCGCGGACTTGGTGCTCCAGGCGGACACGCACGTGGTGCACTGGTACGCCTCGGTGTCGGAGCTCGCGAACTTCGACGAGGCCCGCGTGCGCGCGGAGCGCGAGCGCACCCTGTTCGCCCAGATCGCCTGGCGGGTCCTCGACTGAACACGCTCGGCTGAGCGTGTCCCCTTCAATCGGAGAACGGCGCCGCCGGGGGCGCCAAGGACTCGCCTGCCAGCACGCGCTGCAGCAGCCCCACCAAGCGCGGCCTCAACACGCCCTGGGATCCGTAGCGCAGGAAGCGCTCCCGGGCGCGCGCGCCGAGCTGGGCCCGCAGCGCCGCATCGCCGAGCAACTCCTCGAGCCCCCGCGCGAGCGCGCCAGCGTCACCGGGCGGCACCACGCGACCGGCTCCGTCTGCCAGCCAACGCGGAATATCGCCCACGTTCGTGGACACCACTGCGCGACCCATGGCCATCGCATCGAGCAGCTTGGCCGGCAGCTGCCCCTGACTAGCTGGGCTATCACTCTGCGGGATCACCACCACGTCGGCGCTCGCCAAGATGCCGAGCAACTCCTGCATGGGCACCGGCGGCTCCACCGAGATGCCCGCCTCGTCACGGGTCTCGCGCACCAGCTCGGGATCGAGCATGCCCCCCACGATGCGCAGGCGCGCAGGGACCCGCAGCTGACGATAGGCCTCGAGCAACTCACCGAGCCCCTTGTGACGGCGCGGCGTACCCGCGAACAACACCGTGGGCGGCTCGCCGGCCGGCCCGGGCACAGGCCGAAAGCGCTCCTCGTCACGCGCGTGCGGGATCCAGGTGCCGCCGTAGCGCTCATGAAGGAACGAGTTGCTGACCGTGACTGCGTCGGCCGTGCGCACCTTCGCGCTCATGCGGCGGGTATGCAGCGCGCTCGCCGCCGACAGCGCCGCCCAGGGCGCGCCTAGCAGATCCCCGGCCAGCGAGCTGAAGCCCAGTTCCCAGTCGTCGACATCGGCGATCAAAGGCCGCTTACGCACCTCGCGCGCCACCAGCCCGAGCCCCAGCGAGCTCAAGTGGGGCTTGACCGCCAGCACGATGTCGCCCGTGACCAGGCGACGCGCAATACTGGGGGCGCGTGCGACGTACCCCGGATAGGACCAAGGACTCCAGCGACGGATCTCGAACTGGCAGCTACCCCGCGCGGGAGCCCAAAGTTCGTCGTTCGGACGACAGGCCGTCACCATGTGCACGGAGAAGTCCTGGCTCAGCAAGTCGGCCAGGAGCCACGCGCGTCCGAAGGCGTTCCCTGCGAGCGTATGGCACAAAATACTGACCGAATGGGTCACGGGCCCAAGAATGACCGTAAGCCTGGGGCTCCGCAAAGGTCGCGCCGGGCGCCGAGCGCCCCGCGTCGAAGTGCGCCCTCGGGCGCGCGAGCGAAGAAACGAGAGCACGCGCCGAGATGAGCGAAGAACGTCAGCAGCTGGCACGCGGACTCGTCTGGCTCGGTTCGGCCACGGCGGTGGCGCGCATCCTGGACGCCCTCTCGCTGATCCTCGTACTGCGCTTCCTCACCCGCGAGCAAATCGGCGTCGCCACCTTGGCCTGGTCCGTGGCGGTCTTCGTGGAGTGTTTCAACGGCCTGGGCATCGGCACGGCCACGCTCCAGCAGCCCGATCTCACGCCACGACAGACCTCGAGCGCGTTCTGGTACGCCACGGGCATCGCCGCCGTACTGTCGACCATGGTGGTGCTGGCCGCGCCCTGGATCGCCGACGCCTACCGAGCCCCCGAGCTGACCTCCATGATCCGCGTGTCGGCCATGAAGCTCGTCTTCGTGGGCTTGGCCGCCGTGCCCCTGGCGCTGCTCGCGCGCGAGATGCGCTACCGGGCCCTGGGCGCCGTCACCACGCTCGCCACCTTGGTCTCGGGACTCGTCACATTGGGCCTGGCCGCCGCCGGCGCAGGCGCCTGGGCTCCCTTGCTTGGCAACGTCTCCAACGGACTCATGCAGCTGCTCGGGGCGAGCGTGCTGTGCGGTCCCTACTCGCGACGTGAGTTCGACTGGGAGTCCCTGCGCGGGATGGCCAAGACCGGCCTCAACATCAGCGGCTCCGTGGCGGTGGTCCAGCTCAGCCGAAATCTCGACTACCTGCTGCTCGGACGCCTGGTCTCCACGCAAGCCCTGGGCGGCTACCGCGTGGCCTTCGATCTCGCCATGGCCCCCAGCATCGCCATCCTGCAGGTCGGCAATCGCACCGCTCTGCCCGTGTATTCGCGCCTGGGCCGCGAGCTAAGCAAGCTGAACGAAGCGTGGCTATGGACCGCCCGCACCGTCACGCTGATGACCGTCCCCGTGATGGCGCTCATTTTCGTGGACGGCGAAAACGTGCTGCAGCTGCTCGGCAAGAGCGGTTGGCCCCACGCGGGCGACGCGATCCGCCTCCTACTGGTGGCCGCCTTCATGCGCGGCATCGCCGAGACCATCCCGAGCGTGTACGTGGCCGCAGGCAAGTCGAGACTCTCGCTCGTGCACTCGGTGGTCAACTTGCTGCTGGTGGCGCTCGCGATGTTCCTGGGCTTGACCCTCACGGACTGGGATCGCGTGTTCGTGATCTCCCTCGCCTGGGTGGCGGCCACCGTGAGCTTGGTGGCCGTGTCGTTGATCATGTCCAAGCACGCCGTGGCGCTCTCTCCTTGGGCACTCCTCAAGAGCATGGGCGGACCCGTGGTGGTGTTCTCGGGCGTGGTCATCACGCTGCTCGCAGTGAGGCCATTTTTGCCGGCCAATCCGGGACTTCGACTCGCGATCGACGTCGCCCTCGTGGTGGGGTCCTTCGTGGGCGGGCTACGGGTGTTTCTCGGAGTGGACGTGCGGACTGCGTTCAAGCGATCTCCCATAGCTCCCTGACAGGGGCGCGCGGTGGGGTTGCCTCTGGCTGGCCGAGAGTCGCGCCATGGGGCGAGCTTGAGCGCGGTGGGTCGGTCATGGGGTCGCTTCCAGTCTTGGTGCGCAAGGCCCGCAGGAAGCGCGCAAGCTCAGTCTCCGTCGTATTGGCCGCTTACAGGGTCCACCGGTTGAGCTTCGCTTCGAGTCGAGGCGCGCCAAGACTCGGCGCCAGAGGCACCCCACCTGCCCGCCGCAATCAGGGAGCCCCGTGTGTTCACTAGGGCTCGAGCGCCTCGGGTGGGATCTCACTCAAGTGCGCCGTGTGATCACTGGTGGCTCGACAATCCTAGTTGAGGCTCTGCTCGAGTACGCTCATGTGATTGATGGAGCTCCCACGTTTTCACGTGAGCTCCTCCTCGAGTGCACCCGAGTGTTCCTGCGACTCTCGGATTGCGCTTGAGCTCACGTGGGTAAGTACGAGCATTCGCCGGAGAGCGTTCAAGCCCTAGAGATCACACGAGCCTGTTCGGGCCAAGAGATCACACGAGCTCGTCCGGGCAAAGAGAATCACGAAAGGACGCACGAGCCTAGTGAACACACGGGGCTCCCTGGCAGGGGCGCGCGGGTGGCCTTCCTATGGCGCCGAGTCTTGGCGCGCCTCGACTCGAAGCAAAGCTCAACCGGTGGACCCCGTCAGCGAGCGAAACGACGGAGACTGAGCCTGCGCGCTTCCCGCGCGCCTTGCGCACCACGACTGGAAGCGACCCCATGACCGACCCCACCGCGTGGCGCACCGCCAATGGCGCGACTCTCGGCTAGCCATAGGAAGGCCACCCGCGCGCCCCTGCCAGGGAGCTCCGAGTGCGCGACTCTCGGCCAGCCAGAGGCAACCCACGTGCCCGCCGCAATCAGGGAGCTCCGAGTCACTCCGCGGGAGAAGGGAGAGCCGGAAGTTGAGGCACGGGCCGGAGAGGCATGAAGGTTACGAGCTTGAGCACGTACTTCGTGAACGCCCACATCAACTTGGGCGTGATGAGCTCCGTGGGCGACTTGAGCAGATGCACGTTCTGCAGCACGGCCATGAAGAGGTCTTCGTCGTAGTGCGCGGCGCGCCAGGCGAAGTTCATCAGGCGATGCGTGAGCGCCATGTGCCAGGGGCGCTTGCCGTGGGTCTGGGGCCAGCGCATGTCGAGCAGCGCCGTGGATTCCCAGGCGGGCCAGGAAAACTTCTTGGCGGGTGGGTAGAAGCGGCGGTCGATGCCGTCGAGACTCGGGTTCTTGTCGAGCAGGTCGCGCAGGATGCGCGCGCAGGTGACGCCGATGGACATGCCCTGTCCGTAGAGCGGGTTGTAGGCCCAGGCTGCGTCGCCCACGACCAGAAAGCGGTTGAGCGCCACGCCCACGCGCTCGAAGTGGTTCCAGCGCATCTCCATGCGGCGGAAGGTACGGATGGGTGTGAGGGGCTCGGCCTCTGCCATGGCCTCTGCATAGAGCGGCGTGAGCAAGCCCTGGGCGCACTTCAAGAAGCCCTCTTCGTCGCCCGGAGGATAGTTCTCTCCGATGCCACCGAGGGTCACCACCCAGTCGTTGTTCTCCAGCGGGACGATCACACCCCAGTGCTGATGGTCCGGATACGTTCCGTCGACCACCATGGCTTTCCACTGGTACTTGCCAGGGTTCTTGGGCCGCATGAAGCGCGAGCTGTAGCCGCAGCGCGAGTCCACCACGGTCTCGGGTGGGAGCGGGAGCTTGCGCTCCTCGAACCACTTCTTCCACTTGGTGCCGCGACCGCTGCAATCCACCACGAAGTCCGCGCGGATTTGGGTCTCGTCCTGCTTGTCGGTGACCACACCCACGGCGCGCTGCTTATTGCCCTCGCCCTCCGTGATGAGGTTGACCACGCGGGTGTTCTCGATCACACGGACGTTCTTGCACAGCGCGCGGAAGCGCTGGCGCTCGGCGAACTCCACCAGGATGCGCGTGGCCGACAGGGCGATCAGCCCGCTCTGGAACTGCTTCTGCCAGCCCAGCTCGGAGCAGCGTGCCACGTCCCGACCGTAATCGATGCGCATGGCGCCGAGCTTCACGGCCTCCTCGCCGAAGCCCGGGAACAGGTCTTCGAGTTCCTTCTGGCCGCGCAGCGTGAGGTTATGGATGTGATAGCTCTGCGGCACGCCCACGCGGTGCGCTGGAGCGTCGACCGGGAACTCGTCCTTGTCGATCAGGATCACCTCACGGAAGTGCCCACTGAGGGCGCGAGCCATCGCGAGTCCGACCATACTTCCGCCGATGACGACGGCTCTTCCATGCGAAGGAGCAGCAGCACTCATCCTGTACCTACCTCAACGAGCGATTCACGGCGTGCCCTCGGGGCAGCGCGTTCAAGACACCAAGACGTGGCCCCGGGAGGGGCGCGTGAGCGGGCGCGCGCGGCCGGCGCCGTGAGACTCTCGCCGCAGCAGGCGAGCGCAGCAGGGGTGACAAAGGCGAGAGTGGACCTTCCACGGGTGGATTCTCAAGGGAATGAAGCGGTCCACGAGAGCGATCCAGAGACAACGGCTGCGCCACCTTGGGTTCGAGTCGGGACAGCCAACCGCCCCGCTGGCGCCACCTCACGGACCGATGCCCGGGCCAGCGCGGGACGACGGTAACACAGCACCCCTGGATTTTGATCCTTCCCCGAGTGATCAAGGCCACCCATGGGCCCGGGCCTGCTCGGGTCCGCTCGTTGGGTCGGAGCGGCGAGTACTTCCGTGCGGCGCGCCCGGGCGCGCGCGCTTCAGCCTCTGCAGTCGGCTGCGATCCAGCCAACACTCAATTCGCAGGACTGAAACGCCTATCATTGCAGCGACGAACGATGTGGGAGGCCGTGCGGCCGGGATCACACAAAATCCCTCATCCTTTCGCGGCGCCGGAGTTGGCACGAGCTTCGCAATGATGTCGTGTACATACGCGCGGCCGCAGAATGCGGGAACCCCCCCTTCCGCAGCGGTTGCCAGGCAGCTCGGCCGTCCCCCTTCGTGCGAGCTGCCTTTTTTATTTAAGCGGTGCCCCTCGGCGTCCCCGGCTGTGCGGGCGCGGCGCCCCCTGGTGTGTGCGCGCGGCACCTCCCCGCCCTGCGAAGGCGGCGCCTGCCCGATCCGCCGTTCGCGTCCTTTTCCAGCTCCGGTCTCAAACCGGCGTTGTGCTCGAAAGGAAAGGCGAATCCGGTCAATGAAAAGGGCTTTCACCGACGCTCCGGATCTTGTTAGGGATGGAGGCTCATTGGCTTCTACTTAGGCAGGGTGTCCATGAAGTCCGGCCCAGCACTGGCCTTGCTCCTTCCCCTCTCGTCCGCTCTCCTGGCTTCGTCCGTCCACGCGAGCGGGCCCGTCGAAGTGATGGTGGGGGTCTACGTCGATCCCGAGAATCCCCAGCGCCTGATCCTTCGCTACGACAACACCGGCTCCAAGACCGGCCTCATCTATAGCGACGACGCGGGCGCGAACTTCAGCCTCGTGTGCACCTCAGCGGTGGCCGAAGCGGCCCTGCGGGCCCTCGGAGACGGCGCGACCGACGTCGCCTCACGCACCCGCTCGAGCCTGTCGCGCACGCGCATGGCGCGGGTGACCGGGGGGGGCCGCACGCTGCTAGGAACCACGAGCGGCGTCTTCGAAGACGACGGCACGGGCTGCGGCTTCCATCGGATCGATCAGGTCGCGGGTCTGTGGGTCTCCGGCCTGGCTTCGACCGCCACCGAGCCCCGCGTGAGCTACGTCCTTACCAACGGCGCCACGGACAACGCGGGTGAGGGACTGTGGAAGCGCGACGAGAGCGGGACCTACACCCAGCTCTCCGGTCGCCTAGTGCCCCCCGACGGCGAGAGCTGGAGCAACACGGGCCTGCTCGCTGTGGCCCGGATGGGCGGCGGCACGCGTTTCTACACGGTGTCGTTGCGGTTCGCGCCTACGGGCGGCTCCAAGGTGCTGCTTCTGAGCTCCGACGACGGCGGCGCACATTGGGCCGAGCACGAGATTACCAACCTGCCGGAGCAAGCCTCGTTCAACTTGCTCGGGGTGGACCCCACCAATGAGAACCGCGTGGTGGGCAGGTTCCAGCGCTTCAAGGACGGCGGGGACTACGAGAGCAACAAGGACAGCATGGTGGTCAGCAGCGACGGCGGCCAGAGCTTCGCCCCGTGGTTCGACGGAACCGACTTCGACGATGTGGTCTTCGAGGCGGACGGCACACTCTGGATCGCCGACGCCGGCTCCCCGAGCGACGACACCATGCCCAAAGGCCTGCTCAAAGCCGCGCCCGGGCTCGCCAGCCAACCCGAGCACGTGATCACCGATCGCGAGATCAGCTGCCTCGGCAAGCCTACTGGAAGTAGCGATCTCTTCTTGTGCCACTACAGCGATTTCGGCCGCTTCGACCCGAGCACCAAGACGTTCACCGAGCTCGCGAGCATGACCAGCGTGCAGAGCATCAAGTCGTGCTCGGGCCAGGATGTCGTGGCGGATTGCCACGATCAGCTGTGTCAGGCCGGCTGGTGTGGCCCCGTGCACTTCGCGAGCGCGCCCATGTGCGGCGCCTACCACGAGCAGTACTGCGGCCCTGAAGCGCTGCACTGGGCCGACGCCGGGATGCCCAACGATGCGGGCGTGGCGACCGACGCGGGTACGGATGGCGGTGGCGATTCCTTGCTAGATGGCGGCAAGCTGCCCGACACAAGTGGGGGCGCCGTGAAGAAGCCCAAGGAAGATTGCAGCGTGCACCCCTACCAGCGAGACCGCGCCATGTCTTTGAGCGCGCTGTTCACCCTGCTCGCTGGCGTCGGCCTGCACAGGCGGCGCGCGCGAAAGGAAGCAAGGCGATGATCGCCCTCCGCAAACACTCTCTTTCGACGGTCCTGGCGGTCGCCTCGCTGCTCACGCTGTCGGCGTGCGGCGACGATCACGTGCCGGTAGATGGCCACGATCACGACGCCCATGTTCACGAGGACGCCGGCAGCGACGCCAGCTACCCGGATACGCCCTGCGATCCGAAACTGCCGCCATTGATGGTGGGCACGGAGCAGTTGGGCAACCAGACCATGAGGGTGAAGGGCAAGGTGGTGAGCTCCGATCCGCTCCCGCTGCTCAAGGGTCGGGCGGACTGGGTGGTCGACTTCACCACCGCGGACGGCGGCGTGCCGCTCACGGACCTCGAGTTCATCGACGTGTACACGTACATGCCGGTCCACGGGCACCAGGGAAATTTCAAGCCCAAGGCCAAGCCGCTAGAGCAGCCCGGGCGCTACGAGTTCGACGGCTTCAACTTCACCATGCGTGGGCCCTGGCAGGTGCGCTTCGAGCTCACCTCGCCGAAGGCCGGGGGTGACGACTACCTCATCTTCGACGTATGCGTCGAGGAAGAGTAGGACTGCGGACACGATGCAAAGCACACGGTTTGGTGTCCTTGGGTTCGCGCTCGGATGGAGCATGCTCGCGGCCTGTGGCGGCGGAGGCGACGACCCGTCGCAGGGTGACGCCAGCGTGGTGCCGCCCACGCGCATGTCGCGCGAGGAGCTGATGAACCCGGTGACCTGCTCGGGCTGTCACCCGCGGCACTACCGTGAGTGGTCGAGCAGCATGCACGCCTACGCCTCCAAGGACCCCGTGTTCTTGGCCATGAACCAGCGCGGTCAGCGCGAGACCTACGGGCAGATGGGCGACTTCTGCGTGGGCTGCCACGCGCCGCTGGCCGTGCGCGAAGGTCTCACCAGCGACGGCCTCAATTTGGCCGACGTGCCGCCAGAGTTCCAGGGCGTGACCTGCTACTTCTGCCACAACGCCGTGGGGCTCGAGGCCGATCACAACGGCAAGGTCACGCTGGCGAACGACCAGACCATGCGTGGCTCCCTGCACGACGCGGTGGATCCGGGCGTGCACGCCGTGCAGTACTCCACGCTCCACGACCGCGACAGCGTGCAGAGCTCGGTGTTCTGCGGCAGCTGTCACGACGTGGTCACGCCCAAGGGCGTGCACCTGGAACGCACTTTCGCCGAGTACAACGAGAGCGGCTTCAGCAAGGTAGGCACGCCTCCTTTCGAGACCTGCACCGGCTGTCACATGGACGTGTCACGCAGCGGTGCGCCCGTGGCCGTGATGCCGGGTCGCGAGCTGCCCAAGCGCAAGATGCACGAGCACTTGTGGCCCGGTGTCGACGTGGCCTTGAGCGACGACTTCCCGGATCAGGCCGCCCAGCGCAAGGCCGTGGAGTGCGCGCTGATGAACGGCACCGTGAGCCTGGAGCTCCAGGCCACCAACCCGGTGTTCACAGCGTTCAAGCTCACGTTGGAAGCCCAGATGGGGCACGCGCAGCCCTCGGGCGCCGCGCAAGATCGCCGACTCTGGCTCGAGTTCATCGCCTACGACGCGCAGGACAACGTGTTGTTCCAGACCGGCGTGATCGCGGATGGCGCCGTCGAGGAGCTACCCGAAGGCGACCCCGGCCATGACCCCTACTTGAGCATGTTCCGCGATCGCATCTTCGATGCGATGGGCCAAGAAGTGCACATGTTCTGGGACGCCGAGATGTCCGCGACCTATCCCACGGGCTTCACGAGCAACGTCCTGCCTTTGGCCGTGATGGTGCCGGGACGTCACGTGAAGGAGGTCGAGATCGTACTGCCTCGCGACATCAAGGCGCTGCCGGCGCGCGTCAGCGCACGTCTGCTGATGCGCCCGGTGGGCATGGACATCTTGAACGATCTGGTGGCCTCCGGGGATCTCGCACCCGAAGTGCTCGCGCGCGTGCCCACCTTCGCACTGCACGGCACGAATATCGAGTGGACCACCGAGGACGGTCCCGAGTCGGTAACCCAAGTGGTGGACCCGCCCCTCGATTGCCCCGACGCCTACCTCGAGTTGCTACAGTAGAGCCCTCTCGTTTTCGAGGAGGGCTTTCTCATGCAGCGTCTCTATGTTGCTCGCGGGCGGACCCGTCCGCTTCGACGCGCTTCTGCCTGCGCCCAGGTCTCGCTCGCCGGTCTGCTCGCGGCGCTCATGTCTGCAGCCTGTCTCGCTGCCTGCAATCGCGGTGCGAGCGAGGACGGCGCCAAGCCCGGCGCGGCATCGCAGGCCGTCACCGAACCTGCCACGCCAAGCCCGAGCGCAGCGCCTCCACCTGCAGCCGCGCCCACAACCCAGGCCGCCGAGCTCGGCAAGCCGGCGCCCGACTTCACGCTGGTCGACACCGCGGATAAGGTCTTCAAGCTCCGCGAGCTGCGTGGCAAGACCGTGGTGCTCGAGTGGTTCAACCCGGACTGTCCCTTCATCAAGCACGCCCACGGCAAGGGCCCGCTCACGGACATGGCCAGCAAGTACGAGACCCCCGAGTTGGTTTGGCTCTCCGTCAACTCGAGCGCACCGGGCAAGCAAGGCAACGGCAAACAGCGCAACGTGGACGCCAAGGTCGAGTACCACATGACCAACAGCATCCTGCTCGACGAGAGCGGCAGCGTGGGCCGCGCCTACGGTGCCGCCAAGACACCCCACATGTTCATCATCGATCCCGCAGGAAACCTCGTGTATCGCGGCGGACTCGACAACGCCCCGATGGGCGTACCCGACGACGCGCGTCCGCGACCAGCCGACGCCAAGCCTGGTGAGCTGGTCCCCTACGTCACCAACGCGCTAGCCGACCTCAAGGCCGCGCGCACCATCGCGCTGGCCGATACGCCGCCCTACGGCTGCTCGGTCAAGTACGCAGACTGATCGCTGGCCGCGGTTGCGGGCGCGGTGAGCGGCACTTTGATGGCGAGCTCGCGCCGCAAGAGATAGAGACACAACCCCAGCTGCACGAACACGCTGGCGACGCTCAAGATCCAGATGGTGTGGATCTCGAAGTCCCCGTGGACCATCAGGGCCGCCACCGGTCCCACGAACAAGAGACAGCGCACGGCCGAGCAGGCGAGGGACGGCCAGGTGTTGCCGATGCCCTGGAAGATGCCGGCGATGACGAAGACCAGGCCCGAGGCCACGTACATCAGTGAGATGCTGCGCAGGTAGTCCGCGCCCACCTCGATGGATCCGGCGTCGGCCGTGAAAGCGCGCACCATCGGTGCCGGCACCACCTGACACACCAGCGTGAACAACAGCATGAGGACGACGGTCAGCTTGGCGCTCTCGCGGTAGGCCTCGCGTACGCGCGGATAGGCGCCCGCGCCGAAATTCTGCCCGACCACCGCGGCCACCGAGAAGCTGATCGCCACAGCGGGCATGAAGCCGGCCTGCATGACGCGCGAGCCGATGCCGAAGCCAGCCTGGGCCTCGGGTCCGAACTTCTTCATGGCGGCGTAGATGACGCCCATGTTCAGGGAGATGAACACGAACTCGGTGCCCGCAGGCAAACCGATGCTCAACATGCGCCGCCACACCGAGAAGTCAGGCCGCCAGTCTGCGAAACTCACGCGCAACGAGGAGCCACCGCGCGCCAGGTACACGGAGAGTCCGATGACCGCCGCCAGCGTGGCGACCAAGGTGGACAGCGCCGCGCCCGCCACACCGAGCGGCTTGGTGCCGAACCAACCGAAGATCAAGAACGGCGCCAGGATCATGTTGAACAGCACCGAGAGTGTCTGGGCCACCAGGCCGGGCTTCATGTCGCCGATGCCGCGCAGGGCCGAGGCCAACCCCACCATGGTGAACTGCAATGCCATGGAGGGAATGAAGTAGACCAAGAACTCACGGGCCAGCTGAGCCGTTTGCGCATCACCCGACAGCCGCTCGGTGTACACCCCCATGAACGCGAGGCTGCCCGCGAAGAACGCGAGCCCCGCACATACCGACAGCGACTGGGCCTGATTGAACAGACGCTGCACGGCCTGCGCGTCCTTGCGTCCCGCCGCCTGCGACACCAGCGCCACGCAGCCCACCGAGAGGGTCTGCGTGAGCGCCAGGGAGAGGAACATCAAGTTGGTGGAGAGCGCCACTGCCGCGACCGCGCGCTCTCCCAGGCGCCCGACCCAGAAGATGTCCACCAGCGAGTAGAGTGTCTGGATCGCCAGGCCGGCGAACACGAACGATACCATCCGCAGCACGTGCCCGCGGATGGAACCCTGCGTCATGTCGTGGACCACGGGAGCTCCCTTAGCTTGCGCGCAGAACCGCGCGTTCGACCGAAGCGCTCAGCTCACTTCTTCACTTTGACGAACTTGAGCGTCATGCGGTCGCTCTCGCCGATGGCCTCGTACTTGGCCCGATCCTGGTCACCCAGGCGCAACGTGGGCGGCAGATCCCACACGCCGTCCGGGTAATCCTTGGTGTCCTTGGGGTTCGCGTTGATCTCGCTCTTGCCCGCGAGCTTGAAGCCCTGGGCCTCCACCTGCTCGATCACCCACTTCTCGGGCAAATAGCCCTGCTTGGCGCTCTCTTCGGCCACGGCGTCGGGCTTGGCGCGGTGCGCCTCGATGGCGAGCACGCCGCCCGGCTTGAGCGCCTTGTGGAACTCCGCGAGCCAGGCCTGGAGCTGGCCCTGATTCACCATGCCGTGCAAGGTGCGGAAGGCCAGCACCATATCCACGCTGCCGTCGAGACCGAGCGCGGGCTGCTTGCTGTCGATGGGCACCACCTGCACCTTGCCGTAGAGCTCGGGTGCGGTCTCGAGGAACAGCTTGAAGCGCTCTCCATAGAAGGAGCTGCGCTGATCGGCTGGCCCGTTGGGATCGGTGTTGGTCGCGAGCAGCTTACCGCGCGTGGCCAGTGCAGGCGCGAGGATCTCGGTATACCAGCCCTCGCCCGGCGAGTACTCGAGCACGGTAGCGGTGGGCTTGAGGCCGAAGAACTCGAGCGTCTCCACGGGGTGGCGATCCTTGTCGCGCGCCTTGTGGTCCTCGGAGCGGTGTGTGCCGGCGACGCTCGCCTTGAGCGCGGCCTTGGCGTTGGGGAAGGAGGTCTCGGCGAGCTTCTTGGCCTGCTCGTGCATCTCGGGCGTGAAGCGCGCGACGGCAGCCTGGTGATCGGCGCGCATCTGCTCGCGCTCGACTGCCAGTTTCGAAGCGGCCTCGGCGCGCGCAAGCTCCTCGGGGCTCGGCGGCGGCGGTGCGGGCTCCGCCACGACCGTGACCTGCGTTTCGCTCTGAGGCGGCGGTGACACAGGAGCTTCGGGTGCGGGCGGTGGAGCCGATGCACAACCCACGAGGCAAACCACGAACAAGGACGACAGTGCACCTGGTAGCTTGAAGGAATGGGCCATAGGGCCTCTTTCGTAGTCCGTGATGGCGCACCTCACAAGGCTCCTCAACGGGCGAGCGGCCGCGGCGCCGGCAAGATCCCCAAGCGCTGGTACACCGGGCGCAAGATCGCGCGCAAGCGCGGCAACGTACGCGCGAAGCACAGCGCGGCAAAAAGACACAGGCCGCCCCCGAGCACCAAGGTCTCCGCCGTACCTACACGCTCCGCGAGGGCGCCCGCGAGCAAGCTTCCGATGGGGACCGTGCCGAATACCGCAACGGTGTAGAAGCCCATCACGCGCCCGCGCTTGTCCTCGTCGGCCACCGTCTGAAGGATCGTATTGGTGGCCGCCATCTGCAGCATCATGCAGAGCCCCGACGCGAACATCAGCAGCAGCGAGAAGACGAAGCTGCGCGACAGCCCGAGGGCGATCAGCGACGCCCCGAAGACCGCGGTGGAGCCGGCGATCACGCGGCCGAGTCCAAGCACCGTGGCGCGCGACGCGAGGTACAGAGCCGCACCGAGCGCGCCCAGGCCAGAGGCCGCCATCAACATGCCCAGCATGCCCGCCTGCCCATGCAGCACCTCGCGCGCGAGCACCGGCGTGAGCAACGTGTAGGGGGCACCCGCGATGCTGGTCAGGGTCAACAGTACGAGCACGGCCCGGATCGGCGGGAAGCGCGCGACGTAGAGGAAGCCCTCCTTGAGCTGCGACCACACGGCGGCCTCCTCGATCGCCACCGCCCGCGGTGAAACACGCATGGCGAGCAGCGAGGCGATGACCGCCACGTAGCTCAGCGAGTCGAGCGTGAAGCAGAGGCCCTCACCGAACGCGGTGATCAGGAGGCCCGCCAGGGACGGCCCGAGCAGGCGAGCCATGTTCACCATGGACGAGTTGAGCGCGATGGCGTTGGGGAGGTCTTGACGATCCTCGATCATCTCCACCAGGAAGCTCTGACGGGCCGGCATGTCGACCACGTTGATCAACCCCTGGAACAGACTCAGCGCCAGCACACTGGGTACGTCGATGGTCTCGGTCAGCGCGAAGTAGGCGAGCAGACCCGACTGCAACATCGCCAACACCTGCGTCACCAGCAGCACGCGGTGCGTGTTCGCGCGGTCGATCCAGACGCCGGCCAGCGGCGAGAGCAACAGCGAGGGAACCTGGCTCGCGAAAGTGACGAGTCCCAGCAGCCAAGGTGAGTCGGTGAGCTTGTAGACCAGCCAGCTGGTGGCGATCTTGGTGACCCAGGTGCCGATCAGGGAGATGCTCTGACCCGCGAAGAACAACCGATAGTTCCGATGGCGCAGCGCCCGCGCCATGGAAGACAAGCGGAGGTTGAGCGCCACCCTACAGCGTGGACCCGGGACGGGGATGGAGCCAGATCTTTCGCGCGAGCGCGCGCAGCGTGAGATGAGCTCAGCCGGTCTTGCCGCGGGCAAGGCCGGCACGGGCGCGCGCAGCGCGTTCGATGGCGGGCACGAAATCGGTGCGCAGGCTGTCCTTGGCCACCACCGCATCCGCGCTTACTTCATCGGCCAACTGCTGCAATTCTTCCACCGGCCGGCTCGAAATCAGCACCACGCCGAGGTGCTTCAGTTTGGCATTCTGTCGCAGCAAGGAGGCGAGCTTGTCGCCCGGCAAGGACGGCATCATGATGTCGATGGCCACCACGTCGACCTGGTGTTGCATCACGGCGCGCGTGACGCCGATGGCGCTCGGCAGCTGGAACGCCATGTGTTGCGCGGCAGTGAGCAAGCTGGCGAGCTGCACCCTCACTACGTCGTCATCGTCGACCACCAGTACTTTCAGTTTATTCGCCATGAGACACCCTGTTCGCGGCGCGTGTCCGCTGGTACAGCTCTTGTTTGACCAACTTCTCGAAGCGATAGAAGCCCTCGAGTAGCTGGCCGTGGGTGGTTTCACTCTTGGATAGGTCGCCGTGTTCGCCGTCGATCTGCAGCTTGTGGGCGAGCTCGGCGAGGCCATTGGCGGTCACGGCGAGCAAGCTGCCTTTGAGCTTGTGGGCCTGGGCACGAACCTCCTGCACGTCCTGGCCGGCCAGGGCGGCGTCGAGTAGTTCGAGCTGCATCGGCACCTTGTCGAGGAACATTTGGAGGAGCGCCGTCGCGCAGCTCTCGAGCTGTTCGTCGTGCGTGCCCGCGTCGGCATTCGAATTATCTGCCTCGCCCACAGCGGGTTCGCCGACGACCTCGAGACCTTCGAGTTGGATCCAGCGCGCCAGCGCGCGCTGCAGGGTCTGCGGGCGCACGGGCTTGGTGAGGTAATCGTCCATGCCCGCGGAGAGCACGCGGTCGCGCTCGCCCTCGAGGGCGTGGGCCGTGAGCGCCACGATGGCCGTGCGCTGTCCGACCGGCTCGCGCGCGCGAATCTCGGCCGTGGCAGTGTAGCCATCCATCACGGGCATCTGGCAATCCATGAGCACCAGCGCGTAGCGGTTTTTGAGCACGGCATCCACGGCCTCACGACCATTGAACGCCTGGTCCACCTTGCAACCGAAGCGCTCCAGGAGTTCGGCCGCCACGAACTGGTTCATCTCGTTGTCGTCCACCACGAGCACGTGGGCACCGCGGAAATCGTAGCTCTTGGCCTGCAGGTGGTTGGTGCTCTGGGGCTTGGCGCCGCCGCCGGTTCCGAGCAGCACGCGCGCCAGACATTCATAGAGCTCCGACATGCGCACGGGCTGCGCCAGCTGCGCGGCCACCTCCTGGTCGAGCTCCAGACGGGTGCTGTCCGGTCGCAGCTGCGACAGCGTTACGATAGGTGGCAAACCACTCAGGATGGTCTTGCGCAGCGAAGCGATCAGGGGCGCCGCATGGGTCGCGCTCTGTGTCTCGGAGATCAACAGCAGGTCGAAGCGCGGACCGTCCACCATGGACTTGCGCAGGTGCATGGAGGCCGAGGTCTCGTCGCCCACCACCACCGCGCTCATACCCCAGGCCACCACGTGCTCGCGCAGGCTGGCGGCCGCGTGCTCGTTGTCGCACACGATCAGCGCGTGCTTGCCGATGCTGGGCGGCAGCGCTCGCTCGGCAGCGCTCGTCTCCACGATCTTCACCGGCAACGTAAACCAAAAGGTGCTGCCCTTCCCGAGCTCGCTCTGGAGCCCGATGGTGCCGCCCATCAAGATCACCATCTGCTTGGAGATGGCCAGACCGAGCCCCGTGCCGCCGTGCTGGCGCACCATGGAACCGTCGGCCTGGGAGAAAGACTCGAACACGTGCTCGCGCAGGTTCTCCGGAATACCGATGCCCGAGTCGCGCACCTCGAAGCGCAACACCGTCTCGGTCTTGCCGTCCTCGAGCGGCTGCTCGAGCGCCAGCTGCACGAACACCTCGCCCTTGTCCGTGAACTTCACCGCGTTGCCCACCAGATTGGTGAGCACCTGGCGCACGCGGTCCACGTCCGCCTCCACCACGCGCGGCACGTCGGGCGCGACGCGGTACACCAGGTCCACGCCCTTGCCTTGCGCCTTCTCGGCCAGAATCTCGGCCACCTCCTGCACCACCATGGCGGAGTCACAGGGCGCCTTGTGGATTCTGATACTTGCCGGCCTCGAGCTTGGAGAAGTCGAGGATGTCGTTGATGATGTTCAAGAGCGAACGGCTCGAGGTGTCGATGCGCTCGGCGTAGCGGCGCACCTTGGGCCCCAGCGGCATCCCGAGCATCAGCTTGGAGAGACCCACCACGGCGTTCATGGGGGTGCGGATCTCGTGGCTCATGTTGGCGAGGAACTGCGCCTTCATGCGCGCCGCCTCCACCGCAATGCGCGTCGTGTGCTCGAGTCGCCGGAAGGCCGACTCGGTGAGTCGCAAGATGGGCAAGATGTAGAGCACCACGAACCCGAACGCGAGCAAGAGCGCCACGAAGCCGCCCGCGAAGGCGGTGGTCGTCAGCTGGCCGCGCAGCTCGTCTCCCGCGCGCAAGCGCGCCGTGGACACACCCACCAGGACGCGCCCCACCACTTCTCCCTCGATCGAAGCGGGCGCCCAGGCCACCAGACGTCCTTCGAGCGCGTGCACACGGTTGGGGGCCAGCTCGAACACATGCTGGAGGTTCTCGTCGAAGCTGCCGTGCTCGAACACCACCTGACCTTCGCCGCTCAAGGCCACCACGTTCACCACGTCGGAGGACTGCAGGTAGTCGCGCGCGGCCTGCCGCACGATCTCGCGATCGCCCACCACCAGCCCGAGCTCCGCCGTCTTGCTCAACTCGACCGCACCGCGCCGCGCCTTCCAAGCCAGATCGCTGGCCACGCTCGGCGTCATCGAGTCGAACACGCGCGACACGAGCAAGAAGACGAGGCCCGTCAAACCGCCCACGATCACGGTGACCATGATCATCAGCGCCACGCTCAGCCGCAGCCCGGAGGTGATGCGCTCGCGCTCGCGCGCGTTGGTCACGCCTTCGCGGCCATCGAGGGAGAGGCGTTTGGTTTCTGGTCTGGACATCAGCGCCCCGTCAGCAGGTAGCCCGCGTCCTGCGGGAGCTTGCCGTCGATCCGCAGCACGCGGACGTTGGCGTTGACGTTCTTGGCGCTCACGTAGGTGATGGCGCCAGGATAGGAGGCCACCACGCGCACGCCCATGTCCGCCGACGGCAAGGTGCGCGGCGGCGCGCCTTCGTCACGGATGCGACGGTTGATCCAAAAGCGACCCACCTCGCTTGGCTCGAGGCCCAGTACCGCGCGGTCGAACAGCGCGCGCTCGCTGCTTCCCACGGCGTGGTTGAGCGGCACCAGACGCTTGCCGTCGGAAGTGCTGGCGCCCTCGCCCTGGAAAGCGCGGCGCAGCATCGCGAGCGAGATGTCGGTGAGGTTTGTCTTCACGCCGACCACCACCACGAGCGGCTGGTTGACCTCGGCCCGAACACCAGACTGCACCGGCAGGAGCATCGCGAGGCCCAGGAGGAAGACAGCGAACATGTGCATTAGCTTGCCCATCTTCATGCTCCTCAAAACGCCCAAGCGGCTTGGAACTCGACCGCCCTGATTGGATGCGAAAAGAACGCGTTGGCGCCCGGGAAGGTGCCCTGCAGGTACTCGGCCTTGAGGGTGACCGCGTCGATCGGGTGCACATTCAGGCCGCCGTGGAGCGCGACCGTCCTCAGGCGCGTGTCGTACAGCGGATCCATGAACATCTCGCTGTTGTATTGAGCCATCACGAAGGGAGTCAGACCGAACCAATCGAACTGGTAGGCCAACAAGCCGTAGCCGCCCCAGGAGAACGAGTCCTGCGAGAAGCCACGCGCCACCGGACCCAGCACGATGCCGTGCACCGTGCGACCGTCCTTGGTGTAGCGCCGCTGCTGGCTCACCCACTCCGCCTGGAGGTGGAAGCCCTTGACCTTGAACTGCATGTCCGCTGCCAGCGCGAGCGCGTCGTACTGGAGGGAGATGACCTCGTTGACGTCGACCTTGGTCCCGCCGAGATTGACCTTGGCCAGCGAGTTCGTGGCGCGTCCGTAGTAACCCGACGTGCCGAGCCTGAAGTAACCGACGCGGTGGCTCTCCCAGTACAGCCGACCACCGATGGCCTTGTTGTCGTCCAGGTCGCGGTACTCACTGATCGAGCCCACGCCATTCGAGAGCGTGAGGTGATAGCCGAAGGTGTTGAAGTTGCCGGCGTCGTAGCGACCGAACATCTCGAGACCCGTTTGGCGCTCGGGGAAGTAGTTGCTGTTGACGGCGTAGGGGCGCTGCGTGGGGATATAGGCCGGCGAACCATGGTCCACGTTCCAGATGCCGTAGGGCGTGAGGAACTGACCGGCGCGCACCGTGATCAGGCGGTGCATGGTCCACTCGAGGTAGACGCGCTGCATGATGATGGCGCCGTAGCGGATGGTGCGGTTGTTCTCCGCGTAGTCGCGGACCGTGGAGTCCACCGGATCGGAACCGAGCCCGGCGCCCTGGGTCGAGCCATTGGGCAAGAAGGTGAAGCGAACCTCCGCCATGGTCCGGAACGCTTCGCTGAGGTTCTTGGACACATAGAGGTTCAGGTTGCCCACATAGAAGGAGGAGTGCCGAGGCAAACCCACGCTAGCGGCACCACCGGGCTTGATCGGCGTGTACGTGGTGAAGTCGCTGAACCCGCTGAAACGAATGCTGGTGTCGAGGCCGCGATTGTCGAGCTCGAGACCCATGCTCTCCAGCTCGGCAGCGCTCAAGGTGGCCGCGCCTGCCGCGTCGCCGCTCGCGGGCAAAGCCGGCACCGCGATGGACTCCTCCACCAGGGCTGGCTCGGCCTGCGCCGCCGGTTCACTCGGCGCGGAGGCGGCGGCCTCACCATTCGGAGTGCTTTCGGACGTCGCCTCGGTCGGAGCCGGAGTCGGGGCGCTCGTCGCCGACGGATCCGATTCCGCACCAGGTCGTGCTTCTTGACCACGTGCCACGGTGAGCGGGCCCACGAAGGCGAGCCCCAGCACCACGAAGAGGAGCGTGCGCAGCTTCTTCATGGCGTCACCAAACTTCCGCCCGAAGGACAGCTGCCGCCGCTCAATGCGTCGGGCCCGACGCACACGGAAAGCGGAGAGCCGAGCAGCGCCGAGTAGTCACAGCAACCCCACTCGCTCGGGCACACCGCGTCGCCCACCGCGCAACCTTGCAGGATGCAGGTGTGGCTCTGGACCTGGTCGCAGTACGCAGCCTCGAAGCCACTACAGTCGTCGTTGCTCTCGCAGGGAGAACCGAGGCCAGAAGGGGCTTTTTTGCAGTATTTGACGTCGCCCGCGGCTTCACACGACCAGCCAGCGGGACAGTCCGCGTTCGCACTGCAGTCGCGCGCAGTGCAGTAGCCAGACTCGCCCGTGCAGTACGGGAAGGCCTCGCTGCAGTCGGACGCCACGTTGCACGCGCCACCGATCGCACTCGGCTCGCAGCCGCCATCGGCGCTCAACTTCGCGAAGCCATCCTTGCAGACGCACTGGTCGTCCTTGGCTTCTTCGTTGGCTCCGCACGGCGTGCAGCCCACGCCGTTAGCGTTGATGACCGCGTTCGGTTCGCAGACGCAGAGGGAGTAGCTATCCTTATTCAGCTCGACTTGATGGGCATCGCACTTTTCGTTTCCAATGATGCAGGCCCACGAACCTAACGAGAGCAGCGCGGCCCAAGCACCACGCAGGATCCACGACTTCATTACGCCCCCTCGGGTATCGCGCGCGCAGGTACACAGCGCGCGGATCCCACGTCTCCGCGACAGCATCCGCTACGAGCGAGAGCCCCCCGGCTCTCCGCTACGAGCTCATACTTTCAGTGCCATCAACGATGGTGCGGCACGTCGCCAGCTGGGAGCAACGACTTTTTCGCCCTGGAATCAGGGACGTAAACGGTCTGCGATGTAAACGACACTCGCAGCCCCTGGTAGCGTCGTGCGGGCGGGTTCCCTCTGGCTGGCCGAGAGTCGCGCCATGGATCAGGCGCCACGCCATGGGCGTCGGTTCATAGATCGCTTCTAGTCGTGGTGCGCAAGGCGCGCAGGCTCAGTCTCCGTCGCTCCGTTCGCTGACCGGGTCCACCGGTCTCGCTTCGCATCGAGTCGAGGCGCGCCAAGACTCGGCGCCAGAGGGAACCCGCCCGCACGACGCTACCAGGGGCCCCGTGTGTTCTCTAGTAAGCTCGAGCCTCCTCGTGTGGTCTCTCTAGTGAGCTCGATGTCCTCATCTGTTCTCTAGTGAGCTCGATGTCCTCATCTGATCGCTCGACGTCCGTGCGATCTCATTGGGTGCACGAGTCCATTCGAGCGCACTTGGACCAACGATCACTCGAGCACCCCGAGCCTTCGTGTGGACGCAGTGGCCTCTGGCAGGAGCAGGGCGGCGGGCCGTCTGGCGCCGAGTCTTGGCGCGCCTCGATCAGAAGCGCAGCTCGACCGGTGGACGCTGTCAGCGAACGATCCGACGGAGACTGAGCCTGCGCGCTTCCTGCGCGCCTTGCGCACCAAGACTCGAAGCGACTCCATGGCCGACCCCACGGCGTGGCGCTCGCCTCATGGCGCGACTCTCGGCCGCCAGACGGCCCGCCGCCCCGCTCCTGCCAGAGGCCACGGGTGCCAGCTAGAGCACCGCGTGTTCGATGAGCGTGCCTCCCGCATGAGCCTCCAGCAGCTCCCCGAGTCGCTCGCACACCAGCTCTAGCGCTCGCTCCGGCAGCGCGCGCGTGCCGTACGCCGCCACGAGCACTCTTCGCGTGCCCGGATGCACCTTGCACAGCATCGAGTCCTTCACGGCATTGCCCACGGGTTCGCGCGCGGCGCCACGGCAGATCACCGGGAGTCCCTTCACATCCATGGTCTGGCCCGACGCATTGAAGACGTAGCTTTCGCCTTCGCCTCCGAAGCGCAGCGTGATGTCGTCTCCCAATAGAGCCGCGTCGAAGATGGAGATCGGGTGGGCGCTCTCCAACGACGCCAGGTTGTTGATGTCCACCAGGTTGTTCACGCGCGGCATGCCCGCTTCGCTGGTCGCGGCGCCGAACAAGAACTCCGAGGCCGGCTTGCCTCGTCCGGTCGGCTTGTAGCCACCGCGCCGGAGAACGTCCCGAATGGCTGCGCGGGTAGGTTCGGAGAAGCCAGCCGGGTTTACGCGGAGCGCTGCCTCGGCGGCCGTCATGGCGGAGAGGAGGCGTTCATCGGACGGCCCTACTCGAAGGATGTCGGCGCGGACGACGCCGAGTCTCAGTGTCGGGTGGTCGAGCTCGAAGCGGATCATGACCTCGGTTTCCTAGCAGGCGGTGGTGCGAGCTTGCTCACGTTCGGAATTCACCGAAACCGCATCGTGGTGGTGATTTTGGAATATGGGTGACCACAGATGCCATGTGCCTGACATTAAGCGCATTGCGCTGGATCCAATGTGGTCGCTCCGGTTACTGGTGTGGTCTGTGCGGGCACATGACTTGAGTGCCCTTCTTACCTTGAGGTTCTGCATGAACTCGCGTGCATTGGCTTGGTTAATTGGGCTTTCGACGCTTACATCCGGCCTCGCTGCCTGTGGCGACAGCACGACTACCCGCAGCGAGGGCAATCCCTCCACCCCAGGGGACGGGGACGGCGATGGCGACTCCGGCGATGGCGACTCCGGCGATGGCGACTCCGGCGATGGCGACTCCGGCGACGGCGACTCCGGCGACGGTGACACGGGTGACGGCGACGGCGATGGCGGCACGGGCGACGGCGATGGCGACACGGGCAACGGCGAGCTGCCCAAGGGCATGCCCGACGACAACGACTGGAACTGGGTCTCGATGGCGAACACCACTTGCCGCGATGGCTCGCCCGCCGGCTACTTCTATCGCAAGGGTACCGAGAACAGCCTGCTGATCTACCTCAACGGTGGCGGCGCCTGCGCGGACAAGTTCTTCTGCAACTTGAACCCCACCAACGTGAACTACGACTTCCCCATCGAGTCGCTGATCCACGGCTTGCCGGAATTGCTGGTGGGCATCAACGGCGCGGAGAACCTGTCGTTGCGCGGCAAGCAGAAGGCTCCCGAGGAGGGCATCTTCAAGCGCGCCGACGCGAGCAATCCGGCCGCCAAGTGGAGCATGATCTACGTCCCCTACTGCACGGGTGACATCCACGCGGGCACGCGCAAGGACGTGATGATCGAGGGCATCGACGGCCCCCAGCAGTTCACCGGCCGCCTCAACTACGAGAAGTTCCTCGACAGCTTCGGCCCCACCTTCAAGAACTCCGACAAGGTGTTGCTCACCGGCTCCAGCGCGGGCGGCTTCGGCACCCTGTTCAACGCCGACTACACCATCGAGTGGTTCAAGAAGCGCGGCAACGCCAAGGTCTACGCCATCAGCGACTCCGGCGTGCCGTTCCAGGACGACTTCATGGCGGCATGCCTGCAGAAGCGCTGGCGCGAAACCTGGGGTCTCGACGCCATCCTGCCCAAGGACTGCGCGGACTGCTTCCAGGCCGATGGCGGTGGCATCGTCACGGGCTACGGCAAGTACCTGTTCCACGAGAAGTACAAGGGACGCATGCTGGGCGGCATGATCTCCAGCGTGGGCGACGAGATCATCCGCGCCTTCTACGCTCCGGGCGAGAACAACTGCACGGTGGACCCCATGTCCAACACGGTGGAGCAGGCCATCGCCAACGGCGGTGCATACTCGGTCGACAAGTTCACGAAGGGTCTACAGGACGTGCTCACCAACGTGGTGAAGCGCGGCACCGTCGGCTTCTACACGCTCGAGGGCGGCAAGCACATGCACCTGTGGCGCTCGGAGTTCTACGATAAGAACACCAACGACCTGACCATCGCCGAGTGGATCTCCAAGCTCCTCGCGGACGAGGCCAACGAGCAGGGGCACCTGTTCGCGCCCGCACCGTGATATTCTCGCCGTGAATAGAAACGGCGAAAACGTTTCATTGGATCGATAGCTTAGAAAGGGGCACCGTACTCGAGAGAGGACGGTGCCCTTTGACTTACAAGCAAACCTGGAACGCCGAACGCTACGTCACCAATGCCAGCTTCGTATCGCGGTTCGGCATGTCGCTGCTGGAGCTGCTCGAGGCGAAGGCGGGTGAGCGCGTGCTGGACCTCGCCTGTGGGGAGGGCAGCTTGGCGCTCGAGCTGGCGAGCCAGGGCGTGGAGGTGGTCGGCGTGGATGCGAGTCCCGAGCTGATCGCAGCGGCCCAGGCACGCGGCGTGGACGCACGCGTGATGGACGCGCAGGCCCTGCCCTTCGTGGCGGAGTTCGACGCGGTGTTCAGCAACGCCGCGCTGCACTGGATGCCGCAGATCGAAGCCGTGTTCGCGGGTGTGGCGCGGGCACTGCGCCCGGGTGGGCGCTTCGTCGCCGAGTGTGGCGGTGCGGGCAACGTACAGATCCTGCGAAGCGCTCTGGTGGAGGAGCTCGATCGGCGCGGCGTGAACGGAGAGGCCCGCGTGCCGTGGCACTTCCGGAGCGACGCCGAGTACGGCGCATTGCTGACCGCGGCTGGCTTTCGCGTGCAGCAGGTGGTGTGCTTCCCGCGTCCGACCCCGCTGCCTGGCGATGTCGCGGCCTGGATCGCCACCTTCGGTCAGCACTTCACGGATGCCTTGCCCGTGAAGGAGCGTGCCGCGTACCTCGACGACGTACGGGCCCGGGTAGCGCCCAGGTTGAAGGACGCGGACGGCAACTGGACCCTCGACTACGTCCGCGTGCGCTTCGTGGCAGCGCTCCCGTGAGCGAGCCCTCCGCGCTGCTCGAACTGCGCCTCAGGTGAGGTTGGCCAGGGCCGCGTAGAGCTCCCCTGAGTGGGCGAAACGCTCGGTCGGCTTCTTCTCGAGGCAGCGCATCACGATCTCCTCGAGGCGCGGGTCGATGCCGCGCTGGAGACGCACGCTCGGCAGGGCCGGCGTTTGGGAGATGTGCGCGGCCACCAACTGCGAGGCAGGTACCCCGTCGAAGGGCGCCCCGCCCACCAACGCGTAGTAGAGCACGCCGCCCAACCCATACACATCCGTGCGCGCGTCGGCTTGCCCGCCCAGCGCGATCTCCGGCGACAAATAGGCCAGCGTGCCGAGCAACCGATCGGAGTGCGTGATGGGCTGATCGCCGTCGCTGCGCTTGGCGATACCGAAGTCGAGCACCTTGGCGAATTCCTGATTGCCACCCGTCTGGCACAGGAAGATGTTCTCGGGCTTGATGTCGCGGTGCACGATGTTGCGGGCGTGGGCTTCGGCCAGGGCACCCGAGACCTGCAGCATGAGCTGCAGAGCACGCTTCTCGGCCATCGGTCCGTCGCGCTGCACGCTGCTCGCCAAGTCCAGCCCCTCGAGCAACTCCATGGCGTAGTACCAGAGACCGTCGTCGGTGGCCCCGTAATCGAACACGCGCACGGTGTTCGGATGCGTGAGCTCGCAGGTCGCCTGCACCTCGCGCTCGAAGCGCTTGAGCGCCACGTCGGAGAGACGATCGGAGCGCAGTAGCTTGAGCGCCACGTTGCGTCGCAGCGTGATGTGATGGGCGATCCACACCTCTCCCATGCCGCCACGCGCGATCTGGCGCACGAGCCGGTAGCGCCCCACGCTGCGCGCCTCGAAGGCCTGACGCCGCAGGGCCCAGGTGGCGTTGCCGCCCACGAGGGTGGCGAACATGGTGGTCCAGATCAGGGCGTTGTACAGCAAGAAGACGGCCAGCTCACTCTTGTCCGAGAGCGTCGCCACGAGGTCACCGCGCACCACGGCAGCGCCCAACATCACGAGCGGGTAGGTCAGCGCACAGACCACGGTGGAGGGCAGCGCGCGGCGCCAGGGCACTGCCAAGAAGGCGGCGCGCACCGTGAAGATCACGGGGATGCCGGCCGCGTAGGGAGAGTCGAGCCCACTTTGGAGCAGGCACATGAACGACACGGCGGCGGCGGTGGTGCCGTAGACCATGAGTTCGCTCGCGAGCACCAGGGCCTTGCTGGGATGCGGCGGCAACTTGAGCACAAGGTAGCCCGCGATCACGCCGATCCAGCCAGCCAGCCGGAGCCCCGCATACGACACCCAGCTCGTGGGGGTCACGAAGCTGGCCATCAGCCAGTCGGTAGCGAAGAAGCACGGCCACAACCAGGCGCCGATGGCCGCGGCTTGGCGCATGCGCAGCACGTTGCCGGCGTGTTCTTCGCGCTCCACCTGAGCGCAAAGAGAGTCGAGTGTTTGCGGCGCCTGGGCCGGTAAATCGCGCAAGCTGTCGGCCGGAGGGCGATAGTCGCCGCTCGGCCGCGTGCCGGGAACGCTCTCCAGGGTCTGGGTAGGACATCCCTGGCCGGTCTCTGGTGGGGACCAAGGGCGATCGGACAACTTCACGTTACGCGGATCCTGAGGGAGAAGTCGAAGCGCACCCTCGGGTGCGCGAACGGACGATAACAGTGCGCCTCGGGCCACGTGTTCCAGCTATCAACGTAGCTCCTGGGTCTACGTTCTTAGCCGGTGTTGCGCGATTGGAGCAAGCCATTCTCCGCGCTCGTCGAGCCTGTGCTGCCCGTTGCATTCACGCGGACTCATCCCACAAAAACGGGGACAAACAGCGCGCGTCAACGCAGCTTGTCAGCCAGGGTCCGGGCGCTCCATGGGCATTTCTTCCACTCGGTGCGTGCACAGAACTCTCCCGGAGTACTTGGGGTGATGGTGGTGAGCCCGTGTCTCGAGCAGCGCTCGGTGAGCGAACCTGCAACTTCCCTCGCATCGGGCACGCGAGGTCGGAGTTGGTCGGACACCGAGCTGGGTGCGAGCCGACCCGGCTCTGGCTGATGCTGACTCGAAACAGTCCTGCGGCGCCGCAGGCCGCGCTCCGTCCGCGCTTGGGGGCCGCAAAGGCGCAGAAAAATGCTATGTGGAATCGAGTCGTTCGTGGTTCTAGCGCCGCCCTCGGAGAGGGCGACCGAGCCCAACATGGTCGTCACGTCCGTAAGGAGAGCAGCAGCATGCTTGAAGCCTACCGCCAACACGTCGCAGAGCGCGCCGCGCTCGGCATTCCTCCGCTCGCACTCGATGCCAAGCAGGTCGGAGCCCTGGTCGAGCTCATCAAGACCCCACCGGCCGGGGAAGAGGCGTTTTTGGTGGAGTTGCTTACCTATCGTGTGCCCCCGGGAGTCGATGACGCAGCCAAGGTCAAAGCGTCGTTCCTCGCGTCGGTCGCCCGCGGCGACCTCAAGGTTGGGCTCATCTCGCGCGCCAAGGCCACCGAGCTGCTGGGCACCATGGTGGGCGGCTACAACGTGAAACCTTTGATCGACCTGCTGGACGACCAGGAGGTTGCAAATGTCGCGGCCACGGCGCTGAAGAGCACGCTGCTGATGTTCGACTATTTCCATGACGTTTCGGAGAAGGCCAAGGCCGGCAATACCTTCGCCCAGGACGTGATGCGCAGCTGGGCCGAAGCCGAGTGGTTCACGAACCGCCCCGCAGTCCCCGAGAAGATCACCGTCACCGTGTTCAAGGTCAGCGGCGAGACCAACACCGACGATCTCTCGCCCGCCCCCGACGCCTGGAGCCGCCCGGACATCCCCCTGCACTACCTGGCGATGCTCAAGAACACGCGCCCGGGCATCACGCCCGAAGAGGACGGAAAGCGCGGCCCCATCCAGTTCATCGAGGATCTCAAGAAGAAGGGCAACCTCGTGGCCTACGTGGGCGACGTGGTCGGCACCGGCTCCTCGCGCAAGTCCGCCACCAACAGCGTCATCTGGGCCACCGGCGAAGACATCCCGTACGTGCCCAACAAGCGCTTCGGCGGCGTGACCCTCGGCGGCAAAATCGCTCCCATCTTCTTCAACACCCAGGAAGACTCGGGCGCCCTGCCCATCGAGGTCGACGTCTCGGGCATGGAGATGGGCGACGTAGTCGATATCTATCCCTACGAGGGCAAGATCGAGAAGGGCGGCAAGGTCATCGCCCAGTTCGCGCTCAAGAGCCCCGTGCTGTTCGACGAGGTGCGCGCCGGCGGCCGCATCAACTTGATCATCGGTCGCTCGCTCACGGGCAAGGCGCGCGAGACGCTCAAGCTGCCCGCGTCCACCGCGTTCCGCTTGCCCGAGTCGCCCAAGGCCTCGAACGCAGGCTTCACGTTGGCGCAAAAGATGGTGGGTCGCGCCTGCGGCGTACCCGAGGGTCAGGGCATCCGACCGGGCACCTATTGCGAGCCCAAGATGACCACGGTGGGCAGCCAGGACACCACGGGCCCGATGACGCGCGATGAGCTCAAGGACCTCGCCTGCCTCGGCTTCTCGGCCGATCTGGTGATGCAGTCCTTCTGCCACACGGCGGCGTATCCCAAGCCCGTCGACGTGAAGACCCATCGCGAACTGCCCCAGTTCATCTCGAGCCGCGGCGGCGTCTCGCTGCGCCCGGGTGATGGCGTCATTCACAGCTGGCTCAACCGCTTGCTCTTGCCCGACACCGTGGGCACGGGCGGCGACAGCCACACGCGCTTCCCCATCGGCATCAGTTTCCCGGCGGGCTCGGGCCTGGTCGCGTTCGGCGCGGCCACCGGCGTGATGCCGCTCGACATGCCGGAGTCCGTGTTGGTGCGCTTCAAGGGCAAGATGCAGCCGGGCATCACCTTGCGCGACCTGGTGCACGCAATCCCGCTGTTCGCCATCAAGCAGGGGCTGCTGACGGTGGCCAAGCAGGGCAAGAAGAACATCTTCTCCGGGCGCATCCTGGAGATCGAGGGCTTGCCGGACCTCAAGGTGGAGCAGGCCTTCGAGCTCAGCGACGCCTCGGCAGAGCGCTCGGCGGCGGGCTGCACCGTGCTGCTCAACAAGGAGCCCATCGTCGAGTATCTCAACTCGAACGTGGTGCTCATGAAGAACATGATCGCCAACGGCTACCAGGATCGGCGCACGCTGGAGCGCCGCATCCGTGCGGTGCAGGCGTGGCTCGAGAAGCCCGAGCTGCTCGAGCCCGACGCCGACGCCGAGTACGCGGCGGTCATCGACATCGATCTGGCGGAGATCAACGAGCCCATCGTTGCCTGCCCGAACGATCCGGACGACTGCAAGTTCATGAGCGAGGTGAGCGGCACCAAGATCGACGAGGTGTTCATCGGCTCGTGCATGACGAACATCGGGCACTTCCGCGCGGCCGGAAAGCTGCTCGAAGGCAAGAAGGACATCCCGACTCGGCTGTGGGTCGCACCGCCCACCAAGATGGACGCCAGCGAGCTCACCAAGGAAGGCCACTACGCCACACTCGGCGGCGCCGGCGCACGCATGGAGATGCCGGGCTGTTCGCTGTGCATGGGCAACCAGGCGCAGATCAAGGAAGGCAGCACGTGCATGTCCACCAGCACGCGCAACTTCCCGAACCGCCTGGGCAAGAACACCAATGTGTTCCTGGGATCGGCGGAGCTAGCCGCGATCTGTTCGAAGCTCGGGCGTATCCCGACCGTGGCCGAGTATCACGCCGACATGGGCATCATCAACAAGGATGCCGCCAAGGTGTACCGCTATATGAACTTTGATCAGATTGAGGAGTATGCGGACGCGGCGAAGGATGTAGCGCTGTAGTCTTCTTACTCTTCGGGGCGGCGGCGATGTGGATCGACCAGGACTACGTCGCCGTCGCCGTCGCAAAACCGCGACCGCTCTACCCCTTCTCCTCCGGCACTACGCAGCTCCACCCCGTGCAGTTATTCAGCTGCTTGCACGTGTGCTCGCTGTAGACCTGGGTCGTGCGGTCGTAGGAGAAGCCCCTGCACGAGTTCATGCCGCCGCAGTGCGGATGCGTCTCCATGGTTCCCATGGCGACGTCGCAGGCGTCCTTGAAGCGCTGTTCGGTCATGTCGGGATCCACGCGCTCGAGGGTGACGACCCTTTCCTCCGGCTCGCCCGAGTCGCCCGTATCGGCCGACCCGCTGGACCCATCCGACCCGCAGGCCGTCAGACACAGGAGGCCACCGATGGCCGCCGCCAGCAGCGGTGCGCTCGCGCTGGGCGCCTCGGGCACTCGGGGAGCAGCGGTCTCGAGGGTCGTCGAAGCGGGCCCCTGGGCGCTCGAGCGGATATCGGGAATACGCATGGTGTCGAAATCGGAACGACCGGTCATGGCGCGAGAATGAACGTGAAACGCGCGGAAATCAACAGCGGGCACCGACAGCTCGGCCGTGCGACAGTGAAGTCGATGTCCTCGGCGACGCCACGCCCCACGCTCCCGCGCGACGCGCTCGGGCTCGGGCTGCGCGCAGCACACTATGCGCATCTGTTCGAGCACTGGCCGCCGGTCGATTACTTCGAGGTTTTGAGCGAAAACTTCATGGGCGATGCCGCCCTACCCCGCCAGAAGCTCGAGCGTGTGCAGGCGCGCTATCCCCTGGTGTTGCACGGTGTGGGTCTCAATCTCCTCGGACACGCCGAGCTGGATCCCGATTACCTGGGGCGCCTGACGAGCCTGGCCGCCCAGGTCGACGCGCGCTTCGTCTCGGACCACCTGTGTTGGACCGGGGCCCATGGCCTCACGCATCACGACCTCCTACCTACGCCCTACGTGCCCGAGTTGGTCGAGTTCGCGGCCGCTCGGGCCCAGCGCGTCCAGGCGCAGCTGGGCCGCCCCTTTGGGTTGGAGAACCTCTCGAGCTACGTGAGCTTTCGCGAATCCAGCTTGAGCGAGTGGGAGTTCTACGCGGCGGTCGTGCGCGAATCGGGCTGCTACTTCATGTTGGACATCAACAACATCTACGTATCCAGCGTCAACCACGGCTTCGATCCCCGTACTTACCTCGACGCCATCGACTTCGATCGCGTGCTCCAGGTCCATTTGGCCGGCCACTCGCGCGAGCCCGACGGGACCATCGTCGACACCCACGATCGCCCCGTGAGCGACGCCGTGTGGTCGCTCTATCGCGATGCCTATCGAGTCCACGGTCCCTTCCCGACTTTGCTCGAATGGGATGCTGCCATCCCGTCACTGCCCGAGGTGATGGAAGAGCTCGAGAAAGCGCGCACGGTGAGGGCATGAGGAGCGCACCCGAAACCCAGCGCTGGTTGGCCGAGCTGCAAGCGCGCTTCAGCCAAGTGCTGCGGCGCCCGCTGCAGCGCGGCGAGGGCAGGTTGCGCGCGGATCCGGAGGACTATCCGCTGGCCGGCGTGGAACCCCTGGCGGACGGGCCCGAGCTCGGCGCCCGCGAGCGCATCGCGGCCTACCAGCGACAATACTGGTTTCGCCTGCTCGACGTACTGCAGCGCGAGTATCCACTCACGGCGCACCTGCTCGGTCTGTGGACGTTCAACGACTACGCCGCAAGGTTTCTCGCGCTGCACCCGCCGCGTCACTTCGATATCCACGCGGCCGGAGACGGCTTCGATGGATTCATGGCGCGGGCGCTGACCGAGGCCGAGGTCCCACTGCCCGGTGGCACCAGCCTGGCGAGCCGAGCCCTGCTCGAAGCCGTGCGCATCGATCAAGCGTTTCGCGAGGTGATCCGTGCACCACTCGAGGCGGGCTTCGCGTTCACGAACGAGCACGCGCGGTTGCTCCCTTCGGCGCGACTCGTGCCCGCCGACAACTGGGCGCTGGTATCCGAGTCTTGGCCCCTGGTCGCGCTGCGAGATAGCGTGCTCGCGCGCAGCCAGGACGCCGCGGTGCCGCTCCCGCCTTCGCACGACCGGGAGACCCACTGGCTGATCTCCACGGCCGCGCGGGGCATCCTCGCGACGCCGCTGCCGACCCTGCGGGCCAAGCTCCTACAGGAGCTGCGGGCGCGCCCGCTCGAGAGTGCCCTGGGTGTGCTCGAGCAAGCGGCGAGCGCCGCAGAACGGACCGAGCTGCTGGCCCACGCGAGCGCGTGGCTATCGGACAGCGTGCAGCGAGGACTCTGGAAGGGCCTGCTGCCGGGCGAGCGCTGAACGGCTCACTCCTCGCAGGGCTCTTCCTCAAGCTCACAGGTTGGGCCACTGAAGCCCTCGGGACAGGCGCAGCTGAAGGACTCGCCGCTGACCACGCAAAAGCCGCCGTTCGAGCAGGGCTGGCTGGCACAGGGATCGTCAGGCTGGACGTTCGGTGGATCGATGATCTCGCAGGCCACGCCCGAGCAGCCCTCGGGACACACGCAAGCGCCGTCTACGCACTCGCCCCCGTTTTGGCAGGCGGGCTCGCATGCAGGCGGGTCCACCACGAGGGTGGTGAGCGGAGGCGCAGGCTCCTCGCAGTTCTCGCCGGTCCAGCCGCTGCTGCAGGCGCATACGTAGAAATCGTTGTCGACCCTGCACACTCCGTCGTGCTCGCAGGGGTCGTCTGCGCATGGATCGAACTCTGGTGGCGTAGGCACGGCGGCATCGTCCGTCTGGGTCTGGCTCTTCTGGACGAAGGGCTCTTTGGTCCCCTCCTGGTCGCCGTCCGACGCGCCCGTTTGACCGCCGCCTCCGGCACAAGCGCTGGCCAGCGAGACCACGAGGCCCATCGGCACCACGGTGATCAAATTCCACTTCCGAACGTCTGCTGCTCCCTTCGTGCGCATTTGATTCGCTCCCCCTGTTGCGCCCGACTTACGCACACACCACGACGCACATTCCGTCGTGGCACGCGGAGGCGACGGGCTGGCAGCGTGCGAGCGGTGAGGCACCTCGCGGCGTCGTCCCCAGCTTCGCGGTGAGCTGCGCGACCTCGTGAATGGCGACGCAAGCGGCGCAGCAGCGGGACACCCGACCTGTCGTTTGTGCTCTGGTTTCGCACGCCCGAGCGCGCGCTTGGTGAGCTCGACCGCGGACCCACACCCGGGGGACGAGGGGCCGGGTGATCTCCCGAACGGCTCACGCCCAACGCGCACGCTCGAAGCACGATTTTTCTCTCGGCCATGAGCGCGACAGCGGTGCCGAGACACGCAGAGAACAGTCGGCTCTAAGGCGAGCGCCGCGGGAGAACATCCGGCCGCCGGGCTGAAAGGGGTCCTGGAGGGTGCCCCGCGGCTTGACGGCCGCCGATTTACGACGTATCCGCACATTCAGATTGTAGGATGGACGTTCGTGGAACTGGGCAACTACGCCGAGGCCCTGAGCCTGCTCGGAGACGAAAACCGGCTGCGGCTGTGCGCGCTGCTGGCGGAGCGGGAGCTGTGCGTCTCGGAGTTGGTGCGGGTCACCGGCATGGCCCAATCGCGCGTCTCCACCCACCTGGCCCGGCTACGTGAAGCGGGGCTCCTCAGGCATCGGCGCAACGGCGCGCAGGCGTTCTACGGACTGGCCCGCGACGGCATGACCGAGACCGTGCGCGGACTCCTGCTGGAGGTGTCCACCTCCTCGGATCGCACGTTGAAAGCGGACCGCGAGCGTCTGGCCGCGCTCGACGCCGAGCGACACGAGGGTCTGCCCGAGTCGGCGATCCTCGAGCTCGACCGTGACTACTCTCCTGGCCGCACCTGGCAGTCGCTCGCGCTCGGCGCGGCCTCGCTGCTGCGCCTGGGCGACGTGCTCGACGTGGGCTGCGGAGACGGCACCGTGGCCAGCGTGCTCGCGCCCTATTGCCGCACGCTGACGTGCATCGACAACGACGAGCGGGCCATCCAGGCTGCCGGCGATCGGCTCTCGGGCCACGCCCATGCACGGGTTCAGGCCGCTGACGTGGAAGCGCTGCCGTTCCCGGACGAGAGCTTCGACGACGTGCTGCTCTTTCACACGCTCACCTATGCAGAACATCCTGCGCGGGCGCTCTCGGAGTGCGCGCGGGTACTGCGTCCCGGGGGCCGGGTGGTGCTGCTGTGCCTGGACCGCCACGACGAGCACGAGATCAGCGCCGCCTACGGGCTGCTCCACCCTGGCTTCTCCGCGCGCAAACTGCGGGCCCTGCTCCAGGACGCGGGCCTCGCTGTGTCGCGCGCCGAGATCGCCTGCAAAGAGGCACGTAAACCCCATCTTCGCGTCGTGCTCGCCGAGGCCGAAAGGCCCCGCGTCACGGCGGAACGTTCGTCTGTCGCTCGCGCACCCGAGGGTGCCCGTTCATCATCCGCTCGCGCACCCGAGGGTGCCCGTTCACCATCCGCTCGCGCGCCCGAGGGTGCCCGTTCATCATCCGCTCGCGCGCCCGAGGGTGCCCGTTCATCATCCGCTCGCGCACCCGAGGGTGCGCTTCGACACCGCGGCGCGCGCCGCGGGAACAAGTGAGCCATGTCGCTGGAACATCCCATCAAGAAGCTAATGCGGGAACGGATCCTCATCATCGACGGTGCGATGGGGACGACCATCCGTACCTACAACATGACCGAGGCCGACATCCGTCGTGAGCGCTTCAAGGACTCGAAGAAGGATCTGCTGAACAACGGCGACCTCTTCTCGCTCACGCAGCCGGACATGATCTGCGACATCCACCGACGCTTCCTCGAGGCCGGCGCGGACATCATCGAGACCAACACCTTCGGCGCCACCGGCATCACGCAGAGTGAGTTCTTCGTCGACGACCCGCGCGAGCACGGCGGCCGCAAGGATCCCGCCTTTTACCAGCAGATCATCGAGACCCCGTTCCTCAACGAGCTGGCCTGGGAGATCAACGAGCAGTCCGCGCGCCAGTGCCGCACCTGGGCCGACCGCGTGGCCAATCGCGACGGCAAGCCGCGCTTCGTGGCAGGTGCCATCGGGCCGTTGACGGTCTCGCTCAGCAATTCCCCCGATGCCGACGATCCGGGCTTCCGCGTGTGCACCTTCGATCAGGTGAAGTTCGCGTACACCCAGCAGGTCGAGGCACTCATCGCGGGCGGCGTCGATCTCTTGTTGGTCGAGACCATCTTCGACTCGCTCAACGCCAAGGCAGCCCTGGTCGCCGTTCAGGAGGTGCTGCGCGCGCAGAAGAAGCACCTGCCCATCATGATCTCGGCGGCGGTCGGACGCGGCGGCGAGACCATGATCTCCGCGCAAACCATCGAGGCCTACTGGAACGCTGTCAAGCACGTGAACCCGCTGTCAGTGGGTCTCAACTGTTCGCTCGGTCCGGACCTGATGTTCCCGTTCCTCTCGGAGCTCTCCGAGAAGGCCACGGCCGCCGTGTCGGCCTATCCCAACGCGGGCCTGCCGAACCCGCTCTCGCCCACCGGCTTCGATCTGGAGCCGCCTGACATGGCGCGCTTCCTCGACGAGTTCGCCAGCGCCGGAACGCTCAACATCGCTGGAGGCTGCTGCGGCAACACCCCCGAGCACATCGCGGCCATCGCCAAGGCCCTGGAAGGCAAGGCTCCGCGCCCGCTCGATGCGGCTTCGAGCTCGCAGGCCGAGGCGGGCGAGCGTGACCGCGAGGTGCTCGTCAGCGTGCCGGCGAAGCTGTCGTCCGGTGAGTTCGAGCCGCTCCGACTCTCCGGCTCCCAGCCCTTCACGCAGCAGCAGGGCGTGTACATGATGATCGGCGAGCGCACCAACGTCGCCGGATCGCCCAAGTTCGCCAACCTCATCAAGCAAGGCGACTACGAAGCCGCGGTGAGCATCGCCCGCCAGCAGGTCGAGAACGGCGCCAACGTGATCGACGTCTGCATGGACGAGGGCATGATCGACGGCGTCGCCGCCATGACCCGCTTCTTGCTCCTACTGGCGAGCGAACCCGAGGTGGCGGCGGTTCCCCTCATGGTCGACTCCTCCAAGTGGGAGGTCATCGAGGCCGGCCTCAAGTGCCTTCAGGGCAAGGGCATCGTGAACTCCATCTCCCTCAAGGAGGGCGAAGACGTCTTCCGCGAGCGTGCGCGCCACATCCTTCGCTACGGCGCCGCCACGGTCGTGATGGCCTTCGACGAGCAGGGCCAGGCGGCCAGCTTCCAGGACAAGATCCGGATCTGCCAGCGCGCCTACAGCATCCTCGTCGACGAGGTGGGGTTCCCCCCCGAGGACATCATCTTCGATCCGAACATCCTCACCGTCGCGACGGGCATGGAGGAACACAACAACTACGCGGTCGACTTTATCGAGGCCACGCGCTGGATCAAGCAGAACCTCCCGCACGCCAAGGTCAGCGGCGGCGTCTCGAACATCTCCTTCAGCTTCCGCGGCAACAACAAGGTGCGCGAGGCGATGCACTCCGCGTTCCTGTTCCACGCCATCTCCGCTGGCATGGACATGGGCATCGTGAACGCGGGCATGCTCGAGGTCTACGAGGAGATCGAGCCCAAGCTCAAGGAGCTCGTGGAAGACGTGCTGCTCAACCGTCGGCCCGACGCCACCGAGCGACTGGTCGAATACGGCGAGCAGCTCAAGGCCCAGGGCGCCGGCAGCAAGGCCGCTGAAGCGAAGGAGGCCGAGTGGCGCAACGCCCCGGTCGAAGCGCGGCTGGCCCATGCGCTGGTCAAGGGCATCGATACCCACATCGACGAAGACACCGAGGAGGCGCGGCAGAAGTTCGGCAGGCCGCTGGCGGTGATCGAGGGTCCGCTGATGGACGGCATGAGCGTGGTGGGCGACCTGTTCGGCGCGGGCAAGATGTTCTTGCCGCAGGTCGTGAAGTCCGCGCGCGTGATGAAGAAGTCGGTGGCGTACCTGACTCCGTTCATGGAGGCGGAGAAGCAAGCGGCGAGCGCCGCCGGCCAAGAAGTGCGGACCCAGGGCAAGATCGTGCTCGCCACGGTGAAGGGCGACGTCCACGACATCGGGAAGAACATCGTGGGCGTGGTGCTCGCCTGCAATAACTACGAGGTCATCGACATGGGCGTGATGGTGCCCTGCGAGAAGATCCTCGAGCGAGCCAAGGAAGTGAAGGCCGACGTCATCGGGCTCAGCGGCTTGATCACGCCGTCCCTCGACGAGATGGTGCACGTGGCGCGCGAGATGCAGCGCCTGGACATGAAGCTGCCCCTCTTGATCGGCGGCGCGACCACGAGCCGCGCGCACACTGCCGTGAAGATCGCACCCAACTACCACGAGCCCGTGGTCCACGTCCTGGACGCGAGTCGCGCCGTGCCCGTGACCACCAGCTTGCTCGGCACCGACAAGGGCAAGTTCGTCGAGCAGCACAGGGCCGAGTACGACCAGCTGCGCAAGCGCCATGCGGCGCCGGCCCGAAAGCTGCCGTCCCTCGCGGAGGCGCGCACACGGAGGCCCGAGATCGCGTTTGCCCCCGGCGATATCCCGCAACCCGAGCACACCGGACTGCACGTGTTGGAGGACTTTTCGCTCGAGACGTTGCGCAGGTACATCGACTGGAGCCCGTTCTTCCACACCTGGGAGCTCAAGGGCATCTACCCGCGCATCTTCGAGAACGAGATTTACGGCGAGCAGGCCAAGAGTCTCTACGCGGACGCTCAAAAGCTGCTCGACCGCATCATCGCGGAGAAGCTGCTGCGCGCGCGGGCCGTGTACGGCATTTTCCCGGCCAACGCGGTGGGCGACGACGTCGAGGTGTACACGGACGGCAGCCGCCACACCGTGCGCGAGCGCTTCTGTTTCCTGCGCCAGCAGCGCGACAAGGACGACGGCCCCTGTCGCTCACTGAGCGACTTCATCGCCCCCAAGGAGACGGGCTTGCCGGATCACTTGGGCGCCTTCGCGGTCACCGCGGGCATCGGCAGCCAGGAACTGACCGCGCGCTTCAAGGCCGAACACGACGACTACAACGCCATCATGGCAGAAGCCCTGGCCGACCGTCTGGCCGAGGCCTTCGCCGAGTACCTGCACGAGCGGGTGCGGCGCGAGTGGGGCTACGGCCGCGACGAGAAGCTCAGCCCCGAGGAGCTCATCGGCGAGAAGTACCGCGGTATCCGTCCCGCCGCCGGCTATCCGGCCTGCCCCGACCACACGGAAAAGGGCACACTATGGCGACTGCTCGACGCCGAGGCGAAGACCGGCATCAGGCTCACCGAGTCCTTCGCGATGTGGCCTGGCGCGAGCGTCAGCGGCCTCTACTTCGCGCATCCCAAATCCCACTACTTCACGCTCGGCAAGATCGACCGCGATCAGGTCGAGGACTACCACGAGCGCAAGGGCATGACGCGGTCCGAGGTGGAGCGCTGGCTGGCGCCGAACCTGAACTACGAGCCGTAAGGTCGGTCGGGGCCCCCACCGAGATCCCCCCTCGGTGGGCGCGCAAACAATCGTGTGCGCGCGATGTTACGAGATAGATGTGCTCTCACGGGAGCCTCTGTGGGCAAGATCCGTATACTTGTCGCGTCGGGTCCCCCTTACCTCTTGCTCGACCCGTGGGAGACGTTCGCGTGAAGATCGGCGTGCAGCTTTCGGTCCTCGGTCTTTTCTCGTTGATATCGACCGGTTGCCGCACGCTCGAGTTCGAGTGCGTCACGGATGCCGGCCGTCTTTGCTTCGGAGGCGACGGGGACGGCGGCAGCGACGCGGGCCCGTCCGACGCAGGCCCGTCCGACGCAGGTCGGTCCGATGCAGGCGAGGGCGATGCGGGCCCCCAGGACGCCCCGTGGGTCAACGTGACCAACAACCTCGGGTCGCTCGCGGGCCCCACGGGCGACATCTCCATGGTGATCGCGGAGCCCACGGGGATGCGCGTGCTGGCAGGCATCTCGGGCAAGGGCCTGTTCGCGAGCGCGGACAGCGGAGCGACCTGGAGCGCCCTGGGCACCGGCGAGGGCTCGGACGCCATCGACAACCTGCCCACGACCATCGTCTTCGACCCGATCAAGCCCGATCTCCTGGTGGGAGGTCGGCATCGACGGCAAGGGCGTCTTCAAGACCACCGACGGCGGGCTCACCTTCAAGCACCTCGATGCCACGGACGACAACGAGCTCGTCAGCGTCGACTTCAGTGATCCAGATCGCAAGACCATGCTCGCGGGTCCCCACCAGGTGGCCAACCAGCTCTGGCTCTCCAAGGACGGCGGCATGACCTTCACGGACATCGGCAAGAAGCTGCCGGTGGCCCCCAACTTCTCCACGCTCCCTTTGGTGATCGACTCGATGACCTTCCTGGTGGGGTCCTGCGGTCCCGCGATGGGCGCCTGCGGGGTGCTGCGCAGCGACAATGCCGGCGAAAGTTGGACGCGCACGGCCACCCAGGTGCCGGTGGGCAGGCCGTTGTGGGCGAACGACGGCCGGTTCTACTGGGGCCTGGCGGACGGCGGCATGATCGTCAGCAACGATCGCGGCGTCACCTGGCGCACGGCCGGAGAGGGCCCCGCGCCGCTGTCCTATGGGAGCTCTCCCGTGGAGCTGCCGGACGGGCGCGTGGTGACCCTGGGCGCGGACTCCCTGCTAGCGAGCTCCGACAAGGGCAAGACCTGGAAGAAGCTCGGCCAGGCCCTGCCCTACGCGGCCGAGAAGTGCGGCATCAACGGGCTCACCTACTCGGTGGGCGCCAAGGCCTTCTTCATCAATCACAACGACTGCTCGGGAAACCTGCCGAGCGACGCCGTGTTCAGCATGGCCTACGACTACCGCAAGCCCTGAGCCTGCACGGGAGCGCTCTCAGTACGTGTGCTCGACGCTGCGCGGCTTGCCGGCGGGGAAGCGAAGACTCTGGATCACGGACTCCATGCAGGAGCGGATGGTCCAGGCATCGGTACTCTGCACTGCAGCCTGGCTCACGCTGCCCTCGGCCGTGATCTGCACGAGCACGTGGACGTTGCTCAGATAGCCGTTGTTGCAGCGCGCCAGGCCCTCGCGGTTGGCCTCGAGCAACTGAGAATCGCTGAGATGCGCGCCAGGATCGGTGTCCTCGAAGGGAGCAGGTCCTGGCGCGTCTTTCTGGTCGAACACCACGCGCGCCTTTTGGGCCTGCACGAAGGCTTGGTCCTTCTGGGCCACGAAGTAGCCGCCCGTGATGGCGCTCGCCAGGGCCACCAGGACACCCGTGGTGATCAGGAAGGGCTCGAGCTTGTTGTTGGTGACGTTGCAGTCGCCGCCCACCTCGCAGCTTACCTTGAGGTCCTTCACGTGGATGCCGGCCGCGACCAGCCCCGCGCCGAGCGGCGCGCCGAGTCCGAGGATGATGCCGCCGATGATGCGCTGCTTGCGCCGCGAGAGGAACGAACCGCGCAGCTCGTCGTCTTGCCGAATCTCGAGCGTGCCGGGGGCAGCCGTGGGGCGGCCACCCTTGCCTACGCCGGTGCGGTAGAGGCCGGGGGCGAGCTTGGCCACGCAGGGCCCGACGCATGGGCGGCTGAGGCCGCCGCCAGTGTCGAGGTAGATGGAGTAGCCGTCGAGCGGGGTCAGCCGGAGCTGGACGCTGCTGGGGGAAACCGTCGGTGCCATGGGGGCCGGGGCGACGGGTGCGGGTGCCGGCAGGCTAGGCGTGGGTTCCACGCTGGGCCCGGGGACACTCGGAGCAGCCACGCACTGCTCGGAAGCCGTGGGCGCAGGCCCCGCAAAGTCGATGTTCCAGGACTCGAAACGCTTGGTCTCACCGCTATAGGTGACCATGACCACCCGCGATGGCGTGCGCTCGACGATGGTGCCCCGCCACATGGTTCCCGTGCGCAGGCGAACCATATCCGGTCCGACTTGGGGGCCTTCCGGCTGCTGCTCGGGAGCTGCGGCCGGCTGTTCTTGCGCCGAGGACGCCGAAGACCAAACCGAGAGAAGGATCGAGACGAGGCACAGAAACAGCGCCCGTCGCATCACCCAAGGCATCATCGCGTACATGACACTCATCGATCCGCTGCAGGCCTCTCGAAAGCCGGGTCGCAGTGGCAAGCCTGGCCACCGTCGCCCCGCGCGGGCGACAGCGCCCCCCACGCAAGATAGGGTGCGAAGGCCCTAAAGCAAAGGCCCCGTGAACCCAGAAACTGGGGACACCACAGACTTGATGGCGTTCTTGGCGAGCGCTATGGCCATACGGTCACGCTTTAGCCGTCCCCGGGAGCCCAGGTGAGCCTCAGCACGCGACTCCAAGCCGTCTTTCTGCTCCTCACGCTGGTGGGCTGCGATCGGAAGTTCGATGCGCCCGACTGGTACGCAGGCGACGCGGCCCTGGGCGACGCCGGCTCCGACGGCGGGCCCATGATGGGGCCGCAGCCGACCGGCACCTGGGTGAACGTCACCAACAATCTGGCCAACCTGCCCTCCGCCTGCGGCAACTTGAGCGCCATCGTGGCCAAGCCCGACGAGGACCTCTTGCTCGTGGGGGTGCAGGACACCGGCGTGTTCTACTCGCGCGACGGAGGGGCGACTTGGGAGCAAGCGAACCTCGCGCCGGGTGGGGCCAAGATTCCGGGCGGCGTGGTGTCGTTCCTGTTCGACCCGAATGACCCGATGCACTGGTGGATTACCGTCATTTATAGCGGACAGGGCGTCTACGAGACCCACAACAACGGTGGGCTGCTCACGCCCCTCGGCGACGTGCGGCACAACGACCTACTCACGGTGGACTTCGCCGATCCCGAGCAAAAGGTGATGTTGGTGGGGAGTCACGAACGGGCGCAGACGCTGATGCGCTCGGAAGACAGCGGCAAGACCTGGAGTGACGTCGGCGCCGGCCTGCCACCCGTCCTCTCTTGCACGCGGCCCCTCATCGTCAACGCCACCACCTACCTGGTGGGTTGCAGCTTCACGGGCGATGGCATCTTCCGCTCCGCCGACTCCGGGTCGACCTGGACCATGGTGGACGGAACGGGCGGCGTGATGCCCCCGCTGGCCACGCCCAAGTCGGGCATCTTTTGGCCCACTGCTGCCGGCTCGCTCATGCACAGCATGGACGAAGGTCTGACCTGGGAAGAGGTCACGCCGAAGCACATGCTCAAGGGTCTGTCGCCGGTGCTCCTGCCGGATGGCCGCATCGCGGCGTTGGGGAACGATGGCGTACTGGTGTCGGATGATCTGGGCAAGAGCTGGAAGCGCGTGAGCGTCGAGCTCCCATTCGAACCCGACGAGCTCACCTACTCGGCACAGCGCAAGGCGTTCTACGTGCGCAACAGCGACTGCGGAACCTTCGTGCGCCCCGACGCGGTGGCTCGCTACGACTTCGATTGGGAGACCAACGACGGGCTGTTTTAGGCCCGAGCGATACTAGAGATCCGACTCGGCTCCGTCGTCGATCCACAGCCGCACTCGCTCGATCTCGTCGCTCGCCAGGCGCTCCATCTGTGGCATCGGCTTGCCGCACACCGGTTGATTGGCGGCGTCGTGGCCCTCGAGCTTGTGGATCAGCAAGCTCGCGCTCGAGTCGCCTGGTGCCACGCGCATGCTGCCGCTCGGTGCGCACTTCGTGCCCTGCGCGCGCGCGCCGACGAGCCCGTGGTACGCCAGCTCAGGCGTGCTGAGGTCGAGCCCCGCAGGTCCATCGGAGTCGTGGCACTTGACGCAGCCCCCTTGCACGAAGACGTCCTGATGGAGCGCCGAGAAGCTCTCCACCGCGCCTTCCTGCGATGCGCTCGAACCACAGCCTGCAAGCAAACAACCGAGCGCGAGCACTTGAGCGTGTGAACGCATGGGGACCTCCGGGTGGATTGCACGCAACGCACGGGAGCTCGGTGGACGAGGGAGCGCGCTGCGAGACCGAGACTAACCAGGCCTTTGGTGCGTGCCTATGCTGGTCACGAAATCACTAGAAATCCCTGATAACAGCCGCTGCACTCACGCAAGTGCGCGTGCTCTGGCAGCGCGAGCAAGCGCAGTTGTCCGCGCATCGCACAGTTCTAGTGATTTTCTAGGGGACTCGAAAAGCGCGCTGGTTTCGGCGTTCGGCCGCGGATACTGGCGCGAGTCTCGGACGCAGTTTTCGAGGGGGATGCATGCAGCGTTGCGTGACGCACCTCTTTTGCCTTGGTGCGCTTGGTGGTTGCCTCGGACCTCTGGCGAGTGACAAGCCGGGTTACAGTCGCTACGTCCTGCCACCGGACGCGCGCGTGCAAGCTGCGCGCGACGACTACGAAGCCAATCACAAAGTCGACATGAACGACGGGCTCGAAGCGGGCCCGATCCCGCTCAAGTCGGGCTTCGCGGATGGCCAGGGCGTGAAGTACTGGGATCTCGGCGTCGCCAAGGGCACGATCGCACCCACGTACTTCCTCACGCGCTGTGGGGAGCATCGCGCACCATTGCCCGGTGGAGCCCTCGATCACCCGTGGCTTTCCGACGCGATCCCGGGCGCCCCCGACTACACCCCCTTCCGCGCGCTGTACGCGGTGTGCGTGACCGATGACTATGCTGGCGAGATCATCGCGTCGACTGCGGCGCTGAGCGATGCCATCGACCTGGGCTTGGTGCGCGAACCCAACGACCCCACCGAGTGGCTCGACGTGCACATGGTGGCCCTGGGCGAGATGCCCGGCCCTGGCTTGAGCGGCCGTCAAGTCTACGTGGATGACCTGCTGTTCGACTGCGTGTCGTCGGAGCCGCAAGAAGGGCGCTTCCCATTCGTGGACAAGCGCATCGCCGCCAAGAACGTGTACGAGCTCTCGTTCGAGGGCAGCATGAAGATCGAGCGCGTGGTGTTCGCGCAGGCGTTGATCGGAGCAGACGGTCAACGCAACCCGAGCTACGCGCCGGCGTGGAAGGTCATCGCCGTGACCATGAAGGCGGGCACCGACCTCACGCTGTTCGACCGCGAGAGCGCGCTGGTGACGCTGGATGACAAGGGCACGCCGAAGCCCGCCGCGCCGGAAGTGGTGAGCGCCAAGGCCAGCGGAAACACGGTCAACCGGCCGCAGCAGCTGCCCAGCGTGGAGGTGCCATGAAACGTGGCGCGCTTTGGTTTCTGCCATGGGTGCTGTCGGGAGGGCTCGCGGGCTGCCTCGACAGCTACGAGCCCGACGTGGGCGAGTTGACCGCCGGCGTGTGCAAGAACGACGACAAGCACCCCGACGAAGAGATCTCCTTCGAAGCCGATATCGCGCCGATTCTCGAGATGAACTGCAGCTGCCACGACCCCAGGAAGGGCGGCTCGGCCATCGACCTGGTGGGCTTCAGCGTCGAGAACTACGCCAAGGTGCGCCGCGGCGGGGCCAACTCCGGCGACAAGATCGTGGTCCCGAAGATGCCCTGCGACAGCATCATCGTGCAGAAGGTCAGCGAATCCCCGCCCTTCGGCGTGCGCATGCCGACCTTCGGACCGTATCTGTCGCGCGAGGAGCGCGACCTGCTCCACGACTGGATCGCGGAGGGCGCCCGTGACAATTGAGCCCCTCGCCCCTCTCCTGTTGGGCCTGTGTCTGTCTTGCGTGGGCTGCACCACGCCCGCGCAGCAGGCCAGCGTGTACCTCGAGCAGACCAAGATCCCGCCCGAGCTCAAGCTGGACTTCGAGTGCTTCGCGGTGAACTGCAGCAAGTGCCACCAGCTGGCGCGCGCGCTCAACGCTCCGATCACGCGGGTGGAGCACTGGAACCGCTACGTCGCGCGCATGGCGCGCACGCCGGGTAGCGGCATCAGCCCCGCCGAAGCGCCGAGCATCTTGCGCTTTTTGCACTGGCATACCCAGGAGCGCGTGCGCGCCGAGCAGGCCGAGAACGAGCGCGAACAGGCTGAGAGCGAGCGCAAGCAGGCAGTCGAACAGGCAATCAAGGAGGCGAAGCCGTGAAGCATGAACAGCGCGGCTTACTCGGTGTGGTGGCGGGCCTCCTGAGCGTGGCACTACTCGCCCTGCTGTTGCCGCGGGCGCGGGGGCAGGATCGCAACTTCGCCGGCTCGATCCAGGCCGGCTACCTGTACGTCAACGATCCCAGCATCGAAGCGCGCAAGCGCGCACTCGATGGCTTCACCACCGAGCTGAGCCTCAAGCTGGCGGTGGACTTCAACGAGCACGTCTCCACCAACGTGAAGCTGTGTTACGGCTGCCATGGCTTCGAGCTGGGCATGGCGTACATCGATCTCAGCGTGAGCGACGAGCTGCGCTTCCGCGTGGGGCGCTTCACGCCCGCGTTCGGCGAGTTCCCCCTGCGCCACGACCCGGCCAACCACCGCACTGTGGACAAGCCCTTGCCCTACGACATGGGCCGCATGATCCGCCTGCGCGAGTGGAATATGGGTGTGCTCCCCGCTCCCTATGTCGACAACGGCATCGAGGTCTCGGGAACGCACTGGTTCGGGCTCTCGTTCCAGCTCGACTACGCGGCCTACGCGGTGGGCGGGCTACGCGGCGACAACGAGGGCTTCGACATCGACTTCACACAGTCGCGCGGCTCGAGCTTCTACGTGATCGACAACAACTCGCGACCCACCTACGGCGGGCGTGTGGCGGGCACGCTGGACCTGGGCTCGGAGGCTTCGTTCACGTTGGGGGCCTCGGGGATGTACGGCTTCTACGATCCCGATCACAAGCTGATGTACGAGCTGGGAGGCGTCGACTTCTATGCACGCCTGGGTTCCTTCCAGCTGCGCGGCGAGTACCTCGTGCGGCGCACCGAGATGAGCCTGGGAGAGGACCCGGACACGCGCTTCAAGTACGGCCCGGGCAAGAACGGCAAGTACGCCCGTTACATGGTCAAGGACGGCTTCTACGTGGAGGGCTTGATCCCGCTGTTCAAGCGGCTCGAGCTGGTGGGACGCTTCGACGGTCTGCGGCGACTGGGCAACGTGCCGGTGACGAGCCCACTGCGCAAGGTCAGCGCGGTGCTGCGCTACACGCTGGGGCTCGACCTCACGCTCGGGCATGGCGTGCGTCTGAAACTGGCGGGCGAGTACTACGACTTCAGTGATTTCTCGAACGAGATCGCCGCCACCCTCGGGGTGGTGGCGGTGCTGTGAAGGGGAGGTGAGTGATGGGCAATGCCGATAGTCGCGAGCTGCGCGCTCCTGACGAGCGTCAAGGCTCTCCCCAGGACGGTCAGGACGAGCGGGCGCCTTCGCCACCGCTGCTCACCGGGCCGATTCCCCCACGCCTCGGGCGCTACCGCATCGTGCGTGAAATCGCCTCGGGTGGCATGGCCAAGCTCTACCTCGCGGTGGTCGATGGACTCGACAAGCTGGTAGCGCTCAAGGTCATCCACCCGAACCTCGCGCTCGAGGACTCCTTCGTGGGCATGTTCCTCGACGAGGCGCGCATTGCGTCGTCGATCTGTCATCGCAACGTGTGCAGCGTGTTCGACTTCGGCGAGTGCGACGGCTCGTACTTCATCGCCATGGAGTATCTCGCTGGGCAAACCCTGCGCGAGATCAACATGCGCCTCAAGAGCCTGGCCAAGCAGGGACGGCCGCGCACCGACCATCTGGGATACGTGAGCCAGGTGATCGCGGATGCCTGCGAGGGCCTGCACGCGGCCCACGAGACACTCGGTCTCGACGGGCAAGCCTTGCAAGTGGTGCACCGCGACGTGTCTCCCCACAACCTGTTCGTGACCTACGACGGCAACGTCAGCGTGGTGGACTTCGGCATCGCGCGCGCAGCCAATCGCTTGCAGCACACGGCGACCGGCGTGATCAAGGGCAAGTTCGCGTACATGGCGCCGGAGCAGGTGCGTCAGTCCGAGATCGATCGGCGCGCGGACGTGTGGTCACTGGGCGTGTGTCTATGGGAAGGCCTCACCCAGGAGCGCCTGTTTCAGCGCCCCACCCAGGCCGACACGCTGATGAGCGTGATGGTGGATCCGATTCGCCCGCCGAGTCAGGTCGACCCGCGCTTGCCCGCCGAGCTCGACGAGATCGTGATGCGCGCCCTCGCACGCGAGCTCGACGAACGCTATCCGACCGCACGGGAGCTGGGACGCGACCTGATGAGCTTCTGTCGCATGAATCACCTGGCCTTCGGTCCGCTCGAGCTCGAGCTGTGGATGAGCGAGCTGTTCGCTGACGAGATCACCTGCAAGCGTCGCCTGGCCAACCTGGCCCTGCAGCGCAGCGGCGACGACGGTGGGACCGAGGGCACGGCGAGCTTTCCGCGCGTACCGACCCACTCCGGAGCCCGCGTGCGCGCGCAGGAGCTGCCATCCGGTGCACCGGCCGGGGCGTCCTCGGCACCTTTGGCGAGCGCGCGCAGTGGGGCACCCGGTCTCGACACGATGGCAGCGTCGGGGCACCCCCAGGAGGCGCAGCCCACCCGCAGCGGAGGGGGCGCAGGATGGCAGCACTATGCGCAAATATTGGACCGCCAGAAGTACGGTCTTGCGGTGGGAACCCTGGTCGCCTGCGCGCTATTCGTGAGCCTGCGTCTGACTCATGTCGACGCGCCGCCACCGAGCGCCGGCGATCCCGCGTTGCTCGCCGGGGCCTCCGCGCGTCAGGCCGCTGCGCCTCCCGTTGCCCCGACACCGATCGAGCCGGTGAGACCCGCCCACGCGCGGGCTCCGGCCCACACCGAGCGCACCAGCCAGCAAGCGGACGAGCGTGCGCTGCCCGGTGCCGGGAATAGCTCCGAATCGGAGCCAGCTACACCGAGCGCGCCGCCCGCGCGCAGCATGGGCTTCGAGACGCGCTCTGGACGCGGTCGCTTCGGGGTGAACTACCGACAGACTGCGCCCGCCGCGACCAACCACGCGCACACCGAGCCCGCGCCGAGCGAGCCCGTCCCGATTCCCTCACACGTCGCGCATGACGCGAGCGAACCCGTCGTCGCCGCGGCCGCTCCGCCACCTCCCCCGGCTCCGGCTCCGACGCTCGACACGACGCGCCCGATCAACGTCGCCGCCGCACCGATTCCGTCGCAACCCACACCACCAGCAGCGAGCGCACCGAAGCCGACGCCTGCGCCCCCCGTGAAACTTCCCTTGCGTGCCGAACCGAGCGTGGCCGAGTTGAGCGCCGATGGTTCCCTCGGCACGGGCGTCATCACGCGCATGCTCTCGCGTTCGACGAGCCTGGTGCGCGAATGCTACGCGAAAGCGGCCTCCTCGGCGGGACGCAACGACTTCTCCTCGCTGTCGGTGGTACTGCTGCTCGACGAGACCGGATCGGTACGCGAAGCGAACGTGCAATCGACGACCCTGCCTGGACTCTCGAGCTGCGTCAGCGGCGTGATGCGTCGCTTGCGCTCCGACATCAAACCCGATGTTGGGACGGTACGCGTGCGTTTCAACTGGTCACTCAAGCCGTTGTAAGTAGCGCTTCGTCTGCTCGTCGAAAGCGCTTAGACTCCGGACTAGCGTGTTTGCGTTCGGGGAATTCGTACTTGACCCGCAGCTTTTTCAGCTGCGTCGGTGCGGTGAGATCGTCGGCCTCGAGCCCAAGGTCTTCGACGTCCTCCTCTATCTCGTGCGGCACGCCGATCGGGTGGTGACCCGACAGGAGCTGTTGGCTTCGCTGTGGCCGCAGGAGGTCGTCACCGAGGCCGTGCTACCCGCGAACATCAACGTGCTACGCAAGGCGCTCGGTCAAAAGCGCGGAGAACGCACGCCCATCGAGACGGTCCACGGACGCGGCTATCGCCTCGCGATGCCGGTGATCCAGCGCCATCCGAGCGGACCCATGTTGCGCGTGAGCGAGCGCGCCGTCGCTCGCGTGGGCGAGCGTGCCATCACCCCGACACCGAGTGAGCTCGAGCTGCCCCAGGATGCCTCTTTCGTGGGCCGCGTGAGCCTGCTCGAACGCCTGATCATCAGCATGAACAACGCGCAGCTCGGCCAGGGTCAAGTGTGCTTGCTGACGGGCGAGGCCGGTGTGGGCAAGACGCGCCTGGCGAGCCGCGTGTCGGAGATCGCGCGTCGCTTCAACGCAGACCTCTGGCGCGGTGTGTGCCCCGAGGGCGTGGGCACGCCCACGCTGTGGATCTGGCAGCAGATGGTGCGCTGCGCGATCATCTCGGAGGGCGAACCCCTGGTGCGCGATTGGCTAGGCGGCAACCTCGAGTCCCTCCTGCGTTTGGCCACCGAAGTGAGTTCTCCCGAGGGGCTGTTGCCGGATGCCGGCCCGAGCGCAGAGGGCGCCGAGGAGCACGACCGAGCGACCTTCCGCATGCTCGATGCCACGCAGCGCTTGCTTACCTACGCGAGTGCCAGTCGCCTGCGCGTGTTGGTGCTCGAAGACATGCACCGCGCCGATCTGGCGTCGTGGAACGTGCTGCGCTTGTTGGCACCGCAGCTGGAGAAGCTGTCGGTGCTGGTGATCGCCACCTTGCGCGGACGCGACGATCTGACCGTCTTCGAGCCCGTTCAAAAGCACGTGGGTGAGCTCGCGCGCAACCCGAGCTGTCAGTCCATCTACGTGCGCGGTTTGAGCGAGAACGAGAGCGCCGACCTCTTGCTGCGCGTGCTCGGTCATCCGCTCAGCGAGCAACAAGTCAAGAAGCTGCACATGAAGTCCGGAGGCAACCCGCTCTTCTTGCGCGAGCTCGCCGAGGCGCTGGCAGAGTACGCGGATGGCAGCGGGCGCATCGACGAGCAAGCCCTGGACGACATGCAGGGCTTCGAACCGCCCGAGGTGGTGCGAAACGTGCTGCGACGCCGGGTATCGCGCCTGGGCGAGCGTGCCTATCAGGTACTCGAGGCCGCATCGGTGTTCGCGTCGACCTGGGATGCCAAGAACCTGGAGCGAGTCACGGGCATGGAGCGACCCGAGGTGTTGTCGGCCCTCGACGCGGCCACCACCCAGCGCATCGTGGTGACGATGCCGGGCGTCGATACCTATCGCTTCTCCCACGACCTCGTGCGCGACACTTTGCGCGCCGATCTCAGCATGCAGGCCAAGAAGCGCTTTCATCTGCTGGCCGCCGCTGCCTGCGAAGAGAGCTTGCCCTGGCGTGGTACCGAAGGCATCCGCGAGCTCGCCCATCACCTCTACCAGGCGTTGCCCGAGGGGAACCCACGCGTCGCGATCGACTGGCTGACCAAGGCAGCGACCCACGCGCAGCGACGACTCGACCACCACGACGCCGCCCTGCTCTTCCGCTTCGCCCTGGACGCCGCCCGCTTTCTGCCGGAGCCGGACCCCGCCCTGCAGAACCGCCTGCGCACCGCGCTCAGCCAGCTCGGCCGCACCTGACGCGCCGCCCTCATAGGAAGCGCGTCGCGTCTTGATGAATTCTTGAGCCCAGCGGGGCACGTTTTCTCGTGCTGCTCAAGCGCAGAGCAGATACAAGGACTGGCCGGGGATATGCGAACGCTCGGCAGCTGGTCACTCGGCCTGATCTTCTTGGCTTGCTTGCATACGTCTGCACGCGCCCAAGAGGCCGACGCGCCTGCGCGGTCGCCTGCAGCTGTATCGGCGCCCGAGCCTTCGCAGGCACTCGAGCCTGCGGCAGCGCCCGCGCACAAGCCTCCTGCCTTCCGCCTCGGGGCCTACGCCGAGGCTTTCTATCAGTGGAATTTCAACCGCCCCAACAACGGCATCACCAACTATCGCGGCTTCGACAACCGCCACGACACCTTCACGCTCTCGAACGTCGCGCTCGACGCGCTCTGGGACTATCACGACATCTTCGGACGCCTGACCCTGCAGGTCGGCCACACCCCGTCCACCTACTACATGTCCGAGCCCGACAAGCGGGGCTCGAGCGGGGCCAACGCCAGCAACGCAGCGCTCTGGAAGTACGTACAACAGGCCTACCTCGGGTACCGCTTCGTGCCCGCATTCGAGGTCGCTGCCGGACTCTTCCTGTCCCCCATCGGCCCCGAGTCCATGGCCGTGCGCGACAACTGGAACTGGTCCCGCTCAAACCTGTTCTTCGGCTTTCCCTTCTATCACACCGGTGCCCGCGCCACCTACGCACTCACCGACGCCTGGTCGTTCACGCTCGCGGCCTACAACGGCTACAACTCCGTGGTCGACAACAACTTCCGCAAGTCGCTCTCGACACAGCTCAACTACACATCCCGCACGCTGTCGGCGCAGCTCCTGTACTTCGGCGGCGTCGAACGCTCGAACGGCAGTCCCGAAGGCCAACCCTGGCGCAACCTGTTCGACGCCCACGCCACCTGGACCATCACCGACCGCGTGTCTCTGATCGGCCAGGCCACCTCCGGCTTCGAACCCAATCGCATCGGCCGTGATCGCTGGATCGCCGGAGCTCTCTACGCCCGAGTGAAGCTCCTGTCCGTGCTCTACCTGGCAGCCCGCGGCGACGCCTTCTATGAGCACGCTCCGCGCGTAGACGGCGTGCGCACAGGCGCGATCTTCTGGCCCGTGACCTGGCTGGCCGAGGGCACGGGAACCCTCGACTATCGGCCCCACGAACAAATCTCGTTCCGACTCGAGTATCGCCACGATCAGGCAAGCGGGCGCATGTACTTTGGTGGAGCGGTTGGAGAGACGCCGGACGGCGCGTACGTGCCGAACCGGCGGGCGCAGAATACGGTGACGATCGGAGGGACGGCGTGGTTTTAGGGTCCTATCGCAGCACGAAATCATGGACCGGCTGGTACTTCTGAGGAACCTCCTCTACGCATTGCCGCCCTAAGCGAATGCCCTCAAGGCTCCTCCTCATCCCCCTCCCCCTCCTCTGCCCGCGCTTCAATAGGCGGCGGACGCGGCAGCGGCGGTGGAGGCGCATTGGGTGACACGGCGATCATCACCAGCGCGAGGATGCGCAGGGCTCGCCAAAGCAAACGCCAACAGCCGCGCACGATGGTGCGCAGCAAACTCGGACGGCGCGCGGCCGCCCGTTGCGGAAAGGGCATGCGAAAAGCTCCTGTGAGTGAGGGCAAACCGAGATCGCGAGCGACGCGATCAGCCCTTCACCGGAGCAGCGAGCAGTGTCTGATGTAGCGAGCTACCCGTGGTACACGCAGCGGCGTGGCCGCAGCCGGCACCGAGTGCACGAGGGGAGCGGGAGCCCATGCCGATGCGACCGAAGGTTCCGCAAGCGCGCAGACCGCGCGGACCTCTTCCGAGCCCTGCGCTCGCGGGAGCTTTGCACGGGCTGCGGTGGCGCGCGCTACCTGCGCACTCGGCGCAGGCCCGCTCTCCGACCAAGCCGACACCGCTGGAACGAACGTGAGCGAAAGAATCGCGCCTGCCAACCAGGCCCGGAACGTGCGGGCGAGCGCTATGCGCGAGATCTTCACGATGCCCCAACGCTAGCGCATCCCCCGGCACAGCGACAACGGTGAAGCCACCGCCACGGTTTTCCCGCCACCAGCACGGTCACCCGCCACGGCCTCGACCACCGCCACGGCCTCCGCCTCCGCCTCCGCCTCCGCCGCGGTCACCCGCCGCGGTCACCCGCCGCGGTCACCCGCCTCAGCCGCGACCGCCCCCGTCACCGCCATTCTTCCTCAATCCAGAAACTTCCTCGCCTTCTCGATGTCGCCTGCCTCACCTCTCATCACCACCAAGAAGTTCGCGTTCTCGGAAAACGATCGCCCTTGCGGAGGCGTGAACCGACGCCAAATCCTTCGCTTGCGGTCAGCGATGAACAGGTCCTGGATGGACATCTGGTGGTCGCGCTCCAGGGCGCGCACCGCCTGGGTTGCCTCTTCCTCGCTCGCGTATTGTCCGATCACGCTCTCCATGGGCGCCTCCGATTGAAACGTCGCCGGCTTCTTCAGCCCGCGCTGAGTTCATGTTGGTTCGGTAGCTGGAGGGGAGCACCGGCTATGCCAGGAATCCCGGACCAACGCAGCATCAGGCCATGGGCGCGCAAGCGCGCACGCGCGAGCTCGCCAAGAGCACGCAGACGCGCACGCGCGTGGTCCCGCATCAAGCGAAAGCGCTCTGTCGCGATGTCGCCGGCCGGTTTTTCCTGGCCGTGCGAGCATCGGACAGGGCCTAGCGAGCCGCTCATGGAAGCCGTCGTGAGCCACCCACGAGGTGTCCCACGCCGCTGATCACAGCCAAAATCAGAAAGCCGATGAAGAACAGCTTGCCGATGGACGCGGCACCCGAGGCGATACCGCCGAACCCGAAGAAGGCAGCGACCAGGGCTGCGATGAAGAAAATCACGGCGTAGCGAAGCATGGGTTTCCCTCCTGTCTCATGCGCGCTTCGAAAAGCGCGCTTCCTTCGTCCTCTCGCGCGCTTGTCGCGCGCCTCACCGAACCTGTCTTGGGGCCAGTGCAGAAGGCGTGCCGTTCTGGGACGCAGGAAAACCAGCGGGAAGTTCCAGCAAAACTGCGCCCGTCGCAGTCAGAGCGTGAGCTGAAGAGGAGGACCACGTGGAAGATCGCGCGCAGAGGTGGCGCAGCGTGGCGTTCTTGCGAGAGGCCCCAGTGCGTCGATTGGGCCGCCATTTGGTGAAACCCGAGTGATCCCCAACGGGGACTCTGACGGCCGATTTTTGCCCATTTCTTGCAGGCCTTCGCGGCGGGGAAGCTTTCAATTCGAGGAGCCCACATGTCGCACCAAGAGGTCGGCGCGCGCGGGTCGGCGCGCGAGCACGCTCGCCGCGCGCCGGAACAGCATGAAGAGCAGCACGCAACGTCCATCGCCATCATCGACGACGACGAGGACACATCCCGTTTGCTCAGTGAACGCTTGCGCGCGAGGGGCCATCGCGTGGAGTGCTACGCGGACGCCGACCTGGCATTGCGGGCGATGTTGAACGGAGGGCGACCCGACCTCATCGTGCTCGATCTGATGTTACCCGGCATGAACGGATGGGACTTTCGCGTGGAACAAAAGAAGCAACCTTCCTTGCTCGATATCCCGGTGATCGCAGTCTCGGGAGACACCTCGCCCTTCGCGGCCGCCATCGACGCGGCGGCCTACTTGAGCAAGCCGGTGGACCTCGAGCGACTCTGCAGCGTGATCGAGCACGTGTTGCTGGCGAGCGAGCGACGTCGGCTCGCGGCACGCGCCGTTCAGGTGGAGCGCATGGCGTCGTTGAACATGTTGGTGGCCAGCGTCAGCCACGAGATCAACACCCCCGTGGGGCGCATGCTGGAACTCCTGGACAAGGCACTGGGTGCCTGCGGCGAGCTCGAAGCCCGCGCGAAGCAGGACGACGCGGCGAACGCTTCCAACTACGACGACGAGCGCACGGGCCTGCGCGGCGGTCCCCATCTGCGTCAGCTTCTGGAGCGGGTCTATTCGGAAGCCGAGCGCGTGGCCTTCGCGGTCAGCTTGCTCACGACCTTCCGCGAAACTGGCGAGAGCGACGAGCCCATGACGGACCCGCTACGGGCACTCGACGCAGCGACGCGCCTGGCCGCGCACCAGATGGAGAATCGCGCCCACGTGATCGCGCAGCTGGAGCCGGTGCCGCTGGTGCGCGCGAGCGAGGGTCCCTTGGCCCACGCCATCCTGAACTTGCTGGTGAACGCTGCCCAGGCCATCCCGGAGGGTGCCCCCGACGAACACGAGATCCGCGTGCGTGTTCGCGAAGTGCCCGCCAGCGACGCGAGTCATCTCGAGAATACGCAGCTCACGGGGCGCGAGGTGGTGGTCGAAGTGGAGGACACGGGCTGCGGGATGGCACCGGAGATGGTGTCGCAGATCTTCGAGCCGTTCTACACCACCAAGCCTGCCGGCAAGGGCACGGGCTTGGGCCTCACCATCTCACGCGATATCGTCACGCAGTACGGCGGGTTCATCTCGGCCAGCAGCGAGCTCGGTAAGGGCTCCAAGTTCGGGATGCACCTACCCATCTATCGGCGCTGAGTCAGGGTGAAACGCGCGGTTAAAGCCCGCATCGCCCCGACCTCGCGGACTTTTTGTTGAGCTGTTTGGCGTTACCCGATGCACAGATAGATTGGCGCCGGTCTCCCACCCTCCCTGGTGGAGCGGGCTGGCGCCGAAATCAGTGGAGGCGTGCGTGCGGACCACCGTCAAAAAGTCTTTGGGTCTTGGGCTGTTGTGTCTGGCCGCGTGCGGAGAATCGGGCCATCTGTCACGACCCATCGGGGATGGCTTCGAGCCCTCGCCCTTGGATGCGGGCAGCGACTTCGCCACCCTGCCTCCCCCCGCGCGCCTCGGCGACGTAATCACCCCGACCAAGCGCCCACCCGCCATCAGCGGCGGCACCCTCGCCGTGTCCGCGGACGGCACCTTGGCGGTGGCCTCGGACCCGGATCGGGACGCCATCTACCTCGTCAAGCTGGCCACCAAGCAAGTCACCACGTTGCAGATGCCCAACGGCAGCGAGCCCTCGCGTGTGCTGTTCGATGCGCGCGGCCAAGCCCACGTGGTGATGCGAGGCACCGGTGAGCTGGCACACCTCGACCTTGCCAAGCTCAAGCTCGCGAGCAGCACGCGCGTGTGCGACATGCCGCGCGGAGTGGCCGTCGATCCAAAAAGCGCTTCCCTGGTGGTCGCGTGCAGTAGCGGCGATGTCGTGTGGCTCTCGGCCAGCGACTACTCCGAGAAGCAGCGCGTGTTCATCGATCACGACCTGCGCGACGTGGTGGTCACGAACCATGCGCTCTACGTCACGCGTTACCGGAGTGCCGAACTGCTGCGCCTCGATTCCAAGGGCCAGGTCCTCGCGCGTCTAGCACCACCCGACTCCCACGAGTCGCGCTTCGCCGGCGGGATTCCCCTGCTCCCGCCCGATGGCATGTCCGCGGAGCTTGCCCCCCAGCCGGGGACGCTGACGCCCACCGAAGTCACCATGAGCGCCACACTGGCCTGGCGCAGCATGCTCGGACCGGACGACACCGTCTTCACGTTGCACCAGCGCTCCCAGCGCGAAGAGGTCTCCACGCAGCCGGGCGGCTACGGCGGAGGCTGCGGGACCATCACGCAAGCAGCCGCCACGCTCACCGGACCGGAAGGACCCAACGAAGCCGTGATGCCGATGACCGACGCGACGGTGGCGGTGGATGCCGTGCTCTCGCCGGACAACGTCTGGCTCGTCGTGGCTGCAGCGGGCAACTACCTGCAGGGCGGCCCCACCGTGCTCTTCTACAACGCACACTACAACGTCGGCGGGCACGAACGTCACTGTCGTCACCATGGAGATGAAGAGGACGCGGGCACGCCACGCACGGAGAAGGATGCGGGCTCGCCAGGCACGGAGAAGGATGCGGGCTTGCCGGGCTCCGACGCGGGGATCCCCACGATGATCCCGGGAGGCTGCAGCTTCTCCACCTATTCGGTGGGCACCGACTATCAGGCCACCGCCGTGGCCTTCGATGGCAAGGGAAAGCTCTACGTGCAAAGCCGCGAGCCCGCCACGCTCCGTGTGTACACGCTCAAGGCATCCGCGACGGACCTCGTCGACTTGACGCCGGGCAGCGAGTTCTTGAGCTCGGTGAACGAGGATCTCGCAATCTCCCTGAACGACACGTCAGCCCAGGACACGGGCCACGACCTGTTCCATGCCAACGTGGGCAGCGGACTCGCCTGCGCCTCTTGCCATGGCGAAGCACTCGACGACGGCCACGTGTGGACCTTCGAGGGCATCGGTCCGCGACGCACCCAGAACATGCGTGGAGGGTTCCTGGCCACGGCGCCCTTCCACTGGGATGGAGACCTGCCGACCTTCAAGCACTTGGTGGATAACGTGATGACGGGCCGCATGGGTGGCTTCGCCGTCGAGCAGCGCTACGCCGACGCGCTCTCGGGCTGGATCGACGTGCAACCTGCGCTCAAACTCGAAGCCCGCGACAGCTCGAGCGTGGCACGTGGTGAATCGCTGTTCGTGTCCGATGCGGTCGGCTGCACCGACTGCCACCAAGGGGCCACGCTCACCAACAACTTGAGCGCCGACGTGGGCACGGGCGGCATGTTCCAGGTGCCCTCCCTGCGCGGCGTGGGCACGCGCGCACCCTACATGCACGATGGCTGCGCCAAGACCCTACTCGACCGCTTCGACGCCAGGTGCGGCGGCGACAAGCACGGCAAGGTGTCGCATCTGTCGCAGCAGGACTTGCAGGACTTGAGCGCCTATCTAGAGACGCTCTGAACCGTGGCTGCGGCGCCCCCGCCCTAGTTCACTTCACTTCAGGTTCGATTCCCACACGGCCGCCTTCGGGCCTTCCACCAACAGGAACTTGCGGTAGCGCTCGTCGCCCTCGAGGAAGGTCTTTTCCCAGGCCATCACGTAGCGACCCGATGCGTTGCCGTTGGTGGTGGGCGTGCCCCAGGAGAAATGGCCCTCGCCGTTCATGATGTACATGAGCTTGGGTGTGGTGCTGGGGATCGCGGCATAGGCGTTCTGGGTCTGGTTTTGTCCGCCGAGGATGGAGGTGTCGTCGGCGCCGTTGAGCATCAGGGTGGGCACCTTGGAGCCGGCTGCGATCTGGCCGCCGCCCGCGGTGGCGTTGTGGCCGGCCAGGGTCACGCCCGTCTTGAGCTCGGGATGCGCAGCGGTGGCGATCCAGGTGCCGCCTCCGCCCATGGACCAGCCGGAGAGTCCGTAGCGATCCTTGCTGAGCTTGCCCTTGAGCGGACTGCCGTCGCGCGTGTTTTCCTGCTTGAGGGAATCGAGCGCGTCGAGCAGCGCCTTGGCCCGCTGGGGCACCTGATCTCCGGTGGTGTTGGTGTCGATGGTGACCAGCACGATGCCGTGGGAGGCGAAGAAGGGCCCCCACGCCGCGATGGAGCTCTGGACGGCCGTATAGCCGGGGCACATGATCACGCCAGCCAGGGGAGGCGGCGCGTCGGTCGGGTAGTACACGGTGGCCGCTCCGAACTCGGGACCGTTACGGAAGCCGTCAGTGTATTTGGCGGTCTTGAAGGGACCGTTCTTGTCGAGCACGCCGTCCGCCGGATCGGCTCCGCGGCAGATGCAGTCCTTGCAGCACCCGGGCGTGGCCGTGTCGCCATCGCCGTCCCCGACCACGTCCCCGTCGCCATCGCCGACATCGCCGTCGCCGACATCGCCGTCGCCAACATCCCCGTCTCCGCGGTCGCCGTCGCCAGTGTCGCCGTCGCCGGTATCGCCGTCGCCTTCGTCACCGTCACCATCGCCATCGCCATCCCCGTCGCCATCTCCATCCCCGTCGCCGTGGATGTCGTGGTTACCGGAGGAGAGAGGCTCGGGATCACTGCCGCAAGCGACGAGCGCGCCGCTCAGGGCCCACAGAAGCGAAGCGCTAGCTAGGCGAAGGGAGGACATGTCTTCCTGGTCTTTCGAGAACGCCGTCGGAGTGCATGGCCGCCAGCACAACGAGGCGTTTCAACCAGCCATCCATGACAGAAACGACCACCGCAGTGGGCGCGGCTGACCAGGCCACTGGGGACAATGACTTGACCGCTCCTGTGGCGCGCGAATCTTGCGACGCGCCTAAATCGGTCCCAAAACCGTGTGCGCGCAAGTTTGCAGCGTGTTTGCAGCACGCGCGGCGGGAGGCGCGACAGGAGCCGGCACGGGCCCGCCTTGCTGGCGCAAGGCGGGCAAAGAGTAGGCGCTGATGTTCGTCAGCGTCTGCTCAGGAGGCCTTGCGGACCACCCAATCGATCACGCGCTTGGGCACGTTCTCGTTGTTGAGGCGGGAGATTTGCTGGATGCCGGTGGGACTCGTGACGTTGACCTCCGTGAGGAAGCCTCCGATCACATCGAGCCCCACGAAGTAGAGCCCGTCCTTGCGCAGGCGCGGGGCCAGCGTCTCGATGATGCGGCGGTCGGCGTCGTCGATGCCACCGGCCTCGGCGCTGCCACCCATACGCAGGTTGCTCGCGATGTCATCCGCCCGCGGTACCCGTAGGACCGCCCCGATGGGCTCCCCATCGAGCAACAGGATGCGCTTGTCCCCAGCTTTGTACTCGGGCAAGAAGCGTTGCACCATGGCCACCCGGGTGCCGTTGTGCGTGGTGTTGTCGATGATGGCCCGCAGGTTGGGGTCGCCCTCGATGAGCGCCATCACGCCCACGCCGCCCGCACCATCGATGGGCTTGATGACCGCCCGCCCGCCGACCTGCTGCACGAAGTTGCGGATGCGATCGCGATGGCTGGAGACCAATGTCTCCGGCATGAGCTCCGGGAAGTTGCAGGCGTAGAGCTTCTCGTTGGCCTCGCGCAGGCCGCGCGGATCGTTGACCACGAGGGTCTTGTCGCGCAGGCGCTCGAGCATCAGCGTGCACCAGAGGTACTGCGAGTCGAAGGGCGGGTCGGTGCGCACGAACACCGCGTCGACGTGCTCGAGGTTCACGTCCTCGCGCTGCGCCAGCGAGATGGGCTCGATGGGGTCGCGCTGAACCTGAGCGCGCGTGACTTGTGCGTGCAGAACACCACCGACGAGAAACAGATCTTTGGCCTCACAATGGTCGACGCGATGCCCTTGAGCCTGCGCCTCCAGCATCAACGCGAACGAAGTGTCCGACTCGAACTTGATTGCATGGGGCGGATCCATCACGAAAACGAAGCGCATCCTCTCGGGCTACACCGAGTCACGCCTGTGAGCAAGGAAGTCGTGAACAAAGCAAACGCTTCAATCAAGCCACGTCGTGAGCGCAGCGAACCTCGCCGTGGGGTGGGCCCCGACGCGGCTTTGCCGCGACGGGCGGGGAGGGCGCGTGCCCTCTTGATAGAACTTGCGAGCGCATTCGTGAGCGCAGCGAACCTCGCCGTGGGGTGGGCCCCGACGCGGCTTTGCCGCGACGGGCGGGGAGGGCGCGTGCCCTCCCCGAAAACAGAATGCCAGCTCTTACTTCCCGCGCGGTTCGCCGCCTTTTTGCGGGTCGCTGGCGGCCTTGAGACGCTCGGGTCCTGGCGCGCCGATCGCGATGGCCTGGACGTGCGCGGAGAAGCCCATCGGCCGCATCGCGTGCCCGCGCTTCACGAGTTCGTCGAAGGTCGCCTGAGGCAGGTCACGCGCGTCCACGTGGGCCGGCACGGCCTGGTGGTGAAGGCGTGGGGCGACCACGGCGCGCGCGGGATGGAGCCCGTCGATCAAGATCCCCAGGGCCACCTGCTGCACGGCGGTAACGATACGGCTGCCGCCGCTGCCCCCAACGCACAGGATAGGCGTGCCATCTTTGAACACAATGGTGGGCGTCATACTCGAGACCGGGCGTTTGCCTGGACCGGGCAGGTTGGGCGCGCCGCCGCTCAAGCCGAAGGCGTTCTGCTCGCCCACCTCGCTGGCGAAGTCGTCCATCTCGTCGTTGAGCCACATGCCGGCCACCGAGATGCGAGCTCCGAACGGCAGGTTCACCGTGGTGGTGACCGCGGCGATGTTGCCCTCGGCGTCGACCACGCACAGGTGCGACGTGCCCCTGTTGTCGGGCTGTAGCGCGGGCGCGGGAGTAGCGGGTAACGGCTGCGTGTACGAATCGACCGGCGCGGCGAGCAAGGGGTGGTAGCGGCTCGCGCGTTCGGTCAGGCGTTCGGGCGCGGAGAGCGCCTCGAGCGGGAGTGCCACCGCGTCCGGATCGCCCAGGTAACTCTGGCGATCGAGGTAGGGGCCCTTCCAGGACTCAATCAACGCGTGATAGCGCTCAGGCCCCTGCCAGTGGGCCTTGGTGGGGAGCCAGCGCTCGAGCAGGGCCATGCTGGTGAGGATCGTGTACCCCCCGGCGCTCGGCGGCGGTGCGGTGGCGAAGTCGTAGCCGAAGCGTGTGCCGAGCAGGGGCTTACGATCGACGGTCTTGTAGTCGAGCAGGTCCTGGGCCGTCATCACGCCACCGTGGCTGCGCACGGCCGCCACGATCTGGCGCGCGATGGCGCCGCGATAAAAGGGTTGCGCGCCCTGGCTTCCCAACAGCTCGAGCGTCTTGGCGAGTGCCGGGTTCTTCAGCGCGGTGCCGACGGCCGGGGAGCCACCGTAGAGCTTGGCGGCCAGCGGATCGCGCAGGAATTCTTTGCCCACGAAGCCGAGGATGCGCAGCGTGTGGGCACTGAGATTGAAGCCGTCCTGAGCCAGTTTGCGGGCGGGCTCCACCACGGTCTTCAAGGGCAGCTTGCCGAAGCGCGCCACCAACTCGGCCACCCCGAGCGGCTCCCCGGGCACGGCCACCGCGAGGCCTCCCACGCGCGAACGCTCGTCGGCGGCTTCTTGGGTCTCGTTCGGGCCGCGCTTGTACATGTCCGGCGTGGCGCCGCGCGGAGCTCGTTCGCGGAAATCGAGGAAGCTGAGGGACTTGTCCGAAGCGCGGTAATAGAGTGCGAAGCCACCGCCGCCGAGCCCACTCGAGCTGGGACTGGCCACACCCAGCGCGAGCATCGTCGCAGCCGCCGCATCGGCCGCGTTGCCACCGGCCGCCAGAATACTGGCGCCAGCCTCGGAGGCCTGCACGTTGTCGGCGGCCACCGCGTATTCGGCATACGTCGGTCCGTCTGCTGAGTGCGTTACGAGGGGCGACCAGGAAAGGCCGAACAGCAGCAAAAACAGCGCGCACGCAAGGCGAAGGAGCGAGCCACGGAGCAGCGAGGTCATGTCGTGAGCGAAGCCCACCCGAGGCTGCCTTGCAAGCCGTGAGAGCGAATCGGCCTCTACTCGAGCGCTGATCTGACCTCGGGCTGCTCAGCCGGGCACGGAGATGGGCGGTGCGATCAGCGGCTTGAGTGAGGGGCTGCTCGGCAGATCGGAGACCTTGCGCTTGCTGTTCTCCACGAAGCGTTCGATGAAAAAGGGCCAAATACTGGGCCCCAAATCGTGCCCCATGCCTTGCACCATGCACAGCTGGGCCCCGGGGATCGCGGCCGCCAGCAAGCGGCCGCCCAGCGGACGCACCAACGGATCCTCGGAGCCGTGCACCACCAGGGTCGGAATGCGCACGCGCGTCAAGCGCGGCAGGCGTCCGGGTGCCGAGAGCACCGCCGCGAACTGGCGCATGAAACCCTTGGGATAGGTCCCGCGGTCGAAATGCAGGCCGGCCATCTTGCTGACCAGGCTGGCTGGCGAACCATGGCGCGAGCCGCCGATCTTCTTGAACACGTCGACCTGGCGCGCGATCACGGCCTCGCGCGTGCGACCTGGCTTGCCCGTCAACGCGCTATAGGCGCGGTAGGTGGGGACGTTGGCCCAGAGCTCGCCCGGCGTGGTCATGATCAAGTTCAGCGAGCGCACGCGTTCCGGATGATTGATCGCCAGGCACTGCGCGACCATCCCGCCCAGGGACATGCCGATGACGTGGGCCGACGTGTGGCCGAGCGCCTCGATCAGGCCCGCGGTATCCTTGGCCATGTCGTCGAGCGAATAGCCGGCGCGAACGTTCCCACCGAGCAGGCGCTGCTTGATCACGTCGTTCAGGGATTGCACGCCCAGGTGCTCGAGCCGCGTGGAGTGCCCCACGTCCCGGTTGTCGAAGCGCGTGACCTGGAAGCCGCGCGCCGCGAGGTCATGGCAGAACGCCTCGTCCCAGAACACCATCTGGCCCCCGATGCCCATGATGAGAATCACCGGCTCGCCCTTGCCAAACGTCTCATAGGCAAGCTCAATCCCGTTCACCTGCGCCTTGGACATACTTCGTTACGACTCCTTCGCGGCGACCAATGATACGCGCCAAGATTCCTATTCGCACGGTCGTGCTTCGAGATGGAAGGCCCAGGAACACGGTGAGCTCACTGGCGAGCGGGGCGCTGGGTAAACAGGGCTACTGGCGCGAGCCCACACGCAGTTGTCCGGAGCTGGACCCTGAGGTAGCGTCAGCCCCATGAAAGGCGCGAAGAAGGACGACCGCGAGCAGACCCGCGAGCTCCTCAAGACCGCAGGACTGCGCGTGACTTCGTCTCGCACCGCCGTCATCAATGTGCTGCGCGGCGCCGATACCCCACTCAGCCACGCCGACGTGGCGGCGCGGCTGGAGCAGCAGGGCCTCGATCGCACCACGGTCTACCGCAATTTGGTCGACCTGGCCGAGGCGGGCATCCTGCGTCGCAGTGACGTGGGCCACATTTGGCGCTTCGAGCTGGCTGGCGGCTCGAGCAACGCCCACGACAGCGAGCAACACCCGCACTTCGTGTGCACCGACTGCGGCAAGGTCTCGTGTCTCCCCTCGGGCAGCATCGCCATCAAGGCCCTGCGCGGAGCCCCCAGCGCGCTGCGCAAGGGCGGGGATTTGGAGATTCAGATCCGAGGGCAGTGCGACGCCTGTGCCTAACCGTATCCAGTCCCACCCCTGACCTCCACGTGCCCGTGCCCGACTCTCCGAAAGATCGCGTACGACATGGTGTGGGAACTGCTAGGCCCTACTCCCACGCGAACTGGATCGGCGCGCGATTCTGCATGCTCTGCAGGATCGCCTCGTAGGCCTGGCTACCGGGTTCGATGATCACGCTGCCCGTGCCCTCGGAGTCGAGCGCGAACAGCGCGTCGACGTCCACCGGGCGCAACCACGCGTAGGGGTCCACTGCGATGGTGAGTAGATCGCCGTTGGAGAGCTCGTGACGCGTGTGCTGCCCGTGCACCGCCGAGCCCCCTACGGTGAGCGGCACCACGTCGACGAGGGCCGAAAACCTCAGTTCCCGCCCGTCCCGCGCGACCCTGCCCTCGAGCACCGCGCTGTGCTGCGGGTCCCCGGCGGGAGCAGGCGCCGTCTCCGTGAGGAACCAGCTGATGCCGTAGTCGTAGAGGGCCGAGCGCACCTCGCCTGTAGTGCCCTGGAGCTTGGCGGGAAGCTCCACTTGGGGTGCGAGGCCGTTGATGCTGATCACCTGGGTGAGTTGGGCCAGTGCAGTCTCGCAGAGCTCCACGTCGGCTCCTTCCGAGGCGCAAAAATAGAGCGGCCCCACCGCCACGTCGGCGCGCTCCAGCACGAACACCGCGCCGTCGCTCTCGAGGGAGGTGGCACTCGTACCGCGCACGGCGAGATCGAGCTCGATGCGCTCTTGCCCGGTTTCCCCGCACGCGCTGCTCAAGCCACAAGCCAACGCGCAGATCGCAAGCAGGCGGCTCATAGCGTGACCCCCAGCGTGAACAGAAAGGTGCGCGGCGCCCCCGCCTGGATGGTGCGGGCAGGCAACCTTGAGGGGATGGCGCTTGGATCCCAGTTCGAGGTGTAGCTGAACTCCATGGCGGCGTACTCGGTACCGATCAGGTTGAACACGGAAGCATCGACGTAGACCAGGCGATAGGTGGCCCGCAGCGCGAAGTCGAGCAGCGACACGGGGGCTGCGCGCTCGCTGTAAGGCAGCGGCCGACGCGCCCAATAAGTGAAGCCCAGGCTGGCGCGGCCCACGAGAGGCGCCCCCTTGATGTCGGTGAGCGCGTGCTCTGCGTGGCTGTCGAGGCGCAGCACCCAGGGTGGTACGTAGGGCAAGAGATCGCCCTTACGCAGCGGTGGATTCGGGTCGAAGGCGGTGCGTGGCGGTGGCCCAGACAAGGTCGCGTGCACGTAGGTGACGCTGGCCGTCGCCAACAACCACGACCAAGGACGCGCATCGGCGTACAGCACCATGCCCATGCGCTGACTCGGCCCCACGGGCTGCGCGCGCCCCTCGCGCACGTCGAATACGATGTCCTGGCTGAGCGCGGTGTAGTAGCCCGTGCCGCGCAGGTGCACCTGTTCGCGTGGACCGAGCGCCACGCGCGCGCCGAGATCACTGGAGTGCACCTTGGCAAAGGGAGCGGGCTCGCCCTCGTCCAGAAGGAGCATTTGTGGAGAGCGAAAGCCCTCACCGTAGGCGGCACTGAGCACGAGCGACTGGATGGGCTCCACCTCGAGCACCACGCGCGGGTTCACCACGATGCCCGCGGCCGTGCGCCGATAGCCCATGATGAAGTTCGCGGGTCGGTCGGCGGGGATGAAGTTCTGCAGCGCGTCGTCGATGCGATACGAGAGCAGATCGGCGCGCACACCACCCTTCAAGCGCACGTACTTGGTGAACGCCGTGTCGAGATCGAAGTAGCCCCCGATGTCGACCCCGACGATGTTGGCATCCACGCGCTTGTCCCAGATGGCGTTCTGCGGCGCCTGCACCAGGTTCTGACTCTGGTCGATCTGGTCCACTCGTGCGCTGAAACCGAGCTCCAGCGTGCCCTTGGCCTGGGGATGCGGCGCGTAGGTCACGCTGCGGTAGCGCGCCCGGGTGCCCACGGTGCTGTCGGTGTTGTTCTGTTCGATCAGGTCGCCCCGGCCGGCCCATTGCGGGTTGAAATGCGAGACCTCTTCGAAGCCCGTGTAGTTGGCGAGCAGGCGAAAGTCGTTCAACACGTAGAAGAGCAAGAGCTCCGCGTTCTCGCCGGCGTGACCCAGGTAGCGCAGCTTGGCGGAGAGCTGCACGCGCGAGGCGGTGCCGTTCTGGCTCTGGGCAGTGGCGTAGGGATAGACGTCGTAGAAGCCCACTCGGCCCGACTCGATGTCGTCGCGGCGCAACACGTTGGCCGTGCGGGCCCGCGAGGCGTAGGCCGAGCCATGCAGGATCAACTTCAAGGGTCCGTGTCCGAAGCTGCCCTGCGCGATCGCACCGCCGTTCTCGCCTTCGCGGTTCTGGCCGAAGCCGTGCGTCTTGCGGAAGTTCACGGCCGCAAAGGTGTCGTCGGGCTGCCCCTTGGGAGCCCAGACGGCAAGCTCACGGAACGTGTTGAAGGAGCCGTAGCTGGTGGAGAGCTGCGTGCCACGTTGCTCGACCCCGAGGTTGAAGGTGGCGCTACCGGCCACCGCGAAATCGCCCTGCCAGGGATCGTAGACGCCCTCCGTGACGCGCAGCTCCTTCACCACCTCCGGGATCACGAAGCCCAGGTCGGTGTAGCCCTGCCCGTGGATGTGGGAGGGCTGGTTCAGCGGCACACCGTCCAGGGTGAGCTCGATGTCCTGGCCGTGATCGGCGTCGAAGCCGCGCAGCATCAAACGATGGCCCACGGCATCGCCCTCCACGCGCGTGACGACCATGCCCGGGGCCGTCTTGAGCAGGTCCGCGCCGTCCACGTGGGGTGCAGCGCTCAGCACCGCCCGGTCGAGCTGGTAGTCGCTATTGCCGCGGTCCTGGTCGCGCAAGATCGGATCCACCTTGGCGTGGGCGCCGAACTCGGGTTCGGGTTCGGGCTCGGATGCGTGGGGCGCAGACTCTTCGTGCGGATGCGGAATGACGGGCTCGGCCGCGGTCACCGAGACCACGTCGAAGGTGCCCAGCTCGGGCAGCTCGAAATGCACGGCCACGCCGACCCGGCTGGCGATGGCCACGCCCTCGCGGCTGGCGGGCTCGAAGGTCCACTGCCGGACTGCCTCGATGGCAGCCTGATCGAAGTCCTCCCCGGCCGAGTGCTCCACCGTCACGTCGGCCACGCTGGCGTCGGCCAGGATGGTTGCTTTGAGGACCACCGTGGGATGCTCGCCGTGTGTGAGATGGGAAACCGGATACACGGGAGGCACGCTGCGCACGACACGCGGCGGGGTCAGCGCGGGCGCGGCCGGTGCGCCGGGAGCGGGGGAGCTCGGCGCTGGAGCCGCGGGCGCATCGGTGGGGCTTGGTGGCGGGTTGCTCGGCGCGCCTTCGCCTGCGGGCGTTTCACCGACTGGCTGCGCCAACCCCACGCGTGGCGCGAGTCCGGACAGCAGCAGCGCCAGGGACCACGCGAGCGCTGGCTTCTTGCAACACGATTGCATCTGTGCGGCTGACGTAGCACGGGCGTTCCCCGTGCTCACGGTCGAAAAGCCCTGTGTTTTTCGAAGGAACACTTCACATATTGATGAAACGACGCTTCTTGTAACCAGGTTGCATCTACACCGACCAACCCCCATTCTAAGCCTTCCGTGTCTGAACCCCTTCACGCCCATTCCCCGACTCAGCAGGAACTCGAGCCACGCCGCCTCGAGCGCGCGGCCACGTGGCTGAGTCTGGCCTGCGCCGTGCACTGCCTGGTGTTCCCGCTGATCGGAGGCCTCTTGCCTGCCCTCAGCGCGAGCCACGTCGTCACGGCGGGCAGCGGAGTCGACACGCTACTGACCTTCGCCGTGGTGGGAAGCGTGGCAGCCAGCGGTGCCCTGGGCTTCTCGCGCCACCGTGATCTGCGGGTGCTCGCGGGCATGGGTGTGGGGCTCGCACTGTACCTATTCGGGCACGTGTACGAGGGCAGCAACCTGGGGCTCGGCTTCTCCATTGCGGGTGCGCTGGTGCTCGCCGGGGCCTCGTACCTGAGCGCGCGCCTGACGCAGGCGGCCCATGATCACGATCACGCCCAGCCTGGTCATCAGCACTAGAGGGCGTCCCTGGGCGCCAGAAGTTGCGGCTTCGAAACCTGCCCGACGCCGGACACCGCCGAGAACGCGCCCAGATGCCAGAGATCTTGGAAAGCGCGCCCGAACGGATCCATCATGCACCCAATGTTCGCTTTCTCCGAAAGCGCTGACCGCTGGTTGCCCGCGCAACACCACACGAACGGTCCCCTCTCCATCGACCGCCTACGCGTGGCCACCTACAACGTCTGGTTCGACCCCTTCGAGCTCAAGCGCCGCTGCGCGGCGGTGCTCTCGATTCTGGCCGAAGAAGACGCCGATGTGATCGCCCTGGAGGAGGTCACCCAACCGTTCCTCGAGCTGCTGCTCAAGACGCCCTGGGTGCGGGAACAATATCGCGTCTCGCGCGACCGCGTGGAACCCGCGCAGCGTTACGACGTGGTGATGCTGAGCCGCATGCCGGGGCGCTTCCTCGCACATGGGCTCACCTCCATCATGGGGCGTCGCATGCACACGCTGGAGTTCGACACCACCGAGGGCTCCCTGGCCGTGGCTGGAGTCCACCTCGAGAGCATGCGCGACCAGACGCCCGCGCGCCTCACGCAGATCGAGGAGTGCCTGCCCGTGCTCAACCAGGCACGCAGCGCCATCTGGGTGGGCGACTTCAACGCGGCCCCGGAGACCGAAGAGGACGCACGCATTCGGGCGCACTTCGCCGACTCGTGGGCCGACCTCGAGAGCTCGCCGGGCTACACGCGAGACACCACCCGCAACACCATGCTCGCTCGCATCAAGGACGACCGGCATCAGCGCATCGATCGCATCTTCGTGAAGAGCGACTGCTTCGTGCCCCGCGAGATCCGCCTGCTCGGCACGGACGCCCTCGACAGCGCGGGCGAGGTGTTCCCGAGTGATCATTTTGGACTCGTGGCCGAGCTCGAGCGTCGCTGAGCAGCACTGCCCCGCTGCACGCTGCCTTGACCTGCCTCGAGCCTGCCTGGCTTGACGCGCTTGCGCCTGCGGTGCACTAGCTAGCGCGATGTCCACGGAACTCGAGCCTGACTTCGTCGCCGATTGTCCCTACGCGCCCACGGGCATGATCATCGACAAGATCCTGGAAGTCGACCGCGCCGACAAGCGCATCGTGGCGCGCATGCCATGCCACGCGGAGCTGCCCCTGACGCGCGATCAGCGCGTGCACCCGGTGTTCCACCCGCGTCACCTGGCCGGCGGCCTGATGGTCCACGTCACGGGCATCGTCGGCTTTGCCCACGCTTACTACGTGAGCGATCTGCGCCACGCTCAGGGTTGGATCGGCTTCGGTGCCCGCATCCACGCGGCGCGCTTCCACGCGCTGGCGGTGCCGGACGAGCCTGTGATCATCGAGTGCAAGGCCTCGCGCCTGCGCCAGGGCCCCAAGCGCGTGCTGGGCCGTTACGACTTCCGCTTCAGTCAGGCGGGCAAGCTCGTGTACACCGGCGACCAGACCGCCATCTTCATGCGCATCGTGGAGGGCGAAGCGCTACCCGAGATCGCAGACTGATTTTACTCACCCTCCACATCGTCGCAGCGAAGTCGTAACTCAGAGCGAAAACGCCGCCCGTACCAGGCGTGCGAGCAGGTGCTCTTTGGGACCGCTGGGCCGGCCCAAGCCGAGGTGCCGCAGCGCCGCGTCGATTTCGGGCGTGGTGACGCCGGGTGACCACAGGGCCTTGGCGAGCTCCATGCGTCCGCGCTGGGTCTTGGTGGCGGCGTCGAGCTTCTTGAGGCGGCCACCGAGGGACCACTCGGCGCGCGTGAGATCGCTGCCGAAGGGCAACAGGGGGAGCGTCTCGCCGCGCTGGAAGGGTGCGAGGGCCTCGGTGATGCGCTCGGGCAGATTGTGCCGCTGTGCTTCGGGAATGCGGTAGTCGGGGGAGAGCTTGCCGTGGCGCGCAGCCTGCGCGAGTAGCTCGTCCTGGAAGCGGCTGTCGGTGATGGAGAGCAAGGCCTCGACGCACTCGCTGTCGCTCTTGCCGCGCAAATCGGCCACACCGTATTCGGTGACGAACAGATCGCGCATGTGGCGTGGGATGGTGCTGTGCGGGTACTGCCAGACGATGTTCGAGTGGAGCTCGCCCTTGCGCTGTCCGGTGGCCTTGAGCAGCAACGCGGAGCGGCCGTCAGGAAGCTGGTGGGCCATGGAGACGAAGTCCTGCTGTCCGCCCACGCCCGAGACCACCTGGCCGTCCGCGAGCTGGTCCGACACGGCGCTGCCCAGCAGCGTGACCATCATGGTCATGTTCAGGAAGCGTGCGTGTTGGCGCTGGGCGTGCTCGAGCCGATAATCCGTGTAGATGCGGTTGACCTCGGCCACGCTGGTCATGTCAATGAGCTCGCGCGAGGCCTCCGGCAGCGCGTGCAGGCGCTGATAGAAGTCGTTCGGACCCACGAAGAACGCCCCCTGCACCGCGGTGCCACCTGCGGGCAGCTCGTGCGGGCTGTGGAGGGCGCGCTCCTGGAGCGTCAGGTCTTCGTAGACCTGGCGGCGCACGAGGCCCTCTTCGAACAGCGTAAACAGCGCGTTCGACACCAGCTCGCTCGCGACGTACAGGCCGAGTTCGAAGCGCCCTACCCCGCCCAGCTCTGGCCGCGCGCGGCGCCCGCCGAGCGCCGACAGCGCGTCGAGATAGGTGGAGTTCTCCCGCTCGCGGAGGCGCAGCGCATGGCACACGGCATCGCCGAGCGCGCCGATGCCCACTTGCAAGGTGCCGCCATCTTGAACCAGCGTGCTCGCGTGCAAGCCGACCGCCCAGGCCGCCGTGTCTACCGGCTCCTGCGGTACGGCGAACGGCGGGTGATCGAGGGCCGGACTGTCGACCAACATGTGCAGGAGGTCGCCCGAGAACTCGGCCGAATTGCCCAACCAGGGCAGCCCCCGATTCACCTGGGCCACGCCCAACCACTTGCGTGAACTGGCCTGCAGCAATGGCAGCAGCTCGAGCGTAACGTCGGGGTTACTGGAGAGGCTGTAGCGGGGCCCGTGCTCGCCGGGTCGCACGGCCACCGCCTGCATGACCAGGTTGACCCCGCGCAGCATCATGTCTCGCGCCACGTGGGTGTAGTTGCTGGAAATGTAGTCACGTTGGGCAACGGGGTTTCCAAGTCCGGCACCCGCGCGTAGGTAAAACTCATGCACCCGAACGTTGGGCGGCAGCGCCTGAGCTTCCAGGTCGTCGAGGTAGTCCAGGCGCGGGTAGGAACCCCACACGCGGGCCCGGATGGGCGCGTAGAAGCGCTCTTCGAGCTCGGACTTGCCGCGCGGCGGGTTCAAGGAGAGCGCCGTGATGATGGAGAGCTCGATGGAAGCGTCGCGCTTGGCCCGCTGGTAAAGGGCGTTGAGCAGGGCGTTGGGCTTCCCGATGCCGAGCGGCGTCCCCAGCACGATGCGCTTCCCGAGCTTTTCGAGGATGGCCTCGATGCACGAATCGCAATCTTGAAAGCGCGTTGGACTCAAGCTCCCACTTCCTAGCACGTGAGCACGTCCTCAGGAGACAAGATCGATGCCTCCGAACTGGCGCGCAACCGCTCTGAGACCCCTGGCCACTCGGGCCTGAGTCGTCCTTGAGCGTTGCGCGAGAGCCATTGCCAGCAGGCCGGCGACTCGCGTACACAGGGGGACCATGCCTGCCGCGCAAATTCTACTGCCGATGTTCGCCCTGGTGGCCCTTACCTTCTCGGTCCTCTTGATGATCCCCATCGCTCGCTTCCGCGCCGCTTCCGCCGGCAAGGTCAACGTGGGCGACTTTCGCCTCGGCGAAAGCGAACGAGTCCCGCCAGAGACCCGCCTGCCCAACCGCAACTACATGAACCTGCTGGAGCTGCCCGTGCTGTTCTACGTGGTGTGCTTGAGCATGTACGTAACCAACAAGGTCGACGCCGCGGCTGTGACCATCGCGTGGGTCTACGTGGCCCTGCGCTTCACGCACTCGACCATTCACCTGAGCTACAACAACGTCATCCACCGCCTGGCCGCGTTCGCCAGCAGCAACGTTGTCCTGAGCGTGCTGTGGATTCGCTTCGCACTAAGCGCCCTCTAGGAAGAACCGCGAACGGAGGCGATGACAGAGCGATGCTTGCGTGGGCAGTGTTTACGTTCATGTCATCGCCAACGTTCACGTTTGCGTCCGTGTGCGCCTGCGCGCCCTCGTCTTCGTGCACGTTCTCGTCTTCCGTCTTCTTGCACGGCCTTTCTTCCAATTTCCCGTGCTACACAAATTCATGGAGATCTGCGTCGTCGAGCTCCCACGCAGCGTGACCCCTCTGCGTTCCGTTCGCAGCACTCTCATTCAGTCTTCCATCACTGCGCTGCGCAACCACGGTCACCAGGAGCGCTACCTCGCCAGGCTCAATGACCTCAGTCCCGAGCACCGTGAACGCATCGTGGGCTCGTTGGCCCCGGAATGGCTGCCAGTGAACGTGGCGCTCGCTCACTACGAGGCTTGCGACGAGCTGGGGCTGAGCGAGAACGAAGTGGCGGGTCTCGGCGAAGAGGTCGGTGAGCGCGTGCAGGGCACCTTCATGGGGACCTTGCTGCGCGGGGCGCGCTCGATCGGACTGACGCCCTGGACCCCCATCGGCCAGCTGCCTCGGCTGTGGGACCGCGTGTTCCAGGGAGGCGGTATCGGCGTGACCAAGCGCGGCCCCACGGACGCGTTGATCGAGCTGCGCGAGATGACGTTGGCGCGGACAGCTTACTTCCGCTCGGCCGTGCGCGGCGTCTTCATGGCCGGCATCAAGGTCTGTGGCGGACGTCAGGTCACGGTGCGGGAGTTCGAGTCGCCGTCGCCAGGCACGCGGCTGCAGCTGCGCGCCGAGTGGGTCTGACTCGGCTCGAGCGTCAGGCGCACTCGCGTTCGATGAAGCGCACCAGCTCCGGCAGCCGAGCCCACTCGCGTGGACGCGCGAGGCGCTGCACCGAAAGCCCGTTCGCCAGGGCACCCGCCAACTCCATGTGCGTTTGCGGCCCGAACAGGCCGACGTACTGCTCCGCGTAGTAGGTGTTGCGCAGTAGCTCGAGCATGGCCTCCGCTCGGCTCAGCGGCGCGACCTCGCAGCGCTCGCCCGCGCTCAGAACGTAAACACGGTCGAGCGGCAGCGCCGTGTCCGCAAAGCGCTGCGCTGGCAGCAACCACTTGGGCAAGTCGCGATGAGCCCGCGCGAGGCCCGCACTCGGCACGCCGAGCTGCTCGAGGGTGTCCGCAAAGGCCCGCATGCGCGGCAACGCCGGGTGCACCAGCACCGGACTCGCGCTCCACTCCAGCGCCGCCACGTCGTCACACACCAGAGTGTGCCCGGCCTCGTGCAGCGCGATCGCGAGGGTGGACTTGCCGGCCCCCGACATGCCGATGAACCCGAGCTGGCGCGAGCCCACGCGCAACACGCACCCATGCAGCACGAACTTCGAGCGCTGCCACAGGACCTGCGCGAACACCGGGCCCAGCAAGAGGTGACGCACCAGGTCGGGATCGGCCCCCGCGCACGGCTCCACCAGCACGTCGCGTCCGCTCAGCACCACGAAGCGCGCGGTGTTCTCGAACTGGCTCACGATGGTGTTGGGCCCGAGTCGCTGCGCCCAGCTGCCCGGCTCGTTCGCCGCCTGGCTCGCGCTCTGCGCCGGCGCGACGCGGATCCGCACGTCGATCTCGGGCGGCTCCGCCGAGACGTCACCTTCGCCGGGCGACGCGAGCGGTAGCAGCTCCGTCAACTCGGAGTCCGCTTCGATGGTCAGGCCGTAGACCCGATAGCGATGCATGTGCTCCCCAGGTTACCAGGGAACCCAGACGACCACGACCTTCGTCCTGCTCTACCCTGCCGCGCGTCAGGCTCAGTGGCTGATGCCCGGCCCGCTCTGATGAAAGCCGATCTTGTTGGTCCCGTGCGAGGCCCCCTGCGGTCCACCAAAGAACTCGGCCGACGAAGAGCCGCACCAACCGGTGACCTGCTCCACGCTGCCGTGGTTCCGCAATTGGGGCTTCACATACGCTCGTTTGCCTGTTCCCTTTTCCATTGCTTCCCTCCCCCGAGGGTTCATCCATCATCCACGGGTCGTCTGGCGCGGCGCCCGACGCGCGCTTGCCTGGGTGGAAGTGGAGCAATCTGCGTGCCGCGCTCACGCGCTCGTGATTCGGTGGGTCCGAACACGTCCGCTCACGCACGTGCCTCGCGTTAGCGGTGCTTTTGACCGCCACCGCAACGCCTCCTGCGGCTAACCGAGGCGCCGTTTCGCCCACTGTGGCGACCATCTCTGTCACGCCTCCGGCGCCTGCGGTGCGTCTGCGTGCCGGCCCTCGAGCCAAAGGCCCAAGCTCAGCGCGCACCAGAAATCCATCACGCGCTCGGGCGCGCGACCTGCTACCAGCCGCGGCAAGTCACGCCGCATGCGATTGAGATCGCAGTAGGCTGCAAGCGGACTTTCGTGGCTCTCCAGCAGCCCGCGGACACGCTCGGGCCGTCCCCAGAACAACTGGCGCTCGAAGTTGGCGCTCCACACGGACTTGGTCTGTCGCGCCCGGATCGGCTCCGGGATCAACCCCTGGAAGGCGCGCCGCTGAATCACGCGATCCCACCCCTCGAACAGGCGCTGCTCCGGCGGCAACGCCAGACAGAACTCCACCAGCGCCGTATCGAAGTACGGATGCCGGTGCTCCACACCGAGCACGGCGGCTAGCTTGTCGTAGACCTCCAGATAGAAGGGCAGCATGGGTGCCGTCACCGCGCGATGATGGAGCGCGCGCAAGCTACGGTCGCTCAGGCGCTCCTCCGCATGCCGGGCCAGCTCCGAGGCAAGTCCACTTTGGCGCGCCAACTCACGCGTCAGGTAGCCGCTCGGCAACCAACCCACCCGCGACAGCGCGTGCTGCACCGCTCGCAGCTCCGGCTCGAGCACGAAGCCCCGGAGAATCTCAGCGTAGCCGAAGCCCATCCGGTGATGCAGCGCGCGGATGCCCGCCACGAGGCGCCGGGGGCGCACCTGAAACAGCAGCTCGCGCAGCGCGAAGTAGCCGTGGTCCACCACGGTGTCGCCGTCGAGGCCATCGAGCAACACGCGCGCGCCCTGCGCGTGGGCCAGGCGTGCCAGGGCTTCGTAGACGAAGAGATTGGGCGCGTGGAAGGGCTCGTCGAGGTCACGATGCAGCTCGTCGATGGAGTCGAGTGGCCCGATGCGATCCGCGCGCAGCTCGCCGCGTCGCGTGCCGTCGGCGTCGAACAAGGCCAGCCAGCCCCCCTCGTCCACCTCGGGAAAGTCCACGAAGCGCGCCGAGAAGCAAGGGATGGCCTGCTCTGGCAAGACCGCACGCAGGGTCCCCAGCAGCCCAGACGAGTCGAGCCCACCACTCAACAAGCACGCGAGCGGCTCCCGCGTGCGGGTGCGCGTACGCACCGCATCGAAGAACAGCGCCCGAAACTGCTCCGCGTAGGCGCCATTGTCGCGCGAGGGCAACACCCGCTCGCGATCGAAGGCGAAATAGCGGTGCGGCTGCGCTTGGCGCTCTCCCTCGTGGAGCACCATCAAATGTCCGGGCGGCAAGCGCTTCACGCGCGCAAAGAACGTGCGCTCGAGGTCCGTGAAGCTACTGGCCAGGTACTGGGCGATACGCAGGGAGTCCAGCTCCTGCGTGAGCTCGGGGTGGGCGAAGAGCGCGCTCGCGCGCGACGCAAACAAGAGCGTCCCCGAGGCCAGCTGGGCCCAGTACAGAGGTCTGACACCGAACCCATCGCGCGCGATGAGCAGCTTGCGCGCGCGCGGATCCCACAGCGCGAGCGCGAAGTCGCCGCGCAATCGCCGCAGGAATCCGTCGTCCCAACGCAGGTACGCGGCCACCATCAAGGCCGAGTCCGAGAGCGTGGCGGATACCCCCAGGTCCAGCGCTAGTTGCTCGTGGTGGTCGAGGCGCCCATCGAAGACGCCCGTCACACCGCTGTGGGGATCGCACCACGGCGGCACGAGCCCGAGCTCGGACTCCGTCCACCAGCGCGCGCGGGCGCCCAGCAAGAGCGGGCCCTGCTGCATGAAGCCCTCCGCGTCGACGGGTCGCGGCAGGGCCCGCGCCATGGCCGCACCGAGCCCCTCCGGGAGTGCCATCCCGACCGGGCTATAGGCACCGAACAGGGCCGTCACGGGACCGGCTGTGGCTGCGGTCGTGGCAGGACGTCGATCAGGCCCTGGTCATGCAGCGCAGCCAGCAGCTCGAGCACGTCGGACTCCAGGGTCGGTCGGCTCACCTCGTACTCAGCGAACAGGCCGCAACACAGGGCATCCACCGAGGTGGGCTCCTGCACCAGCGCCCAGAGCCGCGTCCCCACCTCGCTCAACCCGAAGTACTGCCCGCGTTCGACGCCCAGGATCACCGTCTCCTCGCCCAGCTCGGTGGAAACCTGGCGCGGCGTCGCCTGGACCACGCTGTCCAAACTGATGGTCGGTCTCGTCATTCGGTCACCCTCGGAAATCGCGGGCAAAGCCGCGCTTTTGGCCCCTCGAGGCGGGCGGACCCGCCAGCGAGCAAAACCAGGATGCGACCCCGACTCGACGGCCTTCGGGGCACGGTTGAGATTTCAGCGTAGCAAAATCGCGATTTGGGCGGTGTTCCCTCGACAGCTTCGCCCCCTCGTGCCGCGTCGACTCGGGCTGAAACTGCGAGCAGTTCCGCGCGCTCCGACCCCATCTCATGCGACACGCGACCCGCTTCGACCTCCGCAAGCCTTCAGCTACCCTTGCGAGATGAAGATCGTGGTCACCGGCGGCGCCGGCTTTATCGGTTCCAACTTCCTGAATCTCCTGGTGCCCCGGCACCCCGAACATACCTTCATCAACGTCGACGTCCTCACCTACGCCGCGAACCTCAAGAACCTGAGCCTCAGCGGCACCGACAAGCTGCCGAACTACGTCTTCGAGCGCGTGGACATCGCGGACTTCGACGCCGTGGACGCCCTCTTCAAGAAGTACAACCCCGAACTGGTGGTGCACTTCGCGGCCGAGAGCCACGTGGACCGCAGCATCAAGGGCCCGCGAGCCTTCGTGCGTGCCAACATCGAGGGCACCTTCAACCTGCTGGAAGCGTGTCGCGCCAACTGGAAGCCCGGCTATGGTCTGTTCCACCACGTCAGCACCGACGAGGTCTACGGCTCCCTGGGCGACAGCGGCCTCTTCACCGAAGAGACTCGCTACGACCCCTCGAGCCCCTACTCGGCGTCGAAGGCTGCCAGCGACCACCTGGTGCGGGCCTACGCGCGCACCTTCAAGCTCGCCACCAAGGTCACCAACTGCTCCAACAACTACGGCCCGCTGCAGTTCCCCGAGAAGCTCATCCCGCTGATGATCAGCAACATCGTGGAGCGCAAGCCCCTGCCCGTCTACGGCAAGGGTGAGAACGTCCGCGACTGGCTCTACGTGACCGACCACTGCGAGGCCATCTGGACGGTGATCCAGAAGGGTAAGGTGGACGACACCTACAACATCGGCGGCTTCAACGAGCTCAAGAACATCGACGTGGTGCACAAGCTGATCCGCGTGGTGGCCGAGGAGACCGGGGCCGACGAGCAGGAGCTGCTCAAGCTCATCACCTACGTGACCGACCGTCCGGGCCACGACCTGCGCTACGCCATCGACGCCACCAAGCTGGAACGCGAGCTCGGCTGGAAACCCAAGGAAACCTTCGAGACCGGCTTCCGTAAGACCGTGCGCTGGTACCTCGAGAACAAGGCCTGGGTGGAGGAAGTGCGCTCGGGCGACTACCGCAAATGGATCGACCAGAATTACGGAACACGCTGAAGGAAGTCGAAGCGCGCCCTCGGGCGACGCGAGCGGAGAAACGATGATCAAAAAGGGCATCATTCTGGCGGGCGGCTCGGGCACACGCCTTCATCCGTTGACCATCGCCGTGAGCAAACAGCTCATGCCGGTCTACGACAAACCCATGATCTACTACCCGCTCAGCACCCTGATGCTGGGAGGTATCCGCGAGGTACTGGTCATCACCACGCCTCACGATCAGGCCGGCTTTCAGCGGCTTCTGGGCGACGGCAAGCAGTGGGGCATGAACATCTCCTACGCCGTGCAGCCGAGCCCCGACGGACTCGCGCAGGCCTTCATCATCGGACGCGAGTTCGTGGGCAAGGACCCCTGCGCGCTGGTGCTGGGTGACAACATCTTCTACGGCCACGGCATCCAGGGCATGCTCAGCGACGCCAGCAAGCGCAGCGAGGGTGCCACCGTGTTCGGCTACTGGGTCTCGAATCCCACGGCCTACGGCGTCGCCGAGTTCAACGCCCAGGGCAAGGTGGTCGGCCTCGAAGAGAAGCCCGCGCAGCCCAAGAGCAACTACGCCGTGACCGGGCTCTACTTCTACGACAATCAGGTGGTGGACCTGGCGGCCAGTCTCAAGCCCAGCAAGCGCGGGGAACTGGAGATCACCGACCTCAATCGGCTCTACCTCGAGCAGGGCAAGCTCAACATGGAGATCTTCGGACGCGGCGTGGCCTGGCTCGACACCGGCACGCACGATTCGCTGATGCAGGCCTCCACCTTCATCCAGACCATCGAGCAGCGCCAGGGCCTCAAGGTCGCGTGTCCGGAAGAGATCGCGTTCAACAAGGGTTGGCTGTCGCAGGAGCAGGTGCTCGCGCTGGCAGAGCCGCTCAAGAAGACGGGCTACGGCCAATATCTGATCGAACTGATTCAGCGGGGTAGGTAGTCACGTGAAGGTCACTCCACAATCACTGCCCGAGGTGCTCTTGATCGAACCGCAGGTGTTCGGCGACGAGCGCGGCTTCTTCATCGAGACCTTTCAGGCCAAGCGCTATTCCGAGGTGGGCATTCGGCTGCCCTTCGTGCAGGACAACCTGTCGCGTTCTTCCCACGGCATCCTGCGCGGCATGCACATGCAGCTGCCGCACGCCCAGGGCAAGCTCGTGAGCGTGGTGGAAGGCGAAGTCTTCGACGTGGCCATCGATGTCCGCGTGGGCTCGCCAACCTTCGGCAAGTGGACCGGCGTGGCCTTGTCGGCCCAGAACCATCATCAGCTCTGGGTGCCACCGGGCTTCGCGCACGGCTTCTGCGTGGTCAGCGAGTTCGCGCAGTTCGCCTACAAGTGCACGGACCTCTACCACCCGGAGTGCGAGGTGGGCATCGCCTGGGACGATCCGGACGTGGCCATCGCCTGGCCCATCAAGAACCCGACGCTGGGCGCCAAGGATTCTCAAGAACCCCAAGCTCTCGCAGATCGATCCCAACAAGCTGCCGCGCTACGAGGACTTCCGATGAGCACATTGATCCTGGGAGCACGAGGCATGCTCGGGCGCGCTCTGCGCGAGCTCCTCACGGCGCGCGGCGAGTCCTTCGTGGGCGTCGACTTGCCCGAGTTCGACCTGACCAATCCGGCGCACGTCGAGAGCGTGCTCGCGCAGCCCTTCTCCGCAGTGCTCAACTGCGCGGCCTACACCAACGTCGACGGCGCCGAGGCCGACGAAGCCGCGGCGACCCGCGCCAACGGTGAGGGCGTACGCATCGTGGCAGAGGCCTGCGCCAAGCGGAACATTCCCTTGGTCCACTACAGCACCGACTACGTGTTCCCGGGCGAGTCGAGTCATCCCTATCGCGTGGATGAGCCGCACGCGCCGGTCAACGCTTACGGGCGCTCCAAGGCCGTGGGCGAGCAGGCCATCTGGGATGCCAAAGGACCGCACCTGATTTTACGCACGAGCTGGCTCTACGCGCCGTGGGCCAACAACTTCGTGCGCACCATCTACAAGGCGTCGCGTGAGCGTGACGAGCTCAAAGTGGTGAACGATCAGCGCGGCCGGCCCACCAGCGCCGAGCACCTGGCGCGCGTGACCCTCGCGCTGCTCGACAAGGGTGCGCGTGGCACGCTGCACGTCACCGACGGCGGCGAGTGCACCTGGTTCGAGTTCGCCAGCGCCATCGTGCGCATCGCGGGCCACAAGGCGCGCGTCTTGCCGACGACTTCAGCAGACTTTGCGCGCCCCGCCAAGCGCCCCGCTTACAGCGTGCTCGACCTCGCTCCCACCGAAGCCCTGGTCGGCCCCATGACCGACTGGCGCGAGAATCTTGCAGACGTGATGGCGCGTCTGGAACCGGTCTAGTTCAGACCCTCAGGATCGCTGATCAGACTTCAGTGCGCCCCTGCCTGGGGACGCGAAACTAGCGGTTTGTTAGGACTTCTGGGTGTTTTGCCGGTCTTCGTTACCGAAGACGTGTCGGTTTCTTTGGTTTCCGAGTGAGCATTGATAGCGTTCGACCGCGTCCGTGTGGGACGTGTCGGTGCCGTTGCGCATCGACCAGGGGGGCCCTGCGCCCGACGAGGTGGAGCAAATGCAAAATCGGAAGCTCTTGGTGGGCTTGTTGTGCCTAACGGCCAATGCGACCTGGCTGGTGGAGACGGCCCAAGCAGATCGACGTACTTCGCTCGGCGGAAACTTGCTGATCAAGGATCCGGACGACGTCTTCCCTTTCCCGCAGACCACGGTGTTGCACCGCAACATGATCCGCCTGGATTACGGCGGAAACTCTGGCTCCGGCAACGGCGTGTTGACGCTCGGCAACGAGAACCACGCCTTCGGTATCGCGCTGCACCGCGGTGACTTGCTGAGCCCCGACATCGTCGGCTTCAACACCGAGCTCGAGTGGTTGTCGGGCGTGCAGAACCCCTTCACCGCCCCCACCACTGGCGTCTTCGCCGCCCCGGCCGCGGCGGGCTCCAACGCCGGGCCCATCGCACCGGCCACCGTGTTCGACGTGATGTACGGCAAGGCCATTGGCGATAACGCCTTCGGTCTGCGCTTGGGCTTCGGGCGCGGCATTCAGGCCCGCAACGTGGACGGTGAAACCGAGAAGGCGCAGCAGACCTTCGCGGCCCTTCAGGCCGGCTACAGCATCCTGCCCAAGCAGGGCTTGCGCCTGGATTTGTCGGGTAACGTGGTGGTCGCCTTCGCGAACTCCACCGGCCTGGACGCCGCCGGCGACCAGCAAGACATCAACAGCGGCACACGCGTGCGCGCCGGCTTCCTCGCCCGCGGCTACATCCCGGTCAACGACGTCGTGGACATCGGCTTGCTCGGCAACGCGTCGTTCACCAACGAGCACTTCAAGGACAAGACCCAGGACCCCGATCTCAAGGCCAACACGTTCGACGTGGGCTTGATGGGCGGCATCGGTCCGGTGATCAACCTCGCCATCGCGAAGATCGCGGCCTACGGCGGCTTCTTGGGTGCGATCGGCAAGAGCGATCCGGACACGAAGACCGACAACGACGCCACCAAGAGCCTCAACTTCTTCGTGCCCATGGTGAACATGGCCGCCGAAGTGCAGCTGCTCGATTGGCTCTACGTGCGCACCGGCACCCAGTACAGCTGGAGCATCGACCGCGTGCGCGACACCACCGACAACCCCACCAAGGAGCGCGCCAGCACGGGCAACTTCATCTGGACGGCGGGTCTCGGTCTGGCCAAGAACAACTTCGCCTTCGACGGCGTGGTCCAGAACGGCTTCGTGACGGGCGGACCGAACTTCATCGGCGGCAACGCCAACGGCTTCCTCGCGATGGCCACGCTCACCTACAAGTTCGGCGACGTGTTCTCGAGCGGCACCAGCCAGGTCGAGGTCGCTCCGGCCGAGCCGCAGCCCACCGAGCCCGTGCCCTCCGAGCCCGTGGAACCCGCGGCCACTCCCGAGTACGCACCGCCTCCACCTCCCGCGCCCGTCGAGGGCAGCACGGGCGGCGCCATCAACGGCACCACCGGCACCACCGTGGCGCCCAGCGGCGGCGTCAACGTGGGCGGCAGCGTCGGCACGCCCTGATTCACCCAGTTTTCCAGGCTTAAATCGAACTTTCTTGGAGTCCCGAACGGGCCTCGGCGTGCAGGGCGAAAGCGCCCGCTTGCCGGGGCCTTCGGCGTTTTAAGGGGCAGTCTCGACAGTTCGTCGTGAACCACGTTGACCTCGACTTGGTCGGGCCGTGGACTTGCTCAGCGACGGCGACCGCCTGCGCGAGCGCTCCGGTCGTCGACGATCGGGGGGTCCACGCACACCGTCCGCGTCGCCGATCAAAGTTCACGTCCACCACCACGCTCACGGCAAGCAGCTCCCGCTAGAGCGCGCTGGTGTCCTCGAGCTCGCGGTTGCCGGTCTCGGGGAGGCGCGTGAGGATGAGGACGAGCGCGATCATCGGAAAGATGGCCGTGGCGGCGATGGTATGGCTGTAGCCGTGGTGCTGCGCGATTTGGCTCACCAGGAAGGGGCCTCCGACGTAGCCGATGCGTCCCAGGAGGTTGTTGGCCCAGCCGAAGCCATCCGCCCGAAGCTCCGTGGGGAACAACTCCAGCGTGAAGGCGGTGAGCAGCGGGAGCGAGGCGCTGGACGCGAAGATCACGCCCGTGAGCCCCGCCGTGAGTAGCCAGAAGTTGTGCGGGACGAAGGCCAGGATGGCCGAGGCGCTGGCGACGCCGAAGATAATCACGGCGCCGCGCTTGCGGCCGATGGCGTCGAGGAGCTTTCCCGAGCCGAACACCAGGGGCAGGGAGACGAGGGCGGCGATCATCAGGGCCAGGGAGGTCTGCTTGTCGACCAGACCGCGCTCCTGCACTGCGAACTCCTTCCAATAAAGGATCGAGACGTAGCAACACATGTAGGTGAGCGACCAGATGGTGGCGAGCAACGGCAACCGGCGACGGTGCGGCGTGCGGAAAATTCGCAGCAGGTCCGGGCGAGGTAGCTGTCCGCTCTCCTTGAGGCGTGTGAAGCGGCCCGTCTCGCGCACGTTGCGGCGTAGCCAGATGAGGATGCACAGCGGGATGGCGCCCACGAAGTACACGCTGCGGAAGCCGGCGGGGGTCTTCAGCAGCATGGGCACGAGGCCGGCGCATACGATGGAGCCGAGGCTGTTCATGCCCTGGATGATGCCCACGGCGAAGCCACGTCGGTCGGCGGGAAACTCCTCCGTCACATAGACCATGCTGAGGGCGTACTCGGCCAGCAGGAAGGCCCGCGCGAACAGCTGGGCCGCGCCGAATAGCCACGCCGACGGGGCGAAGCCGGAGAGCAGGGAGAACAGCGTGTAGCCCGCGATGGTGTAGCTGAGCATGCGACGCCGGCCGACGACGTCTGCCCGACGTATGAGCACGTACGACAGCGGCGCACCAAACCCGGTGACCGCGAGCAAGAGACCGCCCTCGCTGACCGAGAGCTGGTATTCGGCGCGCAGTGCGGGCACCAGCTGCGAGAGCGCCACGTAGTCGAAGCCCTCGAAAAACGTGGCGACCCCGAGAAAGACGAACAACTTGCGCTGGTAGGAGTCGAGCCGCGTCGGTGGGGACGCCGCCATGCTGGGGTCGACGCGCGCGCTGGGTTTACCAGGTTCAATCAAAGGTCACTCCCGTTCAGGACGCCTTATGGGCGAAAGGCTCCTACACCGTGCGACCGATGAAAACAAGGATTCTAAAAGCACGGATCGAGAACGGGTGGTGATAGACTCAACCCACTTAAAGCGTGCCGGCAAACACCAACATCCTCGAAGGTCTCCATGTCCTGCTCGTCAGCGAAGACGAGCAGCGTACTCAAGCCCTCGGCAAGGCGCTGCGTGAACGCAGGGCCAATGTGGGGGATCTCAAGAGCTCGTCGCGTGATCCCATCGCGCTACGAGGAGCCGACGTGTTGGTCATCGACACGCGCAGCGCCCAGAACACGCAAACACGCGTGGGCGAGATGCGCGCCGATGTGCGAGCACGCTGGGCGTCGGTGGTAAACCTGGACTTCGCCAAGGTGCTGCCCGACGGCGGAGAGCTGCAGTTCGCGCTGCTCGAGAACGCGCTCGCCCCGGTGACGGCGGCAGACCGCGCGCTCACGGATCGCGCGCGCAAAGAGCCGTCGTTCACCACGGATCTCTTGCCGCTCGGACCCACGCGCATCTTGCGCGCACTGGGCATGGCGGGGACCACGCTGCAGGTGGAGTTCGCGGTCGGCAGCGAGGGCAAGGCTTCGCTCACGCTCTCCAACGAGCTCTTGGTGAGCTGCTTCATGGAACGCGCGGGGACGCGCTTCGAGGCCTGGAAGGCCCTGGCGCGCGTGCTCGGCTTGAGTGACGCGAGCGTGACGGTGGCGCGCCTGCAGCATCCGTCGGCCATGAACATCATGGAGCCGCTCGATCAGGCGCTGGCGACCGCGGCCCAGGAGCGCCACGCGGCGGCGGCCGAGATCGCCAATGAAGACGCGGCGAACAAGAAGGCGGAAGCCAAGCCGGCAGCCGAGCCGTTCAAGCCTGCCAGCCCCGCGAGCCTCGGCTCGTCCGTGAGTGCGGCCAAGGACATGCGCGTGCAACCCGGGCGCACCATCATGGGACTGGCACCCGCCATCGCGCGCCCCGCGCCGCCGGTGCCAGCTCCGCCTGCACCCAAGGTCGCGGCCCCGCCGCCCGCTCCCACGGCCAATGTTGCCGCCGCCAAGCCAATGGCCCCGGTCGCGAGCGTGCCCCAGAGCGGAGCGCGTCCCGCGGGCGGCGCAGAGCTCGGCAAGCCCGGACGCACCATGATGGGCATTGCGCCCGGCAGTTTGCCTGCCCTGGGCGCGTTCGGCGTGCGCTCGCCGGCCAAGCCCGAGGCACCCGAGCCGCCGGCTCCGGCGCCCATGGAACTCCAGCCCACGCCCACGCATGTGGCGGCCCCAGGGCGCAGCATGACCTCCGGCGTGGAAGCGAAGCCGGTGCCCCCTGCCCAGAGCGCGGTGCCTGAGGCGGACTCGGATCTGCTGCACAATCTGGACTTCGAACCCGCCAACAACCAACGCGAGCTGATGCCCACGCTGCCGGCCCCGGCCCCCAGCGAGGCAGACCTCCACTTCAACGAGCTCGGTGGTAGCCGCGTCGAACGCATCGAGCGCGTCAGCCTCGGTGACACTCCCACCGATCCCGCCCCGCCGCGCGTGTCGCAGCCCGGGGATCCGATGGAGCTCGAGGGCGAGGAAGACACGGCGGTCACGCAGAGCGGCAAGATCGACGAGATCCGAGCAGAGGTCGCCAAGATGCGGCAAGCCGATTTGCTGTCCGACTCCGGCTCCACCCTCGGCGACGACTTCGCGGGCTTCGGCAACGACGTGCGTGCCCCTGCTGCGACCGTGCCCTTCGATGCGAGCTCCCTGGCGCGCTCGGCAGAGCCTACGACGCGCGTCTCGACGGGCACCGGCCCCATGAACTTCTCGCGCGATGAGTCTCAGGAAGAGACCATCACGATGGAGCGACCCGAGAGCGTCAAGCGCAACGGTCGCACCATCGCGCTCGCTGTGTTGCTCCTGCTTGCTGCGGGTGAGATCGGCTACGTGGTCTGGTCGCGCACCAAGCAAGCCGCGCCTCCCGTCGCATCTGCGCCGGCAGCGCCGGCGACCCCTGCCAAGGCCGAGGCACTCCCCAGCGCGCCCGCCGCCGCTGCACCTACAGCGCAGCCACCCGCGCCGACGGCCCCGGCAGCTCCCAGTGCGGAAGCCCAGGCGCCCGCGCCGGCAGCCGCACCCGCTGCATCTGCACCGACCGCAGCAGCCGCAGCCGAACCCGCAGCACCAACCGTGGCTCCCAGCGCGCCTGCACCGAGCGCGGCGCCGGCAGCTGCGGCTCCAGCCGACGAAGGCGCCGCCAATCCGGAAGCGCTCGAAGCGCTCATCAAGGACGGCACCCGCCTCCTGGCGGAGAAGAACCCGAGCATGGCCAAGCCCCTGTTCGAAGCTGCCTTGGCCCGCGACTCCAAGAATCCCCACGCCCAGGCCGGCCTCGGCCAGGCGTTGCTCGAGCTCGGCGAGCCGGCGCTGGCGCAGGCTTCGTTCGAGACCGCCATCAAGCTGCGTCCCAAGCGCTCGCGATACCGGGTACAGCTAGGCGACGCACTGAAGGCCCAGGGCAAGAACGAAGAAGCGCGCGCCGCCTGGGAGAAGGCCCTCGAGGTCGACCCGGCAGATCGCGACGCCCCCAAGCGCCTGGGCAAGTAAGCGCGCACGAAGCAGGCGAGGCGCGCGCAGCGGGAGCACGACTCACGCGGCTGCATTCGCACACTCCACCGACCGGCACTAGGCTGACCGCCATGAAGCCGGAGTGGTGGTCTGCGCTGTTGGGTGGAACGCTGATTGGGCTGGCTGCTGCCTTGATGTGGTGGGCTAACGGGCGCATCGCGGGCGTGAGCGGCATTCTCGCGGGCATCCTCGACCGCAACGCAGACGAGCGCAGGGCCCGCGTGCTGTTCGTGGCGGGCCTTTTGCTCGGGGGACTCTTGCACTTCGCGGTACCGCAGCGCTTCGACCTGGGCGCGCTGCCGAGCTTGCCGGTGCTGCTCGGCGCGGGGCTCCTGGTCGGTATCGGCACGCGTCTCGGAGAGGGCTGCACGAGCGGGCACGGCGTGTGCGGGATCGGACGCGGCTCACCGCGCTCCATGGTGGCCACCCTGGTGTTCATGGGCACGGCGGCATTCACGGTCTTCGTCACGAGGCATGTCCTATGACGCTCTTCATCGCCTTCTTTTCGGGCCTCGTATTCGCCGTCGGTCTGGTGCTCTCGGGCATGACCGAGCCCGCCCGCATCCTGGATTTCCTGGACTTCGCGGGGCACTGGGATCCCAGCTTGGCGTTCGTGATCCTGGGCGCCGTCGGCGTGTTCGCACCGCTCTACAAGCTCACCAACCGCAACGACCGCCCCAAATTCGCGGCCACCTTTCAGCTGCCCACGCGGCGCAATATCGACGGCCGGCTGCTGTTGGGCGCGGGACTGTTCGGCGTAGGCTGGGGGCTGTCTGGCCTTTGCCCGGGTCCGGCGGTGGTCTCGGCGGGAAGCCTGGCCGTGCCCTCCATCGTATTCGTGGTGGCGATGTTGGGAGGGATGCAGATCTTTCGGGTGTTGGGGGATGGGGATTAAGTTGGGGGCGGGCGGACCAGAGAGAGAGCGTCGCCGTCGCCCGCAACCGCCTGCGCTGACCACGTCGACGTCAACCGCTGGCGCTGACAACGTCAACGTGGGCAGGCTCGCGCTGCTCTCGGCTTCCGATCCGATCCCGTATTCGGAACCTGGTAAGCCGACTGGGATTGGCTCCCGTTGACGTGGTCAGCGCCAGCGGTTGACGTTGACGTGGTCAGCGCAGCGGTTGACGGCGACGGCGACGGCGACGAAACCAATCAATTTAAAGGTGAATTGCCCCCCGCCCACAGCCCTCGAAATCCCCCGGTGGACAGCTCCCTCCCTCAACTTCTATCGTGCCGCCTCCAATGCACTTCCTTACGTTCTTCCTCGTCTTGCTCTGGTGCGTGCAGCCGGTGTCGGCCCAAGACGTCGTGCCGGCTGAAGTCGCACCTGACCAAGTCCTCGCCCCTGCAGCGGACTTGGGCCCTGCCCCGGTCACCGACACTCCCCCCGTGCCCGGCGACCCGCTGCTCACACCTCCGAGCTCCGATCGCACGCCGACGCCGCCTCCCAGCACCGAGCCGCTGCCCCTCGTCGTGACCCCACCCGCGGTGTTGCCAGCACCTGGGCCCCTTCCCGAGCCTCAGCTCGATGCCACGTTGGTCGCGGATGCGGAGCGCGCGGATGCCTGGATCCAGGAGATGGCTCGCAAGGAACACGAGCGCCGCACCGGCGGTCGCTGGATGTCCGTGATCATGTCGGGCGCGATGATCGCCACGGCCGGCTTGCTGCTTTCTCTCGATGAGGTCGAGGCCAAGACACCACGCTGGATGATGGGCTCCTCCATCGTGCCCTTCAGCGCGGCCGTCGCCCTGGGCCTGCTGTTGCCGCCCGAGCGCGCGACGCCGTGGGCGTATACCGGCTTCGCACTGGGCGCCGCCACGCTCTCCACCAGCTTCTGCTTCGATTGGTCAGACCGCGATGGCAACCACGGCACCCACGACGAGCGTGTGGCCAGCGTGTTCTTCGGCGCCGCCCTGGCGAGCCAGTTCTTGTGGACCATCCCCCTCGCGTTCCTCGATCGCGGCGTCGGTCAGCAGGTCTACGACACGTACTTCGGGCGCCCAGTGGCAGCGCGCCCGCGAGCAGCCACCGAGCTCTTGATCGAAAGCGACCACCGCACGCGCGCCAAGGCCGGCGTCGCGCTGATCGCGGGCTTGTTGACGCTCGTCACCGTCAGCGCTGGAGCCGCCATGACCGACCAGCCCTGGGTCTTGATCGCCGGCGCGCCCACCCTGACCAGTACCCTGTCCGCCGTGATCCCGCTGTTGTTCCGCGACTCGCGCCTCGAGATGTTCGTGCGAGGTGAGCTACCGCGACCCGGCGTATTCAACTTTTAGCGCCACGGTGCGCTAGCTTAGTCCCCGCTGGCCACCGCGTTGCGCACGAAGAGCTCCTCGAGCGTCTCGCGCTCCTGCTCCACTTCCACCACCTGGGCACCGGCCTCGAGCGCTTCCTTGAGCAGCGGACTCACGCCCTGATCGCCCTCGATCGTGACCTCGAGATCGCTCGCCTCGTGGCCGCGAACCTCCACCTCGCGCAGCCCGAAACCGCGCGCCACCAGGGTCTCCTTGAACACCTGCGGCGTCCCCGCGAGCTGGATGCGCACGCGGCGCACCTCGCGCTTCAGGAGCTCGTCGAGCGTGCCGCGCGCCACCACGCGGCCCTTGTTGATGATGGCGATGCGATCGCACAGCATCTCCACGTCACTCAGCACGTGGCTGGTGAAGATCAGCGTCTTGCCCGCCAGACGCTGCGCCAGAATGATGTCGCGCACTTGCTTGCGGCCGATGGGATCGAGGCCGCTCATGGGCTCGTCGAGGATCAGGAGCTCGGGATCGTGCAAGAGCGCCTGCGCGAGCCCCATGCGCTGGGTCATGCCCTTGGAAAAGCGACCAATCGGACGATCGACCGCGTGCGCGAGCCCCACGAGTTCGATCATCTCCGCGCTGCGCTTCTCGCGCTGAGCGCGCGGCATGCCCATCAGGCGCCCGCACAGGTCCAAGAACTCGGGCGCGCGCAGGTACTGGTACACGTAGGGATTCTCGGGCATGTAGCCGATGCGGCGCATGCTCTCGAGCGAGAGCGCCTTGCCGAACACGCCGATGGAGCCGCGGTCTGGCTGAATGAGGCGCAAGATGGACTTGATGGTGGTGGTCTTGCCGGCGCCGTTGGGCCCGAGCAAGCCGAAGGTCTCGCCCTGTGCCACCTGAAAGCTCACGCCGCGCACGGCCTCCACGCGCTTGCGAAAGAAGCCGATCTTGAAGGTCTTGTGTATGTCCTCGACGGCTAGTACGGGGCTCATCCGATCACGTCCTTGATCGCCTGGATCACGAGTTCGAGCTGCTCCGCACGCATGCCCGGAAAGAGCGGTAGGCACAGACCGCGCGCCGCGATGTCCTGAGCCACCTCGAGCGTGCGCCCGTCTTGCTTGGCCCGCTCGGCCTCTGCCGTGAACTGCGGCAAGGTGTGTAGCGCGTAGCTCAGCTTGCCCGCTTGCACCCCACGCGCGGCGAACTCCGGGAGCGCGCGATCGCGCGCAGCCGAGCCCGCGAAGGGCTCGCCCACCAGCACGCCGAGGGTCTGGCGATTCTCGCGACCGCCCTCAGGTGCTTCCTGCAGCACCAGCGTAGGCAACTGCGCGCGCAGCTCGGCCACCAACCTGCGCCGCTCGTCACACAAACGATTGAGCTTGGCCAGCTGCACCTGGCCGATGGCGGCAGCCAGCTCGGTCATGCGCTCGTTGCCCGCTGCGGTCACGAAGTTCCCCGGCTCGAGCTGCCCGTGGTTGCGCAGCACGCGCAGACGTTGGGCGAGCGCGCCGTCGTCGGTGAGGCAGGCTCCGCCTTCGCCCGTGGTGAGCACCTTGCGCGGGTGAAATGAAGTGCAGGCGATGATGCCGTGGCTCCCGCAAGGCGCGTCGCGATAGCTCGAACCGAGCGAGCAAGCCGCGTCCACGATGAGGGGTAGCCCGGGCAGCGCCTGCGCGATGCGATCGTGGCGCGCCGGATTGCCGAACTGCTCGATCACGATGGCGGCCCGTGTGCGGGGTGAGCGCGCCTCGGCGAAGTGTTGCTCGGTGGCGTTCCACTCGCGCGGATCCACGTCGACGAGCACCGGCGTGGCGCCCACGCGGCGCACGGCGTGCGCGGGGCTCGGCCAAGTGAGCGCTGGGCACAGCACTTCGTCACCGGGGCCAATCGCGAGCGCCTCGAGCGCGAGCTCGAGTGCCGCCGTGCCGTTGACCACGGCCACCGCATACGCGCGCCGGCCGACCCGCGCGAGTTCGGCCTCGAAGGCGAGCACTTCCTTGCCTTGCACCAACATGCCCGAACGCAGAACGCGCTCGCAGGCGGCTATCTCCTCGGCCCCGAGCGCGGGGATCGTCAACGGAATCATCGCGCCGATCATAACGCGAATCGGTCGGATCTTGCGCGCACTCGCGCGACACTCGAATCAAGCCGCGGGCGCATGCCGTCCCCGTGACGCAAACACGAGCGCACAACCTGGTGGCACCGGTGCGCCATCGTCGGCTAGGCTCACATTCCCGTGTCTCAAGCCGTCGAAGCGCCCCAGTCTCAACCCTTGGCAGTCATCCTTTCGGGCGGCGGAGCACGCGGAGCCTACGAGGTCGGCGTGCTGAGCTACGTGTTCGGCGAGCTGGTCCGGGTCACGGGCAAAGTGCCCCGCATGGACATCATCTCGGGCTGCAGCGTGGGCGCCGTGAACGGCACCTTTCTGGCCTCGGTGGCGCACCAACCCGTCAGCGGCATGGAGAAGCTGCTCGAGCTCTGGGATGAGATCGATTTCTCGCAGGTGCTGGGCTTCGGCGTGCGCGAGCTGGCCTTTTTGCACCGGGTCTGGCTCGGAGGAGCCAAGCCGCAGGGCCTGTTCGACGCGGAGCCGTTGGCGCGCTTGATCGAGCGCAACGTCTCCTGGCTCAACCTCGGGCGCAACCTGCGCCGCGGCGTGCTGCGCGCCCTGACCCTGTGCACTACGCATGTGGCGAGCGGCCGCCCCCACGTCTTCGTGGACATGAGCGCCCGGGCCACACGGCCGCCCAATGTGGGCAGGCAGTGCGTGATGCGTCAGGGCCCGGTGCGCGCCAAGCACGTGCTCGCCTCGGCGGCCATTCCGATCGTGTTCCCAATGGTGGACATCGACGGCGAGCTCTACTGCGACGGTGGCCTGCGTGTGAACACCCCCACGGCCCCCGCGATCCACCTGGGCGCGCGCAAGCTGTTCGTGGTGGGCCTTTCCCACAACAAGTTCGATAGCGGCACGCTGTCCATCGCCCCCGACCGCGCTCCGGGTGCCCCGTTCCTGTTCGGTAAGGTGCTCGACGCGTTCTTCCTCGACCACCTCGAGGCCGACATCCACGAGATCGGCCGCATCAACGAGTACATGTCCATGGGCGAGGCGGTGTTCGGCCCGGACTTCATCGAGAAGATCAACCGCGAGGCCCGCGCCCGCCAGAAGCCCGCGCGCAATCCCGTGACGGTGTGCGCAGTGCGACCGAGCGTGGACCTCGGGTACATCGCCCATGGCTACCTCACCCAGCGCTCGCGCCGGGTGCGCACCGATACGGCCCTGGTCCATGCCCTGATCCGCGCCATCGACGTGGGCGAGGCCGCGGAGGCCGATTTGGCGAGCTTCCTGCTGTTCGACGCCAACTACGTGCGTGAGCTGGTGGAGCTAGGGCGCCGCGATGCAGCCCAAAAGCGTGACGAGCTCGAGCACTTCTTCTTCGCGTCTTGAACACGGGGAGGGCACGCACCCTCCCCGCCGTCGCGGCAAAGCCGCGCCGGGCCCACCCCGCCGCGAGGTTCGCTTCGCTCCGGGCGCGCTCGCGGGTCTCGCAAGACATCCACAGGTGGCTGTGAAGAAACATCCCTCGGATTGTCGATAACGCTTCTTAGTTACCGTAATTACTTGTTTATTCTCTACGCACGACTTACCCACAGAGCTGTGGATAAGTCGCTCGGCTCGGGCCCTCGCGAAAAGCTCCGGAGCCGCTAGGGGCGATGCACCCGCGGACTTTCTGGAGGCTGGAAAAAAGCTGTTATCGTAGCGTCGCTCGCCCGCAGACGCGGGCACCTCGAGACCCAGGAACCATGACCGATCACGTGCTCTCGCCTCTGGATCAAGCCCACGCCCATCGCCTCGACGGGGACGAAGAAGCCGCCCTGCGTCTGGCCCTCGCCTGCGCTCGCGCGAGCCGCGAAGCACCCGGTCCGGTGGCGTTGGTGGCGCGCGTGCTGATCGACCAAGATCGTACCCTGCTCGGGGCCGAAATCGCGGCACGCCTGGTGGACGCCTTCATTCGCCGCGGCGACCTCCCGGGTGCCCTGGTGGCGAGCACGCTGGCCCTCGACGCCGGCGAAGACCAGGCCCCCCTGATCGCCCAGATCGCCAAGGCCTTCGCCAAGGGCTCCCCGCGCATCGGCGACAACACGCAGCGCCCGCCACCCTTCCCCAAGATCGATGTCCAGCCCGACCTGAACAAGCTCTCCGGCGACGCCCTGTACGCCGAGGCCGACGAGGTGATGCAGGGCTACCTGAAGCTCGAGGACCCGGTGCCGGCCGACAGCCCGTTGCCGGCGCTGCCGCTGTTCGCCGCCCTACCCCCCAAGGAGCTCGGCCGCCTGTTGAATGCGATTCGCGTGGAGGAGATCTCGGGCGGACAGGCCGTGGTGCGCCAGGACGACCAGGGTCAGGAAGCCTTCGTGGTCGCGCGCGGCGTGCTCAAAGTGGTGCGCAGCACGGGCGGCGACGAGACGCTGCTCGCCCAGCTGGGGCCGGGCGCCATGTTCGGCGAGATGGCCCTCTTGAGCGCGGCGCCGCGCAGCGCCAGCGTGGTCGCCCTGGAGCCGACGCAGCTGCTCGTGCTCGGACGCGCCGAGCTGGAGCGTGCGGCAGAGGGAGCGCCCGAGCTGAGCAAGGAGCTCTCGTTGTTCTGCCGCGGTCGCATGCAGGCGAACTTGATGCGCCACGCGCGAGTGCTCTCCGGCCTGCCCATGAGCCAGCGGGCGGAGCTCCTTGGCAAGCTCGAGATGCGCTTCTTCGAGCCGAACGAGGCCCTGATCGTGCGCGAGCAGGAGGCCGAGAGCATCTACCTCATCGCCAGCGGCGCCGTGGCCGTGTCCGTGCCGGAGGGGCAAGACCGGCTGGTGCTAGCCACGCTGGGCGCGGGCGACGTGGTGGGCGAGATCTCGCTGATTTTACGGCGCGACGCCACGGCGGACGTGCTCGCGATGTACCCGACGGTGGCCTACGAACTGACGCGCGAGAGCCTCAAGACGTTGATGCGCACCTACCCTGGCCTGCTGGTCGAGCTGTACGAGCTGGCCACGCGACGCGACGACGAGATCCGGGCGGTCTCCGCCGAAGAGTCGCTGGCGGCCGACGCCGAAATCCTGGTGTGAGCGAGAATCGAGTGAGCTGATGGGGCGAAGTCGACGGGCGCTGGTGGGCCCGGAAGCCAGACACGGAGCGCGCTGGGCCTGCCTCTTGGCCCTGGTGAGCTGCGTCCCCGCTTGCGATCTCGCCGAGGAAGACCCGTACGCTCTGCGCATCGTGTCGCCAGCGAGCGACCAGACCTTCAGCGACGCCGACGACGTCGACACCTACACCGCCGGGATGCAGATCCAGGTGCGCGTGGAGACGGTGGACGACGGCGTGCCCATCGAGCTGCTGCGACTCTCGGGTGGCGCCCCGGAGGTGATCACGCGCATGCCCACGAGCGGCAGCGCAGCCACCTTCCCCTCGGTCACCTTGTTTCCCGGAGCCAACCGGCTGGCCGCACGGGACGCGCGCAGCGGCCGCATGTCGCCGGTGATCACGCTCTATTTCGAGGACCCCTGCGGCTCCATCACGTTCCTGGATCCGGCGCCGCCGGCCCTCGGTGAGCCCTTGCTGCTGGGTCCTCGCGCGGGCGAGAGCTGCGGGGAGAGCTACACGATCCCGTTGCTCGCGGCCACGGGTCTGCGCGACGGCACGCGTGTCTCGGTGTTGGTGAAGGGCGGCCGCGTGGCCAGCGGCGTGACGCGCGGGGGCACACTGCAGATCGCCGACGTGCCCATCGAGCTGCGCAACGAGGCGTTCAAACTGGCGCTGTTGGTGGAAGACAATCACTGCGCCGCGGTGCCCTTCCCGGCCGACGTGATGCTCGACTGCAATGGACCTTCGTGTGCGCTGAATCCCTTCGAGGAACGCACGTACACCTCCGCCGACGACATCGATGACGGCGAGATTCCAGGGCTCAACCTCGACATCGAGGTGCAGACCGACGCCGACGGCGCGAGCCATCCGGTGCAGCTCTTGATCAACGGTGATGAGCAGAACGTGGTCACCGCCATGATCGCGCCCGGCAGCACGGTGGCTCGCTTCGAGGGCGTGGCCTTGCCCGACGGATCGGCGCGCGTGATGGCGATTTGCCGCGACGAAGCCGGTGCCACCACCCGAAGCCAGCGGGTGATCACCGTGGACACTAGCGGCTGCAGCGTGAGCCTGACGAGTCCTGCCTCGGGCACCACGTTCGTGGCGGCGGAGGACGGCCAGTCGCTCACGATCCCCATCACGGCGGCCCTCGGCAGCGATTGCGCCAGCGCTCGCTTCGCGGACTCGGACACGCCGGACTGCGCGCAGCTCTCGGCCGCGCCCTATCAAGCGGTCACGCTCGGGCAGACCACCTTCTCCTCCACGCTCACGCTGAGCAAGAACGGCCCACGATTCCTGTGCGTGGGCACCAAGGACTCCAGCGACAACCAGAGCGTGGTATCGGTGCCCGTGACCTTCGAGAACAAGGGGCCGAGCCTGAGTATCCAGAGTCCCAACGGACCTTTGATGCTCAATCGAGCGGGCGACGCGACGCACGTGGCGGACGCCGACCCGAGCACCCCGGCCTGCGATCAGGCGGTCGCTGTGACTTGCGCGCTCGATGGGAAGACGGTGAGCTTGGTACGGATGCCGGACAACGTGGTGCTCGCCGAGACCACCTGCGTCGGGCATCGCGCGAGCTTCGCGAGCGTGCCCTTCCCGTCGCAGAACGACGGCACCAGCTACCAGGTGGCGGCCCGCACCACGAGCGACAAGGGCCTGATCGGAAAGTCCACGCCGCTCGAGGTCTGGGCGGATTGCGAGCCGCCGCACCTGAGCTTCTCGAACTTCAGCTGCGGGCTATCGGCCGTCACCTCCGACATGGACGAGGACGCGGGCAAGGCCGGTCTGCAGAAGACGCTTCGCGTGAGCAACATGCCGAACCCCAAGCCCGCGGTCAGCTTGAGCCTGAGCACCAGCGCGGGTCCGCTCGCGGGTTCGCCCTTCAACAGCGAGACGCACGACGGCCCTGAGACCGTGTTCGCCGGGCTGACCTTGCCGACGGGATTGATCGAGGCCCAAGCCTGCGCCAGTGACGAGAGCGGTAACGCAGCCTGCAGCGCGCCCTGCGACTTGCTGGTGGGCGACGTGCCCGCGGTGACGATCCTGACGCCGGCGGATGACCAGGTGGTCTACAGCGTCGATCACAGCGCGGCGGGCGTGGCCTATCACGGGACCGCACCGAGCGACGTCGACTGCAGTGGTGTGGCCGGCCTGCAGGTTCCCGTCATCGCCGGGGTGACCAACGCGGCGGTGGGTCGCGCCGCGCGCGTGCGTGTGTACGACGTCGCAGGAGCGCTGGTGGACGAGGTGCCCACCAGCGTCAACGGGCAGGGCCGTGTCGTGGCCTGCGTGCGCACGCAAGAGGGGGCACTGCGCCTGAGGATCGAGGTCGATGCAGCCAGCGCTGCGACCAACGGTCTGTACGGAGCGGCGGAGCGCCGCTTCGGGGTGGACACCCTGGCGCCCACGAGCGCCCTCGTGTCGAGCGCGCTCGCGACCAGCTGCCGGGAGCCGAGTAGCTTGAACTTTGGGGTGAGCGCGAGCGAAGACGACCCTTTGAGTTTCGAGCTGCGCTGCAGCAGCACCAGTATCGACTCCGAAGCTGCCTGGAAAGCAGCTCAGCCAGTCCCCGGTGCGCTGCACGAGGCCTCCACAGCTAGTGGAGCAAGTGGAACCAACTCGGCCCCCGGAGCGCTCACGTGGACGTTGCCCGCCTGGCTGCCGGGGGCGCGCCACTACTGCAGTGTGCGCGGCTACGACCGGGTCGGTGCCTACACGCCACTCGGTACGAGCCACCTGTTCGAGCAACCAGCCCTGACGGCGCGCGGCGTGCCGCTCCCGAGTGAGCTCGACGACAGCGCACACGAAGAGCCCGCAGGGCTGACCATGACCGCGGTCGGCGACGTGAATGGGGACGGCTTCGACGACGTGGTGGTGTCGCGCGCGGCGCCGCGCAACTTGGGGGCGGCAGCGCTCTACCTCGGCAGCGCACACGGACTCGCGGCGAACGCCCACAGCGTATTCGAGACCACGGACAGCTACGAGCTCGGAACGGCTGTGGTGGCGCTCGGCAATTTCGACGGTGACGCCTTCGGCCTCAACGACTTCGCGATTTCGGCGCCCCTGAGCGGACGCTTGTTCGTGGTGCTCGGACGCCGAGAGTTTCCTGCCGGGAACCGCGCGCTCGACGCGGGCGGGTGCAGTGCCGACCTGTGCGTCGTCGGCTCCGTGGGCCTCGGCGCGGCACTGGCGAGCGCGCGCTACGATCTCGACGCGCTGCCGGATTTGGCCGCCGCCGATGCCGCGGGGGCTCTGGTGTTGCTGGGAGACGGGGGCTTCGAGCCGATTCCCGAGTTGGGCGCGAGCGGCGCGGGCTCGTGTTTGGACGCGCGCCTGGGCGGCCCTGCCCCCGACGCTTGTGGCAGCGGTTCCAGCAGCGCGGCGCGCGGCTTTCGAGTGCAAACCGAACGCTCGGTAGACCTCATCGCGGGCGCCTGGCCCGGTGCCCTGTTCCTGGCGCACGCGGGCTCTCAGGGTGCACCCGCGCTCTGGCTCTCCGCGGGACGCGCCTATGCGCGCGAGGACCAGCTGGTCAGCGTCGCGAGCAGCGAGCTCAGCTTGCTTCAGCAACCCGGCGCGCCGGTCACCCCAGGGAACCTTGCGCTGGTGGGCGACCTCGACGGCGACGGCCAAGCGGAGCTCGCCTGGGGCCATGGCGCGGGCGCAGGCTCGGTCCAGCTGTATCGGCGCAGCGGCGAAGGCCTGGTAACGGCGTTCAGCGTACTCAACGACCTGGCCGGCGGCAGCGCCGACGGCTTCGGCTACGACGTGGCGAGCGGCGCCCATCCCGAGCTCGGCCAGCTCGGCGACCTCGACGCAGACGGCCGAGCCGATCTGCTCGTGTCGGCCCAGGGCGAGGCGGGCCCCCATGGCAGCGTGGATCTGTTCCAACAGCTCGCGCCCTACTCGGGCAGCCGTCCGCGTTCGTCGCGCGCCATCGCCCTGGGTGACGACAACCTGCCGACGAGTGACGCTCCCGCCGAGGCACCCTACCGCCGACAGGGCCAGTGGATCGGCGATGTCGACGGCGATGGTCACCTCGATCTTGCCGTCCTCGAGCCCGATCACGAGCGAGGCGCCGGGCGCTTCGTGGTGCTCGGTGAGTGTGCTCCGTAGTCCATGAAAGAGCGCACACCCCACCTCTCGTTCGTCAGTGTGATGGTGGTGCTCGGGGCCGGCCTGTTGATGCTGCTCGCCACCGCCCTGCTCGGAGTCCTGCGCTTCGCAGCGATCCCGGAGGCGCTGGCGCAGATCGGGCGCGTCGACGAGGCCCGCAGTGCATTCCTGGCATCGCTGGCCCTCATCGGCGCCGTCTTCCTGGCGCTCTCGGTGCTCGCCGCCTGGTTGAGCGCGCGCGACGTCTCGGGCGACGCGCACTTCGTGAGTCGCCGCGTACGCGCGGTGGCCGAGCAAGGCGACCTCGGTGAACCGGTGGCTATCCGCAGCCTCGACGAAGTGGGCGCGCTGACGCGAGCCTTCGAGCAACTGCGACGAGGCTACGTGGAGCAGCTCATGCGCGAGCGCGCTGCCCACCGTCAGGCCCAGGAGGCCGACCGCTACAAGGGCGAGTTCCTCACCACCGTGAGCCACGAATTGCGCACCCCGCTCAACGCGCTGCTCGGCTTCACGGAGGTGTTGCTGGCCGAGATCGAGGGGCCGTTGACCGAGGGCCAGCGCGAGGATCTGCGCATGATCCGCGCCTCGGGTGAGCATCTGCTCGCCTTGTTCAACAACGTGCTCGACATGTCCGCGCTGGCCTCGGGTCGCATCCAGCTCAATGTCGAGACGGTGGAGGTGCGCCAGGTGCTCGACGAAGTCGCGTCGATCCTCGAGGGACAGCGTCAGGGCAAGCCGGTGGCCATCGTGGTGGATTGTCCCGACTTCATGCCCGAGCTCGAAGCCGACCCCGTGCGCCTGCGGCAGATCGTGATGAATCTAGGCACCAATGCCCTGAAATTCACGGCGCGCGGCGAGGTTCGCCTGTTCGCCCGCTTCAACGGACGCGAGGTGAACATCGGCGTGCGCGACACGGGTGTGGGCATCGCGGCGGAGGACCTGCCGCTGTTGTTCGAGGAGTTCACGCAGGTGGGCACCTCCGAGCTCTCGCGGCGGGGCTCCGGACTCGGTCTGAGTATCGTGCGCGAGCTGGTGAACCTGCACGGGGGCCGGGTCGAGGTGGAGAGCGAACTCGAGCGCGGTTCGACGTTCAACGTGATGCTGCCGGTGCCCACCGTGCGCATGGAGCCAACCCCGGCCCACGGTCAGGGGGCGCTCTGATGGACGGCCTTCCGTCGCAACGCGCCTCGCAACGTAGAGGCCTGAGTATCGTGCCGTCGCTCGAGACGCTGCCCACCTCCCCGGGCCGCATGATCCTGCTGCTCGGCCTGGCCACCTGCGCCGTGGGCGCGACGCTCGGTCTGTTCACGCTGCTCGGCGCGGCCTTCGTGTTGGCGCTGCCGGGCGTGGAGGCGCAGGCCATGCTGCGGCTGTCGCTGGTGCAGGGCTTGGTCGGCGGCGTGGTGCTCTCGCTGGTGATCCTGCGCGGGGTCCGCGGCATGCGCCCGCTCTACCTCATGCTCCTGCGGGGACCGCGCGACTTGCCAGAAGGGCCGCGGCCCGATCCACGCGTGATCGCCAAGGCCTTCCACTGGCCCGAGCGCGGCGTGTTGCTCAACACCGCCTGCACGCAGCTGGTGCCGGTGCTCGATGCCCTGGGCGTGGTCTCCATCTCCGGCCTCGACGGCTGGTCGCGCTGGTCCGCCGACCTGCTCTCCATCGCCGTGGCCACCGCCGGCTTGATGCCCTGTATCGTGCTGTATCGCAGCATCGTGTGGCGCTGGCTGGGCCGCCTGCACCCCAACGACATCACGCTCGAGGTCCGTCAGCACCTGAGCTATCGCCTCGCCATCACCTTGACCCTGCCGGTGGCCGTGGTCGGCATCTCGGCGGTGGTGGTCCTGGCTTCGCACCTGGTGGCGCTGCGTACGCGCGTGGCCCCGAACCTCCAGGTTGGAGACCTCTCCCTCGCGCTCGATCTCGTGGCGGGCATCTTCGCCCTGCTGCTCATCGTGGCGGGCGTGGTGGTGGCCTGGATCATCGCGCGCCGCCTGGGCGAACAGCTCGCGCGCGACCTGCGCGCGCTGACCGCCCAGATCCAGCGCATGCACACCAGCGACGCGCCGATCCAGCAAGAGGTCACCGCCTTTGCGCGCATCGCCCACACGCAAGCGGGGCAGCGCCTGGCAGCCTCGCTCTCCGAGCTCGCGCAGCGCTTCGACGAGATGCGTCAGAAAGAGCGCGAGGGTCGCCTCGCCATGGAGCAGGTCCAGCGCCTGCGCACACAATTCCTGGCGTCCATGAGCCACGACCTGCGCAGTCCACTCAACTCCATCCTGGGCTTCGCGGTGCTGATCTCGAGCGGTACGGAGGGCCCGGTCACACCCGAACAACGCGAGAGCATTCAAATGATCACGCGCAGCGCCCGCGACCTGCTGCGCCTGGTGACCAACATCCTCGACTCGGCGCGCCTCGAAGCCGGCCGCCTCGCCCTGCGTCGACGCCTGACCCCGGCCGCCGATATCCTCAACCAGGCGGTCAGCGACGGCCGCCGCATGATCGAAGATCGCCCGCTCGAGATCGAAGCCGACATCCAGCCCGGCTTGCCTGCGGTCTATGTGGACGCCGATCGCGTGGTGCAGGCCGTGGTGGGCCTGTTCAGCCACGCCATCGACGCCATGGAGCGCGGCACCATCCGTCTCGTGGCCCGCGTGGCCAACGGCCCACCCGGCCCCCAGGTGCGCCACCTGCGCGTCGACGTGGTGGACCGCGGCGCTGGCATCCGCGAGGCCGATCAGGAGGCACTCTTCCAGGCTTTCCGCGAGATCCAGGAGCCCTCGGGCAAGCGCATCGGCGGCCTCGGCCTGGGTCTCTCCCTGGCCCGCGAGCTCGTGAAGGCCCACGGCGGCGACGTGTGGTTCGAGAGCGAGTCCGGCAAGGGCACCACGTTCAGCGTGGCCATCCCGGTGGAGCCGGAGTGGACCCCACTCCAGAGCCACGGCGTCTGGCCGCTGTGAAGCCGGCGATTCGGTGCAGCCGCTCTATCTCGCCTCGCTCGGCCGATACAGCAGGAGCGCCGAGTACAGGCACAACAGGGTCGGACGCTCTTCGGCGCTCAAGGTCGGCGGCAACCAAGCGCGCCCGTCGTTCTTGAGCTCGATGGCGCCCTCGCCCGCCTTGCTCAAGAACCAGTAGCCCAGCACCTCGTTCCGCTTCTTGCCGCTGGTCGTGGTGTGCACGCCGTACACCTGGTAGCTGTTCGCGCCACCGAGCTCCGCCTTGCCCTGGTACTGCTCGAGCTTGAGCTGCCCCTTGAGCGTCTCGCCGTCCTTGCAGCTGCACTCGAGCGACACCTTGGGATCCTTGAGCCCCATCAGGTTGGTCCGCAGTTGCTCGACACAGCCCCCCGAGAGCGCCACCTGCCCCTCCTTGAAGGCGAATTTCAGCGTGGTTTCCTCGGGCGCCTTCTCGAACGAGACCAGGCCACGCCCCAGCGGGCGACTCCAATTGCGCTCGATCTGACTCGCCACCGCACCGCCGAGCCTCAGCTCGTTCTCCTTGAGCCCGCCCTCGCGCTGCGCGTTCATCACCGGGTTGCCCGCGACCTTCTCTGGAACCTTCATGTTGCGCGCGCAGCCCACGGCCAGGAGGCACACCGACAACACACCCGCCCAACGCTTTGCCTGGATCCCTGATGCGCCTCGCACGCTCGGCCTTTCGCAGAAGACTCGCGGGCCGGAGACCCGCCGCGATGTCCCGGGACAACGCACGCACAACGTACTCCGTGAGCTCGCACGGCTCAAAGGCAGCGCGCTTTTTGGACAGGGGCCCCTCGATCGGGTGTGTTACAAGCAGATTAATTCCCAGCTTCCAGACACCGAGGAGGACGACATGGCCAAAGGACAAGAGCGGCCCAAGAACAACAACAAGCCCAAGCTCTCCGTGAAGGAGAAGAAGGCCAAGAAGAAGGAAAAGGCGGCCGGCAAGTAAGCTCTTTTCACGGGAAGGGCGCACGCCCTCCCCGCCCATCGCGGCAAAGCCGCGCTGGGACCACCCCTCCGCGAGGTTCGCTACACCCACGGAGGGCCGGGCTTCAGTGTATTGCAGGTGGCCCGCCATGTAGGCGTCGCCACAGTTGGGTACGGGCCCCCGAGTTGTCGCTCGACCTCCCTCGGCACCATGCGCTAAATCCAGCGCCCTATGGGTGCACAGTGGAAAGCCAAGGGCCGCGCGCAAGCAGCAGACGCCAAGGGGCGTCTCTTCACCAAGCTTGCCAAGGAAATCATGATCGCCGCCAAGGGCGGCCCCGACCCGACGATGAACCCGCGTCTGCGTCTGGCCGTGGAAGCGGCCAAGAAGGCGTCGATGACCCGCGACACCCTGGAGCGCGCCATCAAAAAGGGCGCCGGCCTGCTGGATGACGCCGCGACCTTCGAGACGGTCGTCTACGAGGGCTTCGCGCCGCATCAGGTGCCGGTGATCGTGGAGTGCCTCACCGACAACAAGAACCGCACCGCCCCCAACATGCGCATCCTGTTCCGCAAGGGCCAGCTGGGCGCCTCGGGCTCGGTGTCCTGGGACTTCCTCCGCCGGGGCGCCATCGAGGCCAGCCCGCCCGCCAGCGGCGAAGACCCCGAGGAGGCCGCCATCGAAGCCGGAGCCCAGGAAGTGGAGCCGGGCGAAGACGGCGACTCACGCTTTCTCACCGAACCCGCCGACCTCGACGCCGTCGGACGCGCGCTGACGGCCCGTGGCTGGACGCTTTCCTCGCAGGACTTGATCTGGGTCGCCAAGAACCCCGTCAGCCTGGACGACGAGAAGCGAGCTGAAGTCGAGGCCTTCCTGCAGGCCATCGACGACGACGACGACGTGCGCGCAGTCTACGCAGGGCTTTGATTCTAGGCGTAGCCGGCGTAGTCCGGCGCGGGCTCGCCTTGCTGGCGCAAGGCTGGCACGGGAGCAGGGCGCCGACTTGTCCGCGCCCCGCTATGCCGTGACGTCCTCGAAGGTCGTCTGGCCCGCCTCGTTGGTGGTCATCAGCAGCGCCCGCTTGCAGGGGATGCGCAGCATGAACTCGGTGCCCTTCCCCACCTGACTCGTCAGCGTGACGGTGCCCCCCAGGGCCGTGACCACGCGCCGCACGATGGTTAGGCCGAGACCCATGCCCTTGCCCACGTCCTTGGTGGTGTAGAAGGGCGTGAAGATCTTGGCTCGGTCCTCCGGGCTAATGCCGTGGCCATTGTCGCGCACCGAGAAGACGAAGGTGCCGCCCTCGTAGCTACCGCGTACCTGCACGTTGCCGGTCCCGTCCGCGGGAGTGGCATCGATGGCGTTCTGCACCAGGTTCGTGAGCACCTGGCTCAGCTCGTCCGGCACGCACTCCACGCTGCCCTCGCCCTCGAAGCTCAGCTCGATGGTGCGCTGGGCGACCCCCTCCAGCATGGACACCACGTCGCGGGTCAGCGCGAAGGCGTCGATGGCCTGCATGGTGCGCGAGTAACCCTCGCGGGAGTAGCGCTGCATCAACTCCACGGTCGAGCCGATCTTGCGCAGCCCCGTGTCGGCCACCTGGAACATCTTCATCATGCGGCTCGAGAGCGGCTCCATCGCCGGGGAGTCGCCGCTCAAGCCACCTTCCTTGGCGATCGAGAGCATGTGCTCGCCGTCGCTCTGGATCATGGCGAGTGCACTCCGGATGTAGTTCAGGGGGTTGTTGATCTCGTGGGCCAGGCCGCCGGCGATGGTCTGCAGCGAGTCCATGCTGTGGGTCAGCACCAGGTCCGCGTTGGTCTCCTGGATGCGCACCAACCCGCGCACCGTCGAGAGCAACTCCTTGGCCGCGAACGGCTTGGTCAGGTAGGCGTTGATGCCCGAGTCCATGCCCGCGGTGCGCTCGTCCACGTGGTCACGGGCCGTGAGCATCACGATGGGGATGTGCTTGGTGCGGGGGTCCTGGCGCAGCCGTCGGCTCAACTCCATGCCGTCCACTTCGGGCATCATCAGGTCGGTGATGATCAGGCTCGGCAGGTGCCTCACCGCCAGGTCGAAGCCCTTCTCGCCATCGGGCGCGGCCAGCACGCGGAACTGGTTGCGCAGGGCCAGGTAGATCACGCGGATGACGTCCGGGGTGTCGTCCACCACCAGCACGCTCTGCGAGCGCTCGTGCTCGTCGGGGTCGCGTTGAACGATGCGCTGATCGGTGGCCTCGTCGATGTCGATGAAGCGGAAGCGCGCCTTGGTCTCCACTTCCCACTCGCCGATGCCGCGGTCGGTCTCGCGATTGCCGTCCAGCAGGTCAGCGCGCCGCGCGCGCCGGTCGACGCGCTCGGGGTCGAAGTGCTCGCGGTCCTTCAAGAGCTCCACCGTGAAGGTCGCTCCGGCGCCCACTTCGCTGCGGGCGCTGATGGTGCCGCCGTGCAGCCCGATCAGCTCCTTGGCCAGGGCCAGGCCGATGCCGGTGCCGCCGAACTTACGCGTACCGGCCATATCCACCTGCACGAAGCGCTCGAAGATGCGCTCGGCCATGTCCTGCGGGAAGCCGATGCCCGTGTCGCTCACCGAGACGCGCGCGCGGTCGCCGGCGTCCACCAGCGAGACCCGAATCTTGCCGCCAGCCGGTGTGAACTTGGCCGCATTGGACAGCAGGTTCACGAACACGCGCTCGAGCCGCTCCAGGTCGCAGTGGACCATGGTCCTCTCGCAGCTGGTCTCGAAGCTGAGCTCGATGCCCTTGCGGCCGGCCAGCGAATGCACCTGCGCAACCAGGTCCCGCAGGTACACCGCGAGGTCGTGCTCGGCCACCTGCAGACGCAGTCGCGACTCATCCATCCTCGACAGGTCGAGCAGGTTGCCGATCAGCTTGAGCAGCTTGATCCCGCTGCGCAGCATGGAGTCGAGGGAGGCCCGCTGGGTCTCCGTGATCTTGCCGAATTCGCCCTGCAGCATCAGCTCGAGCGGGGCCAGGATCATCGTGAGCGGCGTCTTCAGCTCGTGGGTGATGTTGGCGAAGAACTCGGACTTGAACTTGTCGAGCTGCTGCAACTTCACGTGCGCGCGCTCGAGGTTGGCCGTGGTGGACTCGATCAACAGCATGGCGGAGAGCTGCTCGCGGTTGACGCGATAGGCGACCAGCTGTCCGGCCATGGCGATGCAGGCCGTGGAGATCAGGAAGAACAGGTTGGTGATCGAGTTGAAGGCATCGCCGGTGCGGCCGAGGATCCAGTTGGGCAGGATGAACGACGCGACGATCGCTGCGTGAGTGGTGAGCACGATGGAGCGCGGCCACACGAACAACAGGCCGGCACCCAGCATCACCAGGTTCAGACCCGCGTAATAAGACGACGCGAGTCCACCGAAGATCACGGTCATCAAGCTGATGCCGCAGGAGATCAGCACCTGATAGGCCGCGGAGAGCACGTTGGAGTGGCGGTCGAACAGCGGTCCGCGCACGATCCGAAACATCGTCAGCGTGACGATGGCGACCAGGAACCGGGTGCCCCACAGCAGCGACAGCCACTCGCGCGGCGCCACGAAGTAGTCGAGCACGCCGAACAGCGGGTAGAGCACCGCGTTGAGCCAGAGGCACATGATGGTCGCGCGGCGGTTTCGTGTGAGCAGCCACACGGACCAGCGAGCTTCCAGCTCGGGACTATCCTCAGCGGCTTTGAGGACCGGGGATACTTCAGCCATTTACGTCTCCGTCGAAGCGGGCCAAGCCAGTCGACACGGGCAACACGCCCGCCGAGCACCGCCTGCGACGCCTGCTCAAGCGGAGGCCGTCTGGACCTCCGGCTGTCGGCTGAACACCTGCATGCTCCTGACGTGGGGATTGTTACGCAGCTGCCAGTTGGCGATCAAGTTGCTGTCGTCGAACTGCCATGGGTGGAAATCTGGGCGGAAGTAGTCAAGTAGGCCCGGAATCATACTCGTCACGAAGCCGCTCGGACCGAACAGGTACCAGAGCCCTCGGGCGTACTCCCGCGGGTCCAGGCTGCGCCCGTCTTCGCGCAGCATGCTGAGCGCGCTGCGGACAGCGAGCAGAAGGTAGAGCTGCCAAGCCGGACCCGCGGCCTTGACCCGAGTGACGTAGCTGCCCCCGAGACGCTCATAGGCCTCGAAGCAGGTGGCCTTGTGCTCGAGCTCTTCCATGAAATGCCACGACCAGAGCGCCAACACGCAGGGGTCGGCGCCGCCGATCACTGCAGGATTGGTCAGCACCTGGTGGGCAAAGACGGCCGTGAAGTGCTCCAGCGCGACGGTCACCGCCATCTTCTGCATCGGCTTCAACTGGGCGGCGGCCGCCTGGAGCGGAATCGCATAGCGCGCCTCGTAGGTCTTCATGTCGAAGCCCTGCTCCGCGACCATGCGATTGAACTTCTTGTGCTGGACGATATGGTGGCTCTCCTGGCGCAGGAACTCGCTCAGCTCCTCGCGCAGGACGGGGTCGTCGATGCGGTCGCGCACCGAGTTCGCCGCGTCGATGAAGAACCTCTCCCCGGCCGGAAACGCGCTCGAGAGCGCGTTCCAGAAGCCGCTGATGAAGGTGCTGTCGCTGTGCCAGCGGCGCTCGAAGCCCCGGCTCTCGAACTCGAACTCCATCTTGCGATAGGTGACCCGGACGCCTTCTGGGGTGCTCGCCCCTCGGCCGGGCAGTTGCTCGGACGGACGGTCTACACGACGCCCGTTGGAGCCGGCCAGTCTGCTGACCAGGCGTGAGGCGACCTGGACGAGTTGCTTCGTCGGCATGGTCTCTGCTCCTGTGATCGGCTCGCTGCGCGGGCGCGCCCGCCCTCAGGGACGGCGCAGGACGACGAACGGGTTGATGCCGGTCGGCTCCTCGAGGATCGAGATGTCGGCCGTGGGTACGCCTGCACTGGCGAAGGCCAGCATCTCGGAATGCTCGCGGTAGATGAGGTACCAGTCGGCCAGGAACTCGATCAGCCAGCGGCTGGTGGTCTTGATCGTCTGGTTGCCGACGTAGAGGGAGCCCCCGGACGCCAGGTTCGCGTAGAGGTTCGTAGTCAATGTGGTGGCCGTGGCCTGCGGCAGGTAGTCGAACAAGCCGCACGAGAAGATCATGTCGAACTCGCCGAACGACGCGAATAGACGGGGATCTCTCAGCAAGCGCTTGATGGTGTCGTGGAGGTAGACGATGCGGACCTGACCGTACTTGACCGCCGGGAGCTGCTTGAAGCGCCCGTAGGCGAAGGAGAGGGCGCGCTTGTCCTGGTCGAAAAGTACGATTTCGACCGGCGTCGGGAAGTGTTCGCGGGTCGAGAGCAGTTCATAGGTCTCCTGGGCCGGTCCCGCCGCCAGCGACAGCACGCGGATGGGTCGGCCGCTCGGCTTGCACTCGTCGAGCAGCTTGGAGAGTCGTGCAGCCACGACGTTCTTGCGCTCGGCCACCGCGCGCGCAGCTGGCGTGTTGACCAGGAACAAGTTCAAGGTCTTGGCGAACAAGGTATTGCCCGCAAAGCTGCCGAACGCGCCGATGCCATAAATGCCGTTCATCAGCTCGAAGTCGCCAGGATAACCAAGCGGCTTGTCACGTGCCCGTCGCAGCCACGATGCCTGCATGAGCAAATCGTTGAGCTGACGAATCGAGTACTCCTTCATGGCCCGATGCTCGGCCGGACTCACCGGATCCCGCATGGACCCGATCTCGTTGTAGACCGTCATGATCTCGTCCACGACCTCGGTGCGCAGGCGGTGGATGAGAGCGTCTCTCGCGGGCAGGTCCTGGTCGCCACCGTGGACGACGTGCCAGGGCAGCGAGGCCTCGAGCTCACCGAGCTGCTGCTCGGCGTCCAGCAGCAGCAGACGCATCTCCGCCACCAGCGACTTGAAGCGTTCATGCCCGGCAAACCGCCAGGGGCGCTCCTTGAGCGCGAGACCCGGTCCGGCGCCGCTCCAGGCCTTGACGTCGCGCAACTGGAGCACGTCGTCGATATTCATCAGCGTGTCGAGGAATGAAGCCCCAACCAGCTGATAGCCGTCGGCGTCGCGCACGGACCCCACGCGCGCGGCCCCACGATAGGCTTCGTGCCGATCGAAGCTCACGGTAAGCACGGAGATGGTCGCACCGACCTCCAGACGCCCCACCTCGTGCCATTCGAAGGCGACGCCGTTCTGCGATACGTCGTGCAGCACGCAGGTGTAGCTCTTGCCGTCCACCACCGCGTTGACCACTGCGCCAACCGGTCCGAACTCCGCCGACTGGTAGCGAGGGGGCCGGAAGTTGACCTCCCGGCCGACGCCTCCCTCGAGATCCTGATAGTTGCGGACAACGGGGGGCACCGGCGCGATGCCGGAGATGCGTTCGGCGGGCGCGGTTGCCCTCGGCGCCTGCTGAACGTCCATGGAAGCCGGCGAATTGTTCATCTGTAGAGGTCCTTCTTGCGAGCGTGGAAGCGCCACCGACATTGCGTCGCAGCTTCGACAAAGCCCGACGAATGCCATCCATTGCTCAACCGAGCGCTGCGCATGCCTTCAGCGCAGACGTGAACAGCTCAGGGTTGGCGCGACTTCTCGCGAACGCTTGCTGCGGTCGCAGACTCGCTGGTGCCGAACAACGGTGGCTTGCTGATTAGTGGAAGTCAACGTTGGCGATTAGTTTTGGATCAACAGAGTGGAGATCAGACTAACGCTTTGCAGTGACGTTCGCGTAGGAGCTGAAAATCCAGGCTGTATTTCGCGCGCAATGTGGTGATTTTTAGTCTGCATCGCTGCACGACAGGCCCATATGAGTCTATCGACCAGCGGTCATCATTCGCGCGTGATGCAGCGACGCGTTCGTGTTGATCTTCGATCCGCGCGCAGTGCGCTCCGCGGTACCTTTCGAACTGAGTCGGAGACACTTGCTCGCTCGCCGCACACGCGTCGGCGCGCGCAGCGCTGGTCCGATGGACGGCGACCTGACGAGCCGAAACGGACGAAGGGAACCTGACGGCCCGAATGGACGACCAAACGAGGAGCGCGTGACGTGAGGGAAACGAAAGCGAAACGCGCCTATGGTGTCCTTGGACGGGATTCAGGTTCTGTCACCCTGAGCCGCACGGATGATCAACTTTGTGCAATCATTCCCAGCGGTGAACGACGTGGACGTAGGTAGAATGAGTGGATGACAGCCGATGGGCGAAGCGAGCAAAGAATCCGGGAATGAAGTGCCGTGCTCTGGGTATTCTCCCCTGCCACCCAGGGGTGCAATCGGGCTTGCACCTGAGGCCAACCAATGACTGAGACCATTCTGTACGTAGACGACGACGAGTCGAACCTGGTGGTCTTTCAAGCGGCCTGCGGGCGCGACTTCAAGATCGTCACCGCCAGCAGCGGTGCCCAGGCTCTCGAGCTGATGCGCAAGCAGCAGTTCGCGCTCGTCATCGCGGACCAGCGGATGCCCGGCATGACGGGCGTCGAGCTCCTGGAGCGGACCCGGACCGAGTGGCCCGACGTCGTGCGCATTCTAATCACGGCGTACTCCGACTTTCACGACGCCACGGCCGCCATCAACCGCGGTCAGGTGCAGCGCTTTCTGCGCAAGCCGTGGGTCATCGAAGAGCTGCGCGCGAACGTCGCCGAAGCGCTCTCCGTGTACCGAACGAGCCAACGCATCAAGGCCCTCGAGCTGCGCCTGCGTGAGACCGAGCGTGTCTACGCGCTCGGCGTGGTTGCGGCCGGAATCGCCCACGAGCTCCGCAACCCCATCACGGCCGTGGCGACCAATCTATCGCTGATGCGCGAAGAGGTAGCGGGCTTGCTCCAAGGCCTACCCTCGGCGTCCCCGCTCTCGGAAGCCCTGCGCCAGCTAACGCTATTGTTGGCCGACGCACGGGAAGGCGTCCAGCGCATCACCGATATCACGCGCGGAGTCGAGCTCAGCCAGCGCCGCCGCGACACCGAGAACCACGCGGATTTCAACGATGTCATTCGGCTGACACTCGCTAGCCTGCGCGGCGAGCTGCGGATGCGAGCCGAAGTGAGGTGCGAGCTCGACCCGCTGCCGCCCGTGCGCGGCTCACGCACCAAGCTGGGCCAGGTAGTGTTGAACCTGTTGGTGAACGCGCTTCAATCCCTGCCCGAGCGCCCGCGCGTGGAAAACAACGTGGACATCTCGCTGCGCAAGGAGGGCAGGCAGGCCCGACTCGATGTCCAGGACAACGGTTGCGGCATCGCCGAGTCCGACCTGGAGAAGGTCTTCGATCCGTTCTTCACCACCAAGGCCGACGGCGGCACGGGGCTTGGCCTCGCGATTTCCAGGCGTATTGTGGAGGAGGTCGGCGGCGTCATTCACATGACCAGCGAGATGGGCAAGGGCACCCGCTTCTCCGTCTACGTTCCCCTCGCTGACCAGACCTGACGCTTTCAGGTCCGCAAGCCAAAGTGCGGACCTCACTCTTTCCTGCCCAAGGGCGAGTGCCCGCGTCTACAACCGCACCAGCTGCTTGCCCTGATTCTCCCCGGTGAACAGCCGCCTCAGTGCGACCGGCGCCTGCTCCAGCCCGGACAGCACGTCCACGCGGTCCTTGAGCAGCCCGCGCTCGTGCCAGTCTCTTAGGGCCAACATGGCCTCTTCGGCGCGGTGCAGGTAGTCGAGCACGATGAAGCCCTCCATACGGCCGCGCTGTCGCAGCAGCCTCAGGTAGTTGCGCGGTCCGGTCATCGCGCCTGGGTCGGCGTAGCCAGAGATGGCGCCGCAGAGCACGACGCGCCCGCGCAATGCCAGGTAGAGGAAGGCGGCGTCCAGCGTCTTGCCCCCCACGTTGTCGAAGTAGATGTCGATGCCTTGCGGACAGGTCTGCCTCAAACGCGAGAGCAGGTTCTCCCGCTTGTAGTCGATGGCCGCGTCGAACCCCAGCTGCTCCACCAGGTAGCGACACTTGTCCTCGCCTCCCGCGATGCCCACCACCCGGCAGCCCTGGATTTTGGCGATTTGCCCCGCCACCGATCCCGTGGCGCCTGCCGCAGCCGAGACCACCACGGTCTCACCGGGCTTGGGTTTCCCGATGTCGAGCATCCCGAAGTAGGCGGTCATGCCGGTGTTGCCCAGAATCGACAGCGAGGCCTCGAGCGGTGCGTCCGACAACAGGGGGAGCATTGGGTAGTGACCGGACGCCGACACCGTGGCGAAGTCTTGCCAGCCCAATAGTCCCTGCACGCGCTGGCCGACCTTGAATGCGGGATCACGAGACTCGAGGATTTCTCCTGCTCCCAACGAGCGCATCACTTCGCCGAGCCCCACCGCGGGCAAGTAGGTTTCACCGGCCGCCCAGCCGAGCTGCGTCGGTTCACACGCGAGATACAGGTTCTTCACCAGTACCTCTCCCTCCTGGGGACGCGCGACCGTTCCCTCGTGCCACCGAAAGTCGTCGCTGCTGGGAACCCCCTTGGGGCGTTGCGCAAGCAGCCACTGACGATTCACCAAATCACTCATGGAGATTCTCCTGACTTAGCTGTCCTCAATCGAGTCTGCTCTGCTTCTGCTGAGTCTCGCGCGCTCGCTGCGCGCGGCGTCACCGGTCGGGGATGAGGCGCGAAGCTTGCGTATGAAAATTGCGAATCCCTGGCATTTTTGCACGAGTTTTCGACTGGCGAGTTTGACATGGTCCATCGAAAAGTGACTACCATGACGTTTCGTGCAGCCTGCGCAGCAATGCGCAAAGATGTGCAGACAGTGTTCGTTCGCCGTGGCTGTTCCCCCTTCGCAGGAGAAGCGGTTCAGACATGACTGATCATGTGGTCGAGTCGTCGCTCGGAACGGAAGTTGAACTCGAAAGGCCACGCGTCGCCATCGTCACCGGCGGCTCACGTGGCATTGGACGCGCCGTCGTGATGCGGCTGTCGGAGCTCGGCTTCAGCGTCCATTTCACCTATGTCAACAGCGAGGAAAAAGCGGCCGAGGTCGCGCAAGAAGTGATGGCGCGCGGCGGTCGCGCCAGGGCCACCCGCGTGGACTCGCGGGACGCGCGGGCCTGCACGGCCTTCGTGGAGGACACCGTCAAAGACACGGGACGCCTCGACGTGCTGGTGAACAACGCGGCCATCACTCAGGACAAGCTCTTGCCGATGATGAGCGAGTCCGATTGGTCCAGCGTGCTCGAAACGAGTCTGTACGGTCTGTTCGGCACCACGCGACCGAGCACCAAACAGATGATTCGCCAGCGCACCGGACGCATCGTCAACATTACCTCGGTCTCGGGCCTGATTGGCATCCCGGGCCAGACGAACTATTCGACCGCCAAGGCCGGCATCATCGGCTTCACGCGCTCGCTCTCCAAGGAGCTCGCCGCCTGGGGCATCCCCGTGAACGCAGTGGCGCCCGGCTTCACCGATACGGACATGCTCAAGTATCAGAGCGAGGAGCAACGCGCGCAGACCCTCACACGCATTCCCATGCGGCGGCTCGGAACCTCCGAGGAGGTCGCCACGCTGGTAGGGTTTCTCGCGCACGAGGCGCCTCTCTACATGACCGGCCAAACCATCGTCGTCGACGGAGGCTTCAGCGGATGACTATCCTCAGCGATCTACGCGCAGACACCGCACGTTACACGAACCCGTGGTACTTCGAGCCCGGCTTCTGGGCGACCGTCACCTATCGCTGGGGGCGCTGGGGCCGAACGCTCAAGGGCCCCGGGCGTCTCCTGGTGCTCGCGCCGCAGAAGCTGTTCAACCAGTACTTCCACATCGTCTACCAGTTGGACATCTCCCCGCATGCGGAGATCGGCCCCGGTCTGACCTTGATTCACCCACGCAACGTCCTGATCGGCGGCTGTAAGATCGGCAAGAACTGTCTGATCTTCCAGGAGGTCACGCTGGGGATGGACGCCAATTCCCTGGTCTTCCCCGAGCTGGGAGACGACGTGGACATCTACGCGGGCGCCCGTGTGATCGGCGAGATTCGTCTGGGAAACGGCGTCAAGGTGGGAGCCAACTGCGTGGTGTCGCAGAGCGTGCCCGATGGCTGTACCGTGGTCGTCGCCAAGAACCGCGTCATCCCGCGCAGCCTGGTGGAAGCCTTCGGGCCGCGTAGGAAGCCTTCGAGCCCGCCAGCGAAGGCCACCGAGCCGACAAAGGTCGATGCCCCGCCACCCGTCAGCGAGCCTGCGCCGCCTGCGGAAGTGCGCCCCAAGGAGCGCAGCCTGGAGAAGCGCGAAGAGACCCCCGAGCCCCTGGAAGTGAGCTGATTCAGTCGAGACTCGGCAGCGTGAAGTAGAAGGTCGCTCCGACGCCGGGCTGCGACTCCGCCCACACACGTCCGCCGTGCTTGCCGATGATGCGCGACACGGTGGCGAGCCCCACGCCGTGCCCATCGAAGAGATGGGACGGGTGCAGGCGCTTGAAGGGCAAGAACAGCTCCGCGGAGGACGCCATGTCGAAGCCCGCGCCGTTGTCGCGCACGTAGAAAGCATGGCCGCCGAGCTCTCGCATTTGGCCCACGTGAATCTCGGCCAGCGGGCGCTCCCTGGTGTACTTGAATGCGTTGTTGAGCAGGTTCGCGATGACCACCTCCATCAGCGTGGAGTCGGCGTTGGCGCGGAGACCGGGCTCGATGCGCACGTGCACCTGCCGAGATAGGTTCTGTTGACGCAGCGCCATCACCACGCCGGCGGCGAGCGCGGAGAGGTCGACCGCCTCCCGTGACAGCTCCACGCGCGCGCAACGCGCGAACTGCAGGAGACCACCGATGAGCTCGCCCATGCGCTTGCCGGTGCGCTCGATGTCGCGCAGAAGCTTGACCCCGTGGCTGTCCAGCGCCGACCCGTAGCTGCGCTCCAGGATGGAGCGCGTGACCAACATGGCCGACAGCGGCGCGCGCAGGTCGTGGGCGACGCTGTACGAGAAGGCCTCGAGGTCCCGATTGGCGTCCCGCAGCTCGAGCGTGCGGCGCTCGACTCTGCGTTCGAGCTCGGCGTGGAGCCCCGCGTTCTCGGTGGCCACCGCGGTGGCGTCCGCGAGGTCCTGGAGCAGGAGGAGCTCACCCTCGCTGGGCCCATGGGTGTGCGACCAGAAAGCGGCGATGAGGGCAACACAGGGATTCCCGCGCACAGGGGTCAACACCAGCCCACGCACGTTGGTTCCCCGGAAGTTGTCCTGGTTGATGCGAGGATCGGCGTACAGGTCCGGGATGGCGATTTGCTCGCCGTGCTCGAGCACCGTGGCCGCGACGCACTCGCTGAGCGGAAAGAGTTTGCCGCGCCAGCTCGGCTCGATGCATTCCTCGTCCACGCACACCACGGCGTCGCCTTCTCGCAGCAGGAACGAGGTGCCATCGGCCCCGACCAGCTTGGCCGCAGCCTTGCGCACCACGTCGGCGATGGCGGCGGCGCTGCGCGTCCCCGAGAGCGCTCGAATGGTTTCGATGAGCACGCGCGCGGCGCGCTCTCCCTTGCCTTCGACGGAAGTCGGCTCCAGCACCGAACTGCGTGCGTCGACCGACTCCGTGTGGAGCTCCGTCGGCTCGTACGAGCTCGTACCGTAAGGATGCATGGGAGCTTCCTAACATGGTTCGCCGCGAGTTCTGCGCCTCAAAAACCAGGCTCGCGGCGCGCGTGTGAGGCGGCAAGACGACTTGCCATTCGAGGCTTGGGGCTGTGCGGGAAAAGGCGTGGCGTCGCGCGCAGAGAGGAGTTCGGCTAGTCTTGTCCGCATGTTGCGAACACGATTTCGGCATCTCGTGATGATTGGTGTAACGCTGGGGTCGCTCGCCTGCTCGGCGGGCGCGGCGGACAAACCCGAGAAGGCACCTAGCTTCGATGGACCCGTGCAGAACCGTGTGGAGATGACGGTCACGGAGCACGGCTTCGAGCCTCAGAATGTGCGGGTAAAGAGCGGCGAGCCGGTCACGCTGGTGATCACGCGCAAAACGGACTCCACCTGTGCCACGGAGATCGTGATCGACGAGTACGGTGTGAACACCAAGCTGCCGCTAAATACCGCGGTCACGCTGAGCTTCACGCCCAAGAAGAGCGGCATGCTCAAGTACGGCTGCGCGATGCAGAAGATGATCGGCGGTGTAATCAAGGTGGAGTGAAAGGCGCCGAGGAGCCGCTCTACCCGTCCTTGCGCACCGACCAGGGCCGTGGCCACGGCGGCAAGACTGGTCGCCAGCGCGCGTGATGAAGGCCACTGAGAGAGCAGCGTGTGTGCGACATACGAGCGCGACAAAAACAAAGGGCGGCTGACCTCGCGGTCTGCCGCCCTTCTCGTCGCCGGTCTCCGCCGCGCGGAATGTTACGCGCGGTTGAACGGAGTGAACCGGCACAGTGAGACTTTACGCCTCACCAAGGTGCACGTCGTGGATCAGCTGAGGCTGACCTCCGGTGAGGGGCTGGGATTCTTCGGATTGTGCATGTTGTGCCATTCCTCCCCCGGCGTCAGCCGGCGCTCCGGTCATTTTGATGAGGTCAGAGCGACCGCGTACACGGAGCGTTCCACGAGCGAGGAAGCGGATGCTTCCTCGGTTCTGCGCGGCAAGATCCCGTCGGGTTTCGGACCATTCCGGGGCGTCTGCCCATCTGCCGGCAGCCTGCTGCAACTATATGGCATTCGCGATCGGCGTCCAAAGAGAGAACGAGAATCCATGTTCAGGACCTCCCAAGTGAAGACACTGGTGGCGCACGACGAACAGTGCCGAACGCGCGTCGTGCGTCGGCTATCTCATTGAACCCACATGGACGTTGCGTCAGCGGTGTGGTGTGCGCACACGCCGCATACCCACCTCGCCACCCCGGATCGAATTGCCACGGTCGGCAATTCGGGCAGCGTGCGCAGCGCCACAAAGTCGGACGCCGAGGCAACTCAAGTTGCCGAAACTGACTCCGCCGCAGCGCTTGGCGCGCCGCTTGCTCACTTGCCCTGGCATGTCCAAGCCCGGTCGCTCCCAGTCCGTGTCAGGTCAGTCTCAGTGGCTCGCTTCAGGTACGCGCCTCCAACAGCGCCGTGCCCGTCGCCTGCTGCGGCGGGGTGAGGAGCGCAAGGCCCTCCAGCTGCTGCGTGAGAGCGCAGCGAGGGAGCCCAGCGGCCCGAGCTACTGTTGGCTCGCCGAAGCCATGCTGCGGTCCGGCAAGCGGGACGACGCGTTGCACGCGCTGCGTCAGGCGCTGTACGCATTTCGGCACGAGTCGACCCGCGGACGTGCCCGCACCGTGGCCCGCTGGATCCTCAGCCTTGATCCAACGGATAGCTCTGCGCGTCGGGTCGAGGCCAAGGCGGCGTGAGGATGCAAGCGGCCGCCAGGCATCCGATAGCGGCCATCCAATAGCGCCCGAACGGCTGCTAGCGGTTGGCTGCTGGCGGTTGGCTGCTGGCCGATGGCTGTGGGCGGACTTACGGAACGCCCGGTCCAGCGGGCAGCTCGCCCACCGCGATGCGCGCACGGCGCAGAGCGAGGTCGTAAGCACGCTGGGCCCGGGGGTCCACGCGCGGGTCGACGATGCCCCACCGCACCATGCGCTCGAGCGCGCTCTTATGCGTGTCGAGCATGGCGAAGGTACGCTCGCTGCACGAGAAGTGCGGCACAGCTGTCTCGAGCGGACGTGCCCCGATGGCGCGGCTGCAGCGCGCTAGGGCGAGGTCCGCGGTGGCGAGGGCGTCCAGCAGGCGGCCGCTGGCCTCGTAGGCACGCGCCAGCTGATGGGAGACCACGGGCTCCTCGAGCAGCGTGGGCTCAGCGCTACGCAGGGCGGCCACCGCGAGCAGCGGGTAGCCCTCCTCCAAGTAAGCGTCGATTAGAGAGACGAGCGCGCCCTTGTCGCTGGGGTCCGCGCCGAAGGCGTCTTCGAGCGCCGCGAGCTGCGAGGCCCACTGTTTGCCGGACTCGATAGGCGTCGGCGCATGGGCGCGCAGGCCGAGCCAAGTCAGCCCGACCAGCACCATCAGCACCACGTTGACGCGAATCTCCACCGTCACAGCCTCCTGCGAGGGAGCAGAAAACTTGAGCCTTCGAGCATATCGATCTCTCGGCGCGCTGAAAACACCGGTCTGCGTGAGACATCCAACAGAAGGCGAAAACGGCCACATGTAGGCTGCAAAGCAGCAGTGTCAGTGTTCTCGCTCGAGGACTTGGCGGATCGTGGTGAGCAGATTCGGGCTGCTGACGGGCTTGGGGATCACCGCGTCGACCAGACGCGCGAGCGGCGGCTCGATGGACTGACCAGAGAGGAAGACGAGCCTCGCCCGGGGCGCGAGCTCACGCATGCGCGGGACGAACTCCTCCCCCGCACCACCCGGCATGGCGCGGTCGAGCAAGACCACGTCCATGGCAGGACAGGCTGCGAGCTCCTCCAGGGCGCTGTGGCCGCAGCCCGCCAGGTGCACGGTGAGGCCCGCGCTGGCCAACACATGTCCCAGTGCCCCGCGCACGGCTTCGTCGTCGTCCACCAGGAGCACACGGGTGCCCAGCGGCACATCTTCGGTGGTGGGCGGCATGGTGGAGGCGTGGACCTGCTCAGTGGACAGCGGCAAGGTCAGGGTGAACTCGGCCCCGTCCTGGAGACCCGGATGGCAGACGAGGGTCCCTTCGTGGTCGCGGATGGTGCCGAAGCTGGTCGCGAGCCCGAGTCCGGTCCCTTTGCCCGCGGGCTTGGTGGTGAAAAAGGGTTCGTACATGCGGCTGCGCACCGCCTCCGGGATCCCGGTGCCGTTGTCGCGCACGTCGATGCACACAGCGTCACAAACCACCCCGCGCTTGCCGCGTAGGGGGTCGGAAGAGCGACGCACCGTGACCTGCACCAGCCCCCGCGTCCGCCCGGCCTCCACGATGGCGTCGCGCGCGTTGAGCAGCAGGTTCACCACGACCTGCTCGAGCTGCACCGCGCTGCCCGCCACGTTGAGGCTGCGTGCGTCGGGCGCAATCTCGAGGGCGATCACGATGTGAGGATCGAAGGTGCGTCGGCAGATCTCCACCGCAGACTCCGCGATGCCCGCGAGGTGGCAGACCTTTTGACGCAGACTGCGGCTCTGCCCGGCGTAGGTCATCAGCTGGCGCACTAACTCGGAGGCGCGCCCCGCCGCTTGCGATGCCTGGCGCATCAGGTCGGCGCGCGCGGGTGGCACGAGGTCGGCGGCGATCTCGAGGGTCGGCAAGATCACGGCCAGCATGTTGTTGAAGTTATGGGCGATGCCGGCGGTGAGACTGCCCACGGCTTCCATCTTGTGGGACTGCCGGAGCTGCTCCTCGAGCTCATAGGTGCGCGTCACGTCCAGGGCACAGCCGACCATTTTCGCCGGCCTGCCATCGGGAGCGAACTGCATGCGGCTCAGCGTGAGGATTCGGCGCACGGTGCCATCCGGGCACACGATGCGATAGGTGACCTGCGGCGAGATGCGCCCGGTCTCGTAGGCGATCAGGGTGTCCGCGCGTAGCTGCTCGCGCTCCTCCGGATGCACCAAGGTATCGATGTACTCGAGCGCGCTGGGCGGCTGCGACACGCCATGGAGCCGCTTCATGTTCTCGTCCCAGCGCACCTCCCGGGTCGCGATGTCCCAGGTGAACACGCCGAGCCCCGTGACGTCGGCCGCCAGCCGCAGCTTCTCCTCGCTCTCCCTGAGCGCCCGCTCGCGGGCTTCCTGCTCGACCAGGTCCACCGCCGCCAAACACACGCCCACCGATCCGTCGGGCTCCTGCACCGGCGCCACATAGGTCATGTAGTTGGTGGTGCCGCCGTGGGGACCCGCAGCATTGGCGCTCACGAAGGTGGTAATCTGGCCGGTCCGGCGCGCGCTCTCGACCTTTTGCAGCACCTCTTCACGTTGCTCGGGCGCGATGAAATCGCACATGTGGCGTCCCACCGTGCCGTCCGCAGTGAATCCGTGTTGATAGCGGTTCAGGTAGCGGATGCGGAGCTCGGGATCGAGATTGACCACGAAGGCGGGCACCGCCCGAAGCACCGAGTCCAGGAAGGCCGCGGCAGCCTCGCTGGCCGACAGTCGCGCCTCGAGGTGCCTGATTCGCTCCTCGAGGGCACGCACGGCTTCAGCCTGGTCCGAATCGGTCATCGAAGCGGATAGGCTATACCCCAAACATGGAATCAGCTGCAAGACGGTGGGCCTCGCCGCTGCAGTCACCGTAGCGGCCACAGCCACAGCCAACGGCCATGGCCCGGCATGCGCCTGGGGAATGGGCAACGGACCCTGCTCGTAGGGTCCGGTGCCCGTTCGGGTTCAGGCGCTGACCGAGACGGGGCCCTTCTTCTTGCCGTTCTTGGGCGCGCCGTTCTTGGAGGCGCCATTCTTGGGCAGGAGCGCGTCCGCGAGCTCGGCGGCGCGGTGGGTCGACTCCCACGAGAAGGTCTTCTCGGTGCGGCCGAAGTGACCGTAGGCGGCCGTGGGGCGGTAGATCGGGCGCATCAGCTTGAGCTCGTCGATCAGGGCCGCGGGGCGGAAATCGAACAGGGATTCGACCACCTTGGCGATCTTCGCGTCTTCCACCACGCCAGTGCCGAAGGTGGTCACGTAGACGCCCACCGGCTTGGCCACGCCGATGGCGTAGGCCACCTGGACCTCGCAACGACGGGCAAGCTTGGCGGCCACGATGTTCTTGGCCACGTAGCGGGCGTAGTAGCAGGCGCTGCGGTCGACCTTGGAGGGGTCCTTGCCGCTGAAGGCGCCGCCGCCGTGACGACCCATGCCGCCGTAGCTGTCGACGATGATCTTGCGGCCGGTGAGGCCCGCGTCGGCGAAGGGACCGCCGAGCACGAAACGACCGGTGGGGTTGATCCAGAACTTGGTCTTCTTGTCGATCAAGCGCTCGGGGATCGTGGGCAGCACGACCTCTTCGATGACGGCTTCCTTGAGGCGCTTGTGCTTGACGTCCTCGGAGTGCTGCGAAGAAACCACCACGGCGTCGACGCGCACGGGCTTCTGGTTCTCGTCGTACTCCACCGTGACCTGCGTCTTGCCGTCGGGGCGGAGGAACGCGAGCTTGCCGCTCTTGCGCACCTCGGTGAGGCGCTTGGCAAGCTTGTGCGCGTAGCTGATGGGGGCCGGCATGAGCTCGGGGGTCTCATCGACCGCGAAGCCGAACATCAAGCCCTGGTCGCCAGCGCCCTGCTCCTTGTAGAGACCTTCACCCTCGGAAACACCCTGAGAGATGTCGGGGGACTGCGCCTCGATGGCCGTGAGCACCGCGCAGGAGCCGGCGTCGAAGCCCATTTCCGAACTCGTGTAGCCGATGTCGCGGATGGCCGCGCGCGCGATGTCCGAGTAGTTCACCTTGGCTTTCGTGGTGATTTCACCGGCCAGCACCACGAAACCGGTCTTCACCAGGGTCTCGCAGGCCACGCGCGCGCGAGGATCGATCGAGAGGATCGCGTCGAGCACGGCGTCGGAGATGTTGTCGCAGATCTTGTCCGGGTGACCCTCGGTCACCGACTCAGAGGTAAACAGGTAGCCCATAGTTGTTCATGCTTTTAGACGCATGAAGGCATAACGTCAAACGAGACATCACCGGCCGCGCCGCGCTCCCCCGAACCGGGCGTCTCGTGCCTGGGAGATGTCACAAACGGACGGTGGCGTGAAGGGCAGGCTCGGTGCTCACACGCTGTTCCTGGATCGCCTCTCGGTACGCAACGTAGTCCTTGTCCGCCTGGTCGGCATAGCGTTCGGCGAACACCGCAAGGGCACGGTCGAAGGTGTCGGACTTGCCCAGGTAACCCGCGATGGCGACGGGATCCCCCGAGCGCGCGTGGGCTCGCGCGAGGGCCCAGCCGCAGACCTGGGCATAGGACACGAGGTCCGTGGGACGCCAGGTTTCCACCTCGAGGGAGCCCTTCATGTCGCGCAGCTGACGCCAGTAGAAGTCCCGCCCCTCATGGGTCTCGTTCCAGCCGAGGAAGACGTCGCTGGCGGCCTGCATCAAACGCTGACCCTGCACCACGCGCCGGCCGCCGTGACTGACTTTGCAGGGTCGCAGGCCACCGTGAGTGGTGAGGACCGAGTGTTTCGCGGCCTCCTTGAGCTGCAAGATCAACGGATCGCCCCAGTCGCGGCCCTTGAGGAACACGATGAAGCAGCGCCGGCCCACGCTGCCCACGCCCACGATCTTGTGCGCGATGTCCACGACCTCGTAGCGCTCGAGCAGGTGCCTGCGATCGCTGGTGAGCGTGCCGCGGTAGCGTTCGAGCAGTTCCTGCACACGCTCTTCTAGCGCGCCTTCCTCGCTGAACTCGGGGGCGTCGCGGAGGGGCACGATGAGCGGCGGCTTGCTGATGATGCGGCGCTCGCCGTCGACCTCCTCGGTCAACTTCATCAGCACCTGATGGCTGGTGCGCCTGCGCGCCTTCTCGATGGCCTTGTCGATGCGCCCGAGTTGATCGTGGTCGGCTGCCAGCGAGAGGATCTGTTCGGCGTCGATGCGCTGATACCAGATGTCGAGCCAGGCCATGCCGGCGTAGTCGCGCATGGACTCACGATACGAGCGCACCGCGGTGAGGCTGGCCTCGCGTGCGGCGGCTGCGGAGAAAGAGTTGTGTCGCGCGGCGATCACCAGGCTCGCTGCCAGGCGTTTGAGGTCCCACTCCCAGGGCCCCGGATGCGTCTCGTCGAAGTCGTTCACGTCGAACAGCAAGCTGCGCTCGGGGGATGCGTACAGACCGAAGTTGGACAGGTGGGCGTCACCGCACAACTGGGCCTCGAGGCCGCTGTTGGGGGTGCGGGCAAGGTCGGCCGCCATGATGGCGGCGGTGCCTCGATAGAACGCCAGGGTCGACACGCTCATGCGGTCATGGCGGATGGGCACGAGGAGCTCGACGCGGTCGGCATCCGCGTCGCACACGATGGACACGGGATCGGCGCGCTTGGGCGAGGGCTCCCAGTCGGCGTGCGACGAGCGCGGTGCGTGCTCACGGGCGGCGCGCCCGAGTTCGCGGCGGTTGGCGACGCTGAGGTTGTGCTGATGCTCGAGGGCCATGCCGTAGGGTGCTTCGTTTCGAGACGGAGCAGGGCAAGAATCGGCCGGGCAAGCGCTTATCGAGCACCGCAGGCCGCGAGCCGTTCAGACGCGCGCCCTTCGCCTTTTTCAGAGGTTGGGACGAGCGAGCCGTCGACTATTCGCGGACCACACGCCGCTCGGGCAGGCCCCCCCAACGCAGCACGGTGTCCGAGCGGTACAGGCGATCGTCGGTGTCGGGATGATCCACGTTGTAGTGGAGCCCGCGACTCTCGCGGCGGAAGGCGGCGCTCGAAATGATGAGCTCGGCGACCTCGGCGATGTTGCGCAGCTCGAGCAGATCCATGGTGACCACGTGCCGGAAGTAGTAGTCGCGGATCTCTTCTTTGAGCATGGCAATGCGCCGAGAGGCCCGCACCAGGCGGCGGTCGGAGCGCACGATGCCGACGTAGTTCCACATGAAACGGCGCAGCTCGTCCCAGTCGTTGGCGACCACCACGGCCTCGTCGCTCACGGTGGCCTTGCCGGGGTCCCAGAAGGGCGGCTCGATTTGAGGCAGGTCCGGATCCTGATCGGCCAGGGCCACGGCTGCCCGGTGACCGAACACCAAGCCCTCGAGGAGAGAGTTGGAGGCCAGGCGATTGGCTCCGTGCAGGCCGGTGCAGGCGACTTCACCCACCGCCCACAGCCCCGGTAGCGACGTTCGGCCGTGGCCGTCGACGCGAACACCGCCGCACATGTAATGGGCCGCGGGCACCACCGGAATGGGCTCACGGGTGAGGTCGATGCCGAGCGCCTGGGTGCGCGCCGCGATGTTGGGGAAGCGCTCACGCAGGAAGTCCGCGGGCTTGTGGGTCATGTCGAGCCACACGCAGTCGGCGCCCGTGCGCTTCATCTCGTAGTCGATGGCGCGCGCGGTGACGTCGCGCGGGGCCAGGTCCTTCATGGGATGGTGGCGCTCCATGAAGGCGGTGCCGTCGGGCAAGCGCAGGATGCCGCCTTCGCCGCGCAGGGCCTCGCTGATCAAGAAGTTCTTGGCCTGAGGGTGATAGAGGCAGGTCGGATGGAACTGGAAGAACTCCATGTTCGCGATCTCGGCGCCCGCACGATAGGCCATCGCCACGCCGTCGCCGGTCGCGATGTCCGGGTTGGTGGTGTAGAGGTAAACCTTGCCGGCGCCGCCCGTGGCCAACACCGTGGCGCGCGCCACGATGGCGTAGACCTGCTGGCTCGCCGTATCGAGCGCGTAGGCCCCGACGATGCGGCGCGGGCCCCCGAGTCGAGCCAGGTCGATGAGGTCGATGGCCATGTGACCCTCGCGCACCTCGATGTTGGGCTGCGCGTGCACCGCCTCGAGCAACGCCCGCTGCACCTCGGCCCCGGTGATGTCGCCGGCGTGCACCACGCGGCGCTTCCCGTGCCCGCCCTCGCGGGCCAAATCCAGGTGACCATCGTGGGCGGCGCTGAAGTGAGTGCCGAGTTCCATCAAGGCCTCGATGCGCTTCGGCGCATCTTCGACCACCATGTCGACGATGGAGCGGTGGGAGATGCCGCCACCGGTGGTGAGGGTGTCCGCCGTGTGCTCCCCGAAGCTGTCGTCCGGGTCGAGCACGGCGGCGATACCACCCTGCGCCCAGGCCGTGGCCGCGTCGCGCTCAGTGCGCTTGGTAAGCACGAGTACGCGACCTCGCTTGGCCGCCTCGAGGGCGAAGGTGAGGCCGGCAATACCGCTGCCGAGAACCAGGTAATCGGTGACTATTCGCATAGATAGGTGACGCCAAGCACGGAGGCGCAGAAGGCTGCGCGCGGGCTCGAAAAGGGCGAAGTGGGAATGTAGTGCGCTCGAGCAGAGTTGACGAGGAACTCCGCCGAGCTCCCCGATAGGAGCCCTGCGCGCGGGCTGTGCTCGGGGGCTGTCGCCGCCCGAACTCTTGGCGGGATCAAGCCTGACAGCTTAGGATCGAAACTCCACTCCATGACGCGCAGCAGAACCTTGAGGTCGGCCGTACTGGGCCTTTCGTTACTGGCGACCCCGATCTGCGCGCCCGCTTCGGTCCAGGCCGACATCTACGAGTTCGTCGACGCCGAAGGCGTGTCCCATTACACGAACATGCCCGAGTCGGGTAAGCGCTGGAAGCGCGTGATCTTCCAGGCCCGCACCTCGCGCGCCATCAAGACTCCACGCGCCCTGCGCGATCGCTCGTCCGACCGGTTCAAGCGCTACGACTCGTACATCGTCGAAGCCGCCCGGCTCTATCAGCTGCCGGAAGCCTTCTTGCGGGCAGTGATGCACGTGGAGAGCAACTACGACGCCAACGTGGTCTCGGTGGACGGAGCCATGGGGCTCATGCAGCTCATGCCGTTCACCGCGGAGAAGATGGGTGTGGCCAACCCCTTCGATCCCCGCCAGAACATCCTGGGTGGGGCGCGCTTCCTGCGCATCCTGGCCAACCAGTGGAACGGCGACCTGGTGCTGACCGTGGCTAGCTACAACGCCGGCTCCGGGGCCGTCGAGCGCTACAAGGGCGTGCCGCCGTACGGCGAGACCCGGCGCTACGTGAACCGCGTGCTCTCGCATTACTACGCCTACCGGGGCGGCTCGGGACCCTACTGAACTAGCACCGTTACGCAGGCCGGTGGGGGCTGCGCACGGGCGCGCCCGAGAGGCTATGGTGTGCCCGTCATGGCTTCGCAGTCGGCTCCGTCTTCCGTGCTCCAAGAGGTCTTCGGCTATCCGGCCTTTCGCGGCGCGCAGCAGGAGATCGTCGAACACGTCACCGCCGGCGGCGATGCCCTCGTGTTGATGCCCACGGGAGGCGGAAAGAGCCTCTGCTATCAGGTGCCCGCCATCGCGCGTCATCGCGAGGGCAAGGGCGTCACGCTGGTGGTGAGCCCACTGATCGCCTTGATGCACGACCAGGTCGATGCGCTCGAAGAGGCCGGCGTTCACGCAGCGTTCCTCAACTCGTCGCAGAGCGGCGAGGAGGCTCGGCGCGTGGAGCAGGAGCTCGAGAGCGGGCGTCTGGTGTTGCTCTACGCGGCGCCCGAGCGCGTCTCCATGCCCCGCTTCCAGGCCCAGCTCGAGTCGTTGCACCAGCGCGGGCTGCTTAGCTTGTTCGCCATCGACGAAGCGCACTGCGTGAGCCAATGGGGCCACGACTTCCGCTCCGACTACCTGGCGCTCAACGTACTCAAGCGCCGCTTCCCCAGCGTGCCGCGGGTGGCCCTCACGGCCACGGCCGACGAGGTCACGCGCCAGGACATCGTGCAGCGCCTCTCACTCGAGGAAGCGCGCTGCTTCATCAGCAGTTTCGACCGGCCCAACATCCGCTACACGGTGGTGGAGAAGGACAACGCCAAGGGTCAGCTGCTGAGCTTCATCCGCGACGAGCACGCGGGCGATGCCGGTATCGTCTACTGCCTCTCACGCAAGAAGGTGGAGGAGACCGCCGCCTGGCTCAAGAGCGAGGGCATCGACGCCCTGCCCTACCACGCAGGCATGGACAGCTCGCTCAGGCGCCAGAGCCAGGACCGGTTCATCCGCGAGGAGGGCCTGGTGATGGTGGCGACCATCGCCTTTGGAATGGGCATCGATAAGCCCGACGTGCGCTTCGTGGCCCACCTCGATCTGCCCAAGACCGTCGAGAGCTACTACCAGGAGACGGGGCGCGCCGGACGCGATGGCCAAGCGGCCAATGCCTGGATGGCCTACGGCCTCCACGACGTGGTCAATCAGCGGCGCATGATCGACGAGAGCCCGGCCGGCGAAGAGTTCAAGCGCACCCAGCAAAAGAAGCTCGACGCGCTGCTGGCCATCGCCGAGGCCTATGACTGTCGGCGCGTGCGGCTGCTCTCGTACTTCGGGGAAGCCAGTGCGCCCTGCGGCAACTGCGACAATTGCCTCACGCCACCGGCCGTGTGGGACGCCACCGAACCAGCACGCAAGGCCCTGAGCTGCGTCTATCGCTTCTATCAGCAGGGCGGCCAGCGCTTCGGGGCAGGTCACTTGGTGGACGTGCTGCGGGGTAAGGAGACCGACAAGGTCGAGCAATATCAACACCAGCGCTTGAGCACGTTCGGCATTGGAGCCGACTTGAGCGAAGCCGAGTGGCGCGCGGTGCTGCGGCAGTTGGTGGCGCTGGGACAGCTGCACGCGGAGGGCGAGTTCAACACGCTGAGCCTCACTCAACACGCGCGCCCGCTGTTGCGCGGAGAGGCCTCGCTTCTGATGCGCCGGCCCTCTCCCAAGGCCAGGAAAACACGCGACAAAAAGGCTGGCGATCGCGGGCGCGGCCGCACCGAGGTCAACGCCGCCATGGATGCCCCGGCCCAACGGCGCTTCGAGGCGCTCAAGAGCTGGCGCGCGGCGGTGGCTCGCGAACGAAACTTGCCGGCCTACGTGGTGTTTCACGACGCGACCTTGGCCGAGATGGCCCGCAGGCAACCGAGCACGCTGCCCGAGCTACGGAGTATCAGCGGCGTGGGCGAAAAGAAGATCGAGGTCTATGGCCAGGAGATCTTACGGGTCCTGGGCGAAGCCGCGGCCTAGTACGACGGCCTTGGTGAGCTCAGCGGACAGCTCAGCGGCTCTTCTCGCTGAGGTCTTCGGGTCGGTCCCAGTCCACCAGCTCGCGACGCTCGAGCTCCGACAAGGGGAGCTCCACCACGGGAAGCGTGGCGAACAGCGCTTGAAACGACCGGTCACCGCGCGCCAGGGCCGCCTCGCAAGCAGGCAGCACGGCGGCCACGCGGTAGCGCGCGCACAGCGGCTCCCACAGGCCGACCTCGGAGCGCGGCGAAAGCACGCTCGCTTCGGGCTGCTCCTGGCGCAAACGCCACAACAGTTGCGGGGACACATGCGGCATGTCGCAGGCCATGGCCAACACGTGCTCGTGACGAGCAGCCCGCAATAGGGCCATCAATCCGCCGAGTGGACCGACGCCCGCTGGGTCGTCCGTGAGCTCCCTCAATTCGGGCAAAAGCGCGCGATAGGCATCTGCGCGTCCCACCCAGACTGGCTCGAGACCGACCTCGCGCGCGAGCCGTGCGAGACGCACGACGAGTGGCTCCGCCGTGTCCCGAGCCGTAAGTAGCCCTTTCGGGTAACCACCCATGCGGCGCGAGGCGCCGCCCACGAAGATGCCGAGTAAGGGAGGTGTGCCCACTACATGCGAGCCTAACTCAAAGCGGTCTCGGCTGCCCTGCGCGCTTTCGCGCCGCGCACACGTGGCTGACTCGAGTGCGCGCAGCGTGTTCGCGCGCGGGCGCCACGAGCAAGCGCTGACTCGCGACAGATGCCTGCTGGGCGCGGGAATCGATTGAGTATACTGCGGCGCATGCGGGAAGTTTCGTGTCGCGTCCTCGGCGTATGGGAGCACGTCGCAGCGACGCACGGACTGTCCTTCGAGGACATGGTCGCGGGGCTACCCGTGCCGCACGACTTGCGCGACAAGAGCGGATGGATCGACTGGGACGTGTTGATGGAGGTCATCGACCGCTTCACCGCCGTGCTCGGGGACGACGCCCTGATCGAGATCGGACGGGAGGCGATCCGTCAGGATGTAGTGGCCCCTTTGCGACGCATTGCGGGCTTGGCGATGGGCTTGACGCAGCTCTACCAGGTGGGCTTGCGCTGGCAACTCCCGCTGCTGCACCGCAACTTGATCGTACAAGTGCGCGCGGTGAACAAGCGCAATCTGAGCATCGAGATCCGGGTGCCCGCCCACTTTCGTACCAGCCCGGGCTGGTTTCGCGTGCTGCAGGGCGGGCTCGAGGCCCTACCCATCATGCAGAACCTGGAGCTGGCCAAGGTCGACGCGCAGATCTCATCCCACTACGCCCACTACGACGTGGCGCTGCCAGCGCAGCACGTGCGGCTCATCTCGCGCTTGACGGCCTGGCTGCGCGATCCGGCACTGGTGGAGCTCGAGCGCCAGGTCAACGAGCTGCACGCCATCGACCGCGAACGGAGCCGCCTCGAGGATGCCCTGCGCGAGCGCGAGCGCATGCTGTCCAACTTGATCGCCAACCTCTCGGGCATGGTGTACCGCTGCGCGAGGGAGGACTTCGACTTCGACTTCGTGAGCGAACGCTGCCTCGAACTCACGGGCTATCGGGCCGACGAGCTCATCGGTGGATCCGTCTCGTACCTCGATCTCGTGCACCCCGCCGACTTGCCTGGCCTGCGCGAGAAGCGCAGCCAGAGCTTTCGCTCGCAGCAACCCGCCTCCCAGGAGTATCGCCTGCGCACGCGCGCCGGTGAGACGCGCTGGATCCTCGACGTAGCCCGCGCCGTGCACGACGCCAAGGGTCGCCTGACCGGCATCGAGGGTTTCATGACCGACGTCACCGATCGCAAGCGCCTCGAGGAGGACCTGGTGCAGGCGCAGCGGGTCGAGGGCATCGGCCGACTCGCGGGCGGCATCGCCCACGACTTCAACAACCTCCTCACCGTGATCCTTGGGTCGGTCGAGCTGGCGCAGAGCGCCGTGAAGAGCGGGCCCGCGCTGACGTACATCGATCACGTGCGTTCGGCTGCAGAGCGCGCCGCCACGCTGACGCAACAGCTCCTGGCATTCGCACGCAAGCAAGTGATCGAGCCGCGGATCGTGGACTTGAACTCGCTGGTGCTAGGCATGAGCACGCTGCTGAGCCGTGCGCTGATCGAGGACATCGAGCTCAAAACCGAGCTCTCCAAGGGCCTGTGGACGGTGGAGGTCGACCCGGGACAGTTCGAACAGGTGTTGCTCAACCTGGCCATCAACGCTCGCGACGCCATGCCGCAGGGCGGCCTGCTCACGCTGGAGACCGCCAACATCGTGCTCGAAGGCGATCACGACGCATTGCCCGGCCTCGCCGCAGGGCACTACGTGATGCTGGCGGTCAGCGATACCGGGACGGGCATGACCAAGGAGGTGCAGGATCGCGCGTTCGAGCCCTTCTTCACCACCAAGGACGTGGGCCAAGGCACGGGCCTCGGGCTCGCCAGCTCCCACGGCATCGTGCGGCAAGCGGGCGGACAAATCCTCCTGTCCAGCGAGCTAGGCAAGGGCACGGAGTTTCGCATCTACCTGCCGCGCGCCGAGGGTGTCGAACCTCCCACCGAACAGGACGTCGAAGAGCAGCCCCAGGGCGAGCATCACGGGACGGTGCTCGTGGTGGAGGACCACGACATGGTGCGCGGGATGATCGCCAACACCCTGCAAGCCCAGGGCTACGACGTACGTACGGCGGCCCAGGCCCTCGACGCGCTTGCGGCAGTCTCGCGCGGGGAGGTCGAGCCGGATCTGTTGCTCGTGGACATCTTGATGCCGCAGATGAAGGGCACGGAGCTCGCCGAGAAGCTGCGTGAACTACGCCCGACGCTGCCGGTGATCTACATGTCCGGCTATAGCGAGCAGCTCCTGGGGCGCGAACAACTCCTGGGCGTGGCCACGAGCTTCCTCAAGAAGCCGTTCACGTCCATCAGCCTCGTGCGCAAGGTGCACGACGCGCTCGAGCCCCAGCGCGCTCCTGAGAGCGCGCCCGGGGAGAAGACGCCCCACCTGCGCATCGTGAAGTAGCAGCGGGGTTGCGCCACGCGGGCCTCTGCGGCTTTCGATGGGTTCCGACCCGTCGATGCCTGGGGCACGAGAGCACCCTCGTGTCAGAGCTGGCCGGCGGCCACGGGTGCGTTGGAGTCGTTGCTGGTCCCGGTTGTCTCCGCGGCAGGCTGCTCGCCACCGGCAGCAGGGACCGCTGCCGTCGGCGCGGCTGCTTCGGGCCCCTTACCGACCACCACGATCCAACCTGCGGCAGCCACGCGCTTGCCGTCCACGATCGTCATCTCGGAGGCGTGCTTGCAGTCGGCCATCTCCTGGTCGGTCACGCTAATCGCCGCATAGATCACCGCGGTGCCCCCGCGCTCCGCGGCCGCGCCCTGCAGCGCCTTGGTGACGTTGGCGAAAGAGTACGTGCCCTTCTCGCCCAGGTCGCAGTAGCCCTCGGAATCGAGGACGATCGAGCCGATGACCTCGTGCGTGTAGCCCGGCTCCACTCGGAGCTCGAGATCGTCGAGCTTGAAGCCCTCGGGCGCGCTGGCCTGATACACGGCCACGTTCTCTGCCTGCACCGGCGCGGCCGCACGCGGCGGCCCGCCGATCTTGCCTACCGAGCGAAATCGCGGAACCAAGTGGGCGCCCGTGCATCCCATCAGAGCGATCGAGAACACGAGACCCAGCTGCCAGGAACGCTTCATACGCGCACACCTTCTTGCTCAGAGATCTGAGCTCCGGAGAGAGCGCACGATGCTAGCGGCAATCCCGGTCTCCACCAAGGTAAGAACACTCAGGTCGGACTGCTTCACCCCGACCAGTCCGTAGGCCTCAGTCCAGCGATGGCAGCCTGCAAGCCCAGCTCCCAGCGTCGCTCGATGGAGGCCTGACTGGTGCCGAGCCAGCCCGCGCGCTCCTGCATGATCAAGCCCTGCAACATGGCCAGCAACACGTGGGCGATGTCGGTCTCGTTGCCAGTCATCACCTTGGCTTCGATGCAGCGGCGCACGCGGCCCACGATGGCCTTGCGCACGGCGTTGCCGGCCTTGAGCTCCGCGGGCCCGGGGTCGAAGTCCGCGAACGGACGCGAGAACATCACCTCCGAGAGCTTGGGGTGCTCGCGCACGAAGCCTGCTTGCAGGCGCAAGAGCGCCAACAGAATCGCCCCGCGGATCGTCGGCGGTGGCGAGCTCCGCGAAGTGCTGCCCGAGCCGACGAAACCCTTCGAAATACATGGCGCGCACGAGGCCCGCCTTGTCGCCGAACAGCTCGTACACGGCCGGCAGCGACGTGCCCGCCTGGGCCGCGATACGCCGGGTCGTGAAGCCCAGCACGCCCTCGGACTCGAGCGCACGTAGCGCCACCTCGAGCACGCGCTCCCGCAGCTCCTCGGTACGAAGCTTGGTGCGCGGCACCGATCTCAGGCCTTTCGGCTGGCGTTGCTCGGGCGCAGCTTCGCGTTGAGCATGGCCTTCGCCCCCATCATGGCGAAGTCGCGCAGATCGAGCAGCACCCCCGTGCGGATGGTCTCGATGCTGTGCTCGCGGATCCGAAGCTTGGTGATGGCATGGGCGTCGCGATCGAGCTTGGCGAGCTCGCCCGCCATCGCCTGCGCGGCGCCTTGCAGCTCGGACGCGGGCACAAGCCGATCGATGAAGCCCGCCTCCACGGCGCCTTGAGGGTTGAAGGTCTCCGCCAAGATCGCGGCGCGGTGGAAGTGGGCCGGCGCAAGACGCTGACGGCACAGCTCCACGCCCGAGCGCGGCATGGGGATGCCGATGGCAACCTCGTTGGTGGCGAACTTGTACGCCCCCTCGGTGCCGATGCGGTAATCGGAGGCCAGCAGCAGGAAGGCGCCCATGGCGAGCGCGTGCCCGTTGCAGGCGGAGATCACCGGCCGCGGATGGCCCAGCATGCGCGCCGCGAACAGAAAGCCCGCGCGCATCAGGGCGAGCGAGCTCAAGTTGCCCGCACGCAAGACCTTCAGATCGAAGCCCGCCGAGAACACCTCCTCGCGACCCGTGAGGATCACGATGGCGTCCTCGCGCTCGGCCTGATCGAAGGCCTTGCTGAGCTCCTCGAACATGCGAGGCGAGAGGGCGTTACGCTTGCCGTCGTCCATCGTGATGGTGGCGACGCCGGCCTGACTGCGATAGCTGACTGGGCTTTCCGACATGCCGCACAGCCTAATCGGAACAACGTTACGATTCAAGTCGGGCCGGCTTAGGTCGCGGGGGAGAGGAGGGCGTGCCAGGCTCGGGACCTGGAAAGGCAAGGCCCGTGATCACTGTCCATCACCTGGAAATCTCGCGCTCTCAGCGTGTGCTCTGGCTGCTCGAAGAGCTCGGGTTGCCCTACGAAATCGTGGGCTATCGGCGCACCAAGCGCTTCCTGGCGCCCGACTCGCTGAAGGCCGTGCACCCCCTGGGCAAGTCGCCGGTCATCACCGACGAGGGCCACACCATCGCGGAGTCCGGCGCCATCATCGAGTACGTGCTGGGGCGCTACGGAGCGGGACGCCTGGCGCCGGTGGCCGCCGAGGTCGATGCGCGCCTGCGTTACACCTACTGGCTGCACTATGCGGAGGGCTCGCTGATGCCGCTCCTGGTGATGAAGCTGGTGCTCAGCAAGGTCCCTCAGAAGCCCACGCCGCTGCTCTTGCGCCCGGCCGCCTGGTTGATCGTCGAAGGCGTGGAGCGCGCCTGGACCAGGCCCCAGCTGGCCTTGCAGCTCGGCTTCGTGGAAAACGAGCTCGGCAGGACGCCTTGGTTCGCGGGCTCCGAGTTCAGTGCAGCCGACATCCAGATGAGCATGCCCCTCGAGGCGGCGCGCACGCGCGTACCCCTCACGCGCGAAGCTCACCCGCGCATCCTCGACTGGCTCGACCGCATCAAGCAAAGGCCCGCGTATCAGCGGGCGGAGGCGCGAGGAGGGCAGGCGCTGCCGGCGCGGAGCTAGGCGGCGTTGTGTTTGTTGGGGTTGGGGCGGGGGACGAGTAGGAGTGACGAGGACGCGCACGCGCTCGACTGCGGTGACGAAGCGAGGGCGGTGATGCGCACGCGCACGACTACGCTGACGCTCACGGTGGCCGGGCGAGGGCGCTGACGTTCACGTTGGAGTGCGGCGGGAGCGATCGGACCTGGAACTCGCGAGGCCGAGCGGACGACCACCGAAGTACTGCGCGAGAAACTGCAGAAAGAGCTTGGTGCGGGCGGGCAGCTGCCTGCGCTCGGCAAACATCGCGTAGACCCCGATTTCTGCCTTGCGAGCTCCCTCCAACACCAGCGCCAGCCTTCCCGCGGCCACCTCTTCCGCCACCATGAACGACGGCAGCACGGCGAGTCCGAGGCCGGCCAGGGCGGCTTCGCGCAGCACCGTGCCGTTGGTGGTGCTGAAGTTGCAGCGCGCCGGCACCACAAAGGTCCCCTGCGGGCCTCGAAAGCGCCACTCGGCGGCCGTCGGCACGCGCGCGTAGTGCAGGCAGTTGTGATGCACCAGGTCAGCGGGCGAGTCGGGTGTGCCCGCGCGCGCCAAGTAGTCTGGTGAAGCGCACACCACCAACCGATCGCTCGCTAGCTTACGCGCCACCAGACTCGACTCGCCGAGCCGCGCAATGCGGATCACTACGTCGAAGCCGCCCTCCACGACGTCCACCAATGCATCCTCGGCGTGCAGATGAACGTCGATCTCGGGATAGCTGCGCAGAAACTGGGAGATGGCTCGGCCCAGGTGCAGCTGCGAGAGGGTGACGGGCGCGTTGACCCTGAGACTCCCCTTGGCCACCTGGCTCGCGTCACTTAGCGCGGCGTCCGCCGCTGCCGCCGCTGAGAGCAGGGCAGCGCAGTGCTCGTAGTAACGCATGCCATCGCCGGTGACCGACAGCTTGCGTGTCGAACGGTTGAGCAAGCGCACTCCGAGCCGCTCCTCCAAGAGCGCGATGCGCTTGGACACGGCGGACTTGGCGATCCCCACCTCCCGCGCAGCGCCGGTGAAGGAGCGGGCCTGCACCACGTGAGCGAACAGGGCCATGGAAGCGAGGTCATCGAGCGCTCTAGGCGCTCGTGCAATGGGCGGGACCGTCACGATTGTTCTCCTGGGAGAACAGTGTGGTGGCGAGAGGGCCTCTACTGCAAGCGCTCGGCGAGGCGTACCTCTCTCTCATCCAAGGAGCCCCCTTCCATGCAACGCTTGCTCACCACCAACGAATCGACCCAGTTACTCGTACAACGCGCGGTCCTGGCCCTCGTCATCTGGCCCCACGGAGCGCAGAAGCTGCTCGGCTGGTACGGCGGCTTCGGCTTCGAGGCCTCCATGAACTTCCTCACGGGCCCCGAGCACGTGCCTTCCATGCTCGCCCTTCTGGTCGTACTCGGCGAATCCCTGGGCGCTCTGCTCTTGGCGTTCGGGCTGTTCACGCGCGTCGCCGCCTTCGGCATCAGCGCCATCATGCTCGGCGCCGTGTATCTGGTGCATTGGACCAACGGCTTCTTCATGAACTGGTTCGGCAACCAGAGCGGCGAGGGCTTCGAGTTCCACCTGCTCGCATTGGCACTCTCCCTGCCATTGATGTGGCGCGGCGGTGGTCGCTATGCGGCCGACACGCGAGTGCTCCGGTGGCTCAAGGCTCCCCGCGCGCAACAGCAGACCCAGCCTGCGTGAACTCAACGCAACACCACGGAGATCCACCAATGCAAACCATCAGCCGCGACGACCTCAAGACCCTGATCGACTCCCGCACCCCTCACGTGCTGCTCGAAGCGCTGCCCGAGAAGTACTACCGCGAAGGCCACCTTCCCGGCGCGCTCCAGCTCGATTACCAGGAAACCCGCAACTTGGCCCCGTGCCTCGCCCCCAATCGCGCCGTGCCCATCGTCGTGTACTGCGCCAGCGACACTTGCCGAAACTCCCACACAGCCGCCGCGCTACTCCAGCAACTCGGCTACCAAAGCGTCCACGTATACCAAGGAGGCAAAGCCGACTGGAGCGACGCTGGGCTGCATCTGGAGAGGTGACCCTCTCCCCCGCTTGCGTTCGCTCAAGAGAACCCACCCAACCTTCTCACGGGTCCCTCCTCCGTGTTCTCTCGGTCTCGGCCGGCGCTGCGGGGGCGCAGGGGCGTGAGGGCGGAGAGAGGGCGCCTTGTCGCTCGGTGGTCGCGCGTTGATCAGAGTCGGTGGCGGTTCGGCAGCCGGCGCGGCGCTTGTTTTTACTCGAGCACTCTCGAGCGAGCTCTTTTTCGGGCTCACTCGAGCTCGAGAACACTCGAGTTTCACTCGAGCCAAAAACCCCAAAAGCTCGCTAAGCCCCGTGCTTCCCCACCGCCCTCTTTGCGTTCTCTCGACCGAACGCCACCGACTCCTATCGAACCGCCCGCCCACGAGCGACAAAGCGCCCTCTCGCAGCCATCACGTCCCTGCGCCCCCGCAGCGCCGGCCCCACCCAAGGAGCAAACTCGGGCCAAGGGCGCGCGAGAGGTCGGGCGAGCAAGGAGAGAGAATCAGAGAGAGGGCTTGGCGAGCGCCCGCCATAGGAGCTCGAACGACGCGTTCGCTTCCTGCGTGGGCGGGTGCTTCATGCCGCGCGTGAGATACATGTGCACCAGACGCCAGAGCACGCCCAGGAAGAAGTCGAGCAGCACGCGCTGGTCGACCTCGTCGGTGAGCACGCCCTGATCACGCCCTTCGGCGAGCACGCGCATGAAGGCAGACATCAACTCGGGCTGACGGAAGGTCACGTCATGGGTCCAGGTGTTGCCGTAGATCGAGGTGTGGATCATCGCGGCCACCTTGGGCTTGCGCTCGAAGTACTCGAGTACGACCCAGTACACCTTGCGCAGGCGATCCTTGTAGTTCTCGATGCCCTGCAAGTGATCCGTCATGCGCGCGGCCAGCTCGCCGAGTTCGCGATCGAGCGTGGCGAACACCAGGGCCTCTTTGCTGCCGTAGTACTTGTAGATGGTCTGCAGCGATGTCTTCGCGTTCGTCGCGAGTTCACCGAGGTTCACGCGATGGAACTCTTGCTCCGAGAACATCTCGAGCACCGTGGCTTCGATGCGCTGACGGATCGCGGGATCGAGGCCGGCGAGATCACGCACGTCGAAGCTCTGAGGCTTGCGTCGTGGACGTCCCGCACTGGGCTCTTCGTGTAATAAGTCTTTCCCGATGGAACCGTTGCTCCTGCGCATGGCCCGAGTCTACTGTTAGCGCATGGGAGAAGCATCGCGTAAAGCGAATTACACCTCGTCTGGGCGTGGGCAAGAGGTCTACGTCTACGACACCGTCCGCACACCGCGCGGCAAGGGCAAGAAGGACGGGAAGCTGCACGGCATCTCACCGATCCAGTTGCTCAAGAACGTGTTGGTGGGCCTTCGAGATCGCAACCAGCTCGACACCAGCCGCGTAGACGACGTCGTGCTCGGCTGCGTGACGCCGGTGGGAGAGCAGGGCGCCGACATCGCGCGCACGGCGGTGCTCTACGCGGGCTGGGACCAGAGTGTCCCGGGCGTAACCCAGAGTCGTTTCTGTGCCTCGGGCCTCGAGTCGGTGAACCTGGCCGCCATGAAGGTGATGTCGGGCCAGGAACAGCTGGTGGTGGCGGGCGGCATCGAGAGCATGTCGCGCGTGACCATGGGCAGCGACGGCGGCGCCTGGTACTCGGACCCACTGGTCAACCATGAGACTGCTTTCGTGCCCCAGGGCATCAGCGCGGATCTCATCGCCTCCCTCGAGGGCTTCTCGCGGCGCGATGTGGACGAATATGCGGTGCGCTCCCAGGCCCGCGCAGCCCATGCGCGCAAGGCCGGCTACTTCGCAAAGTCCATCGTCCCCGTGCGTGACATCAGCGGCCTTTCGGTGCTGGAGCACGACGAGCTGATCCGCGAGACCACGCTCGAGAGCCTTAGCTCGCTCGCACCCTCCTTCGCCACCATCGGCAAGATGGGCTTCGATGCCACCGCCCTGCGCAAGTACACGACACTCGAGTCCATCGAGCACGTGCATCACGCGGGCAACAGCTCGGGGATCGTCGACGGAGCGGCGCTGGTGTTGTTGGGCAGCGCCCAGGCGGGCGAACAGCTCGGGCTCAAGCCGCGCGCGCGTATCGTGAGCTGCGCAGTGGTAGGGAGCGAGCCCACCATCATGCTCACCGGGCCGACCCCAGCTTCCCGGAAGGCGCTGGCGAAGGCCGGGATGCAGCCGTCGGACATCGATCTCTACGAGATCAACGAGGCGTTCGCGGTGGTTCCCATGAAGACCGCGCGTGACCTCGAGGTCGACCTGGATCGGGTCAACGTAAACGGCGGCTCGATAGCGCTGGGTCATCCGCTGGGTGCCACCGGCGCCATGTTGCTGGGCACGGTGCTCGACGAGCTCGAGCGCAGGGATCTCGCCACGGGTCTGGTCACGCTGTGCGTGGGCGGGGGCATGGGCATCGCAACCATCATCGAGCGGGTGCAGTCATGAGTGTTACGTTCCACAAGGGCGACGACGGAATCGCCGTGCTCACGCTCGATATGCCGGGCCGCTCCACCAACGTCCTCAACGACGAGCTGATGGGGCCGCTCGATGCCGCGCTCAAGCGGGTCGAAGGCGACGCCTCCATCCGCGGTGTGATCCTCACCTCGGGCAAGAAGGACTTCGTGGTGGGGGCCGACCTGGAGAAGGTGTACGCCATCCACGATCCGCGGGAGGCTTTCGAGCTGGCCGAAGCCTACAAGGCGTTCTTGCGGCGCATCGAGCGCCTGGGCCGGCCCGTGGTAGCGGCCCTCAACGGAACGGCATTGGGTGGCGGCCTCGAGCTCGCCCTCGCCTGCCACTACCGCGTCGCGCTCGACGTACCGACCCTGCGCGTGGGCACCCCCGAAGTGAAGCTCGGCCTCTTGCCTGGCGGCGGTGGCACACAGCGCCTGCCGCGCCTGATCGGCATGCAGGCGGCGGCTCCGTTGTTGCTCGAGGGCAAGGAACTGCGGGCGGCCGAGGCGAAGGGTCTCGGTGTAGTGCACGAGCTGGCCAAGGATCAGACGGAGCTGTTGGCCAAGGCGCGCGCCTTCATCGACCAGAATCCGAAGCCACAGCAGCCCTGGGATAAGCAGGGCTTCAAGTACCCGGGCGGCGATTCGCGCTCTCCGCAGGTGGCCCAGATGATGTCGCTGGCGCCTTCGGTGACCAACGACAAGACCCACGGCAACTACCCCGCGCCCATCTTGATCCTCGCCTGCGTGTACGAAGGCGGCCTGGTGGACTTCGACGCGGCCCTCACGTTGGAGAGTCGCTACTTCGCCCAGTGCGTCATCTCGCCGGTCTCCAAGAATCTCATCACCACCCTGTGGTTCCAGCTGCAAAGCGTGCAAAAGGGGCGCTCACGCCCCGAGGGAATCGACCGCGCTCAGGTGAAGAAACTCGGCATTCTGGGCGCTGGCATGATGGGCGCCGGCATCGCCTACGTGGCGGCCAAGGCCAACATCCAGGTGGTGCTGCTCGACGCCACACAAGAGCAGGCAGATAAGGGCAAGGAGTACTCGGCCAACCTGCTCGACGGCGCGATCAAGAAGGGTCGCCAGACAGCCGAGGGCAAGGCGACCTTGCTGGGACGCATCCTGGCCACCACGCGCTACGAAGATCTCGACGGCTGCGACCTCGTGGTGGAGGCGGTGTTCGAGGATCGCACCATCAAGGCGGACGTCACCAAGCGCGCCGAGGCACGCCTGAGCCCGGAGGCCGTGTTCGCCTCCAACACCTCCACATTGCCCATCACGGGGCTGGCCGAGGCCAGCGTGCGGCCTGCGAAGTTCATCGGTCTCCATTTCTTCTCGCCGGTGGACAAGATGGAGCTGGTGGAGATCATCGTGGGTGAGCAGACCGCGCCCGAGACGCTGGCGCGCGGCTTCGACTTCGTGCGTCAGATCAACAAGACACCCATCGTGGTGCGCGACTCGCGGGGCTTCTACACCTCGCGCGTGTTCGCCACCTACGTGATGGAGGGCGCGGCGCTGTTGGCCGAGGGCCAACATCCGCGCTCCATCGAGGCCGCAGGACTCAAGGCGGGCATGCCCGTGGGACCGCTCGCGTTGCTCGACGAGGTCAACCTGGGAACGGCCTGGCGCATCGAGCGTCAGAACCAGAAGGACGCCGAACGCACGGGCAGCGCGGTGATGCGACACCCGGGCTCGCTCGTGGTGGGCAAGATGGTGGAGGAGCTCAAGCGCCCCGGAAAGAAGGAGAAGCAGGGCTTCTATGACTATCCGGAGGGAGCCCAGAAGCGTCTGTGGCCGGGCTTGAGAGAGCACTTCGGCTCGTCCGAGCCCGCCTACGCACAAACGGACATGGTGGATCGCCTGCTGTTTGCCCAAGCCAACGAGGCCGCCAAGTGTTTCGCGGAGGGCGTAGTGCGCTCGGTGGCGGACGCCAACGTGGGTTCCATCTTCGGTTGGGGCTTTGCGCCCTTCCACGGCGGCGCGCTGCAGTTCATCAATAGCTACGGCGTGGCACGCTTCGTGGAGCGGGCACGCGAGCTCGCGCGAAAGTACGGCGAGCGCTTCGCGCCGGCCAACGTGTTGGTGGAGATGGCAGCCAAGGGAGAGACCTTCCATGCCTAACAATCCGAACCTCTCGCACGGCTCCTACGAGTCCGAGGAGCTCAAGATCTTCCGCGAATCGGCGCGCAAGTTCTTCGAGGCCGAGTGCAAGCCGCACCTCAAGCGCTGGGACGATCAGGGGCACGTGGACCGCGAGCTCTGGTTCAAGGCCGGTCAGCAAGGTCTGTTGTGCGCCTCCATTCCCGAGGAGTACGGCGGCGGCGGCGGGCATTTCGGCTACGAGAAGGTGTTGATCGAGGAGCAGGCGCGCATCCTGTGCAGCTCGTTCGGCGCGTCGTTGCACAGCGGCATCGTGGCCCACTACATCCTGTCATACGGCACGGAGGAGCAGAAGCGCCGCTGGCTGCCCAAGATGGCCACGGGCGAACTCGTGAGCGCCATCGCGATGACCGAGCCGGGCACGGGCTCCGACCTGCAAGCGGTGGCCACCGTGGCCAAGCCAGAGGGCGACCACTACGTGCTCGAGGGTCAGAAGACGTTCATCACCAACGGCCAGCAAGCCAACCTGATCATCGTGGCGGCCAAGACCGATCCCACCAAGAAGGGCGCGGGCGTGTCGCTGTTGGTGGTGGAGACCGAGGGCACGGAGGGCTTCCGACGTGGGCGCAACCTGGAGAAGGTGGGCATGCACGGGCAGGACACCTCGGAGCTCTTCTTCGAGGGCGTGCGGGTGCCCAAGGAGAACCTGCTCGGGCCCATGGAGGGCATGGGCTTCGTGCAGCTCATGCAGCAGCTGCCGCAGGAGCGGCTGATCGTGGCGATCACGGCGGTGGCGTGCATGGAGATCATGCTCGAGCACACGCTGACCTACGTGAAGGAGCGCAAGGCCTTCGGGAAGCGGGTCTTCGACTTCCAGAACACGCGCTTCAAGCTGGCCGAGGCACAGACGGAAACGGCCATTGGGCGCGTGTTCGTGGAGCGCTGCACGGAGCTGTTGCTGGAGAAGAAGCTCGACGCGGTCACCGGCGCGATGGCCAAGTACTGGACCACGGACAAGCAGTTCGAGGTAGCCGACCTGTGCCTGCAATTGCACGGCGGCTACGGCTACATGGACGAGTACCCCATCTCGCGCATGTGGCGTGATAGCCGCGTGCAGCGCATCTACGGGGGCACCAACGAAATCATGAAAGAGCTCATTGGGCGCTTCTTGTAGGCGGGTCCAACGAACCTCCACGTACGCGTGCCCGTGCACGATCTCCGGGGAGAATCCGCGTACGGGCACGGGCACGGGCACGCGTACGACCCCAGAGACGGGAGCTCGTGGGGTGCTTTGCTTCTGAAGGGGCGATTGACCCCCGAGTACTCCGAGTTGACTCGCCGCTCGCGTCCGCGCGGCAATTCCAGCCAGAACTCACCCCTTGGTGCGCTCGGAGGTCCTTCGTGGACCCTCTGGAGCCACGCGCTGCGCACCAGGCTTGACCTCTCCAGGCCAAACCCTCTATGGGACTTCAGCTTGCCTAGGAGAATGGAAATGTCGTTACGTCAGCCCCTGGTGCTCACGGCGGCCCTCGCGCTGCTGCTCCCCGCATGCAGTGAGGACCCGCAGCCCAAGCCCTTCATGTTCCCTACGCCCCACACGAGCGGTGATGGCGATGGGGATGGTGATGGCGATGGCGATGGCGACGGCGATGGCGATGGCGACGGCGACGGCGACGGCGACGGCGACGGCGATGGGGACGGTGATGGCGACATCGACGCGGGCCATGGCAACGGAGATGGAGGTGCCGGTTCGGACGCTGGAAGCCACCCGGACGGCGGCACCGGCACGCAGCCGAAGGAGATCTTGAGCCAAGACTTTGAGTCCGGTGACCCACCTGCGAACTGGACCGTCGAAGGCACCAAGAGTCCCTGGAAGACGGGCACCATCGCCGGCATCGCCTTCGGCGGCGAGTACGACGGTCCGCCTGCCACCCACAAGGGAAAGGTCGCAGGCATCGGGCTCTCGGCCTTCTATGCGGACTCCGCCATCGACACCAGCCTGATCAGCCCATCCTTCACGGTGCCGGCCGCGGGCGATGCCCCGCGCCTGCGCTACTGGCACCTCTACTCGTTCGACGCGGCCGACTCGAGCGGCAAGCTGGAGATCCGCAAGGTGGGTGAGAACACCTGGAACTTGCTCGATAACGAGGAGATCCACGGCCGCGGCTACGGTGACGAGACCGGTGTGGCGGACCCCTGGTACCAGCGCATCGTCGATCTGCGCGCCTACGCCGGAGAGGCCGTGCAGATCCGCTTCCACGTCACATCGACGCAGCGCAAGGCCGTCGCGCGCGGCTGGTTCGTGGACGACGTCTCGCTCGAGACGGGCCCCATGAAGTTTGCCGAAGGTACTCAGAACTTCGATGGATCTCCCGACGTTGCCCTCGGTGACTGGTCCGCCGAGCGCGGCGTCTGGGTGCTCACCGACAAGCCCTTCAGCAACGGCAACGGCCAGGCCGTGGGTGCCCTGCTGCGCGGCTCGTACGCAGCCACCAGCACCAGCTCCTTCACGAGCCCCGAGCTCAAGGTGCCCGCGCTGAGCAACACGGCGCACCCGAGCGTGAGCTTCAAGTACTGGTACGACATCGATCTCAAGAACGGTGACAACGACAACGAGTGGGCCTCCGTGAAGATCCAACTCGGGCTGCTCACCGACAGCAACACCGCTGGCCAGCCGCCCAGCATGGTCTGGAGCGACCTGCCCGAGCAAATGGCGGGCACTGGCGAAGGCTGGTATTCGCGCACCATCGACCTCGCGGGTTACGCCGGCAAGACGGTGCAGCTGCGCTTCGTGGCCAGCTTCCCCAAGGGCACCTACGGCAACAACGACAACGACGAGTGGCCCGGCGACCTCATCTTCGCCGTCGACGACGTAACGTACTCCACCGCGCAGAGCACCGTCGCGCTCAGCGCTGCCAACTTCGACACCAACGTCGGCAAGTGGTCGGTGGCTGGCGGTTCCTGGAAGGCTGGCTCGCCGAACGACCTGGGCGGCGCGAACCCCGACCCGACGCGCTACGGCGCCAACGGCGGTGACTTCGTGTGCACCGTGCTCAACGGTGACTACGTGGCTGGCACGGAGGCCACGTTCGAGAGCCCCTGGGTCGTCACGAGCGACAGCGCAGACACGCTCAAGTTCGGCTCGGCGCAACGGCTCGGCGTGGCGGCGAACCTGGTGGAGCGGCACGTACGCGTGCGCACCGAGGGCGGCGCCTGGACCGACATCGCTCACGCCTTTGGCGATGGAGACCCCACGCTGGCCGCAGGCGCCGAGACCTGGGCCGACGAGGTGGTGAGCGTGCCCGCGGAGTTCGTGGGCAAGACCGTGCAGTTTGGCTTTCACTTCAAGGGGCCCAAGCGCACCGACAGCGCGCGCGGCTGGTGCATCGATCGCGTGGAGCTGGCGGCCGACTGACTCCTGCGCTCGGGGTCGGGGTGAAGCTCTGGACCACAGCGGCCGCGATCGCGCATCATGCGCCGCGTGATGAATCTCGGTCGTCTTGGTCTGATCCTGGGTGTCCTGTTCGCGCTCTCTCCGGCGCGTGCACAGGAAGCCAAGGTCACGCCTCCCGACCCCGGACCGCCACCCCTGGCCCGTTTCTCGGTGGGTGCGGGGGTCGGCTTCGGGGGCCTGGGCGAGGTCTACAACGCCACTTCGGGCCGCTACGCGGGCTCGCGCACGCCCATCGGTAGCTCGTTGTTCGAGGTCGCGGCGTCCCCGCGCTGGCGCGTCGTCCTCGGCATCGCCGGCACCTATGACAAGCGCCTCACGGAGAGCAACAACTCGCCCAACACGGTCACCGTGGACGGTGGTGTGGTCCGAGACGGTCCGGAGAGTACCTGGATGCTGAGCGGCTCAGCGGGCGTGCGTTGCGTGCTCAACCCGGGTGGGGTGGTCGAAGTGTCGCCGCTGCTCACGCTGGGGGCACACAAGACCATGAGCAAGGGAATCCCCTCGACGACCTACTCCAGCGCGGGCCAAGCGTCCGAGCCCACCACCGTCGACGCCGTCTCCAAGGGCTACGACGCGCGGCTGGGCCTGGTGCTCGAGCACGCTCTCTTGCCCAATCTGTACCTGCGCTTCGAGACCTATTTCGCCCGCGCCAGCTATCTGCGCACGGCCAGTCGCCAAAACGGCTCGAGCGCGCCGGAGAACTGCAACTGCCGCCGCGACCTCTCGGTGGGCTACGGCCTGTCCCCGTTCCTCCAGGTGCGGCTCACGTTCTGAGCGAGACCTCGGTGCTGTACAGCCTCAGGGTGTGAGCGGCTCCAGCACGCTGTCCGCGGACAAGCGCCCCTTGGCGGGTAGCTGCTTCTCGAGGCGCAGCAGCGCCGGATCATCAGGCGACGCGCGCAGCCCGAGCAAGACGCTCTCGTGGGCATTGGCGAGGTCCGCGTGGGAAGCCGCGAGGAGGCCGTGAAAGAAGTGCATGCGGGCGAGCTCGAACTGGAGCTGCTCGCGCAGGGCGAGCGGCAAGGCCTCACTTCCGCCCATGTCGAGGGAGAGCCTCGAGAGGGCGGCGAAGTGCGCGCTGGCCGCGCTCTGACTATCGGACAAGGTGGCACCGTCGGGCAAGACGCGCTGAAACCAAGGGTCGGAGATGAGCGTGTTGTAGATGCTGCCCGGCACCTGCTCGGACAACTCGAGCAAGACAGGGCGCGTGACGCTCAGGGACTGCAACTTGTCCAAGGTGAGTCGCTTGCTCATCAGGTGCTCGCTCAACAGCGCCCGCAGCTCCGGGTGGGCATCCACCAGGCCGTCCACGAGACCGGGGAAGTGCAGCCACGAAAGTGGTACCAGCACCAGGTCGGCGCGTAGTTGCTCTTCGGCCTCGGCCCCCAGGTGACGAAAGGCCGTGGCGGCGTCGTAGCTCAAGAGCACGGCACGCGTGGGCAGCTCGCGCCGCGCGATCTCGTCGATGCGGTCGGGCTGCACCAGGGCGGCCGCGCGCTGCTCCGCCCCGCTAAAGAACGCGAGCCCGGCCACGCAGGCAAGGACCCAAAAGGGCCCCAGTGTCGCGGCGGAACCGCGCGCAGAGAAGAGCGCCGCGGAACCGAGCGGCCGCCGTGGGACGGTGGACGGCTCCGAGTCGGCGGCTGAGCTCGTCGATGGACGGACCGCGGTCGAGCGCACCAAGACACGCTCGAGCAACAGGCCGAACGCCACGCTGGCCAGCGCGACCAGTCCGAGCGCGCACGGCAGGAGGCTGCCCCAGGCATCGGCGAGCACTTGCGGCTTCAACAACCAAGCCACGCTGCAGAACGGCACGCTCAACACCAACAGCCAGAGCAACGCGAAACGCCGAAACGCCCGCGCCGTCAGGGCAAACCAAACCGCCACCAGCGCCAACACGGACGCCACCACGAAGGGCCACGCGTGGGCACCGCCCAGGCCGTGAGCGAGGTCGGCCCAGGCCGAGCGCGGCGCCGCGTGCGCGGGCCCCCACCAGGGGTCCTCGTTGAGGTACCAGTAGAGATTCCCGAGCGTTCCAGGATCGCCGAAGTCCGAGGAGGGACGTTGGCTGGCGCGGATGGGGAGGTAGGCGGAAGCCGAGAAGCCCAGGATCGGAAACGCCACGTGACCCATCATGCCCACGAAGCCCCGACGCGCGAACACGCGGCCCAGCGTGGGCGCAGCGGCCGACAGCATCCACAACGCGTACACGTGGTGATTGGCAAAGCTCAAGCCCTGCACGAAGGCCGCGAAGTACAGCAGGCGCGTGTCCTCCGTGGGCTCGCTCAACTCGAAGCGCACCAGGGCCTCGACCATCACGAGGGAAAGCAAGAACTGCAGCGCGAACACGTTGGGCCGCACGGCCTGCAGCCAGAACATCGGGGCCTGCCCCACGAACCAGGCCGAGGCCAGCGCGAGGGGCGCGGCCCGGCGTGCATCGCGCACTCCCGCACCGATCAGGCTGAAGAACACGGCGCGCGCGAACATGGCCAGCAAACCGGCGGCGCACACAGCCGCTCCGATCGACACGCGAAAGGACAGTGGGCCGATGGGCAGCTGAGCGAACACGGCCGACCACAGGGTCGTGAGCAAGCCACCGGGAGGATGGGCCACGCCCAGGGACTGGGCCGCCGCAATCAGCGCCCCTTCCTCGAAAAAGCCGCCGTGAGCTGTGGCAGTGGCCACAAAAAAGGCCAAAGGGACCCCGCCCGCGAGCCAGGGTAACCAAGCCGGCGCGGACGCTTTCACGTCGAAGCGGGCGGTTTCGCCCGTCAGTTCCTTCCCAGAAGCAAGAGCAGTCAAAGAACCCTGCACGGGCGCTATCTTACAGCGAAGCCGGCATTGACGGCGCAAAAGGCATGCTTACCTTGACACTGTTTTTTGGCGGGGCTGGGGTCGTCGAAGCACGCCAACCACATCTGTGCGGGCAGCGCGCCCGCGGCGACGTACCCACGACGATGGACCCAACCAGGGGAGGAAGCGGATGCGCCTCGATCGGATGACCAACAGCACGCGTGAAGCCTTGATGGCCGCGCAACAGGAAGCCACGCAGCAGGGTCATCCCGACCTCACGCCCGAGCACTTCCTGTCTGCGTTGTTGTCGGCCGAGAACGGCATCGCCGCCCCGATCCTGCAGAAGGCGGGCGTGAATCCCAAGGCGCTCAAGGCCCAGCTCGCGCGCGCCGTGAGCAAGCTTCCGCAGGTGCAAGGCGGCTCCGAGCCTGGCCTGTCGCGCCGGCTGAGCCGCCTGATGACGGCCGCCTGGGCGCAGACCGAAAAGATGAAGGACGAGTACACCTCGGCCGAGCACGTGCTCTACGCGATGATCGACTCCGACGACGACATCGCGAAGCTGCTCAAGGAGCAGGGGCTCACGCGCGCCAAGCTCGAGACTGCCATCAAGGAGGTGCGCGGCAGCCAGCGCATCACCGACCAGGATCCGGAGGGCAAGTACCAGGCCCTCGAGAAGTACACGCGCGACATCACCAAGGCCGCCAAGGAAGGCAAGATCGACCCCGTCATCGGCCGCGACGAGGAGATCCGCCGCGTGATGCAGGTGCTCTCGCGCCGCACCAAGAACAACCCGGTGCTCATCGGCGAGCCCGGCGTCGGCAAGACCGCCATCGTGGAGGGCTTGGGTCATCGCATCGCCAAGGGCGACGTGCCCGAGACCCTGCGCGACAAGCGCCTGCTCTCGCTGGACCTGGGCGCGTTGGTGGCGGGCAGCAAGTTCCGCGGTGAGTTCGAGGAGCGCTTGAAGGCGGTGCTCAAGGAGATCGAGTCCGCCGAGGGCAGCGTCATCCTGTTCATCGACGAGCTGCACACCCTGGTGGGCGCGGGCGCCGCCGAAGGCTCCATGGACGCCAGCAACATGCTCAAGCCCGCCCTGGCGCGCGGCGAGCTGCGCTGCATCGGCGCCACCACCCTGGACGAGTACCGCAAGCACATCGAGAAGGACGCCGCCCTGGCGCGCCGCTTCCAGCCCGTGTTCGCGGGCGAGCCTAGCGTGGAGGACACCATCGCCATCCTGCGCGGACTCAAGGAGCGCTACGAGGTGCACCACGGCATCCGTATCCAGGACTCGGCCATCGTGGCCGCAGCCACCCTGAGCAACCGCTACATCACCGATCGCTTCTTGCCCGACAAGGCCATCGACCTGGTGGACGAGGCCGCCTCACGCCTCAAGATGGAGATCGACTCCATGCCCCAGGAGATCGACCAGGTGGAGCGCCGCGTGATGCAGCTCGAGATCGAGCGTCAGGCGATGAAGAAGGAGCGTGATCCCGCGAGCCAGAAGCGCCTGAGCGAGCTCGAGCAGGAGCTGGCAGAGCTCAACGAGAAGAAGAGCGGCATGCGCGCGCAGTGGCTCAAGGAGAAGGAACTGATCGCCGAGATCACCAAGCAGCGCGAGCAGGTGGAGGAGCTGCGGCTCGAGCTCGAGCGCGCGCGGCGCCTGGCGGACTACGAGAAGGCCGCACGCCTGCAGTACGGGGACATCCCGGCCGCCGAGAAGAGCGTGGAGCTCAAGCAAGGTGAGCTGAGCAACATCCAGAAGGACCAGAGCTACCTCAAGGAGGAGGTCACCGACGAGGACATCGCCCGCGTGGTCTCCAAATGGACGGGCATTCCCATCAGCAAGATGCTCGAGGGCGAGCGCGAAAAGCTGCTGCACATGGAAGAGCGTCTGGGCGCGCGCGTGATCGGCCAGAAGGAGGCCGTGATCGCGGTGTCCAACGCGGTGCGACGCTCGCGTGCAGGCCTGGGCGAGGAGAGCCGACCCATCGGTTCGTTCCTGTTCCTCGGGCCCACGGGCGTGGGCAAGACGGAGCTCGCCAAGGCCTTGGCGGAGTTCATGTTCGACGACGAGCACTCCATGGTTCGCCTCGACATGAGCGAGTACATGGAGAAGCACGCAGTGGCGCGCTTGATCGGCGCACCGCCCGGCTACGTCGGCTACGAGGAGGGCGGACAGCTCACCGAACCCGTGCGGCGGCGGCCCTACAGCGTGATCTTGTTCGACGAGATCGAGAAGGCCCACCCGGACGTGTGGAACGTGCTCTTGCAGGTTCTCGACGATGGGCGCCTGACCGACGGCCAGGGTCGCACGGTGGACTTCAAGAACACCGTGATCATCCTGACCTCCAACATCGGCTCGCAGCATCTACTGGGAGAGGGCACCGTCGAGCAGAAGCGCGAGGCGGTGATGGGCGAGCTGCGGCGCGCCTTCCGGCCGGAGTTCCTCAACCGACTCGACGAGATCGTGCTGTTCCATCAGCTCGATCGCAGCGAGGTGCGACGCATCGTCGACGTGCAGCTGTCGCGCTTCAAGTCCCGCCTCGCGCGGCGCGACCTCACGCTGGAGGTCAGCGACGCAGCCAAGGATCTGTTGGCCAACTTGGGCTTCGATCCCACCTTCGGCGCGCGGCCGCTCAAGCGGGCCCTGCAGCAGCACCTGGAAAACCCGCTGGCCCAGCAGATCCTGGCCGGCAGCTACGCGCCCGGCGACGCGATCTTGGTCAACACCAACAACGCCGAGATCACGTTCAGCCGCAAGCCTGGTCCCGTGGTGACGACCGAGCAGGGGCGAGCCAACGCGCCGGGTGGCAGGGCCTAAGCGGCCGCATTGGCGGGGCTGAGCGCATCCGCGCGCGCGGGCGCGCTCGCCTCAGTTGCCGCGTCGTGAAGTGACGCCCACGTGGGCCTGTCGCTCCGCCGGCCACGCCTCGACTCTCGCCGTGGATCCCGAGTCGCCGAGCGACACCCGCCCGACCTCGCTCGGGGAGACCCCGATCGACTCGAGGTACGCGGCGACCGCGTTGGCTCGCGCAGCGCCCAGACTGAGGTTCTCGGCGCTGCCGCCCTGGGGATCGGTGCGGCCCACGATGGTGGCACGCCCGCCGGCCTTAGACATGCAGAGGGCGACCTGACGTAGCTTGTTCTCCGACGTCGGGCTGAGGACCGCGGAGCCGCTCTCGAAGTAGACGGTGCGATCGCACGTCGCAAGCTCGGCGCGCGCCAGGCGCTCGGCCTTGGCCCGCGCGGCCGCGTTGGGTCCAGCCATGTTGGGTTGACCGTAGCGGTTCTCGTTCGCCCACGCCGCGGCGGTGTGATTGAGCATGGCCGCCTTGTCGTAAACCCTGACGAAGCCCAAGTGATCATCCGCCGGATCGGTCGGCACCTTGTTGGGATCCGCGTTGCCAATGAAGCTGATGGTGGAGTGAGGTCGCTGCCCGTGGTGCGCGCAACCGGCCGCACCCAAACCCAAGCCCAGCACCAGCCCCCAACCGACGACGCTCGTGTTCATTGCTCGCCTCCCGCGACGCGTTTGCGTCTTCGTTTCAGTGTGTGAGGCGTGGGGCCGCGCGGCACGGCTGCGGCTGCGAATCACGAGCTGGCAGGCGTGCGTGAGCGAGCGTCGTTGACGGGCCGCAGGGGCGAACTCGCGTGCACAGCGCTGCAAACGAACACGGGGACGCGCGCGCGCACGCTTGCGCTCACGAACGGGCCGCGCGGACCACACTCAGCTCATGCAGCACTTCTTGAACTTCTTGCCGCTGCCGCAGGGGCATGGGTCGTTGCGCCCGACCTTATCCTCCGGCACCGGCGGGCTGGCCTGTGGCGCTGGCGCGGGCTCGGCGCGAGCTTCGGCCCAGTACGCGTAGAGCTTGGCCACGTCGTCCGACAAACTCGCGTTGTGTCGCGCGCGCCAGGCGTCCGGATCTTGCGCCGCCTCGGGCTCGAAGCTGCGCAGCGCATCCAGACCCACGTAGCCCGCCATCACGGCAAAGGGAACGCTGAACTCGAAGGCCTGCGCGTCGCGGGTCCAGCGCGTGACACTCTGCATCAAGCGCACGTACCCCTTACAAAACTCGACGACTTCATCGGCCTGGTCCGGACTCGGAACCGCGGGGACCCCGAGCGCCAGGCACTCCGCGCACGCGCTGGCCTCGCGCACCAGGAGTTCGAACAGTCGCTGCAGCGACGCGCGATCGGGGGGTGTCTGAGCCAGGAGGAGTGGCAACCACTCGGTGGGATCGAGCGCCACTGGCGCCGTGGCCACCGCTGCGAACACGCCGCGGGCAAAGATCAGGGTTCGCCCGGCCACTTGGTCCAGGAGTTCGGTGAGCTCCTGGGTCTCGAGCTCGCTCAGCGGAGGTTGTGGAATGCGCACGAGCGCCTGCTTTAGTCGAGCAAGCTGGCTGAAGCCAGCTGCGCCAGCCTCTGGTAGAGTGGTACGTCGGTGATCGGTGGAACACGCCGACCAGCACAGGGTCGGGTTCACCGCCACCTGGGAGCACTTCAGCGCATGGACATCTCCATCATCGGGGCCGCAGGCTCGGTCGGGCGCCAGATCGCCATCGGCCTGCTGCGGCAGGGGTTGATTCCTCGCAACGCGCGTCTTCAGCTCGTGGGCCACAAGGGCGGGCTGAGCGAGCAAACCTTGCCCGGCATCGCCACCGACCTCACCGACGCCTTCGCCGAGGACCTCCCCGAGCTCGACCTCGCCTACGGTCCGAACCAGGTCCTGGGCGACATTATCATCCTGGCGGCCGGCGACGCCGTGGGGCGCGGCGACCTGCGCTCGCGCGCCGATTTGGCCGCGAACAATCGAGCGATGGTGGAGGCCTACGCACGCGCCATCGCACGCCACGGTCACGGCGAGGAGCTGCTGTTGGTGCTCACCAACCCCGTGGAGGCCAGCGTCGACCTGTGCTGCCGCTATCTCGATAGAAGGCGTGTGATCGGCATGGGCGCCTACCTGGACAGCCTGCGCTTTCGCCAGGAGATCGCGCACGATCTGGGCGTGCAGCGGCAGCGGGTGCACGGCTTGGTGCTCGGTGAACACGGGCCCCGCATGGTGCCCTGTTGGAGCACGGTCGACGTGCATGGATTCGAGAGCAGCGACGGTCGCGCTCGGCTGCTGGCGCTCCAGCGTCCCAGGGATCCCAGCGTGCCCGACGCCATCGCGCAGATCTCGCGTGCCGTACAGACACGCGGGTCGGCCGCGGCTTACGCGCTGGCCAACCGCATGGGGCCGGCCCTGCGCGCGGTGGTGAAGCCCTACGTGACGCAGTTCAGCGGTGCCCGCAGCCCCGCCAGCACGGCGGAGATGATCCTGCGGCTCCTGAGCGCGCTGCTCTCGGGCGGTCAGGTGCTCACGGGAGCCCAGGTCAAGCTCGAGGGCGAGCTCTTTGGGATGCACGGCGTGGTCGGGGCGCCCATCGTGCTCACGCTCAACGGAGTCGACCGCGTGGTGCCCTACGAGCTCACGACCGAGGAGCGCGCGCAGGTCCAGGCTTCGCTGTATGTCGCGCCTGCTGCACGCCGAGTCGTGGGCGTTGGTTCCCGCTCGCACGCCCCAGGGCGCGCATCGAGCCGCACGGACAACCAGGCCGAGCGCGCCAGGCGCTGGCGCTGCGACCTTTCGGTGGAGAGCGGCGCCCGTCCAGGGAATGCCGAGCGGGTGAGCGCCGTGTTCGCCGGACGTGGCATCAGCCTGGACACGATGCAGGCCTTCCCGGGCAGCCCCGCCAAGATCACCATGAGTTTCGTCACCAGCACTCGCATCAAGGATCACTTGGCGCGCAGGCTCGCGCGCATCCGCGGGGTACGCGCGGTGCAGGTCCACGCGCTGTCCCCGCAGGCCGGCGCTGCGCGTGGCCGCGAGCGAACGCGGCCCAAATCGCGCGCGGGACGCAAGGCTCAGCCGAAGTAGGCCGTGACCGAGTAGTGCTTGAAACGGCAGTAGCGCTCGAGATCCTTGCGCAGCAGCCGCGTCGCCACCGCCAGCAAGGCCAGATCGTCGATGGCGCCGAGAAACGGCAGCGCGTCGGGGATCACGTCGGCGGGGTTCACCGTGTAGAGCACCGCTCCCGCGAGCACCACCATGGAGCGCCACGAGATCTTCCGATAGCGCCCCTCGACGAAGTCATCGATCAGCTCCAGCACCAGGCGCGTCTGGTTGGCCACCCGGTGCATGCGCTTGGGCACGTCATCGAGGCTCTTGGCCACGTGACCGCGATGCTGGGCGAGCTTCACCAGGTGTTGGTGCCCGAGGTTGCGGCAAGCCTTGTCGAACCAGCGCGCGTACCAACGCGCCGGCGCCTCCACCTCGCTCTCCGCCTGCTCGGCCTGCCGCGCGGTCTCGGCGTTCTCGTTGATGGCTTCTGGCTCGGGCGGGACGTCCACGACCTGCTTGGTCGGAAGGTCCGAGCTGGGCTTGTTGGGAGCCGCGCCGTTGGGCCTGCGGATCGCATGAACCAGTGTGAACTTTGGCATGCTCACCAAGCTCGCAAGGCATGTGCCGCGCAAAGGGGCCTCGAACGCGGGAATTTTGCGGCCGAGCGGAGATTCTCGCGTGGCGCTTCTGCCAGGGTGCGGCAGCCTGACACGACGATTCTTGGCACCGGGAGTAGAATCGGCTCGCCATGGAAGCCACGCACGCCAGCCCGCCGAGTCCGCCCCTCCCGGTCGCCCTCCAGACGCTGCTCTGGATCAAGCGCCCCACCGAGTTTTTCCACTGGTGCGGTCACCGCTACGGCGCTGCCTTCACGCTCAAGCTACCGATGTTTCCCCTGGTGATGCTGAGCGACCCCGCGGACATTCGTGCGCTCTTCGCGGCGCGCCCGGACGAGATGCACGCGGGACGCTTCAACACCATCCTGCGCACCGTGGTGGGCGATAGCTCGGTGCTCCTGCTCGACGGCGAGCCGCACCTGTCGCGCCGAAAGCTGCTGTTGCCCTCGTTCCACGGCGAACGCATGCGCTTCTACGGCGCCACCATGGCCGACATCACGCGTCGTGTGATGTCGCAGTGGCCACGCGGAGAGAGCTTCTCGCTGCACCCGCAGACCCAGGAGATCACGCTTCAGATCATCCTACGCACCGTGTTCGGCATGGACGAGGGCGCCGACGCGCACGCGCTCCACGGGCAGATCAAGCGCATGCTCTCTCAGGGCGAACACGCGCTCGCCTTCTTGCCCCTCATCGTGTTGGCCCAGCGCCCCCAGGACGAGCAGCGCGCTCCCTGGCGCTGGATGCTGCGCGAGCGCGACCGCGCCGATGGCCTGCTCTATCAGCAGATCAAGCGGCGCCGTGAGGATCACCAGGTGCGCGCGCGCAAAGACGTGCTCGCCATGCTGCTCGACGCCAAGGACGAAGAAGGGCAGGGGCTGAGCGACCGTGAGCTGCGCGACGAGCTCATGACGGCCCTGGCGGCCGGCCACGAGACCACCGCCACCTCACTGGCCTGGGCCTTCGAGCGCATCCTCTCTCACCCGCGTGTGTACCAGCGCCTGCGCGACGAGGTGCGAGCACTGGGCAAGGAGCCCGACCCAGAGCGCCTGGCCGCGCTGCCCTATCTCGATGCGTGCTTGAAAGAGGTCCTGCGCTTGCGGCCCGTGGTCCCGGTGGTGGGTCGCGTGCTCAAGCGTCCGTTCCGCTTCGCTGGCTACGACTTGCCCGAAGGCACGCGCGTGGCTGCCAACATCTACCTGGCCCAGCGCAATCCCGAGCTCTACCCCGAGCCCGACCTGTTCCGACCCGAGCGCTTCCTGGGCGTGACACCTGACCCCGGGGCTTTTTTGCCCTTCGGAGGCGGAGTCCGCCGCTGCATCGGTGCGGCCTTCGCTCAGTACGAGATGAAGATCGTGCTCGGAACCATGCTCGCCCAGGCGGACTTCACGCTCGCGCAGCAGGCTCCTGCGCGCACCGTACGCCGCACGATCACGTTTTGGCCCGAGCACGGCACACAGGTGATCGCCTCGCGCAACTGATGCTCAGATCGGAAGGTCAAACCTGTCGACGACACTCGCGCTGACTGCGTACCGCGCGGCAACTCCACCGGACACCAGTTTGATCGTGTCCGTGAGCGTGACCCTGGCCGTTGGCGCTCCCGTGATGGTGGCCGCGCTCGTCCCGCGCTCGTGAGCGGGAACCAAATCGTGAAGGTGATCGATACCGCCCGACACTCGTTGATCACGGACCCGGCATCGTTCAGCTCACGAGCGCGGCCACGTCCCCGGGGTGCGCCCTCGGCCACGCCCACGCAATGGCCACGTCGTCTCACTCTACGGCTTTAGATCGCCCGTTCTCAGAGGTGACCCTCAGGGACCCGCGTCCGCGCCGCCTGCCGGAGGCATGCCCGTGATGGCGCCGATCAGCTGATTGAAGATGTCGCCGATGGAGCCCAGCGGGTTCGATCCCGACGACCCGCCGGTGCCCGCATCGGGAGTCCCGGTGGCATCGCCGTCTCCGTCTCCATCGCCATCGCCCGCCGGCGTGACATCGCCGTCGCCATCCCCGTCACCCGTGGAATCACCGTCACCGTCGCCGTCTCCGGTGTTCTCGGAGTCGCCGTCACCGTCGCCTTCGTCGCCCGCGTCGATGTCGTCGTAGGGTCCGACCTCACCATTCGGCGTGGCGGCCCCCTGCGCGCAGCCGAAAGCGCCCATCAGCGCGAGAAGAAGAGCGATTTGTGCCGGTCTACGCATGACAAGTCCTCGCAAGAGTCGAAGCGCGCCCTCGGGCGACGCGAGCTACGAAAAGGTCGCCTAGTCTAGACGCGGGCCCTACCCGCGCCCACCCTTTTCGCCGGCCTCGCGCGAGCTGTCAATGGCCGCGATAACCCTCACCGCCGCCCAACACCGCCCCGACAGGCATCCTTGCGGGACGGCCCCGGACGTATCGCTGGGCGGCTCGAAAACTTGGTGGCGAATCTCACCCGATAAGCGGGTCAAGCCGAACGCTTCGGTGAGCTAGGCGCGAGCTAGGCGGGCTCCGCAACCGTCGGTGCCAGCTGGGGTGCCTCTTCCGGAACCTCGTCGCGCTGCCAGCGGTTGTTGCGGCGGAACGTACCAAAGTCGTTGAAGCGGACTCCGTACTTCCGCATCAGGGCGTGTGACTCGCTGACCACCAGCTGACGAAGGTAAAAGGGCTCCTGCACCACGAAGTGGTGGATGCCGTGGGTGGACCCGAAGTTGAAGCAGAAGAGCTGCAGCGGGAGCAGCCATGCCGCGTTCCAGACCTGCGTCTGTTGGATGGTGTTCCGAGGCTCGATGTCGCCGTAGTAGTGCATGTTGGACGACACGAAGTGCAGACAGAACGAGCGCAACACGTTGGGCCCCACCCAGACCACCACCAGGAAGTTCACGGTCGGTAGCCACGCATTCAGCTGAGTCGGCAACGTCAGGCTGAGACCGCAAGCCCTGGCCACGAGCCCCCCGACGTTCACGAAGAGCCAAAAGTGCCAGAGCGTGTAGTGGATGGTCCCAAGGGGAAAGTAAGACAGACGATTGCGCCAGAGAAGCCGGCGTTGCTCCGCCTTGCTGGCGGGCTTTTGCGCGCGAATATAGGCCCAGACCATGCGCTTGAGCGTCAGCGGTCGCAGGAAGATGGCCAGCATGCTGTCGAAGGTCATCAGGAAGCGGCGCACGCCCCAGGTCTCCCCGTTGGTGATGCCGCGCTCCTCGAGGTCACTCTCACTGCCCGACGCACGGTGGTGGTGCAGGTGCAGGTCGCGCCGAATCCACGGGTTGATGGTGCTCGGGCGGAACAGCCAACCCACGAACATCATCGTGTCGTAGAGGAACTTGTTGTCCTTGAAGTAGAGGCGATGGATGAGGTCGTGCTCGAGCTCGTGGAGCAGCGACATGAAGAAGGCCGCGGTGGGGATCACGGCCCAGGCAGGCAGCGTCCCGCTGGCATAGCCTAATCCGGCTAATACGATGCCAATGCTGCTGACCAAGAAGATCGTCAGGCCGATGGCGTTCTGATGCGCCAACCAGGGATGTTGAGAACGGTAATCATCGCTCACGCGTTGGAGCTCGTGGCGCAGCGTCTTGGAGGCTTGAATTAGGTCTTGAGGTGCACGGTCTGTGGGTCTCATGGCGAGATCTCCTTCGTGGACACCGCGGAAACTAAGGGATAACGCGCTTGCTGGCTCGGCAGGGGGCGCCAAGCACCGTACCGCTGGCGCCAATCCACCCACATGTTCATTTTCGCTGGCAGCAGCCGGGTCCGCGACAACATGTCGCAGCTCGCGAGGGCTGTCCCGGGCCCGTTTTCGTGGAATTCATGGGCTAATTTGCGTGCGCTTCATCACCGTCTGAACAGCCTGGACAAATCAATGTGGTAAGTGCTCTCGCGATGTCGGAGCAAGCGGGGGCGAGCGACGAGTTCTTGGCGGCCGTTGGAAAGATGATCGCCAGGCTGGCTCGACCCGAGCTCCTCGAGCGCGACGACATCTCCAACGCTTTCAAGCGGCTGACGGAAACCGGCGCGGCGGCGCTGCGGGTGGGACGCGCCAGCGTGTGGCGCTTCGATCCGAACGACGGTGCATTGGAGTGCATCGATCTGTTCGACCAAGACCTCGCAACCCATAGCTCGGGACTGAGGCTGTCGGCGCACGACGCGCCCGCCTACTTTCACTCCCTCGCGGAAGAGCGCACCGTCGCGGCCCGGGACGCCCAGTCGGATCCGCGCACGCGCGAGCTCGACGACTACCTCCGCGAACACGACATCGGCGCCATGCTCGACGCTCCCATCTGGCTTGCCGGCCGCCTGGTCGGCGTCGTCTGCCACGAACACCTGGGCGCGGCGCGCGAGTGGACGCACTGGGAAGAACTAGTCGCAGGGACCTTGGCCGACTTCGCCTCGGTGATTTTCGGCAACGACGACAAAGCCCGCCACTCACGGGCGCTCGCAGAGCACGGCAACAAGCTCGAGGCCTTGGTCGAAGAGCGTACCCGCAACCTGCGCGAACAACAGCTCTTGCTTCAGACCGTGTTCGCCACCGCGCCGTTCGGCATGGCCTTCTTCGACCGCGAGTGCCGCTATCTCCGCATCAACGACTGGTTGGCCAAGCTCAACGGCGTACCCGCGGAGCTCACCATCGGACGCAAACCCTCGGAAGTGATCACGGAGCCCGAGATTGGGCGCGGCGCCGAGCTGATGTTGGAGAGCGTGTTTCAGAGCGGAAAGCCCACGGTGCCCTTCGAGGCCCCCAAGGGCGACGGCGCGGTGTTGATCAGCGCGTACCCGGTGGAGATCGGCGGCGAAGTGGTGCAGGCCTGCTGCGTCGTGGTGGACGTGAGCATGCAGCGCGCGGGAGAACGCGAGCGCGCTCAGCTGCTCGAGAGCGAGCGCGCAGCCCGCGAGGAGTCCGAAGCAGCCAACCGCGCCAAAGACGAGTTCTTGGCCATGCTCGGGCACGAGCTACGCAATCCGTTGGCACCGATTCAGACCGCACTCAACTTGATGGAAATCTTGGGCCCGGTGGCCGAGAAGGAGCGCGCCGTGATCGCCCGCCAGGTGACGCACCTGCGGCGGTTGGTGGACGACCTGCTCGATGTCACGCGCATCACACGGGGCAAGCTCGAGCTGCGCTGCGAGGCCGTGGAGCTGGGCGATGTGGTGGCCAAGGGCGTCGAGATGGCGAGTCCACTGCTCGAACGCCGCAAGCAGTTTCTCGACGTGCACGTGCCTCCCTTAGGTCTGTCGGTGGACGGCGATCTCGAACGGCTCGGCCAAGTGGTCTCGAACCTCTTGACCAACGCCTCCAAATTCACACCCGTGGGAGGTCGCGTCAGCGTGGTCGGAAGACGCTCGGACGAGGGCCTCATGCTGAGCGTGCTGGACACCGGCGAAGGCATCGCGCCCGAGCTCTTGCCCAAGCTGTTCGAAGCCTTCGTGCAGGGAGAGCGACGACTCGATCAATCCCAGGGTGGTCTCGGCTTGGGGCTCGCGATCGTGCACGGCATCGTGACCGCACACGGCGGTCAGGTGACCTGCCGCAGCGATGGGGTGGGACGCGGTAGCGAGTTCACCGTGGTGCTGCCTCCCTACGCCCGCCGACGGCGAACGCGGACACCCCTGCCCGCCGCGCTCGAGCGGAGTCCACACGCGCCGCGCAGAATCTTGGTGGTGGACGACAACCAAGATGCCGCGGAGATGCTCGCCTTCGCCCTCGAGTCGTTCGGCCACGAGACCGCTACCGCTTTCGACGGCCCCACTGCGCTTGCCGTGGCCGCGGATTTTCGTCCGGAATTGGCGGTACTGGACCTGGGCCTCCCGGTCATGGATGGTTACGAGCTCGCCCAAAAGCTGCGCGAGCTCTTGCCTGAACAGCATTTGAAGCTGGTCGCGCTCAGCGGCTACGGCACCGCGAGCGACCGCGAACGCAGCCGACAAGCGGGCTTCGAGCAACACATCGCCAAGCCCATCGATGTGGCCGAGCTCGAGCGCCTGGTCGCGCAAGCCTTCGATTAGGCTAGAGGGGCGCCGAAAACTCGGTGCACAATTGCTTGCATGAGCAACAAGGGGTTCCTGGTCGAGGTCAACACCAAGACCAACGTCGTGTATCTGCGCGTGTGGGGGTTGTGGGAAGAGGCAGACGGTGTGGCCTACGTGGCGTACTTCAGGGATCGCGTCGCGTCGCTGATCGGGAAGAAGTGGTACGTGGTGGCGGACATCTCGGAGTTCCCTGCGCAGAGCGACGCCGTCAACGTGCAGATCGGAAAGACCATGGAACATGCCACCAAGGGGGGCATGGCCAAGGCCGCCGACATCGTGAGTAGCGCCATGACCCAGCTGCAAATCAAGCGCTTGAGCCAGGAGATGGGAATTCCCGAGTTCGCGTTCTTCAAGGATCGCGCGTCGGCCGAAGCCTGGGTGGTCACCTGAGACCTGGTGCGCGCTGCGGAATGCGCATTCTCTCAGGGTGAAGACTTCCAGCCCGTGATGCAGCGGTGCTAGCGTTCCGGCCTCACCCGGGGCGGTACTCTCGCTGCCCCAGAAAGGCATGCATGCGCTCCATCGCCGCGTTGTCCGCCGCTCTCTTGTTGTCGCCCTTGGCCTCCAGCGCGCCGGCACGCGCGGACGAGCCCGCTCCGCAAGCCACCGGCAGCCTGCCCAGCGAGCCCAGCCCCGGAGCCACACCGGAAGCTGCTCCGAGCGCGCCGAGTGAGGAAGCCCAGCAGGACCCGCGAGCCGAGCTCGAGGCCTCGCTCTCCTTCAAAACGGGCGAGATCACCTTGGGTGACAAGCTGGCCACGCTGCATCTCAAGGATGGACAGCGCTACCTGTCGGCGGCGGATACCGAGAAGGTGCTGGTCGCTTGGGGCAATCCCCCAGGCAGCGAGACGCTGGGCATGGTGGTGCCCACGCAGGAGTCGGTGTTCGCCGACGCCTCCTGGGCCGTGATCGTGACCTACACCGAAGACGGCCACGTCGACGATGAAGACGCCAAGGATCTCGACTTCAACGAGCTGCTCGACGAGATGAAGGAAGACACCGAGGAGGGTAACTCGCAGCGCAAGGAGGCGGGCTATCCGGCCGTGCACCTGCTCAAGTGGGCCGAGCCGCCGCACTACGATGCCAGCACACGCAAGGTGTACTGGGCCAAGGAGCTCAGCTTCGAAGGCTCGGACGCGCACACGCTGAACTACGACATCCGCGTGCTCGGGCGTAAGGGTGTACTCGAGCTGAGCGCGGTGGCCGCCGTGGACCAGCTCGCGATGGTGAAGGCCGCCATGCCCTCCGTGCTGAGCGCGGTGGAGTTCAATCCGGGCCAACGCTACGCCGACTTCAACCCGGGTGTGGACAAGATGGCTGCCTATGGCATCGGAGCGCTGGTGGCGGGCAAGCTCGCAGCCAAGGCCGGCTTGTTCAAGATCATCGTGGCGGCGCTGCTGGCGAGCAAGAAGCTGTTGGTAGCCGCGGGCGCGGGCGTGGTGTTGGCGGTGAAGAAGCTGCTCGGAGGCAAGACCGAGAGCCCCGAGCCGCCGGCGAACGGCTGAGCTCGCGGCGTGAAGGCGCGCAGAAGCTACGCACGGGCACGCGCCCGTGAAAGGTCAGCGCACCAGCGTGATGATTGGGGACCCCGCCACCGGCTCGTACAGGCTGGGAACGAAGGGATCGGGTAGCACCGGCGGGGGGAGAGGCGGCAGGCCGCGGTTTCTTCGACGCGGGCCGCGCCCATGCTCGGACCGCAACGCGACATCGCCGGCGGCCATCGCGGCCAGGCCCGCAGCGGCCAGGGGTGCGCCGATCTTCGGGTGACCTCCCCTGGAAGAGCCGCAGCCTGAATTCGGCTGATTGTCGTCGTCGCAGCCGCCGGCCAGCAGCAGCCCCGTGATGAGCGCGAGCCCACCGATGGCCATGGCGGCCCGCGCTTTGGCCGAGCGATGGGCACAGCCACTCGAGCTCGCGAGCAGACTCGACAACAAGAGCACCAGGGTGACTCGACGCAGCATGACGCCCCCAAGCGGCCTTCGCTCGGGACCGCGCATGGGGCCGAGAGCGAAAAGCGTGCCTGCACCGAGGGGCAATTTTTCCGAGATTTTGGCACTATCCGCGGTGCGCTTGCCCACCAAGTCACGGCCACGCTGTGGTGCTCGAGTCACGCCTGTGAAAAAGCGTGGTGACGTGATGCCGCCACATCGGCGCGCTCGAGCGTGGCTTCGCGCAAGTCCAGACGTCATGCCAGGCAGGCGCACAGTGAGAGAGCGGATCCGCTTCAACGTCGCGGCGTCGCACCTGCCGCCCGCGCTCGGTGCGATACCGCAAGCGCGGCGCGTGCCCCGCTGATGCCTGGCTCGCCATCGTTGACGTAATAGAGCGCGGCGTCGCGGGCAGACTTGGAAGCGGGCGGCAGCTCGGCATTCACGTGCTTGCGGGAAGTCGTGCCCTGTTCATCCCTTCGAAACACGCGGCGCCACGCGGCGCAGGCCGAGCCGCGCTCGCGACGCTGCAATCTCGCCCCACGCGCGCAGGTCTGCCGCTGCCATCCTGCGATGCGCGGCTAGTTCATCGGCCGCTCGGACAAGGGCCAACACTCCCCTAAAGTGCAGCGCCATCGCACGGCCGCTACAAGTTCACGCTTCCATCGGAAAGCAGCGTCAGTGGCATCTGGATTGCAGTGCGCGTCTCGCTGACTGGCTGACATCAACGTCAACGTCTCGTACGCCCCCGTTCCCCCAGGTGCACCATGGCTACCACCACCGAATCCTTTCTCTGGATCGAGACTCTGATTCGACCTCGTATCGAACTGCTGAGCCGATCCGGCCGCAGGGTGGTCCGGCTCGGTCGCCGCTCCGTCACACGCGCCTGGGCGTTGGCCCGTTCGCGCGCAGCGAGCAGCTGGGCGCGGAGGTCCAGCGCGGGCGCCCTTGCCTGGACGAACTGGCGTCGAAGCACGCATTCGATGGCGCAGCGGGTGCGCGAGCGAGGCCACGGTCATGGCTTCACCGCCGTCGTGTTCTTCACAGCGTGCCTCTGGCTCGCGTGCTCGCTGTACGGCGAGAACGACGCGTGGGGCCACGTGCTGAGAACCGCCGCGCTCTCCGCCAGCGTGGCGGTGCTCGGACTCATGGAGGTGCGCAGACGCGCGGAGGCCCGAGCGCTCGCGGGACGCATCCGCGAGGTGCAATGGTCCCTGGCGGCGCTCCACGGGCGCCTCGACACCAAGGTGCTGCGTGAAATGGAGCGTCTGAGCGACAACGTCGACGAGCTCGATGACCGCTCCCTGGTGCGCCTGCGCATGAGCACGTCTAGCCTCCTGCGCCGCGTCCGCGAGGAACTGGAGCTGCGCAGCGCGCTCAACCCGGAGCACGAAGGAGCCGCCGCGCCCAGCGCCGAGTGAGCTTCAGTCCGCGCGCACCACCGCGCACGCGATGGGCTTGCCCGAGTTGCCCGAGGGGTCGACGCCCACGTCCTCCGACTCGTGAACCACGATGGCCTTTCCCACGAAGGAGCGATCCTGACCGGGCTCGAGGTTGGCACCCGGGACCACGATGATCAGGTTGCCCTCGCCGTTGGGTCCCACGTCGATGTTGCCGAGGTCGCCGAGGTGATGCTCGGACTCCGTGGGCAAGCCGTGGTGCGGACTGGTCACCGCGTAGTGCTCTCCCATGCTCTTGCCGGGGATATCGCTGCAGTCGCCCTTCTGATGAATGTGGACACCCTTGGCACCGCTCGGCGCGTTCTCCACCTCGACCTCGATCTGCACGCCGCCCTGGACCTCCTTGAGCTTGGCTTGCCCGCTGAGCTTCACGCCGGGCGCGTCCTCGAAGCTGGCTTCGGCTCGCTTGCGAGCGTCGGCTCCTTGATTGGCGGCTCCCGCAGCGCCGGTCTCATCGCTCGTTGCAGCGCTCGCACCGGCGGCCGGCGTCTGCGCGGCGGAAGCGGGCTCTTGTTTGGCGTGTCGCGCGCAGCCGGCGACGGACAGACAGAGCAACAGCGCCGTTCCGCACGCTAGCGACGTCCTCGAATGGATCTTCATAGTAGGCCCTCCCATCCGGGAGCTGCGGTGCAACGGCCGTGCCCACCACGATTGTTTCGGCACCGACCTAGCGACCACCGCGCTGGGCCCTACCCTCTCCGTAACCGGCGAATACCGCGAGTTCCGCGAGTCCCACAAGGAAGGCGACGGCATGCACCCCAGCAAGGCAGGCAAAGTGAGTCTCGAGCGCGGCCCCAGCGAGATCTTGCCCGTCGGACCTCTCGACGCGCGCACCGACCCCAGCATCCCCAACTTGAACACGGCGAGCGTCGAGGAGATCTCTCATTCGGACTTCGTGGGTCCCACCTACGCCAAGGCCATCGTCGATCTGCGCACGCGCCTCGGCGGCTTCGAGCGCTGGGATCAACTGGCCCAGATCGAGGGGCTCAAGGCCAACAAGATCGCCGAGCTTCAGCGCGCCTTTCGGCTGGGCTCTGCGCACTGAGCGAGCGCACGCGCTCGACGTCGGCTCACCCAGAGCGCTTGGCCTTGCGCGCCGGCTGTCGCTTGCCTTGTTTGAGGCTGCGTTCGAGCACCGCCATCAGGTCGATCACATCGGCGAGCGGCTCGCGTCCACTCGTGGAGGGCTCAGGACTCTCTGGAGTCACCACGTCCACCTTCTTCTTGGCCTTGGACTTGGCGAGCTTCTCCACGCCCTCCCAGTACACGTCGCGCGCCTCGTTCGGCGCGAACACCTTGCGTTTCACGCCGTGCAGCGCGCGCTCCATGCTGCGCAGCTTGGCCGCGCTCGGCTTGGCCTTACCCACCCCGGGCACGAGGCTCGCCTCGCGTAGCTCGTCCGCAAAGCGGATCACGTCCGCCCGCAGCACCCCCTGCTCGGCACGCACCGCGAGCACGTACTCCGTTCCGCGCATCACGAACGACGCCAGTGCCACCTTGCCCAGTTCCTCCATGGTGCTCGCCAACAAGCGATAGGCACGCTGGGCTCCGCGCGGGGCGAGCAGATAGGGATGCTCGAAGAACATCGGCGAGATGGCCGTCTGATCCACGAAGCGCACCACATTGATGTCCTGGGACTTCTCGGGTGCCAGGCCCTCGAGTTCGGTCTCCTTCAGCACGATGAAGCGCCCGCGCGCCCCGGCCACGCCGCGCTCGATCTCGGAACTCTCCACCACGTCGCCCTGTTGGCTCACGTATTGGCGTGCGAGCGCGTGTCCCTCCGACGAAATCATGCGGAGCGGTGTGCGCGCGCTGCGCAGGGCGGGGAACAGGTCCACCGGCACCGTGACCAGCCCAAAGCTCAGGGTGCCTGACCACAGAGGACGTACGTTGGGTGCTCGCTCGGACTTCGTCGTGGGCTTTTGCTTTGGCTTTCGTTTAGGCAACCGCGCGCTCCTTTCTGGTGGGCTTCTTGGCCCGCTTCAAGCTTTGGGACAGTGCTCGCTCCAGGGACCCCTCGGAGGCTGGCTTGGCGCTGGCCCGCGACAGTCGCACCTTCTTGCCGGCGCGCTTGGCTGCCACCAGGGCCTCGAGGCGCTTAGTGTATTCGTCCTGGAAGAGCGCGGGATCGAACTCACCCGTAAATGCCTCCACCAGCTGCTTGGCCATGCTGACCTCCTTCGCGCTGGCCTGGACGCTCGGGCCCGTCAGCTGGCTCGCGTCGACCACTTCGTCGGCGTGACGCAGCGTGGTGATCGATAGGCACGCCGGCTCGGCCCGCACCACACCGACGTACTCGTTGCCGCGCATGACCCAGTGAGTCAGCAGCAATTCGCCGCTCTCGCGCAGTGCGGTGTGCAGGGCCGTGTAGGCATCGGTGCTGCCGTCGGGTCCCAGATAGTAGGGTCGCAGAAACCACTGCGCGGGCACACTGTCCTGGGACAGACGCTCCGTGACGCGCAGATCGCGCGAGGCCTTGGGCTGAAGGGACTTGAGCTCGCCCGGGTCGAGGAGCACGAAGGAGCCGTCGTCGAGGTGGAAGCCTTTGCGAATGTCCCTCGAGGAAACCACCTTGCCGGTCGTCGTATCCACCATTTGCTGCGTTACGGGCTGGTGATCCTTGGGCGACAGGAAACGAAAATGCATCCGCCGCTCTTCCACGGCCGCATAGAGCTTCACGGGGAGCTTGATCTTGCCGACCACCAGGCTGCCCTTGAACATGCTGCGCAACGCCATCAGCGGCCTCCTTTTCTAACGGGGAGGTCACGCGACCTCCCCGCCCGGCGCGGCCAAGCCACGCCGGGACCCACCCCACCGCGACGTTCGCTCCGCTCACGGAGTGCCCTTGCGCTCTCTCGCGAGAGGTCACGCGACCTCCCCGCCCGGCGCGGCCAAGCCACGCCGGGACCCACCCCACCGCGACGTTCGCTCCGCTCACGGAGTGCCCTTGCGCTCTCTCGCGAGAGGTCACGCGACCTCCCCGCCCGGCGCGGCCAAGCCACGCCGGGACCCACCCCACCGCGACGTTCGCTCCGCTCACGGAGTGGCTTCTCTTCCACCACCTCGCGGGCTTGCTTGTCCTCGCGCAGGCCACGAAAGCTCGGGTGACGCATGCGGTGATCGTGGGTGAACTCGGTGAACTCGATCTCTGCCACCAACTCGGGCTCCACCCAGCGCACGCCGCGCGCTTCGGCGCCCCGAGGTGGGTCGCGGAAGGGTGGCTCGGAAGATTCTCGAGGCCCCCCAAGCGCGCGCTTAGTTCACGCAAGCTGCGCTCACTGAAGCCGGTCCCCACTTTGCCCACGTAGCGCAGCGCGCCCTTCTCGCGCACGCCCATCAGCAGCGCACCGAAATGCTTGCGTGCCCCCGCGGGCGCCGTAAAGCCACCGATGACCAGCTCCTGCCGCGCGCTGCACTTGGCCTTCTGCCAATCCCTGCTGCGCTTGCCGAGATAGGGCGAATCAGCGCGCTTGGACACGATGCCCTCGAGCCCCATCTTGCAAGCCTTGGCCAACACCTCCGAGCCCTCGCGCTCGAAGTGCTCGCTGTAGCGGACCTGGGGCCCCAGCGCGCTCTCGCGCAGGAGCGCCGCGAGCATCTCCTTGCGCTCACGCAAGGGTCGGGCGCGCAGGTCCTTTCCATCCAGAAACAGCAGGTCGAACACGAAGTAAGTCAGGGCATCCTGCTTGCCCTCCTGCAGCACGTTCTGCAGAGCCTGAAAGTCGCTCACGCCGTCCTTGCGCAGCACCACGACTTCACCGTCCAGGATGGCGCTCTTGGCGCGAAGCGCGGCCAGCGCCTCGGCCACGCGTCGCGCACGGGCCGTCCAGTCCTTGCCGCCGCGTGTGTACAGCGTGACGCGTGTTCCGCGAGAGCCACGCCCCGAGCACTCGGCGAGCAGACGATAGCCGTCGAGCTTGATCTCGTGAAACCAGCCTGGCCCGCTCGGCGGAGCTTCCACCAAGGTGGCGAGTTCAGGAGCACGCTCCGACGCGACCATGCCTCGGTCCATGCAGCGAACCCATGCAACGTCCGTGCAAACGCGTGCCGAACGTCGTGAAGCGAGCGCGGCGCGGCTCATCACTGTTTCTTTCGAGCGTGTGGAGGGCGGCGCTTACTCGGCGTGCGGGGCGATAGCGCCGCGCGTGAGGCGGTTTACCTTTTCGAGTGTAGGAGTCAGGAGATCGAACATGCAGCTACAACGCCAAATTATGTGGCAAATGGAGAGCTGGTTTGGCCCCAAGCGCCCCGATCAAGCAGACCTCTCCGAACGTTACGGCAAAATCGAGCAGGGCAGGTCGAACCATCCCTACACCAGGGAGAGCGGTCGCAAGGGTGCTTCGAACGTCTGGGAGGACGACATCGCGGGCAGCGAGTGAGACTCGACTGGTGGTCACGTCCAGACCCGTGATAACCACGCTGACATGCAAGCGGCTTCTCTCCGGGCGCTGGGACTCGTTGTCATCGTGACGTGCGCGGCGCTGCCCGCGCGCGCCGAACAGTTCATGGTGACCGACGTCACCTACACCCACGCCGCCGACACCACGGAGGACTCCCACTATCGCGTGGTGCCGCTGGCGGGCACGCCAAAGAACTGGAGCTCACCCGTGAACTACGCGGGGGGTTCCGCGCACGTGAAGCTCCAGGTGCTGACCAAGCCTGGCCCGACGCCGACCAAGTTCCAGATTCTGCTTCGAAGCGTCGCCCAGCTACGCATGCACCGATCAGTCACCCACCTACACGACCACCGGCACCTACGAGTGGAGCACCCCGTTCAGCTCGTTCTATTACGGAGGCAGCGTCGATTGGAGCAAGGGCGTCAACAAGGTCGCGCTGATCCTCAAGGACACCAAGAACAACAAGCCACAGGGCGACCCGCTGTACGTGCCCACCAAGCTGCACGTGGAGGTGGCCATCGTGAGCGCTGGCTCGACCTACGTGGCGCCGACTTCGATGGTCGATGCGGGCATGGAGCGAGATGCGGGCGAGACGGTGGATGCCGGTCGACCGGTGCACGATGCGAGCACGCCCGGTGCTAGCGGCCCGCGGCAGGACGCAGCGACAGGCGAGACGCACGCCGACGCTGGTGCGACACCGCACGACGCAGCCACGGGAAGCCCTGGCTCGGACGCGAGCACGCAGGGAGCCGAATCGGGATCGGGCTGCGCCGTCGGTGTACCCGGGAGACGCGAAAGCCCACTCGCTTGGACCGCCACGGCATTCCTTGCGCTGGCGTGGGCTCTCGTCCGCAGGCGCGCCTGACTCAGTGCAGCTCGCGGACACTCCGTGTGGCCACCAAGAGCGCCGTCAGCAACACCAGCAGGAAGCCGAACTCGAACATGGTGGCGGCATCGCCCGTGGTGTTCTCCGTGCTCGGCTTGAAGGAGCGCAACAATGAGAGGCCCGCGATCGCGAACAGGATCACGTCGCCGCTCCAGAGCGCGCACAACAAGCTTACGCTCGCGCAGGCCAGGCGTTGGCGCGAGGAGAGGGCCGCGAAGGCGCGGCTCCCGTCGAGCTGCCACACGGGCAACAGATTGAACAGGTTGAGCCAGGCACCGAAGCCGGCGAGCGCGCCGAACAAGGGTGCATCGAAGGCCTGGTACAGCGCGAAGCAGGCCACGGCGGCCGCGCTGCCATAGACGGGCCCGGCCAAACCCACGCGGGCTTCTTCGATGGGAGAGGTGAGACGCTGCTCCAGCCGCACGAGGGCCCCCAGGCCGGGCACGAACATGGGCGCCGAGGCGCGGATGCCGAAGCGCGAGAGCGCCGCCACGTGCCCCATCTCGTGCGCATACATGGAGAGCACGACGCCCAGCGCGAAGCGCCAACCCCAGATGGCCCAGTAGGCGCCCAGGCTCAGCAACATGGTGAGCAGGGTCTTGGCCTTGGTGAGCCCCAACAGCAGGAACTTGGCCTTGCCCAGCACGACCACGAGCAGCCACTTGAACTTCCAGAGCAACAGACCCACGCCGCCGAGGCCCGCGAGCCAACGCGGCGCTGCAGCGGGGCCCTCGAGTGGGGCGGAGCGCGCCTCACCATCGACGCTGCTCGAGAGCGCGGCGACTTGCTGTTCGATGGCCTGGTGTTGCTTGGAGCCCTTGGGCAGGAGCTCGAGCATCTTGCGCAGGTCGGCGAGCGCGAGGGACAGCGAGCCCGCAGCGCGATGGGCCTCGGCACGCTGGCGCAGCGTCTCGAGCTCGGCGCGATGCAGCAGCACACCACAACCGGGGCAGCTCTTCAGCGCGCTCGCGAGCTGAGTGCCGCACCCCGTGCAAACCGCGACTTCGGCGTGCATGGATCTTAGAACTGCGCGGGATTGGGCGCCGACGGGGCGGCGATGGGATACGGACCTGCGAGATCGATCGGGACCCGGCGGTTCATCTTCCACGCCTCCCACAGGCCGATGGCGAGGATGATGATGCCCATGAAGTTCTCGGCGCCCGCCATGAAGGGCGCCGCCAGCGCGAGGCAGAACGCGAACACGTAGAGCATCGTGTCGTAAAGCCAGCTCGTTGGGGGTGGGTCTCCCGCGTTCGTGCCCGCGGCATGGTCGGCGGCCTGCGCACTCTCGGCATCGTGCGCGCGTAAACCCTCGATCATGTAAGGTGTGTGGATGCCCGCGATCGCGATGTAGGTGAGCATCACGGCCATGAGTTGAAAGCCGCGTCCTCCGTAACCCCCTGAGCCAGCGCGCACCGCGTAGCCCACCATGAAGCCCACCAAGATGGCGATCAGCCCGAACTCGTAGCCCGACAGCGACACCAGGTAGTAGATGCCGCCACCGGCCAGGGCCGCCGCACCGCCATACAGACTTGCCTTGATCAACCCACGGAAGCCTGCCTTGCCCTGGTTCCGCGCGGTGATCTTCTGTGCGCAGGTGGCGCACAACGTCTGGTCGGCGCTGGCCCAGTACTCGCGCACCAAGCCCTCGCCGCAGCTCGAGCACTTCCCTCCGCCGCCGAAGAAAGCCTGCTCTTGGCTCGCGGGATTGGCCCGTTCGAAGCTCAAATCTTCGAGGTTCTCGGCGTTGGGCTGAGGAGACTCGGGCGAGGCGCTCATGGCCCAGCAGCGTAAACCGAGGGCGCGAGCGCCGTCAGCAGCGGCGACGGGGGAACGCCAACTTTGTCGCGGCGATCACCCCGGATTGGGAGCGGCCTCAGTCTTCCTCGTCGTCGGCGTCGCCTTCGTCGTCCTCGTCCTCGTCGCCGTCGTCGTCGTCATCGTCGTCATCCTCGTCGTCTTCGCCCTCGGGACCGAGCTCGCCGTCATCCGGCTCGCCTTCGTCGAGCTCGTCGTCGTCGCCTTCCTCGTCCTCCTCCTCTTCGTCGTCTTCGTCCTCTTCGTCGTCTTCGTCCTCTTCCTCTTCGTCCTCGTCGGACGCTTCACCCGCCGTGGGCTTGAAGCCGAGCCGACCGTCGCCGTTGGCGTCCGCCAGCGCCTTGGCGGCCTCCTCGTACTGAGGTGCCACCGAGCCTGCTTCGGCGGGCGCATCCACGGCGCCCACTTCCTGGGCCACCCACACGTCGAAGGGCACGAAGCCTCCCACCCACGGCTCGGGATCGTTGCGCACGGTGATCACCGCATATTCGCCCGACTCGTCGGCCTCGCCCACATAGAGAAAGCGCACGGCGTCCGAGGCGCCGCCTACCACGATGCAATCCCCGTCGAACATCTCGCTGGCTTCGGCGAATAGATGCACCGCCTGCTTGCCGAAGTTGTCCTCGATCAGGTCATCGAAGGCCGCCGCCTCGATGTCGCCTTCGTCCTCATCGAACTCGATGCCGAGCCAGAGCGAGTCGACCTTGAGCAGTTCCTTCATGCTCGCGGAGATGCTCTCGCCATTCGGCAGCACCAGACGCTTGAGCACCACCGGCGCCACAGGCTCGGGGGAAGAGAACGCTTCGCCGCGACCTGCCTCGATCGCCTTCTTGATCAGCTTTGCACCACGGAGCGCCGGCCCCGCCTCGGATTTCTTTGCCATGCCCGAAGGAGTGGGGGAGCCCGGGCCAATCGTCAAGCGCGCTCGCAGCTTCATGCGCGTGCGTCCATCGCGATCGCCAGTGCGTGCACGAATGCACCTTGATTTTTCCGCGCGGGTGTTTTCTCGTGCACGCCCCGAGTTTGCGGCTAGGGACCTCGAACCAACGGACCCGCTGTGCAGAACTGCGCCAAAACCGCACCTCCAGGTCAGCTGAGTTGGTCGCGGCGGTCAGCACGGAAGGTGCTGGTTCACTCGACGGATCGCGCATACTCGCTCCCGAAAATCGACCCGCGGAGTCCACCCATGAAGTCTGCTTGGACGCTTTGTCTAGCTTGCGCGTTGTTCGTCTGTTCGCTGCCCGCCACCTGCGCGCGCGCCGACGAGAAGGGCGAATCCATCTACCTCGACATGTACGGGGCGCTGCTCAACCAGTACTACTTTCGCGGCATGCGCCAGGCCAGCAAGGGCGTGGTGATGCAGGGCGCTGCGGACATGCGCGTGGCGCTCTACGACGAGGACGAGTTCAAGTTCCACGCCGGCGGCGGCGCCTTCGTGAGTTTTCACCCGGGCGACCAGCGCGGCGGCGACACGCTGTCCGCTTCGCTGCTCGAGGCGCGCGGTTGGCTGGGTCTCGGTGTGTGGACTCCGACCCTGGAGATCAGCGGGCGTTTCCTCGCGTACACGAGCCCCAACGGCAGCTTCGGCGACGTCTACGAGCTCGACCTCTTGGGAGTACTGAAGGACGACGTGTACTGGGCGGGTCCCTACGACGACCAGACCTGGCGCGGCTTCTTCCCCTCCATCACGTTCGCCCAGGAAGTCAGCGGTGCGCGCGATGGCCAGAACATGGGCACCTACCTGGAGCTCGGAATGGCGCCGCGTTTGCGCTTGCTGCACGGTGCCATCCTCGGCCTCGACTTCGTGTTTCCCGCCAGCGTGGGCCTGAACTTGCACGACTACTATCAGTTCCGTCCTGCTCCCGGCGCTGCGCTCAAGAACTACGGCCTCGGCTTTGCCGCCGTGGGCTTCCAAATGGACTTCGACGAGCGCTGGGTCCCCGAACGACTCGGTGGCTGGCACGCGAAGGCCGGCTGCGACGTGATCTTCCCCAAGGCCGAGCACGACGCGGGGGTGCGGTTCGTGAACACGGCCGCGCTGGTAGCGCACGGGGACGTGGTGCTCGACTTCTAGCTTTCGAACGCGCCCCCCACGACCCACCCCTAAACCCGAGAATGGGGCTAGAATCGCGGTTCGGGTGGGGGGTTACATGGTGCGAGCGCTGAGAACTTGGGTGGTGGTTGGTTGGTTGCTCACGGCCTGCGGTGACTCGGGCGACACACCGACACCGGAGAGCTACGTGGGCGAGATGACCTCGCAGCTGGTGAAGGCCGGGGAAGCGGCCGAGGTCAGCCTGGGCGCGGCCAAGCTCAAGATCCCTGCGGGAGCGCTCGATCAAGACACCCAGATCGAACTGAAGGTGGTGTCCAAGAAGGACCTGCCCTCGAGCAAAGAGATCGCGATCGACGCCTACGACTTCGGCCCCGACGGCCTGAGCTTCAAGGCGCCGGCCGAACTCGAGTTCGACGTGTCCAAGGTCACGGTGCCAGCCGACAAGCGCGTGGACGTGGCGGTGCTCGACAAGGAGTCGAACACTTGGCAGGCGCTGCCCAACCCCAAGGGCAAGGACGGGAAGATCAGCGCCGAGGTCGCCCACTTCAGCCTCTATACGGTGATCCTGAACCCGAAGAACGCTCCTGCTCCCGGCTCTTGCGGCGCGGACTTCGTGGCCTGTGGCGGCGACGTCGTGGGCAGCTGGGCCTTCAAGACCGGCTGCATCTCGGCACCCCCCGAGGCGCTCGGCGTCACACTGCCGAGCGAGGTGGCCAGCTGCAGCATGAAGCCGGTGCCCGTGGTGGCCATCGGCGTCACCGGCAACACCACCTTCGGCGCCGACCTGTCCTACAGCATCGAGCAGATGGTGACCCTCAACCCGAGCTTGCAGATCCCCGCAAGCTGCCTCGACGAGCTCTCCGCCAAACAGGGCAGCCCAGTCACCTGTGCGGATCTGGGAGGCATCCCCATGGGCGAGCTGTGCGTCCGCAATTTAACTCCAGAAACCACGCCCGAGACAGGCATGGGCACCTACACCCTCCAGGGTGCGATGCTGCAGCTGACCGAGGCGGGCGGAAGCGCGCCGAGCGAGGTGTTAAGCTACTGCGTGCAGGGCAACACGCTGACGGTTCGCAGGGAACGCCCCGAGCAACAGCGGGTCGACGTGTACACGGCAGAAAGGCAGTGAGATCCGTTGAGTAGTGCGGTCGATGATGTTCTTGCGGGCGCGCGCGCCCAGGGCGCCGAGGGTTCCGCGGGCATTGCGAAAGGCACGCTCGACTCCCTCCGCTTCGACAACAGCTTCGTGCGCAGCTTGCCGGCGGATCCCAGCAGCGAACGCCGCGTGCGACAGGTGCGCGGCGCGTGCTTCTCGCGGGTCTCGCCCACGCAGGTGCGGGCGCCCGAGCTGATCGGCTTCTCGGCCGAAGTGGCGGAGCTGCTGGGACTCGCGCCGAGCCAGCTCGATGCCGCCGAGCTCGCAGAGGTGTTCTCGGGCAACCGTCTGCTCTCCGGGATGGAGCCCTTCGCAGCCTGTTATGGCGGGCATCAGTTCGGAAATTGGGCGGGCCAGCTCGGTGACGGACGCGCCATGACGCTGGGTGAAACCGTCAACGCGCGCAGCGAGCGCTGGGAGCTGCAGCTCAAGGGCGCGGGGCCCACACCCTACTCCCGCACCGCCGACGGGCGCGCCGTGCTGCGCTCTTCGCTGCGCGAGTTCCTGTGTAGCGAGGCCATGTTCCATCTGGGCGTGCCCACCACGCGCGCGCTGAGCTTGGTCACCACGGGCGAGCAAGTGGTGCGCGACATCCTCTACGACGGACACCCGCGCTACGAGCCCGGCGCCGTGGTGTGCCGCGTGGCCCCCTCGTTCCTGCGCTTCGGCAATTTCGAGATCCTGGCCGCGCGCGACGAGCACGAGCTGATGCGCAAGCTGCTCGCGTACACCATCGCTACGCATTACCCCGAGCTCGGCGATCCCCGCGCTCCGTCCAGCTACGTGGCGCTGCTGACCGAGGTCTGTCGACGCACCGCCGTGATGATCGTGCACTGGATGCGCGTGGGCTTCGTGCACGGCGTGATGAACACGGACAACATGTCCATCCTCGGGCTCACCATCGACTACGGGCCCTACGGATTCGTGGAGCCCTACGATCCCGGTTTCACCCCCAACATCACCGACGCTTCGGGGCGTCGCTATCGCTTCGAGAACCAGCCCGGCATCGCGCAGTGGAACCTGCTGCGCCTGGCCAACGCGCTGTACGCCCTGTTCGATGCCCCGGAGCCGCTCGAGCAGGCCCTGGCGGTGTATGGGGAGACCTTGGAATCCGGATTGCGCGGGATGCTCGCGCAGAAGCTCGGGCTGAACAGCTTCCACGTGGAGCCTCACCTGCACGGCGACGCGGTGCTGCCCCCCGACCAGGAGCTCGTGAACGAGCTGTTCCGCGTGCTCAAGCTCACGGAGATCGACTTCACGCTCTTCTACCGCGGCCTGGCCGACGTGGCCCCTGCCGCCGGCTCCTCCATCTCTGGCGCCTCTGATGAAGAACTCCTCACTCCCCTGCGCGAGGCCTTCTATCAGCCCGACAGCAGCTCGTCCGAGAGCGCCACGGCCAAGCACGAGCTCGCGAACTGGGTCCGTCGCTACCTCGCCCGCGTGGCCGCCGACGGCACCCCGCACGCGCAGCGCCGCGCCCGCATGAACCGGGTGAATCCCCGATTCATCTTCCGCAATTACCTAGCCCAAATGGCTATCGACCAGGCCGAAGCCGAGCCCCGCACGGAGGGGCCCACGCTGGTGGACGAGCTCCTGGAGGTCTTGAGACATCCCTATGACGAGCAGCCAGGGCGCGAGGCCTTCGCAGCCAAACGCCCTGAATGGGCGAGGAATCGCGCGGGCTGCTCGATGCTCTCGTGTAGCTCATGAGGAGAGTTTTCCCGAGCGCACCGGAGTCTGCGCACGCAGGCGCCGGGGCCTCGGACATACCCGAGAAACAAAGCCTGCGGGCTAGCTGACATGGCTACCATTTCGACACCGGTTGCTTGACCGCCAAGGCCAGTTACAACAGCCCTCGCTGGAGAAATTGAGCTCATGCCTAACTACAAAGCCCCTGTGCGCGATATCCGTTTCCTTCTGCACGAGGTCTTCGACGCCCCGCGCGAATACGCCAAGTGTGGCTTTGAGGACGCCACCGAGGACATGGTGGACGCCATCCTCGGTGAGGGCGCCAAGTTCGCCGACAACGTGATCGCCCCGCTCAACGTGGGTGGCGACGAGCACGGCTCCAAGTGGAAGGACGGTAAGGTCACCACCGCGCCCGGCTTCAAGGAAGCCTGGGCCCAGTTCCGCGAGGGCGGCTGGGGCTCGGTCGGCGCGAGCCCCGAGTTCGGCGGTCAGGGTCTGCCCGAGAGCGTCGAGCTCGCCATCAACGAGATGGCCCACGGCGCGTGCCTCTCCTGGCGCATGTGTGCAGGGCTCACGCTCGGTGCGGTGCACGCCATCTACGCGCACGCCACCGATGAGCTCAAGCAGCAGTACCTGCCCAAGCTGATCTCCGCCGAGTGGACGGGCACCATGTGCCTCACCGAGCCGCACGCGGGCTCGGACGTCGGCATCATCACAACCCAGGCCAAGCCCCACGACGACGGCAGCTTCTCCATCACGGGCACCAAAATCTTCATCACCTACGGTGAGCACGACTTCACCGACAACATCGTGCACCTGGTGCTAGCGCGCCTGCCTGGCGCCCCCAAGGGGCCCAAGGGCATCAGCCTCTTCGTGGTGCCCAAGCACCTGCCCAAGGCCGACGGCAGCCTCGAGAGCGGCATCAACGGCGTGCTCTGCGCGACCGTCGAGAAGAAGATGGGCATCAAGGCCTCGCCCACCTGCGTGCTCAACTTCGAGGACGCCAAGGGCTGGCTGGTCGGTCCGCCCAACGGCGGCCTGGCCTGCATGTTCACCATGATGAACTACGCCCGCATCGACGTGGCCCAGCAGGGTCTCTCGCAGGGCGAGCGCGCGCTCCAGGGTGCCGCGGCCTACGCCGTCGAGCGCCTGCAGATGCGCGCCGCCAACGGCCCGCGCAATCCGGAGAAGGCGGCCGACCCCATCATCGTGCACGCGGACATCCGCCGCATGCTGCTCACCATGAAGAGCCTGGTAGAGGGCTCGCGCGCGCTCTCGCTGTTCGCGGCGCTGCAGCTCGACAAGAAGCACAGCCAGGACGCGGCCGAGCAGCGCAAGGCGGACGACCTGCTCGCCTTCTTGATCCCCATCACCAAGGGCTTCCTCACCGAGGCGGGCTTCGAGGCGGCCTACTGGGGCATGCAGAGCTTCGGCGGACACGGCTACATCCACGAGACCGGGATGGAGCAGTACCTGCGCGACGCACGCATCACCTCCATCTACGAGGGCACCAACACCATCCAGGCCAACGACCTGTTGCGGCGCAAGGTGCTCGGCACCAAGGGCGCCCTGCTCTCGCTGTTCCTGCACGAGGTGGACGCGCTCTGCCACGAGCTCTCGGAGACCCCCGAGCTCGCCTACCAGACCGAGGCGCTCAAGAGCATCCGCAAGGAGTGGGAGGAGCTCTCCCAGAACCTCGGGCAGCGCACGGAGGCCAACGCCGACGAGGCCGCCGGTGCAGCCTTCGATTACCTCATGTACTCGGGCTACGCCTCGCTCGCCTACTTCTGGGCCCGCATGTCCAAGGTGGCCAGCATCAAGGTGCAGAAGGGCGGCGCGGATGCTCCCTTCTACAAGAGCAAGCTGCAGACGGCGCGCTTCTACTTCGAGCGCATCCTGCCGCGCACGCGCACCCTGGCCGTCACGCTCAGGGCGCCGAGCAACACGCTGATGGAAGTGGCCGACGACGGCTTCACGTTCTGAGCGAAGCTCTCCCTCGAGGCACAGAAGCACGGCCGGTTCCGCGTGGAGCCGGCCGTTTGCTTTGGGACTGCACGAGCGCGCGGACGCTCGTCGCGCCGGCGCGCGAGCGCTCACGCTCAGTTCGCCGCAGGCACCAGGACGACGCTGGTGGCGCCGGGGCCCACCGTCACGGTGTCACCGATCTGCGTGCCGGTCTCGCGATCAAAGACGCTGACCTGGCCGGGATAGGTCTTGGTGTACATGCCGGTGAGCAAGAACTGTGAGCCGTCGACGGGCGATTCGCCCAGCGATTCCGGGCCGAAGTCCGTGACGTAGAGGCGCTTGCCCTCGGGGTCGAAGTTGATGCCCACCGGACGACCGTGGAGAGGGATGGTCTGCACGACTTGGTTGGTGGCGGTGTCGATGCCGATCAGGTCCGCGGCACCGAAGTTCGTCACGTACAGACGCGAGCCGTCCGGCGTCACGTTGCCGATGATGCCCAGGCTGCCGGTACCCGTCGTGATGGTCTTCGCCACGCTGAAGCTGGCCGTGTCCACCACGGAGATGTCGTCCGAGAGGAAGTTGAGCGTGTAGACCTTGGAACCGTCCTTGCCGATGGTGATCCAGTCGGGCGAGCTCCCCACCGGGATGGGCGGCTTGATCAGCGAGCCGTCCGTCGAGGAGATCGCGCGCAGGGACCCCGCGCCGAGACCGGTGGCTACGTAGAGCGTCTGCCCGTCGGGGCTCACGATGATGGAGGACGCCAGCTCGTCGGTCGGGAAGCTCTGGGCCACGCTCTCGCTCGCGGTGTCGATCACCGCGATCTCGTTGTTGTTGAGGCCCGCATAGAGTCGCTTGCCGTCCGGTGAGAGCGCGATCACGTAGGGACGATCCTTCACCGTGATGGAGCGCGCTTCGTTGCTCGTCGTATCGATGACGGAAACGCTGTTGTCCTCCCAGTTCGCGCTGTAGAGCTTCTTGTAGTCGGGGCTGTGGAGCAAAATGGCCGGCCCCTTGCCCACCTTGATGGTGTCGAGGATGACGTGGCTCTCGTCGTCGATGACCACCACCTCGTCTTTGCCCGAGATGGTGGCGTAGATGCGCGCCGCGTCGGTGTTGACTGCGCCCGGGCTGGGCTCGGCGTCGCTCCCGCAGCCGCACAGGGCGCCCAACAGGCCGAGGGTCGTGAGGTGCATCGTGGCGCGGGTCCAGTGTCGCGCGTAGCTCGTCGCCATGAACGTGTCCTTCCGGGCAGGGAGAGTCCGGCCAACGCTCTACGCGGGGCTGGCGAGGCTTGTCAACGAAAGGCGTCACTGAGGTCAGCCTCAGGTCGAGCGGGACAGTTGAGACCCGTGAGTGTCCACAGTACGAACCCCGCCATGACCCTTCCAAAGTTCTCCCCGACCTTGTTGATAGTGGCCTTTTGGGCGCTGCAGACGCCCGCCTGGGCCGCCGCCCAGACCAGCCCGGCAGCGACCCCGAACCCGGCGCCGCCGGCCGCCAGCGCTCCAGGACCCGCCATGGCCCCCGCAGCCCCCGAGGTGCTTGCCCCAGTGCCTGCTGCCGGTCCTGCCGCACCAACGACCGCATCGGAGGCGGCACCAGCCCCCCAGGCCTCCTCGCTCTCGGTGGCGCCCCCGCCGGCCGCCGTGCCCACGCCCGAGCCCGAACACCTGAAGGTGCACGAGTTGAGTCATCGCCTGGTGGAGCTCGAGCAAAAGCAGATCGCGCTCGAGACGCAGCGCAAGGAGGTCAAGGTCTGGGGCCCTCGCATCGGCACCATCGCCGCCCTGAGTGTGGCGGGCATCTTGGCCTACGGCGCGCTGGTGGCCTTTGGCAACGCCGAGAGCATCAAGCGAGAGCTGGACAAGGACGACTGCGTGCCGGATGCGGACACCTACGACAAGGACAACGATGGCGACGTGGACAAGAGCGACGAGGCACACGCGCGGCGAGTCGCGCGCGGGTTGATCCTGTCGAGCCTCGCGCCGCTGGCAGCGGGCGTGGTGTCGGGAGTGTTCTTGGCCATCCGCAAGCGCCAGCGCGCCCGGCTCACGCGGGAGATCAACGCCATCACGCCGACCCGCCGGGCGATCTTGAAAGACCTCGATACCCAGCTGAACGTGAGCGGTACCCAGGCAGGAATCGACCTGCGTTTGCGCTTCTGATCCGCTCAGGCTCGCGCCTACGCACTTGCTTGCGGGCTCACGCAAGCGCGCGAGCCAGGGCCGCGAGGCGAAAAGCGGGCGCGCCCTCGGACACTCGCCGCGCCGCGCCCACCTTTCACCCGTGGCCCGATGCAACACCCGCCATAACGCCCCGTGCGCCTTTGGCACGCCGAGCCGATCGAGTTCGCGAAAGTCCGCGTGGTTGGCGTGCGCGAACGAATGAGCGCGGCGAAGGCACGGTTGGTGCACGTGTTTTGTGCATGAAATCCATGGTGGGGCGTGGATCGGCGCACGAAGTAGGGCATGCCACGTAGGCGCTCATCCCACCCGTCAGCCAGGGAACGCACGCAGAACAAGAGGGGGCGATCCGTGTTCGAAGAGATGCCGACTTCGGAGCTTTGGCCGGGCACGCTGCAGTCAGAAAGAGTCACCTACGAGCACGTGCTGGCGGAGGCCGGCGAGCAGAGCTCGAACCAGACCACGCTGCGAGCGTGCAGGCGCATGCGGCTGGAGGGGAGGAGCTACTACGGCGATCTGCTGTTCGTGCTCACCCACAAGCGTTACGCGGATCATCGAGCCCAGGAGGTCTGGATGCGCATCCTCTGCCACCGCGATCACCTGACGGCGCTGCTCGGTCGCAGCCCCGGAGTGGCCGTGGCGGCGCTGGACTATCTGACCAACATGGAGGGTGCCTTCAACCGACCCGCCCTGATCGACGAGCTCAAGCTCACGCGGCTGATGGACTCGGCCACGCGCGACGCGCTGACGGGCCTCTACGATCGCGAGACGCTGCGCGTGTGCCTGAAGCGCGCGCTTGCGAACCCGAGGGGCCTGGTCAGCGTGATCATGATCGACCTGGACCACTTCAAGGACTTCAACGATCGCCTGGGCCATCTGGCCGGTGACAGCGTGCTGGTGAAGATCAGTGCCCTGCTGCGTGACTCCGTGCGCAACACCGACATGGCGGCGCGCTACGGCGGCGAAGAGTTCTGCGTGGTCTTGCCCGAACGCAGCCTGGCGGAGGCCATGGAAATCGCCGAGCGTCTGCGCGGACGCATCGAGCGTGAGCTCGCGCTGGAGGGCGTCACGGCGAGCTTCGGCGTGGCGAACTCCCAGGAGCACGCGCACGAACCACACTTGTTGCTCGGCGCCGCCGACGGCGCGCTCTATGCCGCCAAGCGTTCCGGGCGTAACCGCATCTGCAGTGCCCGGGTGGAGACGACCACCTGAAGGCCGGCTCGAGCCGTGCACCGAGGCCCAAAGTCGTGTGACCCGCGCACGCGGATGTGTATGATCGATGCCTCGTGGCCCGTGGTGGCCTTGGGGGCGTTTCGATGTTCGCACGGTGGGGTCTGCTCGCGCGCGTGGCGTGTCTAGGAGTGCTTGGTGCTTGCGGGGACGATGGAAGCCCCTTGCCCATGGAAGGGGATGTGGACGCGGGGAATCCGAGTTCCCTGGACAGCGGAGTGACACCGCCCGCAGGGGACAGCGGAATCCCCATGGATGCCGCAATCCACGACGATTCGCCTGAGCCACTGGACGCATCGCCTGGCTCCGACGCGGATCTACCTCGCCCCTCCGACGCAGGAGAGGACGCGGGCGACGCGACGACGCCGGTGGCGCTTGGTCTCTCGGCGCTGGCAGACGGTGTGGTGAATCCAGGTGAGACACTGGGTCCGCTTCCGCTCACCGTCTCGGGGGGGATCCATCGAACGTCACCTTGAGCGCAACGGTAACGCCGGAGGGCACGTTCACCGACGTGGGCACACTCGTCTTCGGCGGCTCGGGGAGCGCGCGCAACATCACCTTTGCACCCGTGAAGACCTCTGTCCCGAACCTCTACCAGGTCACCGTCACCGCCGACGATGGAACCAGCAAGGTGACCCAGTCCATGAACCTGCGGGTCAACGGCACGCCCGCGTTCTTCCCCATCGTCGACATAGGTACCCTCGCGGGCACGCCGATCAAGCCTTTCAAGGCGCATATCTACGACGATTCCAATCTCGCCACGCTCACGGTGACAGCCAGCTCGTCCAACCAAGCCTTCTTGCCGGACAACGGGATCCAGATCGGCGCGGCCTATGGCGCCAACGCGTCCAGCCCGGGCCACGTGTACCGCGACATCACGCTTGTTCCCGCCACCTCCGGGGCCGGCTCCGCGACGGTCACGCTGAAGATCCAGGACGCCGAAGGGTTGTCCAGCGAGCGGAGCTTCGACGTCCTCCTGATCTCGAGCGCCAAGAACGGTGCCGAGCTGGTAAGCCAGAGCAGCGATCCCAACCCTGTGATCGGTGACTCGTACAGCTTGCGCGCCGCGGTCAGCAGCGACGGCCGCTACGTCGCCTTCGAGTCCAACGCCAAGAACCTCGACGGTTATGCCTCGTACACCGAGATCTTCCTGCGTGATCGTCAGGCCAAGACCACGAAGCGCATCACCTCCGGGTTCGGCCACAACGAGCGCCCCGTCATGACACCCGACGGGCGCTACATCGCGTTCTATTCGGACCGCGCCCTCGTGGGGAATGACACCAACGGCGTGGCCGACGTCTACGTGTACGACACCAAGAACGCGAGCTTCGAGCGCATCAGCTTGTCGAGCGACGAATCGGAGGCCAACGCGGCCTCGTTCCCGCCCCAGTTCGACGAAGAACGCCCGGGCATCAGCGACGACGGGCGCTACGTCGTGTTCCGGAGCTCGGCTTCCAACCTGATCGCCACCGACACCAACAACGTGGATGACGTCTTCCTCCGCGACCGCACGCTCGGCACGACGGTCCGCCTGAGCGTGAGCAGCGCCGGAACGGAGGCCAATGGTGCCTCCAGCGCACCCGCCATCAGCGGGGACGGGAGCGTGGTGGTCTTCGCCAGTCTGGCCAAGAACCTGGTCGACGGCGTGGTCGACACCGACGGTCGCAGCGACGTCTTCATGCGCACCGGGTCCACGACGAGCCGCATCAGCCACGCCTACGGTTCGACCGAGGCCGCCAACGCCGCGAGTGATCGCCCGGCCGTTAGCAGCGACGGCAACGTGATCGCGGTCAGCTCGGCCGCCACCAACCTCGGCCCGAGCACGGACCTCACCGGCAAGACGGACATCTGGGTGTACACGCGGAGTACGAGCGCCTGGTCGCGCGTGAACCTCGACCTCGACCCGAACGGCTCACAAGACTATTGCTCGGGGCCCTCGCTCTCCAGTGACGGTCAGCGGCTCGTGTTCTCGACGATGGCGTCACGCACGGACGAGGTCAGCGGCTTCGTGCAGACCTACGCGTTCGACCGCGGTACCCAGGCCTTCACCCTGGTGTCCAAGAGCTTCTTGGGTTCAGCGCCGAGCGGCGGCACCGGGTACGACTCCGTGATCTCGTCGAGCGGAGACTTCGTGGTGTTCCACACGGCGGCCGACGACATCGTCGTGAACGACGACAACACCTCGAGCGACGCCTTCATCGTCCCGCTGCCCTAGGAGTTCTTCCTAGTTCGACGCTGGAAGTGTGGGCTCGGCCGCGCGTAGCTCGCGCAGGCGATAGAGCGCCTCCAGCGAGTCCGCAGTTTCGGCCGTGCCGCAGGCCTGCCAAACGATGAGATCGGCCTGTACACTCACCGCGAACGTGAGCTCGGGCCAACAGCGATGCTCCCTGCGCGCGAGTTCGCGCACATGGCGCTCCACGCCCGGAGAGTTGCTGAAGGACCAGCGCATGGAGCCTGGCTTCCGGGTGCTGTCCACGAGGTGTTCGAACACCCCCTGGAAAGCCTGGACTCGCTCCGAGGAGAGCTCGTGATCGCGGGTGCAGGCCCGGGCGACCTCGAGAAATGAGGGCAAAACTTCGGTGTAAGACGCCACACCACTGCCCGTGGCACTCGCGAGGCAGGTGCTGCTGGGAGCCGCCCCGCCCGCCTTTTCATCACGCTCGTGCGCTCGCATGCCGATCAGTACGCGCTCGACCGGTGAGCGTTACGCGGGCCGCTTCGATCCCCGTTCAGGTCCGCCCGAGACACCCCTGTGCTAGAAATCGCGTGCAGAACGGCGGAAAGGGCAAACAAACGTGAGGGATCCTCTGTCGGAGGTGCTGCGCGCGGTCAGGCTCACCGGCGCAGTGTTCTTCTCCATCGACGCGTCAACCCCCTGGGTCGCCGAAGCCCCGGACGCCTCCAGCATCGCGCGCTTCATCATGCCGAACGCCGAGCATGTCATCGAGTATCACCTCGTGACCAAGGGCTCTTGCTGGGCGGGACTCGTCGAGGGCCCCCACGTGCAGCTTCAGGCGGGCGACGTGATTGCGTTCCCCCAGGGCGATCGCCACGTACTCTCGAGCGCACCGGGCGCACGCGGCGAGCCCGTGATCGAACCCTATCGCTCCCTGCACGAGCAGCGCCTCCCCGTGCCCATCTCCATCCGCGGTGGCGGCAAGGACGAGGTGAGCGTGATCTGCGGGTTCTTCGGCTGCGACGCCAAGCCCTTCAACCCGCTGCTCTCCACGCTGCCGCGCATGATTCACCTGCGCGGCAGCAACGAGAACGACAGCGCGCTACGCAAGCTGGTAGAGCTCGCCGTGGCCGAGACCAGCGCGCCCGGACCCGGCAGCGATTGCGTGCTGTCGCGCCTGAGTGAACTGCTGTTCGTGGAATTGGTACGACGCCACGTGGCCACTTTGCCCCCTGGTCAGGTTGGATTTTTGGCAGGCCTACAGGATCCGAACGTGGGCCGAGCGCTGCAGCAAATCCACCAGCGACCCGCCCACGCCTGGAGCCTCGAAGAGCTCGCCAAGGAGGCCGGCGTGTCGCGCTCCACGCTGGCCGAACGCTTTGGTCAGCTGATGGGAATGGCACCCATCCAGTACCTCGCCCAGTGGCGTATTCAGCTGGCGGCCGCACTGCTGCGCACGAGCAACTGCAGCCTGGCGGAGATCGCGCAGCAAGTGGGCTACGGCACCGAGTTCGCGTTGAGCCGTGCTTTCAAGCGCGAGGTCGGGCTCTCCCCCGCGAGCTACCGCCGCACCAACATGGAGTCGGAGAGCACCCAGTCCTAAGTTCGTGAGCGAAGCGAAGCTCGCGGTGCGGGTGGGACCCGGCGCAGCTTTGCTGCGACCGGCGCGGAGGTCGCGTGACCTCCTCGACAACAGGGGATTGAGCGGCAATTTCGGATTTGCGGGTATGGACCTCGGACGCACGGCCATACTACGGATGGCTCTGGTGCGGATACTCAAGGAGTGAGCGAGCCCGGTCTCTAGCCGGGCCCACCTTCAGGAGGAAGGATCCATGTCGACCAAAAGTGCATACACCGGACACTGTTTTTGCGGCGCTGTCGAAGTGCAAGCAGAGGGCCAGCCCGCCGCCATGGGCTACTGCCACTGCGAATCCTGCAGGCAGTGGTCAGCCGGACCGGTCAACGCGTTCACCTTGTGGCCGCCGAGCGCCGTGAAGATTACGCGCGGGGCCGACCAGGTGGGCTCGTACGCCAAGACGGAGCGCAGTATTCGCAAGTGGTGCAAGAAATGCGGAGGCCACCTGCTCACCGAGCATCCAGGCTTCAACCTCACTGACGTCTACGCGGCCGTGCTACCGGAACTCGAGTTCAAGCCCGGCGTGCACGTCAACTACGCCGAGACGGTACTGCGCCTGCACGACGGCCTGCCCAAGCAGAAAGACTTCCCCGCCGAGTTGGGCGGCTCGGGCGTAACGCTCGCGGAGTAACGCGCCGAGAGCGAGCCGAGTGCAGCCTCCACGAGGCCGCCCAATCTCTGCGGGCTGGCGCGGAACCTGGTACCCTCGACCCATGGCAGTTTCACGTGCGAGGCCCTGCGACCTCGTGTTCTTGATCCCCGGCTTTCTCGGGTTCGAGCGGTTCGGCAACTTCGGCTACTTCGCCGACCGCGTGACTGCGGCCCTGCGCGCCTGCCTCGAAGATAGACTCGGCCGTACGGTGTACGTCGTACCCGTCCCCATCCTCCCCACGGGGTCCTTCGCGCAGCGCCAGAGCGCGCTGGTGAAGACCCTGCTCAATCGCATGTCCGTCTTCGATTGCGTGGGCAACGTGCACCTCGTGGGTCACAGCACGGGCGGCGTGGACGCTCACCTGCTCACGCTCTCGGAGCCCGTGGGCCAAGTCAGCTGGGCCTCCCATGACGGCGTCGATGCACGCCCGTTGCGCGAGCGCCTGCGCAGCGTGATCTCCATCGGCAGCCCGCATCAAGGCACCTGCCTGGCGGATGATCCGGTGGCGCAGTTCTTGGCCAGCCCCAAGCACGCGCCCGGCGGGGCCGTGCCTTTCGGCAACCTTCTGTTGAAGCTGATGGTGTCGGCGGCGAGCGACGTGAGCACCAGCGAGACCCTGATCAGCGTCGCGCGCGAGGGCCACAAGGTCTGGAAGTTCTTCTTCGAGGTGCTGCGCTGGAACGACCTCATCGAAGCACTGCGCCCCGACCGCATGGAGGAGCTCTATCAACGCGCCGTGCCGGATCTGCCCCGGGTGCGTCGCGCCAGCTTCGTCACCATCGCGGGTTTGCCCGATGCGCTCGATCCCGCCCCTGGCCCGGACACCGACGCCTTTTTCGACGACATGTGGATGCGCACCTCGGGTCAGCACACGGGCAGCATGCTCAAGGGCGAGGCCGTGCGGCCGACCCTGCGCTTGCTAGAGGAGGCTGTAGCCTCCCCCGAGCGTGTGATCATCAGCCGCCACGCGCGCCTGCCGGCGGCGCTCGACTTGGCCAGCAACGACGGCGTGGTGAACACCGCCCGCCAGCTGATCAACCCGCGGGATCCGGCGGAGCTCGCGGCGGTGGTGGTGGCCGATCACTTCGACGTGGTGGGCTACTACGATCGCTCCGTGTGGGTCACCGACGCCGAGGGCCTGGACCGCCCACACCAGGTGATGGCGGGCCTCCTGCACAGCGGCAGCTGCTTCGGCGACGACGAGTTCTTCAAGCTCTATCGTCAAGTGGCCCACGTCATCCTGCACGCGAGCGAGTCGAGTTAGAACGGGGAGGGCACGCGCCCTCCCCGCCGGCGGCGAAGGCGCGCTGGGACCCACCCCACCGCGAGGTTCGCTTCGCTCACGAAGTGCGCTCGCCTCGTCCCCAGTGAAGGCACGCGACCTCCCAGTGAAACGACCTCAGGAGTGGCCGCCGTCGGGTCCGGCGTCGTGGTGGCCCGCATCGGTGCCGCCGTCGTGTTCTGTGCCGCCGTCGTGATGTGAGCCACCATCGGGCATTCCACCGTCGCTGACGGGCTTGGGCATGCAGACGTTTGGGATGTCGACACCGGCGCCACCGCCGCCGCCGAAGACGCCACCTCCGTTGCCGCCGCGGTTGCCGCCACCGGTCGCGAACACCGGGCCGCAGTGGTAGCCCTCGCGCTTGTCACAGGCGGCGCCACATTCGAGGTAGCACTCACCAGGCTCGTTGGGCAGGAACGTGACGCACTTGCCGTTGGCTCCGCACTCGCTGTCCTGGAGGCAGGAGCCGGTGCAGTAGCCGTCGGGCGCCGGCACGTCGCCGTAGGACATGCCGAAGCCGCTGGCACCGCCGATCGTGTCGGCGCAGCGCCCATCCCCGCAGTTGCGGTCCGAGGTGCACGCCTTACCCACGATGCCGTCACCGAGCTTGTCGGTCTCGGGCCGCGGCAGACAGCTGTCGGGCAGCGTCACGAGCTGCAGATTGAGGCCCGCCGCGCAGTAGTAGCCCGAGCGAGTGCAATCGGCGTCCTTGTCGCAAGCGCGCCGGCAACTGCCCATGCCGAGCTGCGATCCAGAGCACACGCCGCCCGCGCCGCAATCGCTATCCTGCGCGCAATCTCCGCTGCAGTAGCCGCCGGGTGTGGCGGTGGCACCGAAGCCGAGCAGGCCGCCGACGCTGGTCACGCACTTGGCGTTCGTCCCCTGGCAGTCGGCGGCGGAGCCGCAGGCCTTGCCGGCCACGTTGTCCCCGAGCTTGGCCGTGGTGTCGGCTCCAACGCCGCCGTCCCCGTCGCCGTCGCCTCCGCCGTCGAACTTGTCGCCCTCATGGTCGGAGCCACCGTCACGCGTGGGCGTGGTGTCCTCGCTGCAGCCCGCCGCCGTCAACAGGGCCCACAGCGCGAGATCGCGGTACGAAGGAGTTTTCTGCATGATCTAGGAGCTTTCCTTGCGTGTTGCGGCAGCCTGGCGTGGACGCGAGCTGCGGGACGGACGGTGTGTCGCGAAAATCGAGGGTTTCTCTCAAGCGAATCGCGGTCGACCCGCCGAATCTGAGATCGGCGAGCGGAGGGGCTGCCAGCGGGGTCCGTTTCCGTGAGCTCTGAGACGACTCCCCCACTGGCCGCGCACTCGGGCTGCGAAATCGCGCCCGCAATGGAACGGGGCGGAGACCCGACTGACCTGACGTGGCATCCTTGAAGGCCCATGCGCGATCCCGTCGAACGCATCGTCTGCCTGACCGAGGAACCGACCGAATTGCTCTATCTGCTCGGCGAGGAGCGGCGCATCGTGGGCATCAGTGCGTACACGGTGCGGCCCCCCGAGGCCAAGCGCGACAAGCCCATCGTGTCGGCCTTCATCGGAGGCAGCGTCAAGAAGATCAAGGCACTCGAGCCGGACCTGGTGATCGGCTTCTCGGACATTCAAGCCAAGTTAGCCAGCGAGCTCATCGCGGCAGGCTTGCAGGTGCTGATCTTCAACCAACGCTCGCTGGAACAGATCCTGGGCGTGATGCTGACGATGGGCCGCCTGGTCGGGGCCGAGCCACGTGCGGCGCAGCTCGTCGCGTCCTACCGAACGCGCGTCGAAACGCTGCGTACGCGCGCGGCGGCACGCGTGACGCGACCCAAGGTCTATTTCGAGGAGTGGGATGACCCCATGATCACCAGCATCCAGTGGGTCTCCGAGTTGATCGAGATCGCCGGCGGCGACAACGTGTTCAAGGATCGCGCCGAAGCCGGACTCGCCAAGGACCGCTTCGTGAGCCAGGCCGAGGTAATCGCGCGCGCGCCCGACGTGGTGCTCGCCAGCTGGTGCGGCAAGCCCTTCGATCGCGCGAGCTTCGAAGCGCGCCCGGGCTTCTCGGCTCTGCCTGCGGTGAAGTCAGGGCGCGTGCACGAGCTCGACCCGGCGATCATCCTGCAGCCGGGACCGGCCTGCTTCACCGCGGGCCTCGACGAGCTCGAGCGGCTGCTCGCTTGAGCGCAGCCTTGGAGGAAGCTCTACGGCGCGCTGTATTGCTTCACGTATTCGGCTGCGGCCATGGGTGCGCTGCTCGCGTCCAGTAGTTGAGAGCAGCTCTCCTCCCGATCGTCGAAGTAGCTCTCGTAGGCGAGGATGTCCGCGTTGGCGCGGAAGGTCTCCACCATCTTGCGCACGTAGAAGGGGTTGTCGCCCCCGCTGCTGTCGCCACAGGTAACCACGCCCCACTCGCCCACGGAGAGTCGCTTCCCGTGCGCGCGCGCAAAGGCGATGGCGCGCCCCAGGCCGAGCGGGCTCTCGAACTTGGCTTGCCAGGCCGCCTCGTCACGCGTGGGCGGGTAGCGGTCGAAGGCGTCGATCCCCACGATGTCGACGTAGTCGTCACCGGGATAGGTGTCGTAGGGATCGCCGCTCTGCGGGATGGAGGAGGCGATGGGGTCGAAGGACCAGTCGATGAGCACGCTCGGATCACGCTCGCGCAGCGCGTCGACCACGCGTCGATAGCAGGCGATCCACGCGCTCGGATCGGCGTCCGAGCGCCAGGCGTGCTCGGGATCGGTGGGCCCCCAGCCGAGGCGCACGATGGAGTCCGCGCGACCCCTGCTCACCAACAGATCTCCGAGCATGCGCCACTGGCCGTCGTAGTCGCCGCGCGCGCACGCTTGATTGTCGCCCAGGTCAGGCGGATACAACGGTTCGTTCAGCACCAGCTGCCCTGGGAACGAGGCGAAGGTGTCCAGGAACCAGGTCGGCGTGACCACGTTGACCCAGCTCGTCCGGTCCACGTAGAGGGTGGCCAAGTCGAGCGTACGCCCACGCCAGTCACCGAACTCGAGGTACTTGGCGGGCTCGTTGCTGTGGTGCGCCCCGGAGACCCACGGCAGACCCGAGAGTGGCCCCTTGATGGGCAAGCGGGCATCGACCTCGCCCACAGCGCCTGCATCGCCAGCGTCGCTCAGCGCCGCGTCGCCGAGGCCCGCGTCGAGCCCGGCGTCCGTAGGAGCCTCAGGCGAGGGATCGTAGCCGATCAGCGCTTCGGGATTGCAGGCGGCCAGCGTCAGCACGAGCATGCGCAGGTGCCGCGGCACGCGCTTGGAGGCTGCTTCCGACAAAGACGAGAACACGAGGCCTATGTGAGCCCGGGCAGCGCGCCTTTGCAATAGGCAGGGTTGCCGAAGCTCGAGGTCTGGAGGCCGAGGGCATTGCACAACGAGACGTGCACATCGTTCACGGAGCGTCCTCCGCAGTCGAGCACCTTGCCGGTCTTGAAGAAGCCGCCCGCGTTGCCCATCAAGAGCCACATCAGCTTGTCGGCGCTGTGACCATTGGAGTCGCTGAACTCGGAGGCCCAAAGAATGAGTGTGTTGTCGAGCATCGTGCCGCCGTCTTCGGGGATGGACTTCAGCTTGCTCAGGAGATATGCGGCCTGTTCGGAGTACCAGCGGTACACCTTGAGCTTCTTGCTGTGATCGGGGTCGCAGTTGTTGTTGTTGTGGGCCATGTCGTGGCCGAGCGTGTTGACGCCCAGGAACGAGTAAGTGCATTGATCGTTCGAGTTGCCCCACTGCAAGCTGGCCACGCGGGTCAGCCCGCACTGGAACGCCGCCACGATCAAGTCCATCTGCAACCGCCCAATGGCGGGATAGTTGGCCTCCGCCTTCTCGTCCACCGCGGCGCCAAGCTGAGGCAGCGCGCAGCTTGCGGGCATCTGCGCCTGCGTCGTCATCAGACGCTGCTCGATGTCACGCAATGAAGCCTGGTAGGAATCGAGTAGCTCACGGTCACGCGCGCCGAGCTTGTTACGCAGCGCTGCGCTGTCGGCGAGCGCGTAGTCCAGGGCACTGCGGCGCAGATCGAGCTTGGGGGTCGGCGCGGGACTCGAGCCGGGTGGAGTGAAATTGCCGAAGATGCGCTTGTAGGCTTCCCACGGGCTCTGCATGGCCGGCACCACCTTGCCGGGTCCGGACCAGATCGGACGCGAGTTGGTGTCGCCGTACACGATGCGAACCGCGAACTGCAGCGAGGCAAAGGGCAAACCACCGCCGATGCTCTGTGCAATCTTCTGGTCTACCGAGGGCCCACCCGCATTGTTCTCGTCGACTTGCTCGGTGCCCGTGAACATGTGCACGACGCCACGGTGGTGTCCATCCCCGCCAGGACCGTAGTCGCGCGACTGCATGTCGAGGTTGTTCAATACGCTGAGGTTCGCCTGATGGGGCTGCAAGGCCTCGAGGATGGGCCCGAGCTGGGTGGACCCAGCGGCCGGTCGCGCCGCGCCGCTCCACATACCTTCCGGCACGTGCACCAGCAGGAGCCGCGTAGGCGCCTTGGCGCGCGCCCGCGGACGCGTGCCGGGAAGCACGCTCGACAGGGCGAGCGCGCCGAGACCGCCCAGGAGCGTGCGTCGCGAGAGCAGAAAGCGAGAATCCATGGCAGCTCCTAGTCGGGCTTTCGATAGTTCAGGAAGGCGTCCGTTTGGGTCAGCGCCACCACGAGCTCCTTGAGATCGCCGTCGCTCTCCGCGAAGGTCTTCTGTAGGGCTGCCAGCGAGCATGCGTCCTCATCGGTCTCGCGGCGGCCCAGGCTGTAGCGGAACCACTGCAGCGGGGCGCAAGCTCGCACCTGAGCGCTGTCGGCGAGCAGGTCGGCGAGCTCGGGTCCGCCCTCGTATGCGCCGTCGATGTCCGCGGTGGAGGTGACCTCACCGCTGGCGTCGATGGGCACGCCGAGATCCTTGGTGCGATAGGCCCCGATGCCGTCGTAATGCTCGAGCCCGAAACCAAGGCCGTCGATCAACTGGTGGCAGCCGCCACAAGCAGGGCTCGCTGTGTGCATGGCGAAGCGCTCGCGTGTGGATACTCCCTGCTTGGGCGGCGGCAAGGCCGGCACGTTGGGCGGTGGATGCGGCAGATCCTGACATAACATGCGCGTGCGCACCCACTTGCCTCGCTTCACGGGAGAGCTCTCGTTGGAGGCCGCGTAGGCGGTGAGCACGCTGGCCTGAGTGAGCACGCCAGCGCGTCGCTCGGGATCCAGCGAGACCTTCGTGAAACTGGCGGCATCGTTGGGTGTGTTCAGGTCGTAGAGCTTCGCCAGCGCGCCGTCGACGAACGTATAGGGCGCCGTCAGGAGCGTGGCGAGCTTGGCGTCGTCTTCCCACATCACGTAGTTCACGAAGCGCCGGGTCTCTTCGAGCATGGCTGCGCGCAACGCGTCGTCGAACTGGGGATAGGTCTGGCTGTCCTTGGTGGTGGTGTCGAGCAGGCCGAGGCCGAACCACTCTCGATAGACGTGCTCGATGCTCGTGCGCGCGCGCGGATCGGCGAGCATGCGCCTGGCTTGCTTCTCGATCTGCTGCGGACTCGAGAGCAGGTTATTCGCCGCGGCGTCGAGCACGACCTCGTCGGGCACGGAAGACCACAGAAGGAACGAGAGGCGCGCTGCGATTTCGAAGGCGGAGGCCTTGAGCGCCTCGGGCAAGCTCGAGGACTGGCCGCCGAACTCGGGGCGAAACAGGAAATTGGGTGAGGCGAGCACCGCCGACAGTACGGCACGCACGCCGGTGTTTGCGTCCGCAGCCGTACGGGTTTGCTCGTAGAGGACGAGCAGTCGGTCCTTCTCTGCGGCGACGAGCGGCCGCCGAAAAGCACGCCGAGCGAAGCGCTTCACGAAGTCCTCCACGCAGCCGCTGCCCGTCGCGCCCGCCGGATCACAACCCAGGAGCCTGGGCACGTCGCTCACCGCTTCCGCAAGCTCGACCGCACTCGTGAGGTACTGCTCGCCGAGCAAGCTAGAGACACTTTGATCGGCCATGGTGTCGAACAGATCCTGCTGCGTATCCGGCGCGAAGGCCTGAGCGCGCTGCAACGTATCACCCAGCAAGTCGCGCACTGCGTTGTCGTACTCACGGTGCGTGAGCCGCTTGAGCGCGCTCGGTCCCACGGCCTTGCTCTCGCAGCGGGCAAGAATGGGGTTCTCGTGCGCTCCGGGCTCATCGGCCACGCCGTCGCCGTCTGCGTCGCGGCCACGGGTGCTGTCGGACCAATCCCCGGCCACGGGGCCGAGCGGGGCGCTCAACTCGCCCGAGCACGCGAAGCACCACGACGAAAGGCACAGCAGCATCGCCATGCGTCGACTTCGATGGTGGCCTTGCAAGCACACGAGCACGCCTCCTCCTCGCGCCGCACCGCACCGCACGCGCGACGGCGGAGGAGCAGCCGGACTTCGGAGGACAAATGGTGGGTGAAGTTCAAATCCTTCTATCGACGTCGAAAAAACTTTGACTCGCCGCACGCACGTTGCCAGCCTGCATGCTCGTGTTCGACCGAGTCTGCTCAAGGCTTGAGGATCGCCGGCGCAACGTCTGGCTCACGGCCTTGCTCGCAGGGTTCGGCGCGCTCTTGGGCTGGCTCGGTTCACCCCTTCTGCTCGGGCGTGCTCCAAGCGTGAACGTCGCGCGAGCCCAGGCAGCGCAGCTGACCATCGTCGGTGACGAGTGCCCCGACCCGAGCAGCGTGCGAGCGTTGCTCTTGCCTCTGCTGGGCGCGGGCTCGCAAGTGGACCTGGTGGATGGGACTTCACCCTCGGAGCGTTCGCTCGTGCAACTGCGTGATCTGGGCGATCGCTACGAGGTTGCACTCGCTGGCACGCAACGCATCCAGCGTGACCCCGCCCGCGATTGCAGGGAGCGCGCGCGCGTCGCCGCCGTATTCATCGCGCTGAACCTGAACGCCTCCGACGCGCCGATCGTCAGTCCACAGGGCACGCCCGCGGTCGAGGCGAACATGCTCGACAGCGCGCCGCAGGATGCCCAGGGCGACCCAGACTCGTCGGACAGCGCCGCGCCCGACGCGGAGAGCCCGAACACCCAGACCGACCCCTCTCCCCGAGCGCCGCGCGAAGTGGCTGGTTGGACGCGGGCCGAACCAGGGTCGAGCTTCGGCGTCGGCGCCTACGCCCTCCTGGCAGGCGCCCCCGGTACCAGCGGCGTGCAGCCCGGCGGCGCGGGGAGCCTGTGGCTGCAGCGCGTCTGGAGCGCAGGTGGCCCGTCCTTGCTGGTGGACATGAACGTCGGCGGCCAAGCGCGCGCCAGCTTGACGCTCGAACCGGCCGAACCCGGAGGCAAGGTAGCGCTCGCGCGCATTCCACTCGGGTTCAGTGGCTCCGTGCTGTGGGCGCGCTCACGCTTCGAGGGGGGGCCGAGCCTTGGTCTAGCCCTCGATCTATTGCGCGCCGAGGGCGAGAACCTGGCGCGCACGGTGCGCGCCTTACGAAGCAACCTCGGTCTGCGTCTAGGCCTGCGCCTGGGACTCCGCCTGTCGCCGCGACTAAAGCTCGTAGGTGCTCTGGCTGCTTCGCTTTTTCCCCGCGCGTACGCGCTGGTGGTGGAACCGGCCGGGCGCACGGCCGACACCCCCAAGGTTTGGCTTTCCGGACTGGTCGGTCTCGAGTTTAGATGCCTCTAGGCATGTGGCGTCCCCCCCGAGCGCCGATAGCGCGCAGCAAAATCGCGGAAGCGGTAGAAGGATTTCGCCTGCTGCGCCCATGGGAAGGAGTGCGCTCGAACTCTACGCTCTCGGTTGCCCACGCGGGCCAGGTCTCGACCAGGGACCCCGCCGAGGTGAACGCCCCTCGGGAGAGCCAAGTCCATGCGCGCCCGGACGAGCGCTTGGATTTCGAGACCGTATACGCCGCACACTTTCACCAGGTCGCACGCTGGGTCAGGGCGTTCGGCGGGCTCGATGCCGACATCGACGATCTCACCCAGGAGGTTTTCCTGGTGGTGCAGCGCAAGCTCGCGAGCTTCGACGGACTCAACCTGCAGGCCTGGCTCTACGGCATCGCCCGCAAGACCGTGAGCGACCATCGCCGACGAGCCTGGTTCAGACGTTGGTTTCGGGGCGCGGACCCCGCCGACAGCGAGGCTCCCCGATCCGCGAACCCCGGCGACACCCTGGAGCGCAAGGAGGCGCAGCGCCTGGTGGCCGCCATCCTCGACGAGATGTCCGAACTGCGACGCAGCACCTTCATCCTGTTCGAGATCGAGGGCTTCAGCGGAGAAGAGATCGCCGAACTCGAAGGCGTGCCCGTGAATACCGTGTACACGCGCCTGCACCACGCGCGAAAAGACTTCTTTCGCCTGATGACCGCGCGCACCGAGACCAGAGGTGCACCATGAGGCCCTTGCGGAACATCGATCCGGCGGAGCTCGGGCGAGCGCAAGCTGGCGAGGAGCTCGACGCCGCGACGCTGTTGCGCGCTCGCAAGCTGCTCGGCGTGCTCGAGCCGCTCGCGGATTCACCGAGCCGCAAGCACCGCGTGCGCGCGGCGCTCGCGGCGCGTGGCTGCGAGCGCGCCGCCTCACGCCGCAAGACGAGCCTGAGTCTGGCGCTGGTCATGGTGCTCGCGCTCTCGGCTCTTGCTGCCGCGCAAAACCTCGAAGCGCTGCGCGAGCTGCTCAGCGCAACGAACCAGGTCCACGCCCCCACGCAGACACACGACGCCCGCCACGCCCACGAAAAGCAAGCCGTGTCCACGCTCGCCGAGCCCCCACGAGGTGCGGTCTCGGAGCCCGTCGAGGACCCCAGCGCCGCTGCGTCCACCCCGGCGCACTCCGGCAAGCGCACGACCCGCCACGCTCCAGCGCCGCGCAGCCCCGACACCGAGCTCGTCCACCAGGCCGTCAAAGCGCTGCGCCGGGATCACGACCCAACCCGCGCGGCGCAACTCCTGGAGAGTGTCTACACGCGCGACCCAGCGGGCGTGCTGGCCGAAGAAGTCATGTCGTTGCGTGTGGAGGCCGCCGTGGCCCGCGGCGACACACGGGCGAAGCTCTATGCCAAGCAGTACCTGGCGCGCTATCCACGCGGCCGCTATCGCGCCCAAGTCTCGAACGCGCTCGCGCGCTGAACACGAGACACGGCGCGGGCACCGGCGAATACAGTCCCTGCCGACCGACCCGCCAACGCACCCAGGTCCACTCGACTCAGCTCGCCAGGCGGGGCGGCTCGTCGTAACCAAGCGCGCTGCGCGTCCACTCGAGGATGGCCTCCGCGACGCGCTTGGGATCATCGTACATCGGCACGTGTCCGACGTTCTCGATGGTGACCCAGTCGGCACCCGTCAACAGACGCTGCCAACGCCCCGAATAGCCCTCGAGCGGCAGCACGCGATCGTGAGTTCCCCAGATCACGCGGATTGGACACGGCAACGCTTCGAAGGCGGAAGGCGCCGGCTGCCTGGGCAGCGCTTCCACGATGCCCATGTAACAGGTGCAGCGGCGCGCGGCGTCGATGAACAATGCGGCGTCCTCTGGTTCGAGCCGCTCCGGTCGCGCCACGGCGTCGCCCAGGAAGACGCGCCGCGTGAGGGCATAGTTCGCCATCATCAGCGAGAGCGGTCCACCGAGACGCAGGAGCAAGTTGGTGAGCTTGAACTTGCGCACCAGGCGCTCTTCTTCCGGGCTGCCGGCTTCCCAGCCACCACCGGGCGCGATGGCCACCACGGACAGGGCGCGTCCACGCCGCGCCAGTTCGATGGCGATCCAACCGCCGAGTGAGTTGCCCACCAGGTGCGCGCGTTCGATGCCGACCTCGTCGAGCTTCTGCTCCATGAGATCCACGGCGGACTCGATGGAGTGGTCGAAGTCGTGCGGCAGCGGATCCGTCCCGTGGTGGCCAGGCAAGCCGAGCGAGTACACCGGGTGATGCTTCTCGAGCTCCGGCAGGATGGGCTTCCATACTTCGGGACAGAGTGAAAACGGATGGAGCAAAACAATGGGCTCAGCGCGCCGCGTGGAGAACCGGGTTGCTCTGTGGCCGACGCGCAAGAACTCGAAGCGAAACTCAAGATCTTCGATTGCGTTGTCCATACGTGGGACTTCTGCAACCTGCGTTCCAAGCCTAGCTTCCCGTGCTTAAGCGTGACGGATCAAATAGATACGCTTCCCGTCCAGGGATCGCGCGCGTGCTTCGACAGCAGCTTCGGTTCGCTATTGTGCGTCGCTCACGCGCCAAACTGCCTCATGCAGGACGCACTGCGACCACCCCGACGCTGTCGTACTTGAGTGCGGCGGGCATGAAAGCACTCGTGATCAGCTGACGCCAAGCGCGCAGGCGAGAGTTGCGCAGCGGCGCGGGATGCGGCTTGCGCGACAATCCCATCAACTTGCTCCAGATGCGCTGCTCCGACTCGATCCAGTCGTTCTCGAACTGACGATGGTAGTTGGCGAAGTAGGCCTCGTGGACGCGGAAGCCCGCCTGCTCGGAGACCCGCATCAGGCTCTGACGCGTGAAAAAGTGCAAATGGCGCGGCATGTCGAACATCGCCCAAGCGCAGCCGACGTTACGCAATCCGAGAGCCGCGTTGTTCGGGACTTCGCAGAGCATGATGCCCCTGGGTTCGAGCAGTGCGAAGGCGTTCGCGAGCGCCCGCGCGGGCTCGCGGCAGTGCTCGAGCACATGCCGCAAGATCACGCAGTCGAAGCGCCGCCCACGTAGCGCTGCCGGCAATTCCTCGGCCGTCCCCTCGAGGATCTCGACTTCCCCCGCACAGCGGCGCGACGCCGCTGCCGCGTCCACTTCCACCCCCACCACGGTATGCCCGAGTTCGCGCAACTCGCTCGAGAGGTCGCCTCCGCCACAACCGAGATCGCAGATGCGGCTCAAGCTCCCCTTGAGCGCACGATGGACGTGCGACTCCGTGAGCGGGTCGCCGTGATCGAGCCGCCAGGCCAGGTGCACGCGCAGGCGATCCAAAAACTGCTCCTCGTCCGCACGAACCTGAACGGGCTCTCGGTGCGTGTAGTACTGCTCGAAGCGATAGAACTCGCTCACGTCGTTGCGGCTCGGCATGGGCTGCACGGATCCGTAGCCACAGCGCACACACCAGTACGCGTCGGAGTGGAAGTTCTCTCGCAACTTCCAGTGGTCGACAGGCACGTGTTGCCAGACGGGCAGCCGAGCCTCGCACAGTCCACAGATTCCGCGGTCCTTCGCCGCGTTCGGGGTCGTCGCGAGCATCATTCACGATGGGCCGATTTTTCCTCGCATGCGAGCCGCAGCAACGCGCGCGACGATGATTCCGCGCACCGCGCTCCCGATCGAAGGGCGCACAGTTTCGCAGCCCGCGGCGCGCGCTGCACACCTTCGAACCACGGGCTCAGCGCTTGAAAAAGCGGATCAACGGCGTGAGCTTGAGTGGCTTGCCGCGCACGAAGTGCCAACCCAACACGATCAGCCAAGCGACGCTGGCCGTGACCGTGAGCACCACGCTGATCGCCAGCGGCAAGAGATCGTCGAGGTTGCCGGGAAACACGACGGCCGCGCAGATCGCCATCACGGAGGCGAACAGCGCGAGCGAGAGCCGACTCGAGGCGTAGTGCAGGGCCCACGGCAGCGTGTCGAGCTCGGGTGTCATGGCGCGGATCTGCAGGTTCCCCGTCTCGAGATCGTGCATGAGCTGATCCACCTGGCCCGGGAAGCGCACGGCCAGCGCCCCCAGCGTGCTGGCCTCCGACGCGAGGTCGCGGAACAAGGTCGTCGGCGAGAAGCGCTGCGTCAGGGTGCGCTGCACGTAAGGCCGCGCGATGGACACGATGTTGGCGTCTGGATGTAGGCTGCGCACGATGCCTTCCAGGGTGGCCACGGATTTGATCAAGATGGAGTACTCGCTCGCCAACTTGATGCGAAAATGCTGGGCCGCCTCGGCGAACTCCTGCACGAAGCCCGACGAGTCGATGTCGGTGACCACGCTGGACTTCTCGATGTACTTGCCGCGGATGCGCTCGATCTCGCTCTTGAGCTCGTTGAGATTCACGCGCACGGTGGGCGTGCCCATCTTGAGCAGGATGCGCGCAATGCTGGCGCTGTCGTTGGCAAAGGTTGCCACCATCAACGTGACCACGTCCTCGCGCTGCGCCTCGGAGAGCCTTCCCACCATACCCAGGTCGATCATGCAGAGCTGGCCGTCGTCCGCGCACAGGATGTTGCCCGCGTGGGGATCGCCGTGAAAGAAGCCGTCTTCGAAGATTTGCTTGCAGGTGACGTGGATGATCTCCTCCACGGCGTGCTTGGCCTGGTCGCTCTGGGGCACCAGCTTGCGCATCGGCTTGCCCTCGAAGAACTGCATGGTGAGCACGGTCTTGGTGCTCAGGTCGGGATAAGGTTGGGGCACGGTGACGCGGCGCTCGGGGTCGAGCTGACTGCGCATGTGCAGCAGGTTCCCGAGCTCTTCCCGGAAATCGAGCTCGCTCAAGAGCGCCTTCTCGAACTCGGACACGATGTCGGTGACGCCCACCAGGCGCATCTCGTCGATGCTGGCCTCCAGGATCTGCGCGCCCAGATAGAGCAAGTTCAGGTCTCCGCGCATCACGTTTTCGATGCCCGGGCGCTGCACCTTCACCACCACGCGGTCCCCCTCGTGGGTGGTCGCGAGATGCGTCTGACCGATGGACGCGGTGGCGAGCGGCTCGTGGTCGAAGCTCTTGAAGGCCTCCGCCAGCGGCAAGCCCAGCGCGTCCTCCACGGCGGCGCGGACCTCCTCGAAGGGCACCACCGGCGCCTTGTCCTGCAGCGTCTCGAGCGCCGAGATCCACTCCTGGGGAAACAGATCCTGACGCATGGAGAGGATCTGCCCGAGCTTGATGAAGGTGGGGCCGAGCGAGCCCAGCATGCGTGTAAAGCGGATGGCTGCGGAGCCCTGCACCGCCTCGCCCTCCGGGACTTCGCCGCGCGCGTGCAGGCGCCGCCCCATCGGCGTCTTGAGCAGGAGCTCACCGAAGCCGTGTCGCACCACGGTGGCCGCGAGCTTGTGCAGGCGACCGAGATCGCGCTTGGCGGAGCCGAGCAAAGTGGGCTGCTTTTCGGGCATGTGCCCTCACGCTACGGGCTTTTGCTCGCGCTCGCCAGATCAAGCAGCTCGTTCAGCGCCGCCGTCAAATGCGCGTGCATCGCCGCGTTCACACCGTGCCCCAAACCCGGGAACGTGATGATGCTCCCCTTGTAGCCGGCCTGCTTCAAGCGTTCGAAGGTGCGCTCACCGTCGCGAACGGGGATGCGAGCGTCCTTTTCGCCGTGGAAGGCCAGCACCGAGAACCCCTGCGGCGGCTTCTTCGGCGCGGGCAGGCCCTCGGGCAGTGAGCCCGCGATGGGTACTGCCGCCTGGAGTTCCGCCGCATGATAGGACGCCATTGCGAAGCTCAGCACGCCCCCTTGCGAGAACCCGCTCACCACCGGCTTCCCGCGCGTAGGGCGCGCGGCGCGCAGCTCGGCGATCAAGCTGGCCACGGCGTCGGCGCGCGCGAGGATCTGGCGCGACTTGCGCTGCGCATCCGCGTCGATGGGGTACCACGAGGTGCCCTGGCCCCAGGGATCGGGCGCGCGCACCGCGATGATCCGCGCAGGCACCGCGAGCTCCTCGAACAGACCCACGAAGTTCTCGGGTGAGTCGCCCAAGCCGTGCAGCACCACCAGCATGGGCAGCGCACTGTCCTTGGCGTTTTGCGCGGCGCCTCGCGTGGTGCGCTCGATGAACTGCAAGCCCGAGCGGGCGGCCACCGGCTGCACACTGGGCAGCCCCAGGTAGAGTCCAACGAGGACCACCGCGAGCACGCCAAGCAGGCTTCGTCGAAGCAGGCGCGTCCGCTCGCGAGCAAAACGTCGAAGCGGGCGGGTCTGCATGGCTCTCCCTTAGCTCGCCGCCAGACCTTTTACCAAGCTCAAGAAGCCGTCGCGCGTGAAGAACAGGAACAGTCCCTCACCGAACAAGATGCTGGCGCCGTTTTCGATCGCCGCACCTTCTCCGGCCTCGAGCTTGCGCTGCCCCACGGTGGTGCCGTTGCGCGAGCGCGCGTCCCAGACACTCCAGGCCCGCTTGGCCTCGTCGATGGCGAAATAGGCGTGATATTTGGACACACTCGAGAGCCGCAGCGAAATGTCCGCCGTGCGCGCGCGTCCCACGCCGATGCGATCTGGAAAGGGTCCACCTGGGCGCTTGGCCACCGGATAGACGGCCCCTGCCTTCACCAAGATCTCCGGATCGGCCTTGAGCCCCGACTGGGCGAGACCCAGCGCCACCTTGAGATCCCACGGCGAAGAAACGGCCACCGTGTCGAATCCCCAGGCCTTCTGAGAGCCCGCCCCGTCGCACTGAATCAATGCAGGATGCTGGCTGAGTTCGCCCAACGCCGTACGGCCACTCTTCTCGAAGGCGGTGACCAGCTCCTGGAGCGTGGTCGGCGCGGGAGACTCAAGCATTCCTACCTCGTGAGAGGCACCGTAGCGCGATCCGTGGTCGTTTCCCAATCCGGCATATAGACGAGGGAGAAATTGAGCACCCCCGGACGGGGCTGCACGGCGAACGAGAACAGGGTCTGGCCCTTGTACTTGAACGTGAGTTTGTGCGTGAAGGGCTGGCCGTTCTCTGCCGCGTCCATGTTCACGAAGCCCACCTGGCCCGTCTCATCCGTCTCGGTGAGGTTCGGGTCGGGTCCTTCACCCGTCAGGTAGAAGAGGGTGCCAGCGCGGCTGTCGATCACGGACACGCCCGCCAAAGGCTTGTTGTCGCAGCCGAAGACCTGCGTGACCATGAAGGCCTTCTTGGGGTCGTAGGTCACCGAGGCCGCGCCCGCGAACAGCTCGGGGATCGCGGTGGGAAGCAGCTGCACGCTGTCGACCTCCTCGGTGAGTCCCACCACCGGGCGCTGCATGATGTAGTCGGTCTCGAGCAGCGGATTGCCGTCGTCGTCCTGGCCGTTGAGGCGGATCACGTAGCGCTGCGCGTTGCTCAAGCCGTTGATGGTCAGGTTGATGCCCGTGTAATCGAAGGTGACGGGGATCGGAGTCATGCACTGCGTGTCGAGCGCATCGCAGACGGTGGGGACCAGATTCTTCACCGGCACGTCGTTGCCGAAGAACTGGTAGACCCGCATCTTGAGCACCGCGGGCTCGCTGCTCGATTGCGGCGGCTTCTCGTTGAAGCAGCCGAAGACGGGGTCCACCGGCATGCCGCAGCGCGACTGGTTGCACGCCATGCCATCGCTGCACTCTTCGCTCGTCGTGCACTGGGGCGGCGCGCAGCTGCCGTCGTCACAGATGGCCCCGCCGCGAGACTGGCACTCCGCATCCGCGGTGCAGGTGACCGCCTGACAGAAGTTCTTTACACAGCTGTAGAGGGGCTGGCCGTTGAGCTCGCCGCAGTCGGTGTCCGACTTGCACTGCTGCTTGTTGGTGTCGAGGATGGCGCTGCATCCGCCGAGCGCGAACGAGAGCAGCAGCGCGTTCAACCAGGTTTGCGTGCCACGCACGTGATTCACTCCGAAGCCCATCAGAACTTACCCTTTACGCTGAGGGTACCGAGACCCACGCCCCAGGAAACCTGCGTCGCAGCGGGCTTCTCTTCGGCCGCCTGATCTGCCTTACCGTCGACCAACCACAGCACGAGTCCAGTGACGCCCGAAGCCAGCGCGGTGGCGGCCAGCACGTCGGTGGTGATGGCGAGCGCGTTGGCGGAGTCTCGCAGATCGCTCACCTTGCCCTGATTGGCTTCGCCCTTGGGCGGCTTCACGTCGAGCGCGTCGTCGAGGTCGTTCGTCTTGCTGGTGGCGAGCACGCCCGTGATGATGGCCCCGATGCCCGTGGCCGCGGCCACGCCCCAGGTGGCCAGCGCCGCGCGCTTCTTGCGCGAGAGCGGAGCGCGCTCGGTCTTCGCGGGCTCGGCCGCGACGGCCACCGGCGCCTGCGTGACCTTCGGAATCAGCTCCACCGCGATCTCCGCCAGATCGCCGCCCGCCACGTCGATGATCCGCTCGCCTTCGACCCCGTCCGCGGTGCGCGCGAAGACGCGGTGCCGGCCCACGTTCACCGCGACCGTGTTGGCCAGCGGAGACCTGCCCACTGCCTGGTCGTCCACGAACACCTCGGCGTCGTCGAGGTTCACTCGAATCGCCAGGCGCGCCACGCGCTCCTTCAAGGCTCCCAGCGCCGTCTCCACTTCGGTGCGACGCTCGGGCGAGACTTGGGTGCCACCCTCGGCGAGATAGCGCTCGTAGCTGCGCGTCGCGCCCAAGTAGTCCTGCACCTGCAGCTGGGCCTGACCGATGTTGTAGAGCAAGCGATAGTCGGGCGCGATGTCGTAGGCGCGCTGAAACTCCACGAGGGCTGCTCGAAATGCGCCTTCTTGATAGAGCTCCACGGCGCGCCGGAAGTGGCCGCTGGCCTCTTTCTTGGCGTCGTCGCCGGGACTCGCGCTGGGCGCGGGCGCCGCTTCAGCAGGCTTGGGTGCCTGCGCGTGGGCCGAGCCGAGCGCGAGGCAGGCCACAAAGCCGAGGATTGGAAAAACGCTGAACTTACGCATGGGAGGTGCTGGCTCCGTCTCGAGCTTCACGAGGGTTCACGAAGATCCGGTGCGTGGTCGCGGTGACCCACTCCGACCTGCGCGCGCGGCTCCAGATGGAGGTCCGCGAGCGCAGCAGGGTGCCCCTCAGTTCGCGTACGGATCGGCCGTGTCGATGTCCGTACGTACCCTGCGTTTGGAGGGTATCAGACCACCGGGCGCGATGTCTTCAGACTGCGCAGTGTTGGCCTTCTCGGGCGTGCTGGGAGCAGGGGCCGGGCGCTCGGGCTCGCGACGCTTACCGGAGCGCGAAGCCACGGGCGGCTCCACGGGGAGCTTGTCGAGAACGATGCTCACTTCCCGGTCACGGTCGAGCGGGACCATGACGCGCTTGCTGGCGTAGCCGGGAGCAGAGGCTTCCACGTAGTGGAGTTGGCCATCCCGAGGGAGCTCGGCATTGAAGGGGAGCTTGGGCAGGCTGGCGCCATCCATCACCGCATGGGCTTCGGGCGGAGATACGAAGATGTGCAGGCGCACGCTGGCGGCAACGGCCTTGGCCGACTCCGCGGTGGGAGCCGCAGCCAAGGGCTGTTGTGGGCCGGGAACTGGCGCTGCGGGCTGTGCGGCGGGCGCAGAGGGCTGCGCTGCGGGCGCTGGATCGCTCCCTCCAGAGATCACCGCGAACCCGATCGCAGCGGCGAGCGCCGCGCCGATCACGATGAGCTTGGGCTTGCTGAGCACGCCCTTCTGCTCACCGCCTGCAAGCTGGCTTGCGGGTGAAGGGTTCGCGAGCGTGGGCCCGGCCTCGGTCGTGGGCTGCTGCATTGCCGGATTCGATCCGGTGCGGCTCGGCGCACCCACGCTGCTGGCGTCGAGGCTGCCGGTGTCGCCTTCTTCAGCGAGTCCGCCCGTGCGCACGCCGGAAGTGCTCTGGTTCAGGTCCGCACGTCCGAGGCTCGGCAGACCGCGCGCACCCGGGGTGCTCTGCATGGCCTGCTTGACCTGCTCCTCGATCATCCAGCCGATCTTGGCGCGCTCTGCCGCGAAGGGCGCCACCAAGCGCTCGCTGAGGGTCTTGGCCGAAGGGCGCATGCCCAACTTCTCTAGGAAGTTCTCGAGCTCGTCGGCCAGCACGGCGGCCGTGGGGTAACGCATCGACACGTCCACGGCCAGCGCGCGGTCGATGATGAAAGCGAGCTGATCGGGCAGGTCGGGCTTGAGATCCTTGGCCTTGGGCTCGCCGCCCGTGAGGCGACGATGGAGCTTGGTGACGTCCTGCACCTTGGAGCCACCGGCGAAGCGCTGACCGGTCACGGCTTCCCACAACATGGCGCCCAGCGAGAACACGTCGGCGCGGCGGTCGATTCTGCTCGCCGCGGATTTGCTCCGGGGCGATGTAGTCGAGCTTGCCCTTGATCACGCCCACCTTGGTGAGGTGCTCGGCATCGAGCGCCTTGGCGATGCCGAAATCCAGCAACTTGATGTTGCCGTCGTAGGTGAGGAACACGTTCTGCGGGCTCACGTCGCGGTGCACCACCTCGAGCGGTTCGCCGTTGAGCCCCTTCAAATCGTGCGCGTAGTGCAGACCGCGCGCGGTCTCCGCGATGATGCGAACTTCCTCCTCGAGCGGCAGGCCGATGGGCCCGAGCTTGCGCTGTGCGACGCGCAGCGGCTGCCCCTCGAGATACTCCATGGCGATGAAGTAGCGACCTTCGGACTCGCCGATCTCGTAGGTCTGCACGATGTTCGGATGATTCAAGCGAGCCGAGAGGCGCGCCTCGTCGAGGAACATGTGCACGAACTCTTCCGAGTCTCCGAGCACGTCCTCGCGCAACGCCTTCACGACGAGCAGCTTGTTAAACCCGGCGGGCCCCAATACCACCGCGAGGTAGACATTGGCCATACCGCCTTGACCGAGCGATGCGATCAGACGGTACTTGCCGAAATTGCTCGCTCCGAGAGCCCTGTCCGCCGACAGCTCCACTACTTCGCTCCCCATATCCCTGCCTGTCCCCCGGCTGGGTTGCTTCGCATCATACGCAAAAGTGAGCCTCCAGAGGCGAAATGAATGCCCATCGACAAATGAGGAGGACTACAAAAGAGCAGTGAGAGCAACCCTCGCACCGATCCTCACATGGGTTCGCGGGGCGTCACCCCGAGTTGGAGTAGGCGCTGGCTCGGCGGCTCGAAACGCGGGAAAATCCAGCGTCTTTCGAAGTAGCCGGCGGGCTCGCGCAGCATCTCGTAGAGCTTGTCGTCCATCGCCAAGAACAGCTCTGTCTGCGTCGGGTAGAGACGCATCGCTGCCACCTTGTCGTCGATGACGTCGTCGATGCGTGTCTCGGCTTCCGGAATGGGAGCGGGTTCCCCGCGCAGGCGGTCCTGGGCGTTGAGGAGCCGCTGCGCCAGCAGGAGGAGCAAGGTGTACAGCAGGGTCGGCAAGAACGTCAGCCACGGCACGTGGAAGAACCGAAAGAGCGCGACGTTCATTTCGTGTGCGCTTTGAATGAGCGGCGTCCGAGTAGGTGCAAAGCCGAGGTATCGCAGGCGCAGCGTGCGCATCACGGGCGCGAGCGTGTAAGGGATGTCCTCGTAAAACGACACCTGGAAACGACCGTGCGCGTGCACCGCGCGTCCCACGTCGAACGCGATGCGGTGATCCGGATGGAAGCCCACCGCGAGTGGAAACATCACGCGCCCGCCCGGCTTGAGGCGCTGCTCGAACAGAGCGAGCAGCGCGGAGAGCAGGCGCGACTGCATCTGGCTGGCTGGCAGCCGCAGGAACGGGAACGCGATGCGTAACAGGTCGCCGGGCCCCGGCCGGCGGAAAACGAAGTCCGGCTCGTTGTACCAAACGTAGTCGGCGTCCACGCGCGCCATGGCGGCGCGGTCCTCCTCACGGCGCAGCGCGAAGTCGCCGAAGCGCCCCTCGGTGGCGGCCGGGTCGTTCTTACCGTTTCCGAACAAGGTGACCACCAGCACCGAGCGCCCGGCCCGGCGTTGCTGCGTGATGCGGCCGGCGCAGGAGTAGATCGCATCGTCGAGGTGCGGTGAGACGTAGATCTCGTCGTAGCGATCGGAGCGACACTGCTCAGCCAGGGACACAGAGTCTGCGTAACCCAGACGGGACGCGGGCGCAAAATGCAATTGCTCGATGAGCCGCCAGAGCAGGCGCTAAGCTGTCCTGCGCTCTACGGTATGAACGAGGGCGCCGCGTCGTCCCGGCGGAAACGGTGGCCCTTGAAGCTCCTGAAAATCAGCCTGTGCCTGGTCTGCCTGTGCGGCGTGGCGCGCGCTCAGGACGCCGGGACCGCGCCCGACCAGGCCGAGGTCCACCACGAGAGCACCACCGAGCATGCGCCCGAGGAGCTGCCCGAGAACGCGCCCCAGGGGCCCGTTCTCCAGAAGCTCCCGGAGCCGGTCCAGGAGGCCGCCTCGGGCCTGGCCCAGGCGCACACGCCTCCCGCCGAGCTGATGACGGACTTTTTCGACCTGGCGCGCTCGCGCATGGGCTCGGGCACCTCGTGGATGCCTTCGTCCTCGCCGATGTACGGGCTGATGACCAACTTCGGAAGCTGGGGCTTCATGGCCCGCGGCAATATCTTCCTGGGCTACGACTGGTTCAGCAGCGATCGCGGCGGCAAGCGCTTCCTGAGTACCAACTCGCTCCTGTTCATGATGTGGCACGCGCTGGGGCGGGGAGAGTTCCTGCCCAGAGTGATCCTCAGCTGGGAGGCCTTCACCATGAAGCACGGCTATCCGCTGGTGGGGCAGACCGGAGATTACTCCGAGGGCTCACTGCTGCACGACCGTCAGCACCCCCACGACCTGTTCAGCGAGATCGCCACCATGTTCTCGTTCCCGGTGCACAAGGAGCTCGCGCTGCAGCTGTACCTGGCGCTGGTGGGCGAGCCTGCGCTGGGACCCGGCTCCTATCTGTACCGCGTGTCGGCGGTCTCGGACCCGCTGGCGCCCCTCGGCTACAGTTACCAAGACTCGCCACGCACCAGCGCCGGCGTGATCACGGCCGGTCTATTCAGTCGGCAGTTCAAGTACGAGGTGTCCTGGTTCAACGGGCGTGGTCCGGATCAAACCTGGTGGGACATCGACCTCAACGTGCCCGACTCCTTGGCCACGCGCCTTACCTACAACCCCAGCAACAAGTGGAGCATCCAGGCGTCCTATGGGTACTTCCACAGACCCGACCCCCACGTCTCGGATCTCTCGGTGCACCGCCTGACGACCTCGGCCATGTACAACGTGCGCTCGGGTCCGGAGGCCAACTGGGCGAGCACTCTGGTATTCGGCCAAAACGTCGTGCAAGGCACGGCCACCTCGCCCTCGGCACTGGCAGAGACCAACTGGAACATCGACGGGCATCACACGCTCTACGGGCGCGCGGAGTACGCCGACAAGTTCGCGCGCACGCTGATCCCCGACGACCCGCGATCCCGCAAGCGCTTCGCGGTGGGCATGCTCTCCCTGGGCTACGCCTACTACTTCCGGCCGCTGCTGTCGCTTTCGCCGGGCGTGGGCCTGCGCACCTCGATGGTGCCCCTGGACGCCGAACTCGAGCCCATCTACGGGACGCGGCTCGCGTTCGGCATCGTAGGCTACGTGCAGCTGCGGCCCTCGGCCCTGGTGGCACGCAAGGACTGACCGCGCAGTGCGCGCTGGGACTAGCTCTTGAGGTGATTCGCGAGCTCGCCCAACGCCACGCTCTGCAGGTTCTTGGAGATGCTCTCGACCACACAGCGCGCGGTGGGTGGATCCAACGAGTCGCGCAGCCAGCCCAAGAAGCGTGGCTCCGCCGCCAGCACCAGGCGACTGAAGCGGCCGGCGCCGCGTGCGTGCTGGAGCTTCTCGGCGATGCTCTTGGCGAACAACTGCGCCTTGTGATCGTGGGCCGAGTCCGCGTTGCCGCCTCCCATGGTGTGGCTCACCGCGCTGCTGGCGGAAGTGCCGCGCGCGGTGCGACTCGTGCCAGCGCGGTCGGTGTCGATCTCGTTATCGCGCAGCCGCCCCTCGGGGTGCTCCACCTGTTCGATGACCTCGTAGCCCTCTCGAACGTCACGGTTTCTCTCCAACAGCCGCGCGCCCGCGCGATCGGCCGTCACAACCCACGTGGCCTCCATCCGAGCCTCCTCTCGAGAAAGCACCTTTCTCGAACACGTGTGCGCGCCACGAAAGCCCGCAAGATCGAAGGCTGTTTGCAAGAAACGAACGCACACGAATTCGGCTTTTCGTGAGGTGACAAGGTGAACGGAGCTCTTGGTGACATGGCCCGTGCTTGGCCCCCGACTTCCGTGTGGCAGGGGGCCTCGCGCACGTGCACGACTTCGTCTCACGAACACGGGTACGAGTAGCGCTGCGCAGCCGTACCCCGTCCTATTCCCCGGCGGGTCGCCTCTTCGGCAATTCCCTGACTCCGCTCTCCTCGACGGGAGGCTCGGGCTGCCCGCTGCGCTGCACCTTGAGCCGTGAGCTCGCCAGGCCGCGCAGCGGTCGACAGGGTGTCTCGTGCCAACCCGGCGAAGGCCGCGCCAAACCACATACGCGGCAGGTGGGTTCTTGCTTGGCGAAGCCGAACAAAGGTCCGCCTGCGAACAAGAACAAGACCGTGAGGGGCGTCATCACGAGGATGTCGGAGGCCAAGATCGGCGCCAACACCACGATCACACACAGACCCAAGCACCAGACGACGCGCGCCACGCGGAAGCCCGCCCAGGGCCACAGAACTTCTTCCTGGCAATAGCAGCGCGGGCAAGGAGGAGGCGTGCTTGCCGCATGACGAACCTGCGATGCAGCTCCGTGCGCGCTCACTCGAGCCTCCTTCACTCAGTGAACGCCTGCGCCGCGCGATTGTCAACGCATGCGTCCATCACGCCGCGAGTGGAAACATTTCACCTTCCCATGGGGACGGTGGCGTAGCGAATCCCATCCGAGGCATCGTCGATGAGGAAAGACACGCTGCGCGCGATTTGTTCCGGCGTAACCCAATCGCTGAAGCGCGCGTTAGGCATGGCCTTTCGATTGATCTCGGTGTCGATGGTGGTGGGCAGGATCACGCGTACGCGGATGCCACCAGAGCCCACTTCTTCGGCCAACGACTCGGAGAAACGCAGGAGTGCGCCCTTGGAGGCCGCGTAAGCAGAGCTCCCGGCTCGCCCCTTGAGAGCGTCCGCACTGCCGAACAACACGATGGTTCCGCCGCCCGCCGAAAGCATGCCAGGCAACACGGCGCGGACGATGGTGACGGCGGAGAGATAATTGATCTCCAGCATGCGGCGCACCAGGTCCGTACCCTGGTCGCGCACGTCCGTGCCACCTGCCCAACCACCCACGGTATGGACCAGCGCGCGAATGCTGCCGAGGCGAGCGGACACGTCACCGACGGCCGACGCCACCCTGGGCTCGTCGTTCAGATCGACCCCTCCATAACTTTGGTGCTCGGAAGCGTTGGGTAAGTCGCCGAGCGCGCTCGCGCGACGATCGAACAATGCCAGCCTGACTTTGGGGGCGAGCTCACGCGCGATGGCCTGGCCCACATTGCCGCTGGCCCCGGTGATCAAGACACTCGCCTTCGGGCCTGCACTCACACGCTCCTCCTCTCGATTGGGACGGCGGATGCTGAAGCTCCGCCTGCGTCACTCAGCATGAGCGCGAACAGCTCGCGCTGCAGGTGACTCCCGCCTAGCCCGCGCAGCGCGTGAGCGCTCGCGCGGCGGATCTGCGCTGATCCGAGCTCACGCTGCTCCCAACGCGAGAGCAGCGACTCCATCAAGGGGATGGCGAGCCGAGACGCGAGCTCGGCGTCGGCGTCGGTCCGCTGCGCCAGCTGCGCGCGCAAGGACGCCAGGAACTCACGCGCCTGGGGCGCTCGACCCGACGCGAGCAACGCCAAGAGATGGTGGACGTCGGCGAAAGCGAGCGAGTGGTCGCCGAGCTGGGCCGCGCTCCAGCTGGCCAGCGACTCGTAACGCGTCCCCACGTCCACGGCCGCGCGCTCGAGCCGCAGCAGGAGCGACACGCAGTTGATCAGGTCGCGGTAATCGGTACCGAGGCCGCGCGCGACTTGGCGGTCATAGATCGCCAGTGCAGCGTCGACGTGCCCGTCCTCCAACGCCAACAGCCCATGATGCCAAGCCAGGTGCTGGAGAAAATTGCCGCCCCCCTCGAAGGGCTCGAAACCACGCGCCAGCAGGGCCAGGGCGCGGCCGCGTTCCCCGCGCGCGCCGTGCACATGCAGCAGGGCATGAAAGGCCCAGGCATCGCAGGGTGCCGTTTCGAGCGCGCACTCGGCCGCGCGCCGAGCTGCCTCCAGCTCGCCCGCTTCCTCGAGCGCGAAGGCGAGGCAACCGAGCACTGCACCGTGGCCGGCCGAGCCTGCTTCGTGGGCTGCGAGCGCCGCCGAAAGGCTGGCCCGTGTCTCGTCGAGCCGACCGTACATGAAGCACAGGGCGTGCTGCAGCTTCATGCTCAACAGGCAGCTCGGGTGGGCCGACGAGGCGGCGCGCAGCGCGTCGATGGCGGAGTTCACTGCGCCGGCGTGCCAAGCCTGGAGCGCCGCGAACAAGAGGCGCTCGCGCGCCGTGCCACCGCGATCCGCGAGCGATTCACGCGCATGGGCGAGATGCTGGGTCAGCTGTGGTGCGAGATCGCGACGCGCCAGCAAGCGCAGCTGAAAGCCGCGCAAGACATGGGCGAGCACGAGGCCCGGATCATGGCGCAGCGCTGCTTCGAGCTGTTCCGTAACATTTGCGCGGTGATAGAGCAGGGACCAGCCGGCGCGCTCCAGGGCCGCCTGCGCTTCAGGTGCGCTCGAGGTGACGACCAGCGACTCCTTCGGCGCACGGCGCCGAGGGCCTAGCGACTCACGAGCGAGGTTCGCGCTCAAGGGCTCGGCGCCGGAGCCGCGCCCGGCTGCGCTTTGGCCTTGGCCGCGCTCGCGATGATGCCCGCGAGGTCGAGCGCTTCGGCGAGGCCCTCGGCCTGCCCCTGCTTGGCGTCGTCGAGCTCCACGTTCACCAGGAAGCGACCAGCGGCCAGGATGTGCACCTCACTGCGCTTTTGCTTCTCTTCCCATTGCGCGATCGCGGGCTGTCCCTTGACCTGCGTGCCGCGTTTGTAGCCGCGACTCGAGTCTTCCTGGATCAACTGCACCATGGCGAAGGGAGCCCGTAGAAACGGCGCCAGCGACGTGTCCACGAGCTCCACCCGGGCACCAGTCTCCCCGTTCTTGTAGCGACGCTTCACGGTGGTCACTTGCAACCCTTGCATGCTGGTGGTCTCACCGTCGATTTCACCGCTCGCCTTCAGGTCACCCAGGGATTCCGGCAGGAACGCGGACAGGTCGCGCCAATTGACCACCGGTCCGAGCTCAGCCTGCCCAGCCTGCTGCCCGAGCATCTGTTCGGCCTGTTGTCCGAGCGCCCCGAGCGCCTGCAACGCTTGCATTGGATTGTTGATCTGTTGGGGCATCGCTGGCGCGGCGGGCACCGGCGGCGCGCCGGGCACCTGCCCCGGCAGGGGCGGAGGCGGAGGCGGCGCCGCGGAGGCGGGCGCTTCCCCGGAAGAGCAGCCTGGCAGGCCACCTAGCAAAGCAACGAGAGCCGACAGCGTCACGAGCAGCGAGCGCATGTTCATGCCACCCTAGGTACCGGAAGCCGCGCCCTCACTCAAGCACCGCCGCGAGGGCCACCCCTCCGCGAGGTTCGCCGCGCTCACGATCTCGCCTGCCATGGGATCCGCACGCAGGCGCTCAGCGATCGCGCTCCTCCACACGTCCGTCCACATGGCGCGCGAAGCGCCCGGCGTCACTGGGGTGCACGGGATCATCCGCCGACCAGGGCCAGCCACCGAAGCCCGTGCGCTGATAATCGAGCATGGCGCGCTGAATCTCGGCGCGCTCGTTCATCACGAATGGACCGTACTGCACCACCGGCTCCCCGATGGGGCGCCCCTGTAGCAAGAGGAGGTCGCAGGGCTCGGAACCGGCCGTGAGCGGCAACTCCAGCTCCGGCGCCACGCTGATGGCCGCGTGGGAAGTGAATTCCTCGTCACCCACCCGCAACTTGCTCCCCGCGAAGAAGTAGACCGTACGCCGAGTCCCGGGCCGGGCCGGCGGCAACACGCAATGGGCCCCCGCGGCCATGCGCAGGGTGGCAATCGTCACATCGCTGTCGGGCTGATTGGCCCAGGAGTCGGGCGGAGGTGGGGGCGGACGCACCCCATCGAGCTCGCCTGCCACCAGGGTGATCTCGGTCTCCCGACCCGCCTCGTCGCGACGGGTGAGCCGGGGCACCGCCTCGCTCCACAACATGGCGAAGTGAGGCGCAGCCATCTTCCGGGCCCGCGGCAGGTTGAGCCAGATCTGAAAGAGCTCGAGCGGATTCGCTTGGTCCGTGTGCACCAGCGGGAACATCTCCGAATGCACGATGCCCGCCCCCGCCGTGAGCCACTGGACGTCCCCGGCGCCGAAGCGAGCGGTCGCCCCCAGCGAGTCCGAATGGTCGACCAGCCCCCGGCGCACGATGGTCACCGTCTCGAAGCCCCGGTGAGGGTGCTGGGGAAACCCTGGCACGCGCTCCCCGTGATACATGCGGAAGCCGTCCTTGAGCTCGAAGTCTTGCCCCAGGTTCCGCCCGGCCAGGGAGGCAGCAGGCCCCATACGGCCGTCTCCCGCCGGGTAGTCGTCCCGGTGATAGACGCAGAACAGGAACGGGTCTTCGGTGACCCGTGGAAAGCCGAGCGGCCGCACCCCTTGAACCAGCGTTTGCATCCTGCTCAGGGTAGCACCTCGAGACTTGACAACTTTCCCCCCGTGAGCGAAGTCAGCGGACCATGAGCGCACCCGGTAACATGCCCCAATCCCCGGAGACTACGGCCCTCGGCACCCTTGGCTGGGTTGGCGTGGTGGTGGTTCTCTCCATTGTCGCAGTGCTTATTCTGAGCGCGCTCGGTCCGGTCGGAGGACACTGATGGACGTGGGCGGAGCGCGCCCCACCCGCAAAGCGCTCCGCGGTCCCGTCGCGCGTCAGCTGGCGCGTGCGCGAGTATTGCTCTGCGTCCTGGCGTGGCTGGCCGCCGCGCCCGACCTCATCTCCGCGCAGGAGCCCGGCCCCTCCGCCCAGGCCTCTACCCCGGCGCCCGGTCCTGAAGCGACCCCCGGCCCTCTACCCTCGCCTGTCATGGCCAAGCCCGCGGGCGAAGCCGGCGACGTAACCGTCTCGCCGCGCGTCCCCGAGGCCGAAAGCTCCGGCCTGCCCAACGAAGTCCAGGTCCCCGTGGCCGACGACCTCGAGGAGGACGAGGTCGTCACCGAAGAAGGCGGCCTGCACTACCTGCTCGAGCGCGTCGAGGTGGTCGGCAACAAGCGGACCAAGCTGCGCCTCATCAAGCGCCTGGTGCCCATCGAGCCCGGGAGCACGTTCGACGTCGATGACCCCCAGATCCAGGCCCTGCGCTATCGCCTGCTCGGCACGGGCTGGTATGACCGGGTCGACCTGAGGCTCGAACGCGGCAAGCGCCCCGGCTGGGTCGTGTTGGTAATCGAGGTCGAGGAACGCCAGACCATCGTCTTTCAGCAGTTGGCCGCCGGCGTGGGCTGGACGGTGGAAGGCGTCAAAGAGAAGCAGGGCAACTCGCCGACGCCCACGCGCCAAGCGGAGCCCTACATCGGCCTGGCCCTGGCGGACACGAACTTCCTGGGCAGCGGCCACATGCTGGGCGGGCAGCTCCTGCTCGCGCCCGACCAGCAGGGCGTGGCCCTGAACTACTTCGATCCCCTGCTCGGCAACTCGCGCTGGTCGCTGCGCGCCACGACGAGCTTCGTCAACGGACGCGAGTACTTCGGCGGCGATAGCGCGGTGTACGTGGACGTCCCGTGCGACGAAAAGTCGAACCCCGAAGCCCAGGAGAAATGTTACCTCAAGCCTCCCGTGGCCACGGTGGACTACTACCGCGCGGGGCTCGGCGTGGGCACCGCACGCGACGTCGGATTCTTCACACGCCTCTCCCTCGACTGGCACGGTGACATCGTCGACGTGCCGCCCGGCAGCATGCCCTACGAGGCCAGCGAGGCGCGCGGCGTGGGGCCTGGTTCGCGCTCCCCCATCGACTTCGGCATCGACCGTGGCTGGAGCTTCGTCTCCATGTTCTCGATCGGCTTCACTTACGACAAGCGCGACAGCGCGGCGCTCCCGCGGCGTGGCATCCTGGCCAACTTCTCGGGAGACCTCTCGAGCCCTCTGATGGGCTCGAGCTACCAGTTCGTGCGCCTGCAGGCGAGCATCAACCACTGGAGCCAGACGCGCTGGGGGCACACCCTCCGCTTCGGCGCCTTCGCGGGCGCGGTCTACGGTGACCCGCCCTTCTTCTACAAGTTCTTCGTGGCCGACCTGACCGACCTGATGCCCTCGCGCATCCTCGGCTTGAACCTCGATCACCGCCCTGCACCCAACCTGTTCGGCGTGTTCGAGTGCGGCAGGCCCGCCTTCCAACCCGGCTGCGGCACCGCCATTGCCGTGATGCGCCAGGAGGAGCTCGCTGCCCGCGTCGACATGGAGTACGTGTGGCCGGCCGTGCGCGGCCGCAAGAAGTTCCTGCGCGCGGTGGACGTGTTCGGCTTGATCGGCCTGTATGCCATGGCCGATCCCCACGATCTCAAGGTCGCCATCCCCGGCTACCACGGCATCGCCAAGCTGCCGGTGGACCTCACCTTCGATCTCGGCGTGCGTCTCGATACGGACGCCGGTGTGTTCCAGATTGGACTCGCCAAGCTCCTGTGGCTGCCGGCCGGGGTCAAAAAGATTCCCTCTCCAACGCCAATGAGCGCGAGTTCCACCCGATGAACAAGCGCCTCGTCACGGTCGTGAGCCTGATCCTCCTGTGGATCACTGGCATTGCGCTCGCCGAAGACGCCATCCGCAACCGCACCATGGGCATCGTGTGGAGCAACGGCGTCCCGCACCTCTATTTCTCCGCGCGCGATCTGATCAACGCCGAGGTGGACAAGAAGCTCGATAGCGGCCTGCCCCAGCGCATCGCCGTGCAGCACTTCGCCTACGGACCGCGGCCCGAGGAGCCCATCGCCGCCGCCGGTCACAGCTGCAAGATCGTCTACGACCTGTGGCAAGCCGTGTATCGCGTGGACCACGAGGTCATCGGCGGCGTCACCACCAGCATGGCGCTGCGCACCCGCGCCGAGGTGCTCGAGCGCTGCCTCGTGATGCGCGACGTCGCCTTGGGCGAACCACTCGACTACCGCGGCGTGAACCGCATCTACGTCGCGAGCTTGATTCAGCTCAACCCCCTCTCGACTTCCACGGTGGCACGCATCCGCCGTTGGCTGGCGCGGCCGCGCACGGACTACAACGTCGAGACCAAGTCGTTCTTTGGCTCCTTCGTCAGCTTGTTCGTGAACGATCGCATCGGCGCCGCCGAACGGGTGCTGCGTTTGCGTTCCCAGGACGTCGAGATTCCGCCATGGCGGTGAGTCGTTTCGAACGCAAGATCGCGGCCGCGATCGCCGCCGTGGCCCTGATGCCACTGATTGGCGCACTGGTGTTGGGCCAGCGCGTGCTCAGCGAGGCCTACGCGGTGGGTGTGAACGAACAGGTGGGTGGCGAGATCGAGCGCGGCCTCGCGCTGTACCAGACCCATTTCAACGCCCTACGTGCCGACGCCGAGCGCACCTCTCTGGCCGTGGCGAACGACGTGTCGCTCAACCTGGCCCTGGCCGACGCGCAGCGTCCTCCGGACTCGGAGCTGCACGCACTCCTGGGCGCGATCCTCGCGCGCTACGAAAACCTGGAACGCGTGGAGCTGGTGCAGGCCCAGCAAGCGTTCTTCACCGCGGAACGTCCGGGCGTGGATTTACCGAGCCTGCGCTTGCTCAACCTCGAGGTCCCACTCGCCCGGGTGCCCAACGTGGGCGTACGCGTGACCGTGGGTACCGACGCGCGCGCCTTCGGCGACTACCAGCGCGCCGGCGAGGTGAGCGAGGTGTTCCGCGCACTCAAGGAGGGCTCGGACTACGTCTCGGGCTTCTACCTCGCCGTCTACATCGCGCTCTTGATGAGCGTGATCGTGGTGGCGCTCGGCATCGGCCTCACGCTCTCCCGTCGCGTCACGCGTCGCGTCACACAGCTGGCCGAGGCCACCGAGCGCCTCGGTGCAGGCGACCTCTCGGTGAGCGTGCCCGTAGAAGAAGCCGACGAAGTCTCCGACCTCACGCGCGCTTTCAACGACATGGTGCGAGACATGCGGGAGTCCCGCACGCGCATCGAATACCTCTCGCGCATCGGTGCCTGGCAGGAGTTCGCGCGCCGCCTCGCCCACGAAATCAAGAACCCGCTGACCCCCATCCAGCTCGCCGTGCAAGAAGTGCATCGCACCTACAAGGGCGACGACGCACGCTTTCGACGCACGCTCGAGGATGCCCGCGCCATCGTCGAAGAAGAGATCGCCACGCTACGCCGTCTGGTGGGTGAGTTCAGCGAGTTCGCGCGCTTGCCCGAGGTGCACCTATCGCCCGCGGATCTCGGCGTGTTCGCACGCGAAGCGGTGGACGCGCCCTTTCGCGGCGACGAGGCCCATGATGACGACGCTACCCCACTGGAGCTGGTGGCCGAGATCGAGCCCCGCGCGCTGCCGGTGATGATCGACGGCATGCTGCTCAAGCGCTGCCTCGACAACTTGGTGCGCAACGCAGCCCAAGCCCTGCGTGGTGCCGCCAAGCAAAACGGCCGCATCGTCGTGGCGGCCCGCAACCGCGAAGACCAAGCTATCCTCGAGGTCCGCGACAACGGTCCGGGTGTGCCCGAGGAGGCGTGGGAGCGCGTGTTTGATCCGTACTACACGACCAAGAGCGAAGGCACGGGCCTGGGGTTGGCCATCGTGAAGAAGATCGTGCTCGAACACGGCGGCGAGATCAGCTGCGCGAAGGCCCCGGAAGGTGGCGCCTGCTTTCAGATCAGGTTGCCCATGAGCCGTGCCTCACGGGTCCCCGAGTCGCGCCCATGAACTGGCAACGCCTACGCTCCAACCTGCTCTTCGTGAGCGTGGCCTTCCTGTTCGGTTGGTTCCTCCTGAAGCAGTTCGGTGGTTCCGAGATGGAGGGCAAGCCAGCCCCCGACTTCGCCCTGCAAGTGATGGCTGGCGAGGGCGCGGCCGAAGGCGATCGCATGCGCCTGTCGGACCTCAAAGGTCAGGTGGTGGTGCTCGACTTTTGGGCCAGCTGGTGCGGTCCCTGCCGCATGAGCACCCCGGACCTCAGCGAGCTCGCCGAGAAGTATGCGGGCCGCGGGGTCCGCTTCGTGGGTGTCAATGGTGAGGCACTCCCGCCCACGGCCTATCGTCTGTTGGAGAAAGCGTGGGGCTTCCGCTATCCGCTGGTCAGCGATAGCCAAAACGCGGCTCATATCGCCTATCAGGTCCAGGCCTTCCCCAGTTTGTTCATCGTCGATCGTGAGCAGGTGATCCGTTATGCCGTCGCGGGCGCCCCGACCAAAACTCTGATCGAACGAGAATTACTCAACGTTCTCGAGTAGTTGAACACGATTTTCTTGACCTGAGAATACCGCGTGCTTAGATTCGGCCCGCACCGCCCTGCCTCGTTCGCGGATCGGTGCCGATACTCTTGTCGTCGAACAGCCCTAGTTGAGACGCGGGCGTGACCTGGTTGGAGTGGTGTGATTCCCCGCCTCCTCGTCCTTAGCGCGCGTTGGTGGAGGTACGGTGCAACCCGTCCTGCCCTCTGATCCCGTAGAAGAACGCGTCAATCGCTTCCACGAACTGGTGTCCAAGGCCGATCCCGAGATCCTTGCCAAGTTCAACCAGCGCTTTGATATGTCGTGGATCTACCACGACTCCGCGATCGAGGGCGTGGTCTACGGACAAGAGGAACTGCTGGCAGCGATGAACCAGCAGCCCTTGAGCGACCCGGCGTTGCTCCCGGCCTACGACGAGATTCGGCAGCACAAGGCGGCCATCGATCTGATCCGCAGCATGGCGGAGAAGAAGAAGCAGCCCATCACTCTCGATACCATCAAGCTCATCTACTGCGCGCTGGCTCCCGAGGAGAACGAAGCCAAGGGGCCGCCGAAGTACCGCAAGGAGATGCCGGTTCACCGGCTCTACTTCCACGAGATCACCCAGCCCGACAAGATCGCCCCCAAGCTGCGCACCTTGATCGATTGGGTGAACTCCCCCGAGGCGCGGCGCGCCACCCATCCGGTGCGCCTGGCGGCCAAGGCTCACTACCAGCTGCTGCACATCTATCCGTTCTCCAAGCACAGCGGCAAGGTCGCTCGCTTGTTCATGAATTTGCTGCTGCTCCGGCACGGGTTCCCGCCCGTCATCGTGCACAGCACCGAACGCCAGCAGTACTACGAAGCGCTGCGCGCCGAGCAGAACGAGATGGCCGCCCTGGTCCACGCCGCGTTCCGCTCCTCCGTGGAGAGCGCCATCAAGTACTTCGAGAGCCTCGGCTACTGAGCCTGAGCTGCTGAGCCTCGAAGGACCCGCACCAGGTCGCGTGCCGCGGCTTCGGGGTCGGGCGCGCCGCACACGGCGCCGATGACCGCCACGTAGGCAGGGGCCAGGTGAGCCACGGGCGTAATGTTCTCGAGCTTGATTCCGCCAATGGCGACGACGGGCTTGGTGATAGCGCGCAGCACCTGCTCGAGTCCGGCAGGTCCGACTTTGGGGTCGGGCTTGGCTTTGCTCGTGGTGTTGAACAGCGGACCGAATCCGAGCAGGTCCACGTCGAGCTCGCTGGCGGCCTGCGCTTGGGCCAGGGAATGGGTGGAGAGACCGAGCCGCATGGTGGGTCCCACCAGGCGCCGCGCTGCGGCGGGTGGGAGGTCATCCTGGCCCAAGTGCAGTCCATCGGCTTCCACCAGGAGCGCCAGGTCGGCACGGTCGTTGACCCAAAACGGGACCCGGTGCGCGCGCGTCAGCTCGCGCAGGGCCTGGGCGAGTCGGAGTCGGTCCCGATCGGGCTGAACCTTGCTGCGCAGCTGCAGCAGCGCACAGCCTCCGCGCAGGGCTTGCTCCGCGACCCAGAGCGGGTCGCGCTCTGCGCAGTGTTCGGGATCGATGATGACGTAGAGCTCGGTCATGGTGGCGGTAGAAGGCGGTGGGACGAGGAGCGAGGCGAGGACGAACGCGGGCGGACTCGGCACTCAATCATGGGTGAGCTCGAGTCGAACGGCACGCGGATCGCTCGGGGACGGGCGAGCACCGTTCTGGCGGAGCACCGAGATGTGGAGCTCGCGCGTGTAGAGCTTCTGCTCACGCGGGCTGAGGAGATGCACGCTGCGCAGGTGATCGCCCGCGTGTAGCTGGGCCGGCGAGAGCGCGCCGTCGAACAAGAGGTCCGTGCGCGCAGGCGTCTCGGTGGGACCGAGGTAGAGCGCGAGATCGGAGGGACAGGGGCCGTGGGCCACGAACCCGAGCACGATCTGGGATTCCTCGAGCGCAGCGTGATTCACGGACAGGCAGTCGGTGAGCAGGATGGGGGCGAGCCCGGGAGAGATCGGCGCGGGAGTGAAGTAGGACGCCAGGGCGGGACTCGTGCGCGGGTCGCGACCGCGCGCGAAGAGCGCGTAGGGCGGGGCGTAGGCGATGAGCGCGTAGTCCTTGCGCGCGAACCAGGGGCGCACGCGGGGCTCCTCGAAGGTGCGCAAGAGGTCCTCGCGCTTGGCGAAGCGGGCGCGGTGGGAGACGTCGAGCACCACGAAGTCGGTGCCGCGCTCGGGCGGGGGCGCGCGGTAGACGAGCCTGCGAGTGGCGAGGTGCGGGAGCAGCGGATCGGGAGCCTGCACGCTGGCCCCGGCGGGAATTTCGAGCGAGCACGCTGCGCGCGGCGTCGGTGCTCGTGTCAGGGGCGAAAGCAGCGCGATCGAAGTCGCGTGCGAGCGGGAGCCCGCCCATGGCGTGGAAGCCGATGGCCAGGGTCACGAACCACAACCCTTGCACGAAGCGAGCGCGCACTTGGGCCACGCCGACGAGGCCCGAGACCACGATGGCGGGCACGGCGGGCGTGAGGTAGTGCGAGTACTGCTCGTCGGCCGTGGGGAACGTGCTGATCAGATTCAGGGCCAGGAAGGGCAGCGCCGGCAGCAGCAGCTTCGGGGCCCGCAGCGAGAAGAGCGAGAGCGGCGCGAGCACACGCGGCAGGTAGGCCAGGCGTTCGCGGCTGCCGAAGTGCTCCCAGGCGCGCGCGGGGTCGCTGACAATCACGCGGAACACCCCGAGTGGCGAGCCTCCCCAGGCGCCGAAGTGCTGATTCAGCGAGCTGTTGGCCGGCGCATGGGTCGCCACCAACCAGGTGCCCATGCCGGAGTAGAGCAAGCAGCCCAGGGCGAGCCAGAGGGCGGGCCTGCGCTCGCGCTCGGCGAAATCGAGCAAGGCGATCAACACGCAGAAGGCGCCCAGGTCCTCGCGGCAAAGGAGCACACCGAGGCAGGCCCAGGCGAGCGCGGAGAGCTTGCCGCGGTCGAGTGCGTCGAAGGCCCAGACCATCGGGAGCACCGCCAAGGTGCCCGGGTGGAACTCGTAGGTCGTCACGTGACCGAGGTTCGGATAGAGGAACCAGGCGGCCGCTGCGAGGGCAACCCCGCGCATCCCCACGCGGCGCGCCGCGATGCGCGCGAGGGGCCACATCGCAAGGGCCGCACAGGCCGCCTGCGCCACCAGGAGCACGAGCACCTGCGCGGAGTCGGACAGCGGGCTCAGGAGGCGTCCTAGCAAGCCCAACGCCAGGAGTGCGGGCGAGAGGTGGGCGCCCAGCACGTGCATGTCGAGCACCGGGGCCCAACCGTCGCCGTGAGCCAGTCCCCAGGCCGCCCGGGTATAAAGCGCGAGGTCGAACGTACGCTGGTGCACGTTCGAAAAGCGGAGCCAGGCGAGCGCCAAGAACAGCCCGAACTGAAACAGCATGAGCAAGCCGAGTGACAGGCGGATGCGCCGGGGAAACACGGCGCGGAGTGTCGAAGCGCAAGGGGCGGAGCGCAAGCCGAACGTGGCGCGTGAGCTGGCTCGCGACGAGCCCGCGTCCGAAGCGCACCAGACCAGGACCGTGACCGGGCACGCTTGACGACCAGCGCATTCCCTTCCAGCATCGCGAGGCGATGGCAGCTCCTTTCGACAAGGTCGCGTTGTGTGGAATGGACCTGGCGTGCATCCAGACCGGCCAGTTGATCGACTACATGTTCAGCGAGCTCGCAGGCGGACGCGGCGGCTGGCTAGTCACTGCCAACCTGGACTTCCTGCGACGGCATGTGAAGGACCCCAAGGCGCGTAGCATCTACGCTGCCGCCGACCTGCGTGTGGCAGACGGCATGCCTCTGGTGTGGGCGAGCATCGTGCGGGGCACGCCCCTGCCCGAGCGCGTCGCGGGCTCCTCCCTGGTGCTGCCCCTCTGCCAGCGCGCGGGGCGCGAAGGGCGCTCGGTGTACCTGCTCGGCGGCGACCCGGCCGCCAGTGAGGTGGCAGCCGCCAAGCTGTTGGCCGCGAGCCCGGGTCTGAAGATCGCCGGGCGCAGCTCGCCCTTCGTGGGTTCTCCGCCGAGCCCCGAAGAAGTGGCGAGCCTGCGTGCCGAGCTCCTGGCGACGCGCCCAGACATCGTGCTGGTGGCCTTCGGTTCGCCCAAGCAGGAACACGTGATCGCGGCGCTCAAGGAGAGCCTGCCCGGGACCTGGTGGGCCGGAATTGGCATCAGCTTGAGCTTCCTGGCTGGCCACGTGAAGCGCGCGCCCGAGCTGGTGCAGGTGTTGGGGCTCGAGTGGATCCATCGCCTGGTCCAGGAGCCGCGCCGGCTGTTCCGACGCTATCTCATCGAAGACTTGCCCTTTGCCTTCGAGCTCCTGGGCCGTGCCGCCCTGGAACGCGTCACCGCGCCCCGCAGCTGAGCGCTTTGATCAGCTGTTGCACGGGGGAGGTCACGCGACCTCCCCGCCCGTCGCGGCAAAGCCGCGCCGGGACCCGCCCCACCGCGAGGTTCGCTAACGCTCGCAGCCGACTCGCATCACACCAGGTGGGCCACGAAAGCGAGTAGCTCGGCGCTCGCGTCGCGGCCGTCGTCCAGTGCGTCGTCGTCCACCACGCGCACGGTGTCGTGATCGACTTCCACATGTCGCGATGGATCGACCAGCAGGATGAGGGCCTGCTGCACGCGCTCGCTCTCGAGCAGCGCCGAGGTAGCTTCGCGGGTGGACGTGACCACGTAGACATGGTCGTCGAACCACGAAGAACCCACCTCGACCTCGTCGACGAACAACTTCTTGGCGCGCTCGATGAGCCCCTCGCGCACGAAGCGGGCACAGACCGGCGAGCGCTTGGGCAGTTTCACCTCGAGGACCCGCTCGCGCACCATGCGCCCGCCATCGCCGGCATGGGTGGTCTGCTCGCTGCGGATCACCACGCCGAGCTCTTCCTGGGCTGCCGCCAAGTCCGCCTTGAGTAGGTCGTGGTCCAGCTTCATGGGATGTGCCTTCGACGAGACGCGTTCACCAACCCCAGAGCAAACCACAGCCAGGCGGCTCAGCGCAACACCACCCGATTGCGGCCGCTGTGCTTGGCTGCGTAGAGGGCTTCGTCGGCGCGCTTGAGCACTGTCTCCACGTCCGGATCGGACTCCAAAAGCGCGCTCAACCCGATGCTCACCGTGACCCGCACTTCGCGCCCGTCGTCGAGCATGATGCTGGTGCTTTCCACGCGCTCTCGCAGGCGCTCCATCACGGTCTGGGCGCCCTCGCTCGGCGTCTCGGGCAAGAGCACCACGAACTCCTCGCCGCCGTAGCGCGCCAGCACGTCGCTCTCGCGCAGGGTCTCGTGACAGGTGTCGACGATGGCTCGCAGCACCATGTCTCCCGCGTCGTGGCCGTGCTGGTCGTTGATGGCCTTGAACAGGTCGGCGTCGACCATCGCCAGCGAGAGCGGTCGCTGGTAGCGCTTCACGCGCGAGAGCTCGTTGTGGGCAATCTGCCAGAAGTGGTGGCGATTGTAGGCCTGGGTCAAGGGATCGCGCTGGGCCAAGGTGCGCAGCTGATGCTCGACGGCCTTTTGCGCCGTGAGGTCGGTGAACGCGATCAGCGCCGAGTCCTCCTCACCGAACTGCACGGTGCGCGCCGAGAGCAGGGCCCAAAACGCGCTGCCGTCGGCGGCGCACAGCTGGATCTCGAGGGCGTCCACTTCGCCGCCCCGCTCGAGCGTGGAGAGCGTGTCCCCGAAGTCCGACTGATGCACGAACAGCTCGTTCACCCGCCGCTTGTCGAAGTCGCTCAGCTTGCAGCGCAGGGCCGCGGCGCAACGATCGTTGGCGAGCAACACCACCTGGTCGCGCTTGCGCACGAGCAACATGGGCACCGGGGAAGCCGCGAACAGTCGGCGCCGCTCGTCTTCGGACTTGCGAATGGTCTCGGCCGCGAGCTGGAGAGCGTCCACCTCACGCTGCAGGTCGGCGTTCTCGCGCACCACCGCGCTCGTGCGCGACTCCAACAAGTCGTCCACCTGCACGCGTTGGTCGGCGAGAAAAGCCTCCGCGCGCAGCTGTTCTCGTACCTGCAGCACCATGGCCACGTAGTCCGAGAGCGAGCCGACGAAGAGCTCCTCCCACAGTCGAAACATCCTGGGACCGCCGGCGTGTTCACAGGACACCACACCCACGAACTGACCGCGCAGACGCACCGCCACGTCGAGTCGGGCCTCTACTTCGGAATCGGAGAGCTCACGCGCGCGCGGGTCGCGCCGCACGTCGGCCACGCCGATGCGGCCATCGAGCCGTAGCGCGTCCACGTAGCGGGCGTGCTGGGTCACGTCGAGTGTGCCGCCGCGCCCGTGGTTGCGACTGAGCAAGTGGTAGAAGTGGATGCACTCCAAGCGCCGCCCGTCGGCACTCAAGTGCCAGATGCGCACGCTCGCCACGCCCAACACCTCGGCGGCCAGCGCGGTCAACTCGACCAGTGCTGCCGCCACGTCGCCGTTGGTGAGTGGTGCGGAACGCCTGAGCTCCCACAGGCGGCCCAGCGGATCCAGACTGCCGCTCGGTTCGCGCGTGCGCGAGGGTTCGCTGCCCGGTTCACGCGTTCCCTCACGCAACGCGCCGCCAGACGCGGGGGAAGCGGAATCGGGTTCAGGCACGCGGCGGCTCGTCACTTCGCCAGTGCTGACCAGGAAACCCCCATTGCGCAAGGCGATTCGCGCTGGCTGGTGGAGCTCTGCACACAGAGTGAAACAAGACGTCTACCGCAGTGACTTCGCGCGCATGCTTCGTGGCCACTCGGCGGCAGGCTAGCCACTGGCGAAGGGCGCTCCGCGCGAGCGACGAGCGCGGCGGCGGCGCAGATTCCCGCGCTCGGACTGCTCGCATTCGTGCACTTTCCGCGCGCACTCGTACGCCAGTCAATGGACGATCCCGGTAGGGAGCCACTACGCTATGAGCCTATGCATCGTATCGCAGTCCTGACGAGTGGCGGCGACGCCCCGGGCATGAACGCGGCCATCCGCGCGGTGACACGAAGTGCCCTGGATCGAGGCAGTGAAGTCGTCGGGGTACGGTACGGGTTTCAGGGCTTGGTAGACGACGCTCTCGAGCCCCTCAGAGCCCGCGACGTCGGCGGCATCATTCAAAAGGGCGGAACGTTCCTCGGCAGCGCGCGTTGCAAGGAGTTCCGGGAGCAGTCCGGCCGCCTCAAGGCGCTGCGTAACCTGGCGCAACGCGGCGTCGAGGCTTTGGTGGTGATCGGCGGCAATGGCTCCCAAAGTGGGGCCGCCGCGTTGAGCGCGATGGGCTTCCCAGTCGTGGGCGTGGCCTCCACCATCGACAACGACCTGCTCGGAACGGACATCACCATCGGCTGCGACACCGCCATCAACGTGACCCTGGAGGCGATCGATCGCCTGCGCACCACGGGCTCGTCGCATCAGCGCGCCTTCCTCGTGGAGACCATGGGTCGTGACTGCGGCTACCTCGCCTTGATGGCCGGCCTGGCGGGTGGCGCCGAGGTAATCAGCTCGCCCGAGAACGAAGTGACCCCCGAGGAGGTGGCCGAACGTCTGCGCGCCGCCTATCAGCGCGGCAAGACCCACGCGATCGTCGTCTGCGCCGAGGGCGCCAAGAACGGCACCGCCGCCATCCTCAAGCACTTCGAAGAGAACCGCGAGATGATCGGGTTCGACTTGCGGGCCACGACCCTCGGCCACGTGGTCCGCGGCGCCCAGCCCAACGCCGCCGATCGCATTCTGGCCACGCGCCTCGGCACCGCCGCCGTGGCAGCCCTCGAGTCGGGCCTGTCTGGCGTGCTGTGCGGACTCGTCCACGGGGAAATTGCGCACACGCCATTGAGCGAAGTGGCGGGTCGCACCAAGCCGCTCGACCTGGCCTTGGTGGAACTGGCGCGGGTCTTGGCCAAATAGGGGGCGGCGCGGGTGTTCCTCGAACCTACCTTGGCGGGCATTTCGTCCTATCGCACTTGACTCGCCCTTGACACGTGGCTCGGTAGGGGCCTAGCTAGAAGGAGTTCTGATGCAGGAGCTCGGTTTTCGCTCTCGCCGGATCCTCTATGCAGTCGTGACGGAATACATCGCCACGGGGGAGCCGGTCGGTTCGCGCAAGCTAGCCCGTCGATACGGGCTCGACGTCTCGCCTGCGACCATTCGCAACGAGCTCGCGGACCTCGAGGAGTCCGGCTACCTGGCCCAGCCCCACACCAGCGCGGGTCGCATCCCCACCGACCGTGGTTTCCGCTGCTTCGTCGACGCCCTGGTGCGGGTGCGCGAGGTCCAGCCGGGCGATCGCAATATGCTGTTCGAACGCCTCTCGCGGCTGACACCGGGAGTGGACGACCTGCCTCGCGAGACAGGCCGCTTGCTCTCCCATCTCACGGGAGCGGCGGCCGTGGTGCACACGCCGCCCGCCACCGACCAGCACGTGGCCCAGTTGCGCTGGATTCGTCTGCGCCCCGGGCAGCTCCTGGCCGTGGTGGTCACGCGCTCCGGCGCCATCGAGAACCGCGTGGTCAACGTGGAGCACGAGCCCGATGCCCCGGAGCTCGAGCGCCTGCACAACTACCTCGAATCCCTGCTGGGCCAGCGCACCCTGAGCGAGCTGCGCGCACTGGTGGCCCGTGCCGCGGAGACCGAGCGCAGCGCCCTGGCCGCGCGCGCCTCGGCCATGGTGGAGGCCACCGCCAGCGCCGCCACCAGCTCCCGTGAGGTCCTCATCGAGGGTCAGCAGCGCCTGCTCGGCCAGCCGGACTTCGCCAGTGTGGACAAGATGCGCAGCGTGCTGTCGGCCCTGGGCGAGCGCGAGCGCCTGCTGGAGCTCCTGGACCGCACCATGGCATCGGGTGGCGTCCAGGTGCTCATCGGCGCCGAAACGCAGCTGCTGGACGGTCAGGACCTGAGCCTGATCAGCGCCACCTACGGCCAGCTGGGGCGCGGGACGGGCACCCTGGCGGTCATCGGGCCCACGCGCATCGACTACCAGAAGGTAATTCCGCTGGTCAGCTGTGCGGCCAATCTGCTCACCGATCTGCTGGAAAAGGGCAACTGAGGCCCCTCGGGCGCACGCTTTAGCGTACTGGCCTCGTCGCCGTTCTTCCGCTCGCGCGCCCGAGGGCGCGCTTCGACGCCTTGCCAGCGGGACCCGGGTGGATATCTTGGCCCCAACGTAGGGGAATGTTGCGTGAACGATGCTGAACAGAAACCGGGCGTAGATGAGGCTTCGGCCGCGAACTCCGGCGCCGCGAACGGCGCCCCCGAGACCGAATCTGCTGCAAGTGGCGCTGAGCCCTCAACCGAGGATCTGCTGCGTCTCGAGCTGGAGAAAGCCAAGGAAGAGGCCGCACGTCTGAAGGACCAGCTCCTCCGGACCGCCGCCGATTTCGACAACTTCCGCAAGCGCGCGCGAAAGGACGTCGAAGACGCGCAGAAGAAGGGTCTCGAGCGAGCACTGCTCGAAATGCTGCCGGTCTCCGACAACCTTCAGCGCGCCATCCAGGCGGCAGGTCACACCAAGGAAGTCGGCGCCATCGTCGAAGGCGTGCGCATGGTGCTCAAGATGACCGAGGACGCGCTCGAACGCCTCGGCGTGGAACGCGTGGAGAGCGTGGGCCAGCCCTTCGATCCGGGTTTGCACGAGGCCGTGCAGCAGCTCGAGAGCGACCAGCCCGCAGGCACGGTGGTGCACGAGATGGTGCCGGGCTTTCGCTTGGGTGGAAAGCTGCTGCGCGCCGCGATGGTAGCGGTGGCCAAACCCAAGGCCGCCGAGTCCGCCAAGAACTAGCTCAGGCATACACGCGGACACATCTCGGTCCCTCGCCTTCTGCGGGGTGATCCGAGAAAGCCCTGACGGGCCCGCGTGGATTCGGTAGTGTGATCACGTGGCGAGAGTCATCGGCATCGACTTGGGCACGACCAACTCCTGCGTCGCCATCCTCGAAAACGGCGAGCCGGTGGTCATTCCGAACGCAGAGGGTAGTCGCACCACCCCGTCGGTCGTGGCCTTCACGGCGTCCGGTGAGCGTCTCGTGGGACAGGTGGCGAAACGTCAATCGGTGACCAACCCCGAGCAGACCGTGTTCGCCGTGAAGCGCTTGATGGGGCGCAAGCACGACTCTGCCGAGAGCAAGCGCCAGACGGAGCTCGTGCCCTATCGCATCGTGCGGGCCGAAAACGGAGATGCGTGGACCCACGTGGGGGGCCGTCCCTTTTCGCCACAGGAGATCTCCGCGATCATCCTGAGCAACATCAAGGCCGTGGCCGAGAGCTATTTGGGCGAGTCGGTCACCGAAGCCGTGGTCACGGTGCCCGCCTATTTCGACGACGCGCAGCGCCAGGCCACCAAGGACGCCGGGCGCATCGCAGGGCTCGAGGTAAAGCGCATCATCAACGAACCCACGGCGGCGGCTCTCGCCTACGGTCTGCAACAAAAGGAAGGCCAGCGCATCGCCGTCTACGATCTCGGCGGTGGCACCTTCGATATCTCCATCCTCGAGATCAACCAGGGCGTCTTCAAGGTGCGCGCGACCAACGGCGACACGTACCTGGGTGGCGAGGACTTCGATCATCGTCTGATCGAGTTCCTCTGCGATCGCTTCGCCAGCGACACCGGCATCAACCTGCGCAGCGACCGCATGGCGCTTCAGCGCCTCAAGGAACAAGCCGAGAAGGCCAAGCACGAGCTGTCGAGCTCGCTGAGCACCGAGATCAACCTGCCCTTCATTGCCGCCGACGCCACCGGGCCCAAGCACCTCGAACTCACGCTGAAACGCAGCGACCTCGAGATCATGGTGATGGACCTGATCGAGCAGAGCCTCGAGCCGTGTGCCAAGGCGCTCAAAGACGCGGGGCTCCGCGTGAGCGACATCGACGAGGTCGTGCTGGTGGGCGGCATGACGCGCATGCCGTTGGTGCGCCAGAAGGTGAGCGAGTTCTTCGGGCGTGAGCCCAACAAGGGCGTCAACCCCGACGAGGTCGTGGCCTGCGGCGCAGCGGTACAAGGGGCGGCGCTCTCCGGTCAGATGGACGAGGTGCTGCTGCTCGACGTGACCCCGCTCTCGCTCGGTGTGCAGACCGGCGGTGGCGTGTTCTATCCGATCATCCCGCGCAACACGACCATCCCCACCAAGCGCAGCGAGATCTTCACCACGAGCGTCGACAACCAGCCCTTCGTGCCCATCCACGTGCTCCAGGGCGAACGCGAAATGGCAGCGGACAACAAGACGCTGGCCAAGTTCGAGCTCTCGCCGATTCCCCCCGCGCCGCGCGGCGTGCCCGAGATCGAGGTCACCTTCGAGCTCGACGCCAACGGCATCATGAACGTGAGCGCCGTCGATCGCGGCACCGGCAAGCAGCAGAGCGTACGCGTGGTGGCCTCGAGCGGCTTGAGCAAGGATCAGGTCGACAAACTCGTCGGCGAGGCCGACAAGTTCAAGCAGTCCGACAAACGCCGCCGCGAACTCGCCGAGCTCAAGAACGCCGCCGACGCCCTGCTCTACACGAGCGAGCGCGCAGTCACAGAGTGCGTCGACCTGGTACGCCCCGAGATCATCCGCGAAGTGAGCGAAGCCATCGCGCTGCTCAAGGGACTCATCGAGGGCTCGGGCGACGCCGTGGCGATCCGAGAGGCACTGCAAAAGCTCGAGGTGAGCGCCTACAAGAATCGCCGAGTCGATGTACGGCTCGTCGGAAGCGCCCGGGTGAAGCCCGCGCGCGGCCGGGTTCTCCCTTCTGCGCGCGGTCGCCATGGGCTTCGATCCACGGCTGTACGTCATGGGGTAGCTTGGGGCGGTGGGGCCGCGAACTCGCTCCTCGTGCGGACTTGAGATTCGCTCAGACAGCGCGGCTCATGGGGTCGCTGACCTGGTCGCACATCTGTTCTGCGCTTCGGCCGGAGGCGTGCCATGCGCGCAGAAGGGAGAATGCGGAGCGCAGCCCATGGCGACCGCGCGCAGAGGGCACCCACTTGCCATCACCAGAGCGCATGGGAGGGGCGCGCCGCGAGCCCTCGTACGAGCTATTGCCAGCAAAGGCCGTATTGCAAGATCGGGTGCGCCACGCAGTGGTAGTCGTCCTCGAGGCGGCACTCGTTGTCGTTCTTGCAGTAGCGCTGACAGGTTCCCGAGCCGTTCACGGAGATGCAGATGGCACCGGCGCCACACTGGTTGCCAGCGCCGTTCGCCGTGCAGGTGCGGGTGCAGTAGCCTGTGTCCGATCCGATCAGGTCGTCGTCCTTGGCGCAGCGAGCGGTGAGGAAGCCGTCGCAGTCGCTGTTCTGATTGCAGCGTGAGCCGATCTGTCCGGCCGGTGGTTGATAGCCAACGGACGGCGTGGCGGCGTCATGGGTCGGGCCCGCGTCTTGCGCGACTTGCGCGTCCTGTCGCGGCAGGTCGGCGTCGGGGACTTCGGGGTCGGCGTGCGCATCGCTCGAGTTCGCGTCGTGCTCGACGTGCGCGTCCTTCTCCTGGTCGGGTCCGTCGCCGTCGCCCTCCACGGTTCCCGACGAGACGCCCTGCAGGTCTACGGAGCACCCGGCCAGCAAGAGACACAACGCCAAGCTACGCATTCGGAACGAATGTAGACACAAGTGGCGTGGGAACGGGCCAAAAAACCCGTCTGCACGGGCGATGGGCGGCGACGCAATCCGTGCGTGTAGGGAGAGCTCGCCTATCGTCCGAGGAACCGGCGGGCTGACGATCAATCGATGCGTAGGCTGGCGATCGCGCGCTCGATCTCGGCCTTGGCCTGGTCGAAGCGATCCCGACGTCCGCCGGCCTCGAGCAGATACAGGCGCTTGTGATCGGGGAAGACTGCGACCCAATAGTCGAAGGTATGTCCGTTTTGGTCACGTCCGAAGTAGAGGAGCTTGCCGCCGTGACCCGTCTGGGCCTTCACGTCCTTCTCACCCAGTAGCGCATAGCCTTGCCCGCCCTGCAGGCGCTGCGTCACGGCCTCGCTCCAGAAGTTGAGACTGGCGGGCTCGGCCAGGTCGATCTTGCGTACGGCCACCACCACGCCCTGTGGATTGGTGGCCCGCTGTTCGTAGCGTTCGCTCTCGGCGAGCTTGGCGAAGCGATTGGGGGTCTCGAAGCTGGCGCCGTGGCACGCCGTGGACAGCGCACAGAGGACGGCGAGCACCGCAATTGGGCCCTTGGGGTTCATGGTACGAGCTCCAGCAGGTTGTGAAGTCCGAGTTCGTCGAGCCAGGGATAGGGCAGCTTGAAGACGTCGCTGTCGTCGAGGTCCGGGCGCGCCTCGGGCTGAAACTGAATGGTGATGGTGGAGTAGGCGATCTGGTCGCTGAGATTCCGGAGGTGACCCTTGAGGCCCTCGATCTCACGGACGATGCGCTCGATCTGCGCCTGCACTTCGAGCGCGTCGCTCACTTTCTCCGCCTTCGCGAGCATGGCCTCCAGACGCTGTCGCAGGAGCTCCGCCGTGCGCAGACGCAACGTGACGTCACGGTACTCTTCGCCCACGTCGGCGGCCGTGACGTTGCGTGACCGGACCTTGCCTGCCGCTTCGATCGCCGTCAGCGTTTGCTCGAAGTGCGACGAAGGTATCCGCAGCGTGAGCATGCTGTCGTTCTGCTCCGACACGAAGCCGCCCAACTCCTTGGCCTTGGCTTTCAGCGCGGCTTGCGTCTTCTCCACCTCGTACACACTGAGCAGGAAGGACGCTCTGTAGATCAAGATGGGCCCCGGCTGTACCGCGTCGGACGCGACTTCAGCCTTGGGTGCGTCGCCGGGCGGAAGCTGCGGTGCCACTGGCGGAGGAGGAGGAGCGGGAGTCGCCACAGCGTAGGCCTGCTCGGCGGAGGGCGCGCTCATTTGAGACACCATGCCGGACATGTCCATCCGAGGATCCTCGCCCGGGCTGGAGTAGATGACCTCGTTGCGCAGGGCGGCCGCGTCGTAGACAGGGCTCGGTCCCGCGTGTTGAGGGGCCATTTTCGCAGCTTGCGATGTGCCACAAGCGACGCATGAGAAGAGGGCGAGGCTCGTTCCGAGTGCTCGCACGCGGCGCCGCGCGACGCCGCCTCCTCGCCGGAGTGAGGTTCCAAATCGGGAAGGGCTTGGCATTCGGCTCTGGACGTACGACATCGCGCGCTCGATTCAAAGCTCCGATGCGCTCTTGCGCGCGCTCGCGTGCGAGCGCCCTGTGAATGTGTAGGACAACGCCCTCCCCGGTTCGAAATCCATTGCCGGAGAATGGGTAGGTGCTTGGTTTTTCGTGATGCGCCCTACCCGCCGCATGCGCACCACCCCGCGGTTGGCCTGGTTGTCGGGCGGCTGCGCGCTCGCTGCATGCGGGTTCAGCGAGGGCCTCAGCTCTCCAGTCGCCATCGACTGCACGGACACGCTCACCGACGCCTATCACAGCGTCAAGGGCCTCGCGCAGTGGGCATTGCGGCGTCGCGGTCAGGTCATTCGCTGCACCAAGTCCACCAGCTTGGGCGCCCAGGCCATCCGGCAGCAGCTGGAGTCCGAGGGCTATTCTTCCGCCGGCATCAACACGGGCGCCGACACCTACGTGATCGCCTACCGGACGAGCCGCATCGACGAGGATCAAGAAGGCGTAACCTCAGCCCTGGTCTACTTGCCTTTCACACCCGTGGTGACCGGTCAGACGCAGCCCCTGGTGGTGTACGCCCATGACACGGTGGGGCTCGGGACCCAGTGCGCGCCCTCGCGCAACGACCCGCTGCTCAATACCGCGCTGATCGGGCTCGTGGGGCGCGGCTTCACCGTGATCGCACCCGATTACGCGGGCTACGGATACTCGGATGAACCCCCGGGCTACCTGAGCGCGGCGGACGAAGGACACACCGTGCTCGACGCCACGCGGGCCGCGCGCACCATGCTGTCCGGCCACTATCTGGCGAACACCACGGTGCTGGTCGGCTACGGCCAGGGCGGCCACGCCGTGCTCAGCGCCCAGAGCATGCAGCAGAGCTACGGGGTCGACGGCGAACTCAATGGCGTGGCCACGTTCGCGCCCATCTGGTTCCCGATTCGCAACGTGGGCAGCGTGCCTTTGCTCGGTGGCCCGAACGACAACGCCGAACCTTACACAGGCTCGATGTACTACTTCTACAGCCACAGCGTGCTGGAAGACGGAGCGAGTCAGGGAGGCACACTATTCAATCAGGATCGCAGCGCGCAGATCGTCGACCAGATCGCCAATCAGTGTCTGAACTCCACCATCGACTACGTGAAAGGGCTCGGCGATCAACCCTCGGACGTCTTCACCGCGCAGTTCCTGACGGAGCTCACGCCGTGCGCCGCAACGGAGCACGGCTGCGACAACCCACTCGCGCAACAATGGATGCCGCGCTTCGCTGCGGATCGACCCGTCATCGACGCGCAGGGCGCGCCCATGGTGATCTGGCAGGGCAGCCTGGACACCACCGTCACCCCCGCGCTCGCGGAATGCGGTGTGGCGAAGATCAGCGAGGAGCTGGTGCCCGGTGAGAGCGCGACCTTGACCACGTGCGTGGATCCGCAGGCGACCCATGCGAGCATCGTCTCGCTGGACATGGACTGGGTAGCCGCCTGGATCCTCGCGCGCACCACCGGTAGTGCGGAGCCCCCCGCCTGCAGCGGCGCAGATAACCTGCCACCGTGCCCTCCCGTGCCTTCGCCTTCCAACCAGGACTGAGCGCGCCAGGCCGCATCTCGCGCAGGCGCAGGCACCGCCACCGTGGGGTGCGACTAGACCTTGGCCTTCGGCTTGGGTTTGCCCGGAGCTGCTTGCCTGCGGGCCGCCTTCTCGGCGGGATCCGCGTGCAGGATCCCTCTGAACACGAGCCTACCCGAGTTCGCCAAATCGCCCGGACTGGTGGAGCCGTCGTCGGTTCCATCTACCAAGTCGATGCCAGCCTTGCGATAGCAATAGGACACGTACTGGGAGCAGAACAGCTCCTTGGGCGCGGCGCGGCGGTCCTTCATGCCGCGGAAGCGCCGCTGGGTCATGCGCCACATCAGGTCGAACACACCGTGGAAAGCGTAGGCCCGTCCGAGCATGGTGACCGCGTGTTCGACCAGGCGCTCGCGATCGACGGTGACCCCTGCGTGCGGCGTCCACCAGTCGACCTGTCCATCATAGGCGTCCACCGCGCTGCTGAGCGGGATGACCTGCGCGCCATGGCTCACAGCTTGAAAGACGATCAAGCGGTCGCCCCACCAGGCCGCGAGACCCGCGTGGGAGTAGGGACTGCGGCTGCCCCAGCGGATGATGCGCGAGACCGCCGAAGTGCCCCGAAAGAGCAGCACGTCGCCGGTCTGGATCTGCTCGCGAGCCGAGGGATACTGGACACGCGGCTCGGCCGCTGGACGCGGCTCGGCGGCTTGCGTGGCGGCGCCCCCCGCGCCACCCGAAGTCGGTTGCGTTCGCATGCCACGATTGAATCGTCTTTCAGACCAGCATGCCAGTCTTTCTGACGGAACGAGATCTACGCGGCGTCGGGCTTGGCGCGAACCTTGAGCTTGATGACCACATCGTCCTTGATGAGATCGTCGGGCATTCCCGGATAGGTAATGCCGAAGTCCTGACGTTTGAAGGTGAAGTCGCCATCTGCCTCGACTCCTCCCTCCGTGATCCGGATATCGGCCGGGAACTGAATGGACTTGCGCACACCATGCAGCTCGAAGTCGCCGGTGACGAGGTGGCTGCGCGGGCCGCTCGGTGCCTTGGTGATCGACGTGGAGACGAAGCTCGCCTTGGGATACTTTGCGACGTCGAGCAGGTCGGGTTTCTTGAGGTGGCCGGTGAGCTGGTCTTCGTCGGTCTGAATCGACGCCATCTCGATCTCCACGCGCACCGAGCTCTGCTCGGGCTGAGCGGAGACCACGTCGACGGTGCCATGGAAGGCTCCGAAAGAGCCCTGATGAGAGCGGGTCACCTTGGCGGCCACGAAGGTGATCGCCGAGTCACCTGACGAGAAGGAGTAGCTGCGGCCCTTGGTGACAGGGGGCTCGATGTTGCTCAGGTTGCTGCTCTTCGCTGGCGCCACCACGGCCTCTGGCTGCGTCCGTGTGCCGCCTTCGCTGCACGCTGCGCACCAAGAAAGTAGGGCCACTACACACCAGTGCTCGGCACGTCGCTCGAACAATCTCGGCATCGTTCGTCTCCCGTTGGCTCGCGCGCGCCTGCCGTCCGCCATGGGTGCATGGGCGCGCACTCTGCTCTCTACCACGGAGGCACGCGAAGGAGTGTCGAGCGCAGCACGTCCCCGAAGGGCGCAATCCCGGATGGGAACAGAGATCTTGCTAGTTGCTCCAAGCCATCACGGGGAGCGGCGTGGTCTCGTAGAAGTCTGGGCCTTCGCCGCGCTGGCGATTCTGATTGTTGCCCCAACACTTGAGACCCTCGGCGTCTTTTGCGCAGATGGTCGCCATGTTGTAGGGCCCGGCGGACTCGAAGAGCCCTAGCGGCGCCACCAGCTCGGCCATGCGCCAGAAGGTGAGCGCCGTGGTGGTGGTCTGGGACGTGAGCTGATGCTGGCTGTTGGAACCCTCGCACCACAGCTCCGCGCGCTGACCGCTCTTCTCACGCATGTAGCAAAGGTTGTCGGCGCCGCCGCGCAGCTCCACGGCCTTGTCGGTCGCGGAGTGCACTTGCACGGCCGCGGGCGTGACCCTGTCGCCCCAACACCACAGGTCACCGAAGTTGGTCACGGCGCAGGAGCGATAGGTACGCGACGCCAGGCCGATGACTTTCTCTCCGGCCGCGAGCTCGAGATCCACGTCCACCGGCTGGGCTGGCGCTTCGTCCTCCAGCACGCTCGCGTTGCCGAGCTGGAGTCGATAGTTGACTCCCGCACACTGCACGCCACCGTCGACGTTTGCGCAGAGCCCGTCGTCGCTGACGCTAATGGTCGTGATGTTGCCGCTGCCGAACGCGATGGGCCCCTGGACAACGTCCGTCCAGCAATAGACCTCGGCGTGCGGGGCATCTCCGAAGAGTCCGCACAGTCGCCCCTTGTAGTCCGTGCCGAGTTCGCGCGGCGCTTTCTCGGGGTTCGGGCGACCGATGTGCACCGCCTCGCTGCCGAGCTGGGCAAACTGCGTCATGCCCCAGCAATAGACCTCGTCATTCACGATGGCGCAGCCGAACTTTCCCTGCGAGACGACCTGCTTCACCGTGCCATCGGGCAGGCCCTGCACCTGCACGGGGGTGGCTTGCCGGCTCTTGTCGAGATAGCCGAGCGATCCGTAGCCGCCGATGCCCCAACACCACACTTTGGTGTCGCTGCGCATGCAGACTGTGCCCCAGAGCGTGCGCGGCATGGCGATCTCCTTCACCGAGTCGCCTGCGATGGCGGTAAGGCGCGTGGCAAGGTGCGGCTGATAGCTCGCGTCGAGCAGAGGACGCGTGCCTAGCTGAGCTGAATCGTTGTTGCCCCAGCACCAGGGCACCCCCCCGGACAGCACGCAAACGGTCTGGAACCCCAGCCCCAGCCCCTCGGGCTGCGGCGGCGCGGCGTCGATCAGCACCGGCGTCACGGCGCCCAGACGGGAAGCACTGGCGAACTCACCGTTGTCCGTGCTGCCCCAGCAATACAGGCGCCGCGCGGACCCACCTTCGAGCGCCTCCTCCACGATGGCACAGCCCCCAGGTCCTCCGAGCTGCCAATCCACCAGGGTCCCGCGCAGCGGCACCACGGCCGGCGTGAGCACGGGCGAGTCGAGACCGGTGCCCGTGCGCGCACCATCGTTGTTCCCCCAGCAGAAGAGCTTCCCCTCGGACTCAGCGCAGGTCTGATCGCCAAACGCCTGCAGGCGCGTCGCGAGCAGCTCCGTCTCCCCATCGATCAGCGGCGCCTGCACGGGTGTCGCCGAAGCGTCCCCGTGATTGATGCCATCACCCATGTGCCCGTCGTGACGATCGCCCCAGCAGTACACCTTGCCCGCAGTGGCCGCGGCGTTGGCCCCCACGAGCGCGCAGGTGTGGGAGACGCTGGGCGCCACGTCGAGCGTGTAACTGGCCGGCTCACCGGGCATCGGCACCGAGACCGGAATCACCACGTAGCCCTTGCTGCTGCCTAGCAAGATGTCGCGAGAGTTGCCCCAGCAGTACAGGCGACCGTCTTTGACGGCGCAGGCGTGCTCGAAGCCCGCGGAGACGGTGTCCACGCCGGTCGAAAGGTCCACGCCGCCCTGACTCGGGTTGGCGAGCGGAGCGAAGTCCATCGCGCTGCTGCTGGAAGAGGTTCTACCCAGTTCGCCGTGCGAGTTGTTGCCCCAGCAGTGCACGCGGCCCGCCGCAGTGAGCCCACAGCCGAAGATATTACCGAGCTCGATGTGCTTGAACGCCGGCGCACTGGCCGCACGAAAGGGCGTGATCTGCAGGTTGAAGCCGGGGACGTTGGGGTTGGCGACGGCGAGCTGGCTCGGATCGCCCCAGCAGTAGAGGCTGGTGTCCTCGAGGATCGCGCAGGTGGTCCCGTAGCCTCCCGCAATCTGGGTTGCGGGCATGCGCCATTCGACCGTGGCCGAGGCTTCCTCTCCGGCGGCGCTCGCCGTGATCTTGATGGCCAGGGTACGAGTGGCTGTGGGCCGCGTGTGCTTGAGACACAGGTTGATCTCGCGCTGCTCCATGCTGGTGGGCGCGGCCGAGCTGCAGTCAGCCGCCAGGACCTGACCCGCGTCGGAGCTCACGGCGAGGCTCACGGGAAAGGCTGTATCGGCCGGCAGCCGCACCTGGAAACGCGCGCTCACCAGCTGGTCCTTGGGAGCGCCCACCGCGCCCGGGACCACCACCGTCAGGGCGTCCACGCTGGCATCGGAGAGCGGGATCACCGGGATCTCGGCATCTCCGTCGCCCCCGCCCCCGCCGCTGGCGTCCGCGCCAGCATCGTCGCTGCCCCCCGTGGACACGGAGCCGTCCATCGCGGCGTGCTCCCCGCCATCGCCATCTCCGTCCCCATCGCCCATCGGGATATCGCCACCGCACACCGGCGGCTGCTTGGCCAGGTCCGTACCGTCGTCGTCGTCCGCCAGCGGCACCAGCTGACTCGGCTGCACGTCGCTCGGCTCGCAGGTCCCGCAGTTGCCGCAAATGAAGCCAGGTTGATCCGCGCAGGAGTCGCAGGTGGCCGTCAGGTACACCAGATAAGCCGAGCGTTGCCCTTTCAAGATGGGCACGCGAGCCACCCGCTGGGCCACCACAATCCCGTTGCTGGACTTGGCGACGACGGAGATCAACCTGGCCGCGCCAGGCTTGCCCTGCACCGCGACCGAGAGCGGCAAGCGCTCGCCGCGAGGATCGCCCACGGTCAGCGTGAGGTGACCCATGCTGGTGTCCAGCTCCAGGGTTGCGATCTGAGGCGCAAGCACCGGATCGGCTGCCACCACCACCACGAGTTGGGGTGACGTAGCATCCGAACCAGGGCACCCGAAGCAGACGAGGAGCAGACCGAGAAAGAGGATGGCGAGAGGGGAAAAGCGACCCATGCTGGCGCCGGCCAGTGTAGGAGAAACTCCGCGCGTGGCGCCAAGCATCACCCCGTTCCTTGTAACCCGAAGCGCGGAAGGCCCCTCGTGCGCGGCGCAATGAGCGAGCCACTTCACTGGCGTGTACGGGCTAGCTCGTAGGGCGCCGACCTCACGTACGTATATCCAATCTGCTTTCACCGAAGATACAGCGCAGAAACACGAAGCTGCTAACCATGGATCACGGCGTGTGCTGGCCACGGGCTTCACCGTCGTTGCATATGGACGTCCCCCCACCACAGAACGACGCCAGCGCCAAGGCTCTCGAGCTCATCCATGGGGTTGCGGTCCTGCTCCAGGCCCCCGCCACCGCTGAGTACGACGCCCTCAGCGCCGTGCTCCGCAGAATTGCCCATGAGCTCGGCTTCGAGCGCATGTTGATCACTGCTCTCGGAACGGCCCGCGACGTGGCCCGAGGGGAGGCCGCCTTCGGCCTCTCGCCGGACCAGCTCGGCCGCGCCCGCTACCACCTGGGCGAGGGCATCGTCGGGCGCGTGCTCGACAGCGCCCGACCGACTCTGGTGCCCTGCGTCGAGCGAGAGCCCGAGTTCCTGAATCGCGCGGGTGCGCGCAGCCCCTTCGAGCGCAAGCAGCTCGCCTTCCTGTGCGCCCCGATCCTGCATCGAGGTCAGGCCATCGGCACCCTGAGCGCCGATCGTCGCCTGGGCGATGACTGCGACCTCAACCAGGACCTGCGCCTCCTGTGCACGCTGTCGACCATGCTGGCCCCCACGGTGCTGCTGCGGCAGGAGCAGCTCGAGGAAGCCGAGAGCTTGCGCCGCGAGTCTCAGCGCAAGAGCGCCCAGGCCGAGGAAGCCGCGCGCGCTGGCGCCATCTTGATCGGGAACTCGGGCCCCATGCAGACCGCGGTCGAGATGGTGCGCCAGGTGGCCCCCTCCGAAGCCACCGTGTTGATCCGTGGCGAAAGCGGCACTGGCAAGGAGCTCATCGCCAGTGCCATCCACGCGCAGAGCCCGCGTCGCAGCGGACCCTTCGTGGCGGTGAACTGCGGCTCCATCCCGGAGCAGCTCGTGGAGAGTGAGCTCTTCGGACATGTGAAAGGCGCCTTTACCGGCGCCTCCATGAACCGCGTGGGTCGCTTCGAGGCCGCCAGCGGTGGCACCCTGTTCCTGGACGAGATCGGCGAGCTCACCATGGCGAGCCAAGTGAAGTTGCTGCGCGCGCTGCAGAGCCGGCAAATCGATCGCGTCGGCGACACCCGAGCCCGGCCCATCGACGTGCGCGTGGTGGCGGCCACCAACGCGGATCTCGAGCAGATGATCCGCACCAATCGCTTTCGCGAAGACCTCTACTACCGCCTCAACGTCTTCCCCATTCACCTACCGGCCCTGCGCGAGCGCAAGGGAGACATCCAGCTCCTGGCCGAGGCCTTCCTCGAGCGCTTCGCCAAGGAGCACGGCCGACAGGTGACCCGCATCAGCCAACCGGCCCTCGACCTCATGCTGGCTCATCACTGGCCCGGCAACGTCCGCGAACTCGAGAATTGCGTGGCTCGCGCGGTGCTGCTCGCCAGCGACGGCGTGATCCGCACCCACCACTTACCGCCCACGCTGCAGCGCGGTCCGGCCACGCCCGAGCTCAAGCCCGCGAGCTCCCTGCACGACGCCATGATGGCCTACGAGCGCGAGATCCTCGTGGAGGCCATGAAGAACACCGGCGGCAACCAGGCCCAGGCCGCGCGCGTCCTGGGCACGACCGCGCGCATCCTCGGGTACAGACTGCGGCGGCATGGCCTGCATGGGGACGTCTCGAGCGTGCGCTGAGCGCCTCCCCATCACACGAACAGCAGCACCACCGCGCGTACGCGCTCGCCGTCGTGAATGGGTAGACCAATCCCGAGATCGAGCCCCGCCGCGGATGCTTCGCCACGCCGCAGGAAGCTCGGCGACCGTGAGGGATCGAGCGCCATCGGCAAGCCGCTCTCGTACACCTTGCCTGCCAGGTCTTGGCCGGATCCCACGGGCTCGCAGGCGCCGCGACCGAAGTTGCCCAGTCCCGCGCTGTAATAGGCCTGCGAGCACTCGAGTTGGCCGTTGGAGGTGGGTAACCAGACCTCGAACGCGCGCGCCAGCGGAGTGGACTCGGCCGACAGGAACAACACCACCTGCGCCAGCTCCGAACCACAGAACAACGGGATGCCGAGGCCCGACTCCACGCCGCTCTCGCGCGCCGCGTGGGCGCGCACGAAGGTCTCGGAGTTGCGCAGGTCGTCGACGATGCACGGAGAGCCCCGCTGCATCACGGCGCCCGGCAGGCCTTGTCCACGCTTGAACTTGAGGTGACGGCTCTGCTCCTCGAAAAGGCGCAGTCCGCCGTAGTAACCATCGATGTGGGCAAGCTCGCCCTCGTCATCGGGTTCCCACACCTCGATGCAACCGCCGGTCTGCGCGCGCGCGCCGCAGAAAAACACCACCACTGCGGCCATTTCGTGACCGCGGTAGATGGGCAAGGCCACCGCCGCCTCGAGGCCAGCCTCCCGCGCCGGCTCGGTGCGCACGAAGGGCGGCCCGAGCTGCTGCCACACCTCGGCGCGTCCGCTCTCCCAGGCTGCTCCGGGCAAGCCCTGGCCCTTGCGCAGCACGAGCTCGACGCTGGCTTGCTCGAACTGGGCCAGGTGCCCGTAGGCACCCGACCGCAACTGCAGCAAGTCTCCGTCGGGGATCCAGACTTCGACCGCGCGCACGAACGACGGCAGCTTCTCGGTCATGGGTTCGGTGATAGTCCAACGCTCTCGCGGCGTCGAGGCTGTGCGAAGCATCGTTCCCTCGAAAAAGACAGGCTCAGAACAGGACGGGCACGTCGAAGGTGAAGATGTGCGCGCTGTTCTTCTTCATCGGGTCATCGAGGGGTGCGAAGTAGGCAAAGCCTGGGCGCAGCGTGACCTTGCCCACGGGCAGGTTGAGGCGCGCGCCGCCGCCCACCGTGAGGGTGTCGCGGTTGACGGCGGCCATCTTCACGGGCGCCGCGTCGGTGAGCCAGCGCTGATAGCGAATCTCGGCGCTCAGCGTGAGCATGTCGAGGATGGCATAGCCAGCATGGGCTCCGAAGGTGGAGTTCAGGCGGAAGCTATCCTTCTCCACCTTGTCGCCGCGGGCGCGGAACAGCTCGAACAGCGTGGCTTCCACCTGCAGGGTCAGGCGGTCCTTGATCCAGGCGTAGCCGATGCCCTCGGTGACCGTGAAGAAGTTCACGGCGTAGAGCGCGTTCTCCATCGCAGAGCGCGTGGGAATGGCAGCACCCTGTGCGGCCTTGTGGGGAAGGTCGGGGTCGTCGCCGCCGCCGCCGCCCACAGGCAACGTGAAGCCCAGCATCACGGGCAAGCGCATACCCTTCGAGACCTCGGGCGTGTAGAGCAGGAAGAACAGCGGGTTGCTCACCGCGTTGGCGCTGGGGCCCTTCTCGGGGTTGTTGTGCGTGATGGCGAGCTTGCCGTAGGCACCGAGGTTGGGGAGGAACTTGGCGCCACCGAGGATGGTGGACACGAAGGCCTTCGTCGGATCACTCGTCATGTAGCTGCTGTCGCTGCGCAACACGTTGGGCGCAATCGCGGGCCTGAGCGCCCAGGGCAAGGAGTACTTGGGCTTCGGCTTGGGGGCTTCCGGCGCGGGAGCGACGGTGGTCTCCACGGTGGTTGGCGTGGCCGTGGTGGTCGCCTCGGCGGTCGGCGTGGCCACCGCGGTGTCCTGTGCCTGCACGCTCGAGCGGACGCCCAAGCTACACAGCGAAAGCACGAGAGCGGTTTGAGTGAGCTTCGAAAGACAATGGCGGTACATCGAGTTCCTCTTCAATTACGCTGGGGGGTTCGGGGGGTAAGTGTCAACGCGAAGCGACCATGCCCGCGTGCGCAGGCCACACGGGTGCTGCCACCCGCGAAAAATCGTGGTGCATGAGCAGAGCGAGTCTGCTCGAAAATCGTCAGACAGTAAGGTCTACAAAGCTTGATGTGCAGTGCCGAGTAGGTTGGTGGCAGGCGCCAGCGACGGGCCTGCGCCCGGGCTAGGCTGATGAGCTTGCTGCTCGAGGAACGTGAGGATGCGCGTGCGCAGCCGATCGAAGGCGCTGTCTTCCAGCACCGTGTGCCTGTCGCGTGGGCGCGCGAACGGGATGTCCACCACCTCCCCGAGCGTGGCGTTGGGGCCGGTGGTCATCATCGCGACCCGGTCCGAGAGATACACGCTCTCGTCGACGTCGTGGGTCACCATCAACGTGGTCTTGCGCGTCTTGGCGCAGATGTCCGAGAGGACCTCCTGCAGCTCCATTCGCGTGAGCGAGTCGAGCATGCCGAAGGGCTCGTCCAGCAGCAGGATCTTGGGATCCAGGGCCAGCGCACGCGCGATGCCCACGCGCTGACACATGCCCTGCGAGAGCTCGCGCGGCCTGCGATCGAGACAGTCTTCGAGCCCGACCATCTCCAGATAGTGCGCCGCGAGCTTCTGCTTCTCCGGGCGCTTGAGCTCGGGCCGCACGCAGTCGATGGCGAGCTCCACGTTGCCTTGCACCGTGAGCCAGGGCAGCAGACAGGGCGACTGGAACACCATGCCTCGGTCGGGTCCGGGTCCGGCGATCTCGCGTCCGCCGAGCACCACGCCCCCAAGGTCGATCGGGATCAGGCCCGCCACCATGTTCAGCACGGTGGACTTGCCGCAGCCCGAGTGACCGATCAGCGAAACGAACTCTCCCTCCTGCAAGTTCAGGCTGAAGTCCTGCACGATGACGACCTCCCCGCCGTCCTTGGGAAAGCTCTTCTTGAGCTCGAACATCTCCAAAAACTTGTTCATGTCCCGAGCTCCGTCGACGAGGGCGCGCGCTTGATCTTGCCCTTGGTGCGCATCTCGCTCACCAGGTAGTCGGTGACCTCGATACGCACGCGCTTGGCGGTGGGGTCACTCTGAAGCAGCTTCTTGTCGCGCGGCCGCGGCAGGTCGACTCGGAACGCCGGACCCAACTTCGCCTTCGGCCCCATGCTCAAGGGGATCACGCGATCCGCGAGCAGCACGGCCTCTTCGACGTCATTGGTGATCATCACCATGGTCTTCTTCTCGCGCATCAGCAGCGTCTCGAGCTCGCGCTGCAAGGTGGAGCGCGTGAGCGCGTCGAGCGCGCCCAGGGGCTCGTCGAGCAAGAGCACTTCGGGCCCGAGGGCCAGGGCGCGCGCGATGGACACACGCTGACGCATGCCGCCCGAGAGCTCGCGGATGCGCTTGTTGCGGGCCGCCGCCAGGTTCACCAGCGCCAGGCACTCCTCGGCGCGCGCGATCCGCTTCTCCTGCGGGAGATCCCCGAAGGCGCTGTCGACGGCCAGGAGCACGTTCTCGAAGGCACTCAGCCAGGGCAACAAGGCATAGCTCTGGAACACCACGCCGCGCTCCCGACCGGGACCACGAATCGGCGCGCCATCCTGCGTCAGGCTGCCAGAATCGGGCATCAAGAGCCCTGCGAGCAGCGAAATCAACGTGGTCTTGCCGACGCCCGAGAAGCCCACGATGGCCACGAACTCGCCGTCCTCGATGGTGAGATCGATGCCCGAGAGCACCTCGCGCCGCGACCCGTCCACGCCGAATCCCTTGCTCACGTTCTTGAGTTCGAGCTTGGCCATCACACGGCTCCCATGCGGCGCTCGGCCACGCCCATCAGGCGGTCGAGTGCGAAGCCCACGAGGCCGATGGTGAGGATGCAGAGCAAGATGTGCTCGTAGATGAGCGCGTTGTACTCCTGCCACAGGAAGCCGCCCACGCCGGGCGCGCCCGTGAGCATCTCGGCGGCCACGATCACCAGCCAGGCGATGCCGAGGCTGAGCCGGAAGCCGGTCCACATATAAGGCAGCGTGGCGGGCAGCAGGATCTTCCAGAACAGGCGCAGCGGCGACAGGCCGAGCACGCGGCCGACGTTGGTGTACTCGGGCGGAATCGAGCGCACGCCGAGCGCGGTGTTGAGCACGGTGGGCCACATCGAGCACATGGCGATGGTGAACGTGGCCGCGGGCTCGGACTTCTGGAACAGCACGAGGCCGAGTGGCAGCCAGGCGAGCGGCGACACCGGGCGCAGGATCTGAGCAATCGGATCGAACGCCTTGGCGAAGCGCTTGGAAACGCCGAGCAAGAAGCCGAAGGGTACCCCCATCACGATGGCCAGCGCGTAACCCTGGGAGACGCGCACGAGCGAGTACCAGGTGAAGCGCAGGATGCCCTGGTCGAGCTCGCCGCGCTTCTCGAAGGGGCTCAGCAGATACAGCTTGCTGGCCACCCACGTCTGATACGGAGAGGGCAGGCTGTCGGCCCAACTCGCACTACTGATCGCCCACAACGCCAGAACCACCGCGCCGCCCACGAAGGGCAGCAGATAGCCTTCGAACTTCTTTTCCATGATCAGCCCCTCGCGCTCTTGACCGAGAAAGACATCGCGTACTCGTCGGGTCGGGCAGGATCGAAGGTCACGCCGTCGAACAGGGAGATCGGACTGTCGTCGCGTCCACCGTGCGTGACCCCGAGCTCCTTCATGGCCTCTTCGTAGATGCCGGTGTGCATGACCTGCTCGGAGATGCCCTTGTAGTCGGGCGTGCCGTCGACCATGCCCCAGCGGCGGAACTGGGTGAGCCACCAGGCCGCGAACTTGGGCTGCGGATAGTTGCAGTTGCGGCTGCTGAAGATCATGTAGTTCGGGTCGTCCTTGGTGCGGCCGTCGCCGTAGTCATAGTGACCCTGCAAGCGACCGAGGATGAGTTCCGGCGGACAGTTGATGTAGGTCGGTGCGGAGACGATCTTGGCCTGCTCGGGGCGATTGTTGAGGTCGTCGAGCCAGACACTGGCCTCGTGCAACGCCTTCAACACGGCCTTCACGGTCTTGGGGTTCTTGTCCGCGAATTCCTGGGTAAACGCGCAGACCTTCTCCGGGTGATCCTTCCAGATGTCCTGGGTGGCCATCGCCGTGAAGCCGATGCCGTCGGCGATGGCGCGCGCATTCCACGGTTCGCCCACGCAAAAGCCGTCCATCTTGCCCAGCTTCATGTTGGTGACCATCTGGGGCGGTGGAATGGTGATCAGCGAGACGTCCTTGTCGGGATCGATGCCGCCCGCGCCAAGGTAGTAGCGAAGCCACATGGCGTGCGTGCCGGGCGGGAAGGTCATCGCGAAACTCATCGGCGTGCCCTTGGCCTTGGCGGCGTCGACCAGCGGCTTGAGCGCCTTGGGATCGGAGGAGACCTTACCCTTGAGAGAGTTGGCGAGCGTGATCGCTTGTCCGTTGCGGTTGAGCAGCCACGGCACCACCATGGGCTTCTTCGGAGAGCCGAGCAGACCCATGCTCGAAGCGATGGGCATGCCGAGCAACATGTGCGTGGCGTGGATGTCGCCGGTGGAGAGCGAGTCGCGGATGGCCGCCCAGCTCGCGCCCTTCACGATGGTGCTGTTGATGCCGTGCTTCTTGAAGAAGCCTTTTTCATGGGCGATCACGATGGGAGAGCAGTCAGTGAGCGCGATCATGCCGAAGCGCAAGTCCGCCAACTCGGGCCCCGTGCCTGCCGCGGGTCCCGCTTTGGCAGCTTCGCTCTTTGGCGCTTCCTTGGGTTCGCTGGAGCAAGCGGAGAACACCGACGCTGCGCCCACGCCGAGGCCAGTGGTCACCAGGAACTTACGTCGACCGAGTGGAGCATCCTGAGTGTCTTGCTTGCGCGGCGCGCGACCTTTGGGGGCGTTGGAAGGTGGTGGGGTTTGCTTCATGGGGACTCCGGGTTCTTGGCGTGGCGTGTGGCTGCTTGTGAGTGGTTGCATTGCAAGCGCGCTGCCAAGTGCGCAGATCGAGCATGTGCAACTGGACGACTCGGAGCAGGTTCGACGTCGCAACGACGGAGACGCGGGTCAGAAACAAATCGCGATTTTTCGGTAGTTTTGGCTGTTTTCAGCGCCCTTCGTGCCCAAGTGGTGGCTGACGTTCTTGTCGAGCGAGCCGACGGTTTTGTCGGTGATATGTCGATAATCGATATATTTTCGGAGGTTTATCTCGATGATCGATATATTTTTTTCGGAGTCTCACTCAGAGTCGCAGCGACCAACCGCGCGCGATGCTGACGATGCGCAGCACGAAGCAAGCTGCGACACCGAGCACTCCGGCGCTGCGCGTGTTCCATCCGCGTCGCAGGCAGATCAAATGGACGGCTGCACCGAGCATGGCGGCGGTCGCGTAGACGTCGGCGCGCAGCAAGAGAGGAATGCGTGCGAGCAGGATGTCGCGAATGGTGCCGCCGCCCGCGCCCGTCATCGCGCCCAGTAGCACCGCGCTCAGAAAGGGGAGCCCTTTGTCGCGCGCCTTTTGGGCACCCGTGACGGCGAACAAGGAGAGCCCCGCCGCGTCGAGTCCGAGCAGGAGCCACTCGGGGATGTGGCGCATGATGGGAGCGACCAACAGGGCCAGCGCGCCGCCTGCGAAAGCCACGAAGGGATAGCGGACGTCGGACAGGGCATTGGGCGGTACGGCGCCGATCAAAAGGTCGCGCAGCAGGCCGCCACCGAGGGCGACTGCGAAGGCGAGCACCAGGACGCCGAGCAGGTCGAGACTCGCGAGCTGGGCGACCAGGCCGCCCTCGAGGGCGAAGACGAGGGTCGCGACCAGGTCGAAGACCAGCAGCGGTGTCATGGAAGCGAGTCTAGTCAGTCCGCGGGACACCTGCGGAAAACCGCCGTTCGTGGGCTGGTCTACGGGCCTTCAGATGACGCATCGATAAGCGGGCCAGGGTGTAAGTCGCGACGTCGAGGCTGTCAGTTCGGAATACGTATCGGTATGCAAGCATCCGCCCCATGCTCCACTTGCTTGCACACAAAAGTGTTTCAGTGGCCGGGCGTCGACGCTTGGCTTGGCTCGCCGTGCTCTCCGGTCTGCTGCTCCTCGGCGCCTGCGGCGAAGACGCCAAAACCCGCGATCCTGGCGCCATCACCGGCGACGGCGATGGCGATGGCGATGGCGACGGCGACGGCGACGGCGATACCAGCGGCGACGGCGATACCGCGGGCGACGGCGACACCAGCGGCGATGGCGACACCGGCGAATTCGGCGACGGCGATGGCGATGGCGACACCGGTGGCGGCTTCGACGGCGGCGTGATCGTCGACAGCGATGGTGGCGTTCACAAGCCGGTGGACGATGCGGGAACGGGCAGCGTCCCGCCCCCCACCGATGGCGGCAAGTGGAAGCTCAAGAAGGGCAGCGACGCCATGTGCCCGCCCGAGCCTCCGCCGATCCCGATCGTGGGCGGCCTCTGCCTCGGGGTGCCCCCGTACTGGGGCTGCGGCTGGGAGAACGAGAAGAAGGACCAGTACTCCTGCACATGCGACTGGGTGCACTACCTCTGCCTGCCGCTCTGATCGCGCGCACCGAAAGCGCAAAAGCGAAAACCGTCCCCTGCCCCGCTCCCCGAAGCGATCGGGCTCACTGAAGACGGGGCGTGGGCAGGTGCGTGGTGCCCCAAAACCGTGACCGGAGGGGGTCGGGCTGCATTCTCATTTGCGCTGACACTCGTGTCAGCGTAAATCCGGGAGCGGAGGTTGGACCTTCGTGCCCGCCAAGACCGCTTCCAGCGAGACCCGCCGCGCTGCGTCCCCGCGTACGCGGAGTCGTCCCCGTGGCCGGCCGCCCAAGAGCGCTGCCGAGCACGAGCTCGTGCTGCGCACTCTGCTCGATGCCACGCGCAATGTGTTCGCGCGCGGCGGCTACCGCGGCCTGAGCGTGGAGTTGGTGCTGGCCGAGTCCGGCCTCTCGCGGCCCACCTTCTACAAGCACTTCCGCTCCATGGACGACGCCATGGAGACGGTGTTCCGCGAGGTCAATCAAGACCTCATGCGCCGCCTGCTGCGCGCGCTGCAGGACACCGAAGGCCTCCCGCTCGCCAAGGTGGAAGCTTCGCTCGTAGCGTGGCGTGATTGGGGCGCGGAGTTAGGACTCGCGCTGCGTCCGTTGTTCGCAGAGCTCCACGACGCGGCTTCCCCGGCCTCTCGTCATCGCAAGCAAATCATGGCGCTGTTGGCCGGCGAGCTCGAGCGCGCCGCCGAGCAAGCAGGCCGTCCCAAGCCCTCGCGGCTGGTGCTCGACACCGTGCTGCAAGGCGTGGAGTTCCTCGGCTACCACTACCACCTCGAGACCGCCCGCGACGCCAACGCCTGGAAGGCCACGCGCGACGCCATGCTGCGGCTCGCCTTCGGCCTCCTCGCGACGCCGCAGGAGCTCACCCAGGCCCTGTTTCACCTCGAGTCTCTCGACGTCGATCTCAACCCCGAGTCCGCACGGGCCGACGCGCCCGTGCGCAAGTAAGGCAGGCAGCAACATGAAATCACTCAATGGAAAAGTCGCGGCCATCACGGGCGCAGCATCGGGCATCGGTCGCGCCACGGCGTTGCGCCTGGCGAAGCTGGGCTGTCATCTCTCGCTGTCCGACGTGGACACCAAGGGACTCGCCGAGACTGCGGAGAACTGCCGCAAGCTGGGCGTGAAGGTCACCGAAACCCGCGTGGACGTCGCGAACCGCGAGGCCATGTACGAGTGGGCCGAGGCCACGGTGCGCGAGCACGGCAAGGTCAACGTGATCTTGAACAACGCCGGCGTCACGGTGGGCGCCACGGTGGAGGACGTGAGCTACAGCGACTTCGAGTGGCTGATGGGCATCAACTTCTGGGGCGTGGTGTACGGCACCAAGGCTTTCTTGCCGCACATCAAGCGCGCCGGTGAAGGCGCCATCGTGAACGTCTCGAGCGTGTTCGGCCTGATCGCCGTGCCCGCCCAGGCCACCTACAACGCGTCCAAGTTCGCCGTGAAGGGCTTCACCGAGGCGCTACGCCTGGAGCTCGAGCTCGAGGGCAGCAACATCGGTGTCACCTGCGTGCATCCCGGAGGCATCAAGACCAACATCGCCCGCAGCGCGCGCACCACGGAGCGCAAGGGCGTCGTCAGCGCGAGTTCCACCAAGGACTTCGAGAAGGCCTTCATCACCACGGCCGACTCTGCGGCCGCGGACATCGTCAACGGCATCCTGGGCAATTCACGGCGCGTGCTCATCGGACCCGACGCGGTGGCCATCGACCTCATGCAGCGCCTGCTGCCCACGGGCTATCAGCGTCTCATCGCAGAAGGCGCCAAGCTGCGCCGGAAGCGCATGCTCGCGCAGTGACCGACAGCGCGCGCGTGACTGGCCTGGCTGCATCAACTGACCGGACTGACAGGCTCGCGCGTACCGATGGCGACGCGAGGATCGATCGCGCTGAAAACTTCCAGCGCGATCGGCCGCGTTGATCGAATCGGATAACAAAGAATGCGCCGCTCGGATTTCGACTGGTGTTAGCGTGCAGCCCACTCCGTCACGACGCGCGCAGCGTACCGCGCGCTGCGACTGCGACGGACTTCGAACGTGGAGAGGCGAGCACATGCAGAACCAGCGCAAAGGTGTACGGCGAACGTGGGTGGCGGCGATGGGCGCGTTGACCTTTCTGGTAACCGCGTGCGGCGAGGACACCACGCCGAAGGGCAATGACCAGAACGGAGCCACTGGCGACGGCGACGGCGATCTCGCGACCGGAAACTTGGCCGATGGCATCGCCGGCAAGAGCTGCCAAAAAGATGGTGACACCTGCACCGGTGGGTCATGCGCGAGCGAACTGACGGGTGGCACCCTCGGCCGACTCGGAGCCGCGCTCCCCGCGCCGAACGGCTACTGCAGCGCCGCCTGCACGCAGAACAACCAGTGTGGCTCTGGGGGCGTGTGCTTCGGCTCCGTGCTCGGCAGTCCGGGCGAGTGTCGCCGTGGCTGCAAGGCAAGCGGCGACTGCGAGCAGGGCCAGGAGTGCGCCACCACCAACATCGAGGTCGACGCAGACGCAGGCATCGACATCTCCCAGTTCGAGGCACCCGATACGTGCCAGCCGCTGCCCCCGGTCGACAAGCTCGAGGCCGACCAAGCAGGCAAGACCTGCAAGGCCAGCGCGGACTGTGGCGACGGCACCTGCGCCGAAGCTTCCAATTCGGCTGGCGGCTACTGCACGGGCACGTGCGCGGCCGACGCGGATTGCGGCGCGGGCGGCGTGTGCATCCCCGGCATCTACGGTTCGTCGGGCACTTGTCGCGAGGCCTGCAGCAAAGACGGCGACTGTCAGAACGACGCCATGGGCTGGGGCTGCGGAGACGTGAACGGTAAGAGCGCCTGCGTGCGCAAGGGAGATCCCTTGGCCGACGGGGTGGTGGGCAAGGCCTGCACGCCCGAGACCGAGGAGACCGATTGCGGCTCGGGTACCTGCCGCGAAATGGGCTTCTCCGGTGAGAAGTACCCCGGTGGCTACTGCGTGGGACGCTGCACCGCCAACAGCGACTGCGGCGCGGACGGCGTGTGCATCGGCGGATCCAGCTGCTTCAAGGGGTGCAGCGAGGCCACCGATTGCCGCAGCGGCTACGCGTGCACCAAGCACCCGCTCGGCGGCAACAGCGCCGGCAAGGTCTGCTACCCCAAGACCCAGTCCGGCGCCGACGCCGGCTGAGCCCCGAAGCAACGCTCGACCTCGCGCCCTCTACATCGACGCAGCCGGGGCTCGCTCGCCACGAGCCCGGCGCGTGCGCTTCAAAACCAGCCGCGAAGGCCGGCGATGGGCCCACCCAGGGGCATGCCCGGTCCGTACGGGTCGGCCATCTTCAAGTGGTCATAGCCTGCGTAGACCTCGACCCGATCGAACATGTAGCCGATCGTGGCGCGCGCCTGCCCGAAGACCGCTGGTTTATCGGAGCCATTTCGGTGCATGAAGCCCGCGTGCAGCTCCGCACGGAACACGATCGGGCGCTTGCCGTAGACGTCGAAAGCATACAGAAGGTCGGCCCCGAGGCGCAGTTCGTCGAGCTTGAACAGGCGCGGTCCCACGCCCGTGCGAAAGTCCACGTACTGCGACTGGGCGAAGCGATAGTTCAAGTGGGCGGTGGCCATCACCGCTTGATCCGCCGCACGCGCCAGGTCCTTGAGGATGTCCACACGTCCACTGAGCTCGAAGCGCTTGGGTAACAGGAGGCGCACTCCGAAGGACGCAGGCACCACGTTCTGCAGCATGAAGCCCGACTCGCCCGAGACCATCAACACCGAACGCTTCTCGCCCAGCGTGGACTCGTCGCACGCATTGCGCAGCAAGCCACGCCCTTGTTGATAAGGCACTGCGGCGTAGCTGCTCATGCAGCTGTTGTGCACGCTGGGTTCCGCGTATCCCGGCAGAGGCGGGCTCTCGAGCCCGAGATGGGGAGCGCTCCAAGGGAACAGGATCATCATGGCGATCGCGCGGCCGAAGGGCGAATCGGTGCCGCCGCTGGAGTCGTCATCATCGTCGTAGCTGGAGCCGCTCGATCCAGAAGTCCGGTTAACGTTGAAGGTCCAGTGGCTCCCCCCGTCGTCGTCATCGTCATCATCGTGCTCATCCCTGTCGCGATGACCGTCCATCTCGCGATCCAGGCGCCGCAACGCGTCCGCGCGCGCACGCGGGGCGGCCAGTCCGCTCAGCAAGAGGACGCACGTCAGCGCCGCGAGCCGGCGCAGGCCGACTCGCCACATCCGAAGGAAGGGCATGACGACTCGGTGAGCACTGTCCGTGCCAGCCGAGAAGCGTGATTTGTCCCCCCAAAGCGGGCGCCGCACCCCACTTTTGTGCGCCCCGGGCTCACGGAGCGTGCCTTTCGTTCACAGGCGTAGCTGGGCGACGCCACGCGCATGCGCTCAGGCGCGGGCCTTTGCGTCCAGCCGGGCTCGCTGCACCGCGCCACCGCGAGCACTGATGAAGCGGTGCGCCATCCGCGTGAGGCGCGGGAACATGTTGGCCAACTTGGCCGCCTGGGCACGCCCGCTAAGGGGCACGTCGAGCACCACCTCGAGCTCATGCGTGCGCATGATCCGCAGAATGGCCGCTTCCACTTCTCCCACACTCAGCGCACGACGCGCCCCGAAGGTCATGCGCGCCTCCGCGTAGTCCTCCTGCAGCGTCAGCATCGGCGTCTCCACCGCGTCCGGGCACAGCACCGACACGAACACCCCGCGCGGACGTAGCTCGTGGGCCACCGACAGCGAGAACCCCCGCACCGCATGCTTGGAGGCCGCGTAGGCTGCGAGGCCCGGAACGTGGGAGAGCGCCGCGATGCTGGCCACGTTGATGATCTGCCCGCTCCCCTGCTTCACCATCTGTCGCGCGCCCGCCCAGGTTGCGATCATGGCGCCCTTGGTGTTCACGTCGATATGCTGCGACAGCAGCTCGGCGCTCACGTCGACCAGGTTGCCCGGCCGCAAGAAGCCCGCGATGTTGAGCATGGTGTCGAGCCGTCCGAAGCGCTCCACGCACTCCTCTACGACAGCCTGCCAACCCGCCGCGTCCCGCACGTCGAGCCGCCGCACGAGGGCGCGCTCGGCGGAGAGGCCCAGCTGCTCGGCCACACCCGTGAGCCCTGCCTGGTCGATGTCGAGTAGCACCAGGCGATGCCCCTGCCGCGCCAGCACTTCGGCCATGTGCCGACCGATGCCGCTGGCGGCGCCGCTCAGCATGGATACGGGCGTGTCGCTGGGACTCACGGGCGTACCTCTTTCCTGTTCGCTCCCTGGCGCCGCTCGAGCGCGCGCCTCGGCCGCACCTCGCCGCTCTTCAGCTCGCCGAACCAGTGCGTGGGGCGCACGTGAGGCGCGAGCGGACTCCAGGTGACCTCACTGGAGGGCAGCATCTGGAAGAAGTCGGGATTCTCCCGCACGCGATCCACCACGGAGCGCTCGAGCATCATGGAGATCTGCTGCTCCACGGTGAGCTCGGGCGTGTTGCTGTTGATGACTACGTCCAGATCCAGGTGCTCGGCCGCGCGCCGCATGCCCGGCATGCGCGATGCACGCGGGGACCAGTTGTCGGCGCTGGTGCCGTTCTCGGAGCTGCCGAAGATGCCCTGCTCCCCGTAGACGAAGAGCGTCTGATTGCCGCGCGTGTGGCCCGGCGTGCGCAACAGCACGCAGCCCTCGCCCAGGTGCAAGTCTGCATCGAACAGGACGACGCGCTCCATGGGCACCCCGCGCTTGCCGTCGGCCACGAACCAAGCCCGCTGCAGCATGGGCAGGTCATCCCAGTCCTCCCACTCCACCTTCGGCGCGAGCAGGTAGGCATTGGGGAAGCGCGCCGTGAAGCCGCCTCCTCCCAGCAAGGGTCGCAAATCCTGGGTGTGGAAGTGATCGAACGCGATGACGTCGACGTCCTCGCAGCCGAGCCCGAGCGCCGCGAGCTGCTCGGCGCAGCGATTGGGCGGTGGCATCAGCATGCTCGCGATGAAGCCGGGGGTGCGCTCGATCAAGCGCTGATAGAAGGGTGTGGCCTGGTTGGTGGGGCCGTCGGTCGGGTTGAAGAGCACGTTCTTGAGCCCCTCGCTGGTCTCGAGCTGCACGAGGAGCGAGCGGTTGCTCATGAGCAGGAGGCCACCCGAGAACAGCTCGTGCACGGTGCCGTTGAAGGCGAAGCGCGTGGGATAGGGGGCCTTGGTGGTGGGCAGCGTGCGCACGGCGACAACGCGTGAGCCGCTGCGCAGGGCATCACCCAACTTGCGACCTGCCTGCTCGAGCGCGCGCTGCCGCGCGGCGGGAGACGAGACGGCGCGCGCCGACTCGAGGGCGCCGACGGTGCGCACCCAGGGCAGGCGGGCGTCGACGGGAGACGAGAGCTGAAGCGGGTTCATGCGAGTTTCCTCCGTAGCTAACACGCATGTTTAGTTAAGCTAACACGCGTGTCAACCACGCGTTGCCGTCTCAGGGCGGCTCGGGCAGCGGCGGCAGGGCCTCGCCGGGGTTTGCCAGAGCGCCGCTCACCAGCCGCAGCGCGATGGCCCGCGCGCGATTCATGGCCGCGGAATCGATGCGCTTTTTACCGGAGAGCAACGAGTCGGCCAGGCTCTCCAGCGCCGCGATCAAGGCCACCAGAAAGGTGGGATCCACGGCCCGGCGTCCGCTCGCCGTGAGCTGCTGGTTGAGCAGCGAGGTCATCTCTTGCAGGGTCTTCTTGCGATCCCCCGCGATGCAGCTGCCCGGGGTGCGAGCTTCCACGTCGAGCACGCGCCCGACCGGCCCGAGACCAGCGCGCCAGGTCAAGAAGGTGTCCACCATGCGGGCCAGCATTTGTAGCGGCTCGAGCGACTCCAGGCTCACCGCGCGGATGCGCTCGCGGATCTCGAGATGATGACGCTCCGAGAGCGCCTGGAACACCCCTTCCTTGGTGCGGAACGCCTTGTAGAACGTGGGCCGCGAGATCTCGGCCTCGAGCAGGATGTCCTCCACGCGCACCGCGGCATACCCGAGCCGACCAAAGGCGCGTGAGGCCGCTTCCAAGATCCGATTCGCCATCGCTTGCTGCGTAAGCGATGCACCACTGCGTTGCGACTTCACCTGTCTTCGAGCTCCGCCCGCGCAGCATGCGCGACTCCGCGCGCCGCGACAAGACCTTCGGCACGCACGCAGGGGGACGGTTTTCGGCTTCTCGGTTTCGCAGCTGCAAGAGAAGACGGTTCTCGGTTCTCGGCTTCACCTCCGCGAAACCGAGAAACCGAGAACCGTCCCCCTGTTACACACAGGGGGAGCTAGGTCGATGCCAGCGGAGTGTTGGGCTCGGCCGGTCGTCAGCTGCCCTGCGCGTAGAACTCGATCACCAACTGCACTTCGAGCGGGAACAACACCGCACTCTCGTCGGGCAGGGCGTTCACGATGACGCTGCGCTCCTCTTTGTTGGGCGTGAGCCAGCTGGTGTCCCAGCCGCGCTTGGCCTCGAGCGAGCTCAGCACGCACGCCAGGTCCTTCGACTTGGGTTGCACCGCGATCACGTCGCCGACCTTCACGCGGTAGGACGCGATGTCCACGCGGCGGCCGTTCACACGCAGGTGCCCGTGATTCACGAGCTGGCGCGCGGCCGGGATGGAAGCCGCGAAACCCGCGCGGAACACCACGTTGTCCAGACGGCGCTCGAGCAGCTCCACGAGCTTGGTGCCCGTGTTGAGCTTGCTGCGGGACGCCTGCTTGAACACGATGCGCATCTGACGCTCGGACACGCCGTAGTTCATGCGCAGCTTCTGCTTCTCCTTGAGGCGCTTGCCGAACTCCGTCTCCTTGCGGCGCCGCTGCCCGTGCTGGCCAGGCGGGTACGGCCGACGCTCGCTGAGCTTGGGTGAGAGGCCGGGCAGGTCGGTGCCGAGGGCACGCATGATCTTCAGACGGGGACCGGTGTAGCGGCTCATGACGAGCTCTTTTGGCATTGACGAAATTGAAAGTCAATTTCTTTAAGATCGTCTCCTCGAGAATCCTTTCGGTTTTTCGTTCTCGAAATCCAGGGCACGCCCTGCCGTGGGGTGAGCCCCCTTGCGACTCGATGCCTCTCGGAGCGTTACTGGGGAGAGCGCCCGGTCGACGTCGCGGTCGGCGCGCCTCACCCATCGCCAAGGAACTCTGCCCATGCCGTTTGTCCGCCTGATGGCGTTTCTCGCGGTCGTCACGGGCGCGCTGCTCGGCTCGCCCCTGCTCACGTCGCACGCCGAAGCGCAACAACAGCTCATACCACCACCAACGCCCAGGGTTACGACCATCCCACCGCTCTCCACCGCGGAGGCGAACATGTTGGGAACGCAATCCTTGGCGGTGCCGCGCATCGAGATGGTGACGGGTTCCATCCTGCTCACCGCCACGCCCGCGCTGATCGGCCTCTCTTTGCTCGCAGCGTCCAGCTTCACGTACGGCGCATCCGAAGGTGCCCAGAAGGCTTTCGGCCTGGGCGTGTTCGGCAGTGTCGTCACGGCTGCACTCGGCGGCTGCTTGTTGGGCCACGGAATCCGACGCAGCATGAAAATTCATCGTGCCCGGCAACAGATCGCCGTGTTCCCGCAGCTGCAGCTCGGCCAAGCGTTCCAGCATGGCAGCGTGAGCTTGCGCGCTACGTTCTGAGCTAGGTATTGGAGCGGTCGCTCACCCATCGCCAAAGGAAAGTCTGCCCATGTCGTTCCTCCGCCTCGCGGGATTTCTCGCGGTCGTCACCGCAGCGCTGCTCGGCTCGGCGCTACTCACGCCGCGCGCCCAAGCCCAGAGTCAGCTCGAGCCACAGCCCGCACCCAAGCCAGCGCCCGTCACGAAGGTCTCGATCCGCGTCACCGATACGAGTGCACGGGCAGCCCAATCACTGGAAGGTCCGCGTGCCGAGATGGTGTTGGGCAGCGTCCTGCTAACCGCCGCGCCCGCACTCTTCACGTTCGCCACGCTTGCACTGTCTGGCGGGAGCGACGCTTCTGCGGGCGCGGCCGTGCTGGTCTTCGGCGGCTACATGACTGGCATTGCCGCGGCCGGGCTCGGAGGCTTCCTGTTGGGTCACGGAATCCGGCGCAGCAAGAGAATTCACCGGGCGCGGCAGCAGATCGCCGTGTTCCCGCAGCTGCAGCTCGGCCAAGCGTTCCAGCATGGCAGCGTGAGCTTGCGCGCTACGTTCTGAACAGGGGCCCCTAGCCCTAGCCCGCGCCGAGGAGTACATCCTAACGGACCATGAGCACCCGACCGCTCGCCTCCGATTTGGCCGCTTTCATGCGGTACATGAGCAAGCTCGGCACGCTCACCAAAGACGACCTCAACGCCGTCGCGCCGCTGTTGAGCGTGCGCAAACTGGGCGCCGGCGAGCACTTCTTGCGAGCGGGCGAGCAGGCCGAGTACGCCGCCCTGGTCACGAATGGGTCCGTGCGCGAGTACTACGGTCTGGCCGATGGAACCGAGCGCGTGAAGGCGTTCGTGTTCGCTCCTGGTCTCACCGGTTCCATGGCGGACTTGCTCTCCAAGAGCCCATCGACCTCGAACATCGTGGCCGACGAAGAAGCGCGGCTGCTCGTGATGCGCTTCGACGATCTGTCCGAGCTAGCGCGGCGCATGCGCAATTGGGACAACGTGTTCCGCATCCTCACGCAGCAGCTCTACCTGCGCAAGGCGCGCCGTGAGTACGAGCTCTTGGCCCTCGACGCCCAGGCACGCTACGCGACGCTGCTCGAGCAGCAGCCCGACATCGAGACCCGGGTCCAGGCGCGCCACATTGCCTCGTATCTCGGTGTCACGCCGGTGCACTTGAGCCGACTGCGTCGTAGGCGGAAGGCGGCCGAGAAGCGCCGCCCATGAGCCAGGAAATCGCGAAGAACCCACTGAGCAAGCTGCCGTAGCGGGCCCACGAGAGCAAGCTGAGCCAGCCCTCCTGTGTCACCACCAGGGTGGCTGCGCCCAGGGGGAGCTGAAACCCGAGCAGACTCGCGCGCACCGCCGCGGCCAGCTTGGCCGGCAGCTCCAGCGCGAAGGCGAGCAAGGCGAAGGCCGCATGGCCGAGCATCCACTTGAGCGAGCTCGCAGCGACTTGGGCCTCGATTTGTCCCACGCTGGGCTCTGCCCCGAACTCGGCGGCTCGCAGCATCGCGAGGATGTGGTGGTTCTCGATCAGGTCCAGCACGCCCCCGAGCAGCGCCGCCGTAAGCACCACCTGGAGCAAGACCCGCGACGCTCGGCCCGCGAGGGAGGCGCACAGGAGGAGCGTGGCCGCCACGTAGGTCACCACGAACACGTCGTCGATGGCGACGATGAGGCGTAGCGCGGATGCCTGCTCGAGCAGGGCGCTCGCGTAACTCGCGGGCGGCATGAAGCGCTCGAAGGTCTGCTGGGAGACGCCGGTCGCCAGCACGATGCTGCACAGGAGAGCGAGCAGGGAGCCCGCAGCGAAGGCCATTTGGGCCGCTGCCCGGGCCAGGGTCTTGTCTTGGTGGTGGGTCATGCTGCGAGCCTGCCGCTGACCGAAACGCGCTGCCTTAACCTAGGTTCAGCCGACAGGAGAATTCGCGTTTTCACACGCTGCTGACCCGGCGGATGGCGCGCCCGCGCGGTGATAGGCTTGGCGGGTGAGCGAGACCGAATTCTTGGATGTCGTGATCGTGGGAGCGGGCTTCGGAGGTCTGTGCACCGCTATCAAGCTGCGCGAGGCCGGCTACCAGCGCTTTGCGATCTTGGAAAAGGGCCACGAGGTGGGTGGCACCTGGCGTGAGAACACCTATCCCGGCGCGGCCTGCGACGTGCAGTCCCATCTGTACTCTTACTCGTTCGAACCCAAGAGCGATTGGTCCCGCCGCTACGCACCCTGGCACGAGATCCAGAGCTACATCCTCAAGGTCACGCAAAAGTACGAGCTGCGCCCTTTCATCCGCTTCGGCCAGGAGGTCGAGTCGGCGCACTTCGAGGAGGAGAGCGGACGTTGGAGGGTGACCACCAAGGCCGGGTCCCGCATCAGCGCGCGCTTCTTCGTGCTGGCCACCGGTCCGCTGCATGTGCCCGCTTTTCCCAGGTTCAAGGGGCTCTCGGAGTTTCGCGGGCGCGTGTTCCACTCGGCCCAGTGGGACCACGGCTTCGACCTCACGGGCAAGCGTGTGGCCTCCATCGGCACGGGGGGTAGCGCCATCCAGTACTTGCCCGTGATCGCTCCCCAGACCGCGCGCCTGCACGTCTTCCAGCGCACGCCGGCCTGGGTGATCCCGCGCGACGACCGCGCCTATTCGGGCCTCGAGAAGGGACTCTTCGCGCGTGTAGACGGCATGCGCAAGCTGCACCGCACGCGTTGCTACTGGACGAACGAAGCGCGCATCTTGCCTCTCTCGCGACCGCGTCTGGCGCGCACGGCGGAGACCATGGCCAAGGCCTTCATGTGGCTCCAGGTGAAGGACCCTGCGATACGCGCGAAGCTCACGCCCGACTACACCATCGGCTGCAAGCGAGTCCTGATCTCGAACGACTACTATCCCACCTTCAACCGCGACAACGTCGAGCTCGTGACCGACGCGATCCGCGAGTTCACGCCGCATGGAGTGGTCACCGAGGATGGCCGCGAGCGCGCGCTGGACGCCGTGATCTTGGGCACCGGGTTCGTCACCGATCCGCGGACTTATCTGCGGAATTTCGCCTGTACCGGGCTCGCGGGACAGGACCTGCGCGAGGCCTGGCGTGAGGGCGCGGAGGCCTTCTACGGCGTCACCGTGGCGGGCTACCCGAACATGTTCCAGCTACTCGGGCCGAACTCCACGCTCGGGCACAACTCGGTGATCTTCATGATCGAGGCCCAGGTTCACTACGCGCTCTCGTGCATGAAGCTCGTGCAGGAGCGCGGCGCGCGCGCCTTGAGCGTGCGTCCGGAGGCCCAGCAGCGCTTCAACGAGCGCCTGCAAGAGGAGCTCTCGGGCACGGTGTGGAACACCGGCTGCCGTAGCTGGTATCAGCAGGAGGGCGGCAAGAACTTCTCGCTCTGGCCCCACAGCACGGCGCGTTTTTGGCTCGCCACGCGACGCGTGCGCCCCGCGGACTACGAGCTCCTCGGCTGAGGCCCGAGCTCGCCTCAGAAGTTGCTGGGAGCTTCGAGCCGTTTCTTGGCGATGCCGTCGCTGGGCCAGGCGAAGGTGCGCATGATCTGTTTGCCCGACATTTGCGTCTGCCTCTCGCTTCGCCCGGATTTACTCCGCGGGCACCCCTCCGAGTACTGTCTCCGACACCGACGGGGTGGACACCTGAGCCTCTGCAACTCGTCCGACATCGGGTGCGAGCAGCTTGTAGAGCACGGGCGTGACCACGCGGGTGAGCAGCGTGGAGCTCACCAGACCTCCGAGGATCACCAGAGCGAGCGGCGAGTAGAGCGCCGAGCGCTCGAGCACCAACGGGATGAGTCCGCCGATGGCCGTGAGCGACGTGAGCAAGATGGGCACGAAGCGCGCCTCACCCGCTTTCTGGATGGCCTCGTCGACCCCCATCCCCTCGCGGCGCAACTGATTGGTGAAATCCACCAGCAGAATCGAGTTTTTTACCTCGATGCCCATCAACGCCACGAACCCGATGTTGGCCGTGAACGAGAGCGTGTAGCCGCTGAGATAGAGCGCCGCCAAGCCTCCCACCACACCGAGCGGGATCACCGAGGCCACGATCAAGGTGCTCTTGAAGGTCCGGAATTCGAGTACCAGGATGGCGAGCACTCCGAAGATGGCGATCAGCACGGCAGTGCCGAGCCCGCCGAAGCTCTCCTGACGGCTCTCGATCTCGCCGGCCGGAACCACGCGCACGCCGTCAGGCAGCTTGAGCTTGGCGATGCGCCCCAGAATGTCTTGGGTCACGCGATCGGTGTTGAAGCCCTCGCGCGGGTAAGCGGTGACGGTCACGCTGCGCTCGCGGTTGTAGTGCCGCAACGTGGTCGGTGAGGTCTCGAGGTCCAGCTTGGCCACACCGCGCAGGGGCAGCGCGCCGCCCTGGGTGGTGCCCACGTAGAGCAAGTCGAGCGCCTCGAGCGAGGGACGTGCGCCGCCAGCGATGGGCGTGGTCGCGCGCGGCAAGGTGAGCCGAATGTCGTAGGGGTCGTCCGCGTTGCTCTCGCGGTAATTGCCGGCCACCACGCCGCCCAGGGCCAGACGCGTGGCGCGATCGACATCGGCCACCGAGACGCCCAGCTGTGCGGCCTTGTCGCGATCCACGTTCAGCCGTAAGTCGGTGCGGATCTCGCGGGCCGGGTTCTTGACGTCGCGCGTGCCCGGGGTCTCGCGGAACAGCTTCTCCATGCTCTCGGCGGCGCGTGAGAGCGCTTCCTGGTCGTCGCCCATCAGGCGCATGGCGATGGGCGCATCGAGCGCGGGCCCGTTCTCGAACTCCTTGAGTGTGATGCGCGCACCAGGGTAGTTCGCGAAGCGCGCGCGCAGCGCCTCGTAGAAGGCGGGCGCGGTGTCCGGCGTGAGGTGGGCCTGCACGTAGACCTCGGCCATGCTCACCTTCTCACCGCCCACGGGCATGTTGTAGTAGACCGTCGGTTGACCCTTGCCCACGGTGGTCGACACCCAACTCACCTCAGGCTGGGCCCGCACGATGTCCTCCACGAAGCGCGCGGCGCGATCGGTGGCGGCGAGACTCGCGCCTTCGGCTGCGTCCACCTTCACCATGAACTCGGGGGTGCCCGCCTTGGGGAACAGGCTGAAGCCGATGCTGGGCACCAGCGCCAGGCTGCCCGCGAACAGGGCGCTGGCAGCGAGCAGGGTGAGGAAGGGATGTGCGAGCGCACGGGCCAGGATGGGGCGATAGGTGCGCTCGATGGTGGAGGTCATCACGCGGAAGAACACGTTGCCGTGCTCGGGCTCCTCCTTGAGCACCACGCTGGAGAGGAAGGGCACCACGGTGAGCGAGATCAGGAGCGAGGCGCCGATGGTGAACAACACCGCCAGCGGCAGGGAGCGGATGAACTGTCCGGCCGCGCCGGGCAGCACCAGGAGCGGCATGAAGGCGAACATCAGGGTCGCCGTGCAACCGAGCACACTCGCGGTGATCTGCTTGGTGGCCGCGATCGCGGCCTTACGCGGCGCGAGTCCCTCGCGCAGGTGGCGCGTGATGTTCTCCACTACCACCACCGAGTCATCGACCAACAACCCGAGCGCGATCACGAAGCCCACGATGCTGAGTTGATTGATGGTGGTGCCCGACACCTCGAGCATCACGAGGCCCAGGGCCAGGCTGAGCGGAATAGACACCATGACCACCACCGCCGCGCGGAGCCCGAGCGGCAGCAGGGTCGCCAGCACGAGCACGATGGCCAGCGCGAAGTCGCGCGCGAACCCCGACATGCGGTGCTCGACGTTGTGGGCCTGCTTGAAGCCGTGCACGAGCTTCATGCTGCGGGGGACCTGGGGCGCGAAGGCGGCGAGCTCCCGCTCGATGCCCTCCGTCACCGCGAAGATGTTCTCGTTCTCCCGCATGTTCGTGGAGAGGAGCACCGCGCGCTTGCCGTCGAAACGGGCGATGTCCACGGCTTCGGAGTCCGTCAGCGACACCTGCGCCACGTCGTGCACGCGCACCGCACTACCCCGGACGGAGCGCACCACGGTGGAGGCCACCTCGTCCACCGACTGGTAGTCGCCGCTGGTCTTGACGTTGAAGCGACGCGCCCCCTGCTCCACGGCGCCGGCCGGAATGTTGGTGCTCTCCGCGCCGATGGCGTTGATCACCTCGAGCGGCGAGATACCGAGAGCCACCATGCGCGGCAGATCGAGCACCACGCGCACTTCCTGCTTGGGCAGCCCGCGCAGCATGACCTGGTCCACACCGCGCACCACTTCCACGCGTCGCTTGAGCGCGCGCGCCACCTTGTCGATCTCGCGGTAGGGCGCGTGGTCCGAGACCAGCGCCACCTGCACGATGTTGACGTTGGAGGGATTGAACTGGGTCAGGTCGAAGCGCACCAATTCAGCGGGTAGCTCCGGGCGCAGCGCGTTCATCTCACGCAGCATCTCGTCGTGCTTGCTGTCTGGGTCGGAGTCAGCTTCGAACTCCACGAACGTGGTGGCCACGCTCTCTTCGATGGTGCTCTGCAGCTTCTTGAGGTTTTCGAGGGCTTTCATGCGGCCCTCGAAGGGGTCCACCACCAGGCGCTCCAGGTCGGTGGGGGACGCCCCGGGCAGCACGGAGACCACCAAGAAGGCGGGCGTGGGGAACGTGGGGTCCTCGGCCTTGGGGATGCCCAGCAGCGAGTTGACCCCGAGCGCCATCAACGCGATCACCACCACTAGCGTCAACTGCCAGCGTTTGACCGAAAATTCGGCGAGCATACCGACCTCCTCAGCGCGAGAGGCGCACGCGTGCGCCGTCACTCAGCTCTTCCGCCCCCGCGCTGACCACGCGTTCGGCGCCCTCGAGGCCCTCTACCAGAGCCACCTGCTCACCGCTGATGAAGGCGATGCGCACGGGAGCGAGGTGCACTTTGTCTCCCTCGAGCACGTAGACAGCCGAGCCGTCGCCCTGACCGCCCACCAGCGCCGTGAGCGGAACCGAAGCCCGCGGGTGCTCGATGCGCTCGAACAGCACCTTGGCCGTGAGCCCACCAGGCAGGCTGCGCGCCGACTCGTCCTGCACCGCGAGCTCCACTTCGTAGGTGCCGGCCCCCGGGGAAGCCAGCGTCGCGATGCGCGTGACCCGCGCGGAGAGCGGCAGCTCGGGGCGGGCGTCGAGCACCACCTTGGCCTCGTCGTCGAGCTTGAGATCGAGGACGTCGCGGTCGGTGAGTTGCACGCGAACCACCTTGGTGTCCGCCGTACTCAGCGCGAAGAGCGGCGTGCCCGGGCCCACGATCTGCCCCTTCTCCACCATGCGCCGGTCGACGACTCCGTCGCTCGGAGCGACCAGCTCCGTGTGCTTGAGGTTGAAAGCGGCGCTCGCCGCGCTGGCCCGGGCCACCTCGAGCGCGGTCTCGGCGTCGTCGACCATGCTGCGCGCGATGCCATTTTGATCGCGCAGGGTGCGGGCGCGGGCTGCGTCGCGCTCCGCCTTCTGTAGTCCCTGCTGGGCCTGGCTCTCGCCGGCCAGGACCTCGGTGGCGTCCAGCCGTGCCAGCACCTGGCCCTGGCGTACGCGCTTGCCCTCTTCGACCAGGACCTGCGCCACGACTCCGCCGACCTTGAAGGAGAGCGTGTGCTCACGCTTGGGCTCGAGGGTTCCCGAAGCTCGAATGATACGCGTCACGGGATCATGCCCGATAGCCTGAGCCGTCACGGCCACCAGCTCCTGGTCGGGCTTGGACTCCGCGTGAACCGCCGAGCCACCGCAGCCGCTGGAAAAGAGCGGAACGAGGCTCGTAAGCGCAAGAATTCGTTGAAACTTCAAACGATGTTCGCGGCCACCCATAGGTCCTCCGGGAAGCGTCTACTAGACAGCGTCACATGACAGTGTCACAGCATTGACCGGTCGACCAGTCTTATTGTGCGAAGTGTGATGAACTTGGTCTCCAGGGACACTTGGCGACCCCATTTGACACTGTCTAGGGTGCGCCCCAGGATGGGTGATTGATGTCGAAGTTCGATCCGGCGGGAGCGCCGCTCAGTGACCAGCAGCAGCGCATCGTCCAGGCCAGCATCCAGTTGATCGAGGAAGCCGGGGTCGGCGCCCTCAGCATGCGCGAGGTGGCCAGGCGTGCCGGGGTCAGCCACCAGGCTCCCTATCATCACTTCGACGATCGCGAGGCCATTCTCGGCGCCATCGCGCAGGAGGGCTTTCGGATGATCTCCGACGCCATCGAGCGCGCCATGGCCGAGCAAGCCCCCTCCCTGCGTGCGCGCGTAACCACCGCGCTCAAGACCTACGTCGAGTTCGCGCTACAGAATCCGGCCCATTTTCGCGTGATGTTCCGGCCGGAACTCGTGAACCTGCAGAACTGCCCTGGCGCCCAGGCCGAGGGCGATCGCGCCTTCTCCATCCTGCAGCGGCTGATCGACGAGACGGTGGCGCGCGGGGTTCCAGCCCATCCCTCGAGGGACGCGCTGCTCCTGCTGTTTTGGTCGGTTGCCCACGGCTTCGCCTGCCTGGCCCTCGACGGCCCGCTCACGCACAAGACGCCCGAGGCGGAGCGTCACCAGCAGCTGAGCGAGGTCACCGAAGCCTTCGGGGCCATGGTCGAAGCGACCGTGAAGCCCTGAACGGCGTGAAATGCTGACTGCCAGACTGGGAAGATCTCGTCTCACTGTTTTGACGCAGTGCGGTGAACGGCTTTCAAGCGGAGTCTGGTCTCTTACTACTCAAATGTGCTGGACACGTGATAGCTCTCACGCTCGTGAGCGATGCCGACGAGCCAGTTCGAACGCATCGATACGCGATGGATTTGGTCGGCCCGTCGGCACGTCACGTACGCCGACGTGGGCCTTTGTATCCGCGATCCGCAGTAGACCACGGAGCTCTGTTGAGTCATCACCCTGAGCCTTTGGTATGCTTCTGCTTTAGGAGTCAATGGGAACGGTCCCTGGGAATCGCGGCGTAAGTCTGCCTCCTCGCAGCCTTCCACCCGCTCGCAAAGGACGCGTCGCCGATCGCTATGTCATCAACGCGGAGATCGCGTCGGGTGGCATGGGCGCGGTGCTGCGCGTGTTCGACCGTCAGGCCGGTGAGGAGCGCGCGCTCAAGCGCATCAAGCCTCAAGTTCTGGACCGTCCGTTTTTCGTCGAGGCATTCGAGCGCGAGTACCAGGTCCTGGCCGGCCTGGATCATCCGCGCATCATCCGCGTCTTCGACTATGGAGTCGACGAGCAGGGCCCTTACTACACGATGGAGCTCTTGCAGGGGGAGGACATGCGCAAGTCCGCTCCCGTGCCCTATCGCGAAGCTTGCTCCTATCTTCGAGACGTCGCGACCTCGCTGGCCTTGCTGCACGCCCGGCGCTTGATCCACCGCGACCTCAGCCCCGGCAACGTGCGCCGCACGCCGGACGGTCACTGCAAGTTATTCGACTTCGGTGCGCTCACGGGCTTCGGCTACACGCGCGAGATCGTGGGCACGCCGCCGGCGATCCCGCCCGAGGCAGTCGCCAACGCGCCCCAGGATCACCGCTCAGATCTCTATCAGCTCGGCGCACTCGCGTACTGGATGTTGACCAACCAGCACGCCTATCCGGCCAACTGCATCGACGATCTACCGCAGGTTTGGCAGAACGCGCCGCCGGCGCCCTCGGACTTCGTGCCGGGCATCCCGGTCGAGCTCGACTTGCTCGTGCTGTCGCTCTTGAGCGAGGACCCGATGGCGCGCCCCGCGAGCGCCGCCGAGGTGATCTCTCGCCTCGAGGTCATCGGCGGTCTGGCACCAGAGAAGGAGGACGACGCCGAGCTGCTCGCGCAGAGCTTCCTGCTCAACCCACGCTTCACGGGCCGCGCGGAGCTGCTCAAGGACCTGAGCGAGCACGCGACCTCGGCGCGGCGCGGCACGGGCAGCGCGGTGTTGATCGAAGGTGCCGCGGGCATGGGGCGCACGCGCTTCCTCGAAGAGGTCGCGGTGCGAGCACAGATCGCCGGGGCACACGTGGTCCGGGTCGACGCCAGCACGACCCGGCACGCGCGAGGCACCGTGCGCGCCATGGCGATCCGCCTGCTCGACGCTTTCCCCAACCTGGCACGCGACGAGGCCCGCGCCTATCGCACCGGACTCCTCGCGCTGGGCCGCGAGGTGGAGGCGCGCCTGGGCCCCAGCGCCTCGATTCCTCCGGGATCGGCCGCCATCTCCGTGCCGCCCATGCAGCCCACCGGTCGCTCGTGGCCGCCGCCTTCGATGGGCGGTTCTTGGCCGCCGCCGCCCAATGGCTCTTGGCCGCCGGGCGCGCGCGACAGCGGAGAATTCCACCTCGCCCTCGATGGCTGGTTCGCCAGCATCGCCAAGGAAAAGCCGCTCGTGCTGCAGGTCGACAACGTCGAGCACGCGGACGACGCGAGCCTCGGTGTGCTGGCGAGCCTGGCGAAGCAGTCGGCGGACAACGCCATCTTCCTGGTGTTCACAGAGACCTCGGGCAGCGATCGCCAAAACCGCGTGGGTCTCCAGGCACTGCGCAACCAGTGCGCGCGCGTGACCCTCGCGGGCCTCGAGAGCAGGGAAACCCTGGAGCTCGTGCGTTCGCTGTTCGGCGATGTGCCGAACGTGGAGCGCTTCGGAGAGTGGCTGCACGGGCGCACGCTGGGCAGCCCGCTGCACTGCATGGAGATCACGCGCCAGCTCGCGCAGCGCAAGGTGATCCGCTACTCGGGCGGCCTCTGGCTACTGCCGGTCGAGCGCCCCGACGCCGAGCTGCCGGCGGCGCTCGAGGACGCGCTGCTGACGCGCCTGGAAGGCCTGAGCAGCTCCGCACGCTCGCTGGCCGAGTGCCTCAGCGTGCAACGCGAGCGGCCCACCCTCGAGCTGTGCCGCCTGCTGGTGTTCGACGCCTACAGCGGCGTGAGCCAGCCGGAGGAGCGCAGCGTTCACGTCCTGCTCGACGAGCTTGCGCGCAACGACGTGCTGCACGGCGGTGAGGATGGCTATCACTTCAGCAGCGCGGCGCTGCGCGAAGCCGTGCTCGCAGCCATCAGCGATCAAGGTCGCAAGCGCTGCCACTTGCGGCTCGGTGCGGCCTTCTCGACCATGGCATCCGACGACCCGATCCTGCAGATCGAGGCGGGTTGGCACTTGATCCGGGGCGGCGACGAGATGCGCGGCGCCGACATGATTGCGCTGGTGGCGTCCGACAGCTTCCGCATCAGCACGCTGATCGCGAACCTTCACCACATGGGCAAGCCCGTGGAGGCCGCGCTCAAGGTCTACAAGAAGCACCGCTGCTCCATCTATCAGCGCGCGTGCCTCCTCGCGACCATGGCGCAGGCCAGCTACTACGAGGAGCGTCGCTACGGTGACCTCTACGGCGACGAGGCGCTCGACACGCTGGAGCACACCTGTGGTCTGCGCCTGGCCCGCCTGTGGTCGCGCTTCATCGGGCGCCATCTGGCGTTGCTCTTCGCGTTGAGCGTGGCCTGCGTGCGCTTCTATTGCGTGCCCAAGCGCGAGCGCCCCTATTCGTTCTATTCGATGTTGGTCCAGCTGTTCGGCACCGTCACCACGCTGACGGCTTCGGCCACGCTGGCCCTCGACGCCGACCGCGCGGCCCGCGTGGCCCATACGCTCAAGCCCTTCGACGTGCTGCCCTCGTTCACCACGCCGGTGGCGATCTACCACTTCACCAAGGGCCTGCAGGAAATCGGACGCGAGAACCAGGCCGAGGCCTACGAGGCCTTCGATCGACTGGCCAAGAACTTTCAGCTCAATCCGCGCTTCGCCTGGGGCTTGCCGGAGAATGCGCGGCTCCTGTACGTGGCAGGTTGCCACTTCGCGCGCGGTGCCTTCGCGGTGTTCCGCGAGGACGGCCAGGCCGCCCTCGAGAGCGCGGACATCATGGACGCCACGGGCCTCAAGCTCTACTCCATGATCGCCAGTGCGCTGCGCTTCCTCTACTACACCAACCGTGGTGAGACCGAGAAGGCCCTGGTCCACCGCGAGCAGGTGGAGATCCACGCGGCCGAAGTCGGTTCGGCCTGGCAGGTCGAGCTGTGGGAGGCGCCGGCCTTGATTCCGGTGTACTCGCTGCTCGGCGACGTCGTGTCCATGGCGCGCGTACGCGACCGCCTGGAGGTCTCGCAGAAGCAGGCGGACTCCCTGGAGTTCTATCAGCGGCTCGCATTCGCGTCGCTCGTGCTAGTGCGCAAGGGAGACCTCGAGACCACGCTGGATACGCTCGACGACGCGCTGCGCGTGAGGGCGCCACGCAGCTACATCGGCTGGGCTGCCCTGCACGGCTTCCTGGCGCAGGCCTACAACGAGCGCGGCAAGCATTCGGAGGCTCTGGAGCACTGCGTGACCGTGATGGCGCGCATGACCGAGCGCGACCGCGACTATGTGACCATGTTCCTGCACGTGGAGATGGAGCACGCATTGGCGCTCTCCGGCCTCGGTGAGCACGAGCAGGCGATGGGCGAAGTGGATGCCCTGATCAAGCGCTACAGCACCAGCAATCATCCGCTCGTCCAGGGTGGATTGCAGGAAGTGCGCGCGGAGATCGCCTGGGCGGCTGGTATCCCCGAGGAATACGCCTTTAGCTTGGCCAAGTGCGAGCAGTGGTACCGGCCCACCAACACGCCCGCGCTGATCGCCAAGTGCGAGCGCTTGAGTGAGCTCGCCCTCAGCCCGCGCGGCCGGGAGTCTCGCATGGCCGGCGACAGCACCAGCACCCGCATGCCCCGCTCACGCGGCAAGGACCAGCTGGTCTCCGGCGCGCTCGCCGCAGCTTCGCAGACCGGCTCGGGCCCGCGCAGCAAGATGGAGCAGTCCGAGCGCGATGCGGCCACCGTGGCCGTAACCCGACCGCCGCGCAAAGACGGCTGAGCCACGACACCAGGCCTGCGCCTGAAGGCTCACCCCAACGAAGCGAGTGGGTGTGCGTCGACTGCTGCTCGCTCCCCACAAACACGAAGGCCGCCAGGAATCTCCCGGCGGCCTTTCATGTGACGCTCTCTGTGCGGCTCAGAGAATCACGGGCTCGCAAAGTACCTGCACGTGGACCTTGGCATCGGCCTTGGTACGCAGCATGTCGCACGACTTGCCCAGAATGGTCACAGTGCGATTGTCGGCGCCCACCGAGAAGCCATTGCCGTCCTTCTGGTTGAGGCCGAGCATGAGGGAGTCATCGATGGTCACGAGGACGTAACTCGGGTCGCTCACCGACTGTTCGAGGACGATGGTGCACGTGGCCGCCTGGCCCGCGATGTCCTCCAGGGCCTTGAGCAACTCGTCGCCGCTCTTCACGATGATGTGACTCTTGGCCCCGGTGCCGCCGGCCTGGGCCATCATGTCCATGGTGGTTTTCACCGGGTCGCTGCCGGTGTCGTAGCCCACCACGAAGGTCTTGATGCCGTCGGCGGTCATGGACTTGATCTCGGCGACGCTGTCCTTGATGGCCTGCTGGTCACCGCTGGTGATGCAGGTGAACCAGCCCGCAAAGTCCGAGAGCGGGTCGGGACAGCTGGCCGTGCAGTTGGGCTCACCGTCGGTGACCAAGAGCACGTACTTGGGGGTCACGATGGCGTCCGGATCCTGGCTCACACCGCCGAGGAGCTTGTGCGCCTCCTTGAGCGTGATGGACGTGGGTGTGCCGCCCTTGGGGCTCATGTTCGTGAGCGCCGTGTTGATGGCCATGGCGTTGTTGGCGGCAATCGGCACGTCCAACTTGCCAGCGCCGCACTCGTCACCCGAGGGAGGGAAACTCATCAAACCGAAGCTGATGCCGCCTGCCAGCTGCGAGGTGACCTGCTTGAGCGCCGCCACCGAGGGATCCCAGCGGTTGGTGCTGTTCATCTTCATGCTGCCTGAGCGATCGAGCACGATCAGCATGTCGGGCGGGATGCGGTCGTTCTTGACGATCTGCTCCGCGCAGTTGCCGTCGTTGTCGCCGTCGCCGGTGGGGTCGGTGGTGTTGTCGCCGTCCCCATCGCCATCGCCGTCCCCGTCGCCCTTGCTGAGGGGCTTGCCGTAGACGTCCAGGTCGATGTTGCCATCGTCATCGGTATCGATACCGTCGGCCACGCCGTCGCCGTTGTTATCGAGGTAGGTGCCGTTGGAGACGCCATCGCCGTCGGGGTCCCACGGGGTGTTCGGTTTAAAGGCGGCACCCGTGATGGCCGGCGGATCCCCTCCGCAGGCCATGAGGCCCAGACAAGCCACCACAATCGCGCCAGTTGCACTCCGCATAAGCCACCTTTTTTGAACACCAAGATAAAAACGATTTCGGAAAACCAGCTGTGCCCTGCCGTGCTCTGCCGTCAGGACCTGAAACCAGGCGCCGGGGCGCGCGAAGTTCTCCGTTGAGCTCCGTACCCTACATGTGCCTCGAGGCGCTGAAAAGGGTCAATTGAAGTGCGTGCGAGGTCTATCGCAGTGCGCGCGCGCCAACGCACTGCGGGTGTCAGTGCGGTCACAGGGCATTGGCATTTCGAGTCGAACGCAGGCCGCGGAGACCGCGCAGTCACGCGGAAGCAGCGCGGGGCTTTCCGGGTGCAGCGCATAGATCGCGCGTCACGGGAACCTCCTCGCGCGTTGGGGGAGCGGACGCAGGAACAGGGCCGAACTTGGGGGGCATCGTCTCGACTGAACGGCGAGTACGGACCGATCATCACGAGCTCCTTTCGCGCGTTGGCCCCCCTATATGGCCGGACGTGGCGTCTTCCGTTGGCTGTTCACCAAGGGCGATCGTAGATGGCGCAGAGAGGCTGTAGCCCCAGATCGGTGAACCCCGTCGGGCAAGCGCAGTCCGCGAGCCCCATGGGGTTGGCTTTGACCAGCATGCAGATGCCGCTCATCACCTGCGGCTGCGTCGGCGTGAACAGGAACGTGCCCTGCTTGTAGTAGCGATTTCCCGAGACCACCCAGTTGCCGCCGACCCCGAACTGCGTTTGCAAGACCGGCGTGCTCGGGAAGACGCCGTTCACCAGCGGCGGCGAGACGTAGACGAGGTACTCGATGGATTGGGTGTAGGGCGTGTGCGAGTAGATGCGGCAGTAGATCTGCTTCGTCTGGTTCGGCGTGGGGGGCGTGCTGTAGGGGAAGTACGGGAAGGCGTCTTTGTTCTTGGTGATCGGCGTCGCGAGCAGACAGTTACCTTGGGTGGACTCGGTGCCGAAAAACAAACCACAGCACGTCATACGACTACTTCTCTTTCACGGACTACGAACCTGACTCCCCACTTGGCACAACGGTAAAGAACAGATTCGGGAAGCGGATCCCGTGCTCGAACGTGTTGTACACGTCGTCAGGTCGGTCTCCCATGATTGGACCAAACTCCGGCGTTCCTGTCGACGACCAAAAGTCGCGATTACCCGGGTCCGTGTAGAGCGTCGTCTTCGCAGAGAGCGTGAACAAGAACCAGTAGCCCTGGTTGTCACCCAGCATCGGCACGTCGACATTCGCGGGCACGCGCCACTCGACGCGCTCGGCATCGACGGTGAGCACATCGCTCTGGATGAGGCGAGAGCCCCGCGCACCGCCGTTATCCAGATACAGCGCGAAATAGAGCTGAGCCTGATTCGGCGCGGCGGCCAAGACCCCCATCGAAGCAAGCTTCCCTGGGTGCTGATTGTAAATGCGGAAGGACCATACGGTGCCGGCCTCCCAGTCGAACGTTTGCGCCTTGGATTGCGAGCCCTCGACATAGGTCACGCATGCGCCACCCTGACACGCGCCGTAGTCGCAGACGTTCTGACAAATGCCGCAGTGATTCGGGTCGCTAGCGACCTTCGTTTCGCAACCGTCGGTCGCCTTATCGCCGTTGCAATCGGCGTAGCCGTCGTCACAAATGCCGCTCTCGCAGCCGCCTCCCTGACAGCTCGGAGCCACGTGATCATGCGAGCAAAGACCCGCGCAGCAAAAGCCTCCGAGGCAGCTTCGACTGTCGCATGCGGCCGCTTCGGTGCACGCGAGTCCCGGCGCCAGGGTGTCTGCTCCGGAGTCCGCGCCCGAGTCCACCGCGGCGTCGCTACCGGAGTCGAAGGTTTGAGGTCTCTCACGAGGCGCGTAGTTCGTCGGCAGCCAGTGGACATCGTCGGGTGTCTTCGGATCGCGAGTCTCGAGCGCGGCATCCGCAATCTCCATGCAGCCCCCGTTTGAGGGATCGCACGTGGTGTGGCCGTCGCAGCTCAGTTTCTCGAGGCAACGCGCGCCCAGCAGCGCCCGCAAGAGTGCGGTCTTGCCCGACACGAAACGAGCCTCGAGCACACGCTCGATGACCAGCTTGGAATTGGCTTGGGCACCGACGAAGCCCTGCAGCTTGAGATAGAGCCGCTCGGAGTGACCGCGTTGCACGCCAAAGGAGACCAGGAGGTTGGAGTCACCTTGCGCCGTGGCGTCGAGCTGGAAGGTGTGTTCTGCCGCCTTACTGCCGTCCTGATCCATCACCGTGGCTGTGAGCGTACTCAACTCGGATCCCACGACGAGATCGCTGTAGACCGCCACCACGATGCCGTCGGGCTGCGTGGACGTGGACTCACATGCGAGCACCAGAGAAGCCAGAAGGAGCAGCGCGTAGGCGCGCAGCGCGAGCAAGTTCGACCAACGCTTCATGGGTTCCTCAGGACGACGCCGCTCGTGCCTCCATCCGCGCGACCGGTGGAATCGTCGCGAAACGCGAAGCCGATTGCGAGCGCGGCACCCGTGACGGCCACCGCCGACAGGGTCCACGCCAGCCAGCGCCTGCGCGTGCGCGTGCGCGCCTCATCGTCGTGGGGCGCGCTGCTGGGCTGGGATGGGGCAGCCTTCTCGGGGCTAGCTGGCTCCTTGTCCGCCAGCGGCGCGTTGAGCACGACCTGAATGTTGGTCTGCTCGCCGCCCTTCACGCGCACGGCGCGTCGCTCGGGGAAATGTCCTGCTGCCTGGAACTCGATGAGGTGGTCGCCCACCACCAGCGAGAACACAGCCTGGGGCCCGCTTGCCACGGTGACGCCGTCGACGATCACCGAGGCGCTGCTCGGTTTCACGGCCACGTGCACCTCGCCCACGTAGGCGCGCGCGCGGGCGAGTAGCTCCTCCACCTCGGCGCGCAGCCGCGCGTCGAGGGGGCGCACCGGCGAAGCCAATGCGTTCTCGAGGTGGCTCACCGCGTGACCGTAGTTGCGCAGCTCGTACTCAACCTTGCCCAGGCCGCGCAGGGTACGCGCGTTCGGAAACATGGCGTGGGCCTTGAGCAAGAGCTCCCGGGCCTCCTGGAAGTGCGTGAGCTCATGCTCGCGAATGGCGGCGTCGATGAGCTCGGCGTAGCCGGGTGGTTCCTCGAATGCCGGAGGGTTCACGACCGGAGCCGCCGGAACGCCCGTGACGACGTTGCTCGGTGCGGCGGCATCGCCGGTCTGGGCCTGGACGCGACTGACGAGCTCCAGGCTCGACAAGAACATCACGAGGAGAAAAGAGCGCGTTTGGAGCACGGCTCAGAACTCGTCGCGCCCGAGGCGCCCGGCGCGATGGGTTTCATTGCCCGAGGCATCGGACTTGGGAGTGTCGACGGCCTCTCGCGGCGCGACGGGGGCAGACTCGCTCGGATCACGCGCGGGCGCCTTGCTCACGATCGGCGGGACCTGGCGCCGGGCGACTGGCTGTTTGGACGCTGCGGGCGGCGGAGCCCCCAAGAGAGGCACGGCAGAGGGCACGGTCGCTGGGGAGGTGGTGGGCAACATGGCGTTCGCTCGGGAGGGAAGCAGTTCGCTCTCGTTGGGGTTGGACGTTGGCTCGGGCGTACTGCTGGGACCTATGCCGCTGGGGGCTGGGCTGGTGGCGAACCCGGGGCTTGGTGCGCGAGCCCCCGTGGCCGTGGTGGGTGCGGACTCCGCGCGCGCCGCCGGCAAGGAGGCCTGGTGATTGGGCACCTGGAACCACCATACGAGCAGGCCGAGCAGACCTGCCGCGCAGGCGAACACGATCAAGCTCGTAAGTCGCACGCGCGGGCGGCGGCTGGTGCTAGCCACCGGCACGACCGGCGCCGGGGCGCTCGGCGTGGGAGAGAGGCGACTCACCTCGGGCAAGGAGTCGCGGGGTTGCGAGCTGGGGGTCACCACCGCGGGCGACGTCGGGTCGTCGTGCTGCAGGGTGCCGAAGGGCGGTACGGGCTCCGCGAAGGCCTGCATGGGCACGGGGTAGGCCTTGGCATCCGCGAACTGCTCGAGCTCGGCGATCAAGGCTTCGATATTGCGGATGCGGTGCTCGCGGTCTTTGGCGATGGCGCGGTAGACCAGCGTATCGAGGGCCGGCGGCAGGTCGGGTCGCAGCAACACGGGCCGCGCCGGAACCGACATCGCGAAGGCCACGGCCTGCTCACCAAAGGTCCCGGCACGGTAGGGAGGCTCCCCCGTGATGGCTTCGTAGAGCATCACGCCGAACGCGTACACATCGGCCCGCGCGTCCACGTCTCGCGCGCCGAGCAGCTGCTCGTAGGAGACGTACTTGGGTGTACCCATGGTGATCCCAGAGCGCGTGTGATTGGACGCCTTGGGGTCGAAGACTTTGGAGATACCGAAGTCGATCACCTTGGGGACGATCTCGGACTGCCCGGGCTCTTGAGCGAGAAAGATATTGTCGGGTTTGATGTCGCGGTGGATGACGCCCGCCGCGTGCGCCGCGGCCACGCCGCGCATGGCAGGCAGGAGCAAGGCGACGAACTCGCTCAGGGGCATCGGCCCGCGCGCGATGAGATCCGACAGCGGCTCGCCTACCAACAGCTGCATCACCAGGCAGACGGCGACGTCCTCCCGCAAGACGTCGTACACATCGACTACGTTGCGGTGGTGGATGCGCGAGGTGGCGCGGGCCTCGTGGAGTAGCCGGTCGTGGGCGCTGTCGGAGGAGCCCATTTGCGGGTGCACCCACTTGATGGCGGCGCGCTTGTGCGTGAGCGCGTGCTCCACCTCGTACACCGTCCCCATCCCGCCTTCGCCGAGCGCGCGCAGGAGCTTGTATTTCCCGCCGACAATCGAGCCGAGCGTGGGTTTGGCCAAGGGGGTGAACCTCGCGGCGCAATATGCCACAACCCCCTTGGGTTACCAACGTTCCAGAACACCTGGTTTGGGTCCCGTGGCGAGCAAGATTGGGTGCAGGCCCACGAAGCGCGGGTCAGCGGTCGCGCAGGCGATAGCCCACGCCAGGCTCGGTGAGGATGCGCTGGGGTCGGGCCGCGTCGACTTCCACCTTCTTGCGCAGCTCGGCCATGTGCACGCGTACGTAGTGGGTCTGGTTCGCGTAGTTCGGGCCCCAAACCTCCTTGAGGATCTGCGCGTGCGTGAGGACCTTACCCGCGTGGCGCGCCAGCAAGCCGAGCAGCTTGTACTCCGTGGGTGTTAGATGGATCTCACGACTATCTACCGTGACGAGCCGGCGCGTGAAGTCGATGGCTAGCCCGCCTAGCTCGAACGGTCTGCTCTCTTCTTGGGCCGTTCCCCGGGCATGCCGGAGCGCGACGCGGATGCGCGCTAACAGTTCGTTCACGCCGAAGGGCTTGGTGAGGTAGTCGTCGGCGCCCGCGTCGAGCGCGGCGACCTTGTCATCCTCGCGACCGCGCGCGGAGATGACGATGATCGGCACCCGGCTCCATTCGCGCAGCTCCCGCGTCAATTCGAGGCCGTCGGCGTCGGGCAGCCCGAGGTCGAGCAGCACCAGACTCGGGTTCTGGGTGGTGATCACCAGCTTGGCTTCCGCCGCGCTCGACGCTTCGAACAAGGTGTAGCCGTGAGCTCCCAGCGCAGTGCGTAGGAAACGCCGCATGGGTTGTTCGTCGTCCACCACGAGCACGCTGGGTCCCGGGACGTTCACGACGAGGCCCCGTTCGAGGAGGACTCGACGATGCTATCGGGGGCGAGCTCCACGTCTGGTGGGGACTGGTCGAGCGGCAAACGGATCACGAAGCCAGCACCTCCGTCCAGGGGGTTTTCGGCGCTGATCGTACCTCCGTGGGCCTCGACGATGCCCCGGCAAATAGGCAGCCCCAGCCCGACCCCTGCCACCCCGCGATGACTGCCACGATAGAACTTCTCGAAGACGCGTTCTTCGCCCCCCTCCGGGAGGCCCGGTCCCCAGTCTCGCAGTTCGATGGCCACCACGGGCGCCGCGCGCTCTGCAGCGTCAGGGACCCCGGTACGCTCCCCAGGTGGCTCGACCCAGCCTCGCACGGCGACGCGGGTGCCGACCGGCGTGTACTTGGCGATGTTCTCGAACAAGTTCACGAAGACCTGCTCGAACAGCACCGGATCCACGGCCACCAAGGGCAGCTCGGCCGGCAACGACACGTCGATGGGGTGCCCACGCAGCTTGCCTTCCAGGCGGGTCAGCGATGATCCCACCAGCTCTTCGAGCGGGACCCATTCGCGACGCAACGCCACGCCTCCGGCTTCGAGGCGGGTCATGTCGAGCAAGTTGCTCACCAGGCGCTCGAGGCGCTCGGCTTCTTCACCGATGGTGTCGAGCAGCTCGACGCGCTGCGCCTCGGGGATGTGCACGCTCTGATCGCGCAAGCTGCTGGCTGCGCCGGTGATGGCGGCCAAGGGCGTGCGCAGATCGTGCGACACCGCGCTCAACAGGCTGCTGCGCATCTCCTCTGCCCGCGCGTGCAGTGCTGCGCGCTTGGCCTCCTCGGCGAGCATGGCGCGCTCGAGGGCCTGCGCGCCCTGACGCGCGAACGCCGTCAGAAAGTCGCGCTCATCGAAGCTCAGTCCATGGGGCGAGCGCGGCGCGATGGAGAGAGCTGCATGCACGTTGGGTCCCACGCTCAGCGGCACCGAGAAGGTGCGCGCTCCCGGCAAGGTGTCCGTCCCGCAGCCCGCCGGTCGCCCGTGCTCGAGCACCCAGCGCGCAGCTCCATCCTCGGTGGGCCCGATGGGGGCTGCTCCCGCGCTCGCAAGACGCGTCAAGCTGCGCCGCTCGCTCAACTTGCTGACATTCGCGGCCACGCCGAACACGGAGCTCGCGTGACGCGCCAGCACCGCCGCCACCTGCGGCTCACCGAAGGTGGTGCCCAGGTCGCGGCTGAGCGCGTAGAGCGTGGCGGTGCGATCCTCGCGCTCGCGGGCGCGCAGCTCCTGCCGCCGAAGCCTCAAAGTGAGATTGCTGATCACTACACCCACGGCGAACATCATCAGGAACGTGAGCAAGTGGCGGACGTCCGAGACGGCTAGCGTGCGGTAGGGAGGCACGAAGAAAAAGTCGTAGACTGCTACCGAGAGCGCCGAAGCCAGGATGGCGACCGAGAGTGGGAAACGGATGGCCACCAACATGATGGCCACGAGGTAGATCATCACCAGGTCGGGCGGCGCGAGCACCACGCGCAAGAGCGCCGCCAGACCGGTCGCCGCGCCGACCGCCACCAACGCCCACAGGTAGCTGCGCAGCCCGGTCCGCTGGCTCGGGGGCGGAGGAGCAGGGCGGCTCGGGGCGTCCCCGGCATCCCCCGAAATCACGTGCACATCGATGCCACCGCTACCACGCACCACGGAGTCGACCAGCGATCCACGCAAGCGGTCGCGCAGACGCGGGTGCGTGGGCTTGCCGAGGATGATGCGCGTGACGTTGTGCTTGCGGGCGTACTCGAGCAAGCTGTCCGCGACATCGGTGCCCACCAGGCGCACCACCGTGCCGCCCAGCGACTCCGCGAGACGCAGGTTGGACTCCAGGCGTTCGCGGGCCGACTGGCCGATGGGCGCGCCCGTACTGCGCTCCACGTATACCGCGAGCCACGGAGCTCGGAGGCCCGCAGACATTCGTCGCGCCGCACGCACCAGGCGCGCCGACCCAGGGCTCGGTCCGACGCACACGAGGATGCGCTCCCCGGCCGCCCATACCTGATCGATACGATGCTCGGCGCGATAGGCACGCACGTCCACGTCGACGCGATCGGCGGTGCGGCGCAGGGCGAGCTCGCGTAGTGCCAGCAAATTGCCGAGCTTGAAGAAGTTCTGCGCGGCACGGCTGGCCTGCTCCGGGATATACACGCGGCCTTCGCGCAAGCGCGCCAGGAGGTCCTCGGGCGGCAGGTCTACCAGCTCGATCTCTTCGGCGCGGTCGAGCACGGCGTCGGGCACGGTCTCGCGCACCCGCACGGAGGTCACTTGAGCCACCACGTCGTTGAGGCTCTCCACGTGCTGGACGTTCAGCGTGGTGTGCACCTCGATGCCTGCCTCGAGCAGATCGAGCGCGTCCTGATAGCGCTTTCTGTGACGTGAGCCCTCGGCGTTGGTGTGGGCGAGCTCGTCCAACAACAGCACCTGAGGCTTGCGAACCAGCGCGCGCTCGAGATCGAACTCGTGCAGCGTGGTCCCACGGTGGAGCACCTCGCGGCGCGGCAGCACTTCGAGCCCCACGCACAACTTCTCGGTCTCGGTGCGCCCGTGGGTCTCCACGGCGCCCACCACCACGTCGATCCCCTGGCCCTTGAGTCGGTGGGCGGACTCGAGCATCGCGTAGGTCTTGCCGACCCCCGGTGCGAAGCCGAAGAAAACCTTGAACTTGCCGCGTTCGGCGCGCTCGCGCTCGGCGTTCAAGCGCCGCAGGAGCTCGTCGGGGTCGGGACGTCCGAGAGCATCTCGTCGTTGTTCACCCACGTCGACTCCTACCCTACCCCCGAAAAGGCGCAGCTCAACGCGTTTTGGCGGACAGCGCGTCCAGGGCCAGGTTCAGCTCGAGCACGTTGACGCGCGTCTCCCCCAACAATCCGAGCGTGCGCCCCTCCGTGTGGCGCTCCACCAGCCCGGCGACCGTCGCCTCCGAGAGAACACGCGCGCGCGCCACGCGCGGCACCTGATAGCGCGCCGCCGCAGGGGAGAGGTGTGGATCGAGCCCGCTGCCCGATGCCGTCACCAAATCCACTGGCACCGGCGCATCTTGCTGTCCCGGATCGGCAGCACGCAAGGCCGCCACGCGCGCGGCAACCGCCTCCTTCAGGGCCGGGTTGAGCGGCCCTTGATTGGAACCGCTCGAGGCCGCGCCGTTGTAGGGCACGGGTGCAGTGGCGGAGGGACGCCCCCAGAAGTAACCGGGGCTCTCGAAGGGCTGGCCGATCAGCCGCGAACCCGCGATGGATCCATCGTGCTCGATCAAGCTGCCGTTGGCTTCGCCGGGAAACGCCGCTTGCGCCAGCACGGTGACCAGCGCGGGATAGGCGAGACCCGTGAGCAACGTGAAGAGTCCCAGCAACACGAGACCCGGGCGCACGTATGAGTTCATGACGGCCCCTCCTTCAGCCCACACCGATGGCGGTGAGCAGCACGTCGATCAACTTGATGAAAGGAAACGGCAGCACCACGCCGCCCACCCCGTACACCAGGATGTTGTGGCGAAGCATGCGAGACGCCCCCACCGGGCGATAGCGAATGCCGCGCAGCGCCAGCGGGATCAGCGCCACGATGATGAGTGCGTTGAAGATCACCGCAGACAACACGGCCGTGGTGGGCGAGTGCAGGCCCATCACGTTGAGCGCGTCGAGCTGCGGATAGGTGACCGCGAAGGCGGCCGGGATAATGGCGAAGTACTTGGCCAGATCGTTGGCGATGCTGAAGGTGGTCAAGGCGCCACGGGTGATCAGCATCTGCTTCCCGATCTCGACGATGGAGAGCAGCTTGGTGGGATTGGAGTCGAGGTCCACCATGTTGCCTGCTTCCTTGGCCGCCTGAGTCCCCGTGTTCATCGCCACCGCCACGTCGGCTTGGGCGAGCGCCGGTGCATCGTTGGTGCCGTCACCCGTCATCGCCACCAGGTGACCCTTGGCCTGATACTCTCGGATCATGCCGAGCTTGGCCTCTGGCGTGGCCTCGGCGAGGAAGTCGTCCACGCCCGCCTCGGCCGCGATGGCCGCGGCCGTCACCGGGTTGTCGCCCGTGATCATCACGGTGCGAATGCCGATCTTTCGCATCTCCACGAAGCGCTCTTTGATGCCGCCTTTCACGATGTCCTTCAGGTGCACCACACCGAGCACGCGCGCACCGTCGGCGACCACGAGCGGCGTTCCGCCAGCCCTGGCCACCTCGTCGAGCGACGCGCGCACCTGGGCTGGCAAGCTACCGTGCTGCTCCTGGACGAAGCGCTCGATGGCTTCCCCCGCGCCTTTGCGGATGCGTTGGCCGTTCAAGTCCACGCCGCTCATGCGAGTGGCGGCGCTGAAGGGCACGAAGTGGGCGCCGAGCTGGTGCAGGTCGCGGCCACGCAGGTTGAACTTCTCCTTGGCGAGCACGACGATGCTGCGTCCTTCAGGGGTCTCGTCGGCGAGCGATGCGAGCTGAGCGGCGTCCGCGAGCTCACGCTCTCCCACTCCGGTCGCCGGCAGAAACGCAGTGGCTTGCCGGTTGCCGAGCGTGATGGTGCCTGTCTTGTCGAGCAAGAGCACGTCCACGTCGCCCGCCGCTTCCACCGCTCGTCCGGAGGTCGCGATTACATTGGCCTGGATCATCCGGTCCATGCCTGCGATGCCGATGGCGGACAGGAGTCCGCCGATGGTGGTCGGGATCAAGCACACCAGGAGCGCGACCAAGATGGTCTGACTCACCGGCATCCCGGCGCCCGCCGTCTGCACTGCGAACAGCGAATAGGGAAGCAAGGTCACCGTGGCGAGCAGCAGGATAATCGAGAGCCCAGCCAGCAAAATGTCGAGGGCGATCTCGTTGGGGGTCTTCTTGCGCTTGGCGCCTTCCACCATGGAGATCATGCGATCCAAGAAGGTCTCTCCAGGGTTGGCCGTGATGCGCACGATCAGCCAGTCCGAGAGCACGCGCGTGCCTCCGGTGACCGCACTGCGGTCTCCACCGCTCTCTCGAATCACGGGAGCGCTCTCGCCGGTGATGGCGCTTTCATCGACGGAGGCCGCACCTTCCACCACCTCTCCGTCTCCTGGAATCAGGTCTCCAGCGTCGACCAGTACGACGTCACCCTCCCGCAGTCGGCCGCTCACCACCTCCGTGTAGTCGGCTCCGCGACGGGCTTCGCTCAAGCGCTTGGCCATCACGTCCTTGCGCGCCTTGCGCAGGGTATCCGCCTGCGCCTTGCCGCGCCCTTCGGCCATGGCCTCCGCAAAGTTGGCGAACAACACCGTGAACCACAGCCAGATCGAGACCGCCAGGATGAACCAGGGCGAAGCCTCACCATGCCCGGTGAACAGCGCGTGCACGAACAGGAAGCTGGTGTACGCGCTGCCAACCTCCACCACGAACATCACGGGGTTGCGGACCATGTGTCGTGGATGGAGTTTGCTCACCGAGTCGAGCAGGGCGCGACGCACGATGGCCGTCTCGAACAGTGGCCGCGTTTGAGCCTTGGCAGTCGACGCGACCAGCGTGTCCACCGCAGAGGCGGGCGACGTCTCCGCTGGAACGGCCTGCACCGACGACACTTTGCCAGGTAAGGTCATGATCAATCTCTTTCAGCCGTGGGTGTGCAGGAGCAGGTGTTCGACCACTGGCCCAAGCGCCAGCGAGGGAATGAAGGTGAGCGCTCCCACCAGCACCACCGTGCCCACCAGGAGGCCCACGAAGAGCGGGGTGTGCGTGGGCAAGGTACCTGCGCTGGGCGGCACGAGTTTCTTCTTTGCCAGAGAGCCCGCGATGGCCAGCACCGGCACCATCACCCAGAAGCGTCCGATCAACATGCAGATGCCGATGGCCGTGGCGTAGAACATCCCGCTCACCGTGATGCCACCAAAGGCCGAGCCGTTGTTATTGCTGCCGGAAGAGAACGCGTACAAGATCTCGCTAAAGCCGTGCACCCCGGGATTGCCCAGGCTGGCCGAGCCCGCCGGTACCACGCACGCGATGGCCGTGCCGAGCAACACCGCGGCTGCGGGCAGCAAGATCACCAGCGAGGCCATCTTCATCTCATAGGCCTCGATTTTCTTGCCCAGGTATTCGGGCGTGCGACCCACCATCAGCCCGGCGATGAACACCGCGATAATGGCGTACATCAGCATGCCGTAGAGCCCCGAGCCCGCACCGCCGAAGACGATCTCACCGAGCTGCATCAACCACATCGGCACGAGGCCGCCGAGCGGCGTGAAGCTGTCGTGCATCGCATTCACCGACCCGTTGGAGGCCGCCGTGGTAGCGACCGCCCACAGTCCGCTGTTGGCGATCCCGAAGCGCACCTCCTTGCCCTCCATGTTCCCGCCCACCGACAGTGCGTGCTCGGCCTGGTCGACGCCGAGCGCACCGAGCACGGGGTTTCCGTGTTGCTCCGCAGCGACGCACAGGATGAGCAGCGGCACGAAGATGGCCAGCATGGCCGCGTAGAGCGCGAAGCCCTGGCGGCGATCCTTGATGAGCGCGCCAAAGGTGAAACAGAGGGCCGCCGGGATGAGCAGGATGGACAGCACCTCGAGGAAGTTCGAGAACGGCGTGGCGTTCTCGAAGGGGTGCGCCGAGTTCACGTTGAAGAAGCCGCCGCCATTGGTGCCGAGTTGCTTGATCGCGATTTGCGAGGCAGCCGGACCGAGGGCCAGAACTTGCTCGCTGATCGTGGTGCCGTTCGCGTGCTTGATCGGCTCGAGCAGCTTGGCATGCGCATAGGGGCCAAAGGTCTGCACCACACCCTGACTGACGAGCAAGAGGGCAAGCACGATGGACAGCGGAAGCAGCACGTAGAGTGTGCTCTTGGTCATGTCGACCCAGAAGTTGCCGACGCCGCTCGCCTGACGACGCGTGAACCCGCGCACCAGCGCCACCAGCACCGCCATGCCCGCCGCCGCAGACACGAAGTTCTGCACCGTGAGCGCCACCATCTGGGTGAAGTAGCTGAGCGTGCTCTCGCCGCCGTAGGCCTGCCAGTTGGTGTTGCTGGCGAAGCTCACCGCGGTGTTGAAGCTGACCTCGGGATCGACAGCCGGCATCTGCGCGGGGTTGAGCGGAAGCGCGTGCTGCACCCGCATCAACACGTACACCACCAAGGTCCCGAACAGGCCGAAGACCAGGACGGAAAGCGCATAGCGCGGCCAGCCCATGTCGTCGTCCGCGCGTACGCCGGCGAGCCGATAGAACAGGCGCTCGAGCGGACCGAGCACGCGCTGGGCGACTCGTGCCTCGCCCGTGTAGACGCGCGCCATGTAGCTACCGAGGGGCAGACCGAGTGCGGTCAGCACCGTCAGATAGAGGCCGCATTGCACGACCGCGTTCCAGGTCATGACAGCTTCTCCGGGTAGAGCAGTGCGAACAGCAGATACACCAAGAGGGCAAGCGAGAGTCCGCCGCCGATGACATGCAGTGCAGTCACGGAAACCTCCGATTCACACGAGCGAGCGCAGCCTCGACTAGATGTGCTCGCACAACTTGACGAAGCCCCAGGTCACCAAAAAGAACCCGACCGTGAGGCTAGTGAACACGAGATCCATAGGGCGCTCCTTGGCCGTGCGTGTGCCAGCGCTGCGAGGTGAGCTTCGTTCGCGAACGATGCTGAGCAGCGCGGCCCATCGCTCTTTCGTTGTAGTGCTCCGAGCGCTCAAGGAGGCGTCAAGGGGTCCCCGGCGCGCATCAAGAAAGTGTCAAGGCGCCCTGGCCCCGTCGGGCGCACGAACCACCGCCCACCACCGAGTCTGCCAAGCCGCGCGAGCGTGGTAAGGCAGGAAGACATGCAAGGCCAAGCGCGAGCGCAGGTCGAAAGCAGGGGGAAGCCAGGTCTCCGCCGGGTTCCCCGTGCTCGCTTGCGTGGCACGGCCTGGATCGCGATCGCGGCGATGGCGCTGCTCGCTGTCGCCTGCAGAGGCAACCTCGCGCCTGCGTTCAGCGAGCTGCTCGAGGCCCGCAAACTATCCAGCGAGATGCGCGTGCACTTCGCGCGCGCCGGCGACGCCATCCACCGCGCGGTCCTGGCGGACACGGACGAGCTCTCGCGCGAGTTCGCGCAAGAGGCGCGCGATGAGACACGTCAAGTGAGCAGCGGGCTCGACCGACTCGAGTCGCTGGTGAAGGACCTCGACTACAGGGGTGAGCTCGCGCTGGTCGGAGAGTTCCGCAGCGAGTTCACCCAATGCCAAAAGCTCGATGAGGAGATCCTGTCTCTCGCCGTGGAGAACACCAACCTCAAGGCCCAGCGTCTCTCGTTCGGAGCGGCTTCCCAGGCAGCGAACGAGCTCGAGCGCGCGCTCGACGGCGTACCAGGCACGCACGCATTGAACGAGTTCGAGCTCCAAAACCTGAAGCAAGCCGTGATGCTCGGGGTCCGCGAGATCCAGGTGCTCGAGGGTCCTCACATCGCGACCCTCGACGAGAACGAGATGCGTCGCTACGAGTCCGAGATGGCGACGTCACTGACCAAGGCGTCTGCGGCGCTAGACCAGCTCTCCCGCCAGCTCGATCCGGACGCGAAGAAGGGCTCGCTCGAGCCAGCCCGCCAAGCGCTGGCGCGCTTTCACGGCGTGCACCAGGAAGTGCTCGCCCTCTCCCACCGCAACACCGACGCTCGCTCGCTTGCGCTCGCGCTCGGCGAGAAGCGCAAGCTCGACGCCGTGTGTCAGGCCAAGCTCGAATCGCTCGCTGACGAGCTCAAGCGTCGTAACTTCCCCGCCACTCGCTAGAGCGCCGACCCAATCTGCGCTCTACGGGGTGTCGGGGTGTCCCTAGTTCCGCTCCGCGCGGGCCCAGAGGGCTTCGCCACGCCGCGCCAGCGCGTTCGACATGCGCTTGGCCAGCGCGCTGGGACGCCAGGGCTTCTGCACGAAGCCCTCCACCCCCTGCGCACCGATGCGCTCGATGGCGTCGGCGGCGAGATAGCCACTCGTGAGGATCACGCGTACGCCAGGCTGGATCTCGCTCAGTGCCCGGAGCGCCGTTGCGCCGTCCATGCCGGGCATAGTGAGGTCGAGCAGCACCAGGTCGATCTCGGCGTGGAGCTCGCGATAGATCTTCACGCACTCTTCGCCCGAGCTGGCGGTCATGACGCGCACTCCGATGTCCTCCAGGGTGAGCCGCGCGAGTTCTCGCACGTCCGTGTCGTCGTCCACCACGAGCACAGTGCCCTGTGCCTCGCGACCCACCACGGGGCGCAGCTGGTTGATGTCGCTGTCCGGGCGCAGCACAGGCAAGAGCAAGCGCGCGCAAGTCGCCCCCTGACGCGAGGTGATGTCCACGGTGCCCGCGTGGGTGCGCGCGATGCCGAGCGCGGCGGCCAGGCTCAAGCCACGTCCGAGGAACTTGGTGGAGAAGAAGGGCTCGAAGATCTTGGGCATGATGTCCGGCGCAATCCCCGGACCATCGTCGTGCACTTCCAGGAAAGCATACACCCCCTCGAGGCACGCCGAACCGAGCTTGGTCAGCGCCAGCTCCTCGGCCGAAAAGAAGCGACTCCCAGTGACGACTCGGATCTGCCCGCGCGTGCGCGCCTCCAGGGCCTCCACCGAGTTGGTGACGAAGATCGCCAGCAGCTGACGTAGTTCGTCCGGGTTGATGTCCACCGAGGGCACGTTCTCTTGGTGCTCGAAGCTGAGCTTGATGTGCTTGGGCATGCTCGCGACCATGCTTTGCTGCATGTTCTTCACCACGATGGCGAGCTCGCTGCGCTCGGGCAGGTAGCGGCCCTTGCCGGCAAAAGCCAGCATCTTCTTGCACAGCTGAGCCGCGCGCTCGGCCGAGTCCACGATGCAGGTGGCGTTCTCTTGAAGAGGCGAGTTCGCCTCCACGCGGCGCGCGATGAGCTCGGCGTGCCCCATCACGCCCACGAGTAAGTTGTTGAAGTCATGGGCCAGACCGCCGGCGAGCACGCCCAGGCTCTCGAAGTGCTTCGACTCGAGGGCGCGCTGCTGCAGGTTTCGACGCTCGCTCTCGGTGCGCTTGATCTCGTCGATGTCGCGCAGCGAGACCACCCACTCCGCCACGCTGCCGTCGTCGCCCAGCACGGGGGCGGCGCGCACCAGGGACGTGCGGTAGTCCTGGTCGCCGTCGCTCACGAAACGAGCCTCGCCCTCGAAGGCGCGGCCGCTTGCGATGCCGGCTCGCCAGCGGGTCACGAAGGAGGTCAGGTCGGACGGGTGAATCACACGCGGCCACTCGAGCGGCTCTCCGTTGGTTAGACCGCCCGTGAGGTCCTGGACTCCGCCACCATCGACCATCTTCTGCCCGAGCTGATCGGTCACCCAGACCAGGGAGCACGAGGCGTCGATCAAGCTGCGATAGCGGGCCTCGTTGCGGCGCAAGCTGACCTCGGCCAGGCGGTGATTGTCGACCTCCCGCTCGAGGTTCTGCCGGTAGTGGGCTGCCACGGGCTCGCGTGAGGCCACATGAACCTCGTGCACCAGGGCCACGCACAGCATCATGGCCACCAGGGTATTGGCCACACGGATGCTGGTCATCAACGGCGCCGCCACCAGGGCCTCAGCCGTGAGCGTGGAGGCGGCCAGCAGGGCCACGCCAGCGAAGCCGAAGAACACGCAAATCAGGAGGGCGGCCGGATCGATGCGGGGAACACGGGACACGCGGCGCCGTATCAAGTGAAGGAGAAGGCATGGAACGGCCAAGCACACCATGCCCCCGACGACGCAAAGCCACGGGTGAACGAGAATCAGTAGTGCGAGCGGGCTAGCCCAGAGCGACCCCGCAAGTAAGAAACTGCCGAGGAACAACATAGACCCCCCCAGGTCGAAGCCAGTGCGTCGAACGCGACTCGGGCGCTTGAGCCAGTAAGCGCGGCTTTATTTACGGTGTGTCTACCGAAGTTTCCCAAGCAGTCACGCTAGTGAACGGCGTACTCACGCATTTCCCCTCGCGTCAGTCAGCAGCGCGCGAAGGCTTGGCCCAAAACTGTTAACCCGTGGTTCACGTCCCCTCGCTCGCCATGTCGTGAAAAGGGCGGGCTATGTCGTGCAAAGCATTTACGGACTGTCTTTTCGGGCCTTGCGGCCCGGTCTGATCACGGCGTTTCGGCGTTACATCGGAAGGCAAAGCAGTTCCCTCTAGCGTGCAGACGCGGGTCGATGGGTTGACGACGCCACACGTGCCTTTTCTCCGAGTGGTCACTCGAGCCAATCCGTCATCGCCGCGTGCTCTCGAACAAGACTGCAGCGGCCCTGCAAGCGCGAGCCCTCGAACAGACGTTGCCCTCCTGCGCGCCATGAAGTCGAGCAAGAGGGAGCGTGCCCAGGCACCGTTGAGACCCGAGCTCGGCCAATTCTCGCATACATGAAATCGATTATCGATTTCCAATTAGCTTGCCTGCGCCGTCTATTGGGGATAGATCCTGCTTGTTGTTGAAAACAGTTTTCAATTAATCGTCGCGCCGACCACATTCGCGGGCCGGCGGGGGAGCGTGAGCCGCATGAAATCCGGAGTCCTCGGCCATCTGAGCCCACGACCAAACGGCCAACGTGCCGAAGGCTGCCGACTGGAGACGTTGGCGCGCAGCCACTCGCTACACGTCCAACGCTGTGCCCATTGCAACACACTGTCGTTGCACTTCGGCCCGCTCACGCTGCGCTTCGATGCCGAGAGCGTGGAGAGCGTATGGAACACACTGGGTCAGGCGCTGCTGGTGCTGCATGCGCGCCGCGAGCAGGAGCACGTCCACAGCGAACTCGAGAGCAACCGCAACTAATAGTTGCCCTTCAACGTCCGCCGGCGCGTAGCTCGAAGATCCTTTGTGCCAGACGTCCAGCCTCGGCCCGGTCGTGCGTTACGAGCAGACATGGAATGCCGAGCTCGGACACGATCTGAACGACCTCGCCGCCCAGCCGCACGCGCAGATCTTCTTCCAGGGCCGTGAACGGCTCGTCCAGCAGGAGCAGTTGCGGGCTGCTGGCGAGGGCGCGCGCGAGAGCCACGCGCTGGGCTTCGCCGCCGGAGAAGGTGTTGGGCTTGCGCTGGGCCAGATGGGGAACCTGCGTGCGCTCGAGCCAGCGCTGGGCCTCGCGTCTGCGATCGGTTGTAGTCTTGGGCAAGCCATAGGCGACGTTGTCGATGGCACTCAAATGAGGGAATAGGGCCAAGCTCTGGAACACGAAGCCCACACGGCGGCGCTCCGGTGGCAAGTCCACCCCGCTCCGGCTCGAAAACAGCGTGCGTTCGGCGAGGCGAATCTCGGCCATGTCAGGTCGAAACAAACCCGCGATGGCGTTGAGCACCGTGGTCTTGCCGATCCCCGAAGGCCCGCACAAGGCGCTGACTCCCGCGGGCACGCGTAGCTCGAGCGCGATCTCGTGATTGGCACGCCGCCCGGCCTGCACGCGCAGCTCGACCTCGAGCTCAGAGGCCACGGTAGCTCCGGCGCTGGAGGCGATTCACTGTGTAGAGGGTTGCCAGCGCGAGCGCGCTGAGCACGAGCACCATGCCGAGCGCCTCCTGCTCGCGATTGGCCTGCACGGCGTCGTAGATGGCGAGCGAGGCCGTGCGCGTGAGGCCCGGGATGTTGCCCGCCAGCATCAACGTGACGCCGAAGTCGCCCAGCGCCCGGGCGAAGCCGAGCGTGGCCCCGGCCACGATGCCACCACGGGCCAGGGGCAAGGTCACGCTGGTGAAGGCGCGCAGCGAGGTGGCGCCGAGCGAGCGGGCGGCGGCGACCAACGTCGGGTCCACGTCTTCCATGGCGGCGCGGGCAGCCTTGGTGATCAAGGGTAGCGCTCCGAACGTGGCGGCCACCACGGCACCACTGCGCGTGAACACGATGGAGGAGCCGGTGAGCGACTCGAAGGCGCGGCCGATCACGCTCTGACGTCCGAGCGCCACCAGCAAGTAGTATCCGAGCACCGTGGGTGGCAGCACCATGGGCGCCGTGATCAGCGCGTCGAGCAGGTCCCCGAGCCGCGAGCGCCAGAGCGCCGCGATGGCCGCCACCGACACGCCCACCAGGAGCGCCAATACGGTCGCGATCACGGCGATCTGAAAGGAGAGCGCGAGGGGTTGGAAGCTCACTTGGGTGCTGCGGCGTCTGGCTTCTTGTCCGAGCCGGCCAGTGACTCGTGGGGAAACAGGATACCGTGCGCGTTCAACACGCGCCGCCCTTCGGGGCTGTTGAGGTACTCCGCGAACAGCTTGCCTGCGGCCTGGGCCTTGCCGTTTTTGCAGACCACGATGGTCTGCTTGATGGGCTGGTGGAGCTCGGGGCTCACCTCGCGGTAGTTGCCGTCACTCGCCAGCGCCAGCGAGAGTCCGACGAAGGCCAGCTCGGCGTTGCCGCTCTCCGCGAATTGCATGGTCTGCTTGACGTTCTCTCCGTAGACGATGCGCGACTCGACTGCTTGCCACAGGTCGAGCTTCTCGAGGGTCTGCTTGGCGGCCTTGCCGTAAGGGGCGTGCTCGGGGTTGGCGATGGCGATGTGTTTGTACTTGGCGTTCTTGAGCGCGGGCCAGTCGGGCAGGGGGTCCTGGACGTCCTTGCGCTGCCACAGCACGAGGCGTCCCTCCGAGTAGGGCGCTTTGGTGCTCGCGTCGCAGGCGCCCTTTTCGATCACCTGGTCCACGAAGGACTCGTTGGCCGCCGCGAACACGTCGAAGGGCGCGCCTTCGGCGATCTGCTTGGCCAAGATGCCGGTGGCGGCAAAGGTCAGGGAAACCTTCTTGCCCGTGGCGCGCTCGAACTCGGGCGCCATCGCCTGCAGGGCGGGCGTGAGATCGGAGGCGGCCGCCACCTGGATGACGGGGACCTCTGCGGGTGCCGCCACCTTCGGTATCGACGCGTCCGGCGCGGGCGCACCTGGCTCAGCGGCCTTGGGTCCGCACGCACAGGCCAACAACAAGAGACTCCATCCCAGACCAGCCAACGACTTCATGTGCCACCTATCTCGGCCGCGAGCGCCCCTGCGCCCTCGACATCGTAACCGCCGAGCCCCTGGAGCTCGCGGCGAAAGCTCGCGCTCGAGAGCGTCTCGAGCAAGCGCACCACGCGGGCATCGTCGAGGATCTCGCGCGGTACCACCAGGTCGAAGCGCTCCTCGTGCAGCGGCACGAAGTCGAGCTGGAATGCCAGCGCCGCACCCTCCATGGCCACGCCCACGTCGGCGGCGCCGAGCGCGATGCCCTGAGCCACGTCCATGTGACCACCCACCACGCGCGCCGCACTCAAGATACGCTTGGCCGGCAGCCGCGCGCGCTTGAGCTTGTCCTCGAGCAGACGCCGCGCGCCCGAGCCCTCCTCGCGCGCCAGCAGGCGCAGCTCGGGGCGGGCCAGGTCCTCCACGCCGCGAATGCCGAGCGGATTGCCCCGCGCCACCAGCAGCCCCTGCTGCCAGCGCGCCAGCGTGACCAAGCTGAGCTTCTTGCCGGGCAGCGCTTCTTTCACCTCGGGCACGTTGAACTGCCCGCTGCGCTCGTCCACGAAATGCACACCGGCCACGTGGGCGCGCCGCGCCTTGAGCGCCGCCAGGGCCGCGCCGCTGGCCCGCGGCAGCCAGACCACCCGCAGGTCGCGCATCTGTTGGTTGGTGCGCTCCGCCAGCAGCCCAAGCGCGGGCGCACAACCTGCCAGGAGCAGCGTGTCGCGAACCTCCGACTCCGGCCGCAGGAGCTCCACGCGGGCACGCTGCTTCGTGAGTGGTTTGCTCGCGGGCAGCAGGAGGCCATCGGCGGCGCGCTGCGCGCTCTCCTCTTTGCTCAAGCGATGGGCCACCCATCGGCCCTGGATGCTCGCCAGCAAGACGCGCTCACTGCCGCCGCTCGCCTGTGGAGCCTCGCCCTCGAGCTCTGCTTCCACCACCCGGCTGCCTTCGAGCGAGAACACCTCTTCCACCGGCGCGCCCAGCACGCGGGCCAGGCCCAGGGCGATGGCGACCGAGGGCTCACTGCGACCCGCCTCGATGGCGCTCAGGGTCTGACGGCTGATCTGCACTGCCTCGCACAGCGCAGCCTGGGTGAGCCCGCGCGCCTCGCGCAGCGTGCGCACGCGATTCTCGAGTTGAGAGGCCATGTCAGGTTTGCTTTACCCGAATGCCCTCCCCGGCGCACGGGATTTAGACGCGGGCGGCCGGGGACTCCCGGTGACGCTGCTGGCTAGACGCTCGCCCCCCGCATATTTCGACTTCTTTGCCGGAGTAAATTAAACGCGTCTTCGAGTCAGCTTTGCTTTACCCATGTGCAGCAGCGTGATAGCCCCTCGCGACTTGAGAGGAGTGACGATGCGAGCGACCAAGCGAGCCCGATGGGCTCTGGCTGCCGCGTGCGGGCTGCTGTGTGCCTTGACCGGGCTAACCGGCGTGGCGCACGCCCAGGACGTGGCGTGCGGTGACCTACCGAATCCCATCTACTTGCAGGTGGGCGATACGCAGGAACCGCTGTTGAAGAACCTGGGGCGCGCCCTGGCGAACTCGGCCGTGCAGCCGATGACCCTCGTCTACGTGACGTCAGGGTCCTGCACCAACATCGAGGCGATCTACGCCGACACCAAGATCACCAAGAACCCCTTCTACGTGCCGTCGAGCACGGCCAACGCCGGCTGGACGCCGAAGGATCCTTCGCCTACCTGCACCATCCCCGACGGCGGCCACGCCATCGACGTGGCCAACTCCGCGCTGTTCGTGTCGGCCTGCAACCCGGCCATCCCGCCCGCGGGCATCAAGCTGTTCCAGGGACCGGTGCAGGGCTACTCGTTCGTGGTGCCCGAGGCGAGTCTGCAGAAGTCCATCACGGCCGAGCAGGGTTACTTCGTATTCGGGTTCGGCAACGGCGGCATGGCCGAGCCGTGGACCGACGAAGCCTTCATGTACATCCGCACGGTGACCAAGAGCACGCTGCTCAGCATGGCGGCGGCCATCAGCGTGCCGGCCGACAAGTGGCGTGGCCAGCGCTTCGACAAGTCGAGCGAAGTGTTGAGCGCGCTGACGGCTTCCACCAACCCCGAAAAGTCCATCGGCATCCTCGGGGTCGAGCTCTACGACCAGCACCGCGACCAGGTGAACGTGCTCGCCTACCGCGCCTACGGTCAGCGCTATGCGTACTATCCCGACTCGAGCGCGACCTCCTTCGACAAGCGCAACGTGCGCGATGGCCATTACGTGCCCTGGTCTCCCACCGTGTGGCTCACCAAGGTGGACACCGCCGGCGCGCCGGTCGATCCGCGCGCCAAGTACCTCATCGACTCGATCCTGGGGCTCCACACCGAGCCCGCTGCGGACTTCGAAGCGCTCGACATCGTGACCGACGTGGGTCTGGTGCCCGACTGCGCCATGCGCGTGACGCGCAGCGTGGAGGGCGGTGAGCTCTCCCTCTACGAGCCGGCTGAACCCTGCGGCTGTCACTACGAGAGCCGCGTCACCAAGGCAACGCCCGCGGGCTGCGTCCCGTGCGACGCTCAGACGCCCTGTGCGAGCGGGGTCTGCCGACACGACTTCTGCGAGGCGAGGTAAGCACCATGAAGAAGCTTCATTTTGCCGCGCTGTGCGGCCTGGTCCTGCTGGCTTGCGGTGGGGACGAGAAGGACAACGCGGGCCCGAGCCTCGAGCCCGACGCGGGCGAGCACGTCGACGCGGGCAGCGATGCCGGGGTCCCACCGGACTGCTTCGCCAACCCGAAGACGCACCTCGAGATCATCAACGCCTGTAGCGACGCCGAGCGCGTGGAGGCGAACCCGGTGCTTCCGTTGCTGGGCGCCGATGGTGGTCTGCCGCCCCTGCCGTGAGTCGCCGCGCCGTACGCACCTCTTTCGTGATGCTTGCCGGCCTGCTCGCGGCGCTGCTGACCTGCGCTTCGCTCGCGAAGCCCGCAGGCGCGCAAGTGAGCCCGGGCGAGCCGGGTCCGCCGGCCCCCAGTGCCCCTGCGGCTGAGAGCTCCAGCAGCTCGACGACGACGACGAGTTCGACCGCGACCGCGGATCCCGTGCCGGATGGCGTGCGCATGTCCGGGTTTCTGCAGGTCGACGCGGTGACCTATCAGCAGTCCTCGATCGATGAGCTCGACCCCGGCTCGCGTCAGCCGCTCAACGAAGACCGCTTCGTGATCCGCCGCGCCCGCTTGCGCGCCGATGCCCGCCATGGGCTCGTGAGCGGAAGCGTCGTGCTCGACGCCAACACCATCAACGGCCCGCAAGTGCGCCTGTTCAGCGCCGAAGCGTCAGTGGGTTACCCCAAGAGCGTGCGGCCCCACGTGCAGGCCACGCTCGGACTATTCCTGATCCCGTTCGGTTTCGAGACCACGGAGCAGGCCAATCGGCGCTTGTTTCTGGAGCCGAGCAACTGGGTGCGGGCGCTGTTTCCAGGCCGTCGCGATCTGGGCGCACGCATCGCAGGTGAGTGGTCCTTCTTGCGCTACGCGCTGGCGGTGATGAACGGCAACCCCAGCGAGAGCGCGAGCCTACCGGAGCGCGATCCGAATCGCGCCAAGGACTTCGTGGGACGCGTCGGCGCGGGCGGAGAGCTGTTCCAGAAGGTGGCCTTGGAGATCGGCGTCTCGGGCCTGTGGGGGAAGGGTTTTCATCCAGGCGCTGCGCCCACCAAGGACACGGTGGTCTTTCGCGACGCCAACGAGGATGGTCTCGTGCAGCCCACCGAGCTGCAGCGCATGCCGGGCAATCCCGGCGATGCCTCGCAGAACTTCGAGCGCTTCGGGCTAGGGGGCGACGCAGCGCTCAGTTTCGAGTGGCCCGTGCTCGGTCGAGGCAGGCTGTATGGCGAGCTGGTCTGGGCGAACAATCTGGATCGCGCGCTCTATCCTGCGGATCCGGTGGCGCTCGGGCGCAATCTGCGCGAGCTGGGCGTGATGCTCGGCGTGCGCCAGGAGATCACGCGACACCTGGAACTCGGGGCGCGCTACGACAGCTACGATCCGGATCGCGACGCCAACGATCGCCAGGGGGCGCGCCTGGTGGTCAAGGATGCCAGCTACGGCACCTTGGCCGTCGCACTCGCGTGGTGCACGCTGCCCTTCGCGCGCGTCACGCTCGAGTACGACCACCAGAAGAATCCGCTCGGACGCAGCCAGAGCGGGAAGCCCACCACACTGGCCATGGACTCCCTCACGCTGCGCGGACAGGTGGAGTTTTGATGCACCGCGCGAGCATGCTGTTGATGCTGTGGTGGCTCGCGAGCTGCGTGGGGGCTTCGAACGACCCAGGTCTTGGCGCGCGCCTGCGCGTGGAGGGGGCCCAGTTCGTGCCTGAGAAGATGCCTCGGAGCGGCGACGGTCCGCGCGTGGCTTCGGTGCACGTCCCCCACAATCACATCCTGCCAGGGGTGCGAAGCGAGCGCGTCACGGGGGCGCTGGCGGCGAATGGCAATGCGCTGCTGGTGGGACTGCGCGGCGAGACGGGTCACTGGGTGGTGGTGGCGGGGGTGCCCACGCTGGAGGAACCCGACTTGCCCAGCTACGAGGCGAACCTGTCCTTCTCACGAGACGTGGAGGTCGGCGAGACACTCGAGCTGGAGCTGGCGGCCGTGGATACGCAGGGTCGCGTGGGCCCGCTCGAGCGCGTGACCTTGCAGGCCGTGGCCGCCGAAGACGAGGTGCAGCTAGTGGTGCGTCTGCGCTGGGACAGCGACGTGGACCTCGACCTGCACGTCATCACGCCGGAGAACCGCGAGATCTGGGCGGGCGACATCAACTCCTACAAGGCGCCGGGTCCTGGCATGCCCGCGCAGGATCCGAGTGCCTGGCAGAGCGGTGGCGTCCTCGACTTCGACTCGAACGCAGGCTGTGTGATCGATGGGCGACGCGAGGAGAACGTGTCGTGGACGAGTGCGCCAGTGGCGGGCGAGTACACGGTGCGGGTGGCGAGTGCCTCGCTGTGCGAGGAGGCGAGTTCTCATTACGAAGTGCAGGCCTGGTTGAATGGCCGTTCGCTCGAGCGAGCGAGCGGCATCGCCCTGCCGAGCGACACACGTGAGGGCGCAGGTCGTGGTGCAGGGAGCTTGGCCTTTCGCTTCCGTGTGCCGTGAAGGCGCGCTGGCTCGCGTTGTGCGGCTGCTTGTGGGCGTCACAGGCGCAGGCGCAGGAGTACGCCGCTAGCGCGCGCGTCAGCACCCTCGAGTCACCAGGCGCAGAAGTGCTGCCAGCCCAGGAGGCGCGAGAGATGGCGGGAGCCCTGGGAGAATCCGCGCGGGCCCTCTCGAATTTGCCCGGCGTGGCGCGTGCGGGCTTCGACTCCGGGGAGCTATCCATCTGGGGATCGCCCGGTCAGGAGACACGCGTCTACGTGGACGGCGTGGAAATTCCCGCGTTGTTTCATCCAGGAGGTCTGCGCAGCACCGTGCCTCCGGCCTTGATCGCGAACGTGGCGCTCACAGCGGGCGCCTTCGATGCGTCCCACGGGCGCGCCCTGGGCGGCTTGGTGGAGCTGGAGACGCCCGCGCTGCGGCAAACAGGACTGCACGGCTCGCTGCGCGCGGACGGCATCGATAGCGGTCTCGAACTGCGCGCCAAGCAAGGGGCCTGGGGCGTGAGCCTCGCGGGCCGCTACGGCTATCTCGATCGCGTGGTACATGGGCTCATGCCAGAGCTCGCCGAGCGCACGAGCGTCCCGGCGCACGCAGACGCGGGGGGCAAGGTGAGCTGGGACGTCGACCGTCGCACGCGCCTGAGCTTGCTGTGGTTGGGCACGCGCGATCGGCTGCAGCGCAGCGTGGCGTCGGACGTGGCTAGCGTGCCGGACCAGCAGACCCTGGAGCGCAGCGATCAAGTGGGCGCCTTGAGCCTGGTGCGACGCTACGCCGACGGTGCCCGGGTGCGGCTCCTGGGCTTCGTGGGATGGGGCGACCGACGCGAGTTCGATCGCTTCGATCTGGTGCCATTCTCGGCGCGCAGCGCGGCCACACGGATCGGGGCACGCGCGAGTTACGCACGGAGCTGGCCGACGGCGCAGCTCCAGCTGGGCCTGGACGTGCTCTCGCTGGCGAGCCGGCTCGAGCGCGCAGGGAGCTTGACCTTGCCGGCGCGCGAGGGCGACTTGCACGTATTCGGGCAAGGCCCCGGCGATGAGGTGAATCGGGATCGCTGGCGCACCAACAGCAGCAACGTCGCGCCCTATGCCAGTGTCGCTGTGCAGCGCGGTCCCTTCTCCGCGCAACTCGGTCTGCGGCTCGAGCTCTATGCCCTCTCCGTGAACCGCAGCACGCCCAAGCTGGGCGGCGTGCCCGCCGTGGGACACGATGAGCTGGCCGCCTACCCCGAGCCGCGCGTGGCCATATCGCTGGCGCTCCATCCTGCCCTCCGTCTGCAGGCGCGGGCGGGGCTGCACCATCAACCACCCGCGGCGAGCGATCTGAGCGCGGTCTTCGGCACTCCGAGCCTCGGTGCTTCACGCGCCATGGTGGGCAGCATGGGGCCCCAGGCCGAGCTACCGGCGGGGATCGTGCTGCGCGCCGAGGGCTTCGCCAAGCAGCTCGATCGACTCGCGCGGCGCAGCGACGATCCCACACCGCGTGTCTCCCATGCGCTCGTACAGAGCGGCAGCGGATGGAGTTATGGCGGGGCACTCCTGTTGCAACGGCAGGTGGAGAGCGGCGTGGGCTTTCTGGCGAGCTACACGCTGAGCCGCAGCACGCGCACGGGCACCTTTGGGATGGAGCGCCTGTTCGATCTCGACCAGACCCACGTGCTCAGCGCCTTGTTGAGCTACCGCCGCGAGAGCTTCCTGGTGAGCACGCGCTTTCGCTATGCCACCGGCAACCCACGCACCAGCGTGCTCGGCAGCTACTACGACAGCAAGAGCGACAGCTATCAACCCAGCTTCGCCGCACAAAATCGCGCCCGCGTCCCGGCCTTCGCCCAGCTCGATCTGCACGCAGAGCAAAGCTTCCACGTTGGAGAGACCTCGCGCCTGATGCTGTACGCAGACCTGCTGAACGTCACCGCCCGCGCCAACGTGGAAGAGGTGGCCTACAACGACGACTTCACGCGGCGGCGCGACGTGCGCGGTCTGCCTTGGCTCGCCTTGCTGGGCATTCAGATGGAGCTCTGAGCATGACGAAGCTGACAAACTGCGGGCTTGCGCTCGTCATCAGCGGCTGCCTCGCTGGCGAAGAAGTCGAGCTGGCCCCAGCTGGCGACGAGCAGGTGCTCGGGATCCTCGCGGAGCCAGCCGAAGCCGCGCCGGGTACCCCGATCAGCGTGACCCTGCTGGTAGCTGGCGAGGACGGTCTGCGCAGCGATGTCGCCGTGCGCTGGAGTCTGTGCCGCACGCCCAAGGCCCTCAGCGAGTCGGGCTTCGCTTCGCGCTCCTGCGTGGCCGGCGAAGACCCCGCGTTGCCCGAGCGGGGCGTCGTGGCGAACGTGCGTGTGCCAGCCGACGCATGCGCCCGCTTCGGCGGCGCCGATGCGGCCGATTTGAGGCCGCGAGATGCCGACCCCTCGGGAGGCTACTACCAGCCACTGCGCGTGGCCTTGCCTGAAACTCAAGTCAGCTTGGAGCGCTTGCGCCTGCTGTGTCCCTTGCGCGACGCGCCGCTCGCGATCGCTCAGGACTATGCCGCAAGCTACGTGGCCAATCGCAACCCCGCGTTCGATGAGGCCGCGGAAGCGGTCGTCTCGAGCGTTCAACCTGGTGCGGAGATCGACCTGCGTGTGCGCGCACAGATCTCCTCCTTCGAGCGCTACATGGTCTACGAGCACGGCACGAACCGTCTGCAGACTCGAACTGAATCGCTCGAGGTCGCGTGGCACGTGAGCCGCGGAGAAGTGCTGGAAAGTCAGGGCGCTGTGGCCGCCGATGGGTCCGCACAGACGCGTTTCCGTGCGCCCGCCGGGGGCGGCGACGTTCTGGTTTGGGTGATCTTGCGCGATGATCGGGGTGGCCTGAACTACAGAATGCAACGCTTGCGAATCGGGCCCTAGCACCGCAGTTTCAAGTCAGACGCAAAAGTGCAGACGTTCGGCACTTTGCGCTGATTGGAGCAAATTTTGGCGTTCCGCGACGACCGATTCGTGACTAGGTTTGCCCTTCCCATGCGCGGTGTTCTCCCACTCGCAATGCTGTTAACGACAGCCGGCGTCGCCGCGTGTGTCGGCACGGTCGAAGACCCTGACACCACGCATTCGGATCTCGATCCGAGTACGGCGTCGGTCGACCAAGCGGACGCGAGCGCAGACGAGGGTGACGGCGATCGTTCGAGCAATCCGGATGATGACGCGGTGCGAGATGCAGGCAGCGCCCAGCAGCACACCAACGCGGACGCGGGCACGCCCGGCAAGACGCCGGATCCGTGCGGGCCTGACAGTGAGTCCCTGGTGGAGACTTTGCGCATCAAGGACGTCGCGCTCTATCAGACCGTGAAGGTCACCTTGGTCTCGGGCGGTGCCTGGGTCAGCGAGCAAGCGGCCCCCGTGACACAGGGCAAGGAAGCCCTGGTGCGTGTCTTCGCGGAGCCGCTCACCGGCTACAGCGCCCATGCCGTGCTGGGCACACTCACGCTGCAGAATGGCTCGCAGGTTACGCGCCTCGAGGCACGCCTCACGCCGAGCAAGGCCTCCACCGACGCCGACTTCGGCAGCACCTTCAACTTCAACGTGCCCGCCGCGGCGCTCGGCCCCGACACCACCCTGAGCGCGGCCTTGGTGGAGGAGAAGTGCAATCCCAAGCGCAAGGACAACCCGGGCGCGCGCTTCCCCAAGAGCGGAGCGCAAGCGCTCTCTGCGGAGGACCTGGGCACCTTGCGCGTCACGCTGGTGCCCGTGCGCCTCGGCACATTGTTGCCGGACACGAGCGCCGCGCAGATCGAGAGCATCCGCTCAGCGCTGGCCGCGTACTATCCGGTGGCCAAGGTGGAGGTCAACGTGGCGGCGGCCCTGACCTGGGCCTACTCGGTCGACGCCAACGGCGACGGCTGGAGCGAGCTCCTGAACGAGATCCGCAAGCAGCGCCAGCGCGATGGCGCGCCCCGCAATACCTATTACTTCGGGCTGATCACACCCAAGAGCACGCTGCGAACCTATTGCAGCGGGAGCTGCGTGCTCGGCCTGGCGCCGCAGACGGTCAACGTGAGCAGCGTCGATCAAATCGGGCTCGGGGTGGGCTACATCGACGACAATACGCCCTCCACCGCGGTGCACGAGCTCGGCCATGCCCACGGGCGAGGCCACTCGCCGTGCGTACCCTCGGGCGGCAAGATCGACGGCGTGGACGCCAAGTACCCGTACACCGGGGGCGACATCGGCAGTTGGGGTTGGGACGCGCGCAGCAAGACCCTCATGCAGCCCACGCTCAAGGACATGATGGGCTATTGCGAGCCCACCTGGATCAGCGACTACACGTACTCCGCCCTGGCAGCTCGCTCGCTGATCGTGAACAACGCCACCAGCGCCACCACCAAGAGCCGCACGAGCGCGCTCATCGCCGGCGGCCCCTGGCACAGCCTCATCCTCTACGGCAACGGATCGGCGCGCTGGGCCGGCTTCGTGACCTCGGAGACGCCCGGCGGGGAATTCGAACCCCTGCGGGTGCGCGACGCCCAGGGCAACCTCGTCGCCGAGCTCGAGGCCTCACGCGTGCATCTGGATCACAGCAGCGAGAGCTTCCTCTACATTCCCGAGCCCCAGGCCAACTGGGCCACACTCGAGGTCGGCGGGCTCACCATCGCTCTTTCGAGTGTCCTTCCAGAGCTCTGAGCCACGTTGCGAGAAGCATCCCCGGAGCGCGCGTCCTCGTGGCACACTGCGCTGCCGGAGGGTCGTACGTGGGGAGCTCCCGTTGGGCCGCATGGCTCGTGCTGACGATGGCGTGCAATTCGGCGAAGCAGCCGGCGGGGGATGTGCCCAAGAGCGCACCCAAACCTGCGCTCGAGGAGCCCGAAGCGCCTCCCGCCGAGCCGACTCCGGGGGAAGGCATCGAGGAGGTCGCCGAGCCGCCTGTACCCGAGCAGGAAGACAGCGCGCGGCCGCACACCTCGAACCTACCTCCTAGTCTGGTGCTCGCCGCCAACCAGCTCGCTCTGCGCATGCTCCGGGATCTGGAGCCCGGCCGCGTCAACCTGGTCCTGGCCCCCATCACCGCCACCTTGGCGCTGCAGATGACCTTGCCGGGGGCGCGCGAACAAACGGCGCGCGAGCTGGAGAAGGCCCTGGCGATCAAACCGGGTCAGGGCTTGCTGCTCGCGAAGGAGCTCGCTCGTCTCGCGACGGCGCCCGGCGCCGGCAACGCGCTCCACGTGGCGAGTGGCTTCTATGCCGACGAGGCCATGTCCGTGGCACCCGCCTTCGCGCGCGAACTGCGCGAGGGCTACCACGCCAGCAGCTTCAGCGTTCCCTTCTCCAAGAGCCCCGAGTCGGCCCGCGAGCGCATCAACCAGGACATTGCGACCCACACGGGTGGCCGCCTCGAGCGGCTGCTCGGCCCAGGCAGCATCGACTCGCTCACGCGCGCCGTGCTGGTGAGCGCAGTGGCCATGCAGGCTGTGTGGAAGGACGCTTTCAATCCTCAGAATACCCACGACGGCCCCTTCACGCCGAGCGGCAAGCCCGCGGTTTCCGTGCCCTTCATGGAGCGCCAAGCGGACTACGCGCTCGGCATGCTCGGTGAGGACACCACCGTGCTTGAGCTGCCCTACGCGGGCGGCGAGCTCTCCATGGTGATCGTGTTACCCGGGGGAGAGAGCATGCCCAAGGAGGCCTTCGACGCCGACGTGCTCGGCCGAACCCTCGAGCGGCTCGAGCCGGCCAAGGCCAAGCTGCAGCTGCCCCGCTTCACTGCCAAGCTCGATTCGGTCGAGTTGATCCCCATGCTCAAGGAGCTCGGGATCAAGGCCCTGTTCTCCAGCCAGGCGGACCTAAGTGGGATCGCGGGCAAGCCCGGCGACCTCTACGTGAGCCACGTGCTGCACGGCGCCTTCGTGGATGTAAACGAAAAGGGCACCGAAGCCTCTGGGGCCACCGCCGTCGGCATCCGCACCCGCGCGCTTCCCGCGCCGGTCCCGGTGCTCACCATCAACCGCCCGTTTGCATTCTTGATCCGTCAGGTCTCGAGCGGCCTGGTCTTGTTCGCGGGACGAATCGGGGATCCGAGTATCAAGGCACAGTGATCGCGGTTGAAACAGCCACGGCACTGCCAGCAGGTCTCAACGCGGGTCGTACAGGTTCACGCCGCCGTCGCCGTCAAGGTCCACGCAAGGGCTACGCCGACGACTAAGCCAAGTCGACGATCGGCGTGGTGGGAACGTCCTCTCAGGGGATGGGGATCCTGCCCTCGGAATCGATCGCCATCCGCATCACGATCTTCTCGCGCGTGCCCGGCGTGGCGAACAGCTTGAGTTGATCATCGATGATAACCGCCTCGATGGGCTCGGGGTACTCGGCGAGCATCTTCAGGCACTTCTCCGGTCCCATCACGAAGCAGCCCGTGTCGAGCGCATCCGCGATGAGGCCGTTCGGTGCCACCAGGGTCACGGAGGTGGACCGGCGTGCCGGCAACGCGGTCTCCGGGTCGATGATGTGGTGCCAGTGGGTGCCGTCATCGGCGATGAAGCTGTGCTCGTAGTCGCCTGCGGTGGCAATGGAGGCGTCCGTGAGCTCGATGAACCCGATATAGCCCGCCATACGTGGATGCTGGATGCCCACGCGCCACTTGCGGTCGCCCTTGAGCCCTCGCACGAGCACCTGACCGCCCGCGAACACCATGTGATTCGGGAAGCCCGCCTCGATTAGGATGGCAGACGCGCGATCCACGGCCCATCCCTTGGCGATACCACCGAGCCCCAGCGCCATGCCCTTGCGCTTCAAAAAGACCGTACTGCCCGCTGCGTCGACCACCACGTCGCGGTAGTTCACCAGGTGCTTCTGTTTGCGCACCGCGGCCACATCGGGGACCTTCTTCTCGCCGGGCTGAAAGAGATAGAACGGTCGCAGGGCAGCCCAGGTGGGATCGAAAGCTCCTCCCGTGCGCTTGGCCGCGTCGAGCGCCGCCTGCACGTTGGCCAATGTGTCCGGCCCTACCTGCACCTTGGTCTTCCCGGCCGCCGCGTTGATGCGCGAGATGTCGCTTTCTGGGATCCACTCGGAAAGCTCACGCTCCAGGCGTGCAATGTCGGTCAGGGCGCGCTCGATGGTTTCGCGCGCGCGCGAATCGTCGGAGCTCACCACGCTGATTTCGTAGATGGTGCTCATCAGCTCCCGGCGCTCGCGCACCAGCGGCACCTGCGCCGGCGGCTGTCCGGCCACCTCCGCCGCTCCAGCATCTCGCACCGAAACTGAAGCATCCACGAACGATGCGCCCGAGCTCGACTTGGGCGCCGCAGCAGCCCCGTCTTGCGCGCTGATCGCCGGCGCCGGCTTGGCCTCGCGCGAGCAGGCGACCTGCGTGATCGAGAGCACCCAACAAACGAGCCCGAGTCCACGCCAACTGCGCCCGGGCAACCTCATCAGTGCCCCTTGCTCACGAGGGGACTCACCGCCGTGCCTTCGGGGCTCACGAAGCGACGACCCGCCACCTGCAACACCGCCGGCAACACCAGCAGCGTGGAGAGGATGCAGCTCGCGATGCTGACGGCGATCAACTCCGCGAAGCGCTGCACGGGCACGAAGTTACTCAGCAAGAGCGCCGCGAACCCCAGCACCAGCGTGGTGCACGCGAGCACGATGGCACTGCCAGTACCGCGCACGCTGCGCATGATGGCTGTCGTCAACAGGATGCGCTCGCCGAGCTCCTCCCGAAGCCGCGCGAGCAGATGAATGCCTGCGTCCACCGTGATGCCGATGCTCACCGAGAAGATGATGGCCGTGGCCGCGTTCAAGGGGATGTTGCGCCACACCATCCAGGCCATGACCAACACCATCGGGATCACGTTCGGCGGGATCAACAGCAGCGCGTAGCGCCAACTCCGGAAGGAGAAGAACACGAGCACCAAGATGGTGGCCACCGCCACACCCAGGCTGCCCGTCAAATCCGTCACCACCGCGTCGAGACCGTGCGAGCTCAAGTAGGCGTCGCCGGTGAACGCGTAGGTCACGTCGGGCTGCTTGGCGAAGGCCTTTTTGAGCTGCGAATCGAGCTGGTCGATCAGCTTGAGCGTGGCCCGCGAGCCGTCGTCGCGCAGACGGATGCGCAGGCGCGCGTGGCTGCCATCGCTCGAGAGCAGCGCGGCCAGCGGGTTGGGCGTGCGCTTGCCGAGCACGTAGGTGAGACCCGCGAGCTCGGGCTTGGTGCGCAAGGCATCGCCCACGCTGGCCTGGGTGCCGGTGAAGGCAGACCAGACCTGCACGAAGGGCATGGACGGGTCGGTGGCGCTCAACACCTCGGGGCGCTCGTTCAACCAGGTCGTCACCGTGGCCAGCTGCTTGAGCGTGTCCGGATCCAGGAAGCGGCCCGGCTCCGTACTCGAGAGGCTGACCTCCAAAGGACGCACACCCTCGAAGTTCTGCTCGAGCAACCGCGTGCTCTTGTACATCGGATCGTCCTTCTCGAACTGATCCAGGAGCGCGCTGTCTACTCGCAACTCGCGCGCCGTAATGGCGGAGCCCAGCGTGAGGAGGATGGAGATCGCCAACACGACCTTGGGCTGACGCAGGATCTTGAGCGTCACCTGCGAGAGGATCGCGTCGAGCGGGCTCGGGCGCTGCTCCTTCTTTTCCTGCTCCTGCAGGAGGTGCGCGGGCGGCGTGAAGCTCTGCAGCATGGCCGGCAGAAAGACCACCGTATCCAGGTAGGAGACCATCACGCCGATGCCGCCCACGATGCCGAACTCCGCCAGCATGCGCGTCTTCGAGACCCACAGCGCGAACAAGCCGGCTGCCGTGGTGCTCGCCGTGCCGAAGCAGGCGTGGCCGATGGCCGCGATGGTGGTGCTCATGGCGCGCTTGGAGTCGCGCGAGCGGCCGGTCTCGTGCAGATAGCGCGCCACCAGGTGAATGGCGTCGCTGAGGCCCATGATGATCAACAACGCGGGCAGGATATTGTTGATGACGTTGAGCTTGATGCTGCACAGCGCCATCCCACCCAGCACCCAGAGCGACGTCAGACCCACCTTGAGCAGCGGAAAGAGCACGCCCGGCCACCAGCGGAACGCGAACAGCAACATGATCAGGCTCACGACCAGGGTGGCCGGCGTGAGCAACCGCTGATCGCGGCGCATGCTCTCCACGATGCTCGTGCGCACCACGGGCAAGCCCGTGACCTGGACCTTGAGCTCGGACGGCGCCGGATGCGCGGCGATCCAATCGGTCACGTTCTTGAGCGCCTTGCTCAAGTCGTTGTGGCTGGTGAGCGCATCGTCGATGGCCACCGCCACCAACGCCAAACGGCCATCCTTGCTGATCAAACGCCCCCGCAAGATGGGCATCTTCTCGACCGCCGCCTTGAGCGCGTCGGCCTGAGCCTGGTCGGGCTTGTCGCTGGTGATGAGCGGCGCCAGGTTGCGCATGCCCGCCGCGCGCTCGCTCAGCGAGGCGAGCCCCAACGGGAACAGCTCGGGAGCCGAAGCCACCACGTCCGACAGCGCCAGGGTGAGGTTAGGATCATCCTTGAGCGGATCCGGCGACTCCTCGAGCGCCTCCAGGCTGAGCTCGTCGTCCTTGGGATTCGGTCCCGTCTGTGGGAAGGGCGTGCGCGCCAAGCTCTCCACCCGCTCGATGTGCGGCATCTTGGAGACCGCCTCCCCGAGCGCGTACATGTACCCGAGCGGCGACGGCGTGATCACGTCCTTGGGCGCTTCAATCAGGATCGCGAGCATGTTGTCCGTGCTGCCGAAGCGCGTACGGAACTCGTTCGAGATCTGTTCCTGATCCGTGTCGGCCGAGGCCAACAGAGCACGCGGCGACGGATCTGCCTCCAGCCAGCGCAGCGACACCGCCGACACCACGGTCAGCAGCACGACCAGCCCGACGAGCAGCAGGCGGCGTTCGCGCACCAAGCGAATCACGCCAGCGAGAAAGCGATCCAGCATGAACTCCTCAAAAAACCGGACGAGTCTAGCCGGGCATCCTTACTTGGAAAGGCGCTGACAGGCCACTCGCATGTCTCAGGTTTGCTCTCACGGCTGGCCCGGCTGGGGCCCAGGGCGCCCGCGCCCATCACGGGTGACCCGTAATGCCCCGCAGGGGGAACCCGACCTAAGCTCGCCGCGTCCGTTGGCAACGCCCGAAGGAGATCCCACCATGTCCTGGCTCGAGCAATACCGCGCGCTCGCCCGCTACAACCTGTGGATGAATGACCGAGTCTACGGCTTGCTCGCCAAGCTCGAAGACGAGGAGCGCAAGCGCGACCGCGGAGCCTTCTTCGGCTCCATCCACGGCACGCTCAATCACATTCTGCTGGGCGACCGAGCCTGGCTGGGGCGCCTCACCGGTGATCCCGAGCGCTTCCAATCTCGAGACGCCCAAGGTGAAGCCATCGCGGTGACCTCACTCGGACAGGAGCTCTACGCGGACTTTCGCGATCTCACCCGGGAGCGCGCCGTCACCGACGCGGACCTGCTCACCTACGTGAACCAACTCGAGGAGCGCTCCCTATCGGACGTGATCACCTATAGGCTCATGAGCGGCGGCATGACGGGCTCGTGCCCGCGCTGGTGGGCACTGACCCAGCTCCTCAACCACGAGACCCACCATCGGGGCCAAGTGACCACGCTCATGATGCAGTCCGGCATCGACCCCGGCCCGACCGACTTCTTTCGAATGATGCGCGACGAGGACCAGCGTTGATTCCGCCGTCGCGAGGACGCCGCCTCAGGCCACAGAGAAAGGCTCAGCGCGTTCCACGGCAGCCAGCGGAAGCTCGCCGTACAGGTGGGGAAACAAGTCGCCCCCGCGTGAGACCTCCCACTTGAGCTCGGCCCGCGTCGAGCTGGCGAGCCGCTGGGTGTCCACGTGCAGGAGCACCAGGTCCACCTGACCTGCGTAGTGCTTGGCGGCCGTGCCCGCGACCTGGTGCTCGGCGGAGAAGTGAATGAATCCGTCGCGCAGGTCGTGGGCCGTGCCCCGAAAGCTGCCGCTCGCCTGAAATGCCTCCCAGTCAGCGCGCGCGAGGATGCGAAAGATGGTGGTAGCCACGCCCCGAGCTTAGGCGTTTTTTGGAGATCGGGGAGGGTCACGCGATCCCCTGAAGGCCCACCTGCGTGCTCGTGCTCGGCCGTTGGCGGGCCAGCGAGAGGGCATTCGAGCACGAGCACGAGCACGCAGGACGGGTCCCACCCCACCGCAGGCGGTTCTCCCAAATTCGCCGGACGTCCCCTGCTACGCTGGGCGCCGATGGCGGTTCGTTACGTGTTGGCCGCGCTCGCGGGGGCGCTGTACTTCCTGGGTTTTGCCGGCTTCGATCTGTGGCCGCTCGCCTTCATCGCGCTGGTCCCGATGCTGTGGGCGCTGGATCCACGCGAGGAGCTGCCGTACCGCCACTTGGTCGGGCTCGGCCTTTGCTTCGGCTTCGTGACGAACGTGGGTGGCTACTACTGGATCGTCAACACCCTCGAGGACTTCTCGGGCTTCCCGTTCGCCGTGTGCGTGCTCTTTGCGGCCATCGTCTGGCTCTATCAATCGAGCGCCCTACTCTGCTTTTCGTTGCTCTACCGTCGCTCCCGCCACGCCGGCTTCGGCGCGCTCTCCAGCGCGGTCGCCTCCATGGTGTTCGCCGAGTGGGCCATCCCGCTGCTCTTCGAGCACTACTTCGGGGCCAGCCTGCACAACCTGCCGGTCGCCATCCAGGTGGCCGACCTCGGCGGTCCGCTGCTTGTTAGCGCGCTTCTTACGCTTGCCAACGCGGGCATCTACGCGTTCGTCCGCTCCTGGGTCGAGTCCCGACGCGAGCCCGGCAAGCACCACTTGGCGCTGCGTGAGCCCGCCATCGCGGGTGGACTGTGGGCTCTCACGCTGGCCTACGGCGCCTACCGCATCCACGAGGTCGACGCGCGCGCCGCGAGCGCGCCCAAGATCACCGTGGGCTTGGTGCAGACCAACATGGGTTTCTTCGAGAAGCGCGAGGATCCCGAGGAAGGTTGGCGCCGCCACCTCGAGCAGAGCAAGCAGCTACAGCGCGAGGTGAACCTCGACCTGCTGGTGTGGCCGGAGTCGGCCTTCAACTGGTACATCCCCGAGGACATGCTCAACGTGCGCCGCGAGGTGCTCGGCAACGTGGTGCGCGTGCCCACGCTATTCGGCGGACTCACACGCCGAGAGTTCAAGGGCAAGAAGCGCCCGTTCAACACGGCGTTCTTGGCCGATGCGCAGGGCAATCTGGTCGGCAGCTACGACAAGATCTTCCTGTTGGCCTTCGGTGAGTACCTGCCCTTCGGCGAGACCTTCCCGGTGCTCTACGAGTGGTCCCCCAACTCGGGCAACTTCGCCCAGGGCCAGCACAAGCACCCGCTCCTCCTCGACGGCCACCGCATCAGCGCGCTGATTTGCTACGAGGACATCCTGCCCAATTTCGTGCGCGGCGTGGTCGCCGAGGCCAACCCGCAGCTCTTCGTCAACATGTCGAACGACGCCTGGTTCGGCGACACCCACGAGCCCTGGGAGCACCTCGCGCTCGCCAAGTTCCGCTCCGTGGAGCACCACCGAGCCATGGTGCGCTCCACCAACAGCGGCGTGAGCGCCATGATCGACCCCATGGGCCGCGTGGTCGGGGTCACTGGCGTCTACGAGCGCGGCAACTTGAGCGCCACGCTGCCGCTGCTGGAGCAGAACTACCCGTACCAGGTGCTCGGGGATTTCCCGGCCTTTCTGGCCGTGCCGTTCCTCGGTGTCGCCCTCTGGCGCTCACGCGCGCGCAACAAGCGCGCGTCGAAGCGGGCGGATCCGCCCGCGAGCAATACTCAGAGCGCCTAGTCGCAGCGCGCTCAGAGCGCGTACACGAAGTTCAGGAACATGTAGAACTGGCCGAGGCGATTGCGCACGGTGAAGTCGTTGCCGAACCCCGTGTCGATCGACTCACGGTACCAGTGGAAGATGCCGGCCATTTCGGCGTTCACACCGATCTTGTCGGTGAAGAAGTAGGTCGCGCCGCCACCGATACCGAAGTTCATATTGACCTTGGTGTCAGCGCCTTCGACCTTGGGAGCGATGATGCTCAAGCCGAGCGGCAGGGTGCCGTAGACCTCGAGGGGAATGTTGCCGAACTGGTAGCGACCACGCGGCTTCACGTCGAAGTCGACCAGCAGAATCGCCACGTCGCTGCGATCCACGCCGTCGGGGCGATCGCCACCCGCGGTGGAGGTGAGCCGGAATTCGCCGCCGATGGCGAAGTACTGGTGCATCACGTAGTCGGCGCCCAGCTGGAAGCCGATCAGGCCAGCGAGATCCGCCTTGTCCGAGTCGCCCTCCTCGGGCATCACCTTGACGTTGCCGCCGCCGCCGAAGTGGAGACCGCCGTAGAGACGCAGCGGACCCTGGGCGCCCGTGGAGCCCGAGCTCACGGAGCCGCCGCCCGTGTCGGCGCTGGTGGTGGTCACGGTGGTGGTCGTGGTCTCGCTCGTGGAGACCTCACCAGCCTCTGGATCCTGCGCTTGCGCGGATGCGCCAGTCAGGGTGAGCCCGAGGGCGAATAGCGAGCGGATGATCCCGTTCCTCATGTCTGCGTTCTCCCGGTCGATGCGAGCGTTGCCCGCGAGCTAGATGTCCAAGCGGGTTGTGGTCCGCGTGTACGATGTCCAGGCGGGTTCTCTGCCCCACTCGGACGATCCTCCCGACGAGCCACATGCCCGCCGAAGGCCGCTCGAGACGCGCTTGGCGCGTCCAAGCATCACCGCACCCACCCCTTGCTTGGAAGCTTGCCTACCTTCCGTGGAATGTAATCGACGACTCCATTGAAGCATCCAGTTTTTCGCAAGTGTTTCTGTAGGCCTAGCCGGGAACACCGTCGTTCATAATAAAAAGTGACTTGTCACTTTCTAAATTAGAAGGATAGAGTTTGCGGGATGTCCGCTCGCTCCACGCCGCCCCGACCTCGCCGCACTCAGCAGGAGCGTCGCGACGACACCCAGCGCCGATTGCTCGAGGCGACCCTCGCCTGCCTCACGGAGCTCGGCTACGCCCGCACCACGACCCCCGAAATCGTCAAACTTGCCGGCGTATCACAGGGAGCACTCTTCAAGCATTATCCCAGTAAAGCCGAGCTGTTATCGGCCGCTGTCGAGCACCTCTTCGCGTCCCTCGTGCATGGGTATCAAACGAGCTTTGCGGATCTTCCCCAGGGAGCTGCCACCGCCGAGGTCTCCTTCGAGTTGCTCTGGCGTCTGTTCACGGGGCCGCGCCTGGCCGTCGCCTTCGAGCTCTATACCGCCGCGCGCACCGACCCGGATCTCCAGGCCGCCCTGATGCCCGTGGTTCAGCAGCATCGCCGCGTGCTGGTGGACCTCGCGCGTAGGCTCTTCCCTCAAGCAGCGCGCGAGATCCCGGAGTTCGATGCCTGGGTGGACCTCCTGATGTGCTCGATGGAGGGCCTGGTGGTGGAGAGCTACGGCGCCGGCAACGTGGCCGGGCCCGCCCTCGCGGTGCTCAAGCAATTGATGTTGGGCGCCCTCACGCGGGGCAGCAGCACTTCACCGCGCGATTTGCGCGACGGAGGCACGCCATGGACACCTTGATCGCCTGGGCCGTCCCGGTCTTTCTGCTCTCGATCTTGCTCGAGCTGCACGTCACGCGGGACCGCGGCGTGTACGAGAAGCGCGACACCTGGGCGAGCCTGCTGATGGGCACGGGCGCCGTGGTGGCGGGCGTGCCGTTCCGCTTGGGCTTCCTGTGGGTCCTGACCAAGCTCTACGAGCACCGGCTGTTCACCGTGCCGATGGGCGTGCTTGGATACCTCGCGCTGCTGTTGGCGGAGGACTTTTGTTACTACTGGTCGCACCGCACCAACCACGAGGTCCGCTTGTTCTGGGCCGGCCACGTGAATCACCACTCGAGTGAGCACTATCACCTGGCCACGGCGCTACGGCAGTCGTGGACGCAGCCCTACTTGATGTGGATCTTCTGGCTGCCCTTGCCGCTGCTCGGCTTCTCGCCGGAGCTCATCTTGATGCAGCAGGCCATCAGTCTGATCTACCAGTTCTTCATCCACACCCAGGAAGTCCGCACCATGGGTCCGCTCGAGTGGGTGCTCAACACGCCGAGCCACCACCGCGTGCACCACGCCACCAACGTGCGCTACCTCGACAAGAATCACGGCGGCATCTTCATCGTGTGGGACCGCCTGTTCGGCAGCTTCGCGGCCGAGGATCCCGCGGACCCGCCCGTGTACGGCATCACCAAGAACCTCGAGAGCTTCGACCTGCGCGTGATCGCCTTCCACGAGTGGCGCGCCATCTGGCGCGACCTCAAGCGGGCGCCCTCCCTGCGCGCCAAGCTAGGCTACGTGTTCGCGCCACCCGGCTTCAGCCACGATGGCAGCACGCTCACCAGCAAGCAGCTGCAGGCGAGGCACGCCACCTTGAGCGCGCGAGCCGCGGAGTAAGACACAAGCGAGGGCGCATGCCCTTGGCGTCGACGACAGCTTAGAACGGGCGATCAAAACCCGTGATGTGAGGCGCCGCGGTCATTGCCGGGGCCGTGGACCCGTTCGCGAGCGCGGCCACCATCACGGGAGCGCCAACGGCCAGGGCCACACGAGGTCTGCACGGCCCGTACAGATCACGACCGCCGGATCCAAGCCAAACCTATCGACAGGTTTGGCGCCCGTTCTTAGTTAATTTCTCTGCGGGCAAAGGACTGAGCCTTTGGAGTGGCATCGGCCTTGGGCTTGGCCTTGGTGCTGCCCGGCGTGTAGCGGTAGGCCATGTTGCGTGCGCGCTCCATCAAGCGTGGCGCGAGTTCGCTCACGGTGTGCACCGCGAGCGCCACCGGGCCGCCTAGCTGGCTCGGACGTTCGCGCATGGCGTGCACCACCCAGGACGCCGCCTGCTCGGGCGTGAGCGCGGGGGCACTGGCGTAGCCCTTGGTGGGCGCGATCATCTCGGTGCGCACGAGGGGCATGTAGACGGTGGTGAAGAACACGCCGTCGCCGAGCACCTCCCCTGCAGCCACACGGCTAAACGCGTCGAACGCCGCCTTGCTAGCCACATAGGCTGCAAAGCGCGGGGTGTTCACGCGCACGCCGGCGCTCGAGATGTTGATCACGTGGCCGTTGCGTTCCTTGCGCATGCGCGGGAGCAGACCCATGGTGAGGCGTAGGGCGCCGAAGTAGTTGAGCTGCATGGTGCGCTCGAAGTCGTGCAAGCGATCGTAGGAGTGAGACAGGGAGCGGCGGATGCTGCGGCCCGCGTTGTTCACCAACACGTCTACGGGCGCTTCGTTCTCGAGCCTGGCCAAGAGCGCGTCGATGTCGCTCGCCACGTTGAGATCGCAGGCAAACACCTCGGCCTGGCCGCCGCGCGACACGATGTGATCCCGCAGCGCCTCCAGCTTGTCGAGGGAGCGCGCCACCATCAGGGGCACACCACCTTCGGCCGCCACCCGTAGCGCCACCGCGCGCCCGATGCCGCTGCTGGCACCCGTGATCAACACGCGCTTGCCGGTCACGTCGCGCGAGCGCCGCACGCGAGGCTGCCGGGTGCGCCGCTTGCCCGCACCCGCGCGCAGGTGCTGCTCCCAGTAGTCCCAGATCACCTGGGCGTAGGCCGCGAGGGGAGGGCACTGAATCCCGAGCGGCGCAAGCAACGCCACGGTCTCGCGGGTGTCGAAACGCGTCACCCACTCGGTGGCCTCCAGGATGGACTCGGGCACTCCCACCTTGTCCAAGAAGCCTTGCTTCACCGCCTCCGCGAGCGGCAGATTCGCGAGCGGATTGTGCTTCAGTAGCGCGCTCGTGAACTTGCCCGGCACCTTGAAGGCAAAGCGCGGTGCCCCAGCCGCCTTGGCGAACAAGGACATCGCCTCATAGAGCGAAGGGGCCTGCGGATCGACCAGGTGGAACGCGCGGCCGTCGAGACCCGGAATGTGGGCCAGCGCGTCGAGGCCGTCGGCCACGTAGTCCACGGGCACGATGTTGAGCACACCGCTGTCGACGCCGATCAACGGCAACCAGGGCGGCAAGCTCTTCTTGGCCAGGCGTAGCAGCGGGAACGAGTAGTAGGGCCCGTCGACCTTGTCGGCCTCGCCCGTCTTGGAGTCTCCCACCACAGCACCCGGGCGATAGACCCGGAAGGGCACGCGCGACTCGCGGCGCACCAGCGCCTCCGACTCGAACTTGGTGAGGTAGTAGGGGTGCTCGAGCTTCTGGCCCTCGTCGAACTGGTCCTCGCGGAATACGCCGGGGTACACGCCGCCGGTGACCGCGATGGAGCTCACGTGGTGCAGGGTGCAGCCGAGCTCGTTGGCGAGCTCCACGGCGTGGCGCGTGCCCTCCACGTTGGCGCGCCAGGCGGCGTCGGCGTCGACGTCCATGTCGTAGATGGCGGCCAGGTGGAAGAGGCCCTCGACCTTGCCCATCAGCGCGGCGCGCTCGCTGGGGCTCACGCCGCAGAGGGGCTCGGTGATGTCGCCGGTGAGGGGCAGCACGAGGCCGGCGTGGGCGGCCCAGCGACTGGCGATGAGGCCCTCGAGGTTGGCCCGGGATCCGGCGCGGACGATCACGTGGATGGGCTTGCCGCGGCGCACGAGGCGGTCGATCAGGTGCTTGCCGATAAACCCGGTACCGCCAGTGATCACGTATGACATGGGCACTCCTGCTTGAGTGGAATGAGTATTCCAACAATGTCTGGGCTGTCAAATCGAGTTCAATAGCTGTGTCATCGGGGTCACAAAGAGGCCCATTGACCTTCCGGCTCGAAAGCATCATCTTCGGATAATCATGACGGATTCGAGCACAGATAAGGCGATCGGGCGGGCTCAACGCACGCGCCGCGCCGTGCTCGATGCGGCCCTATCACTGTTCGCCGAGCGGGGCTACGCGGGAACGACCATTCCAGACGTGATGGCGAAGGCGGCCGTGGGGGCGGGCTCGTTGTATCGCCTGTTCCCGAGCAAAGAGGCCCTGGCCAACGAGGTCTTCCGCGAGGCCAAGCGACGTCTCTTGGACCGCCTGTTTGCCCCGGGCACGCCCAAGGCGCCGCCGCGCGAGATCTTCGAGACCCTGTGGTGGCGCCTGGTTGGCTTCGCGCGCGAGGACGCCTTGGCCTTCCGCTTCCTGGAGCTGCAGGATCACCTGGCGTACTTGGACGGGGCCAGCCGGCAGCTGGACGTGACCTCGCTCTCGCCGCTCTACCTGGGCTTCTTGCGCCTGCAGGAGCTCAAGGTGATCCGCGACGACATGCGGCCCGACGTCATCCTCGCCATCATCTGGGGCGCTCTGGTGAGCCTCATCAAGAACGAGCGGCTCGGCTACGTGCGCATCGACGACGCCGCGCTCAAGGCCGCCTGCGACTCCCTCTACCGCGGCCTGTCGTACACCGAACCCAAGCGAGACTGAGGCTCAGCGCCGTTCGCTGAGGGAGCCGTAGAGCTCGGGGCGGCGATCGCGGAAGAAGCCCATGGAGGCGCGGTCCTCGCGGATCTTGTCGAGGTCCAGGTCGGCGGTGATCACGCCTTCCTCGCTGCGCCCGAGCTCGGCGAGCTTGTTGCCTCGGTGGTCACAGATGAAGGAGCTGCCGTAGAACGTCTGGCCGTTCTCGTTGCCGATGCGGTTGGCCGCGATCACCGGCATCACGTTGCACACGGCGTGGCCGATCATGGCGCGCTGCCAGGCGTCCTTGCTGTCGAAGTCGGGTTCCTCGGGTTCGCTACCGATGGCCGTGGGATAGAGCAAGACCTCGGCATCGAGCAGCGCCATGGCGCGTGCACACTCGGGGAACCACTGGTCCCAACAGATGCCCACGCCGAGTCGCGCGTGGGGCGTGGACCAGACCTTGAAGCCATCGGCACCGGGACGGAAGTAGAACTTCTCCTCGTATCCCGGGCCATCCGGGATGTGGCTCTTGCGATAGCGCCCGAGCACGTTGCCCTCGGGATCGAGCACCGCGATCGAGTTGTAGTACTGCTGACCGTCGCGCTCGAAGAAGGAGATGGGCAGGGACACGCCGAGCTCCCGCGCGATCTCGCGAAAGCGCGCCACCGTGCGGCTCGTCTCGAAGGGCTCGGCCCACTCGAAGAAACGCGGCTCCTCGGTGCGACAGAAGTACTCACCCGCGAACAACTCGGGCGGCAGCACCACCTGGGCACCACGCTTCTTGGCTTCGCGCACCAAGCGTTCGATGGCGGCGAGATTCTGCTCGTAGGGTCCGGGTAGGGCGCACTGGAGAGCGGCGACGCGCAGAGTGGAACGGGCCATGACTGTACCTCAGATGGTTCTCTCGCTGGAGCGCTGCGGCTCTTGCTGCGTAATACAGTGTACCGTGCCGCCTTCCTCGAGGAAGACCTTGGCGGGCACCGGCACCACCGTGCGGTTGGGAAATAGCGCTGCGAGCGCGGTGAGCGCGGCTTCGTCGTGGGGCGAACCAAACACGGGCACCACGACGCTGTGATTGGCGATGTAGAAGTTGAGGTAGCTGGCGGGCAGCGGCCGTTGTTCGCGGCCGAGCACCAGCCCGGGGGAGGGTAGTGTGACCACCTCCAGGCCCTGCTTGCGCAGATCGCCCTCGATGCTCGCGAGCACGTCCACATTGGGATCATCGGCCGTTTGCGCACGCATGCACACCACGCGGCCAGGCGCGATGAAGCGCGCGATGTTGTCGATGTGGCCATCGGTGTGATCGTTCAAGAGGCCCTGATCGAGCCAGATCACGCGCTCGGCGCCCAGCGCCTCCTTGAGCTCTGCCTCCACTTCGGCTTCGCTGCGGCCGGGGTTGCGATTCGGGTTGAGCGCCACGTCGCGCGTGGTCATGCACAGACCTGCGCCATCGCTCTCGACACCGCCGCCCTCGAGCACCAGGGAGCTCTGGAAAGCCGCGTATTGCAGCTGATCCTGCACGCGCGCGGCGACCTCGGTATCGCCGGGGTAGTCGTACTTCTCGCCCCACCCATTGAAGCGAAAGCGCACGCTGGCCACCTCACCGCTCGCATCGGTGAGGAAGACGGGGGCGATGTCGCGCATCCAGATGTCTCCGTAGGACATGCGGTGGTAGCGCACCTCGAGATCCGAGAGCAGCTCTCGCGCGCGGGCCTCGGCGGCGGCATCGCGCACCAGGAGCTCGAGCGCCTCGCTCTGGGGGCCGCTGACATCGGGCTTGGCCGACGGGCGCGCGATGCCGCGGCACATGGTGGCAAAGGAAGCCTGCACACCCGCGAGATCCGGCCATAGCTCGGGGTCCGAGGGAAACGCGACCCAACACGCACGGTGGGGGGTCCATTCTCCGGGCTGGCGGAAACCGCTCTGTTTGGGCGTGCGCGACGGCGAGTTCATGACGTCTGCGAGGTAGCGCGCTCCACCCACCATCGCCAGCAAAACACGGGCGCGCAGGCGGGGGATTTGTGCCCCATGGGGAACTTGAGGCCAAGCCGGCGTTCATGGGTGCGATTAACGGAGGTCGCCCGTATGCTCGCCTGCCATGCACGTGCGACATCTGGTGGCGGACAACGCCGCACGTTTGCCACAACTCATCGAAGCCAGTGCCGGGACGAGCACGCTGGTGTCGGAGCTCGGCATGTGCCTCTTGGCAGCCGGCTTTCTCTCGGCCATCTTCGAGCGTTTGCGCATCCCCACCATCGCGGCCCTGCTGGTGGCCGGTGTGATGGTGGGTCCGGCGGCGGGCTTCGGTCTCGTGCACTCGGCATCGGACGTGGAGACCATCGCGAACCTGGGCCTCACGCTGCTCCTGTTCGTGATCGGCCTCGAGGTTAACCCACGCTCGCTCCTGGCCAGCGGTCGCACGTTGCTGCTGGGCGGCGCGCTGCAGGTGCCGCTCACCATCGTGGCCGCACTCGGCACCTTCTATCTACTGACGCCGCTGATCCCGGCCGGCTTCGGCGGCCGCTACACGGTGGTGTACTTCGCGCTCGCCAGCGCCTTCTCCTCCACGCTGCTCGTCGTGCGCTTCCTGCAGGAGCGGCGCTGGCTCGACTCATTGTCGGGTCGCATCGCTGTGGGCCTGCTCATCTTCCAGGACATCTGGGCCATCGTCGTGCTGGCGCTCCAGCCCAGCTTCGAAGCGCCCGAAGTGGCGCCCATCCTGCTCACCTTCGGCGGCATCGTGCTGCTGGTGGGCATCGCCACCCTGGGCGCGCGCTATGCGCTGCCGTTCTTGTTCAGCGCCGTGGCCAAGCTGCCCGACCTGATGGTCTCGGTGGCGCTCGCCTGGTGCTTCTTCGTGGGCTTGATCGGCGGCAACCTCGGCAACCTGCTCAAGCTGCTCGGCATCCACATCCCGCTCTCGGTCTCGCTCGAGATGGGCGCATTGATCGCCGGCATGACCATCGCTTCGTTCCCGTATCACCATGACGTCGCCGCCAAGGTCACCAACTTGCGCGACTTCTTCGTGACGCTGTTCTTTGTGGCGCTCGGGATGAGCATCCCCGTCCCCGAGGGCACCCACGTGCTGGCGCTCGCGTTGCTGCTCGCAGTGGTGGCCGTGGTGCTGCGTCTGTTGGTGTTCTTTCCGCTGCTCTACTTCACCGGGCTCGACCGCAACACCTCCGTGGATGCGTCCCTCAAGCTGGGCCAGATCTCGGAGTTCTGTCTGGTCATCGTGTACCTCGGCGTGAAGGAAGGCCACGTCGACGGGCGCCTGGCGAGCGTGGTGATCTTCGCCTTCGTCATCACCGCGCTGCTCACGCCCGCACTATTCAAGGCGTCCACGGTGCTGCCGTTCAAGCTCGGCCCCTTGCTCGAGCGTATCGGCTTCAAGGCCCCGGCGGATCGCCCCAGCAAGACGCCCCACGATGCCCATCCGCGCATCGTCATCCTCGGCTTCCATCGGGTGGCGTTCGCGCTGCTCCAGGACATCAATCGCCAGCATCCGGAGTGGCTCAGCGAGGTCTTGGTGGTGGATACCAACGTGCAGACCCATGCCGCCATTCGGGAACTCGGCGCGCGGGTGGTCTACGGCGACGCGGGCAATCCGGAGACCTTGCGTCATGCCCATGTGGAGACGGCCGCGTTAATTATTTCCACGGTCTCCGACGAGCTCTTGAGGGGCACCTCGAACGAAGCCATCGTGCGGGCGGTGCGCAGCGTGTCGAAGGATGCGCTTGTGTTCGCCTGCGCCTCGCGGGCCAAGCAGGTGGACGTTCTGCTCGCGGCGGGCGCGAACCATGTGTTCTTGCCTGCAGCGGAAACCGCCAATGGCGTGCTGGCGGCGGCGGCCTCGGCGCTGGCAGGCCAGCTCGACGACTTCCGCGCCAAGCGTGAGTCCGCCACCGGCTCCATGACCGGAAGGGTAGACGTCGAGGGCATGTCCCTTTGACGCGACGTGCGCTCGCGGAAGCGCACGAAACCGCTTAGATCGCCCGAGATACGCACGTTCGACGGCCCATTCCAGCGCGTGGTAGCCACAAAAGAGCGCCAGGTTCGCCCGTGCATGCGCACGGCGACATCTCCTCGGTGCTCGCGAGGTGGGGAAACATGGCGCGCGTCAGGAGCACGGGTACGTTGCTTTGTGGGCTGAGTCTCTTGCCTGCTTGTGGTCTCGGTCTTTTCGACGATCAGAAGTCGACGAACACCAGTGCGTCGCACGAACGCCCGATGGATGCGGGCTCGGAGTCGGACCTCGAGTGGTCCTTGGCCGCTGACCCGGCCTATCTCTCGATCTTGACCTACAACGTGGCGGGCCTGCCGGAGGGCATCTCGGGCAGCAACCCCAAGCGCAACACGTCGCTGATCAGCCCGTTGCTCAATCCATACGACGTGGTGACGGTGCAGGAGGATTTCTCCTATCACGCGGACCTCGTGAGCCTGGTGGATCATCCCTATCAGTCGAGTCCGAACGAGAAGGCCCACTCCCTGGGCGACGGACTCAACACGCTGTCGCGCATTCCGTTCCACACCTTCGACCGCCTGAGCTGGACCGCCTGCAACGGCACCTTCGATAGCGGCAGCGACTGCCTCACGCCCAAGGGCTTCACGCGTGCGCGCATGGAGCTTGGGCAAGGTCTGGTGCTCGACGTGTACGACGTACACATGGATGCAGGTCACGCGAGCGGCGACGAGCAGGCCCGCGCCAAGAACTTCGCCCAGCTTTCTCAGACCATCCGCAAGTACTCGGCCGACGTGGCGGTGCTGGTGGCGGGCGATTTCAACGAGCGCTACCGCGACCCCGGCGACGAGATGGAGAAGTTACTGGCGGAGACGGGTCTGACCGACAGCTGGGTGGACTTCGTGCACAACGGGGTCCTGCCCGCGGCGAATGCGCTCGCCTCGGCCTGCGATTCGGGCGACCCGAACGACGACGGCTGCGAGCGCATCGACAAGGTGTTGTTCCGCAGCAGCTCCAGCGTGGAGCTCATGCTGGTGGACTACCTGGTCGAGGGCGCGACCTTCGTGGACCCGAACGGCGCTCAGCTCTCGGACCATCGACCAGTCATGGCCAAGTTCGTGGTCCTGCCGATGGCCTATTCCTTGGCCTCGGAGTGAGCGGTTTCCACGGGGCACGGGGAGGTCACGCGACCTCCCGCTACTCCCAGGCCCAAATGGCTTCGCCGTAAGTGCGCTCTTGCTCGGCGACCCAGCTCAGCAAGGCCTTGCGGCGGATCTCGAGCGCCTCGAGCTGTGCCGCAGTGAGCACCGGCTGCAGCGGCTCGGTGGCCAGGCGCGCCTCGTACTTCTTGAGATCGAAGGCCTTCACCGCGGCGATGGTGCTGCGACGGAAGCGCTGTAGGGCGTGCAGGCGCGCCTCCATCAAGCTCGGGCGCGGCTCACCAGGCTCGAAGCCCGCAGCGTTGTCGAGGAAGATCAGCGGACCGTGCTCGCCGCGGATCAACACGTTGGCGTTGCCGCCACCCCAGCGATCGAGGTTGCGGATCAAGTAGTCGAACACGATGAGGTCGCTGAGCTCGGAGGGACGATCGGGACGATCCGGCTCGGGCCGCAGGCCGCGCATGCGCGCGCGCTCTTCCTTGCTGCGCCACTCCTCGCCCAGGCGCCGCACCTGGGCGAGCTCGGCCGCCCACACGGCGGGCCGCTGAAACGGACTCACCAGGGAGGTGGGCCAGTATTTGACCCGCATCCAGCGTTCCCAGCCCTCTTGCTGCACCAGCGGCCGCACCCCGCCGGTGACCCACGAGACGAAGGCGCCACGCACCTGACCGTTGCGGATGATCATCTCGGGCTTGCGCCAATCGGCGCCGGCCGCGGGCTCCAGCTGGGACCAGGCGAACTGTCGGCTCACCATGGCGGGCACGCGGTTTAGCCCGAGCATGCGATCCAGGTGATAGGCGGCGAGTTCGCCGAACCAGTTGGCCGCCGAGAAGACTTGCTCGCCCTTGAAGTAGCCCTTGTGCCCGCCCTCGAGGACGATCTTGAAGCCCAGGCTGCGCCCGCCGCGGCCCTTTTCCACGCTGACGATGTTCTTGTGCGCGAGCGCGTCGCGGATCGGTGCATCGGGCTCGCCGAAGAAATGATCTCCCGCCGCGCTGTTGGGGGCTGGGGCATCCTGCCCCGACGGACTCGCAGCCGCTGCCTCTGCAGGCGTTGCCGTGGGCTCAGCTGGACCCGCTTGCTCTTCTTGGCTCGCGGTATTGGTGAGCGTGGCGCTCTCGGCCGCGCTGGGACCGCCCTTGCTCGCCGGGGCGACGTCCGCCGAACGCGCGGGCTCTACGCAAGCCGCCAACAACCCCAAGCCGCCGGCCACTAGCCAGCGGAACATCGCCTCTCGCCCCATCTGCGAAGGTTGTCGCAAGACCCAGAGTGTACTGCAAGTTCGCGCCTTCACGCGCGCCCCCTCAGACGTGGATCGAGCGCGTCTCGGAGGGCATCCCCGGCCAGGTTGAAGCACAGGACCACCGCCGCCATCGCGCCGCCCGAGACCAGCGCCACGTGGGGAAAGCGCAGGAGCACGGCGCTTCCTTGATCCAGCAGGGCCCCCCAGGACACCGAACGGGCCGGTCCGAGCCCCAAAAAGGACAGCGTCGACTCCATGAGAATGGCGCTTCCGAAGCCAGCTGTGGCCTGGACCACCAAGGGCCCTATCAAGTTCGGCACGAGATGACGAAGGAGGACCTGCGACTCCGGCACCCCCAGGGCGCGCGCGGCATGCACGAACTCCCGATCCCGCAGCGCAAGCACCTCCGCCCGAGCCAGGCGCGCATAGAGCACCCAACCGTTCATGCACAGGGAGAGCACCACGTGCTCGACGCCCGGCCGAGACACCAATGCCAGCAGGGCAATGTTGAGGAGCACGGCCGGGAAAGCTTGCAGCAGGTCCGAGAGCGCCATCAGTGCGTGCTCGAACCAGCCTCCCACCAAGCCCGAGAGAGCGCCCAACAGGCCCCCCACCAGCAGGCACACCCCGACCACGCTGGCGGAGATGATGCCGGCGAGGCGCGCGCCGTGGACCAGGGCGCTCAATAAATCCACCCCGTTGTCGGCAGTGCCGAGCCAGTGCGCGGCGCTAGGCGACTCGTAGGCATGGGCGAGATCGATCTGAAAAGGCGAGGTGGAGACCACCCAGGGGCCGAACACCGCGACCAACAAGAACGCCCCACACAGCCAGACCGAAGGCGCCGCCAGCAGGCGCTTCATGAGAGCCTCACGCGCGGATCGATCCAGGCATAGGTCACGTCGAGCAGCACGTTCACGAGCACGTAGATCAGGCCCACCACCAGCACCACGCCCTGCACCACAGGAATGTCGCGCGCGAAGAACGCCTCCAGGAACAGGCTACCCAGGCCGGGCCGTTCGAACACCTTCTCGGCGATCACCGCCCCCGACAGGAGGGCACCGAGCTGGCTCGCCGCCACCGTCAGCACCGGCATCAACGCGTTGCGCAGGGCGTGCTTGAAGAACACCTGCCAGTCGGCCACGCCACGTGCACGCGCCGCGGCCACGTAGGGCTGGGAGAGCACTTCGATCATGGCGGCCCGGGTCTGGCGGGTGAGTGCCGCCGCCAGCGCCGTGCCCACGGTGAGCGACGGAAGCACCAGCGCGAGCAGGCCCTCGCGGTCATCTCCTGGCAAAGGTAGCCAGCGCAGTTTCACCGAGAAAAACAGCACTAGCAGAGGCCCGAGCCAGATCGTGGGCAGCGCGAGCCCGGTCAGCGCGAACACGGAGGCTGCCCGGTCGACCTGGGTGTCACGGCGCGCGGCCGCCACCACCCCCAATGGAATCGCGATCAACCAGGCTACCGCGAGCGCGCTGACGGCCAGCTCGAGGGTGGGCGGAAAGCTCTCCGCGATCAACTCGCGCACCGAGCGATCGGGCGCCCGGAAGGAGCGACCGAGGCTGCCGTTCACCACGTCACCCAGAAAGCCCGCGTATTGCGCGAACAGCGGGCGATCGAGGGCCAGCTGACGCCTCACTTCGGCGCGATCTTCTGGCGATGCCTGATCCCCCAGGATGGCGTCCACGGGATCGCCCGGTACCGCGCGGATCAAGAGGAAGGCCAGGCTCACGACTGCGAGAGCTGTGAGTAGAGCGCGAACTCCCCGGAACGCGAGATAGCGCGCGAGCCCCGCTCCCAAACCACTAGTCCTTGCTGTCCACGACGCAGAACTTGCGGCTCTCGTTGTCGTCGAGGACGTCGGCCACCTTGGGGGTCTGGCCGGTGACGTCCTCCGTGCTCTGTTGGTTCAGCTGCGCGGCGGTGCGGCACACGTAGCGATCGCGATCGCAGTCACGGGTGTTGTCGCAGGAAGCCATGCACCACGACTGTGACAGGCGTGGCTCGTCGGGCTGGAAGCGGACGCACACGCCGTCGTCGGGACAGCTACCGCCAGAGCAATTGGGAATGGTGCAGTAGCCGCCGGGTTGGGATTGGTCGCACGTGCGATCCCCGTTGACCGAGCACTCCTGGGTGCGCTTGCAGCCGTCGCCCAGCTTGGGCGCGCAGCCGGCCGCGGCGAGAACCGCCATCGACACTGCGAGCGCGCGCAAACCGGTGCGAAGTTTCGCGGAAGATGCCAGTCTCAACGACAGCTCGTGGCGCATGGTGGGCCGCAGCATAGACAATCGAAGAAAGCCGTGCCAGCACGCGCCCGAATCGTTGGTTTTGCCCTGATTGCAGCCATTTCATGGTGGCCTTCGGTTTCGCGCCGCGGAGCCCCGGAAGGGCCCGCGCGCGTCGCGGCCGCTCCGCTCGTTCCGCCAGAGGCCGTGGCAGCCCTCTCGGACGGCCGCTACGAGGAGGTGCTGGCGTTGCTCTCGAGTGAGACCTCTGCGCTCACCCCCGAGGCCAGCTACCTGCGCGCACGCGCGTTGGCCGAGCTCGGAAAGCCCGATCAAGCGCTCGACACCTTTCCGCGTACGCCCGACAGCTGGCCCGCCCGGGTCCAGGCCGACGTCCGCGCTCTGCGCGTGCAGTGGGCCGCCGGCGCGGGGCGCTGCGCAGCCCTGGAGGAAGAGGTCAAGAGTGCCGCCCCCAAGAGCAGCGCGAGCACACAAGCCACCCGCCTGCTGGGGCGCTGCCTCTATGCGGCAGGAGACCTCGCGCGCGCTGCCACGCTTCTGGCGGACGCCACGGATCCCTCGTCGCGCGGCATGCGCGTGCGCGCGCTGGTGTCCCTCGGCAACCAAGCCGAAGCCCTGCCGCTGGCGCACGCGCTCTACATCGAGCACCCCGCCCACGCCGAAGCCAAGTACTGCTTGAGCGTGCTCGAAGGCGCCGGCCCGCTGCGCCTCAGCGTGGACGAACACCTGCGGCGCGCGGAGGAGCTGCTCGCAGCGCGCCAGCCCGAGCTTGCTCACCAGGAGCTCGCCTCCCTCGATAAGCAGACCCCAGCCAAGCTGCGCGCGCGCCTGTGGCACCTGCGCGGAGATGCGCTCTTCCGCACGCGCAAGCGCTACCCCGAGGCCGAGCGAGCCTTCGCGCAAGCGGCCAAGCTCGAGGGCGACACCGAAGCCTACGACGCGTTCCACGCGATCCGCTCCGCCTCGCGCGCCGGCAAGGACGCCCAGGCCATCAAGCGCTACCGGGCCTACGCCAAGAAGTACCCCAAGAGCTCGCTCACGCCCGACGCACTCTACCTCTCGGCCTGGCTCAGCGCGCGCGAGAAGCGGGCCTCGGCGCGTGACGCGCTCAAGACCTTCGTGAGTTCCGATGAGGCCAAGCGCGCTCCCGGTCTGCGTCGCGACGCCACCTGGGACCTGGCCTGGCTCGCCTTCGAGCGCGGCGATGCACTCGACGCCGCCCGCTGGCTCGACGAATGCGCGCGTCTGGCCGACAAGCCCCTGTGGGCCGCCCGCGTGAGCTACTGGCAAGGTCGCACCGCGCTGCTCGGGCGCGATCCCAAGCGCGCCAAGCAGGCCTTCACCGAGACCTTGAGCAAAGATCGCCTCGGCTACTACGCCCAGCTAGCCGCCCGCCGACTGGTGGCACTCGGCGAACCGCCGCCGCAGGCCTTCGACGCCACCACGCCGCTGCCCTCGATGCCCACCCTCGCGCCGCCGCCGGAGGTGATGTTCTACCGCGCGCTCGGCCTCAACGCGGAAGCTTCCGAAGCGGGCAAGGCCTGGCTCGAGACACAACCCGACCGCTACGCCCGCATCGCAGCCCTGAGCGCGACCGGAGATGCAGCCCAGACCTACTCGGCAGCCGAGCCTCTGATGGGGGACATCCTCGCGCGCGCGCCGACTCCCGCGGAACGTTGGCTCTGGGAGGCCTTGCTGCCCCGGCCCTACGCCACGAGCGTTTCCGAGAGCACGGCCCAACAAGACCTGCCGAGCGCCCTCTTCTATGGACACATGCAGGTCGAGAGCCGCTACAAGCCCCGCGCGGTCTCGGGTGCCGACGCGCTCGGACTCATGCAGCTCCTGCCCAGCACTGCCGCGGCCGTCGCCTCCGGCCTCAAGATTCCCGCCGACCGGGCTTCGCTGATGCGCCCCTATGTGAACGTCGCGCTCGGCGCCCGCTACCTCTCGGGCCTCGTCACCCGCTACCGCGGCCAGTACCCGCTGGCCATCGCCGCCTACAACGCCGGTACCCAGCGTATCGACAGCTCCCTGGGAGCCGTGCCCGGCAAGAAGTCCAAGTCCACCGAGCGACCCGCTTCGGGCGAGGAGCCCGAAGACGAAGAGCGCACCCCGCCGGTCGGCACGGGCAAGGTGGAGCTCGATAGCTGGGTGGAGCGGATCTCGGTGGAGCAAACTCGAAACTACGTGCGCCGGGTGCTGGGGGCCTACAGCCGCTATCACGCCCTCGAGAATCCGGATGCACCCTGGGATTTGCCCCTTGGCGAGCATGTGAGTTTACGTACGGAGTGATGCGCAGTCGTGCAAACTTGAAACGCCGACCTGCAAGGCATTGCAATCCCGAAGGACCTTCGGCGATTCAATTTTGAAAAAGCTTCATGATCACGTGCGCTGTGTGTCTGGCACGCTCCTCGCATTGTTTCAGGACGTGCGTGCCCGTCAATAAAGAGCACCCCCCCGCTCGACGGTACGCAAGGCAGCTTGGCATCCCCCCCCCCGCCTGGCTGCCTTTTTTATTCCGTCAATCTGGCAATGTGAAAGAGCCCACCTGATCGCTCAGGCGGGCTCACTCGTGATTCAGCTGGCGTTTCCCGAGGGCTGTCGAGCTCAGGGAGCGCAGACGTCGTCGGCGTGGTTGGCCGCGCTGTACGCGGTGCACGTGCCGCCGATCTTGACGTTCTCCACCGAGCACAGCGAGTTGGCGCCGCACTCACGGGAGTTCGAGCAACTGATGGTCTGGTTGAGCTCCGCGACCTTGGCGCAGAAACGAGTGCTGTCGTTGTTGCCGACGCAGATGGTGCCGTCCGCGCACATGGCCGAGGAATCGGCGCACGCACCCGTGGTGCCGTTGGCGACCTTGGGCTTTTGGCAGGTGTTCTGGGCGCCGTTGCCCAGGTAGCAGCGGTTCCCGCCAGCGCACTGGATGGAGTCACTGCACGGGCTGCCCTCGGCCACCTTGCCTTCGAGTGCCGCGCGGCAGGCTGGGATCTGCTGAATCAACTGCGAGCCATGGGCCACGGTCGCACGCAGCAGCTCCGAATCGAAACCACCGGGCGGACAGGTCGCGGGCGGGGTGGCGTATTGAGCTAGGAAGGCGTCGGCACAGGCACCGGCTTTGTCCGCGTGGAAGACCACGCTGCCGTCCGTGATGAAAGGCTGATGCTTGTTGATACAGACGTTGGCGCCGTCATCCGGGCCAAACAAGTTGAGAATCGTCGTGGCGTTCGCGCCGTTCGCTTCGGGGTCGCCCATGCAGCAGTCCTCGAGTGCCGTGGCCCACTGCACGCGACGTCCTTGATACGCCTCACAGAACTGGCTCAGCGTGAGCGGGTCGCCAGTAAACATGTCGCCGGCGTCCGTGCCCGCGTCCCCGCCACTCGGGCCCCCATCCTTACTTCCGCCATCACCCGGGTTATGGCCGCCGTCGCCCGTGTGGCCGCCGTCCATCTGGCCGCCGTCTCCGTCGCCGTCGCCATCACCGTCTCCGTCACCGAAGCCGTCGAAACAGCCCGCGTCCTCATCGCACTTGCCGACGCTGACGTCGCACGCCGCCAATGAAAACAACAGAGAACTACCTAAGAGCCAGCCAAGCTGCCTTGAACTCATTGTCGATCCTCGCGTGGTGTGGGGTCGCGGGCCGTAGCGTTACACAACCAGGCCACTGACGCCTAAGGAGTGAACTGATTCTGGGGTCGACTCGCTTCCCGCAGAGAACGCGGAGGACCTTGAGGTGAATGTAGGTGTGGGCACCACGATCGCGGTGCACTCCGCGAGGTGCCGGTGCCCCACCATCTGGCTCGCTCGCCTCCGAGAGGACAAGTCCTTGTGCCCTTCCGACCGGCGCGAGGCCCCAGTCTTCGAACGTGAGCCCGTCGCTCACGCCACCGCGCATGAAACCCGCAAGTTTGCTGGGCGTCATCAATTTGTTGGCGCGCGGGGCACCGGCGCGCCGACCCTTAGCACCGATGCCCGCACGCTCTCCCGTACGGTTGTCCTGCTCCCTTCCATGTTTGCTCTCGCCACTCAGCGCCGCGGCGGCGCTCCTGCTCAGTGCGTCGTGCGCCGATTCTCGGCTCGCACCGGCAGGCCCCATCTCCGAGACCGATGATCGTCCCTGGAATGAGGGCGAGGTGGAACCCGGCGAGACACCCGGCGATCTCCAGGCTCATGCGACGGCACTCGAGTTTCGCTGCGATGCCGACAGCCCGAGCGCCAACCTACCCTTGCGACGACTCTCGCGCGCCGAGTACGTGAGCTCGCTGCATCTCGCCCTCGAGGGCACCTCGGGCGGCGCCCTGGCGGACGAGGTCCTCGCGATCCCCGCGGTACGCAGCGCGCTCGGTGCACTACCGACGGACTCGGTCTCCAAGTTCGCCCCTTTTGCGCGCATGGATCAGGCGATGTCCGATGCCCACGTGCAGGGCTACTACAACGCGAGCCTCGAGATCGGCGCCGCGGTCAGCGCCGACGACGCCCGCATGGACCAGCTGCTCGGCGATTGCAGCGATCCCCATGCATGCATCGACCGCTTCATCGCGCGCTTTGGCCGGCTGGTGCTGCGCCATCCGCTCGGCGCCGAGGAGACCGCGTTCTTCCACGAGGTCTATGCGTCGCCGGATGTGCTGGACCGAGACGGGCTGTCGGACTTGATCGTGGTGTTCCTGAACTCGCCCCAGTTCCTCTACGAGGTCCAGCAGGTGGGCCCGCCAGCGCCCGCCGGAACCAGCGTGCCGCTCTCACGCTACGAGCTGGCGACTCGCCTCTCGTTTCAGCTTTGGCGGAGCACCCCGGACGAGGACTTGCTGCTGGCGGCCGAGCGCGGCGAGCTCGACGACGAGACCGGCTTCGTGGCCACCGTCGATCGCATGCTCGGGGACCCCCGTGCCGAGCAGGGACTGCGCAGCTTCGCCCGGGAGTGGCTGAACGTGGACTACCTGACGCCCCTCGACGTGTTGCACGACGATCCGCGCTACAAGGCGTTCGCCGGCACCAACCTGCCGAGCGGCACCCTGCGCGAAGACATGCTGGCGGAGGTGGCCGATTCATTCGCGTACCACGGGCTCGCCGCGTCCGACACGCTCGAGGGCTGGCTGCTCAGTCCCTACTCCTTCGCCCGTGGCGCAGAGCTGGCGTCCATCTATGGCGTCCCCACCTGGAACGGCCTCGACGAGCCACCGCGATTTCCCGACGGGCAGCGCGCCGGCTTGATCACGCGCGCGGCTCTGTTGTCCTCGGCCAGCGGAAACACGCGGCCCATCATGAAGGGCGTGTTCCTGCGCGAGCGTTTGTTGTGCGACAAGCTGGGAACGCCCGACCCGAACGCAGCCCTGGTCGCGCCCGAGCCCACGGCGAACGGAACCACACGCCAGGTCGTGGAGGCGCTCACGCAGAAGCCGGGCACCACCTGCAATGGCTGTCACGGCACCCAGCTGAACGCACTCGGCTTCGCCACGGAGAACTACGACGCACTCGGGCGACTGCGCTCGACACAGACGGTGTACGCGGCCGACGGCGCCTTGCTTTCCCAACTGACGCTCGACACCGCCAGCACGCCACGTGTCTGGGCCGACGACACGCGCTCGTCCAAAGGCGCCACGGATCTGGCGCACATGCTGGCGGAGAGCGGCAAGGTCGGGGCCTGCTTTGCGCGCCAAGTGGTCCGCTTTGCGGGATCGCGCGCGGAGGACGAGTCGCGTGACGGCTGCTCACTCGAGGCAGTGCGCGCCCAGCTCGCCGGCGGCCACAGCGTGCGCGACGCGCTGCGCAGCCTGGCGCTGTTGCCGAGCTTCCGTAGCCGCAGCGCGGAAGCGGAGTGAAGCCCACCATGCGAGCGCTGCTTCAAGCACGTTGGCGCCGGCGTAGGTCACCGCCCTAGACTCGTTGGGTTTGTTCGAAAGCGTGCGAAGCGGGGCACAGGCGCTCGTTTAGGTACCCAGAAGGGTTGTTTTTGGTGGGCTGGGTATCGACCACCAGGCTCGGCTGATAGGGTCGTTCCCCCTATGAGCGTCATCACCAATCACAGCCGACGTCAGTTCCTGCGCGGCGCGGGCGGTTTCGCCCTCGCACTACCGTGGTTGCCATCGCTCCTGCCTTCCAGCGCGAAGGCCCAGAGCTTCGTGGCCCTACCCAGGTTCGTGGCCATCACGAGTCCCCACGGCGCTGTTACCGGAGCCAACTTCTTTCCGAGTGATTCGCTGCTCACCGAGAGCCAGGCGCTCTACTCGGACCACACCGTGCGGCGCGGCAACCTCGCCACCAGCAGCAGCGGCGGCAAGGCTTCGCTCTCGAACATCCTGAACGCGGCGTCCGCCAACCTCTCGTCTAGCGTGCTGTCGCGCATCAACGTGATCCGCGGCTTCGACCTGCCCTTCTACATCGCGCACCACACGGGCGGCCATCTGGGCAACTTCGGGCGCTCCGACCAGAACCCGCCGATCAACTACGTCCCCACCATCGACCAGGTGATGGCCTGGTCGCCCTCCTTCTACAGCAACCTGAGCAGCATCAAGCAGCGCTCGATGCACATCGCCACCGATGGCATCTCGTGGAACTACTCCAACCCGCAGACCAAGTCGGGCAGCGTGCAGTCGATGCCCACCAGCTTCAGCTCCAAGGAGCTGTTCGACAGCATCTTCGTGCCGCCCACCACCACCACGAGCGCCCGCGTGCCGGTCGTGGATCGCGTGCTCGACAACTACAAGCAGCTACGCAACGGCGCCTTCGGTGACGCCAAGCGGCTGTCGGCCGCGGACAAGCAGCGCCTGGACGACCACATGGCGCGCCTCTCCGAGCTCGAGCGCCGCGTGAACGTCGTGGCCTCCTGCAGCAACGTGCAGGCGCCCGGCACCAGCGTGGACAAGAACTCCTCGGGCTTCGGCAACAACTCCACCAACGTCGCGGGCAGCACGCAGTTCTACGACGTGTTCAACGACGTGATCGCCGCGGCCTTCATGTGTGGCACCTCGCGCATCTGCACCATGTACACGATGGAGCTCTGGACCGCCTTCAACGGCGACTGGCATCAGGACGTGGCCCACCAGGCCACCAACCCCGACAAGCAAGCGCTGCTCGTGGCCTCGTACCAGCACATCTTCGAGAACGTGTTCCTGGATCTGGCCAACAAGCTCAACGTGGAAGAAGCCGACGGCAAGACCTACCTCGACAATACCCTCATGATGTGGACCCAGGAGTCCGGCGAGAGCACCCACGATCCGGTGGGTCTGCCCCTCGTCACCGCGGGTGGCGCCGCCGGCTTCCTCAAGACGGGCAACTACGTCGACTACCGCGCGGTGAACTCCAACCGCAAGTGGCGCGACCAGTTCGCGGGCCTGCTCTACAACCAGTGGCTCGCCACCGTGCTCCAAGCCATGGGCGTGCCTGCGAGCGAATTCGAGTCGGGCGGCCTCAAGGGTTACGGCTCCCAGTTCACGGACAACTCCTACGGCGATCCCAAGACGATGTGGCCCGATCGACTGCGCACCGATGCCAGCAAGATCGTCCCATTCTTGAAGGCCTGAGCTCGTCCGTCGGCCTCATGGCCCCTTGAGCAATGAGCGTCGCTCGAACCGTCTCCCCACGGTTCGGGCGGCGCAGGTGCCAAGCAAAGTTGCGCCCGCGATCGCGCGCACGACGCCGAAACGACCCTGCTAGAGTTGGCAGAGGGGCGTGGGAGAGACACTCGCAGCGGTGGTGATCGGACTTTGGATTCCGTTCACCTTCTTCATGTTCGGGCGCTATCCCGCGCAGCGCGCCGCGCTGTATTGCTACTTCGGCGGGATGTTGGTGCTGCCCAACTGGGTAGGCATCAAGCTGCCGCTGTTTCCGCTGATCGAGAAGGCCAACGTCGTTAACCTCGCCATGCTGCTGGTGCTGGCTTTCAAGAGCCTACCCGGACTGCGCAAGCCCGAGGCCTGGTGGTACGTGGCGGCCCTGGGCACGCTCTTCTCCACCGTGCTGACTGGTTACACGAACCAGGATCCCATCTACTTCGCAGCCTCACCGACTTTCATCCCGGGTCTCGGCTTCAAGGACACCGGCGCGGTGGTGATCGGCAACCTGCTCTCCGTGGCGCCCGCCAGCTATCTCGGCATGCGCTTGTTCCGTCGCACGGAGGACCTGCGTCTGATCGCGCGCGTGATGGTGGTGTGCGGGTTAATCTATTCGATCCCCATCTTGCTGGAGATCCGCCTGAGCCCGCAGATGCATCGCTGGGTCTACGGCTATGCGGGTCCCCACGAGTGGGCGCAGCTGATGCGCTACGGCGGCTATCGTCCGCTGGTCATGTTCGGACACGGCCTGGTGCTGTCGCTGTTCATGCTCGGCCCCACCATGATGGCCACCGCCCTGGCACGCACCGGCGGCCGCGTGTGGAAGGTGAGCGCCAACGCGGCGTCCTGGTACCTCACCTTCATCATCATCGTCTGCAAGAGCACGGGGGTGTGGTTCTACGCGGTCATCGTGCTGCCCATGCTGCGGCTCGTGTCGAGCCGCGCGGTGCTGCGCATGGCGGTGGTGCTGTGCCTGCTCACCTGTGCCTATCCCTGGCTGCGGGCCAACCAGGTCATCCCCACCAAGGACATCATCGCCAAGGTCACCGAGTTCAGCCCCGATCGCGCGCAGTCCCTCGAGGTGCGCTTCACCAACGAGGACAAGCTCATCGTCAAAGCCATGGAGCGCCCCTGGTTCGGCTGGGGTAGCTACGGGCGCAACCGCATCTACGACGAGTACGGCATCGATCGCTGCGTCACCGACGGCGCATGGGTCATGACCCTGGGCTCGCTGGGCTTCGTCGGCTTCGGCTTCAACTACCTGTTCTCGGTCGGAGCCATGCTGATCGCGGCCAGCCGCATCGCCCGCGTGAGCAACGCTCAAGATCGCAACCTGATGGCCGGTGTGCTCTTGATGTGCGCCGTGATGTGGTTCGACACCCTACCCAACGCGCCCGACTTCACCATCGCGGAGTTCCTGGCCGGGGCCCTGTGCAGCATCTCGGCCGGCGTACTCGCGGAGCAGGAGAAGGCGCGCTTCCGGAAGCCTCAGAAGAGCGGGGCTGGCGCGGGCGGCCTCGAGCCCAGCGTCGCCCGGGCCTCCTGAGACCCGGTTTCGAGGGCAAGGGCCTGTCGAAACACGACGCGGCCTCGGTCGGACATTGACTGCTCTGGTGTTCAGTAATATCTAGGATGGATGCGGCGTGCCGAGTCCAACCCTCGCAATCGCTTCCAGGAGGCCCATCTCGAGTGGCTCGAGGAGCCGCCCGAGGTGGAGCTCGAGATCCAGGAGGTCGAGAGCAAATCCATCCTGAGCCGGAACGATAGTCCCGACCTCTCCTTCTCCTACAGCGCGAATCCCTACCAGGGCTGCTACCACGGCTGTGCTTACTGCTACGCGCGGCCAACCCACCAGTACCTGGGTATGGGGGCCGGCACCGATTTCGAGCGCAAGCTCATGGTGAAGACCAACGCGCCCGCGCTCCTGCGCGAGGCCTTCGCCAAGCGCAGCTGGCGCGGCGAGTGCGTGGTGTTCTCCGGCAACACGGATTGCTATCAGCCCCTCGAGGCCAACTATCGCCTCACGCGCCAATGTCTCGAGGTCTGCCTCGAGCACCGGAACCCGGTCGCTGTAATCACCAAGGGCGGGGTCGTCCTGCGCGATGTGGAGCTGCTGGCCGAGTTGGCCAAGCATTGCGCGGTCACCGTGTATCTCTCCGTGGCCTTCGCCGATGACGAGACGCGCAAGCTCATCGAGCCCTTCGCCGCCCCCATCGAGAAACGCTTCGAGGCCATGCGGCGGCTGTCCGAGGCGGGCGTCACCACGGGCATCGCCCTGGCGCCGGTGATCCCCGGGCTCAACGATGCCCACGTGCTGCCGCTGTTACAGCGGGCCAAGCAGGCTGGCGCACAGCAGGCCTTCCTCACGCTGGTGCGTCTAGCGACAGAAGTGAAGCCCGTGTTCCTGGAGCGCATCGGCCAGGTACTGCACCCGGAGCGCGTGGAGAAAATCGTGCACGCGCTGGAGGAGGCGCGCGACGGCAATCTCTCGGAGACTCGCTTCGGCGTGCGCATGCGCGGACGGGGCAAGCGTTGGGAGCTCATCGAGCAACTGTTCGAGACCCAGTGTCGCCGGCTCGGGCTCAACCAGCGCGAAGTGGGCACCCACCGCGGCCCCGCACAGACGTTCAAGCGCCCCACCAGACAGCTGGGTTTGTTCGAAGAGTAAACTGGTGCTTCGGCCTCGGCCGCCCTACAAACCCAGGCGATGGCGGAAGACGAGCGCATCAAACTCTACCAGGCCGAGATCGCGAGGCTCGACGAGCTCGACGCCCACCTCGATCACCTGTGGACGCGCGTGCCTCGCTACGGGCTGTTTGCCGTGGCGGCCCCCTTCGTGGGGTACTTCAAGGGCTTCGGTTGGGCCGTGGCCACCATCCTCACCACGGCTGCGCTGGTCGGCACGCAGGCTTACTTGATCCGCATGCGCAAGAGCGAGAACCGCTGGACCCGGCGCCGGCTCACCCAGGACATCGCCCTGCGCGAGCAGGAACTGGCGGCGGGCAAGAAATAGCTGGCCCCTCGAGGGCTCGCGACGCGCACCGACAGTTCGCCAGGAGAACTTCAAGGCATCGCGCTCAGCGGTAACGCGCTCAAGCGGTAACGCGCTCAAGCGGTAGCGCGCTCAAGCGGTAGCGCGCTCAAACGGCAGCCCACTCAGCCGTTGGTCTTGGCGAAGCCGCGAGCCCACTCGACGAACTGGGCGACCTGTTCCGGGGTGGTGGCGTTGTACTGAGAGACGCGGATACCACCGACCAGCTTGTGGCCCTTGATGCCCACGAAGCCCGTCGCGGCAGCCTCGGCCACCATCTTCTTGTCCAGCTCCTCGCTCGGGAGGCGGAACACTGGGTTCATCACCGAGCGGCTCGCCTTTTCCACGGAGCTACGGAAGAAGCTCGGGTTCTCATCGATGAGGTCGTAGACCAGGCGCGCCTTCTCGCGATTGCGCTTCTCCATCGCGGCCACGCCACCCTGCTCCTTCACGACCTGCAGCACGTTGCGCACCATGTAGATGGCGAACGTGGGCGCGGTGTTGAGCAGCGAGTTCTCCTTCGCGTGCTCCTTGAAGCGGAAGATCTTGGGGATGTCCTCGCGCCCCGCGGCGATCAGGGACTTCTTGGCGATCACCAGGGTGACGCCTGAGGGGCCGATGTTCTTCTGGGCACCGGCGTAGATCAGGCCAAACTTCGACACGTCGATGGAGCGCCACAGGATGTCGCTCGACATGTCACAGAACAGAGGCACGCCCGCAGGCGGCTCGGGGAAGTCATGGAACTGGGTGCCCATGATGGTGTTGTTGCTGCAGAAGTGGAGATAGGCCGCCTCGGGATCCAGCTTGAGTTCGGCCTGCGTGGGCACGCGCGTGCACAGGCCACCCTCGCCCTCCACGTTGGCCGCGATGCGTGCCTTGCCCACGAACTGCGCCTCGGCGTAGGCCTTGCGCGCCCAGATGCCAGTGAGCAGGAAGTCCGCGCTCTTGCCGGCGGGCAGGAGATTCATAGGGATGTACGCGAACTGCGCCGTGGCCCCGCCCTGCATGAGCAGTACCTGGTAGTCGTCCGGGATCTGCAGCAGTTCGGTGAGCAGCGCGATGGCCTCGTTGTGGACGCGCTCGTAGTCCTTGCCGCGGTGGCTGTGCTCCATGATGGACATGCCCGTGCCCTCGAAATCGAGGAACTCGCGCTGAGCGCGTTCGAGGGCTTGAAGGGGGAGCGCAGCGGGGCCGGCGTTGAAATTGACGACGCGTTTGGTCATTGGAGCTGGGCGGAAGGTACCTGGGTGGGCACTGGGTGCAACTGGGGACGCCAGCTGGCGGCCGTTTCGGCGACCCATGCGAGCGCGGGGTAGCGCGCTCACAGGTGGGTGGCCGGGAGAGCCGCAGGCGTTACTAGCGTGAGTCGAGCAACAGATCGACGAGCGAGCTGGTGTTGGCGGCCTGGGCGAGCGCCTCGTCGGCATCCTGTACGTGGGGGAACTCGAACACCGGAGTTCCGAGACGCTCGTCGAGGATCTTGGCGTTGGTGCGCATGCTCAACTCATCGCCGGGCTGCGCTGGATCGACCAGCACCAAGGCGCGCAGCTCGATGCCACGACTGCGGGCCGATTCAGCCGCGGTGAGCACATGGGAGAGCACGCCGAGCGCATTGGGCGCCACCAGCACCAGCGGCAATCCAAGCGCGGCCACCAGGTCGGCCATGGTCTGGCGGCGGTCGATGGGCACCAACAGTCCCCCTGCCCCCTCCACCAGCGCGAACTCGGAGCCGCGCGCCGCGTGGTGCACGGCGTCCACCAGAGCCCGCACGGGTGGCGGCGCAGGCTCGCCCTCGAGTTGAGCTGCGTACGGGGCGACCCCCAGCTTGGCTCGGTAGAAGCCTGGATAGTCCGCGAGCTCGGGACGACCGCAGGCCCTCGCGAGCAGCGCAGCGTCGGAGCGATCGAGGTCCGAGACTCCCGTCTCCATGGGCTTGAGCGCAGCCACACGGCGTCCGCTCGCGTGCATCGCCGCGGCCAGACCTCGGGTCACGAAGGTCTTGCCCACGCCGGTGCCCGTAGCGCTGATGAAGAGTCCTCTCATGGCCGCACCGCCCGGAAGGCAGCCAGGGCCTCCTCGATGTCATCGTCGCTATGGGTCGCCATCGGCACCACGCGCAACCGGCCGCTGCCGGGCGGTACCGTGGGCGGCCGAATGCCGTGAGCGAACACGCCGTGCTCGAGCAGTGCCCTCGAAAGCTGCATGGTGGGGCCTGGTTCGCCGATCATCACCGGGATGATGGGACTCTCGCCGGGGAGCACGCGGTAGCCGAGCGCTCCGAGGCCTTCGCGCAGCCGTCGATAGTGGCGGGTCAGCTTGGCGCGGAGGCCGTCGGCCTCGCGCACCAGGCGCACCGCAGCGACGGCGGCGCGGGCCAAGCTCGGCGAGGGCGCGGTCGAAAAGACGTAGCTGCGGGCGCGGTTGCGGACCAGATCGATCACAGGCTCGGCCGCCGCCACGAAAGCTCCCTGCGCCCCAAAGGCCTTCCCCAGAGTGCCGATCAGCACGTCCGGGGTCAGGCCGAGGTGCGCGCAAAGGCCACGACCGGCGGGTCCGAACACCCCCAGCGCATGCGCCTCGTCGACCACGAAGCCCGCCGCATGCTCCCGAGCAAGTTCCGCGAGCTCGGCCAAGGGGGCCTGGTCGCCGTCCATAGAGAACACGGACTCGGTGACCACCATGGCGTTGCGACCCCTGGCACGTTCGCGCTGGAGCTTGTCCCGCAGGTCGGCCAGGTCGCAGTGCTTGTAGATGATGACCTCGGCCCGACTCAGGCGGGCGCCGTCGATGAGGCTGGCGTGGTTGAGCGCGTCGCTAAACACCACGTCGTTCCGTGTGGCGAGTCCCTGGATGACGCCCACGTTGCAGGCGTAGCCGCTCGAAAAGAGGGCGCTGGCCGGGGCACCCAGGAACGAAGCCAGCGCAGCCTCGGCGTCACGGTGGGCCCGCATGTTCCCGGAGATGAGGCGCGACGCGCCCGAGCCGAGTTCCGTCCTCTTCGAGGCCTCGCCGCAGGGCGGCGACCAGGAGCGGATGGTTGGCGAGCCCGAGATAGTTGTTCGAGCACAGACTCAGAACCGAGCGGCCATCCACCATCAGGCGCGGCCCTTGGGGGCCCTCAATCTCTCGCGCGCGCCGCCGCAGGCCGGCGTTCTCGACTTCCGCCAGGGCGGCTTCGACAAGCTCTAAAAACGACACGCGGCGAAGACTAGCAGCGAGTTTCCGGGGGCAAAGGAGTTGTCTCAGCGGCGGCTCTTCGGGAGGAGGGGAAACCCCACCGGATGAGAGATACACGTAATGTCACGCATGGTGGTGATTGTGTTTCACGTGAAACGACTGAAGGGCCACTCGTCGTCTGGCGATCGAACATGGGCGCGGCGCGAGGTGCTTGGTATCCGGCCGCGGACGGGCTGTTTCACGTGAAACAGGTGGCAGCCAGGGTCCATCTCCGTCTCACGAGAGACGGCGGCACCTCTCGTCGAAGCCACGTTTCACGTGAAACGTGCCCGCCGGTGCCCATACAGACATCCTCGAGGACTGCCCTCCGAGGTGTCCGGACCGCGCCCCCTGCTCCTGCTCGACGACGCACGAAGTCGAACGAACGAGCCCGCCGCGCTACCGCCGGCCCGGAGACTTCCTTTGGCCCGCGGGTCCTCAGCGAGGGGCCATCGGTTCTCGAAGATCCGGCGCCCGAGCGCACCAGCTCGTGTCCTACTTCAGATCACCTGGGCAAGGATCAGGTACGGCTCTTGAGCGCACTCCGCACATCGCTGGCGTACTGGCCATCGAGCGACTCCAGCGCCCGCCCGATCGCCTCGTGGTCCCGCCCATCCGGTAGCCGCAGCTGGAGATGCACCAGCAGGTCGCCATGGGTTCCGTCGCGCTTCGCCACGCCCTTCCCCCGCAACCGCAGCTTGGCTCCGCCCTGGGCCCGGGCCGGAATCTTGAGCGCCACCTCGCCGGCCGGCGTCGGAACCTTGATGGTGGCGCCGCGCCAGGCCTCGGAAAGTGTAAGCGGTAGATCAAGGTGCAGGTCGTCCCCTTCGCGCCGGAAGAGTTCGTGCGGAGACACCTTCACGGTGAGCACCAGGTCGCCCGCCGCATTGCCGCGCCGACTGCCCTGGCCACGCAGGCGGACCTTTCCGCCATCACTCACGCCTGCCGGGATGCGGACCCGGAGGCGGCGCTGCTGCTGACCTTCCTGGATGGTCAGCTCCTTTTCGACGCCGCTCATGGCCTCATCGAAGCCAATGGTGATCTCGCTCTCCTGGTCTGGGACCTTTCCCGCAGCTCCGCCACTCGCCGCCCCGCCGGCGCGGTTACCGAAGCCACCCATACCTCCGCGCCCGAAGAGCTCGTCGATGTTGCCCCCGAACAGGTCCTCGAGGGTGCCCCCGAAACCCGAGCGGCCGCGCTTGGCGCCCGCCCCCGGTCCAGCATTCCCAAAGATCTCCTCGAACGACGCCCCGGAACGACCCGCCCCCGACCGCATGTTGTTGATGGCCCGGGCGGCCTCGACATCGAAACCCTCACGCAAGCCCTGCTCGCCGAACTCGTCGTACAGGCCCCGCTTCCGAACGTCGGACAGCACGTCGTTGGCGTAGGCGACGCGCTTGAAGCGCTCTTCCGCCTTGGGGTTGTTGGGGTTGCGGTCAGGATGGAGCTCGCGAGCCAGCTTTCGGTAGGCCTTCTTGATCTCGTCCTTGTTGGCACCCTTCTTCAGGCCCAACTCGGCATACAAATCGCGCTCCGCCATTTCGGCCGTCCCGCCCTTCGTCGTCGTGTGTACGCAAGCGCTCGCGCGCAATTACCCAGGCGCCCAATTAGGTGGCGTCACCAACACAAATCGCCCGCAAAAGCGCGCAGCGATCCTTACCTGATCTGCCCCAGGAGTAATCAGCCTGGACGCAACTTTCAACCCACGAGCACGCGCAACATCCGCTCAGCTTGCTGATCACCGGTGCGGCGTGATAACCGCATGATGCTGTGTCGCTTGTAGAGCTTAGCCGACTCCCCCACCACGTTGCGATCATCATGGACGGCAATGGCCGTTGGGCCAAAGACCGCGGGCGCCCCCGCTGGGAAGGCCATCGAGAAGGTGCCAAGTCCGTGCGCAAGATCGTGGAGGCGAGCCGCCGCCTCGGTCTCAAGGCGCTCACCTTGTACGCCTTCAGCGAGCAAAACTGGGCTCGACCCGAGGAAGAGGTCAACGCCCTGATGGCCCTCCTCGCCGAGTACCTGCTCAGCGAGCGCGAGAAGCTCATTAAGGACGGCGTGCGCTTCCGCTCCATCGGACGCCTCTCCCGTCTACCCCAGCAAGTACTCAAGCTGGTGGAGGAGGTCACCTCGGCCACGGCGCACTGCACGGGCATGACCCTTACCTTGTGTCTATCTTACGGTGGACGCGAAGAGGTAGCGGACGCCGCCCAGGAACTCGCGCGGCGCGTGCAAGCCGGCGAGATGTCCATTGAGGACCTCAACGAGGACGCCATCACGAAGATCCTCCCGAGCAGCCTCGGGGTCGGACCGGTGGACCTCCTGGTTCGCACCGGCGGCGAGTTCCGCACCAGCAACTTCCTGATCTGGGCCGGCGCCTATGCCGAGTTGCACTTCAGTCCCAATCTCTGGCCCGAGTTTGGACAGCCCCAGTTGTTCGAGGCCGTCTACGCGTTCCAGCAGCGCAATCGCCGCTTCGGTCTGGCCGACAACGTTCAGGGTCCGAACGTCACGGCAAGCCAAGAAGTTCTGGCCAAGGCAATCGCCGGCTAAACTGCCGAGAGCGTGCCCGTTTCGACGCGCACGGCGCTGCTCGCGCGCGGACGACCACGCGTCGACCGCCGGTGCTACAAGCGCACCGCCGTTCAGAACCTGACGATGTCCGCCGAAACCACCGCCGCCAAAAACAAGAACCTGGCCCTCCGCTTCGCCACCGCGGGCGTGGCGGTGCCGTTCATTTTGTGGGCTCTGCTGATCGCACCTCACTATGTGTGGGCCACGTTCGTGCTCGGGCCCGCCATGGGGATCGCCGCCCACGAGCTGTTCCGGATGGTCTTCCCCGAGGCCAAACTGCTGCAGGCCTGGGGCGTCCTCTCCACGCTGGCGATGGGGGGCATCTTCTATCTGTCGATGGCCTCCGAGCAGCCCTCGCCGCTGCTCGTCCCAGGCATCTTGGTGCTCGTACTCGCATCACTCTTGATGTCGCTGACCCGACCGATGCCGAACGAGACGGCCGGCATGCGGATGGCCTGGCTGGTGGCCGGCCCCTTCTACATCGGTGGCACCATCTCCACCTTGGCGGCGTTGCACGCCCAACCCTTCGGTGGCCAATGGGTGGTGCTCTCCATGATGTTGGCCTGGTTCGCCGATACCGGCGGCTACTTCGCAGGTCGCTTCCTGGGCGGGAAGATCTTTGGACCCAGCAAGATGTCCCCGAACATTTCTCCCAACAAGACCTGGGAGGGCGCGCTCGGCGCGGTGGGCGGCGGACTCGTGGGCGTGCTCCTGGCGCATTTTTGGTACCTGCCCAAGCTGCCTCTGCTGGGTGGACTCGCGCTCGCCCTCATCGGCTGTCCCCTCGGCATCTGCGGGGATCTGGTCGAATCACTCGTGAAGCGCAGTACGGGCACCAAGGACAGCGGGAAGATCGTACCGGGTCACGGCGGGCTCATCGACCGCATCGACGCGCTCATGTTCACGTCGACGGCGACCTTGATCTACGCGCGCTTCATTCTGCCGCTCTAGGCATCAGAGCAAGCTCGCTTCCAGGCGTCGCCTGACCTCGGGCCAGTCGTCTTTGGTGATACCGAAGAGTACCGAGTCCCGGATGCGCCCGTCGCGCATGACCATGTGACTTCGCAGGATGCCTTCCTGCTTGGCACCCAGACGCGTGATGGCCGCACGAGACTTTGTGTTCAACGCGTCGGTGATGAGCTCGACCCGATTCAGGCCCCAGCTCTCGAAGGCGTGCCTCAACATGAGGTACTTGGCTTCCGTGTTCACATGGCTGCGCTGGGCCGACTCCGCCAGGAAGGTGAAGCCAATCTCGACGCTCCGATGGGCCGCCACGAAATTCATGAAGCGCGTGCTGCCGACCAGCTGTCCGCGCCGGGTGTCGATGGTGGCGAAGGCGAGCTGGACGCCGTAGTTCCGCGTGAGCTCGATCTCGGCCAAGAACGCGGGCAAGTCACGAGGATGGGGGACGAAGGTCACCGGGATCTCCCAGAGCGCCCCGTCTTCGATGGCGCGCGCGCGAGGCTCGAGGTGCGACTCCGAGAGGGGCTCGAGACGAACCCCTTCTCCCTGCAGGACGACCTTCTCCAGTGACGGCGAGGACATACGAAGCTGTCAGGCTTGGGCGGTCGGGCGTTTCAGCCGCAAAACGCTAATACGATGGCGAACCCAGAAGCTGACATTCGACGTTGTCTAGTTGTACCTCGTATCGGGTCTGGCCGGCGCGGACCTCGGCGCTGCCCGGGGCAAACCAATGACGACTCGACCGGAGGATCAGCGGGCTTGGTCGCCTGGGCCCCGACTGGACCTGCATCGTTAATGAGAGAGCACTGGGCGGTGCAGGCGCCGCGCGATTCCCACTGAACCTCCTTGCAGGCCAAGGTCTGCGTGGCAACCTCCGCCGATGGCCCGTCCTTTCGAGCTGGTGAGCAAGTTCTCCCCGTCAGGCGACCAACCGGCCGCCATCGAAGCGCTCACGCGCGGCCTGAGCCAAGACGAGAGGCACCAGGTGCTGCTGGGCATCACGGGCAGCGGCAAGACCTTCACCATCGCGAACGTGATCGCGCAGGTGCAGCGGCCCACCCTGATCATCACGCCCAACAAGACCTTGAGCGCCCAGCTCTACGGCGAGATGAAGGAGCTCTTCCCCAACAACGCGGTGGAGTACTTCGTCAGCTACTACGACTACTACCAGCCCGAAGCCTACATCCCCACCAGCGACACGTTCATCGAGAAGGACGCCATCGTCAACGAGCAGATCGACCGCATGCGCCACAGCGCCACGCGCTCGCTGCTCTCGCGCCACGACGTGATCATCGTCGCCAGCGTGTCCTGCATCTACGGCATCGGCTCGGCCGAGTGGTACCAGGGCATGTTGATCGAGCTGAAGAAGGGCCAGACCATTCGGCGCGACATGCTGCTCAAGCAGCTGGTGGACATCCAGTACGATCGCAACGACACCGACTTCCACCGTGGCACGTTCCGCGTGCGCGGGGACGTGGTTGAGGTCTTTCCCGCCTACGAACAAGACCGCGCGGTGCGCATCGAGTTTTGGGGCGACGAGATCGAGCGCATCACGGAGATCGACCCTCTGCGCGGCAAGGTGCAGAACGAGCTCGAGCAATACGGCATCTACCCTGGCTCGCACTTCGTCACGCCGCTCGAGCAACGACGCATCGCCATGGCCTCCATCCGAGAAGCCCTCACGGAGCGCCTGGCGGTGCTGGGCACGGAGAACAAGCTGCTCGAGAAACAGCGCCTGGAGCAGCGCACGCTCTACGACCTGGAGATGCTGGAGCAGATGGGCTTCTGCCATGGCATCGAGAACTACTCGCGACACTTCTCCAGCCGCAAACCGGGCGAACCGCCGCCCACGCTCATCGACTACTTCCCCCAGAACTTCCTGCTGGTGCTCGATGAGTCGCACCAGACGGTGCCGCAGATCGGCGCGATGTACCGCGGGGACCGCTCGCGCAAAGACACGCTGGTGGAGCATGGCTTCCGCTTGCCGAGCGCGGTCGACAACCGACCACTGCAGTTTCACGAGTTCGAGACGCACATCAAGAACGCCATCTACGTGAGCGCCACGCCGGGCGACTGGGAGCTCGAGCAAACCCAGGGCAGCTTCGTGGAGCAGGTGATTCGACCGACGGGCCTGATGGATCCGAAGATCCAGGTGAAGCCGGTCGGCAACCAAGTGGACGACCTACTCGGGGAGATCCGGGATCGCGTCGCCAAGAACGAGCGCGTGCTGGTCACGGTGCTGACCAAGCGCATGGCCGAGGACTTGGCCGAGTACTACGGCGAGCTCAACGTGAAGTGCCGCTATCTGCACAGCGACATCGACACTCTCGAGCGCATCGATGTCATTCGCGACCTGCGCAGCGGCGTGTTCGACGTGCTGATCGGCATCAACTTGCTGCGCGAGGGGTTGGACCTACCCGAGGTCTCCCTGGTGGCCATTCTGGACGCCGACAAGGAAGGCTTCCTGCGCTCGCCGCGCTCGCTCATCCAGACCATCGGCCGCGCCGCGCGCAACGTGAACGGCGAAGTCATCATGTACGCCGACAAGATCACTCAGGCCATGGAGCAGGCCATCGACGAGACCGATCGGCGACGCGAGAAGCAGCGGGTCTACAACGAGACCCACGGCATCACCCCGCGCACGGTCGTGAAGTCCTTGCTCACCCTCACGGACGCGGGGGCCGGGGAGCGGGACTACGTGGCCCTACCTCCGGTACTGGGGAAGAACGCCCCCAAGTCGCCCGAGGAGCTGCGAGAGCACGTGGAGATGCTGCGCAGCGAGATGCTGTTGGCCGCGGAAAACCTGGATTTCGAGAAGGCCGCGCGGATTCGCGATCAGATTCGAGCTGCGGAGGGAGGCGCTGCGCCGACCAGCAATGGTCCCGTAAAAAAGGCCTCCGCGGGCAAGAGCGCGGGGAGCAAGGCTGGTACCCGGGGCAGCTCGGCGGGGCGCGCAAGTGCAGGTAAGACTGCACCGGGTGGCAGAGCGCGCGGGCGTCGCTGAAGGGATTCGTGCATCATAGTGGGCGTGGCCCGGGGACCCACAGGCAAGCGGACGCGTCTTCGTGCAGCGAGCGTGGGTGGGCTCCTCGGCGTGGCGCTGTGGTTGAGCTGCCAGTTGGTGACGAGCGGAGCTCTCGCGCAAATCGGCCATGAGCTCCCGCTCGATGCATGCGTCGAGCACCTGAACGACGAGCAGGTCGATCAGCAGCTGGCCTTCGTCGAGCAGAGTTTGGCCAAGCAGCGTGTGGGCGCGACTCTGTGGTGGACGGGTTGGAACGGCTTCAACGTGTTCAACTTGACCTTCGGCTTCTATAAGTACGCCACCACCGACACCCGCCTGGCCAAGGACTCCTGGTTGGTCTCGGCCATCGGCGCGGGCCTCTTCGTAGCGAACGTCAGCCTTCTGCCGTTGCCAGGCATGTACGGCTACCGTCGCTTGTCGAAGCTGTCTGCAGATACCCCCGCGCAACGCAGGCTCAAGCTCAGGAAGGGCATCAGCTTGCTCGACAAGGCGGCACGCGTGGAAAACGCCAACTCGAACTGGGTCGCCCACCTGATCGGCTTTCTCTACGCCGCGGTCAGCACGGGCTATGTGTGGGTCCGAAATCCCCATGCCGATGAGCTGACGCTGGCCCTCGTGCTGCAATTCGTGACGTCATTGGGCGTCGCAGAGCTCACCTTCTGGACGGTGCCGCGGCGCGCTCGGCGGGACCTCAAGGTGGTGCGCGAGTCGGTCTGCGACCCGATGTTGCGGACGGCCCGTGCGCCAGGACCCGAGCGTTCGCTCAAGCTCCATTTCTTTCCCGGACAGCTGTCCCTCGTAGCGCGCTTCTGAACGCGCCGTCTGTCACGGACAGAGGGCACCGAAGTTGGCGTAGGGGGTGCCGCTCACGCTGTATTCGTAGGCGCCCATGTCGCTGAACACGGGACCCACGCCGGTGTTGGCCGTGGCCGTGGTGTCGTAGCGAGGATTCCCCTCCAGGTCGAACTCGGGGCCGAGACAGCCATTCGCGGCGTCGATGGCCGGCGAGCCCGCGCGCAGTGTGACGTCGTTGGGGGAAGACACGAACAGGGGATCGCCGGTGACGATGCCGGTTCCGGTGGTGCCTCCGCGGACCAGGCTGTAGCTCACGGTGCTCGGGCCCGAACGCGAGACCTCGGCGAGGGCCGACGCGTCCCAAAAGATGGAATTCACTACGCTGCAGGCTGCGGCACAGCGCAACACCATGCCGCTCGCTGTGCTGCCCGCGACCCCGCCCGCCGTGGTGACCGCGCGCAGGCTGCCGCGAGCGGTGTCGAAGAAGAACGCTCCGCCTTCGCCGCCTGCCTGGCAATCGGAGGCCACCACGTTCTGGAAGTCCAGGTTCACGCCACCGGTGGAGTGGATGCAGCCGCCGCTGCCGCCCGAGCTCGCCGCGTTGATGAGCACGCCGTCCAGCACCAGGTTCGGCACAGAGGTGGACTCCATCGCGATGGCACCGCCGCTGCCGTCGGCGCTCTGGCTATCGAGCGCCACGCCTTGGAGCGTGACCGATGCGTTGTTCGCGTAGATGGCACCGCCGGCTTCGGTGGAGGAGTTTCCCACGAAGGAGCCGACGCTCATGGTGACACTTCCGTTCTGCACCGAAATGGCTCCACCACGCCGTGCGTGATTGAAGCGGAACAGGCAGACCTCCAGGTTGGCGCTGGCGTTGACGAGCTTGAGCGCGCCGCCGACCTCCGCGAGTCCCGTGGCGGAGTCCAGGTTGTCGAAGACCATGTAGCGCAAGGTCAGCGTGCCGCCCTCGACCTCGATGCCGCCGCCGTAGGGTCCCGCGCTCGCGGTGATGGTGAAGCCGTCCATGAAGCCACCGTTCGAGGAGTAGATCGGGTAGTACGAACGACCCGTACCGGCGGCGTTGGAAGCGTCGATGACGGTCTCGTTGGCGCTGCGATCGCGCTGATCGGTGCTGGTCTCCGTGCCAGCGAAGCCTCCGTAAAGCTCGAGCAGAGGATGCAGCGGGATGCCGTCGATGTTGTTCGTGTAGAACGTGTGGTACCGGCCCTTGGCCACCCAGACCTGGCACAGCGCTGGACCACCCGCCGCCTCCACCGCGTTCACCGCGGAGGACGCCGCCATCAAGATATCGGTGAAAGCCGTGTCCCAGCTGAGGCCGTCGGGAGTCCCAGCCGTGGAGGCCGCGTTCACGTAGCGCACACAGGTTTGGCAGCTCGGTCCGGAGGTTCCCGCAGGACAGGCCATGGCGTCCGGTCCGCCCATCTGCGCGTCGCCCAGGAGTTCCCCTCCATCGAACCCGGCGTCTAATAAGTGGCTACCCGCATCCTCGGCGCTGGCGTCACCATGGGTCGTGCCGCCATCCATCCCGGGGGTGCTCCCGGCATCGGGCGATCCCATACCAGCGTCCGCGTGAGCAGCGACCGAGTGATCCTCGAAGCGCAGACGTCCGCAACCCACCAGCGAGGAGCCCGCGAGCAGACAGAGGAGGAGGCGTCGCGCAGTGAGATCGAACATGTGTCCTCAGTTCACCTGCGTACTGATGGGGATGCGAAAGCGCATGAAGCCAGGCTGGCGACCGAAGTTCGTCTGGCGGGCCACACCGAGCAGGCACTTGCCTAGCGGCGTGACACGGAGCTCCTTGGGCTCGAGCGTGGCGCGCGCGACGCTGCCCGCGGGCTCGATCTCGAAGATGATGGCGAGCTTGGTGAGCTTGGGTGCGGTCGCGGCGGGCGTTGCCTCGTGAAAGCAGCGGCTCACTTCCGCGCCCTGTTGGGCGAAACGCTCGGTGAGTGAGTCACCCTTGGAGGGGGCTTCTTGCTGGGCGGGTTTGAGGGCCTCCGTCGGCGTTGGCGCGGTCGCGGTCTCGACATCGACCGCCTGCGCCCCCGCGTTCTGTGCCTCCACGTAGAGCACTTCGTCGGTCCCGGCGGTGCGATAGAGGAAGGCCCCCACGATGACCACGAGCGCCACGGAGACCACGATGGCCAGCGTCCAGCCGAGCTCCTCGTAGCGCGTGCGCGTGCGCAGCGTGACCTGCGGCAAACGCTCGGAGCGCTTGAAAACGGGCACTTCTGGGGCTGGTGCAGGTGCGGGCTGTGACGGCGCGGCGCGGCCTCCGTCGTGGCGGGTGACGTCCTCGCTGACGGCGGAGGTAGTGGGAGTCGGCCGCAGGGAAGGAAAGGAGCTACGTCGGAAGCGCAGGCTGCTGTCGGTGGTCTCGTTCTCGTGGCGACGCCAGGCCGCGTCGATCTGGCGCAGGGGGAGCACACCCATACGGCGTGAGAACTCGGGGTCCTCGAAGTCGCTCTCCACCAACAGGGCGAACGCGTCGCGAGCCTCGGCCAAGTCGACCTCGAAGGCCCGGCGCAGCTCCGCGCTGAAGACGGCGGCGCTCTCGAAGCGCTCCTTGGGATCCTTGGCCAGCGCGCGCGCGATCACGTCTGCGCCGGCGGGGCTCACGTCTCGCCGCAGCTGATCGAGGCGCGAGCCCAGGTGGAAGTTCGCCTTTTCCTCGGCCTCACGCGGGTCGGGGGCGTGAAACTCGTTCCTGCCGAGCAGGAGCGCGTGCAGCATCACGCCGCAGGCGTAGATGTCACTGGCCGGACTGGGCGGCGCTCCGACGAACAGCTCGGGCGCGATGTAGCCGAGCTTGCCCTGCACCGTGTGCCTGCGAACCCGGTCGGGATCCGCGCTGGGGGCCACCACCGCCGCGATGCCGAAGTCGGTCAGCTTCACGTGGCCGTCTACGTCGATGAGCACGTTACCGCCGCTGATGTCGCGGTGGATGATGGGCGTGGGCTGACCGTTGTGATCGCGCAAGCTGTGCGAGTAGTGCAGCGCATCGAGCACGCGCATGCACACGTAGGCCAGCAAGTTGGCGGGGATCTCGCCGTTGCGCATCTGGACATAGCGCGCCCAGCGCCAGAGGTCGTAGCCGTGCACGTACTCGAGCACCATCAGGTAGGATTTGTCGCGCTGTCGCTCGAACTCCACGATGGACACGATGTCCGGGTGCCTGAGGCGTGCCGTGATGCGTGCCTCGGAAACGAAGCGTGCGCGCGCTTGCTTGTCGTGGGTGATAGGCTCGAGCACGCGCTTGATGACCACGGGCCGCGCGACCCCCGCCGCACCCTCGGCGCGCGCCAAGTGCACCGTGCCCTGGCCTCCCCGAGCCAGCTGCAACACCACGTGATAGCGACCTAGGACGACCTTCCCGGTGAACGGATCGGCCACATTCTCTTGTTCGGAACTCACTGCTGAGCTTCTCCCTTGAAGCGACGCACGTAGTAGAAGACGCCGCGTGCCGGCACCTCGACGGCGAGGGCCACCGCGCGCTGATCGGGTTGTGGCGACACCACGACATCGAAGCGACCGCGATCGTCGAGCTCCACTCGCTTGCCCTGAACGGACAGACGTGCCCCCTCGACCACGGCGCCGGAGACGTGCGCGCTGCCGTCGGCGGCGGCCTCGAGCAGCGCGTCTTCGTTGAGGCGCGCGAGCGGCGTGGCGTTGTCGAAGTGGATGCCGAGGCGCGTGGTGCGCGATCGCAGGTTGCTCCGGGGCTGTTCGAACCAGAGTCGGTAGTCCCCCTCGTGCAAGCTGGCAGGCGGCAGAGCGAAATGGGCGCCGCGCACCGCGAAAGTTTGGCGACTGTGCGGACCTTCCACGACCAGCGTGCTCTCGCTGTCTGCCTTGGCCGACGACCAGCGCACGCTGACCTCGGGTAGCGCTGTCTGGTAGAGCACCCGATAGGAGCGGCCGTCCAGGTCGATCACGTTGCTGGGCGGAGGTGTTGCCAGGTTGCGACGCGCCGCGTCCTGGACCACTCGCACCTTGCCAGCGGCCGCGAGCTGCGAGCCGCAGAGCAAGCGATAGCGGGTGACACCGACGCCGAATGCATGGGTGGTACCGACTTCCACGAAGCGGCCCTGTCGCTCGACGCTGAGCGTGGGCTTGCCCTGGCACTTCGTCGAGCGAAGGCCGATGACCGTGGGTGCCGCGCCGTCCAAAACCGTGAGGAATGGCGACGCTGGCAGCACGATGTCCGCCGGCCCACTGGTGGTCACGCCCGCGCCGAGACTCGCTCCGGGGATAGGCTCCGCGTCGCCCGGCGCATCAGCTCCCGCGTCGGTCGCCCTGGCCCCAGGGGTTTGGGCGCGCGCGTCGGCAACGTGGGGTGTGTTTGCGCCCTTCGACGCTTCGTCCGCGAACTCCGTCACGCCCTCGGCGTGAACGAAGCGCGCCATCTCGCCCGCCTCCAGCGCGTGCCCCGGCGCAGACGACCACTCCAGCTCGGCACGCCCGAATAGGACCTCGACGCGCGTTTGCTGCGGGCCACGGTCGAGCGTGGCACGCGAGTGGGCCGCGATGCGCAAGATGCCAGCCGCCGTCTCGAACAACACCGGCTCCTCGGCGGTGAAAATGCTCACCGAACCGCGCGCCAACAGCACCTGGGCTCCCTCCGCTCGGCGCCCACGAAAGCGCAACAACGTGGACGGCTTCACCTTGAGCCGGGGCCCCTGCACGATCTGCACCTCGGCCGTGGCCGCCCGCTCGGTCTTCAATCCGTCGCCCAGCATGAAAGCGTCGCCGGCATGCGCCGCACGAAACTTGCCCTCTGCCCGGGCTTCGTCGCGCCGCACATCGCCCGCGGCCGCCTCCAGACGCGCCACCCCGCGCGGCAGGATCCACCACAACGTGAGACCCGCGCACAGCACACCGAGCAGCGCCGCCAGCGCGCGCCGGACCAACGTCTCCCGTGCCGTGAGCTCGCCCCGACTCATGGCCGCTTCCTCGGCAAGTCCACGTTCAACAACATGACCTCGCCGCGCTCGACCACGATGGTGCGCGTCTGCCGGCCGTAGCCCTGCGCCGTGATCTCGACGCGATAACTGCCAGGCTCGAGCTCGGTGTGACTTCCGCTCGCGATGTCCGTTTTGCGCGCCCGCTTCTTGCGCAACGGCGTGAGCTTGAGCTGCGCGGAGGCCACATCCTCTCCGCTGTCGGCGTCCCGCACAAAGACGCGGAGCACCCCGCGGTCAGTGAGCTCCAGCAGGTCCACCCTGAGTGCCGCGCTCTGGCCCACCGTCACGGTGGCCGTCGCCTGGCCAGGCGCGAAGCCCGGGCACTCGACCTGCACCGGATAGTCTCCGGGTGCGAGCTCCGCAAAGCGTGCCGCCCCCGACGCACCCGTGCGCTCCTTCCGACCGGACGCCAGACCGACCTCTACATCGGGCAGCGCCTCGCCACGCGCATCGAACACACTGACCACCAGCTCGCCCGTGCTCGGCGTGGGCGGCTCCGGTGCGACCGGTTTGGGCTCGGGCGGCGGTGCAGCCGCTTCGCTCGCGGGCTTCTTCGGCGACGACGCGAAGTGGTAGCGCAGACCCACGAACGAGGTCACGCGTGGCTCGAAGGGCACGTACTGCTGCGCCGAAGTCCACTCGGGTCGACGCGACACCAGCAGCGACGTCACCCAAACCAACTCGAGCTGTTCGTTCGGGCCGACGGCGCGGCTGAGCTTGAACGATGTCCTCCAGGGCGACTGCCGCAGCGCGGGCGAGCCTTGGCCGAGCAGGGCATCGCCCGAGAACTCCCCTGCCACACCGAACTTGCCGAGGCGACCCACGGCGGCAAAGCGCAGCAGCAAGGCGTGATAACTCGAGACGCCCAGCGAGAGCCAGTCGGAGCGCGACAGGTGGACGTCCGGAGAGACGCTATTCGCGCTGAAGTCGAGCCGCGGACCGAGGGCCGAAACCAACGACCAAGCGCGCGCCAGCTTCACGTCGGCGATCGCAAGGAGATCCAGCGTGCTCGAGCGCACATCGAGGGCGGGCACGTTGGCTCCTCCGATCAGCCAGCCAGCCTCCATGCCCAGCCGGGTGCGCGACCCGAGGCCTGCTCCGTACCGCAAGTAGGCGCGCGGCTCACCCACCATGCTGTCGTCGCGCGGCGACACCGCGTGCAGATCCCAGCGTCCGTCCACACGCAGCTCCGCCGAGAGACCAAAGCGCGTCGCATAGGCCACACCCAACGAGCCCGCCACGCGATGATGCACACCCGTGGTGCCCGCGACGTGCTCCGTGATGCCGTAGCCGCTGCTCCCCGAGACGATGAGGCCCGGACTCGTGGTGAGGCGCGGCGTCAGCCACACCGCATCGAGCGTCCTCAGCTGCGGTTGGGCCACGACCTGTCCGACGAACGCGAGCGAGCTCGACAAGAGCACGGCGCACAGGAGCCACACGCGGGCACACCAGGCGCGCGCGCAGCGTCCACCCGCTGCCCACGAGGCCGGCCACCGCGAGCAGACGCCTCGCGCATTCTCAGACAGACGAACCAGAGACGGACTTCCTTCGGTTTTGCAGGGCGATGCGAGAGCTGCCCTGGAGCCCCGATCCTATCGAGCTTTGCACTACGACGGCGAAAATGAGGGCCATGTGAGCACTCATTCCAGCGCACGATCTGAGCCTGCGAGCAGACGACCTTACGCCCGCATCTTCCCGCTTAAAGCCCCGCTTCGTGCGCGAAGCTCGCTTAACGGGGCGCCGCACCGAGCCTCTGCAACACCGCTGCCTCTGCAACGTGGGTGTCCACTCGTAGCGACGTGCGCAAGCGTGTGCGCATGACGTGTGAGAGCGGGCGATCTTGAGCGAAGCGCTTAGAGCGGTGCTTTGACCTTGATGACTTGGCCGCCGCGCACGACCACTTGCAGGCTCTTGCTCGGCCCGGCGCCCTGGCTACGGAAACTCAGCGTATGGGTTCCCTCGAGCAGCAAAAGGCGCACGGGCGTGGACCCGAGCTTGCGGCTGCCCTCGTACACGTCGGCCCAACCGTCGTCGCTCGATACGTTGACGGTGCCCAGGGCCAACGGTGCAGGTGCCGGGCGGCGCAAGGCTCGCTTGCGAAGAGGCTTGGGCAGAACCTCGCGCGACACGATGCTCACCGTGCTCGTGTCGTCGACGATGGGGCGGTCTGCGCCCAGCTGCGACCCAGTGGCGTCGGCTGCAGGCGCAGCAGCCGCCTCCACAACTTCCGCTGCAGCGGGCACTGGCGCTTCGACCTCCTGCGCCTGCGCCACGCCGCGGGCCTCGGGCTCCTCTTCGGGGCGCCCGGAGCCTTCCGTCGGCGCCGAGTTCGGCCGCTCGCCATGCATCGCCAGCGAGTTCGCGGTCGGGCTCTCTGGCGCCGCCTCGACGCGCTTCGCTTGCGGGATGGGTTCGTCCGCGAACGGCCCAGCGCTCGCCCCTAGCCACAGTGCGCAGCCCGAGAGTCCGCCGATGAGCGCGAGCTTGGCGAGGCTCAGCCGCTTGCCCGTCGGCTCACGCGTCACCTTCTCCGTAGCCACGGGGCTCGGCTCGAGGACGGCGGACCGCAGCAGCGCGCGCTCCAGCGGACGCGTCATCGACATGACGGTCTCACCATCGTCCGTGGTCTCGGCGCCGAGCGTCGCGGCGCCCGCGTTGTGGGACGCAGGCGGCTTGGACGCAGGCTCGGGCTCGCGCCGATCACGCGGGTAGTCCTGGGTCTCGATCTCCTGTTCTCGCGTGGGCTCGCGCGGATTCTCGGCCCGCGTTGCAGCGTCCGCGCGGGCGGGCTCGGGCGACTGGCTGACGCGCGTGGGCTCTCCGTTCGTGTTGGACGGGGCGGCTGCCATGGCCACCGTCGCGACGCTGTGCTCGCTCTGCGTCGCCTTCTCCTTCGAATCGCCCACTGCCAGGTCGAGCTGACTGTGATCGACCCATTCCATGAGCGTGTCGTCGTTGTCGAGCTCGGGCGCCACCTTGGTGGCCTCGAGCCGCTCCAGCGTACGCTCCTGCTCCTCGTCCGGGGCCACGCGCGTGGTGCTGCTGTGCGCGCTCACGCTCGGACGCGGCACGAACTCGGCTCGCGTGGACTCGAGTCGCTCCAGCGTGCGCTCTTGCTCCTCGCCAGGATCCGGATCGGTCGGTGTCTGCTCCTCCGCGCGAAAGTTCGCGCTCGGCGGCGGCAAGCTCACGGGTCGCCCTGGAGCGAAGCTGCGCGCGGCCTGTTGCACCAGCGCGCGCTTGCGCTGCTGGTTGCTGGAGAACAGGAGCTGCATGATGCCGGACACCTCGGCCATCCCGAGCGAGTCGACGCGCGACCTCAAGAAGCGCCTGAGGGCGGTGCCCATCTCGCGCGCCGTCTCGAAGCGGTCCTCCGGGTCGTGCTGCAAGGCCGTGTCGACGATCTTGCGCAGCGTCGGGTCCACGTCCATGTCCCACTCGGGCACGGGCAAGTTCACGACGGCATGGATCGTCTCGGCGTCCGTGCTGCGGCGGAATACGCTCTTGCCGGTCAAGCCCTCACGCAAGACCACGCCCAGCGACCACACGTCGCTTCGGCGATCGACCGGGTAGCCCGACATCTGCTCCGGAGACATGTACGAGTAGCGGCCCTTGATGGTGCCGTTGCGCGTGGAGTGCAGACGGTCGGCGGCCTGAGCGATGCCGAAGTCGAGCACCTTCACGCTGCCGTCGTAGCCCACGAAGAGGTTCTGGGGCGACACATCGCGATGCACGATCTGGAGCGCCCTTCCCCGATGGTCGTGCGCCTCGTGTGCCGCGTGCAAACCCTCGCAGGCCTGTGCCAGCACGTGGGCCACCATCTCCGGGATCAGCATCGCCTGCCCGGGCTGCGCGTACATGGCCTGGAGCGTGTGACCCCAGGTCTCTCCGAACAGATACTCCATCGCCAGGTAGAACGTGCGGCCGGCCTTGCCGAAGTCGAGCACCTTGCAGACGTTCGGATGATTGATGCAGGAGGCGATGCGCGCCTCGTCGATGAACATCTCGACGAAGCCGCGATCGGACGCCATGTGCGGGTGGATCACCTTGATCGCGGAAGGCTGCACGAAGCCGCCGATACCGCTGCGGTAGCCGAGGTACACGCTGGCCATGCCGCCCCGCGCGATCTCGTGGGCGATGCGGAACCCGCCGAAGCTCGTGTCGACGCGCGGAACGTTGACCTCGGAGATCTCGAAGTTGAGCGTCATTAGAACTCCACCTTGGCGTCCACTGCCGTGCGCTGCGCGTTCTGATCTCGGGCTAGCAGCACGCCGAGCACCACCGCCGAGGCCGCGACCACCGCGGCCGAACCGCCGATCAACCAGCCGCGCTGCCTTTGCCACCAGGGAACCTCGGACGACGCCTCACGCGTCGGCTTGGCTGGAAGCCGTGCGAGCTCGGATTTCGGGGAGGCTTGCTCGACCAACACGCGCGGCGCTTCGCCGCTCCCCTCCGAGAGCAGCACCACCTGCCCCATCCCGAGCACCTCGGCGAAGTAGCTAAGTGGCAACGCCGGGTGCGCCAGCGCCACCTCGGCCGATTCCTCGCTGCGATAGCTGCCACCGGCCTCGCGGTAGTTGATGCGAAGTCTGCTATCGGGGAAGGTCTCGGCGCCGAGCACGCTCGCGTGGATGCGATAGCCGTCGCTCGAGGGGGTGCACTCCAGCGTGAGCTGAAGCGCCGGCGTCTCTGCGCGTAGCTGGTGAAACAACGCGACCAACGTGGGCGGCGCCCGGCGACCGAGTTCGCGCCCAGGTTCGAGCGCGGCCAGCGCGCGCAGATCACGGCGCAGGTCGCCGAGCTTGCCCAGCGCATGAAGCACCAACACGCGCTCCTCCAGCAGCGTGAGCAGCTCGACGCGCGACAACGCCGCGTCGCCGAGCGCCTCGTCGAAGAGCATGAGAGCGCGATCGAACTCCGCGTCGATCGACGCTTGATGTCCGAGCTCGAGCAGCGACGGTTCGGCCAATGCGCGCACAGGACCCAACGCACAGCACGCGATTAGCGCGCCCGTGACGATGGTTCCTACGCGCATACGCGTGGCACTCTCATGTCGCATGGATTGGCTGCATTGAACATCACGACGAAGTCGTCGCACGATCACGGGGATCAAAGGCATGATACGGTGCGTGGAACACGCGTAGCAAGCGCTGCCGCGCGCGCGAATTGCGCGCCACTGTGTGCGATTCAAAGGGTCGAGCCGACATGAAGCAGAACTGGTTGTGCTTGGTGACGCTATCGTGGATGGGCTGTCAGTCTGCTGAACTCGCTCGCCTCGGCTGGGACGTCGAGTTCAGCTGCCCAGACGATCGCTCGCACGCCAGCGAGGTAGTGTTGCAAATCACCGCCGGCAGCTGCGCGAGTGATGCTCCCGTGATGTTCGAAGCAACACTGACGCGCGGCCAAGCCATGCCTCGAATCGATGCGCTCGCGCCCGGAAAATACGGCTTTCGTGCGCAGGCGCGCACAGTCGATGGCCCGATTGCGCAGGGCTGTGTGGAGTCCGTGTTGCCGCACGAAGCGCAAGCACGCGTGCGCATGGATCCCGTGGGCGGCGCTTGCACGACCTCCGACGCCGCGCTGCCAGAGCTCGACGGAAGCAACCGCCCGATAGACGCGGGCGATTCGTCTCTCCCCGATGCGAGTCAGACTGCGGACGCGGCGTCTGACTCCGATGCAGCAGACCAACACTCCGATTCGGACGCCAGCAGCGACCCCGCGTGCGCCTCGAGCTGCGTCTGCACCTACGAGCCCTGCGTCTGCAGCAGCGTCGGTTGTATCTCAGCCGGTCTCTCGCTCTCCTTCTCGGGCGATTCGAGCGATCACCGCTGGCAACTGAGCAGCCAGGGCGCGCAGCTAGGGCCTGCCGCGGTGGTCCGCGTGACCTTCGACCCCTATCGCAGCGCAGGCACGCGAATTCTCGCCCAGCCCGCACCCGAAGTTCTGATCTCGGACGCGCTGTTCTCCCAGGGCGCGGAGCTCGATGCTCTCGCCACGTTGGCGGATGGCAGGCTCGTGTTGTCCACCTCGGACGACGCCGTGCTGGGTCAGGAGCCCTTCGACGACGATGACCTGATGGCGTTCGATCCGCTCAATCAGGGGGTCTCCCGCTACCTCGATCTGGGGACCTATCTGGGTTCCGTGAGCGGATCGGACGTCGACGTCGATGCCATCCACCTGGTCCCGGACGGCACGCTCTACTTCTCTGTGGACGACGACGTGAAGGTCTACGCCACGGGCGCAGTTTTCGGCGCGGACGACCTGCTTCGCTTCGATGGCGAGAGCCTGACCCGCGTCGTGAAGGGCGCCTCCGCCTGGAACGGGCGTGACCTGGAGAACATCGCCGTGGATCCACAGAGCGGAAACTTCCTGATCAGCCTCGCCGGCACGGGCGCCATCGGCGCGGGTCCCGTGTTCGGCCCGAGCGACGTGGTCGAGCTGGCCTTCGGACCCGAGCAGCCTTTCCACGCTGGAACCACGCTGTTCATGCAGGCGGCACAGGAGCTACCCCAGTCCGCAGGCAGTCTCACGACCCTCCAGTTCGGTCTCTAGTCGCAGCGCGAGAGCGCCAGGTCCTGATGCAGCTCGAGCGGACCGCTCGAGACGCCGCCCAACGTGAAAGCACCGAACAGCTGAGCGCGTCCGCTGCTGCTCCAACTCGACCCGGGTGCGTACACGAGCCCCGCCAGCGTGAGCGCGCCACCGAAAGAGAGGGTCGTCTCTGGAGCCACGAACACGCGCGTGCGGGTTGGCGCGCTCCGGTCGCCGATCGTCGCGTCGTTCAAGAGCGACACACCCTGCCCGAGGAAAAGATCCAGCTGGGCCCCGGGCACGAGCTCGATCGCGAGCGAGCCAGCGAGATCGGTCGCCAACGAACCCCGCACGTAGAGCTCCACGTTCCCCGTGATCGTCAGCGTCAACGGCTGCGCCGCATAGACTTCGTCGACGTAGTACCGACCACACGGCAGGATCAGCTCGCGCGCGGCGTCGATGGCCGAGAGCCCACCCGCAGCGTCCAGGCCGATCTGAGTGTTGTCGTTGTCCCGCGCACGCGCGTCGATCTCGGCGCCCACGTCCACGAGCTGAGTGCAGTCGCAGGGTGCGATGACGGGGGCGGCGTCACGCGAGAAGGCGGGCGCCCCTTGCGTGATCTCCACATCCGAGCTCGCGCCGACGTGAAGGGAGCCACCGAGGGTCAGACTGCTCACGCGAAGATCCGACAGAACCTGCACATCGCCGCCCACTTCCACAGCGTATGGACCATCGAGGGGTCCCGCGCTGATCAGCGATTCCCCCACCTGCAGATCACCCGTGATCGGAGCGCCCGCGTCACCGCCCACCACCAGCGAACCACCGAGCTCGGCGGCAGCCGGATAAAAGGCACCGTTCATCGCGAGCGAGCCCCCGGCGAGACCAGGTGCGACGTAGGGTCCGAGTTCACTGTCGAAGGCGTCGCTGCGCAGAAGCCCACCACTCTGCAGGTCCTCACATGCACACAGGCCGCGCTCGAAGCGCGCCTCAGCGAGCGAGCTGCAACGCAGCGTCCCTCGATCGGACAACGAGAAGCCATCCCGTTCAGGTGCACAGAACGCGAGCGGCGCGGCGTCTGGCACCTTTCCATCGGCTAAATCCGCGTCCGAGCTCCCGCCCTCGTGCGCCAGTGCGCCATCCAAGCCCTCGACGGATCCGTCGGACGATGTCGCGGCGTCGGCAACCCGCGCATCGCCCTCGTCATCGCCACGCGCGCGCCATGCTCCGTAGATCAACCGATCACTGCAAGCGCTCAGGCCCACCAGCGAGATCAGCGCGCACGAAACCCGCGGGCCAGTCGCCATCAGGGCGCGATCCCAGCCTCACGCAGACGCGCCAGCCGGGCCCGGGCTCGCGCGGATTCCGCGGACTGCGGATGCTTCGCCAGTAGCTCCTCGAGCGCTCGCTGCTCTGCGCGCGCGTCACCCAGCTTGCGTTGAGCTTCGGCCACGCCATAGCGCGCCTCCTCGTCGAGCACACCGTTCGGGCTCTGCTTGATCGCCGCGCGCAACAGGCCCAATGCGCCGCGCGGGTCGGCGAAGTGTTCGAGCCGCAGGTTCGCCGCAGCGATGCGAGCCACGTAGGCAGCAGAGCTTTCGGGAGCACGTTGCCAGATCTGCGCGTACGCCTGGTAGGCCTCACGCCACTTGGCTTGGGCACGCAAGCGATTGCCCTGGTCGAGCCAGTCCTGTGCGGCGCGCGCGGAGGCTGCAACACGCGGCTTGGCCGGGCTCCGCTCGAGTGCGTCTTCGTCCTTGGTGTCGGCGACCTCTGGGGCAACGACCGTGGTCTCCAGGCTCACCGGACTCGGCGCGCGCGCCGAGCGTACCGACGTGCCCTTCTTCGCCGCTTGAGTCGGCGAGCTCGTCGCGGGTTCACGTGGTTCCCACCACCTGAGCGCCGCCGACGCCGAGCCCGCGACAACCAGCCCCAGGAGCAGCGCCGCGGCTGCCTGCAACCCCAGCTGAGCGCGACGCGAGCGCCCTCGAGCGACCGCGGCCGCGGGCGTGGGTTCCAGCATCACCACCGGCGCGACGCCCGAGACCACGGCCGGCAGCGTACCCGCCTCCGCCACATCGAACCCCTGCTTTAGCGCGGCCTCCAGCAGATCGTCCGTACGACGCGCGGAGATCGGCAGAGCGGGTCCTTCGCTCCCGTCCAACTCCAGGTCGCTCATCCACGGCTCACGCAAACTCATAGGGACCTCGCGCGCCGCGGACCGAGCGGCGGTTCGTCCGTATCCCCTTCGCGCTCGGCCAGCGCCGCACGTAGCCGCGCCATGCCCAACCGCAGCCGGCTGCGCACTGTCTCGAAGGGCACCTGCAGCTCATCGGCAATCTCGCGCACTTCGAGATCCACCAAGTGGTGCATCACCAGCACCTGACGTTGCTCGTCCGGCAAGCCATCGAGTGCGCGCAGTGCCCGGCGTCGAGCGAGAAAGCTCGGTGAAGCCTGGTCGTTGTCCACCGCGCCGAGCTCCGGAGTGTACTCCACGTGCCCTTGCTCGCGTTGCCGCCGCGTCTTGAGGTGCGCGAACACCGTCCTCACCACGATGCGGTCCACCCAGGATTGCACGCTGCCCTCCCCGCGAAAGCCCGCGAGGCCGCGCAACACGTTCACCATGGCTTCCTGCGCCAAGTCGTCCACTTCGCGGTCGCTGCGCACCAGGTAGCGAACCAGGTTGCGCGCGCGCGGCAAGAGCAACCCCAGCAACCGACCGGCCGCAGCGCGATCCCCGGAGCGGGCCGCCTCGAGCAGCGCACGCTTGTCGGCTTCCTCGGCCTCCGAGCGAGCCTTCTGCCCGCGGGTGCTGGTGAGCCCGGACGTTTCGTCGGAGAAGGACATGGGGAGTTCTCCGTGGAGTCTACCAGCCATGGACCGTTCGCCGCGATGGACCCGCAACACGGGCTCGCGTTGAGCAGCGCTATCCGACATCATCGCCGTGTCCACCCGCATCACTCTCTGGCTAGATGGAGAGGGGTGCGTGTTAGATCGGGTCACGAAAAAGTGATCGCCCTGGAACGCGCACGGCGGAGTTGGTTGTGGGTGTCGTGCTCATGGCTGGCTTGCGTCCTGCTCCTGGTGTGCCTGCACACCAAGGTAGCCGCCGATGCGCCCATGGTGGCGCCGATCGTGGCCATCGTGCAGCTCGCGTCCGAGCAGGACCGCGCGCTGCTCGTGCGCGTGCGGGGTCAGATCAGCGACCTGTCCGTGACGGTGATCGAAGCGGAGCAGATGGGCGCGCCGCAGGAGCTGTCGCTTCGACTGAGCGCCATGCATGAGCAGCTGCGCGGACTGGGCGGAGAGATCGGGGTTTGGTTCACGCGTGAAGGCGAACGACTCACGGTCTATGTCAGCGATCCCGCGCAAGGGCGGCTGCTCGCGCGGGAGGTGCAGCGTGCGGCAGGCGCCATGGGCGCTTCGACGCAACAGGAAGCCGCGGCACTGATCGTGCGCGGCGCGCTGCGAGCCCGCTTGCAAGGCGAAGAGATCGGAGTGCCCGAAACCGAGCTCGTACGAAGCGACACCACGGACGTCCATGAGCAGCTCGTCCCCAGCGCACGGCAACCAAGCGCGCCAAGGGCCGACCCGCCAGCTCAACCAGTGGCCCCAGCTGCGCGTGCTCCCTGTGAGCTCAGCGTGTTCATCGGCGCGAGCGGGCGGGTCAACAGCGCGAGCGAGCGGCCCGCGCCCAGCCTGAGCGCACGCCTCGCCGTGGATGTCGATCGCTTGCGCGGCGAGCTGCGCGGCGAGCTTGGCCTCTCCTCACGGGTTCCCTCAGACCTGGCCACACTCGAGCTCGCCCGCCATTCCGTCAGCGCACACGCAGCCTGGTTGGCCCTTCGACGCACTCGACTGCAACTCGCCTTGGCGGTGGGAGGTGGGCTCGCGCTGTTCCGCACCCGAGCCAAGTCCGATGCGAGCGGCTTCGACACCCACGCCGCCTCGGCGAGCACCGGTTTCGGCAGCGCCGATGCGACGCTCGAATATCGACCCGGTTGGGCCTCTGGCCAGGTGGGCCTCGCGCTCCTCACAGGCGTCGAGCTCTATCCTCATCTCCCCCGGCTCGGCTACCTCGATACCCAGGGACGCTTCGTGGGCACCCGAAACGCGTGGCCGGTGCAGCCCACCCTGGCCGGCCAGCTCTGGATCCGTTGGCCCTGAAGGCACCGAAACACCCCCGATTTTCCGCACTACCAGCGTCCCATTCGAGACGCCGTGAGCCCGCCCCCAGACTTGTGACGGGGGGAGCCACAAGGTAGTCTCCGGGGCCATGCTCCCCCTTCGCTTGCGCGCTCCGCATCGGTCTGTCGCGAGCCTTATTTATCTCCTGATTCCGCTTGCTTCGGTGCTCCTCCTCGGCGCCCTGTCGAGCCGCGCCGCAGCCCAGGAGGACGCCGGGGTGGCGCCGGCCTCGTCGGAACCGGCCTATCTCACGGTCAACTTCATGCCCGTGGACCGCACCCAAATCGCCGTTTGGGTGGAGCGCGACGACGGGGAATTCATGGGCACGCTGGCCCTCACCCACTCGGTCGCCCGTGCCGGCATCGGCAATCGCCCCGGCGCACTCCAGATGAACAGCGGCTTCCGTTGGCCCTACGGGCGACGCGAAGGAGCCCTGCCCGTGTGGGCGCATCGGCGCGCCGCCGCGCCCGGCGCCAAGCAGTTTCGCCGCGTGATCTTTCAGGATCGCATGTCGGAGGGCTTCGCCTCGCGCACCAGCTCCGATCAGAGCGTCGACGACTACTACTGTCTCTCGTTCCAGGAATCCAACAGCGGGCGCGACGCACTCGACGCCGTGACCTGCGCCAGCGTTTTCTCGAGCGACAAGGGTCGCTTCATCACCGAGGCCGATCGCGGCTACTCCGAGCCCTACGAGGACTCCCCGGGCAACGGCACCATGCGCGCGCTCGGCCTCACCTCGCTCTATCCCCCGCGGCGCGATGTGGACCGCTGCGCGGCCAGCGGCTGCTTCGACCACGCGGACGTGGCCACCTACAAGAGCCACGCCCTCGAGGTGATGCCCGAGCTCGATGCGGTCACGCAGGCCACGCCCCAGGGCCAACGCATGGTCGAGTGGAGTTTCTCGCTGGCCGAAAACTCCCGCATCGCCTGGGACAGCGCGCGCATGTACACGCTGTTCATCGAGGTCAACGTCGAGGGCGACTACAACGACACGTTCAACGACAAACGCTTTCCCACGCCGATCACCCCCAAGTCCCGCTGGGACACCTGGGCCATCGGGTACGGCTACGCATATCGAGGCCAGCCCTCGGTGGTCTACGCGTTGCCCTTCGGTCTGACGGAAACCCAGGACGTCTGGACGGCAGAGCCCGTCGGCTACAGCGATGTGCACGGCGCCCAAGATCAGATGAACCAGATGGACGGCACGCTCACGGACGATCCGGAGCAGGCCCCCGGTAGCGGCGCCGATCGCCTGCGCATGATGAACGGCAAGCGCGCCATGCTGCGGATCACCCGCTGCGACGGCGCGGAGGTGCCCCCTCCCGCGCCTCCCACCAACCTGCGCGTCGAACCTCACCCCGACCGCAAGAACGCCCACATGTGGGCGCGCCTCAGCTTCCGCACGCCGGCCACAGGCGAAGTCCCCGTCCAATACGACGTGAAGGTGCGGGCCGAGGGTGGCGACTGGGAGCAGGCCTTCACGCCGGACAAGGAACAGGAACTCCTGTCCGTCGCCCTCGACGTGTGCGCGGATCCGAACGATCCCATGCGCAATCGCTGCGGCACCATCGCCCCGGGCAGCGAGCTCACCGTCGACATCTCGGGCCTGCGGCAGAGCACCCGCTACGACATCTCGGTGAGCTCGCGCGGCGCGGCCTGCGGCGGCACCAGTGATCCCGTGCTCGCCGAATACACCACGCCCAAGCGCGAGTTCACCACTGTCTCGCCATGTTTCGTGGCCACCGCTGCGTACGGCACGCCACTGGCCTCGGAAATCGGTGTTCTCAGGCGCTTCCGTGACCGCTATCTGGCCACGAACACCCTGGGTCGAGTACTGATCGACGCCTACTATGCCGTGGGACCGGGCCTGGCCGACTTCGTTCGCCAGCACGAGTGGGCCCGCAGCGCCGCGCGACACGCGCTGGACCCGGTGGTCGCAATCGTTTCTTGGTGGATGCAGTGATCAAACTAGTCGCCATTTTCCGCTCGCGCGCCCGAGGACGCGCTTCGATCTCCTCGAGCCTCGTCCTGTGCACCCTGCTGGTCGGCTGCGTCCACGTGCAGCCCCACGAGCGCGAGATCCTCGCGCGCGCCAGCATGGACCCGAAGACCGAGCGGGGTGAGGCAGCCTTCCAGGCGCACATGCGTGAATCACGCGAAGGCGCTACCTCCAGTGCGGGCGCCTCCGGCGGCGGCTGTGGTTGCAACTGAAGCGTCCAAGTGCCCCGCATTCCCCGCAGCACTCTGATCTCGGGAAGGTCACGCGACCTCCCCGCCCCGCGCGGCAAAGCCGCGCCGGGACCCACCACACCGCGAGGCTCGCTGCGCTCACGAAATGCCTCGTCGCGCGCGCTCGCCGGGCTGAGCCTGCTTTTGGTGATCGCCCTCGGCGTGGCGCTGCGTCCCACCGTGGGCCTCGCGGACGAGTCCTCGGGTACCTTCACGGGCTCGGTTTCGGCCCGAGGTAACTACTACTGGGAGCGATCGACTCGCGTGTTGGCTCCCGCCACCACGGTGACCCTCGAGTCCCCGCACGGCGGGCACATGGATGCGACCTACCTGATCGACGCCATCACCAGCGCGAGTCAGGCCACCGGCGTGGTCGCCGACCACCCCTTCACCGAGATCCGCAACGACATCGGCGGTGGCCTCGGCTACGAGTTCGACCTCGGCAAGGCGCAGCTTGATCTCACCGCGCGCGGGCGCTTCAGCAAGGAGCCCGACTATCTCTCGCGCGGGCTCGGCTTCGCCTCATCCCTCAGCCTGAACCATCGCCTCACCGTGATCTCGCTGACGGGCAACTACAACTTCGACGACGTGGGCAGGGTCGTCCGCATGGTGGCCAATCCCACCTCGGACAAGTTGATCGCCAAGCAGCGCCAGCACGTGGGCGACCTCGACGTGTTGTCCTTCGGCTTGAGTGTGGATCAGGTGCTCTCACGCACCGCCTGGATCCAGCTCGGCTACGACGGAGCGTTCCTCGACGGCTTTCAGGCCAACGCTTATCGCTTGATTGCCTACAAAGACGGCGGCGGCGCCGCGAGCGAGAAGCATCCCGATCAGCGCGTGCGACACGCCGGCTACGTCTGGTACGAGCAATACGTCACGCAGACGCGCTCGGCCGTGCGGCTCGGTTATCGCCTCTATCACGATAGCTGGAACATCACCGCCCACGTGCCCGAGATCCGCCTCTATCAGGAGATCGGCCCGTTCTTCGACGTGCGCCTGCGCTATCGCTACTACAAGCAAAACGGCGCCGATTTCTGGCATCGAGTCGGCTACGTGCACGCCGACAAATACATCACCAATGACCCGAAGATGTCGCCCTTCCACGACCAAACCGTGGGCCTCAAGCTGCGCGTGAACTTCGAGTTCTTGGCCTTCACGCCGCTCGACTTCTTCCACACCGCAGCCCTCGACTTCGGCGTCGAATACGTCTTCAACACCAACCGCTACGGCAACGGCCTCATCGGACAGGGCGGCCTCAGCTGGGCGTTCTGATCGTCACCGGGGCCCACCCTCTGCGAGGGTTCGTTGGCGCGAGCTAGCGCGGCCAATCGCCGGGTAAGGGAGCTTCGACGTCCATGGGTGTGCCACGCACGGGATGCGTGAAGCGCACCCGCGCCGCGTGCAGATAGTGGTGCTCGCCCGGGCATCCACCGTAGAGCGAGTCGCCCACGATGGGCGCCCCCACGGCTGCCAGATGCACGCGGACCTGGTGTCGGTAAGCCTTCTCCGCCCTGGCCTCCACCAGGTAGTAGTGCCCCATGGAGCGGGACCCGAGCACCTCGGTGAGCGCGACCCGCCCGAGCGAGCTGACCTCGACGCGCGAGCGATGGCGGGGACTGGGGGCGAGCGGCAGCTCGATGCGCTGGGCCTTCAGGGGCTTCTCGGTAAGCGCCAGGTACGTCTTGTCGATGCGACCCGTCTCGAGCATCGCTCGCAGGGCCGCGAAAGCCGGCTGCGTACGCGCCGCCAAGATCACGCCAGAGGTGTCATTGTCGAGTCGATTAACCAGACCTGGCTGACGTGAATCGTATCCGATTTGAGCCATTTCCGGGTACTTGGCCAGCAGACCATTGGCCAGACACCCCATTTCCCCGGGTCGCAGCGGATGGCTCGGGACGCCCGCAGCCTTGTCCACCACCACCAGGTGCGCATCTTCGTATCGAACCCGAACATCGACGTCCGGGTCCGGCCAGGCCTCCGAGCTCGACTCCTCCTCCGCGAACTCGATCGTGTCTCCCTCGGCCACCAGCTCGCCCTTGTCGGCGCGTCGCCCGTTTCGGCGGACCACGCCTCCCTCGAACAGTCGCTTGGCCTGGGAACGCGAGAGCGTCAGCCGATCGCACAGGATGCGGTCCAAACGTGCCCCTGCTTCATCGGCGCGGATCTGAAGTCGCTGCAAGTCACCCCCTCCGTATTGCTGGGAGCCCCCCGACATTTACACTGTATGCCCAACGTGGCGAGCCAACGCGACTACTACGAGATCTTGGGGGTGGCCTCCGTGGCCACCGAGGACGAAATCAAACGGGCCTACCGCAAGCTCGCCATTGAACTCCACCCAGATCGAAACCCCAACGATCCTCGCGCAGAAGACCGCTTCAAGGAAGCGAGCCAAGCGTACTCGGTGCTGATCGACGTCGAGAAACGCAAGCGCTACGACCGCATCGGTCACGCCGCTTTCACGGGCAACGGCCAGGGCGCCGGCGACCCCGTGGACTTCGATGCTTTCGGGGATCTCCTCGGTGGTCTGTTTACAGACATGTTCCGGGGCAAGCGAGGCCGAAAGGCCAAGGACATCAAGTACGACCTCACGGTGCGCTTCGAAGAAGCGGCCCTGGGCTGTGAGAAAACCATCGAGCTCACGCGCAACGTGATCTGCGAGGGCTGCACCGGCTCGGGGGCAGCCAAGGGTCACGTGCCGGGGGTTTGTCCGGCCTGCCGCGGCAAGGGCGAGGTCCGCTACCAGCGCGGCATTCTGCCGGCCACCCGTGAGTGCAACGCTTGCCATGGCACCGGCAAGCAGATCACCCATCCGTGTCCCACCTGCCACGGCCAGGGCGTGTCTCCCAAGCGCGAGCAGCTCAAGGTCAGCTTGCCGGCCGGTGTGGAAGACGGCGCCGTCCGCAGCGTGCGAGGTGCCGGCGAGCACACCGTGTCGGGTCAGGGCGACCTGCACGTGTACGTGCACATCCAGCCGCATCCGTTGTTCACACGTCAGGGCGCAGACCTGCTGTGCACGGTGCCCGTGAGCTATCCGCAGGCCGTGCTGGGCGATCAGCTCGACGTGCCCACGCTCGAGGGCCTGGTGAAGATGAAGCTCCCACCGGGCACCGAGAGCGGTAAGGTGTTTCGCCTGCGCGGCAAGGGCATGCCCGTGTTCGGCGGAGTCGGTAAGGGCGACCAACTGGTCACCATCGTGGTGGAGATTCCCCGCGAGGTCAGCGCCCGCTCGAAAGAATTGCTCGCCGAATTGGCGCGCGAAATGGGCGACTCGGGGCTCACGGAGCGCAAACGCTTCCTGGACAAGCTGCGCGGTCTCTTGACCTGACGGTCTGAAGCAGAGCGGGGCAGTAAGCCGATGGGCACGGGCGAGCTGAAGCTGAACGATCTCTTGGGCACGCAGGGACAGGTGCGCGGCAGCAAGGGATTGATCCTCACGGCGGAAGTGCCGGGAGCGCGCCGCGGCGACTGGGTCCGCATCCTCAAGCGCGCCGACACCAGCGTGGACGCCGAAGTGGTCGCATTCGAGGGCGACCTGGTTTCGTTGATGCCGCTCGGCGATAGTCGGGGTATCGGCGCCGGGGATCCCGTGGTGTGGATGGGACCGGCGCTCAGCGTGCATGCCAGCGTGGGTGGCCTACTCGGACGCGTGGTCGACGGAATCGGCCGCCCGCTCGATGGGCTCGGTCCGCTCGAAGGCGATCCCTGGCCACTCTGGCGTCCGAGCCCACCCGCACTGTCGCGCCCGCGCATCCAACAAGTATTGCCCACCGGCGTGCGCGCCCTGGATGCGCTGTGCACCGTCGGTGAAGGTCAGCGCTTGGCCGTGTTCGCCCCGGCGGGAGCCGGCAAAACGAGCCTGATCGCGCGACTTGCCCAGGGCTGCCAGGTCGATGCCATCGTCACGTGTCTGATCGGCGAGCGTGGGCGGGAACTCAACGAGTTCCTCGAAGATGCCCTCGATAAGCGTACCCGGGCCCGCAGCGTGGTGGTGTGCTCCACCAGCGACGCGTCGGCCCTCGAGCGCACCAAGAGCGCCCAGCTCGCCACTTGCATCGCCGAGTTTCTGCGCGACCAGGGCATGCGCGTGCTCTTGCTGATGGATAGCTTGACCCGCCTGGTGCGCAGCGCGCGTGAGGTGGGTCTTGCCGCCGGCGAACCGCCTGCACGGCGAGGCTTTCCGCCGAGTGCATTTGCGGAGCTGGCACCGCTCATCGAGCGCGCTGGCATGAGCGAACGCGGCTCCATCACCGCCTTCTACACGGTGCTCGTGGAAGGCAACGATCTCGACGAACCCGTGGCCGACGAAGTGCGCGGCTTGGTGGATGGTCATATCGTGCTCGATCGCGCCCTGAGTCAGCGCGGTCACTACCCGTCCATCGACGTGGTGAAGAGCCTCTCGCGCTCGATGGACTCGCTGGTCTCGCCGCCCCACCGCGAGGCCGCACGCCGACTGCGGGGTTGGCTCGCGCACTTCGAGCACAAGCGAGAGTTGTTCGAGCTCGGTGCGGTGCAGCCGGGGAGCGACCGCGTACTCGACCAGGTGCTCACGCGTTTGCCGGCCATCCATGCCCTACTCTGTCAGGGCCCACGCGAGGTCACGCCGTTCGGCGACACGCTGGATCGCTTGTTCGCGCTGTGAGCCTCGAAATAACCCTTGGGATTCGCAACTCCAGGCGATCACCCCGCCAAAGTCGCATCCCGCGCGGCTCGCCCTTGTGGCATCGAACGGCCCCTGGCGACTACCATCCCACAAGGTGACGTCATTTTCGCTGCCCGGCGCGCATGATCAGGTTTTCCGCTCCTTCGTCTGGAGCATGAGCCTGTGTCTGTGCTTGCTTTCATCGAGCTCGAGCGCGGCAGCCCAGGTGTCCGGCGACCCGGCGGACATCGAACTCAACTCCCAGCGCGTGCAGATCGATCCTGCTCGACTCGGTGAGCTCAGCGCCGAGCGCGCCCAAGTCGACCTGGAGCTCTCGTTGCTCGCCGCGGAACCCGGTGCCGAGCGCATGACGCCCCCGCTGATCGGGATGGCGGTCACGGGGGCCGGCTTCAGCGCCATGGTCGTGGCAGAGAGCATTCGGAGTCACGATTTTCCGCTGCGATACTTCGCCATTCCACTCGCTGCATTCGCGGCCAGCGGCACCGTGTTCGCCCTACGACGCGCACAGTACGGTCGTCAGCGCCGACGCATCGCCGAGCTTCGTCAACGTCGCTATCAGCTCGATCAGCAGATCTCCAACATCGAGTGTGCCGCGAGCGACTGCAATTTTCTGATCTTGCGCCGAGATCAGATCGCCGCGCTTCAGCAGCAGATCACGACCCTCGAACAGCAGCGAAACCCGATCCCGGTTTGGCCTGCCGCCACGTTGCTCGCGATAACTGGAGCTGGGACCATCGCCGCCTTGGTGGGATTCATGGTGATTGGGTACAGCGGGTCGGCCAGTAAGGAAGGCCCCTTCGACGGCAAAACCATGGGACCCATCTCGGTGCTCAGCGTTGCCTCTGCCCCGCTCGCCGTTTCGAGCGGCGCTTGGTTGCTGCAGGCCCTCCGCGCACGCTCGGCAACGAGTCACGAGATCAGGGAGCTCAAGCGCCATCGCCGGCAACTCGAGACGAGCATCACACCGAGCTTCTCGCAGTCCGGCCTCGCGCTCGTATTCTCCGGACGCTTCTAAATCAGCCCACGCGCTTGAGCTCGCCACGCTCCATCTGAAAATCGACCCGCACCTGGGGCTCGTCGCTCTCCAGCAGAATGAACTCACGATGCGTGGTGCTCAAGAACACCTGGGCGCCGAGCCGCGAGAGCAGACGAAAGAACCTCGAGTTCCTGCTGCGGTCCAGTTCGCTCGACACATCGTCCAATACGAACAGCGGCATGCGCCCGGTGCGCCGAGCGAGCACGAACAGCTCGGATACCTTGAGCGAGAGCACCAACGCCCGGTGCTGCCCCTGTGACGCCAGGTGCTTGACCAGGCTCTTCTCCACACCCACGCGCAAATCGTCGCCGTGCGGCCCCACGCCCGTGAAACCCCGCGCCCGATCCTTCTCGAAGCTCTGCGCCAAGGCTTCCCTCAGCGCCTGCTCATCGGGCCGGTGGCGCGCCGCATAGGTCATCTCGAGCGGCAACGCGTGCTCGGTGATCTCCGCGAAGAAGCCCTCCGTGAGCGGCTTGAGCTCGGCCACCAGCTTGGCGCGCGCCTGCCCGATGCGCGCTCCCAGCTCGGCCAAGATGGGGTCGTAGGCACGGATGGAGCGCACGTCGATCTGCTCTTGCTTGAGCAACCTATTGCGGCTGCGCAGGGCCTTGCCGTAGTCCGCCACGCTGCGCGCGTAGCTCGCGTCGACCTGCTCGAGCACACGGTCCAAGAACGCGCGGCGCGGCTCGGGGCCACCCGCCATCAAATCCACGTGACCCGGGTGGAACAACACCAGCTGGATACCCTCGTAGTAGCTGCCGAGGGAGCTCGGGCGTTTCCCATCCACGGTCACCACGCGCGCCGACTCACGCTCCAGCGCGATCTTGTACTCACGCGAGAGGGGCCTGCCCGAGACCTTGGCTCGCATCAGCGCGCGCGGCGCGTTCAGGGCCACCATGTCTTCCTTCTTGGCGTCGCGGAAGCTGCCCAGGGTCGCGAGATACGTAACCGCCTCGAGCAAGTTGCTCTTGCCGGCTCCATTGTCGCCGAAGATCACGTTGAAGCGCGGTCCGGGCTCGAACGTGAGCGGTCCGAGATTGCGAAACCCGGACAGCGTCAGTGACTCGAGTCGAATGGCGTCGCGGATCGCGTCGGCGGAGACCTGCTCGGGTTCCATGGTGCCGCGGCGCGCTCTCTCGGCCTCAGATACGCATGGGCATGATCACGCCCACGAAGCGATTGTCCGTGGACGGGCGGACCACACCCGGATCGAGCTCACCACCGAGCTCGAGCGCGACCTCGTCGTCGGGCAGCGCAGACAGGGCCTCGAGCAGGTAGCGGGCGTTGAAGCCGATGGCCACCTTCTCGCCCGCAAAGTCGACGTCGAGCTCCTCACTGCCTTCACCCACGTCGGGATTCTCGCTGACGATCTCGAGCTTGCCGGGCTCCAACATCAGGCGCACGCCGCCGCTCTTGTCGCTGGCCACCAGGCTGATGCGGCGCAGGGAGTCCACCAACAACTCACGAGCCGCCACCACGCGCCGCGTGTGAGACTGCGGAATCACCTTGGCATAGGGGGGAAACTGCTCATCCGCGAGCTTGACGCTGAGCTGCACCTCGTGACCGCGGAAGAAGGCGTTGCCGCCCACGCTGGCGACGCTCACCGTGATGCGCTCGTCGGGCGGGCGCGTCTTGTCGTTGCGCACGTCTTCGATCAGGCGCTTGAGCTCCTGCACGCCCTTCTGGGGCACGAGCATGGTGAACGTGGGTACGCCGGGGCTCGGCGCTTCGGCCTTGGACAGACGGTGCCCGTCGGTGGTCACCATGCGCACGACCTTGCCGTCGCTCTCGAACAGCGTGCCCGCCAGGTGCGGCCGGGTGTCGTCGTTGGACATGGAGTAACTGGTGAGCCCGATGAGCTGGCCGAGCGTGGCCGCTTCGAGCTCAGCGAAGGCAGCCTCGCCAGGGCTCGGCAGGGGCGGGAAGTCTTCGCCGGGCATGCCGGGGATCCGAAACTTGATCTTGCCCGAGCGGAGCTGCACGGCGTGGTTCTTGTCCACCGCGAGCTTCACTTCGCCCTCGGGCAGGTTCTTCACGATGTCGAACAGGGTGCGAGCCGAGATGGCGACCGAACCGCCGCGCTTGACCTTGGCCTCGGCACTGGCGTTCACCGCCAGGTACAAGTCCGTGGCGGCGAAGCGGAGTGCCCCGTCTTCGTCAGCCGACAACAGCACGTTGGACAGGATCGGCATGGAGCTCTTGCGGTCAGCCACCGCATGGGTGCGCGCGAGACCACGCAATAGGTCCTTTTTGCTGATGCTGAGCTCCATCTGAATCTCCGCCCCTCGTCGCCGGTCGCGTGCCTCGGAAACCGCGCTTTGTTTAGCACTCTTTGCGGGCGGGGAGGAATCCCGAAGGCAGACCGAGCGGGACGGGCTCGAGTCATGCACATGCCCCTCTGATCTCTGGAAGCAGATCTGAATTTAAGTCTCTCGTCTTAGTCTTAACGCCTGTGAATTGGGGATAGTTCTGGCTAAGTCCGTAACTTTTTTGACGGATGCGGATTTTTGAGCAGGGGAAAGAGATCCGGATCGTTTGTGAAGCATCCACGCACATCCTGCACACAGCGGGATTCCACAGGGTTGTGCACGGGCTGAGCACAGGGCGAAAAAAAGCAAAAAAAGTGCGCGTCGGACCTCGGGGATCGAGCGTGAGCACGGCGCGGCTCGGCGTCTCGCGCTGCCGACCGGAGCTCGCGCCAGAGCGCAGCTGGCGGGGGCCGTGTGAAGCGCGAGGCGTCGCCGCTGAGCTGGATTGTGTGCAGCACGTCGGCCGCCGCTGGCTGGCCTGGCTGGGCCCTGCGGCGGCCTTCGGGCTCGCTTCACGCGCCTCCCGAGCAAGCCAGTCAGGCCTCGCTTCGCGCGGGCTTGCTGGGCCCGTTCCAGGCTCTTTGCGAGGCGCCAAAACACAAAAACCCCGGGGGAACGCTGGGCTCCCTCGGGGCGCTGCTGGCCGGCCTCGGATCACAGGTTGAGCTTGCGCTCGATGGCTTCCACCGCGTTCATCACCGCGGGATCTTCGTTCTTGATCAAGCCGTCGATCTTGCGCACCGCGCTCATCACGGTGGTGTGATCCTTGCCGCCGAAGCGGTCGCCGAGCTCTGGGAAGCTCGTTCCCAGGCGCTGCCGGCACAGGTACATGGCGACCATACGCGGGAAGCTCACCGCGCGGTGGCGACGGTGGCTCTTCAGGTCGGCGAGGCGAATGCTGTAGTAGTCGCAGACGGCGCGCTGGATGTCCTCGACGGTGGTGGCCGTCTCCGACTTGGGCAGCACACCGCGCAGCGCTTCCTTGGCGAACTCCAGGTCGATGCTGCGGTTGGCCAGCTCGGCCTTGACCGCCAAGCGCAACAGGGTTCCCTCGAGCTCACGCACGTTGCTCTTCACCACTTGGGCCAAGAACAGCGCCACGTCGTCGGCCAGGGTGATGTGTTCCTGCTCGGCCTTGGCCTTCAAAATGGCGATACGAGTGTCGAGCTCGGGAGCCTGGATGTCGGCCACCAAACCCCACTGGAAGCGGCTGATCAAGCGCTCTTCCATCTCGGGGATCTGCTGCGGATACACGTCGCTCGTGACCACGATCTGACGATCGGCGTGGTACAGCGCGTTGAAGGTGTGGAAGAACTCTTCCTGCGTCTGCTCGCGACCCGCCAGGAACTGGATGTCGTCCATCAGCAGCACGTCGCAGCCGTTGCGGTAGCGCTCGCGGAATTCGTTGATGCGATGGTTCTGCAGCGCCCAGATGAACTCGTTCGTGAAGCGCTCGGCCGACACGAAGAGGATGCGCAGGTTGGGGTTGTCCGCCAGCGCGCGGTGACCCACTGCGTTGACCAGGTGCGTCTTGCCGAGACCCACGCCACCGTAGATGAAGAGCGGGTTGTAGCGCTTCTGCCGGCTGGATGCGGCGGCAACCGCCGCGGCATGGGCGAGCTGATTCGACGGACCCACCACGAAATTTTCGAAGCTGTAACGCGGGTTCAAGCCCGAGCCGGGCGTCACGTAAGGACCCTGTGCAGCGCCCTGCGAAGGAGCAGCGCCCTGTGACGGCGCGCTCGCCTGCGGACCGCTGTGGACTGCCGGTGCGTGGGCCGACACGGGTGCGAGGGATCCAGGTACGGGACTCGGCGCGCGCGGGCGCGCGGTCATCGCTCCCGGGATCTCGCTCGGGCGCGTATTGATACGGGCACGAGACTGCTCGGACACGCTGAAGTCCACGCGCATGGAGACTGGTGCTCCATGGTTACGCAGGGCATCCCGAACGAGGTCGAGGTAGTGCGTCTGGAGCCAGTCCGCATAGAACTTGTTTGGAACGCGAAGGGTGAGCGTTGCTTCATCCATCCGGTCCACAGCAAGCGGGGCAAGCCAGGTCTCGAAGTTCTCCGAAGACAGCTTCCCCTTGAGGTCCTGCAGGGCACGTTCCCACAGGTCTTCCATGCAAAATTCTCCTTTAGAACAGAAGAGATACTCGTGCGATCCACAGGCTATCCACAGCCTGGACCGCGCGTACTGCGTGCTTCAACTGAAACGACACCGGATGACGGGACTCTCAACTCGCTCTAGTAGTCCCCTTGCCGGGTCAACGATGCCCCCACCCCAGCCAACGGACCGCGACGCTAGCAAACGCGGGAGGGCGCGTCTACCGGACTCGGTGCGCAATTTCGTAAGCAACGAAGATCGCAAATCTTTCGGTCGCACATTGGGGGTCGAAAATCCTTCTTGAGGATCGCGAACGAGACAATCGTTGCCAAATCGCCATCCGGACCCACGCATACCCACGATCGACCCTGCCGTGCTCGCCAGCGCCGTTTGGGAGCGCGCGCATCCGAGCGACTTTGCAAGTGGGTGCCAGTATTTTTGCCGCGATCGACATCGCTGGTAAGAGCTGGACGTCAGCCTTGGCGTGTTCGGAGAACGAATGGGAGTTCGACTAGGGGCCCTGCGAGCGTTGCTTATCCACTCACGTATGTTGGGTGTCTTGGTGGCGGCGCTTACGTTGTGCGAAGGAGTTCGTGTATCGGTCGCTCAGGCGGACGAGCGGATGATCCCGGAGGCACGCATCGAGTCCACGCGCGGCATGGCGCTCGGCACGGGTGCCCGCGCCTCGGCCGCGTCCACCCAAGCCCAGGCCGACAACGCGTCGAACCTGGTGCTCGGGAGCATGTACCACCTCGAGAGTTTCGTGGGCTATCAGCCAACCTTCCGGCGCACCGGCTGGGGCGCCTCGGTGGTGGACTCCATGACCAGCAAGCTGGCGGCGGGTGCCAGCGCACGTGGTGTGTTCGGCGACAACAGCGCCGGCGACAACTCGGGCTGGGAGGCCAAAGTCGGCCTGGGCATCCCGATCCTCGACATGCTGTCGATCGGTGTGAGCGGTCGCTACGTCCACTATACGCTCAGCGATCCACACGCGATTCCCGAGCACCCGGCCACGGCGGACAAGCCCGCCGACCGCACCTTCAAGATCGCGCGCTTCAGTATGGACGCCAGCGTCACCTTGCGACCGATCAACGGGCTCTCGATTTCGGGTCTCGGCTACAACCTGATCAATACCCACTCACCGCTCGCCCCCATGCTGGTCGGTGGCTCGGCCGCCTACAGCGTCGGGACTTCGGGCTTTGGCCTGGGCGGCGACGTGCTGGTGGATCTCAAGACCTTCGATAAGCCCATGCTGCTGGTGGGCGGAGGCCTGGAGTTCTTGGCCCAGGGCGTGGCGCCGCTGCGCGGCGGTTATCTCTATGACCAGGGCCGCAACCAGCACGGCGTGACGGCGGGCCTCGGCTACATCAGCCAGCAGGTGGGCGTGCAGTTCAGCCTGCGGCAGATGATCTCGGGTGGGAACGAGACCACCCTGATGGGTTCGATCCAATACTTCGTACAGTGACGCGTCGTGAGCGGAGCGAACCTCGCGGAGGGGTGGGTCCCGGCGCGGCTTTGCCGCGATGGGCGGGGAGGGCGCGTGCCCTCTTTGCGTGGGGACGCGGGTACACCTCGTGAGCGGAGCGAACCTCGCGGAGGGGTGGGTCCCGGCGCGGCTTTGCCGCGATGGGCGGGGAGGGCGCGTGCCCTCCCCGTTAAACCGGGAACCCGCTGCGGGTTCGGCTGTCGGATCTTGCGTGTCCACACTCGTGTATGGTGCCCTCTGGCCTAGGACGTCAGCGTTTTCGCTGAGCAGAAGGTCCTCCCGCCCCATGGTCGTCGACGCCGAAGAACGAGAATTGGTCGAGCGCCTCAAGCGCCACGACGAAGCCGCGTTCAACCGCTTCGTGCTGCTGTACCAGGAGCGCGTGTTTCGCCTGGTGCTGCGCATGATCGGCGACCGGGCCGAGGCCGAGGATCTGGCGCAAGAAGTCTTCATCAGCATCTTCAAGGCCATCGAGGGCTTTCGCGGCGACTCGCAGCTCTCCACCTGGGTCTACCGCGTCGCGGCCAACCATTGCCGCAACCGCATCAAATATCTCGCGCGTCGACGCCGTCAGCTCACGGACAACTACGACGACCAGCTCGACGAAGGTGGGGCGCAGGTGCAGGAGCGTCCGAATCCGCCGGATCGCCTGCTCGAGGCGCACCAGACCGAGCATTTGCTTCAGGCCGGATTGCTGGAGCTCGACGAAGAGCAGCGCGAGCTGATCGTACTGCGCGAAGTGGAACACTTGAGCTACGAAGAGATCATGGAGATCACGGGACTGCCGGAAGGCACGGTCAAGAGTCGCCTGCACCGCGCGCGCACGGGCTTGCGTGAGTACCTCGAGAAGCACGAGGCCCGCGGCGGCGCCACGCGCGATCACGGTTCCCGAGACGCACAGCGAGGGCGTGCGCGATGAACTCGCAGGCCGCGCGTGCGCTGTTCGAGCGCGCGCTGGACGGGACGCTCGATGAGCCGACCAAGCGTGCATTCGACGCGGCGCTGCGAGAGGACCCCGAGCTGGACGAGGAGTACGCGGAGCTCGAGAGCTTGCGCCGGACCACGGCCGCGCTGGGCCGGCGCGAAGCGCTCCCGAGCGTGGACCTGTTGGCTGGCGTGCAGCAAAAGCTGCGCACCCGCAGCGGGGGGAAATTCTATCGGGATCGCTTCAGTCAGCGGCGTGGCATGGGCTTCACCTGGATGCTCGCCCTGGCGAGCCTCGTGTTGCTCTCCTGCGCAGCCTGGCTGGTGCTGCACTACATGGGTTCCTAGCTGCGCCTTGTGCCGGGTCGGCGTTTGGGGTGCCAGGTTCGGGACTTTCTCTGGTCGCGAGGTCGGCTGAAGTCCGTGGGCCGGGTCGCAGCATTTCGGCCGCCGCAGCGCGGGTGCGACCCAAAAGTAGGCCTACTCGCAAGCCGCCGAGGATCGCGCGCGAAGAAGGATTCGATGAACGCTCACGGTGCCGATTTTTCGGTTCAACCCGGGAAGCCAGTTCGATCCACTGAAGTCATCGTGATTCCGTGAGCAATGAATGGCGCCCTGGCGACGTACGTTGTTCCAACCACCCCGTGGTTTCACGGTCGCCCGCTTGCATGGGCGGCTGGGCCCAGGTAGGTGTCCCGAGATTCCTGCGTAGGAAGATCCGCCATGCAGAAGCCGACCCCCTGGCACCAAAGCGGTTTCGAGCAGCTTGAGGTGCCCCTCATCATCGTGGGCGCCGACCGGCACATCGCTTATGCGAACCCCGCAGCCCGGCGGCTGTTCGGCACCGTGCCGGGCACCCTCGAGGGGGCGGGGATCGACCGGCTGGTTGTCAACGAGCGTCGCGGAGAACTGCGCAATATCGAAGACGTACTCAAGGGAGGTAGCGCTCGTCGCGTGCGCAGCATCGTGCGTCGAGACGACGGCGGCAGGCTCGACGTGACGATGTCGGTGGAGCCCTGTCTCGATGCGGCCGGACGGGTCGAGGCGGCCACCGTGCGCTACGAGTTGATCGCGGCCTCGGGTCGGATGAGCGCCGCACCGGACGCTCGCGGTGACTCCCGACAGCCAGGCTTTCGTTCGGCGCCCACCTCTTCCATGCCCCTGCGTGGGGGAATCACGGACGAATCAGGCTCACACTTGAGCGCGGCGGCCCTGAGTGCACGCCAGGCTCCCACCGTCCGGCCCGCCCCGACCGTGAGCGGCCCCTATCAGGCGGGCTCCGCCGTGGGTGGTGAGTTCGAGGCTCGACTCGCCCAGCTAGCCGGCAACCTGGCTTGGCTGGAGGAGCGACTGACCCTGGCACCCGAGCGCGTATCCCTCGACGACAGCCGGGAGCGGGCGAAGGTCCTGTTGGTGGTGGCGGAGGCGCGCGCGCAGCTGCGCCAGGTCATGGACGAGGCCAAGCAGCACCAGGTCAGCGTTCCGCCGCTCCCGGCGCCGCCCAAGTTGCCCTCGCTCTAGGGGGCGTCCCCTCGGGGGCACTCCGCTAGTCAATTATTAAAGGATGCAGGGCCGCTGCGAGTGCCCTCACGCCGAGCGCCAGCTTCGGAGTGCCCGCACCCACAGGGCCAACCCGGCCAACCAGCTCAGGGTGTGCCCCGCGGCACGGACGTAGAGCACGAGTCGCGCGTCGGCACGGGGGTCGAACACCTGCACCGCCAACATGCCGTGTCCCGCGGCCCACAAGAGGGCTGTGGTCTCGAGGGCCGCGCCCGCCAGAAAGACGCTGGCCCACAGCCAGCCGCACGCGGGACCGAACAGGTTCCAGCAGCACGCCATGCCGATGCACACGGCGCCGAGGCCGAACGAGTGGGCGCGCAGTTGGGCGACGGGACCCGCGAGCAGACCCAGGTGAAACGGCGAATCCGGGGCCTGCACCGCCAGGACTTCCCAGACTTCGGAACCTCCGGCCAGCAGCCAAAGCGCGAGACCCACCACGGCGAGAACCCGTGCCTGCACCTGAGTGAACATGCGTCGCAGGCTTAAACCACGGAAGCGTAGCCAAGCCCAGCAAAGAGACACCCGTGGCAGGCGTGGAATGCCCGATGTGGACGGAGCGCGCGCCCTCTTCCGCTGAGCCGTACGCGTGCCCGTGCCCGTAAACGATCCTGCCTCTCCTACGCGGGGAAGAAAACCTCGCGCACGGGCACGGGCACGGGCACGCGTACGACCGAAAAACCAGCGGACACGCGGCCGCCTCTAGCCGAATTTCTCCTGCCTCCAGTGCTATAAGGCGACCGCCATGTTGGATCTTCGCTATGTCCTCGATCATCTGGATGAAGTCCGGGCCGGCTTGAGCCGCCGTGGACCCGCGGCTGCCGCGGCTCTGGCACGCATCACCGAGCTCGGTGCCGAGCGTAAGCGGGCCATCATGGAGCTCGAAGCCGTGCTGCGGGAGCGCAACGCGGCGAGCGAGGCGATGGCCAAGATCGCCGACAAGAAGAGCGCGGAGTTCACCGAGAAGCGCGAGGCCTTGCGGGCCCTGGGCGACCGCGGCAAGCAGCTCGAGGCGCGTCAAAAAGAGGTCCAAAGCGAGGTCGAAGAGCTCCTGCTGTCGGTGCCCAACGTGCCTTACGAGGGGATCCCGGACGGGGAGGGCGCCGAGCAGAACCGCGAGGTGCGCCGCTGGGGCGAGCAGCCCAAGTTCGATTTCGCCGTGAAGGATCACGTCGACGTGGCCCTCGGACTCGGCATCTTGGACAGCGAACGTGCCGTGAAGATCACGGGCGCACGCTTCAGCATCCTCAAGGGCGGCGGCGCGCGGCTCGAGCGCGCGTTGATGGCGCTGATGCTCGACCTGCACACTGGCGAGCACGGCTACACCGAGATTTGGCCGCCGGCCGTGGTGAACGCGGACTCGTTGCGTGGCACGGGACAGCTCCCCAAGTTCCAGCAAGACCAGTTTCAGATCCGCACCGATGCGCTCGACGCCGGCGGCAACCAGAACGCCGAGCTCTATCTCTCGCCCACGGCGGAGGTGCAGCTCACCAACATGCACCGTGACGAGATCTTCGAGCCCGGTCGCTTGCCGGTGCGCTACACGGCCTACACGCCGTGCTTCCGCGCCGAAGCCGGCACCTACGGTCGCGACACGCGCGGCCTCATTCGGCAGCATCAATTCGACAAGGTGGAGCTCGTGCAGTTCGTGGAGCCCGAGCAAGGCTTGGCCACGCTGGAGGAGCTCACCCAGCACGCCGAGAAGGTGCTGCAGAAGCTCGGCCTTCACTACCGCGTGATGGAGCTGTGCGCGGGGGACATGGGCGCCAACGCACGCCGCACCTACGACCTCGAGGTGTGGTTGCCGGGGCAGAATGCGTTCCGTGAAATCTCCAGCTGCTCGTGGTTCGGCGACTTCCAGGCCCGGCGCGCCAAGGTGCGCTATCGCCCGGGACCCAACGCCAAGCCCGAGTTGGTGCACACCCTGAACGGCTCCGGTCTGGCCATCGGCCGCACGCTGGTGGCGGTCCTCGAGCAGTACCAGCAGGCGGATGGCAGCCTCAAGATCCCCGCAGCGTTGGTGCCCTACATGGGCGGCCTGGAAGTGCTCAGGCCCGCGTGAGTTCGGCGAGCGGCCAAGCCGAGCCCGCCTTCGAGCGCGCCGTGTCGCTCGCGCCGTTTACCACCCTCGAGCTCGGGGGTCCCGCCAAGTACTTCCTGCGCGCCCAGGCTCGCAGCGAGATCGGCGAGGCCCTGGCCTGGGCTGCGCGCGCGGGAGAACAGGTGCGCATTCTGGGCGGGGGCAGCAACCTCGTGATCGCCGATGCCGGCGTGGACGGCCTGGTGATCAAGCTGGCGACGCGCGGCATCGAAATCAGTCGTGATGCCGAGCGCACGACGCTGGAGGTGCAGGCGGGCGAGAGCTGGGAAGACGTGGTGCAGCTGGCGCTGGCCGAAGACCTGGCAGGGATCGAGTGCCTGACGGGTATCCCGGGCTGCGCGGGGGCGACCCCGATCCAGAACGTGGGCGCCTACGGACAGGAGGTCAGCGAGCGGATCGAGGCCGTGGAGGTACTGGATCGCCAAGATCTTTCGGTGCGTTGGCTCGCGCGGGATCAATGTGGATTCGGCTACCGTGACAGCTCGTTCAAGCGAGCTCCCGAGCGCTACGTGGTGCTCGCAGTGCGCTTCGTGCTCACAGCGGGTGGGCGACCCGAGCTGCGCTATGCGGAGCTCGCGCGTGCCTGTGCCGCTCGCGCGGGGAGTCCGAGTCTGCGTGAGGTGGCCGAGGTCGTGCGGTCGCTGCGGGGCAGCAAGTCGATGCTGCTGGACCGCGCAGACCCCAATTCGCGCAGCGCGGGGTCGTTCTTCACCAACCCCGTGCTGTCGGTGGACGAGGCGGAGCAGGTGAAGCGGCGCGCGCTGACGCAGGGGATCGTGCAGCGCGTGGAGGACGTGCCGAGCTTTGCCGCCGAAGCGGGAAAGCAAAAGCTGGCGGCGGGTTGGTTGATCGAGAGGGCCGGCGTGCAGAAGGGCTTGCGGCAGGGCGCCGTGGGGATCTCGAGCAAGCATGCGCTGGCCTTGGTGCACCATGGGGGCGGCAGCACGCGTGAGTTGTTGGACCTGGCGCGGGCGGTCTCCCGTCAGGTCGAGAGTGTGTTCGGAGTGGCGCTCGTGATGGAGCCCGTGTGCTGGTGAAGGTCGAGTTCAGCGGCGCGCCCGCCGACGCGGGCTGAACGCCCGGACAAGTCGGCGATTCACGGGAGCGCTGCTGCCAGTTCGTGGGTATGCGCACGGCGCGGCCTGGGCAGTGGGGTGAACGCCCTGGACCGTCGTGACTCGGCTATTTCTTCTGGTAGATGCTGCTGCATCACGGCCATGCCTCGAACTCTGAGCGCTCTCTCCCAGGCTCGCGCGGTTTCCGCGCGCCTCTTGCTTCTGCTCCATGCCAGCTTGCTTGCAGTGGCCTGCGGTCCGGACGATTCGAACGGGAGTGTTCGGCTCGACACCACGCCGCGCGATGGCGGTCATGTGGACGCGGGCGCTTCGGACGCGAGCACCGTGGACGCAGCACCCGGGTTGCCTTCGAGCGATGCGGGCACGGATGCCGCCAGCGTCTGCGGTGAGGCCTGCGAGGCGAGCTGGGAATGCGGCACCGCGCGCGACGAATGCGGGCAGGAAGCGAAGTGCGGAAGCTGCGCTCCGGACAAGCTCTGCCAGAACCACCTGTGTGTGGACAAGTGCACGGGTTGCGCCATCGACGGGGAGTGCGTCGAGCAAGGCGCGCTCATGCCTGGCAACGCGTGCCTCATGTGCAACGTGGCCGCCTCTACACAGGCGTGGTCTCCGCGCGCCGACGGCACGTCCTGCGAAGACGGCTCGCCGTGCACGCTGGAGGACAGCTGTCATGGGGGCAGCTGTCAGGGCGTTGCCAAGTCCTGTGACGACGGCGTCGTGTGCAACGGACAAGAAACGTGCGCCGAGGGCAGCGGCGAGTGCGCGCCGGGTGTGTCCACCTGCACTGGCGACGACGTGTGCGTGGTAGCCACGGGTACCTGCGAGTCCAGCTGCACCGGATGCTTGATTGACGGCCTGTGCCACGCCCCCCTCGCGCTCAACCAAAAGGACAACAACGAGTGCCAGCAGTGCCAACCCGATGTCAGCAAGACGGCTTGGCAGGCACGGGTGGGCGATAGCTGCGGTCGAGAGAGTGAGTGTCTGCCGGCGGGACAGTGCACCGCGGAGGCCACCTGCCATCGCGTGCCCACGCCCAAGGAGACGCTGTGCGGGGTCAACGGCAACGTGTGCATGGTCCAGCACTGCGACGGCACGCTGGGTGAGTGCATCGCGGATTCCGTGAAGGACGGCACTCCCTGCGGCAACGCGCCGGCAGGCGTGTGCGATCTGCAGGATGCCTGTGTTGCTGGTGTGTGCACGGATCCGGGCTTGAAGGGCAACGGACAACAGTGTGGCGGCAACGGCACCTGCAACGGCAGCGGCGCCGACGGCTGCGTCTGTCCCCAGGGCTATCGGCTGCAGCACGACCAATGCGTGGACATCGACGAGTGCGCGGAGCACCTCGACGGCTGCGATGCGGCGCCCGACGCGTGTCACAACGTGCCCGGCGGCTTCGTATGCGAGTGTCCCGCGGAGTTCGAAGGCAACGGCCTGGGATCGCGCGGCTGCACCTGCGATCACGAGGCCTACTCACCTACCTGCAAGCCCTGGTCGAGCATGTCGGCATCGCAGAATGGACATGCGTGCGGCATCTCGGACGGCGCGCTGTTCTGCTGGGGCAACAATGATTACGGGCAGCTCGGCGTGGGCGACAAGCTTTCGCGCAGGGGGCCTGCACGCGTGGGCCTGCAAAACGACTGGGAGCGCGTGAGCGCGGGCTACGACTTCAGCTGCGGCATTCGGGCGGGGGCGCTGTACTGCTGGGGAAATCAGGAGTGGCTGAAACTCGCGAATGGACTCACTCCGCAGCGCATGGGCGGCGACGTCTCGGACTGGACCGAGGTGATCACCGGCCTCACCAGCGTGTGTGGTTTGCGCAACGGGGGGCAGATCTTTTGCCAAGGCGCTGGCGAGGTGGCCGGCAATCATTCCGAACTCGCCGCGCTCACCGAGGACACGGGATACGAGCACTTGGCGGGTGCCTTCACGAACGCTTGCGCGTTGCGAGCCGGCTCGCTCTACTGTTGGGGTAGCAACAACCTCGGTCAGGTCGGCGACGGCAGCACGACCGCTCGCTCCGAGCCCACGCGGATCGGCTCCTTCAAGGACTGGGTCGCGGTCGACGCGGGCTCCAGCTCCTGTGCCGTGCGAGCGAACGGCGCGGTGTACTGCTGGGGTTCGATCAACGACGGCAAGGCACCCACGCTGGTGCACAACGTGAATAGCGCGGCCTCCGTGGCCACCTTGACCCACGCGGCGTGCGCCTTGTTGACGGACGACTCCGTGGTCTGTTGGGGCGGCAACCTGGACGGTGATATTGGCAGCTCGGACCTAGCCATCTCGGCGCCGCCCACGGCCTTGCCCTTCGGCAAAACCTGGGAGGCCGTGGAGGCCAGCGCAAACACCGGTTGTGGCATCGTCGCGGGCGGCCTCTATTGCTGGAGCGAGAATCGCTTCGGCGAGCGCGGCACGTTTGTGGACGTGGGTCGCGTGGGCAGCGAGCAAGACTGGGTGCAGGTCAGCGTGGGCGCTTCGAGCGCGTGCGGTCTGCGCGAGGGCGGTGGGCTCTGGTGCTGGGGCAGCGCGGTGACCACCAACTTCTCGCAGGGTCCCGCTTGGCAGCCGGAAGCCATCGAGCCTGCAACGACTTGGCTGGATGTGAGCTCGGGCGGCGTGACGTGCGCCATTCAGGATCCCGGCGAGCTCTACTGCTGGGGTCGAGGCTTCTGGGGAGAGCTGGGGTCTGGCGTGGAGCAGGCCACCTTGGCCACGCCGACCCAGGTGGGCCAAGCCGCTGACTGGCAGCACGTGAGTGTGGGCTGGAACCACGCCTGCGGTATTCGTGGCGCAGCAGGGGAGCTCTATTGCTGGGGCTACAACGGCTACGGACAGCTCGGCGATGGCAGTACGAGCAACCGCGTGTCGCCCACGAAGCTAAGTGGGCAAGGCTGGACGGCGGTGTCGGCCGGCTATCAGCACACCTGTGGCACGCGTGGCACCGAGCTCCTGTGTTGGGGCGCCCAATGGCAGGGAGCCGTGAGTGGGGTCAGCGACGCGAATCCTCAGCTCACGCCGCTCAAGATCGCGAACGGCAACTGGCAACACCCGAGCGCCGGCTACGGTCACAGCTGCGCCACCCTGGCAGGCGAGCTTTGGTGCTGGGGCGCAAACAGCAGTGGCCAGGTGGGTCTCGGCACCACGAGCTACACCGCTTCGCCGATGACGCACGTGGGGACCTCGAATCAGTGGACTAGCCTCGACGCGCTGGGGAACTTCACGTGTGGCGTCCAGAACGGCATGCCCTTGTGCTGGGGTCGCAACGAGTTTGGTCAGGTCTCGGGTAGGGACTTCGTCGATCACAACTCTCCCATCGAGGTGTGGTCGGGTGCCTGGGATTCGGTGGACACGGGCCTCAACTCGGCCTGTGGAATCAGGTACGGCGAGTTGTACTGCTGGGGAGACAGCCGTGCGGGAGCGCTGGGAAATCCGAAGGGTCTGACGCCCACTGCCATGTTCGATTTCAACGACTACGTGGGGCAGTAGGGCTCAGCGCGCGCTCAGAAGTGCTGCGTGTAGAGCACGCTGCGGTCGCCCAACGTGAGCTGCGAGGATCCGCGCGGCGAGTGACGCGTCCAAATCCAGAGTCCCAACGACGCTGCAAAAGCGGCGGCCGAAGCGACCGCGGTGGCGTTGAAGGCGCGCTCGATCTCGTGCAGATGCGCCTGCTCGACCTGCTTGCGCACGAAGGCATCGGTGCAGGCCGTGCCGCACGCGTCCTCGATGCTGCTGGCGCGTACGCTGCCCGCGACCCACAGCGAGCCGGCCGCTACCGCCAGGGCGCCACCGGCACTCAGGCTGCCCCACATGCCGCGGCGACGCGGGTCCTCGGCGGGCGCGTCGTCACGCGTGGGGGGCAGTGGCGACACGGCGAGTTCGAGCAACGGTGTGGCGGTGGGAGGCGCGCTCATCGGCACAGGGCCGACCGGGGCTGCCGCGGGTAAGGGCGCGGGCTGCACGATGGCTGGAGCACTCGCGTTGAGGCGTGCCTGTGCTTCGGCAAGCAGGGCCATGACCGCGGCGCGCAGCTCGTCGTCGAGTGGTTTGATTGGGTGCTCGAGCGAAGCCGACAGGTCCACCACGGCTTGCCGCAGGTCACCCGCCTGAAACGCCGACACGCCCATGCCGCGCAAGGTGCGCGCGTTGGGCTCGAGGGTGTGGGCCTCGGCGAACAGCTGACGGGCGCGCGCGAAGGCACCCTCCTGTTGCGCCAGAATGGCTTCGTTGACTAGCCGCGTGTAGGCGCTGTCCTGGGCGAGCGCGGTCCCGCTCGCTCGATACACGGTGAGCAGGGCAAACGTCAGCACGAGCAGACGCAGGAGCATGGCTGCCGGAGTGTAGACGACCGACAGGGCGGGCGAAGCCGGCTTTTTTGTGCTCGCCAGCGGCGGCGCTTGCCTAACAATCGGCGGCGAGTGGTCTCTATCAACCCAAGTCGCGTGGGCTGAAAGAGCCGCAGGGAAGAATCTGTGAAGGGCATCACATGGCACAGCACGCTGGGGCTCTTGCTCGCGGCGTGTACGTTCGAACTCGACGTCAATACGCCGCGGATGCACGCGTCGGACGCGCGGGTCGAGGCCGACGCGGGTGACGGCGACGGGGATGGGGACGGTCAGGGAGATGCTGGCGCGGACGCGAGCATGGACGCATCACCCCAAGTTCATCCGACACCGCCGGCCCAGCACGAGGACGCGGGTGGGCTCGACATGGACGCCGGCACCGATGCTTCCGCCCTGCCAGCGGTGCGACATCCAAGCTGCGTCTACGCCTTTCCAGCCACGCGGCCCCCAGCTCCCGGGCTGCCTCACGACCTTACGGGACGACCAATTTTCGACCTCTGGCGTGAGCTCGACTGCGCCGTCGTCGACGACTATCCGCTGTGCTCGCCCGGCCAGCTCGTGCCTTCCGCATCCTGGAACTGCGACCTGTGTTTGCTCGGAGAGGACGACGCCGGCGTGTGCGCGGGGCAGGGTCCGGCCAACAACCCAGGTTGCGGGTGGATGACCAGTCACGACGGTGCTTGCGGAGCGTGTGCGCCCCTCGCCGCAAAGGCGCGCGCGTGCTGCGCCAAACTGCCGGGCTTCGATTGCCGCACCTGGCCCTTCGAGCGACCGAGCAAGGCGGGTGAGGTCTGCGCGGATCACGAGGACTGCGAGCCAGGCTTGGTCTGCGTGATCGCGGGGACGGGATTTGCCCAATGCGCTTGCCCGGGTGCCGGCCTGCCGAGCTCGGCCGTGACGTGCACGAGCTCCCTGGAGAACGACACGCCATGAGATCGAACCTGTGCGCGTGCCTGCTACTCGGCTCGTCGTGGCTGGCGGGCTGCTACTCCGTGGATCTCTTCGTGCAGCCGGCGGACGCTGGGTCTTCACCGACTCGACCGGACGCCGCGGGTCCCGCCGCTGAGCCGGATCACGATGGCAACGAGGGTGACGGTTCCTCCGATGCGGGCCACTCGCGCGACGCCATGAGCGACTCGGGGTCGGACGCCGGAGCGGACGCAGGCGGAACGGATGCGGGACCTCGGCTTCCTGGCGTTAGGCATACGAGCTGCAGAGAGAGCCTTCCGGTCGACTTTCCCTCCTCGCCCTTCGATCTATGGCCTCCAATCTCGACCCTCAATGATTGGCACGCTCGCGCCTGCAGGGAGCTCACCCCCGTAAGGCCCTGCGACGCGGACCACGTATGTCCGGACGGCGCCGTCTGTCTGATGACCGATCGTGACGACGGCATTTGCAAGGACGACGACCTCTACAGCAACGACCGCACGCCGTTCATTTACGCCGATGGCCGCTGCCACACGTGGGTCTCACAGCAGTTCAAGGCGCGTGCGTGTTGCGCGGGCCTGGGCGGCATCGACTGCGCGACTTGGCCCCACGCCAAGAGCGAACTCGGCGGGCTGTGCACCGAGACCCGAGAGTGCGAAGCGGGTCTCGTCTGCAACTACGACGAGAGCCTGCGCTATCCCATCTGCACCTGTCCTGGCGTGGGCTCGTGGCAACTCGATGACTCGCCCGGCTGCGTGCTTGCTTGGCAGGCCCAGGAACCCACGCCCGCCATGGAGCCCCTGGAGTGCAAGCCGGCGGCGGCCGAGGGCTACGTCGTGCAATCCCTGCCTCGTGAGGCCGGGACGCGCATCTTGGCGGTGAACCGCTCGTACGCGGGGGCATCGCTCCTCATCACTGCGGATGATGCGGGCAAGATCAAGTGGGTCCGCGGAGACGACGGGCACTTCACCATCGAGGACATGACGTCCCTCGAGGAGGTTGAGAGCTGTGACGTGATCGGGGACGACGACGGCAACACGCACGTGGTGATCGCCGGTGGCGGCCAGCTCCGCTATCTGCGACGCGACGCCGCGGGCACCTGGTTGAATCAGGATCTCTCGCCGTCGGCGCCTGGCGGCTCACGCTTGGCCAACATCACCCTCGACTCGAACGGTCGACCCGTCATCGTCGTGCTCGGGGTGGACGTTCCGCAGAGCAACATCGTCGCGCTCTATGGCTCCCAGGCTGCGAGCCCGAGTTGGTCGCCCGTGACCTTGACCGCTGCCAGTGCCAGTTCGACGAGCCTGGACGCGGCTTTCGGCCGCGATGGACAACTGCACGTGCTCTCGAAGGAGGACCCGTACATCAATCACACGGTGACCTCCGCCACGACGCCCAAGACCGAAACCGTCGGCACCTACAACACACTCCCGCGCTTCGTGGCTGGCACAGCGCCGCTTCGCTTTACGTCCACTGACGGTGCGCGGGTGCTCTTGATGGATCTGGAGGGAGAGCAACGTACCTCACGCGTGCTCTACAAGCTCAGCGGCGACCTCGCTCGCTACGACCCCTTGAAACCGAGCGCGGCCCGCTCCGCCTCGGGATACTGGTACATGGCCTCCCGGGTCGCGCTCGACCCCATCCGGCTGGGCATCGTCCTGCATCGTGAGCTCGACGGCGACCCTGGCGACGACGTGCTCTTGATGAAGGAGCCCTATCAGCCCTGGCTGGTGATCGAAGAGAACGACGCGCCCCACCTGTACTATGAGGCCAAGCGACCTCTGCGCGACAAGCCCAACGAGTTCGTGACCGACCTGCGCCATGTCTTCGCCGGCGTTTGTCCGAGCATCCGTCATGCGGCGTGTTCGCAGGATCTCTTCGAATTGCCGGCTCAGCCAGCGGTGGCGATGCACGCCGAGCGCCCCGTGTTCGACTTGTGGCGCGACGTCTCGTGCTCGCAAAGCGAGGACTATCCGCTGTGCGAGGTCGATGGTAGCGCGGAGAGCGCCTGCGATGTGTGTTGGGGCGCCACCGAGAGCGCCAGCGGCCTGTGCAACAGCTTGTCCGAGAGTCGCCAGCAAGTTGGCTTCTCGAGCGGAGGATGGTCCGCAAGGGAGTGCGCCGATCCCTACGTTACGCTGAATGATGGAACCTGCCGCTTGTGCGCCTCCGAGGTGGCCCACGCGCGCGCGTGTTGTGCGGGCTTGGCGGGCTTCGATTGCCGTGGCTGGCCCTACGCGGGAGATAGCAAGCGCGGCGAGAACTGCGCGCGCCACGAGGACTGCGAGAAGGGTCTGGTCTGCACGGTCAACGGCTCCTGGCAGGGCGCCTGTGTGTGTCCCGGGGAATACCCGAGTCAGCTCCAATACCAAAACTGTGCGCAGCCGATCTACGAAGAGGCCAACTGCCACAACGCCGCCACGCCGGGCTTCGTGTACGAGACCTTGCCGCTGGACGCGCTCGATTTGGTGCTCGCGGTGGCCGCGGGCAATGCGGGCGAGACCTATGTACTCACGGGTCCCGCCCACTCGGAGAACGAGAACCAGAGCTGGGTACGAGACGACTATCTACGCCTCCTCCGGTTCAAAGGTGGAAAGCTGACCATCGAGCGCCCGGAGGGCATGCACGGCGGGTACGCCGCGCTCACGGTGGATAGCCAGGGGCGCATCCATGCGGCCATCGCTTCGGGGTCCTACTCGGGCGTATCAGGGTACCCGAAGACCGACCTCACTTATTATCTGCGCGAGCTCGACGGAACCTGGCGCGCTCACGTGATGCCCCCGGTCGAGTCGAGCTCGGGCTATCGAGTCGGCTACGCCCAACCCGCCATCACCTTGCGCAGCGACGGCTCGCCGCTGATCGTGGCGGCGATGGACGCGATTTTGGGCATTCGCGCGCTGATTCCGCCGGCCGATCCCTTGGGGGAACAACCTTGGGAAGTCCGCTCCTTGTTCGACGGCTACTACTCTTACTTGCGGCGCATCGCGGCGGGCGTCGAGGCCAATGGCGCGTTGCGGGTGTTGTGGCGCACCTCGAACGGTCACTATTTCTCGCTCCTGGAGCATGCGGGCGTGGTGTTCAGCGAGGACCTCGGTTCGTTCAGCACGCAGGGCGAAGTGGTGAGCAAGGCGGGCCTCACCGAGTGGTTTGGCACCAAGAGTCCTTACGATGGACTGCGCCTCGTGCTCCGCAAGCTGGGCGATCCGGCCTCTGCGCGCGCTCTGGCGGTGGACCCGCTCGCCATTCAAGGTGAGCCGCGGCTGCTGCGCAAGCCCAACGGCAACCTGGCGGCGCTGTACACGAATACCAAGGGAAGCTTCGTGTATCAGGAGAACGGGGCGCTGGTCACCAATAGCCTGTTGTTCGACGATGTCCTCGCCAGGCAAATGGTGGCGGACTCCAACAACAAGCTCCACGTGTTCGCCGAGGTCTCGCTGATGCCGGGAAATTTTCGCAGGACACCTCTGCGCGCATCGGCATCCGCCACTACTACGAGGGCACTTGTGGGGCAGGCTCGAGCCCATGACGCGCTGGTTGTGCCTCACGTTACTGCTCCTGGTTGGTTGCACGTTCAAGCTAGACGTGAACACGCCGAGGATGGAGTCCGAGTGGCGCGACGCTCAAATGGAGATGGAGGACCCTCACGACGCAGGCACGCGTGATGCGACCAGCGAGCTCCCCGAGTCCCCTGCGCCGTCCATGGAGACCGAGGCTGGCTCGAGCGATGCCGGCGGCGATGCCATGGCGCCCTCCCAACACCCGGGCTGCAGGCGACCTCTCCTGGAGAACGACGTCACCTATTCGCCTCCGATCCACACCGACGCACGCGGGCGCCCCGCCATCGATCTGTGGCGCGACGTGGATTGCGCGAATGTGCTCGACTATCCGCTGTGCGCTCCGGGTCATCTGGTGCGCAGCGCAACTTGGGCCTGTGATGACTGTCTGTACGGCGCGAACGGCGCCGACGCGGGCGTGTGTCTTGGCTACGCGGACGCGTGCGAGTTTGCGAGCGTGGGAGAGCGAGCGTGCACGGTGTGCATTCCGATGTTGGCCAAGGCGCGGGCGTGCTGCCTCGGCCTCGCGGGCTTCGATTGCCGACCGTGGCCCTACGCAGGAGACAGCCAGCTGCACGAGCCTTGCGCGCGCCACGAAGACTGCGAGCCGGGGCTGCGTTGCGGCTCGGTCGTGGAAGGCAAGGCCCTGTGCGTGTGTCCGGACGAGTCGGGCTACGACTTCGTCATGGCGGGCTGCACGGATGGTGGCACGTGAACATCACGGCGCGCGCAGGGTGGCTCCTGTTGTGGTGCAACCTGGTGGGTTGCTATCAGGTGGATCTGTACGCGGACCCTACCCCGGATGCTGCGGCTGCAAACAACGATGCAGCGCTCCCGCCCGTGTCGCCGGAGCACCACGGCGCCGGAGAAGATCTAGACCTGGACGCGGGCGCCGACGCCGACGCGAACTCGGCTGATCGCGATGGGGCGACTCCTGATGCGCCAGTCCACGATGCCGCGGCCAATTGGCGCCACGGCGCCTGCGCGCAGCCACTGCCGGACGTGCTGCCGAAGGAACCGGTGCTGATCAGTTCGGGCGCGACCTCCAGCCTCAACGCATGGACCAGCGGAAAGTGCTCGGACTCGGCTCCACCCGTCTTCTGTGACAGCGACATCGTGTGCGCCGATGGCACCCCGTGCTTTTTCACCACGCAACACGGGGGCATCTGCGGCGAGTCCGGCTACTCGAGCCCGAACTTCGTGGCCTTCTCGTACCGCGATGGCGCATGCCACCGGTTGGTCACGCCGGATTACAAGAAGCGAGCCTGTTGTGCGGGCATCGAGGGCGTGGACTGCAGGAAGTTCCCTGCCGTCGATCCGGGCGCTCCCGGAGAGCTATGCACGCAGCACACCGACTGCGAAACGGGGCTGCTTTGCACCGCGCGCTCGGACAAGGCCTTCGCGGTGTGTACCTGTCCGGGCGTGCGCGAGGTGGAGGAGCCTCCGCTGTGCGAGAGACCCTGGCTAGGCCAGGAACCCACGCCGCCGATGGAGCCCGGAACTTGCCGCCCTGCCATGGCGGCGGGCTACTCCGTGCAAGCGCTACCGCGCTCGGCGGGAAGCACGATTCTCGCCGCCAACACCGGCCGAAGCGGCGAAGCGATTCTCCTCACGGCGGACGCGGAAGGCAGCATCAAGCGACTGAGCGGGATCGAGGGGCATTTCCGCATCGAGGACGTCACGAGCTTCACCGGGCCCGTGAGCGCAGATACCGCCCAGGGCAGCGACTTCTATGTGCACGCGGTGATCACAGGGAGCGCTGGTCTCCGCTATCTGTACCGTCCTGCCAGCAACGGCACCTGGCAGACACAGGACCTGTCGGCGCAGGTGCCAGGCCAGGTCTGGCGCGCGAAGCTGTTGCTCGGTAGCGACGACAAACCGATCATCGTGGCGTCCTATTGGGACGAGCAGGGCAATGACCTGCGTGCCTGCGCGCTCGCTTCGCAGGGTGCGCACGGCTCGAGCGGTTGGCAGTTCGTGGAGTTGGCCCGCGCGATTATCGAAGACTCGCTGGACGCTCGCATCGGATCTGATGGCGGCCTCTACGTGCTGCATGGCAGAGGTCAGGCGCTTCGCTATGCCGGCGATGTGGTAAGCACCATCGCTTCGACGCCCGCGCGCAATCCGCGCTTCGTGCGCGGCGCGTCTGCGCTCGAGTGGACCGGTGTCACTGCGAGCGCTGGGGTCCGGTTCGACCGCGTGATCTTCGACGTGCTGCCGGCGAGCAACAAGCGCCAGACGCTCTACACGATGCAGCCCACCTTCGAGGCTTCGGCGGCGAGCGCGGTCCGCAACAGCAACGGCGCGCTCTTCTCTGCCTTTCTGGCCAGCTACGACGCGATGCGACTCGGCATCGTGCTTCATCAAGGCGTGGGCTTCGGCAGCAGCGACACCGTGCTCATGAACGAACCGTTCGAACCCTGGCTGGTGCTCGATGCGGCCGATCAACCTCAAGTGTTCTACGAGGCTCAGGGGTTCGATTCAGCAGCGCCCGACGGGGCGTTCCACGACATCCGCCACGTGTTTCCGGGAGACTGCCCTGGCATTCGCAACCTGAGCTGCGGCGTGGACCTCACCGAGACTCCTGAGCCATTCCCCACGCCCGAGCGCCCTGAGTTCGACCTGTGGCGCGATGTCTCCTGCGGGCAGGTCGCGACCTTTCCCCTGTGCTTCGCCGAACATCACGATGACGCGGAGAGCTGCGACGTGTGCTGGAGCGTGAGCCGCGACCAACAGGGCGTGTGCACGCCGCTGGTTCCGCTGGGTGGAGAAGGGGCGCGCTACGTGTCCTTGAAGGACGGCACGATGGCAGCGTGGTTGTCGGACGAGGCACGGGCGCGAGGTTGCTGCGCGGGCCTCTCCGGGTTCGACTGCCGAGCCTGGCCCTATGCCAAAGACAGCGCACGCGGAGAGGATTGTGCGCGCAACGCCGACTGCGAGCTGGGTCTCGTGTGCAAAGAGAGCTCGGGCCAGCGTGGGCGCTGCGTGTGTCCGGACGAGGAGCCGGAATATGTCTACGCGACCCTCGTGCCGCAGCTCGCCTACGAGCCTGGCAACTGCCGCGCGGCGGAGGTGCCGGGTTTCTCCTACGAGGTGTTGTCGAGGGACGCGGGCTCGGGCGTGTACGACGCCGTGCTCGGCGACGCAGATTCCATGCACGTGCTCGGTCGTTTCGGCGGTAGCCCCGCAGTCACGAGTTGGGAGGGCGGAGCATGGCGGACACAGCGATTCGACAATGTGATCGGGGTGGATGGTGCGCTCGCCATCGATTCCAAGGGGCGCCTCCACGCGGCCGTGACATGGTGGTCCACCGTCACGTACCTCCTGCGTGACGAAGCAGGCACCTGGCACACGCGCGTGATCATCGACAGAAACAAGGCGTCCGTGCGTCCTCACTATCAGCGCGTGAGGATCGTGGTGCGCTCGGACGACACGCCCGTGATCCTCGTGTACGCCCAGCAGGCGCCACTCTCGTTAGTCGGCCTGTTCGGCACCGACAAGCCCCTCGAAGAGGCCTGGGGAGAACGCAACTTGCTGAGCCTGGATAACGCGATCACCAGCTTCTCGGCGAGCATCGACGCCCAGGACACCATCCGAGCGTTCTTCCAGATTTGGGGGTCCCACGTTCACTATACGGTCATCCCGCGCGAAGGTTCGGCGTTGGATTCGTCCTGGCCCGGGCCAGACCACGCCGTCGGTGTGTCCTCCGCAGGCGGGCTCACGCAGTGGGTCGCCAGCGGCTTTCAAGACGGCAAGTACACTTTGTCCCTCAGGAGCCTCGCCGACTCGACGCAAGTGCGCACGCTGATCTCGAGCGACTCGGAGATCGTCGACGATCCGCTGGCGCTCCGCCGAGCCAGTGGGGCGCTCGCGCTGGCGTACCCGCGTGTTGCGAGCACCGTGCTCTATCAGGAGAGTCAGGCAGGTGTGACCACCCGTGAGCTCCCATTTCAAGCGGGCGAACCGGCGTTCTTGGAAGACAAGCACGGCACGCTGCACTGGTTCTTGGGCGTCAACGCCGGTGGTCGGTCGCTCGGCCTGCGACACTACTTCGAAGGTGCTTGCCCGGCCTCCGAACCGCGATGAGTTCTGATCGCAGCTCGGGTTGCGCGCTCCGCTCAGAAGTCGTTGGGCAGCAGGGTCTTGGCACGCTCGATGGGGGCAGGAGCGGCGCTGGGCGCGGACGCGGCGGCTGCCTCTTCCGTCTTCGGCGCGAGGCTCAGACGCTTCGAGGTCATGCGCGCGGCTCGCGGTCTCGCTTCGGGTGCGGCGAGCTCTGCCGGCGTGGGAACAGCAGCGCTGGAGGGGTTGCTAACGCTGGTTGGCACGGCTGGCGCGGCCTCTTGATCGGCCGCACGCGCGACGCTGGGTACCCGTTCCTGGCGAGCTACTTCGGTGATTGCGGGTGTGCGCGGGTTCGACTCGGCTTTGCGCTCCGCTGCCCATCGATCGGCGCCCAGCCACCACACGAGGGCTCCGCTCGCCACCAGCGCAGCCGCCAAGAACATGTGGCGCCAACGCGGATTCATCGCGTGTTGGTAGCCCGACAGCGCCTGGGCGAATGCCTCCACGCTCGGGTAGCGGTCTTCTGGCACCCGCGCCAGTGCGCGCATCACCACGTGCTCGAGCCGCGGGTCGGCTTGCGAGCCGCCGTGCAGCACCAGGCGCGCGGGCGTCTCGGTGGCCATCTTGATCGCCAGATCGTGGGCGTTGTGGGCCTCGAACGGGCGCCTTCCGGACAGCGCCTCGTAGAGCACTACGCCGAGCGAGTACACGTCGGCGCGCGCGTCCACGTCGGTCTTCCCGCGCAGTTGCTCGAGCGGCATGTAGCTCGGGGTGCCGATCACGTTGCCTGCCTGCGTGAGCGTGGTGGGGCGCTCGTCGGTGCTGCTCTCGGTGATGCGCGAGACCCCGAAATCGAGCACCTTGGGCGTCATGCTCGTCTTGCGGCCGGGTTCGTGGGTATCCACGGTCTCGGCCAGGAAGATGTTCTCGGGCTTGATGTCGCGGTGGATCACGCCCTGGCGGTGGGCTTCGGCCACCCCGTGCATGGAGCACAGCAGGATGGAGATGGCATCCTCGAAGGGCAGTGGGCCCTGCAGCATGCGTGCGTAGAGCGACTGTCCTCGCAACAGCTCCATCACGAGGTACGGCCGCGCGGGATCACCTCCCACGTCGATCATGTCCACCACGTTCGGGTGCCTCACGCGCCCCGCCGCGCGCGCCTCACGCAGGAAGCGCGCCGCGCGCCGTTCGCTCGAGCGCGTGCGATCGCGCTGGGGGATGGTGAGGTACTTGAGGGCCACCTTCTTCTCGGTGCGCAGGTTGCGCGCGGCGAACACGATGCCCATGCCGCCGGACCCGAGGATGCTCTCGAGCTGATAGCGGCCATCGAGCACGTCCCCCACCTCGGGCAGGGGGGCCCCAGAGCGCACGCCGGCGTCGGGCCCCGAGATGGAGGCCGTCTCCAGGTCTTCGAGCTCCCGCCGCGGTGCCCGTGCCAGCTGACGGATCAGCGAGTCGCTGGTGTCGGGAGTGTCGGGGCCGGACAAGCTGAGGTTCCTCGCCGGCCACTATGCCAAAATGAGGCGGCATAAGCATGTCCTCTGGTCGCCACGACGAGATCGAAACCCAGGTCGGTAAGGCCCTCGATGCCCAGGACTTCGACTTGGCGCTTACCCTGGCCATCAAGGCGTATGGCGGCGAACTCCTGGGCTTCATCGAGAGCCGGGTAGGGAGCCTGGAAGACGCCCGCGAGGCCTTCGGGTGGTTCGCCGAAGATTTGTGGCGCAGCCTACCGAAGTTCGAGCGGCAGTGCAGCATGCGCACGTGGGCCTACGCCCTGGCTCGCAACGCGTCGGCCCGCTTCTGCGCGCGCGAGTTGGCCCCCCGCAAGAAGGCCGTGCCGCTCTCCCGCGTGAGCCGGCTCTCCCTCCTGATGCTGGCCGAGAGCACGCGGGACTCGGTGCACGCCGAGGAGGACAAGATCGCCCGTCTGCGCAAGCAACTCAGCGAAGAGGAGCAGCTCTTGCTCACGCTGCGCATCGACCGCGGGCTCGACTGGAAGGACGTGGCGCGTGTGATCTCGTTCGCCGCCGGCGAAGTGGACACGGCGACCCTCGAGCGCGAGGCCCTGCGCCTGCGCCAGCGCTTCCACGTGCTCAAGGGCAAGTTGCGAGAGTTGGTGAATGAGTAGCGCGACCGAGTGAGGGGGCCCGGCCGCTCAGCTCGGCTTGAGCACGCCGAGCTTCTCCTTGTGCCGAGCCTGCGACACCAGGTACTCGTCTTCGGTGAGTCCGAGCGCGTTGGCGATGCGACGCAGCAGGTTGGTCTCTTGCATGTCGAGCACGTCGTCGGCGGCGGCCAGATCCATCAGCACCTCGAACACTTCGACACGCGCCCAGCGCTCGAGCCCGTTGTAGAGCACGCGCGTATACACCTGGAGCGATTCGTGGGCGAGCTCGGCCATGCGTTGGTTCAAGAGCGCCTCGATGGCGGCCGCGGCACCATCGGCGAGCACGGGGATGTCGGCCAGGGCTTGTCGCACCTGCTCGCGCTCCTTGTCCGTGTACACGCGGTCGGCGTGGGCGACGGTGGCGAGCAAACCCGCCAGGGCTCCCACGATGGCAGCCGTGTGCTCGTCCGCCTTGGGCATGTGACGGGCCACGAGCGTGCGCAGTTCTTTGCTGGCGCTGGGGTTGGCAGCGCTGTCCGTTTCACCGAATAGCCATTTGAGCAGCACGCGAGGAGCATACCCCCAGCTCGCCCCGGCGCACAATCAGTGGAAATTCTGCTCGGGAAAGGTGGAGCCGAGACACAGGTTCACGTCTTCGGCCTCGGGGTCGTGGGACGCGGGTTCGTCCGTGAGCATGGCGTCGAACGTACCGCCCCCGCCGGCCTTGTCCCCCAGCCAATCGGGGGGCTCGTCGCCGACCCACACGCCGTCCTTGAAGCTCTTCGTCTCCGGGTCGTACTTGGCCTTGAAGGTGCCCATGTAGAAGCCCTCGGCGTTGATGAAGTCCACCGTGTACTTCCCACGCAACACGGCGTTGAGTTCGCCCGTGGTGCAATCGATGGAGCCTGAGACATGGACCGCGGCGTGCTTGCTGCTCGTGCCCGCGTCGCTGGCCTGAAAGGTGATGCAGGCATCGCCGACTGTGGCGAACTCGCCGATTTCCGGGGGCGTGAGGTTGAGCCGGAAGTCGCCAGCGATGGGGATCGTGGTCAGCGTGACGACGCCCGGGATGCCTCCCTTGTACATGCCCTCGATGTGCCCGCGGTAGATGCCCGCGACGCACTTGAGCTTCTGGTTCTCGCTCCCGGCGTCCATGCAAGCCTCGCACTCTGCGAACTCTCCGTCTTGGCAGGTGCGCATGCCCACGCCGCCGTGGTCGCACGCGCAAACCACCTGCGAGCCGTCTTCGCAGCCCACTTCGGCGTCGGGCTCCGTTTCCATCACGCCGGCGTCGGTGTCGACCACCAGGGGATGGAGGGCAGTGGGCGTACAGCTCGCGAGGGCGAGCGAGAGGATGCAGGTAAGGAAGCCATAAGATGCGGGAGAAGGGTGCATGCTGGGGAGTGTCCGCGCACGCCTCGGAGGGCTCACGAATCGACCTTGGCTCACAGCGTGACCCGCAAACTCAGGGCGCCCACCAGCAGCGGCTGTCCCACGCGCGCGACGCGTGCTTCGCCGAAGAAGATCTCCAGGCGCGACAGCGCAAAGCCCAGCATCCCATCGAGACGTAGGCCCAGGCGTGACGACACGCGCACGTCCACGCTCGCCTCGAGGGAAGGTCCAGCGCTCAGGCCGCGGCTCTCGCGCGCGCTCAGGCCGGGTTCGGGTCGATGCCCGCGCGTCGCCACGCTGGTCCCGAACACGCCCGCGCCCAGCGAGGCGCCAAGGGTGCGCTGTGGATCCGGTGCGAGCAGCGGCACGTGCGCGCCGAGCCACAGCGACGAGCTCCACACGTCGGCGCCACCGCTCGCGCGCTCGAGGCTCTGCGGATACACCGGGAGACAGGCAGTCAGCGTCAGCGCAAGGCGCGATCGCGGTGCGAATTCGGCGCCGATCCGCAGCTGTCCGAGCGGGCCTACGCCATGGGGACTTGCGCTCACGGCGAAGCCCAGGCTGAGCGCGGATCGCTCCGGGCTCGCTCGACCGCTGTGCGCGCGCTCGGGCTCGGCCAGCGCCTGTAGTGGGGCCGTGGCCGGCACGTCGCCGCGGGCGTGCGCGGTCTTCAGCTCGAGCAAGCTCGCGTGCAGGAGCTCGACCGCGCTCAGGGCGATCAGCGCCTCGGGCTCCTCACTTTGGCTCTCCAAGGACACTTGGCGCTCCAGCACTTTGCCCGTGGTGCGGTCGGCGATCACGAGGCGAGCACGCCGAGATTCGCGCTCCACCCCGAGTGCCAGGCCTGCGCCCTGCTCGTGGCACCACGCGAGCAGCGCCTCACCGCGCAGTGCTTCTTCGCGCGCAAAGCGTACTGGCGTCAACGCCAGGCTCTCGAGCTCGGCTGCGAGCCGCAGGGCGAGCGCCCCCTCGGCCGGGGATACCACCACCAGCACGCGCTCGGCGATCGGCGCGGCCTGTGCGGGTGCCGCTCGCCACGCGGACAGGAGCCACAACCCGAGCAGGGCGCAGAGGCGTGCGCCAGCTCTGCTCAACGCGGAGCCTCGAGCTGGCCGCGCGCCAGCGGCGCGTGAGGTCCCTGCGGATACTGGCTCTGATAGCGGGCGGCCGTGTCCTGGGCGGCGCGCGTATGTCCAGCTTCGATCTGGACTTCGAGCAGGCGTCCGAGCGCTTCTTGGGCCAACGTTCCCGTCGGTGCTTCCCGCAGATACGTGGTGAACCACTCGGCCGCCGCGCGCGCGTCTCGCTGGACGTCGTGGGCCAGGCGTCCCAGCGCAAAGGCCGAGCGTGTGGCTTCGGAGCTACCCGCGAAGCGCGCGCGCACGCGCAGATAGGCGCTGGCTGCGAGCTCGGGGCGCCGTGCCAGACGTGCTGCATCGGCCAACAGCCACAGGGCTCCGCGCGCGCTAGAGCTCAACGCGGTCTCCCAGCCGAGCGCCTCCGCGGCCGCGATGGCCTCGGCATAGCGGCCCTGACGAGCCAGCCGCTCGAACGAGGGCTCGCTCGGCTCGTGCTCGTCGCTCGCGGGTTCCACGCTCGCCGGCTTGGCGGCGCGCTTGCGTCGCGCGCTCGTGTCGTGGGGGCTCGGCGAGTCGCTCTGGGAAGGATGCGCCGGGATTTCCCGCGCACTCGGGGTTGGCGTCGGCGCCAGCGGCACGGTCTGCGGGGAGGGCGCGTCCTTGCTGAGTTGCGCGCGCTGTTCGCGCAGCGAGACCTCGACGATCTCGCCGGCCACCGCGCGCAGCTGGGGCCCGAGCACCGGACCCGACACGCGCACCACGCCTTCCAGCATGTGCAGGCGAAAGGTCTGCTCCAAGGGTTCCCAGCCCAGCGCAAAGCGCGTACCCACCACCTCGGTGGTGAACGGGCCCGACTCGAACCACCAGTGCGTGTTCGAGGTGTGTCGCACCGAAATCATGGCGCGACCATGCTCGAGCGATAGCCGCGCGCCGCGGGCATCGAGTGCGCTCACGCGCAGCACGCTCCCCGGCTCGAGCCGAACGTGCGAGCCATCCGAGAAGGAGAGCTCCAAGGGCGCGTCTGCGCGCGCCGCGAAATAGCCGTGCTCGTCACTTTCGGCGACCGACTCGGTACCCGGCACCCAAACGCGCAGCGCTGGTTCCACGGGGCGCCGCACGGAGACCCAGAGACCCACGCACACCGCGACCCCGAGGCCCAAGGCCCACACCTGACGTGGCCACATGAGTGCGTGCTGTCGTCGTGGAGCAGACCGCTGTGCCACTGGCGCACTGATCACGCGCTCGCGACCCTGCTCCTTCTCGGGTCCGCCGTCGAGCGCCGAAAGCTCCCCGTCCTGCGCCGCGGCCACCGCGCGTCCCAACTGCTCGAGCCGCTGACTCATGGCCACTCCGCTCCCCGAGCGAGTCGGCTCGCAAGCTCGGGATCGCGCTGTGCCAGGCTCTCGAAACGCGTCCCGGCGCGCGCCAGGCGGCGCTTCACCGTGGCCAGCGAGAGCCCGCTCGCCTCCGCCACCTCGCGCAGCTCCATCCCCTCCAGGAAACGCAGCGCGAACACGATGCGCTCCTCCTCCGGCAAGCGCGCGAGCACGCGATACGTCGCCCGCAAGAGCTGCTTGGCCTCGTCGTCGCTCGCCTCCCCTGCCGGCAGCTCGGCGATCACCTCCGGACTCCAAAAGCTCAACCAGCGCTGACGTCTGCGCCTGCGGATCTGTCCGCGCGCCGTGAACACCGCGATGCCGACCAGCCACGCCCCGAGTCGATCGGGACGCTCGAGCTCGTGGATGCGGGCCAAAGCCTGCACGAACACCTCCTGCAGCAGGTCGGGCAGCTCCTGGTCGATGCCGAGCACACGCGCCAGCACCCGCCGCACGGGCACGCGGTGGCGATCGTAGAGCACGGCCTTGGCGCCCGGGTGCCCCAGCCGCAGCGCGTGCACCAAAGCTTCATCCGAGCCTTCGAAGGGGAGGGCTCGTAGCGTGGGAGGGCGGGACTCGGGCACGGGGGCGAACTTGCGCGCGGGGCTCATGGGCTCGGACTTCCCAGGAGCAGTGTCCGCGCGCCCTCGCCACGGCTCAACAATCGACGGCCTTCCCTCAGCCCGCGGCGAGGCGGATCTCGCGCACCGCGCGGCGCGCCGCCTGCAAGCGCGCATAGGCGGTGCTCACGGGGCAATCCTCGCGCAGCGCCACCTCGAACATCGGCACGTTCTCCAGCTCGTACAGCACGAACACCCGCCGCTGCTCCTCGCGCAAATCGCCCAGAACGGAGTCCATCAGCTGGAACCCCTCCCGCGACTCGAGCCAGCTTTGCTGCCCCGCATCGACCGCGACCTCGGGCAGCTCCTCGCCGTGACGCTCGCGACGGCGATGGGCGCGCGACCGATAGTCCGAGGCCAATCGCGTGACGATGCCGCCGATCCAGGTGCGGAGACTCGAGCGTCCCTCGAATCCGGGAAGCTGGCGATGCACGACCAGAAAGGTTTCCTGGCACAAATCCGGTACGTCCGCTTCGGCCACGCCCAGACGCCGCAGCATGCGGCCGACGTAGCCAGCGTGCTCCGCCATCAGTTCTCGCATGGAAGGCAATGCCTGTTCCTGGTTGGACACGTTCGACCTGCTGCTGTCGGTGGGTTCGCGCCGGCGCTGACCGACGCTGCCGCGGCCAGGGCCCGAGTGAGGGGCTCTCGGGTCTCTATGCTGCTCGGCCCGAATTCCATGGCAGAAATCGGAGGCTGGCGGCACGTTCGCTCACCCTCAACACGCTCGAGCCGCGTCATTTCAACGCTTTCCCTCCACGCAACGCGCCCGCGTTTCATCGGAAGGGCGCGCCCGCGCCGGCTGGTTACACTCCCGAACGCATGCTCGAGAACCTCATCCAGCAGTGGGGCTACCTAGGTGTGGCGCTCGGCACCCTCTTCGAAGGAGAGGCCACCGTGCTCGCCGCGGGCGCCCTGGCCCACAAGGGATTGCTGAGGCTTCCGTGGGTGTGGCTGGCTGCTTTCGTGGGCACCACCCTGGCGGACCAGGCCTGGTTCTGGATCGGGCGTCGCTTCGGCGAGGACTTCTTGGCCAAACGTCCCCAGCTGCGCGCCCGCTCCGAGCGGGTTGGCAAGTGGCTGGATCGCTTCGGTGCCCTGTTCGTGATGAACCTGCGCTTCCTCTACGGCCTGCGCACGGCCTCGGTGATCTGGCTCGGCTCCACGGGCTTCTCCTATCGCCGCTTCGCTCTGCTCGACACGCTCGGGGCGGCACTGTGGTCCCTGGTGATGGGAGGGGTAGGCTGGGGACTCGGCGCCACGCTCAAGGCTGTGCTTGGACGGGCCGGTCATGCGCACGAGCTGCTGGTGCTGGCTGCGCTGGTCGGCTTGGTGACCTTCGTGCTCTTCCGGCTCCGCAAGACACAGCGGGCTACTGAAACCCAAGTCCGAACTTGAGACCCCAGAACACCAGCATGCCCACCACGATGGTGCCCAGGATGCCGCGTCGCCACAGCGCATAGGCCGCGGCAACCAGCGCCGAGTAGAGCCGAGGGTCGCGCGGATTGAACACCAACTGCCCATGGGTGAGCACGATGTCCGGGGCGATCACCGCGATAAGCGCCGCCAGTGGTGCGTGACGCAGACCTCGCTTGAGCGTGTCCGGCATGGGCACGTCGCGCTCGAACAAGAAGAAGAAACTGCGATTCACCACGCTCACCGTGGTGAGACCCAGCGTCACCAAGAGCACGTAGAATGAATCGCTCACCGCACGGCCTCGCGCTTGAGCCGCATCCTGCGCTCCTCGGAGAAGCGGTCCGCCCACATCCCCGAAGCCACCGCGGCCGCAATCGCCGCCACGATGTTCAAGCGCAGCGGCAACGAGCGCGTCAGCAACGTCGTTGCGAAGGCAACGCTCGCCGAGAATCCACTCTGCCAGTCTCGCATCAAGGTGCAGCACAGTCCGAGCAAGGCGATGACACCCGCGTAGCTGAGCCCCCATTCGGCCGGGAAGCTATCGGCGAACAAGACGCCCACCACGCTCGCAGCCTGCCAGCCGATCCAGTTGGCGGCGCACAGCCCGCTCAAGTAGTGCAGCTGCCCCGGCGCAGGCCCGCTCTCACTTCCGTAGCGCTGCATGAACACCACGTAGCTCAGATCTGCGGTGAGGTAGCCGAGCAACCAGCGGCGCAGGCGCGGCAGCGGCATCATGTAGGGTCGCAAGCCGGCGCTGAAGATCACGAACCGAAGGTTCACGCAGAACGTGGCCACCACGATGATCCAGAGCGGTGCAGCGTCTGCCATCAACGCGATGGCGCCGAGCTGAGCCCCGGCGCTGTACACGGCGAACGTCATCACCAGCGAGAGCCACACGCTCAGTCCGCCTTTGACCATCGCGACGCCCGCTACCAAACCCCAGGCGAGCATGCCGGGCATGAGCGCCATCATGTCGCGCAAGCCACGACGAAACTCGGGATGAGCGAGGTGAGCGCGCAGTGCGGCGGGGGCGGACACGGCACGCAACTATGACCGCTCGTCGGTTGCCGCGCACGGGTGACGTGAGTGCAGAGAGCGGGCGTGCTCGGCTTGTACTGGTCGCAGCTGCGCCGCACGAAAGCCCGGCTGTATTGAGTCCGGGCTCTCGCTACAGCGTTACATCGGGGAACATGCTCTCGTCCGGGAAAGCACCGAGGCAATCCTCGAGCGTGGTCTCGCCGAGTGGCGCCTCGTCGTCCACCAATGTCGCCGTCCACACGCCATCGCCGCCCGGCTGATCGCCGAAGGCCACTTCGGGCTCGCGGTACACGTAGCGCGTGTCCACGAAGGATTTCGTGTCGGGATCGAAGGTGCCCTTCACGCGACCCACGTAGTAGTATTTCATCGGTCCACCGAAGAGCGCGGTCGCGGTGTAGAAGCCGCGGATCTCCGCCTCGAGCACGCCGGTGGTGCAGTCCACCTCGCCGGTGAAGAAGGCGCGTGCGCCGCCGTCATCGATTCCCGTACCAGCGTTGCTCACGTGGTTGCACCCGTTGCCGACCGTGTAGAACTCCTCGCTGCCCGAGCGCTCCAGGCTGAAGGCCCAGGCAGCTTTGTTCTTCTGCCCCGCCACCTCCGTCGCCGTCGCGCAGGTCGTCGAGCCGACGGACGACGCGGGCGTGCGTGCTGAGCAAGCCCTGAGCTCCGCCATCACCCTCACGCCACACGCCAGCTGCCTCGAGCTTTCGTCCATCGCAGCGCAGGTGGAAGCCTGGCTTGGCAGCGAGCGCGTGGCGGCCGATCTCCACGTGAGCGTGGTGGGCGATCCCACGGATGCGCGCGCGGCCTCCTTCCGCATCGAACGCGCGGGCTCGGTGAGTGAGCGCCGCTTCGATCATCTCCCCACGAGCTGCTCCGATGCCACGGCGGTGGTGGGGTTGGCGATCGCACTGGCCCTCGACGCCACCGTCTTGGACGACCTGACCCTGCCCGTGCCTGCGCCCGCGCCCGCGCCCGCTCTGCCGTCTCCTTCTCCCCCTTCCTCTCCGCCCCCTGAGAAGCACAACCAACTCGCCTTCCTCCTCGGCGCGGCCCAGGGCGCCATCCCTGGCACCGCCCTTGCCGCGCAGCTCGGCCTGGGGCGTGATCTGGCGCCGTGGCTCAACCTTCGGCTACACGCGCTGGCCTTGCTCTCGTTCGGCAATCGGGTGGCCGGCGTGCAGGGCACCTTCGATGCCACCGCGGTGGCGGTGCTGCCCGACCTGTGCGCGGGAGGTGCGCCCTCCGCGCGTGTCCGGCTCGAGTTGTGCACGGGGGCCGCGCTGGGTGTACTGCAGGTGCGAGGACGCGACTACATGCGCTCGCTCAGCCAGCACGATCGCTGGAGCGTGGCGTTGGCGGGCCTGCGCCTCGGGTTTCAGGCGGGCATCCGCTGGCTGCTCGATGTGCGCGCCGTGTTCCCCGTGCGCGTGGCCGGCGTGGAGGCCCGTGACCAGGCCAACGTGACCCATGCCCGTGGGGCGCCAGCTTCGTGGTGTCCTTCCTGCACCGCCAGGGCGCCCGCGGCGCCGACCTCGACGACCTGGTGCAGGAGGTCTTTCTCAGCGCCCACCGCAAGGGCGGCTATCGTCCCGGCCTTGCGAGCCCCACCACGTTCCTCGCGCAGCTCGCCTTGCAAGCCAACCTCAAGCGTCGCCGCGGCAGCGCACGCGCCCAACGGGATGACGAGGTGGCCGCGCTGGCCCTGAGCGGCCGCGCGCCGATCGGTCCGGGCGAGTCGCTGGTGCTCCAGGAAGCCCGGGATTTACTCTCGGCGTGTCTGGCTCGGATGGATAGCGGACAGCGCGCGGTGTTCATCCTGTTCGAGCTGGAGCACGAGTCGTGCGCGTCCATCGCCGCGGGCCTGGAGATCCCCCTGGGCACCGTGCATTCCCGGCTCCACTCCGCGCGCCAAACCTTTCGCGAGATTGTCGTGCGCCGCGAGCGCGCACGGGAACAGCTCGCTCGGCCCATGCACAAGGGACCAGACCATGAGTGACGATCCCCTTCGCCTTCTCGCCGAGCCCGAGCTGAGCCGCCTGGAGCGCAGCGTGCTCGAAGCCGGCCAAGTGACCGAGCCGGCGGACTTTGACTTCGCCCGCGCCGAGCTGCGCCTGATGGCCAGCCTGTCGAGCGCGGCCAGTGGCTCCGAGCGGGCGCCGCATCCCGTCTCGAAGCCATGGAAGAAGCCTGGCTTCAAGCTCTTCCTGGGCTTGGTGGCGATGGGAGCGATGTTCGTGGGGCTCGGGCCACGGCTGGTGCGACGTCCCGCCCCGCTTACCAGCTCCCAGGTACACAGTGAGCAGAGTTCTACGGCTGTGCCGCAACCCGAGTCGAATCCTGTGCCCGTGGTCACCGAACTCGCGGCTCCCGCGGCCCGCGACGAGGCCCCGATTGCGCCTTCGCGCGAGCGCCCCACCACGCCGGACCGTCCCCGTCCCACCGCCAAGTCCCCCTCGGTCGCCCCCGGGGAAACGGCGACCGAGCCCACCAATTCGCGCTCGAATCAAGGCTCCGCGGAGGCCGATGATCCGCGCGCCGAACTGCGCGCCATGGCACAAGCGAAGGCCCTGAGTGCCCGTGATCCAGGCGCGGCCTTGGTCGCGCTCCATCAGATTCGGGCTCGGTTTCCCGCGGGCTATTTCGTCGAGGAACGTGAGGCCCTTACCATTTTGGTGTTGGCCCAACTCGGCCAAATTTCCGAGGCTCGCCGACAAGCTCAGGGTTTTCTCGCCCGTTATCCGAACGGACCCCATTCGGATCGCGTTCGCAGGAGCGTTACAAGTTCACCCTGAGTAAACGCCGTTAGCGTTTGCGGTCACTTCAAAGGCCACCGTTGTCCTGCGATCCCTATACGTATCCCCATAGCGCAAAAGCCTCACAAAATGTTACTCATGCGCTTCTTGGAGGAGCGTCAATGCGCCGTAACTTGAGCTGGCTTTCTACTTCCGTTCGCCTCGGGACGTTCGGGCTGCTGTTGGTGGCCTGCAGCACCGAGACCCCCGTAGCGCCCGGACCGACACCTGGGAGCGGCGACAACGGGCTGCAGACGAACATGCCCTGCGAAGTGCAGAAGATCGTCGAAGACAACTGTCTTCTCTGCCACGGCAAGACCCCCACCGCCGGCGCGCCCATGTCGCTGGTCACGCAGGCGGACTTCCAGAAGAAGGACGACGAGGGCAAGGCCTACTACGAGCTGGCCCACGACCGCGTCAACGAGACCAAGCCCAGCAAGCGCATGCCCCCGAGCAGCCAGGACGAACTCGCGGACGACGATCTCCAGACCTTGAGCGACTGGCTCGCCGACGGCGCACCCAAGGGCGAGTGCGGCGACGGTGATGGTGATGGCGACGGTGATGGTGACGGCGATGGCGACAAGCCCGTCGGCGACGGTGATGGCGACGGCGATGGCGACGGTGACGGCGACGGCGGCACCTACGACAGCGACGCCTCCACCCCCACCAACGCTGGCGGCACGATCCCCAAGTTCGAGTACCCCACGCTCACGGACGCCGACTGCGACAAGATCATCGAGCTGCGCGCGTTCGACGGGAACAATCCGAGCCAAGGCTTCGCCGTTGGCACCGATCAGAACAAGTACGAGTGCTGGGACTTCGAGGTGCCCTACGACAGCAAGATGCAGGCGCTCGAGATCTCGCCCATCATCGACCAGGCATCGGTCGTCCACCACTACCTCGTGTACGAGACGCCCGGCACCAAGAGCGGCAAGAGCTACTTCAACTGCGACGGCATCCACACGGGCTCGCTGCTGCTCGCGGGCTGGGCCGCCGGTCGCGGCGCCACCACAATGCCGAAGGGCGTCGGCCTCAAGCTGCCGGTCAAGGCCTCGTCTCACTACACCCTCGAGATCCACTACAACAACCCGAACCACACCGCGGGCCTCAGGGACAAGAGCGGCGCCAAGATCTGCGCGACCAGCAAGCTGCAGACGAACGAGGCGAGCGTAAGCTGGCTCGGCACCGAGAACATCGCTGGCGGCGTCGGAACCAGCAACGCCTCGGGTACCTGCTCCATCAGCAAGAACATCACCATCATCGCTTCGTGGCCCCACATGCACTACTCGGGCTCGAACATGAAGGCCGTCTACAAGAACAAGAAGAGCGGCAGCACGACGACCATGCTCGACAAGCCCTTCTCGTTCGACGACCAGCGTGCCTACCAGACGCCCCTCGTCGTCGCGCCGGGCGACTCGATCACCACCACGTGCACCTACGACTACGATGATCGTACGGCGTTGCCCATCCGCTTCGGCACCGATACCGAGAACGAGATGTGTTACAACTACGTCCTCGCGTATCCGGCCGGCGCGCTGTCGAACGGCTTCAGCTGGACGGGTGCTGCGGCTACTTGCCTCCAGTGACCAGCTGATCTGACACGCTTGGCGCCCGCTGCACTCTGTGCCGCGGGCGCTTCGCTTTTGAGACCTTGCCCACCCCGGAAGGGCGTTTCTGGGGTGACTCGCGCGTCGAAAGCTGGGCCCTGCCCCGGCCTGGCGGTTAAGGTGGGGGCCCAATGAAGGCCGCACCGTTCGCCACGCTCCTCGCCCTCAGTCTGGTCTCTGCCTGCGCGCTCGACTGGTCGAAATCCAACCATGGCGCATCCATGGACGGAGGAGACCACGATGCTTCCGGGGACTCGCCAGGCCATGACGGCGGCAAGGAGCCGCCCGTTCCTTGTTCCTCCACTGGAGTCTGCGGCGAGCACGCTCACTGCGAAGCGGGCAGCCAAACCTGCGCCTGCGACGATGGCTACATGCAGCAGGACGGCGTTTGCCAGGAGCCGGCCATTCCTTGCTCTGCAGCCGGCGGCTGTGGCGAACACGCTCACTGCGAAGAGACGAGCCAAACCTGCGCCTGCGAAGATGGCTACAAGCAGCAGGGCGGCGTCTGCGGGCTCGACCTCTGTTTGCCCGCGAACGGCGGGCCGCAGTGCGGAACCAATGAGGTGTGCACGGCAGCGGATGGCGTCGCGAGCTGCGGCTGCGGCCCCAGCTTCTCGACCTGCGACGCGTCGTGTGTGGACCTGCAGAACGATCCCGCCCACTGCGGCATCTGCGACTTCGCTTGTGGGTTGGGCGCGACGTGCTCGAAGGGCGCGTGTCAGCAAGTCGCCAATAGCCTGGCGCTCATGGAGAACGTCAGCTGCGCGCTCCTGCGAAGCGACGACGGAACCCAGCCCCTGCGCTGCTGGGGCAAGTCCGAGAGCGGCTTGTTTCGCGAGCCCGAAGCCACGCCGCTCGACGATCAGACCTTGCCGCGCGCTATCGAAGGCGTGCCCACCGCGCGTGCGCTCGCCCTCACCGCGGAGCGCCGCTGCGCGCTCTTGCCCGATGCAGACGTGCTGCGCTGCTGGGGCCGCTGCGGAAAGGACTGCGGACTGGCGGACAACTACGACGGCAGCATTCCCTACGCGCAGTTCGCCGACATCACGGTGTCCGGCATCAAACTATTCTCCACCACGGCCGGCCTGAGTCAGGTGGGAGGAGCCACCTGCTACACGTCGAGTCTGAACGCGACGGTCATCTGTCGCGGCCGCAAGGACTACGGCGCGATCACGGACGGAACCTACGATCGCCCCGGTGGCATTACGACAGTTATCGAGGCGAGCACACCCACTGTGACCGCCCTCGCTGGTGACGTGGCGGCGACCTGCGCGGTGCTCAGCGACGGTGAGGTCGGCTGCTGGGGCATCAACAACTTGCTCCAGCTCGGCGTCAGCGGCATCTCCGCGACCTCGAGCGCTGGCGTCCGAGTGCTGCTGCAAGACGGCAGCGGCAAGCTTGGCAACGTGCGCGAGATCGACACGGACACCCCGGGCGCTTGCGCCGTGACCAATGCAGGCAAGGCCTACTGTTGGGGAGCCGCCTCGAACACCGGGAACAAGACCATCGCCACCGCCGGTGGGTTCGTCAAAGCAGTGCCCGTGGACGTGCTGCAGAACGTGCAGCAAATCTCAGTGGGCTTCAGTGGATCGTGCGCGCTCGTCAGCGGCGGACAGGTGTACTGCTGGGGCAGCAAAACCATGGTCGGCCTCGGTGACAACGCGATGGGCGACCTCAGCAACGGAGCGCTCTTCTCAACGCCGCAAAAGGTCCCCGGCCTCGAGCACGCCCTCGAGGTCCGCTGCGGAGACAGCCACTTTGCTGCGCACGCCTCGAGAACGGTGGCGTGAAATGCTGGGGCGACAACACCAACGGTCAGCTCGGTGACGGCACCAAGCTCACGCGTCTTTCGCCGGTGTACGTGAAGGAGCTCAAGTAGGGGATGGGGCAGAGGCGCGACGACTCGATGTCGGTTCCGACGACGCTCTCCTTCGCTCACCCCAACCCGCTCTCTATCACCCCGACCGCGCCTTCGCGCTAGCAGCGATTTCTTGCGTGTAACGTGGGTGATCACCAGCTGCCGCAAGCAATCTTGCTTGGGCGTAAGGCGAATCGCGAAGTAGTAGGTATCTGTTCCAGCCCTTAAGAATTTGTAGTGCAAGCAATCGCGTTTGTGCGAAAGCTGCGCCGCAGGAGCTGCGAAGTTCAACGAGCAACTCCGAGCCCTGACGACGGAGTAACCCCGTCGAAAATTGGTGGCGAACCGGTCTTCCTCCTGACCGCTCGCTTCCGATGAGGCACCGGTCCGTCCGCTGTGCTGGGGCGCCACCCAGTTGCGCGATGAAACGCGAGGAAAATTGTGATCAACGCTCAGAACGGCTTGCGTGGATATCAGTGGCTTCTCCTCGCACTCATGTGGACGGCGTGCTCGCACGAGGAGTCCGAAGCGCCGCCCTCGCCTGGGGACGATGAAGAGCAAGAGGTGCACGGGACCGTGGTGCCGTTGCTCAACGGGCGCAGCGTGGAGATCGACCAGTGGTACCGCCCAGTCGGCTCACCTCTTGCGGAGGGCGAGATGCGTACGCGCCGCGCCTCGCTCGTCTCTCTTGAAGAGAACACCTCCTTCGTTCAATCGCTGATCGACGTGTGCGTTGAAGCCGAGCTCAGAGCTCGACCCGCCGTAGTTAACGGAGTAGCTGCCGCACTACCGAATACCACCATTTGTTCCGACCCAAAAACTGCCAACATGATCGGCGAACCGTGGTTTTTCGAGGGCTCTGACCCTCATCCATGGCCCCCGATAGTATTGGCACTTAACTGTGCCGCCCAGTGGTCGTTGCATATAGCGGAATCCACGGAGCCGACCTCCATCGCGAGCTACTCCCAGACATGGGGAACAGGCCTTCGGATTCTCCTGCCTCATGGAGCCGAGCTTCCCGAACCCTATGCATCCAATCGGACCGATACCTATCTGAAGAACTGGGATCCGGCGAAAGTCCACCTGGACTATCGAATCCGCCCTCCGTCGGCGAGCGACCGCGCGAGCTGGGCCTTGTTGGCGACCGATCTCTTTCGCTCGGCTGCGCTCTACACCACGACTCTCCTGGCGGACTCAAGCGCTTCGTGTGTGGCGGCCAAGCAAACCAAGTTCGACCTCGACGACGGCACGACCAGCACGGTAAATGCATTCCTTGCAGCGAACCTCGCCGACGCGCTCGTTTCAAGCTTGGAAGCTGCGGAGAAAGCGCAAAAGTACATTGCAGCAGCCGCGGCTGCACGGCTCGCATCTGCGCCGAACCCAACGACGGCGCTTGTGGACGCTTGGCGCGGCAGGCATGACTCCAGGCTCGAGGGGATTGCGCCGTTCGTGCCCGTGACGGAGTCATTGTTCGAAACGGCGCAACTGGTTCCCTTGTACAAAGTAAGCTACCGAGACCGCCGCGCTGGCGAATCCGAGCAGTCCTTTCTCTCTACGGTTGCCGAGTCTCGCTACTACAGTCGAAACGTCCAAGGATGGATCTATCCACCAACAATTACACCTGTTGGCACGGCGAACGCAGACTACTTGCCCCTCTACTACGTGCTGGGGCCCGGTGACGTACCGTTTACGCTGACGAATCCGTCCGGTTCCTCCTTCACGGGGCCGTTTACCGTCGTGCACCAAGTGGGTTGGATCCCGACCAGCTCAGCCGTAAAACCGAGCCTTCTCACTACCGCGTCAATCGGCGAGAACCCGATTGGAACCGTCTCCTATCAGGTATTCGCGAGCGGCGACACGCCATTCCAAAGTGTCCCCGCCAAGAAATTCCCCGTTGTAACTTCCAACAAGGTGTCGCGGGGCGACCAGCTCGCTGAAGAGTATCTTCGCAACTTCCGTATCAATCCGTGCGTCTCCGCAGGTGCGGAATCGTGGTGCCGTGAAGTGCTCGGGCAGGTTCCGAACCGAACCGCAGATGATGTTGCAGATGATTTGCTGACGGAACTCAAAGCATCGAATCTCGGTGCGTTCGAACGCTTTTCGACTTCGGACACGCTTCTCACTTCGCTCAATATCTCAAAGGCTGATGTTCTCCGGGCTGCAAGCCGCATCGTGCAATCGTGCGAATCACTCGGACGGCCTATTGCTCTGCAGCCGGCGACTGCCAATCACGCACAGTTGGTGGACGGCACGCAGTTCTCCTTCGAGGCCGCACCGCCCGAATATCTCTTCGCCCTCACGGGCGGACGACCTGACTACTCGAAGCCTCGTATTGACAGCGATCAAGTCGAGACGCTCGCGGCGGACGCGCGAGCGTCGCTGCCCGCGATGCTGACGTTCTTCCGAGAAACCACGATCTTGCCAGCGCCGACTGCCTCGGAAGCTGAACACATCAAAATCTTGCGTCGCCTGCGTGGATTCGCTGACGAATACCTGGGCAACATTGCCGTGGAAGTAGGGGCAACGCCTTCCAGCTCCGCAGCAGACCAACTCTCTTCACTGAAGGTCTCGATTACTGGTCTCGAGTTCACCGACTTGAACGCCATGCTGGCCTCCTGCTCTGTTTGGCTGAACGAGAACGGCTTGGCTTGCGCAAAGAAGCCAGGATCTCGTGCCGACTGCCCCAACCATCGCTTTAACCCGAGTGTTGGGCTCTCGTGGAACTACCGACCGAATCCTCCACAAACCGGCAAGCCAACTTCCGTCTTCAACCTCTCTCCCGCACAAGCGCCCTCCCGAATGGTCGGCACTGTCGCTAGCAATGTGCTGCTGCACGGCGACCGCATCTACGTATCATGCAACATTGATGGCCAGCCTACGGTCATCTCGGCGCTGACGGCTGTGCGACCCGCTGGAGCGACAACCGAATCTCGGAACCTTCCCGCGATGAGCAAAGCCGTGCTCGACGCACTCGTACGCGGAATTGCTCCGGACCCCGCCGATCCAGCCATGAGTGCGCTCTCCTGTGCCGGCGTTCCATACGACGTCAAGATCCCGCTAGAGAACGAGCTAACGGAGGCTGCCGACGGCGCGGATGACATCGAATCCAGCTTCGCGCACTACTTAAAATTGGCGCGCCAAGCAGCCGACAGCGCGGATCTGCTCGGTGACGATCTCGTTCGTCAAGGAATCGAAATGGATCAGCGTGCAGAGGACGCACGCGACAAACTCGAAGACTTGTGCGGTGGAATCATCAATGTTCCGTCGTTTGCCGACGCGGCCTGTGCGGGGGCATCGTGCAACATTGCTGACTATCTGGCGGACCAGGCCGATTCGGCTGCACCTAGCGCCGATCTCTCCGGCGTTTCTGACTGCCTCGGTGTTGGCGCTGACTCGAAGCCACAATGGGCAGCTCTGGGCAATATGCCCCTATGTGTCTGGCAGTACTTCGACCTCAAAGGAACGCCAGCGCCGCCGATGGTGTGCCCGTCGGACAAGCCCGCCTGCGCGCACCTTGCCTCGGGGTACAAACACGTGAAGGTGAAGCCAGCACAGGGAACATGCGACGGCATGTACCCCGATGCGCCGGCGCTGACGGGTGAAGCCGCTCCGGACTCCGTGTACACAATCACCGTTGATCGCACGCTCGGCATCTTGGTCTCCGACGTTGCCGATCAGGGAGACCCGCGGGCCGACAGCTTCCTCTGCTCGAACTTGCTGGCGCTACGAACGCACTACGCAACCAACAACAGCAACCCGCTCGCGCAGTGGACAAATATCTTTCGACTGAACCAGAGCGATTTGAAGCAGGTGGCGGAAGGGCTGGGCTACCGCGAGGACCTCTTCGGCTACCCGACGCTGATGCGCAATGGACGGGAATGGAGGAAGTTCGGTGATACGGTCGAGGGCGCCTACGGTGCGCCGGGCGATGGGAGCACCCGCGAAGTAGATTTCGATTGGCCCTATGCCCCTCACCCACAAGCAGTGTGCGAAATCGAGTCGAACCATAAGGTTGGGTGTGATCCCAACCTGGTGAGCGCGTGTGCATCGAACGTCGCTCTCTCTCAAAAATCACTGCTGTGTGGCGGCTACACCCCACAAAATCTGCCTGCACTCCGAAATCGTCTCCGCGACGCTATGACTGCCCTCAAGGGCGTTACCGGTGCCACCTTCGACAACGTCATCGTCAACGAGCCGATCTACTCGGGAGCTTTCCAGTGGCTGACTCCATCAATGACGTATTCGGGACTGATGCCCCAAAACAACCCACTGGGCGCGGACTTTGGCTCTTCGTACTACGAGAGCTCTGATGAGAACATCGTTTCGTATCGGAGAGGGTCGACATACCTGACCTCCAATGTGATGCCTGTGGGAGCTGCCTTCTACACTTCTACATGGGGTAGTGGGGGTTCGTCTTTGGACCTTCCCTCTGAAGTTCAGGGCAGAGGGCTATCGGCCCTTGGACTCAACTCACTCACGCAATGGTCCGTACCTACTCCGCTATGGGTCCCATCTAATGCGCCCATTTCGGCCCAGGACGATTGGAAGGATTCCAGTACGGCAACGTTCGTCGGCAAAGGCGACATGTTGGCCTTTATCACCGGAGCTCAACCGAACGTCAGAAGTCAGGTCCTCTATCACCTCCCAGACAACTGCCCAAACATTCCAGCGACCACGCAGGTTACCAAGGTCGACAGAAATGGGCAGATCTCGTGGATGCTGGGGATGGTCCATTCTGATCCCAGGCATAACGCCCAAACTGGTGTTCGCTACAGCACCATCCAGGGCAACGCAATACGTAACCTAGTTCTTCAGGATCACGTACAGTTCGATGTGGATGCGATAGCCGACGTCTTCGGTGACGGCAATCCTGACGATGCGGTGGTGAACAAGTTGAAGCCTTATGCCTGCGACCTCTACAGAGGAACAGAGCTCAAATGGCCACGCATGATGGATGCGCTCGAGCTAGCCTGTGCCGCTCAGGAGGAAGGCCCTGTAAGTTGCTCGACGCTGTTGGACAAGGACAGCTTGCCCAACGTCGAGGGGGTCGAAGACTTCTCCAAGTTGGCGCGCCTCGTCCAGTGCGCGGCGGACAGAGTCCAACTCGAATTGAACAGGCTCTACATCGCCGGGGTCCCTGGCGACATCATTGATGACCTGAGCCAGGGAGGTGCCGTTCAGTCATTCCCCTCTCACCGCGGCGAATACGGCGCAACTATCGCCAACCTGGCGAGCGCGCTGATCAATCTTAGATTCCAGTCGGACGCAGTGGTTGCGGCAGTGAGAGATATGGGTCCGATTCTGGGCGAGGCTTCTTACGAGGCGGATGCGCTCGAGCTGAACGTGGAGATTGGTGACGTTGAGGCGCACATCGCGAGCCTTGGCTTGCAGCAGGAGAAGAACGCCTTGGACATCGCGAATATCCGTTCGCGACAGGCGATGTCGTCCTCGGTTACACAGTGCATTTCGGCACTGGCGTCGCTCGGAGGAATGAAGGGCTGGCTAACCGGCGAAAAAATCGGAAAATCGGTTAGCGCAACTGCTGAATGCGCTAACAGCGCCGTTCAGGTGGTCTCGGAGGTGCAGGTCAGGGCACTCAATGAGGCCAACTTTGACACCTCCGGGGCGGTCAACGATGCGACCAAGGAACGAATTCGCCTTGGACAGCAGGTTAGCCAGGCATCCCTTAACGCATTGATGCAGGGGATGCTGCTCAAGTTCAGCGCTCAGTACGACAAGATCAATGCTGCCATGAAGGAAGTCTTCGCGACTCAAGCGGCGATTCATGGCTACTTGGCTGACATCGACGCGCAGCGAAACAAAGCCAGTCGCGAGGCAGCGAAGGTACTCCTCCTCTCGAATGACAGTCTCGGCCGCCAATATGCGGTCAACAGCTCCATGCGCGCGCGCATGAACACACTGCGTGTGCGCTACGAGAGGGCGCGAGATAACGCAATTCGCATGGCCTACTTGGCTCGTCGTGCCGTGGAGCAGCGGTTGGGGGTCGATCTCAGCGTCATGGACCAAGACATGACGCTCGTGGAGGCGCCGAACAAGTGGGCGGACAAGCTCTGCAGCTTGAGTGGCATCGACTACGAACGTATTCGCAACGCAGGTCAAGCGAGCACCGCAAGCTCGGCACCTGACGACTACAACTACGCTGACGGCTACGTAGGCGACTGGGTGACGAAGCTTCAAAACTTTGTCGAGTCCTACAGCGTCGACATGCCGTTCCAGGCGGGTGAGGACATCGCCGTGGTGTCGCTAAGTGATGACATCATGAAGGCATCTACGCCAACGCCTCCGCAGAGCTGGAACATGCTCTATCACACCGACGGGGAGCAGCCGTCCAGCATCGACGCTGATGGGGTGGCGCACGGCTGGGAGTTTACCTGTGGAGAAGGTGCCACTGCGCTGACTCCGCCCGCGGTCGCTTCGTCGCCCTTTGGATGCTCGTCGAGCGTTGCGTGCGGGTCGCTGGCTGCTGCGCAGTCCATCTCTCTCGCATCGAAGGACGTCGATGAGTGCGAGACCGACCTCGGGTCGTCTCCTCAGCAGCCGGGGACGCCCCTCCAGCCGCCGCTAACCGGACTTGAGCTCTGGTACCGCGCGGATTCGTGTACGGCGGTCTCGGGCCAGCCGAATATGGTCTCTGAGTGCCCCAACCGGACTGGAGCCAGCAACTCATCATCACCGACTCGAATCGCCAAGTCGTACCCGACTGCCGGCAATCCGATCCCGCTCGTGGCAAATGGCATCGGCGGGAAGCCGACGCTGCAGACGACGGGAATGTGGGTGCCTACTCTCCCCTCGCCGTCTTCGGCGTTCACGATCGCAGTCGTCGCGCGCAGGCTCGACAACTCGTCCGTCACCTTCAACAACAGCGGCTATGCACAAGGCGCTTTGCTGCTGCGGTTTACCACCTCGGACGTCGACTACCGGTTCACAACGAACTCGCCTCCCGGCGTCTCCGCCCTCTCGGGAGCGGCGGCCGCAGGGACTACGTCGTCCGCAGGTCGTCCGCAGGTCATCATCGCTGCGAGCGGGCCGGATGGGTCGCGACTGTACGTAGACGGTCAGCTCCGGGCGAGAACGACAGCACCTGCCTTTCCGCAGCTGCTCGGAAGCTACGTCGCGCTCCCGACTACAGGTGGGATGGTCCAGTTGGCCGATCATCTGAGCTATTCCCGAAGCCTCTCAGACACGGAGGTCGGTCAGCTGCACGCCTACTTTGCCGACCGCTACGGTGTGCGATATGACGCCCCAGCGCGCTGGCTCGAGGCTGACGATATTGCAAACGCGCGAAGCCACCAGGGAGTTAGTACGGTGTCGGGCTTTCCCGGCTCCACGACAGCGATCCATGATCGCCAAACGGGCTTGGTCTACAGCGCGTCGGGAGGACAGCCGCTTGTCGACTTCACGCCCAACCACAAGGCGCTGCAGTTCTCGAACGGATACTTGTCCGTTCTCGCCACCGATGGAGCAAGCTGCACATCTACCACGGCTACCACGTGCAACTTCGTGCCGACGGCATTCGATGACTTCACCACGACTCTCATTGGTCGGGTCGACGGCGAAACCGGGCTTCACCAACTCTGGTATCAGGCCATGGGGAACGCGACGCCAATGCTCCTCGCGGTGGATGCCAGCACGGGTCAGTTGAAGCTCACTTGGGACTCTCAGGCGAACCAGCTTGTCAGCACGAGTGCAGCGGGAGTCGTGACTCCGCACAAGCCTTTCGTTGTCTCGGTGCATGGATTGAAGAGTCAATCTCTGATCCAGGTCTTCGTGAACGGCGCGCTCGTCCTCGACTCCCATCAGTCGCCGGTCATCTCGAGCTTCCGCCTCATCGGTGGGCTCACGGGTCAATTTCTCAACGGTGCGATTGCGGAGTATCAGCACCACGTCATCCCGCGCTTGGAGAGTGACATCAAGGCACTCCACGAGCAGTTGCTGACCAAGTACGGCGTTGAGCATGGTCCGATTGCGGGAACCGGTGCAGTCGGCGGTATTCAGGCAGTTCCAGGACCGGCGCGCATGCGTCAAATCGTCTCCGTCATTCCCGGGAGTCACTGGCTGAGCTGGTACCAGCCAGAGTCCGAACCGACGGCGGACGTCTGGCTGGACTATCCCGACGGAACATCGGAGCTGCTCGATCCCGGGGTGGTTCTCACCATGCACCCTGTGCCGCTTCCCAACCAAACCATGCCCGGAGCGATCTTCGACTCCTCGCTCGCGCAGGGATGGGTTCGCTACTTCGCACCCGTTGAGGTGGCGAAAGAGGGTACGCTCGGCGTGGGCTTCGTTGCCTCGACGTCGGCTCAGACACTCGCTGCGATGCAGCTGGAGCTCATGCAATCCGATGAGTCCGCCTATCCGCGTACCTACTTTGCCACGGGTGCAGCGCTAGAAACGGAGGGCAGCGCTGATGACCTCCCAAGTCAGAAGTTCCGTGATCGCTGGCATCGTGGCTGCGAGTACTATTGCCCGCCCGGCACGGGCAAAGACTGCGCGGCCAATGGGAACATCTCGAAGTTGCCGCAACGCTGCTTCTGGGAGACCGACTTCGGCATGCCGCTCGAAGAGATCGAGAAGGGCACGCTGATCCCCCAAGCAGGCTTTGCGCGCGGTAACTTCAACTATCGCTTCGACGAAGTGGGCGTGAATCTCGTGGGCACCGGCGTCAAGGATTGCTCCTCGAGCACGACACCGTCGGCTTGCTACGGCGGAAGCTTCCTGCAGTACTCGCTGAATCAAAGCGGTCCGTACCGGGTTCGTACCTATGACGGCACGGCGGTCAATGCACCGCTCTTCCCCGGCCAGATCCAACAGGCCAAGGCACTCCTCGCCGAGCGCTACCTGACCAACCCGCTGTCGAGCGCAGACCGCAACTTGATGTCCGACTACTGGCGTTCGGAGCTGCGTGGCCGACCCATGGACGGTGCCTTCAAGCTGCGGATCTACGACGCCGACGGACTCGATTGGAATCGTCTCGAGGACGTGCAGCTGGTGATGCATTACCGCTACTGGACGCGCCTCAACTAGTGCTCGTGCTCCCGCAATGACCTCGCACTTTCGGAGCACGAGCGATGAGACGTTCCTCGATCTTCGTACGACTTCTGTCGACCTGTTTGGCTACGTTGCTCTTTTGGGCGCCTCTGGTTCCTCGACTTGCGCGTGCGCAAGAGCCGGAGCCGAGTGGCTTCGTTGCTCCGCGTCGCAGCGGAGCGGACCGTGCGGCCGGTGCGGAGCGGATGCGGGAGGTCGTGGCCGACGATCTCGCGGCCGGCCAGCACAAGAGCACGGATAAGGCCAACCATGACGTTGAACAACGCACCCAAGAGAATCTCGAGTCCGTAGTTGCCGATCACCAACGGCAAACCTTGGAGGAGCAGTCGAGCTCTGCTCCGGTTCCGTTTGCCGGCGAGGGCTCCTCTAGTTCAGGCGGTGGCCTTCCAACGGGCGGCACCTCCGCGACCATCTCCGGACAGCAGATCGCACTTCCCAAGGGCGAAGGCTCCATCCAGGGCATGGGCGAAAGCTTCACGCCCAACCTCTCCAGCGGCACCGGCACGTTCAGCGTTCCGATCGCGCTACCGAAGGGTCGCGCCGGCGTGCAGCCGAGCCTCTCGCTCGCCTACTCCACGAGCGGCGGTGACGGTGTGGCGGGCCTGGGTTGGTCAGTCGCGGTGCCGTTCATCTCGCGCCAAACGGACAAGGGTCTTCCCCACTATGTCGATGGTGCCACCTGGCATTTCCAGGAAGACACGTTCATGTACAACGGCGGCCAGGAGCTCGTTCCAGTCGACTCCAGCGTGGCCGCGGGCATCGACACCGGCACGATTCCCGCCGAACTGAGCGGGTGGCAGCAGTATCGCGCCAAGGTGGAGGGAGCGTTCATGCGCTTCTTCCGTTCGCCAGATTCCGCCCGATGGGTGGTGCAAGCCAAGGACGGCACGCGCTTCGACTTCGGCGCCTGCCCCAGCGCTGAAAGCGGAAGCTGCCAGGCAGCGGTTCAGACGGATCCCGAACAGGCGAGCCGGATCTTCTCCTGGGCGCTGGTTCGGATGAGCGACGCGCACGGCTCCACGGTGGACTACCGCTACCTGAAGGACGGCGGGAACCTCTACCTGCAAGCGATTTACTACACGACCCCCGTGCGCTGCGCGGCTGGCTACGCCGCAACCGCGCGTGCGTGCTCCGTGGGCCTTGGCGAGTACGCCCATCGTGTCGCCATGGTGTACGAGGCGCGCGAGGATCGCACGTCCAGTTACGCGTCCACGTGGCGCACGGAGCGAAACCTTCGTCTCAAGCGCATCGACGTTACGAGCGCCGCGGCCGGGCCCGGCACGCGCACCCTCGTCAGGCGCTACCACCTCCGCTACGAACCAGGGAGCTACCACTCACTACTGTCGTCGGTGCAAGTCGAGGGCCGTCCCTCTTACCGCGATACCAGCTTTGGGGCGTCGATCGGCGATTCAAGCGTGGCCGAGGAGTCGCTGAGCGATGCGATCGTGGGCGAGCTGCTGCCTCCGATCAGCTTTGCCTATTCGAAGCCGAGCACGACCGCCGGTCAGGTTGCCGGTTTTGGCGGCATCGATAACACGCTGCACACCTCTTCCGCGAGCCCCGAGGTATCCGCAGACGAAGCGCGCGTGGAGTTTTTCGACGTCAATGCGGATGGCTTGACGGATGTGCTCGTGACGGATCCTGCGCGCTACGACAACGGCGCGGGAGTCTACTTCAACGGATTCTCCGGCAACACGCCTGCAGTTGCGGGCGCGTTCTCGGTCGCCGCCCACATCAGCGTGCCGGCCGGGCTCGCTTCGACGCTCAATCTCGCGAGCGTAAACATCGTTCCAATGGATGTCGATGGAGATGGTCGCGAGGACATTCTCCACATGCCTCGCTCTGCGAACTACGGCTACTTCTTGCTCAGCAAGGATCCAACGCCAACGGGGGGAACCTATGCTCCGCTCGAGGGTTGGTCGTTCGCTCACGTGTCGAACCTGCTGCCGTCGGGAGTGACTGATCCGCGCATTGACCTCGGGGCAGACGGCGTTGCCACCAAGACCCTCGACGTCAACAAAGACCATCTGATCGACATCGTTCGAACTACTGGGTCCAAGGTTCAGACCTGGCTCAACCTCGGACGCTACCCTGGAGGAGAGGGGCGATTCGGTTCCGCCACCGCGAACGCCAATGGCTTCTCTCTCAGCACGGAGCCCACCGAGTCCTGCCTGCCCTACGCCGGGCAGAACCTGGGCTTCGATGAGTCCAACGTTCGCATCGCCGACATGAATGGCGATGGCATCGTGGACATTGCGCACGTGGCGTCCGACCGGGTGATTTGGTGGCCCGGGCGAGGCGAAGGGGCGTTTGGCGACGGATCACACGCTTGTGACGATGGCAATCGCGCGCAGCGTCACTTCGAGATGAGCAATCCGCCGCAGGAGCTCAATCCTGACTTGGCGGGACTACAGCTTTCCGACGTGAACGAAGATGGCACCGCGGACCTCCTGTTGGTTGGCTTCGACTTCCTGAGCGTCTGGTTCAATCGCGGTGGTGAAGGCTTCTCCGATCGCCTGATCGTCGACAACACGCCGTTTGCGGCCGAGGTGCTCGGGCGAGTGCGCGTGGCCGACATCGACGGCAGCACCACCAGCGACCTGGTTTACGCGCAAGGCGGCAACTATCGCTGGATCGACTTCATGGGCGGCACCAAGCCCCGCCTTCTTGTCGGGGTCGACAATGGTCTCGGTGCGCTCACCACACTCGAGTACGGCTCCAGCGCCCAGGACTACCTGCGCGACCTCAAGACCTCTCTTTCGTGCGACCCGAATGCGCTCGACTGCTTCACCTGGCACCACGAGCCCTTGCTGCCCGACCAGGCCAAGGCTGGTTGCGACGCCAAGATCGACGCGCTGAGCAATCTCTGCGTCCATCGCATCAGCGGAAGTCCGGTCTTGAGCTCCGTGGTCCGCCGCATCACGACCACGGACCGGCTCGATGTGCTCGGGGCCGAAGCATCCGTGAGCGAGACCGAGTATCGCTACCACGATGGCTACTACGAGGGCATCGAGCAGGAATTCCGCGGCTTTCGAGCGGCCGACGCCATCGCGTACGGAGATGCTTATCAGCCGACCTCCATCACACGCACGTACTTCCACCAGGGGCAGCGGCCGAACGAGCTGTCTACGGAGCGCCTCGCGGACAACCCCAACGAAGCGCTCAAGGGGCGCGAGTATCTCACGGAGGTCTTCGACGAGTCCGGAAACTACCTGAGCACCAGCCACGCCGGGTACGTCGTGCGGCGTCTGATGCACGGCCTCAATGGCAGCGATGTTTCGTACGCCTTCGTCAAGGCCACGGACGAGTTCCGCTACGACACGTCCAATCCGGACGGCCGCGCCACCGTGATGTCGCTTCAAAGCGTAGCCCGCGAGGAGGCGACCATCGGAGGCGGTCCATGGGCAATGGGCGCGGCTCAGGCTTTGCCCGGTGACGCCAACCACGCGGTGCCTGTCCGCGCGTTCCACTACGCGCGGATTCGGAATGTCATCGACGTGGTCGACAACGTAGGCAACCAGTTCCAGCAGACCGCGTGGGGACGTGGGGGTGTCGGCGAGTTCGGCGAGCAGGTCGGAGATGAGCGGATCGCCAGCGTGACGGCCCCTACGCGCCTGTACGACGACGCCTGTTCCAACACCGGCTGGCTATGGCGAACAGCCGAGTCGTACGTCGCGGATAGCGCTGGCGTTGCTTACGGGCGAACCCAGTTCGACTATACGAGCTGCGGCGACCAGAAGATGGCCGGCAAGATCGCGACGCTGCCGAGCGTTGGCGCGTTCGAGTTCGCGGCCACGACCGAGGCGCTCGGCTTCGCGCAGACGACCGACAACGAGCTCGGCTCCGCGACCTACGATAGCTGGGGACAACCGCTCCAGGCATGCGGTGGTGGCCTCCTTGCGGATCAGACCAATTTCCCCTGCCTACGCCTCAGTCAGCTCGGCTACGACGAAGCCTATCAAGACCTGGTCGCGTCCGAATCCATCGCCACGGACGCCACTGGAGGCACTCCCCACTTCCTCACCACCACGGCGGCTTGGGATCGCGGGCTGGGCGTACTCGTCGCGACCGAGGATGCCAACGGGTATCTGAGTCAGGTGAGCTACGACGGGCTTGGCCGCCTGACCTCGTTGGTGGTTCCAAGCGTGCGCGATTGTGCCGGCACCCGGGTGCCGAGCACGCTCATCGAGTACGACGTCACCACAGTACCCTCCGCGCGTCCGCTCAGCCGAGTGAGCACGACGACGTTGCTCTCGTGCGGCAGCTACGGCGATCCTGCCAGTCAGCTCGTCAACCACAGCTATGTCGATGGACTCGGCAGAGCACGCGCCACGCTCAGCGAGGGCGAGACCGACGCCGATGCTTGGGAGGACGGTCGACCTCACTCTTTTATCTTGTCGGGCCGCCAAATCTTCACCAAGCGCGGGCAGCCGCGGTTGGCCTATCAGAGCGAGTATTTCGACGGCAGTGCAGACGACTTTCAAGCCGCCATCGCGCGACCCAATACGCCGTACACGCGAGCGATGTTCGACGCGTTCGGACGTCCGACGCTGTCGATAAACGAAGACAACACGTACAGCTCCATCAGCTACCACGCACTCAGCAGAGACCTTTGCGATGAGGTCGACAATGGATTCTCGGCCGACGGGAACCAGGACTTCCGCGGCAGTTGCACCACGGAGCGCTCGGATGGTCACGGGCGAGTCATCGATCAGCAGCTACGCCAGGTGACGAGCGGGGGCACTCACGAAAATCACCGGCTCTTCAGCTTCTACCGGCCGGACGGCGCCGTGACGCGCGTGGTGCGCATGATGACGCCCGACAACATGCTGCGACCGGAGGGAGGGATCTTCGGCTCCTATGTCGAGCGACGGTTCCACTACGATTCCCTCGGCCGCCGTGTGGCATCGGAAGATCCCGATACGGACAACCGTGCCGAGTCCTCGCTGGCGCGCCGAACCTGGCGCTACTTGTACAATCGCGCCGGCGACCTCGTCGCCGTGCGAGACCCTCGCGGTTGCGGACAGAACTTTTACTACGACCTCGCCGGACGCCTGGTCGGTGAAGCATACGCGAGTTGCAGCGAAGCCCAGTCCGCCGAGCTCGCGAGCTCGGACGTGCCCGCGGGCAGCGTGTCGCTCGGGCTCACGAGCAGCGTGACCAAGGTCCACGCGCGCTACCACTTCGATGCCTACCCGAGCTGGGCCGGAAGCCTGCTGCCCAGTGATGCCGCCGGTGTGTTGGGGAAGCTCACCGCCAGCGAAGACCGCGCGCAGCGATCGGCGGTCGCTTATGACCAACGCGGCAACACCGTGTGGAGCGCCAAGCAGTTGGCGGTGATCGCACCGCCTGCGAACCTCCCTGCTCAGCCGTCAACGGGAACCGACGGTAGGCCGGTCTTCGACGGGCTCGACGAGACCAATGCGGGCACCGCTAGCGTTCTGTACGACACCCAGAACACCTACGAGCGCACGAGTAGCTACGACCATGCAGGCCGACCCTACGCGATGGGGCTCCCGCAAGGCGGCGCAGGCGCTCCCAGCGTGGGAGGCAAGCTCCACTATTACGCGAACGGTGCGGTGCGACGGGCGGAGGTCCTATTGGATCAAACAGCGTATCCGGTGGTCGCCCAAATGTCCTACACGCGTGATGGGCTTTCGTCGCGCACCGTATACGGCGATCAGGCCTTCACCGGCCGTGCGCCTACCGCGAGCTCCACCATCTACGACGCCCGTCGGCGGCCTTTCCATCTCTATACAGCCCGCTCTACGGCGGCCACTGCGTTGCCGGGCACCCTGGGCAACGTCTCGGTGGTAACCGATCAGCGCCTCACATGGGATGGCTCGAGCAACCTGGTATCCGTTGAGGACCTGCGGCCGGGCTACGAATGGCCCAGGGGCCACAAGCCCTTCAATCAGTTCATCTCACACGATGCCCTCTATCGTGTTGCGCACGTCAACCACGTCTACGAGACGGGGAACTCGCTCGATGACGCCAGCGACTGGCGCGACACGGAAGACGAGCATCGCGACGCGGACCCCATGGCGAGTACCGCTGCGCCCATGCTCTCGGCGCAAGGCAGCGCTCGCGTCGTGGACTTGGAATACAGCTACGACTGGCTCGCCAACATGACCTCGTGGGACGACGACGGTCACATGTTCTACGAGCGCTCGCTGGGCAGCATCACGAATGGCGCGAATTTGGCCACGGGTGCAAGTCCAGCGCGCCGTCCGAGTGCACTCTACCTGGCCAGCAATCTCGACCCGAGCACACCAACGGATCTCGGTGGCTGGGTCGAGACGGACTACGGGCGTGGCGGCAATCTCTTGGCCATGACCGTGCACGCCCGCTGCGTGAATGCGAGCGCCTCCACGTGCAGCGATCCGGGCGGCTCCGATCCGAGCACGCGACGTAGCGCGCTGCGCAGCCGTTGTAGTTGCCAGTCCGAACAGCACTATGTCTACCGCTGGGACGCGCTCAATCGCCTGCAAGAGGCTCGTCGATACGACAGAACGAGCGGCGGCAGCTGGAGCTACGCGGCACGGCAGCGCTATCGCTACGACAGCCAAAACCAACGCACCGTGAAGCACACGCTAGTGGCTGGCTCGAGCGATGAGCGTGCAGCCCTGTACGTGTTTCCCGGTGACTTCGAGCTTCGCGGGATGGTGGTCGACGCCGAAGATGGCGACAGCTGGGTGCCCGTCAGCGACGAAGCGGAGGCGCAGTACCTTATCGCTGGCGCTCGCCTGGTCTGGAAGAACCGGCAAACCCACTCGAGCCTCTTCGATCCGGAGCACCGTCTTACGCTTGCCATCACCAACCTGGTTGGCAGCACGAGCGCGGTCGTCGATCTGGTGAGCGGTGAGCTGACCGAAGTCACCGGTTTCTACCCGAACGGCGCCCGTGAGCATTGGCTCACGGCGAGCGGCTATGGGGAGGTAAATCCAACCGACGCGCTCCAGGCGGCCGACCTAGTCGGTTGGCTGAACCCGGATGACCTCGACGAGGGTCCCGTCAGCTCGTATTGGGACCGTGTCAGCCACCAAACCTTGGATCAGGACGATCCAGAGAAGCAACCGATCAAGGTCGGAAACGCGATCAATGGTCGCGCGGCTCTCAAGTTCTTGCCGGTCCCGCTCTCCGAGGAGGAGGAATTGGGCCAAGTGCTGCGAGGCCGGCACGTGCTGTCGGAGCTGCTTGGACAAAACGACGCACTCACGGTGTACACCGTCTCTTCGCCGAAGTTTACGGGCGCGCTGCTGGACTACCCGAAGACTGGTGGCTACTTGTGGTCGACAGTCAATCCTTACGACTTCCAGGGCTTCACAGTCTCTTTGGTGAACTGGAGTACTCCGCCAGACGGTTGGTCCGAGAGCGACGATGTTTGGGAGAACGTCCGACCTTGGAACGCTAACCAAAAGTTTTACTACTATCACTGGTACAACGCAGAGGAGGTCTGGGACGAACCCGTTGTCCACGTCCTGAGCCGCGACGAGTCAGGGACCATTCGAACTTGGATCAACGGGAATCCAAGCCTCGAGTACGAGCTGGAGATCCACCGGACCTATCTCGACCTTGTCTTGGGCGGCTGGCCGGTAGGTCCTGTCGGTGACGTCGATGGCACAGAGGACGCCTTCTCCGGCTTCATGGGCGACGTCGTCGTGTACAACACGGCGCACAGCGACGAGAGGCGCGACGACATCACTGCGTTGCTCGCGGCCAAGTGGGGCATCGCGGGACCGGAGAATCGCAGCTCCGCCTCCGGCGCCTCCGCCAGCGACGTACGCGAAGATCCCGCTCGAGCCCGTTGGGTTCACGGGCAAAGAGGCGGATGAAGAGGTTGGGCTCACGTACTTCGGTGAGCGGTATTTGGTGCAGCGGCTCGGAAGGTGGGCTTCGCCTGATCCGCTGAGTGTGCACGCGGCGGGCGGTGGTGAAGCGCTGAATGCGTATCACTACGTGAGCGGGAATCTGTTGCAGGCGCGGGATCCGCTGGGGTTGCAAGAGGCGATTCCTGGCGAAGCACTTCGAGAGGCGTTCCAGGGCGCCGCAGAGGGCAATGGTGCCCAGAGTGCTTGGGAATCCACCGAGGCCCCCGCGTGGGCCCCAGAAGACATGCGTGGGGCGAAGTTCGAGTGGCGCAAGCAGCGCGACTCGAGCGTTTCTGACGAGGTCTTTTGGTATCGCCAGGTCGGGGCCGACTGTGCGAGATGCAGCGGCGGGTCAAGCGAATGGATGCGGTGGGGCCAGACTGAGAGCGGCCAAACGGCGAGCGATCCAGTTGACGTCGTTGACCTAGTCGAGGCCGCACTGTCGGTGGGCACTTCGTTCCTTGCCCGCAAGGTCTTCGGCACAATGGAACGCAAGGCGGCGAGTCTTGCGGCAAGGACGGTGTCCCAGGCGGTTGAGCCGGCTGACGACACGGCTCGAGTGGCACTTCGCGAACTCGACGAGGTCGCAGGATCGGAATTCTTAGACGACGCGTTGCGGATACCCGCGTCATCCAAGGTGGAGGTCAAGCCTGGCAAATGGGATTACTTCTTTGGACGCGTAAAATCCAACGTTCACAATCGAGAATCGATCCATTCAGAACGCAGCAGATTTGAAGCGACTTGGTTTCGACGAATCCGCTGGTGGACGAGAAGAATTGACGGAGTTGTTCGCTTATGGTCGAAATCTTCCGGCAAGAGAGATAAAAACATCAGAGTACGGAATCACGATAACCCGAAGGGTGAACGTAGGCGAGGTTGGAGCCATTGACGTCAAGTACTTTTATCGAGGTGGGGACATGTCGTTGACTCCTGAAATCTCGACCATAATCCCCAAGCTCTTTTCAAAGTGAGGATGCGACGTGGGTAGACTGGTTCCGCTTTCAGCCGAGATTTTCGCCGAAGTGCCACCGGTCAACCGGCTGATCGTTCATGAGCACTCGCGCCGGTTCGCGAAACTTACCCTTAATAGAACGCAGGCGACCCTAGGACTGTCTTGGCCGAGTGATATGATCGAACCCGTCGTCGTTGAGGGAGATGGCACGGTTTGGATTGGCGTCGACCAACGCGTTGCGTGTGTAAGCGAACTTGGAGAAACACTTTTCTGTGTCGCACTCAGCGGCTTCCTGTACGAGATCTACTGCATTCCGGAGTTCACAGCCATTGTGTGTGATGACCAGGTTTTGACGGTCAGTCGTGACTGGTCGATCCGTGAGATGCGAGGGCTTTCCGAAATTCCGACTGGTATCGAGACCGTCGGAGCGACCGTGGTTGTCACCACCGCCGATGGCCATAGCAACTCTTTCAAATAGGCTCCGGGTCTCGCCCGCCGTCAACGGACCACGCCTTGCGATGTGCTGCGCATCACTTCCGAAGGACCTTCTCTCTGTTCTGATCGTTGGTGTCTGTCTCGGGGCATCAACCGCCTGCCACAACCCCCACCCCTCCTCCCCTCCCCCCGCCCCCGACTCCTCTATCCCCCTCCCGCCTCCGCCCTCCGACTCACTCACTCTCCCCGGGACCCGCCCACTCTTATCCTCCCCCGGCCAAGTCGTCCCCCTCCTCTACGGCCGCACTGTCACCGTGACCGACCGCCGAGAGTCGTCCCCGTTCTCCACGCGCATCCCACTCGACGATCCAAGCCATCCGACTTACCAAGACTTCTTCGCCGATCTCGAGCGCGCCTGCCGCTCGCAAGTTGCCGAGCGACTGTCTCTGACCAATCCCGCGTGGGATCTCGCTGCCACCTGCGGCTCAGGTGCAGCGCTGCAAGCGCACGTGGATCTGTGCCGGGCTCGCGCCGCGCTCGGCTTCTCTCAAGAGCACTCCTCGGCATCGCTCGTTGTTGGCGACGACGTGACGGAGCTGGACCTCTCGCCCGCAGATCGCACTGACGCGTCCTTCTCGGTGACCCCCACCACCTTGCAGGATCGCGCGAGTTGGGCACTCCTCTCGGTGGCGATGTACCGCCAAGCGATAGGCACCGCGGGCGCGCAGCTCGAGACGTCCGGCTGCGCTTCGACCGAGGATGACACCGATTCGCTATCGATAGCTTCCAGCGCACTCGCCGAAGCCTCCTCCAAACTCGCCGCAGCCACAACCCAAGCCGACCAGCTTCTCTCCGCCCGCCTCAAGGAGCGCTACGCAAGCTCCGCAGGCGACCTCACCGCCCGCGCTCAAGCCACTCGCGCCCTCAACGACAGCGTGCTCGAGAGACTCAAGCTTTACCTAGCCGTCCCCTACGGCGCCTTCTCACCGCCGAACGAGGTCGTATCGCTTACGGACGACGAAGCTCGCTTCCCTGCCTTGTACGAGCCCTTCGATGAGAACGCCGAGAGTGCCGCGCTGCTGCTCAGCGCCCTCGGCAGCCCCGTGTTGGACGATCATGGCAAGGTGCTCGATGGTTCGAGCTTGCTCGACGCATGGTTCGCTTCGCTTCGGAGCCAGAGATCCACTCGTCTTCGGGAGACTCGGTGCCGCTGGCGCTGAAGGGGCGCTCGCGCACTTCCAAGTCACGCAGGCCGACTTGGCGCACGGAGCGCAATGGTTGGGGCAGCAGTTGCGCGTGTCGGGGACGCCGCTCGTGTGGAGCGGCTTGGGCGACCAGGAGCCGAACGCGCTCGAGACCCTCCGGGCACTCACGGTAGGCGCACCGTTCGGTTACGTGGGAGCGATCACGGAAGCTCGTGCCACGCTGACTGGCACGAGTGGTCCCGACTATACCGGCCAGAGCAACAAGGCCGCGCAGGAGTACGCCTACCGCATGGCACGCCAGGCGCTCGAGCTCGATCTCTCGAACGAGGGGCACGACGCGTTGATGGCACTGCTCGCCAGCGCGCATGGTCGCGCCGAGGTCTGTGTCCGCAGTGACCCTGACGCAACCACGTTGAACCTGGCCGTGCTGGATCTCGAGCCGGACGCGCTGGGCTCCGCAGAGTCGCCGCGCTACGAGCTGTTTGCGGGCGAGCGGGACTCGGCATGTGCGACTACGGGGAAGCTGCTCGGGCGGCCTTGCGAGCCTGTTGTGAGTCTTCCGAGTTCCTACGACGAAGCCGCCAGGGCACTTCGCTTTCAGGTCTTTTCCGGTGATCTTCCGGAGCGTCTCTATCTCACGGAACGCGGGCGCGATCAGGGCGCACCGAATGCGCGCAGTGTGGTGGGCGCGGTATCGACGCGGCCGCTGGATCCTTCCTCGGAGCCGCGCTGCGCTACCCTCGCTTTGGAAGCGGACGCGCACGAGAATGCGGCGCGTGTCTACGGCGACGAGGTGGCGGCGAGCATCCCACGTCAACCTCGAGCGCCGACGGGCGAGCTCGAGTTCGCGCTGAACGCCGAGGACCCGGTGCCCCTGCTGTGGGGGCGAAGGCTGACATTGAAGGATCCGAGTGGTGCGTCCACGGTCTTCGATCTGGCACAGCCCTTCGATGCACAGCGGCTTGCCTTCGAGGCGCAAGTCTCCGCCGCGTGCGTGGCTGAATCGATCCATGGGCGCGGCCCCGACGGGAACCTCTGCGACACGCGCGGGCTGCAGCGCCTGTCCGAGCTCAAGTGCCTATTGGGCCAGCTCGAGGGCGCTCCGGGCTCGCCCGTCGCCGGCTATGGCGTGGCTACGCAGGACGACGAGCAAGCATTCTCACTAGCGCTTTGGAAGCACCAGCTCAGGCTCACGCTGGTGGCGGAGCTGGGTAGGGTGTTCGACGCCTTTGCCTGCCAGGAGACGAGCGAAACCGCGAGCGACGACGAACCAGCCCTCGAGTCCGCGCTGTGGACGCTCGCTCAAAGTCAGACTGCGGACCTACAGGCGAGCTTTCTCGATCTCTGGTACCAGCAAGCCGACCGCATCGCAGCGCGCTGGGAGACCGAATCGAGGGCGGCCGATCGTGTCGAGGGAGCGGTACGTGCTCTGCGTGATTCGAAGCTGGCGGCTGCGCGGCTCTTGCTCGCGGTTCCCGTGGGCCTGTACTCGCGCACCGATGGCGACCCCGATGCCTTGGACGATGCCTTCGGTCGCTTTCCCGTGGTCACCAAGCCCGCATTGCTTGCCGAAGACGCACTCGCGGAGAGCCGCTTGCGCGAGGCAGGGCTTCATCCTTTGCTGCCCGATCTGTCCCTCGAAGATGGCTCGTTCTCGAGCGAGAAGTTCGTCGAGGTCGCTTACGGGGACGTGCTGGCGTCGCGCTTGCGCCAACGCCTCGTCGCGGTGAACCCTGTGGACTACCAGGATCTGCCGGCGACTCCGGGCGGCTTCCTCTCCGCACTCGGACTGACGCGCCGACAGCTCGGCGATGCGGCGGTGCGCATGGTTCAGCTGTCCGAGGCACGCGCCAACACGTTGCGGCCGGTCCCAAGCAGCAACCCGCTCCAAGTCCTCGATGCGGAGGCCGCTTATCCCGCTCCGCTAGCGGCTCATTTGTATGCGCTCACGGAGGGGCGTGCGCCCCTCGCGGAGGATGCCTGGCCCTCGGCGTTCGCTTCACGCGGCGTGTTCCACGCGCTCGGAGCACTCGAGCAGGCCATGGCGCGCAGAATCGCTCGCAGCCAAGGCTGGAGCGCAGTGGAGCGTGGTCAGCGCGAGCAGATTCGAGCGCAGGTCGCAGCGATGGCCCTGGGCTCGCGGGTGTCCTTGGCGTTCGAGGCGGACGCAGGTGAGCCCGTCGTACCGACCCTCGAGCTGCGCTTGAGTGATGCGAGCGAGGATCCCCTGAAGACCGTCGAGCTTTGGTGGACCGATGCAGGAGCTCTGTGTGCCACCACGGGCAAGCTCGCGGGCCACGATTGCAACGAGGCCGACTTTCGCTTCAGCTCAGCGCAATCTTTGGCCCACCCCGCGGGCACGGACGCGGACGGCAGCGTGCATGTTCGCCTTGTGGGTTTCGCATGGCCCACCGCGGCAGGCTGGGACTCCGCGCTCACTCCGGAACGAAAGCATGGCCGGGTCTATGTGACTCGGAAGGTCCATGGCAGCCGAACTCTGCTTGGTTCCGCCAGCCTGCAAAACCATGCGAGCCCGGAGCAGTACGTACAGCCTGATCTCGAAACCCTGGGCAGCTACCTCACCGACATGCTTGCCTATCGCGAGCCCGGAGAAGGCTGCCGCAGCTGCCGTCCGAGCTCCGTCTGCGAAGAGACGGCGTGCGTGGTCGGGCTCTGCATGCGAACTCCACTGACTGGGACTCCGTGCGCCGAGGAGGGGCAGTGTGTCGCGGGGGCCTGCGACAAACCAGGCTGTGGAGACGGAGCGCGCTCCAACGGCGACGACGGAGTGCCCTACGAAGCCTGTGATGACGGCAATCTGGACGATCACGACGGCTGCTCTTCGTCTTGCTTCATCGAGACGCGAGAGCTGGAGCCCACGATCCCGGAGGGCTGGCCCGCTGGACCCGCGCCTGCGGCGGGGGTGGACGGCCTGGGCCGTGCACTCGTCGTGTACACGGCCGACGCCTTGGCCGGAGAAACCCAGGCTGTTCGAGGCGCCAGCTTCGATGCCTTCGGGAACCAGCTCGGTCCCGAGTTCGATATCAAGACGGGCATTCCACGCGGCTATCAAGCCAGGCCCACGGTGGCGGGATTGAGCCAGGGCGGCTTCGTGGTCGCCTTTGCGAGTGACACGCCCCAGGGACAATCGGGCATCGTCTTTTCCTTGGTGAACGGCGATGGTTTCAGCTCCGGGATCACCTTGGCCGATGGAAACGGCAAGGCGCAGGTCGAGCCGCGCGTGGTGGAGCTCGCCGACGGCTTTGCCATCGCCTGGGTAGAGGTGGCAGCGGATGCAGCCGATGCTCGGATACGCTTGCGCAAGTTTGGTGCCGACGGGCTGCCCGAAGGAGCTTCGATCTCCGTCGCCTCCTCGGCGGCCGGGGTCTCGCAGCGAGAGCCCACTCTTGCAAGCTCATTGGGACAGATCCTGGTGGCCTGGTCCGAGAGCGATACCATGAGTAGCACCGCCCGGGGCGTGCTGGCGCGACGCTTCACGGCCTCGATGAACCCAGTCGACTACGAGACATTGAAGCTGGCCAGCGGTCTGCATGCTGAACCCACGGCTACGGTTCAACCCAACGGAGACTACGCCGTTGCGTGGACCGCGAAGGACGTGGACCCGCTCGGCAACGTGCAGATGCGCCCTGTTCGCCGCTTCGGGTCATCCCCCGTCGGAGCCCTGCAGCCCCTGTTGACCACAGCCGAGGCGGAGTCGATGCCGGTTCTCGCGATGAGCGGTGCCGGTTACGTGCTCGCGTATCAGGCCGGCTCTGCTCCCTCACGCAGCGCACTCGCCAGTTCCGGCCCGGACTCAGATGCCCTGGACCTGGCGCGCACGGAACTGTCGCTCTCGGACGCTCGCGATACGAGCTTGGTGGGCAGTAGTCAGGGCACGTGGCTGGTCTGGAGTCGACGCGTCAACAAGCGACGCGCCCTCCACGCGCTGCTGCTTCCCCCCTGAGTCGGAGGAAGCAATCGGCAGTTCCAATCAGGGCCGCCTAGACCTCCGAGCTCAACTGCTTCTCCCCGCCACCACTCGCCACGCGCTCGAGGCTCTTCAGCCCCTCTTCGAATTGCGGGCCCACGAACTTCTCCATGTCGATGAACACCAGGAACAGCTTCTTCACGAAGCTGTTGGTGCCGCTCATGGTCCAGCTCACTTCGGTGCCGCCGTCTTTGGGCGTGAAGAGGAACTCGGTGCGGTTGGTGGCGGCCATGGGCTTGGTGAACACGAGCTCGATGATGATGCGCTGGTTGGGCGTGCTCTCCTGGATGGTCATCTTGCCGGAGCCAGCCTGGTTGTTGCCCGACCACTCATAGGAAGCACCCACGCCCAGCTCGGGCCCCGCATAGGTGCGCTGGAGGTTCGGGTCGAACTTCTCCCAGGGGGACCAGGTGGTCCAGCGGTGGAAGTCGTTGACCAACGGAAACAGCGCCTCGGGCGAGGCCTTGAGCAAGGCGCGCCGTGAGATGCTGAAGTTGTCGGGTTTGCGCGAGGCCATAAAGGCAACCCCCGCCCCCGCTGCCACGAGCCCCAATCCGAAGATTCCCATATTCCCCTCCTCATCTTTTATACGGGGAGGTCACGCGACCTCCCCGCCCAGCCCGGCAAAGCCGCGCTGGGACCCACCCCTCCGCGAGGTTCGCTTCTCTCACGAAGTGGCTCGCTTGTGTCCTTTGAACGGGGAGGTCACGCGACCTCCCCGCCCAGCCCGGCAAAGCCGCGCTGGGACCCACCCCTCCGCGAGGTTCGCTTCTCTCACGAAGTGGCTCGCTTGTGTCCTTTGAACGGGGAGGTCACGCGACCTCCCCGCCCAGCCCGGCAAAGCCGCGCTGGGACCCACCCCTCCGCGAGGTTCGCTTCTCTCACGAAGTGGCTCGCTTGTGTCCTTTATACGGGGAGGTCACGGGACCTCCCCGCCCAGCCCGGCAAAGCCGCGCTGGGACCCACCCCTCCGCGAGGTTCGCTTCTCTCACGAAGTGGCTCGCTTCTCTCCAATCGTACGGCCCAGGGAGCATGGGCGCGGGCAAACTCCCGTGCAAGGATGCGCTCGCGCGGGTGGTTCGGTGCGGAGGTTCGATGCGCAGGTGGCTCGTGGTTCTGGTGCTGTTCGGGGCGCTGCTTTGGCTGACTTCCGCCGTGCTTTCGCCTTCGGTGGAGAAGTCCCTCAATCGCGTGACGCCGGTGCGCCTCCAGAATCTCCGAGCGGGCGCGGGCCCTGCACGCGCGGCTGTTGGTGGCCGACATGCACGCCGATACCCTGCTCTGGAGACGTTCGTTGGTGGAGCGCTCGGAGCGCGGCATGGTGGACCTGCCACGGCTACTCGAGGGCAACTACGCGCTCCAAGTCTTCTCTTCGGTGACCAAGACGCCGCGGCACCAGAACTACAACTCCAATCCCGCAGACACCGACAACATCACGCTGCTCACCATCGTGCAACTGCAGCCGCCGCGTACCTGGGGTTCGTTGCTCGAGCGCTCACTCTTCCATGCGCAGAAGTTCCAGCGCGCGGTGGAGAACGCGGGCGGTTCATTGCAGGCCGTGCGTGACCCACGCGACCTTCAGAGCCTGCGCCAAGCGCGCACGCGGCAGAAGGTGGTGGGCGGCGTGCTCTCGATCGAGGGCCTGCAAGATCTGGAGGGCAAGCTCGAAAACCTCGACGTACTCCATGCCCACGGCTTTCGCATGGCTGGCCTCGCGCACTTCTTCGACAACGACGTGTCGGGCTCCATGCACGGCGTGAAGAAGGGCGGCCTCACGGCGCTCGGGCGCGACGTGCTGCGACGCATGGAGGAGCTCGGCATGATCGTCGACGTCGCCCACGCGAGCCACACGGCGGTGGCCGAGATCCTGCGACTCGCCAAGCGCCCCGTGGTCTCGAGCCACGGCGGCGTGCAGGCCACCTGCAAAGTGAATCGCAACCTGACCGACACCGAAATCCGTGGCATCGCCCGCACGGGCGGCGTGATCGGTATCGGCTACTGGGAAGGCGCGGTGTGCTCACTCGAGCCGCGCGCGGTGGCGCGTGCGATCGCGCATGTCGTGAAGTTGGTGGGCATCGATCATGCGGCGCTGGGCTCGGATTTTGACGGCGCGGTGACCACGGGGTTCGATGCGTCGCAGCTGGCGGCAGTCACCCAGGCGTTGATCGATCAGGGCTTCTCCGAGGACGACATCGCGAAGATCATGGGACTCAATCTGATGAGGGTGCTCGAGCAAGGGATGCAGCCGCGAACTCCCGCGACACCCAACTAGCTCTCTAAAACGTCCACCCGCTCAATACGAACGCCCGCGTCAGCCGCGCCTTGCCCAACAGCTCGTCGATCTGCGACGTACGCAATTGCGAGAGCAGCGACAGCGCGATCGTGAAGCCATTTTCTCGGAAGGGCATGAGCTCGAAGATGCCTTCGAGGTCGAGCAGGCGCTCTCGGGTGGGAGCGTCGTCGGTGACTTTCTCCTGGGTGCGGTCGAGGCCTTGCTTGGAGTCGTACTGGCCGGCGTGGAGGCGCGTGGTGAGGCGCACGAACTCGCTCTCGATGGCCAAGGTGAACTGGCCCCAACCACCGAAGCCGTAGGAGTAGCCGTGTTTCTCCAGGATGCTTTTGCCGACCTCGCTGGTGTGCTCGTTGGCCCAGTCGTCGTAGCGAAAGGAGTGGATGCCGGACATGCCGGGGCCCACGTCGAGTCCGATGTCCACCAGGCAGTTTCGCGTGCGGGTCCAGCTGCGCAGACTCAGGCCGCCCAGTGCGAGCCCGAGGTCGTCGGTGAATTCGCCGAAGCTCATGCGTCGGTATCGATAGGCCAGCTGAAAGCCTGCGAGCCAGCTGTGGCCCTGACCGGGCTCGGGCATGCGTTGCTGATAGAAGCCGAACAGGGTGCTCTGGGCGAACAGGTCGATGTCCTGCTGCTGAGCGGGACCCAGGCTTCCTCGCAGGCGCAGACGTGTGACATCTGCGTCATGGAAGAAGCGCCGAAATGAGCCCGCGTGTAGGTGAGAGGGGACGGCCACGAGCTCGAGCTCGCTGCGCAGCTCCGCTCCACGAACGGACTCGCTGTCGAGGTGCGCGCTGCGTGGCACCCAATCGAGGCCCGCTGCGTAGCCCGCCTGCAGGGAGAAGCGATGCCAAATGTCCGCGCTAAAGCCGAGATTGTCGGCGGGTGTGCCGAGTCCGCGCGAAGGCCGACGCCCGTTGTGGATGGCCTCCATGGGTCCGAACAACCAACCGAAGGTGCGCTGCACGCGGGTGGGGTGGCGTGCCGTGCGGTGTAGGTAGCGCCCTAGTTGCGAGGCAAACTCGCCCAGCGCGATGCCGGCCACGGGTGTGACGATTAAGTCGTTCACACTGACCTTCTCGCGGAACTCCACCAGGTATTCCCAGGCCGCCGAGGTGAAGGCCGAGAAGGCCATCGCTCCGAACAGTGAGCTGCCGTTGGCGCGTGCGGCGGCGTGGAAGGCCGCGCCCGAGAGCGGGTGCCACACGAAGTTGATGGGGAAGGCGTTGTTGTCGAGGCGCAGCACGTGGCGCGTGAAGCGCTGATCCCAGGCTGGATTGTCCCAGTCGACGATGTTGGTGCCCTTGTCCAAGAAGTACCAACCTGCGCCGATTCCCAAGAATGCGGCTTCCTCCAGCGCCGTCAGCCACAGGCGACGTGGGCCGGGGCGGTGGAGTTCAGCGTAAGCCACCACGGGATCACGCAGGCGCGGCACGGACGAGTACGACACGCTTTGCGCCTCGGCAGACGAGGCCACCAAGTTCGCGAGCGACAACACGAGGCACACCGCGCACAGACGAAGCTGCGCGACACAATAGGATACGAACACGAAGGACTCCGAGGGGTCTCGCGGCAAGACGGGCGGATCCGCCCGTAGGCGTTCACACGTGTTGCGCCGGCTCTTGCCAACGCCTCACGTGGTGGAGCCGTCGAGATGCAAGCTGTGAGCCCGTGCGCTGCGAAAGCCGGGGTGATTCCGGCTAGTTCGCGAGGGAGTGTAGAGCGGCGTGCAGATTGGTGGTGCGCGGGAATGAACGCCCTGCTCGAAGCGGTTCAGTCGGTTCCGTCGGCGGAGGCAGAGGAAGAAGCATCGGGGCCTCATCGCTGCTTCTTCCACTATGCAGCCAGGTGTTCTTCGCCTCATCGGCGTCGCGCTGCTCGCTGCAGGTCGCCGTCAGCTGGCACCGCTGCGAGCTGGGCGACCCGTAGCGGCGGTCATTCTCGTCGCGGGCTTGCTCGTCGCCTGGTCGTCGTGCTGAGCACGTATGACTGGCGAACCGATGGCTCTCTACCGCTGTGCGTCGGAGAGCTCGCAGTGAGTAGGAGGCAATCTCGGAACTCAACGAAAAGCTAGAGACGATACACCTTGATCGAGCTCACAGAGTTATCGGGCACATTGGGCGCACCGGCTCCCTGGTCTAGTTGCACAGACAGCCAGGTCGAAGGACTGGAAGAGGGGTTGTCAAACCTCACGGACGACCCCGTGTAGTTGTTGCCCGTGTAGAGAATCACACCGTAGCCCCCCGCAATCATGAGCGACGAGAGTGCATCGTTCTGAATACCCATGGAGCCGGCCGTATTGTAGTTGCCGATGGTAAGCGGCGACATACTGGCGCTCCAGATGTCCGGACCTTCTGCGACATACACGGCAGTGTTATTTGCCTGCCCTACAAAAACTGAACTTGTAACATTGTTGATAGTCAGCGCGTTCTCGACTCTGGCTTCCGTACTCAGATCCGACCTGTTGCCGATAAGAACTCGTGTACAGCCTCCGCCGAAGTCGGGGTTCGCACACAGCTTGACCGTAGCGCCATCTCCGACCTTGAAAGAGGAGATGGCGTCGTTGAGGACCGCGGGCACCGAAGAATAGGCACCGATCGGCCAGAGTGTGCACGCCCCCGTGTAGTTGGTGTTGACCCAAAGCCCAACCTCGTTGGGATGCGGATCGCATTGACGATCCGTTAGACCCTGACTCGTTCCGAAAACCTGCCTGCCCTGGCCTTCGGTGTCGAGCTCCTGCTCGCCTGCGGTATCGAGCGGCTCGCCATCGTCGCCCACTTCGCCCATGCAGGCGGCAACGAATGCTAGCGCCGCCAAACTGGCCACGCGTGTGAGCGATTGAGATCCTGAAAGCTGCATAGAGGCCCCTCCGGAAGATGGTGCGGTGACGTGGTTCGTCCCTACCTTGTGAGGGCTACGCCTATTCGCGTCCCATGGGCGGGTCAAGGCCACGCAGGGGTGAGAGGCGGGAGAGAGGCCGAGAGTCAATGGGGGCGCTCGGGTTCACGTCGCCGTCGCCGTCGCCGTCAACGCACCGTCAACGCCCACGTCAATGACCGTCGCGATCTACAGGTCAGCTCTCTTGGCGGAGCACCGCGAGGGGAGGCACCAACAGTGCGCGCACGCTAGCGGCGAGTCCACCCAGGGTTGCGAGGACCACGGTGGAACCGAGGCTAATCATCGTCAGTGGGACGGATGGTGCGGAGTCCATCTCGAGCACTCGATAGGCCACCTGCGAGACCAGAGCATACGCGCCCGCGGCACCCAGCAGTCCCGCCACGCTGCCCAGCAGGGCGTACTCGATGACGAGTAGCTTCAGCACACTCGCGCGCGTCAGTCCGAGCGCCTTCAAAAGAGCGGCTTCGCGTGCGCGTCGCAAGTGGGTGGCGGCCACGGTGCCCACCAGGATCAAGAGTCCCGTGAGCACGGCGAAGCCGCCGAGCAGGCGCACGGCCAGGGCTACTTGTTCGAGAATGCCGCCTGCGCGCTCGAGCAACTCCTGGACCTTCAACACGGTCACGTTCGGGTAGCGCTTGGCGACTTCGTCCTGAAAGGGCTGCTCGGCCGCGGGCGCGAGGCGCACGCCGCCCAGGCGGATTTGCGGTGCGTCGTCGAGCGCGCCGGGCTCCGTGAACATGAAGAAGTTCATGGAGAAGCTGCGCCACACCACGCTGCGCAGGCTGGTCACCTTGAAGTCCATCGGTATGCCCTGCACGTCGAAGCGCAGCACGCTGCCGAGCTGGGCCCCCAGGTCCTTGGCGAACTCGGCCTCCAGGCTGACCTCGTGGGGATCGGGATCTTGCCAGAGGCGACCCTCGAGGATCTTGTTGTCGGCGGGCAGCTCCTGAACCCAACTGATGCGCTGCTCGCGCGTGAGGACCCAGTGCACGCGCTGCTTCTCGTTGGGATTGCCGCCGCGCTCCTTGAGCAGCGTGTCCACCGTGCGGCCATCCACGTGGGAAAGCCGTGCCATCACCACGGGCACGCTCTGTACGTTGCGGGCGCCACGCTCTCGCGCGAGGGCTTCGAGGCCGGGCCACTGATCGGGCTGGATATCCACCAGGAACACGCTGGGTGCGTCGGTCGGAAGGGCCGTGTGGATCTCGCGTCCGAGGACGTCTTCGAGCAGCGTGATGCTCGAGACCACCAGCGTGCCGAGCCCCAGCGCCAACATCGCGGCCACGCTACCCGCTCCGGGTCGGCTCAAGGCGGCCGTGCCATGGCGCAAGTAGGGCCCCATGCGTTCGCGCGGCAAGCGCGCCACGGCCCACAGCAGGCCGCGTGCGGCGAGCCAGAGGATGCCCGTGAAGGCGCTCACCGCGGCGGTGAACCCGAGCGCGAGACTAAGCTCGTGGGTTTGCAGATAGGCGGCCGCGATCAGTCCAGCAGCCACCATGAGCAAGGCACCGGTGATCACGGCGCGGGGGGCAGGTAACGGCGCGGCTTCGCTGCGCAGCACGCGTGCTGGGGGCACGCGCCACACCGCCGTGAGCGCGGGCAAGCTGAAGATCACGGCCACGCCGATGCCGAGCGCGAGACCGAGCAGCAGGGACTCGACGGGAACGAAAGAAGCCAGCGCTGGCGGGATCAGGTCTGGTTCGAGGCGCGCCACCAGCATGGGCACCGAGGCGCCCAGCAAGCTGCCGATCAAGCTACCCACCGTCGCCGTGAGCAGCACCAAGCCCGCATGCAGCCCGAAGATCTCCCACGCCGTGAGGCCCATGCAGCGCAAGGCGGCCACCTGAGGTAGCGTCTCGCGCAACCAGGTGGACACCGTCTGCGCCACACCGACGCAGGCCACCAACAGAGAGAGCAGCGCCACCAGGCCCAAGTAGCGCCGCGTACGCTCGAGGGTGCGGCGCAGGGCAGGCTGCGCCTCGTTGCGGGTCTCGACGCTCACGAAGCTGCCGCCTCCGGGCACACTGCGCTCGAGCGCGAGCTTGAGCTCGTCGAGCTCGTGATCGGTGAGGCCCGGATCGAAGGCGAACAGACTGCGATGCACGACGCGGCTGCCGAAGCTCAAGAGCCCCGTGGACTCCAGTGCGCGCTTGGTCAACAGCACACGCGGACCGAGTGAGAGCGAAAAGGTGAGCGGGTCAGGCTCGCGCTGCACGCTGCCCGCGATGCGGAAGTCGAGCGCGCCGATGCGCAGGGAGTCGCCATGCCGCAGGGAGAGCGTCGCGAGCAGCTCGGGCGCCACCAAGACCGAGTGATCGTCGAGCAGCTCCGAGAGTGGGCGCGCGGGATCGAGTTCGAGCTTGCCCGCCAGCGGGAACTGGCCGCGGGAGGTGTCCACCGCCTTGACCTCCACCAGGCGGCTCGCCCCGGCGGGGTTGCTGGCCATGGTGGAGAGCACGCTCATGTCCACCTGGCGCATACGCGTGGGCGCAATGGAGGCTGGAAAGTAGGGGCGAGCATCGGGTAGGGGGCGGCGTGACTCGAGCGCGAGATCGCCACCCAGGAGCTCCCGCGCGCGCACGCGAATGCCGCGCTCCACCCCTTCCACCAGAGAGGACACGGCGACCAACGCGGCCACGCCGACGGTGATGCACAGCGCCAACACCGCCAGCCGGCCGCGCGCACCGCGGGCCTGTCGCAGGATCATGCGTAGCGTGAGCGCGGCCTTCACGGCGTGGGCTCCAGGCGGCCACCCACCAGGCGAATCACGCGGTCGGCGCGTCGAGCGATGTGCTCGTCGTGGGTCACGATCACCAGCGTGCTGCCGTGCTCTTCGCGCAGCGCGAACAGCAACGCGAGCACGTCGGCGCCCGTGCGGGCATCGAGGTTGCCGGTGGGTTCGTCGGCCAGCAGGATCGCGGGCTCGGTGGCGAAGGCGCGGGCCAGGGCCACACGCTGTTGCTCGCCGCCGGAGAGTTGCGAGGGATAGTGATGCATGCGCGCGGCGAGTCCCACCTGCGCGAGCAGGCGGTCGCAGCGGCTCGCGGCGTTGGGGACGCCCTTGAGCTCGAGCGGGAAGAGCACGTTCTCGCGTGCCGTGAGGTTGCCCAGGAGCTGGAAGTTCTGGAACACGAAGCCGAGACGATCGCGACGCAAACGCGCGAGACCATCCTCGTTCAGTGACGAGAGTGCGACACCCTCTACCAACACACTGCCGGTGCTCGGCCGGTCGAGGCCAGCCAAGAGGCCCAACAGGGTCGATTTTCCGCTGCCCGAGGGGCCCACCACGGCCACCACCTCGCGCGCCCAGATCTGCAGATCGATACCGTCGAGCACCGTCAGCGCTACACTGCCCGAGCTCAAGGTTCGCCCCACGCCGCGGCATTCGAGGCGAGGCTGAGCGCGGTCGGGATGGATCGCGGGACCAGGCGCAGGAGACGAAGAGATAGTCATGCTGTCTCGTTTCAGGTCGAAGCGTGCCCTCGGGCACGCGAGCAGAGAGTCGAAGAGCGCCCTCGGGCGCGCGAGCGAAAGATCGATGGCGAACCGGTGCTCTACGCTGCGATTCGCGCTGGCAGCAGCGTACGTGAGCTGCGCCGGGCTCGAAGGGTGCACCGACGCTGCGACCGCGACAAGCGCTCCAGCGAGTGTGCAGGCGGTCCCCCAGCCGGGACCCAGCGAGGCCACTGCTGCTGCCACCGCTCCAACCGTCGTGTTTCTCGGTGACAGCATTACGGCAGGCCTGCATCTGACGGCCGATCAGGCGTTTCCGGCGCTGCTCGAGAAGAACTTGGGCAGCTCGGGCGCACCGTTTCGGCTGCTCAACGCCGGCGTCAGCGGCGACACCAGCGCGGGCGGACTGCGGCGCGTGGACTGGCTCCTCAAACAGAAGCCGCGACTCGTGGTGCTGGAGCTCGGGGCCAACGACGGTTTGCGCGGGATTCCCGTTCCTACCATCGAGGCCAACCTGCGTGCGATCGTCGAGAAGGTGCGCGCGGCGGGTGCGGGCTGTCTCCTGCTCGGGATGCGCATCCCGCCGAACTACGGCGCGGACTACGCCGGGGCCTTCGAGGCGCTCTACCCCAAGCTCGCCCAGGAGCTGTCGGTGCCCTTGGTGCCCTACTTCATGCAGGGAGTGGCGGGCGTCCCCACGCTCAACCTCGAAGACGGCCTACATCCCACGGCCGAGGGCCACGCCAAGCTCGCCGCCAACGTCGAGACCGCGTTACGCGCGGCCTTGAGCACAGCGGGCAGCGCGTCGCAGCCGTAGTCAGCGCACGCAGCCCGTGAGGCTATCGCCCGTGTTGGTGTCCGGGCAGGTGCCGAGCTTGGAGAAGTTCTTCAGGGCGAAGGTGCTCGTCTCGTTGAAGCCCGTGCCCGTGGTGGTGATGGTGGAGTTGGCCCCCACGCAATACACGTTCGCGCCCTGTGGAGAGTCGGGCGCGGTGATGATGATGCCCCAGTCCACCTTGCCGTCCTTGCCGCGCAGACGCATGAAAGTGTTGTCGAGGTCGTTGGCGTCGCCGCCGTCCTCGCCGAGGCCTCCCTGAATGAACCCATTCGGGGCGAACTCCTTGCCCTCGAGGGTGCCGGTCACTTCGTCGCCGCAGCCGTTGCTGCCCCAGCACACGGTGACATCGCCCGCCACCGGCGTGCCCGGGCAGGTGCCCAGGTTGTGTAGATTCGCCAGCGTCACGCGCAGCTCGTCGATATGCATGGTGGCGCTCGAACCGGGTCCCGTGCAGTAGAGTGGACCGGGCGCAGCCGCCGTGCTGCCGAGCATCACGAGACCTTCGTCGATGGTCGTGCTTTGGCCGTCCTTGAGGGCCGTGACCAAGCTGTTGCCGTAGAGGTTCTTGTTGGCAGTGATGGCGAGCAGGCCGAGCTCGGTGCCGTTGGTCTCGAGCGCATCGAGCGTGTAGCCGTAGCGGGCCGCGGTCGTGAACTCGTACTCGCCGTACTGGGGCGTGCTCTCGCGCGTGGTGGAGTAGGCCGCTCCGCCCAGGGTGCCGCTCAACTTGGCGGTGTCGATCTTGCAGTCGAGCACCGAAGAGCCGTCGCCCCAGGTGCCGCCCCAACACTGCACCGTGCCGTCGGCGCGCCGCGCGCAGGCGTTCTCGTAGTCGTTGCAGACATCGGTGAACGGACCGATCGGCGGCGCCAGACGGGTGATCGCGCCGTTGCCCCAGCACGTGATCTTGCCCGCCGTATCGAGGCCGCACGCGAAGCTCGCGCCCACGGTGAGAGACTCGAAAGGACCTGCGGCGTCCCGCGGCTGGAAGGTCGCGTCCGGACAGGTGGCGGAGCCATCTTTCTTGAGCAGACAGACGTTGCCTGCGTGCTGCACGACTTGCTTGTACTCGCCCTCGTAGGTCGGGGTGGTGCTGAAGGTGGAGCTCCAGCAGGTCACGTGGCCCGCGGTGTCGAGCGCGCACACGGCGTCGTCGTCCACTGCCAGGTCCACGAAGGTACCGCTGGTGGAAGCCGCGAAGCTCTTCTGACGTCCCCAGCACACGACCTTGCCGTTGGGGCGAATGCCGCAGGCATCGTCTTCGCCCATGGAGAGCGCAGTGAAGGGACCGACCGGCGCTTTGGTGGTGGAGCCGCTGCCCCAGCAGGTGATCTTGCCGTCCGGGCCGATTCCGCAGCCGTTATCGTCGTCGAAATCGATTGTGCCGAATGCCACGTCGGTGGGTGGATCGTAGAAGGCAGTCGGGCACACCGCGTGGGACTGGGCGTCGAGCGCGCAGTACTCACTGCCGTCGAAGGCGAGGCGCTTGGGGACGCCGGTCAGGCCGGTGAAGGTGCCGTAGTCCTCCGGTGCCATGGTGCCCGAGTCCGAGTGATCCCCCGGGGTACCGCCGTCCGCACCCGCGTCATTTCCAGTGTTTGGGCTGCCGTCGGGCAGCTTGCCAGGATGGCCACCGCCGTCATCACCGCAGGCAGCGCCGATCATCAGACACAAACTCAGGCCCACGTGTGCCGTGCTCGTTCGCTTCATCTCGTCCCCTTGCAGCGCCCGCAGCATGAGTCGTCGCGGGAGTGCTATGAAAGACGGCCCGACGTCCCGGCGCACCAAAAATGCACGGGAACTAGGGGTGAACGGGGCCCTGTGAGCAGAGCGGATGTTTCACAGCTCCTGCTGAAACAGCCCGAAGAATTCTGGCACGCGCAGGGCATTGCCGGTGATGGAGAGCTTGCCGCTTCCAATGGCCACGAGGGGACTCGTGCGCTTGAGGGCGAGATCCTTGAAGGTGGCGCTGTCGGTTTGCAGGATAGCGAAGGGAGTGGGCGTGAGCGGCAGCGGGTCGCCCTCCACCACTTCGAGTACACCGCGTCGCAAGGTGAGCACGAAGCGCGACTTCACGTCGCTGAGTTCCACCGCCAAGGTCTCCACGATGTCGCCCGCGGCGTCGGGCCTGAGCCGGCCCGGCAAAGCTTCGAAGAACATGCGCACCGGGATGGTCGACAGCAGCTCGCCCTCCAGCTTGGGTCGGAAGCTCGGGAGCTCCGGGTGTTGACGCGATAGGGCTGACTCGAGCAGGTAGCCGCGGCCGTTGGTGTTGGTCACGCGTTCGCCGAGCGCGGTCTCCGACTGGATGCGCGCCGCCAGCAGTCGCTGCTGGACCTCGGCTGCAACGAGCTGGGAGTGCTCGAGCTTCGCGATCAGGTGGAGCGCCCACTGCGGATCCTTTTGCGTCAGCGCTTGCTCCACCAGCGTGAGTACCTTGTCGGGTCCCCCCAGCAGCTGAACTTCGCGCGCTGCGAGCTCGCTTTGAGGGAGCGGGTAGAGCTCTGCGGTCTCGCCATCGAACCAGCCGAGCTCGTTCATGTACATGGCGCGCACCGACCAGTGCAGCTCACCGTAGAGTGGCAACAAGTAGGGCTGGCTCGCCAGATGCGCTGGCAGGGCCAGGTGTTCGCTGAGCGCTCCCAGCGACGTACCTGCGTTGGCCGCTCGCACCACGTGCGCTTGCAGATAAGCGATCGCGTCGCGGTAGTTGGTCAGGTGCTCCAGGACTTGCGCGCGTCCTCGCAGCGGCACCGTGTGGGAAGGGACGAGGTACTCGGGCTCGCGGCGACGCATACGATCGAGGCTACCGATCCATTGGTCCACATGGCGCGGGCGCGTGCCCCGGATGGTGTAGAGGTTGGGGAAGGCCTGGTAATAGTTGTCGCCAGGTAAGAGCGCCTTCTCGCTCGGCAGCCATACGAATAGCTGATCGTCGGTCTCACCGTGCGCCTCCACGAGCTCGAGTGCGACGCCATCGATGCTCAGGTCTCGCTGGCCGCTGAAGGTGTGGGTCGGCATGCGAAAGCCGGCGCCCACGCTGGCGGAGAAGTCGGGCTTGCGACCGAGGGCTGAGCAAGGCAGCGCCGCGTCGGGCAAGTGAGCGCCGAATTGACGCAGGCCACGCGCCCGTTCGGCCGCTTGAAAGACCCCGTACTGCTTCAAGAAGTGTTCAGCGAAGGCGTCGGTGGCCCAGATCTGTGTATTCGCTTCCAGCCAGGTGCCGATGCCACCCACGTGATCGATATGGCTGTGCGTGAGCACCACCGCGTGGGTCGGCCCGGGGACCTGAGCGTCCAAGGCGGCCTTGGCCAGCTGTGCACGTTCGGGGCTCATCATGGCGTCCACGATGATGCGTCCGTGCTCGGTCTTGATCGCGATGGTGTTGGCCAGGTCGTAGCCGATGGCCACGAAGATGCGATCGCCCACTTTCTCCACGCGCGGCGCGCCCACGGCTTGCCGGCAGTGCTCGCCGAGCTGCTCGGGTGTGGCCACGACTGGGGCATGCACGACGCTCGGCGTAGGTTCGCTGCAACTCGCCTGCAAGCAGCACAGGAGGGCTAACCGTGACAGCTGCTTGCCATGACGCGCGCGTGAGTCCCGGCGCCGTGTGCCGGTGGAACGGGTAGAAGCTCGAGGCTCCTGCATCGGGTGGAGACCCGCCATGAATCGCCGGATCTTGGCATGATTCGTCGATCCGCAGGGCGAAAACACGAAGAGCCTCGCACAAGTCGTTGGACCTCAGGCACTCTCGCCTCACTTCCGCGCGGTTCTGGGGGCGGCTGCTCGTGGCCCTAGCGGTCGCGCGGTCTCGCGCGTACGTCGTGAGCAGGACCTCGTCGATTCAGGAGCGAGACATGACCGAGGCGAAACACGGTCGAAGCGCGTCCTCGGGCGCGCGAGCGGAGAGCGGAGGCACGCGCAAGGGGGCGGCATCTCCCGACGCACCCAGCAGGCGTGCGGTGAGCAGTCGGCGCGACCCTGGCAGGTCGACCCGGCAAGGGCGAGCAGCCAGGACCGGGCGAGGAACGCCCCATGTTCCCGCGCCCGTGGATTCCAGCACGCTGACCGCACAGCCCGACGAGCTGGGCGAAGAACTGCATGTGCATCAGCGCAATGAGGAAGGGCTCTCCATGGAGCCCGAGGAGATGGGACGTCAGTTCTTGAATGATGCGATGGAGGCCGGGGATTTCGAAGCCGCACCGAACAGCGAGGACGACGAGCTGCAGATCGACAGCGGGCCGCGTAGCGACGAGGCGCTTACCGGGCCCAACTTCGACCCTGACGAGGACGTGTGGAGCAACACCGTCAATCAGACCATGGCGGCAGGCACCTCGGATCGCGCGCTCGAGGAGCTCGCTCCGGCCATGGCCGCCGTGGAGCGCAACCAGGACGATGAAGACGACCTCGAGCGCGAAGGACCCAACGAGCTCGACGTGAGTGAGGACAACCTCCACGACGCTTCTCTGTTCGACTTCGAGGGCGATGAACTCGGTGAGGTGCGATCCCCGTCGCTGAACACGGAGGACACGCATCACCACGCCCGCCATCGCGGTCCGCGCCCGCCGCGTCGGTGAGCACTCGGTTACCTACGACCCGGGTGCCGCCGATGGCGTGCAGCGTTCACTTGGTGCGTTTGAAGCGCACGGCCAGCAAGCACAGCAACACCAGCCCGTAGATCACGGGCTCCGTGACGTCCCGCTTCACGCGCCACACGAAGTGCAGCGCTCCCAGCCCCGCCGCCACGTAGGCGAGCCGGTGGAGTTTACGCCAGCGGGCCGCGCCGAGGCGCTTGATCATGCCGGCCGTGGAGGTGGCGGCGAGCGGTACGAGTGAGAGCCACGCCAGGAAGCCCGCGCTGATGAAGGGACGTTCGGTGAGGTCCTGGGTCAGGGAGCTCTGGGCGCCCAAGCGGTCGAGGAACAGATACACACCAAAGTGCAGACTCGCGTAGAAGAAGGCGAGCAGGCCCAACATGCGCCGCAATCGCATCGGTGTGGCCCAGCCGAATAACTTGAGGGGCGTGCAGGCGAGCGACGCGATCAAAAAGATGAGCGCCAGCAGGCCCAGTCGGTTGAGTGCCTCGGAGACCGGGTTGGCACCGAGCTCTCCACGCGAAGCACGCAGCACGAGATCGAGCAGCGGAATCGACGACCCCACCAGCACGCCGGGCTTGAGCCAGGCCAGTGAGGGCTTGCGCCGTGGGAGAGGCTTCTCGTGTGCTGCGAGGGAGGCCATCAGAAGGACCGCCTCAGGTCGAGTCCAGCGTAGAGCGAGGCGACCTCGTCGGCATAGCCGTTGAAGGGCAGCGTCGGTCGCCGTTCGAGCTCACCGATGCGGCGTTCGCTGGCCTGGCTCCAGCGCGGGTGGTCCACGCGCGGATTCACGTTGGCGTAGAAGCCGTACTCCGAGGGTGCCGCCAGGTTCCAGGTGGTTGCAGGCGGCTGCTCCTGCAGCGTGATGCGCACGATGGACTTGATGCCCTTGAAGCCGTACTTCCAGGGCACCACCAGACGAATCGGCGCGCCGTTCTGGTTGGGCAGGGGCTTTCCGTAGAGTCCTACCGAGAGCAAGGTGAGGGGATGCACGGCCTCGTCGATGCGCAGGCCCTCGATGTAGGGCCAGCCCAGCGCGTCGCCACTTTGCTCGGGCATCTGCTGCGGGTCGAACAGGGTGGTGAAGGCCACGTACTTGGCGCGCGAGGTGGGCTCGGCGCGCCGGATCAAATCACCCAGGGGGAAGCCGAGCCAGGGGATAACCATGGACCAGGCCTCCACGCAGCGCATGCGATACACGCGCTCTTCCAGGGGAAACCAGCCGAGCAGCTGGTCGATGTCGAGCACGAGCGGACGCTTGAGCTCGCCGTCGATGCGGAGTGTCCAGGGGCGCGTGCGCAGGGAGCCGGCGTTGGCCGCAGGGTCGTCCTTCTCGAAGCCGAACTCGTAGAAGTTGTTGTAGGTGGTCACGGCCGCGTAGGGCGTGAGCGGTTCGTCGAGCGTGTAGCGCGCGGACTTGCTTGGAGGCTGGGAGAAGGCGGGAGGCAGAGAAGTGGGAGCGGCGACCGGCTTGGGGGTGCCACGCACGCCCCCTGTGAGCGCAAGCAAGCTGCCGCCCACTCCCGCCGCGGTGAGCCCGAACAGCGCAGTATTGCGCACGAACTCGCGCCGGCGCAGGTAAAGCGCCTCGGGGGTGACCTCGTCTTTCGGTTGCCTTGGCCCGCGGGTGGACATCTTCGACATCTATACGTCGCAGCCAGGCCCGAGGTTACTCGGAGGCTGCTCGAACTCTCGGTGGCCCGCAGAGCGCCCGCGTCAGACCCGGCAGAGCCCTCCTCAGCCGACCTCGGCGCTCTGGCGCGCTTCCGTGCGCGCCGCCCACAGCCGCGGCACGTTCTTGCGGCTGCCCTCGGCCACTTCGCGCTCGTCCAGGAGTGACAGTTCAGCGCGAGCCTGAGCCGCCCGCTCCGGATGGCCGAGCTCCGTCTCGGCCCAGCACATCACGCCGAGCGCGAGATAGAGCTCGTTGGGACGCTGGAGTGCCCGGGCCAGCGCCAGGGTTTCGTGAGCGTGGACCAGCGCGCGCGCCGCACACCCATGCAGGGCGTCGAGCTGGGTGAACACGGCCAGCGCATGCATCAGCCGACGTTGGGCCTCGAGTACCCGCAGGCGATCCATGTGGATCTCGACTTCCTGATGGCACGTTGGATCCAGGGCATAGCGCGCCATGGCCTCGAGACCCTGGGCGTAGGGGAGCTCGGCGCCCGCGCGCACGCTGCGGGCCACGTCCACCAGTGTCCGGCAAAAGCGTGCGGCCGCGTGATGGTCGTGACGTTCGAACTCCAGCGTGGCTCGGTGATCGAGGGCGTGAAACTCGAGGACGGGATTGCGCTCGGCGCTGGCCAGAGCCGCCGCCTGCTCGAAGCACGGCGCGGCTCGCTCGTACTCGCCGCGAAACAGGTGCGCGAGACCCTGGGCGTCGCGCAGCACCGCGGGCTCGAGGTGCAGCCGCTGCGCCTGCTGCTCGGCGTCGTGCAAGAGACCCCGGGCACGCTCGTGCTCGCGGCCGAGCAACAACATGCAGCGTGCCGCCTCGGAGAGTGAGCCCAGCTGCTCGTCCGGCGCGGCGTGGCGGCTGATCAGCTCGGCCATCGTGATGTGGTGTTGCGTGAGGCCGAGCGGTCCATCTTCGTCGAAGTGCCAGTAGCTCAGGACCTTGTGTGCGCGTCTGGCATGGGAGAAAGCTCCGGTGGAATGGGCCCATTCGCCGAGGGCCCGAATGCGCTCGGCGAGCGCGGCGGCCTGCCGTCGTGGCGCGCACCGCAGTTGGATCTCGAGCAGCTCGATCAGAAGACGCATGCTCTCCAATCCACTCAGCTGTTCGGCGTGCCGCACGCCCTGGCAAGCGAGGGCGTTGGCCTGCGAGTAAGCGTACAGACGCAGGCAGCGTGTGCCCGCCGCGACGCAGGCTTCGGCCGCCAGCGCGTGCTCCTGTGCCAACGCCGCGTGACGCACGAGCCGAGAGAGGCGCTCTTCGTCGTGGACATCGCGCGCGTAGAGCGTGCGTGCCACACGCCCGTGCAAGAGCTGTCGACGGGCGCCCGAGAGATCCGCGTAGACCACCCGGCGTACGAGCTCGTGGGCAAAGCGGTAGCAGATGTTGTCCGGCGAGCCCGGCGAAGGCTCGCAACGCAGGAGCGCCGCCCGCTCCAGCGACTCCAGGGCTTCGACCAACGTCTCCTGGCTCAGCCTGCTCAGATCGGACAGCTCGCGCACGTGGAAGGCTCCGCCCAGCACCGCGCCCCAGCGCAGCACCTCCGCGCACTCTGCGCTCAGGCGTGCGAGGCGCTCCCGGACGGCTTCGCTGATCGATTCCGGCAATCGCTCCCCCGGGATCTCCCCGAGCCGCGCGATCTCCAGGGCAAACAGGGGATTGCCGCCAGATTGCTCGGCCACACGCTCAGGATCGAGCGCGCAACCGTGGGCACCCAGCAGCGCCTCCATGGCGGCGGCGTCGAGCGGGGCCAGGCTGCGCTCCTCCAGCAAGCGGTCGCGCCGCAAACCACGCAAGAGCTGCACGAGCGCAGGATTGTCGGCGGCCTCCTCGCTGCGTACCGAGAGTAGAATCAAGGCGGGCGCCTTCATGCTGCGGGCCGCGTAGTGCAAGAGCTCCGCGCTCGCACGATCGAGCCACTGCGCGTCCTCTAGAATCAAGCACAGCGCCGCCGCCTTGCCGGCGCAGCGCTCGATGAACTGGGCCGTGCCTGCAAACAACTCCTCGCGCGAGCGCTGACGTGCACGCTCGTCCTCCAACACCGGCATGGCGTGCGACGAGTCCATGCGCGCGATTGGCGCTAGCTCTCCCGTGGCGCGTACGCAGTCGAGCAGGGGACCGTAGGGCCGGCTTCGCTCGCCCTCGTAGGCCGTGCCGGCCACCACTTGCAAGTTGCGCGCGCGCGCCCAGTCGCTGAAGAAGCGCAACACGTGGGACTTGCCGATACCAGGCTCACCGCTCAGCAGGACGACCTTGGGGCGCTGTTCGCTGACCACGCCCTTGAGGCACGTGCGCAAGAACGCGAGCTCTTCGCCGCGACCGATGACCTCGCTGTCGTTGGCGCCGAGCGACCACGAGAGACGGGAGACACGTGGGGCCGACTCGTCCAGCACGGGCGCCGCCGGCTGGGAGCTGGCGGTCGAAGATGCCGGGCTTTGGCGCAGCTGGTGCCAAGCCCGTTCGAGCGCCGCCAGGTCGCGCGAGCCGATCTCTTGAAAATGTCGCCGTGCCGCCGTGTAGTGCTGGGTAGCTTCGTCGACTCGACCCGTGAGATGAGCGAGGCGCAACAGCTCCACACGCGCGCTCAAACTCCCGGGATCGAGCTTCGCCAGGCAACGGCCGTACGAAAGCGCGCGCTCTGGGCTCGCGGCCAGGCGCGACGACAGACTACGGAGCACGCCGATGCGCAGTCCGCGCAGCTCCTCGCGCTGGCCCACCAGGAAGGCCTGATACTCCTCGAAGTCCGGCAGATCGAGCCCCTCGAGTAGCTCGCCCGAGAATGATTCCGCCCAATGCTCCAGGGCCGCCGTCTCCATGCGCTCGACGCCGCCGGCCGCGAACACGGCTCGCCGCAAGGCGAGCGCGTCGACTTCCGCCCCCAACAGCTCGACCCCCACCGTCTCACGCCCGGGCTTGAGCCGTGCAGCCTGTGGATCGTCGAGCAGACTGCGCAATCGGCTCAGACTCCAGCGCAGCGCGCCTCGCGGGTCGTCGGCCACGTCCCAGAACATGCTGCACAAACGCTCGCGCCGTTGCTCGCGACCGCTCAGCAGAAGATACCCGAGCAGCGCCCGCGTCTTCTTGGAGGGAGGTAACGATTGGGGCACGCCGTTGCGCAACATGCGCAATTCGCCGAGCATACGGATCTGCAGGGTGTCTCCGGGAGCCGACATGGCGCGGACGTTCCTTCTCGTGGCAACACGGGTGCGATGCGAATCCCCACATACGGCCTCGCGCGCGCGAAATTTCCACGCTGACTCTCACGCCCGTTCACACGCCGTCTGCCCAGCATCTCCTCATGGCCTTGGAGCAGTTCGCTCCGGCCCCGGAGAGAACCTGCCATGGCCATCCATTCGACCCGCCAACTTCCCGCAATTCCCCGTCATTCTCTGCCCGAGCGACGCTCCTCGCCCGCGCTCGCCAGGGCGCGCCTCGCGTGGCCCTCGGTCGCACCCGAGCCCGTGCCCTTCGTCGGGCTCAAGGGCAGCGTCGACTTCGGCTACCACAAAGGGCCCGCCCTGCTCGCGCCGGGCTCACGCGTCGGCATCCTGTGCGACACCCTGCACGGTGACCGCGAGATCGCCCTCGACTATCAGGCCGGCCTCGCCGCCGGCGCCGCGCTGATTCGCGAGCTCGGCTTCGAACCCGTGATCGACCGCACCCAGGCCGCGGTGGCACCCTACTTCGAGCGTTGGGCGGGCAGTCCGGAGGAGCGGGTGCGTCACGTGGTGCGCTTGCTCGATGACTACCGAGTGGACGCCGTGTTCCCGCTCTTCGGCAAGGGCGGCTGCCACGGTGTCGTCGACGCGCTCGCCGAAAGCAGCTTTCGTCCCAGGCGGCCCGTGGTGCTGCTCGGGGGCTTCAGCCATCACTCCGACTGGGCTCTGTTCGCCCAGAGCCAGCGCGGCCAGGGCTTCTTCTCTCACGCCATCAGCACCACCCAGTGCGCGTACTGGGAGATATTGCCGAGCGCCAACGTGCACAACTTGCGGGCGCTGGTGCGCGGCGCGTCGAGCGTGCGCTACACGGGTGTGCTGCGCCTGAACGACGCCGCCGCGGCCCACGAACAGGGCGTGGTGGGTCCGCTGTCCGGTGGCAACTTGAGCGCGATCCTGCTGAATCGGGACAAGGAGTGGATGCCCGACCTGCGCGGCCGCATCGTGCTGTGCGAGGACTACGACCGGCACGCCCACGACTTCCATCGCACGTTCTCGTCCCTGGCCCGCCAGCTCGAGCGCACGGGTGCTGCCGCCCTGCTGGTCGGCGCCATGCTGCCCATGAAGCGCGTCGCTCACGCGCAGCTCGAACCCGAGGCTCGCAAGCAAGCCGCGCAACTGGACCGCGCCGAGCTCGACGCCATCGTGAGTGAAGTGGCGAGTCGCACGCGGATCCCCGTCTATCGTCAGCCCGAGATCTGCGGACACGGCGCCATGAACTATCCGCTCGGCATGGGCGGCATGGCGCGCATCGAACCCGCCAGCGACGGCAGCTACACCCTCGAAAACCAGCTCGAGGTATGCGTATGAGTGCCGATCTCGCGTTCGCCCAGTCCATGCGCTCCGAGGACCACTTTCATCCAGGGCAAGACGCACGCTTGCTGATGGGCGCATTCTTCCCGGCCGATCCTGGAGAGCTCGCCACGGACCTCTCCAAGGTGACCTCGTTGTTCTACGGACTGCTGCTGCAAGTGATGTCCGAGCAAATGGGTGCCCATGCCGTGGACCGCGCCTCGCGCGCGCTGTTCTATCGCTTGGGCCGAGCCAAGACACGCGCCACACGCGCGCAGCACGCGAGCACGCCCATCTTCCATGGCGACGTGCGCGACCTGGTGGCCTTGCTCATCTCAGCCATCTACAACGCGAGCCCCGAATACGTGTTCCACGTGGAGCACTACGACGAACGGCTATGCAGCGTGCGCTTGAGCGGCGTGGACCGTTACTATCGCGCGGCGGAAAGCCTTGGACTGGTGGACCAGCTGACGTGGCCCACGCTGCACCCCTTCTTCGAGGGAATCCGGGATGAGCTCGGCATCGACTGCGATGTGCGATCGGAGCTCCTGCAGCGGCACTCCGACGCGCGCCTGGTCACGCGCTACACGTTCCAAATGCGCGGTGTTTAGCGGGGAGGTCACGCGACCTCCCCGCCCGTCGCGGTGTTTTAGCTGGGAGGTCACGCGACCTCCCCGAAGCTCTTACTCTTCGACGTGAATGCTACCCACCATGCCGAGCGTGCCGTGCACCTCGCAGTAGTAGGGATAGGTGCCGGGCGCCGAGAAGGTGAACTCCACGCTGTCGCCGCTCTTGGTTTCCTTGATTGGCGAATTGGGGCTGCCGAGGTCCTCGTTGGTGGGGCTTCCGTGGTCGAGCGGATGCTTCGAGAGATCGCCCTCCCACTTCACCTTCTGGCCGACCTTGATGGTCATGCACTTGGGCGAGTACTCGAGCTTGCCCCCGGGTGCGATCGTGACCACGCGATCGGACGAGGATGCAGTCTCATCCTTGTAGTCACTGGGCGCGCAGCCGTTGAGGGTCGGGATGACGCCGCCCCCGGCGTCGCCATCGCCGCCCCCGGCGTCGCCATCACCATCACCGTCACCATCGCCATCGCCGTCACCAGCGCCAGCATCGTTGTAGGTTTCGTTGTTGTCGCTACCGCAGGCCGCTACAGCGCCGACGCCGACCCCGAGAGCTACGACCAAACAAGAGCGCAGATAGTGAGCTCGCATGGAGCATCCTCCTCGTTTCAAGCGCGCAGGTTGTCGCGCCTCTGTACGAATGGTTGCCAGACAGTCTTGCGGAGTTCAGCCCGCAAGCAACTTTTTGCAAAGCCAGCGACCCACGTTGCGGTACGCGTGCGAGCTCGTGACTTCGCCGCAATCATGAGCGTTCGACGGCTAGCGCACGCTTCCGCGTCGGCTTTTCGAAGGGCTCTCTGTTGGGCCCTCGTGTACTCGAAGGAGCTCCAGCGGGAGCAAGAACTCCCCTTCAGCGCGCGGTCGCCATGGGCTTTGATCCACCGTCGTACGTCGATCGATCGCTTGTCCCGGTGGGCCGCGAACTCGCTCCTTGAGCGCACTTGAGTTTCGCTCAGACAACGCGGCTCATGGGGGCTGACTTGGTCGCACGTCCGTTCTTTGCTTTACGCGGGGCGTGCCATGCGCGCTGAAGGGGAGTTCTTGCTCCCGCTGGGGTTCACACGTGGGAATTCACGAGAGCCATGTGTTCGCTCGGTGTTTGCTCGAGGTTTCTCGAGTGGTTTCTTGGCGGACCCGGAGTAGCCCTCGTGTTCGCTTCGCTTTTGCCCGGGAATCTCGTGCCCTCGGGTGGTGTGAGGCTTGCGGGGATCACCCTGGGCGGGGATCTTTTCGTTCCCTCGTTGAAAGGGCGCTCCGTGTACAATCCGGGTCTCCCCTTACCTGCGAGAAGTCATGCTCCAGCAATCCTTGAAGTGGCTGTTTCGCGTCACGGTGTTCTCCGTGATGTTCGTCGTGAATCCCGGCTACCTCACTGGCTGCGAGGCCACGAGCGAAGACAACGACGTGGACACGCGCAAGGTCGAGATGGAGCTGCTGTCGAAGATCGCCGAGGTGAACGAGCGGGGTACCTGGTCGTTCGTGACGAACGATCGCCACCATTACGAGGTGAGCCTGATGCTGGAGGCCGCGACGGAAGAGCAGGACGCGCGCGCGAGCTGGATGCGCGGCTGGACGGGCAACCGCGCCTCCGCCTGTGGCACCCGTACCTTCTTCAAGGGCGCCTCAGCGTGCGCCACCGAATACGAAATGGCCGTCCTGGGCACGCTCTCGTTGCGCGACGTGGACGCAGACCGTGTCGTGCTCGTCGATGTGAAGGTGAAAGGTCGCGTCTCCTCGTACGACGAGATCCGCCTCGCCTACGGAGAAAACGAAAAGAATCAGGCCTACCTCTCGAGCCTCACGACCGAGTACGCGAGCGCCTCGTTCACGGATGACGCACTCGACGCAGACACACTAACCCTCCAGAGCCCCTGACTGCCCGAGCCCATTCGAGCGCCCCGGCGCCGCGCGAGAACGCCGTAGATCGGAGATTGTTCGTGCAACCGCTAGAGCAACTTAGGGTAATTGATGCGTGGGCGAAGCGCGCACCCCTGCCCGCCGTGCTTGGGTTTGCACTTCGTTGTGCAGAACGCGTTTGCTCGATCTACACACGAGCGGTTGGCGGAGAACCTGCAGCATTTCTTCACGAGCTACTGGCCAAGGCGAAGGTTGCACTTGAAGGCGATCCGCAGGTCATCGCGTGCAGCGCTGATGATGTCTACGATGTCCTCATCGCACCCGCCGCCGACGGTTCTCTAGAGGCATTCGAAGAAATGGTCGTTTCCGAGACCAGTACGGCCGCTGCGGCCTTGGTTTCGGCGCTAAGAGAGCTCCGGCGGGACGCAGTTCCCCGAGTCGCCGAGGCGCTCATTGGCATCAAGGATACCGAGCTTCACGAGCGCTATGGCTTGAACCATCGCCACGAAAATGAACGCGTCATCGCTGACCACCCTGAGATGGTGGAAGAGCTGAGGTGGCTCGCAGAGCAAATGGGAAGCGCTTCGGATGGCTCCTAGGGAGCCTGCACCCGCGAAAGAAACTTTAGTCGAGATTGCTCCCGCTAGGGCTCCTTCGGGCGCACGCGAGCCAGGGAGAGAGTTAGTCGATCAACTTCACGCGGCCGATGTAGTCCTTCTTGCCGAGCGGCACGCCGTTGTGGCGCAGGATCGCGTAGGCCATGGATACGTGGAAGTAGAAGTTGGGCAGCGAGAAGGCAGCCACGTAGTCTACGGCCTTGGCGGAGCGGCCTTGGAGCGCAGGCGGGCTCAGCACGCGTCCTTCGGCGCCCTCGAAGTCGGCGGCCGTGAACTCGTCGAGGTAAGCGCGCACCGACGCGATGCGGGCCTTGAGCTCGGCGACGGTCTGCTCGGTGTCAGGGTGCTTGGGCGGCGTCTTTCCCGTGGCCAGGGAAGCGGAGATCTTGGCGGTGTCGCAGGCGACCTGAATTTGCCTCAGCAGCGGAAACTGGTCCGGAGCCAGGCGTGCCTGGAGGAGCACGTTTGCGTCGAAGGAGCGCGAGGCCGCGTACTCGACGGCTTTGTCGAGCCAGCGGTCGAGGTTGCCGAGCATGTTCGAGAACTGGGGCGCGGTAACGAGATGGAGAGACATGGATTCCTCGCGGTGCCGAAGGCCTTGGGTAAGCAGGAGCCAGGTGTGCGCCTGCGCGCAGCTAACCCAGCCCCTGTCGGAACCTGTTAACGGCCCGTTACAAGCGTCACCGTGGCAGCGGGCGCAAGCCTCCCGGCGCGCTCGACGGCTCCGGCAGCGCCGGCGCGCCCACCGGGCTCGGTGCGACGCCCCCTCCGTTGGCGAGGACCTCCCGGCCGAAGCGAGCCGTCAGGACGGGGCCAAGCCCCGCGGTCACGGCCATCAGGACCAGCACGCTGTTGAGGACCGACGCGTCCAACAAGCGCTCACCCCTGGCATCGAGCGCCTGATAGCCGGCGATGGTGGCAGCAAGCGTGGCTGCGACCTGGGGCAAAGTGAGGGACCACATCAGTCGAACCGTCGAGCCGTCGAAGCGCATCGCGCGGCCCGCGATCTCGGCGGCGAGCCACTTGGAGAACACCAAGCCCGCCACGATGCCGACCACCAGCAACGGACTCTCGCTCAGCACGCGACCGAAGGCTCCGAAGTCGATCAACAGGCCCGTGGTGAGAAAGAAGGCCGGGATGAACAGCAGGTGCCCCACCGACTCCAGGTGCGTGTGCACCGAGCGCCCCTGCATGGCCGCGTTCACGGACAAGCCCGCCAAGAACGCGCCGACCAGCCCTTCGAGGTCGATCAACTCCGCTCCCAGCGCGGCCAGGATCAACGTCAGCAGCAACACGTAGGAGCGGGTCAGTTCGGAGTCACCGAGCCGGTGCAGGACCCAGCGCATCGCACGCCCCACGCCCGCCACCAGCAACGGAATGTAGATGGCGAGCTCGACCAAGTCGCGCGTGAGAACGCTGGGGGAAAAGCCCTGGGTGTGGATGGACAGGCACATCGCCAGCACCACCAGCGAGAGCACGTCCGTGAACACGGTGGCGCCCACCGTGATGGTCACGGCGCTGTTGCGCATCAGGCCCATCTGTTGGAGCAGCGGCAGGGCCAGCAACGTGTGCGAGCTCATCAGCGAGCCGATCAAGAAGCTAGCCGGCCAGCCGTAGTGGAAGTAGCGCCCGATGATCACGCCGAGCACCAGTGGAACCGCAAATGTCGTAAGGCCAAACGCAAGCGAGCGGTACTTGACCTCTCGGAACTTCGCCAGATCGATCTCGAGACCGGCGAAGAACATGATCATGAGCTTGCCGATCTCGGACAAGACGTCGATCGAGGGATGTTCCGCGCCGAGCAAACCGGAGCCATGGGGGCCGAGCAGCACGCCTCCCGCGATCAGTCCGAGCATGCCCGGCAACTTCAGGTACTCGAACAACCTCGGCAGCAGTAGCATCAGGGCGAGAATGATCGCGAGCGGCGTCAGCGAACTGTGGGCAGCGCCGGAGAAGTCCATGCGTTCGGTCGCTCCTTGTTGCGATCTACCGTGATCGGGGCGTGGTCAGGTGCGCCGCCTCAGGGGGTACTCTCGGGCGCGTTCTGCATCACGCGCTGGATCTCCTTGGCCTCTTCCCCCTGACGCTCGAGCACCGAGCGCGACTTGCTCAGTGTGGCCTTCAGCTTCGGTTCACTGGCGTCCGGGATCAGGCGGTTGTCCAGGAGTTCCAACAGCTGCTGGTTCTGCTCCACCTGCGCGTCGATGAAGGCCCTGTCGAATTCTTCGGGCTTGGCCAGCTCCACGCTGGTGAGCTCCTGGCTGGCCTTGACACGCATGTCGGCCGAGAGCGTGCTCTCGACGGGCGTCAGCTTGTCGCTCTTGGCCAGCGCCTGGGTCCGATCCTTCAAGTTCTTGTTCTCGGACTGCAGCTGGGCCGCGAACTTCTTCACGCGGTCGCTCTGCGCGCGTTCGGCCACGATGCTGGCCTGGGCGAGTTCCGCGTCTTGCATGGTCTGTGCGACGCGCACGATTTGGCCATCGGTGAGCCCCGTCGCCGCCACGGGCGTCTCCGTGACCGTTGCAGGCATGGTGGTGATGGTGGGCACCATCACGCGGGTGACCTTCGGCACGAACTCGTGGACGATCACGCGGGGCTTGGGCTGTGCAGCCTCGTTCTCGTCGTATTCCGGCGTCCCCGGCTCTTCCATTGGGGCCGTCACCCCCATCTCCTTGGCGTCGGCCACGTTGGAGTAGTACCCGGTGGAGTCGCGGTCCGGCATCGAGATGGCTTCGGTAGCGGGGCTGGCCACGGCGGGCGCCAGGTTCTCGGTGATGGGCTGTTGATGCTGGGGCGTATTCTTGGCGCAGCCGGCGCCGAATAGCGTGAGCAGCGAGAGTGTGGTGGTGGCCGCACGCACTGGGCGATGCGACGGGTGCTGCGAGGCAGCGATCGTACGAGCCATGGCGTTCCCCCTGCGTTTTGCGGGGCCCTTGGGGCACCCAGGATCACCGAGGTAGCCACGAGTCTCGGGACGCTAGAAACTCAGCCCATTCAGGGCACGGAGCGCATCCCAGCGCGCGAAAGTGCCCGCGCGAGCGCGCCGAAAAAGGCCCGTCAGCGCGCGAGAAAGCACGGGAGGCTCAAGTTCGGTTTGCCTTGATGCACGAGAGCCAGTACGGGAGGCACGCCTGGAGCCATCGAAGCCATGATTTCCACAGAAGGTTTGTCGCTGTCGTTCGGCAGCCGTGCGCTGTTCGAGAACGTCGACATCAAGTTCACCCCCGGCAACTGCTACGGGTTGATCGGGGCCAACGGAGCGGGCAAGTCCACGTTCCTCAAGTGCCTGTCGGGCGACCAAGATCCCTCCCAGGGAAGGGTGGTCATCCCCAAGAACATGCGCCTGAGCGTGCTCAAGCAGGACCACTTCGCGTACGACGAGGCGGACGCGCTCACCACCGTGATCATGGGCCACTCCCAGCTGCACAAGGTGATGGCCGAAAAGGACGCGCTCTACGCCAAGGCCGACTTCAGCGACGAGGACGGCGCGCGCGCTGCGGAGCTCGAGGGGGAGTTCGGCGAGCTCGACGGTTGGAACGCGGAGTCCAACGCGGCGAGCCTGCTGAGCGGCCTTGGCATCCACGAGGACAAGCACAAGCGCCTGATGAAGGACCTCGAGGACAGCGAGAAGGTGCGCGTGCTACTGGCGCAGGCGCTGTTCGGAGAGCCCGACATCCTCCTGCTCGACGAGCCTACCAACCACTTGGACGTCGACTCCATCCTGTGGCTCGAGAACTTCCTGCTCGAGTTCAAGAACACCGTGATCGTGGTCTCTCACGACCGCCACTTCCTGGACAAGGTCTGCACGCACATCGCCGATGTGGACTTCCAGAAGGTCACGCTGTTCACCGGCAACTACGGCTTCTGGTACGAAACCAGTCAGCTTGCATTGCGGCAGCGCCAGGAATCCAACAAGCGCAAGGAAGACAAGATGAAGGAGCTCAAGACCTTCATCCAGCGCTTCAGCGCCAACGCCTCCAAGAGCAAGCAGGCCACCTCGCGCAAGGCTCTGCTCGACAAGATCACGCTCGACGACATCAAGCCTTCGTCGCGCAAGTATCCGTACATCGTGTTCGATACGCAGCGTGAGCTGGGCAAGGAAGTGCTGTTCGTCGACGGCATCAGCAAGTCCATCGACGGCGTCACGCTGTTCAAGAACATGCGCTTCTCCCTCTCCAAGGGAGAGCGTGTGGCGGTGGCCGGCAGTGACCTCGCTACCACCACGCTGCTCCAGGTGCTGGCGGGCGAGGTGAAGCCCGATGAGGGCGAGCTGCGCTGGGGCCGTTCCGTGAACCTCGGCTACTTCCCCAAGGACTACAACGAATTCTTCAAGACCAGCTCGAACCTCATCGACTGGATGCGGCAGTACAGCCCCAACCAAGAAGAAACCTTCGTGCGCGGGTTCCTGGGCCGCATGTTGTTCACGGGCGAGGAAAGCAAGAAGAGCGCGAACGTACTCTCGGGCGGTGAGAAGGTGCGCTGCATGGTCTCCCGCATGATGTTGCAAGACCCCAACGTGCTCTTGCTCGACGGCCCCACCAACCACCTCGACCTCGAGTCGATCACCTCGCTCAACAACGGCCTGCTCAAGTTCACCGGCAGCATGATGGTGAGCTCCCACGACGTGCAGTTCGTCGACTCGCTGGTTACCCGCGTGATCGAGCTCGCGGGCGAGAAGTACTACGACCTCAACATGAACTACGAGCAGTACCTGGCCGACGAAGCCCGTCTCACGCGCCTGGGCAAGGCGCCCAAGTAACACTCGTACGAGGGCTCGCGGCGCGCCCCACACCGAAAGCCCGCCGGTGAGGGCAAGGGGCTTCCCTCTGCGCGCGGTCGCCATGGGCTGCGATCCACGGTTGTACGTCACGAGATCGCTTGTGGCAGTGGGGCCGCGAACTCGCTCCTCGGGTGGACTCGAGTTTCGCTCAGACAGCGCGGCTCATGAGGCCGCTGCGGACGTTGTACTTCTGCTCTGCGCTTCAGCCGGGGGCGTGCCATGCGCGCAGAGGGAAGCCCCTTGCCCTCACCAGCGGGCTACCCGAGTGCGCGCCGCGAGCCCTCGTGCTCGTGTGTTCTCGTGCTCATGTGGGAACGCGTGTACTCAGCCTGGTGTGCTCGAGTCGGGCCCCTGCTCGAGTGAACTCGTGGGCGCACACGGGTTGCGCTTTGAGAGCTCACCCCCTCACTCGAGTTCACCCGAGCTAGAGCACCCCGAGCACCCAGGGGAAGCCCGTGCGCACACGGGTTCTCCCTTCTGCGCGCATGGCACGCCCCGGGTAGATCGCAGAACAGAAGTACCACCAAGTCAGCCGCCCCATGAGCCGCGCTGTCTGAGCGAAACTCGGGTGCACTCAAGGAGCGAGTTCGCGGCCCCACCGCCCTAAGCGACCCCATGACGTACAACCGTGGATCGCAGCCGATGGCGACCGCGCGCAGAGGGGAGAACCCGTGTGCGCACGGGCTTCGCATGGGCGCGGAGGCGACCGCGCGCAGAGGGGAGAACCCGTGTGCGCACGGGCTTCGCATGGGCGCGGAGGCGGAGGAGGCGTTTTAGTGGCATTTTGCCAACACTCTCGGTCCGCCGGTCGAAAGCTCGGATCGCAGCGTCAAGTGGGCTAGAACATGGCCAAGCCAGCATGCGAGGACACCTTGTCTGATCTCCGCATTGAGTTTGCTCGAAGCAATCGCGACTATGCGAGCGACTACATCAAGTTTGCAGATACCAAGGCCGCTGCTGTGCTCGCCTTCGCAACGACGGTGGTCGGAGTCATCGTCGCAGCTGCCAACGCGGCGCTTACGACTTCGATCGGCACGTCCTACAAGGTCTTGCTCACGGCCGCCGCCACGCCCGCCATCTTGAGCTTCGTGTGGATCGCACATCTCGCGCTGGTCGCCCTGACCGCGCGCGCCACGCTCGCCTCCAAATCGCTCGCGTCGTTCCCTGACACGGCCTTGATGAGCGAAGAAGCATTGATGCGCGACCTGCAGGGCCTGGGCGAGTCCGAGATCGTCGGTCACTACGCGAAGCATACCCACACACTGAGCAGCATCGCGGTCGCGAAGTTTCGCTCCATCAACGAAGCGATCTGGTGGACGCGGTTGCTCCTGGTCTTCTCGCTGTTCTTCGCGATCGTCTTCATGGCGGTCAGCGCCGATCCGAGGAGCACGGACCCTGACTCCACCGAAAATGCCCACCGGTCGAGTGAACTCGAGCAAGACCTCAAACAAGCCCACGCGAGCGCCCCGAGCCCCCTCGAGTGAATCCGGGAAACCCAGAGCACACTCGAGCGATTCGGATGGGTCACACTCGAGAGCATCCGAGCTAGAGCACACCGAGCACCCGAGTGCACCCAAAGGGCCCACTCGAGTTCACCCGAGCTAGAGCACACCGAGCACCCAGGGGAAGCCTGTGCGCACACGGGTTCTCCCTTCTGCGCGCATGGCACGCCCCCGGGGTAAATCGCAGAACAGAAGTACCACCAAGTCAGCCGCCCCATGAGCCGCGCTGTCTGAGCGAAACTCGGGTGCACTCAAGGAGCGAGTTCGCGGCCCCACCGCCCTAAGCGACCCCATGACGTACAACCGTGGATCGCAGCCGATGGCGACCGCGCGCAGAAGGGAGAACCCGTGTGCGCACGGGCTTCGTATGGGCGCGGAGGCGACCGCGCGCAGAAGGGAGAACCCGTGTGCGCACGGGCTTCGTATGGGCGCGGAGGCTTGCCGTCGCCAGAGCGCTCATTTGGAGCGCGCAGCGAGCGCGCGAGCAGGCGTGCCCTTGACGCGCTCACCGCTCGAGCGTTCGGTGTACTCCAGGGCGAACCACTCCTCGGCCTCGAGGTCGAGGTCGACCTCCTCGAGTTCGGCGGTGAGCACCTCGAAATGGGTCTCCACGGTCTCGAGGTGAGCTTCGTACACGCCTTCCCTTGGCGTCTCGAGGGCTTCGAGGGCGGGCACGGGCCCCAGCGCGACGAGTTCCTGGATCGCGCTCAAGAGGGCTGCGCGCATGGTGTATGCGGTCTGGAAGCGCGCCTCGGGTTGGCGAGCCATGGCGCGGTGCACCAGGTGCTCGAGTGACGCCGGGAGTTCGGGGCGAATGCTGCGCAAGGGTGGGACCTCGTCGCGCAGGACCGCCGCGAAGACTTCGCCGATGCTTTCACCGTGGAAGGGCGTGCGACCGGCGAGCATCTCGTAGAGCACCACGCCGGCTGCGTAGATGTCGGCGCGTTCGTCCACGGGCATGGTGAGGACTTGCTCGGGCGCCATGTAGAGGGGCGTGCCGAGCAGCTCGCCTTTGCGGGTCAGCTGCGGGAGCTGGCTCTCTTCGGTGCGCAGGATCTTCCCACGCCGAAGTCGAGCAGGCGCAGGCGCACGAGCGCTTCGGGGTTGGGATCGACCATCAGGTTGCTGGGCTTGACGTCGCGGTGGAGCAGCCCCGCAAAGTGGATGGCGTCCAAGGTCTCGAGCAGTTCACAGGCGAACTCGCAGGCTTCGCGCACCGCGAGGCGTCGATGCTGGAGGAGCTTGGTGAGCATCTCGCCTTCGACCTTCTCCATGATCATGTAGGGGCTGCCGTCTTCCAGGTAGTCGAGCCCGTACACGCGAGGAATGTGGGCATCGCGAACGGATGCGCACATTTTTGCCTCACGCACGAGGCGACTTTGCGGCCCGCACTCGTCCCCCACGGAGACCTTGACGGCCACTTCCCGTTCGAGCACTCGATGGTGAGCGCTGTAGACGATGGCCGTGCCTCCTTCGCCAAGGATTCCGATGATCGTGAGATCGGGGCCAAGCCTGGTTCCAGGCGAAAAGGTCCGCACGACTTCGGGTCGTACGTCCTCGCATTCGGTTTCAAAACACGCAGCCATTGGGCCCTATGACGCACGCTTTGTGCCACTCTCGTCCGGGTCTGCACAGGCAACGGAGCTTGCGAAAAGGCCCACAAAAGGCCAAAAGGCAGCCCGATGACGGAGTCCCGCAGCGACAGTCCCGCCCGCGCCAAGCTACGTGGCGAAGTGATGGCAGTGAGTTGGTCGGATCTGGTGCCGCAGTTCGCGCGGGGTGCCCTGCTCCTGCTCGCGGGTTCCCTCGACCTGCTCGAGGTGGCCGAGGCCATCGCCAGCGACGACCGCGCGCGCGTGGAGCGCTGGCTGAGCGAGGGCGGGCTGCGGAGGGCCAGCGACGACGACGCGCGAGAGCTCTCCGAAGCGGGAGGGAGCACGCGCTTTCAGTGCGTGATCGTCCAGCCGTGGGTGCTCGCCCAAGTCATCTCTTGAGTGCTGTTCGAGCGAAGCCCGCCAGCCTTCGGATGTGGGAGAAAGGAGAGCGGCACGCCGATGCGTGATCTTGCGTGCAATCCTACCTGCTCCCTCAATTGTGGCAGTCGTGATCGGATTGTTGGCGCGTGTCGGGGAGGCGCCGACTTACGATCGTTCCTGCAGTGTTTTCTTGGGGTCGTTTCGGTTTCGTCGCGTGGCTTTGCGTGTCGCTGCCAGCGCTCCAGGGGTGCGGTCGCGTCGGCCTCAAGCTGTTGAACAAGGGGGCCGGTGCGTCGGCGGACGCAGACGCGGGCTGGCTGCTCCAGCCGGACGGGGGAGCCGGAAGCAACGGGGACGCAGGGGTCGACACCGACGCAGGTTCTTGTCTGTTGGACCAGCCGGACGTGGTGCCGCCCCCGCTACCCGCGGCTCACTGGAAGCTCGACGAGACCGCGGGCACCAGCGCGGCGGAAGCGACCGGCAGCGCGCCGGCTGGCGTGCTCACCAACTTTGCGGCCATGCCTGCCTGGGTAGGCGGACAAGTGGGTGGCGCGTTGAGCTTCGACGGCGTCGATGACTATGTGCAGGTTGGGGCCCTGGCGGCGCCCGTGAAGACCCTGGCCTTCTGGGCCAGGCCCGGGAGCCTGGTGGCCAGCGAGGGCGCGACCGGTGCGGTCTTTCCGAGCAGCACCGGCCCGAAGGAGGACTGGGACACGCCCGAGAAGGCGTTCACCGAGGGCAACGGCAACGCCACGGCCAACCTGAACTTGATCGGCAGCCGCGAGCAGCACTGGGGCGGCTTTCATCTGCCGGCGCAGCTGCCGGCGGGGGCGGTGGTCGTGGGCATCACGGTCACCATCAAATCGGCCACTTTCGGCGTGGTTCAGGGGCTCGGCGTGGAGCTCTCCTGGGACGCGGGGAACACGCAGACGGACGCGCGCTACGGTGGTGCGGCACTGGTCGGTTCGAACAACCTGAGTAGCTATGGTGGGCCGGATCAACTGTGGGGTCGTAGTTGGCAGGCCCAGGACTTCACCGACGCGAACTTTCGCGTGCGCGTCGTGCTCGGGGGCCTGGTGAGTCTGGCGGCATCCATCGACTACATCACCGTGCAGCTCGCGTACACGAACGCGCAGAATCCGCGCAACGTCCTCAACCTCAGCGATGGCGCGAAGGTGGAGTTCGCCGACGCGGCAGGGGCGATCTCGGCCACCAACTGGCCGGGTGCCATGACCTACGTGAACGGTGTGGCGGGCGCGCGGCTCGGCGCGGACTGGAACCACGTGCTCATCACGAGCAGTCAGGCGCTCGGCGTGACCCAGCTGCAGCTCGGTGACGTGAAGAGCGAGGCGGCCGGGACGGCCTTTCAGGGCACCCTGGACGATGTGATGTTCTTCGCGGAGACGCTTACGGCGACCCAGGCTCAAGTGCTCGCACAGAGTCCGGAGTGCGGCCTCTGAACCACGTGCGGTTGCATTTGGCTGTAGGCAGGAGGGCGATCCTTGCTGCGCGATCTTGCGTGCAAACCTACCTGCTCCCCCAAATGTGGTTGGTATTAGCCGATTCGTGGAGTGGGGCCGACAGGAAGCCACTTACGATCTGAGTTGGTGTCACGGAGTTTGCGGTCGATCTTGGGGCTATCGTTAGCTCTGGTCGCCCTGCCCACGGCAGGCTGCGGCCGGCTCGGTCTCAAGTTGCTCGACTTGCCCGTTCAGGTGGCAGACGGTGGGCAAGATGCCGCAACGCCGGGCTCACTGCCGGGTAGCGACGCCGGCGCGCTTCCCGACGACATGCTCGGTGGCGATGGAGACGCAGGGCCCGCTGCGAATCCCGGGACGGGTGGCGGCGGCGATGCGGGACCTATCGCGAATCCCGGGTCGGACGCGGCCGTGGGCTGCAGCGACATGGACGGCGATGGTCTCTGTGATTCGGCAGACAACTGCCTCGCCCTGGCCAACGTCGATCAAAAGGACTTCGACGGCGATGGCTTTGGCGACGTGTGCGACGACGACGACGATGGCGACGGAAGCGCCGATGATGTCGATGCTTGCCCGCTCGATCCGCTGCGCGCCGTGGCGGATGCCTGCGGCTGCAACGTGACGCCACCGCCCGTGCGTGCCGCGCACTGGATGCTCGATGAGACCTCCGGCAACGTAGCGAGTGAGGCGACCGGGCAGGCGCCCAATGGAACCCTGACCAACGTCACGGGCACGCCCTGGACGCAGGGACACGTCGACGGCGCGCTCAGCTTCGACGGAGTCGATGACTACGTGCAGGTTGGAGCGGCCGGCAGCGCCATCAAGGGCCTCTCATTCTGGGCCAAGCCGAGCTCGGGCACGGCGATCACGAACCTCACACCCGCGGTGTTTCCGAGCTCCTACGGTCCCAACAATGACTGGTCGTCGCCCCAAAATGCCTATGCAGATGGCGGCGGCAGCGCGACCGCCAACCTCACGCTGCTTGGCAGCAAGAATGAGCACTGGGGTGGCTTCCACCTGGACAGTGCGATCCCGCAGGGCGTGTCCATCCTCGGCGTCACGGTGATCATCAAGTCGTCGACCTTCGGCGTGATCCAGGGGCTCGGCGTGGAGCTCTCGTGGGACGGCGGCTCGAGCCACACGAGCGCGGGCTACGGCGGCACGGCCATCGTGGGCTCCAACAACTTGAGCACCTATGGAGGAGTCGCTCAGCTGTGGGGACGCAGCTGGCAACGTTCGGACTTCAGCGACGCGAATTTCCGCGTACGCGTGCGCTTGAGCGGCCTCTTGGGTCTGGCGGCCTCGGTGGATTATCTGACGGTGCAGATCAAGTACTCGGACTACCAGAATCCCCGCAACATCCTCAACCTTAACGCCAGCGCGAAGGTCGAGTTCGTGGATACCCAGCTCGGCATGGCTGCAAGCAACTGGCCCGGCGCCATCACGTACGTGAACGGCGTACCTGGCGCCACGCTGGGGAGCGATTGGAATCACGTGGTAGTGACGAGCGCCCAGGCCATCGACGTGAGTCAGCTGCAGCTCGGCAACGTAACCTCGGAGAGTCCGAGCTTTCCTTTCCATGGGCTGCTCGACGATGTGGTGCTGTTCGGCGCGACGTTGTCGGCCAGTGACGTCGCCACGATCTATCGCAGCCCCACCTGCGGCGACTGAGCGCGGCGAAGCCTGGCGTCGGAGTGGGCGCTCGGTGCGCCGTTACTGCGTGAGGCGCAGCTTGGTCACGCTGCCAGGCTGGATCTCGACGCCCATGGGTTGCGGGCTGCCGGTGCCGAAGAACCGAACTTCGAGTCGATGGCTGCCTGCGGGAAGCTCCACGCGAAAGGGCGTGGTGCCCAGCGCCTTGCCGTTCAAGGAGACTTCGGCCCAACCGCTGGCGGCGGCCACCAGCAGCGTGCCGGGTGCTGCGCTCTCGCTGGACTTGGTCGGTGTGGCAATGGTTGCCGTCGTCGGAGCGTTCTTGGTGTCGCTCGCAGGGGCGCCTGTTTGGCTTGGCGTGCCCTCGCCCGTGCCCTCCTTGCGATGACGGTGGTGGCGATGATGGTGGTGCCCTTCTTCGTCGCTCGGGCTGTCGCTCTTGGCGAACGCAGCGAGCACGGAATCGCTCGCAGCGCTGGGCGCGACTTGAGCGGCCTGCAGGTCGGCTGGCGACGCTTCGGGAGTCGTGGGCTCGTCCGCGCCAGGCGCGACCGCGACTATGTCAGACGTCACCGTAACCTGTACGCCAGGCGCGACAGCGATGGGCGGCTCGATCCCAGGTGCCTGGGCCAACGCTGGCTTGGCCAGCGGCACTTCGGGGATGCCCGCGGAAGAGCCCGGGCGAACTTCCGCATTCACGGCCGTCGGGGCGGGGCTGGCCTGCGAGTGCATGAGTTGCGGCGTGAGACGAAACGCGACGTAGGCCGCTCCGACGGCGAGGGCTGCGGCGCTGGCCCAGCTACCGACCTGCCTTCTCATGCGACGCAGGCGCGGACTTCCGGTGGCCGGCGTGGGTTGTGCTTCGAATGCCGCGGAGCGCGTGGTGCCGGAGAGCGGCATGATGGAGGTAAACGAGCCGGTGTTGGTGTCTTCCCCTGCGAGCTCGCGCAGCTCGGCGCGTTTCTGGGCAATCTGCTCGGGGAACAACGTGCGCATCCAGCGGCCCACCTCGGCCCCGCCCGCGGGCTCGGCTTCGCTGGCGCTGAAGCGCGCCAGCGCACTACCGAGCTCACGTGCCGTTTGGAAGCGCAGCTCCGGATCGCGCTCGAGGGCGCGATCGCACACCTCGCGCAAGAGCAGCGGAACCTGGCGTGGCCAGGCTGGCAGCTCTTCCTTGGTGACCGCCAGGATGGTGGCGACTTGCGTGTCGCGCTCGAACAGCCGTTCGCCGCCCAGCGCCTCTCTCAAACATACGCCCAACGACCAGATATCCGCGCGCCGATCGACCTCGGCCCCACGCGCCTGCTCTGGCGCCATGTACGCGTAGCGCCCCTTGATGACCTGGGTGGTGGATTGCCCACCGGCCCCCTGCACCGAGCCGCCCGCCCCGGTGGCGATGCCGAAGTCGAGCACGCGCACGCTGCCGTCGTAGGCGATGAACAGGTTCTGCGGGGAGATGTCGCGATGCACGATCTGCAGCGGAATGCCGTTGGGATCGACCGCCTCGTGGACCGCGTGCAAGCCCTCGCAGGCCTGCTGGATCACGTACGTGCTCAGGGCGTGCATGCGCATGCGGCTCTCGCGCTGGCTCGTGAGCCGCTCGAGTGCGGTGGCCCAGGTCTCGCCGCGCACGTACTCCATGGCCAGGTAGAACGTGCCCTCGGCCTGCCCGAAGTCGAGCACGCGGCACACGTTCGGGTGGTTGATGGAGGAAGCGATGCGTGCCTCCTCCAGGAACATGTCCACGAACTCTTTCTCGCGGGCCAGGTGCGGATGAATGACCTTGAGGGCGGCGGTCTGCGCAAAGCGACCAGGACCCGTGCGGCGCGCCAGGAACACGGTGGCCATGCCGCCCGTGGCGATGGCACGCGCGATGCGATAGGCGCCAAAGGTCTTTCCTTCGTACGCCCGCGCAAGGCTGTAGCCGTCCCCTGGCAGCGGCATCAGAACGTCACCATCGGGTTCAGGTTGGTGGGCGCCTTCTCGCCGTCGTCATGCACCAGGAAGTACGTCGCCACACCTGCCGCGGCCGCTACAGCCACCGCGCACGTGCCGATGATCCAGGCCCGACGTCGCCGCAGGGTTCCGTCGCGGCCGCCCGCGCCGCCCTCGTCCGCGAGGCTCGGATCCGCCACGATGCTGCGCGGACTCTCGGCGTTGCCGTCTTCCGCCACCACCAGGCCACCGAGTCCGAGCGCCTGCGCGTAGCCCGCGAGCTCGAGCCGCTCGTTCAGGGCCAGGGTGCGCTCCGGTCCCTCCGCGATCTCCCAGCTGCCGCTCGGGTCGCGGATGGCCAGCCGAGCGCGCGCGCCTTCGGGCACCGTGCCCGTGAGCTCGGCCCGCAGCCGCAGCTCGCCTGCCGACACTTCCTGGGTGAGCTTCACGCCGAGCGGACCGCGCGACTGATCGCGCACGGACTTCCACATGGCCACCATCGCGGGTGGCGCCCGCATGTCGAGGATGTGCTCGGGAGAGAGCGCGGCGAGCCAGATGAAGTCCTCGACCAGCTCGCTCTCGCGGTGCAGCGCATGCAGCACCAGCGTGCGCTCCGAGAGCAGGTCCACCAGCTCGTCACGCGTCAGCTCCCCGCTGTCGATGGCTGCCTGAAAGGACGCCAGGGCAGCGTCGAACTCGAGCTCGGTGACCAGGCGCTTGGCCTCGTCGAGTTGGGGGTTGGCCCAGGCCACGCCGCAGGGCAGAGCGATCCAGAGCGCGCTCAACCACGCCGCAAACCTCAAAGTGAAGCCGTAGAAGTTCGAACGCATTGGAATGTAAGAACCGCCCATCCGGCGCAGAGGTGACGAGGCAGCGCGTGGCGCGCAGCCGCTGTCTACAGAGGGAAAATCACTTGTTCAACCAAAGACTACTCCGGGCCCCCCAGGTTTTGTTGGCGAAACCCAGCGCCGCGCGGTCTGTGAGAATGCACACGCGTGGCTCGACGCGTCGGCGTGAAGGAGGCCACCGAACTTCCCCGGGGCCGAGCGAAGCCCCCGGGCCCGAGGTGCGCGTCAGCGCTGCTTCGTCATGTGGCGGTGCCTAACCAGTGCATCCCGCTGCCAATCTCGGCTAAGCATCACCCCATTCGACCCGATCTCTGCGATACTCGGGGGCCCGCACGCCCTAGTCGCCTGGGCTCGTGCCGAGTCACCGCGCTGACTTTCTTATCGACCCGGGGAGCTGTTTCCGTGCCACCCGTCCACACCCGCCTCGCGTTCCGCGTCTGGACCTGCCTGCTGCTCTCCTTCCTCGCCGGTTGTTCGGACGGTCTCAAACCCACTGACCTCGGCTGGAGCGTCAGCTTCGCCTGCGAGTCCGACCGGGCACGCGCCGACCAGGTTGCCCTGCGGGTGATGCGCGGGAGTTGCTCGGGGAAACAGGTCTACAGCGCCATGCTCATGCGCGGGGAGAGCGCGCCCGGCATCAAGGAACTGGCAGCGGGTCGCTACGGCTTCGAGGCGGTGGCCAGCGTTGGCGGCGGCGAGGTGGCCCGTGGCTGCGTCGTCGGCAACCTGCCCGCGAAGGCACCGATCGTCACGCTGCTCACCTCCGACGCCTGCGACCAGGAAGGCATGCTGCTCGATTCGGGTTCCGATTTGGACAGCGACGGGGGCAGCGACGGGGGCACGGCGGGTGACGCGGGCCCCGACGGCGGAGACTTCGTACTCGATTGCTCCCACGGCTGCGACGACGGCAATGCCTGCACCAGCGATCAGTGCATCGACAACAAGTGCGTCTCGTTCGCCTTCTCCGCCACGCTCGAGTGCGACCGGGTGCTGTGCACGTTGGGCGACGTATGCGAGAAGGGCCGCTGCATCTCGGGCGACGCCAATGACTCGTTCTGCAAGGACGAAGAGGTGTGTACCCAGGAGGTCTGCCTGGTCGGTGTGGGTTGCACCAGCATGCCCGTCGAAGGCGACTGCGACGACCCCGCCCCCTGCATCAGCGGAGAGAAGTGCCAGTACGGTCGCTGCTGGGGCCAAAGCACCTGCGGAGCGGACCAGGTCTGCGATCGCGAGCTCAACCAGTGTGTGAGCTGCACCAAGGACGGGCAGTGCGACGACAACGACCCGTGCACGCTCGACGACTGCAGCTGCGACACCCCGGACTGTCAGGGCGGTCTGTGCACGCACACGCCGGCCGAGGAGGGCGCGAGCTGTGACGACGGCATCATGTGCACCTCGGAAGACGTGTGCATGGCGGGCGTGTGCGCGGGCGCGCCGCAGGACGGATCCTGCACCGACAACAATGACTGCACGCTCGATACCTGTCAGCAGGGCAAGGGCTGCGTGTTCACCAAGTCGAGCGATCCCGAGCTGGCCTGCACCGACTTGCAAGATTGCACGAGCGGTGATCACTGCGCGAACGGCACCTGCGTGGGCAGCGAGAACTGCGACGGCCAAGAATTCTGCGGTCCCACCGGGCGCTGCGTGGAGTGCGTCGAGAACAGCGACTGCGACAACTCCAACGTCTGCGTGACCCAGACCTGCGTCGAAGGCATGTGCGTCAGCAAGTTCAACAACGGCGCGAGCTGCCAGGATCCCTACAAGTGCACCACCGGGGACTTCTGCCAAGACGGCGCCTGCTTGACGGGCCCAGGGCGCGATCACAACCAGTGCAAAGACACCGTCGCCTGCACGGAGGACCTCTGCAATCCGCCCAGCGCCGATGGCTGCACGCATCAGTTCAAGGACGGACTCACCTGCGATGACGGCATCGGGTGCACTGGACCGGACGTTTGCTCGGGAGGCAAGTGCATCGGTCCCGACGCCTGCCCCGGCGACCCCGTGTGCGATCCGGTGCTGAAGATCTGCGCCACCTGTCAGAAGGCCCTCGATTGTGACGACAAGAAGCCGTGCACCAAGGACGAGTGCACCAATGGCGCCTGCGTCAACACGCCGCTCACCACGGGCCCTGGCGGCTGCAACGACAACACCGAGTGCTCCAAGAACGACCGCTGCCAGAACGGTGTGTGTATCGCCGATGCGGACAACGACTTCTGCGGCGACGGCAGCGAGCCCGACTGCACCACTGACACCTGCGTGCCCGGCTCGGGTGGCAAGGGCTGCGTGAGCGCGTTCAACACCAATAGCTGCGACGACGGCAAGGCGTGCACGTCCAGCAGCACGTGCAACCAGGGCAACTGCCTGCCCGACGCGAACAGCAGCACCTGCGGGGCCAACGCGATTTGCGACGACACGGGCACCTGTCAGTGCACGGTCGCGGGCGAACAACGCTGCGGCAGCAGCTGCGTGGACGTACAAACCTCGAACCAAAACTGTGGCGGTTGCAACAACCCGTGCGGCGCGAATCGGACCTGCGTCAGCGGCGCCTGCATGCCCACGAACGCCATCGGAGAGTGTGTGCTCTCCAAGAACGGCACCCACGACTACCTGACTTGCAACGGCCCGCTCAAGTGGAGCGATGCTCGCGCGCGCTGCAAGGCCTACGGAGGTTTCGACCTGGCCGTGGTCAACAACGTGGGCGAGAACGGCTTCCTCAATCAGATCGTGGGTGGCACCGAGGCCTGGTTCGGCGCCAACGACCGGGGCGACAACGGTGGTCCGGGCTGGCCCTTCGCGAGCAACGGCTGCGACAGCAACCATCCGTCTTCCGGTGAAGGCAGCTGGTACTGGATTAGCCCTGGCGCCGACAGTGAGGAAGGCCTGCTGTTCTGCCAGCAGCCCAACCCGGGCGACAAGTGCGGCGTGAAGAACAGCGCCTACCTGAGCTGGAACGACGGCGAGCCCAACAACTCGGGTTGCTCCTGCTCCGGCAGCCCGCTGACCGGTGGCAGCTGCAAGGACGCCGAGGACTGCGGCGCGTTCTTGCAGGGCGGCAAGTGGAACGACGCGGACTGCACGCTGGGCAAGCGCTACATCTGCGAGAGCTACTGAGGGGATTGACGGGAGGTCACGAGACCTCCTCTCGTCGCGGGTGGTGCGCTCGGGTCGCGACCTTGTGTGAGCTTTCACACCGCGGGCCGTCGGACGCCCTCCACGCTCAGCCCATCTAGGGGTGAGTTGGGGGGATGCCAACTTGACCCGATCTCTCGGCACGGACAGAGGCAGCGCATGTTCGTCGACGTGAGAAGTGTGGCGCTGACTCGTCTTGGGCTCCTTTTGCTGGTGCTTTCCGGGTGTTCGTTGGACTGGTCGAAGCCGCCCGCGCACGACGCGACAGGAGCGGATGCCGGGGACCATGGGCATGTTCTCGATTCGGGCTCCATGCATCCGGCCAACACGGACGGCGGTCCCACCGACGACGGGGGCGACCCACTCACGGTAGACCCCGATGGCGGAGCGGCGCCCGATCCGGCGCTCTTCATCCTGGCCGTCGTGGGAGACGGTTGCGACGGGGAACCCGAGCTCAGCCGCTCGTGCGATGGCCACGCTTCGCGTCAGCCCCTGATCTGTCAGGGCGGAACTTGGCAGCCTGCCGAGATGTGTCCCGAGGAGCAGCGCTGCGACGCACGCCGCGGCACGAGTCAGGGTAGCTGCGTCGACGTGCCCAAGTTGTGCCTGGGGCGCAACCCCGGGCCCGTCTGCGACGGCCTGTCGCGGGCTGGTTGCGGCATCGACCTGGTGACCGTGGAAGTGGCTAGTTGTCCGGAGCACGCTCACTGCGAGAGCGCCAAGGGCTCATCCTGCTTCTGCGACGCGGGCTACATGAACGACGGACAGGGCGTCTGCATCAACCCCGACGATTGTCCTGCGAACGCGTGCGAACACGGGACCTGCGTGGATCAGGTCGGCGACTACGCCTGCGACTGTCCCGATGGGTACACGGGGACTGGGACCCACGCGTGCACGCCGGTGGTGTATTGCCCGGAAGACGCCTGTGCGCCCGGCGGTGTCTGCGTCGACCAAGCCAACTGGTACTGCCAGTGCGGAAACGGTTACGACGGCACGGGTACCCAGGCCTGCGCCAATCACAACGATTGCCCCGCGGCCAGCTGCTTGCCGCCCGGGGGAACCTGCGTGGACGGCATCAACAACTACAGCTGCAACTGTGCGCCCGGTTTCTCCGGACAGGACTGCGTCAACGACGTGTGTAACCCCAATCCCTGCAAGAACGGCGGAACCTGCTCGCGTACGGGCAACCGCTGCGCTTGTGCGCCTGGCTACGCGGGCTCCGACTGCACAGCGTGCGACACCGGCTACGCGCTCAACGGCAGCGGCGCGTGCGCACGGCAGTACACGGTGACCATCACCTTGCAGGGAGACGGCCAGGGCGGGGTCTCCTTCAATAATGGGCTGGCGGCTTGTGACGTCAGCTGCGTGCGCAAGGTGTTCAGCGGTACCTCGCTCACCGTAACCGGGCAGGCGAAGCCGTATTCGAAGGTCGCGAGTTGGTCGCGCGCTGGTTGCACGGGCAACAGCTGCTCCTTCACGGTGACCTCGGACGTCAGCCTCACTGCGAACATCAACTTTGCCCACAACCTGGCCTTCGTCGCCTCCACGGAGGTACCGGCAGGTGGCATCACCGCGGCGGACAACGAGTGCAAGCGCCTCGCGGGCGTGGCGGGGCTGCACCCGACTCAGTGGATTGCCTACCTCGGAACGGAAGCACCGTGTCCAGGGCAAGCCTCGGGCTCATGTCATCCGACGCAGCGCATGGGCTCATCGCGCGGTTGGGTGAATCTGCAGGGCGAGCCCATTGCGGACACGCAGGCTGACCTCAAGAATCGCCGCTGGCTGCACCCGGTCTATTACAACGACACCGACTGGCACACGACGGTGGCGATCACCGGTTGCGCTGGCGGCGAGGTCAAGGCGGGCAGCACCTGCGTGGATTGGACCTCCAGCAGCGGTAACGCCACGTGGGGCTCGCCGGAGTCCGTGGGCGATTCGGCCGAGTACGTGTTCACCCACCCCTGCAATGACCCGTGGCCCTACTACTGCTTCAGCATCGGTGAGAACGCAGCTCTGCCGGCGATTGCCGCACCCACCGGACGTTTGGCGTTCACCACGACCACCCTCTGGACGGCGGGCGGGGGACTCGCGGCGGCCGACAAGATCTGCCAGAACGAAGCCTGCTCTGCGGGCCTCACGGGCTCGGCCAACTGCGCCTCCAACCCGGGCACGAGCCGCATCTTCAAGGCATTCCTGGCGACCAGCACCAACACTGCTGCCTCGCGTTTCAGCGCGACCGGTAGCAACTACTACAGAACCGACGGCGTGCTCTGGATGGAGGCTGCCCAGCTCGGCACCGTGACGGCCGACAACCAGCTCGTCTTGAAGACCGGCTTGAACATCGGCGCGGCCAAGCAGTGGCTGGCCGACTCGATGCCCTGGGTCGGCACCGCGACCGACAACTGCAACAACTGGACGACCGCCACCTCGGCGTTCAACGGCGAGCACGGCACCGCCACGTACAAGAGCACGTACGTGTTCAAGGACGGAGCGGGATCCTGCGACCCAGCATGGGCCATGCCCCTCTTCTGCCTGCAGCAATAAGAACGCGCGCGGAGACGAAGGCCAGCGGCTGTGGCGGAGGCTGTGGCCGTGGCCGTGGCGGAGGCTGTGACGGAGGCGGAGCCTGTGGCCGTGGCGGAAACTGTGGCCGTGGCGGAGTGCCGTGGCGGGAACTAGTCCGAGCCTCCTGCTGAAAGTGTCACCTATGTGCTCGGTCTAAAACGTTACCCATGTCCCCGGTTGCTCATGGACCCTGTGGGCGCGAGGAAGACATGAGGTACGGATAGCCGCGCGGCGATCAAATGCCCCTCGCGGCGAGCTCGTTCGCCAGCACAGTCCGCGTGCAGACACGCCGCGGAGCCCTCCTTCTCAATGAAAGGCGGGACCGACCAGCACCGGTCCCCGCTGCCACCAGTGCGGACTGCCACGGCGACGGCGACGGCCACGGCTTCCGGTGACTGCCACGGCCAGTGCGGACTGCCACGGCGACAGTCATCGCCACGGTCACTGCGACAGTCTCCGCCACGGCCTCCGCCACCGCGAAGTCTCCGCCACGGAACCGCCTCCGGTTCGTCCCGCCTAGTGCAGGACTGCCGCCCAAATCTTGAAGGCGTCGGCGCTCTCGTCGACCCAGGTGAGGACGGCGTGTCCGTCGTTTTGCATCGACAGGGCGAGTTGTTTGAGGACGTGGCCTGCGGCCGACACGGCGAGTTGTTCGCGCTTGGCCTTGAAGCCCTGGCCCGCGACGTAGTGGCTGTAGAAGAGCCGGTTCATGGTTCCGTCCTTCTCCGTCCACGCGATCAGCGCGTTGCCGGACGCATCGCTGCCGCTCACCATCGCGTCATCACCCGTGATGACGATGTCCTTGGCGGCGAGCTCGTCGACGATCTCCCAGTCCGCAGCGTTGGGTCCACGCGTCGCCACGCGGTAGTCGCTGAGCAAGGTTTGCCCCTGCAACTCGCTGTCCGCGTACACCAGGAATAGCCGGCCATTCGGCTGACCGGTCAGCGACGCGATGAAGGTCCCATCCTTGCGGCTCACGGGGAAGTCGTTTTTCGCCGTCCAGGTACACGTTCCGAAGCCGTCCGTGCAGGTGTTTGCAGTGAGCTTGATGGCCGTGTTCGGGTAGTCACCCGACACGCTGATCACGGTCGTACGTCCGAGCGCATCCACCACCACGGCGCTCGGTACGTCGCCGTTGAGCGATCCCATCCCCATTCCGACGTCGTCGAGGAGCAGGTCGTTCGACCAGCTCGCGTCGTGATCGTAGGCGACGTGAAATTCCTGCCGCGTATCGTCGGCATTGTTGTCCAGGTACGCGAGCATCGTGCGGTTGTTGCCATGACAGGCGACCTGCATCGAAGACCAGAGACTGTTCACCGTGGCGCCGACCTGGCCCCAGCAGCTCGTGGATCCCGCAGGGCACGACGCGGAGTAGTAGTACTTCGAGTTGGCCTCATCGACGGGCCAGGCAAGGCAGGCATTGCCGTCGCCGTCGAGCGCCACCTGGGCTGAGCGATAGCCGTACGGCAGGCGATCGGGCTGCTGCGCGAGGATGTCGAAGGCATCGGCAAAGCCCGCCACCGTGCCGCGTCGTCCCATCAGGGTCGCCGGGAGAGTCTGGGAGCCTTGGTGCCAGACCGCCATCATCCCGCCCTTTCCGTCGCTGGCGAGGCGTGTCAGCAGGCCATAGTCGACGTTCGCGCCATTTTCGTTGGGCAGGAACGGGGTGTGACTCGCCCATCCGGTCCCAGACTTGTACCAAATCTGCTCGAGCGCCGGAGGTTTTCCTGCCTCCTCCGGTGAGTAGATAACGAGCGCATTCCCGAGGCCGTCCATCGCGAGCGCCGGTCGCTCATTGCGCGTTTGCGTGATGGGGATTTGCGCCGAGATCTCCTGAGGCGTGTCGAGCACGAACGGGCGGCAGACGGGCGCCACGCACTCCGAGCCGGCCGGGCACTCTCGCTGCGCGGAGCACGACACCTTGCACGTGTCGGTGCAGCCATCGAGATCGTCGCCGTCTTTGCCGTCGTCACATTCTTCGCCTGCCGCGAGGTTGAGGACTCCGTCGCCGCACACGGCGCTCTTGCAGTTGCTCTCGCACTGCGCGGTCTGGCCGGCGCTGTCGCAGTCTTCGCCTGCCGCATGGTTGGCGACGCCGTCGCCGCAGGAAGCGATCGTGCAGTTGAAGTTGCACTCGGCACGCTCTCCCGCGCCGTCACAGGCTTCCCCATCCTGCACAATCCCGTCGCCGCAACGCGGCCCCCCGCCGCAGTTCGCGTCGCAGACTGTGCCGGAGTCTCCAGAGACCGGGTTCGGCTGCATGTCGGATGAGCCATCCTGCCTGGGCTCGTGCGGAGCGCCGCTATCGCCCTCTAGCGGCATGCTCCAGTCGTTGACACAGCCCGTAAGGACCACCACCCAAAGTGCGCGCGTACCGATGCGTTGCATGGGCGCTGATTTATTTCGCGCCCGACCCGCGGGCCAGCGACGTCACCTCAAGTGGAGTGCCGGGTGAAGCCGTGGGCAGAAAGTCTGCTCGGGGAGCGACTCAGGTCAGTCTTCGAGGCAGAACAGGTAGATGTAGGTTACGTTGCAGTTCGACGTGCCGGGGAAGTTGCGCGCGAGGTCGACCTCGCTGCTCCCGGCCATACCGGTGCTCCCGGTGCCCGCACTGCTCGTCCAGTTGTTGCACGTGGTGGCGGTGGTGCCGACGGCGTCGAGCGTGGCGGCTCCGCTCCACACGCCGTTGTTGCCCATCTGGTAGGCCTGCTCGGGTGGGAGGTTGAGCGGCGCGTCCCAGTAGTCCGCACTCATGAACTCCTCGGCGGTCGCCGCGAGTGGAACGTTGTCCGCGCGACTCCAGCCACTGCTTCCGGTGAAGCGCGATGCTGCGCTGCTGGTGGTGGTGGCCAGCAAAGCCTTGAAGTTCCCTTCCAGCGGGGCGGCCTGCTCGTTGCAGAAAGCATCCGCTGCGCTCAATCCGCCTGCAGGAGTCCAGTGTTGGGCGGTGACGAATGCCTTGCGCATGCCGGCCTGGGCGGCGGGTGCCACCACCTCGGCCGCGCGGTCGACGCCCAGGCAAATCAACCCCTGCAGCAAGCTGCAGGGCCCAATCCCAAAGTCGGTGAACATGATGCCCGCAGAATCGCTGCGGCCCATGGTTACCTGGCTGCTGCCATTGGCGGTCCAGTCGGTGCAGGTGTTGCCCCAGTTTTCGCCGCCCATCGTGGTCGCGGTAAACACACCGACGCCTCCGCGGTCGACGCCCTGTTCGTCGAGCCGGATCGGGTAGTAGAGCTTGCCGTAGACCAGGCTTTGCTGCGTGCTCGCCACCGGTCGACCATCCGGCCGCACCCAGCCGCTCGCGTTGCCGATGCGGTCGATGGCATTCGTCGTGGAGCTCGACAGCCAGGCCTTGTAGGTGCCCGCCAGGTTGCCCTCTTTGGCGCGCTGCTGACATAGGGCGTCGGCACCATCGAGCCCGCCGAGCTTGCCGTTCTGGGTGGTGGAGGTCACGAAGGCGATGTTCGGCTTGAGCGCGAAGATGGCCGACACCGTGGTCGCGGCGCTCAACTTCACCGAGCACGTGCCCGTACCCGAGCAACCCGCGCCAGACCAGCCGATGAACGTCGAGTCGTCGCTGGCTGGGTTGGTCGACGCTTGAGCTGTGAGGACGATGTTCTCCCCCGCGGTGTAGTCGCGCGCGCAGGTGGCGCCGCAGCTCAGTCCGCCCGGGCCGCTCACGCTTCCGTAACCCGTGCCGCTCTTCGACACGGTGAGCGTGTACTTGGGGATCTCGAACTCGGCGTGGATCTGGGTCGCTTCTGTGATGGTGACCTGACAAGCCGCATGCCCGGAGCAGCCACCACCCGACCACTGCTTCAGCGCCGAATAGGTGCCCGGTTTTGCGGTCAAACTGACCACGGACCCGTAAGGAAACGTCTCGCTGCAGTCGTTCCCGCAGTCGATCCCCGTGGCGCTGACGCTGCCCGAGCCGAGGCCCGATCGCGAGACCGTCAGCGAATACGAGACGAGGTGGAATTCGGCCGTGACTTCCATGGCCTGGGCGATGGTCACCTCGCAGGGCCCCGTGCCCGCGCAGTCCGCGCCGCTCCACCCCACGAACGTGCCCGCCACGGGGTCGATCGCCGCGCTCAGCACGACCTTGCTATCCGGCGGGTAAAGCCCGCTGCAATCCGGGCCGCAATCGATGCCCGTGATGTTGGAGCTCACGCTTCCGTACCTGGCGCCCGTTCCGGACTTTGCGACGCGGAGCTCGTAGGTCGACGGAGTGGTTGCGGCGTTGCTGCCATCGGCTGGCTGGGCCGCAGCATCATGGGCCGGGGTCGCCCCATCGTTGGCGAGAGACGCATCGCCGGATGGGTCGACGGTCGCATCGCCCCTGGGGTTCGCGCCGGCGTCGGACGCGGGAGGATTACCGCCCGCGTCCGGCCCGAGGTCGTCGCCGTCCTGGGGAGTGGAATCTCCGCAACCACCCACCGCCAGGAGGATCAGGCCGAGCAGACAGGAACGAAGCACATGTGTCGACCGCAGCGTCATCCGGGGACCATCCTGTTTCGGCAGGGCTCTTACCCCTGTCGAAACCCTTGTCCACGGGCTTAACCGTAAGCGTCGAACGGGCGCGTCAGTGCGGTGAGATAGCGAGCTTGAACGTGCCGCCCGCGGGGACCTCGACCGTGCGCTGATCGGGATCCCCCGCGCCGAACGGCTTGATGGTCAGCACCTGTTTGCCGGCGGGCACGGTGAAGCGACCGGGCGTCGTGCCGAGCAACTTGTTCCCGAGATACACCTCGGCCCAACCGCCGACGTAGGCCACTACCACGGTGCCGGTCGCTCCCGGGGCAACGGGCGCGCTCGCTTCCACGCGCGGGGGCGTGGGGGTCGCTGCAGGCACCGGGGCCGTGGTGACGCCCTCTTTGCCCTCGCCCGTCTTCTCACGACGACGTTGCCGCGGCTTGGCCTCCTCGGCGAGCGCATCGCTCGGTTCCTCGGCGGCCTGGGCGCTCGCGGTCGGCGCCACGATGGGCACCTCGCTGGGCGCCTCTCGCACTTCCTCACGGGGTGGCAGTGCGGTAACCACGGGTGCCGATGGCAGCGGGTGCGCTTCACTCGGCGCGGTGACCCCCGTGTTGGCGCTCGGGTTAGCGGCCTGAGCTGAGGGAGTCACGGCCAGGCGCGCTTCGGAGAATCCTCCTTCGCTCGAGCGCCGCGCGTACCACACGCCCGCGCCCGCGCCGCCTGCCACCAGCGCGAACAACAACGCGCCCGCGGCCAGGTTGTTGCGTTTGCGTTCGTCCGCGGGCTCGGCCTCGTCGAGCGGGCCTGCCTGAGTGGAGGATGACGCAGAGTAGGGCTGCGACTGTGGCTCGCCCGTGCCGCCCGAAGGTGTGAAGCCTTGGCTCGAAGGCGCCGCACGCCACGGCAGCGCGACGGGGCCCGTGTTGCCGGTGCGCGGTTCGGGCGCCTGCTCCTGGAGCATCGCCCGCTTCTCCTCGAGTCGCTCCTTGAAGAGTCGGTGCATCCACGCGGACACCTCGGGCATCGCCACCGGCGACGCCTGAGCCCGACCGAAGCGCATCAAGTCCACGTTGAGGTGGTGAGCCGTCAGGTAGCGCTGACCGATCTCCCGCTCGAGCGTCTTATCCACGATCTCACGCAGCCTCGGTGCGCATGAGCCGACCCAGGCGGGCATCGGATCGGTGGTCACGGCCATCATGGTCTCGGCGTCGGAGATCTTGCGGAAAAGCCGGCGATTCTCCAGAGCCTCGCGCAAGACCACGCCGAGCGACCAGATGTCGGCGCGCCGGTCGAGGGGCTTGCCCTCCATTTGCTCGGGCGCCATGTACGCGAGGCGACCTTTGACGGTGCCGGCCTGGGTGGTCGTGATGCGGTCGGCCGCGCGCGCGATGCCGAAGTCGAGCACGCGCACGGTGCCGTCGTAGGCCACGAAGATGTTCTGCGGGGAGACGTCGCGGTGCACGATGTGCAGCGACTCGCCCTGATCGTCCGCCGCTTCGTGCGCCGCGTGCAGCCCCTCGGCCGCCTGGGCGATCACGTAGGCGCTGATGGCCGGCAATGCCTGGCGTCCAGCGTCGTCCGCCGCCAGCGCCCCCTGGAGCGCGGCCCAGGTCTCACCGAATACGTACTCCATCGCGAGGTAGTAGGTGCCCTCGGCGGTGCCGAAATCGAGCACTCGGCACACGTTCGGATGGTGCACACACGACACGATGCGCGCCTCGTCCAGGAACATGTCCACGAAGCCGCTCTGACAGGCGAGGTGCGGGTGCACCACCTTGATGGCGGCGTGTTGGCTCACACGCCCGGGACCGTCCTTGCGCGCCAGGAACACCGAGGCCATGCCGCCCGAGGCCATCTCGCGCACGATCCGGAAGCCACCGAAGGTCCGACCCAACAGCAGCGAGCGCGGATCGAACGAGGAGTAGCTGGCGCTGGGTGCCCGCGTCTGTTCGGCGAATTCGAGGTCATCGTCCGCCAAGATCGACGTGCCCTCGGCGGGCCCGACCGTGAGCTCGATGTCGCCCTCGGTGAGCACCGAGGTGAGCTCGTCCGGAGGCTTCGCTCCCCAGGGCGGAGGCTGCGTGACCCGCAGGTCGCTCTCGCTCGAGATCCAGGTCCGCTCGTCGCGCACCAACGTCTTGTCGTTGGCCTCTTCCGCGAGCCTGCGATCGGTCTCGGCGAGGATGGAGGTCAGCATGTCCTCCGGTACGATCACCGTCGCCGGTTCGGCGTCGTCTCCTTCGTCGCCGCGAAAGATCGAGGTGGCGTCGTCTCCCTCTTCACCACGAAAGATCGAGGTGGCGTCTTCGTCCTCCTCGGTTCGATCGCGTTTGGCTGAAGGATGGTTCTGCATGCTGGCGCAGGCCCAAGGCTTAGCCCGGTGGCCCTCGGGGAGCCATTCTACCGGGGTGACTGAGCGCACGGGAACCGCCTCGTTCGCGGTTCTTCCGTGTCTCTGCAAGCTACCCAACCATTTTTGACCCTCCGCGACTGGGCGGACCGCGGAACGCCGAGTCGTCACTTCGTGAGCGCAGCGAACCTCGCGGAGGGATGGGTCCCAGCGCGGCTTTGCCGCGATGGGCGGGGAGGGCGCGTGCCCTCCCCGTGAACCAGGCTCACGTGGCCGTCGGCGGCAGCTTTGGCTGCACACTATTCAATGGCGCCACCCAGGTACGCTGCCTTGATGCGTGGGTCGTCCCGCAACTGCTTGGCGTCGCCGCTCAAGACCATCTCGCCCGTGACCAGCACGTAGGCCCGCGCGGCGGTCTCCAGCGCGAGCCGCGTGTTCTGTTCCACCAACATGATGGTGAGGCCCGAGGCGGCGATCTCGCGGATGGCGGCGAAGATCTCCCCTACCAGCTTGGGTGCCAGACCGAGCGACGGCTCGTCCAGCAAGATGATGCGCGGGTCCGCCATCAACGCGCGCCCGATGGCCAGCATTTGCTGCTCGCCGCCGCTCAGCGTGCCGGCATCCTGCTGCAGGCGCTCGCCGAGCCGTGGGAACAGCTTCATCACGCGGCCCATGCGCTCGGCCATGCCGCGCGGCTCACGCTTCACGTAAGCCCCGAGCTCCAGGTTCTCGCGCACCGACATGCCCGTGAACACCCCGCGCCCTTCGGGCACCAGAGCCACCCCGAGCGCGGCCACCTGGTTGGTCTCCAGCGCGCCCACGTCCTTGCCGAACACGCGCACCTGGCCCTGGCCCTTCACCAGCTGCACGATCCCGCGCAGCGTGCTGGTCTTGCCCGCACCGTTGGACCCGAGCAGCGCCACAATCTCCCCGGCCTGCACGCTCAAGGAGATGCCCTTCACGGCGCGAATGCCGCCGTAGGACACCACCAAATCCTTCACTTCGAGGGCCAGCTCAGCCATCGGCGCCTCCTGGGCGCACGGCGCGCGCTGCCAATGGGTCTTCTCCCAGGTACGCCGAGAGCACGGCGGGATGACTCTGGATCTCGGCTGGTGTGCCGGCGGCGATGGTCTCGCCGTGATCCACGCAGTGCACACGCTCGCAGGCACCCATCACCACCTGCATGTTGTGCTCCACCAGCACGATCGTCAGCGCGAAGCGCTCGCGCAGCCACTTGATCTGCTCCTTGAGCTTGTCGGCTTCGCTCGAGTTCAGCCCCGCGGCCGGCTCGTCGAGCAAGAGCAGCTTGGGCTCCAGCATCAGCGCGCGAGCGATCTCGAGTCGGCGCTGGGAGCCGTAGGGCAGGGAGTTCGCGCGTTCCTCGCACAGCTCACGCAGGCTGAAAATCTCGAGCAATTCGTCGGCGCGCGCCCGGAGAGCAGCTTCGTCCGCGCGGTACACGTTGCTACGCACCATGGCGCCGAACACGCCCGAGCGCGTCTGATGATGGGCGGCCACCAGCACGTTCTCCCGCACGCTCATCTCGCCGAACAAACGCACATTCTGGAAGGTCCGCGCCACCCCGGCCAGCGCGATCTGGAAGGGCTTCTTGCCCACCAGGGACTGCCCCTGGAAGCGCACGTCGCCCGTGTCGGGCCGATAGTGTCCGGTGATGCAGTTGAAGAGCGTGGTCTTGCCCGCCCCGTTCGGCCCGATCAGGCCGAAGATCTGCTTCGCTTCCACCTCGAAGCTCACACCGCCGATGGCCTTCAGGCCGCCGAAGGACTTGGTCACGTCGTGCAGGGAAAGCAGCATCAGGCCGCCTGCCCCCCGCGCACCAGGCGCTTCACGTAGCGCACCACGTGGAGTTCGTGATGTCCGAGCAAACCCTGGGGACGGAAAACCATCAACAGGATCAACAGCAGCGCGTAGATCACCAGGCGATACTGCTGCAGGTCACGCGTGAGCTCGAGCGTGATGCCCACGAAGACGGCGCCCACGATGGCTCCAGTGACGCTGCCGAGGCCCCCTACGATGATCATCACGATCATGTCGATGGAGCGATCGAACTTGAAGTCGTCCGGGCGGATGGTGCTCTGCAGGTGCGCGAACAGCCCGCCCGCGATGCCCGCCGCCGCCGCGCTGATCACGAAGGCCAACACCTTGAAGCGGGTGGTGGGGATGCCGCAGGCCTCGGCCGCGATCTCGTCGTCGCGAATGGCTCTGAGGGCCCGCCCGTAGCTCGAGTGCGTGAGGTTCCCGAGCAGGCTGATCACCAGCAGGGCCCAGCTGAAGACCCAGAAGAAATTCGTGTAGATGGGCAGCCCGAGCGAGCGCTCGCCCGAGTAGCCGGTGGCGCCGCCGAGGAAGCTCGCGTTGTTGAACAAGAGCCGCAAGATCTCCCCGAAACCCAGCGTCACGATGGCCAGATAGTCGCCCCGCAGGCGCAAGCTCGGCACGCCCACCACGAGCCCGCTCAAGCTCGAGAGCAGCGCCCCGGCCAGCAGCGAGAGCGTGAACACGATGGCCACGTCGCCGAGCGGCAAGTGCCCAGCTTGCGAGGGGAAGAGGGTGTTCTCCAGGTGGATGGCCGTGAAGGCCGTGGTGTAGGCCCCCACCGCCATGAAGCCCGCGTGGCCGATGGAGAACTGTCCCGTGGTGCCGTTGATCAGGTTGAGTCCCACCGCGAGGATGCTGTTGATGCCGCAGAACAGGATGATGCGGACCACGTACTCGATGACGTTGTCTTCGAGCAGCCCTCCCACCAGGTAGGCAGCGGCCAGGAGCACCGAGGCGAACAGCGCCCGTTTGAGCCACATCCCCATTCAGACCTTCTCGATCTTCACGCTGCCGAACAACCCCTGTGGCCGCACCAAGAGCACCCCGATCAAGATCGCGAAGGTGATCGCGTCGCGGTAGTCCGCCGACAGATAACCCGCCGTGAGCTGCTCTGCGACGCCGATCAACACCCCTCCGACGGCGGCGCCCGGAATGCTGCCGATGCCCCCGAGCACGGCCGCCACGAAGGCCTTCAGGCCCACCATCACGCCCATCAGGGGCTCGATCTTGGCCTGGTCCAGTCCGAACAGGATGCCGCCCGCCGCGGCCAGCGCGGAGCCCACGATGAAGGTGAAGGCGATCACGCGGTTCACCGAGATGCCCATCAGCTTGGCGGCGGCCAGGTTCACCGACAGCGCCCGCATGGCCTTGCCGGTCCAGGTGTGCTGGATGAGGTACTGCAGGGCCAGCATCAGGAGCGCGCTGAGCACGAAGATCATGAGCTTGATGTTGGTGAGCACCACGCCGCCGAGCTGGTAGCGGGTCTCACTCACGATCATCGGGAAAGAGCGCGGGTTGGCGCCGAACAGCAGGATGCCCAGGTTCTGGAGCAAGATCGAGACACCGATCGCAGTGATCAAGGGTGCTAGCCGCTGGGCATGGCGCAGCGGGCGATAGGCGAAACGCTCGATGATCACGCCGAGCAAAGCGCAGGCAATCATGGCCAAAAGCAGAACGAGCAGGGCGCGCCCGGCGCCAAAGGACTCGGGCTTGGCGGGATCGAATCCGAGACCCAGGGCGCTGAACAGGCCGGCGAAGCCGCCCACCATGAACACTTCGGAGTGAGCAAAGTTGATCAGCTTGAGCACGCCATAAACCATGGTGTAGCCGAGCGCGATCAGCGCGTAGATGGAGCCGATCGAGAGGCCGTTGACCAGCTGCTGAAAGAAGGTGGCCAGGCGGTTGCCCTGGGCGCTGTTTCCCAGCTGCGGTCCGAGCTGGGGCCCTGCGTTCACCACGGCCACCTTGCGCGCCGCACCGCCCGGGGCGATCTCCGCTTCGAAGACCTCTCCTTCATCGGTCACGCGCACCACCACGGCGGGCTTCACGGGGTTGCGGTTCTCGTCCAGCGTGAGCTTGCCGGTGACCGCCGCGAATTCGTTGGTTTCGGCGAGGGCGTCTCGGATGGCCTTGGGCGTGAGCTGCGGGGCCCGCTGCATGGCGCCCGCGATCACCATCACTGCGTCGTACCCGAGCGAGGCCAGAGCCGGGGTGGGTTCGTGGAACTTGGCCTCGTAGGCGCTGGTGAACTTCTTGGCCGTGGGGGACGGCTGGTCGTGGGCGAAGTGGTTCGAGAAGTAGGAGCCCACGATGTCCTTGCCGCCGATGCTGCGCAGCTCGGGGCTCTCCCAGCCGTCGCCGCCCATCATGGGCACCGTGATGCCCAGGCGACGCGCCTGGCGCGCGATGGCACCCACCTCGGTGTAGTAACCGGGTACGTAGAGTCCTTGCAGGCCTGTGTCCTTGAGCTTGGTGAGCTGAGCGCTGTACTCGGTGTCGCCCGCGCTGTAGCTCTCCACCGCCACGATCTCACCGCCCATCTTCTGGAACGCCTCGATGAACGCGTGGCTGAGGCCGATGGAGTAGTCGTTGCGCACGTCCTTCAGCACCGCGACCTTGTGGAGCTTCAGATGCTCGCGCGCGAACTTCGCCATGGCGAAGCCCTGGAACGGATCCAGGAAACACACCCGGAACACGTAGTCGCCGATCTGGGTGACCTTGGGGTTGGTGCTCGAGGGCGAGACCATCGGGATCTGCCGGCGCTGGGCGATGCGTCCGCCTGCCAGGGAAAGCGTGGAGGCGACCTCGCCGATGATGGCGGTCGCGTGACTCACGTCGATCAGGCGCGTTACCGCGCTGGTGGCCTCGTCGGTCTTGCCCTGATCATCCAAGACCGCGAGCTCGAGCTTGCGGCCCTTGATGCCGCCGGCCGCGTTGATCTCGTCCACCGCCATCTGCGCGCCGCGAATGCTGGTGATGCCGAAAGTGGCCATCGAACCAGTCATGGAGAAGAACGCGCCGATCACCAGCGGGCCGGAGTCGTTCGCGCTCCCCGCGTGGCTGTTTCCGCTCTTGTCCTTGCAGCCGATCGCGAAGAGCAGCACCAGGGCCATGAAGCCCAGCCAAGTCCGCCGCATACCCCCGTATGGCATGGGCTCTCATGGGATACAAGAAGCTGGAAGCTCGCTGCGATCGCTACTAGGTGCCCGGAACCCAGGTCGGTTCGCTGCGGTCGCCCGCTCAGTGCAACCGAGGTCGCAGCTCGCCGGCCCCGCCGTTCTTGTGCGGGCGAGCCCACGCTGCGCGCCCACCCGGGCCGCTGGGCATGGAGATGTCGAACACCTCGTCGCCGGTGGGCTCGCAGGGAGGCTCGGCGTTCTGGCTCTGGCGCAGCCGCAGCAGCTCCCAGTACGTACGGCGACGGGCCCGGTTTTGATTGCCGAGCGGGCGGTGCGCCGGGATGGCGTGCCACGGATTGAACTGGAGTGACTCGGCGAAAGCGAGCTGACCGGGTGAGTCGAAGGTCTGCTGGGGAATGCGCAGCACGGCCACGGGGACGTGGGGAGACATGTGCTCGGGCCACATCACGGTGGAGTCCTCGATGGGCATCCGGTGGGGATCGGTCTGTACCTGCAGCAGCAAGTCGAACTCCACCGCCTCGTTGGACAGGGTGCGCGCCATGTTCTCGCGCAGATAGTGAGGCGACGGGCCACGCAAGAGGCGCGGGATGCGGCTCCGCGTCTGCAGGCGGCTGCGCAAGGTGAACTTCATGGCCTGACCTTCGCCGAGCAGGTAGGGCGCGCCGCTGAAGTAGTCGCACTCGAGCGGGCTGGTCTGGGTGTGGTTCCACAGGAGCTGCATCAGGAACTCGAGGATGCGCGGCTCCTTGCGGTTGAAGAAGTAGAAGAGCGGGGTGCCCCGCAGGAGCTCACCCTGGAGCTCGGCGTCGGCGCGCACGTCGGGGGTGGCGCCGGTGGGTACGCTGCTGGCGATGAGATCGTGGGTCTGGCGCTCGTCGTCGAGCAGCTTGGGTCCAGGCACGCCGAGCAGCTTGATGTTCATGCCCAGCGGGCCGAGCAGGTCCAGGTCGCGGGCCTGAGCGCCGCCGTGGGTGCTGAACTGAACCCAGGCGCGGTACGTGCGCGGACGCGCGAACAAGCCGCGCTGCATGGCGGCGGGTACGTCGTGTCGCACGCTGAGTTCGGCGCGCACGGCGCCGTGGGACTTGATGTGGCCTGAACCCTCGAGATCGCCAGGCCGCTCGGAGTCGGGTCCGGGGCCACGCGTGAGGAGCTCGCCCATGTCGTGGAGGATCGAGTCCAGGAAGGCTTCCTCGCCGAGGATGGCGCGCTCCTGGGCCAAGCCGAGGCTTTCGCGAATGGTGCGGCGCTGGGAGATGAGGAACTGGATCGCGGCAGCAGAGGGGGCGCGAAACAAGCTATTCCAGCGCGGCCTCACGAGCGGTGAGACACGGCGCTCGGCCTGTAGCAGCGAAACCAAAGCAGCATGCAAAGTCTGTCTCGCAATCGTCATTTCCCGCCCCTTCTTCGGCGCCCCCGCGCCCCACAAGAACCGTAACTTCTCCGTGAAAACAAGCTAGCGCCCCGGCTCGCGTGTTCCTCGATGGGAACGCTGCCGGGACGTAATGCATGAGTGTCGAAGCGCGCCGAGTAGCGCGCGGTCACGATCAATTATTCAGCAGACTTGAGTCGACCGTCGAGAGAAAGTCAACGGCCATTGCGCGCGCTCTCAGTGGCGCTTACTCAAGAACGTTGCGCTCGTTCTCTGTCGCGTGAGCCTCAGACCTGGAGCATTTGCGTGACGCACATCGCGCGAGCACTGCCAGCGCGATCGATGCCCGATTTTCGCGTTGTGTCCTGGAGGCGTCCCTATCCTGGAGCAAGTAAGCTTGTGAACTTCGAGTCGACCCCATGAACCAAGCCTTCACGTTCGTCAGCGCAGAGATCCCGGAGCACGTCCGTCTGGAGATGAGCGGGCGCTCCTGGCACCCGGATCCGCAATGCCCTGCGTTCGACGAGCTCCGCCTCCTCACGCTGTCCCATCACGGCTTCGACGGCGCGATCCATCAGGGCGAGTTGGTCGTTCACCGCGACGTGTCCCAGGAGGTGGAGCAGATCTTCGCGCGCCTGTTCGAGCTCGGCTTCGCCATCGAGCGGATGCAGCGCATCGACGCCTACGGCGGCAACGACGATGCCTCCATGACCGCCAACAACAGCTCGGCGTTCAACTTTCGTCGCATTCAGGGCAGCGCGCTGCTCTCCCACCATGCGCTCGGAAAGGCCATCGATTTGAACCCGATTCAGAACCCCTGGGTACGGGGCGAGCGGGTCGATCCGGAGGCCGGCCGTGCGTACCTGGCGCGGGACCTAGCGCGGGCGGGCATGATCGTGGATCCGGGGCCGGTGATCGAAACCTTCGCGGCCCACGGCTGGTACTGGGGAGGTCACTTTCGCGACATGCAGGACTATCACCACTTCAGCAAGCTGCCGCGCTGAGGCTGCGGTCCTATTCGCCGGGCTCTGCGAAGGCGTGCCCGTCGTTGGTCTCGTGGGCGATCGACGAGGAAACGCTCGGCTCCCGGGCGATGCTGCGGGCGTACCAGCGCAGGTAGTCCCGGGCCATGCGTCGCGCGGAGAAGCGATGTCGCGCCGAGCAGGCCACGTAGTTGCGATCGAGCTGAGGCACCCGATGCAGGGCGGCCGTGGCCGCGCTCACATCGTTCACCACGAACCCGGTGACGGCCTCTTCGATGAGCTCTGCCACCCCGCTCGAGCGAAGACCCACCACCGGCGTGCCGCACTGCATGGCCTCGATGACCGGGAGCGCGAAGGACTCCGGGATTTGACCGGGCTGGAGCAGTGCGTAGGCCCCCGCGAGCAGCTCGTCCTTGCGCAGCTCGTCCAACTCTCCCAGGTACTCGACTCCGTTCGCCCGAAAGCTCGCTTGCAGCGCGCGAAAGAACGCGTGATCCGCGCGCTCGACGCGGCCAGCAATCTTGAGTGGTAGACCGAAGGCCCGCGCGATCGTCACCGCCTGCTCGACCCCACGTTCGGGGCCAACGCGACCCACGAACACCAGGTAGCGCCCCGGCTCGAAGCAGGGCCGGCAGAAACCATCGGGCAGGCCGTGGTGCACGCTGCCGAGCCAGTGCGCTCGGGGCAGCGCCTCGCGCTGGTGCTCAGACACGCTCATCAGACGCAGCCCCCGGTGGTTCAAGCGCGTGCGCAGGGCCACGTCGGATCCGTGCAAGGGAGCGTGCACGCTGGTCAGGTGGCAGGTCTCGAGTAGAGGCGGATACAGGAGGTGCCAATCATCCAGGTGGAAGTGGATTACATCGAAGCGCTCGCGCTGCGCGTACAACGCGTGGAGCATCTCGCGGTGCGCCTCGGCGACTTCTACCTCACGCGCTCCGGCGAGCACGGGCCCGAGCGCCACGCTCGAGCCGGCATGAAGCTTCGCCCGTGTCAGCGAGTCGCCGCTGGCGAACAGGGTGACTTGGTGTCCCAAGTCGCACAGCTCCTCCGTGAGATAGGAGATGGCGCGGGCCTTCCCGCCGTGGAGGCGGGGCGGGATGCTCTCGGTCAGCGGTGCAATCTGGGCGATACGCACGTTGTTCCTCGTCCTCATGCGCGCCTGCGCGCGGGCAAAAGCCTGAGCCGAAACACCGCGCACCAGGTTGGAGCGCGCGGGAAATCAGCTGGATACGGCGGGGTGAGTGGACGCGCGGTGCAGGCGCCCAAAGCGGTCAATCTACGGAGGCAATCGTCACGGCGTCACGAGTCGTCAAACTCACGACGTCACGGGCAGAGAGCAAGATCCATGCTGAGGTTCACGGCTTGGCAGAGCAGAGCACGAGACGCCCGCGCAGCCGCGCGTGCGTTCACGAACTCACGGGGTCCCCACCCCGATTCACCATTCCTAACGCATTTCGGTGAGCATTGGATGTCAGATCGATTTCGACTTCGACGCCAGAATGATGGCGCTGCCAACGTGGGATGTCGCAGCGCGCTACAGCTGTCGCAATCGAGTGCGCCAATCTTGCCCGAACGCGCAGAGGGCGCGTGCCCTCGTAGTGATGGAGGGGTCCACCGTAAGCGCAGCGAACCACGCGGCGGGGTGGGCCCGACGCGGCTTTGCCGCGCGGGGCGGGGAGGGCGCGTGCCCTCCCCGTTCTTAAAGAGCCCGAAGATACTCGACTAGATCGTTGCGCTGCTTCTTGTCGAGCTTGGCCTGGAGCACGATGTTGAAGAACTCCACGGTGTCCTCGAGGGTTAGCAAGCGTCCGTCGTGCAGATAGGGGGGCGAATCCTTGAGGCCGCGCAAACTGGGCGTCTTCACGGCTCCTTCGGCGCGTCCGGCCACCCCCGGGCGCGTCGAGCCGACGTGATCGTAGAAACGCTCCACTTTGAGGTCATGGGCCAGGTTGTCGGTGAACGTCTGGCTGGCGTGGCAACTCGCGCAGTGTTGCGCGAAGACCTTCTCGCCCCGCAGCTCGGCCTCGCTGGCGAGCTTCTTGTCGAGCGCGCCGCTGGCCGTGAGCTTGGGTGCCGGTGCGAAGTCCACGAGCCGGATGAACTGCGCGATCGCGTCCACTTCCTCGGCTGTCAACATGCGCCCGTCATGGCTGCGGACGGCCTGGGCATCGCCATCGAAATAGGCGGCCTGCTCGCTCGGAATGAACTGCTCGAGGCTGCGCAGGGAGCGCTTCACGCCGAACCACGACTGCACGTACACGCCGCGCAGCGACGCCGTGTCCACGCGAAAGCGCTCGCTCTGCGGGCGCATGTCGGGCGTGAGCGTGAACTGACCCGTGGTGTGGCCGTTGACGTGGCAGTCCATGCAGGCGACGCCGGGCACCGGGTGCGCCGTGGCGCGGACCTGGCTCATGTTGTGGTGCTTGGCTGGCGTGCGCTCGAGCATCAGCTTGGCGCCCTCGAGCTGCTCGGGCGTGAGCACCTCGCCCAGCAGCGTATCGACGTTGTGCTGCGTGAGCAGCTGGCCCTGGCTCACGTCGCCGAGATCAGGCCGGCTGGTGAGGTAGATGGGCGCGGGGAATTCCGGCAAGTAGGCATCGGGCAGATCGAACAGCATGTCGCTGCGATCGAGCCCCACCATCACGCCCGTCTGCACGGGCGGGAACACCATGCCGCCCTTCTCCTGCGCCGGATGCCACAGAGGCGCATAGGGGAAGGCCCCACGCTTCTTGATCTCCTCGGGCGACATGCGACCCAGGCGGTCCCAGGTCACGCCCGCTGCCAGGCGCGCCGTGGGCCCGACCGGGATCGATTTGCGACCGCCCGACATCTTGACCGTGGGATGGGTGCGACCCGCCAGATCGAAGCGCTGCTGCAGATACTCGGCCTGGCGACGCGTGATCTCTTCGGGTCGCAGCGGATTCGGCGTGGGCGTGATGACCGTGCCGGCCACGGTGGACGTGACCGTGGTCGAGAAAGGCAGCTGTTCCGCCGGCGCAGAGGGCGAGGGCGAGAGCGTGTAGCTGGCGGGTACGGCCTGCGCGGGTTGCGGCGCGTACTGGGCGGCGCTCGGCTGCATGGACGGTGGCGTCATCTGCACGGGCGCCGGAGCAGGCATCGGCGGCGGCGTGATCTGTACGGGCGCCGGCGCGGGCATCGCAGGCTGAGGCTGAGGCACGGGAGCCGCCGCTGCTGGCGCGAGGGCCGCTGCCGGCACGATGGGTCGCGGCGTTGCGTCCGCCACCTGCACGGGCACCACGGGGGCGCTCGGGGCCACGGGCACCACTTGCACCGGCACGGGCGCGGCCTGCAGCGGGATCGCCACCGGCGTAGGCGCGGGCTCGGCGTGGGCGGGCAGGCCGAAGGCAATGGCGAACAACCCCGCGGACGTGAAGAGCTTGCTCAACGGGTGGCGGACAATCGAGACGACGGACATGACGACACCTCCGCGCGACCCGCGGATCGCACGATGGAACGGTTCGACGCACGCCCCCCTGTGGTCGCACGGCGAATGACGGACACGACAGCGTTCACGCGTGCCCCCCGGCACGACTCACCTCGAACGCCTTTAGCGCACGCTACCACGCGTGATCGCGCTCGGCCAAAGCGAGCTCCGGCACGATTCCCCGCTTAGAGCGGCTTTTTGGCAGGTTTTCTGGTCGGCCTCGCGGACGCCACCGAGCTTGTCGGCGGACCTCATGCGGTGTCCCTTTACAGGCTTCGCGTTCGTCCTCACGCTTGGAGCGTGAAGCCCCGTCTGACGCCCGAACCCACACCGATTTCCGCCGCACAGCGCGACCACTTCGGCCCCTTCGTTGCTTCCCCCGGAGCAGCCGGCGTTTTCTCCAATCCATGGGAGCACGAGCCGCTGCCCGATTTTGCCGGCGTGCTGCGCTGGAAAACGCAGACCAACCTCGCGCGTCCCAAGGGCTATCGCGCGCGCCCCCTGCCCATCCCGGCGGCGGCACGTTCGGACTTCGAAGCCCTCGGTGCTCTGCCCACCAAGCTCTTCTGGATCGGCCACGCCTCCTTCTTGTTCGAGCTCGATGGAATGCGCATGGTGGTCGATCCCATCTTCGGGCGCGCCGGGGGAGTGGTGTCTCGGGTCACGCCGCCCGCGGCGCAGCCCGCGGAGCTCACCGGCCTCCACGCGGTGCTGGTGACGCACGGTCACCACGACCACCTCGACCCGAGTGCCCTCAAGCAGCTAGCGCTCGAAAACCAGGCGCGCGGTGACGCACCGGTGTTCATCGTGCCGACGGGCCTCGGGGCGCTGCTGCCCTCGGTGTGTCGTCCGCTGGTGGAGCTCGATTGGTGGCAGTACGTGAGTCTGGGCCAGGTGCGCGTTCATCTCGTGCCGGCCCAGCACTGGCACAGACGCGGCATGTTCGATACCAACAAGAGCCTGTGGGGAGGCTTCGTGGTGGAGGGCACTCACCGCGTGTTCCACTCCGGAGATACCGGCTATTTCGGGGGCTTTCGCGCGATTGGGGAGGTCTTCGGGGGCATCGACGTGGCGTGCCTGCCGCTCGGTGCGTACGAGCCGACGTGGTTCATGTCTTCGCAGCACATGAACCCCGAGCAGTCGCTGCAGGCCTACCACGACCTCGTCGCGACTCACTTCGTGGGCATGCACTGGGGAGCCTACGACCTCAGTGATGAGCCCATCGAGGCGGGCCCACAGTGGCTGCGCCAGGCGGTGGTGGAGCGCGGGCTTCCCGCACAGCGCTTCCACGTGCTCACGCCCGGGGGCAGCCTCGGACTGTCCGGCCCGCGCGGGCAAGGCGTGGCGACCGAGTTACACGCGTTCACGGGAGAGGGCGCGCCATGACCGTCGTGCAACCTCCCCTCGAGCGGGTGCTCCTGCTCGGCTGCGGCTTCCTGGGTCTGCGTGTACTTCGTCACGCGCGTGCGCGAGGCCTCGCCTGTGTGGCCACCACGCGCAACCCCGCGCGTGCCGAGGAGCTCGAGCGGCTCGGGGCCAAGGTCCTGGTGCTGCCCCAACTCTCCGAGTCCAGCTTGCGGTCCGAAGTGGACGAGCGCACCGGCATCCTGGTGAGCTTTCCACCGGATGGAGTCAGCGATGCCCAGTGCGCGCCGTTGGCAACACGAGCCCACAGCTCCGTCTACATCTCGAGCACCGGCGTGTACGGGAGTCTGACTGGTCGGATCGACGACGCTACCCCGCCGCACCCCGACTCTCCGCGCGCCCGCGGACGCTTGAGCGCCGAGGAACCATGGCGGGCCGCGGGGGCCAGCGTGCTGCGGGCGGCCGCTATCTATGGACCTGGTAGCGGCATGCACACCCGTCTGCGAGCCGGCAGCGCACGCATCGTAGGGGACGGATCAGGCTACGTCTGCCGCATCCATGTGGACGATTTGGCGGCAATTTCCCTGGCCTGCATGACGCAGCGCGTGCGCGGCAAGAGCTTCGTGGTGGCCGACGACGAGCCGGCCCCGCAGGGCGACGTGGTGCGCTACCTGGCGGCCCGCCTGGGCCTACCGGTACCACCTGCCGTGCCGATCGCGGAAGCGCCGGAGACCTTGCGCCATGATCGACGCGTGGACGCCTCGGGCATCATGCGGTGCCTGGCCATGGGCCTTCGTTATCCGACCTACCGAGAGGGGTTCGAGGCCTGTATTGCCGAAGAGGCAGCCGGCTAAGGCCGGCTGCCATGGGACTTCTCTGGAGCGCGGCCCCCAGCTGACTGGGTTGGCCGCGCGTCGAATCAGAAGCTGGCTTCGCCCGCGTCGCCGGGGGCAAGCAGCATCTCGCCGCCGCCTTCGGAGGAGCCGGTGGAGATGGTCTCCACCACGGGGGAAGCCTTCTTCTTGGAAGCCTTCTTCTTGGCGGCCTTCTTCTTGGCAGCCTTCTTGGGGGCGGCGGCCTTCTTGGCGGCCTTCTTGCCAGCCTTCTTGGCGGCCTTCTTGCCAGCCTTCTTCACGCTCTTCTTGGCGGCCTTCTTGGGGGCAGCCTTCTTCTTGGCAGCCTTCTTGGGGGCAGCGGCCTTCTTCGCAGCTTTCTTCTTCTTCGCAGCCATGTTTTCCTCCGGCAGGCGTATGCCTTCACTTCGAGTGCTTCGGAGCGTGAGCCCTCAGCGCTCGAGTAGAGCCTTTCTAGTTGGGTAGATGATGCCCGCTAAGTGTGGGGTCGCGCCACCAACAATCGACATCAGCGTGTACGACGCGGAGATCATCAACGTGTTGTAATGTCGACCTGCTCGCGCGCGCTGTCAACAAGCTATATCGATTCGCATGCCCCACGAGCACAAGTACGAGGCGTTGGTCAGCGCGAGATCGCGCGAAGAAGCGATCGAGATCGCGGCCGAAGCCCTGCGTCCCGACCAGCAAGTCGTCCGCAGCGAGGCAGAGGACGTATCGGACAGCGAGGGGCCTGACAGCTTCCACGTCACGTTGTGGTTCGTGGGTGGAGGTCGGCGCGGAGAGGCTCCTGGCGATTGACGTCAGGTCGTCTCAGCGGCTCGCGGCGGGCTCTGATAGCTGCATGTAACAGTTTGAAACAACGCGTAAATCCGGCGAGGTTCTGGCGTGCCTAGAGGTCCCCGCAACGCGCGACTCCAGCGCCTCGCCACAGCGAGGGTGATGCGTGCTCTCCACTGCGAGCGCCGCTCCAGCGAGCCCTCTGCTGCGCGAACGCGCCGGCTCGGATGCGGTCAGTTGGGCGCGCTCGTTGCTTCGGCGTGCAACTCGAAGCGGGCCAGACTCCGGATCCGCTCGTTCAAGCTCTCGACCGCGTGCGCGCGCTGTTGCTCGGTCATCGTGCGGTCGACGCTCAGCAAAAATTCCCTCTGCTCGGCGCGCCGGGTCAGCTTGTCGCGGCCCGCTGTCACCTCGTAGCGTGTGGCCCACAGCCGGCGAAGCTCCGCTTCGACGGCGGCCTGACCGGGGTGGGCGCGCAGGAGCTTGCCGGTGCTCTGGATGCGCGCGAGGTCGTTTCGGTAGCGCTGGGCGCGGTCGTCGGGCAGGGCGTGGGCGGCCTGCAAGATAGTCTGCTGTTGTGCGGCCGACAGATCCCCCACCGCCTTCTCCAGACCTTCGACCAGCTGCTCGTCCATCTTCTTGCGACGTTCGCCCTGGGGAAGCTGCTGGTCCTCGTAGATCTTGTCGACGTTCTCTTTGAGTTTGCCCTCGAAATAGGTGATCTGAGCGTCGTCGAGCTGACTCAAGAGCCAGCCGAGCTCCGGGATCAGGCGCCCCGCCGCGCGCTCCAGAAAGGCGTCTGAACGCTCCTGGAGGCCGTCGATGCGGTCTTGGACCTGGTTCTGTGCAATGGCGTCTCGGACTAGCCGCATGAGGTAGAGCGCCTTGGGCAGCTCGTCGCGCCGGATCTCCTCGATCAGCACGTCCACGCGCGCCCGGACCAGCTCTTTCTGCTCGCCAGTAAGGTCGACGTAGCCATCGATCTGTCGTGTGACGTACCAGCCCGCGATCCGTGTCGTGGTCCCCGTGCACCCCGCGACCACACCGAGCAGACAGAGCGTGAACGCCAGCCACAACCGGTACGCCGTCATCGATTCGGATCGGCTCATGGGCTCACAATCTAGCAGCCGCACCCAGCCGCGCGGCCAGTCCGGTCCGTCCCGCCATAGCGTGTGTCTGCTAGATCGGGGTGGTCATGCAACACGTAGCCATCTTCGGCGCCACCTCTGCCATCGCGGCCGACGTGGCTCGCCTGCTCGCCGGGCGCGGCGCGCGCCTCTACCTGGTCGGACGCAATCCCCAGAAGCTCGCCGAACTCGTCGCGGAGCTCGGCACCGCCGTGGCGGGGTCCGCGGTGCAGGACTTCGACCACACGGAGTCCGCGGCCACGTGCGTGACGGGAGCCATCGAAGGCCTGTCGGGGCGCGTCGACCTGGCGCTGGTGGCCCACGGGCTGCTCGGCGACCAGCTGGAGAGCGAGCGCTCCCGGGAGGTCGCCGAGCAGATCGTGCGCACCAACTATCTCGGCGTGATGGCGCTCTTGATCCCGCTCGCCAACCACCTCGAGTCCCGGGGCCAAGGTCACCTCGCCGTGCTGTCGTCCGTGGCAGCCGAGCGCGGCCGGCCCCGCAACTACACCTATGCCTCCGCCAAGGCGGCCCTCAACGTGTACCTGCAGGGCCTGCGCAGCCGCCTCTACCAGCGGGGCGTCGGCATCCATCTGATCAAGCTGGGGCCGGTGGACACGCCGATGACCGAGACCCACAAGAAGAACCTCCTCTTCGCGCGCTCGCCCGCGGTGGCTCGGGAGATCGTGGCCGCCGTGGAACAGGGGCGCTTCGAGGCCTTCGTGCCCGGCTATTGGCGGCTCATCATGTTCGCCGTGAGGAACATGCCTGAGGCCGTCTTCCAGCGCGTGGGGGCCCTCTCCGGCCGCTAGCTGCTGCTAGTTGTGGGGATCCGGCGGCGGGTAGCTGTGCGACTGCACCACCGAGGCCACCAGACCCTGAAGCTCGCCGACCTTCACGAAGGCCCCCGTGCCCAACATCAGGCTCACCAGGGCCGAGAGGACGGGTAGCACCGGCGGCTGACCGATGAGCACCAGGGCCAAGGCCGCGCTGGCGCAGGCCACGAGCGGCAACAGGATGAGCGCCAGGCCCTCCAAGCTGCGGCTCTTGAAACCCACCGTGGGCATCGAGCCGTAGACACGGGTGCCGAACAAGCTGTAGCTGGCGGCCGCCGCCCGCAGGCGACGTCGCAAGAGCAGCATCAACACGGGCAACAGGCAGGGCAGGATCTGCAGCAGCGTCATGCCCCCGAGACGAATACCGGCCACCTCCACGTAGCGGTTGTGCCAGTTGAACTCGTCGCGCACGGCCGACACGGCCTGCTGCGGGTCGAGACCTTTCACCTTGTCCCACAACCCCGCCTGCGTGGTCTCGGCGAAGTCGGCCTGACGCAGTGGAGGCACCGGGACGGTCCGGATCTCGAGGCGCACCGGGATCTCGAAGGACCCTGCGCTGCCCTCGAGGTCCACGCGCGCCAGCGCCACTTGGGGTACCTCGGTGAGCGGCGTCTTCTCGCGGGGCGCGAGCGCCCGCTTCACGGCTGCCTCGTAGCGACCGGCCACATCGGCCAGGGCAGCGGTCTTCTCGTCGAGCACCACCTTGGCCGCGTCGCGGGCCTCGATGGACTTCACGATGATCTTCCAGGCCAGACCGCGCTTGCGTCGCGCGTCGAACAAGTCCGTTTCGGCCTGCAGGCGCTGGGCGGCTGCGGCCACCGCGGCCTCGGCGGCGGCGCGCTCCTTCTGAAGAGCAGCCACCTCGAGCTCCAGCGCCACATCGCTCTCGCTCACGGCGGCGGTGCTCAAGGTGACGGCCTTGAGGCTCGGCACGGCCTCGGGCTTGTGCTCGTTAAGGCGCCAGCTCAGGGCGGCCCCGAGTGCACTCACGTCGGGTACTCCGATGCGCAAGGAGCTCTCGGGTCGCCCGTGCAGCTGAGCGTCGGACAGGGTCGCGATGCTCACGACGGTGAGCGGACGAATCGGCTGGGTGCCCGCTGCAACCCCCAAGCTCTTGCCGTCGAAGGCGGCCTTCGCGCTCACCGTGTCGAGCGGCAACATGCCCTGACCCTGCGCGTAGTCGCGCAGCAGCTGCTCCACTGCGGGTCGATCGAAACCGGCCTGGAATGCAGTCACTTCATCCAAGGACTTGGTGAAGGCGCGGTTTTCGAATTGGGGTCGTGCGAGTACCGCAAACGCCAGCGAAGCGATCGGGAGCAACACGAGAGCCCGTTGTACGGCCGTTAGCCGGGCTTGCATGGTTCGACCTTGATCTGGGCTCCGACCGCGCGCCACAATCCTGCTGACGACATCTACTTCGCCGGTCGTACCGGCGCTGAGCTCCGGTATTTGTTTCGGTTGCGTAGCGCCCATGGACTGACCCCGGTCGGAAAGCACGCGCGGCGCGCGACATCCCACAGAGAGCATCGTCTTGATCGCGAGGCGAAGCCGACGCGCCGAGACGACCGAGATGGTGTTCCCGCGTTCGTGTATCGCAGGAGCGCGTCCGTGCTGTCAATCGATCCGGCAGTCCGGCAAGGGAGGAAGACGGGTCTGCTCACGCTCGTTCGTGCGCTTCGGCGGCCGCGCGTCGGCGATCTCACGCGCTGCGTTCTACGCGAGATCCGCGCGTCGATGTGCCACCGTAAGGTCCATTCGCCTACACCTGCCCACGCAGAAGATCGGGGAGATCCACGTGGCGCGCGAAGCGTGTGTCAGCTCGCACCCGCGGTGAGTCGCTTGTGTTGCGCGTCGGCTTCGAACGTCTCTCGCAGTCCCTGCACGAAGGGCGTGTTCTTGAAGCCGATCTCGCGCTCCGCCTTGCTGCAGTCGACCTGCACACCGAAGCCGACCGGGATGGGGATCATCAGGTTGCGCGAGCCGGCCGCTTCTCGCCAAGCCCGTGCAAACTCGTACACCGTGGTGTTGGCTCCGGCCGTGATGTAGGCCTTGCCGCTCGAGTCGTCGTTCTTGAGCGCACCGACCACCGCGTTCGCGACGTCGCCCGCGTACACCCACGGGAAGCGGAAGGTCGGCACCAGGGTGATGGGCAGGCCGAACCACACACGTAGATAGGGCACCGTGTTGCTGTCGCGCGCGCCGTAAATGCCCGCGGGCCTTACCGCCGTGGTCGCAATGCCGTGCTTTTTGGAGAGCTCGAAGGCCAGCGCTTCGCTCAACTGCTTGGTGGCGCGGTAGGCCCCACCTTGCTTGCGTGCGCCGTCGAGCACCGCCGAGTCGTCGTCGAAGGGAGCCCCGCCGAGACGCCAACGGTAGACCCCGAAGGTGCTGATGTGGACCACGCGCTTCACGCCGGCCGCCGCCACCGCCTCGTAGACGTTCTCCGTGCCCTCCTTGTTGGCTCGGTAGTTGTCCGACCAACGGTGGTTCATCACGTCGTACAGCGCGGCGTTCGACACCACGGCGTGCGTGCCCTTGAAGGCTTCGGTGAGCGCGGCTCGGTCCGTCAGGTCGGCCTTGCGGAACTCCACCCCCTCGGCCTCGAGGAAGCGGGCCTTCTGGGGGGATTCCACGACACCCACGACGCGTGCGCCTGCGTTCAGCAGGGCGCGACACAGGTAGGCACCGAGCATGCCGCTCGCGCCGGTGACTGCGATGGTCTTGTTGGTCAGGTCCATGGGCTCGAGCCTGGCACGGAGCGGCATCGAGGCTATGACCGTGTCTACTCAAGCGTTGACGGGGCGGGACGTGGAAAAGCGCGAGTACATCACCGACGAAGGCTACCGAAAGCTACGGGAGGAGCTCGACCACCTGTTTCGCGTGGAGCGGCCCAAGGTCGTGAAGGGGGTGGCCGACGCGGCCGCCGAGGGCGACCGCTCCGAAAACGCGGAGTACATCTACGGCAAGAAGAAGCTGCGCGAGATCGACAAGCGGATCGAGTTCCTCACCAAGCGCGTGGACGTGCTGACGGTGGTCACCGAGTACCCGCCCCAGGGCACCACGAAGATCTTCTTCGGAGCCTGGGTCGATCTATACGACGAGGAAGAGGACAAGCAGGTGCGCTACCGCATCGTCGGCGCGGACGAGAGCGACGCCCAGCGCGGCTACATCAGCATCGAATCGCCAGTCGCGCGCGCGCTCATGGGCAAGGTCGTGGGCGCCAACGTGAGCGTGTTCCGACCCAAGGGCGAGGTCACCTACGAGGTACTCGCAGTGAACTACAGAGATCCGAGCTAGCGGCAGGAGGGGCACACCACCTGCTCGCCCTTCGCGGCCAAGCCGCGCGCTACTGCAGCGCTTGATCGAGGTGCGGAGGCAGGAGCAGCACGTAGTTGCCATCCGCATCGGTCTCGGCGGTGCCGAGCAGCACTGGCCTCGACTTGCTGGGCGTCGTGCGCTTGTCTTCGACGAGTCCGAAGGCCCGCACGGTGTAACCCTCGAGCTCTGACAACTTCCCTGAGGCCGACGTCAGCGAGCCCTGGAGGACCACCGGTGGGCTCAGGCGAATGGTGGGCAGATCGGGTTGCTTAGGCGGCGGCGGAGCTCCAGGCGCGGTAGCCACCGCCGCCCTGAATTCACGATTGGCCGAGTAGATGCGCGCGTAGCCGGTCCCGGGCGGCGGCTCGGCGATCACGTCGTAGTACCCATTGTCCAGGGAGAGATCGAACCTGCCTTCGGAGCTGGTGATCACGGCGGTGGTCCGATTGTAGCCAGCGATGTCCGCCGGAGCGGCTAGCACCGCGAGCGCGCGCGATGTCACGACGACGTTGGGCAGCAAGTTGCCATCTTGATCCCGCAGTTCGCCCGAGTAGAGCGCGGCGGGCCGCAGCGGAGGCGCCCACGGGCCCTGATCCCAGGCCTGGCCTTGCGCACGCCCTCCGCTCTGCACTTCAACGGCCAGCTTCTCTATGCTGGTGGCGACGTCGGTGGCGCGGGATTCTCCGACCTCGGAGTTCGGTTGCAGCAGGATTCTCGTAGTCCCCCGGCAAGAGCTCGACCTGGAAATTGCCGAGCTCATCCGTGTTCACCGACCGCTGTGCGCTGCAGCTCACGCTACTCGCGACACCGCCCAGCTTGCGCAGCTGGCACCAGTCTTTGCTGCCGCCGCTCGTGCCGGTGCTGGAGAGCGGGAACTTGGACGTGAACACGAGCCGTCCGTTCGGAACTGGCGTGTTGTCGGCCAGCTTCATCTGCCCCACCAAGAGCACCCGCTTGGGCAACACCGGAACCCTCAGCTTGCTCTGGACCTGCAGCTTTCCCTGAGGACCGTCGGGCGCTGCGAGCGGCACCTCGATGACTTCGCTCCAGGGATGCTGTGGGTTCAGGTCGACCTGCACGTACGCATCCTTCAGGGCGCCTTCCTTGAGTTCACTGTCGAGCACGTTGAGCGTGAACGACTTGGGGTTGGCGTTCACGGTGGCCGAGACCACGCTCCCTGTGCGCTTACTCGACATCCGCACGCGCTGGACACCATTGCCCTGCGCCGTGCTGGCGTTCGGCGTGGTGGCGGACTCCGGGATGTCTTCGGCCAGAGCCAGCGTGATGGTCTGAAGCGCGGGCGGAGGCTGATCCGCAGGGGGAAAGGTGACGGGCTCGGTGCCGACCGTGAGCACGCCGCGAAAAGGGGGACACTCCGCACCCAGCGGCTGCACGTTCACGTCGAAGGTGGTGTTGGGCTGCACCCGGAAACGCAGGTTGGTTTTGGCGTCGGGGGGAATGCCGAAGCTACGCGTGGCGATGCTCGCGGTGGGGTAACCGGGCGCCTGGGCGCGGGCGAACAGCGCGACCTCGGCGATCATGGGCACGCCCTGACAGCTGAGCAGGCCCTGAACCTCCACGAACGGCGGCATGGGGAGGTCGAAGGCGTTGCGTCGAATCTCATCGAGCCTGACGGCCGGGAAGGTCACCCCGCCCGCCCCTCCCGTGGCCTGCGGCGAGACCTGCAGCACCACGCTGTAGGGCCTCTCCAAGCCCATGATCGCGCATACCCCGAGCTCGGAGACACACTCGGTACCAGCCCAACAGTCGGCGTTCACGACGCAGTGGTTGGCGGGAAACTCGGGTTCGACCGGCTCGGGTTTGCAGGCCATTGCCAGCCCCAGCACGAGTGGAGCGAGCCGGGACCTCATGGCAGCGTCCCGGCGTCGAAGAAGGCGCAGGACGCTGGCGATTGCCCGGACGGGCCAAGAATGTACCAGTCACCCCGCGCGTAGGTCTCGGTCTCCTGAGGCTCCAGGCCGATGTCGCCCGAGAGGGGGAAGTCGTCAGCGATCAGAACCACGACGTGGTTACAAGGCTGGTCGAAGTATTCCACTGGCAGGCAGTAATCGAGCGAAGTGCGCTCACGCTCGCCGGTGGTGGGGATTTTCACCGGCAGGTTGGTCCGCCGCGCATCCCCGTTGATCAGAATGCGTTGATTCAACACCTGGTCGACGTTCGGATCGGAGACCACCACGCTGAACTGGACCCAGTTGCCGTGCGGCTCACCCGCGTCCCAGTCGGGGTCCGGATCGCACTGCGGCACCGCTGGCCACTGACTCCACGGCGACGGCTGCGAGACGATCCGAGGCGCGTAGTTCTGCTCCTGGAATTCGACCCTGTCGGTGACCAAGCAGCCGCTCCCACTCAGCAGCCCCAGCGCGACCACGGGCACGAGGGCCCGCCGCCGGCGTGGAGTCGGGCCACGCGCCATCATCGGCGTCGAGCCGCACGAACTCGTGGCGCACGGGCCAGACGAAGGCGCAGCGCTCATGCCGAATGGGGCCCTTGGTGCAACATCACGCGACTCTCAGTGCCTTCACCCTGCGCCTTTGGCGGGGTGGGAGAAACTTTTTCACACGATGGGACGACTCAGTCCGCCCCGCCGGGTTCGGGAGCGCCCGGCTCCCGCTCCAAGTAGCGGAAGATAGTACGCGGGTCGACCCCTAAGTCTCGTGCTGTTTTCGTGCGGTTACCGTTGTTTCGCTCCAGGACCTCGAGGATGTAGCGACGCTGGAAGTCCTCCCGGGCCTGAGTGAGGGACATAATGGGCTCGAGCGCCTCCGGGAAGAGGTCCAGGTCCTCCGGCCCGATCAGGCTGCGGTCACACAGGACCAGGGCCTTCTTGATGCGGTTCTCCAGCTGGCGAACGTTGCCCGGCCAGCTGTACTTGCGTACTGCGATCAAGGCGTTCGGGGTGAAGCCCTTGATTTTCGAGCCGTACTCGTCGGCGTACTTTTGCAGCAGGAACTTGGCGATCACGATCACGTCGTCCCCGCGCTCACGCAGGGGCGGCAGGTGGAGGTTGACCACGTTGAGTCGGTAGTAGAGGTCTTCGCGGAACTCGCCGGTGCGGATGCGCTCGTCCAGGTTGCGGTGGGTGGCCGCCACTACGCGGATGTCACAGCGGTCGGGCTTGGAGTCGCCGACCTTGACCACCACACGCTCCTGCAGCGCACGCAACAGCTTCACCTGAAGGGTCACGGGCATCTCGCCGATCTCATCGAGAAATAGGGTGCCCCCGTCGGCTTGCTGGAACTTGCCCTGCCGGGTGGCCACCGCGCCCGTGAAGGCGCCGCGCACGTGTCCGAAGAGCTCCGACTCCATGAGGTTCTCGGGGATGGCCCCGCAGTTCACCACCACGAAGGGCCCGTTCTTACGCGGGCTGCGGTTGTGGATCTCGCGCGCGATCAGCTCCTTGCCGGTGCCGGTCTCGCCGGTGATGAGCACGCTGATGTCGGTGGTGGCGACCTTCTCCACCTTGCGGAACACCTCGATGACGCCCGGGCAACTGCCCACGATGTCCCCGAAGTGCTTGTGCTCGAGCTTCTCTTGCAGGCGATCGCGGTCACTCTTGAGCTGATCGAGCAAGAGCGCGTTTTGCAGGATCAGGGCGGCCTGGCCTGCGAAGACGGTCAACACGTCGAGGCTCTTCTCCTCGAACAGGTTCACGACGTTGTCGTTGCCCACGTAGAGCAGTCCGAGCAAATCGCCCTGCGCAATGAGCGGGGCGCACATCACCGAACACAGCTTGAGGTTCATGACGCTCTCGCTGGTCTTGAACTCCTCGTGGTGCAGCGCGTCGCTGACGATCAAGGGGCGCTTCTGGGTGAGCACCTTGGCCACGATGCTGTCCGATAGGTGCCGCACGCCGTTCGGGATGTCCTCGTGGCGCATGCTGCGAGCGACCGCGATTTCCGGGGCCTCGTTGCGCACCAGGAGCAAGAAGCCCTTGTCCGCGTGGGTGGCCTCGATCACGGCGTCCATCAGCGTGCGCAGCAGCTCGGACACGTCTTTGATGTCCATCAAGCGCTGGCTGAAGTCGTAGAGCTTGCGCAGACCGGCGATCTCGCCCGCGTCGCCGTCGTCGTCGTCGGCCTGAGCTGTCACCGATTCGTCATAGACCGAGAACACGAGCTCCACGCCGCCGAGCTCGAGACGGTCGTTGTGGTAGAGCTTGGCGCGGCGCTTCTTCTTGCCGTTGATCCCGATGTCGCCTTCACGGTCGACTTCAGACAGATTGAAATCACGGCCATCGAACACAATCTGCGCGTGGTAATCGGCCACACCGTTGGCCTCGATGCAGACGTCGTTACCGCCCGCCCGACCAACCGTGGTGATCTTCTTGTAAACAGGGAAGATTCGGGGCTTCCCGGTGGTGGCTAACAGCTTCAGGCTAGGCATCGCGGCGTGCAGCATAACACCGCTGTGGGGACAACCGCCTCAGCCAGCGAAGCATCCCCGCCCTGGCCACCCCGAAAAGAGAGACGGCCATGACGTCCGCTTACTCCGCGGAGGCGTGAGGCCTCGGCGTGCGGGCTCGCACAGGGCCTTCTTTTACGGCTCGAATCGCGTTATGTTGGGATTGAGGTTCATGCACGTCCTCGTCCTCGACCAGGGCTATTCGCCCCACCGAGTGGTCAATTGGCAACGCGCCATCTGCCTCGTTTTCGGGGGCAAGGTCGAGGTGCTGGAGGAGTACGACGAGGTCATTCGCTCGCCCTCTCTGGCGATGCGCATGCCGGCCGTGATTCGGCTCCTCACCAGCACCCGGCGTAGGCCCAGGGTCGTACGTTTTTCGCGCTTCAACGTGCTGCTTCGCGACAACTTCATGTGCCAGTACTGCGGGCTCAAGCCGCATGCCCGCGAGCTCACCGTCGACCACGTCATGCCGCGCGCCAAGGGCGGACCTACACGCTGGACCAACGTGGTCGCAGCGTGCCGTACCTGCAATCACGAGAAGGGCAGCCGCACCCCGGAGGAGGCGCGCATGCAGCTCCTCCGAACCCCCCACGAGCCCCGCTTCCTGCCATCCATGAGCGAACGCATCGGACTGAAGCAGGTGCACGAAAAGTGGGAGAGCTGGGTCGGATAAACCGGCCACCGTAGCTGTCGAGGCGGTGGCCGTGGCGGTCGCGGTGTGGCGGGGACGTGCCGGTGGCTGCGGCCGTTGCCGGAACCCAAGCGGCCTTGGCGCCGCGAGCCCTTGGGGCCCCACTACTCGAATCGAGCGCACCGAGATGAGCCACGCGACGCGGCAACGCCGTGAGCATCACGGGGTCTGCTCCCGTCATTGCCCCGCCTCGGCACCGGTCATCGGCCACAGCCACAGTCTCCGGCCGCGGCCACAGCCACAGTCCCCGGCCACCGCGACCGCGACCCGCCACGGCCACGGCGACCGCCGCCGTGACAGTCATCGTGGGTAGCCGGCGGAGCACTGTTGATCACACGTGGCGTTCGGTGACGTCGGCATCCGACTCAAGTGCGTCTGTGTCAGCGGTGGAACGGGGGCGAAAAGAATTGGAAACGGCTAGCTCATGATGGTCGCTTCAACTTTGCTCCTGGTCATTCGTACGCACGTCGACACGCGAGAAATTTAGTCGCGACACAAACAAATTGATGAATTCGGCCTTGCGCGACCCCTGACTCAATGACACTTACCGACCTGTTCGGGGGAACATGACTCGTTTGCGTTGGAGCGAACAAAAGTTCGCACCACACGCACAAGGGGGGACGACATGGAGTTCGGGGGCTTTCAAATCCGGTTGGAGCGCAGTGCAGCCAAGGCTTCGCGCCTGCTTCATCGGGCAGGGACACAGGTGCTAACCGCGATCACGGTGGCCGCTGCGTATCAACGCGCGTTCCGTATGTCGCGCGAGTTTCGGCGCCTGCCGGCCTGATTCCGGTTTTGCGATAGTAAGGGGGGGAAGCCCAGGGGGAGCAGTAGCCCCCTGGGTTTTTCGCATTTCTAGCCAGTGATGCGCACCGGTCGCCCGAGACGCGCGAGCACCACCGAGCTTGTGGCGCATGTATTACATGCTGTACTAGTGCACTGGATGGGGGCGCGGCGGGCGTCCCGCATGAGGTGATCCCATGTCGAGCACACCTCTGGCGTTTGTCCCCGGAGCGCAGGTCACACGCGCGCGTCGCGCCGAGGGCGCGCTCTCGGGGCTGACGTTCGCCGCCAAGGACGTGTTCGCGCTGCGTGGTCACGCGTCGACCGCAGGCCATCCGGATTGGGCTCGCACGCACGCCGCCGCGGATCACGACGCTCCTGTCATCTCGAAGCTGCTCGAAGCCGGCGCAGACTTGGTGGGCGTCACCATCCTCGACGAACTCGCCTACAGCCTCTCGGGCCAGAATCAGTTCTACGGCACCCCATCCAACCCGCGCGCGCCGGGCCGGCTGTGCGGAGGCTCGTCCTGCGGCTCCGCGGCCGCTGTTGCGAGCTGTCTCTGCGACTTCGCGCTGGGCACCGACACGGGCGGTTCCATCCGCGTACCCGCGTCCTTTTGCGGTCTTTTCGGGCTGCGGCCCACCCACGGGCGCATCGATAGCCGCGGCGTCGTGCCGCTGGCCCCGAGCTTCGACACGGTGGGTTTTCTGGCGCGCGATGCGCGCACCTTCGAGGCGGTGGCGAGCGTGCTCCTGGCCAGCGATGCGGACCTCGCGGGCGCGGCCGCCGACGAGCCGGCCCTCGAGCGCGTGTTGATCGCCGACGACGCGCTCGCGCTCTGTGATGCGGGGGTGGCTGAGCTCCTCGAGCATCTGTTGGCGCAGGTGTTGGGCAAGCTCCAGGTGCCTTCGGAGCGGGTCAAGCTGGCGACCATGGGCTTCGAGTCCCTGCGCGTGGCCTTCCAGCGCACCCAGGGACGCGACGCGTTCGCCACCCACGGCGCTTGGCTCGATGCGGAGCACCCGCAGTTCAGCCCAGCCATCACCCAGCGCTTCGAGCGAGCCCGTGCGCTCTCGCGGAGCCAGGAGGGTAGGGACGAGGACGAGGCCACCATGAACTCGATCTCCGAGCGTCTGGAGGCCCTGCTCTCACCTGGCACCCTGTTGTTCATGCCCGCCACGCCTGGCATCGCCCCGCGCATCGCGGACTCGGACTCGGCGCTGGAGGCCTTCCGGGCGCGCACGCTCGAGCTCACCTGCGCGGCCTCGCTCACGGGTGTGCCGCAGCTCGTGGTGCCCGCCGTGGAGCTGCAGGGGGCGCCGATCGGCCTCTCTTTCATCGGCCCCTGGGGCTCCGATCGCTCGCTGTGCGCGCTCGCATCGCTGCTCGAACGCGCTCTGCGCTGACGCGACCGGCCCTCGCTCAACCCTGATCGCGCGAAGCCTTTGCGCGCCGCTTGCCGTGACGCCGCCACAGCAGCGTACTGGCGAGGGCCAGGCCAGCCAGGGCGCCCAGCCTCGAGCGCGTGGGGGAAGCCGGGATTCGGCAGCCGCAGCCCAGGGAATCGAGGACCTCGCTGCCTCCCGGGTCGCGCTCCGAGGCCGCTTCGTCGCCGAGTCCGCGGATGAAAGCATCCAGAGATCCGGCGCTGCCGTGATCGAGCTCGATGGAGACGGGCGCCGCGAGCACTTCTTGGCCCGCCGCGCAGCCCGCGACCGCCACCGACCCCGAGTACACGTGGGTGGTCCCGTCCTGCACCACGCTGAAATCCGCGTGAAATTGCAGCTGGCCAGCGTCGCCCACCATGGGCACCGCGAAGCTCACCGCTCCATCGGCGCCCACCGTGCCGGCGCCACAGCTGACGCCTTCGCACACTGCGGACACCGCCGCCTGCGGCAGCGCGAACTCGCCGCTCAACTCGCCGCGCACCTCGGCTCCCACGACCGCAGCGCCCGTCTCCAGCGGCCCCGCGCCTCCGAATAGATTCTTGCCCGAGGCCGTGGCGCGCACGGTCACATTGCACAGGCGAGGAACCTCGAACTTCACCGGGATATCTCCCAGGTCCAAGCAGGCGCAGGCGCCGGGCCGGCACTCGTTGAGCTGGGCGGATCCGCGCAGGATCGGGGTGTCGAAGGCCGCGCCCAGGAACACGCCAGCCGCCGTGCGCACCGACAGCCGCGCGTTGAAGGTCTCGCCAGCGGTGCCGTTGCGATCGGTGTCTTCGCCCGGGTTTTCCGACTTCATGACGTCCACTGCGAAGCGGCCATCCTGTCCCGTGAACATGCGGCCTGCCGAGCCCGTGTAGGAGACACCGAGCACGCTCACGTCCGCGCCGATCAGAGCTTCGCCGGTGGCGTCGTCCACCAGACGTCCGCGCACGCAGGCGCGCTCGGAGATGGGAGCATCGCAGTTGAAGCTCGAGAAATGCAGGGTATCGAAGGCCACGAACACGGGCTCCGCGAACGTACCCATGCGGATGGCGGGCAAGCTCTCTTCGGGCACCGGGGTTCCATCGGCCAGCTCCAACACACCGTCTGCTTCGCGCACCCAGTCCGCCTTGTTGCGGTCGAAGGAGTACATCGGGAGCTCGATTTTCCCGCTGTTCGGCGCCAGGTCCGGCATGGTCTTCCACTGCGCACGCTTGGCCTCGAAGCGCACCGCCACGGGCGAGGAGACCTCGTGGATGGCTTGGCCCGCGGAGTCGTACAGGTTGATTTCGGCGAATCCGCTCGAGATCAAGAGGTTGTCGGCGTCGTCGCTGAAGGTGCCGGGGAACTGCGCCAGGTCCTTGTCCGGGTCGTAAGCGCTGGCGTAGGCGCGCGCGATGCCGGTACCGCCGGGAAAGTCAGCCAGGCGCACGTCACCGTGCTCGGAGAAGCAGCTGGCCTCGTCGCAGTGCACGCCGGGTAGCGGCGCAAGCACGGCATCCAGGTCGAAGGCGTCCGACATGGAGCCGAAGCGACGCACCACCGTGGTGTAGCCTTCGCGCTCGAAGCTCATCACCACCGGGAGCGGTCCTCGCGACAGCAGCCCGTCGAAGCCGCCTTTCTCGTACTCGGCCACCACCTGAGTCGCGATCTTGATGAACTGGAAGTCTACCTTGGTGGGATTGAGTTCGTAGGCGAGCACGTACTTGCCGTCGGCCCCAACCTTTGCGCTCAGCGTCTCCCAACTCTCGAGCTTGCCGTTGCGATCCGAATCCACCTGAAACTGCACGCGCGTGCCCGCGGCCGAGCCACCATCGCCGAGTGCCACCTTGCCGCTGAGCGAGAAGATGGAGTCGGCCCGCGCGGTGTCCGAGAAGGAGCCGAGCGCCAGCACGCCGAGCAGCCAGGCTGCTTGTGTGCGGGTTCGCCCATACCCAACAGGAGTGCTCTTCACGATTCGTCGTCCTTGTGTGAGCGCGCAGCGAGGCTTCGATGTCTCCCCGTGCGGATGCGTTCCGATCGGGTGCTGTGCAACGGACGTGCCGGCGCCGTGAATCTGCGAGAATGCCCGCGAATCTGGCGTGTTCTGACTTATTCAATCGCGGGACCCTGACAAATGGGTCCTGGTTTCACGCGGGAATATTTCGGGCTTCGTGGCCCCCACTCGTCGCTCACATGTTGGGCGTCCGTCGCGCGGGTGTCACCGATCCCCGGGACGATTCCATGATGCTGAGTCCAACTTTGGCGCGTACTCCTTTTGCGGGCGGGGAGCTCTCCGCCGTCGCTCGCACCGGCAACCGTGCCGCACGCGTGACCACCTTCATGTTCGAGACTTGGTCGAGGCTCGCGGCGCGCGGCGCGGTAAGCCCGCGTGAGAAGGCGCGCGAGGCCTCCTGGGTCAGTGAGAACGCCTGCGCGCTGCACGGGGTGCGTCCCAGCGTGCGCGGCCAGGTCCCCAACCAGCCCTGCGTGCTGGTCGCCAACCACATCAGCTACTTCGATCCCGTCGTGCTCTCGAGCTTCGTGCCGCTCACCGCGGTGGCCAAGCGCGAGGTCGGTGGTTGGCCCGTGATCGGCGAAGTCTCGCGCAAGCTCGGCACCCTCTACGTGACGCGCGAGGACGCCCACAGCGGCGCGCGCTGTCTGCGTGAGGCCATGCGAGCCCTGGAAGCCGGCGTATCGGTGCTGGTGTTCCCCGAAGGCACCACCACGCACGGCGACAGCGTGCTGCCCTTCAAGCGCGGCATCTTCGGCGTCGCCGCTCGCATGAACGTGCCCGTGGTGCCGGTCTCCCTGCGCTACGACTGCCCCGAGGTCGCCTGGGTCGGCGATGAGAGCTTCTTGCCGCACTACATGCGCTCCATGACCCGTGCCTGCACGCGCGTGAACGTGCGCTTCATGGAGCCCCTCTCGGTGCCCACGGTCGCTGACGCCGCCGACGTGGCCGAAGCCGCGCGACGCTCGATTACGCGTGGACTGTGGATGGACTCGTTTGCGTCGAGCGCCAGCTCCGTGCACGCTGCCTGGCACCTTGTCTCTGCCTGAGTTGGTCGAACTCGAACGCCTGCTCGAAACGCTGCTCGAGCCCGGTGATGCCCAAGCCCGTGTCCGCGAAGTGGCGCGTGTCCCCGTGGGCGCGAGCAGCATGCCCATTTGGAGCCTCAGCCTGGGCACCGACGATCCGCAGGCGCCCAGCCTGGCCTACGTCGGCGGGGTGCATGGCCTCGAGCGCATCGGCACCCAGGTGGTCTTGGCCTACCTGCGCACGCTGCTGGTGCGCTTCTCCTGGGACCGCATTCTGCGCGACACCCTGGAGCGCGTCCGCCTGGTCTTCGTGCCGCTGGTGAACCCGGGAGGCATGGCGCTCGGCACCCGCTCCAATCCGCGCGGTGTGGACCTCATGCGCAACGGGCCGCGGCACCCGCACGGGCGTGGCAGCTTCTTGCTCGGGGGGCAGCGTATCTCACCCAGGTTGCCCTGGTACGCCGGCGATCCCGAGCGTGCCCTCGAGATCGAGAGTCAGGCGCTGGTCGACGTGATGAGTCGCGAGCTCCTCGACGCCAAGGTCGCGCTGGCCATCGACTGTCACTCGGGCTTCGGCATGGTCGATCGGCTGTGGTTCCCCTACGCGCGCACGCGCAAGCCATTCCCGCATTTGGCCGAGGTCGTGGGCCTCAAGCGCTTGCTCGATCGAACCTTGCCGCACCACGTGTATCAGGTGGAGCCGCAGGCCCAGGCCTACACGATTCAGGGCGATCTCTGGGACCACCTCTACGACACGCAGCACGCTCGCCATCCTCAGCGCGCCTTCGTGCCGCTCACGCTCGAGATGGGCTCGTGGGCTTGGGTCCGCAAGAATCCGCGGCAACTCTGGTCGTTGGATGGCTCCTTCAACCCCGTGTTGCCGCATCGTCTGAAGCGCACCCTGCGTCGCCATCTCTCGTTGTTCGATCTGCTCTTGCATGCGATCGCGAGCCCCGAGGCGTGGGTGTCCCCAAATGAGCATGAGCGCAGCGCGCGTGAGCACGAGGCGTTCAGCACCTGGCCTCGCACGTGACAAACGAGTTTGCCTAGCTGTCACCAAAGGTTTGGAGCTGCGACGCGGTCACGTGGCGCACGCAGGGCAAAACTGTATCAATGACACTCTCGAATCTCACGATCCAACGCGAGTATCCGAACTTTCCCCTTCCTCACTCCGCTCGCGCGCCCGAGGGCGCGTTTCGACCGGCCGGCTCCTTCGAGCCCACGGCCTACCCACGACTCGCTCACGCCGTTCCTCCGGGAATCCACCGCTCGGGTCGCTACCTCGTCCGCTTCGCCCAAGACCTCGAAGACCTGCGCGCGGTGCAGGCCCTGCGCTTCCGCATCTTCAACCTCGAACTCAGCGAGGGGCTGCTCGCCTCCTACGAGACGGGACTCGACAGCGATGAGTTCAATCTCTCCTGCCATCACCTGATGGTCATCGAGCACGCCACCAACTCGCTGGTGGGCACCTATCGCCTGATGACCTCGGAGCTCGGCGGTCGGGAAGACCTCTACACCGCAACGGAGTTCGACCTTTCCAGCATTCCCGACAGCGTGATCGAGCGTGGCGCCGAGGTAGGACGCGCTTGCGTGGCCAAGGAGCACCGGAACGGTCGTGTCCTTCAGCTGCTCTGGCGTGGCATCGCTCGCTACCTGGACTGGAACGACAAGCGCTACGTGTTCGGCTGCTGCTCGGTACCCACGCTCGAGGCCTCCGAGATCGCAACCGTTTCTCGCCAACTCGCCGAGGGTAACCACTTCCATCCGCGCTATCAGGCGGGGGTCTTGGCGGCCTTGCGGGCACCTCGCAGCGAAGCCGCCGCGAGCGCTGAAGACGCGGAACTTCCTCCGCTTTTCAACAGCTACCTACGCCTCGGAGCCAAGGTCTGCGGAGGACCGGCGCTCGATCGCGAGTTTGGCGTGACAGATTACCTTGTCGTGCTCGACTTACGCGACGTGGAGCCGCGCATGCTCGCGAATTTGGCCGCTCCCGGACTCTGGCAGAGCCCTGCGGCCTGAGCGGCCCGAAACGCCGGGTCCCAAGAGTGCTCTCTTTGGAATGATTTGCGTGTCATGCTCGTCGTATGCGGGCAATGCTACGAACGACGGGTTTTGCACTGCTCCTGGGGTTGCTCACTGCATGCGCCGGTTCACCTGGTCGCAACGTCGTGAGTGTCGCTCAGCACGATCTGAGTTGCGACCGCGTTGAGGTCGACGAGATCGCGCACAACCGCTACGGCGCCTACGGATGTGGGCGAGGGGCGGTCTACGCTCAGCTCTGCGACGAGTCTGGCCAGTGCTCGTGGGGCCGCCTACGCAGTGGCCACGAGACCCAGCTGCAACTTCAAGATCCCGCGCCGATGCAGACGCTGGCGCCGCGCCAGGTCATTCAGGCCCCGCCGCCTCAGCAGCGTGAGATCATCGCCGCGCCGCCGCCCGACTCGGGGGGCGAGGCAAGCGCGCCCGCGGCCCCCGACGCGAGTCGGGGTGCAGCGCCTGCCACGGACGGCCAGCAGGCTCCTGTGCCGCTTTCCCAGGGCGATCTGAGTCAGCCCTACCAGACCGACGTGCCGGCCCAACAGGTGGCGCAGCGCAGCGATCAGCCGCCGCCCGTGCCGCTCTACGAGACGCCTCCTCCCATGCCGTACCCCAACTACGTTTGGGTCGGCGGCTACTGGTGGTGGAATTCCGCCTGGGTGTGGGCGCCCGGTTACTGGTGTCCGCCCCGCATCGGTTTCACCTACGTGCCTGGCAGCTGGTACTGGTCGTCGGGGTACTGGTGGTACGGGCCAGGCGGTTGGGCTTACCCAGGCAGCACGGTGATCGTGCAGCACGTCGGACCCCGCCCCGTCACGCACGCGACCGTGCGCACCTTCACGCCGCATCACGTGATCGCCGGACCCGTGGGCCCGCGCCCGAGCGCGGGCGTCATCGCAGCGGCCCCTGCGGGTCGCATATCGGCTGCAAACACGGGTTTCCGGCCGTCCAACTCCCCGCTCTATCACTATCCTTCCGCGGCCGCTGCGCCCCGACCTTCGGTCAGCGTGCGTCCCGGCGGCGTGGGGCAAGTGGTGGCTCCGGGCCAGCCGCGCCAGAGTTTCCCGCGTTTCAACGGGACCCACAGCTACGGCTCCGCGACCACCTACCGGGGTTCTTCGGTGGGGAGTCCTCCGCGCATCTCGCAGCCGAGCGGCTTCAGCTCCGCGAGCCCGCGCTATTCGGCCCCGCCCAGGACCTCATCGCCTTCGATGATGCGCGCTTCGCCGAGCATGGCCGCGCCGCGCATGTCGTCGCCCTCGATGATGCGCGCCGCGCCGAGCGCCCCGCCCCGCATGATGAGCGCCCCGCCCCGCATGAGTGCCCCTCCTCGGATGTCGGCCCCCATGATGCACGGTGGCGGACACGGCGGCCGTCACCGCTGAAGCCCGGAAGCTCGCTTCGGGGTACATGGCGGAGGCTGCGAGCGCATGCAGGGAAGGTGCGCCGAACAGCCTGCTTTCTCTCCCCAGCACGAGTTCGTTAGCCTTGAGACCATGCTGGGGAAACGTGTTGTCGGGCGCGCGCTCCTGATCGCGGGCGGCTTGGGTTGGCTCGGTCTTTCGATGAGTTGCGGCGATGACCCGCAAAAAGGAGAGCTCGCCACCCACGGCAGCGCCGCCACGCTCAAGGGGCGCGCCTTTAGCGCGGACACCGGCGAGCCGCTCGGGCAAGCCAAGGTGGTGGTGGGCGACAGCGCCACGCAGTCCGACGACAAGGGCGCGTTCTCCTTGAAGCATCAGACCAGCGACAAGACCCTCGTGGTGCACGCGGATCAGCATGCGCCCGTGTCCAAGACGGCCCCCGAGAACGACGGCTACATCGAAGTGATGGCCAAGCGCTACGACGCCCAGAAGGAGATCGACGCCAGCGTGGGTGGCGAGGCCAAGACCGCCAATGGTGCGAGCGTGAAGGTAGACGGGGACAAGCTGCGGGACGAGTCCGGCGCCAGCGTCAAGGAAGCCACCTTGTCCATCGCGGCGCCAAACCCGCAGAAGGCGCAGGAGTTGGGCTCTCTGCCGGGCGAGTTCAAGGCGGAGAAGCAGGGCAAGCTGGGCAAGGTCTCGGCCGAGTCACCCGTCTACGTGAACGCGAGTCGGATGGGGAAGGACCTGGTACTGAAGGCCGGTGCCACGGCCACGCTCAGCATGCCGGCCCACGACAAGAGTCGCGACAAGGCTCCCGGGTCCACGCTCTATCGCTTCGACGACGAGCAGAATCGCTGGCTCGAAGTGGGCCCAGTTCTCAGCACCACGGATGAAGCGGGCGCGCCCGTCTATCAGGTCGAGATCGACCGCTTCGGTTGGTTCACCGTGGGCAACTTCGTGCAGGGTCTGAGCTGCGTGAGCTCCTGTGTCGTGGACGGCGCGGGCAAGCCCATCGCCTACGCGCGCGCCTCGGCCACTGGCGTGGACCTGTTCACTCAGGACACGGCCTATGCGGACGCCCAAGGGTGCTTTGCGCTCGAGGTGCCTGCCAACGCGCGCTTGAGCGTGGTGGCGCAGGCGGAGGCGCAGGCTTCGCAGGCGGTGGTGGTGCAGAGCGGAAGCGGAGGCAGTCTGGCCGATCCGAGCTCGTGCAAGATGGTCGAGAACATCGTGTTGGCGGCGCCCAGGCAGGACACGCAATGTCCGCTCGGATACTCGCAATGCGGAGCGTCGTGTGTGGACCTGGCCAGCGACAGCCAGCATTGCGGAGATTGCTCGACCGTTTGCGACGACGTCTGCGCGGGCGCCGCGTGCGTGATGAAGAAGGAGCCGATGGTTTCGGACGCTGGCGTGATCATTCAGGATGACGCGGGCGATCCCGCCGTGCCGCTGACGGACGCCGGGCTCAAGACAGATGCGGGCGTCGGGCCCGTCAAGGACGGCGGACCTGGCGCCATTCGCGACGCCGGTACGATGACTCCGGACGCAGGAGTACCCCATGACGCCGGGGCGACCGGCGGCATGGACGCGGGCAAGGACAGCGGTACCGGAGGCTTCGACGCGGGTGCGGTGGTCAACGAAGCGGGCGTGGCGCTCGACGCTAGCTGAGCTCGGTCTGTCCTTGCTTCTGCCCCAGTTCGTCGAGCGGGAGCGAGGGCCGGGTAACGCGATCGGAGAACACGCTCTGCGCGTTCAAGTAGGCCTCGCGCATCGCATCGCTGTAGCGCATCAGTCGGCCCAGCATGTCGAGCGTGAGCGCTTGCGGGCCGTCGCAGAGGGCGGTCTCTGGGTGCGGGTGGAAGTCCACCAGCACGCTGGTTGCTCCCGCCACGATGCCCTGCCCGATCACGTGGAAAATGTAGGGGATGCCGTCTGGGGCCACGTCGGCGCGCCCGACGCTGTGGGATGGGTCGACGCAGACGGTGAGGCGCGTGAGCTTGCGGACCACGGGCACGTGGGCGAAGTCCACCAAGTTACGCATGGGTTCGCCGAGGTGACTCTTCACGCCGCGCAAACAGAACACGATGTTCGGGTTGCCTTCGCTGGCGATGTACTCGGCGGCATTGAGGGACTCCTCGAGCGTGATGCCCATGCCGCGCTTGACCAGGACGGGGAACTCCTTTTGCTGCCCCACCTCCTTGAGCAACTCGAAGTTCTGCGCGTTGCGCGTGCCGATCTGCAGCATTACGCCGGTGGCGTTGCCGGTGGCGGCGAGCGCGCGCTGGATCTCTTCGATGTGGCGACCGTCGGTGACCTCCATGGCGATCACCTTCACGCCGTACTTGCCCGCGAGCTCGAATACCCACGGCAGACAGCTGGCCCCCAGGCCCTGGAAATCGTAGGGGCTGGTGCGAGGCTTGTAGGCACCCATGCGCGTGGTCACGATGCCGTGACGCTGCAGGGCCTTCATGACCTCGGCGACGTGCTCCTTGGTGTCCACCGCGCACAGACCAGCGAACAGGTGCAGGTGGTCGTCGTCGAAGGCGACTCCGTTGTAGACGAAGCTGTGGCTATCCTGAAAGGCCTGGTGGCGGCCGATGATCCGGTACTTCTTGGAGACGCGGACCACGCTGCGCACCCAGGCGAGCTCCTCGAAGGCCTCCACGGGCACGCGTTGCGTGGCGCCCAACAGGTGCACTTCGGTGATGACTTCTCCCTTACCGCGAAAGACATGGGTCTTGGGTTCGATGCCTGGATAGCGAGCCGCGAGCTGGATCACCGCTTCCACCGCGTCGGGCTCCGCGTTGCTCTCGAGGGTGACGATCATGGTGTCTACGATGCCACAAGATCCGCACGCATGCGCCAGCCGATGCACGCTGAAGCGGGCGCAGGTACCCACGTGGGGACAGCATGCGTCGGATGCTCGATGTGATCTCGTCGAAGCGGACGGGGCCGCCCGCGAGCGAAGAATGGCAACGTCGGCTCGGGTCAGCCGCGGCCTTCGATGGCGCTCACTGCGCGCACCGCGCCGCTGGCCATCAGCTGCACCAGGCTCGGCGTACGGCCCGGCGCCATCACGTGGAGATAGGCGGCAAGAGCCGGCCAAGAAGCGCCGGCAGGCAGTCCGAGCAGCGGTTGCGTGACGCCCTTGTCCGAGAGCGAAAGCAGCTTCTGACGACAGCTCAGGGGATCGCCCGATACCGTCATGGCATCGATCATGTCGTTGGGGACGGCGTCCTTGGCCTGGGAGCGCGTCTCTTTGTTGGCGTACAGGGCGGCGATGCGCGTGCATTCTTCTTCGAAACCCAAGCTGCTGAGCAGCTCGCGGTAGAAGTCGCCCATGCCGCCCACGTAGAAGGAGATGATCTCCTTGGCCATGTCGCGACCCCGGTCCCCGAGCGGGATCGCGGCGGTGAGCGGCGCGACCTCGAGCTTCGAAGGATCGCGACCGGCTCGTTCGGCTCCGGTGCGCAGCCACGCCATGCCGCGGCCGAATTCGTGGAAGGGCCAGAACGCGGGCATCCAGCCATCGGCCAGCTCCCCGACGCTCTCGATGGCCTTTTGCTTCAGGGCCGCTACGTAGATGGGAACGTGGTAGGGCGTGCCGTCCATGGCCAACGTGAAGGGCCGATAGCGCGCGAGCTCCCCGCCCACGCGATCGAGGGACTCCCCGCGCAGCAGCCCGCGCACCACCTTGAGCACTTCGCGGGTCTGCGTGAGCGGCTTGTCGAAAGGACGTCCGTGGAAGCCCTCGATGACACGCGCGCCACTCGTGCCGATGCCGAGCACGAAGCGTCCCTGACTGATCTCCTGCAGCGTGGCCGAGCTCATCGCCAGTAGGCCTGGCGAGCGACTGAACACATTGACGATACCGGTGCACAGCTTGATGCGCTTGGTGCAGAGGGCCATCTCGGTGAGCAACGAGAAGACGTCGTAGCCCCATGCTTCGGGTACCCAGAAGGACTCGTAGCCGAGCTCGTCGGCGAGCTGAACCACCTTGAGGTAGCGTTTGCGGTCGTAGCCCTTCCAGTACGCCACGAGGCCCATGCGAGGTTTCGACATGAGCGGAGTATACCCGAGCAGAGCGCTTACAAAGTCAGCGCGCTGCTAGGTGAGCACATAGCGTTGCTCGCCTTCGTCGTAGCGGTAGCTCACCAGAATCTGATCATCGTTCAGGCCCTGGCGCAGCGCACCTTTGAGCGGACGATGCCCCTCCGTGGTGGGGACGGCCGAGACCACGTGCACCACCGCAGGGCGCGCGTTGGGCTCGAGGCGTTGCTCGCACAGGCGATACAGAGCTTCCGCGGAAAGAGAGCGACCCTCGCGCAGCTGCAGGGCGGCCTCGATGGTCTGCTCGCCTTCCTGGGCGTTGGAGCCGTACACCACCGCCAAGCGCACCTCGCTCAGGTCGTAGAGCGCGTCTTCCACCGGCCGCGTGAACACGGGACCGAAGCTCGTGCGCACCACATCACCCAGCCGATCGAGGAACCAATAGTCGCCCTGGCCGTCTCGATACATCACGTCGCCCGTCACGAACCAGGTGTCGCCACGCGCCCTCACGTCGTGGCGGATGCGCCCTTCGGTCTCTTCGCTGTCGACGTAGCCGTCGAAGGTGGTCTTGGCCTTCTCGGTGTCGATGCGCGTGAGCAAGAGCCCGGGTTCGTCGATGGCGGCCTCCATGCAGAGACCCTCCTTGTCGCGGATGGCACGCTTGCGCTCGAAGTCGAAGGCCACGAGCAGCATGTCGTTGACCCCGGGCAAGGGCCGTCCGAGGGAGCCGATCTTCTCGCCCGCCACGTTGGCCAACACTCCGGTGCCTTCGGTGGACGCGTAGAACTCGAGCACACCCACGCTGCCGAAGCGTGCGATCAGGCGTCGCCAGATGTCGGCCCGCATGCCGCTGCCCGCGAACAGGCGCAGCGGGTTCTGTTGCTCTCCGCGGTAGCTCGGCGCATCCACGAGCTCCCGCAGCATCTCACCGGCATAGAACACCACGGTGACGCCGTAGCGACGCACCTCGGGCCAGAACCGCTCGGCCGCGAAGCTCTGCGTGAGCGCGAGCCTGGCACGCCCGACCAGCGCACCGCCGGTAGCCACCAACATGCCCGAAGCGTGATGCAGCGGCGTGCAGGCGTACACGGTGTCCTTGGGACTCAGCGAGGCCGCCGCGGCGGCGCCATAGGCTGCGACCGCCCAACGTCGGTTCGTGATGCGTGCGGCGCGCGGCTCGTCGAAGCGACCCGTGGTGAACATGATCATCGCCAGGTCTTCGGCGCGGCCAGGGTTCTCGTGGTACCAGTTCGGCAAGGTGACCCGGTCGGTCTCCAGGGTCTCCATGTCGAGGAAGTCTTGCAGCTTGGGCCGCGGCCCCTTGGGCGCTCCCAGCATCAACACCTTGCCGCGAAACGCCTGGCGCGCGCGCAGCACGTTGTCGGGGTCGGCCACCAGGGCGTCGAGCGGGACCATGCTGATCATGTTCTCGAGCTGGTGTGTTTCGGCGTTGGGACTCAGCAGCACTGAGACGGCGCCTAGCCGGCTCAACGCCGTGACGATGGAGAGGTAGCTCGGGCGATTCAGCATCAGCACGCCCACCTGCTGGCGCGGGCGAATGCCGCAGGCGATCAGCCCCTTGACCACATGGTCCACACGCTCGTTGGCCTGGGCATAGCTCTGTCCGCGCCCGTCGTAGATGAACCACGCGCCATGTGGGTTGCGCTCGGCTTGCTCCTTGAGGGCGAGCCCGAAGCTCACCCGCGTGTGAGGCGTCAAGCGCTCCAGCTTGGCCAGACGCGCCACCTGAAAGCGTACGTTCTCGCTCCAGCTCAGGCTCGAGCGCGTGACTTGCTGCATGCGCTCGCGCAGGGTGGTCAGGACCCCCGTGGAGGCTCCGTGCAGGAGCTCGATTCCATCGGACAGCTCGTTGAGCGCACCGCCCATGCCGCCGCGCTTGTCGTGACCTACCAGATGCACCGGCTTGGGTCCCGAGCTTTCCCGCCAGCGCAGCCACTCGACCACGCTGGGCCAGGTGACCTCGAAAGCCTTACGACTCACCACCAGCCCGATGTGCCCGCTCGGCACCGAGATCTTGTAGAGCTCGCGGATGTGCGGCGCCGCCATCTCGATGGCGCTGACCGAGCGCGGCGAGGCGATGGTATCGCGCTCGCCGGTGAAATACAGCAGCGGCGAGGTGATGTCGTCGAGCGAGCAAACGCGCCCGTCGATCACGAAGCCACCCTGCATCAGGCGGTTCCCGAGCAAGAGTTCGTCCGCGAAGCGCGCCACCGCCGGACCGGGCCAGGCCACGAAGCCCTCGCCCGCCAAGAAGTGACGCTTGCCCTCGCCCTCTTCGATGGCGCGCCGATCGTGCAGATCGCCCAAGAACTGCAGGAACTCGAGCGCGCGCCTGTCCCAGTTGAGCACCTTGAACAGCGCACTCGAGAGCCCGCCGGGCAAGGACTCGATGGAGCCCAGCGTACGCAAGAGGCCACTGCGCAACAGCTCGAGCGCCTTCCCGAACAGATCCGGATCGAGCAACGACGAAGCATGCAGGTCCACCAGTGCGCCGAACGTGATCAGCGACTTGATGCCCTCCGAGCGACGCAGCGCGCACACCTGGTAGGCCAGCATGCCGCCCTGCGAATAGCCCGCCACGTGCACTTCCTTGCCGGTGCGCTCGCGGATGGTCTCGATGCACTCGCTCACCGCGCGCACGTGATCGTCCTGCGTGCGCTCGAGGCCGCCCTGCACGTTGCTCGGGTCGCCGAAGTCCACGAGCCAGGTGTCCACGCCGGCACGCGCCAAGAACGCCACCACGCTCGAGGTGGGCTCCAGGTCGTAGACGTCCGAGCGCACCATCAGGGCGGGCACGAGGAGGATGGGATGCTCGACCCACTGCAGGTTTGGTTGGGCCGCGTAGCGTCGCAGCTCGAAGATGCGCCCTTCGTGCTCCACCGAATAGGGCGTGCGTTGCGCCGGGGTCAGGCGACCGAGCCGCGCCACCTCGAGGGCGTTCTGTGCGCCCCTCCCCAACAGGTCCGCGCGCTTCTTCCAGCGTGCAGCAAACGAGTCCTCACCATTGCCCATGTCTCGAGTCCCCCGCGCTAGCCTGTCCCCCGCCAGCGCTCGCTGCCCCGCCCCATACGGAGGGTCCGCATCACGGAGCCCGCGCAGTGTAGTCCGTGAAGTGTGGGGTCGGCACACGACAAAGGCTTGCGAAGAGACCGGATCGGGGGAAACTCTGTGCGTGCCAACTGGGGACTCGGCGCTCACGTTCTCGCCCGACTACGCGACAGCTCGCGCGCGCTTTCGCGACGCCGCGCGCGACGCGGGCTTCGAGCTCACTGCCTACGCCATCGGCCAGGTGGCCCCAGATGGGACTGATCTCACACTGGACGTGGCCAGAAAAGGCACGGCGCAGGCGCGTCGTGTGCTGGTGGTGTCGAGCGGCACCCACGGTGTGGAGGGCTTCTTCGGCTCGGCCGTGCAGCTCGCGGCGCTCGAGGGGCTGTTCTCGCGCGTGACGCTGCCATCCCATGTGGCGGTGGTCATGGTGCACGCCAACAACCCATTCGGGTTCGCCTGGTCGCGCCGCGTGAACGAGCACAACGTCGACCAGAACCGTAATTTCCTGCTGGAAGGCGCGAGCTTCAGCGGCGCCCCCGAGGCTTATCGGGAGCTCGACGGGCTCTTGAACCCCAAGAACCCGCCTGCGCGCTTCGAGCCGTTCTTGCTCAAGGCGGCGCGCGAAGTGCTCAAGCGTGGCTTTCCTGCGCTCAAGACGGCGGTGGCCACCGGACAATACGAGTTCCCTCAGGGCCTCTTCTTCGGAGGTCACGCGCCCAGCAGAGTCCAGGAGCTATGGCGGGAGCACGGGCCCAGCTGGATCGGCAAGCCCGAGCGGGTTCTGCACGTGGACTTCCACACCGGCCTCGGCAAGTGGGGCAGTTATGCGCTGTGCGTGGACCTGCCCGCGCAGCACCCGCGCGTGGCGGCGCTGAGCCGCGAGTTCGGCGCCAAGTTCGTGCAGGGGTTCGACACCAAGGGCGTGCTCTACGAGATCCGCGGCGGACTCGGGCGTTGGCTCGAGCAGTGCTTCGAGGGCGTGCAGTACGACACGCTGCTCGCTGAATTCGGCACCTATACGTCCTTGCGGGTCCTCTCGGCGATGCGCTTCGAGAACCGCTCCCACCACTATGCCAGCGACCGTCCGCGCCTCCTGGCCCGCGCGCGGGCCGAGCTGCGCGAGGTGTTCTCCCCGGCTTCGCCGAGTTGGCGCCGGATGGTGGTCGCGCGAGGCGTGCACATCGTGGAGCAGGCGCTTACGGCGTGCAGCACCTGAGCCGTTAAAGGCGAACTGGCCCGGAGCTTACTCCGAGCCAGCGCGAGTGAACGGGGCCGTTCACTTGTTGGTGTAGGTGCCCTTGTAGAAGTCGTCTTCGCAGTCGCCCTTGGCCATGTCGTCGTCCCATTGATCGCCCTTGTAGTAATAGATCGTGGTGGGCGTGCCGTCGTCTTCCTTGTAGGCACAGGTTCCCTCGAGATTGTCCTTGGAGCAGGGGCCCTTGACGCCGCCGAAGGATTCACAGAAGAGGCCCTGATTCGCGCCTTCGCTGCAGGTGTCGTCATCCTTGTTGGCGCAGCCTTCGACGGTGCCTTCGCTGCCTTTGCCGTCATCGCCGCCGTCGCCGCAACCGAAGGCGAGGCCCGAGCAAAGTGCGAACAAACAGGTGATCTTCGTGAACTTGAGCATGCGTTGCCCTCCCGAGCTGAATGATGTTCTCGCGGCCGACGCGTGTTCGCGAAGAACATTCATGCCATCACCCCGGGGTGGGGACGCGCGATGCGCACGAGAAAAAGCGGCCATTCTTCGCTGACTTGCGCTTAAATGCAGAGGGCCGCTCCGCGACTGCGAGAGCGACCCTGGACCGCAAATCACCCGTGGGTGATGCCTCACTTGGCAGCGGTGTACTTGCCCTCGTAGAAGCCTTCGCAGTCGTCCTTCGCGGTGTCGCCGTCGGTGTTCGACCAGGCCTCTCCCTTGGAGGTCTTGTAGTAGTAGAGCGTGGCGCTGATGGTGCCTTCCTTGTAGGCGCAGGTGCCGTCGACGTTCTTCTTCGAGCAAGTGCCCACGGTGCCGTCGAGCTGCTTCTTGCAGATCAGGCTGACTCCGGTGCCGACGACGCAATTGGTCTCGTCGAGGATGCAATCCTTGCCGCTGGCCGTGCCGGCATCTCCGCCGGTGTCGCCATCACCGTCGCCGTCACCATCGCCATCACCGTCGCCGTCACCATCGCCATCGCCGTCACCGTCACCATCGCCATCGCCATCGCCGTCACCGTCACCATCACCATCACCGACTCCGGCGTCGGTGTTACCGCTCGACGCGGGGTCATCCCCGCAGGCCATGGCGAGCCCAGTGCACAGGGCCAATAGGCAGGCAATCTTGGTGATCTTCAGCATCCGTCCCTCCCAGGTAAGTTCCCCGCGCGCGAACGCGCCGAGCGAACCATCCAACCTGGCGCTGGTGCTGACAAGTTTAAGCTTCCATTTTTTGGGCATTTTCGCCCTTGGCCACATAGACAGCCGCCGCGAGATCTCCTGTGACGTTTACCGTGGTGCGGCACATATCCAGGAACCGATCGACGCCCATGATCAATCCCAGGCCCTCGGGAGGGACCCCGAGCAACCCGAGAATCATCGCGATAACAGGGATAGATCCGGCGGGAACCCCGGCCGTGCCCACGCCCGCGAGGACGCTGATCAGCATCACGATGAGCTGTTTGCCCAGGGGCAGCTCCAGTCCGGCCACCTGCGCCAAGAAGAGTACCGTCACGCCCTCGAATAGCGCCGTGCCGTTCTGGTTCATGGCCGAACCCGCCGTGAGCACGAAGCGCGCGACGTGGCTCGGCAGCTTGAGTTCGGTCTCGGCCACGTGAATGGCGGTGGGCAGGGTGGCGCTAGACGATGCGGTGGAGAAGGCCGTCAACATGGCCACGCGCACCGAGCGAAAGAAGGTGATCGGCGAGAGTCCGCCCAGGAACCGCACGCTCAGCGCGTAGACGCCGAAATTGTGCAACGCGAGCCCGCCGACCACCACCGCCACGTAGGCCGCCACATGGGCGAGCACCGAGGCGCCGATGCGACTGGTCATGCTGAAGAGCAGCGCCGCCACGCCGAAGGGCGCCACGATGCGCAGCACGGCCTCGATCCACGTCATGCAAACGTCGTAGATGCCTGCGATGGCCGAGCGCAGAACCTGGGTGTTCTCGGTGCGGGTCACGGCCAGCGCGATGCCGAACATCAGCGCGAACACCATGAACGCGAGCATGTCGCCAGTGGCCGCCGCCTCGAGCGCGTTCTTGGGGACCATGTTCACGATCACCGCGGTGGGGGAGAGGTCGGTCAGGCTGCTGCTGGCGGGCGCCACCGGGGCAGTGCCCTTGAGCTGGGCCAGGGCGCTCCCCATGCCGCGTCCCGGTCCCACCAGGTTCACCAAGACCATCCCGATGACCACCGAGATAAGGGAGACGCTCAGGGTGTAGAGGAGGGTGCGTTTGCCCAGCTTGCCGAGGTGCTTGAGGTCGAGGTCGGCGATGCCGACCACCAGCGCCGAGAACAGAAGCGGGACCACGAGCACGAACAGCAGGCGCAGGAAGATCTGCCCGATGGGCTGCGCCACGTAGTCCACTAGCGCGGCGAGCACATGAGGGGGCAGCACGTAGCGGGAGAGGATGCCGAGGGCGGCACCGACGAGCAGCGCGACGAGCATGCGGGCGTGCTGGGACATGAAGGGAGTATGCTCGGTCGAGCCTACTTGTCCCGGTTCACACGGCTCATCACGGGGCCCATCTGGCCCTGATACTTGCTGCCGCGCGCGGTGCCATAGGGCCGCTCCGCTGGGCTGGTCATGGTCTGCAGCACCAGCTGGCTGATGCGCGTACCCGGATACAGCAGCACCGCGCAGCGCCCGAGGTTCGAGAGCTCGAGCGTGATTTGCCCCTCGAAGCCCGGATCGACGAAGCCCGCGGTGGCATGTACCACCACTGCCAAGCGCCCGAAGCTCGAGCGCCCTTCGACCCGCGCCACCAGATCGTTCGGGATACGCACGCGCTCGATGGTGGAGCCCAGGGCGAACTCGCCGGGGTGCAGCACGAAGGGCTCGCCGGGGGCGATGCTCACCGGGCTCGTGTAGCTCTCCAGGGTCTCCGGGCTGCGTGGGTCGATGACCGGCACGTGGGGCAGCTTGTAGACGATGAACCTCGAGTCGAGGCGCAGGTCTACGCTAGCCGGCTGGATCTGGAGCTCCGGGTCTTCGAGCGGCTCGATGCTCAGGTCACCCTGCTGGAGCCGCGCTCGAATATCGCGATCGGAGAGGATCATATTGCCGTTCTACAGCTTCCCTTTTGGGAAGCGTAGGGCAATCGCAGGCAGGCGCTCGGAGAGCCGCAAAGGCTCTCGAACTAGCCCCTGGCGGGCTCAGACCTTCTTGCCGGCGGCGCGCAGGTCGCGCACCACCGCGTCGATGCCGCGCTTGTCGATTTCGCGCATGGCAGCGACCGAGAGGCGGAGCTTGATCCAGCGGCTCTCACCGGTGAACCAGAAGCGCTTCTCCTGGAGGTTCGGCTCGGTGAACTTGATGGCCTTGCGGTTCGAGTGGGACACCTTGTGGCCACGCATCGCGCTCTTGCCGCTGACTTCACATACCTTCGACATGGTTGCTCTCCAACACCGCAGGGCGCGCCCCGGGGGGACGGCCAAAACGAGGGCCCTTTTGTGGCCTCTCACGCCTGATCCGTCAAGTCGCCGGACCCGCCCAAGTGCCCGTAAACGTGCCCGTGCCGGCCGTTCAGACGGCCCAGCCGCCGACCCGAGCGGGGACCAGCCCGGAAATTACTGGGATTTCGTTCAGGCTTCGCTGTCTTTGTGCGCGGCGCCGCGCGACGCGTACATCGACGTGAGCACCCCCGCGATCACCGCGCTCACGATGAAGACCAGGGAGAGCGAGATCGGGATGTGCACGATCTTGTGGAGGCACATCTTGGCGCCCACGAAGATGAGGATGGCGGCCAGGGCGTACTTCAGGTGTCCGAAGCGATCCATCATGCCGGCGATGACGAAGTAGAGGCTGCGTAGCCCGAGGATCGCGAACACGTTCGAAGTGAACACGATGAAGGGGTCGGTGGAGACCGTGAGCACCGCGGGCACCGAGTCGAGCGCGAACACCACGTCGGCGGCCTCGACGCTGATCAGGGCCACCAGGAGCTGGGTCGCGTGCAGCTTGTTCTCCGGCCCGAGGCGCATCACGAAGTGACCCTCCGGGTTGGACTCACGGGTCACGGGCAGCACGCGGCCGATGAGCTTCTCCAGCCAGGTCTTGGCAGGCGACTCGTCGTCGTCCTCGTCCTCTTTTTCAGGCTTGAACTGCAGGAGACCCTGCACCACCAGGTACATGCCGAACAGGTACATGACCCAGTGGAAGTGGGTGACCAGCCAGACGCCGCCCAGGATCATGATGGCGCGCATCACGATGGCGCCGAGGATGCCCCAGAACAGCACGCGATGCTGGTAGGTGCCGGGGATCTTGTAGCTTCGGAAGATCAGCACCATCACGAACAGGTTGTCGATGCTCAGGGACTCCTCGAGCACGAAGCCCGTGAGGTAGGTGAGCATGGCGTCGGCACCGCCGTAGGGGATGGTGCCGGAGCCCTCGATCTGGCTGTAGAGCTTGTGCTCGTAGATGTAGTAGACGACGCCCGAGAACAGCACTCCGAGCGTGATCCAGCCTGCCGTCCAGCCGAGCGCTTCCTTGATGGAAGGCTGGTGGGCTCGCTTATTGAGCACGCCCAGGTCGAGGGCGAGCAGGCACAACACGAGGACGATGAAGCCAGTCCAAAACCAGGTCATTGGGCCCCACGCAACTAGCGTACCCCCCGCCCCTCCGCAACACGGGTCACGGTCGAGCTAGACGTCCCCGTATGGGGTCTCGGTGACCGCCACGTTACACGAGGCCGTTTCCCGGGTGCTCGCCCTCTCCGCTGGGTCGTACGCGTGCCGCTAGGAGACCGGTCAGGACAGCTCGTCGTCGCTGGCGTCACCCACCGCAAAGACGCCGTGGGCGACCAGGCGCTCCATCAGAGCCGGCGAATGGCTGCGCTGATAGCGTTCGTAGAGCGAGAGCACGTCGTCGGGGGTGCCGAGGGCGGTCGTCTCGCGCACCTGTTCGAGCACCTGGGCGTAGGTGGAGAAGCGTGTTCCGAGGTCCAGGAACACCTCGGCCTGCGCCCGTCGGCGTAGCCCTGCAAGCTGACCCGCGTGGCGATAGGCACGTGCACCCACATCGGCCACGTAGGAGCGTGAGATGCCATGGCGCTCGAGGTGCGCATCGAACAAGCCCATCACGGACAGCGCCTGGTCGCCCAGACTGCGCAGCCGTTCGAGGCGGCTCACATCTTCGTGCTGGCCCGCGTCGAGCTCTAGCTCCACCAGGGAGCGTGAGAGCGGGGCGGTGTTGTGACCCAGCAGCGCGAGCAGTCCCACCAAATAGTGCTCGGTCGGTGGGGGCGCTTCCACGCCACGCGTGGCCAGAGCACGCGTGAGGGTCTCGTGAAAAAAGGCGCGCAAATCGTGGTGACACTCGATGCGCGGCGGATGCGAGTCGCGCGAGTCCATCATTCTCGGTACCACGACACACGGAACGAGTGGGAGAGCCGGGCCTGCTTTTGTTGGCACTCATGGCGTACGAGTGCCAGGTCGCCTCACTTGTTAGCTTGCTCAATATTGCGCGGAAACAAGACTAGTTAGTGCGCCTGGCGCGCACTCTTGGCGTCTTCGAGCGCCTTGAGCACGCGCGGTGAGGTGCGCGCGGAATCGAGCTCCAGGTCGGGCTGCTTTTGCAGGGCCTTGCCGAATGCCACCACGGCCAGGTCGTTGCGTCCGAGCGCCACGTAGGCGGTGGCGAGTTCGCGCTGGATGCTGATCTCCTGATGACCGGTGAGCTGGCCGGAGCCGAGCAGCTGGTTACCGAGCGCGACCGCTTCCACGAAGCGGCCCTTCACGACGTGCTCGTGGAGCAGCGGAAGTTGCTCGTCGACCTTGGACTGCGCCGCGCGAGTCTCGCCGCCTTCGATTTTTTGTCCACTCGCAGAGAGGCGGGCCCGCCCTTCCTCGGAGAGCACGAGGTCGAACAACGGGACCAGGATGACGTGGCCGCGCTTGAGCGGCGCCTTGCTGGCGTTGAAGGCCTTGAGGATGCGCAGATCGTTGCGGTCTTTGTAGTACTGCTCCGCCACCACCAGCAGCGACTCCCCCTGCTCGATGATGTGGCGCACCGGGTAGGGGATCAACAGCTGGGCGCCCTCGTCGGGGGTGCTGCCGGGCTTGGCCTGGTTGGCGCGCAACAGCGCCACGGCGCGCGATGGATCGCCGTAGTAGCGCTGGGCCAGGTCTTTCCAGGTGTCGCCGGCCTGCACGCGGTGATAGCTGACGGTGGGGATGATCAGGCGCAGGCCCTCGACGATGGCCGCGCCGCCCTGGGCCAACAGGCCGTTCTCCGCCACCAGCACGTTTTCGCGCTTGGGATCGCCGTAGTAGCTCTGCGCGATGGAGGCCAGCGTCTCGCCGTTCCTCACTACGTGCACGTAGGCGAGGTCCTGGGCGGTCGCGAGTCCTGCCGGGAGACACGCAAGGCAAGCAGCCAAGAGGAACTGCGCGACAGCTCTCACGGTTGGGCTCCGGCCGACGACCCCTTGGGCTTGTCTGCGAGCTTGGCCTCCACGCGCACGCTCTCGCCGCGCTCGATCACGACCTCCCGCCCGTACGGCGCAAAGTGCGGGTTCTGCAGCTTCACGTAGTGGCTGCCTGGCGCCAGCATGATGGGCTCGGCGATGGGCGTGACCGCCAGCAACTTGCCGTCCACGTGCACCTCGGCCCAGGGATCGACCACGACCTGCAAAAAGCCGGCTTGCTCGGGGGTGAGGACCTCACCGATCACGCGCGTGGCCTGGCGCTCCTGGAAGCTGCCCGCCACCTTTTGAATCGCTGCGCCGCTGAGTCCGATGCAGAACGTGAGCGCGCCCATGGCCAGGCCCACGTGGCGCACCAGCGTGCGGTCGGTGCCGCGTTGCCGCGCCGCGCGTGAGCCTGCTGCCTCGAGGATCTCATCGGCTTCGGCGTCGGTGATCACCGCGGCTTCGCGCAGGAACATCACCAGGCGCGCGTTGTGGTTGATGGGCACCACCGTCGCCAGGAACTCCACCAAGTCGTCGATCATGGCCTGCGTGCTGCCGTAGCGGTTGGCGGGCATCTTCTCCATGCACCGCGCCATGATGTGCTCGAGCGCGCGCGGCACCAGCGGGTTGAGCTTGCGCGGCGGCGTGTAGCGGTCGAGGCGGATCTTCTGCATCACGGTGTGCGAGTCGTCCTCGACGAAGGGCTTCTGCCCCGTGACCATCTGGTACAGCACGATGCCGAGCGAGAAGAGGTCGCTGCGGAAGTCGAGCTTGTCGCCCAGGATCTGCTCCGGGCTCATGTAGCTCGGGGTGCCGAGTCCGGTGCCCGTCTCGGTGAGGTCGCGCATCGAGTCGTCGCGCGCGATGCCGAAGTCCATCAGCTTCACCTCGCCCTGGCGCGAGATCATGATGTTGGCGGGCTTGACGTCGCGGTGCACGATGCCGCGGAAGTGGGCGTAGTCGAGCGCGCGGGCCACCTGCAACGCGATGATGGCCGCCACGTCCACGGGCAGCTGCGCCCTGCGCTCGAGCAGGTCGAACAGGTCGATGCCCTGCACGTACTCCATCACGATGAACATGGAGCCTTCCTGCTTGAGGAAGTCATGCACGTGCAGGATGTTCTCGTGCTGCAGGGACGCCATGAAGTGGGCTTCACGCTCGAAGCGCTTGGCGAACTGGCTGTCTACCGCGATGGAGGGCTTGAGCGCCTTGATGGCTACGGTGCGTCCCAGGGGCTGCTGCACGGCCTTGAACACGGTCGCCATGCCGCCGCTGCCGATTTCTTCGAGGATCTCGCAGTTTCCGATGCGGTCGAACATGCGCGGCCAAAGCGTAGGGAGGTGGCTTCGGGGTGTCAATCGAGCCGGCTCCCGAAAGGGGACCCTGGGGGCGTCTTGGTCGGGCCTGGCCTCGATGGGGTTGCCGCGGGCCTTGCGGCCAGCGGGCGACCAGTGCACCGCCGAGCCTGACCTAGGGGTGCTCCAGGCTGGCGGGGCTCACGTGGTCCTTGGGGACCAGGCACAAGTCACGCGTGGCGAACGCGTAGCCGCCGCGTCTGTCGTTGAGGGTGAAGTAGAAGCGCACCAGGCGTCCGTTGGTCGGCACGTTACCCGCACCGCTGGGGTTCTTCTTGGGCGCCGTGTAGGCCGCCTCGATCTCGGCCTTGGCGTCGTCGAGATCTCTGCTGACCACGGAGGTGAAGTGGTCGATTTCCCCGCCGTGTTCCGTCAGCCCGACGGTCACGAAGGGCTCTTCACGGGTCTCGTGCATGACCGGCTTGCCGTACTCCTCCGCTTGGTACGAGTAGACCTCACGGTCCGAGGCATCCACGCGTACGCGTACCAGCCACTCACCGCTGCCAACCTTCACCATCGGCAAGCCGGGGTCGTCATCGCAACCTGTCCAGGGCAGGTCGGTCTTGGTAGGCGAGAACACCGGATACCAGGGCTGGACCGTACGGGGCGCCTTGGCGTCGCGCTTATTCGCTGGACTCACCAGGACGATCGCCCCGGGCACGGCGTCTTGGGAAGCACCCCCGGTGCCCGCGTCTGGGAGGGCTCCTGGGACCGCTGCATCCTCGGGCGCTTCTGGCGCCGCGGCGTCCTCGAGGGCTCCGGCGTCGGCGTCGGGTTCATTCCCGCCAGGTTCGCTGATGTCGGGTTCGTCCGCAGACTGGGGGCGGGCTCCAGCGTCACCAGGCTCCTCGAGCTCGTGCACCACGCCAGCGTTGCAGGCGTTGGTCTGCGCCGCCGGGTCCTTGTCGCACTCGAACGACGGATTGTGATTGGGCGTGTCCTTCTCGAGGTCCAGGAACACCGTGGTGAGGAAGACCAGCGGATCCTTGTAGATGGATCCCACTTGGCTCTCGCAGCGGAACAGTTCGGTCGGCGGGTTCTTGTCGGCAGACGTGCCGTCCACGCGCTCCACCGCGCCCTGTACGCAGACCGCTCCGATGAGCGCGACCTGGTTGATCTGATCGAACAGCGCCAGCAGCTGCTCGTCGACGAACGGCAGGATCTGTTCCTTCGAGGGCAGCGTGATCGGGCTCGTGACGATCTCGTTGGTGTTGACGACCGTGGCCGTGATGCCGGACTCGAGCGCGTCGACGATGCCCTTGTCCAGGGGCACGCATACGGTGGTGCCATTGGGCGCCACGAACCCCACGCAGATGGTGAGCTTCATGTCGTAGCGCTCGGCCAGGGGCACCGTGAGTTCGTCGGCGCCTGCCACGTACTCGTGCAGCACGAAGGACTCTCCGAGACGCGGCATGGAGCGCGACGGCTCGTTCGTCACTTCGATGCGCGACCCGTACGCGTGGGGCCCCACGACTTCCCACGGTTGCGTGAGGTCGGCCCCGCAGCCGGTCAGCAGCAGCGAGAGAGGCAGAATGCGCGCGAGGTGCCGGGCTCTCACAGTTCACCTCGCAGGCCGATGATCGGGATGATCGGCAGGCCGTTCACGTTGGCACGCTGTCGGTAGTCGTAGCCGTAGCTCACGGTTTCCACGTTCTTGCGGTTGTAACTGTTCTGGACGTCCAGGTAGAGCGCGAGCTTCCACTGGTCGAAGCTCCAGGTCTTCTGGACGCGCAGATCGAGACGGTTGAAGGAGGGCGCGCGTGCCGAGTTGAGCTTGCCGTACACGCTCTGGTAGTTGGCGGGGCCGCCGACGCTGTTTTGGTAGGCGCCGATGATCGGCGTCTCGGGGTTGCCGCTCACGAAGCGCATGACGCCGCCCGCTTCCCAGCCGCGGCCGAGGATCACCGTGGCCGCCGCGGCGAAGATGTGCGTCTGGTCGAAGTCGTACAGATACCAGGGGCCATTGGCGTCTTTGCGCTGGCTGCGCATCAGCGTGTAGGAGAGGAAGCCGAACCAGCGTCCCTTGATCTGCTTGCGGCCGGCGACCTCGAGCCCGTAGATGCGACCGATGCCGTTGTTGACGTAGGGAAGCGCCGTTCGCCCTTGTTCGGCCGCTGCCTGATCGTCTCCGACCACCACGCGGTTGGTGATGCTCTTGTAGAAGCCCTCGATGCCGAGGGACAGATCATCGGTGAACTGGTAGTCGACGCCCGCGCTGTAGTGCATGGACTTGGTGGGCGTCAGGTTCGGATTGCCGAGCGACTTGGTTTGTTCGGGCGGCGCTGGCGGCTGCGAGAACACGCCCGCGCCGGCCTTGATGCGCAGCTTCTTGGTCGCCTGGTAGAAGCCTGCGAAGCGCGGATCGAACGCAAACCAGTTGATGTCGCTGAAGTAGTCGATGCGCATGCTCGGGATCAGCCGCCACTTGTCGGTGGGCCGCAGGGCGATCTCCGAGTAGATGCCGGGCATGGCGCGCGTGCCGGTCTCGAGGACGGCGACATCCTGTTTGCAGCTCATGCAGTCGCTGCCGGAGTTGTTGCCCTGGGGTGGTGGTCCGCGGTAGTTGACCTCGAAGATATCGACCCAGGTGTCCGTGCCGCTCGTGAGCTGGACGCGCTCGCTCAGGTTGTAGCGCCACTCCGCGCGCAGATATACGTTGTCGTTCTTCAGGTCGAAGTTGATGTTCTCGCCGACCTGGAACTCCTGATTGATGCGCCCGTAGCTGGCCTCGATGGTGTGATCGAGCTTGGGCGAGTAGCGGTGCTCCCAGCCGAGTTGCTGGCGGTGGAAGTTCAAGCCGAGCTCGAGGCCGGTGATGCTGGGGTCGTCGTCCGGCACGTCCTTGAAGAGCACCTCGAGCCGATCGCTCGAGCCGTAGCCGGAGAGCCGGATCTTGTCGCGCGAGGTGGGGCGGTAGTTCAGGAACAGCTGGTAGTCCTTGTAGACCGGCGCGGCGAACTGATTGAGGGTCCCGGGAGGGATGGTCGCCTTCATGACTTCGCCGAAGTAGCTGCGGCGACCCGCGGCCAAGAACGACAGCTTCTTGGTGATCGGACCCTCGACCAGCAGCGACGAGTCGAGCGGCACGTTCATGTCGAGCACGCCGTGGATCTTGTCGGTGGCCGGGTCGCGCATACCCACGTCGATGATGCCGCCGATCTGGCGGCCGTAGCGCGCGGAGAAGTTGCCCGGGTAGAAGTCGATGCGCTGCAGCGCACGCGAGTTGATGAAGCTGGTCAGGCCGCCGAAGTGGTAGAGCAGAGGCACCGGCACGCCGTTGAGCAGCACCTGTGAGTCCTGCGGCGCCGAACCGCGGATCAGCACCAGACCAGCGCCGAAGGGCGGACGGGACACACCCGGCAAGAGCTCGATGGTGCGCAGTGCGTCGCCCTTGGTGCCCGCCACCCGCGTGAGCTCCTCGCGCTCGATGGTCCGGCGCGTCACCTCGCGCGGCGGGGCCTGGATGCGCGCGGTGGCTCCGTAGCCCTGATCTTCCTGGCTCTCGGGGCTCAGCCGGTACACGAGTTGCGTGACCTCGCCCGCGATCACTTCTTCCTGCGCGAGCTCCGGGGCCATGCCCTGGGCGCTCACGCTGATCTCGTAGGCGCCGGTGATCAGCTTGTCCGCCACCAGCTTGCCCTGCGCATCGCTGAAGGAGTGCACCACACGGCTCGGGTCGGCGCGTGCAGTGATGTGGACCTCGGCGCCCAAGAGCGGTGCGCCATCGACGGCGCTCAACAGCGTGAGCTCGAGACGCCCACTCGGCGCGGCCTGCTCGGCCGCAGGTTCGCCGGGCGCGTCTCCCGGGTAACGGAACTCGTACAGGTAGCGTACCCGCGCGCGCATGGGCTCCTGGCCACGCTTGGCTGGCTCGAACACGAACCGGCGCGCTGCGCTGACCGCCAGCTCGTCGAAGCCGTAACCGATGGGCTCGCCCGCGAGTTGTACGTCTTCCACGAAGCCGTCGCTGCCGATGGTGATCACCAGCAGCACCTTGGCCTCGAGACGCTGCGCCCGCGCTTGCTCGGGGTAGCCGGCTTCCACGAAGGCCAGGAGCTTGGGCTCCACCAGCGCGTTCGGGTCCACCTCGTCGCTCTCGGGCGTGCGCTCGATCGGCGCAGGGGACGTTCCATCGGAAGGAGCCGTCGGAGCAGCGGGGGCGGGGCCCTGTGCCAGAGCGACTTCCCGCATGGAGGACCCAAAGGCCACCAGCGCGAGCACGAGCACTGGGAAAAGCGTGCGCAGCATGGAGGCCCGAGGTCTACCAGTGCAGCCCGGGTTTCTCAAGTTCGAGGTCCCCACGCGGGGATGGCCTAAAAGGTCGCAGAAACGCCCGCGTCGTGCGCTCGTTCGGGCCTGCTACTCTGGAGGGATATGAAGGCTCTTCTCCTCTCCGCCGCACTCTTGTTCGCCGCCTGCGTGTCGACTCAACCGAAACCCGCGCCCAAGGCCGCGAACGATGCTCCCGCGTCAGATGCCGCGCCCGGAGTGAGCCAACTCGAACTAGCCGCTCAGCGCGAGCTGCAGAACTCCGTCGAGCGCGTCTTCGAGCTCCAGCCGCTGCCCAAACAGCCGATGCTCGGGAGCGCCAGCGCCAAGGTCAGAGTGGAGGTGTGCTCGGACTTCCAGTGTCCCTTCTGCGCGCGCGTGGTGCCCACCATCCACGAGCTCGCCGAGAACTACGGAGAGCTCGTGCAGATCGTGTGGCGAAACTGCCCGCTGCCCTTTCACGAGCACGCGCTGCCCGCGGCCGAGGCGGCCTTCGAGGTCTACAGCCAGGGTGGGGACAAGGCGTTTTGGGCCTATCACGACTCGCTGTTCGAGCATCAGGGCAACCTCGACGTCGAGGGCCTTGTGGCACAGGCGAAGGGCATCGAGGGCGTGAACCCGGAGCAAGTGCGCGCGGCGTTGGGCGACCATCGACACGCGCCGCGCATCCAGCTGGAGCTGCAGGGGTTGGTGGACTCGGGGGCGGCCTCGGGAGGCTTCGGTACGCCGGCCACGTTCGTGAATGGACGCCTGCTGGCGGGTGCGCAGCCCTATCAAGCCTTCGAGACGGCGGTCGAGCGCGCCCTGCAGGAGACCCCCGAAGGCTACGCACAGGCCAAGCAGGCCAGCCAGGAGGCCTATCCGATGGCGCGTGCGAGGCACATCCTCATCCAGTACGCGGGGGCCCAGGGGGCGGACGCCAAGGTCACCCGTAGCAAGGACGAGGCTCGCGCGTTGGCCACGGAGCTTCACAAGCGCATCGTGGAGCAGCACGCGGATCTCGCGCAGTTGGCCAAGGAGAAGAGCGATTGCCCGAGCGCTCCGGACGGAGGCGAGCTCGGGCGCTTCACCCGCGGCGAGCTCGTGCCGGAGTTCGAGAACGTGCTGTTTGCGATGGCCCCAGGCCAGATCTCCAACGTGGTGGAGACCCCGTTCGGCTTTCACATCATCCTGCGGGAGCCGTAATGGGCGGGGTTCCGCGACCTCGACTTGGTCGCGGGCCTGGTCGTGGACTTTGACGGCGACGGCGACGGTGTGCGTGGCCGCTCCCACGGTTGACGGTGGCGCTCACGCAGGCCGTCGCCGCTCCCACGAGCAAACTATTGCTTCCCCATCTCGGGCCAACGGACAATTCCAAACATGGGATGTTCGGAGTGGGGTCGCGCGAGCTCGCGCGAGGGCAAGCACGTGCGAGCGTGGCTTCTGGTCTTGGCTTTCGGTTCGCTGACTTGGAGCGGGTGTTCGGGGGGCGGCACCAGCGCGGGCCACGGAGATGGGGACGACCAGGACGGCGGTCCCATCGAGGACGACAGCGGCAGCGGCGGCGACTTGGACGACGGCTCCACCCGCACGTGCGAGGAGCAGGGATGCGCAGCGGGCCAGGTCTGTGACCCGCAGGGATCCGGCTGCGTCGGTAGCTGCGAGGGCATCACGTGCCCGGCCCAGATGGAGTGCCGGGTCGAGAACAACATGGGCTCCTGTGTGGCATCCTGCGAACCCGGCTGCGCTCAGGGGCAGCGGTGCGAGCGCGACGTCCAGGGTGTGTCGTCGTGCGTGGACAACAGCTGCGCCGACGCGCACTGCAGCGAGCTCGAGGTCTGCGTGCCGGCCGCCGACGGGCACGGCAACGTGTGCCAGGACAACCGCTGCGACGCGGACGTGCAGTGCGCCGCCGATCAGTACTGCAACGGCACCATCTGCGTGGGCGACCTGTGCGCGCCCGGCGCGGGTCGTTGCGAGCAAGGTGCGGTGCTCGAGTGTCAGCCCAACGGTGCTGCCGAGTTCACGCGCGTGACCTGCGTGACCGAGCCCGGCCTCGAGAGCCTGTGCCCCGAGGGTGGCACCACCTGCACCTGTCGGGATGACTGGGATTGCCCCGCCTACACCGAGTGCAAGCAGGGCTCCTGCGAGGGTACTGGCAAGAAGGCAGCCTGCACGATCCAGCCGCAAGCCTTCGCGGACCTTTTGCCCGTGAAGAAGCCGGGCTTCCCCTGGGGCGGCGACGACCTCGACGGCTACACCGACAAGGCCACGCCCGCGCCCGGTACGTCGCGCAACGCCAAGAACAGCGCGAGTGGCAAGGTGCGTCCCTTCAAGGAGCATGCGCAGGTGAGCGCCGTGCCCGTGGTGGCGAACCTCGACGACGACAACGGCGACGGCAAGATCAACGAGCTCGACTCGCCCGAAGTGGTGTTCCCGGCGTTCTGCTCCGGCGCGCAGACCAACTACCAGTACGGCGGCATGCTGCGCGCGGTCCATGGCGGCGGCTCCAGGTTGGTGCCCGACGAGAACGACGCCTCGATCGTGCACAAGGTCTCGTTGGCCGGTGAGGACTACTTCGCGGTGTGTGCTGGCAAGACCTGGAAGGAAGGCGATCCCACCCCGAGCGGTGCGGGCGACTGCGCCTGCGGCACCGGCGACCTCGAGCCCAACGGCGGCGTCGCGGTGGGCGACATCGATCACGACGGCTTCCCCGAGATCGTTTACATGGGCCACGCGGCGAGCCAGGGCGAGAACAATCGCCTGGTGATCTACCGCAACGACGGTCAGCTCATCACGCAGTACACGATGCCCAAGAACTTCAAGGGGCCCGATCCGGCGGCGGCCTTGGCCAACATCGACCACGTGGGCTTCGCGGAGATCGTCGTGGGCTCCACCGTGATCTTCTTGAAGCAAGGCGCAGCCGGCCTCGAGGTCGACCATGTGCTGTATCCGCCTGCGGGCGGCATGCAGGGCATCAACGGCGACGGCGGCAGCGGAGCCAAGCAAGGTGCCATGAGCTGCATCACGGACCTGGTGCAAGGCGGCAGCATGGAGCTCGTATCCGGCAGCAGCCTCTACTTCGTGCCGGGGCCCGCCGACTGCGAGGCGGACGCCACGGGCGACCTGTGCGTCGCCTACAACAAGAACGAGCTGCTCCCACACACCACCTGGAACGCTGCGCACACCGCGGCGGAGGGCTTCTGCGCCATCGCGGACGTGTTCGGCCCCATCGATGCGGCACACGAGACCGCCAATCCTCCGACCGAGGCCACCAACGCGTACGCAGACCTGAGCGAGGGCCACGGGCTCGATGGTCAGCCGGAGGTCGTGCTCGTGAGCAGCGGCTACCTGCGCGTGTACGACGGCGCCACGGGTCGACTGCGCTTTCAGCGCACGTTGCGCGACAAGGACGGCGGCGCGCCCAACATCGACGACTTCGACGGCGACGGCTTCCCCGAGGTGGGCACGGCCTTCGACAACTCCTACTTCATGGTGGACTTCCAGCCGCCCACGGCCATGTGTCCTCGTTGGGACACCGTGCTCGACGGCGACCCCAACTCCGCCGATCCCACCAGCTACAAAAACGGCGCTGGCAACCAACCGCGCGCCACCTCCAACGTGCAGTGCAGCGTGGACGCCGACTGCGGCAGCAGCGAGCTCGCATGCAACACGCGCTCCCATGAGTGCGTGTGTCTGCACAACGGCTGGAGCAGCACCACCCAGGACACCACCAGCCGCGTGACCGGCTCCAGTGTGTTCGACTTCAACGGCGATGGTGCGGCCGAGGTCGTCTACAACGACGAATGCTATTTCCGCATCTACGAGGGCAAGACCGGCAAGGTCTATCAGCGTCTCGACTCGCAGAGCCCGACGCGCATCGAGTATCCCGTGGTGGCCGATGTGGACGGCGACGGCAATGCGGAGATCGTGTACTCGGGCTCCAACCTGCGCAGCGAGAGCTGCGGGCCCATCCGCCCCGCGCTACCCACCGCGCCGCCGGACGGCACCCGCCTCTTCATCAACGGCATCAACGTGATCGGCGACCCCACCGACGGCTGGATCTCCGCGCGGCGCATCTGGAACCAGCACGCCTATCACATCACCAACGTGCACGAGGATGGCAGCATCCCCGCCGACGAAGTGCCCAACTGGCGCAGCTACGGCGGACGCAACTACAACACCTACCGCTCGAACCTGCCGCCCATCGACAACATCGCGCCAGACCTGGTCGTGGCGGGACTCACGGTGAACGCCCCGAGCGCTGCCTGCGGCGGTCTGGTCGGCACCGAGATCAAGATCGTGGCCTTGATCAAGAATCAGGGCGACCTCGGCACCGGACCCGACGTGAAGGTGCGCTTCACCGACGAGGCCGACAACGAGCTCGGAGTGCAGACGCTCGGGGTCGCGCTGGCGCCAGGTGCGGAGACCTTCGTTACTTTGGTCCACGACGCGGGCGCTTTGCCGAGCAAGGTGAAGGCGCTGGTGGATTACACGGCCACGCCGATCGACGGCCTGGTGGGCAGCGTGCGCGAGTGTCAGGACTTCAACAACACGGCCGAGGCAGACGTGGTGGTCACCACCGCCATCCCGGAGCTGCGCGTCGCCATCACGGGTCCCGGCAGCTCCTGTCCGTCACGCAGCATGCAGGTCACCGTCTTCAACGACAGCCAGGTCGCGGTACCCGAAGTGAAGGTCACGCTCTACGCAGGCAACCCCGTGGTGGGCGGCGCTGCGCTCAGGGACGTAACGTTCAGCAACCTCGCGGGCGAGAGCCAACAAACCCAGACCGTGTCCGTGGACGTGGGGGACCTCGACGTGAACGTGCACGCGGTGGTCGATCCCGAGCGCAAGATCGCGGAGTGCGACGACACCAACAACACCAACGCGTTCACCGTGGAGTGCAGCTTCCGAATTGATTGAACGGGGAGGTCACGCGACCTCCCTGCCCGTCGCAGCAAAGCGGCGCCGGGACCCACCCCACCGCGAGGCTCGCTTCGCTCACGCCGTGCCGTGCTCGTTGGCTCGATTGAACGGGGAGGTCACGCGACCTCTCCGCCCGTCGGGTCCCTCAGGTCTCCAGTGAGAAGGGCGTGAAGTTCGTGTCGCGGTCGTAGTAGTCCTCGCCCTCGGCTCGCTTGAGGGCGCCCACGATGCGGTACGTGAGAGGCGTGAGGACTACTTCCCAGCCCACCTTGATGATGTAGTTGGCGAGCATCACCTTGAGCAAGAGCTCGTCACTCCACACGCCGTAGAACGCCAGCGGATAGAACACCACGGTATCGCAGGCCTCACCTACCACAGTGGAGCCGATGGTGCGCAGCCACAACATGCGCCCGGAGGTTCGCACCTTGAGCTTGGCCATCGTGAACGAGTTGGCGAACTCGCCGCAGAAATACCCGATCAGCGAGGCCGACGCGATGCGCCAGGTGGAGCCGAAGGCGGCCTCGATGGTGGCCTGCCCGTGCCAGCCCTCGGCAGGGGGCATGTTCACGACCACGAAGCTCATCACGGATGCGAAGGCCAGCGCCGAGAATCCCGCCCAGACCACCTTGCGCGATCGCGCGTAGCCGTAGACCTCCGTCAGCACATCGCCGAACAAGTAGCTGAAGGGGAAGAAGAGGTTGCCCGCCCCGAAGGTCAGCGTGGTACCCAGCAACGTGACTTGCGTGATCTTGCTGACGCCGATCAGATTGGCGCACAGCAGGACGCACACGAAGGCCGCCATGATCAGGTCGTAATATTTGTAGACGCGCGGTGCCTCGGCACTTCCCATCGCGGGAGTATAGGTCGTTCCCAGGCTAGGGCTCGCTTTGGTGGACCGTCGAGCGCAGCGAACCTCGCGGTGGGGTGGGACCCGGCGCGGCTTTGCCGCGACCGGCGGGGAGGTCGCGTGACCTCCCCTGAAGAAGCCTCACTTGACTTCGCGCAGGCTCGGCAAGGTGCTCTTGCGCTCCACGATCTGGGCCGGCGCCCCAATCACCAGGGCTCCCGACGGAACGTCGTGCAGCACCACCGCGTTGGCACCGATGGCCGCGTGGTCTCCCACCACGACGCGCCCGATGATTTTCGCGCCCGCACCCACGTTCACGCTGCGGCCCACCACGGGTGCCTGGGAGAGGTCGTCCATGCGGCGGATGCCGAAGGTCACGCCATGGCGCACGATGCAATCGTCCCCGATCACGGTGCTGCCGTGGACCACGATGCCGTGCTGGTGTTCGAAGATCACGCGCCGCCCGATGCTGGCCGTGTAGGGCAGCTCGATGCCGTAGAAGTTGCGCACGGCCGTGAACATCGCCTTGTACGCGAAGCTCAGGGGCAGCCTGAGCGACCTGCGCTCGACGCCCATGCGCCAAACTCCGAAGCGATACACGGCGATCGCTTGAAAACCGGGCCGCGTCCAATCTCCGCCGTGGGCCTGGAGATCCTCGCTCAAGAGTGTCCACAAGCTGGGTTGAACCTCATCACTCGACTGCATGAGATTAACTTTAAGCCTGTTTCAAAGCCTTAGCCAGAGGGTCGAAGAGTGCGCGGGTGAGCAGCCAACGTGGCGCTCTCGGGTTTGGACAGGGTGGTGATGGTTCCCATTTCTGCGCCCTTCGAGCCGGGCGCCACGCGCGTTGCACCCGTTCGTTCTGCACTGCCGGGTTGGGATGGCGACACCGTGCGAACCGCGAGCGATTCCACGCGCAGGGCTGGCTCGCGCGAGGAGCCGACTCCCGAAACAACATCGATTCCCTGCGGAAACGCGACGTTCGAATCGCGCGTCGTGCGATCGCGGGCGCGGGCATGCCGGACCGAGAGCGGGTACCTTCTGCGCGTGAACGCCCCGGCCGTGCGTTACTCGCTTCCCCCGTCGCGCGATGCGTGCGCGCTCCGCTTGATCGGCCTCGACTTCGAGCGCCGACTGGAGCTCGAGCTGAGCATCGAAGAGATTCCGGCGGCCTTGCAGCGCGGCATCTTCGTGTGGCTCGACGTGGTCGTTCACGAAGTGAAAGCGGCCCGCAGTGTGCTCGCTTGTCTCGGGTTCATTCACGACGCTCTGATCGACGAGCTCCTGTTCCAACCTCCGGTGACCCAGCTCACGCGCTACGAGGACTACCTCCACTTCACGGTCTGCGAGTGTCAATGCCAACAGACGCAGCTGTTGACGAGCCGCGTCGACGCCGTGTTCGGAGGCGTTTTCCTGCTCACCGTGCAGCGCGGCGGCTCTCGGCTCACGGAAGCGCTACGCAAGAACTATCGCCAGGACTTTCTGCGCTTTGCGCGCAGTCCGAGCTTCCTGGTCTACGAGTTCTGGGATCAACTCGTGGAGAGCTATCGCGTGGTTCAGGTCGGTCTCGAAGAGCAAGTGGAGCTCTTGCAGGCGGAGCTCATGCAAGAGTCCGAGGATCCTCGTGTGTTCACCAAGGTCTCCGCGCTGGGCGCGGCTCTACTCAACTTCCGCAAGCTCGTCTTGCCAGCGCGGGCGGTGCTCAGCGACCTGGCCACCCGGCGCTCCGTGCAACTCAGCGATACGACCCAACACCTGCTCGGGAACCTGGCCCACGCCGCAGAGCGCGTGCTGCACGACTTGATGGTGGACCGCGACATCCTCACCGAGTCCCTCAACCTCCACATGTCCATGATCTCGCACCGCACCAACCAGGTGATGAAGCGCCTCACGGTGGTCAGCGTGATCTTCTTGCCGCTCACCTTCCTGTGTGGCGTCTACGGCATGAACTTCGAGCACCTGCCGGAGCTCAAGTGGGAGTACGGCTACGCGCTGTTCTGGCTCACCGTGGGCGTGATCGTGAGCAGCATCGTATGGCTCTCGCGCAGGGCTCGTCTGTTCTAGCGAACGGGTCGCCAGTCGGTGCGGTCCAACGCCGCAGTCGAACGTTCATCCCTCGGGATACAACCTCGCCAGCGTGACCTCCACGGCCACCCTGCAGCCGGGTTCCACGCCCTTGAGCAGGCTGCTGCGGCGCGGGAACTGCGCGAAGAGCTCGCCGGCACCGTCGAGGTGGGTCGTCACCTTCACGCGGTCGCCGAGCGCAGACATGTGCTTGACCGTCGCGATGCCGGCGTCGTCTCGCCACATCTTGAGGTCGTAGGTGCGCACCAGGGCCCGCACCTGCGCGCCCGGCGCGTGGCCGTCGGCGGGGATCCGCAGGGCCCCGATCTCCGCGTGTCCGTCCACCACCACGCCGCGCAGCGTGTTCACGTCGCCAACGAACTCGTTCACGAAGGCGGTCTGCGGTCGGTCGAGGATGTCCACCGGGCTACCGGCTTGCTCGATGCGGCCGTGGTGCATCACGACCACGCGGTCGGCCACCTCGAGGGCCTCCTCCTGGTCATGGGTCACGAGCACCGTGGTCACGCGCAGCTCGTCATGCAGCCTGCGCAGGCGGCGCCGCAGCTCCTCGCGCACGCGCTGGTCGAGCGCGCCGAAGGGCTCGTCGAGCAAGAGCACCTTGGGCTCCACGGCCAGGGCGCGCGCGAGCGCCACGCGCTGCCGCTGACCACCCGAGAGCTGGCCGGGGAAGCGCTGGCTCAGGCCCTCCAGCTGCACCAGCGAGATGAGTTGATCTACCTTGGCCTTGATCTGCGCCTCGTTGGGGCGCCGGTCCTTGGGCATCACGCGCAAGCCGAAGGCCACGTTATCGGCCACCGTCATGTGCTTGAACAGCGCATAGTGCTGAAAAACGAAGCCCACGCCGCGCTCGCGCACGCGCGACTCGGTGGCGTCCTCGCCCGCGAAGAAGACGCTGCCAGCGTCGGCGGTCTCCAGGCCGGCGATGATGCGCAAGAGGGTGGTCTTGCCCGAGCCCGAGGGGCCGAGCAACGCCACGAGCTCGCCCGTGTCCACGTGCAGGTTCACGCGGTCGAGGCCCATGACCTTGCCCCAGCTCTTGCTGACGTCGCGAACTTCGATACTCATACGGACTCTTTCTTTCTCTCGATCAGCTTCTTCACGATCAGCGCGATCACCGAAACCAGGGTCAACAGCGAGGCCACCGAGAAGGCGCCCACTTGGTCGTACTCGTTGTAGAGGATCTCCACGTGCAGAGGCAGCGTGTTGGTGAGGCCGCGGATGTGCCCCGAGACCACGCTCACCGCGCCGAACTCACCCAGCGCGCGTGCCGTGGCCACCACCACGCCGTAGACCAGGCCCCACTTGATGTTGGGCAGGGTCACGCGAAAGAACACGTCCCACCCGCCTGCACCCAGCGTGACGGCCGCCAGCTCTTCTTCGTTGCCCTGGGCCTGCATGAGCGGGATCAGCTCGCGCGCGATGAAGGGGAAGGTGACGAAGACCGTGGCAAGCACCACGCCTGGCACCGCGTAGACGATGCGCAGGTCGTGCTCGATGAAGAACGGACCGAACCAGCCGCGCGATCCGAACAGCAGCACGAACAGCAGGCCTGCCACCACCGGCGACACGGTGAAGGGCAGGTCGATCAGCGAGATCAGCAGGGACTTGCCGCGAAACTCGAACTTGGTGATGGCCCATGCCGCCGCCACGCCGAACACGGCGTTGAGCGGCACGGCGATCAGCGCGGTGATGCCCGTGAGCTTCATGGCGGCCACCGCATCGGGGTGCGAGATGGCCGCGAGGAACGGGGAGATTCCCTTGGCGAACGCCATGCTCAAGACGGCGATCAGGGGCACCACCACCAGCAGGCCCATCAAGAGCACCGCCAACAGCAAGAGCACGAGTCCCGCGCCTTCAGGTCGCTCGGAGCGAACCAGGCTAGCTCGTTGTGTCACGACTCACCTCCACCGAGCTTGCGCTCCAGGGAGCGCTCCAGGAACTGCACCGTCAGCAGCACCACGAGCGCCACGGCCAACATGGACGCACCGATCACGGCCGCCCCCGCATAGTCGAACTGCTCCAGCTTGCTGACGATGAGCAGCGGCGCGATCTCGGTGCGCATCGGCATGTTGCCCGCGATGAACAGCACCGAGCCGTACTCGCCCACCGCGCGCGCGAAGGACAGCGCGAAGCCCGTGCCGATGGCCGGCGCGAGCAAGGGCAGCAGCACCCGCGAGAAGGTCTGGAACTTGGTGGCCCCGAGCGACGCGGCCGCCTCCTCGATCTGGGCGTCGATCTCCTGCATCACGGGCTGCACCGTGCGCACGACGAAGGGCATACCCACGAAGGTGAGCGCCACCACGATGCCGAAGCGCGTGAAGGCGATGGGCACCCCGATCTTGGCGGCGTAGGACCCGATCCAGCCGTGCTGCGAGTACACGTACGTGAGCGCGATGCCCGCCACCGAGGTCGGCAAGGCAAAGGGCAGGTCCACGATGGCGTCGAGCAACGTGCGTCCCGGAAAGCGATAGCGCGCGAGTACCCAGGCCACGAGCGTGCCCACCACGGTGTTCAACAGCGCAGCCGCCAGGGCGGCGCCGAAAGATAGTGCCAGCGCCGCGAAGGTGCGCGGGGCGCTGACGATGGCCAGGACCTGAGCCCACGTGAGCGAGGTGGTGCGAGCCAACAACGCGAGGATGGGCAACAGCACCATCGCACTGAGATAGAAGAGCGTGAACCCCAGCGTCGGGGCGAGCCCCGGCAATACGCGAGGCTTCCACAAAACGCGCGCGAGCGGCGCCAGGGAGCGCCGCGTCGCTCGGACACGCTCGACGACCACCTCGTTCACCCGCCACCGCCGGGCACGTAGATCTGGTCGAAGGTTCCGTTGTCCGCGAAGTGGGTCTTTTGTGCGTTCTGCCAGCCACCGAACAGCTCATCCACCGTGAACAGCTGGAGCTTGGGGAAGTCCTGCTCGTACTTGGCGGCCACCGCGGCGTTGCGCGGGCGATAGTGGTGCTTGGCCGCGAGCTCCTGGCCCGCGTCGGTGTAGAGATGCTGCAGGTAGGCCGTGGCAACCTCTCGTGTGCCGTGCTTGTCCACGTTCTTGTCGACCACGGTTACCGGAGGCTCGGCCAGGATGCTCAGCGATGGCGTGATGACTTCGTACTTGTCCGCGCCGGACTCCTTGAGGATCAGCTGCGCCTCGTTCTCCCAGGAGAGCAGCACGTCACCGATGCCGTTCTGAACGAAGGTGGTGGTCGAGCCACGTGCGCCCGAGTCGAGTACCTTCACGTTGGCGTAGAGCTTCTTGAGGAAGTCCTTGGCCGTGGTGTCGCTGCCACCGGGCTGCTTGAGCGAGTAGCCCCAGGCCCCGAGGTAGGTCCAACGCGCGCCGCCCGAGGTCTTGGGGTTGGGCGTGATGACTTCGACGCCCTTCTTCACCAGGTCGCTCCAGTCCTTGATGCCCTTGGGGTTCCCCTTGCGCACCACGAACACGATGGTCGACGTATAAGGCGAGCTCTTGTCGGCCAGTCGGGTCTGCCAGTTCTGGGGAATGAGCTTGGCCTGCTCGTAGAGCGCGTCGATATCATAGGCCAGCGCAAGCGTGACCACGTCCGCCTCCAGGCCGTCGATCACGGCGCGCGCCTGCTTGCCGCTGCCGCCGTGGGACTGGCGCACGGTCACGGTCTGTCCGCTCTTCTGCTTCCAGCTATCGGCAAACGACTTGTTGAATTCTTCGTAGAGCTCCCGCGTGGGGTCGTAGCTCACGTTGAGCAGCTCCACGCTGCTCGGCTTCTCGGGCTTGGCCTCGAGGGCCGGGGCGGAACCCTCCGCGGGTTTGGCTTCTTCCTTGTTTCCGCCGCAGGCAGTCAGGCTCACCAGCAACGAGGTGAAGAGCGCGAGCGACGAGAACGATACGATCTTGGCAGTCATGATCCGATTCTTTTCCGTGAGAGGGTTCAGAACATTGCGTCGAGCTGCGCGCGGACGACGTGGCGCGGCTCGAGGTCGTTGTCGGGAGCGGCCCGGCTGAGGATGCAGAAGTAGTCGGCCTGCAGCTTGAAGAAGTGCCCGTTGATGTAGTAGTTCAGGCCGCCGCCGACCTGCCGGCCGAACTGCCGAGCCAGGCGCCGCATTTCAGGATCCGTGCCAACGTCGGCATAGAGGTCGTCCCAGCGTGCGGTCACCTCCAGGCGGTCCGTGAGCATCTGTCCGGCCTGCACGAAGTAGCCCCAGCCAGAGCGCGAGTACTGGGTGGTCTCCTTGCCATCGACGAAGCGGGTGTCCTTGTTCCTGTTGGCCTCGCGCCGCAGGTACTCGGTCATCAGCGAGAAGCCGTTCCACTTGAGCACCATGTCCGCAGCGGTGTGCGTGTAGTTGAACGTGCCGGCGGTGTAGATGGTGCCGAAGGTGCTGTTGCTGCGGTCGGTGTGATAGTTGTAACCAACGGCTCCGGCAATCGCGAGCCTGAGCTTCGGGCTGCGCGAGAGGTCGCCCTCCTGGTCGTAGTCGTCGAAGTTCCCGAAGGGCTTGAAGATGAGGCGACCCACCGAGAGCACGCTGGCGCGCTGCGACCCGAAGGGGTTCTTGTTGTCGAGCACACGGTTGCGACCGTCGCCGCTGCCCACGAACACGTGGTAACCGAGGCGGGAGCCCCAGCCGAAGAGATCGATCGACGAGAACATCAGGCCCACATCGCGATCCAGGTTGAGCTCGCGTACGACCTGCTGGCGGTCCACGAAGTGCAGCGCGAACTCGCGGATGGTCCGCGCGCGGTCGAAGGGCACGAAGTATTGACCGAGGCGGATGTTGGCGTCGCGCAGCTTCGTGTACTCGACGAAGGCGTCGAAGATCGGGGAAGCCGAGCCCGTCTCGTAGTCGTTCGCACCGAAGGCCAGCTGGATGAAGTACTTGAGGTCCTTGTCGAGGACGCTACCCGTGACGAACAGGCGCAGCGTGCGGATCTGCAGCTCGCTGGTGTTTTGGTACTGAGGATCCGCGTGCTCGTCGTGGGTATAGGTCTCGCGGATCTGGACGCGCGAGCGGATCTGGATCGAGTTCTTGCCGTCGAGGCTCGTAACCGTGAGCCCTCGGCCGGGCTGCACCACCACCGTGGGGCCTTCCAACTTGGCCTTCTCCAGGAGCGCATCCTTAGAAGGAGCGCTCTCGGGGGCAGCCGCGGGCGCAGCGGGAGCCGCGAGCAGGGCGGGCTCTCCCGGAGCAGGGGCCGCTACGGGCGCAGGGGCGGCCTCGGTCACCTCAGGTGCGGGCGCGGCGCTAGCCGGGGCGGCCTGGGCCTCGGCGTGAAGGGGGGCGGCCAAACACAAGAAAGCAAAGGAGAGGACAGAGCTGAACTTGAGTGATTTACTAAAGAACATCGGGAAAGTATTCACGAGTGCGCGCTAAAGCACAGACCGAGCCAGCCGTGAAAGCTCATGGGTATTGGCCGTGAAATCTCAATGGTCCCATGGCTTTTGCTGGGTAATCCACACGGCACGCTTTCTGCTGCCCTGCGCCGCCTAGTGGTATTTCATGGCTCTTCCAGGAAATATCACGGTGAAATATCACGGAAGCTGTGACATATGCTGGATGGCGTGGACATTCCCTTACCTCTATGGCGTGAAATCTGCCGGCATCCCGAGATCGGCGGCGCCCTTCTGAAGCTGGTTCCTCACCTGCGACAGGAGCTGCCGCTGGGCGCGGTGTTGGTGCGTCGCTTCGACGTGGGTCGGCGGCAGCTGGAGACCGTGGCCGAGGAGGCTCGTGATCCCCGGGTGCTCCCGCAACACCCTCACAACGACTACAGCGATGCGCAGCTCGAGGCGGTGCTCGCCTTCTGCCGCGAGGGCCGTGCGTTGCACGGACAGGCGCACTCGAGCGCGTTGCTGACGTCGCTCGTGCCCAATGGTCTGCGAGGCGATCTGATCGTGGGTCCCCTCAACGACGAAGAAGGCCCGCAGGGCGTGCTGGTGTTGGTGGCGGACGAGCGCTTCAACGATGTGCACGTGCGCAAGGCCCAGGGCCTGCTCGAGCCTTTCCGCTTGGCGCTCGAGAACGATCGGCGTTTCCACGAGCTCGCTCGCCTGCGAGAGGCTGTGGAGGCCGACAACCGGGCGCTGCGTTCGCGCCTGGAGCGCCAGGACATCGTGGAGACCATCGTCGGCGGCGACAGCGGTCTGCGCGAGGTTACGGAGCGCATCGCGCAGGTGGCCATCACCGATGTGCCCGTGTTGGTGCTCGGGGAGACCGGAACTGGCAAAGAGGTCGTCGCCCGCGCCATCCATGCTCGCTCGGAGCGTGCGAAGGGCCCCATCGTGTGCGTGAACTGCGGCGCGATTCCGCCGGGCCTCGTGGACTCGGAGCTGTTCGGGCACGAACGCGGCAGCTTCACGGGTGCTTCAGGCACGCGCAAGGGATGGTTCGAGCGCGCCGACGGCGGCACGCTGTTCCTCGACGAGGTGGGTGAGCTGCCGCTCGATGCGCAGGTGCGTCTGTTGCGCGTGCTGCAGGAGCGCATGTTCGAGCGCGTGGGCGGCACACGCTCCATCCACGTGGACGTGCGCGTGGTGGCAGCCACACACAGGAATCTGGAGGACATGATCCCGGCGGGGACGTTCCGCGAGGACCTCTGGTATCGCTTGAGTGTGTTTCCCATCGTGCTGCCGCCCTTGCGGGAGCGCTTGAACGACATTCCCGCGCTGGCTGCGCACTTCGCATGGCGGGCGGGTAAGCGCCTGGGGGGCGCCCCACTGGCGCCGACCGAAGCCGATGTGGAACTCTTGATAGGCTACGACTGGCCCGGGAACGTGCGCGAGTTCATCACGGTGATCGAGCGCGCGGCGATCCTCGGTGGCGGCAAGAAGCTCAACGTGGCTGCGGCCCTCGGCTTGCGAGGCTCACCGCGCCAGAGCACGCCGCCCCCCTCGCCGGTGGCACTGGCGCCGGCCATTCCGATCCACAGCTTGAGCAATGGACTCGTCGCGAACGTGCCGGTTGCCTCGGCAGTGAACGAGGCCTTCGACACCCTGGATCAGGCCATGGCCAAGCACATCGAGCGCGCTCTGGAACAAACCCAGGGTCGCATCGAAGGCAAGGGCGGGGCGGCGGACCTGCTCGACATCAACCCGCACACCCTGCGCTCCCGCATGAAGAAGCTGGGCGTGGAGTGGAACCGCTTCCGCGGCCGCATGCAGGCGTGAGGGGCCTAGCGTGCGAGCTTGTGGGCATATTCCATGGCGTGGCGGGTGGAGGCGAGGATTTCGCGCTCGGCCTTGAACAGGGCGTCGTCGCCGATGACGGGGACGAGGCCCGCGCGTTCGAAGGTGCCGTACATGCCCGGACGTAGGCCGCACAGGATCAGTCGACCGCCCTGCTTGCGCGCCCGATCGGCCACCAGGGCGAGGGCGTGGGCCGTGGTGGCATCGAGGTTGTAAGCCTCCTGCATGCGCAGCACGATCACGCGCGGACCCGTCTCGAGCATGCGCAAGAGCTCGTTCTGCAGCTCCTCGGCCGCCGCGAAGAAGAGCTCGCCCTGCAGGTTGAGCACGGCGATCACGCGCTCTTCGGCGTCCGCCTCCGCGAACTCACTCAGGCTGCCGTCGGAGCCCTCCCGCAACACGCGCAGCTTGAAGCCCTCGGCGCGCCGCAGAGCGTAGTAAATGGAGACCGCGATGCCCACGAACAGGGCGTTCTCGAGGTGCTCCGCAAACAGCACACCCAGGAACGTGGTGAGCAGCACCACGCGGTCACCCTCGGTGGTCCCGAACACGAGCTTGAGCCGAACCACGTCCACCAGCTTGAGGCCGATGTGGACCAGGGTACCCGCGAGGGCAGCGATCGGGATCACGTTGGCCTGCGGCGCGAACAAGATCACCAGCACCAACACCAGGACGCCCGAGAAAATGCACGAGACGCGGGTCATGGCGCCCGCCTCGTAGTTCACCGCGGTACGACTGAACGAGCCAGAGGACGCAAAGCCTCCCACGAAGGCCGCGCCGAGGTTGCAGAAGGCCTCACCCAGCAGCTGTCTGCTCGCGTCGAAGGGATGGCCCGCTCGGTTGGCCAGAGTCTTGCCGATGGCGATCGCCTCCACGGAGCCCATCAGGCCGATCGCCAGGGCGGGTCCCACCAGGGAACGCACGGTCGGGAAGTCGATTTTCGGCCAGACCAGCGTCGGCACGTGGCGCGTGAGGGGCTCGATGTCGCGCACGACCTTCACACGGTCGAAGCCGCCGTCATGGTCGAGACCGAGCAGCCACACGATCAGCGTGGTCAGCACCACGGCCACGAAAGGCCCCGGCAAGCGACGTCCGATGCGCGGCTCGAAGTACTGCAGCAGGCGCACGGTGGCGAACGTCAACAAGGCCAGCGCGGTCGTGGCGTAGTGCACTTTGTTCAGGGAGCGTCCGAGGAGCAGCAGGTCGAAGAACGCGCTGTGGGGTGGGGTCAAGCCCCACAGATCCCGGACGATCGCGGACTTGCTGATGCCCAAGAAGGCCGGCAGCTGGTTGATCACGATGTACACGCCGGCGCCGGCGGTGAACCCGGTGAGTACGGGCTCGCTCACGAAGCGAGTGAACGTCCCGATCCTCAAGAGGCCAGCGCCGAGCTGCACTGCTCCGATCAAGAAGGTCAGCAATACGACGGCGCGGATGGCGTCGCCCTGGGCGGCGAACAGAGCCGCGTTGGCGGCCAGCATCACGGAGATGGCGTTGGTGGGTCCGTTGATCAGGAACTCGGAGCTGCCGAAGGCCGCGCCGAGGATGGAGGCCGCCACCGCGGTGGCGATGCCAGAGGCCGGAGGAAAGCCGGCAATCAGCGCGTACGCCATGGCCTGAGGCACGGCGAATAGAGCCACCGTGAGGCCCGCGATCAGATCGCGTCTCGCCTTTTCGCCGGCGTAGCTCCGGACTGTCCCCACGAACGGGAGTAGCCGCTCGATCCGGGGCTCCTGAGCACGTCCACGCGTCCGCTCCTCGCCGAGCGGCGACGGGATCAAGGAGGCCGTTTCTGAAGGGGGCGACGGGGACTTCGACATCGAGCGCCGTGGAATATCACGGGAACGGCTCGCGGCGAAGAAGCCGACCCATGAATGGAGCGGACCACCTTGCAAATATCCGGGCTCCTCACGGGGTGTACCCAGGAGAAATCACGGCCCGCGCTTTGTTACGGAAGATTTCACAGCAAATACAGACGGTTTACGCGATGGCACGGACCTCGCTAAGAGCGCTCGCCAGCGAACCGTTTTCGAGCGGTGGCTGGCGACATTCAGGAGGTCGTGTTCGTGACCGTGTCCTTTTCATTCTTGAGGTTCAGCGAGGGCCGTGACTGGCGCTCACTGGTTTTGGGCGGCGCTCTAACGGGTGCTGGCCTATTGGTGGCTGACGCCGCTGAGGCGCAGACTCCACCCCCCCCCGATTGCCAAGCCGCAACGCTCCCAGGCATTCCCGACGAGATTGCTGCCAGCGCTCCCCGCATCTGGGGTCGTGGCGGCAGCGCGCCGAACGTGCTCGTGGGCCGCTTGGCCGCCGACCTTCTTAAGAGCTCCGAGCCGCTCATTGTCTTCTACAAGTCGGACGGCGCGTGCAAGGCGCTCGACTCGCTCGACTCGGCGACCCACACCAAGCTCAGCACGGGCAGCCTTCAGTACTGGTACCACGCAGCTGACGGCTCCGTGAAGCGCCAGGAGTGCACGCTCGATGCGAACGCCGCACCCGTGTACGCCACCTGGGGCTCGATGGCCCAGCTGGCCACCACCTGCAACGGCTACGCGGCAGGACTGCCGGCTGATATCAGCGACACCGTTGGCCCGATCAGCGCCTTCAGTCTGTTCGTCCACAAGGACTCGACCCAGCAGGCGATCAGCGCCGAGGCAGCCTATTACATCTACGGCTTCGGCCCCGAGACCTATCAGGTCGCCCCGTGGACCGTGGGCACGGCCATCGGTAGCCGCGGCACCACGTCGGCGGCTGGCTTGCTCCTGGCCAAGGCCGTGGGCATCCCGCTGACGCATCCCCTCTACGGCAGCACCGGTACGCCGAACCCCACCTACGCCGCCGACGGCTCCAAGGGGCCCAACGACGTCGCCACCAACGGCAACATGGTGAAGTTCGTGACCGCCACCGGGGGCGCCGGCAACGCCGAGAACTCGCTCGGCTTCGCGAGCACGGAGACCATCGACATCGCGCGCGAAAACGTCAGGGGTCTCGCCTTCCAGGCCAAGGGTCAGAACTGGGCTTACTGGCCCGACTCCGACGCGACCACCTCCTTCGACAAGATCAACGTGCGGCAGGGCCGCTACTTCCTGTGGAACCCGCACCACTTCTACGCGAAGTTGGACGGTCCCAGCGGTCAGATCGTCGACGCCAACACCAAGCGTTGGGTCGAGTACATCACGGGCAAGACCAAGTTGCCCGACAACCAGTCTTTCCTCGACGTTCAGATCGACGTCGGCAACATCCCCGATTGCGCGATGCAGGTCACGCGCGACGGTGACGTGGGTCCGCTCGCGAGCTACCAGCCCGAGGTCTCCTGCGGCTGCTACTTCGAGGATCACAAGCAGAACGGTGTGCACTCCGACTCCTGCCAAGCCTGCGTGAACCAGGCTGGCGATGAACTTCCTGGTGAGGCGGCCGATGCGACCTGCCCGGCCACGGCTCCCTACTGCCGCTACGGCTTCTGCGAGGTGAAGTGATCATGCGTACTCTTACGATGCGGTTTTGGCAGCTCCTTCTGTTGTCTGCGCTCGCGCTGGCTCCGGCTGCTTGCGGTGGCGACAAGAACGACGACACCGAAGAGCCTCCGCCACCTCCTGGAGATGGCGATGGCGATGCCAACAACGATGCTGGTGTGGACGGTGGCAGCACGTCTGACGCTGGAACAGACGGCGGAGTGAAAGGTTGTCAGACTCCGACCACGAGTGAGGGCTTCCTCAACAACGAGTGCGGACTCAAGTCTTCTATCCAACGCGTGAAGTTCGACAACGCTTCACGCTTGCCAGCGGGGTCGTTGCCGGCGCTGTAATAGCCGCCAATAGCCGCGATATTCCCGGGCCACGCCTCGATATTTCATCGAGTCGTGGCTTGCGTAGTTCGAGCAGACAACGCATAGCAGTCTACGAGTTCAATCAACCTTTCTTCGGTAAGTGCGTACAAAGATGAAACGCAGAGTCTCCATGTTTTCTCTCCCCCGTCTGAGTGTCTTCCCGATCGGTTTGGCGTTGGTTGGATTCGGCGTTGGATTCGGCTCGCTGCGCGCGCATGCGCAGGCTCCAGCAGATGACGACGTCGAGATCAGCGTCGAAGCCACGCCGGCTGCTCCACCTGCGAAGCCCGCGGCACCCGCTGCAGCGCCCGCTGCTGCAGCGGCCGCGCCCGCGCCGGCGACGCCCGTCGAAGCCGCATCGCAAGCGGACGTGACCGCGCTGAGAAATCAGCTCCAGGCGCTCGAGAAGCGCCTCGCGGACTCACAGGCTCAGGCGCAGGCCCAGGCGGCGGCAGAAGCGCAGAACAAGGCCGACGCCGAGGCGCAGGCGCAGAGCAAGGCCGCTGTCGAAGCGAAGCAGCAGTCCGAGGCGGACGAAGCGCGCAAGAAGGAGGACATCCTCTCGCGCATCGCCAAGTACGGCGTGCATCTGTCGGGCTACATCCAGGTGCAGTACGGGCGCAACGAGCTGTCCCAGGACGAGCTCCAGCAGGGTGGCTCGCCGCTCAACCAAAATCGCTTCGCGGTGCGTCGCGGTCGCTTGCGGGTCAACGGTCGCTGGAAGTACTTCCGCACCGACTTCGAGGTCGACGGCAGCAACACGCGCGGTCCCACCATGAGCGTTCGACGTGCCTCGATCTCGGGTGTGCTGCCCGGCTCCGATCCGGACGGTCTCCCGCTCCTCCTGCTCACGGTGGGTCTCACCGAGATCCCGCTCGGACTCGAGCTGCAGCAGGGCCAGGACGACATTCTGTTCCTCGAGCGCAGCACGGGCTCGCTGGCGTTGTTCCCTGGTCCGGTCGACACCGGCGCCAAGCTAGAGGGCGCGTACAGCGTGTTCCGTGCGCAGTTCGCCGTGATGAACGGCGTTCCGCTCGACGATCGCGCGGGCGGCCCGAGCGGCATCGACCCCACCAGCAAGCCCGACTACCTCGGCCGCGTCGGCATCGACACCAAGCCAATGGACAAGCTGCACATCGCGGGCGGCGTCTCCTTCCTCTCAGGCACCGGCTTCCACCCGGGCACCAATGCCACCAAGAGCGTCCTCGGCTGGAACGACAGCGACCACGACGGCAAGTTCACGCTCAGCGAGGTCGAGCAAAGCGCTGCCGTCGGTCGCACGCCTTCGGCGACGTTCGATCGCTGGGCAGCGGGCGCCGACCTGTCGGTGGACTTCGACACCAAGGCCGGCAACACACGCGTGTACGGCGAAGTGCTGCTCGCGAGCAACCTCGACCGCGCGCTCTACGTGGCGGATCCCACCTTCAGCAAGCGCGACATCCGTGAGCTGAGCTGGTACGTGGCGGGCATTCAGGAGATCACGGAGTACGCCTTCATCGGGGCGCGCTACGACGTCTACGATCCCGACTCGGACTTCACGGATTCCCGCAAGGGCACCGTCTACAACCACGACCTGAGCATCAAGACGCTGTCGCCGATCATCGGCGTGCGCTGGCCGGGCGTCGCCCGACTCACCTTCCAGTATGACTTCGTGAACGACAACCTCGCGCGCGACAAGCGCGGCGTGCCCACCGATCTCGCGAACAACGCCTGGACCTTGCGCGCACAGGGGCGGTTCTGATGTCGAGCCTCCGTACACTCAAGCTCACGCTGGCCTTGGGTCTGATCCTCTCCGCATGCGAGAGCGTGGAGCAGCCTCTCGGGGTCGAAGAGCCCATCACCGCCACGGCACCGGCCGTGTTCAAGAAGGGCAAGCTGCCGGGCGCCCAGTCCGATGACGCAACGGTCAGCGGAACACCGGAGGTCTCGTTCTCCATCACGGGGACGACCAAGCAGGGTGCCGTCAACCTCGCGCTGGTCGGCACGGCCAATGGCGCCACGAGCGCGGCTGGCTTCCGGATTGCCGGCGAGGGGACGGGCTACTGGCAGGTCAATCTGGGCGCGGAGGACCTCTTCATGCCCGGGGTGTTCAATTGGGGCGCCGCCATCGGCCTGAGTTTCGATCTCGAGCCGGGCTCGCACGACGTGATCGCCGTCGGTTTCGACAAGCACGGCAAGCCCGGCAAGCAGACCAAGCAGACCATCTGCGTTCAATCGGACGTCTTCGACAACGGCAACGGCTGCAATCCCACCTTGCAGCCGCCCGCAGCCGTGGCCGTGCTGCGCTGGAACTTCGACGCGGACATCGATCTGAGCGTGCTGTCTCCGGCCAGCGTGCGCTACGACTACAAGAACGCTGCCCTGCTCCAAGACAAGAAGGTGCTGGCCGAGCTGCTCGGCGACTCGAGCCCCGCTTGCGTCGACCCGGGCAACCGTAGCGAATCCTTCGTGTGGTACGACCAGCCGCCCGCCGGTACCTGGTACTTCTACGCCAACCTGTTCGATATCTGCGGTCAGGCGGCCGTGAGCTACGAGCTCACCATCTATCGCCGTCAGGACCACGGCGACGGCACGTTCTCACTGAAGGAAGACAAGACCTTCGGCGGTGAGTTCGTGCGTGCGCAGATCGAGACCGACAACAACAAGCCTCTCTACCTTACTGCCATCAAGTTTCCCTGAGTCCCGCAAGCGAGCGGGACTCCCCGCCAGCACAGCCAGTTCATCGTCGAGGTAATGCCATGATCGTCCAAAGCCTGCTCAAGATCGCGATGCTCGGAGCCACCTGGGTTCTGTACCTGCTCCTGTTCCTCAGCGTGGTGTCCATCGGCGCCATGCTCGAGCGCTTCCTGTTCTTCCGCAAGAACAAGAACGCCGGTAAGGCGCTCGACGAGACGCTTCGCAAGGCCCTGCGCAACAACGACTACGCCGCGGCCAAGCGCGCGCTCGACGCGAGCCCGTCGTTGGAGGCGTCCATCCTGCGCGAGGCGCTCGAGTGGAAGAAGGGCGGACCCGAGGCCGTGAACGACGCGCTCGAGAGCGCGCTCGGAAGAGCTCGCACGGATTTGGATCGCGGCACGAACCTGCTGGGTACGCTCGGCAACAACGCTCCTTTCGTGGGGTTGTTTGGCACCGTCATCGGCGTCATCGAGGCCTTCAGCCACCTCGGCTCGAGCGCGCAGGGCGCGGGCATGGCCAAGGTCATGGGCGGCATCGCAGAGGCCTTGATCGCCACGGGCGTGGGTATCTTCGTCGCCATCCCCGCGGTGGTCGCTTACAACGTGGTCCAAAAGAAGGCGGGCGAAATCGAGGGGCACGCGCAGTCGCTGGCGCGCCTGGTGACGGCCTGGTTGCACACGCACCCCGAGGCCAAGGATATCGAAGAGCCGCAGCTCGCGTCCGCGAGCGACAGTGAATCTCCCGACGCCGAGCGCACGAGCGCTCTGGCCCCGGCCGAGTGAAGGAGGCGCGTCATGGCTGGAACGACGAGTACAGGTGGTGGTCGCGGCGGACGCGGCGGGATGATCGTGGGCATCAACGTGACCCCGATGGTGGACGTGGTGCTGGTGCTGCTGGTGATCTTGATGGTCTCGGCGACCTGGATCGTGTCGCAGAGCATGAAGGTCGATCTGCCGAATACGGCCACGTCGGATGGCAGTGCAGCCTCACTGGCGGCGGTTACCATCGGTCCCAAGGGTGAGATGCTCTTCAACGAGGAGCCCGTCACCGAGGCTCAACTCAAGGAGAAGCTCGCGGCGGCAGGCAAGAAGGGTGATGACATCACGCTGATCGTGAGCGCAGACAAGGTCGCGCAGCACGGCATCGTGGTGCACGTGCTCGACCTGGCGCGCAGCAACAACATCACCAAGTTCGCCGTCCAGGTGGAGCGCGAAGGTCAGTAATCGTCATGCGTACCTCCATGACAGTGCTCTACGGTGTCAGCTTCGCGTTGCATGCGACGCTCGGCATGGGCGTGCGCGAAATCGAGCCCACCAAGGAGCCCGAGCGCATCGCCATCACCGTGGTGCAGCCGCCCAAGAAGGCCAAGGCCAAGGAAGAGCCTCCTCCTCCACCGCCTCCACCACCGCCACCGGTGGCCCAACCGAAGGCGAAGGCCGCGCCCAAGGCCAAGTCTGCCGAGCCTCCGCCCGAGGTCGCGCCCGCGCCCGTGGCGGCCGCTGCGCCCACGTTCGGCATCGCCATGACCGGCGGTGTGGGACTCGGTGGCGTCGCCGTGCCCGTGGGAGACTCATTGGGCACCTCTGGAACCAAGGAGCCCGTGAAGCGCGTGGCGCAGGCCAAGAGTCTGGTTGAACCCGCCAAGAAGCAAGTGGCGGAAGATACCTGCGAGGAGCCCGCAACGAAGCCGAAGCCGCTCTCGATGGGACGGCCCGAATACACCGAGGAAGCGCGTGCCGCCAGCATCGAGGGCAAGGTGCGCGTGGAGATCACCGTCGACGCGAGCGGAGCGATCCGCAGTGTGAAGGTGCTCGAAGGACTGGGACATGGACTCGATGAAGCTGCCGTGCGCGCCGTGGAAGGCGCGTCGTTCGAGCCAGCGCAGCAGTGCGGCAAGCCCGTGGAATCGACATTCGTGGTGAGCATCCGATTTACGCTATGAGTCTTACTCTTTTTCATTCGAGTCACGCGCGAACAAGGTCGCTGCGTCGCCTGAGCTTGCTCCTACTCTCGTTGTGCCTGGGCACCGCGAGCGAAGCGGCGGCGCAGGGGTCCACGCCGAGCACGGCGGGTCCGGCCCCGGAGGGCCCCAAGCTCACCAAGCCTCCCGCGCTCACGAAGTTCGTGGAAGCCCCCTATCCCACGGTGGAGCCCAAGCCCACGGGCGACGTCGGCGTGACGCTCACCATCTTGATCGACGCGCTCGGCAAGGTCGGCGAGGCGCAGGTCACGGAGTCGGGCGGCGCGGCCTTCGACGCCGCGGCGCTGGCGGCGGTGCAGGCCTTCGAGTTCTCGCCCGCGGAGATCGACGGCAAGCCGGCGGCCATCCGCATCGTGTATCGCTATGTGTTCACGCTGCGTGAGGAGAAGGTGGTGCCGACCACCGGTGTGCTGAGTGGCACCGTGCTCGATGCCGACACCAAGAAGCCGCTCCCGAACGTGAAGGTGGAGTTGCCCGGAGGCGTGAGCGTCACCACCGACGAGAAGGGCCACTTTCGCCTGGAAAACCTCGCGCCAGGCAAGCTGCCGATCACGCTCTCGGGTGAGCGGCTCACGCCACTCCAGACCGAGGAGACGGTGGTGGTGGGCGAAGAGTTGGACGTGACCTACAAGGTTGCGCTGCAGCCGCCGCCAGGTGCCGAGCAGGGACCGAGCGACGACATGGAGATCCTGGTGACGGCCCCTCCCGCGCTCAAACGCGAGGTGGTTTCCACCAAGGTGAGCGCCGAGCAGGCCCGCAGCATTCCCGGCGCGCAAGGCGACGTGGTGCGCGTGGTGGAGAACCTGCCCGGCGTGGCGCGCTCCGCCGTGGGCTCGGGTCAGCTGGTGGTGTGGGGCGCAGGCCCCGAGGACACGCGCACCTATGTGGACGGCGTGCCCATTCCGCGCCTCTACCACGAGGGCGGTCTGCGCTCGACGGTCCACTCCAGCATGGTCAGCTCGGTCGAGCTGGTGCCGGGTGGCTATGGCGCGGCCTATGGTCGCGGCCTGGGCGGTCTGGTGCGCATCGACACCAAGACCCCCGACAAGCAGGGCCTGCACGGGCTCTTGGCCGCCGACGTATTCGACGCCTCGGCCATGATGAGCACCTCCCTGGGCAAGCAGACCGACGTGGCTGCTGCGGGCCGCGTGAGCGTGATCGATCAGCTCGCCAAGGGCCTCGACGACGACGTCGGCAAGTTCGTGCCGATTCCGCGCTACCGCGACGCCCAGCTCCGCATCGCTCGCGACTTGGGCGATGGACAGCGCGTGGAGGTGGTAGGGCTGATGAGCCTCGATCACACCGCACGTGGCGTGCCCAACCCCGATCCGTCGTTGGTCACTCGCGAAGCGCGCGATCTCTCCTTTTATCGCCTGTACGCCCGCTACGTGGCCGAGCGCGGCAACGGTACGCGTACGGTGGTCACTCCTTACGTGGGTTTCGGCAGCCAGAGCCAGAAGAGCAGCTACGGTGCCACGGTCACGTCGTTGTCGACGGATGACTACGTAGTCGGTCTGCGCGCGAGCCACGCGATTCGCTTGAACGCCTGGATCAGTCTGGAGGGCGGTCTCGACGCAGAGGTCGCCAACTACAAGATCGATCGTCGCGGTTCGCTCGGCTTGCCGCCTCGTGAGGGTGACGTTCGCGTGTTCGGACAGCCGCCGCCCGATCAGATCGGCTTCGATGACTTCTCCACCACCCGCGTGGGCATCGCGCCCTACGCCGAGGCAGACATCACGCCCTTCGGAGAGAAACTCCACATCGTCCCCGGCCTGCGCGTCGACCCGAACTTCCGCAGCGTCAGCAAGCGCACGCCCGTGATCGGCGACAGCCCGCCGGTGGGCGCGTTCGAGCAGAACTTCGTGGCCGAGCCTCGCCTCGCGCTGCGCTGGGCCGTGCTCGAGCGACTCACGCTGCACACGGCCGCCGGTCTGTATCATCAGCAGCCGGCCGCGGCCGATCTCTCGTCCACCTTCGGCAACCCGCTCTTGCCGACCTCGCGCGCCTGGCACTTCGTAGCTGGCGCCGCGCTGCAGCCTCTGGAGAAGCTCACGGTGGAGCTCACCGGTTTCGCCACCTTCCTCGACCAGCTCACCATGCGCAACGGTCTGGCCTCGCCGCTCGTGGCACAGGCGCTCCTGCCCACGGGGCAGGGGCGCACGGTGGGTCTGCAGACCCTGATCCGCAAGGACATGTCGGATCACTTCTTCGGCTGGATCGCCTACACCATCATGCGCAGCGAGCGAAAGAACGACGACAACTCGGACTGGCGCTTGTTCGACTACGACCAGACCCACGTGCTCTCGACCGTCTTGGTGTGGTCCCCGCTCAAGGGCTTCGAGCTCGGCGGTCGCTTCCGTGTCGCCAGCGGCTATCCGCGCACGAAGGTCACCGGCACCTACTACGACGCTCTGCGCAACCGAGAGCAGCCCTTCTTCGGCGAGCACAATGGGATCCGCATCCCGATGTTCATGCAGCTCGACGTGCGCGTCAGCCAAACGTTCAAGCTGGGGACCTCCGAGCTACAGGCCTATCTGGAGGTTCAGAACATCACCAACCGCGCGAACACCGAGGAGTACGTGTACAGCCCCGATTTCACGCGTCGCGGCAAGATTCAGAGCTTGCCCATTCTTCCCGTCGCAGGTGTGCAATGGACTTTCTAAACGGACGGCGCCAACCCATGCGTGCAGCGGTGCTGCTGTCGGCCCTCGCCGTGGGCTGCGTCCCGGATCTCGACACCGACGATGCCACGGTGACGGGGCCCATCGTGCTCGCGGTCCAGGCGGAGCCCGCCGAGGCAGCCGCCGGGCAGGCGGTGACCTATCGGTCCCTGTTCGTGACGTCGAACGGCAGCACGCCGGGCGGACGCTTGAGCTGGTTTCACTGCGAAGCTCGCAAGCCCGCTGCCGAGCTTGGGCCGGTCAGTCGGGAGTGCTTCGATGCCGCGGGTGACAAGCTCGTGAGCATCGGCAAAGGGCTCGAGGTGCAGGGCACCATGCCCTCCCAGGCCTGCGCGCAGTTTGGTCCCAATCCCCCCAAGCCGGAGGGTGACAGCCCGCCCGGGCGACCTGCAGATCCGGATGCCACGGGCGGCTACAAGCAGCCCGTGATCCTGGGGGTGGTGCCCGATCAGGGTCAACCTAAGACGGTGCTCTACGAGCAGCGCCTATACTGCGGCCTGGCGGGCGTGGACCCGAAGACATCGGGCGAGTTTAACCAGCGCTACCGTCGCAACGTGAACCCGCGCGTCGACTACGTGGACGTCAAGCGTGCAGGCGGCGAGCGGACCTCGTTGGGCGATGCAGACGTACTTCAGGTGAGAGCCGGCGAGACGCTGGAGCTCGCCGCCCACTGGGCACACTGCCCCAGCCAAGCAGAGGACGTCTGCGGCGATGGCATTTGCAGCATCCACGAGCTCGCTGCCAGCTGCACCGACGATTGCGCGAAGCCAGTCCCGCCCGGCTGCCCGGGGCAGGAGGAGTACCTCTGGCTCGACGTGCAGGCGGGCGCGCTGGTGTCGCGGTACGAGAGCCTGAGCCTCGCCTGGTACGCCACGGCCGGCGTCTACGCGGACGAGCGCACCGGTGTGGCCGAGGAAGAGCGCGCCGAGAGCACCAGCAACGAGTGGACCGCGCCCAGCAAGGCGGGTGAGCACAAGTTGTGGCTGGTGTTGCGAGACTCACGTGGTGGCGTGGGCTTTCGCGAGCTGCGCGTGGTGGTCTCGCCTTAGGGGGTTGCTGGCGTCGACGTCGAGATGGTGCGTGCGTGCGCGCGCAGCAAGCTCGCTGTTAAAGAGGCCGCAAGAGCGCCGTCAGCACGCAGCAGAACGCGACATGCATATCTGTCACGCGCGCATGCGCGAACCCGCCCTGCTCTCGGCGCAAGTGTGCTCGACCTAGCCTCGGGTCCGCGCGTGAGTGTGCGGTCTGCGTGACCGAGGTTCTACCAATTGCGCGATTTTTCGATGTTTCTTCTGCTTTGGATCGGCGATTGCCTATAGGGGCATCGGGTCGCACGCACTCGCGACCTCGCTCCAGCAGAGGAGGTTTTCGTGAATCAATCATCTCTATCGCCCGAGCTCTCGGTCGGTCCCGAGCCCGACCGCCCCCGCTCTGCCTTCGTCAGTGCCATCGTGTTGCTCGGCGTCTGTTCGGCGCTCGCAGTGACCGCGCCTGCGCTGATTCGCTCACTCGAGGCGCTGCTCGAATCACGTGCCCCAGGGAGCACGTTGCCCTCCTTGCTCGAGGTGTCCCTCGGGATCCTCGGCGTGGTCGCCCTCAGCAGCGTCGTGTTCGGTGTGATCACCGATCTGCGCAGTCGGCTCGGTGGCAGCCGCTACGGTCGTCGCTGGCGCCGTCATCGTCGCCCGTGGGAGCAGTACTTGATGGAGTGCGACGCGCTCGACGCGCAGCACGCGCTCCAGGAGTACTCGCGCGTACAGCAGAAGCAGCAGACATTCGTGAGCCAGGTGAAGAACCCGCGCTCGATGGCGACCCTGCGCTTGGTCGAGGCCACGCCTTGGCCGCTCGGCGGAAGCTCCGCGCAACCCCGTCATCAGGGTCGCGTGCAGCCCGTCACTCAGCTCGGCTTTCCGGCGGCTTCGCGCCCGACCACCACCGCGGCGCCACGTCGCACGCGCAACTGGCGCGCGCAGGAACCCGTCTACTACACGCCTTATCCATTCTCGGTCTGGAGCTTCCACGACAACATCCCGGATGACTACGACCCGGCCCTGAATCGGCCCAACCGCACCTGGTTGTGGGCGACCCTGTTGTTCGCCGGGGCGGCCTTGGCCGCGGTGTTTTGGTGGCGTGCCTATGGCATTTCGGTGCCGTTTTCGGTGTGATCCGCCGTTCGAGCACGCTCTGACCTCTGCTGGTCGGTCCCCGGCTGCGCGCTCCCCGGATTCGGTGCCCATCAGTTTGGTGGCGTCGGATTCCGAGGCTAGGCTCGCCCGGGGACTCGCTTTTCGAGCGTCCTCGACTTGCCTCGAACGAGGAGATTTACATGAAGATCGTGACGTGGTTGAGCATCTCCTGGTTGCTCGTGGGATTGACCGCCTGTGCTCACAAGCGAGCGCCCACAGTGGTGGCCCCGACCGGAGAGCTGCCCGCTCAGACCGCTGCGAAGGCCCAGACGCAGGTGCAGACCGAGGAGGTCACCTACACGAGCGGCAGCACGGCCCTCAAGGGCTTCATCGCCTATCCCTCGAACCTCCCGGGCAAGCGCCCCGGCGTGCTCGTGGTGCACGAATGGTGGGGACTCAATGACTACGTGCGGTCTCGCGTGAGGCAGCTGGCCGAGCTCGGTTACGTGGCGCTGGCGGTGGACATGTTCGGCGAGGGCAAGACCGCGGAGCACCCGACCGACGCCAACAAGTTCATGATGGAAGTGATGAGCAACCAGGCCGAGGCCAAGCAGCGCTTCGATGCGGGCCTCGCGATGCTCAAGGCCAACGCCCACACCAACCCCGAAGAAATCGCCGTGATCGGGTACTGTATGGGCGGCGCCGTGGCACTCAACATGCTGCGCGCCGGCGAAAACCTGCCCCTGGTGGCCACCTTCCACGGCAATCTGGCGACCCAGGCTCCGCTCCAGCCGGGGACCTTCTCGGGCAAGCTGATGGTCTTCACGGGGGGCTCCGACCCCTTCGTGCCGGCGGAGCAGCTCGCCAACTTCCGCAAGGAGATGGACGCGGCCGGCGCGAACTACGAGGTCGTCGAGTACCCGGAGGCCAAGCATGGCTTCACGAATCCCGACGCCACCGCGGCGGGCAGCAAGTTCAGCCTGCCCCTGGCCTACGATGCAGCGGCCGACTCGGACTCCTGGTCGCGCTTCACGAACGCCCTCGCCACACTCTGGCCCTCGGGCACGGCGCACTGAAGCGCGGCGCGCTCAGCGCCCTTCGAGATGAACCCTGAGCGGCGGCGGGTAGGTATCGATGTCGATCGCTTGGCCCTGGTCGGCGGGTCGCGCTTGATCCTTCCACAGTAGATCAGGGAACGCCGGCTTTTGCAGCAAGTGCCCGTAGAGCGGTAGGGGCAAGAGCAGCACCAGGGCGAAGGCGAACGCGCGACGCCAAGGTTTGGGGCCCGCCAGGCGTTCGGCGATCAACGCGAACTGCCACACCATGAGCGTCTTGATGGGCACATAGTAGCGGTCGCCGCGACCGAACTCGCCCAGCTCCGCGAAGCCCGCGTCGCCGCTGAACTTGCGCACCACGGTGACGCCTTCGAGCAGCACGAAGCCCAACAGGCCCGCCAGGAGCAGGCGGCTTCGGCGGTCGGGTGTGCACCAGAACGCCACCACGGTGAGGCCCAGCAGGAGCATGCGGAACAGCGGACGCGACACGAGCTCGGTGCCGTAGGCGTGCAGCTGAACCAGTCCGATGATGCGCAGCACACTCTTGAGGTCCACCGGCGCGGGCGACACGTTGGAGGGCGAGCGAGCAACGAGTACGCACACCACCTGGATGAGCGCCGCGAGCGCGACCGCCGTGAGCTCCAGGTTCCAGCGCAGCGCGAAGGCGCGCTCGGGCTGGCGGCGATCGAGCAGTCGCGAGAGCACGAGCATGCCCAGGGCCGCGAGCGCGGCGAAGACGCCGAAGGGGCCCGTGAGTCCGAGCGCGAACGCGGTGGCCGCCCGCAAGTACGGCGCGACCGAGACCTCGTTGCGCGCGAAACGGGCCAGCATGCCCATGAAGTAGAACTGCAGCAGCCACTGGAGGCCCGTGATGGTGCCGAAGACCTCGCCGTTGGTGGGCGTCAGGGCGATCGCAGACAGCACAACAAGGAACGGCAAGCCGCCGAGTCGCAGGTGACGCAGCGAGGCCAGCGCGCCGGCGCCGAGCAACCAGGCCCCGTAGTTGTAGACGGTGGGCGCGTAGGCGTAGGGAAAGGCGTGCGCCACCCAGGCCACCAAGCGAGGTAGGGTGTGCAGATAGGAGGCGTAGGAAGTGAACAGCTGCGGTCCGTAGTGCCCCTGCTGCTGCGCGAAAAAGATCACCGCGTCTTCGAACCAGAACTGCGGATTGGCCAGGGAATCGGGGGCTTTGAACGCGATCACCAGGGCCGCTACCACGAAGCACAACGCGAAAGGCGGCGTGGCTGCATCGGAGCGCTCGTCGCCGTCGAGCATGCGTCCCAGGCGCGCGCGCAGACGCGAGAGCGCGGGAGCCTCGGCGTGCTTTCTCCAGAGTGACCAGAGAAGCCCGAGCAGTCCGCCTAGCAGTGCGCCCCAGGCCGCCAGGACCGCCCGCTCACCTGAGCTCACCCCGCTGTTCCCGTAGTCGATTGTGAAATGCGCCGTGCCACGCTCGCGGGCGTCATTGACGGAGAGCCGCAGCCCCTTGGGCATCCAGTGCGGCGTCATGTACCAGGTGATGGCGTTCGCGCTGTCCGAGTTCGTGGTGAGCTCGAGCGCCAACTGCTGTCCGCGCTTCACCCGGACAGGGGACTCGAAGGCAAACTCGTTGTAGGCGTCGTTGACCACCTCGCTGCTGGCTCGCGTGATGCGCGCCAGCTCGTGGAAGTCTTCGCCCGTCGTCCGCTCGCTCAGGCGAAGCGTGAGCTCGCCCTGGTTGCTGCGTTGATAGGTGGCGAGCTCGAGGCTCACACCCACGATGCGGTCGGAGGCGCTGCGGAACGTCTGACGCACCGCCACGCCCGTATGAATGGGAGCGACAGGACGATACGCGGCGCGGGCGGGTGGACGTTGCTGGGGCCGCGCTGGGTCGGCGCTGGAGGCAAATAGCAGCGCCCCCAGCAGCGCTGCCCAGACGACGATCTCTGAATCTACCCAATCGCAGCGCCATCCCAGTCCACTTCGGAAGTCTGCCGCGAGCATATGGGCGCACCCTGCGGGTGTCGAGGTTGGGACCTCGATCGATGTCAACCTCACCCCACCTGGAGTACGACCTCGAGGTACTCGGCAGGTGCGATCATGGCCTTGCCGCCGCTGCGGTTGTGGGCCGTGAACAGCTCGATCATGTCGCGCTCCAGCTGCTGCTGCTGAGCCGGCGCGAGCGCCTGGAAGGCCTTGTAGGTCGGGCCGTAGTAGCGACGGAACACGTCGACGCAGTGCTCGGGCGAGAGGTAGCGGAACACGCAGGGCTTGCGCTCGGCGTGGATGATGCGCGCGCGGCCGGCGAACAGCTCCTGGAGCCGCGACTCGGTCCCCCACTGCACGGTGGGTCGCAGGCCGGCCGGCGGCGGCACGTAGCGTCCGACGATCTTCAAGAGACCGCCGATCATCCCCTCGGGCGTCCACGACGCGAGCCCGATCTTGCCGCCGGGCCGGCACACCCGCGTGAGCTCGCGCGCCGCGCGCTCCTGGTCAGGCGCGAACATCACGCCGTAGGTGGAGATCACCGCGTCGAAGCTCTGGTCGGGGAAGGGCATGGCTTCGGCGTCCCCCTCCACGAAAGTGATTTGTGCTCGTTCGGCCTGGGCGCGTTCCCGCGCGCGTTCCAGCAGGGAAGGTACGTAGTCCAGGCCCGTAACTTCCGTGTAGCGCCGCGCCGCCGCGAGCGCCGCGTGACCGTTGCCACAGGCCACATCGAGCACCCGTTCCCCGGGGCACAAGTCCATGGATTCGCAGAGCTGTTCTCCCACCAGCTGCAGCGTGGTCCCGACCACCGAGAAGTCCCCCGAGGCCCACATGGCCTGCTGGCGAGCCTTGATTGCGGCGAGATCCGGGGCATTGTTCTGCGGGGCGGTTCCCGCGCTGGAAATGGTCGTTCCTGTGGCCATAATAACGTTCTCCTCCGAGGGCACCTGCCCGTCGGTTCGTTCTACGGATTCACGCGGAAATCGGGCATGACTGAGCGTCCCTTGAGCATGACTAGGCGTCTGAAAGTGCTCGCTCCATGGCGTCTGCTAACGGGGAGGGCACGCGCCCTCCCCGCCCTGCGCCGCAAAGCTGCGCAGGGACCCACCCCGCCGCGAGGTTCGCTGCGCTCACAGCGCGCCTTGATTCGAGGGGTGTGCGGGCCCCTGAACGGCTACGCTCCATGAGCCAGGACGTCCTTTCCGAGGTCTTACGGGCGGTTCGCCTTCAGGGCGCCGTGTTCTTTTCGGTGCAGGCGAACGAGCCCTGGGTGGCCGAGGCGCCCGCCGCGCGCGACCTCGCGCACCACGTGCTGCCCGGCGCGGAGCACGTCATCGAGTATCACCTGGTCACCGAGGGCAGCTGTTACGGCGGCCTGGTCGGCGATGCGCCGATTCGGCTCGAGGCCGGGGACATCATCGTGTTTCCCCAGGGCGACGCCCACACGATGGCCAGTGCGCCCGGACTGCGCGGCGACCCCACCTGGAACAGTGATCACAGCCACACCGCTCGCTTGCCCATCGCGCTCTCGCTGGGTGAGCAGCGCAAGGCACCGACGGCGCGCCTCATCTGCGGTTTCCTCGGCTGCGACGCGCGTCCGTTCAACCCCTTGCTCGACAACCTGCCACGCGTGCTGCACGTGCGTCCCCAGGCCGACGGAGCGAACCTCACCCAGCTCGTACAGCTGGCGCTGAGCGAGTCCTCCACGCAGAGCTCCGGCAGCGGCATCGTGATCGCGCGCGTGAGTGAGCTCCTATTCGTCGAGGTCGTGCGCCGCTACATCGCCTCGCTCCCCGAGGACGACGTGGGCTGGTTGGCCGGTCTGCGCGACACCGCCGTGGGCCGTTCTCTGAGCCTGCTCCATGCACGCCCAGCGCATCCGTGGTCCCTCGAGGAACTCGCGCGCGAGAGCGGCGCTTCGCGCTCGGTGCTCGCAGCGCGCTTCCTTCATTTGGTGGGCATGCCACCGATGCAATACCTGGCGCGCTGGCGCATGCAGTTGGCGTCCGCGGAATTGGCTGCAGGCGGCAAGAAGCTCGTGCAGATCGCGTCCGAGGTCGGCTACGGATCGGAGGCCGCGTTCAGCCGCGCGTTCAAGCGCGAAGTGGGCGTGGCGCCGGCGGAGTATCGGCGCACTCCGAGGTGAAGGGTGTGGGGGGCGTGCCCCAAGATTGACGTTCGGCACGCGCTCCTCAGTTCGATGCGCAGTGCGCTCCTTCAGCTGATTCTGACCTGGCACCAGGCCTTCCCCTCGGCCTACGCGGGCCCAAAGTTCGGCGAGCTAGAAGGGGCAGCATTTCAGGCCGATAGTTCAACTATTGCGACCACGATGCGGCGACCTGACCTTGGTTGAAACCGTCGCTCCCTATCGATTGCAGATTGCTCAGCTTGGTCGGCGCATCCACGAAGACGTGGTCACGCGAGTCCAGAAAGTGTCAGTTCTGACTATCTCTGCATGTCGATTGAAAGCGCACCAACCATGGGACCGCGCAAGGCCGCTTGCTGCGCGCTGCGTTCACCGCTGACTGTAACAGAGACCTACGCTTTAACCGTGCCCCCAACCTGGACGCGCGAAAGCGCATCGCGTAGTTCAAGGACGACAACTTCTCCGATCCTTGTCCCGCACTTGGGCACAGGCCTGACGCGCCGACGCCTTCGTGTTTGGGCGAAAGGCACCCGTGCGCGCTCTGCGATTCCTCCCGACCCTCGCTTCCGTCGCTCTCCTCAGCTGCCTCGCACCCAGCGAAGACGGTGAGCCCTACGACGATGAACTCGACGCGGGCATGGAGGAGAACTCCGCTGCGCCCGAGGTTCACGGAATCGAGCAGGGCCTGCAGACGAGCCTATGCGGCAACATGGCGGGCCTGCAGGCGAACGCAGGATCACCTATGCGCGGCGGCTGCCCGAGTCACGCCTCACAGAGTTCACTCTACGGGCCCGCTACGCTCCCCGCGCAACCCAACTGGGCTCGCGACACGCTGTGGGACGTGCGCTCGGCGCCGGCCGTTGCAGCCGATGGAACCATCTATCTGCCTTCGGATGATGGGTACCTTTACGCCATCAACCCGGCCAACGGCACCGAGAAGTGGAAAGTGTTCCTCTGGAACCAAGTCAAGTCGAGCCCAGCGATCGGGGCCAATGGAACCATCTACGCAGGCTCGAACGCGAACAAGATCCATGCCATCAGCCCCACCACTCACGCTGAGATCGCGGCCTTCGACACGTTTGACGACGTGACCGCGTCCCCCGTCATCGGCGGCGACGGTAGCGTGTACATCGGGAGCAAGACGGGGAAGTTCTACGCATTCAATGCGAGCCTCGGCAAGAAGTGGGAGTTCGCCACGGGCGGCGCCATTCGTACCTCCGCGGCCGTTGGACCCGACGGCACCGTGTACTTCGCCTCCGACGACAACAAACTCTACGGCCTTACTTCCGGTGGTGCAGCCAAGTTCCCCGCGAAAGCGCTCGGCGTGACCAACGTCGAATCGTCACCAGCGGTGGCCAACGGCAAAGTCTACGTGGCCTCCAACGCCAATAAGCTCCACGCGTTCGACGCCGTGACCGGCAACCTCCTCTGGGAGCGCACCCTCGGCAGTGGCAGCTCCTACGTAGGCTCGCCCGCGATCGACGCCAACGGCGTCATCTACATCGGAGGCGGCGACTTCAAACTCCACGCCTTCACACCCGACGGTGACGAACTCTGGGCGTTCCCGACCCTGGGCGCCATCCTCGCCGCCCCCGCCATCGACCGTGGCGGGAACATCTACTTTGGCAGCGACGATGATTCTCTTTACTTCGTCGACGCCGGCGGCAATCTGCGCTGGAAGTACACCACCTGGAACAACGTCGAAGGGCACCCGGTGATCGGTGCGAACGGCGCGATTTTGGTGGGCAGCGATGACAACAAGCTGCACAGCGTGGGCGCGGCAGGGCCGGCGCCCAAGGCGGCGGGGCAGACCTGTGCGCTCGATGCAGATTGTGCGCAGGGGTTGATCTGTGGGGATGGGAATGGCGCGAGGTACGGGCAGAGCTTATCCGTACGCGTTTGTTGGGACCCCAGCTGTCAAAACGGCGTAAAGGATCCCGCGGAGACCGAAGTCGACTGCGGCGGTCCGTGCGGCTCCTGCACCAACGTCTGCTCTCTAGCCTGCAAGCTCGGTGAGCAGGTCCTCCCGAACGCCACCGCGGTCCTCGACTTCGAGACCGGCACTTTCATTCGCGGCAGCCTCGCCACGTTCGCCAAGGACGACGGCCGCATCGAGAAGGCCACCGGCCACCAACTCCGTTACGTCAGCACGCCCGGAAAGAAGCGCATGGCGCTTCTCGAAGGCGAGCGCATGAATACGGTGATCCGCTCCGAGGAACTCGGCACCATCCCCGGTTGGTTCGTGCCCGACTTCCTGGTTGGCGCTCCCATTCAGCTGCAGATAAACGTTGGTACGGCGCCCGACGGCACCAACAGTGCCGACAAGCTCTTGGCACCTGCCGGAGGCATTCCGGCGACGATCCAGCTGGCTGCCAATCCCAACGGTCCCGGCACGCTGAGCGCCTACGTGAAGAACGCCGACCCGACGACCGGCAAGACCCGGCTCATCCTGTTCGATCCGGTTATCAGCAACATGTACGCGAACGCTGACGCCTGGGATCTCCCCCAGCAGTGGACGCGCTTCGACAAGGACTCGCAAGCGGCGGCCATCCCGCTGTACCTCGCGGCCTCGCATGTGCAGAACTATCCGGCTGGCCTTGGGGACCTAATCCCGTCACTGCCGGCAGCGAACTACTACCTCTGGGGTGTGCAGTGGGAAGCGGGCAGCTTTCCGAGCTCGTACCTTCCGACCAACGACTCCTATCGTAAGCGCAACGCGGACAAGCTCACGTTTACGGCGGCTCAAGTTCCGACCTGGATGAGGAGCGGGACCTGGCAGTTTGATGTGATGCCGGAGTACTCGAGCGCGGAGCTGGCGAACGGGGAGACCTTCGTGCTGTTCTCGTTCGGTGGCGCGAGTGACGTTGTAGCTTTGACGAAGTCGGGAACCCAAGGCCGCCTGCAGGTCAAGACCGGCAATACGCTGCGATTCGACGCTTCGCTGACCTGGGAACGCAACAAGAGCTTCACCGTCACGGTGAACACCACGACAGGATCGCTTTCGGTGACGGGAGCGACGCTTGGGACGGTGAGCGTTCAGGCGCCCTTTACATTCACCAATGCCGCGCTTCGCGTGGGTGGGGTCTTGGGGGCGAGTTCGGAGGCTTTCGCCGGATTGTCGGAGCCGCGTTTGGTTGCGAGTGCTTCTCAGCTTTGTCAGTCCGATCCCGATTGCGTGGTCTGTGGTGACGGCTTCGTGACTGGCGGGGAAGCTTGTGATTTCTATGCGAATCACACGTGCAATCTCACCTGTGCGGGCCTCGCCACGGTCGACTACGATTGTGATGATGGCGTAGACAACGACCAAGACGGCCTTTCTGACTGTGCGGATGCTGCGGACTGCGCCGACGAGCCTATCTGTCGCGCCGATGAGGGAGTTGCGTGCACGGCGGACTTCGGCTGTGAGAGGGGCCTGATCTGCGCATCCGGCAGCTGCAGACAGCCCAGCTGCGAGAACGGCGTACGTGACGCAAACGAGGCAGGCACGGATTGCGGCGGCCCCTGTCAAGCCTGTTCGGGTCAGCAGTGCGCCAACACATGTGTGAGCGCCCAGTCTGCCGGCGTGCCACCAGCTCTTGATGCACTTCGTTTCTCGAGCGGTAGCTTTACGCGGAGCAGTGCAGCAACCCACCTGACGCGAGCTGGGGAAGTTGCCAAGACGCGCACCGGAGAATTGCGATGGTACGACGCAGGAGGAGTGCGCCTGGCACTCTTTGAAGGTGCCTCGACCAACCTTCTCAAATGGTCCTCGGCAATCGAGCACGAGCCCCAGTGGGACCGCGGCGAAGCGACCTTGGATCCTGACGCGGACGTTGAGAATTCACCAGACGGCCTCGTAACTGCCGACCAGCTGATTCCTCTCGTCGGTGCCGGCCGGACGCCGAAGCAAACGGTTGCCCTAGGCACAGGCCCCATCAGCTTGAGCGTGTTCGCGCGGTCGTCTTCCGAGGGGGTGGTTGACGATCCGCAGGTACGACTATTGCTAACGAACGCTGGCGGAACGGGGAGTATCGCCTCGAGCGTCCTAACGGTCCCGAATGTGTGGGAGCGCCTCGAGGTAACAGAAAGCCTGATCTCGGCCGCAACTGGCAATGTAGTGTTGTCGCAAGAAGGAGGCTGGCCAGAGAGTGGGCTCGAGGAGCTCGCGACCGATGCCTTCCTCGTATGGGGCTTCCAACTTGAGGCTCAGCCCTTTCCTACCTCGTATATCCCGACGGAGGCCGCCGTAGCCACGCGCGCGGCCGACGAGCTCACGTTTGCCGCCGCGGGTGTGCCGAATTGGATCGCCCAGGGTACGTGGCAGATCGATGTGTCGCCCACCTATGCACCCGACGAGATGCGCCCTGGTGAACGCTACACACTAATTTCGTTGGGGAGCGCTCGCGATATCGCCCTCGTCCATTCGTCTGGCTCGACCGGTGCCCAGATCGTGATTCGTCACGACGGCGGTACGTTTTCCACGCCGACGCTGAATTGGGACCGAGGGGATGTCTTCCGCCTGACGTTCGACCTAGCAAACGATCGCATCACGGTTCGCGGTGCACCAGAGGTCGGCGCGCCGCCGCCTTCGGGTACAGATCCCGTCTCGTCTTCCGAGTATGCCATCCCGAACTTCGCGTTCACGCTCGGAGCGTTGCGCATCGGCGGAGTGCTCGGTGGTGGGGGCGAAGCGTTCGCAGGACTCAGCGAGCCGCGGCAGGTTGCGTCAGCCGCGGTACCCTGCACCCTCGATCCGGCCTGCTCTTGCGGTGACGGCGTGCTTAGCAATGGAGAGGTTTGTGACACCGCCCTGACGGCGTACTGCGGTGAGGGCTGTACTCATGGAGCCAGCGACCGCGCTAGTGCGCTGAACTTGTGCGATCCCGAGACCGGTGGCGTGTGCCCCGTTGGCATGCGATGTCCCACGGTCCCCAACGGCGCCGCTTTCGAGCAACAGCTTTCGGCCTTCGTCTGCGTCCCTACCAACTGCACAAGCTGCGGGCCGGGGAGCCCATGTGGTGATTGTATTTGCACTCCGAACTGCCAGGGCGTTTCGTGTGGTGCGGACGCGGCTGACGGCTGCGGTGGCGTTTGCGACGGCGTTTGCCCCGGGTTGGCGGGCGGCTGTCGCCGCGACTCGGACTGCGCCCCTGGGTATTCCTGCGGATTTGGGAAGGGGGAGTACCTTGGCCTTGCTGCCGGGACCAACGTTTGTTGGCCGGCGGTGTGTGCGGACTACGATAGCCGCCGTCTGCGCTGTGGCACCGCGGGCGAGCCTTGCGGCACGTGTCCGGTGGGGCACCAGAAGAGCCGCTGCGGCGCGGCCGAGTGCGGTACTGACAGTACAGGCGAATCCTGCGGAACGTGCGCCACGGGCCGAACCTGCGACCAGAACGGAGAGAACTGCGTCACGCGCTATTGCGGAGACGGCCTGTGCCTCTACCGCCAGGCACGCGACATCGACGACATCATCAATACGCTCGGCCCCACCTTCGATCTGGACCCAAATCTCACGGCTTCCGTGGCGAGCTTTCCGATTCCAAACGTTGGAGCGCTCGTCGGCTCGGCTGCCGCGACCGACGTAGGCACTGCAAGCTACTCGATTCCGATCGAAGTACCTGGAGGCACTGGCGGGCTGCAACCTGTGCTCGCCTTGCAGTATGACAGTTCAGCCAGCGGTGGCGTTGTTGGCCACGGTTGGTCGCTTACCGGCCTCTCGGGCATTCGGCGCTGTCCCAGCACGTACGCCCAGAACTCGCGCGCCGGTGGCATTCAGCTCGATGAGAGCGACCAATTCTGTCTGGACGGGAAGCAACTGGTGCGTGTTAACGAGGACGGCCAAGGCTTCGCCGAATACCGAACGGAGATCGAGACCTTCTCCAGGGTTATGGCGTTTGGTGGCAACAACGACGCGAGCGGAAATTATCGCGGGCCAGAATACTGGGTCGTCATGGCGCGTGACGGTCGGGTGATGATCTACGGAGCGACGGATGAGTCCCGCATTTGGCGCGATCGTCTGACCTGGCTCGGTGCAGTCGGTGAGAAGATTGGACTAGGCGCAGGCACCGCCGCGCATCGCAAGGTCTACGTGGGTTGGATGTTGTCGGCCATCGCTGACCGAGCTGCCAACATGATCGCTTTCCGCTATGAGGCCACGGAGGTTGAGACGGGGAATCAAACCTACATCGGGGAGTTGCGTCCCTCGTTGATCACCTACGGTGGCGACGGTCAAAAACTCGCGGTTCGCTTCACGTACCAGCCGACGATGGGTGATACGCGAGTTCGTCGATTCGCCGGTGGCGTCGGCGTCCATTTTGCGGAGCCGCTATCGAGAATCGAGACCCTTTTCTATGGCAAGGTGGTGAGATCGTACCGGATCACGGCGACGCAGGAACAGGACCGCTGGTTCGTCGACAACATCGCGATGTGCACGAACGACACCCAAGGCGAGCACTGCCTGCCGCCGACCGTGTTCTTCTACGGTACGCGACGGGCTCCTTTGCCGCAGGACGCGAAAATCAATGATCGCGCTGCCCACATTATCTCGAAGGACCAGGACGCCTACCACCGCTATCACTCGATCTCGATTGACGCCGACGGCGACGGTAACGACGACTTGGTCACTACGGGGCTCGTAAGAAAGAAGGACCACTTCGAAGAACGCTACTTGTTCCGTCGTTCGCGCGGCAGCAAGGGAAGTGACGGTCGCTTCTTCGATGATCCGATCGACATGTTTCCGGGATATACGTTTCCCGGGCCGTTCAGAGAGTGCGCGTCCGCGCCCGGTGCGGCGTTCTGTCGCGACTACTTGCCACCGGAGATCAAGGTCACCGACCTGAACAGCGATGGCCTTTCCGATTTTGTCCTCAACAATCAAGTCTTCTCGTTCTGGGGCGGCCAGTTCGACCAGCTCGTGGACCTTGCCGATGTAGTGGAGCACGAGGAAGGCGTCGCTAGCGCTGGTCAACGCTTTGAACTGGTCGACGTGGATGGTGATGGGCGCGAGGACTTCGTTACGTGGAAGGGCGACAAGAAATGGGTCTACATCAATAACACGACGAGACTCACCACGAGCTCGTCCAATGACTATTCGCAGTACGTGGACTTCCTCCCAGCCGTCGAAGTCGCGAACGAGTGCATCGGCATCCCATTGCTCAAGATTCACGCCGACGAGGATGGCGTGGGCGACCTCGTGTGCGTGGATGAGGACAAGAACGTAAGTGTTCTGCGCAAGGTCGACGGCGGCTTTCAGTTCCAGTACGTCGGCTATTGGCCGCTTCCCGAAGGACGGCGCAGGCCTCTTGACGCGAACGGGGACGGGATTACCGACTTCGTGACCGCGGAGGGCAACGACAAGCTCGTCTTGTATCTGGGGACCGGAAAGGGGTGGACGCGTTCCAGCAGCCGCAACTTTAATACGAGTCGGTTCGATCAGGCATTCGTGGCCGATTCGGACTCCGACGGCCGCCAGGAGGTCTGGATGCCTTCTGAGAGCAATGGCCCGAGAAGCTGGTTTAGAATCGGTCCGGAAGCGTTGGCCAATCGTGCGTGGGAGATCTTCGTCCCTCGTGATACCGACTTCGACGTGTTCAGCGGCACGACAAAAGTGGGCGTGCTTAGGTCCAAGACCTGGCACGAGTATGACTACAACGCACCAACGATCTTGGATGTCAACGGCGATGGCGCTCAAGACATCCTGTTCCGGGCGATTCCGGGCAGCGGAGACCGACGCAACCCAATCTTCAAGCTGAACCTAGGAAAGCCCCGGACCGATCACCTCGACCAAGTGGTCGATGGACTGGGAGCGACGACGTCATTTGCGTATGCAACGAATGGGGACGGTCGCTTTCTACTGGGACCCCTCGGATATCCTTCACCAGGTCAGCCGGGCGCGGTCTATCCAGCCCGTGGCTTGCGAAGGTTGCCGGGGTACATCGTCACGCAGATGAAGACGACGGTGAAGACCCTAACCGGCAGCATGGGGCTCGCCGACCTGGATCGAGTCCTCGATTATTCCTACCAAGGGATGAACTACGACATTCGTGGTCGTGGCTTTGTTGGGTTCGATTCTCGCACGCTGCAGGAGCGATTGGGGTCCACGCAGCACGTTCTCCGCAAGACGGAAGAATTCTTTGACAATGCCACGCAGGACGATGCCACTCGGTATTACTGGAAGGCAGGCCGACCGATTCGGGTTGTTGTGACGTCGAGCACGCCCGCCAATGATCTCAATGGTTCTGTTCCTCAAGTCGAAAGATGGGTCACGGGCAATACTTGGACGCTCAAACACTCTCCGGAAAACCGTCCTTTTGTGGTGTTCGATAGCGTTTCGACGGAGCTCCGCGACGAGACGGACCTGGTAGATCATGTCCATGTCGCTGGGACCACGTTCTACACGTACGACGACTATGGCAACCTGACGCTCAAGAAGGTCTGGTGGAACACCAAGAAGACACACGTTGAGGCGACCGAGCCGATGTACGTTCAGGACCCCTCCTACGTTGATTCGATGGCTCATCGGCCTGCCACGGAAGGTGACGACAACCGATGTGGAGAACAGAGAGAACACCACGGAGGTTCCAAAGGAGTCTCGGGTGACCTATGACTATGACTCTCATGGGCTTCTTCGCGAGGTCAGGTACCTCGAACCGGAGACCACGCAGCCTGAAGCAGCGCGTCACGCTGTTACCTTGGTGCGCGACGACCGTGGCAACGTGATTCGAGCGACACAGACTGCCACTGATGCGACGCCCATTGTGACAGCGATCGAATACGACGAGCTTGGCGTCTATCCGAGCTTTGTCCGAAGTGGACTTCATGAAGGCCTTGGGATGCCCGGCACCCGTCTGGCCTATGACGCTGAGGGCAACGTTTTATGGTCACAGGGCCAGGACGGATCGTGGCTCGTTTACAACCGCGATCGCTTCGGCGGTTTGCACGAGGTCCGCGACAGTTTGGGAGGGGTGCAGTCGATCTCGATCGTCTCGGGCGAGAATACAGTCGGACCGGCTTTGCCGCTTCAGATCGAGGTCAGCGGGAACAACAGACCAACCACAGTTCGGAAGCTTGACGCGTTCGGGCGGCTCGCGATGACGCGATCGTGGGATTTCAGACCGGGCGATGAGACATGGGTCCTGAAGGGATACGATGCTGCGGGGCGCCTCGCGGGAGAGTCTCGTCCTTACAAGCCTGAGAACATGTACGTCGGATACGCTCCGACGAACGGCGTGGCCCGCTTTCAGTACGACGACTTGGGTCGATTGACGCAAAGCGAGCAGCCCTACACGAATGAGAACGGGCAACCGGCGACCCTTGTTGAAGTCCACGACTATCTAATCTACTCGGGATGGAGAAAGGCCCAGGGAACGGCACCAGCCGAATGGGCCAGCATCCCAGGCGTCTTCGTGCACCGAAAGACAGTGGAAGGGCGGGTTACAGTGGACTTTATTAGTGACTCGGGCGCGACGACGGCAGGTATCAATGAGGAGGGCGTCGTCTCCATCTATACGCCGAACGCTCTCGGCCAGATTCGTCGTGCGGCCACGGGTAATGTCGCTACGGTCTTTACGTTTGATGTCATGGGACAGCTCACGCAGATCGATCATCCGGACTCTGGGACCCATATCTATCAACGAGATGGGTTTGGTCGAGTCCGCAGCTACACGCACAACGGGCTCGAAACCATCCGCCACTACGATGCGATGGGCCGCCTCGAGAAGGTCGAGCTGCCTGGTGATGAAGGCGACATTACCTGGACCTATGACACTCTCGATGGGGTCCATTTCGACCCACGGGACGTCGGCAAGCTATTGCGCGAGTCGGTCGTCTCGCCCGCGATGGAGAACAGCACGAAAAACCTCTACTACTACGGACCGAGCAGCTCGCTTTCGTCGCAGGAAGTCACCATCGGAGTCGAACAATTCACGACGCAGTACAGCTTCGATGGCCTTGGTCGCGTGAATCAGGTCTCGTATCCTTCACCTTCTGATCGGCCTCTCCGCGTTCGGTACGACCGGACCGCGTTCGGCCGAGTCAGCAAGGTCTGGGACGCAGACGCGCCGAGTGCGCCTGCGTTCTGGGAAGTCGAGGCTGTGGATGCCTACGGGACAGCAAGCCAGGTGAAGCTGGGCAACGGGCTAACCGTGGTGAGGGAGATGGACCTACGCGCAGGTCTTCCAACGACCAGCCGCTTGCTGGACGGAAGCCAGGTACTTGACTGGGACGAGGTCACGCTGAACTCACGAGGGCTGCCTCACCTACGGAGCGGAAGTGTCAAGAACGAGGAGTTCAACTACGATGATGCCGGGCGCCTAACGCAGCACATCACGCGTCAAGGGACCACCGTCGAGTCCACTCACACCTATGACTACGATGATCTCGGAAATCTGGTCCTTTCTCCGAACACCGGATCGATCGTCTACGCGCCAGCCAATACGCCGCTCGACAAGCCGCATGCGGCTCGCACCACGGCCAACGGAGGCGACTTTCACTACGATGACAACGGGAATCAGACATATCGGTCTGGGCCAGACGTCGTTGGAGACGAGCAAAGGATCTCCTACACATCGTTCGACCTTCCAAGCAGGGTCGATGTGGGGCCGGAGGCCCTTCCGGAGGCTGTGCACAAGTACGCCTACGATGGCCAATTGCGCCGGCTGAAGCACGTGATCGAGGGGGTTGAGGCGACGATCTACGTCGGCGAGGCCTATCGTCGCCGCACGATCGCCGGAGGTGCCGAGGAGCACGTGGCGACGATTGATACTCCTGATGGCCCGCTGGTGACCGTAAACCTCAAAGCGGGCGGCGTGCGTGATCTCGAGTACCACTTTCTCGATCGGCTCGGATCCGTCCGGATGACCCGAGATAGCGATGGAGATCCCCTTGAGACGCGGCGCTATCAGCCCTTCGGCGAGGAGATCCGCTCGGGCACTCCAGGGGCTGTACGCGCGGGCTTCACGGGCCATGAGCAGGATCGAGAGCTGGGCCTGATCAACATGCGCGGTCGCGTCTATGATCCGATGCTCGGCCGCTTCTTGACGCCGGATCCCATCGTACAGAACCCGCTCAATCTCCAGAGCTGGAATCCCTATAGCTACATCATGAACTCACCGCTGGCCGGTGTCGATCCGAGCGGCTTCGAGTGCGTCCAGTACTACAGCTATCAGTCGGATGCGAGAACGAACGTCGACTCCTGCAAGGATGCGTCGAAAGGAAGTGGCAGCAGCGGCAGCAACACTATTGGCATTATGTTCTCGCCGCTGCCGACGAGCATGACCATGGCGGTGCCACCGGCCCCGTCGGCCGTGGCCACGCCGACCGATGCTGGCAGGCTCCGGCTCAACAACGGCGCCGAGTTGAGGGAAGGCAACTATCTCGAGGCCTTTGATAGCCTAAGCACGGCCGAGCAGTATGAGCACATGGTGCGGCTGACCGACGCGTACACGAATGAGGGAGACTTGCTAGCGCTTCTCCACTACGGTGAGCTCGCCCTCTCTCGTCCAGCCAGTTTCGTCAAGCTGAGCCTCTACGAGGATGCTCACAATCCGATGAACATCGTGAGAGCTATCTTTCTCTATGCAGGCGCCTTAGCCGCTGCGGCAGAGAGCATGGTGGCTACAGAGGCCGAGGTCGCCACGGGGGGAGCAGGGAGTGGCGCGAAGTATGTTGCTACCACCGAGAAGTCGGCGATAGCGCTCTCCAAGCAGCTCGCGAGCGAAGCGCAGCTGGGAGAGATGGCAGCCGGCACGGGCACGCGTATCGCTGGGGCGGGGTCACGTGCCACGTTTCGTGACGCAGGCCGAGTCGCTCAGACGTACGGCGGGAATCCTGCCGACTGGGTGAAGATGAGTAGCTCGGGTTTCCGCGCTGCGGATGGAACAACGTTTGCCACCCATTGGGTCGAGAACATCGTTACAGGTATGAAAGTCGAACCCAAGGTCGTCATTGACGTGTTTGGAGGGCTGTGACATGCGAGTTCGTTGCTCATCGATCTCACTGCCGCAGGATCTAGTAACTCCGCGCTTGGCGAAGCTTCCGGGGCGATGGCCTGTGGCGTTGAACGCCGAGTACGACGTGTTGGGGTTGAGCCAACAGGATGGTCTTTGGTACATCACCTTCGAGCATCACGAGCGCGAAATGCCGGTCTCCGCGCCGTTGGCTCTTTTCGAGGTGATCTCTGCGGGTGTCCCGAACTCTTGGAATGTGCGCGTGACTGGCAACGAGGTTTCGCTTCAACCGGCTGAGCTCGATGATGAGTTTTTCTGCGATGACGTGCAGGAGAGGCGGGACGACGCGTTGGAGCGCTACCGGGCGATGAAGGCTCGACTTGGTGGCAAGTGACTACCGCCCGAGGATCTCGTCGATGGCTTTACAGAGCGGGGCGCGATCCTCGGCGTGCAGCTTGCCCATGACGCGCAGCTCCTTAGCGGCCGCGCCTCCGTGTATCCGCTCTCCGCAATTGGTAACCGTCCGGGGTGCCCAGGTTGCCCAGAGCGCGCTTTTGGCGATCCTGACGCAGCATGAAGCGTAGCCAAAGAGCACAGAACCGGAGTCGTGAAGAGTGGAGTGTCTTGGTCGACGAGTGGCGCGCGAGCGACCAGACCATGAGAGAGTTCGCGAGCGAGCGCGGGCTGAGCGCGAACAGCCTGTCGTACTGGTCGAGCACGTTGAAGCAGACGCCGCGGAGGACGGCGACCCCGAGACTTTTGCCGGTGCGGGTGTCAACAAGGTGCACCGCCTTGGGGAATGCCGCCTCGATGGCACGCTCGAGCCCCGTCAGCCCGTCGGCGCACAGAAATAGGATGTCGCTTACGCCGCGGTGCTTGAGGTCTGTGAAGATTTCGAGCCAGAACTTCGCGCCCTCTGTTTCAGCGACCCATATGCCAAGCACGTCGCGTTTGCCATCGAGCTGCATGGCCAGGGCCACGTAGAAGGCTCGCTTCTTCACCTGCGCGCCGTCACAAACACCGACGAAAATCGCATCAAGGTAGACGACCGGATAGACCGATTCGAGCGGCCTCTTCTGCCACGCGCGGAACTCATCGATGACGTGCTCGGTAGCCCTGCTGATGAGGTCATGGGAGACCTCAGTGCCGTACAGCTCGCGTAGGTGCGCTGAGATGTCCCGGGTCGTCATGCCGCGCGCATAGAGTGCCAGGACCTTCTCATCGAACCCATCTAGGCGCCGCTGATGCTTGCCGATGAGTTGCGGCTCGAAGGTGCCGTCGCGGTCCCTCGGGACGCTCACGACCACACTGCCAGTCTCGGTGTGGACCGTCTTGCGGGAGTGGCCGTTTCGAGCATTGGTGCCCTTCCGGGGCGCGTTGCGCTCGTGGCCCAGGTGGTGGGTCATCTCGGCTTCGAGCAGCCGACTCATGACCGCTCCCTTGAGCTTTGTGAACACGCCGTCCGGGCCGAAGAGGTCGGCTTCCGTCCGGCAGCCCGCCACCAGTTCGTCGACCATTCCTGCCGGAGCTCTGCCTTCTGGGCATTACTCAGCTTTTTCGAGTTCTCGGTGTCCGAGCTATCCCTCGGTCAGTTCCTTTGCCATGGGCGATTCCTTTCATTTCGCCCACCTGGTCGCGCACACAAAATTCCTGACACCTCCTTCAAAGCCAGCCGGGTACTACCAAGAATGGGTGCACCCAACTCCAGGCGTCAACGGTCCCGGACGGCAACGGATAATCACGGGCGCCGGAGGCGAACTCTACTACACGCCTGACCACTACGGGACGTTCATACCGCTCAACTGAGGGGAGCCAATGTACTCCACAGCCGGATTCGAATTTGTTCAAGTTGAGGCGCAAGCAGACCTACGGCTTGATGGCTCACTGTCCACACGCGAACAGTTGTTTCAAGCCTACGCGCGCGCTTTGCGTTTTCCGGCATATTTTGGCAGGAACTGGGATGCATTCGTCGACTGCCTAAGCGACCTATCATGGATTGATCAAGACTCCGTGAGCATCGTGCACGAGGTGCTGCCGACGTTGCGGGACTCAGAGCTGCGCACGTACTTGGAATGCCTTCAGGACGTGATCGCGCGGATTCGGCCGCAGGATCGTCCAAAGCCGCGCTTTCTATTTCGGGAACGCGATCGAGAACGAATCGAAGGGCTGTTTCGCGAGGAATAATGCGCGAGTTCACAGTCCCCCCATCGGCTGGCGATCAGAGAGACGAAGGTCGCGTTCCACTTGGCGCCGTCGCCGCTGCCGACAATGAGCCCAGTTGGCAGCTCGGCCCGTGAACGGGGGCCGCGTTGCTCGAAGGCCCAGGAGGATCACTCGCCGAGGCCGCGCACTGCTTCTTGATCCGCGTAAACTCCAGGCGCGCACGCGCGTCGAGCTCTGCGAGGTGCGGGCGCAGGAGCTCGGCGAGCTTCACCGCTTCATCGCAAGCACCGAGCCGCATCAGGATCGTGAGGCGTATCCACAACACCTCCGGATCGGCCGGGGCCATGGTCTGGGCACGCGCGGAGTTCTTGATGGCCTGTTCCCGCTTGCCGCGCAGGGCCTGCTGGCTGGCGAGCACGAGCCAGCTCTGGGCCTGCCAGGGAGCGATCGCGACGGCCTGGCCGGGGTCGAGTGGACTGTCCACGGGAATCGCTTCTTGCTGCGCCCAGGCGGTGCGCCCGAGGAGCACCCGCGGCAACCACTCTTGAGGATGGCGCTCGACCAACTCCTTGGCGCTTGCGAGCGCACGCGCCGTGTCCTGGTCGTCCATGAGGTCGATCTGAAGTGTGCGGGCCATCAGGTGCTGTGGGTCGAGGGCCAGCGCGAGCTCCACGGCAGCGCGCGCGCGCTCCTCATCCTGGCTCCTACTCTCGCGAAAGTTGGCCAGCCACAACACGGCTTGCAGCGCGTGTTCGTCGGCGCGCGAGAGCACGCGTTCGTGAAGGCTGACCGCCGATACCTTGAAAGGCAGGGAGAAGCGCGCGTAGCGGCCCGCCATCACATAGTCCTCCACCTCGCGATCTAGCGCTGCGTCGCTCAGGCCGGGAAAGGCACGCCGCCACGCCTGATCCGAAGGCAGGCCAAGCCCGAGGCCTTTCTGGTACTCCTGAAAGGCCTCGCTCTGGTTGTTCATCAGGTAGTGAACCAGGAGCCAGCTCGAGGAATAGAATCGGATATCGTCATGCGTCGCACGCTCGCTGATCAGCTCGGACGGGCGTAGCAGGCCGACTTGCAGCATCGCTCGGTAGCGATCCTCGGACACCGAGCCGAGCACGAAGCGGTCCTCGTCGACGTGTCCGCTCTCGAAATAGCACGCGAGACCTTCGGCGAACCAGCGGGGCTGCCGTGGCATGGCGGCGTGGGCCATGTAGTGCGTGAGTTCGTGTGCCACGGTCTCCAGGCGCTCATGGTCGCCCCGCGCGGCCGGAAGCACGATCCATGGCTCGTACAAGACGTCGGGCACGTGATATCCCCCGATGCCGAACTTTGCATAGCGCTCGAAGTCATAGGGGTTGTCGAACATCACTACGTGAAGCCGCAGCTTGAGCTCTCCGTTGGCCTCCCAGCCGGTCTGCGCCAAGCCATCGAACAAGCGCTCGAGGTTCCGGGATTCTTCCCGGGCGTCCTCCGGGGCTTCGTCGGTGTACAGGATGAAGTGCTTGCTCTCCACCTGTACCCAGCGGCCCTCGCCGGCTCCGAGCGGAGCCTTCGGACACGACGCGGCAGAGAGCGTGAACCCGAGTGCGAGCGCAGTCAGCGAGCGACGGTACATCGCGCGCGAAACTAGCATGGGGCGGAGCGGTCCATGCGGAGGCTCACCCGTGCGACAAGCCGCTCAGATGCTTTCGGAAGGAACCGGCGGAGCTTCGGGAGGCACCTCGGGAGTGCCGGAGGGAGCCGGCGGTACGGTAGCGGGCAAGTGAGGATCATCAGGCCTTGCAGACTCGCCGCCCGAGGTGCTGACTTGCGGAAGAGGAGCCGAACAGCTTGGAAGGTCCGATTCCCCGGTGCCCTGGAGCGCGACTCCTGCGAGTAGTTGACGGAAGTCGCTTTCCAGGGCCGCGGCGTCCGCCGAGGAGCTCGACAACCCCACGAGCAACATCGTTGGGAACGTTCGTCCCCGAAAGGTCGTGCCCTTGTCCTTCAGCACCAACACGACGCTGCCGTGGTTGCCTTCGACCTGGGCCGAGTCTTGACCTGCTACAGCCGGTGCCACGACGAAGTCCAAACGATGCGCAGGCCTGTTGGCCAGCGAGCATGCATAGCTGTTCGAACTGCGAGCCACGTAGGTCGTCGTGTTGATCACGACCGGTTGTTCTCGCACGAGCGCCCCGCCGTACATCGGCGAGAAGCGCAGTCGCGACTTGGGCTGAGGTTTGCGCTCCACGCCAAACGGAGCGGCTACCTCGCCGTGATTGGCCACCGCTTGCAGATAGCGTTGGGCCATGACCGAAAGGTCCTTGCGATCGTCGCCCAGTGCGACCGGAACGGAGCGCACCCACAGCGAGGCGTCACGCGCCACGTGCTCGAGGAGCAGATCGTAGCGTGGTGCCTCCATGCTGATGTCGGCCTCGCCGTCCTCGTTGAGGTCGTAGGCTCGCACCAGCGTGTACGCTGGCGACTGTTTCGCGGCGCCGTTTGGGTGCAAGTTCGTGACCTTCCACGAAGGACCGAGCGGCTCCTTGGCCGAACCTCCGTCGGAATAGTACACGTCGTAGGACGCGTCAGAATGGTGAAATCGATTGGGCTGCAGGGGGGTCACACAGCCAACCGACAGACCACTAGCGACGGCGACAGAGTACAGAACTCTCGAGAACCAACTTCGCGAACACAACATTTGGGTCGCGACTATAGCTGGGTTTCGTTCCTGGTTGCCGCCCCAAAGGCACGGACGGGCCTTCGTGCTCCACGAGAACCACTTTCGTGCCCTGTTGACAGCTCCTTCGCGGCTCGATGCGTGGGGGCGTTCACAACGGCGGCCCTTCGGGCTCTCGCCAAGCGGCGCAATGTGAGCCTTGCATCACCCAACCCGCGGCGGGCTGGCCGTCAGCCACCTACCCGCCCCCTACCCGGGGTGATGCTCGAGCGGCTGCGTGTCCTGATGTCGGACCGGGCCCGCCTACTTCCTCTTGTACCTCACGCTGTACTTGATCGGCTCCGGCAACTTTTTGCTCATCATCGTCACATGCATGCTCAGCGCGCGCATCACCTCGAATGGTCTCGTTGATCCACGGCGAGCAGGTGTGCGCCGGAGCCGGCTCCTTCCGTGTCGGGCAACCTTACCATTCAGCGTCCTCTCAGATCTTGCTGTCTGGAGAGACATGCCGACTCCGTAGATTGGGTTTTCCAATTCGATGGCGCACCAATCGCCGCACCACACTACCCACTCGGTGAGTTGGGAAGCCGCTGGCATGTGGCGGCTGGTCGCGCGTTGATGTGGGGCCGGGCTGCCTCCAAGCGTGCGCTCTACGGAACCACGCGTATCCCGGGCGTGCGTCCACGCTGCCATCAACGTCGCGAGCCTGAGCGCGAAGCCATGCGGCCTCGTGTACATGACGCGTGAGTCGCCTAGAACACCTTCAAATCCAGGCAATTTCTCCGCGTCATGGTCACCCCGCTGGGCAGTCGACTGACCGCTGTCGCGAGAACGTCACATATCCGCCTGCGATGGTTAACATTTGTCTTCGGTTGGTCTTCGCGACCTTCGCGTTGCTTGCGACAGTCGAACGATCGCACTCGGCACAAAGCGCATGATCGCGATGCAGGGCCTGTAAGAGATACCTATTCATCCAAGCTGGACGCTTCGACAAAGTTCACGTACTTCGAGAGCAACGATTTCTTCGACCGTGTCCCGCACCTGGGTAAGCGCGTTGCGCGCCCAACGCCTGGTGTTTGGGCGAAAGGCAGTCGTGCGCTCTCTGCGTTCCATCCGAACCCTCGTTTCAAACGCGTTCTCCTCGTCATCGGCCGAACGTGCGCGAAGTACAACCAACATTCGTCAGAGTTCCAGGACGGCGCGCCTACGCAGAGCGGTTCAGCTCATGCAGTTAGCGCTTCTGTCTTGGTTGACGCTTCTCCCTCTCGCGAGCGCAGACACGACCACTGGCTCTGGGCCGTTCTCTCTGGTCATGACGACTTGCGCCGATGCGTCCTACGGAAGCACGGACAAGGTGTACATGTACCTGCAGTCGAACGGCCAAGTGGCTCGACTTCTGATCACTCCTTCCGGCGGCTTTCAGGGTTATGCGAACAACACCTTCCGCTTCAACTGGCCTACGGGTCTCGGGCGCCCGGACCAACTGGAAGCCGTTACCTTCGAGAAAATCGGCACAAACGACCTTTGCTACAACCGCGTGCAGTTGCTCTGGAATGGCCAGCGCATCTGGGACGGAGACAACTACCTCGATACCACGCGAAACCTGAGCGAGAAGACGGTCCAGGTCGAGGGTTACGGATACGTCACGCTGAACAGTCCCTTGCTGAATCCGTACTACGAGCCGCAGAGCCCGCGAGTGCGATACACGAACAAGACCGTTCTCGTCGATACGCGCAAGATGCCACGAGGCGACTGGGACGGCGAGGCGACCTGGTTCCGGCTCCGAACTGCCACAGCCGCTGGCTCAGGAACGAACGACGAGGTGCGTCTCCGAATCGTGCACGACGGCCTCATCGACATCGTCACCCTTCCTCAAGGCACACTGAGCACGACCAACGCGACCTATGAGTTCGACCCCTACGAACAAGGACTGTCGTTCCTGAAGACCGTGACCTCTATCGCTATCGAGAAATCGGGGTCCGACAGTCTCGTGCTGCAATTTGTCGATATTCGCAGAGAGGGATTGGACAACGTCGTCACGGGTCTATACAGCACGAGCGGTCAGCTCAACGTGGTCGACTCGTTGATGATTACGGGTCTCAACACGCAGGTGTGGGGCTGCGACGGTTCGTATTGTCAGACGCGTTATCAAGGATTCCTGTTTAGTTTGGATAGTCGCGTCGCCAAATGTGCTTCCGGCACCAACCCGCCGGACAACGACTGCGACGGCATCGATGACGACTGCGATGGCACTAGCGACGACAACTACGTAGGCGCCGCGGTGTCATGCGGCTCTGGCGTTTGCTTCCGGTCGACGACCTACCAGTGCGTCAATGGCGCTGTCGTTGGCTGCTCCGCGGGATCCCCGAACAACGCCGGTGACAACATCTGCAACGGGCTAGACGGCGATTGTGATAGCCGGACCGACGAAGGATACGTCGGCCAGTCCTACTCCTGCGGAACGGGTGCATGTGCAAGGACGATGATGTCGTCGTGTGCGAACGGCACCGTCACAAATTGCACTCCGGGAGCTCCTCCCAACGTCGGCGACGGCATCTGCGACGCCATCGACGGCGACTGCGACGGTCGGATCGACGAAGGCTACGTCTCCAGTCCGGCGTCTAGCTGCGGAGTCGGCGCGTGCGCGCGAACGGCAACTGGCTCGACCAGCTGCGTGAACGGCGTGGTCACGGGAGCATGCACCCCCGGCGCACCGCAGACGGAGATTTGTGACAACGTCGACAATGACTGCGATGGATCCACCAACGAAGGCATCCTTCGCACCTTCAGCTGCGGCTTTGGCATTTGTCTGAAAAGTATCACGCAGGTTTGTAAACCGACAGCAGAGTGGTTCCCTGCCTGCGTCCCGAACGCGAGCTACGCCATGCCCGAGATCTCGAGGAATGGCGTCGACGAAGACTGTGACGGTCTCGTCGACAACGGCGTTGAAAACAACTGCACCAACAACGGCGACGATGACCATGACGGCATGAAGGACTGCGAGGATCTGGAAGATTGCGCGGACGAGCCGGCGTGTCGTGGTCAGGTCGGAGGATGGGGAGTCGACGACTACTACTGCGCCAAGGGCCTGGTCTTCATCAACTCCACGTGCCGCAAACCTCAGTGCGAGAACGGCCTGAAGGACGAAGACGAGCAGGGAATCGATTGTGGCGGCCCTTGTCGAGACTGTGCGGGCGACACTTGCGGCCACTCGTGCATCGTCGGTCAGGCCGCAACTCCGCCTTCTCTGGCCACGTTGCGGTACGCCAGCGGCGTTTTCACCCGAGCGTCGGCCGCGACGTACGCTCACTTGTGGTACGGCGACGAAGTCCTTGCTGCGTCACGACCCAATGAGCTGCGCTGGATGAACACCACGGGGAGTCGACTGGCGCTCTTCGAAGGAACCAGCACCAATCTCGTCCTGGATAGCGAGGCTTGGGACAAGCCATCGTGGGTGGCGTCGGCCGCGAATCCGATGAGCATGAGCGTCGATGCGTTCGCGTATACACCCCTGCATCGAATGACCGCCGAGCTTCTTGCCTCGCCGAGCGGTCCTGCGCGTTCTCCGGCAGGAACCGTGTCTGTCAACGCTGGTCGCTCCACCTACAGCGTGTATTTGCAGAAGCGATCCTCGACTTCAACCACGCTCACCCAGGTCCGTCCATTCCTCCTATCGCAAGCCAACGAAATCATGGCAACCGCGAGCTGGCAATTGAGCTCGCCATTCAAGCGGTACGAACTGCCCGTCAACACGGCGACAGGGAGCGCCTCCACCTTCAGCTTCTCTCACGTGGCCGGCTGGCCAACAGCGTCCATGTCAGCAATGCAATCGCCCGACTTTTACGTCTGGGGTGCGCAGTACGAGCAGCAGCAGCCCTTCGCGACCTCGTACATCCCATCCAACTACACCACGGTGCAGCGAGCCGCAGACACGCTGATCTTCGAAGCGGCGAATGTGCCGACCTGGATGACCAGTGGCACGTGGCAAGTAGACGTTCAGCCCATCTACGCATCGAGAGAAATGCGCACCGATTGGGAGTACACGTTGTTTGGCTTCGAAGGCACCAGCAAGCCGGGCATCGCGCTCGTACGCAGCACGGCTGGTGTGGTGACCTTGAAGATTCGGAACTTTGGATGGGTGAGCTTTGATTCGCCTGAGATCAAGTGGGAGAGGGGTGCCGTTCTACGGTTCACTTTCGAGACCGTAGCGGGCAAAGTGACGCTTTCTGGAGCGGCGACCGGAAATGGCACGTGGACGGCTACTGGGACCCGCAATCAGGCGCGCGCACGTATGCGCGTCGGCGGACAATTTGGTGGCCAAGGGGAAGTGTTTGCCGGATTGGGCGAGCCTCGTCAGGTAGCGGCGCCAACCACCACGTGCGTGGCGGATCCATCCTGCAATTGCGGAAACGGCACGTTGCAGTCAGGGGAGCAGTGCGATCCCGGAGCGAGCGGGCCTTGCGGTCCCAGCTGCACGTTCGCCACCAGTGAGGTGTCGTGCAGCGACGGGGTTGATAACGACGGCGACGGCCTCACGGACTGCACAGATTTCAGCGACTGCGGTGCCAAGAATGCGTGCCGAAGCGCCGCAGGCTCAAGCTGCGCACAGAACTACGACTGCCAGTCTGGCCTCGAATGCGTCTCTCACCTCTGCTCATTTCCGGGCAGCCCAGTGCCTGCCGGCGCGGTGCGGCTGACTGATAGCGAATGGCACAATCCCACGGGCAGCGAAGCGCCTCCGATCCAGGCGCCTTCGAATCCCTTGGTACCGACAGCAGTCGGGGGCGGCGGTGGTGGTCCTCTTGCGACACCAGGAGCACTCCCCGGGAGTGGCAACGTTGGGCACGATGGCGGATATGGCTACCAGATCCCCATCGACGTGCCTGCCGGCCGTGCGGGCATGGCGCCCGAGCTTGCACTAACGTATTCGAGCCGAGGACGAAACGGCCCGCTCGGGGTAGGCTTCGCACTCGCCGGGCTTTCGGAGATCACGCGCTGCCCCAAGAATCTTGCCCTCGACGGGCAGACGCGGGCCGTTCGCTTCGACGGCGTCGATAGCTTCTGCCTCGATGGGGCGAGGCTCGTGCCCACCGCGGGCGTCCACGGCGAAAACGGCACTACCTACCAAACAATGGGAGACGGCGCGACCAAGGTCGTCTTGCTCAAGTCGCCCGGAGCCACGGAGCCTGAAGGATTTGCGGTCTATCTACCCAGTGGTCGCATCCGTCGGTATGGTGGAAGCGCAGCAATCAAAGGACGCACGAGGCAACTCGGGGGCTTCCTCATCCCGTCGCCAAGCTCCGTGCCGCCGGTATCCGACGAACGCGATGTGACCTTGGCGTGGAAGCTCAGCCGCGAGGAAGACCGCGCAGGCAACGCGATGGAGTTCCTCTACAGCTCATTTCAAAGTGACGGTTCGGTCGAAGCTCTGATCAAGGAGATCAGATATACGTTTCTGGCCCGGAGCGTCGAAGGGGCGACCGCCGAGGTTAGTAGCCCGTCGAGAAGAATTGCTTTCGAGTACGAGGCGCGGAACGACATTATGGATTCGTACCTCTCCGGGGTACGTCTCCGCTCGTCAAAGCGACTGAAGAATATCGTCGTCTATGTGGCTGATACGGCGCCTGTTGGCGCGTCGGTTACAACGCCGACCTGGGACTACGGGTCCAAGCGCTGGTTCTATCAGATCACATACATGCAGCGAACGGGACGAAAACCAAGCTTGGTCTCAGACGTCACTCGCTGCGACGCTGATGGTGTTTGCTACAAGCCCACGCACTTCGACTGGACCCCGGAACTTGGCGCGACGCCCTACGAGACCATTGCGCCGCCCATCACTCAGGACATGAGGAACAGCTCCCTCTTTGTGCTCGATGTGGATGGCAACGCACGCGCCGATATCCTCTACTACAGAGCCGGCTACGGAATTTCGCTGCTCCGCGCTGGAGCCTCCGACGACGCGTGTGCAAGCACCGGGAGCCGATTCTGCTGGGGTCAACCGGCCGCAGTGGGCGGATCGTTTCCCATCGACATCTTGGAGTCGAGTGTACCGGCCGATTTCGACGGCGACGGTGCCACCGAGATCATGGTGAGGCAGGACCGGCTTTCCTATCAGCTCTACGACTGGAATGGCGCTGGGCAGAACCTCGTTGCAGTGCCCAGTACGACAGTCAACGTGCCCGCAGGCGTTGAGTCTGATCCCGGGCGTCCCGCATACTTTGCGGACCTCTCCGGGGATGGGCTTCCAGACTTTATCTATCCGTACCCTCTCGTAGAGAACGGACAAGGTCTTAGGCGTTTTGCAGCGCGGCGGAATCTGCAAGGCGCGCTTGCCAGCTCACCCACGGTGTTGACCGGGGTTTACGCGAAGCAGGGCACGGTGGTCGACTCCGACGGTGATGGCCGCTTAGAGTTCCAGGCCGAGATCTCGGGTGCCTATGCGGGCGTGTCGTTGACCAAGGATGGGGCAGTCGAAGCCGTGACCCCGCTGAACTTGGACACGCAGGCGTCTGCTGGCTGGGAGATGATGGACGTCAATGGAGACGGTCTTCGCGACGCAGTCTCTTTGCCCCAAGGTGAAAGCTGGTACGTCGCCATCAACACGGGTCGAGGCTTCGCGACGCCATACGTCGCGCTCACCGGTATCAGCTGGAATCCAGCGAACGGCTCCAGGCGCATCGGAGATCTGAACGGCGACGGCTACGAGGACATCCTGTACTTCGAAGGCGAAGCCAATCCAACCTCAACTAGCAATGGCGCTGCTATGTTGATGTCCGATGGCGTCAATCTGAGCTGGACGCCACTCGACATGTTTGACGGAGCCGGCGGGTTCACCGGCGCTGGGGCCAGTGGCTCGCTCCCGACCCTGAATCATTGGCGGAATCATCAGCTGGTCGACATCGACGGCGATGGCTCGTTGGACATCACTCAGGTCAATCTGTTGGGCGAGTTCACGATTCTAAGGCGCCAGGGTTCGGACCAACGACGCATCATCAGAGTAACGGACGGCATTGGAGGTACTGAGGACATCGAGTATTCGTTCATTTCCGATCCCAAGGTCCATAGCTACGCGACCACGGGTTGTGGCTATCCCGTGAGCTGCCCGCGAGTCGGGCTCGAGGTGGCATCGGTTTGGTCTCGAACTGACAAGTATGGGACCTGGCCCACGTCGTACTTCTACTACGATGCGCGAAGCGACATGGAAGGCCACGGCTTTCTCGGCTTCTCCCGTGTGGAGGCCCGAGACGGGCGGCGCGACAGGGTCACGACGACTTCATTCGATACCACGCGCAAGGTCCTCACCAGCGGCGCCAAGGTCTATCCATTTCTCGGTCTCTCGCGCCGCACCGAATCGTTCACTAAGCTCCTTCAAAATCCTCCGACGGTCGAATACAACCGCGTCGGATCCATCGCGAACTCGGAGTACGTCTTCCAGGACGTAGGAAACGGCTCCTTTACCACGCGCCTCGATCACCAGACGATACAAGACTTCGACGAGGTTATCGGGCTCTCGTGCATCAACCAGCCGTGTCCGCCGCGCGATGCATATCGGACCGTCGATCTCGATTGGGACTACGACGGGTTCGGGAACGTCACACAGGCTAGTGAATGGGTGCATGGCGGAACGAGCCGGCTCACCACGATAAAGTACGCGCATCAGGCGCAAGGCGCGTGGTTGCTTCGATGGTTGGTTTCATTGCCCACGGAAGCGACCGTCGTTTCGGTGCCCGCCAACCAGGAAACGAGCTCCTATATAGACTCCTCGACGAGGAAGGTGATCGGTGGAGTTGAGCCGCGTACTCTCAAGCACGCCTACGACAGCCTTGGGTTCCTGCTGTCGACGACGAGAGTAGGGAGCGCAGTCTCACAACACGTCACTGAACTGGTGCGCGACGCGTTCGGCCTCGTGCGCGCGTCAATGGAAACAGCTTACAACGGTTCGGGCGACGAAACGCGCTCGACGCGCGTGGACTACGACCCGCAGGGGACCTTTCCCCAGCACTTTACCAACGCGGTGGGACATGAGTCTTGGCTTTGGTATCAATCCGCGCTCGGAGTGCTTGTCCAGAGCTATGACGCGAATGGCTCCACAGACAAAACTCAGTACGATGGGTTCGCGCGAGTCCGCAGCGTTCTGCCTGCGGACGGCGGTAACGTCGCCGTGGCCTACGGGAGCACGCCCGAGTCTCCGTTCACCATTACAAAGACGTCGGCCGCAGGCGGACTAGAAGCTGAGCACATCGACGAAAACGGTCGCCTTCGCATGCTTGTGCAGCGGACCTTCGGCGGAGATACGGTCTACACGAACTATCTCTACGACTCACTGGGGCGGCTGGCTGTTGTGACTGAGCCCGTGACGACTGGAGCGTCCGAAGACAATGGTTCCAGCCTTCTCGAGTACGATGACGTCGACCGACTCATTCGACGCACCGACCCGGAAGGCAATACAACTCAGATCCATCATGAGCGTCTCAACACGACCGTCGCGGATCCGGAGGGCAATACCCGACGTATCGAGCGGACGCCGAATGGGCTAACCAGCAACAAGGTCAGCGTTTGGCTCGAAGCTGAGGGCGGGCCCCGAGAGCTAGCCACACACTTCACCTACGGAGCGCACAATTTGATGCGCTCCATCGTCGACCCCGGTGGCTTTGAGACGGTTATTGGGTATGACTCGCTAGGGCGCAGGACGTCGCTCAATGATCCAGATGCTGGTGCTTGGATATACACGCTCAACGGCTTTGACGAGCTCACGAGCAGCAAGGACCCGGGCGGCAGGATCGACAGTAGTAAACTAGACAGTCTGGGAAGAGTGATCCTCAAGCAGAGTGGGGATGGAAACACTTCCTTCGTGTGGGACACGCGGCCGCACGGGCTTGGGAGCCTGGCTTCGATGACTAGCCCCGACGGAACCTACACGGAGTACGACTACGATTCGCTCGGCCGCGCCTCCGAAGAGCGGATGACGTTGGCAGGCAGCACGGCTCGCATCTCGATGTCATACGATGGATTTGGCCGGTTGGCCGGAGTCGACTATCCGGAGATCGCTGGGACGGCGCGCTTTGGTGTTCGCTATGGGTACCAGAACGACTTCCTCGACACGATCTATGATGTCCGGAGCACCTCCAAGGTGTACTGGAATGCCGTTGCGCGTGACCAGCGACACCGGGTCACGAATCGACTGAGCGGCGACGGCCTCCAGACAGTTAGGAGTTTTGACGGCGTTGGCAGGCTTCGCTCTCAGGTCACGTCAACACCGGCCACCAGCGGTGGCGAATTGGAGCGATTGAACTTCGACTACTTCAAGAACAGCAACCTGAAAGCCAAGCAAGACGACGTCAACATCCGGAGTGAGAGCTTCGGTTACGACTCCTTGGGTCAGCTCACCAGCTGGTCCGTGAGCGCCGCCGGGTCCGAGCGTACGCGCAATACCTTTGTCTATGATTTTCTTGGAAACCTCACCGCGGTGCAGGGGACGGCGGGCGCTTGGGGCAGCACGACGTTTGGCCATGGATCTGGCGGTGCCGGTCCGCATGCGGTCGTCAGCGCCGGCCCAGATACGTACGGGTACGATCTCCGCGGACGCCAAGTGTCGGGCGGAGGAAGGACGATCCAGTACACCAACTTTGATCTCCCCAAGTCCATCGCGCGATTGGGTAGCACTACGCAATTTGCGTACGATGCGGCAGGTCGGCGCGCGAGCAAACAGAGCGCGACCGAGTCGACGCTCTACATGGGCGGCCTCTATGAGAAGAGATGGGCCAAGCCACCAGCGGCGTCGGTCGAAGCAACGGACCACGTCTTCTATGTCCACGCGGAAGGAGAGCTAGTTGCCCAGGTAACTCGTCGAGAGCTCCCGATGCCGAGTGAGCAGGTCGTGTACATCCACGGCGACCACCTCGGTTCCACTGCGATCGTTACCGACACCAAGGGTGCGTTGCTCGAGCACCGTTACTACGAGCCTTTCGGCTCTCGCGCTGATGAAGAGGGCGCGCCGTGGACAGGGGCGGAGACTGGCATCACGCGCGGATTCACAGGGCACGAGGAAGAGGCCGAGTTCGGTATCACTAACATGAAGGGGCGCTTATACGATCCCCGTTTGCGACGGTTCGTCTCTCCCGACCCGTTGGCGCGCGCTTCGAGCCAGGGTGTCAATCGCTATTTATACGTGCACAACAACCCCGTCAGGTATGTCGATCCAAGCGGGTACGACGCGATAGAGCTGGGCACAGTCGGAGGTTGTCGATTCCAGCTCGGCACGGGGACGAGTGCAGGGCCGGGTCCCGGGACCGGCGGCGATGACAGGCGAACGTCAACAAGTACGACCGGGAACACTGGCAATAGCGCACGCGCTGAGAAGCCCTCCACCTCCGCTGGCGGCACAAGCCAGCCGCCCCGAGAGGCCCCCAAATCTGACTCGGGTGGCACGCAGAAGCCGGAAACAACAACTACTTCCAGTGGGGGAGGCCAAGAGACCTCCAAGCGGTCTGAGGGCGAGAAAACCGCCCTCTCATTCGTCGCGTACGGGCTGAGCGGCTTGGCCAATACCGGCACGCACTTCGACCCACTAACCGTCTCTTGGCAGGACCACCCCCTAAGGGCCCAACTGGAAGAGATGGGAAAAACCGCGAAGGCACGAGCGGATCACATGTGGAACCTGGGCCTGAGTGGACCGGGAGAGGAGTTCTTGTTTGCTTCTCTGAAGCTCGCGAGTGTGGTCCTTCCCGAGTTGGCTGAAAATGGCGAAGGGATTCTGCAAGAGATCGCGTTGCGGGGTATGGTGCCTCCGGGCGCGCTGCTCGGAAGGGGCTTGGTTCGGGTCAGGCACTTTACGAACGCAAAGGGTATTCGCGGCATCCAGGCTGACCGCGTGATTCGCGCGAGCGATCAAAACAGCGTGTTCACGGTGAGGGCTCAGGGCAGGACAGGTAGTCCACGGGATGTGGAGGAGGCCTTGGGCATCAGCAGAGGTCGCGGAAACAACTACGTTGAGTTCGACGCGCAGCCAGGCGAGTTCCGCGTGGTGGGGAATGCGAGAACCGGAGCAACCGAGCTTATCTTCGACGGCAACGTGGACCTTTCCAATAGAAACCCAACGTTCAACAGCAACCGGTAGGACACTAATGCCGAACACCGTGACGATAGATTTGAGCGAGGTACGGAAGGTTTTCGACTTCTTGGAGCGGGCGCACGATTTGCTACACCAACCGGAAAAGTACAGCGACCCACGCGTCGTCGAGAAGTTTGCGGCGGAAAACTACGAGGAGCTAAGGCGGCTCTATTACGAAGTAGTTTGGCACTGGCTTCCGAAGGACGTGCAGAGAGAAATCGAAGAGCGGTGATCTATCATGGCATCTCGGGGCCCGAGAGATCATGAGCGGGACGGGTCAGCCGGTTTGGCGCGAGACCGCGCAAGATCTTGGCTGCTTGATACTAATAGTCGGACGCGGCGCAGCTTGGAACCTCAGACGGTCAATCGCAGCCGATGCGAGCGATGACACGCGGTTTCAGAAGCAGTCCGACGGTTTGGCAGCACTCAGCGATGCCGGCTTCGTGGCGGTATCCAGTTGCGCGGACCTACCAGGACCCGATCGCGCCTGGCTAGACATCGCGTCTTGGGTCTTCGGTGGGCCCCCCGAGAATACATCGGCGTGATCGTCGTCGGCACACCTGGGCCCTCGGCCTACCTCTTCTTGTACCTCACGCTGTACTTGATCGGCTCCGGCAACTTCTTACTCATCACTGTCACATGCATGATCAGCCCGTCCCCATCCGGCGTGCGCTCGAAGTCGATGTGCTTCTCGCCATCTTCTCCCACGTAGGTGCTCTTCAAGGTCTCGCCCTCTGCCTTGTATGAGAGCGAAACCGTCTTGCCGTCCGGATCTTTGCCTTTCTCCGCCGCTCCGTTGGTGGGGGCCTGGTATTTGCGCCCGTCGAAGTTGGTGACGAGCTCGGTGCCGAGCGGCGTGATGGTGACCTGCTTGTAGGGCCGGTTGGTGTTCTTGAGTCGCGTGCGCGCCGCGTTGCGTCGCATCATCCCCATCGAGCTGGTTCCGTCGTCGATCGCCTTGTCGATCGTGCTCTTGGCTTGGTCCGGCGCCGCGGCGGCGTAGGAGCCGACCCATGGCGTAGGTGTGAAGGTTGCTGGATCGGCCAGCGCGCCCGAGCCGAGAGCGAAGCTCGCCGCGAGCGCGAATGACAGCGTGGATGACAGAAAAAAGGTACGCGACATGTTGTGACAGTGCGCACGCGCGGGTTTCATGAAAACGCGCGCGAGTCGAGCGAGCGGCTCACACGCGAGCAGTCAGCGGTCGGCCTCTGCACTCGATCGTTGCTCACGAGGTTTTTGCGCAAATCGCCCGTGCCACGCGTGGATCACTGTCACGAAACATCGTTCGATGCCGACTCGCTCAGGAGACGGGGTCATATCGCCCGCGCAACGGAAACGATGACTGAACACGAGATGCCTGGGCACATCCCACGGTTCCATCGCAACGGTTCGTAATCAAAGGTTCCAAGGAGGACGGTATGGCGAAGACAACCCACCAGGACGAGATGCAGAGCGAGCTGGGTCACCGCGCTGACGAGATCCACGTTCACCATATCGAGAAGCGCGGCGTAGGCATCTGGCCTTGGCTCATCTTGCTAGCGCTGGGCTTCCTGGCTCTGTGGGGGTTGTTCGGGCGCCGCGGTGACGCGCGGCCGATGGTGAGCCCCTGTGATGCGGCCACCATGAACTTCGCCGTGGGATCCACCAGGCTCACGGAGGGTGATCGGGCCACGCTAAGCAAGCTCGCCACCTGTCTCAAGGGCAACTCCGCCCGCAAGGTTCGTCTCGAGGGACGCGCTGCTCCCAACGAGGGAAATCTGCTCGCGCAGAGCCGAGCGGACGCCATCGCGCGTGAGTTGCGCTCGCTGGGGGTGCCGGCCTCGCAGTTCAGCGTGGGGGTCGCGGGCATCGCGTGCGCGGACGAAACCGACGCCTGCTCCGCGCGCAATCGCAGCGTGACGGCCACGCCCGTACGCAGGCGCTGAGCAAGCTAGCTGCACGAGTCGAAGCGACTTTAGAAGCCAAGTAAAGGAGGCTCCAATGTTAGGCGCTCTTTCGCGGCTCCCTTCGTGGGAGCTCGACCGAAACGAAGAAGACGTGCGCGGCTGGCCCTTGCGCGATGACGTCGGCAACCTGCTCGGTACCGTCGACGAGCTCATCGTGGACACCGACACGCAGTACGTGACGCAGGTGGTGCTGACCGACGGCCGCAAGTTCCCTGCCCACGACGTATTCATCGGGGATGGCATCGTCACCTTGGGCAACATCACCCGACAGACTGCCCCGCGTACGGTCGCCGCCCCGCCGTCACCGCGCGCGGTCGCCGCCCCGCCGCAGCCCCAGCCGCGCCAGGCACCCGCGCCCGCTCCAGTGGCAACTGCTCCCGTGGCGACCGCACCGCGCGCAGTGAGGACTGCCGAGATCGTGCCGACCCGTCGCATCGACGAGGCCGACCTGATCATCCCCATCGTCGACGAGGAGCTCGAGGTAGGCAAGCGCGTCGTGGAGTCCGGCGGCGTGCGCGTGCAATCTCACATGGCGGAGCGACCCGTGGAGAAGTCGGTTCGCCTGCGCGATGAGCGCGTCACGGTCGAGCGACGCCCCATCGATCGCCCGCTCACTGCGGCCGAGGCTGACGCGCGCTTCCGTGACGGGAGCTTCGAGATGAAGGCGCTGTCGGAGGTGCCCATCGTGGGCAAGCGAGCCCATGTGGTGGAGGAGATCTTCATCACCAAGAACATCACCGAGCGTACCGAGAAGGTGCGCGACACGCTGCGACACACCGAGGCGGAGGTGACCGAGTTGCCTTCCAGGCTCCACACTCGAGACCGCACATAGGAGGGAGCGAACATGAAAACGGTCATTGGCCTCTTCAACAACTTCGGCGACGCCACGAGCACGCTCGGGGACTTCTCCAAGATGGGGCTCACCGCGGACAGGGTAGGGCTCTTGTCTTCTGCGCAGGGAGCGCACGCCACAGCCGGGCTGAGCCAGCTCGAATTGCCGGAGATCGGCAGGGCCGCAGCCAATCAGCCGATGCTCACCTGGCTCAAGAGTCCGGGCGGCATCGCGGGCGCGCTGGTGCGGCTCGGTGTCTCTCGCAACGATGCCCAACGTTGCATCGACACCTTGCGCCGCGGCGGAACACTCGAGGCCGTCCTGGTGGAGGACGGCAAAGAGGCCGACGCCCAGGCCATCATGCAGGCTCGCTCGGCGCGCTATGAGGACACCGACGATCTGGTGATCCCCGTCGTGGCGGAAGAACTCGAGGTCGGAAAACGCGTGGTCGAGTCAGGCGGCGTGCGCGTGTCCACCCACGTGCGATCCGTTCCGGTGGAGAAGACGGTCACCATTCGCGAGGAGCACGTGCGCATCGAGCGGCGCACCATCGATCGGCCGGTCGCCGAACGCGACGCGGCATTTCAGGACCGCGCCTACGAGCTAAAGGCCAGCGCCGAGGAACCCTACATCACCAAGCGCGCGCACGTGGTGGAGGAGATCCGGGTCCACAAGGACGCCTCGGAGCACGAGGAGAGGATCCAAGATCGCCTGCGCCACACCGAGGTCGACGTGAGCGAAATCCCGGGTTATCGCGGGACACCCAAGCAAAGCTGATTCAACGGGGCGGGCGGGCGCGGTCGTGGAACCACGCTCGGTAGCGCTCCATGCGTGTGCGTTGCTCGGCGGGGGCGTGTCGCTTGCAGGTGGCGAGTTCGTCGCTGCTTGCAGGGGCGGCCCAGCGTAGCTCGGGGCAGTCGTTCGGGTTGTAGGCCAACTCGAGGGCCTCCGAGCGCGCGACCACGTCGCTCAGCGAGAGCTCGAAGCGTGAGCCGTCGCTGCGTGTGTAGGCGAAGCGGCGCGCACCCAGGGCTCCGCTGAGCTTGGTTTCGAGGTCGAGGCGGGCCTGCTCGCGCTGCGCGGGATCGATGCCATAGCGCTCTGGACGCTTGGCCACATCGCCCGGCAATGCTCGCACCGCGTCGATGGCGATCAACAGGCGCATATCGCGCGAGGGCGTGGCGAAGTCTTCCCAGGCGCCGGTTGTCTCGAACACCGCATATCCCTCGGGCATGGTCACCGGTCGCATGCCAGGACCGATGCCTTGCTCGCCGACGTCGATGGCTTCCACGCGGCGCTCCACTTGCTCGGAGAGTGCGCTCACCAACTGCTCCAAGCGATCCGCGAGGCCCACCGCGCGCGGATAGATCAGCTCGTCCATGCGCGCGTAGAAGTCATCTTGGCTGCCTTCGTACTGCGCCAACGCTGGCAGCGGGAAGTTTCCGTTCGAGGCCAGCGCCGTGGCGCCGAGCGCTTCGATGGTGTCGGTCTCGTGGTTCTCCACCAGCGGTCGAAACGCCTTGAATCCGGCGCCCACATCGCGCGTGTCGGGCGTGAACAGGAAGTTGCCGCGCCAGAAGCGTCGGCGGGCCACGGTGGCGTCCGGCTGCGCGTCCGCTCCAATCAACATGCCCGCGCCGTGCCAGCCCTGGGGCACCCACTTGGCCACCACGATGGTGTGTCCGTAGGGGTCGGCGAACACACTGCCCGGCTTGATGGCCTCACGGCTGAAGGGCAGCGGATACAGGTCGGTCGCCTCGTCGGTCGGCAGCGTGCGTGCCGAGGCCGAGTGCACGCCGGAGCCCACGCGCTGACGCACGAACATGTCGAACGCCTTCACGTCGTCTTCGGCTTCGATGGGCAATGCATTGCTCACCAGGTCGCCGCAGCGCGGGGCCACGCCTGCGCGCCCGCGGCTGCAGGGCCGATAGCCGAAGGGCAGGCCGAGCTTCCAGGCGAAGTAGCCACGCAGGAAATAGGGCAGATCGGCGCAGTCGGGAGCCAGCTTGAGGCGGCTGTCTTCCTGCTTTCCGAGGTGGTCGAACAGGAGGTTGCTGGTGCGATCGGCGAGCAAGGGCGTCAACGAGGGCCAGCTGCCGAGATCCGCCAGGGGCTGCGAGAAGAGCTGCTCCACGAAGGCCGAGTACAGGTTCTCGGTGTCGCGCTCCCAGGCCACCTTGCTAGGCCAGGCGGGCGCGCCGGCTGCACGCGGTGTGCTCGCGGGGGCCTTGTCAGCCACACGAATCCGCTCACAGGCCAGAGTGCGGTCGCCGTCCGAAAGCAGCGCGGTCCAACGTCCGGGCGTTGGCGCGTCCACCTCCACGAAGCGCGCATAGGGACCCACGCCGAGCTCGTGCACCTCGGGCGACACCAGCTGTCCTTTGGGATCGATCAGCCACAGACCGGCCGGACGCGTGTCGTTCTGCGTGGCCGCGATCACGCGCAGGGGCGCGCCCGCGTGCGGCTCGCGCGGGCTACGGAAGAGCGCGATGTCCACCGAGTCATGGCAATCCTCGGGTACCTGCAGGTTGCTCGGGGGCAGGGGGCGGCGGAACTTGCTCAACGCGAGCAAGGTGTGGTCCGGCGGCCTGCCGAACACCGTGAGCCGCGTGAAGCGCTCCAGGAACGAGCGGCGGCTCGTGCCCTTGCCCAGCGACAGGTCGGTCACGCCCACGCGTCCCACTTCGAACAGCGTCTCGTTTCCTTCCGGGCACGGCGCGAGATACTCCGCGAACGAGTGCAACACGCGCGGCGTCCCGAGGTGATCGCGACCCAGATAGACCATGATGTGACCAGGCAGGTGAATCAACACGAGGCCACGCGCGTTCGCAGCCTCGAGTAGGCCGAGGCGTTCGGTCTCGTTGGCGTCGGCGGGCACGTCCACCGTGTAGAGACCCGCGGCGCCCTGCTCCCCGCTGGTACGCGGCACATGCAGACCGAACTGCGTGAGCACGTCGAGCACGAGGCGGGAGCAATCGCGTCCGCCGTTCTCGTCTCCCCAACCGTAGGGCGAGTTCACGTACTGGAACGCGTCGGTCAAGAACGCCCTGCGCGTGAGCGGCCTCGCCGTGGGCTGGGCCTGCGCCGAGGCCAGCTTGGTGCGCTCGAAGCCCTGTTTGTCGGCCAGCCAGGCCTCCTGATCCGCCGCGGCTTCCTTGGCCGAGCGCACCTCGTTGCTGGCCGCAGGTAGCAGCGTGCCCACCGGCAAGGTCTTACCACCATGGGTCAGAGGCGAGACCAGCGTGAGCTCGTGCTCCGCGCGTCGGTAGGTATCGACCAGGTTGGCAGGCACGGGCGCGGAGAGCGCGGCGTCGTCGGTGATGAAGCCCCAGGCATAGCGGGTGCGCGCCACGCGCAACTTGCTGCCGTACTGGCCGAGAACCTCGATGGGCTCCTGAGCCCGCGCGTGGCTGCAGCGGTTACGGTCGAAGCGAGGGTTGCCGGTGGTCGACACCACCTTGGTGGTGAAGGGCAAGCAATGGAGCTCCACGGGCGAGAGCGCCACCACCAAGCTACGTGCCTCGCGGAAGTTCTGCTTAGGATCGATCTTGAGCTGGGCGGCGTGTTCCGCGGGCTCGCTCACGGCCACCAATTCGCCCGACTCGAAGCGGGGCGCGAAGGCCGCGAAGCGCGCCGTGAGTTCGGTTGCGAGCTCGTCGCTGCTCAGGGTGCGGGTCAGATCCACGCTGCGCGGGGCGCCCTCTGCGCTCGTGCGCAATGCCACATCGTGACTTTTTGCCGCGCCCGGGGAGAGCAGTGGTTCATCGAGCTGCTCGGGCGTGCTGCGCGAGAGCCAGTAGTCCAGCTGGGAAAGTTCGGGAAAGGTGTTCGGCAATTCGCGCGCTGCGGGCGCGCGTTCGGGGCAGTTCGCGGGGCGCGGTCGCGTATTGGTGAGTCCTGCCCCCTTGGCCCCAGGCACGGACATCGCAGGGTCCTTCTCGACACGGGCCCCACAGGCTACGGCCACCAAGCAAACGCTCAGGCAGGCGCAGAGTGTGGGCAAGGGAAATGGGCGCCAAGGCATGAGGCGTTAGAGTACGAACTTCGGGAAAGGAAGACAGCCCTGATGAAGCTTCAAAAGCATGGTTTTACCCGCGCGCGGATCCGCGCGATTCCGAGCATGGCCCTGGCCCTTTCGGCCCTCGCCCTGGGCTCCGTTGGGTGCGCCCACGGGCACGCTCACGGCCACCATCACCACGGAGCCTTCGGAAAGGGTGGAATGGGCATGTCGGGCATCAGCGTGGTCGGCGTTGGAGAGGTGAAGACGGCCCCCAACATCGCGCGCACCAATGTAGGCGTAGAGGCGCGAGCGGCCCAGGCCGACCAGGCCACCGCAGAGGCCAACCAGCGCATGGCGGCCGTGATCTCCGCGCTCAAGGCGGCCGGGATCGCCGAGTCCGACCTGCGTACCCACAGCCTCTCGGTCAGCTTCGAGCGCGAGTATCAGCCGCCGCCCGCACCGCCCGCCCCCGTGGAAGCCGCGCCCGCCAAGGCCGGCGCTGGCAAGGTCGCCCCGACCGCCGTGGTCGCGCCCGCGCCCGCAGCAGTGCCCGAGGGCTTCTATCGCGTGAGCAACATGGTGGAGGTCACCATCCGCGATCTCAACCGCGCATCCCAGGTGCTGTCGGCCGCTACCAACGCGGGCGCGAATCAGCTCTGGGGTATCAGCTTCGAGGTGGAGGACACCAAGCCCCTCGTGGCCGACGCGCGCGCCAAGGCCGTGGCCCACGCCAAGCAAGTCGCGGAGCAGCTGCAGCAGCTCACGGGCGTGAAGCTCGGACCCATCGTCGCCATCACCGACGGCGCGGCAGCGGCCGGACCCATGCCGATGTTCGCTGCGGCGCGCGCCGACATGGCGGCGGGTGGTGGCAGCATGCCCGTGGAGCGCGGTGAGCTCACCGTCACGCATCAAGTCACCGTCCTGTACTCGCTCGACGCCGGCGACGATCACGCGCCAGGGCACTGAGCGCTCGTGGCGTAGCACCAGGTTAGGACGAGCCCGCTTTTTCCGGCGCTTCCCAAACGGGATCTAGTGCATGTGGAAAGCAGAGCGGGTCGTTGAAACGAGCTGGCTTTCGGCACGGCCTGCGCGCTATCCAAGGGGCACGAGCAACACGCGCGTGCCTCTTGCACGGCATGTTGAGCGAGGTGCCGATGACGCCCACGTTCCTGCTGTCGGTTGGACGTTTTGCTCGCGGGTGTACCCGCCCGCTTCTGCTCGGAGGGCTCTTCTGCTTGTGCTCCGGTGCTCCCCTCGAGCACGCGCGCGCCGACGACAAGCGCGCCAGTGCGCCCCACGGCGCACTCCCCATGAGCGATCAGCTCGCCATGATCTCCACCTGGCTCAAGCCCACCGTGAGCGTGCCGCCGGGCGTTTCACCGCAGTTTTCCCAGAGCATCGCGCCGGCTCAGCTGCCCAACAACGAAGCCGTGGTGGCGCTCGGCAAGGCGCTCTTCTTCGAGCCGCGCCTCTCCAAGGACGGCAGCGTGGCGTGCGCCACCTGTCACGACGCGAGCCGGGGCTTCAGCGATCGCCGCGGGACCTCGGAGGGCATCGGCGATCAGATCGGCAGGCGCAACGCGCCCACCACGCTCAACGCGCTGTTCTTGCAGACGCAGTTCTGGGACGGACGCGCGCCGAGCCTCGAGGAGCAGGCCAAGCTCCCCATTACCAACCCCATCGAGATGGGCCAGCCTGACGGCAACGCGGCGGTCGCCGCCATCGCCGAGAACCCCGAGTATCAGAAGGCCTTCCAGGCGGCCTTCGCGCGCGCCCCGAACTTCGACGATCTCGCGGTCGCCATCGCCAGCTTCGAGCGCACCCTGGTCTTCCTCGACGCGCCCTTCGACCGCTTCGCGCAGGGTGACGTCAACGCCATCAGCGATGACGCCAAGGCCGGCTTCGCGCTCTTCCACGGCAAGGCGCGCTGCACGGCGTGTCATCAGATGAGCAGCTCGAGCCCCATCGGCAGCGACAGTCGCTTCCACAACATCGGCGTGTCCGCGCGTCATCAAGACTTCGAGGACCTGGTGAAGAAAGGCCTGGCGGCGCTCGAAAAGAACGACTCCCGGGAGGCCCTGGACGAACTCGCACTGCAGACCAACCTGAGTGAGCTCGGGCGCTTCATCGTCACGCGCAATCGCTCGGAGATCGGCGCCTTCCGCACCGCCCAGCTGCGCAACGTGGGCATCACCGCCCCCTACATGCACGACGGTTCGCTCGCGACGCTGTGGGACGTAATGGATCACTACAACAAGGGCGGCGAGGCCAACCCCTTCCTCGACGGCGGCATGGAGCCCCTCAACCTCAGCGAACGCGAGATCGACCAGCTGGTGGCCTTCATGTTCTCGCTCACCGACCAGCGCCTGGCCGAGCAGAACCGCACCGAAGAAGCGCGCCAACGGGCGCTCGCCAACAAGCAGCGTCCCATGCGCGACGAAGCCCTCGCTTCGCGCAGGAAGTTCCTGTTCGAGGACCGCGCGAACAACCTGCACAAGTCGAAGCGGGCGGACTCGCCCGCGAGCAATACGGAAAGCAAGTGAAGCCCATGCCGTCGCGCAAGAAGCCACTCGGATTTCCCAGCATCGAGACCAAGCACATGGCGGAGCGCGACGCGCTCTTTCAGGGGCTCTCACACCTGGATCGGCGAGCGTTCCTCAAGGTCTCGGCCGCCGTCGCGGGCATCGTGGCCGCCAAGGGCCTGTTGCCGCCCCACTCCTTCCAGCCCGTCACCGTGGCGCACGCGCAGACCCCGGCGGGCAAGCTCGAGAGCTTTCGCTTCGCATATATCTCCGATTCCCATCTCTACGAGCGCACCCTCAACGATCGCTTCATCAACGCCCTCATGCGCGCCGTCGACGACGTGAACGCGCTCGATCCGCAGCCCGACTTCGTGCTCTTCGGCGGCGATCTCGCACAGCTCGGCCAGGCCAAGGAGCTCGAGCTCGGGGCCCAGATCCTCAAGAACCTCAAGGCACCCGTGCGAATGATGGTGGGCGAGCACGACTGGTTCCTCGACATGGGGCAGAAGTGGCGCGAGCTATTCGGCGAACCCACCTACTCCTTCGACCACAAGGGCGTTCACTTCGTGGTGTTGAACAGCATCCTGCAGGAGGACTTCTGGACCCGGCGCAACATGACGCCCATGGAGCGCATGCAGACCGTGGCCGGGCTCGATAACGGCGTGCAGAGCCGATTCATGGTGGGCGAGGAGCAGCGCGGTTGGCTGACGCAGGATCTGGCCAAGGTCCCCGCGTCCACGCCGCTCATCGTGTTCTCCCATTCACCGCTCTATAAACTCTACCGCCCCTGGAACTTCTGGACCGATGACGCCGAGCAGGTGCAGGCCTTGCTCAAGAAATTCCAGCGCGCCACCGTGATTCACGGTCATACGCATCAACAGCTCACCAATCGCCTCGGGAACATCCATTTCCACGGCATGTTGTCCACGGCTTGGCCCTGGCCCTACGCGCCCGAGGGCTTGCCCAACTACACCATCCAGATGGCCCGCCCCGATCCGTTCAATCCGAACGACGGCTGCGGCAACGGCGCCGTGCTGGTGCACCCCGACGGTCTCGTCGACAAGCTCTACAACCTCTGGAATCGCAACCCCATGACCGTGAAGAGCACCTACCTGGCCAGCTCGGGCAAGCTCGACAAGCCGGTCGTGCCCAACCTCCCGAGTTACTGAAAGGGTCGTCATGGCCAAGCTTCCAGGATTCTTGATTGCGCTTGCAGGCGCCCTCGCTTGTGGCGCGCCACACGAGGAGACCGCTCCTGCCCCCGCGCCCGAGACCCCCAAAGTCGCCGAGCCGGCGCCGGGCAGCAAGGGCGTGGAGGTCATGCTGTGCGATGGAAAGACCACCACGTTCGCCGCCGAAGGGACCTCCGGACACGCGGTGGCGGGCGCCCTGATGAGCGAATGGTTGCGCAAGAACCCCAACGTGAACTGGGAAGCCGACGAGCGTGAGAGGCACGAGCTGCAGCCTGCGGCCGACAACAAAGCCCTGATCGGCATGACCAACGGCCATACCTACGGTCAGATCTCGGAGCACGACGTGGCGCTCTGGAAGGCCGAGACGGAGCGCATCGCGCTGGCAGGCTCCGAGGTGTTCCACAGCGCCGACAAGCTGGGCAGTACAGTGGCCGTGTCGTGCGACATGTGCCATCCGCATGCGGCCAACACGCACCCCGAGACCTACCCCAAGTACCAGGTGCAGCTCGGACGTGTCGCCCTGCTGCGGGACATGATCAACTGGTGCATCGAACATCCCGTGCGCGGCACTGCGCTCTCCGCGGACGACCCTCGCATGAGGGCACTCGAGTCCTACCTCTACGCGCAGCGCAAGGGCAGAACGCTCGAGTACGGCAAGCGCTGAGGGGCCGAGACTTCGTCCGAGCCCACGCGACGGGGCGGGGGGGCTTGGACGTGAATGTGGACTTTGACAGCGACTTTGACGGCGACGGTGTGCGTGGCCGCTCTCACGCTTGACGATGGCGCTCACGCACACCGTCGCCGTCAAAGTTCACGTCCCTGACCAAGTAGACGTCGGCGGCCTCACGGCAGCTTGAGGATCTTCTTGACCTTGCCGATCAGCTCGTCGGGCTTGAAGGGCTTGGTCAGGTAGTGTCGGGCGCCCGAGTTGATGCCGGCGATCACGTCGCGCGGGGCGGTCTTGGCGGTGAGGATGACCACCGGGATGTTCTTCATCTTCTCGATGGCCTTCATCTCCTTTACCAGGGTGGGGCCATCCTTGCGGGGCATCATCCAATCCGTGACCACGAGCTGAGGCAGCGGGCCGCGCTGCAGGATCTGCATGGCGTATTCGCCATCGGCCGCCATGGCGACATCGGCCACGGAGCTCAGCAGGCGGTGCATCATGCGCAGCAGATCTTCGTCGTCCTCCACGACCAAAATACGTGGCCGATTGGAGGCGGGACCCTGTGCGCCTCCACCTGAGCCGGGAGGCGGAGGTGGTAGAGGCGGTGGGACCGGGGGCGCAGGCATGCTTAGGCGAATAGCATCGCCGCAGCGACTCGCAATTGTCCAGTCGAAGCGCCGAAACGTGGGCGTGAACCCCAGCGTCGTCGGGGGATCTGCTCAGCGCGCGGCGAACCACGCTGCTGTTTTTTTCAATCCCTCGTCCAGTGTGGCAACGCGCCCCACGGTGGCGAGGAACCGCGTGGGGTCCAGCACTGAGCGCTCCACGTCTCCCGCACGCCGCGCCCCCGCGCGTAGCTCCACTTGGGTCCCGAGGAGGCGCTGGAGCTCCAGCGCCAGGGCGCGTGTGGTGGTCGCCTCGCCGGTGCACACGTTTACGATGGGATCAGCGATGGTACCGTCGATGGCGCCCAGGTTGGCGCGCACCACATCCTCCACGAACACGTAATCGCGCACGCAGCCGTCGTCACCTTCCTTGCGTCGTGCATTGATTTGAATGGGCTGCTTGGCGATCAGTCGCTGCGCGAAGATGGCGACGACCCCGGCCTCACCATGTGGGTCCTGTCGGGGGCCGTACACGTTTGCGTAGCGCAGGACCGTGCTCTTGAGCCCGTACTCTTGGCGATAGAAACCCAGGTAGGCCTCGACCGCATACTTGGAGCATGCGTACGGGCTGAGCGGGATCGGGCGGTCCGTTTCCTTGCGTCGCTCGCCCTCGGGGACCTCGCCGTAAATCGCGCCTCCGGTGCTCGCGAAGACCACACGCTCCACGCCCTGCGCAACGCACGCGTTCAACAGGTTGATGGTACCGAGCACGTTGATCTCGGCGTCTCGAATGGGCTCGCGCGTGCTGATGGACACGCTGGTCTGCGCGGCCTGGTGGCTGACCATGTGGGGCTTGAAATCGGCCACCACGTCGGCGAGCTGCTCGCCCTTGCGGATGTCGAGCTCCACGAAGCGAGCTTGCTTCGGCAAGTTCTCGCGGCGACCCGTGCTGAGATCGTCCACCACGAGGACTTCGTGACCCGCCGCGAGTGCGGCGTCCGCCACATGGCTGCCAATGAAACCAGCGCCGCCAGTTACCAGGATCTTCATGTCGCGGATGCTAGCACGCCGCCGCATCCGGCCCCGGGGCCCGAGCGATTCAACGCCCCATCTGGGGACGCTCCAGCGTGAGCGCACCCGACTGCACCATCTGCTTCACTGCGCGCCGCAACAACTTGCCCGAGGGTCCCTCCGGGATGGCGTCGAGCTGCGTCCACAAGCGGGGCAATTTCGTGGTCGACAAGTGCAGCCTGCAGAAGCTCGCGAGCGCACTCGCGCTCATGCTGCCCCCGGGTTGCGGCACCACCGCGGCCACCACCTCTTCTCCGTAGTGCTCGTCCGCGATGCCCACCACGACCACCTGGCGCACGTCGGGATGACTCAAAAGGACCGCCTCCACTTCGGCCGGGTACACGTTGAAGCCGCCGCGTACGATCATGTCCTTGATGCGATCGACCACGCTCAGGCGGCCTTCGGCGTCGAGTACGCCCACGTCCCCGGTCCGCAGCCAGCCGCCCGAGAGCGCAGCCTCGGACGCCTGGGGATCGTCGAAGTAGCCCGCCATCACGTTCTGTCCACGCACCATGATCTCGCCGCGGGTCCCGTGCGGCAGCGGCGCGCCCTGCTCGTCGCCGATGCGGACTTCCACGCCGAACACGGGCTTGCCCACGCTGTCTGCGCCGGCCGTGTCGGCCGGGTCCGCGACGGAGCTGAACGTCGCCTCGGTGAGTCCGAAGCCCTGGCGCAATGGCACGCCGTAGCTGGTCTCGAAGCGGCGCCGAATCTCGGGCGCCAGGGGTGCGCCCGCGCTGAGGCACCAGCGAAGGGCCGGTGCCTGGGCGGCGCGAGCGTCCGCCGCATGGTGCACCAGTGCATGGAACATGGTGGGTACACCCGGGAACCAAGTGATCGGCTCGCTGCCGAGCAGCTGGTTCACCAGGGAACTCTCGAAGCGCTCCACCAAAAGGCTGCGCGCGCCCGCGTAGAAGGGTGCGAGCAGCGTCATGCGAATGCCGTAGCTGTGGGTCAGCGGTAACACCGCGAGCACGCAATCGCGTTGGTCGAAGCGCAGCACGTGGTGCACCAGGGCCGCCGTGTGGGTGGCCAGCGAGGCGTGGGTGATCATCGCGCCCTTCGCCACGCCGGTGGTGCCCGAGGTGTAAAGGAGCATCGCGTTAGCACCCGCGGGCAAATCCACGGGCCCAGCCTGCTCGTCCGCCCGACCTTGAAGCAGCTCCGCACTGTCGAGCGAGCGTGCTCCGGGGGCGAGCTGCAAGGCCTGCTCACCGAGGGCGCGCGTGCGTGCGTCCGTGATGAGCCCGCTGCAACGCCCGTGCTGTAGGCGATGCGCGAGCTCCGGTGGGGCCGACATCGGTGGCACCGGAATCAAGGTGCAACCCGCGTACAGACCTCCCAGGAAGGCGTCCAAAAACGCGGCTCCGTTGGGCAGGCACAGCGCGAGGCGCGCGCCGACCTCGAAGCCGGCCTGGCGCAGACTCGCGGCCACCTGGGAGGCCCGCTGATCGAGCTCCGCATAGCTCATCACCTGCGCGGGCTGACTCGCGTCTCGCGCGGGCAATACCAGCGCCGTGCGCGCGCCATCGCGCAACGACCACTGACGTACGAACTGGGCGACGTTGATCCCCACGGACCGGTTCTAGCAGGGCCGCCGACCAAGCGCCTTTTGCGAGCTCGTGCTCGTGCGCGTGCACGACGGCTCCGCCTGCGACGCGTGGGCTGTTGAGCACGAGCCCCAGCACAGCACGCGGTTGCCCAAGGCAGTGACCGTCAGAACAGGTCGATGACGCCGCAAGCGAACTGCGCGGAGATCGACGCGTTGTCCGCCTTGACGCGATCGCAAGCCTCGCCCTTGATCTCGATGGTGGAAGGATTGACGATCACCCAGTCAGCGTCGCACATCAGGGCCTTCCCGCTCACCGACACCGTGCCGTCGGCGTCGCAGGCCGTCTTCACTTCGTCGGGGAAGGTGCCGTTGAGCTTCTGCACGCAGTCGAGCTGGCCCTCCACGATTTCGCGCAGCGAACTCTCGAGCTCCGTCACGTTGCTCACGCGGTAGAATTTGGCGCTCGAAGCTCCGCCCACGCCGGCACTCGCCAGGGCCTGGGCGTGCCCGCTCGAGATGCCCTCCTGGTTGTCCTTCGAGACCGCGATCACGTAGGTCTTGATGTCCATGTCGAAGGCGCGCTTCACCGCGGCGATCGCCTGCTGCTGCCCGTTCTGCGGGTCGGGCTGGGCGCAGGTGTCGGGCTCGCCGTCGGTGGCGAGAATGAAGATGGTCTCGTCGGACACGCCCATATCCACGAACTGATTGGTCACCATGTCCGTGATGGCGGTGACCGCATCGCCGGTGGGGGTGTCCTCGATCATGTCGGCCGGCAGGTACACGTCGCGAATGGCCGCGAGGTTGTCGAGCTTCGCGCTGACCGAGGTCAGCGCGGGACAGGCGATCTCGTGGTTCTTGCTCGAGTACAGGAAGAGCCCGAAGCGCACCTTGGACTGCAGGTCGGCGATCAAGCCGTCGTTGGCGAGCAGCACGTTCTTGAGTGCTTGCCAGCGGCTCACGCCCCCGAGGTCCTCGGCCATGCTGCTCGACTGGTCCACGATCAGGATCACGTTAGGAGTCTGCGGGTGGGCCGCCACGTCGACCTTGCCGCAGCCGCCCCCGCCGGGCTTGCCACCGTCGCCGTCTGAGCTGCCGCCGTCGAGACTCCCCTTCTCGCATTGTCCGAGCGCGCTGCAGCTGCTGTTGGGACCACAGTCGGTGCTGGCGCTTTCGGCCGTGCAGTAGGCCAAGCACTGGCGCTTCAGTCCGTCTTGCTGGCAGGTAAGGCCCGAGCCGCAGTCGGCGGTGGTGTCGCACTTCTCGTAGCAACCCTCGAGATCGCCGCGGAGGCAGGGTAGGGGTTTGCCCTTGGAGCCTTCGCTTCCTCCGCAGCCCAGGAGACCCAGGCCCAGGAGCGCCAGCGAGAGTCCGCCCAAGCTCGCCGCCGCCACACCGCTCTTCCGCTCGTTCCTACCCATGAGTCACCCCACCTGGTCCCAAATCCCGTCATCGAAGCGCGTGGCAGCACCCTACGCTGCATCCAAATCGAGCGAGACTAGAAAGTTCCCTGTCTTTCGCACAGTACCAGGAAGAGGCGGAATCGGTCCGGCTTGAGAGCGACCTCGCAAAACCAAAATGAATTCCGTCGGGGTGGGGTGTTTTCCACAACAGTCAAAGCGGTTGGCCACGGGAGGCATACCCATCCCTCGGCATGCGGGATAGAGTGCAGGTCTTACGTGTGAGGTGAGTCGTGACATCCCGACGCTTTTGCTTATCGCTTCTCTCTTCTGGTCTCTTGCTCGGCTTGGGCGTGTCCTCTTGCGCAGATCCCGATCCACTCGTGACTCCCAACACCAGTGGAGCCGACGCCGGTGACGGCGACGGCGACGGCGATGGTGACGGTGACGGCGACGGTGATGGCGACGGTGACGGCGGTGGCGGCGGCGAGACCGGCAACGGCTGCAGCAAGATGGACATCGTGTTCGTGGTGGATAACTCGGGCTCCATGGAAGAGGAGCAAAAGCTCCTGGCCCAGAGCTTCCCCAAGATGATCGAGGTCCTCGAGGACTACAAAGGCGGCCTGCTCGACTATCGCGTCGCGGTGACCACCACGTCGTTCCCGGAAGAGTTCTTCGGCATGAAGCTCGACAACGTCCAAGACGGCATGTTCATCAAGTCCCAGGAGATGCAGCACGCCTGGCTCTCCGCGGGCGATGCCGACCTCACGGCCACCTTCACCAAGATCGCCACCGTGGGCACCAACGGTTCGGGCCAAGAGCAACCGCTCGGCGCCGCCCAGTCGGCCCTGACCACGCGGCTCAAGGACACCAACAAGGACTTCTTGCGCGAGGATGCGCTGCTCGCCATCGTGATCCTCACCGACGAAGACGACGGGACCGTGCCGCCGGGCTCCACCATCATCCCTGGGCTCTCGTTCGGCAACGAGGTACCGGTCGCCGACTTCATCAAGACCTTCGATGGCATCAAGGGAAACCGCAGCCGCTGGGCCACCGCCGTGATCGCAGGTCAGATGGACTGCAAGTCGGAGCTCGGTGACGCCAGCGAGGCCACGCGCTTGAAGGAGTTCGTGAAGGACACCGGCAAGAACGCGGTGTTCAGCAATATCTGCACGGGCAAGCTCGACGTGGCGCTGGAGGAGGCACTCGATACCTTCGCCCTCGCCTGCGACGACATCGTGCTCTTTTAGGTATCCGCGTCGAAGGCGACGACCTCGCTGCTCGTGAGGCCCGGTAAGGCCTTGAGCGCGGTGCCGATCTCGCCCTCCGTGGCGACCACGGAAAGCACCAGGTCGTCGACCGAGAGACGCGCGCGCAGGGCTTGATTGACCTGGTCCGTGGTCACGGCCTCCACGTGCTTCGTGTAGTCGCTGAAGTAGTCGCTCGGCAGATCGTAGAGCCAAACCTCCACGGCCTGTTCGAGGCGCTTGTCCGCCGTGTCCACCGCGAAGGCGTGGCTCTTGATCAAGAAGCTCTTGGCGAACGCGAGCTCTTCGTCGGTGATGCCACCCTCGACCCAGCTCTGCATGAGCTCGAGCTGCAGGGCGATGCAGGGCGCGGCGTCGCTCGCCGCCGGGAAGGTCCACATGTTCCAGGCCTCGCGCACGCGGTCGATGGCCAGTCGGCTCGAGGCTCCGTAGGACCAGCCGCGCTCGGAGCGCACCGCGCGCATCAAGCGCGCCGTGAAGGCGCCGCCGAAGACCGCGTTGCCCACCACCAGCGCCACGTGGTCCGGATCATGCGGGTGCGTGCCCAGGCGCCCGATCTGAATCTGCGTCTGCGTGCGTTCGGGCTTGTCCACGATGCGCAGGTGGCGCCCCTTGGGCATGCTCGGCTCCGGCGGACGCGTCCGCGCGCTCACGGCGCCAGCCGGGCTGGCAAGGTACTTCTCCACCAAGCGCTGGGCCTCGCTGGGCTTGATGTCGCCTGCGAAACCCACCGTGCGTGCGCTCTTGGCGAGCCCGTCCCGATAGCGCGCGGTCACCTGGTCGAGCGTGATCGCCTCGAGCGTGCTGCGCGTGCCCAGGCTGGTGCGCCCGTAGGGATGACCGCGGTAGAGCGCGCGCCGAAAGTGCGTACTGACCAGGCTTTGGTCGCTGTCCGTGAGCTCCACCAGGGCCGCCACCGACTCGCGCTTGAGCTGCGCCAGCTCGCGCTCCGGGAAGCTAGGCTCGGCCAGGATCTCTCCCAATAGCGCGAGCAACGGCTCCAGGCTGCGCTTGATGGTGGAACCGCTGAAGCGCACGAAGCCCGGTGCGGTCTCGATGCCGAGCTCGGCCCCCAGCGAGTCGATACGCTCCTCGATTTGCTGCGTGGTTTGCTGCCGGGTTCCGCGCCGCATCAGGCGCGCGGCGAGGCGCGTGAGCCCTTCGTGTCCGGGCTGATCGGCGAGGCTCCCGGTGGGCAACACGACCTGAAAGTGCACGAGCGGGAGCGCGTGGCTCTCCTCCACAAGCAGTTTGTCACTCACGCTGCTGCCCCGTTCGCTTCCAGATCCGCTTCATCGTCCCCGTCATCCCCTTCCGGCTCTTCCCCCGACGGCTCCACGAAGATCGTGGTGCGCTTCGCCGGTGTCAGGTGTGCCGCGGCCGCCATCAGGTCCGCCGGCGTCACCGCTCGATAGGCCTCGAGCTGACTGAACACGCGGTGCGCGTCGCCCAGCACCAGCTCGTAGAAACCGAGCTGCTCGGCCTTGCCGCTGGCCGTCTCCATGCCCTGCAAAAAGCCCAATTCCAGGCGATTTTTCGCCTTGGTCAGCTCCTCCGCTCGCACCGCTTCGCGCGCCAAAAGGCCCAGCGCCGCGTCCACGAGCTCGAGGGCGCTCTTGGCCTCCTTGTCTTCACGCAGCGAGATCCAGATCTCGTACAACCCCGGATCCTGCGACGGACTCAGACTGCCCCGCACCTCGCTGGCGAGCTCCTGTTCCACGACCAGCGTCCGATACAGACGTGAGCTGCGGCCCCCGAACAAGATCTCGTTGAGCACGCTGAGCGTGGCGTGCTCCTGCGTGCCGAGCGCTGGGCTCTTGTAGCCGAGCGCCAGTTTCTCGGTGGGCGTGGGCTTGGCCACCGAAAGCACGCGTTCCACGGTCTGCTCGGGCTCCGCCTGAAACTCGTGCTTGGGCAAGAGAGCAGCGGGCAACTTGCCGTAGTGCTCCTGGATCAACGAGAGCGCGCCCTCTTCGTCGAGGTCGCCCGCGATCACCAGGATGGCGTTGTTGGGCGCGTAGTAGGTGCCGTAGAAGCTCTCGCAGTCCTCGGTGGTAAAGGCCTGGATGTCCTCCATCCAGCCGATCGTGGGCCAGTGGTAGGGATGCACGGTGAAGGCGGTCTTGTAGAGCAGCTCGTTCACCGCACCTTCGACATCGTCATCCACGCGGTAGCGGCGCTCGTTGGCCACCACTTCCTTCTCCGAGACCACCTGCGGCTCACGCAGCACCAGGTTGTTCATGCGCTCGGCCTCGAGTCGCGCCACCAGCCCGAGCTCGGAGCTCGGGACGTTCTCGTAGTAGAAGGTCCAGTCGATCCAGGTGGCCGCGTTGACCTCGCCGCCGGCGGCCTCGAGGGTGCGGTCGAACTCGCCCTTGGGCAGGTTCTTGGTCTCGTTGAACATCAAGTGTTCGAACAGGTGCGCCAGGCCCGTTTTGCCCGGGCGTTCATGGCGCGAACCCACGCCGAACCAGGTGTGATAGCTCACCACGGGGGCGGAAGGATCGCGCAGCAGCAGGATGCGAAGGCCGTTCTGCATGCGATAGCGCGCCACCATGTTGGGCTCGCGGGCGGACCCGCCCGCTTCGACGGGCGCATCGGGTGCGTCGCTCTGGCCTGTGGTGAGACCCTCACCGAAGGCCTTGGAGCCCAAGAACGTGAGCTCTGCGTGGGCCCCCGAGGCGCGTGAGTTTAGGCGCGAGGTGAGAGCCACACGGTCGATGTCTGCGGAAAATTGCCCCATTGCGCGCAGTGTAGCAGCGGGGGGGTGGAAGCGGGTGGCCGGCTCTCAGCGGTCCGCGCTGCTGATCGCGGCGGCCAAGCGGTCCTGCAGCAGCGCCCCGAGGCACTTGGCCGAGCAGGGATCGTCGGCCGACGCCTGGGCCAGTCTCAGCCTGAGGGCTTCGTCGCGCGCGCTGCCGCGCCCAAAGACGACCCGGAAGGTCTCGGGCGAGACCCGGCCGAGGGCGCCCAGGGCCGACAGCCCCTCGAGATCTCCGCGGGCGAGCACCATGGCGATGTTCTCGGAGCGCAGCCGCAGCATGGCGTCGTTCGCGGTGCTGACGCTCGTGACCTCGGCGCCGGCCAGCTGCAGAGCCTGCGCGATGCGCTCGCGGGTGCGGACCTGGCTGTCGATCAGGAGCACGCGAAAGGGCGCGCGACTCATCCGACTGTGCTGCGCCAACAGGCGATCGAGGCCCCCGGCGCTGCTGTGCGGAAGGACGAAGCGCACGGCTCCGCCCGTGCCACGTGCGGTCGCGTTCGAGTCGGAACGCACCGCGACGGCGGGCAAGCGGACATTGGGGAGACCACCGATATCGAGCGAAAGAAAGACGCGCGTGCCGGCCGTGGGCAACACGCTGCGGGCTACGATCGAGCACCCGCTTGCCGACATATCTGCGAGATCCACCAGTGCACTGTCACCGCCCGGCCAAAAAAGCCGGGCCTGTCCTCGGATCGGATAGCGCGTCGCGATGCGCCGCTCCGCGCGAGTCGATTCCACATTCGTCATGCGTGGCCCCCCTCAGGCCCCACGCCGCGCCAGTCCCCCACCAGCGCGTATTCCTCGCACTCTAGCTCCGTACGGTCACTGGAGAAGTGAGAATTTGTCGGGAAAAGACGCTTTTTCTAAGCAGCCCGTAGACGCACATTGGAGCTCATTCCCAAACGGGGACTCGGAGCTGGTTGAAACGAGGCCGCGGAATGCTACCCGGGCACACACCCATGACCTCACTCACTCCGCCCGTCCGCACGCGTTTTGCGCCCTCGCCCACCGGATACCTCCACATCGGCGGCGTCCGCACGGCCCTGTACAGCTGGTTGTATGCGCGCAAACACGGCGGCAAGTTCGTGCTGCGCATCGAGGACACCGACAAGGAGCGCAACACGCCCGAGGCCGTGCAGGCCATCTTCGACGGCATGCGCTGGGCAGGGCTCAGCTGGGACGAAGGCCCCGACATCGGGGGACCCTTTGGTCCGTACCGGCAAACGGAGCGCCTCGAGTCTTACCGCGAGGCGGCCGAGCGTTTGCTCGCCTCGGGCCACGCCTATCGCTGCTTCGCCACCCAGGAGGAGAAGGAGGTGGCACGCACCGCGTTCGTCCAGGCGGGCGGCAAGGCGGAGGGCTTCGCGTTCGAGAGCCCCTGGCGCGATCGCACCGACGGCGACCCGCAGAAGCCCCATGTCATCCGCTTCAAGACTCCCAAGTCGGGTGAGACAGGCTGGCAGGACATGGTGCGTGGTCCGATTGCGATCCCCAACAAGGACATCCAGGACTTCGTCCTGGTGCGCGGCGACGGCATCCCGCTCTACAACTTCGCCTGCGTCATCGACGACCTCACCATGCAAATCAGCCACGTCGTGCGCGGCGAGGAGCACATCATCAACACGGCCCCGCAGCTGCTGTTGTTCGAGGCGCTCGGCGCCCAGGCACCGGTCTTCGCGCACTGCCCGGTGATCCTCGCGCAGAACGGCCAGAAGCTCTCCAAGCGCCACGCCGCCGTGAGCGTCAAGGAGTACGAGCAGCAGGGTTATCTGCCGGACGCCATGCTCAACTACCTGGTGCGCCTCGGCTGGTCCCACGGCGACCAGGAGATCTTCACGCGCGCGGAGCTCATCGAGAAGTTCGACTTCGAGCACGTGGGTACGGGCGGCGCCAAGTACGACCTCAAGAAGCTCACGGCCGTGCAGGGCGAGCATCTGCGCATGCTCCCGCCGGCGCGCATCGCGGAGCTGGCGCTGCCCTTCGTGCAGGCTCGTGGCCTTCAGGTGAGCGCGGACGATCCGCGGCTCGAGAAGGCCTTCGCCAGCGTACGCCTGCGAGCCAGCACCTTGGCTGATGCGGCCGAGCGCGTGGACTTCTACTTCCGCGCCGAGCCGGTGATGGAAGAGGCCAGCGTGAAGAAGTTCCTGGTGCCTGCCGTGGCCGCTGCGCTGGGCGCTTTGGCGCAGATCGCCCGCACGGCCGAGCCCTTCACGGAAGCCGAGCTCGAGGCGCGCGTGAACGCGTGGATGGCCGAGAGCGGCGTGGCCATGAAAGACTTCGCACAGGCGGCGCGCGTGGCGCTCACTGGGCGTGGTGCGGCCCCCGGCCTCTACGAGATCATGGGCGTGCTGGGGCGTGAGATGAGCGCGGCGCGGCTCGAGCACGGCAAAGCGCTCGCCGAGCGCGCATGAGCCCTGCGCGCGCGCTGATCTGGCTTCGAGAGTCCTTCGAAGCAATCGAGCACGGCGCGCGGGCAGAGCGAGCGACAGCATCGAGCACCACGCAAGGCATCGACCCAGGCCCCTGGGTGGCATGCGTGGTGGGCGCGCTTGCGCTGGTGATCATGGAGTACGTCGGCGTGCCCGCCACGCTCTCACGGGTGCTCTCGCTCTACGAAGCGCGGGTGCCCGGCACGCTGTGGGGATCCGAGGGACTCTATGCCTCGCGTTGGATGCCTCTGCTCGATCTCTCGTGGTGGATCGGCTGGCGTTTGATCGGCTTCTTCGTGCTGCCGGCGCTCGCAGTGCGGCTGCTCTTGCGACGTCCCGTGCACGAGTTCGGGCTCGCCTTGCACTCGCTGCGCGAGGCGCTGCCGATTTATGGGGGGCTCTACCTGCTGCTGTTGCCAGTGATCTTGCTGGCGGCCATACGGCCAGAGTTCTCGAGCTACTACCCATTCTACAAGCGCGCCGGCGAGAGCTGGTTCGACCTGCTCGCCTGGGAGCTGATGTACGCGGCGCACTTCGTGGCCCTGGAGTTCTTTTTCCGCGGCTTCTGGCTGGAGAGCTCGCGGCGCGCGCTCGGCGTGTACGCCATCGCCTTCATGGTCGTGCCCTATTGCATGATCCATTTCACCAAACCGCTGCTCGAGGTGGTGGCCGCGATCCCCGCTGGCGTGGTGTTGGGCCTGCTCGCCATGCGCACACGCTCGATCTGGGGCGGCGCTGCGCTGCATGTGGCCGTGGCCTTCACCATGGACGCCGTGGCGCTCTTGGGGGGAGCGGGTTTGCCCTCGCGGTGGTGGCCGTAATTCGGATTTCCGATCCAATGTGTGGTCGTGTCATGTGCGCGTCTCTTGCGAATAGATGTGTGTAATCGTGATTTCCGCATTGGCCTTTACTCACCAAAGGCTGTCCTCTGCTCACCTACCGCCAGGGTGTTCTTTCGCGCCATCATCAAACATCACCCAAGCCTCCCGTGAGCGTAGCGAACCTCGCGGAGAGGTGGGTCCCAGCGCGGCTTTGCCGTGCTGGGCGGGGAGAGGGCGCGTGCCCTCCCCGTGCACCCATAGAGCAGAGGGGGTTTCGATGCAGCGCAGTCAGACGGTCCACAAGAGCCACGCGGACCTTCACCATCGCAAGACCAAGTTCGCCTTCGACGGGGTGCCCAGGCACTGGAATGGTGGCGATCCCTTCATCACGCGTTTCCTCGACGCGCTGTCGATCAACTTCCCCGAGGGCGAGCGCTTCTTCATGGAGTCCGTGCGCGCCTTCGAGACCCAGGTCGACGATCCGAAGTTGCGCGAGGACGTGAAGCTCTTCAGCCGACAGGAAGCCCAGCACGGCGCGGCCCATAGCGCCTACAACAGGCGGCTCACCGAGCAGGGCGTGAAGGTCGAGCGCATCATCAAGGGCATTGCCGCCCAGAAGCGCTGGGCCCAACGTGAGCTCAGCCCCAAGATGCAGCTCGCGCTGACCGCCGCGGCCGAGCACCTCACCGCCACGCTCGCCGAGGGCATCCTCGCGTTCGCCCCCTTCGTCAACGAGGCGGCGCACCCGGAGATGCGCGCGTTGTTTCTGTGGCACGCGGTGGAAGAGGTGGAGCACAAGGCCGTGGCCTTCGACGTCTATCGCGGCGTGGCGCGCGGGGACTATCTCACCCGTACGCTCGCCATGGTGTACTTCACGCTCTACCTGCACGTGCGCGTGGCCGCGATCATGGGTCACATGTTCGAGGTCGACGGCATCCGCGATCGCCCCCGCCTTGTCGCGCGTGGCCTATGGGGCATGTACGGTCCGCGCGGGTTCATCACGCGCATGATCCCGAGCTATCTGGCGTGGTTCAAGCCAAGCTTCCACCCATGGGATTCGGGGATGCCCGAGCAAGTGGCGCGCTGGATCGCGGAGTACGAGAAGCATCAGGATCCGCTGGCGGCGACGCGCGCGGTGTTCCCCAACTGAACTCCTCTGCCCTCGCGCTTGCCCTCAACCAACCTGCGCGCGACAAAGCGCCCTCGCGCAGCCATCCCGCCCCTGAGCCCCCGCAGCGCCGGCCCAGACCAGAGGGCGCACCGAGGCCAACAGAGAGCGCGCGGGTTGGTTGCGGACAGGGGAGGGGCGCGGGAGGGGTCAGCTATCCAGCCGCTTGAGCAGGGCGTCGTAGCTCACTTTGCAGCGCTGGGGCTTACCCTGGAAGCTGCCGTTGTAGGTGCGAAAGCCGGTGCCCTTGAAGCGATCGCCGTCGCGCGTGACCTCGAAGTGAGCGTCGGGGCTGTCGGGTGTCTTGCCGAGTCGGGACTCGCCGACCACCTGGCTGCCCATGACCTTGAGCGTCCACTCCTTGAAGTACGCCGTGTTTACCAGCTGCATGGTCATGGTGACCGAGCCGGGCACGCCGTCGATGGCGGCCATGAAGCTCAGCACGTAGCCGTCGGGCTCGGCGTCCTTGCACGTCGCCTCGCGGACACGCTGTTGATAGATGTACAGACCCGGCCCGAGCACCGATTGCTTCTCTTCGGCGCGGGCCGTGGCCGGCCCCGTGAGCTGCGAAGCCGTGGGGACGTCAGCCGCCAGGGAAAGGGCCGCCCAGGCCAGACATCCGATGCCAAGCGCCCTCAGTCCACGCATGCCGCCCACGAAAGCCTCCCGCCCGTCAGTCGCTCCATTGTGCGTGCCGCGCCAAACGGCCGGCAAGCTTTCGAGCGTGCTGGCTCCGGGGCCTCACACGGCGCCGCCAGCCGCCGAACGCGCTCGGGGGAGGGCGACGACGGTCCGCGGGGGAGGATTCAAGAAGCGGTCGAAGTCCCCGGTTCAGGCGCGCGCGAGGGCGACGTCGAGGGACTGGTCCAGCTCACCCAAACGAAAGGGCTTTTCGAGCACGGCGTCGGCGCCGATGGCCAGGAAGCGCGACAGGTCCGCGCGGGGGCGGCCGCTCATGAGCAGCACGCGCAGCTCGGGCTGCTGAACCTTGAGGGCGCGCACCAGGCTGCCGTCCTGGGCCCCGGGTAGCTCCAGGTCCACCATGGCCAGGGCGACCTGGGCGCCGTCCCCACGTAGGGTCGCCAGCGCCTGGGCCCGGTCTTCGGCGCCTGAGGCTCCATAACCGAGGGCGTGCAGCAGGCTCGTGCACACGTCGCGCACACCGGCGTCGTCATCCAGGATGAGGACGTTGGCTCGGGGGCGCGCGGGCGGCGGAAGCATATGCGAGTGTGGTGAGTGGATCCCCTGTGGGCTTCTGAGCAAAAACGCTTGCGGGCGCCCGTTTCAACGCGGATTTGGCGGTCAATTTGCTACATTGCCTACCTTTGGGCACCCTTCGGATCGCATGACCCAAGCTCCCCATTCCGATCACCAGTTCTTGGAGCGCCGCAAGGCGCGCAAGTCGGTTGGCCTCTACATCCTTCCGGCCGCCCTCGTGGCCCTGGTGCTGGCCTGGGGCGGCATGTTCGTGTTCTGGCCCCTGGCGGTGAACCCCTTCACGGTGGTGGGTCAGATCGAGCAGCGGACCTTCGAGCCGGGCGCCCTGACCATGTACGCCGTCACCGCCACGGTGCTGATGAACGTGGTCATCGCCCTGGTCGCCGCCGGCCTGGTTTTGGGGATTGTCTGGGCGCGTCACGAGCGTCGCTACCAGCGGCTGCTGGAGCCCGGGGCCACCAAGCCCAAACAGGGCTGATTTCAGCTCTATTGCCCACGTGTGACAAAGAATTACATCTGGGTGACAACGATTGCAGCGGCATTTGCTACCGATGGTGGCGGACTAGTCCCTTACTCGGAGCAGGCTCCCCCCATGGATGTCGCGATCATTGTGCTGTACCTGGTCACGCTGACCATCCTCGGTGTCTACGGCTTCCATCGCGCCCATTTGGTCTACCTGTTCTGGAAGCACCGGGACCATCGCATCGACCCCCACGAGCAGTTCAAAGAGCTGCCCCACATCACGATCCAGCTCCCGATGTTCAACGAGCTCTACGTGGCCGAGCGTCTGCTCGAGAGCGTGGCGCTGATCGACTACCCGAAGGACAAGCTCGAGCTGCAGGTGCTCGACGACTCCATCGACGAGACCACGGAAATCGTGAGCCGCAAGGTGGCGGAGCTGAAGGCGCGTGGCTTCGACATCAGCCACATCCACCGCACCGATCGCACGGGCTTCAAGGCTGGCGCGCTCGAGCAGGGCATGAAGATCGCCAAGGGCGCCTTCCTCATGGTGTTCGACGCCGACTTCGTCCCGAACCCCGGCATCATCCACCACCTGATCCATCACTTCACGGATCCCAAGGTGGCCATGGTGCAGGCACGCTGGGATCACCTGAACCGCAACTACTCCATGCTCACGCGCGCCCAGGCCATGATGCTCGACGGGCACTTCGTCATCGAGCACATCGCGCGCAACCGCTCGGGCCGCTTCTTCAACTTTAACGGCACCGCCGGCATCTGGCGCAAGACCGCCATCATCGACGCGGGTGGCTGGCAGCACGACACCATCACCGAAGACATGGATCTCTCCTTCCGCGCGCAGATCCGCGGCTGGCGCTTCGTGTACGTGCCCGAGGCCGTGGCGCCCGCTGAGGTGCCCTGTGAGATGAACAGCTTCAAGGGCCAGCAGTTCCGCTGGGCCAAGGGGTCTGCCCAGACCACCAAGAAGATCCTGCCCATGGTGCTGCGCTCGGACTTGCCCTGGCGCATCAAGATGGAAGCTGTCTTCCACCTCACCAATAACTTCGCCTACCTGTTCCTGGTGGCTCTCGCCTGCCTTCAGCTGCCCAACATGCTGATGCGCAAGGAGATGAACAACCCCGAGCTCCTGCTGCTCGACGTGCCGCTCTTCCTGGCGACCTCGGGCTCGATCATCCTGTTCTACCTGAGCACGCACCACTTCCTGTACCAGAACTGGTGGGATGCCGCGAAGCGCCTGCCCTTGATGATGGCGCTCGGCATCGGCCTCAGCCTGAACAACGCCCACGCGGTGCTCGAGGGGCTGTTCAGCCGCGACGCCGAGTTCGTGCGCACGCCCAAGCACGGCATCACGCAGAAGAGCGACAACTGGAAGAAGAAGAAGAACTACAAGGCGAGCAAGAACATCGCCACGGTGCTCGAAGTGCTGTTCGGCATGTACTTTGTGTTCACCATTGGGCTCGCCGCCTACACGGGCAGCTACATGAGCATCCCCTTCCTGGTGCTCTTCATGGTGGGCTTCCTGTACGTGGGGCTCCTCTCGCTCTACCAGGCGCGCTGAGCCGGGCCCTCCGGCGGACCCCGGCGTCCCGACCCCGCCCAGGCGTAGCTTCAGGGGCCCCGGTCGCAGGGGTGCGCAGAGCCGGCGGGATCCCCGGGGTTTTTTTCCTATGAGCGATCGTGGTCGTTCCAGGCGCAACGAAGCGCTAGGCTTGGGGAACGGCCCTTGGTGCCGGTCTTTTCAGGTCCAACGCACAAGCAGGTGAGTCCTGACGAAATCAACGCGGAGCGAGCGCAACAACGGCATCAGCCCAACCCGGGGGTGCACGTGACCACGCCCAACAAGCGAGAACGCGAGCAAAAACAGCTCAACAAACAGCGTGAAAAGGAGCGGCGCCGGCAAGATCGGCGCTTCGCGCCCCGTAGCGGTCCCGAGATCGTCAGCTCGGAAAGCATCATCGGCGACGTCCCGTCCATCGAGACGATCATGGCGTCTCTGGACTCGAAGAACGTCGACCGTAGCGCGCAACCGATCCCCGCCAAGTTGTTCGTCGGGAGCCTCTCCGACATCACCACGAGTGCCGGGCTGCGCCGGCACTTCGAGGCTCACGCCCCCCTCATCGAGGCGGTGGTCATCACGAACCGCGAGACGGGAGCCAGCCGGAATTTCGGCTTCGTCACCTTGGTCGACCGCAAGGACGCGCCGCGGATCATCAGCGCCACCCACCATAGCGAGCTCGATGGGCACCGCGTCGTGGTGAACATCGCCACGGAGCGCTGAGGGCGAGGGTACGCCCGGCCATGGTTTTCTCGTGGGCGGAACCGCCCGCTTCGACCACCGGGCGGCGTAGATTCTGGGCGACTGCTTACGAGACGAGGCGCTCCGCGCAAATACCTGGTACTGTGGAGCAAAGCTGCCTCGCGGTGGCATTGCCGTCGGAGCTGCATGTCTCTCATCGTTCCAGGTTCATTCGTTATCCACGCCAAACTCTCCGAGCTGGGTGCTGGAGAAGTCCTTATGGTCGACAAGGGCGCGGTGCGCGTTCGCTTCGCCTCGGGCGAGCGCACCTTCCTGACCAGCGTGGCCGAACAGCACTTCACGGTCACGGTCGAAGGCCCCGTGGTCCAACCCAAGGCCAAGGCCAGCAAGGCCAAGCGCAAAGCCGCCGCCAAAGAGGAATAGCGACCCACATCCCAACCGCGCCCCTCCATCGAGCGGGCGCGGTTTGCTTTTAGCCGAGCTCGCCGTTCTTGGCCTTGGCCAGCCACGGCGTGACTTCTTCTTCGATGGCTGCGACGGCCCGGCTCTTGAACAGCCTCAGCGGCAGCGGCACGTCCATGTCGATGCCGATCTCACGGGGCAAGAGCTCGAGCGAGCCAGCCAGCTTGATGCCCTTCACCTTGAAGCGGACTTCCACGCGGTCTTGGCTGGTCCACTCGGTGGTGGTTCCGTACTCGGAGAAGCGCTGGCAATAGACGTCCGCAAACCGTTGCACCGCGAGTCTAAGTTGCTCGGGTGTTAGGTCGTGCCGGATGACGTGCCTCACAAACTGCCTCCCAATCTGGCGTCTGCCCCGCGGGGTCTCGGCGGGGCATTCAGCAAGGCTAGCAGGCCGAGGGGTTGAGGAGAAACCTCGTGTCCCAGATTGGGAGCACCGCGGGCCGCGTGGACCCTCACGAGCTCACTTGGGTCTGTGCGAAGTGACGCGAATTCGGCGCGGGTCAGGCGTCGGCTAGCCCGTCTGCTCACACAATTCACGTGTCCCCGTTTGGGGCGCCCATTGCGCTGGCGCTTACCTCTCTCCCATGCCGACCAGCGCGACCACCGCTCGCCCCAAGAAGACCGCCGTTCGCAAGGCTGCTCGGCGCGCCACCAAGGCGCGTGCCGCGTCGGCTCGCAGCAAACGAACCCAGACCGGGACCTCTGCACGCGGCGCGACGCGAACGCGCCCAGCGACGACCTCGCGCAAGCGCTCCAAGGCGGCACCGGAAGCGCTTCGCACCTACCACGAGAAGCGTGATTTCGCGCAAACGCCGGAGCCGAGCGGCCGCACCGCGAAGCGCCCGCGTTTGGCAGGCGGCAGCCAGTTCGTGGTGCAGAAGCACGCGGCCCGCAACCTTCACTATGACTTCCGGCTCGAGCTCGACGACGTGCTCCTGAGCTGGTCCGTGCCCAAGGGGCCCAGCCTCAAGTCCGAGGAGAAGCGTCTGGCCGTGCGCACCGAGGACCATCCGACCGAGTACGCCGACTTCGAAGGCATCATCCCGAAGGGACAGTACGGGGGCGGCACGGTGATCGTATGGGATCATGGGACCTGGACCGCCGAGGGCGATGCGCGCGCTGGCATGGCGAAAGGGCATCTGGCGTTCGACTTGAAGGGCGAGAAGCTCCGCGGGCGCTTTCACCTGGTGCGCACCAAGGGACTGGCGAACAAGCGAGAGAACTGGCTCCTGTTCAAGGGCCACGATGCGCGCGAGGCCAAGGCGAACGCGCGCGAGATCGTGGAGAGTCGCCCCGAGAGTACGCTGAGCGGGCGCACCATCGAGGAGGTCGCTCAGGCGCCCACGCGTGTGTGGCGCTCGAATCGTGCGGAGAAGCCGGCGGGCCCAACGCCCAAGCAGACGACGACCCGTGACTTGATCGAGCTGGTACGAAACCTCGCCGTGGGCGTCGAGTTCAGCAACCTGCAGAAAGTGCTCTATCCGGAGCGCAACCTGCGCAAGGCCGAGCTCATCGCCTACTTCGCTTCGGTGGCGGGGCTGATGTTGCCTCACGTGCAGGGGCGCCCGCTTACGCTCGTGCGTTGTCCGAACGGTCGAGCGGCCAAATGCTTCTATCAGAAGCACGCCAACAGCGGCGTACCCCACGTGCTGCGCCGCGTACAGATTCCCGAGCGCAATCAGAAGCTCGAACCTTATCTGGCGCTCGACGACGTGGCGGGCTTGCTCGCGTTGCCGCAGCTCGGTGCCCTAGAGGTGCACACCTGGCCGTGCCACGCCGACAAAGTGGAGCAGCCCGATCAGTTCGTGTTCGACCTGGATCCGGCGGAAGGTCTGCCCTTTCGCGCCGTGGTAGACGCCGCACTCGAGTTGCGTCAGCGCCTCGTGGAGCTCGGCCTCGTGAGCTTCGTGAAGACCACGGGAGGCAAGGGGCTGCACGTGGTGTTGCCGGTGAAGCGTCAGCTCGATTGGGAGCTTCACAAAGCTTTCGCACTGGCGGTGGCCGAGGCGATGGCCCAGGACAGCCCGAAGAAATACCTCACCAACGTGCGCAAGGACCTGCGCCGGGGCCGCGTTTACTTGGACTATCTGCGCAATGGCCGCGGCGCCACGGCGATTGCGCCGTATTCGACGCGGGCGCGCGAAGGGGCCACCGTGGCCACGCCGTTGAGCTGGGACGAGCTCGAGCCGGAGCTCGATCCAAAGCGGTTTCACGTGGGCAGCGTGCTGAGCCGGATTGGTGAGGTCGATCCGTGGCGTGACTACGCCAAGCTGCGTGGGCAGACCGTGACGGCCAAGGCGCGGCGTCGGGTGGGTTTGCAAGATTGAACGAATCATGGGTGTCAGGCGCTACAGGGATGAAAGCCTGAGGCGCTCTTGTGCGAAATTGGGCGACCTCCAAATTCCGAGATCGGGACGGCGCGCTAGACCATGGAAGTCGCGAAATCTCCACCGAAATCGGCAAAGTGCTCTGCGACCCCTTTCGCTGGCCCGGTTCTTGTTACTGTCGCTCGCGTAGTTGTTGTTGCTGTAAGACGTTCCATCACTCGGCTCGACCAGTGTCGAGACCCCTACGAGGAGAGAACCATGTCAGCGAACCACGCCGCGGGCGGAGTGCGCCCGAGTGTCGGCCTTCGAACGGAACTCGCCTATCAGATGTGCGCCCACTGCACCGGCCTCTACCCAGCGATCGCAGAGTGCGTCTGCGTGTATTGCGAGGCCAAGGTCTGCCCGAGCTGCGTCGAGCTCATCGATGAGATCGACGAGGTGGTTTGCGTGAGCTGCGGCGGCGCTCGAAATGAGTTCCAGCCGGTGCCGCTCGCGCTGCGCGAGCAAGCCTTCCAGAACTGAGGCCCCGGCACTCCGGGGGGAGGTCGTGTGACCTCCCCCGTGCGGAACCTCGCGTGACCTCTTTCGTGAAGATGCGAGTGCACTTACACTCTGGCCGCTGTGCGGCGTTCGCTCTCGCTCTTCGACGTGGTCTGCATCGGGCTCAATGCCATCGTGGGGTCGGGCATCTTCGTGCTGCCCGACGACCTGGCACGCGACATGGGCTCGCTCTCGCCACTCGCGTTCTTGCTGTGCGCGGTGGGCCTGCTCCCGGTGGCGCTCTGCTACGCCGAAGCCGCCTCCAAGGTGGACCGCACCGGGGGGCCCTACGTGTACGCGCGCGAGGCGTTCGGCCCGGGCGTGGGCTTCGCCGTGGGCTGGATGTGCGTGGCCAATTCGATGTTCTCCTTCGCGGCGGTCGCGTCGGCGGCCGCAGCCTATGCGGGGCGCATCTGGCCTCGGCTGAGCGGAGCGGCTTGGCCGAAGCTGGTGGCGCTCGTCATCGTGTTCACGTTCGCGGCCCTGAACTACCGTGGGGCCAGGCCCGGTGCGCGCGCGGTCAACACCTTTACCTTCGCCAAGTTCGCGGTGCTGTTCACGCTGGTCTTCGCGCTCGTGCCTCACCTCTCGTTGGCTCAGCACAGCGCCGAACTGCCGCGCGGTCTCGCGGGCGTGAGCGCTGCGACCTTCGCCGCGCTGTTCGCGGCCCAGGGCTTCGAGGTGGTGCCGGTACCGGCGGGCGAGACGCGGGATCCGGAGCGCGCCATGCCGCGTGCCATCGTGGGATCGCTGCTGGCCGCCTCGCTGGTCTACGTGGTGGTGCAGACGGTCTTGGTGTTGTCCTATCCGAAGCTCTCCGCTCCCAGCGACGCACCGCTCGCAGACGCCGCGCTGGCCGTGGTGCCAGGGCTGGCGTTTCTGGTGCTCTGTGGAGGCCTCGTGTCCACGCTGGGTTTCGTCTCCGGCAGCGCGCTGGGCATCCCGCGCTACCTCTATGCGATGGGGGTCGACGGCCTGCTGCCGCGCGGGCTCGCGGCGGTGCACCCCCGCTTCGACTCTCCCTATCGCGCGGTGGTGGTGACCGCGTTGGTGGTGAGCGGTTTGGTGGCGGCCTTCGACTATCGCGCCCTGCTGGGCATGTCGAACGTGAGCGTCGCCGTGCAGTACCTGTCCACGTGTCTGGCGGTGCTCGCCTTGCGTCGTCGCGGCGGGCTCGCGGGGAGGGTGGGGAGCTATGCGGTGCCCCTGCTCGGTTCACTGGTGAGCTTGTGGATCTTCACCGAGGCATCCGGGCAGGAGCTAGTCTGGGCGCTCGGCTCTCTGTTCGTGGGCGGGCTCGTGCTCAGCGCGCTGCGCATTCGCGTTTGACCCAGGACCCCAGGCGACCTCAGAAGCGCCAGCTCACCTGGGCGACCGCGCGTCCGGGGGCGGGCAGCACGTTGAAGGCGCTCGGTTGCAGGAGAGCTCGACGCTGGGCCTTGACGCGGCCAATGCGGAGGGCTCCGTGGACGGTCAGAACCGTGCCCAATCCCGCAAACAAGAGCCCCGTGACGATGCCGACCGCGCGTCCTCGTTCCTCCTTCTCATCGAGTCGCTCGGAGCAATAGGGATCGGAGCTGTCCTCGCAATCGGCGAACAAAGGTGGGCCTGCCAGTAACCCTGCCACGACGGCGACCGGCACGGCCGCGGCCAACAGAGTGATGCCCGAGGCGAGCTCGAAGCGAGGCATGGTGAGCGAGGGCATGTGGGCCGGCCCCTGCTCGGAGTTGGTGCTGAGTTGATAGGGAGCCGGCGAGGTGAGCGTGGGCTGTTGCTGCGCCGCGGCCGTGTCCGTGAGGAAGAACAGACACGAGAGCACGAGGGCGGGAGCGAGCCAGCTGCGGAGCGGGCGAAGTCGAGTTGCGAGAGCGTCCATGGGGCCGCCCAGTGCAAGTCCGAGGCCAGCGCGCCCATCGCGAAATCACCCGCTTTCGTGGAGGTTCGGTGTGAATCGCGAGAAGGTGAAAGAACGAATGGGGTGAAGGGCTGTCGTCGTTTCACTTCACCCCGCGACATGCCTGTCGTGATTCGACATCACTCCAGGACGGGCACGTCGGTAGGGCGTGTTCTCAGGCGGGTACGGGAGCCAGCCCGCGCGCGAGCTCCAGGATGCGCGCATTGTCGGGCACGACGCTCAGCCAGCGGCGGCGGTCTTCGTCATCCTCGAAGTGCGCTGCGGCTTGCAGGAGCAGAGCGCGGGCTTCTTCGGAGACCTCGCGGGCTTCCTCGCGTTTTCCCGTGACGAGGAGGCACTCGATGAGGACACGGCGGCTGGCGCTAACCAGGGCGAAATCGGGATGTACCTCAACGAGCGAAGCCGCCTCTCGGCTCGCCGCGAGCGCTTCATCCGGTCGCTTGAGGAGCAGAAGGATTCGAGCGTGCACACTGAGCGCGAGTGCGCGGCGTGCCGGAGCGGTAGGCGTGGCGACGGCTTGGCGTGCGTACTCTGCAGCCGGCTCCAGGTCCCCTCCCATCAGATGAGCCTCGCCCAGCAGCGCCAGCGCCTCTGCAGCCAGATAGGTGATGCCAGCCTTCGTGAAGCCAGCGACACACCGCGCGAGCATCTCTCTTGCGCGCGACCAATTTCCGCGTCGCAGCTCGATGGTGGCCAAGCCGAGGGAGATGGTTAACTCGTACGATCCGTGGCCCTGCGACCGCACTGCGCTCTCCTTGAGGAGGGTATCGGCCTGGTCGTAGGCGCCGACCATGGTGAGCACGTCGCCGACCGCGAGCATGCTGAACAAGATGTCGTGCACGGTGCCGCCCCGCAGGTGTGCATCGAGAGCAGCATGCCCGTGGCGGATCGCCTCGGGGAAATCCTTCTCCGTCAGGGCGCGTCGTTGGCGCGCGTTTTCCACCTTGCCGAGTACACGCGGGGGCAGATTCTCGAGTGGCTTGGTTTCGAGCACAGTCAAGAGCTTCAGCGCGATATCGTTTTGGCCATCCCCGAAGCAATTGGTCGCCAGGATCGCCAGCGCCGAGAGCTCCGCAAAAGAGGCCGCCCCGTCCTCTTCGGCTGCATGGATCAATTCGAGCGCGATGGTGTTGTCCTCGGGCGACCTGAACTGAATCGCGATGGCGAGCACCTGCGACGCGAGCCACCAGGCGTCGGCGCCCGGCGCCAGCGCCCCGCGCGCTCGGATGGCCCATTCTTCTGCGGCCACTTGATTGTCACCCCAGGCGTAGGCTGCGGCGACGATGGCGGCCACCTCGCCCAGGAGCTCGCCCTGCGCACCACAAGCCACGGCACGCTCTCCGAGGCGGATCGCCGCGTCGAGGGCGCTGGCGTCGAAGGCTTGCTTGGCGGCGTCGCGATAGGCGGGGGCAGCTCGGTCGAGTTCCTGGGCGCGTTCGAAGTGCGATGCGAGGAGTGCTGCATCGCCCGAGCCTTGCGCGAGCAACCACTCGGCCGCCAGGCGGTGCGCTTTGTGGCGTTCGGCCTCAGGGAGAGAGGCGTAGGCGGCGTCGCGGATCAGCGCGTGGCGGAAGCCGTATTCCTCGCCGGAGCGCGCGTGAACGAGTTCGCTCTCGCAGAGCACGTTGAGCCAACCCGGGAGATCGAAGTGCGCGGCGTGGTCTCCGAACAGCACGAGCACAGCGTCGGTCCGAAACACCTCGCCGAACACGCTGGCGGCGCGCAGCAGCAGCTTGGCGTCCTCTCCAAGGGCGTCGAGGCGCGTCTGGATGGTGCCGAGCACGGTGTCGGGCAGCTTCTGCGTGTCACCGCCGGCCCGCATGTTGCGGATCAGCTCCTCGAGGAAGAAGGGATTGCCGTCGGCGCGCTCGATCAACCAGGCCCGGCGTTCGGCGCTGAGCTCGGCGCCCACCACGGCGTCGAGCAGGCGCTCGCAGGGACGCGTCCCCAGCTTGGGCAGGCGGATCTCCTGCAGCTCGCGCTGAGCCCACAAATTGGGGAAGCGCTCGCGCACCTCGGGTCGCGTGAAGGCGATCACGAGAAAGGGCTTGTCGGCGAGGTTGCGCATGGCCGCCTCGAGGAACGACAGGGTGGCCGGGTCGGCCCAGTGTAGATCTTCGAGGAACACCACCACGGGGCGCAGTCGACATTCGGCGTCGAGCCACTCGAGCCAACTTGCCGCGATACGGTCGCCCATCAGCTTGGGATCCCGCCGGGCGGCTCGGAGCTCGGGGCTCGTGTGCTCGGGAAGATGCACGCCCAGCATCTCGCCCAGGAATGCTGCGACCACCGGCGCGCGCTCGGGGGCGAGGCCGCGCGACGCGGCGCGCCTGAGCTTCTCTTGCTTTTCGTCCGCAGAGTCCGCGGGTTCGATGCCCGCCCAGCCGCGGATGGCCGGGGCGAGGGCCGCGAAGGGCGTACGCGTGCGGACCGAATCGCCCACGGCGCCGAGCAGCGTGAAGTCTCCATGGAAGCGCCGCAGACGTTGGACGAGCTCGAAGCGGAGCCGCGACTTCCCTGCTCCTGCCGGCGCCACCACCACGATGGTCCGCGCAACGTCCTCGTCGACGCACTCGCGGAACGTGAGCTCCATTTGTCCGAGTTCACGCTCGCGCCCCACGAACGGCGTAACCTGCCCGAGCAAGGTGCGCGGGACCTCACCGCCCGATCGTTCGCGCTCCAGCACGCGTCGATTCTCGGCGCCGCGTAGCTCGAAGCGCGCCTCCAGGAGGCCCGCGCTCGCTTCGTCCAGGCGCACCACGCCGGCGGGGGTCTCCCTCAGCAGCTCGAGCCCCATCTCCATGATCTCGCCGTAGGGCAAGGAACCTTCCAACACCGCGCGGCCGATGCACAGCGCGATCGCCGAGTCGGGCAGCAAGTCACGGGTGGCGAGGGCGCAGCGTGCGGCCGCCGTGGCTTGCTCCGTGGGCGTGCCACGCTCCTCCAGGAACAAGACCAGCGATCCGTCGTGGATGGCCTCACTGCGCGCGCGATAGCGGTGGAGCATGGCGTCGAGGCGCTGCTCCACCAGCTCGGGGGTGGTGGCCCGCGAGTCGAGTTCCCCAGACACATGACCCACGAAGACGGCGCACAGCACGCGCTGCTGGGCGCGGCTGCGCAGGGCACCCTTGAGCGCCCTCGTCATCATCAGCTCTTCGCTCGCTAGCTTGACCGGGACGCTCTCGCTCTCGTCCACGGGGCAGGCACTCAGGTGGCTAGCGACGCGCGTCCAGTCGTCGGTCAGGGCGGCATAGGAGGGACGCTTGTCCCGCTCCTTGTCCAGCATCGACTGCAGCACGGCCACGACTTCGTCGGGCACATTGCTGCGCAGGGACTCGATGCTCTCCGGCTCCTCGAAGCAGATCCTGGCCAGGGTCCCCATGGCCGTGTCACCCGCGAAGGCGGGGACCCCACACAGAGCCTCGAACAGCACGCTGCCCATGGAAAAGGTGTCGGAGGCAGGACCCAGGTTGCGCAACCCGCGGGCCTGCTCGGGCGACATGTAAAGAGGGGTTCCCAGCAACAGGCCGCTGCGGGTCAGCGAGTGGGCCTCCGTCATGCGCCGCGCCAGCCCGAAGTCGAGGATCTTGGCCTCGGAGATGCGTCCGCCGGGCAGGAAGAGGTTGGCGGGCTTGATGTCGCGGTGGACGATGCCGATCCGCTCCGCGGCCCACAGGCCAGCGATCATGCGCTGGGCGAGCAGCACCAGCTCGCCGATGCTCAGCCAGCCCACGCGCAGCCGCGCGGCCAGGGTCTGACCCTCGAGCCACTCCATGACCAGGTAGCGTCGACCATTCTCCGCGCGCCCGTGGCCCACGTAGCGAACCACGCTGGGGTGCTTCAGCTCCGCCAACAGGGCGACCTCGCGCTCGAATCGGCTGGCGTCCACCTCATTGGAGGCGTGGGCGAGCTTGACCGCCACGTGGGCGCCGCTCACGCGGTCCAGCGCTTGATACACCGCTCCGAAGCCGCCCTCGCCCACCTGGCGAAGGAGTTCGAACCGGCCTTCGAGCGGGGGCATCATGTCGGGCCAGGATACGCGGAACGATTGAGCCTTTCTATGTCGCTAACGCCGCTTGGGTGTGCCCGAACACGCGCTCCACGTGATGTGTCATTCGGGATCGGATGAGTGAGGCTCGAGCAGTCGGCCCGTGCGAGGCTCTTTGCCACGTCCGAGCCGGGTCGGACGTGGTGCTCGGACTCCGCTCGGCCCACGTGGTCTGCCGCGGCCCACACATGACACGGGTCCCCGCGCCGCGGCCGGTGTCACTCGCGCCACCTATGCCCGCCCCGGTTGGACCGGGCCCGCCGCAGGGTGTCTCGCGGAATCCCCCTCGTGTGCCTCCCGTGATCCGCCCCCTGCGAAACGAATGCCCAGGCCGCCCAGCTTCCGCATCCAACGGCTGCCCCGAGCGGCGCCTCGTGTACAGCCCGGCCCTTCTGTGCCGTGGCTCGCGCAGCGCCCTGCACTCCCCGTCCTCACGGTCCGCGCAACGCGCCCCCGGACCGCGCCGCGCCAGGCGCTGGCCAGCTACCAACGGCGAGCTTCCGCGCGACGCTCCCGTCCGTGCGCTTCTCACCTCGACGCGTCGACAGCGCAGCGATCGCCAATCCGGATCGCTGCGTGGGCCCGCGTGGAAAAGCCTCCTTCTGCTTCAGCCCAAGGCTCACGGAGCGTCAACTGGGGACAGCTTGATAGGCCTCAGGTGCGCGTGTACTATCGCGCGCCGTGTCGAGCATGCTGCCGCGATCGCCGCTTTTTTCCGCGCTTTTTGAAGCAGCGAGGCCCGATCCCGCAGCAGGTCTCCGCGCTCATCCACGGGGTTCGCGCGGTCACTGGTCGTGGCGCGCTGTGTCACACGCCCAGGTGGTCCGTGACACGGCCCGTCTTGGAAAAGCACTGACGCGCGACCCTGCGCGTGCATATGGGGTTTGTCATGTCCAATAACAGCTTAGAAACGTCGGAGTCATCGTCGGGTCCCGCGGCCGATGGCGAAGGCAATGCGCTCATTCAGCGCCGAGGCCCCGCTGGCCTCGCCGCGATGATCGCGACCCTCCACCACATGGGATCGAGAGGTTGACCATGCTGAAACGTTTCAACGATGGCATCGCCCATGGCGAGGCCACGGTCGCGATGTGGATGTTGCTCCTGATGTTGGTGATGGCTTTCGCGCAGGCCCTCATGCGCAACCTCGCCAACATGGGCATCTCTTGGGCCAACGCCGGCCTCGAGTGGATGGACTGGGCAGACTTCATTCTCACCAAGGGCACGCTCTGGCTGGCCTTCCTCGGTGCGTCGCTCGGCGTGCACGCCAACAAGCACGTGGCCATCGATATCGTGCCGCGTTTCGTGTCGCCCTTCGTGCGCACCATCTTCCAGATGCTCGTCGGGTTCATCGGCTCGGTGATCTGCTTCTACCTCGCGCGCGCCTTCATGGACGCCGTGATTATCAACGGTGAGGAGCTCACCGCGGCGTACGAGACGCTGACCCCTGAGGGTGCCATCCACGTCTGTGACGCGAGCGCCCAGGTGCTCAAGGACACTCAGTCGGTGGCCGGCCCCTACTGCATCGTACGTGGCATCTTCTCCGCCCTCGGCATGAAGATGGAAACCCCTGGCGCGGCGTTCCAGCTGATCGTGCCCGCCATGTTCTCCTTCATGGCCGTGCGCATGTTCGCCGGCGGTGTGCTCAACGCCCAGCGGCTCGCCCGCGGCGAAGTCGATCCTGGTGATCCGCACGAGCAGGGCCTGCAGGGCAACGCCGATGCCGTCGCCAAGGATCTCAACCGCGATGGGAAGGGCTGAACCATGACGCTGATCATTACCCTGGCCTTCCTGGCCGTCGCTCTCATCGGCATGCCGCTGTTCATGATGTTCGGCGCCAGTGCCATGTACCTGTTCAACCAGGATCAAGGTGGCACCATCACGTCGGTCGCCATCGACGTGTTCAGCGAGAAGTTCGCCGATTCGCCCCAGTTGGTGACCATCCCGCTCTTCACCATCGCCGGCTACCTGATGGCGGAGGGCGGCACGCCTCGCCGCTTGATCAAGTTCTCGCGCGCCGTCTTCGGATGGATGCCCGGCGGTCTGGCCGTGGTGTGCCTGATCACCAGCGCGTTCTTTACCACCTTCACTGGCGGTAGCGGCATCACCATCGTGGCCATCGGTGGTCTGTTGTTCCCGGCGCTGATCCAGGAGAACTACCCCCGGCAGTTCTCACTCGGCCTCGTGACCACGGCCGGCTCGCTCGGCATCATGTTCCCGCCCGCGCTGCCGCTCATCCTCTACGGCATCGTGGCCAACATCCTGCTCGACAAGCTGTTCCTTGCAGGTCTGTTGCCCGGCATCCTCACCGTGATCGCCACCTGCGTCTACTCGGCGTTCATCGGCGTCAAGTCCAACGTCCCACGCACCAAGTTCGACAGGAAGGTCGCCTGGGAGGCCATCAAGGAGACCAAGTGGGAGATCGGTCTGCCCGTGGTCATCGTGGGCGGCCTGGCTTCGGGTCTTTTGCGCGTGCACGAGGCATCGGCCTTCACCGGCCTGTACGTGCTCTTCATCGAGACCTTCATCTACCGTGAGCTCGACGTCCGTCGGGATCTTCCGCGCATCATCCGCGAGTCGATGACCCTGGTGGGCGCCATCCTCGCCATCCTCTCCACGGCCATCGGCTTCACCTCGTATCTCGTGCAGGCCCAGGTGCCCATGCGCGTGCTCGAGGCGATGCAGACCCTGATCACCTCCAAGACCATGTTCCTGCTGGTGCTCAACGTGTTCTGCTTGCTCGCGGGCATGGTGATGGAGATCTTCGCGGCCATCTTCGTGGTGGTTCCGCTGATCGTGCCCATCGCCAAGCACTTCGCGGTCGATCCCTACCACCTGGCCATCACCTTCCTGGTGAACCTGGAGATCGCCTACCTGGCGCCGCCGCTCGGCCTCAACCTCATTATCTCGAGCTTCCGCTTCAACGTGCCGGTGACCAACGTCTACCGCTCGGTGTTGCCCTTCATCGCGGTGCTCGGTGTGACGCTCGTCATCACCACCTATGTGCCCTGGCTCTCCACCTTCCTGCCCTCGCTGTCCAAGACGGCGGACCTCTCCCCCGCAGACACCGGCGCCGCGCCGGCGCCTGACCAGGGTGAACCTGGCGGCGTGGGGCTGGATGAGCTCGAAGAGGACGCACCCAGTCTCGAAGACCTGGATGACGTGAATCTGGAGGACTTCGATACGAAGCCTGCGCAGCCGGGTGAGCAGCCCGCGGCGCCAGACACTGCGCCGACGCCCGCGCCAGACACGGCGCCAACGCCTGCGCCGGCTCCTGCTCCTTGAGCGGGTGTCCGGCACAGGCTGACACGGTGTTACGGCGTAAGGATTGAGGTTTTAGGCTGGCATAGGCGTTGCGGTGGGTCGGGAATGATCGACCGCAGTTTCGCTTCAGCCTTTTCTCTCCTGGCGCTCGGCGTGATGGTCACGCCCGAGCCTGCGGCTGCGTGCTCGCCGGAGCCGAAGGTGCTCGTGGTGAGCCCGGTGGGCCTCGCACAGGGAGACGAGGGCTCCACCGCGAGCTTGGCGTTGCTGAGCATGCTCGCGTTGCTTGGGCGCCGTCGATCCGGGGTCGCAAAGCGCGCTGCGTGCACTCGAGGGAACAAGCGCTAGCGCCGACTCCTTGCTCGAGCTGGCGCTCGGCACACGCTGACACGGGGTTAAAAGCGCAAGGATTGAGCTTTGGGGCTGGCATGAGCGTTGCGACAGGTCGGGCATGATCAATCGAAGTCTCGCTTCCGCCTTGTCTCTTCTTGCGTTTGGAGTGCTGGCTACGCCCGAGCGCGCTGCTGCGTGCTCGCCTCCCTTTCGAGGGCTCCTGTTGGCCCCCGCGGGTTTGGCGCAGCCCGCCGGTCCCTTGTGGTTTTGGTTGGGATGTTCGGACAACCCCGATCAGTGTAGAGACGCCGTGCTTACGCTGCGCGTCTTCCGACAGGACGCGCCAGACAGCGAGATCGCTGGCACCTGGTCGCGCACGCATGAGGAAGGTAGCCACTACGCGCTCCTCGCGTTTACCCCCACCACGCCGCTCGTCGCGGGCGTGGACTATGGGTTGAGCGCGCAAGGCCAGGTCGAGATTTGGGCCGATTCAGCCAAGAAATTTCAGCTCGCGCAATCGAGCGTAGGCGCTGGGCTCGATGCGGTGATGGCCAGCGAGACATGGGACGAGGTTTCGGCCGGCTCACGCTACTCCTGCCATACGGGCATCGACCATGGAGGCTGTGCTTTGGACGACCAGATCTTCACCACGACCCATGTCGTGGATGCCTCGCAGCTCGAGGTCGAGATTGCGGAACGGGATGGCTGGTTGTTCGCGGCGTCCTCCATGAACACACCCCAGCCGCTGCCCGCTGGTTGGACTCTCGCACTCACTGCCTCCGCCCGCGTTCCCCTCAAACCCGGTGTGCAATCGTGTGTCACGCTCGTGGCTCGCAACGTGTACGACGGGCACGAGGAGCGCCGCCAGGTATGTCTGACCGGGTCGATTCCTGGGCCTGAGCGCGAAAATGCACAGCTGTCGGATTTCAATCTAGCGTCCTGCCTCGCACCACCCTCGGTGGACGGAGGGGATGCACCGGCCAAGCTGCTTGCCGACTGGTGCCATGCGCGCGCCGCGTTTTGCCTGGCTGACAGCGAGGCTGGGTATTCGAGCGAACCCGCGCCAGACTGCGATGAGTTCGAGCACAACTGCGATGTGCAGGCACTCGAGGACGAGATCGAGACGCTCGACATGGATCCAGAGCAGCCGACCCAGCCGGTAGTTCCTAAACGTGGGCCCGTCGCGGACGAGCCGCCGCAGGAGTCGAAGGTGGGAGCCGGGGCCTGCAGCCTCGGTCCGAACGCCGCGCACGCAAGGCAAGGCTCCACCGCGAGCCTGGTTCTGCTGGGCGTGCTCGTGTGGTTGGGGCGCCGTCGTTTGGCGGTCGCGAGAGGCCCTGCGCGCGCTCCGCGCAGCGAGCGTTAGTTCGATTTGCGGCAGTCCCGTGTGTTAGCGTCGTGCGCAGCCTTTCTGACCATAAAGGGAGCACGATGCGCCACCTTGTAGGCACAACGATCACAGCCTTGGCCCTAGTTGCCTGCGGCGGGGGACAGAAGTCCGAGCCCGCCGCGTCGGCTGATCCTGCAGAAGCCGCAGCCGGAGGAGAGGTCGCCACCACGAGCGCGGAATCGAGCGAAGGCACGGGTGGTGACGGCTCGGGTGTCGCGCCGGTCACCGACGTCGATCCGAGCAAGCCCATGGAGTTCCAGGTCGCGAAGACCGATCCCAAGAACAAGCCGCAGGAGCATCCCGAGTCGCAGATCAAGGCCACGCGCACCGAGGCCGCTCTCAAGTTCACAGTCGTGGACAAGGAGAAGGGGCCCATCCGCGGCATCGTGATCTCGCTGACCTCGCCCGACGGCATCAAGTACTACACGCAGGAGACCAACGCCGAAGGCTACGCCGAGGTGCTGGTGCCTGTGGGCAAGAAGTACGACCTGGTTTATCTCGCGCTCGGTCGCAAGGACATCGCGGCCACGGTGCCCGTGAGCGAAGAGCCGAACCAAAACGTCCGACTGACCTTGCGCTACAAGCGCTGGGAGCCGCCGCCTCGTCCCGCCGCGGCGGCTGCGCTACCAGAGCCTGCTGGCTTCGTGCTGAACGGCGTCACCTTCGACAGCGGCAAGGCCAGCATTCGGCCGGAGTCGTTCGCCCAGCTCGATACCGTGGTCGAGTACATGGCGCACAAACTGAGCGCGAAGATCGAGATCGCCGGGCACACCGACAACGTCGGCAACCCGAAGACCAACAAGCAGCTCTCCGAGAAGCGCGCCCAGGCGTGCCGCGATTACCTCGTCTCGAAGGGCATCGACGGCGCACGCGTAACGGCCGTAGGGTACGGCGACGAGCGTCCGATTGCGCCGAACGATACCGACGCTGGGCGCCAAGAGAATCGCCGCATCGAGGCCGTCGAGCTCTGATTCACGTCGCGCTCCGAAAGGGGCGAAACGTGGGGTGTGACGTTCAAAAGCGTTCGTAGTCGGGGGGCCAGCGCTTCCTCGCCGAGGTCGAGCGCCACGCGTGACGTTGTGGGAGGCTTCCTTGGAGCTCGTTCCGCGAGCCATGCCAGGAGGGTGAGACCATGACGATCCAGCAGATCAGTCACAAACTCGTCGACTACTGCAAGGCAGGCAAGAACTTGGAGTGCATTCGCTCGCTCTACGCAGACAACATCGAGAGCGTGGAGGCGGCAGCGATGCCCAACGGAGAGCGCATCACCAAGGGCAAAGACGGCGTGCTCGGCAAGAACAAGTGGTGGGAGGACAACCACGAGATCCACAGTGCCAAGGTCGAAGGGCCGTGGCCTCACGGAGACGCCAAGTTTGCAGTGCGCTTCAGCTACGACGTGACCAACAAGACGCAGAAGCAGCGCATGCAAATGGACGAGATCGCCGTGTTCACGGTGAAGGACGACAAGATCGTGAAGGAAGAGTTCTTCTACGATAAGAGCTGAGCCGTGGCGCTGGTTCGTCGGGTCTTGGACGCCCGCAGTTAGGCGAGCGCGGTCAGGGTCTTTTCGAGGTACTCCCAGAGCGCGCGGATGCGCGGGATACGACTCAAGCTGCGCGGTGTCACCAGCCACAGCTCGACGGGCGGGCTCGCAGGGAGATCGAGCGAGAGTACCTTGAGACCGGGATCGAGCCGAGTGAGTGACTTGGCCAACAACGCCACGCCGAGTCCCGCGCGCACCGCTTCCACCTGCGCGAGGTGGCCATTGGTGCGCAGCACGGGCTCGAGCTTGCCGTGGGCCGAAAGGTAGGCCGGCAACGCGGGCTCGGCAGAGTCATGGTCGAGCACGATCCAGTCCAGCGTATCGACGCGCAGCTCGGTGCGCCCGGCCAAGTAACGTTCGTGGGCCAGCACCACGGTGGGCAACACCGCGATGCGCTTGGCTACCAGGTCCCCTTGCTTGGGACGGAAGAAGCGCAAGGCCACGTCGGCCTCGCGCTGCGTGAGGTCCGCCGCGCGCTCGCTCACCAGGAGATCGACGCGCAGCTCCGGATGCAGCGCACGCAGGCCTGACAGGAGGTGCGGGATGATCACGTGCACCGCGAAGGACTCGGTGGTCGCCAGGCGCACGCGTCCTTCCACCACCTTGCCCTGCGAGCCCGCGTGATCCAGCAACTCCAGGATCTCCTGCTCCACGCGCTCGGCGTGCTCGCGTAGCTCGAGGGCCAGCTCGCTGGGCCGCGGTCCGGCGGCGGTGCGATCGAAGAGCGCAGCTCCGAGCGCCGCTTCGAGGGCGGCGATGCGCCTGCTCACGGTGGATTGCTCGATGCCGAGCGAGCTCGCGGCGCCCGAGAAGCTCCCCTGCCGCAGGACGGCTAGGAAGACCCGCAGGTCATCCCAACGGGTGGCGTCGGTGGGCCTATGCACGATTGCATGGAGCATATGCGATCGTTCGACTCCCTGCGCGCACGAAGCGTCGCTAGTTGTAGATGCATGGAATCGCTATTGGTCCTGAACGGTCACCCGGAAGCAGACGGACTCACGGCCGAGCTCACGGGCGCCTACGTCGCCGCCGCGCAGAGCCTGGTGCAGGTAGAGCGCATCGACCTGCGTGAGCTGGTCTTCGACCTCGTCCTGAGGCGGGCGGATCAACCCTTCGAGCCCGACCTCGAGCGCGCCTCCCAGGCACTCCTACGGGCGCGTCACGTGACCTGGATCTTTCCCAACTGGTGGGGCGCACCCCCCGCTCTGATGAAGGGCTTCGTGGACCGCGTGCTGCGCCCTGGCTTCGCCTACCGCTATCGCAGCCGCCACGCTCCGCCGGAGCGTTTGCTGCGGGGGCGTTCGGCGCGCTTGATCACGAGCATGGACAGCCCTGGCTTCTGGTATCAGCTGGTGCAGGGGAGCCCGCTGCACAAGGGCTTCGTGCGCGGCACGCTGGGCTTCGTCGGATTCGACCCCGTTGCGACCACCTCGTTCCATGAGGCGCGCTTCATGGACGCGAAAGCGCACGCGCGGGCCCGCGCACGCGTGGAGTCGGCCGGGCTCGCGGACGCCCGCAGGGTCGCGACTCGAGCGGCGCGCGGACTCGGCGTCACGCCGCTGCTCGGGGACCGCGCGGGGTAGGGCGACAACCGGCCCCCTGGGCACCCCCTAGACCGGCTCGAGGGCGATGACGACTTTTTCGCCGTCGATGGAGTCGGCCTTGGTGTGCTTCCAGTCGGGGGCGGCGCTCTCACGTACGCGTTCGACTTCCACGGCCAGGGTCTCGTGGGCGATCAGTTCGCTCAGGGTCTCGCTTTCCGCGACCTCGCCCAGCACGCCGTCGCAGGCGAGCACCAGGCGGATGCGCTGGCTCACGTCGAGGTCGGCGGCCTTGCGCAGGTTCTGGATGCGGTTGACGAGCTCGCGCGCGATGCCTTCGGCGTGGAGCTCGGGCGTGATCTTGGTGTCCAGCACCACCGTGATGCCGTTTTGGCTCTCCACGGCGCCGCCGCCGGTGTTCTCGCGCTTGAGCAGGATGTCCTCCTGCGCGAGCACCTCGCCCTCGATCTCGAGCTTGCCCTCGCTCTCGAGGCGCTGGAAATCGGCGGGCTTGAGTGCCGCGAGTCCAGCCTTCACGGCATTGAGCTTCGGCCCCAGGCGCTTGCCGAGGGTACGGAAGTTGGGTTGAGCGGTGATCTTGCACAGCGACGAGTCGTCCTCGAGCACGCTCACTTCCTTCACGTTGAGCTCGCCCGTGATGGCCTCGATGAACTGGGCCACGGCCTCGCGCGCGTTCGCGTGGGTGCTCGCCACGGTGACCTTGCCGAGCGGACGCCGCACGCCGATCTTCTCGCGCTCGCGGATCACGAGTCCCAGGCCCACCACGTCGCGGGCGGCCTGCATGCGCGCCTCGAGGGCGAGGTCGAGCAGGCTCTCATCGGCGTTGGGGAACCGCGTGAGGTGCACGCTGTCGCCCTGCGCTGCCAGGCCCGTGTCCACCATCAGGCGCTGATACAGGTGCTCGCAGAAGAACGGCATCACGGGCGCCATCGCGCGCGCCACGGTGACAATGACGCGGAACAACGTCGCGTACGCTTCGCGCTTGTCCTTGTCGCCTTCCTTGCTCTCGCCCGCCTTGCGCCAGTAGCGGCGCCGACCGCGCCGGATGTACCAGTTGTTGAGCTCGTCCGAGAGGCGGATGAAGGCTGGCACCAGGTTCGAGAGCTCGTAGTCCTCGTACTCCTGCTGCATCTCCTTCAGGAAGTGCTGCACGCGCGAGAGGATCCAGCGATCCAGGTCGCCGCTCGGGTGCACCTCGAGGTCGGCTGCACTGGGCGACCAACCGTCGGCGATGGCGTAGGTGGTGAGGAAGTTGTAGGCGTTGAACAGCGGCAGCACCACCAGGCGCACCGTGTCCTTCACGGCTTCGCCGCTGGTGTCCTGGGCGTCCTTGCCGAAGCGCATGGGCTCTGCGCGCACCACGGCGCTGTTGATCAAGTACGCGCGCAGGGCATCGGCGCCGAAGTTCTGGATCACGTCGTTGGGATCCGGATAGTTCTTCAGGCGCTTGCTCATCTTCTTGCCGTCGGCGGCCAAGATGAGCCCGTTCACGATCACGTTCTTGAAGGCCGGACGCCCGAACAGCGCCGTCGACAGCACGTGCAGCGTGTAGAACCAGCCGCGCGTCTGATCGAGCCCTTCCGCGATGAAGTCCGCGGGCAGGTTCTGCTCCACGTACTGCTTCTTGCTCCCATCGAATGGGTAATGGTTCTGCGCGTAGGGCATGCTGCCCGACTCGAACCAGCAATCGAACACCTCCTCGAGTCGCCGCATGCGGCCCTTGGCGTTCTTGCGCGAGGGGAAGGTGATGTTGTCGACGGTCTCGCGGTGAAGATCCTTGATGGAACCGGCCGGCAAGCCTGCGAGTTCTTCGAGCTCATGCGTGGAGCCCACGCACACCATGTCGTTCGGATCCTCTTCGTTGCGCCAGACCGGGATCGGCGTGCCCCAGAAGCGGTTGCGGCTCAGGTTCCAGTCGCGCGCGCCTTCCAGCCAGTTGCCGAAGCGCCCTTCGCCCACGTGATCGGGCACCCAATGGATCTGCTTGTTGTTCGCGACCAGCTCGTCGCGGATCGCTTCCACCTTCATGAACCAGGTGGAGAGCGCCATGTAGAGCAGGGGCTGCTCGGTGCGGTAGCAGTGCGGGTAGGGGTGGACCAGCGTGTCCTGGTCCACGACCTTGCCCTCTTCCTTGAGCTTGTGGATGATGTGCTTGTCGGCGTCCTTGGCGAACTGACCTTTGAAGTCCGGTACGCGCTCGTCGAAGATGCCCGTCAGATCCATCGGACGGATCACCGGCAGGCCTTCCTTCAAGCCCACCTGATAGTCGTCTTCACCGAAGGCCGGCGCCTGGTGAACGATGCCTGTGCCGCTCTCGGTGGTGACGTACTCGGCGCCCACCACGCGGAAGCACCAGCGCGAACCGTCTTCCTTGTTCTTGTACTTCTCGAAGTAGGGCAGGAGCGGCTCGTAGGTGCGCCCCACGAGATCCTTGCCCTTCATGCGCGCGAGCTCGGTGGTCTCACCCACGCGCTTGCGCTCCTGGTAGTCCCTCAGCCGGCCCGGCTCGAGATAGGCGATCTCACCGGTCTCGTTCAGGCGCACCTTCACGTATTCCACGTCTGGATGCACGGCGAGAGCGAGGTTGCTCGGCAGCGTCCAGGGGGTGGTCGTCCATGCCCACAGATAGGCGCCGTCTTCGTCTTCGAGCTTGAAGCGGATGGTGACGCTCGGATCCTGACGCCGCTTGTGACCGTCCTTCTTGGTCACCGGGTCGCGCTCCTGGGGTCCCTGCGCTACCTCGAAGTTCGACAGCGGCGTGCCCAGCATCGGGCTCACGGGTTGGATGCGGAAACCCTCGTAGATGAGTCCCTTGTCCCACAGCTGCTTGAAGACCCACCACACGGTCTCCATGAAGCTCGGGTCCATGGTTTTGTAGTCGTTCTCGAAGTCGACCCAGCGCCCCATGCGCTTGACCGTGCGCTCCCATTCCTTGGTGAAGCGCAGCACGCCTGCGCGGCAGGCCGCGTTGAACTGCGGCACGCCGAAGGCCTCGATCTCGGACTTGCTGTGCAGCCCGAGCTCGTTCTCGATCAGGCTCTCGATGGGCAGGCCGTGGCAATCCCAGCCGAACCGGCGCTCCACGTCGCGGCCCTGCATGGCCCAGTAGCGCGGCACGATGTCCTTGATGGTGCCGGCCAGCAGGTGACCGTAGTGCGGAAGGCCGGTGGCAAAGGGCGGACCGTCGTAGAACACGAAGGCCTTCTGACCACTCGGGGTCAGGCTCTTTCGCTCGGTCTTCTGGCGTTCCCAGAGCGCGAGGATTTCCTCTTCGATCTTCGGTAGTTGGAAGTCGGCGAGCGGAGCTTTCAGAGACGAGTTCGGGCGCTTTTCGGAGGGGTCGGACACGGCGCCGAAGATACCCTCTGAGTGCGCTTGGTGCACCCGCGGGGGAGGGGCGCGGCAACATCCACGTCCAATGCGCCGGCGAGATAGAGTGGGTCGAGATGACGTCGCTCGACCCCGAACCGGTCGGTTCGGTGCCCACGCCCTGCCTGTGCGGCAGGACCTTTGCCCCGCTGCAGGCCTCTTGGGGGCGCGAGCTGTGCACCGACTGCGTCGCGCGAGCCCCGGACGTGCTCTCCCGTGCGGTCACGCCGCCCAGCCTGTGGGCCGGCATGTGGAGTCTGCTGCCCAAGGTCGCAGCCGGACCTTGCCCTTCATGGTCAGCCTGGCGAGCTTGATGAGCCTGGTGACCGCGGTGCTCTATGTGAAGACCACCCCGCCCGAGCTTCTTCCTGTGCAGCGCGCTCGGTGATAGAAACCTCTCCATCTCCCATGCGACTTTCTCCCGTCTTCCACGCGGTCGTGGCCGTCTTGTCGCTCTCCAGTGGGTGTGGCGATGACGCTGCGCCTCCCTCGGATGTCGGCCGACCCCAGCACGGTGACGCGCTCGATGCGGGCGCGACCGATGCGTCGTCCGAGCCGGACATCGACTGGGAGGCCGTGCGGCGCGAGTTGGTGGCGTGGATGCAAGCGCAACAAGCCAAGCCCTCGCCCTACGACGCCTCGATGCAGCGACCCCACGATGGGTCGTTTCCCGAGGTCGACGGCGGAGCCTGCCAGCAGGCCTTGCGCGATGACATGCCCCGCGCTCCCGTCAACTTCGGCAACTGGCTGCAGCTCTTGATGGACGAGCCGAACGCGCGTTCCTCCTTCTTCCTGCGCGTGGAGGGCTACGACGATCGCGGCTGCGTGCTGGCGTACGCGGCGCAGCTGGGCTTCGAGCCACAAGAGTGGAATGAGCAGGTGGTGCTGCCGCAGGTCACCTACGAGCAGGTCAGGGCGCTGCTCGATTTCGACGTGGTGGCTTACATCGACGTCGGCTGTCCCTCGGATGCGAGCGGCGCGACGTGCGACGAGCACTGTGCTTCGCTTCCGGTAGAGTCCTGCAAGGGCGACCCGCGCTGCTCGACCTTCCATGCGGAACAGTTCGACGCCAAGCTGGGCTGCTATCGCGAGGTGGAGGTGGGCTGCGGCACGAGCGTGCAGGGATGCAGTGAGTTCGTCACCTACGGACGTGATTCGGAGGGGCAGTGCTACCAGTTCTCGAACGGCTGCCAGCCCAATGGCTTCACGGAGTCCAACGAGCCCTGCGCCATTGATCGCGACGGACGACGCTGTCCGTAGGCGGTGTCCCTAGGGGGCGTGCCTAATTCCGGCGCACGCCAGCATCGCGCCTTTCCGCCGCATCGCGGCTTTCGTCCTCGGCCCGACCTTCAGGTCGAGCCTGCGGGCGCGCTCGCGATGCGACGGAAATCCGCGCCCTGACGCGCACCGGAATTAGGGACACCCCCTAGAGCGCGAGCGCGAGCTCGACTTCGTCTGCACGACCTGCCGAGCGCGCCTTGATCACGCTGGTCTGTTCGAAGCCGTTGCGTCGGTAGAGCGAAAGGGCCGCCGCATTGCCCACGTACACGCGCAGCACGAGCTGCCGAGCGCTCTGCGCGCGAGCCCACTCGGCCACCTCGCGAACCAGATGGTCGCCCGCGCCTGCACCGCGCGCCCAGGGCGCGACCCACATCGAGAGCAACTCCACGGTGTTTGTCTGGCAGGTGGTTCCGCTCGCCATGCCCGCCCAGGTTCCCCCGCGCTGGACCACCACGTTGAAGGGGACGTCGCGCAGCCGCGCGCGCCAGCGCTGCTCCGCGTCCGCACGTCCTTGCCAGTCGGCGAGCGTGGAACCGAAGGCATGGGGAGACTCGGCCAATGCCTGCAGTCGCAGCTCACGCCACAGCGCCCAGTCGTCGGGACTCAAGCGACGACTCGCGAGTGGATTCATGGCGCCTTGTTAGCACGTGGGCTAGCTCGCTCGCTCGCACGACTCGGATGGGTGGTCCATCTGGGACGGGAGCGGGCGAGCGTTGGTTGCCAGCTCACGAAACAGAGCGTGAGCGCACGCTATGCAGCATACCTCTCGCACCGATATCTTCTGCTGAAACGAATCAGCTGCAACCGTAGCCGAGCTGGGCCAGTTGCGGGCTACGATGATGGCTAGGAAGTGAAGTGAGCAGTCCGGTGCGTTCCGACTTCGTGATCGGCGAACAAGTGCATCGTGGAGTGCGGTCTCGGATCCTACGTGCGACCCAGCGCTCGACGGGGGAACCGGTCGTGCTCAAGGAGAGTGCCGGAGAGCCCCCTCATGCCCTCGCGCTCGCGCGGCTCGAGCGCGAGTACACCATCGGCAAGTCGATTCGCTCGCCCCATGTGGTGCGCTACCTGGCCGTCAAGCACGAGCGCGACCGCGTCACGTTGGTGGAGGAAGCCTTCGGCGATACCTCGCTCGCGCAGCTCTTGCGCGCCGGACCGCTCGAGTCGGATCGCGCGCTGCACCTCGCGAGACAGGTGGCGCTCGGGCTGAGCGAAATCCACCGCCAGGACGTGGTTCACCGGGCGATCCATCCCGGCAACATCGTGGTGAACACGCAGCTCTGGACCGCCAAGATCGTGGACTTTGCCTGGGCGGTGCAGCTGCCGCAGCAGGGCAAGGACGGATGCGAGACGCCGCCGCTCGAGCTCGACGAGCACGCCATGCCGCTGGCCTACATCTCGCCCGAGCACACGGGACGCATCCACCGCGGCGTGGACCACCGCTCGGACTTCTATTCCCTGGGGGCCGTGCTCTATCACGCGCTCGCCGGGCGGACTCCCTTCGAGTCATCGGATGCGCTGGCGATGGTCCACTCGCACATTGCACTCACGGCGCCTGCGCTCAGCGAGCTCGACCCGCGCATTCCCCAGCACGTCTCGCGGCTGGTGGAGAAGCTCTTGGCCAAGAGTCCAGACGAGCGCTACCAGAGCGCACGCGGCATCGTGGTGGACCTCGACGAGTGTCTGTGGCGCCTGCGTTCGGGAAACCCGCAGCCGTTCGCGCTCGGGGTCGACGACCTGCCGGAGCGCTTCGTGGTCTCCGAGCGCCACTACGGCCGCAGCAGCGAGCGGGCTGCGCTGCTGGGGGCGCTCGACGCGGCCGTGACGGGCCACAAAACGATGCTGCTCGTGAGCGGAGACCCAGGCTTGGGCAAGTCTTCCCTGATCGGGGATCTGCGCGAGCCCACGCTCAAACGAGGCGGTCGCTTCGTGTCGGGCAAGTTCGATCAGGTCCACCGCAACGCCCCGTACTCGGCGCTGGCCCAGGCGCTCGGCCAGCTCTGCCGCTGCCTGCTCTCGCTGCCGGAGCACGAGCTCAGCCGCTACCGTCGGGAGATCCTCGAGCGCACCTCGAGCAACGCAGGACTCATCGTGGGCTTGGTGCCAGAGCTCGAGAAGATCGTCGGGCCCCAGGCCGAAGTGCCCGAGACCTCCCTGGTACAGGCTCAGGATCGCTTCGACCTCACGCTGGCCAGGTTCCTCTCGGTCTTTGCGGGACCGCAGCGACCCCTGGTGATGTTCCTCGACGATCTGCAGTGGGCCGATGCTGCCACCTTGCACGCGCTGTCGGCGCTCCTGCGCTTGCCGGAACCGCCTGCGCTGCTCGTGATCGGTGCCTACCGCGCCTCCGAGGTATCGCCAGACCATCCCCTGAGCTCGTTGCTCGCCGAACTCGAGCGTCAGGTGGTCGACGTACGCCAGTTCGCGCTGTCTGGCCTGACGCAGCAGGACGTGCAGCTCTGGGTCGCAGACACCCTGCATCGCGACGACGTGGAGGTGGAGGCGCTGGCCGAGCTGATCGCCGAACGCACCGGCAAGAACCCGTTCTACATCGACCAATTCCTGCGCGCGCTCTACGAACACAAATTGCTGCGCTTCTCGGCGGAGCACGGCCGCTGGACCTGGGATCTGCGCGAGGTCGAAGACCTGGGCATCACCGCGAGTCTCGCCGAATTGATGGCGAAGAAGCTCCAGCGCCTGCCGCCCGCCACGCAGAGCGCACTGCAGCTGGCGGCCTGTGTAGGCAATCAGTTCGACTTGCAGCTGATCGCGGCCGCCGCGGACACCTCGTCCGAGGACATGCGCGCCCGCCTGGCACCCGCGATCCGGGAGCGTTTGATCGTGGCCCTCGAGGATCGCTATCCCTCGGGTCTCGTCGACGTGAGCGCGCCGGTCACGCAACAAGGCGTCAACTACCACTATCGCTTTCGCCATGATCGTCTGCAGCAGATCGCCGCGCCGCTGGAGCACGAACGAGCGCCCCTGCATCTCCGGGTTGGGCGCGTCATGCGGGATCGGAGGAGCCCGGCCGACAGCGACCCCGACGTCGACGCCGTGTTCGACATCGTCGATCATCTCAACCGCGGCGTCGCGCTGATCGACGATCCGCGTGAGCAACTCTCGTTGGCAGAGCTCAATTTGCAGGCAGGACAGCGCGCTCGTAGCGGGACGGCCTACGAGCAAGGGCTGCGCTACCACGAGTCGGGCCTAGAAGCCCTGCAGGCGAGGGCGGGGGCGCGCGACCCCGCCCATGTGCACTACGCACTGTGGTTCGCGCTGCAGCGCGGGCGCGTGGAGTGCGCTTATCTGGCCGGGCGCTTCGAGGACGCAGGGCGTCTCCTGGAGGAGATGACCCCGGGCCTGCGCAGCGTACTCGAGCGAGCCGAGCTCGAGACCATCCGCATCGGCTTCGAGACCAACCGCGGCAACTACGCGCGCGCGGTGGAGCTCGGTCGCGAGGTGCTCGCGGCGCTCGGTCACCCCATCCCCGATCTCCGCAGCAACGTCCCCTTGGTGACGACCAAGGTGAAGACCGAAGTCGTGTTGCGCGCCATGGGCATCGAGCGCTTCGCGAAGCAGCGCGACGCCACCGACCCCCAGCAAGTGGCTGTGCTCAAGTTGATGAGCCAGCTGCATGCGCCAGCCTTCATCGCGGACCGCAAGTTGTTCTTCTGGTTCGCCCACGAGGGCATGCGCCTCGCGGCGCGCCATGGGCTGACGTCCGTGGCGGCCACCTTCTGCTCGGGCTACAGCGGATACTTGGTGGCCCGGGAGCACGACTACGAGCGCGCCTATGCCTACGGACAGCTGGGCCTTGCGCTCGCACGGCGGCCCGACGCGTTCGCCTATCGTGGCCAGGTCCACGTCCTGTTCGCCATTTGCGCCAACGCCTTCGTCGGCAACCACATCCGCAGCTCGCTTCCGATCGTCCAGCGCGGCATCGAGATGGGACTTCAGAGCGGAGACTATTTCTTCGCTAGCTTCGGCGCTTCCTGGGTCCCCGAGTTCCGCTTCTTGCTCGGTGAGCCCTTGCAGGAGGTATGCGCCGAGGCGGAGCACCAAGAGCGCGAGATCCGCGCGCTGCGAGGAGACGAGCGCTTGCTCCTGCTGCGCACGCTACGGCAGCTCGTGCGCTGCTTGCGCGGTCAGACCTTGGAGCGCCTGAGCCTGAGCACGGACGACCTGAGCGAGGAGCAACTACGGCAGCACATCCGCGAGCGCGACTCGGTGCCGGCACGCGGCCAGCTCTTCCTCTGCAAGCTCACGGCCTACGCCTGGTTCGGCGCCCATCGCGAGGTGGTGCGCGTCCTTCTGGAGGCGGGTTCGCTGATCGAGGAGGCCAACGCCGCGAACCTCCGGCTCAGTGAGTACACCTTCCTGGTCTGTCTCTCACTGGTGGAGGCGCGCTCCGATCCCGCCTTCGAGGGCGCGCAGATCGAGGCATTGCTCGAGCCGAAGCTCGCGCTGTTGAAGCAATGGGCCGAGAGCGCGCCGGTGAACTTCCAACACCGCTACGCACTCGTCCAGGCCGAGCTCGCCGAGGCCGAGGGCCGTCGCGTACGGGCGGCCGAGTTCTACGAGCGAGCGATCCGCCTGGCCACGGAGAACGGTTACCCCCACCACGCAGCTCTCGCGCTCGAGCTCACCGCGCGCGCCCACGCACGCCGTGGCAACACCGACGTAGCCCGCGGTTTCTCGCGGGCTGCCCGCGAGGCCTACCAGCGCTGGGGGGCCTTCGGAAAGGTGAGGGCGCTCGACGAGGTCCAACTCGAGTACACTGCGTCACCTGGGCCCGCGATACGCCCGACTTGGTCGCTCGACATGGAGAGCGCTCTACGCGCCTCGCAGGCGCTGGCCAGCGAGATCTCCATGCCGGTCTTGCTCGATCGCATGCTGCACGTGATCGTGCAGGCCTCCGGGGCCCAGCGGGGTGCCCTGCTCGTGTCTCGCCAGGGGGAGTTCCGCGTGCGGGCTCACCTGGACCTTCAGAGCAGCCAGCTGCGCCTCGCCAGCGAAGACGCGCCCCTCGAAGACGACACCCTCGTGTCGCAGGCCATCGTCCGCTACACGCTGCGCACCGGAAAGGACGTCGCCCTGGAGAACGCAGGCCAGGTCGGCCCCTTCACCGCCGATCCCTACGTGGTGTTCCATCACTCGAAGTCGATCTTGTGCATGGCCGTACGGCACCGTGACCACGTGCCGGGCCTGCTGTTCCTGGAGAACTCGCTCGCGGACGGAGTGTTCACGGAGGAGCGCCTGGAGCTCTTGCGGGTTCTTTTGGCGCAGGCGGCCATCTCCCTGGAGAACGCCCAGCTTTTCGAAGCGACTCAGAAGCTCAACTCGGCCCTGCGCTCGAGCGAATCCCTGCTGCGAGAGTTCTTCGAAGGCATGCCCGTGGGCGTCTACGTGGTGGACGCCAAGGGCCGCCATGCCTTCTCCAACCGGCGCGCGGGCGAGCTCTTGCGCGTGGTCAACGAGGACGCCGGCTGGCCGGGTGACACGCTCGGCGCTTACAGTATTTACGTGGCCGGCACCGACCAACCCTATCCGACTGAACGCACGCCGCTGGCGCGGGCGCTGCGCGGGGAGCGTTCGATGGTCGACGACATCGAGATCCGCATCGATGGCAAGGTGGTGCCACTGGCCGTCTGGGGCACGCCCGTGCTCGGTGAGGATGGCGCCATTCGCTACGCCATGGCCGCCTTCCAGGACATCGGACCGCAACGCGCCGCCGAAGCCGAGCGCACGCGCCTCGAGCACCAGCTGCATCAGGCGGAGCGGCTCGAGTTCATCGGCCGTCTGGCCGGCGGTGTCGCCCACGACTTCAACAACCTCCTCACGCCGATGTTGATCTACGCAGAGCTGGCTCAACAGGCGCTGCCGGAGGACTCCACCGTACGCCGACACGTGACGCAGGTGAAGGACGCGGCCGAGCAGGCGGCCGAGCTCACCAAGCAGCTCCTGGCCTTCGGACGTCAGCAGGTGTTGAAGCCCCACATCCTCGATCTGAACGCCGAGCTCGGCAAGTTCGAGCGCATGTTGCGGCGCGTGCTGCGTGAGAACATCGCGATCGAGCTGCACTTGGCGTCGGACCTTGGCCAGGTGCGTGCGGACCCCGCCCAGATGCAGCGCGTGCTGATGAACCTGGCCATGAACGCGGCCGACGCCATGCCTCGCGGTGGGCGCATGACCTTCGAGACCCGCAACGTGCTGCTGCCGGAGGTGTCGGATGCCAAGGGCGCGCAGGGCGAGGGGCAGAGCGGGCCCTGCGTGCTCTTGCGGGTCAGTGACACCGGCATCGGCATGGACAAGGAGGCCATGGGGCGCGCGTTCGCGCCGTTCTTCACTACCAAGGAGGTGGGCAAGGGGACGGGGCTCGGCCTGCCCACCGTGCACGGCATCGTGGCGCAGCACGGCGGTCGCGTGGAGCTAAGCAGCGAGGTCGGCAAGGGCACCCGCTTCGACATCCTGTTGCCGCGCGTGGACAGCGTGCCAGGAGAGCCGCGCGCGGGCGCACAGGGCGAACAGACTTCGGCGCCGCGGTCCGAGACGCAGAGCCAGTTCGGGCGTGGTGAGTCTCTCTTGGTGGTGGAGGACAACGATAGCGTGCGAACCGTGGTGCGCGAGGTGCTGGCACGGGACGGCTATCGCGTGCTCACCACGCGGGATCCGCTCGAGGCGTTGCGTCTGGTTCAGCGCGCGGGCGAAGCGCCGAACCTCGTGATCAGCGACGTGGTCATGCCGGGCATGAGCGGCTACGAGCTGGTCGACGAGCTCAGGCGCGTGAACCTCGCGCTGCCCGTGCTGCTCATTTCCGGATACTCGGATCCCGTCACGCTCGGACGCGACATGGGCCCCTCGGTGGAGTGCGTCGCGAAGCCCCTCAACGCCGACACCTTGCGCGCCACGGTGCGCCGCCTGCTCGACGGGGCGCGCTCGTCGTAGCCAGTAAGCGCAAGTGGTGTTGTCGGTGCGCGCTCCCAATTCGGAAACACACGCATAGACTCTGCCGAGGGAACGGAGTTACGATCCGAGTCCGATCGCAGGGCTTTCGGCGAGTCGCGCGGTCATGTCGCTCACCGGTGGGAGAGGCACGCGGGGACATGAAGAAGGAATCCGAAATTCGCACGGACAAGGCCCGCATGACGGTGTACGTCAAGATGGCGGGTGTGTTCTCCATGGAAGACATGGTCGACTGGGCTGCCGAGTACCGTAAGGCAACCGACAGCTTTCATGACCGGCCCCATCTCGTACTCGCGGACATGCGAGGCATGAAGCCGACCCACCCGGACGTGGCGGCCGTTTTGGGAGCCGAGATTGGCTATGCGCGACAGCACGGCTGTGTGCGCTGCGCGCATCTGTCGGACGATACGGTGCAGCGATTGCAAACGTCGCGCGTGGCGCGGATGGCGTCGCCCGGCGACGACGTGACCGTCGTGGTGAGCTCCCTCCAGGAGGGTGAGCGCGTACTCGAGGAAGCGCGGCGTGAGCTCGCCACCAACCGTGGCGTGTCGCCGGCCCACGAGGTCGCCAAAAAAGCCGCCGGCTGACGCCCGACCCGGGCACCGGGCGCACAGCGTGAGCGCAGCGAACCTCGCGGTAGGGTGGGTGCCGTACAAAAGACTTGTCAGGGGCGAGGATTGCTCTACAGCAGGGCGATGCTGGTCGCTACGCACTCAGGCCCCTTTCACTGTGACGACGTCTTCGCGGGAGCGCTGCTGCGTTGCTTCCTCGACCCCGCGTTGCGCTTCGTGCGCACCCGCGATCTCGCGCGCATTGCCGAGGCCGACATCGCGATCGACGTGGGCGGGGAGTACGACGCGGCGCGCGGTCGCTTCGATCACCACCAGCGCGAATACACGGGCCCGCTCTCGTCGGCTGGCATGGTGCTGAGCTGGCTCGAGAGCGAGGGTCGGGTCGATCTCGCGCTCGCGCGCAAGCTGCGGGAGCAGTGGGTGGACTACATCGACGCGGTGGACAACGGCCGCCGCAAGCCCGACGAAGGGGTGCCGTGTCTGCCCAGTGTGGTCGGCGCGCTGTGCGAGCAGGCCGAGAGTAGTGGCGAGTTCGACGAGCGCTACGCCGAAGCGGTTCAGTTGTGCGAGGGCATCTTGCGCGGCCTGCGCCAGGCTCAGCTGCGCACCGAGCTCGCGCGCGCCGCGGTGAAAGAGGCCATGGATCAGGCGCTGCGCGACCACACCCGCATCATGACGTTCGATCGCCACCTGAAGTGGAAGCGCGCGTACTTCGAGTTCGGCGGCGCGCAACACCCCACGGACTACGCGCTCTTCCCCGAGGGCGATCGCTGGCAGCTCGTGGCCATCCCGCCGGAGCACGACAGCTTCGATAAGAAGCGTCCGCTGCCGGAGGCCTGGGCCGGCCTGGTCGACGAGGAGCTCTCCAAGGTAGTCGGCGTGCCTGACGCCAGGTTCTGCCACAAGAACCGCTTCATCGCCGTGTTCGGTAGCCGCGAGTCGGCGCTCGCCGCCATCGCGAAGTGGGGCCTCGCGCAGCGCCCGGAGTGAGCGAGGAGTTCGCGCGGCACGAAGCCCCGTTCAGCGCCCGGCGCCGATCAGCTGGGCCGGCAAGAGCTTCTCGAGGCCATCGGACCCCACCACGAGCCGCACCTCGTCGATTTGGCTCGCCATCTCCTTCAAGGTCTCGAGCTCCTTCAGCCGCAGAAGCACCGGTTGGTCCGCCATCATGCGCGCGCTGCTGGCCAACAGCCGCGTGGCCGCAGCCTCCTCACGCCGCAGGATCACGTTGGCCATGGCCGCCTTCTCGGCTTCGATGACGCGGTTGAGCAACCCCTTCATCTCGCCGGGCAGCACCACGTCCTTCACGCCGATGCGCCGCACGCGTGCGCCCGCCTTCGCGGCGCGCGGCACCACCTCGCTTTCGAGATAGCGGGTCATTTCTTCACGCCCCTCCAGCAGCTCGTCGAGGGTCACGCTGGCCACGTAGTCGCGCGCCGCGAGCTGCGTCTGCAGGTAGACGTGGTCTCGCAGATCGCTCACCGCCTGGTGGGCCAGCGCCGGATCCTCGACGGCGTACTCGGCCGTCAGCGTCAGTCGCAGCGTGACCTTGTCGCGGGTCATCAGCTCCTGGGCCGCCAGGCTGGCCTGCTGCGTGCGCATGTCCACGCTCAGGATGCGCGCCGGGTCCTCGGGCGTGGACCACAGGGCATACTGCCCGGGCTCGAGCACCGAGCGCAGCACACCCTTCACCAGCAGGAGACCGCGCTCGTAGGACTCGATGGTCTTGCGCGTGTACTCGTGGGCCGGAATGAGCTTCAAGAGCTCCTCGCTCAGCTCGGGCATGGGTTCGTCCGTGGAGAAGACGCGCAGGGTGATCCCGGCCTCGGTCTTCCAGAAGCGGTGCACACCAGGCCGCAAATAGACCTGCGGACGCCCGTCCTTGAAGAGTACGCCACGCTCACGCGTTCGGAGGGCGACCTCCTCGAACCACTCCGCGGGCAACATCGCGCGCACTTCGGGGAGCGCGTCGAACACGAGTTGGTCCAGGTTCCAGCGCACCTCCGTCAAGCGGCTTCCCCACACGCGGTGCCGACCCGGCCCGAGGGCACGCAGTGGCAGCCCGTCGTCGAGCAGCACGACGCGTTCGTTCAACTTCACACGCAGAACCTTGTACCAGTACATGACGACGCTCCTTTTTCAGCGTTTCGAGCGCTCTCTCCCAGAGAGCGCGAACATAGATGGCCGCGACGCACGCGAGCCGCTCGGCGGCGGAGGACCTCCAGCGCTCTAGACGCAGCAAGCGTCAGCGAGGGCTCGTGAGGTCGTCGTTTGCCTTGAGCTAACGCGTCGTCCGCAGGGAATGGCGGAGCGCGGGGCTGCGCGAGCGGTCCATGGCTGGCTGGCTCGCGCGCTGCTGCGCTCTGCGTTTCCCGGGAGGACGCGCCCGCTTCACCATGAGAGATGAGAAGCGGCCAGCGCACGTCTTGGCCGAGGTTGGCCGCCTGCGCGTGAACGCAGGCCCATGGTTGCCTATTGCTCTACCACTGAGCTACCGAGCTTGCGCCGCGGGAGGGAATCGAACCCTCGACCCATAGGTAAGCGCACCGAAATGCGCGCATCGCGCGTCCCTGCGAAACCCGCCTGCAGATGCCGCGAGGGATGACTCGCCGCATGCACACGGGCCGCGTTTCCCTCGACGGGCGAGGCGCGCGAACTGCAGCGTACTCTCGTACGCTGCATGGGGTGAACGGGGGGAATCGAACCCACCACTGCCTGGGCCACAACCAAGCGTGCAGACCACTACACCACGTCCACCAAAGAACGGAGGCAAGACTTCGCTTGTCAAAGAGCACGGGACGCACCGCGCCCGCCGCGCCCGCGCAGGAGCACGTGGAAGGTCATTCTCGTCGCGCGGAGTTCGGACTCAGCTCGCGATCACGTCGGTCCCAGTTTGTTCATCCCTGGCTTCGAACATCGGGTGCACTTTCACCAGCGTCCGTGCTTGCGACTCGCTCTCCACCTGGAACTTCACCGGCATGAAGCGCTCGATCACCGAGATGTTCGAGCGCGCGTGCTCCGTGAGCTCGAGCGTGGAGAAGCTGCCCGAACCGGCCATCGCCAGCGGAACCAACAGCTGATCCGAGAGGTGCTCGCCCACCGCGGCGCCGCTCGCCAGGTAGCGCCCGAGGGCCCGCACTGCGCGCTCGGCCAATCGCTCCGCGGCCAGCTTGGGCGCCCCGAACTCAACCACCATCTCCGTGGCGTGCTCGAACTCCGCGCAAATGGTGAGCACGTTGCCCGGCCCGTAAGCCTCGGGCGTGCGCAGCAGAAGATCCGCATCGTCCAGCTGGAAGCGCTTCTTGACGACCTCAAGCTCGCGCCGTGCGATGTGAATCGGCAGATTCGACACCGAGGCCTCGGCCCAGATGCGCCGCATGCTCCCACGCTCGAGCAGATCCAGCCGCGACACGCGCTCCACCGGCTCGAGCCGCACGCGGAAACGCCCGCCGCCCGCCGGGTAGAAGCCCGCGCGCACGAGCTCACGCTCCACGCCCAGCCCCAGCTTCTCCCAGATCGGCAAGAACACTTGGTCCAGAAAGGGGTAGGGCGGCGCCAGCGGGTTGTGCGTACCGCCCTCGAACACCAGCTGCGACGCACCGCCCGCCACGGCGAGCGGCGGCAACACGGTCTGCAACACCAGGCAAGCGCTGCCCGCCGAGCCGATGGGGAACTCGTAGTCCCCGGCCTGCACAGGGCCCGGACGGAACTCGAGCCGCGTCGAGCCGAGCTCTGCGCCACGCAGTTCCGCGCCGCAGATGCGGGCCACCGCTTGCACGGCCGTCAGGTGCTGTCGCATCAACCCGGGCCGCTCGCGCAGCATCCGGATCGACTCGATGACGAAGGGCTTGCCCGTGAGCGCACTCAACGAGAGCGCGCTACGCAACACCTGCCCGCCGCCGATCGAACCATCGATGTGAATCAGCTCGTCCATTTCAACCCTTCACGCACACCACTTGACGCAGCGTGTGCGCGACCTCCACCAGATCCTTTTGCGCTTCCATCACCGCGTCGATGTCCTTGTAGGCCATCGGCGTCTCGTCGATCACGTCCGCGTCCTTGCGGCACTCGATGCCCTCGGTGGCCCGCACGTGGTCCTCCGTGGTGAAGCGCTTCTTGGCCTCGGTGCGCGACATCACGCGCCCCGCCCCGTGGCTGCAGCTGCAGAAGCTCTCAGGATTTCCCTTGCCGCGCACGATGAACGAACGCGCTCCCATGCTGCCCGGGATGATCCCGAGATCCCCCACGCCCGCACGCACCGCGCCCTTGCGGGTCACCAACACCTCTTCTCCATAGTGCGTCTCACGCGCCACGTAGTTGTGGTGGCAGTTCACCGCTAGGCGATCTGTGGTGAACTCGGGCAAGCTCCCGAGTCCGCGCAGCGCGCCGAGCACCTGACTCATCATCAAGCGGCGGTTCTGCATCGCGAAGTCCTGCGCCCATTGTACGGCCTCCACATAGTCCTCGAAGTGCTGGCTTCCCTCGGGCAGATACGCCAGATCCCGGTCCGGCAAGTTCACGAAGAAGCGACCCATCTCCTTCTTGGCGAGCTCGATGAAGTAGCTCCCAATCCGGTTTCCCACGCCGCGCGATCCCGAGTGCAACATCACCCACACCTGATCGGACTCGTCGAGACACAGCTCAATGAAGTGGTTTCCGGTACCCAGCGTGCCGAGGTGCACCACGTGGTTCGAGTTCTTGATCGCCGGGTGCTTGGCGGTGATGACGTCGAAGCGCTCCACGAGCGAGCCCTTCCAGGCCTGGATCTGCGCCTCGGGCGGGTTTCCCCAGGAGCCCTTGTCGCGTCCACCACGCGTCACCTCGCGGCCATGGGGCACCGCGCGCTCGATGGCGGAGCGCACGTCGCGCAACGAGTCCGGCAGATCGCGGGCGTTGAGCGATGTTTGCACGGCCATCATGCCGCAGCCGATATCCACGCCCACGGCCGCCGGGATGATCGCCTTGTGGGTAGGCACCACGCTGCCCACGGTGGCGCCCTTCCCGAGGTGCACGTCGGGCATCACGGCCAGCCACTTGTAGATGAAGGGCAAGCTCGCCATGTTCTGCAGCTGCTTGAGCGCCGGAGCTTCCACCGGCACCCCGCGCGTCCAGCTCTTGATGGGCAGGCCTGAGGGCGTGGGGAGGAAGTCGTAGTTGTGCTCGCGGGTCATCGGGAACTCCAGAAGTTGATTCTGACCCTTGCTAGAGCAGCCCGCGTGCCGTCCGGGTGGGCGATGACGACCAGAGCTCTAAGTACTCGGATAGATGTGGCTATTCCGCGAGATGCTGGAAGCGCCGGGGCACTGACGGTGGCTCAATCTCGAGAGGCACGGATAAAATTATCGTATAAGATAAATATCGGTGGCCAAGCTGAAGACGGTGGTGATCGGCATCCTGGGCAGCGTGCTCGACGGCGGCATGCGCGAGCAGCGTTGGGAGCGCTGGCGGCCGAACGTGGACCTGTGCCGCCACGAGGACCTGTTGATCGAGCGCTTCGAGCTGCTCTGCGATCCGGAGAACCATGCGCTCGCGGAGCTGGTGGCCCGGGACATGGTGAGCGTGTCCCCTCACACCGAGGTCCGACACCACGGCCTGTCGCTCAAGGATCCCTGGGACTTCGAGGAGGTCTACGCGGCGCTCTCGAGCTGGGCCCGCAGCTACCCCTTCGCGCCCGACCGCGAGGAGTACCTGGTGCACATCACCACGGGCACCCACGTGGCGCAGATCTGCTGGTTCTTGCTCACCGAGTCGCGCCACATTCCGGGTCGCTTGCTGCAAGCCTCGCCCCCGCCCGCGCGTCAGCGTTCCGAGCCGGGCAAGTACGGCATCATCGATCTCGATCTGAGTCGGTACGACAGCATCGCGCGTCGCTTCGAGGCCGAGAAACAAGACAGCATCAGCTTCCTCAAGGCGGGCATCGACACCAAGAACGCCGCCTTCAATCGCCTGATCGAGCAGCTCGAGCTGGTGGCCACGCGCTCGCGCGAGCCCATTCTCTTGATGGGGCCCACGGGCGCTGGCAAGTCGCAGCTCGCCCGCAGGGTGTACGAGCTCAAGCGTGATCGGCAGCAGGTGAGGGGTCCCTTCGTGGAGGTCAACTGCGCCACTCTCCGCGGCGACGGCGCCATGAGCGCACTGTTCGGTCACGTGAAGGGGGCCTATACCGGTGCCGCCACCGACCGCGCGGGCCTGTTGCGTGCGGCCCACGGCGGCGTGCTCTTCCTGGACGAGATCGGGGAGCTCGGCAGCGACGAACAGGCCATGTTGCTGCGCGCCTTGGAGGAGCGGAAGTTCATGCCCGTGGGCAGCGACCGCACGGTGACCAGTGAATTTCAGCTGCTAGCTGGCACCAACCGCAAGCTCACCTCGCGCGACGGGGCATTTCGCGAGGACTTGCTGGCGCGCATCAACTTGTGGACGTTCGAACTGCCGGGGCTCTCGGAGCGGCTCGAGGACATCGAGCCCAACCTCGACTACGAGCTCGAGCACTGGGACACCGAGCAGCACCGGCGCGTCACCATGAACCGTGAAGCACGCGCGCTGTTCCTGGAGTTCGCGCGCTCGCGTGATGCGCGCTGGCTGGGTAATTTTCGAGACTTCCGTGCCGCCGTGACCCGTATGGCCACGCTGGCCTCCGGCGGACGCATCGACGTGGCCACGGTGCGCGGAGAGATCGAGCGCCTGCGATTCAGCTGGGGACCGGTGGCGAGCACACCCGAGCCTGCACTGAGCGCGTACCTGGATGCGGAAGCCCTGGAGCAGATCGATCTGTTCGACCAAGCGCAGCTCGCCGTGGTGGTGCGGGTATGTCGCGAGTCGAAGTCCCTGAGCGATGCCGGGCGTAAACTGTTCGCGGCCTCGCGGGCGAAGAAGAACAGCAGCAACGATGCTGACCGCTTGCGGAAGTACCTCGCACGGTTCGGGCTCTCCTACGAACGGATTCAGGCCCGAGAGAACTCCCCGTAAACGTGCCCGTGCCCGCTCTCCCCTCTCCTTCTCGCTAATTGCTGGGCGGGTCCAGATCGATCAGCACCCGTTCGCTACCACTGCGCTGGATGTTCTGGCCATCGCTCGTCAGCGTCGCGGTGACCGTGTCGGTCTGCACGGTGGCCAAGCTCGCTACGCGCGCCGCGAAGGTGCAGGTGTAGTCCGCGCCCGGCGCGAGCGTGCGGGGAAGACCGCCGCAGGTCGTGCTGCACAGGTTCGGGTTCGCAGCGTTGGTGATGTCGCCGTACGGCGCGTCGATGAGCGAGTTCAGGCTCAAGGTTTTGGTCTGCGTCGGGTTACTCACTTTGACTTCGAAGGTGACGCAGGCCGACTTGGCGGTCTTGACCACCGCCGCGTCCGGCGGCTCGACGAAGATGTCGATCGCGAAGTTCGGCTGGCAGTTACACTTGGAGGGCGAGCCCGGGAAGGCATCGCGCGCCTCATCGCAGACCTCGTTAGCGCCCGACTGTCGCCAGCTCGTGCAGTTCGGCAGGTTCACCTGCTCGGGGTTCGCCGCGGTTCCCTGGCACGTAGCGCCAACCTCGAGGTGCACGATCTGAGGATTGAAGGCGGAAGTGTTCACGATGTCGCCGCAGACATCCGGCGGGCGATCCTGGTTGGTGAAGTTCTGTCCGTTCGCGGGATCGATGGTGTTGAGTTCGCACGCCCCGGTGAGCGCACCGTCGCTGCCACCGCCGTCGGTCGCGAAGTAGATGCCGACGTCGTAGCGAGTTTGTGCGGTCAGGTCGACCCTGAAGTCCGCGGTAAAGGTGAACTGCGTGCCCTGGATGCAAGTCGGCTGGCAGCCGTCCGACTGGCAGCACTGGCCGGATGGCTGTGTGGCATCGGGCACACAGATGTTGAAGGCCTCGGCAACCCGCACGTCATTGGCCGTGCAAGTAAGGTTCTGACTGTTGCCGTGGCTCGCCCAGTTCGTCTGGATGCAGATGTTGTCTTCCAGGGCGGATGCGTGCTGGGCGCTGCTGAGGAGCATCGCCATGGCGGCCGCCCCGCTGACTAGGCAGCTCGTCGATTTTCGGTGGTTTCTCGGTTTCGCTTTGATCATGTGCCTCTCCACTGTTTCTGGTTGATCAAGAAAGATCGCGGCACAAAACGACGCACCGTCGCACTGCCTGGCCAGACCGTGCGAGCGCTCGCCTGTGCGATCGAAGAAGGGTCGAATAGAGGTGGCGGATGCGACCTGCGCTCTGGCGGGACGCTTGACTCCACGAGGTTCTACGCGTTCCGGGTCGCCAGCGAACTCACTGGCGCAGCGACTCTTCGCCGCGCTTCGGCGGGCACCCATCCCTAACGCGATGTCTGACTTAACCTGACACGAGCTTGAGCTGTCTGCACAACGCTCAGATCGACACGGTCGCACGGTGAGTTGGCACACGCGCGGGCAAGCTCCGCTGCTCGGATCCCAGTGTCCGTGCGGGAGTGCGACCTCGATTCAGATCGTCAGCGCGAAGCGCAACCCCCCAACTAGAGTCCCTTGCGCCCGCGTAGCGAGGCTTCCTGCGCCACATCGAAGACGGGCCGGCCGGATTTCGCAGCGTCGCGTGCCGCGTGAAAGTTCAAGAACGGGCCTCCGCGATCCCGCACCTCGGGCACGAAGAGCGCGTTTTCGCCGTCGGCGATGTCGGGGACCAGGTTTTGCCAGCCGCGGCCGGCGAGCACGATGGCCTGGGTGGGGTGTCCGTATGCGGCCGTGTGAGAGTCGAGCAGGACTCCGCGCGCGATGAGCGGTCCTGCTGAACTCAGCCACGCACCGCTGTCGCCCCAGGTGCCGATCACGAAGCCGGAGAGCTCGAGGGACCCGACCCACACCTGAGCCGCGCTGGCAAAGAAGAGATTCGCCGCACGCACGGGTCCGGTGACGATCAAGGTGCTGGTGCGCGCATCCTCCGTGTAGCACTCGAGGGTGCCGCTCAGGGTCAGCGAGCCATCCACGATGACCGCCCACGGGTCGGACCCGGTGTGCAAGTCACCGTCGAGCTCGAGCGGGCCCTCGATCAGGCGTACCCGAGGCGCTTCGTCATTGAGCGACTCGGCCTCCCGAAAGTTGTCCCACCAGGGGCACTCCGCGAAGCGCGATTTCAGCGCCGCCATGCTGGTTGATTCGCCTAGATCCTCGAAGCTCGTGGCCATGGGCCCATGCTAGCGCGCGGGCAGACGCTCTCTTCGCTCCTCGAGGCGGCCTCACATCGCCCACCTCTCGGCAGGACGCCCGAACTCGCAGCCGCAGGTTTTGGTGAGCTACGTCGCCGAGTCCGTGGGGCCCGCAGAGCCTTGTCCCAAGTTCCCATTTTTAGAGGTGAATTCGAAGCGGCGTCCCCGTTAGCCTTAACCGCACCGGGGGGTGTCCACCGTCAGCGTGCGGCGTGACGGCGCGCGGGTGTGGCCTCTCGAGAGGGACACGACGAATGATTCGTGAAGGGTGGAGGGCAGCGGGGATCTGCCTGGTGTTGGGACTTGCGGCCTGCGGCGGCTCTGACGACGACGACCAGGGAGGAGACGCGGACGCTGGCACGCAAAACTTCAGTGATCAGGTCAAGGAGCTGCGCGATCAGATCGGGAATCTGAACACGCAGCTGAACGGCCTCGATATGCGCACCGACGTGCTCGAGACCCCCAAGGTGCCGGGCTCGTGCAGCACGGGGGAGCTGTGCATTCCGGATGGCATCTCGCTGGTGAGCTCGGGCTTGCAGCCCGTCATCGACGCGCTGTGCGACAAAGAGGCCAACTGCTGCACCACGGGAGAGCTCTCCTATCTCTACGGGCCGAGCGTGAAGAACGCCGACGAGTGCAAGGCCACCTTCAAGGATCTGATCAACAACGCCCAGGTGTCCGATCTAGGAGGCCGCGTCGGGCAATATCTCGAGACCATCGTGCGCGCCGCGCACGCGCTCAACGACACCGATATTCTGGTGAAGATCGACGACACGGCAGTGACTGCCTGTGCCACGTTCATCGGCGCCGAGGTGTGTCCGCGCGACCTACAGCAAGCGGAGAGCTGTACCGCGCTGCCCCAGCCTGCCGATCCGTGTTCGCTCTCCAAGCTGCTCAAGGGTCAGGAGCGCGACGGCGACACCTGCGAGCCCAACCTCTACTTCGACGAGTGCGGGGACGGCCTGATCTGCCGCGGGGATCCCTACGATCAGAATGGTCAGTCGGGCACCTGCGGAGCCAAGGCTGCGGTGGGCGACCGCTGCACGCAGCAGTCGGACTGCGACGAGCTCTACTGCGACTTCACCGCGGGCACCTGTAAGACGCGCGCCAAGGAGGGCGAGCCGTGCGCCCTGTTGGACCCCACCTTCAAGAACATCGCTCCGCCGATCGACCGATCCACCTACCTGCGGGACTGGGGTAGCAGCACGTCCATCGACTGCGAAGTGGGCTTCACCTGCAACGCCGTGAGCAAGACGTGCACCAAGTCCGACTGCGCCCAGGGGGCGTATTGCTACTCGAACTCGATGTGCCCGGCGGGCGAGGTGTGCAGCAACAAGGCGAGCCCTGAGCTACAGGACTTCAGTGAGAGCAACGACACGTTCGTGGGCCTGTGCGTGCCGGGCGACCTGGGCGCGGCCTGCGACGACAGCAGCGACTGTTCGAGTGGGCACTGCGCCACGGACAAGAAGTGCTCGGCGTATTGTGAATACGGTTGCGTGGGTCCCGACTGTGACAAGTGCCCGCAGGGGAGCTTCTGCGAGGTCACTGATGACGGCTACTACTGCGAGCCGTTGATCGCGAGCGGTAACGACTGCAGCGACTACGTGCGCGACAACAGCTGCCAGTCGGGCTTCTGCGACGGCAATTCGAAGTGCGCTCCGAAGGTAGCCGCGGGCGCGCTTTGTCCGACCGGGAGCAACCACGAGTGTCCGGCCGGTCAGTGGTGCAGCGCTGGCACTTGCACGGCGGGCGCGGTGGCGCTGAACAACCCGTGCACTACGCCCAACGGGTTCTCGAACTGCGACATCGGCCTCTACTGTTGGCCGTCCGACGGGGCCAGCGCAGGCAAGTGCTTCCAGCTCAACGAGACCCAGAGCCAGCTCGTCGACCTGCCCGACGGCACTTACTGCGCCGGCGTGCACGCCTGGTGCAAGAGCAACTGGTGTCAGAAAACCGCAACCTCTTACGCGTGCGCGGCGCCGCTCGCCGACGGCGCCACCTGCGATCAGACGAACCCCAACGGTTTCCGCTGCGCTGAAGGTTCCTACTGCGCTGACGGCCCCACGCCTCAGACAGGCACCTGCACGAAGTACCTGCACACCGGTGAGACCTGCGACCCGGCCAAGGGTGGCGACGACTGCGCGTCGGGTGACTGCGTGTTCATGCACGAGGGCTGGGTCTGCGACGTGGACTATTCGGTGCCCTTCTGCGCGCCGAACGGCTACTACGACAACCCCACCTGAGCCGACGACACCACGGGGCTCTCCAGCGCGAGGCCGCTCTTCACGGGGCGGCCTCGCGCTTTTTGCGTTCATCACCCCGGTCGTAGGGTCCGTGAACAGTCGAACAAACCCGGACCGAGATTTGCCCAGTTGACCGCCGAATTGACCTCCGAGCGCACGGGCGCCGTCGATCTGGCCCAGATCCAGCACATACCCTGTGGTCTCTCGGCCCAGAGCCGTGTTACTGAAGGCCCCTCACCCGTGAGCTGGGGCAGTGTGCGCCACATCTCAACGCGGTCCCCCACTAGCCAGTCCCCACAGCCAGCAAGGTAGCTTATGCACGCCCGCTCAGTTCTTTGGCCGACGCTCGCCGCACTCGGACTCACGCTCGCCGCGTGCAGCACCGATTCCATCACGCCGAAGTTCCCCGGCATCGAGCTCCCGCCGTTCGGCGACGACGACGCGGGCATCGACGGCTCCACCGACGGGGTCGATTGCGACGGCGACGAGGTGGGCACCGAGGACTCGCGCACGCGCTACAAGGAAGCGGCGCCTGCGGCGGGCCAGACCTGCATGGAGGAGACCCAGACGCGCACCTGCCTCGAGGACGGCACCTGGTCCGACTGGAGCGGCACCTACCGTGTGATCTCCTGCGATGAGCCGGGCGACGCCGGTGGGAACACCCCCGAGCCCTGCAGTGAAGAGGGCACCAGCCAGTCCCGCGAGATGTGGGACGGCGTGATCACGCAGACCGACGCCGGCGTGGAAGGCGAGTGCTTGAAGGAGACCCAGACGCGCACTTGCACCGGCGGCGTATGGGGTGACTGGTCGGGTACCTACTTGTTCCCGCAGTGTCCGCTGACCTTCGATGCCTGTGATGGCCAGCCCCACGGCACCGTGCAGACCCAGGATCGCTACGCCGCGGCCACCGTGCAGCCCGACCAGGAGTGTCAGAAGCAGACCGCGAGTCGGACCTGCAACGACGGCACCTGGAGCGGGTGGTCCGGTACCGCTTACACCTTCGAGACCTGCGAGAAGCTGACGAAGAAGAGCTGCGACGGACAGCCGGACGGCACGGTCCGCAAGCAGACCTTGTGGGAGACCGAAGAAGCCACGCAGAACACCCCGTGCGCGTCGCAGGAGCAGTCGAGCACCTGCAATGATGGCACCTGGAGTGCGTGGACCGCTGCCGGCGGCGCCGCGCTCTTCACCAAGGCTTCCTGCGCGCCCTACGGCCAGAAGACCTGCACGAACCCCGACGGCGGCGCGCCCCTCGCGCACGGCGCCAAGTACACCTGGAAGCGCTACCAGACGGCCACCGTGCCCTCGGGCCAGCAGTGCAATCTCGATAGCCAGGTGGCGACCTGCAACAACGGCGTCTTGGACCCGTACACGGGTGCCTTCACCTTCACGAGCTGCACCGTGCTGAACCCTGCCGCTTGCGCGGCGGATGGCGGCGGCACCGTGCCGAGTGGCAGCACCAAGACGCAGACCCGCTGGGAGAACGCGCGCGTGGCATTCAACGCCCAGTGCGTGAGTGAGATCCAGGTCAGCACCTGCACCGATGGCACTTGGGGACCCTTCGTGGGCAACCACCCCGCCTGGACGGCGGCCGAGTGCAAGCACAACTGCGACGGCGGCGATCACGGCGCCACGCAGTCGCGCACCGTGTACCAGGACCTCGAAGTGGCGGTGCCGGCGACCTGCAAGTCGCAGGATCAGCAGCGCACCTGCAGCGACGGCACCTGGTCGGTCTGGAGCGGCAGCCCCAGCACGTACAACAAGGCCACGTGCAAGGCGTACTGCACGGTGGACGCCAAGAAGCTCTACGTGGGCGAGTTCGAGACTCGGGTTCGCTACGGCGCAGCCTTCCCGGACGCGGCGTGCGCGCCGCAGGAGCAGACCCATACCTGCACGGCCACCGGCATGGGCAACTGGACGGGAACCTCTACCTTCCTCGGCTGCGGTCAGCTGCCGGCGGACAACCAGAGCAACGTGGCCAGCTGCCGCTGGGTGACCAACAACGTGCCCTACTGCGTCCAGTACAAGGGCGCTGGCGCCGGCACGAACGTCTGGGATTGCGTGGGCACGGGCCGCACGTGGGATACGGGTCGCCCCTGCCCGGTCAAGGCCGCCAACAACACGGCCTACGGCACCTGCGAGTACGACGCGGTCACGCTGCACGTGACCGAGGTGTATTACTCGGTGGACGCGGCCAACAAGAAGACGTGCGACGACGCCATCGGGCACGACTGGACCAATCTCTGAGGGCGCGCGCGTAAGCGCGTGAGGTAGTGTCGAGAACGGCCGGGCAACTCGCTCGGCCGCTTCGGTTTAAAGCCGGATCTAGCTTGGAACGGGCAATCAGACCTGTGACGTGAGCCGCCGCGGTGATGCCGCGGCCGTGGCCGTGGACCTGGTCGCACCCGTGGCCGTGGCCGCGCTCGCGAGCGGGAACGATGCCATGGCCGTGATCCACGCCCGTGAGCATCGGGCGGTGTCGAACACCTTCACGAAGTCGTTCCGGTTCACGAGCGCGGCCACCATCACGGGAGCGCCAACGGCCAGGGCCACGCTCACGGCCCCGATCAGAACTGGTATCGGTTTCTTCGGGTTGCTGGGCGTTAGGCAACCAGCGCGCGCGCCAGGTGTACAAGCGCCAGGTAGTGTGTCGCGTTCGTCTTCCTGCGGATTCGCAGCGCGCGGAAGCACCCGTGTCTAGTACTTCAGCCCCGCGCCCAAGCTCACTCCGAGCTCGTTGATGCGCACTCCTGTGCTCACCGCGTCGAAGCTCAGTCCTCCCACTGCGTTCTCGAGCGCGGGCACCTTGGAGCCGGTGGCGGTGCCGTAGCCGTAGGCATAGCGGACGTTCAGGCTCGTCAGGACGCTGAGTGAGCCGCCCTTGCTCAGGTCGAAGACCTTGGCGAAGGAAGCACCCAGCGTGAATCCGTAGAAGTCGGCTCCGTGTTTGCGGTAGGGGTTGCGATCGGTGAATAGGCCGGAGCCGATGGAGACGGTGTCGGTCAAGCGGTGGCGCATGCCTGCGCGCAGGTTCCAGGAGAACTTGCGGTCGCCCTCGTAGGTGAGGTTGTTGAGCGGGAAGTTCAGGGTCGAGTCGAGCGTCACGCTCCCGGGCCCATAGTGGTAGGCCCCGCCCATGCGCACTTGGGGCACTCCGCTCAGGTCGAAGGCTGCGCTCGTATCCGACGAGCGATCGAAGTTTTGGACTGGCGGCACGCCTGCGGCGTTCCCGGGGGTGAACACCGAGCCGTTGTCCGTGGTGTTACGCACCACCACCAGGTTTGGCGACACCACCATCACGCCGAACGCGAGTTGCGGGAGCGCGTCCCACTGCAAGCCCGTGCGCACGCTCAAGCCGTAGTCGTGGGTGCTCACGAGGGAGAGCGCCGAGACCGCCATGTTGGGATACATGGGGTTGCCGGCGAAGGCGGACGAGATCAGGTTGTCGGTGTTGTAGATGCCGAGCAGCGAGGCGCCAAAGCGCAAGTTGTCCAGCACGTAGCCACCCACGCCAGCGCCGATGTCGATCTCCTGGCTCTGCTCCTGTTGCAGCGCTTGCCAGCGCGTTTCATCGGGGGCGCGCAGCGTGACCTCCACGCTGTAGTTCTGGACGCGCGGCACGATCACCGCATAGGAGAAGCGCCAACGCTCGCTCAGCTTCAACACGTGGGAAACCAAGCTCGGCACCACGACCCAGTCCGTGTACTTGGCGCCCACGGAGTTCTGAGGCCCCTCGAGCAGGTCCTTCACGGCGATGAAGCGCACGCCATAGGTGGAGAGGCTCGCGTCCAGGCTGGCGGCCTTGGTGTTCGCGAGACCTGAGGGGTTGTAGTAGACGGCGGCGCCGTCGGAGACGATCGCGGTGATCGCGCCCGCCATCTGTGCAGCCTCGGTGCCGACCAAGATGCTGTCGTCATTGCCGGCGCGGACACGTTGGCTCGCCAACATGCTCGTCACGAGGCAAGCGAAGGCCAACAGCCGCCAGCCCTCGCTGCAGCGGGAGCGGAGACCGTCGCTAGGCACTGCACGCTGGTGAGTGGACCGCGCTCGCATGGCCTCTGGGTCACGCGCACGAAACCGCGCGCACTCGCAATCCTTGCAGGATTTTCGGTGTAGATCCAACGCTTGCTCACGCTGCTCCTCGACAGGGACCATGGCCGGAGACACCTTTGGCAGGTCCTCATGGCAACCAAGCGTTCAACAAAGGGAATGGTCGCTTACGGGTTGATGCTCTCCCTTTCGGGAGCACTCCTGTACTGGATTCGCTCGCTGGGCTCCGAGCTCACGCCTTCGACCTTGGTCGGCGCACCGAAGGGCGGTCCAGCCCTGCATGGCGGGACGCTCTTCCATGTGTTGCTCGCGCTGGTCGTGGTGATCGTGGCGTCGCGCCTGGTCGGCATGCTGTTCCGCTACTTCCACCAGCCGGCGGTGATCGGCGAAGTGGTGGCCGGCATCGCCCTCGGGCCTTCCCTTCTGGGACGCATCGCGCCCGAGGCGAGCAGCTTCTTGTTCCCCCCGGCCGTGGTGCCGCTCATCGGTGTTCTCGCCCAGATCGGCGTGATCGTCTTCATGTTCCTGGTGGGCTTGGACCTCGACACCAAGCAGCTCGGCAAGAAAGGGGAGGCGGCCCTCGCCATCTCTCACGCCAGCATCCTCGCCCCCATGCTGCTCGGCGGCGCGCTCGCGCTCTGGCTCTACCCCACGCTCGCGCCGGCCGGAGTTCCCTTCGACGTGTTCGGGTTGTTCATGGGCGTCGCCATGTCGATCACCGCCTTCCCGGTGCTGGCCCGCATCCTCACCGATCGCGAGATGCACCGCACGCACCTGGGAGTGCTGGCCCTGAGCTGCGCCGCGGTAGACGACGCCACCGCCTGGTGTTTGTTGGCGCTGGTCGTGGGCATCGCTGAGTCCAATCCGCAAGCGGCGGCCATCACCGTGGGGCTCACCGTGGCGTTCATGGTCTTCATGTTCATGGTGGGCAGGCCCTTGATGCAGCGCTTCGTGCGCGCTCAAGAGGTGAAGCAGAGTGTGAGTCGCGATGCCATCGCGCTGATGCTGGTGGGCGTGGTGGTGTGTGCGTTGATCGCGGAGGCCATCGGCATCCACGCCATCTTCGGCGCCTTCTTGATGGGCGCCCTCGTGCCGGCCGATTCCTTGCTCGCTCGCACCATGAAGCAGCGCCTCGAGGATTTGGCGGTGGTTCTCCTGTTGCCGGCGTTCTTTGCGTTCACGGGTCTGCGTACACAGCTCAGCTTGGTGTCGGGGGCGGAGGGCTGGTGGATGTGTGCAGCCATCGTGCTGGTGGCCTGCGCGGGCAAGATCGGAGGCACCGTGGTGGCGGCGCGGCTCACGGGGGTCTCGCGGCGCGATGCGTGGAGCCTCGGCGCGCTGATGAACACGCGTGGTTTGGTGGAGCTGGTCGCGCTCAACATCGGCCTCGACCTCGGCGTGATCAGCCCTGCCCTGTTCGCCATGATGGTGGTGATGGCCCTGGTGACCACTTTCGCGACGTCGCCGTTGATCACGCTGCTCTCGCCCGAGACGCACCCCGCGGGGGTGCGTGTGCCCAACGGCGGCTGACGGACCGCAGCCCCCGCCGTTCAGCTGGAGGGGGGCTCGCCTTGTGACTTAGGCAGGTTCACCGTGAGCTCCACGCCGGTAGGGCGTCCGGGGCTCAGCGCGAGCTTTCCGCCATGGTTGAGCGCGATGCGGCGCGCGATCGCGAGCCCGAGTCCGGATCCGCTGCGGCCCTCGGCGTTTTCGTTGGCGCCACGCACGAAGGGCTCGAACAGGCGCTCGAGATCGGCGTCCGGAATGGCCGGCCCCTGGTTCTCGATGCGCACCAGGTGCTGGGACCCCCGCGCGAGCTCCACCTGCACATGGGTGCCGCTCGGTGCGTGCTGGATGGCGTTCTCGAACAGGTTGCGAAAGAGCCGTTCGAGATCGAGGGCGCGCCCAACGACGCATGCTGGTTGCGTGTGGAGCTCGAGCTGAACGTTCTTGGCGTCGGCTTCATTGCGGACGGTGAGCGACACGCGGGCGAGCAGCTCGTCGAGGCGGAGCGGGCTCTTGGGTTCGGGGTCGGCATCGCTGGACATGCGTGCCAGGGCGAGCAGGTCCTCGGCCAGCGTGCGCAGTCGCTGGGTCGACTCCAGGGCTTCGGCGATCATCACGCGGTAGGTGTCGGCGTCGCGCTCGCGGCGCAACGCATGCGAGAGCTCGCCGTAGAGCGCCGTCAAAGGCGAGCGCAGCTCGTGCGCCGCGTGGGCGATGAAGTGTTGATGCGAGGAGAGCAACGAGCCCAGGCGTTCGATCATTTGGTTCACGTCGCGCGCCAGCTGCTCCAGCTCGGTGTCCTGGTCCGAGGCCGGTACGCGCGCGCTGAGATCTCCCAGTGCCACCGTGTGGGCCACGTTGGCCACCAGTTCGTAGCCGCGCGTGAAGCGTCCGACCAGCCAAGCCGACACGGCCAGGGCCCAGGCGAAGGCGACTCCGAAGGCGAGCAGCATGGCACGGCCCAAGAACGCCTCGTCGCCGTCGAGGTCCGTGCGCGGCGCGGCCAAAAGCAGCAGGAGGCCCTTGCGCGTGGGGACTTCGGCCCACACGGCGCGCAGGTGTTCGGCGCGGTGCCACATGTTGAAGGGTCGCGCGAGGCGCAGCGCCTTGGACTCGGGACGCAGCGGAGCGTCGCCCTCGAAGCTGCCTGTCTGGGCCAGCACCTTACCGTTCGCGGCGTACAGGGCCGCGTACTTGGTCAGTGGGCCCACGTCGTTTGCCTGGGGACCCGGGCGCGCGCTGATCATCAGACGGGTGCCGCCCGCCATGCCCACCTCGCGGGCCTCCTCGCGCGCTTCGTGCAAGAGCGCTTGGTCGAGCTGGCGTTCTTGCAGGTGGGTGTTCGAGAGCCACACGGCGACGAACGCGCCTCCCAACCCAACCAAGCTGAAGCTGGCGATGGAGGCCACCAGGCGGCGCCTGCGTCTCATGACTCGGGCTCCGACCGCAGCTTGTAGCCACGACCGCGCACGGTGTCGATCATCCAGGCGTGTCGCCCGAGCTTGGTGCGCAGCCGGCTCATGTGGGCCTCGACGATGTTGGACTCGGGGTCGAACTGCAGCGACCACACCGCGCTCCACAGCTCCGAGCGGCTCACCACGCGATGCCGCTGGTGCACCAGGTGAAGCAGCAGCGTGAACTCGCGCTGGGTGAGCTGCAGGACCTCACCGTCGGCGCTCACGCGTCGCTGCACCTGGTCGATCAGCAAGGGGCCGACCTGCAGGCGACCGTGGCCCGTGGCGCGCCGTAGCAGGGCCTTCACGCGGGCCAGGAGCTCTTCCACCTCGAAGGGCTTGAGCAGGTAGTCGTCGGCACCCGCCGAGAGCCCCAGCACCCGCTCGCTGACCTCGCCGCGCGCCGTGAGCATGAGGATGGGCAGCGTGGCTCCGCCCTCGCGTAGGCGCCGACACACCTCGAGGCCGTCCAGGCCGGGCAGCATCCAGTCGAGCACGAGCAGGTCGTAGATCCCGCTCTTGGCCTGGGTCACGGCGTCCAACCCGCTCGCGCAGGTGTCCACCACGTAGCCCTCTTCCAAAAAGACGCGGCGCAAGAAGCTGGCCAACTTGCGGTCGTCCTCGGCGACCAGGAGTTTCACGACTCGGCGAACATAGCGCGCCTGCGCTGGTCCCGGGCGGTTTTGAATTATTACGAAGTCTTAATCTCCAGGTAAGGCCGGTGCGTGTGGCTTCGGGTAACAAAGCTTGGAATGCTCGAAAGCTTGGTCGACTTCTCCGTGCGCCGCCGAGGTGGGGTGCTCGTGGCTTGGGCCCTGGTCGCCGTCGCCAGCGTGTTCGCGCTGCGCAAGCTCTCGGTGGACGCCGTCCCGGACGTGACCAACACGCAGGTGCAGATCCTCACCTCGGGCGCGGGCCTCTCGCCCATCGAGGTCGAGCAGTACCTGACCTATCCCGTGGAAGCGGCCGTGAATGGCGTACCCCACGTCACCGAGATTCGCTCCATCAGCCGCACCGGCGTCTCGGTGGTCACGGTGGTGTTCGACGACGAGACGGACGTGTGGTTCGCGCGCCAGTTGATCTCCGAGCGTCTCAAGCTCGCCGAGGCCGACATCCCCGACGTCTACGGCCGCCCCGAGCTGGCGCCCGTGTCCACGGGGCTCGGGCAGATCTACGAGTTCTACCTGAGCTCCGATCGCCACACGCCGATGGAGCTGCGCACGCTGCTCGACTGGGTCGTGGCTTACAAGCTGCGCTCGGTGCCCGGCGTGATCGAAGTGAACGCCATGGGGGGCGAGGCCAAGCAATACCAGGTGGTGCTCGACCCAGGGCGCTTGATGGCCCACGAGCTCACGCTGAGCCAGGTGCTCTCGGCTCTGCAGCGCAACAACCTGGCGCTCGGCGCGGGCTACATCGAGAAGGGCCAGGAGAGCTACACCATCCGCGGAGACGCGCAGTTCAAGAGCCTCTCGGATATCGAGAAGACGGTGGTCACCGTGGATCGCCGCGGATCCCCCGTGCTGTTGCGGCATTTGGGCTCGGCGCAGCTCGGACCGGCCCTGCGCTTCGGCACGGTGACCAAGCTCGACGAGGGCGAGATCGTCACCGGCACCGTGATGATGTTGATCGGCGCCAACTCGCGCGAGGTGGTGGCCTCGGTGAAGCAGCGCCTGGAGGCGATTCAGCACGAGCTGCCCGAGGGAGTAGAGATCCACGCGTTCTACGATCGCGCCGAGTTCATCGGGCGCATGCTCGAGACCGTGGCCATCAACCTGGCCGAAGGCGCGCTGCTCGTGGTGGTGGTGCTGTTCTTGACCCTGGGGAGCTTTCGCGGCTCCCTGATCGCGGCGCTGGCGATCCCGCTCTCCATGGGCATCGCGTTGATCGGCATGGTGCGCCTCAAGGTCACCGGAAACTTGATGTCGCTCGGTGCCATCGACTTCGGCCTGCTAGTCGACGGCGCCATCGTCATGCTCGAGACCACGCTCGCCGCACTCGCCATCAAGCACGTGCAGAAGCGCGAGGACGTCGCCCAGGTGGTCTCCGAAGCCATGCGTCGCGCAGCCCGCCCGGTGACCTTCGCGCTCGCCATCATCCTGATGGTGTACCTGCCCTTGATGGCGCTCGAGGGGGTCGAGGGGCGCATGTTCCGTCCGATGGCGATCACCGTGGCCTTGGCCCTGTTCGGCGCGCTCGCGTTCTCGCTCACGGCCTTCCCGGCGCTCGCGGCCTACGTACTCGCGTCTCCCAAGCACGCCCACGATGAGCACGCCGGCTTCTTCGGTTGGTTGCGTCGCGTCTACGGGCGCGTGCTCGGGCTGGTGCTGGCCCGTCCGCAGCTCACCTTGGCGGGCGCGACCTCTGCGCTGGTGCTCACCTTCGTGTGCGCGGGTTCGCTCGGCGCTGAGTTCGTGCCACGCCTCGAAGAAGGCGAACTGGCCATCGATACACGGCGCTTGCCCTCGGTGTCGATCGGCGCGGCGCAACAGCTCAACACCCAAATGGAACAGGTGCTCAAGGGTTTTCCCGAAGTGCTCTCGGTGGTCTCGCGCACGGGGCGCCCCGAGGTGCCCACCGATCCGGTCGGGCCCGACGAGTCCGACCTGCGCGTCAAGCTCAAACCCAAGGAAGAGTGGGTCACGGCCCATGATCTCGACGGCCTCGGAGAAGCCATCAAGCTCAAGGTGGAGGCCGAGGTGCCGGCCACCTTCGTGGCGGTCTCGCAGCCCATCGAAGATCGTGTGAATCAGCTGCTCGCCGGCTCCAAGGGCGACCTGGTGATCAAGGTATTCGGCCCCGATCTGGTGCGCCTCAAGGCCTTCGCCGACCGCATCGGACGTGCCATCAAGAACGTGCCCGGCACGGGCGACCTACGCGTGCAGCGCGTGCTCGGCTTGCCGCTGCTCGAGGTCAAACCGGACCGCGATCGCCTGGCGCGCTACGGGATCACCGCCGAGGAGGTGCTCGACGTGGTGGAGGCCGCGCGCGTAGGCCGGCCCGCGGGCCTGGTGTTCGAGGGGCAACGTCGCTTCGAGCTGCGCCTGCGCATGCCTCCGCCCGATGGCTCGACGGATGCGCTGGGGAGCCTGCCCGTGGGCAGCGCGCAGGGGCATCCCATTCCGCTCAACTTGGTGGCCGACATCAAGGAGGCCGAGGGGCCTGCCGTGATCAACCGCGAGGCGCTCGAGCGTCGCGTCGTGGTGGAGATCAACGTGCGCGGGCGCGATCTGGTGAGCTACGTGGCCGATGCCAAGGCCGCGGTGGCGGCGCTGGCCGTGCCCAAGGACATGCACCTGGTGTGGGGCGGACAGTTCGAGAACTTCGAGCGTGCGAGCGCCCGGCTCGGCCTGGTGGTGCCCGTGGCCCTCGGTGTGATCTTCGGCATGTTGTTCCTGATGTTCGGCAGCCTGCGCTATGCGGCGGCGGTCTTCGCGGGGGCTCCGTTCGCGTTGATCGGCGGCGTGCTCTCGCTGTTCGTGCGCGAGTTGCCGTTCTCCATCCCGGCGGCGGTGGGCTTCATCGCGGTGGCCGGTGTGGCGGTGCTCAACGGCGTGGTGATGGCGAGCGAGGTGAAGCGACGTCTCGCGCTCTCGGCCGATCAGGCTCAGGCGCTCTTCGAGGGTGCGCTGTCGGTGCTGCGGCCCGTGATCACCACCGCGCTGGTGGCGGCTATCGGCTTCTTCCCCATGGCCATCTCCACCCGGGCCGGCGCCGAGGTGCAGCGCCCGCTCGCCACCGTGGTGATCGGCGGCATCCTCTCCTCCACCGTGCTCTCGCTGGTGGTGCTGCCGGTGCTGCTGCGCCTGCTAGTGACGAGGCGCGAACCCGCGGCCGTCGCCAGCGCCCCGCAGGCCTCAGAACAGGGCGCCTAGGCAGGGGACCGGTCCACGGCCCGGTTCGCCGTCAGGGCATGGAAAATTACAGAATCACGGCAACTCGGGCTGCAGTGGCCAAAGAAAGTACTGGTTTGTCAGCCCAGTCCCCGTTGCCTGACGAGGCCCTCCCAGCGCAGTCTGCCGCCCATGAAGACGTCACGGACTTGGGCGCGCTTTGGCATCGCAGCGCTGTTGTTGTTGGGGGTCGCGTTCCCCGCGCTCGCCACGGGCACCAGCCAGTGGGAGTACATCGAAGAAGACGATGGGATCCACACCTGGAAGAAAGAGCTCGACGGCGACATGCCGGCCTTTCGCGGGCAGACCCACATCAAGGGGACCCTCGAGGACGTGCTGAAACCGGTGATGGACTACAAGCACCACACGGACTGGATGTACCTGTGCCGTGAGTCCTCCTTGCTCAAGGAGCTGAGCCCCACGCGCGCCCTCATGTACAACCGCATTCGCGGCGTCTGGCCGGTGTGGGACCGCGACGTGATCGCCGACACTGCACTCACCTGGGCGGAGGACAAGAAGTCGCTCGCGATCACCTTCGTGGGCGTGAAGTCGGATCTGCGGGCCGTGCCCGAGCACGTGGTGCGCATGCCGCGTATGCAGGGCTCACTCAAGATGTGGCAGGTGGAGCCCGCCAAGGTGAAGGTGCTCTACGAGGTGGAGGCAGACATCGGTGGTCGCATTCCCAAGTGGCTGGCCAAGCTGGGCGCCCGCGACTTGCCCTACCACACGCTCTACAAGCTGCGCGCCCGGGTAGAAGGCACCGAATAGCGCGCCTACACTCGAGCCATGTGCACCATCGTGGCGCTGCATGGCGTGCGCTCGGATTTCCCGCTCGTGCTCGCGACCAACCGCGACGAGTTCTTCGCTCGTCCCAGCGCAGGTCCGATGCGCATCTTGGAGCAGCCCGTCACCGTGGGTGGTCGCGACCTCAAGGCGCTTGGGACCTGGATGGGGGTCACGCGCGAGGGCCTGTTCGTGGGCGTCACCAACCAGCGCACGCTGCGCGCACCGGATCCGAGCAAGCGCTCACGTGGTGAGCTCGTGGTGCACGCGCTTGAACGCGAGAACGCGCGGGCGATCCGTGGTTTGCTGGCTGGCCTCGACGGGCGTGACTTCAACAGCTTCAACTTGATGTTCGGGCGCGCTGGCGACTTGTTCGCGGCGTACGGTCGGGACGACCAGCGCGAGATCGAGGTGGAGCCGGTGCCGCGCGGGGTGCACGTGCTGCCCAATGACCGCCTGGATTCGTCGGACTTCTGGAAGGTCGGGCGCGCCAAAGAGGTGCTCGCAGGGCTCACGGACATGGAGAGCTTGGCCTGGGATGAGCTCGCGCAGCGCTTGATCGGGTTGCTCTCGGACGGCACGCCGGCCCCGCTCTCCGTGTTACCCGAGTTGCCCCCCGATGCGCCCTTCGATCGGCCCACGCTGCAGCTTCTGTCGGCTGTGTGCGTCCGCACGCCAGCCTACGGCACTCGCTCCTCCACGATCGTGGCGCTCACCCCTGACAGCGTCGGGCACTACCTGTTCGCCGACGGGCCCCCCGACCAGACGGCCTTCCGAGACGTGAAAGACTTGTTCGGTACCTGATTGGTGTAAGGTAGCGGGGTGATGCTCAGGTTTCGTGGGGGCCGCAGGGACTGGCTGCGCGCAGGGGGCTGCCTCGCTGCTGGCTTGGTGTGCGCGAGCTGCACCGATCCGCAGTTCCGTGATCTCGACGCGGGGAGCCAGCCAGATGGCTCGCACGCCGACGCCGCAGCGGAGCCGCCCCGTGACTCGGGTGCCTCGGACGACGCGAGCAGCCAACACACCGACCCACTGGGCGATACGGATGCTGGCAACGTGGAGACGCCCGAGCAGCTCACGCAGCGCATGCTCGGGCGCTACTACATGCGGCTCTTCTTCCGGGCCGACGACCCGGCGGCCAAGCCCTTGACCACCGGCTTGAGCTTGGTGGAGTTCAGCTCCGAAGGCGGCGTGCTCGTGATGCGGGAGCAACCGTGCCACTACTTCGGTCAGTCGCTGTTCGCCACCATCCCGGCGACCACAGAGTTCGAGGCGAGTCAGACGCCACCCAATCGCTTCGAGCTGCAATTCGACGCGCAGAGTCGGACGTTCGATTCGGACCAACCCGTGGTGGGACTCGGTTACTCCCTCATGCAGCCCGCAGGCTGTTCCTCCGGCCAGACGCTGCCCACTACCACCGCCGAGAAGCCCTGGCTCAACAACGCGCCCTGCACGTGTCCGAGCGATCTCAGCGCGCTGCCCGCAGCGGGGAGCGCGAGCGACTGCCGAATCAACGACGACGACCACGATGGCGCACCGGGCTTCACCATCTATGCGCAGGTGCAGGGGTTCGACAAGGTGGCCATGCACCTCGTGCAGCGCGCCCGCGACCACTACCTCGATATCCACTTCAAGGCCGCGAGCCACGACGTGCTGCTGGGCCGCTTCAGCTCGGTGCGCCAGAATAGCGTGCTCGGCTGCGATCCGATGGGCCCGAACTGCGCCATCGGCGCGCCACCGGCCTGTGCGCCCGAATACAGCGTCGCAGAGTGGGTCCGTGCACCGTCCGCCGCGTCATGGACCTGCGACGCGCTGGCGCTGGCCGCAGCCAACACCGATCTGTTCCGGGAGGCCGTGCCAGCCGCATGTTCGGGACCTTAGGGGCTGGTGCTCGGGGTGTTTGAAGGGGCTGGCCCATGGACGCGTCGCCGCCAGGCGAGTACACCGCCTGCGTCGCAGCGCGGGTACGAGTCGAGGGGCATGCGAGAGTACGTAGCGTCGATCGTGAGTAGTCTGGTCTGCGTGTGGCTGGTGCCGATTACCGCGGCGGCCCAGAAGGCTTCGGATTACTCCTTTCCTCTCCTTAACGTCGAGGTGAGCATCGGGGGAGAGCAGCAGATGCCGAGCCTCCTGCCGCTCACCATCAGCAAGCTCCAGTGCGAGGGGGCAGTGGACGACGGTGCCGATAGCACCAAGATCAAGTTCGCCTTCAACTACCTCCGCACGTCTGCAGCCATCGACGCGCAGCTCATGGAGCTCTGGCTCGGACAACCCGGCCAAGACTGCTGGACACCGGACGCGCGCGCGATGACGAGCACGGGCACACTTTGCACGAAGATCGCTCGGACGCAGCGCAACATCGACGTCGTGCGCGAGGTATTCACGCTGCATGCCTCGGAGCTCTTCGCCTCACCAGGCCAGCAGGCATGCGATCGCCGCGGGCGCTGGGACCTGTACGTGGTGCCGCTCGTCAACGACACTCCCAACGAGATCGGGAGCGTGCCCGACACGGGCCTCGGCGAACCGCGCATCTTTCACTTCGATGTTGATGTGGATGCTCCGGCTCCGGCTGCCGGTCTGACCGCGACGAGCGGGCAAATCACCGGCCAGCTGAGCTGGCAAGGGACCTTGCCGGATTCAGAGCATCACTTCGTGGTGTATCTCAACCCCAATGACGTGCGGCTAGCCAATCCCGGGCCCTGTGGGTCGTCCTATCTGAATGAGGGGCAACCCTTGCCGGGCGGCGCGTCCTCGTTGCCAGTGTTCGAAACGCAGGACACCACCTTGAGCGTAGACTTGGCCGCGGCAGGGCTCTTGCCGGGGGAGAAGATGCCGGCCGTCGTGGTGGTGCGCGACCGCGCGGGGAACGAGAGCGTGGCGTCGAACGTGGTGTGTCTCGAGCGCGCCTACTACGAGAAGCCCTATCATGCCGCCCCCGCGCCTGACAGCTGCTTCGACGACTGCACGCTGCGGCCTGGGCGCACGGGTGGCGGAATCAGCTGGGCGTGGGGATTCACGTTGCTCGCCTTCGTCGCGCGGCGGCGCTACCGCGGGACCGACTTGCGCTTGCGTCGCTTGCGGGTGCGAAAGAGCTCCTGAGCCAGGGCTTGCGCGCGCTCCGGCTTGCAGCTGAGCACGAACTGAATCTCCTTCACGCGCTCCTCCAGCGAGAGCGGTGACAGCCGGAGCGAGAGCTCTTCGACCGCGTCACAGCGTACGGCCACGCTCGAGAGCTGCACGAATCCCAGGGCAAACCAGTGCTCGCGGCCGAGCTGGTCGATGCGGTCGGCGACCACGTGCTCGCTGGCCAGGGCCACGCTGGCGCGCACGTCGCGAAACAAGGAGGCCGTGACCAGCGCGCAGCGCAGAGCGAGGCGGGTCGGCTCCAGCATGGGCAGCGAGAACACGCTGAAGCGGCCCACGCTCACACCGCGCTCACGCAGGCCCTCGAACTCTCGTGCAGAGAGCACGCGCAGTTGCTCGCGCGCGCTCGCCACCGGCACGCTGCCGAGTCCCTGCTCGAGTTGGTAGAAGAGGCCGCGTAAGGCCGGGCTCGCCGAGTCGTCGAGCGCCAGCGGCTCCAACAGAAAGCTCACGCTGTCGCGCACGTGGGCCACCAGGCGGCGTGTGACCCGCGCACGGGTGCCTGCGCTGACCCAGTCCGGCAAGAGCAGCTTGAGCTCGGGACGCAGGCGCGTGGGTCCCGTCTCGAGCTTGGCGATGCGATGACCCTCGAACCCGAGCTCCCCCTTGGCGTCGATCCGAATGGCCTCGAACGGCGCCTCGATGAGCTCCTCGACCCAGCGCTGCTCGTCGTGTTCGGCGTCGCCCTGGGCCGCGTACATAGGCAGGTCCATCAGCTTGGCGAAGGGGCTGTGGGGCCCGGCTACGCTGCTCTCCTTGCCGGCTGCGCGGGGCGGCGGGTGACGCTTGGTCTTGCCCACGAAGCGCTCGCGCAAGCGCTGGTGCAAGAGGTCGCCCAGCTTGTCCTCGAGCTCGCGCGTGCGTTCACGCAAGTCGCGGGCCTCCTCGACCCAGCCGGCCTGATGGCTCACGTAGTTCCAGGTGCGCACGCCGGACAGGCGATCCATCAGCTGGTGGATGTCGCCGTCGAAGCGTGCCAGCCGCGTGAGTTCGCGGTCCACGCTCTCGGCCGTGAGCTCGTCGTGATCGGCGAGCTGAACGAACAGCGGCAGCAGGCGCTCCGCCTGGTGCTCGGGGATGCGCTTTTCGTAGTTGGGAATGCGACAGATGTCCCACAGGAGCTGCACACCGCGGCGCGTGCGGGTGCGCTGCATCACCTCGGGTCGTTTGGCGAGCACACGCAGCACGAGCACGTCGTCGCCGTCTGGAGCGGATACCAGGTGCGGTTGCGAGGGCTTGAGGGCCAGGCTCACGAGCAGGGCCTGGGTGCTGCTGAAGTCCCAGTCGGCGTTGCGATGATAGGCGAAACGCTGGGAAGGGAAGTGGTGGGACTCGAGGCGCTTCACCAAACCCGGCGGCAGCTCTGGTTCGGGCGCCAGCGTGCCGAACGTTCCGTCCCGCAAGTAGCGGCCGGCCCGCCCGATGATTTGCGCCAGCTCGGCGTCCTCCAGCGGGCGGGTCTCGAAGCCGTCGAACTTGGTGCGTCCTGCCAGCGCCACGTGGTCGATGTCGAGGTTCAGGCCCATGCCAATGGCATCGGTGGCCACCAGGAAGTCGACTTCGCCGGCCTGGTAGAGCGCGACCTGGGCGTTGCGGACCCGCGGCGAGAGCGCGCCGAGCACCACGGCGGCACCACCGCGGCGCGCAGTCAGCGCATCGGCCAGCTCGTACACCTGTGGCAAGTTGAAGGCCACCACTGCGCTGCGGCGGGGCAGTGTGCGCAAGCTGCTCTTGCCCAGGTGCGTGAGCTGGGAAAGCCGGGGCAGCTTGTTGACGAACAGGCCCGGCACGAACCCGCGCAGCAGGCGCTCGCTGGTGTCGGAGCCCATGAACCATGTCTCGGCGCGACCGCGCCAGTGCAGCACGCGATCGGTGAATACGTGACCGCGCTCTGGGTGAGCGATCAGCTGCACCTCGTCGAGCGCCAGGAAATCCACGCTCAAGTCGCGGGGCATCGCCTCGGCGGTGCAGATCCAGTAACGCGGCTTGGCCGGCACGCGCTTTTCTTCGCCGGTGACCAAGGCCACCGCCTGCTCGCCCAGTCGCGCGCTCACGCGGTCGTAGACCTCGCGCGCCAGCAGCCTCAGCGGCAGGCCCATCATGCCTGTGTCGAACTCGAGCATGCGCTCGATGGCGCGATGGGTCTTACCCGTGTTGGTGGGACCGAGCAGCGCTCCCACGCGGCCATCGCCCACCCCAACCGCGCTCTCGGCGTTGCCCGGCTGCGTCGACGTCACGCGCGGGAGCGTAGCTCATGATGAGGCCATACGCCGAGGAGTGCGTACTTGGGGGAAAGCCATGCCCAGAGCGCATCGCCATTCAGGACCGGAATGGACCAGATCCGAACGGGTCGACTCACAAGTCCGATTGTTCCGCGCGGCCATCGAGGCGAGAGGGGTCGGACTCTGGGAGTGGGACGTCCGCAACGACCACGCGTTCTTCGACGCGGCCTGGAAGCGCCAGCTGGGCTTTTCTGAGCAGGAGTTTCCCAACCGGTTGCTGGCGTGGCACCAGCGCGTGCATCCGGAGGATCTCGAACGCCTGCGGAGTGCGTTCACGGCGACCAAGCTCGCCAAGGAGCCGGCGCTGTTGCGGCTCGAGTACCGCCTTCGCCACAAGGACGACTCCTACCGCCACATCCTGTGCTTGGCGGTGGCCGAGCGGGACGAGCATGGTCGCCTGCTCCGATGGGAGGGCTCCCATGAGGACGTGACCGACCAGCGAGCCGCCGAAGAAGCCCTGGCGCGACAACGAGGCCAGGTCGCCGCCTGCATCGAGCATTGCCCGCTCTCGCTCGCGATGTTCGACACCGACATGCGGTACTTGGCGGCCAGCGCACAGTGGCGCAGCCACTATGGCTTGTCGCCCTCCATCCTGGGTCGCAGCCACTACGAGGTCTTTCCCGAGCTCCCGGAGCGCTGGAAGGAAGTCCACCAACGCTGCCTCGCGGGGGACCACCAGCGCGCCGAGGAGGACACCTTCGTGCGCGCCGACGGAAGCGTCGAATGGCTGCGCTGGGAGGTTCATCCCTGGCACACGCCGGACGGCGGAGTAGGCGGCATCGTCATCTTCGCCGAGGCCCTGACCGAGAAAAGACGGACCCAGGAGAGCCTTCGCCACAGCGAGGAGCGCCTCCGCCTTGCAGTCCGTGGCGCGAAGCTCGCCACCTGGCACTGGAACCTACAAACCAATCAGGTCGAGGGGTCCGCGGAGTGCTGGGCGATGTTCGGGTTGTCGGCCGAGTCGCCGTTGACGTTCGAGAGTGCCATGGCGCACGTCCATCCGGACGACCAACAACGGGTTCGGGAGACCGTCCAGTACGCCCTCGATCACCACAGTGAGTACGAGATCGAGTTCCGCTGTCTACGACCCGACGGGACCTGCGCGTGGCTGTCGTCCAGGGCACGAGCCTACGAGGGAACCGATACCACTCCGCCCATGATGGAAGGGGTCGCCCTGGATATCACCCCCCGCAAGGAGGCGGAGCGCGTCCTGCGCGAGAGCGAAGAGCAGCTGCGCAGCCTCGCCGATGCCATCCCACACCTCGTCTCTCAAATCGCGCCGGACGGTCGCTACATCTACACCAACAAGCGCTGGCGTGATTACTTCTCACCCGGCGCTTCGGCTGGCGACCAAACGTTCACGGCCCCTGCGCTGTGGGCGAGGGCGCTGCATCCCGAGGACGCTGAGCGAGTCCGAGGTGCGTGGGACCGCATCCTGAAGGGTGAGGAAGGGGAGACCACTTACGAGATCAGAATCCGCGATCGCACCGGCGAGTATCACTGGGTCACCGCGCGCGCCGTGCCTGTCTGGGACAGCTCCGGTCAGCTGCTCTACACGGTCGCCACCGCCACCGACATCGACCCGCTCAAGCGCGCCGAAGAGGCCCTGCGCGAGTCCGAGGAACGCTTGCATGCGGCGCTACGCGCGGGCGGAATCGGTACGAGCGTCTGGGAGATCGAGGAAGATCGCATGCTCTGGGATGAGCCCTTGCTCGAACTCCTCGGTCGGACGCGGCAGGAGATGGAAGCGGGCGGCCTCGCCATGTGCATGGACATCGTGCATCCCGAGGACCGGGCTCTCGTTCGCGAGGTCCTGGCCGACCTCTTGCTCCACGGCGAGGAGCTCAACCTCGAACTGCGCGTGCTCCACGCGGCCGGCCACTGGATCTGGGTCTCGATCAAGGGGCGTGTCGAACGCGACGCCTCGGGCAAGCCGCTGCGCGTGACCAAGGCCGTCGTGGACATGACTCGCCACAAGCAGCTGGAGGAGGAGCTGCGGCAAGCACAGAAGCTCGAGGGGATCGGCCAACTCGCAGGCGGCGTCGCCCACGACTTCAACAACATTCTGACGGTCGTGCTCGCGCAGGCATCCATGCTCGAGGCGCGTCGGGACCTCCCGCCGTCGATCTCGGCGCCGGTCCACGAGATTGAGCGCGCGGCCGAGCGAGCGGCGGGACTCACGGCGCAGCTGCTCGCGTTCGGACGCCGCAGCATGATGCAGCCCCAGAACGTCGATCTCAATCAGACCATTCTCGAGGCATTGCGCATGCTGACGCCCATCCTCGGGGAAGACATTGCGCTGCGCTTCGATCCGACCCCCGAGGCGATCGTGGTGTTTGCCGATTCGAACATGCTCACGCAGGTGCTGCTGAATCTCGCAGTCAACGCCCGCGATGCCATGCCACACGGGGGCAGCCTGCAGATTCGGACCTCGGTGGCGCACTTCGACGATAGCGAGGCGGCTGCCGTGGCGGATGTCTCGGCCGGGCGATGGGCGATGTTCTCGCTTTCAGACTCCGGCTCGGGGATCGCGCCGGACGTCTTGCCGCACGTTTTCGAGCCGTTTTTCACCACCAAGGAAGTGGGTCAGGGCAGCGGCCTCGGCCTCTCCACGGTCTACGGGATCATCAAGCAGCATCGTGGCTCGGTGACGGTGGACACGACGCTGGGACGCGGCACCACCTTCAAGGTCCTGCTGCCGCTCGTCGAGGCTCCAGCCGAGACCATGAGCCTCGCAGCTCGAGAGCCGGCTCCGCACGGTGAGGGCAGGACCGTACTCGTGGTCGAGGATGAGGGCGCAGTGCGTGCGGTGCTTGCGAGGAGTCTCGAATCCCAGGGCTACGAGGTTCTGCAAGCCGCGGATGGGGTCGAGGCGGTGCGGACCGCGACGACCTACGACGGCGACATCGACCTCTTGCTCACCGACGTCATGATGCCGGGCGGCCTGAGTGGCCTTCAAGTCGCCGAGCTCGTTCGGAGCAAGCGACCCCAGATCAAGACCATCCTCACGAGTGGTCACAGCAAGGACATCGTCACGCAAGGGTTTCAGTCCCAGGAGCCCGGGATGTTGTTTCTGCAGAAGCCGTACAACACGCCCCAGCTGCTGGCTTGTGTAGAGCGCGCACTAGCCTCTTCCTCGTGAGTTCGTCGACTGCGTGAGCGTCGAATGTTCGGAGCGTCAACCGCAAGAGCGGCCACGCACGCCGTCGCCCGTCAAAGTCGATGTAAAGTCGATGTCCACCACCACGCTCACGACCGGCGAACGTTTGTCAGCGATCTTCTCAGCCGCCCGCTGGGGCGTAGCTCATGTAAAACGCTTCGCCCCCGCTACCGCCGTTGACGACCCAGACAGGCACATTCTGGCCCGACCCTGACGGCAATGTGCACGTGAGCTTTCGGTGCGGTGTGAGTACGTCGTGCGCGACGCCCAGGCAGTTCTGCTCGCCGATACGCACCTGGGCACCCGAAGCGCCGAAGTTCTCACCCTGGATGGTGAGCTTCACGCCACCGTTGCGCGGGCAGGCCAGCGTCGTGTCGCCCTGGTCCGTGCAGCCGCTCAGGGAGTCGATGGTCGGTGACCCATAGGCGAAGAGCGCCGCCGGAGGTGACTGCTTCAGGCCCCAGATCACGCGCGCCGCGGCGTTGCCGAGGCCGGGAGGCACAGTGCAGTAGATGCGCCGGCGCACCGCGTTGTTGGGCAGCGGCAAGGAGACGCGCGGCTCACTGCACGGAGCACTGCCGAGCCACACGCTCAGCGGATCGCCAGGCTGATAATCGAGGTGATCGACGGTAACGCTGAGCTCCATGCCGCCCTCGGTGGAGCAGCCGCCAGTGGCGGACGCGGTGCCTCCTGGGCAGCCCGCGAGGGCCACGATGGTGGGCGTGTCGGGGAAGCTCACGCTGTCCGTGCCAGGCTCGCTGTCCTGACCGCGCGAGCTCACGGTGATGTGATAGGGGCCGCCCCAACCGAGCGGAAGCTGGCACTCGGCGGTGGCCGGGCTGCCATCGTGGATCACGAAGCGATCGCAGGCGTAGGGGCCCACGTGCGCGCTGAACAGCGGGGGAGTCACCGCCTTGTCGAACACGTTCTCGACATCGAAGAACACCCGGTCGCCCTGCGAAGCCTGCGCGCTGAAGCTGGTCTCACCGAGGTCGTCCGCGAGCGCTCCGCGGATGGTGCCCGCGATGATCTTGGGCGCGGGATAGTTGATGCGATCCTCGCTCGGAGGGGAGTAGCGATCGCCGTCGCGCACTACGATGGGCAAGTCGGCGCCCGCGGCCGGGCCCACACTGCAGGACACCGTGGTGAGGTCCGAGCCGTCATGATGCACCAAGCCAACTCCGGTGCAGGGGAACGACCCCACGCGCACCAGCGCGCTCTGTGCGTTCGAGAGCCCGCTCACGTCGAACACCAGGTCGTACACGCCCGTCACGTCGGACAGCAGTAGCGGACTCGTCGGCTCCGCACCCTCGAGGTGCAGCGTACCGGGCACCACCGCGATACCCGCGTAGGCGAGCAGGGGCGCGGGCTCGCTGGTTCGCGAAGCCACCTGGACCTTCACGTCGAAGCTGGGCTCGTAGCGAGTGTAGGCGGGCAGCGTGCACGAGATCTTGGTGTGCGGCTCGACCAGCGCCACCTGGGTGCAGGGCACGTCGCCGAGGTTCTCCTGCGAGAGCATCACGCTGATGTCGCTCGCCTGGCTGCCGAAGTTGTGGCCATCGATGGTGATCGTGGTGCCGCCCGCGTCGGGGCAGTGGGTGGTCGCCGGTGGATGGTCCTCGCAGCCAGTCAGTTTGTTGATCACCGGTGCGTCGTAGGCAAAGGCCAGTTCGTTCTCCAGCGCCACCTCCGTGCGTCCGTCCGAGTTCTGCACGTAGCGCTGAAACTCCACGAGCTTGCCCGCGATGCGAAGCTGGAAGTTGGTGAGACCGCTGCCCGCGGGTGTCAGGAAGCGGATGCGGCTGCTCGAGGCATCGACCACCGTGAGGGGCGTGGTGCTGCCGCTGCGTACGACCTCTACGTTGGCTGCCGTGGTCACGCTGGGGAAAGCGCCGGATAGGGTGATCTGCGTTCCGCCTTGAGTTGGTCCGGAGATCGGCGCGGCCGAGGTGACCGCGAACTCGAAGGCCGGGCAGCCCTCGTCGGGGTCGGGCCAGGCGCAGTCGGGGATGACGTGGCAGGCGGCGCAGCCGTCTTGGTCGTCGGAGTTTCCGTCGTCGCAGCCCTCGCCCAGGCCGGGATCCGTGGTCCCGTCGCCACAATAGGGAGCGCATGCCCAGCTCAGGCCTTCGACCTCTCCACCGGTCAGGGCTTGGTCGCCGTCGGCGTCATGTCCGGTCTCGACACGGAAGCCTCCGTTCGGGCACTCGTTACCCGCCGGTTTCACCTGAGTCATCACCCCGGGCATGCCGGGTTCCGGTCGATCCACCACCACGGCCGGTTGATTCGGGCAGGTGACGGTCACCTGGGTCGCGCTCTCCTCGACCACGCATGGGGTGAGCTCCGCACAGACGCTCGACGTCGCCATCACCTCGTCGGGGTCGAGCAGCTTGTCGCCGTCGCGGTCGTAGCCCGACTGCAAGACGCTGCCCCCGTGCGTGCAACCCGGTTGGTCCGAGGCCCAGCTGCCCTGGCTCAAGAATTCGGGGAAATCTGGCCGGTTCGTGCCCGAGTCCTGAGCGGGCACGCAGGCATCACAGCCCACCTCGCCCTCTTGTGGCACCAGGACGACGGTGCGTTCTCCACACGCAGTTCCACACAACACCAAGCACAGCCACCAGCGCGAACGCATCCCAACCCCCGTTCGAGACCGGTAGCTAGCCTCGCATGGTTGGCCATGGCTGTGAGGAGAATCTCTCTCTCGCGCCGGCTCTAGAAGCAGTTCCTGGGCGGCTTAAAGCAAAACGCCGAGCCCTTGGGGCCCGGCGTCTTTGCCGACAGGAGTCTAGGAGATCAACCGAAGCTGATGCCGAGCTTGAAACCGATCTTCTTGCCAAGCAGGGTGAGGCTGGCGCCGATGCCGTCCTTGAGGTCCAAGCTCGCGCCGACGACGGTGGTGTCGTTCACGCCGAGGCTCAGCGAGAGGCCGCCGTTCACTTCGTCAAGAGCCGCGTCGTCAAGGGAAACCAGCATGTTTTCGTTCATGATCAATTCTCCAGTAAGTTGAGGAAGCACCAGGAAAGTACGACAGGGAAGCGAGTACCCGAGCCGATCAACCGAAGCTGATGCCGAGCTTGAAACCGATCTTCTTGCCAAGCAGGGTGAGGCTGGCGCCGATGCCATCCTTGAGATCCACGCTCGCGCCGACGACGGTGGTGTCGTTCACGCCAAGGCTCAGCGAGAGGCCGCCGTTCACTTCGTCAAGAGCCGCGTCGTCGAGGGAAACCAGCATGTTCTCGTTCATGGTCAAACTCCTGTTGGCTAAGGGAGAGGAAGCAGGAAGGGAAGCTCGTTCTAAGCAAGTCAGCGAAGCTAAGTTCGTCGTCGCTTGTGTCTTTATGGTGGGGAGCGGCCTTCGGGATTTATGAGCGTTTCGATCGAGAAAAATCGCATTTTCATGAGATGTGCGGCAGGCCACACAAGCGGGTCCCGAGGAGACCCCAGAGGTCGGCTGCCCCACCGGCCACCGGTCTAACCAGATGCGGGCCGGCCTTCCCCTCTCCATAGAGAGGCTCTCGGCGGCCCTGACACAGGACCCAGCAGGCGCTCAGGGCCGCGCCGGAGGGGCCGCATCGTGCAGCGCCGCGAGCGCGCCAGCCAACTCGTCGACCCCCAGCGCGCGCTGGGAGGTGCGGGCTCGGCCGACCAGCGCTTGGCTCGCCGCTTCGGCCGTACCGACGAGGACCAAGGACGTGGGCGAGCGCGTGAACACCATGATGCCTCCGATGACCGCGCTGATCATGTGACGCAGGGTGGCGTTGGCAATCACGTCGACGACCAGCGGCACGAGCTCGGAGGTGGTGCGGATGTGCTCGCGCAGAGCCTTGCGCTCGTCGACGTTCGGTAGACGCATGTCCGCGTCGAGGTCGTTCACCAGGAGCACCGGGAGCTGCATGCGAGCATGGGCGAGGCGGATGGCGGCCTCGAGTGCACGCGTGCTCTCCACGTAGGCGCGGCGCCGCCAGCGACACAGCACCACGTTGCCGAGGCGTCCCAGCCCGAGCTCCTCGTCACGGCGATAGAACACGAACTCGCCCTGGTCGGCGGCGGCCTCGTCGCTATCCCAGAGGTCCTTCGCATCGGGAACGTCCAGACTCAGCTCGGCGGACGCATCGGCTTGCGCATGACTTTGACGGCGCAGCTCCCGTGAGGCTCGCTCCACCGCCGCGCGATACTGGGAGTACACCGTCTGCTCGGGTGCGCCCACGAGCTCGGCCACCTCGCGCATGCTGAGCTGTCCGCCTCCGTAGAGCGTGAGCAGATCGATCTCGGCGTCGCTCAGGCGCGCGAGCGCGAGCTGACGTTGCCGTTCGTGCTGGTCGTCGTCGATGCGCTCGACTTGCTCGGGTGCGACCCGAATCTCCGGCGCCGGGCCGTACAAGAGCGGCGAGCGCGCCCGTGAGCGCCAATCGCTCGCCACCACCCGACGGCACACCTGGGTCAGCCAGGCGCGCGTGGCCGTGTCGTCGAGCAGGCGTGGGCTGCGCGTGAGCGAGACCACCCAAACTTCCTGCGTGAGATCATCGAGGGCACCTGACGACGCACCGAAGCGCTTCAACTGCCAGTGAACGAAGTCGCGATAGGCAGCGAACGATACCGCTTCCGCAGCGGTGGACGACATGCGCACGAATTTATCGCAGGCTTCCTGGCGGATCTAGTTGTGGGACTCTCAGTTTGGTACGAGGCGCAAGGCCTCGCCGTGGCCTTCCTCCGCGCCCCAGCCAGCCACCCTTCAGAAGCGCCAGAAGATATCGAAGACAGGAAACGGAAGACGCTTCGGCACCACGAGGTTCAGGCCTGGTGCGTTGTAGTTGCCGTAGCCGACGCCGAGTCGCAGGTTGAAATATCGCCACGAAAAGAGGGCGCTCACCTGCACCGAATAGCCGTTGCTCGCGTCGGCGCCATTGGCGGTTCCCTTGGCGGTGACGTCGGCGGTGGTCGCGTCGTCGACGTCGACCGTGACCGAACCCACGCCGTTGGCGTTTTGATAGGCGATGTAGCGACCCGCCAAATAGAGCGCGGTGATGCGGTTAACACGCCACTCGAGCCCGAGTCCGACTTGGGCGTTGGAGGCGGCTGCGGTGCCGTCGAAGTCATCGGGATCGTAGTGGCCGTGTCCCGCGACAGCGGTGTACACGCCGCCCAGCGTGAGCGTGAGCCGCCGCGGCAAGTTCAGTGAAACGTAGCCTTCGATGGGGACGAGCCAGAGCTTGAGGTCGGTGCTGTCGGGCCCGATTCCGTAGAGGTTGTGAGGAATGGCCAGGTCCGCGTAGAAGAGACCGGGACGTAGCGAGACGACCCAATGCTCGTTCTGGAAGACCAGCATCTTGAACTGAATATTCGGAATGACGAAGGCCCAGGGAACCACGTAGGTTCCCACCTGGAGCTTGTCCAGGATGCCGTAGTCGACGCGGAACGGCCCCACGATCTTCTCGCCCTTGTTCAGCAAGTAGGCCGTGCTCTGCACCACGCGCTTGCGGTCGCTATGGTAGGCCGAGGCCTGTGAGCTCTCGCCCAGTATCAGGAGGGCGACGAGCAGGCCCCAAATGCGGAGCGTCATTGCACGACCTCACCGGTGGCGACGTTCGTGCAGATCATGGGTTGCGCTTCGGGGCCCGTGAAGACGCAGCTAAAGCGTCCGTTGGCGGCCTCGATACCGGTACCGCTCACGCCGTTGACGAACTTGTACGAACCCTCGTCGGGCACGTCGAACACCACGGCGAAGTTGGCGCCCTCCACGGGTGAGAACTGCAAGTTGGCGTCGAAGTCGTCGCTGCCGCCCGAGTTCGAGATGGTGCCGCGAAAACGGACGATGGGCTCGAGCTCATCGAGCTCATCCAGGAAGAAGCTGCGCTCGTAGGCGATCGAGATATCGCCGTCCATGGTCGTCGGTACGTCGTTGATCAGGACCTGGCACTCGTTCATGGTGCCGCCGAACACGGGGTCGATGCCGCGGCTGGTGAAGCCGATCGTGAGGTCGATGACACCGTTGGCCTTGTTCAGGGTGGGCTCGGCCCCGAAGCCCGGACAGATGCGGGTCATCTTCATGTAGCCTTCGATGCCCGAGATCTTGCTCGAGAGCTCGCGCGCGCCCTCGTCGCTTTCCGAGACCGAGGTAAACGCCTGGCTCATCGGGTCCAGACCGTCGCACAGGAAACACTTGCCGCCGGCCTGGCAGGCCTCGGTGAGCACGTCGTCGTCCCAACCGCAGATCGGCTTGAGGAAGCCGAACGTCGCGTTCAGCGACTCATAGGCAGGCCCGATGGTCTCGTCGTTGAGGACGCCCGTAGGTTCTCGATAGGACTCGATCAGCGAGGTCATATCGGGTGGCGGCGGCTTGTCGATCTTCGAGCAGGCGGGAGCTACGGCGACACACAGCGCGACCAGCGGCCAGCGCGCGCGGTATTTCGTTCTCCACCCCACCGACTAACCGTCCCGCGCAACATCGACGTAAGCAACCCGCACATGCCTCCACTCGGGTGTTGCCGTCCTAGCTTGGCGTCGCTGGCTCGTGGGCTGCTGCGTGCTGGCATGTGCGTTGCTCCTCCTCCCGCATTCGGCCTGTGCCGCGGGAGTGGACTTCAGTGCGAGAACGCTGCGCGCGCGTATGGCTAGCCGTTCTCCTCCTGTGCCTGGGCTGCGCGAAGATTCCACCGAAGACCTACGGTGTTGCGCGTCTGAACTTGCACGGCGTCGAGGAGCTCGACCCGGGCGCGCTGCGCGCTTGCCTGGTGACGGAGCAGCGCAAGCGCGTGACGCTGGGCTTCACGGCGGTGCGTGAGCCCGACTGCGGCGTGCCACCCTTCGACCGTGTGCGCCTCTCCAAGGGGCTGTACTCGTGGCCATGGACGTCGTGGCCCACCTACGACGAGGCGGTGTTCAAGCTCGACCTGCAGCGCATCGAGCGTTGGTACCAGGCGCGCGGCTATTACGACATGCGCATCGCGGGCGTGTCCTACGAGCCGGCGGGGGTGGAGCAGTCCGAAGTGGCCGACTGCGGAGGTCGAGGTTGTCCGGCGCAGATCACGGTGACCATCGAAGAGAACGAGCCGGTGCGGATCCGCGCGCTGCGCTGGGAGGGGCTCGATTCGGTGCCGCACAGGATGCGCAAGCGCGTGCGCAAGTCCTTGGAACTCGAGAAGGGCCAGATCTTCGACGAGGCACTGTGGGACCAGGCCAAGGGGCGCGTGACCAAGATCTTGGGCGATGCGGGCTACGCGCGCGCGAGCGTGCGCGGTGAAGTGGTGATCGAGCGCGACGCCCACGCGGCCGACGTGGCCCTGCACGTAACCCCGGGCAATGTGTGTCGCATCGGGAAGGTGCGGGTCCAGACCCGGGCCGACATCCCGCACGCGCCGATTCTGGCCGCTTCACGCCTCAAGACGGGCAGCCTCTACGACGAGGACGCGCTCGAGGACGCTCAGCGCTCGGTCTACGGCCTGAGTGCCTTCTCCGCGGTGACCGTGCGCGGCGATCTCGACAAGCCAGGTGATGACATCGACATCGTGATCGAGGTCGAGCCGCGGCGCGGAAGCCAGTGGATGTTGGGCGGAGGCATGATGAACGGTGTGCTCTCCACCGGCTGGATCGCGCCCGAGTGGGTGAGCGTGCCGCAGTGGGACCTGCACCTGATCGGGAGCTACGAGAATCGCAATTTCTTCGGCGGACTACGACGGCTGCGGATCGAGGAGCGCCCGCGCTTGATCTTCCTCTCCGAGTTCCCCGGTGTGCCTCCGGACAGCCCGCGCTTCGGCAACCTGCTGCGCGTGGACTTCTCTCAGCCGGGCGTGCCCGAGGCCCGCACCACCCTGCACGTGGCGAGCTTCTGGGACAACGGGCCCGATCCCTTCTTGCTCTTCTTCCGCAATTCCTTCGGCACTTCGGTGGGCCTCGAGCGCGGCTTCTTCAAGCAACGCCTGATGACCGTGCTCGCGCTGCACCAGGAGTACATGGCAGTCGGCAAACGCCAGCCCATCGTGACCAGCGCGCCCTCGAGCTACGAGTTGCCCTACGTGGAGCAGCGCGCCGTGCTCGACCTACGCGACGACGCCGCCAATCCCAACTACGGTGCCTACTTCGCCATCGGCGCCCACGAGGCCTTCAAGGTCAGCGCGCGCTCGTGGAATTACCTGCGACTGACGCCCGATGCGCGCGCCTACGTGCCGCTCGGTCTCGGCATGGTGTTGGCGGGCCGCTTCGCCGTGGGCTGGATCCACATCTTCAAGGCCGGCTCCAAGCTCGACAACGAATCCCAGGACGTGGGACCGCAGAACTATCGTCTGCGCGGCGGTGGCGCCCAGAGCAACCGCGGCTTCGCGCCCGGCTTGCTCGGGGATGGCATTTCGGGCGGCATTCGGCGCTGGGAGAGCTCGCTCGAGCTGCGCGTACCCATCACACACAGCTTCTCCGTCGCGTTGTTCACGGACATGGGGGATGTCCACCAACAACCGAGCTTCCGCTTCTCGCACCTCAACACGGCGGTCGGAGGAGGCCTGCGCTACCGCACGCTGGTAGGTCCCCTGCGCTTCGACGTGGGCTGGCGTCCGCCGCGCATGCAGCGCGTGGGCGGTGCGGCCGGTTCGGACGACACCACCAACGTGTTCGGTAAGCACTTCGAGGGTGCGGTGCACATCACGATCGGTGAGCCGTTCTGATGCGCTGGGTGCGACGCATGGCGAAGTTCGCGGTGGGCCTGGTGGTGGGCCTGGTGCTGCTGGTGGTGGCGGCGTTGGTGGTGGCGACCCAGGTGCCTACGCTGCGCGATCGCTTGGCCGCATACGGGGTCAAAGTGCTGCACGACGAAGCGGAGGTGGATCTTCGATTCGAGCGGGTGGAAAGGCTCGACCCCTGGGGCGCCGAGCTGATCAACTCCCACGTCAGCATCCCCTGGATCGGCTTGACGGCCACCGTGGAGCGCACACGCGTGTCGTTTCGACCGTGGGCGCTCCTGAAGCAAGACGTGCGCTTCTCGTGGGCCAAGCTGGAGGGGGCCAAAGTCAGATTCGGGCACGTGGTGAAGTCTGCGTCGACCGCGGCGCAAGGCGGGGCAGAGTCCGACGACGAGGAGAGCGACTGGCGCGTGACGCTCGAGCACGTCGAGCTGCTGCGCTCGAGCGTGGACAGCGTGTGGACGCAGGATCGCGTGGCGCGCATCGCGCAACTCACGGGAGCCTTCAAGTACGTGGAGGGTCCCGATATCTTCGTGCAGCGCGCCGAGCTGAGCCTGCTCGCAGGAACCGTCGAGCAGCTGCGTGGGCACCTCGAGGGAGGCTATCGCGCGGCGAGCGGCGGAGGACTGCGACTGCAGGGTACGGCGGTGGACGCTCCCTTCGAGCTGTCGGTGCGTTTTGCTGCCTGGGACGCCAGCTGGGAGCCCGTGGCCCTCGATGGCGTGCACCTCGAGATGCGCGGGGTCGATCGACGCGTGCTGCAGCGCCTGGGCCTGGCAGAGGGGCGACGACTCCAAGCCCGTGTCGACCTGCGACTATCGCTGCGCCGAAAAGACGAGACCATTCATGGCGACCTCCGTCTGCGCGGTGGCGGGACGGTGCTGCGCGCGCGCGCGAACTATCGAGCGCGTCATATCAGCGGCTCGCTCGACCTCTCGGCGGCATCTCTAGGGGCCCTGGTGAGTGAGCTCCCGGCTCAAGCCGTGCGCGGAGAGATCCACGCCGACTACCAGTTCGGCGCCCGAGCACAGCATCTGAACGCGCGCTGGAATCGCTGGAGCGTGGGCGCCAGCGTGTTGCCCTCGGGTCGCGTGCAGGCCCATCTGCGCGGCAGGACGCTGCATGTGGAGCAGCTCGAGCTAAACGACCTCGGTGGCTCGCTGACGGGCAGTGGTACCTATGACAGGCACAGCGGCGCGGCCTACGCCAGCCTGAAGGCCAGAGCGATCTCTCTGGGTGCCGTGAGCACGCTACTCGGGCAACCGTTTCAAGGGGCACTGACCGGAGAACTCCAGTTCGCGCGCTCGCGACACGGCCACTTGAGCACGCACGCCAAGTTCGTGGTGGGTGGGCCCAAGCTCGGCGAATCGCTGCGCGCCAACCGTGTGGTAGCCGAGTTGAACGTCACCGGCAGCGTTGGCTCGCCGCAGGCACAGGTGGCAGTCAGCGTCGATCGCCTGACCACGCCGAAGCTCGAGATCCCGAGCTTGAGCGTGCAAGCCATGCTTGACGGCGTGGTCTTGCGCAGCTCGATTCGCGCGAGCGGCCAGGACGTCGAAGCGCACGGGGTCGTCCACGGCACGCTGTCGCCATGGTTCTCCGCCAAGACGTTCACGACGAGCCTTTCAGCGGAGTTTGCGGGGAGCGTACACGGGCGCTCGCTGTCGCTGCTGGTTCCCGACATCCGCTACGCGGCGGGCGCCTTCGCGGTGCGCGGTCTTTCCTTGCGTAGCGGACGCGCCAGGCTCGACGCGAACGGGCTGCTCGGCGCGCACGGCGAGCTTGCGTTTCGGCTCGATACCTCGGACTTCGCGTTGGAGCTGCTGAGCCCGTTGCTCCCGGGGCTTGCTGGCGCGCTCGACGGGCGCGCCGTGATCTCGGGCGACCTCGAGCATCCGAACGTGAGCCTGTGGCTGACTGCCCACCATGTGCAGGCGGCGGACGCACCGCCCTTGCGCGGCACGCTGGCGCTCGATGTGAACTCGGGTTCGCGCCAGGCCAGCGCGCAGCTCAGCTTGCGAGGCGGCAAGGGACTCGTGGTGGACGCCACCGCCGAGTACGACTGGCCCGCGGAGCCGGCCGCGCTGAAGGATGCCCTACTCGCTGGGCACGGGCGCTTGTACGTGACGGCGAATGGTCCGCTCTCCGATTTGCCGCCGCCCATGCTGCCGGTCGCGGGCGCGCTCGGCGACGCATCCGTGCAGGCCAGCTTGAACGTGGAGGGCAATCCGCTCCAACCCTCGGGCTTCTTGACGGTATCGCTGCGAGACCAGACGTTCGGGCGACCGCAGGTGCATGCCGAGGCACTGCTCACGGGCAACGGTGCCACGCTCGAGCTGCATGCCACGGACTTCAGTCATCCCGAACCCCAGCTCGAGGGCCGCCTCGACCTGGCGCTTCCTGTAGAAGGGCTCGCGGCGTTGCAGGGACTTCCGCCCAGCGTGCACATGGACCTGCACTGGCGCATCGATGCGCTGGATGCGCTCCAGGGCATGCTCGGCAAGCTGGTGCAGGCGAGTGGCTTGGCCCTACCGATGCAGACCGCGGGCGCCGTGACGTTCGTGCGCGAGAACGGCTCGAACAAGGGATCGCTGCAGATGACGGCGGACGCACGCAGCTCCGCCTTCGACACCGACTGCGGAGCCGAGCTCCAGACCAGTCTGATCGCGCAGGCCGACCTCGATGACATGCGCCTGCGAGGATCGCTCAGCGCGAGTACCAGTCGCGGCGGAGATGCGTTCTTCAACCTGGTGCTGCCGAGCGCGTGGATTTGGGATTGGCCCGACGAGCCCGGCTCGGCGCAAGCCACTCTGGATGGCAGCGCCGAAAACCTTCCGCTCTATGCCATGCCAGGCCTGTGCAACCTCAACAGCGGTCAAGCAGGCTTCGAGCTAGCGGCGGTGTTGCCCGCCGGTGGCCCTCCGGACGTGGACCTGAATCTGCGTGTGGAAGGCCTCACGACCGCGAGCTCGAAGCCGATCTCCGGGAGTGCCACTCTGCGCAACGACGCGCACCACGCCGAGCTCGCTCTCAAGATCGTCACGGGCGGCAAGGAACGCGGTTCCTTGCAGGCCACCCTGCCGCTGCGCTTTCGCGGCGTGAGGCCCGGGATCTCGCTGAATTCTCCGCTGGACATGCATCTGCGCGTGGCCAATCTCATGGTGGCACCGCTGCTCGAGTTCACCAGCGCGGTGGGCCGCGGCGGCGGCACGTTCAGCGGAGACGTTCGGGTGACGGGCAGCGTGCGCCAGCCCGTTCCGCACGGCTACCTGGTGTTCGATGACGTGGCCTTCACGGTGGCGAGCCTGGCCCAACCCGTGCGTGGCATCCACGGACGCGTGGACTTTGCGGGCGACACGCTGACGCTCACCGACGTATCTGCCAGGGACCGCAATGGTCGACTCTATCTGGAGGGCAAGGCCAAGCTCCTGCCGGGTGGCCGCGCCGAGGCCAAGCTCAAGCTGCGTGCCGAGAACGTGCCGGTGCGACGCCAGGGGCAGATCATGGGCAGCGCCACGCTGGGTGCGGACCTCGCGGCGCACCTCGACCAGCAGAGCAAGCTCTCGGTCGAAGCCTTCGTACGCAGCGCTACGTTTCAGTTCTCGGGCTCGACAGGCAAGGCAGTGCAGGAGCTCGAGCCGCATCCGGACGTGCGCATGAGCGACGCACCGGAGCAGGCACTGAGTGTGGAGAGGAAGCAGGGGGAGTCGGGGTTCGCGCTGCAGACCCTGGAGATCAGGTCCAAGCAGGACCTTTGGCTCAAGCACCGCGATTTCCGCGTGCAGCTTGGGCTCGATCTCGCGCTGCAGAACATCAAGGGCAAGGACGTGCTGGTCGGCGAGGCCACCATCGTGCAGGGCAACCTCAAGTTGCTTGGCAAGTCCTTCAACATTCAGCGCGGTACGGTGCGCTTCCTGGAGGATTCCGACGAGCCCCAGCTCGACCTGCGCGCGAGCTACGAGCCCCCCGGCGGTCAATCGCCGCTGTTCGTGGAGGTCTCCGGCCGCGCCAGCAGCCCCGCGCTGAACTTCAGCGGTGCGGCCAGCGACGCCGAGCAGGCCTTCGCCATTCTCTCGGGCATGGGTGCCGCCGAGGCTGCGGTGACTGCCCAGGCCGACGCCAACGCGTTCGGTCTCGGCCTCACGGCGGGCTTGCTGAGCATGACCGCGCGCGAGCGCCTCGGAGCCTGGGTGCCCACGGTGTCGGTCGGCAGCAATTCACGAGGGGAGGCCAGCCAGGCGCGCGCGGGCTTCGACGCCACCAGCATGATCCCGCCCTTCTTGCGCGGCGTCGCGCGCGGCGCCTACGTGGAAGGCGTCGTCGGCAACACCCAAAACGGCGGCCCAGGCGGCAACGTGGGCCTGGGCGTGCGCTTCGAGATCGCCCTGCCACGCAGCACGATGGTCACCTTTGGGTATGGGCCGGGGACGATGTGGTCCGCCGACGTCGCCTGGCTTCCTTAATTGCTGCGGGCGCCAGAAGGGGCCGATCCGCGGCTTACCTCCGCGGTCCCTCCCTGCGGCGTACAGGAGCTTGCTGCGGGCGCCAGCAGGGGCCGATCCGCGGCTTACCTCCTCGGTCCCTCCCTGCGGCGTACAGGAAGTACGCCTCAGTCGGGCCCTGCGGGGGCGCTCGCGGCTCGACCCCTTCTGACGCCCGCAGCTCTGGTGGCGGTGTGCAGCTTGATGGGATGGGAAGGAAGGAGAGGAAGCGTCAAGCGTCGGCTCGTTAGAACGTAGTCGTGCGCGTGCTCGCCTCTCTGGGGTGCGGGCTCTGAGGAATGCTATGAGCACCTCCGCGTGTCCAAGCGAGTTGAGCGACCCACCAAAGCGATCGTGTTGATGCTGTTGGCGACGCTTTCGTTCGTGGCGATGCAGACGGCGGTGAAGTTCGCGCGGCAGGTGGGCCTCGACACGAGCGAAGTGATGTTCGTGCGCACGGCCCCTGGCTTGCCGGTTCTGTGGTGGATGTTGCAGCGGAAGGGGCAGGGTGTGCGGCCGGTCGCGCCGCGCAGTCTGTTCGCGCGCTCGCTGTTCGGGTCCATGGCCATGGGGCTCAACTTCGCCTCCATGCGCTCGCTCTCGTTGTCCCAGTTCTCCACGCTTGGGCTCTCGCAGCCGGTGTTCGTGGCGCTGGCGTCCCCCCTGTTCTTGCGGGAGCGGGTCGCGGGCAGCACCTGGCTCGCCATGGCGTTGTCGTTTGCGGGCGCCTGGGTCTTGCTCGATCCCTCCGCCAACACGCAGCAGATTCCGGTCGTGCCCGCCGCGTTCGCCATCGGCTCAGCCCTGGCCAGCGCCGTGGCGCACATCTGGGTGCGCATCGCGGCCGAGCAAGATCCACCCGAACGTGTGGTGTTTCACTTCTCTGCCTGGGTTTCGCTGGTGTCCCTGCTGGCGGGGGTGACCAACGGCCACTTCAGGTCGCTGCCCCCAGCGCTCGCGCTCATGCACTTTGCCGCTCTCACCCTGGCCCTGGCCGCTTTCGGCCTGCTCGGTCAGCTGCTCATGACCTACGCCTACGTCCATGCCGAGGCCGCCAAGGTCTCCATCGTCGGCTACTCCTCGATCGCTCTGGGCATGCTGGTGGACACCCTGGTGTTCGAGATCCCGCCGAGCTCGGGCTTTCTACTCGGTGCCGTGCTGATGCTACTGGCGGGCTACCTCCTCATGCGCGCGCGAGCACCCAGGGGCTGACCCCCGTCCGCTCTTTGCGTTGGCCCACAAAAACGGTCACTGTTCGGCCACCCATGGCCTCGACTCAGCTCAGCTTCGACTCCCAGGCAGCGCATCTCACTTGGCTCGAGAGCCAGGCGGCCTTGCCGCGCGGCTTTCGTGTGGGCACCGCGCGCTTCGCCTTCACGCCGATGGAAGTTCCCAAGCCTGCCAAGATGACGGTCACGCTGATTGCGCTCGACCAGCCCACCGATTCGTTCGCCGCCATGTTCACCAAGAACGCCTTCCCGGGCGCGCCCGTGATCGTGGGGCGTCAGCGTTTGCAGGAGCCGCGTCTGGGCGCCATCGTGATCAACAACAAGATCTCCAACGTGTGCGCTCCGGGCGGAGTCGAGGCGGCAGAGCGCGTGAGCGGCGAGGCAGCGCGCGCGCTCGGCCTGAGTGCACGCGAGGTGTTGCCGTCCTCCACGGGAGTCATCGGCTGGCAGTTGCCCGTGGACGCCCTGTGTCAGCACGTGCCCGAGGCCGTGCAGGCGTTGCAGCCCAAGTCCATCTTGCCGGCCGCGCACGGCATCTGCACCACCGACCTCTATCCGAAGATTCGCAGCGTAAACGTCGGCGCCGGTCGCATCGTGGGCATTGCCAAGGGCGCGGGCATGATCGAGCCGAACCTGGCCACCATGCTGGTGTACATCCTCACCGACCTCGACATCACACGCGAAGACCTGCGCGCTGCGCTGCACACCGCCGTCGACAATAGCTTCAACTGCATGTCCATCGACAGCGACACCTCCACCAGTGACACCGTGGTGGCCCTCACCTCGCGCCAGATTCCGTGCGCCGATCTCAAGCCTTTCCGCGAGGGACTGGCGCAGCTATGCCGCGACCTCACCGAAGACGTAGTGCGCAACGGCGAGGGCGTGCACCACGTGATGCGCGTGCACGTCACGGGCGCTCCCACGCAGGCGCTGGCGCGCGCCATCGGCAAGAGTGTGGTGAACTCGCCGCTGTTCCAGTGCGCCGTGGCAGGCAACGACCCCAACGTGGGCCGTCTCGTGTGTGCCATCGGCAAGTACGTGGGCGCTGTGGATTCCACGCTCGATCTTTCGCGCACTCGCCTCACCATGGGCGGCATCGAGCTGATGAAGAACGGCATCTTCGCGCTGAGTCCGGACAAGGAGCAGGCCCTGGTGGCGCACCTCAAGGCCGCCGAGCTGTACGCTTCGGTGCCGCCGGCCGACGGGCTCACCTTCCGTCCCCCAGTCAGCTATCCGCCCCACGAGCGCAGCGTGGAGATCACTGTGGAGCTCGGGCTCGGTGATCAGGCTGCGATCGTGCTCGGCGCCGATCGCACCCACGAGTACATCAGCGAGAACGCCGACTACCGCTCCTGACTCTCACGACGGCTCGCGGCGCGCCCCAGATGGAGAGCCCTCTGGTGAGGGCAAGGGCCTTCCCTCTGCGCGCGGTCGCCATGAGCTGCGATCCACGGTCGTACGTCATGAGATCGCTTCGAACGGTGGGGCCGCGAACTCGCTCCCTGGGCGGACTCGAGTTTCGCTCAGACAGCGCGGCTCATGAGGTGGCTGACCTGGTGGTACGTCTGTTCTGTGCTTCACCCGGGGGCGTGCCGTGCGCGCAGAGGGAAGCCCCTTGCCCTCACCAGAGGGCTACCCAAGAGCGCGCCGCGAGCCCTCGTGCTCGTTTGTTCTCTTTGCTCATCCGAGCTCGAGTGAGTTTCCCGGTGAGCGAACCCTTGGCGAGCCCACTCGAGTGAACTCGAGCGAGAGCTCAACTCAAGCGAACCCTTGGCGAGCCCACTCGAGTGAACTCGAGTTTGAGCACACCGAGCACCCATGGGAAGCCCGTGCGCACACGGGGTTCTCCCTTCTGCGCGCATGGCACGCCCCCGGCCGAAGCGCAGAACAGAAATACCACCAGGTCAGCGGCCTGATGAGCCGCGCTGTCTGAGCGAAACTCGAGTCCACCCGAGGAGCGAGTTCGCGGCCCCACCGTTCGAAGCGATCACGGGACGTACAACGCGGATCGCTGCCCATGGCGACCGCGCGCAGAAGGGAGAACCCCGTGTGCGCACGGGCTTCACTTGGGCGCGGAGGACTTAGGGTTGCGCTTGGATCACCGCGAATAGGACCGCGTACTGCGCCCATGCGGCGCCGGCTGGCCGATACTGCGCAACTCCGGCACCGATGTAGAGATCGCCTTGGCGCAGGAGTTCCTCCGGAAACTCGATGCCGTCGAGCGTGTGGGTCTCCCAGGCGAAGCCGAGCACGCTCCGGCCGAGCGAGGACGAGACGTGGTCGAGTACGTTCTCCAGAGCCTGCCCGGGTGCTTGCCCCTTGTTGCGAATGCTCTGCAGGGCGTCGTTCAGGCCGGGCGTGTCGGTGATCATCACGGTCTTGCCGAGATGCCGAGCGTCGCGCACGTCTTTCAAGCGCACGAGGATGTCGACTGCGAGTCGATCGGCGTCGGCGTGGGGATCGACGAACTGATAGGCCACCGCCAGGGCCGCGACTCCTTTGGGCTCGAGGCTTACGCCGATGGCCAGGCTGGAGGCCGAAGGAGCCAGCAACACGGCTCGTGCCATGGGCAGCTCGAGGGCACTCGATACCCAGCGCCCCGCGTCTCCTTGCTGCTCGGACATGGATGCTGCGAGATCGGCCGCCGCGATGACACCACCCTGCACGGACCAGCCGGCTAGAAGACCCATGGCGATGGTCGTGTTGAGGTCGTCGGCGCTCGCGCCGTCACTGCTGACGGACTGGAAGAACGGCAGCGTAACCTGGGTCGCCACGTCGCTCTGGGTGGCAGCGTGGCTCAGGGGGGCGAGCTGCGCGCGCGCGCGAATGTCGTTGAGCACCTGCAGCGCCTGCGTCTGAAACTCGGCGGCACTTTGGGCCCGGCCGCTGCTCAGTTCGTCGGGCGCTCGGTAGCTCCGCGCCGCATCGGGCGTGCGCAAGGCCAACATCTCCAGCACCGGAGTGGCGATCAACCTACCCGGCGGTGCAGCGAGGAGCTGCACCCACGCGTGGTCGTCGGCTGGATCCATCTCGCACGTGAGCACGAAGTCGGGCAGGCTGCGGGCGGGATCGAGCTTGCACGCAGCCACGCCGAGCGGCCCTCGGTTGATGAACGCATGGGCCAACTGGGCCGGTCGCTTGATGCGGCCTGCGATGGATACGCGGCCCTTGGCGTCGGCAATGCGCGTGATGGAGGTGAGCTCCACCAGTGGTTCGCCGAACGCGGTCACGACGGTGATTTGATCGCCCGCCGCGCCGTGCACTCGTGCCGCGCCGAGGCCCAGCTGCATGCCGCGCATTGCGCCGAGTTGCTCCGGAGGCATGGCCGCCACGGTCTCACGAATCTTTTGCTCGACCTGCGCCGCGTCTACACCAGGCGGTGCGGTCAGCGTGAAGCTGCGCGCGGCCGGCGAGGAGATCCAGGCACCGCAGCGCCCCGAGATGAAACGCCGCACCCCGAGCGAGGGGATATCTCCCGTTTCGGCCACCACGCGCGCCAACTCGTGCGCGACGCAGTCGAGTGCCTGCGACGCTTGGGCGCCGACCTTCACTGCGAGCTCGGGAGCCATGCTGGCCACACGCTCCTGGTCCTCCTGAATGGTCCCGGCTTCTTCGGCGCGCCATTCGCCGCCCTGGGCGAACTCGAGTTGCGCGCCCGGCTGCGTCTTGGCTTGCACGGCGATGGCCGCGAGCTTGGCCGAGGTCGGAAACTCTTGGACGGGCTTGCCGGGCTGAACCGCGACGCAGCCCGTGACGATCAGACTCGAGCCAATCAAGGAGAACAGACGCATGGCTGCCGATTTAGCTCTCGATTGACCGTCTCGCATCCGTTGGCGACACTCTTCACCCATGCGCGTTCTGTTCACCTCCCTGCGTAACACGGGGCATTTCCAGCCGTTGGTTCCCTTCATCGAGGCTTGCCTCGCGCGTGGCCACGAGGTGGCCGTGGGCGCTCCGGCCGAGCTGACGGAGCAGGTGGTCCGAAGTCGTGCGCAGTTCTTCCCGGTCGGTCACCCGGGCGATGCTGGCCTGGGCCCGATTTGGGCGCGCATGCGCGCCGCCTCGGAGGCCGACGCGGTGCGACTCGTCATCGAAGAGGTGTTCGCAGGGGCCTGCGCCGAGCACGCGCTGCCGGCCCTGTGCGCCGCAGTCGAGCAGTTTCGACCTGACCTCTTGGTCCGCGAAGCGCAGGAGTATGCCGCCGTGATCGCTGCGGAAAAGCTCGGCCTTCCGCACGCGCGCGTGGCCATCAGCCTGGCTGAGAGCCAGCTCTTTCTGTGGAGCCGTCCAGCCCTCGAGCGCCACCGCGCCGCCCTTGGGCTGGCCTCCGACCCCGAGGGTCGCGCTCTGCGCAACGAGCCCACGTTCAGCCGTTTTCCTTGTTCCTTCGATGTGGAGGCAGGCGAGCCGGGTATCTTGCACCGCTTCCGCGCTTCCCTGCCCTCGCACCCGCCGCTCTCGTTCACCTGGTCCGACGCGTCCGTGCCCCTCGTCTACCTCACGCTGGGCACCGTCACGGGGAGCACGACTCACATCCAGGGCGTGTACCGCACCGTGCTGGATGCCGTGGCGGACCTCCCCCTGCGGGTGCTCCTCACCACGGGCGCGGAGCTGCCTCCAGAGACTCTCGGTGCGGTGCCTCCCCACGTGCAGGTCGCGCGCTTTGTGCCGCAGGATCAGGTGCTTCCCGAAGCGCGCGCGGTGGTCTGTCATGGCGGCTCCGGCACTGTGCTCGGCGCCCTGGCCCATGGCGTGCCCATGGTGGTGGTGCCCCTGTTCGCAGACCAACCCCAGAACGCCGAGCGGGTGGAGGCCATCGGTGCCGGAATCCAGGTGCCCCGTCCGGCCTCGGCTCCGGCCATTCGAGCCGCCCTATCGCGGGTGCTCGCGGAGCCGGCGTTCAAAGCGAGCGCCCTGCACGTGCGCGACGAGATCGCCGCGCTCCCAAGCATCGATCAGGCCCCGCTCGCGTTCGAGCAGATCGCTCGAGAGGCCTCGCGGCCCCGAGCGTGATCAGCCCACCGATTGCATCAGCCGATGAAAGCGGGCCGGCGACATGAAGGTGAAGGGATGGTTCGCGAATTCCAGCTTCACCCCGTCGCGCAGCGAGATGGGAGTGCCGGGGTTGATGCGCTCGCCGCCCACGAAGGTCCCGTTGGTGGACTCCTTGTCGGTCAGCTGAAAGACGCCCTCGCGCTCTGAGAAGTAGGCGTGAAACTTGGAGACCCCGGTGCGCGCGATGCAGATGTCGAGGTTCGGCGTGCGCCCCACGCCGATGTGGCCCGAAAATGCCGAGTCGGCACGCTTGCGGATGGGCCAGAGCTCGCGATCTTCGGCCCCCAGGAGCTTGCTGCTCGCGTCAGCCGAGGCGATGTACTCGGTGCGATAGGCCTGCGGTCCGCTCTCGTCGCGCAAGCCCGCCGCGTGCGCAGCCTCCACCAGAAAAGGGCAGTCGAACTGCGCCAAAAAGGCGTCCAGGTCCAACCGGCCATAGCGCTTGGCAAACGAGGCCAGGGTCTGGTTTTGGGTGGTGGTGGCTTCCATGGTGCTGCCCATCGGGGGACCTCGCGTCGGGCAGGGGGCCCATCGCTCCGTCGTCCGAGACTATCACCACCCGCGGCCAGCGATAGCCACTTTATGGGTGGCCCGTGGATCGGCACCACCGTGGGTAGGGTCGGGGGGGCAAGCTCAGTTGGCGACGAACGCGCCGTACAGGGCGTTCACGGCCTTCTCGTAGTCATCCGGTACGACACCGACGATGATGTTGAGCTCCGAGGCGCCCTGGTTGATGACGCGCACGTTGACGGCCGCGTCGCGCAGGGCGGCGAACACCTTGGCAGCGATGCCGATGGTCTTGGCCATGCCCTCGCCCACCACTGCGATCAGGGCAATTTGCGGGACGAACTCCAGCTTGTCGGGCGCCAGCGTGGTGCGGATCTCGCCGAGCACGAGCTCGGTCTTGTCGCCGAGCTGTGAGGACTCGACGATCACGCTCATGCTGTCGATGGCGGAGGGGCAGTGCTCGATGCTGACGCCGTGGCGCTCGAGGATGCCGAGCAAGCGATAGGCGAAGCCGATCTCTTTGTTCATCAAGCTCTTCTCGATGCTGATCATCGAGAAGTTCTTCTTGCCCGCGATGCCCGCGATCTCCGTGCTCTTGTCGATCTCGGGGCTGAGCTTGTTGACGATGCGCGTGCCAGGGTGCTCGGGCGCGTTGGTGTTGCGGATGTTGATCGGGATGCCGACCTCGCGCACGGGCGAGATGGCTTCGTCGTGCAGCACGGAGGCTCCCATGTACGAGAGCTCGCGGATCTCCGCGTAGGTGACCTCTTCCATGGGCTTCGCGTTCTTCACGATGCGCGGATCGCTCATCAGGAGCCCCGAGACGTCGGTCCAGTTCTCGTAGACCTCGGCCTTGGCGGCGCGCGCCACGATGGCACCCGAGATGTCGGAGCCGCCGCGCGAGAACGTCTTCACCTGTCCCTTGGCGTCACGGCCGTAGAAGCCGGGCACGACGTAGCGCTTCTTGGGGTCGCTCAGGCGCTCCCCGAGCGAGCGGTAGGTCTCCTGGTCCACGCCGCCGTTGGCGGTGATGAGGATGCAGTCGGCGGGGTCCACGAACTCGGCGCCCAGATAGGCGGCCATCAAGAGCCCGTTGAGGTACTCGCCGCGCGAAGCAACGTGATCGGGCGTGACGCCCTTCTTGATGTCCGCGGCGAGCTTGTCGAGGTGCTCCCCGATGCGGGCGGACACGCCGAGCTCGCGCTCGATCTCGAGGAAGCGCTCGCGGATTTGCGCGAAGGGAGCTGCGAAGTCCGAGCCCACCGCCGCGCTCTGCTGGCACAGGTAGAGGAGGTCTGTGAGCTTGGCGTCCGAGGGCACGCGCTTGCCGGGCGCCGAGGGCACCACGATGCTGCGGCGAGCGTCGGATTCCACGATGGCGCGCACCTTCTTGAACTGGTTCGCGTCGGCCAGACTCGTGCCACCAAACTTACAAACGATCCGAGACATTTTCTCTTTCCTCCGGGCGCGCCTTCCGCGCGCAACCAGTGCCGATCCGGCTCAACCTACTCGTAAACGTGCCCGTGCCCGTACGCGACCTTCGTTTTCCCGAGTGCCGGTGCCGCTAGCGAGCGATCGCTTGCGGGCACGGGCACGCACGCGTACGGGAACCTCAGTCGAATCAATCATCGGTAAGGTACGTGTAGCTCCCCAAGCTCTCTTCATAGTGCCTCAGGAGCAGCTTCACCTGGTCCACGGTGATGCGGCCCTCGCGCTTGGCGCGCTCCGCCTGCAAGCGCATGCGCTCGATCATCACGCTCGGTTCGTACTCCACGTAGTCGAGCACTTCGTGGATGGAGTCGCCCTTCACCACGTGGCTCACTTCGTACTCGTCGTCGCTATCGTCGGACAGCCGCACGTGCACCGCGTTGGTGTCGCCGAACAGATTGTGCAGATCGCCCAGGATTTCCTGGTAAGCGCCGTTGAGGAAGATCGCCATCATGTAGGGCTGGTCGGGCTTCAGGTCGTGCACCTCGAGCACCGCCTTGGGATCTTCCACGTCGATGAAGCGGTCGATCTTGCCGTCGCTGTCGCAGGTGAGGTCCGCGATCACGCAGCGCACCGTGGGCTCTTCCTTGAGCCGGTGGATGGGCATGATGGGGAACAACTGATCGATGGCCCAGCTGTCGGGCACCGACTGGAAGATCGAGAAGTTGCCGTAATAGATGGCGGCCAGCTGGTCGCGCAGGTCGGCGACCTCCTCCGGTACGCGCTTGAGGCGCGACCCAGTGAGCACGATCTTCTGGCAGCAGGCCCAGTACAGGCGCTCGGCCTGAGCGCGCTCGCGCAGGCTCAAGTAGCCGAGCTTGAACAGGCTCTCGGCCTCTTCCTTGCCCTGCTGCGCGTCGTGGTAGGCCTCCTGCAGGTTCTTGGGCATCACGCCCTTGTAGGTCTCGAACAGCTGCTGCAGCACGCGGTTGGCGTTCTTGCCCGGATCCTGTGCCTCGCCTGGGCGTAGCTCGTGGGTGCCCACGACCTCGAACACCAGCACCGACTGATGGGCGCTGATGGCTCGACCGCTCTCGCTGATGATGGTGGGCACCTGCAGGCTGGCCTTGTTGCAGGCTTCCTGGATGGAGGACACCACGTCGGAGGCGTACTCCTGGATGTTGTAGTTCTTGCTAGCGTGGAAGTCGGTCTTGGAGCCGTCGTAGTCCACGGCGAGACCGCCGCCCACGTCCAGATACTTCATGCCCGCGCCGAGCTTGGCCAACTCCACGTAAAGGTTGGCGGCCTCCTGCATGGCGTTCTTGATGGGGATGATGCTGGAGATCTGGCTGCCGATGTGAAAGTGCAAGAGCTGCAGGCAGTCGAGCATGTCGCGCGCACCCAGGCGCTCGCAGACTTCCACGATCTCGCTGATGGTGAGGCCGAACTTGGCGCGATCACCGGCCGAGTCCTTCCAGCGGCCGACGCCGCGCGAGCTGAGCTTGGCGCGCACGCCGAGGCAGGGACGGATGCCCGTCTTGGCGGAGGCCTCGAGCGCGAAGTCGAGCTCTTCGATGCGCTCGAGCACGACGATCACGGTCTTACCGAAGCGCTGGGCCAGGAGGGCCGTCTCGATGTACTTGCGGTCCTTGTAGCCGTTGCAGACGATCAGGCCGTTGGGATCGCTGATGGCCGAGAGCGCGATCAGGAGCTCGGGCTTGGAGCCGGCTTCGAGGCCGTACTGCCAGGGCTGGCCGAACTCCACCACCTCGTCGATCAGGTGCTTCTGCTGGTTCACTTTGACCGGGAACACGCCGCGGTAGACGCCCGGGTAGTCGTGCTCCTTGATGGCGCGGCCGAAGCACTCGTTGAGGCGACGGATGCGGTCCTTCAGGATGTCGCTGAAGCGGATCAGGAGCGGCAGGTCGAGGCCGCGCGCCTCGAGGTCCTGGACCAGCTCGTGGAGATCGATGCTGCGACTCGGCTTTTCCGGGTCCGGACGCACCTCCACGGTGCCGCGCTCGCTGACTGCGAAGTAGGGTTCGCCCCAGCCACGGACCTGATAGAGCTCCGCGCTTTTTGCGATGGTCCAGCCGGGGGCCTGCTCGTCCTGCTCGCTCACGTCGACCTCTCGCCCCGGGGAAAAACGGGGGCGCCGTGATGTAAGGCCTACCCCCCCAAATTGCCAGCAGAATCCACGGAACATTTGCGCGGCGGCCCGGGCTTTTTCGAGCGGGCCAGGCGAAGTCCGAGGCGACCGCCTGGTCGTGAGCGCAGGAACCTCACGGCAGGGCGGGTTTTCCCAGTGCGCCTTTGCGACGGGTGGGGAGGCCGCGTGCCCTCTTGCGTGAAGTTGCGAGCACGCGTGAGCGCAGCGAACCTCGCGGTGGGCTGGGTCCTGGCGCGGGCTTTGCCGCGACGGGCGGCGAGGGCGCATCCCTCCCCGGCAATTACCCCCAGAGATAACCAATCAGCGTGCCAGCGACCAGAAACGGGAGAGCTACCGCACCGATCAGCAGCAGGCCCACCAGTCCCATGGTGAGATAGTCGCTCGCGCGGGCCTGCTTGGGCACCGGTGAGTCCTGATAGCGCTCGACCAGGCGCAGGTTCTTGCGGTTGGCCTTCCACACGAAGTCGAACGCGTCGCCTAGCAGCGGGATTGAGCCGAGCAGGGCATCGATGGCCACGTTCAGGGCCATGCGCGCGATGACTACGCGGGGGACGCCTCGCTGCAGGGCGAGCCAAAACACGCCCGCTGAGCCTGCGGCGCTGGCCGCGTCGCCGATGCCTGGCACGAGCCCGAGCAGGGCGTCCAAACCGAAGCGCAGGTCCGTGCCAGGAACCGTGAAGCGGTCTTCGAGCAGACGCACGAGGTGCTCGAGCCAAGCCGGGATGGGCCTCGGTGGTGGCGCGGCAACGGGTGGTGCGGCTTTTGGAGCGCGATAGTGCACGTGTGCTTTGCCGAGGGCGCGCGATGAGCCCATCGAAACAACACGAAGCACTGCCCCGCCGCGTGGTCAAGCAGAGCGCGGGAGCCCAGCTGGGTCCCATCGCGGGTTTGCCGCGGTGGTCGGGGAGGGCGCGTGCCCTCCCCGTTACAAACGACTCTCAAGTTCGCGCTCACAACATTGCTCGAACGCGCACTGTCGCCCTGTGACAACACAGCCGAATCGAGTCGTGACGCTGGCGCCCACAGGACATCGCGGCCTCACTGCGCGAGCTCGATCGCTATGGATCGAGGGCACGCGATGGAAAGCGCAAGCGCACGAAGGGCCACGGCATGTGCGAGGCATTTTGTCGCAATCGGCCCCGTTTCCGAGGATGGGAGACATATGTCGAGCGGAAAAGTTAAGCCAGGAGCGCTCGGAATCCGTGCAATTTGCGTGGCATGTGCTTTGCGTTTGGACCGGGCAAGACTTGGTTTCCGGGATCGAAGACAACAATGGTCCGCATCAGTTGCGGCGGGCTATCGGGGAACGCGATGACTGGCCACGAGACAGACAATAACCGCAGACGACTTCAGCCTGGCGAGCGAGTGGGCGACCACTTGGTAGTGCGTTCGGTGTTGGGCCAGGGCGGCACGGCCGTGGTGTACGAAGCGCTTCACACCCGCCTGGGGGCACCCGTGGCCCTCAAGGTGCTCGACGTCCCCGATGCCTATCTGCAGGACGGCATGCTGCGCATGCAGCGCGAGGCCGAGGTCTGCGCCAGCATCGACGACCCGCACGTGCCGCGCGTCTACGACATCAACGCGCTGCCGGACGGCACGCCGTACGTCGTGATGGAGAAGGTCAGCGGCCCCACGCTCGAAGAGATGCTCGCGGCCGGACCCCTCAAGCTCGCGACGGTGCTCGCCATCGCCGACGATCTCTTGGCCGCGCTCGAAGCCGTGCACCGCGCGGGTGTGGTGCATCGCGATATCAAGCCCGCCAACTTGATCCTCAAGGCAGAGTCGAGTGGCACCTACCGAGTCCGCTTGATGGACTTTGGGGTGAGCAAGTCGGTGTGCCGCGAGCCCAGCGATCCCAAGCTCACGCGCGCCGGTACCGTGGTCGGCACGCCGCACTACATGGCGCCCGAGCAGATCACGGGCGAGGCAGCGGACGCGCGCGCCGACGTCTACGCCACGGGCGTCGTGTTGTTCGAGATGCTGTCCGGACGCATGCCGTTCGAGGGCGAGAGCACGGCAGAGGTGGTGGCCGCGGTGTTGCGCCACACGCCGCAGTCGCTCGCCAAGCTGCGCCCCGAGGTGCCGGCGCAGCTCGAAGAAGTGGTGATGCGGGCCATGTCGCCGCGAGCCAGCGAACGTTACCTGACCGTGCGTGACATGCGCGTGGCGCTCGCCTTGTGTGCGGCCGGCATCGAGCAGGGTCGCGTCTCCAGGTTGTCGCTGATGCCCACGCCGCGCGGCTTCAACTCGCGCGAGAGTCTGTCGGATCTCGACACGCATTTCGCCTCCAATCCGCCGCCTGCGCCTTCGCGGGCCACGCGGCGCTACTCGATTCTCGGCGCGGGCATTGCCGTGTTGGTCGGTACCGTGGGCTTTCCGCGCGCTGCCAAGCACGTGAGCGTCTCCGACATCACGCCCGCGCAGGTCGCCAAGGCCGACGTGGAGGGTCAGGCGCCGCCAGCGGCCCCGACCCCGAGCGAGCCGGCGGTGCCTCCGGTGGCGTTGCAGGCAGCGGAGCTCGCCGCAGAGCCCGCACCGGTGCCGGAGGAGCAGGAGATCGCCGAGGCACCTCAGTATCGGCTCGAGCTGCAGCGCCTGCAGATCGCCACGGATGAGCCCACCGAGGCCGAACCGGCGGCGAATGCTGTGGAACCCTCGGTCGGGACCGGCGTGACCGAGGTTGCGACCGATTCCCCCGAAGCGCGGCGTCGTGCCGCCCGCGAGCGCGAGGAAGACTTGGCCACCGATCGCCGGATGGAGCTCGAGGAGGAGCGCTCGGCACGGCGTCGTCTGCGCGCGGCCGAGGCCGCCATGCGCGACGAGGAGCGCCAGCAAGAGGGCGAGTCCGGTGTGCTCATTTCCGACTACATCAAGCAGATCGAGGCCATCCAGCGCGACGCTACGGACCAGGGCGATAGCCTGCCCGAGAAGCCCCAAGAAGCGCCCGCCGACAGTCTGCCTCCCAATCCCTATCCGAACTGATGCGCACGCGTTCGCTACACCTCGAATGTGGTGTGGCGGGCCTGCCGAACCTGGCGCCGCCCTGTTAGCGCGGCGCCCTCGGGGGCCCAGTTTTAGCTGTGAAAAGGCGCTGGCATGTCAAATGACACGCGGCACGCGGCCTGCAGTTGTTCCTGTTTCGATGGGCCGCACGTACGCCGCTTTTCATGGCTCTCGAGCGTGCGGTTCGTGTGGAGCGCCCGCGAAAACTGGCACGTCGTGCGCGCCTCGCGCGCATCCGGAGGGAGGAACACAATGAAACGCTACTACTTCGGCGCGCTGCTGCTTTGCCTGGCGGCGCCCGCCTGCAATCGTCAGCAACCGCAACCGCAACACGTCGCCTCGACGCTCGAAGCGAACGGGGCGGAGTACCAGGAGCGTTACAACCCCGTGTATTCGGAGGCCGAGACTCCCGCGCAGGCTCGCTCCGACCAAGCGCTCGGCATGGGCGCCGACGGCATGCGTGACGCCGACAGCGCGGAGTACGAGAAGATGGACATGCCGCTGCACCAGGGGCAGCGCGCCACCGCCCCGAACAGCACCGGCGGCACCAGCGCGTCCCAACAGCCCCAGAGCGCGGCGCAGGCGCGTTCCGACCAAGCGCTGGGTGTGGGCGCCAACGGCATGCGTGACGCCGACAGCGCGGAATACGAGAAGATGGACATGCCGCTGCACCAGGAGCAGCGCGCCACGGCCTCGAACAGCTCCGACGTCATCATCGACACCGGTCGCGGCACGAGCACGACGGCGGACGTGACGTTCGGCAATCCGCCCGGGGCTCTCACGGGGCCCGGCACCACGAAGGCCGTATCGCCTACGCAAGGCACGTCTTCCAGCCAGGTGATGGGGGGCGAGCCCGTGGTCGACGAGTCCGCGATTGGCCGCAACAACGACCTCCAGCAAGGAAAGAGCGAGGGCGACCGGCTGACGACCCAGCGTATCCGGCGCGCCATCAGGAACGACGATGCTCTCTCGTACACCGCCAAGAACGTCCAGGTGACGACCAAAGATGGCAACATCTCTCTGCGCGGTTTGGTGATGAGCGACAAGGAGCGCTGGCAGGTCGAGCGCCTGGCTCGCGGCTATGCTGGCAGCGGCAAGGTCGACAACTACCTCGCCATCAAGGGCGCGGAGCGCGTCACCGACGGCAGCAGCTACTCCTACTGAATCGCCGCCATTTGTGGGGAGGGCGCGCGCCCTCCCCACTGCGAGGTTTCGCTGCGCTCACGAAGTGTCGTGATTCAGGCGCGCGGCGGGCGTATAAGCATGGCGTCTCACGAGGAGGTGTCATGCGATACGCGCTACTCGTCGTGGTCGTGCTGTCCGGCGGCTGCGGCAGTTCTCAAACCAAGGCTCCCAAGACTCCCACGCAGGTCGCTTCGGCCCCACCGCCAGCGGCCCCTGCCGCGAGCCAGGCCCAGCAGGCCTCGGGCTGGACGCTCACGGGCATGACCGAAGGCGCCAAGCTGTTCGGCGACCTCGGTCAAGTCCACCGCACAATCAGTCATCGCGTGGATGACGCGCAGGCGCTATTCGATCAAGGGCTTGCGCTCACTTACGGCTTCAATCACGACGAGGCCGCGCGCTCCTACGCCCGAGCCGCGGAGATCGATCCCACGTGTGCGCTGTGCTTCTGGGGCGTCGCCTATACGCTGGGCCCCAACTACAACATGCCGATGTTGCCCGAGCGCGCACGCGCCGCCTGGGACGCACTGCAGGCGGCGCAGCAGGCCGCGCCGATTCTCGGGCTCTCCGGTGGAGCAGGCGCTCATCACGGCCCTCGCCAAGCGTTTCAAGGGACCCGAGTGGGTCGATCCCGTGGCCATGCATTCGTACAGCCACTCCTACGCGCTCGCGATGCGCGACGTGGCCGCGCACTACCCGGACGATCTCGACGTGCAGACCCTGTACGCCGAGTCGCTCATGGACTTGAACCCGTGGAAGCTCTGGACTCCGAGCGGCGAGCCCACCGAACACACCGAGGAGATTGTGAAGACCCTCGAGCGCGTGCTCGCGAAGGCGCCCGAGCACGTGGGCGCGAACCACCTCTACATCCACGCGGTGGAGGCGTCCAAGACACCCGAGCGTGGCCTCGCGTCTGCGACCAGGCTCGGTAACTTGGTGCCGGGTGCGGGCCACTTGGTGCACATGCCCGCGCACATCTACCAGCGCGTGGGTCGCTACTCGGACGCGGCGGAGTCCAATCGACGCGCTATCGACGTCGACCGCAACTACCTCAAGACCACCACGCCGCCCGGCTATTACAAGTTCTACCTCGGCCACAACTTCGGGTTCCTCGCCTTCGCGGCTTCCATGCAGGGGCGCAGCGCCGAGGCGCTCGGGGCGGCGCGCGAGTCTGCCACCAGCATCCCCAAGGACGTGGTCTGCGGCATGCCCGGCATGGACTTCTTCCTCTCCGAGCCTCTGCTCGTGATGGTCCGTTTTGGCCGCTGGGACGACATCCTCAAGGAGCCCCCGCCCGATCCCAAGTATCGGACGCTGGTCGCGCTGTGGCATCACGCACAGGGCATGGCCCGCGCGAGCAAGGGTGAGCGGGAGGCCGCGGCACAGCACGCCTTGGCCATTCGTGAGATCGCGAATGGTCTGCCGCCCGACATGATGGCCAATCTGAACTTGGCGAAAGCAGTGCTCGAGGTCGCCGCCAAGGTCGTCGAGGCGCGCATCGCCGAGGCCGCCAAGGACCCGGTGGCGCTGGTGCTCTGGCAGGAGGCCGTGGCCCTCGAGGACCAGCTGGCCTACAGCGAGCCTGCTGACTGGTTCTATCCGGTGCGGCATTACCAGGGGGCGGCCTTGCTGGATGCCGGCCAACACGCCGAGGCCGAAGTCGTGTTTCGTAAGGACCTGGAGCACAATCCTGGCAACGGCTGGGCGCTGTTCGGACTGGCCCAGGCGCTCACGGGACAGAAAAAGAAGCAGCCCGCCAAGGAAGCCGAAAAGGCCTACAAGGTGGCATTCAAGGATGCCGACATCACACTGACTCGACCGGCCTACTAGGGGCGCGAGCGCGGCTTCCGCGCGCTGTCCGCGGACTAGCCGAAAGGCGTGTGGGAGCGCGGGAGATGCTGTCGTTCGCAGCTCACGTCGTCAGATCCGAACCGCGAATGGTAAGCTATGGGAGTGGCAATGATTGCTGAGTCCCGCGATACCTCGCTCGCCCACTACGCGCGTACCATGGCCAAGCTCACGGAGACGGCCTTCCTCGCGCAGATCTCCTGTCCGGTGCTCGTCGAGAGTGCTCGCGTCGAAGTCGGCGCGGGTGGACCGTCCAGCTTCCGCACCGAGTACCTCGACGAGAGTGACGTTTCGTCGCGCATCTTGCCTCCCGATCGACGCGAGGTGTTGCTGCTCAAGAAGCGCGTGGGTGCCGCGTTCTCCGGGCACATCAGCATCGGTCGCACGCCGAACCTCGACCTGTGCATCGCGCGCACGGGAGTCTCGAAGTTCCACGCCTATATCCTGGAAGCCGATGGCGGCTATCAGATCACCGACAAGGACTCCACCAACGGCACCTTCGTCGACGGCGTGCGCTTGAGCGCTGGCGGCACCATGAAGCTGCGCGACGGGGCCGAAGTGCGGTTCGCGACCCACAGCTTCATGTTCATGCTGCCGGGTAGCTTCCTCAAGATGCTGCGCAGCGTGTCCGGCTGACGGACGCGGTTTGCCGTTCAAGAAATAGTTTGGATGTCCGAGGTGGCGTCGGCTTCTTCGAGGTAGCCGCCGATTACGCGCAGCACCTCGGGGCTCGGCAGCTGCGGGTTGCCCTGGCTGAAGCCGAGCGCGATGGCCGCCACGGGGACGTCGCGCCGGTTGCGAGAGACCCACAGCGGCGTCACGCAATAGCGCACGTCGCCCACGAACTTGAGGTTCAGGTCGGTCATGCCGGTGCGGTCCTCGACTTGAGCGGTCTCGTCGTTGCGTAGCGCAGCCAGCAGACGTTCCTTGGCCCATGCCACCAGGCTCGCGTCGGGCGTGCGGCCTCCGATCTCGGCGAGCGGTGCGTCCTCGCGCACCACCACCAAGAAGCCAGCGTCCGCGCCCGTGAGCTCCAGCGCGATCTGCACGGCTCTGCTCGCGCGCTCGCCAATGTGACGCCCGGTGCGGGTCATCAGCGCCTCCACGTGCGTGACCAGGCGCGCCGGATCACGCAACAAGAGCCCCTCGGTGTCCGATTGGCCGGGGTTGAGCGCGCGCGCGAGCTCGCGCTTGAGTGCGTTCACGGACTCGAGCAGGCTCGGGATGCCGGTGGGACGCGCGTAGCGCTCGAGCTCCGCGAGCTGTGCCTGGGCCGTCGTCAGGTCGTTCTGCAGCAAGGCCACGCGCATGCGCGCCTGGTGCAGCACGCTCAACACCAGGAGACCCTGCAGTGGCGTGTGGTGGGCGATCATCTGGTCGAGCCGCGCGTTGGCCTCACGGAAGCGTCCGAGCGCAGCTTCCGTGAGCGCGAACTCGACCTGCAAGGTGAGGGTGTGGGCCACGTACTCGAGATCTGCCGTCGAGAGGCGCGAAAGCGCGTCCGCGCCCACCGCGTGCGAGCGCGCCGGGTCGCCGACCTCGCGCAGGGCACGCACCAGCTGGGAGCGCGTGCGGCTCCAGCCGACCACCGCCAGGGGCTCTTCGTCGTCGGTCAACAGCGGGATGGCTTCCTGACCCTTGCCACGCATCACCAGGTAGGCCGCACGGGCCCGCCGCTCGTGGCTCTGGAACGAGGGCAACTCCACGGCCAAGCGCGCCAGATCCTGCGCGGTGCGCTTCATGGACACGGCGTCGTTGGTCCAGAGCGCCAGCTTGGTGGCGTCGGCCGGCGCCCAGGTCTCCACCTGCCAGGCGCCGCCCAGTTGGATCGCGTGCACTTCGACGCGCTTGCGATAGTGCTGGGAACGCTCGAGATCTCCCACGTTGGAGTAGTAGATGGCCCGCAGCTGGTCCGCGTACATGGCGTAGAGCGGTCCGAACTGCTCGAGCTTCTCGGCTGCCGCGAGGCCCTCGTTACCGTCCTTCCAGCAAGCACGGATGCCGAGCGTGAAGAGCGAGCCGGCCAGGTAGTTGCGGCGCGCGGGGGCAGGCATGTTGTGGATCGGCTGGTCGCTCTCGAGCCACTCGATCAGCGACTTCAGCGCGCGCACCGACTCGGCGGGGCGGTCCTCTACGCCCATGGCCAGCGCGAGACAGAAGCGATGCAAGAAGGTGGCGGCGTGTTGTGGACCCAGCGCGGTCAACGGCTCGATGACCGCTGCGTGGCGATGGGTGCTACGCGGGTCGATCGCGATGGCCGTCATGCCGGCCAGGGTCGAGGCCGCCGACAGCAGGCAGCGCACCGTCATCGTGACGTTGGGGGCGCGCAACTTGGCTCGGCGCAGACCGATGCCCGCCACCACCAGCGACACCAGCAAGGCGATGCGTGCGCCGAGGAAGCGGCGCAGCTTGCGCGCCAGGTTCATGCGCAAGACGTCCTGGAGCAACGAGAGCGCCCGCTCACCGTGCCGCATGCCGTAGCGGCGGTCGGCGAAGTAGCCCGCGAACGACAGCATCGAGAGCGGGATAATCAGGGAGTATTTGTCGCGCCCGAGCCCGTCGAGCAGCGTGACCGCTTCGTCGAACATGGGAGCGGCCTCTCCGACCGACTCCACCCCGCGATCGAGCATGCGGTTGCCGCACTCGAGCAGCAGCGCCTCGCCACGCGCCACATCCCCCGCGCGCAAAAAATGGAGGCTCGCGCGCAGCTGCTGAACGTCGTCCCCTGCTGCGCCACTGGCGAGCGCGGCGCCCAAGGCCAGGTGCACTCGGCGACGCTCGGCGTCGGGGAGCTCGGCGTGCAAGTGGTCGCGCAGGAGCGGGTGCGCGAAGCGGTACTTGCCCGAGGCGTTGCGCAGCACCTGCGTTTCCACCAGCTCCGAGAGCGCCGCCTCGAGCGTGCCCGATGAGTCCTGCGTGAGGCCTCCGAACAGGGCCGGCGTGAGAAAGCCGTTGTCGGGCACGCTCGCGAGCCGAGCCAGATCGCGGGCTTCGGGGGACAGCCGATCGAGGCGCGAGAGTACGCTGGCCTCGAGGCTCTTCGGGAGATCGTCCGCGCTGATGTCGCTCGGCAACGCCCACATACCGTCCGCGTAACGCACCGTTCCCGAGCGCACGAGGTTGCGGGCCAGCTCGAGGCAATAGCGAGGGTTGCCCTCCGAGAGCTTGTGCAGGCGCTCGGCCATGCGATCGAGGTAGCGCGTCTCCCCGAACACCGAGCGCAACAAGAGGCGCGTCTCCGGCGCGGTCAGTGGCAACAGCCAGAGACGGGTGGCTTCGCCGCGCATGCTCTGCGCCGCGCTCGACAGTCGTTGCGAGGTCCCGGTCGCCGCGGTGACCGTCACCAGCAAGCGCGGGCCCTTGCCGGCGTGGGCGAGCGTCGCCAAGAACGCCTGGGACTCTTCGTCTGCGAGCGGGAGATCGTCCACCATGATAGCCAGCGACTTGCGCTGGCTGACCTCGACGAACCAGCCGTGCAGCGCCGCCTGTTTGCGCAGACGATCTTCGCGTACGTCGCTCAGCCCTGCCGCCGGCGTCGCGCGTCCGAGCGCGCGCCTGAGCTCGGGGGATAACTGCGTCAGCGCGTCCGCGTGGGGTTGCGCCAGCTCCAGGGCGTCTTCCGGCAAGGCCTGCAGCAGCGCGCACGCGAGGTTGCTCGCGAGCCCATAGGCATGACTCTCGCTCGAGCCCTGGGCGCGCAGCACCACGCTGCCCGCTACACGCGCCATCACGGTGAGCTCTTCGAGCAAACGTGAGCGGCCCACGCCTTCCGTGCCCTCCACGAAGAGCGTGGTGGCGTTGCCCTGCTGGGCACTCGCCAGCTTCTGAGCGAAGCGTTCGCGCTCGCGCTCGCGCCCCACGAAGACTTTGCTGTCGAGATAGCCCTGCGCCGCCTCGTCTCGGCCTTCGGGATCCAGGCCCGCTACGCCCGTCAGACGCGCGATTACCTCGGCGGTGTCGGCGGGGCGCTCGGTGGGATCCAGCCGCAACATGGATTGGACCAGGATCTCGAGCTCGGCCGGAACCTCGGCGCCTTCCTGCTTGAGCAGCTTGAGCATGCTGTTCACGAGCGGCGTCTCGTGCTGCCACAGACGCGGCAGCTCGGCGAAGTTCTTCGCGGGGTAGGCGTGCACGCCGGTCAGCAGCCAGTAGGCCAGTGCGCCCAGCGAGTACAGATCGGCGCGCCCGTCGAGCGCGCGCTTGTCGAGCGCCTCGGGCGGCAGGAAGGGCGCTGTGCCGACGATCTCGGTCACCTCTCCGACTGCGGCCAGCGCGCCGAAGTCCAGCAGCTTGACGCGACCGTCCACGCAGCGGAACAGGTTGCGCGGACTGAGGTCGCGGTGGATCAGTCCCCGAGCGTGCAAGAGCCCGAGGATGGCGGCGATGTCGCGCACGCAGGTGCAGGCCTCACGCCAGGGAAGCGGCGCGAGCTTCGTCAGCTCCTGTCCCTCGAGCAGCTCCATCGTGTAGAACGGGCGCCCGCCTTCGATGCCGTACTCGAACACTTCGACGATGCCGCGATGACGGAGCCCCGAGAGTGTGCGGTACTCGCGCTCGAAGAGCGCGCCCATCTGGTGCTTGGCTTGCGCGGTCAACAGCTTCAGCGCCTTGCGCTCGCCGTTGGCCGCGTCGATCACCGCGTAGACGGCGGCCATGCCGCCCTCGCCCAAGAGCCGCTCGACTCGATAGCGGCCCCCCAGGACCTCTCCAGCCTCGATGCTCACTCGACCTTGCCGCGCGGAGGCGGACGAACCGTCCACGACGCTTCCTCCCAAAAAGAGGTCAATTGTGCGCCCGCCTGCGGCAATTCCTCAATGGGAGTAATGGGCTCCGGTGTGGGTCCCGCGCGGAGTAAGCACGCACGGGCGGCAAGGAGCCGAGCGAGGCTCAGTCGGAGTGGCTGTGCAACAGACTCGCCAAGTCGTCCGCGTGCTCTTCTTCCTTCTCGAGCAGGTCTTCCATGAGTCGACGCGACGTGGTGTCTCCCGTGCCCAGCCAGCGCACGATCTCCGAGTAGGTGGAAACGGCCACGCGCTCGGCCACCAGATTCTCCTGCAGCATCTCCACCAAGCTCTGGGACGTCTTGTATTCACTGTGAGAACGCGTCATCAGGTTGGCCGGGTTCATGTCCGGTTCCCCCCCGAGCTGCACGATGCGAGCGGCCACGCGGTCGGCGTGATCCTGCTCTTCCATGGCGTGCTGCTTGAACTCCGCGGCCACCGACTCCGCATGGATGCCTTGGGCGACGAGGTAGTTGTTGCGGTAGCGCAACGTGCACACGATCTCCGTGGCCAAGACTTCATTGAGCACCTTCAGCACCTGCTGGCGGTCGGCCCCGTAAGACTCGGTCACGGCGCCCTCTGCCATGTGCTCGCGTGCGCGCTTCTTGATGTTTTCTAGGTCGATCCGGAACGTTTGTGTGGGCATGCTCGGCTCTCCTGCTCAGAGCTTTTGCGAGAACCGTGCCCCCGAGTGTGGAACGTCCGAATCAGCCGAAATCCAGGCGCTCGAGCGCGTCGGCTAATCCGCTGAGCGATACGGACACGTCTATCGGGAAGCGCAGGGATGCCCCAGCGGGTCAGCTTGGTCGCCTTGCCCACCGAGCGTGCGCCGAAGAGCGTCGAAGGCACGCACCTAGCGCATCCATTGCTGGTGCTTACTTCGGGAGACCGCGTGCGCGCAGCTCGTGCACGCGCTGCTGGAAGCTCCGTTTGGGGGCCGGCGGGAGCTTTCGCACGGCGCCGAGGTGCTCGGGCCCGGGCATGAAGCCCTTGGCGACCGCCGCGTAGATGCGCTTGCTGCGACCCTGCAGGTAGGTGAGGAAGGCCTCCGGCGTGTAGAAGGTCGTGCCCTCGTCCTCGGCGTTAACTTCACAGCTCTGCTCCGAGTACTCCCGGCAAATGTGCGGCCGTGTCTCGTAGATGCCGCACTTGTTGTCGGGCAAGAGATGACGGCAACGCGTCTCGAACTGCACCACCCACTCGTCGTCGGTGTCGCGGTAGACGCTGACCTGATGATGGTAGAGGTGCCACAGAATTTCGGTGGCGCTCTTCACGCTGCTCGGCCCGTCGATCTCGACGGCGATGTAGGAGCAGCACAGAGCGCAGGTCAAGCAGCCGACCGGGGCACGCTCTGCAGGCACCACCGGCAGGCGCCGGGCGGGAGTTTTCGTGGACGAAGTGGGCATTCTCGGTGAGCGTGCTTTAGCAGAGAACGGCGCGCCCGAGCATTACCCGCCGCAGACCTTGGAGCCCATACAACCAGGTCCAGGCCCGCTCGAGCTGGTGCAAGCACAGCTCGCGCTCGCGCACTCGGCCTCCGTGGTGCAGCTGGTGCCCGCGGGCTTCAGGCACTTGCGCGCCTGCGCCGGGCCCCCGCAGGTGAAGCCGAACTTGCAATCCGCGGCGTCGTCGCAGGCGCCATTGAAGCCCGAGAGCTCGCTGCAGAGCGCGCCGATGCAGGTGTGCTGGCAGGCGTCGTTCTCGGCGCAGGCCTCACCATTCTTCAAGAGACAGTCGCCCGCGGTGCACACGGCGTTGCTGGCGCAGTCGGCCTGGTCCCCGAAGTCGCAGCCCGTGTTGAGCTCCGCGCATTGATTGTTCACGCAGGTGCCCTCGCATTGGGCGTTCTGCATGCAGTAGCTGCCCGAGGGGCAGATACACAGCTCGGACACGCAGCTAGCGCTGCCGAAGCCGCCGCCCACGCAAGCCAGGTTCGCGCAGTCGTCGGACTCGTCGCACGCTCCACCGGCGCTTGCGTGCTCGGCGCACTTGCCGTCGATGCACGCCTCCACGCACTCTTCGTTGCCGTTGCAGCTCGCCCCGCTCTCGAGCAGGCAGCGCGAGATCAGAGGGTTCGCCGCGCTCGGCGTGCAGGTGCCGCTACTGCAAGGAATATCCGCGCGACACACGCCTTGGGCTGTTACGGCGCAGGTGCTGGCCTGGGCCTGCCCCGTCCACGCGCTCCAGGTGCCATCGCTACAAGTGCGCGTCTGATTCTCGGCGCTGCACTTGTGGTAGTCATCGACCACGGCCTGGGAGTAGCGCTGGCGCATCTCGACCGAGCCGCTGGCCTTGCCATCGCAGCTCTTTGGGTCGGGCGGGGTTGGTTGGTCCCCATCGCCATCGCCGTCTCCATCGCCCGGGTTAGGGTGGACCGGGCCATCGCCGTCGGAGCCGGGCTCATCGCCGTCTCCATCACCGTCGCCGTCTCCATCTCCATCACCGTCGCCGAGCGTGCTGCCTGGGTCCTGCTGCACGCCCGCAAAGTCGACGCTGCAGGCAGCCGTGAGGCTGGTCAGCAAAAGCAGAAGGGGCGAGCCCAAGGTGCGGCCGCCCCAACTCGAACGATGACCAGCCAAACGAATCACCTCTGCATCAGCTCCATGCCCAGTTGCATCGCGCGGGCCGCGTCGCCCGTGATTTGCAGCCGGCCCATCAACGCCTGGGGCTTGAGCTTGCGCTCACGGATCTCTTCGAGCGTATCGTAGTCGACGGCCACCGTGAACAGGGGTTTCTCCGCCAGCTCCGCGCCGAAGCCGATCTTCACCCGTACTTCGTCGAAGTCGGGCGTGTCTTTGACCACGTAGTGAAGCTTGAGCTTCTCACCCACGAGCCGGTCGATGAAGGCAGTGACCCGATTGGCCGACAGACGCGCCAGACGCTTGGGGCCCTTGCTGAAGCCCTTCTCGATTTCCTCACCCATCTCGTCGAGCGCGATCTCGAGGGCTTCGGCGGGGGCCGCGATGGTCAGCGTCACCGCTTCGCTCGGCGCCGACTTGGAGGAGGTCATCTCGCCTCCCTTGATCAGCAGGTACACGTCGCCGCCGCCCTTGCCCTCCAGCGCTACGCGCACGGCGCGCGTGGTGGCCTGGAGCTCCGAGACGCGACGCTTGGCGTCTGCGTCGCCTTGATCCGCCGCGGCCTTCATCTCTTTGGCTCCGGCGTTGAACAGGCCCGGAACGGCTTCGCTCACAAACTCGATAGGATCGTTGGTCACGTGCGGTGTCTCCTGCCATTCGAAGCGCGCGGGGGCGCGCGCCAGGAAAATCGGGCCGGAGGATAGCGCCTTTTCGGTACCCGGCGCGGCCCGGGCGGTTGGCAGCCAGGCCCCCTTTTGTGACCTCAGGTACCTAATCGTGGGCGGGCATACCGTGAGCGAAGCGAACCCGCGATGGGGTGGGCCCCGACGCCCTGAGCAAAGCGAACCCCGCGGTGGGGTGGGTCCCAGCGCGGCTTTGCCGCGACGGGCGGGGAAGTCGCGTGCCCTCCCGATAATTACGTTCCGCTGCCCACGCTGCTGGCCAGGGTCTGTTCTGCGAGCTCAGCGCCGGGGGTCTGCTGGCCCTGGGGCCGTCCGCGCCGCAGCAGCTCGCGCCATTCCTCGGCGGCGTAATTCGCGGGCTGGGTGCTCGCGACAAAGTCGCGCACCACGGAGAGAAAGCGCGCCTGGTCGCTGTGGTGCGGGAAGTGTCCGGCCTGGCTGAACACTTCGAGGCGACTGCCGGGCATGGCGGCGTGGGCGATGCGCGCGTGCTCGAAGGGGATCACGCCGTCGCGCGCGCCCCAGACCAACAGCGTCGGCATGCCGCGCGTGAGGTAGCAACGGTCGAGCATCGTGATGACCTGCCCGCGATAGTCCACCACGGCGCGCAGCGTGCGCACAAAGGCTCGCCGCGAAGTGGCATCGGGCAACGCGTCGAACACGCGCATCCAGTCGTCGGCGTCGCGGCCCACGTCGGTGTCGAGCGCCTCGAGCACGCGGAAGAGCCCGCTACCCCCGAGCTTCACCAGGCGCGACGTCAATAGAGGCAGCACGAGGCTGGCACCCGGCGCCGTTCCCAGCCGCAAGAGAGGATGCACCTCCTGGGAGACGCCGCCCGAGCTCACCAATACCAGCCGCTCGCAGCGCTCCGGGTACTGATAGGCAAATTGCATGGCCACGCCGCCGCCCAGCGAGTGGCCCACCACCGTCACGCGATCGATGCCGATGACGCTCAGCAAATCGCGCATGGCGTTGGCGTAGCCGGCGACCGAGTAGTCCGCGCGCGGCTTGTCGGAGCGGCCGTGGCCGAGCAGGTCGGGCGCCACCACGGTGAAGTCGCGGGCCAACCACGGGATGATCTCCCGGAAGGTATCGGAGCTGTCGCCGATGCCGTGGATCAGCAGGAGGGCCGGTCCCTTGCCCACGTGGATGAAGGCTCGCTTGTAGCCATGAATGACGCGGGTTTGCAGGCTCAGGTCGATTGGAGGGGGCTCTTGCGAGCGACTGCGCGCGCGGGCCTGGGCCTTGGAAGGGAACTGCAGAATCTTCACGCGGTCCTCTTCCTGGAGATATTCCAGATCTTCGGGCATTTGAGGAGCACGAAGCGACAGCTTCGATAATTCCTTGCTTGCCAGAGACGTCTTGGAAACATCCCAGACACTGGGACAACGCCGCTACCCGGTTCGCGCCGCCGCGAGTCAGCCGGCGATTCAGGGAGATTTTGCCGGGCTTTTCGTAGCGGGCTGATTTTCGGCGTGGCTTGTCGTTTGCAGTTTGCCTGGGTTCATGGGGGATTTGAGGCAGTTTTGTGCGCGGCGCTTTGCGTACGCAGTCGCGGCTTGGTCGTTGGTAGCGTGTGCTGACCCACCAGCCGAATCACTTTCCACCGAACTCAGCTCGGCAGAAGCAGGGGAGGCACGATTGAACGGCATTTTGCGCCGTCCACTTTCTCGTCCCTCTGAAATTGCCGGCCTGCTCTTCGAGGCCGAAGCTGTGGCAGAACGGACGGCGCTCATCGGAGCTCGGCTCGGACGCCACACCGAGGTCGTCAACCTGGCTCGCAGGTCGCTCGCGGAGCTGACGGCGGTCCACGACAGCTTGGAAAGAAACTGCACGAAGTCGCACGAGGAGTCGGCAGCGTTCGAACATGTGCGGGCCCGCGGGCAAGAGCATGTCCTCAACTTGAAGTCGATTGATCCAACCCAGATCGAATCGGAGCTTTCTCTACGCCGTGATGGCGCTCCACGGCGAGCTAGCAGAGTTGCTCGACACGCAAGTCACTCCGCGCAATGCAGTGGACGAGGCGAAGGAGCTGGCGCGCCTCCGGGACACACTGATCCTGCAGGAACAGCATGCCCAGGAGTTGCTCGACACTCTCGAGTAGTTCTCTCCTCCGCTTCAGCGTGTCAGCACTACGAGTTCCACGCGTCGATCGTGCAGTCCCATGTCGCGGCGGGCGTCACGCATGCCCACTGCCTCCAGCTGATGCTCGGGCACGCCGTGCTCCACCAAGTAGTCCTTCACCGACTCGGCGCGCTCCAGGGAAAGCTCGGCGGTGTGTTCGGCGCTCGTGGGATCGTCGGCGTAGCCCTCGATCACCACGTTCGCACCCGGCTGCTCGCGCAGGGTTCGCGCCGTGCGGTCGAGTGTCTTGTTATCGTGCGGGAGCTCCGCCGAACCCTCGGCGAACTCGAGGTCCTTGACGATGAAGCGCTGCGGGGGCAGCGCGCCGCCCACGAAGTACGCCGGCAGCTTCCGCGCGCTCCGGGCCTGCGACACGTTGGTGCGCTGGGTCTCGACGATGCCCTCGACTTGCTTGGGCGGATCGACGATGGCCGGGGTCGCTTCCTTCTCCAGCACGCCGAGTGAGGCCACGCCGGTTTCGCTGTCGGGCGGCGACACTGTAGAGACGGCGTCTGCGCGCGGACCGAGCGGCTCGTTCTTCTTCAGCGCGCGCACGGCTTCATCGCCAGCCAGCCGCGGCTGACGGCCCGTGCCGGTCTCGGCGCTCGTGGTCACGCCCCCCGTCACGTTGGGCGCGGGCGTCGCGGGCATGGCGGGCGTGTGTGGCCGGTTTTGAGGAGCGGGCATCGCCGCAGGCTTCGACGCACTGATGGCCGCCTCGCTGGCTGCCTCGCTGGGCGCTGGCATCGGGCTCGGCATCGCCATGCCCACACCGCCCGGCAAGCTCGTGTCGACCGAGGCTCCGCGGTCCCGGGCGGGCTCGCTGGTGCCGACGTTATCCGGTAGCTGCGGGACTGCCGGTACCTGTGGTCGTGGCGCGAGCCGCATGAGGCCCCAGCTGATCAGCGCGATCAGCGCGAGTGCTCCCACCAGCCACAACAAGCCGCGTGTGAGCTTGCTGGGCTCTTGAAAGCTCTCCTCGACGCCCTCGTCCAGGGTGGGTGTCTGCCCGCGCGCATGCACGTGCAAGCCCGCCACCGGGATGCCACCGCTCACGGCCGCCGCCGTGCTCGAGTACGCCATCGCCCCCGGTCCCTGCGCGAACAGGGGCTTCTCTGCCACGTCGGTGCCGGGCTGGATGCGCATGGGCTTGCCCGCCGCCGCGCTCGCCGCGCCGTCGACGATGCCGGGCAGCAGGCTATGGGCGTGCTCCTCCTGGTCGCTCAGGAAACGCGAGAGGCCCTCCGCGTCGAGCTGTCGAATCGAGCTCTCTTTCTCCAGCGCATCGAGCAAGAGCGGCGCCGAGAGCCCCAGGATCACATGGGCCGAGGTACGGCTCACGCCCGCTTGATGGGCCACCATGTCCACGACTTGATCCAGCTTCGACCCGAAGATCTGCGCCAGATAGCCTTCGCCCGAGGCGGCGCATTTCGCCGTCTGTACGGGGTCATGCACGAGCGGTGTGATCTCCGCGGGCGTGAGGTGCGGATAGTCGCCCTTCTGGAAATGACCGAGCATCTCTTCCGCGTTGTGCCCGCGCTTGGCGTGCTCGGCGAGACCGGTGAGCGAGGCCGGAAAGGCCCGGTCTATGCCGCGTTGGGTCGCCGATTCGCTCTCGTGCAAGACGGAGCTCAGGCGCGTCAGCGCGGGATTGGGAAATGCCTCCCTCGAAATGTCCAACATGTTGTCCATCGGAGCCCCCTTGCGTATCGGCTTGCATATCCAGGCTGCATGTCCGTTGCATCGGGTCGCTGCTCACTCGCGTTCTGGTTTCGATGTGAGACGGCGGCTCGCGGGTAGCCTCTTTTGCGGCTACTCCCTCCCACCTTCCGGCAACGGTCGTGGAGTGCAAGCCGCACACCCGCGAACGTGCCCAAGCGTTGATTGCCAAGCTCGGGGCGCGCGACAAAACACGCCGCAAGGACCCCTCGGGCTGCTCCCGTCTTGCACACCACAGCCGGAGCTGGCGTCGCGGCTCACCCGGCGAGCCGCTGCGCGCTGCGTGCCCTCGACAAGACGACTGACCCGCGCGCGTGGCGAAGAGCCCGGGCTAGCTAGCCATGGATCGCGTGACCTCGTGCGACGTCACGCGATCGTCACCGTGCGTCCGAGCCGGCGTCGGAGCAGCGCGCCCGTGGACAACGATCACGATAAGACCGCGCGCAGCTTGCTCCCGTGCTCGTCGAAAGGTACGACCTAAGGCCTTTTTACAGGAGCAGTTGCAGTGCGTCTCGATGCGATTTCCATCGGCCGAAACCCGCCCGATGAAGTGAACGTGGTGGTCGAAGTTCCGGTGGGCGGTGAGCCCATCAAGTACGAGATGGACAAGGCCGCGGGGACCTTGGTCGTGGATCGGTTCCTCTACACGGCCATGCGCTATCCCGGCAACTATGGCTTCATCCCGCACACGCTCTCGGACGACGGCGATCCCTGCGACGTCTTGATCGCCAACCAGCGCGGCATCATCCCTGGCGCCGTCATCGCGGTGCGCCCCGTGGGCGTGCTCAAGATGCAAGACGAGGCCGGAGGCGACGAGAAGATCATCGCCGTGCCGGTGCCGCGCCTCACGCGTCGCTACGAGAAGGTCGAGAACTACACCGATCTGCCCGAGATCACGCTGCGACAAATCGAGCACTTCTTCGAGCATTACAAGGATCTCGAGAGCAACAAGTGGGTCAAGGTCGCGGGCTGGGGAGACGCCGCCGAGGCCAAGCGCCTGATCATCGAGGGCATGGATCGCGCACGACAAGCGTCGGAGAAGAAAGCGTGACATGACTTCGGCATGTCTCTTCTCGGACGACTGAAGGCCAATGGCCCGAGCGGCTTCGGCTACGGCTCCACGGCCAGCCAGGTCACAGACGGTATCGATCTCAAAGGGCGCACGTTCCTGGTCACCGGCACCACATCCGGTCTCGGCTTCGAGACCGTGAGCGTGCTGGCCCGGCGAGGCGCCCGCGTGCTGGCCACCGCGCGCAGCCTGGAGAAGGCCCGACGGGTCGTGGACAAGCTCGGGACCGAGGTGGTGCCCCTGGTCTGTGAGCTCTCCGATCCCGAGTCGGTGCGTGCCTGTGTCCGCAGCGTGAGCCAGAACGGCGAGCAGCTCGACGGCATCATCTGCAACGCGGGCATCATGGCGCTGCCCAAGCTCGAGCAAGCCCACGGTATCGAGCTCCAGTTCTTCACCAACCACATCGGTCACTTCATGCTGGTGACCGGGTTGTTCGGTTGCCTGTCGAGCCGCGCCCGCGTGGTGATGCTCAGCAGCTCGGCCCACACCATGGCGCCCAAGCCCGAAGGGATTCAGTTCGATAACCTCTCCGGCAGCCGTGGCTATCAGCCCTGGCGTGCCTACGGTCAGTCCAAGCTCGCCAATTTGCTGTTCTCCAAGGAGCTCGCGCGCCGCTGGGCGGGCACCGGCCGCACGGCCAACGCGGTGCACCCAGGGGTGATTCGTAGCGAACTCCAGCGCAGCATGCCGGCGGTGGCGCGCATCACGATGGACCTGGCCGGACCCATCGTGCTCAAGTCCATCCCCGAGGGGGCCGCCACCCAGTGCTACGTGGCCACGCATCCGTCGCTCAGCGGCGTTTCGGGGGAGTATTTCGCTGACTGCAATGTGTCAGACTCCACCCGAGCTTCGCGGGACCCTGCCTTGGCGGCCCGCCTTTGGGAGGTCTCGGAGCGCATCGTCGCGGGGCTGACGTAGGTCTTCGCGCACCCCCAATCAAGTGGGTCAAACCTTGGAAATCACTCCGCTTGGGCTGGAGATCGCACAACCACCCTGCGCTTCCGTTGACAAGACGGAGCCGGGCTACCTAGGGTTAGGAATCATGGGAAGGGTGTGGCGAGGTCAAGCGAAAGGCATGTGCTCCAAGGGAGCACCGCGACCCGCATGAGCACTCCGCACCGACATCACCGATGGCTGGGACAGGTCATTGCCGATCGGTATCGCGTCCTCGAGCTCCTCGGCGAAGGCGGCATGGGCGCGGTCTACATCGCCGAGCATCTGATGATGCACAAGCAGGTGGCGCTCAAGGTCGTGCACCCGGAGCACGCCGGGAACGCCGAGCTCGCGGCCCGCTTCGCGCGCGAGGCGATGGCCACCTCCCGCATCGACCATCCCAACGTCGTCTCTGCACTCGACTTCGGCACGTTGCCGGACGGCACGGCGTTCCTCGCCGTGCAGTTGGTGCGCGGCCCGAGCCTGACCAAGGTGCTGCAGGCGGAGGGCAAGCTGCACTGGGCACGCGCCGCTGACCTCGGTGCGCAGCTGGCCGACGCCCTTTGTGCCGCCCATGGCTACGGCATCGTCCACCGCGACCTGAAGCCCGATAACGTGCTGCTCCAATTCCTGGACGACGGTGGCGAGCTCGTAAAGGTGCTCGACTTCGGCGTGGCCAAGTTCGATCGCGAGAGCCTGGCCCCACCCTCCATGCGCAACGAGGCCCAGGTCACCCAGCTCGGCATCGTGATCGGGACCCCCGGCTACATGGCCCCCGAGCAGGCCATCGGCAATCCCGCGGACCACCGCGCCGATCTCTACGCCCTCGGCGTCATCCTCTGGGAATGCATGGCGGGGACGCAGCTCTGGGCGGGCGCCCACGACCTGCAGTCCTTGGTGGAGCGCCAGCTCTCGCAGGTGCCGCCGCGGCTCAAGGTCGTCTCGGGCGACGCGGGCATGCCTGACTTGCTCGAAGATTTGGTGGCGAGCCTGCTCGCGCGGCGCGCCGACAATCGTCCCAACGACGCCACTCTGGTGCGTGAACAGCTGCGGGCGATCGCTCAGCTCGACGTCTCGGAGCAGCCCCGCTGGCGTACTGGCTCGCGCCGCGTGGGGCCCGGGCTGCGCGACACACGGACGCCCACCACGGGCACCGTGAACATGCCGCCGGCCAACCAGAACACGCAGCCGAACACGCAGCCGAACCTCTTCCCGCCGCCGGTCGTGCCGGCGACGCGCTCGAGCGTGAGCACGGCCGCTCCACTGCCGCAGGCGCCCACCGATGCCTTCGCGGCCACCGTGCCGCCGCCTGCTGGTGGCACCGGGGCCATGCTGATGGCCGCCCTGCCGGAGGAGCAGAAGCCAGCTCTCTCCTCGCTGCCGCCCAAGAAGAAGCGCGGCTCGTGGGTTGCCTGGCTGATTACTCTTCTGCTCACCACCATCTTGGGAGCCGCCGTGTTCCTCGTGGCCACGGGGCAAATCGAGGTGCGCCCGCAGGGGCAGGTCGCCGAGGTCGCCCAGGTGGTGGCTCAGCAGCTCAACCTACCGCCGCCCAAGCCCGCCGACGCCGATCACGAGAGCGAACCGTCGGGGCCCACCAAGACGGGCCTTCCGGCTGCGCTCGAGCCCGACTTCGAGCGCCTGGTTGCGGCCGAAGAGCGCGATGACCGCGTGAACGCTGCCAACGCCATGCTGGGACACCTCCCGATCGAAGAGATCCCTCAGTACGTGCGGCGCATGGCCTACCTGCAGCTGGCCAAGACCTGCCCACAGAAGCGCGACGAAATCACGCAGCTCGCGGAAATCGGCGACGCCCGTGCGCTGCCGCTCCTGGTGCGCATGTCCCAGAAGCCCCGCAACGGCTGCGGCAAGAAGCATCGTGAGGACTGCCTGGCGTGCCTGCGGAAGCCGCTCGAGGATCTGATCGACGTGCTCGAGAAGCAGCCCGAGTCCGCCGACACCGCGACGCCCTAGGGACATTCCCCGGGCGCACGGCGCGACCTTTCAGCGAATCTGCCCCACGACGGCAGTACTTCATGGCGCACTCCCGTGGCACCTCGCGCACGCTTGCTCCGTGCTCGAGCGATCGGCAGCAGCGCCTTTGCACCCAGTTGGCCACGCGTCGCGCGGCACATGCGTGGAAAGCGCCTTTGCGGAGAGCTTTCCAGCGTCTGCACGCGAGTACGCGACGTGCCGCGCGCGAGTTCTCCACAAGCAATACACCTTGTCCACACCCCTATGCGTCCCTGACGGGGATGCCACACAAGGGGATGGTGAGGTCGAAGCGGGCGAGTCCGCCCCGCGAGCAAACAGTGCTGCCGCTCGACTCGCGACGGGGGTCGCGAAGTGAGCGGGAGTGTGACTCAAGACACGCCGAGATCGAGCTGAAAAATAGGCTTTTTCTCACAAACCGACGCGTCTCGGTAGAGACGCATTCGTCTGAGCCAAGGCCCCTCCAACACTACTGCGCACGCACTCCGTCCTTGTTTCTGACCGTGCACTGCTAGAGTGGAATGTGAGCGTCCTGGTGCCAGGCCGTACTTGCTCTGCCTGCCTGCACGCGGATCGCGTCGCGTTGTTGGTCGACGCAGCGGCCTATTTCAGCGCCCTGCGCGCCGCCATCCTGCAAGCCGAGCACACGGTCTACATCGTCGGCTGGGACGTGGACACGCGTACCGTGCTCGATCCGAATCCAGCGGATGGTCTGCCGGGCACGCTGCTCGAGTTCCTGAATCAGGTGTTGGATGAACGCCCCAAGCTACGCATTTTCGTGTTGGCCTGGGATTTCTCGGTGATCTATGCGCTCGAGCGCGAGCTCCTGCCCTCCTACAAGTTCGGCTCCATGGCCCACCCCCGGCTCTCCTACGCGCTCGATGGGCGTCATCAGCTGGGCGCCGCCCACCATCAGAAGATGGTCGTAATCGACGATGGTCTGGCCTTCTGCGGAGGGATCGACCTCACGATCCGCCGCTGGGACACCACGCTCCACGCTCCGGCCGACCCCAACCGCAAGGACCCGAGCGGCGCGCCCTACGCACCGATGCACGACGTGCAGCTCGCCGTGAGCGGCGCCGCGGCCGAGGGACTAGGAGAGCTCGTACGTCGGCGCTGGCAACGCGCCACTGGACAGCCCTTGCCCAAGCCGAGGGCGCGCGGGATGCGCTGGCTCCCGCAGGTGCAGCCCGACCTGCTCGACGTGGAGGTGGCGATCGTGCGCACGGAGCCTTCCGATGCGGAGCATCACCGGGACGTGCGGGAAGTCGAGCAGCTTACGCTGGAGTCGCTCAAGAGCGCCGAGCATCTCGTGTACATCGAGAATCAGTACCTCACGGCAGCGGCGGTGGCCGAGCTGCTGTGCCAACGCTTGAGCGAACCGGGCTGTCCGGAGCTCATCGTGGTGTTGCCCAAGGTCGAGTGCGGCTGGCTGGAGCAGAGCTCCATGGGCGTCTTGCGGGAGCGAGTGCTGCGCAAGCTGAGCGAGGCCGACGTTCATGGCCGTCTGCACACCGTGTACCCCGAGCAACAGGGGCTGGGAGAGCAGAGCGTCAACGTCCACTCCAAGCTGCTCATCGTGGACGACCGCTTGCTCAAGGTGGGCTCGTCGAACCTCAGCAATCGTTCGCTCGGACTCGACACCGAGTGCGATCTCGCCATCGAGGCGCCTGCGGGGGCCGCCGGCGCGCGCGTGCGCCAAGGCATTGCCCACATGCGTCGCCGCTTGCTAGCGGAGCATCTCGGCATGACAGCGGACGAAGTGGCGCGCGCCGAGGCGGGTCACGGTGGGTCGTTGGCGGCGCTCCTGCGAGCACGCCGTAGTGAAGGGCGTGGGCTGCGCTGCCTGCTGCCCCTGCCGGTGGAGAGCTCGGCGCCGCTCAACCTGGCTCCGCTCGAGCAACTCGTGGTGGATCCGGAGCGCCCGATGGCCGCCGACGCATTCATCAACGGGCTCTTGCCGGTGGAGCTGCAGCGGCCGGTGCCGCGCTCGCTGGCGGGATTGAGCATCTTGCTCGGGCCGCTGATCGTGCTTGCCATCGCCTGGCACACGCGGCTCTTGCGCTCCTTCGAAGTCTTCGAGCGCACGGTCGATCTGGTGGATGCGGTGCGCTTCAGTGCGGCTCCCGGGCTCTACGTGATGGTGGCCTTCGTGGTGCTGGGCTTTGGCTTGTGTCCGGTGACCTTGTTGGTGACCTTGAGTGTGCTCGGCTTCGGTCCGCTGCGAGGTTCGGCCTACGCACTGCTCGGTGCGCTCGTCAGTGCCAGCGTGTTCTACGGGCTCGGGCGTGCCCTGGGCCGTGCCCCACTCGACTACCTGCGCGGGCCGCGCATGAGCAAGCTGCGCGCGGACCTGCGGCGACGGGGCTTTCGAGCGACCACCTCGGCTCGCCTGTTCCCGCTCGGGAACTTCACGGCGATCAACCTCCTGGCCGGGGCCTTGTACGTGCCATTTGGGCCATTTTTTGTAGGCAATTTGGTGGGACTCTTGCCGGGTGTGCTCGGCACTGCCCTGTGCGCCGAGCAGCTCGAGTCCCTGTTGCGGGAGCCGAGCCCACGGCATGGCTTCTACCTCGTGTTGTGCGTGGTGGCCTGGTCTCTGAGCCTTTGGTTCCTCGGTCGCGTGCTGTCGGATCGTCCCCCGCCGCGCGTCTCGCGCCGCATGGAGCGCAGGTTTGCTTAGCGCCATGGGCGTGACGTTGGCCTCCTACAACGTGCATGGCTGCGTCGGCACCGATGGTCGACACGACGTGCCTCGCATTGCGCGCGTGCTCAAGGCCCTGCGCGCCGAGGTGATCGCCCTGCAAGAGGTCATCTTCCACCCCACGGACGCGGGCCAACCCGAACCCGTGGATATTCTGGCGGAGCTCTCGGGCTTTCACGCGATTTGCGCGCCCATCGCGCGCGTCGGCAACGACCACTTCGGCAACGCTTTGCTCACCACCTTGCCCGTGCTGCGCGTTGAGACCCTCGACCTCCATGTTGGCTCCTACGAGCCGCGTACCGCGCTCGACGTGGACCTCGATGTCCGGGGCAAGCGACTGAGGGTCATCGCGACGCACCTGGGATTGCGGCCGGCGGAGCGGCGCTATCAGGTCAAGCGCCTGTTGGCCCACGTGGCCCACGACGAGGACGCCACCACCGTGCTACTCGGTGATTTCAACGAGTGGTTTTTGATGGGCCGGCCCCTGCGCTGGCTCCACGAGCGCTTCGGGCGCAGCGCCTCCCACGCCACCTATCCGTCGTTCTTGCCCCTGCTGGCGCTGGACCGCGTGTGGGTGCATCCGAAGCCCATGCTGGCTCACGTGCACTGCCACACTGAAGGCGAGGCCCGTGTGGCCTCCGATCACCTGCCTCTGGTAGCCACCCTGAAGCCGCTCTGAGCACGGCCGTGGATGGTGAGCACAGCCCAGCTTGCCCAACCTCAGCGGTGACCGAGAGGGGCGCCAACAGCACCCCCGCCGAGAATCACAAGTCCCAGCTGTAGAGCCTGCACTCGAGGTCGCCGTTCCACAGCGCGTGCTCCTGCACGGGCGCCTTGTGCATCGCCTGGGCGAGCTTGCGATCGTGGCAGATGGCGGAGATACGGTGACCTTTGAGCCCCTTGAAGGCCCGCGCGAGGCGGGTCTCGAAGTCCTCGCCGCGCGAGATGCGCACGCCGTAGGGCGGATTGGTGATCACGTGGCCCGCCGGATCGGTACCCATGAAGTCCACCACGTCGAGGCGCTCCACGTGGACCCCGACGCCCGCCTTGCCCGCGAGCTTACGCGCCAGGTTCACGGCCAGGCCGTCGCAATCGAGGGCCATGATCGACGGCGCCGCTTGCGCGGGCAGCACGCGCGCCTTCGCCTGCTCGCGAATCGCGATCAGCGCGTCCTTGTAGCGCGGCTCCTGGAACAGCACCCAGCGCTGAAATCCGTAGGGTCGCTTCAACAAGCCCGGCGCCATGTCCCGCGCCCACATCGCGGCCTCGATGGCGATGGTCCCGGAGCCGCACATGGGGTCCACCAGCGGTCGCTTTCGGTCCCATCCAGCGAGCCTCAGCATGGCCGCCGCCAAGGTCTCCTTGATGGGCGCCTCGCGCGCCTCGGAACGGTAGCCACGCCGGTGCAATGATTCTCCCGCCAAGTCCACGAAGAGGTCGGCTTGGTCTTTGGCGATGTGCACCACCACGCGCACGTCCGGATCATCGCGCTCCACGTTGGAGCGTGCGCCGAAGCGCACACGCTGCGAGTCCACCAACGCGTCCTTGGTCTTTTGCGCCACGAAACCCGAATGCGTGAGCGCGCCGTGCTTCACGGTGGCCACCACGCTCAGGCTCTTGTCGGGATCGAGCACGTCCCCCAGGTCGATGGCGCGCACGCCCTCGTACAGGGCCTCGGCGCTGTGGGCCTCGAAGGACCCGCGGCGCCACAGCACGCGCAGCGCGATGCGGCTCTCGAAGCACACCCGCATGGCGTCCTGGAGCTCGCCCCCGAAGTGGACACCCCCGCGGTCGGCGCGCACCCGGGGCACCCGCAGCTCGCGCAGCTCGTCGCGCAGGGCGCCCTCGGTGCCCTTGGCAGCGGTCGCGAAGAAGCTCGGGGCTTGTTCCTCCCCGTGCGGTCCCCTCGGGTGGCGCGGCTCAGACATTGAAGCGGAAGAAGATCACGTCCCCGTCGCGCACCACGTACTCCTTGCCTTCGGTGGAGGTCTTGGCGGCGCTACGGCAGGCGGCTTCCGTCTTGAGGTTCACGCGGTCTTCCCACCAGGTGACCTCGGCGCGGATGAAGCCGCGCTCGAAGTCCGAGTGGATCTTACCGGCGGCCTGCGGGGCCTTGGTGCCGCGCTTGATGGTCCAGCAACGGACCTCCTTCTTGCCGGCAGTGAAGTAAGTGATCAGGTCGAGCATCTTGTAGCCCGTTTGGATCACCGTGTTCAGACCAGGTTCGGTCAGGCCGACCGAGGCCAGGAAGTCCCCGCGGTCTTCCTTGGGGAGCTGCATGATCTCGGCTTCGATGGCCGCGCAGATGACCACCACCTCGGCGCCCTCGTGCTCGGCGATGGCGCGGACGCGCTTCACCAGCGGGTCCTCGAGGCCCGCTGCGAGCTGGTCTTCCTTCACGTTGCACACGTAGAACAGGGGCTTTTGCGTGATCAGACTGAGGTCGTGGAAGACCTTGGCCTCGTCCTCGTTCTCGGGCGTCAGAGCGTTGGCTAGCTTACCGGCGTCGAGCAGCTTCTCGAGGCGCTCGCACAGGCCCACGGCGGTCTTCTCCAGGGCGTCGTTGCCCTTGGCGGCGCGGCGGGCGCGCTCCAGGCGCTTCTGGACGGTCTCCAGATCTTTGAGGATGAGCTCCGTGTGAATGGTCGCGACGTCCGCCGCCGGGTCCACTCGATTGTCCACATGGAGCACGTTTTCATCTTCGAAACATCGGACCACGTGGGCGATGGCATCGCACTCACGGATGTTACTTAGAAACGCATTTCCTTTGCCCTCGCCCTTGCTGGCGCCGCGCACGAGACCCGCGATATCCACGAAATCGACCGTGGCTGGGACGGAGCTTTCGGGCTCGATCACCTGGCACAGCGCGTCGAAGCGGGCGTCCGGAACCGGCACCACGCCGACGTTGGGTTCGATGGTACAGAAGGCGTAGTTAGCGGCCTCGGCCTGCTTCGAAGAAAGAGCATTGAATAGAGTCGATTTTCCCACATTGGGCAGGCCCACGATGCCGACGGAAAGTCCCATGCGGCCCTAGATAGCGGACCTCTCACGGGCCCGCAAAGCCTGTCTCAATACCCCTGCTCTCCACCGAATGTTCAGGTCTGGATTTCCCGCTTTGGGATGACTTCTTTTCGCTGAAAAACAGTCAAAGTTTCCTTTTTGCGAATGAGAAACATTTCAGAAATCTCGCTCGACCAGTCTCCCGCCTGAAGCCGCACACCACGGCGAAGTGCTCCGGTGGAGCAGGGAGAGAAGACATATGCGTTCGACGTTCCGCTCGCTCAAGGCTGCGCTGCTCGCTTGCAGCGTGAGCATGAGCCTTTCCGGCGTGGCCCACGCCGAGGACAAAGCCGGCTCCTGGACCGACAATTTCACCCTCGGTGCCTACGTCGACGCGTACGGAGCGCTGCGCAGTGACAGCAACCGCCGCCGCCTTCCCGTCGTGGACGGTTCCAAGGTCTACGGCTCCAACGTCCCGAACGGCACCAACGCCGGTCCGCAGGTGACCAACGGCTGGGACGCCTACGTGCAGAACAGCGGCTTCACCCTGGCCTCCGCCGGTCTCGACGCGGCCTACTCGGGTGAGAAGTTCGGCGCCACCATCAGCCTGCGCTTCGGTCCTTCGGTCAACCGCTTCTATGCACAGGACCAGAGCCCGTTCGGCATCGAGAACATCCTGCAGGCCTACGCGACCTGGAAGCCCTTCAGCAAGCTGACGCTGGACATGGGCCAGTTCTACACGATCTACGGCGCTGAAGTGTTCGAGAGCTGGCGCAACATGAACTACTCGCGCGGCGCTCTCTACTACTCCATGCAGCCCTTCTGGCACACGGGTCTGCGCGCCAACCTCGCGGTCACCGACAAGCTCGCCATCAACGCCCTGCTCGTGAACGGCGTGAACACGGCCTACGAAGGCAACAAGAGCCCCTCGCTCGGTCTGCAAGTCGTGGCCACGCCCACCGACGAGCTCTTCTTCGCGGTCGGCTGGCTCGGCGGCCTGACCCCGCGCGATGGCGACGACGAGGCGCTCGCCACCAAGAACTTCCAGGACTTCTTCGACTTCGTGGGTACCGGCACCTTCGGTGACTTCAAGGTCGTGCTGAACGCGGACTTGAACCTCTACAAGGTCAAGGGCTCCGGCGACCTGGAAAACTGGTGGGGCGTCAGCGTGGCTCCCGGTTACTCCTTCACCAACTGGTTCGGCGCCGCGGCTCGCGTCGAGTACCTGAGCGACAGCGCCAACTCGCAGCTCATCCAGGGCTACGTCACCGGGGCGCCCGTTGCGGGCAAGACCCACCTGACCACGCTCACCGGCACGCTCGACTTCAAGCCCGTGCCCAACAGCAGCGCGCTCGTGATTCGTCCCGAGTTCCGCTACGAGCTTGCTAGCGACGATTCCTACAAGAACTGGGACGGCGACCCCGAGAAGAAGTTCTGGAGCCTTGCCCTGGGTGCCGTGGTCACCAGCATGTGATCGGCATACGGGTTCGCGAGAACACGTGAAGAAGGGAGCGCCTCAGGGGGCTCCTTTTTGTTTTCCGTCGGCCCACCACGCCAGCACGAGTCGGGCGATGCGTCTCAGTTGCGCGCGGTGAACACTGCGTAGGGCGCGAGCCACCATTCGCTCTCGGGGAAGGGGCCGCCCCTGAGGGTTACCTGCGGGAGTACGCCGGTGCCGATGGTGAAGCGGTCGTTGCGGAAGACGCGCAGGTCGATGCCGGCGATGAAGCTGAAGCCCGTGGTGTAGCGATAGTTCTGCACTTCGTAGCAGCCCCAGTAGTAGTAGCCGCCGCAGGCGATGCTGTTGTCGCCCGAGACGTGCCACCAGTTGAGGTCGACGAAGGCGCCCACGATGGGGGTCACCACGCTGTCGTTCTCGAACTCGCCGACCAGGCCGAAGTTCATGTGAAAGCGCTTGAGATTGCGGTGGTCGTCATGGAAACCGGGCGGCATGTGCAGGTGGGCCCAGGACCAGCCGAGGCCGAGGGTGGGCAGCAGGTAGCCGAGGTCCCAGCCGAAAAGGGCACTGAAGCCGAAGCCCACGGTGGAGGAATCGCGATCGTCGGTGAGCGGGATGGGCACCTCGGGGCGCAGGTCGACCTTGAGCGGGTACTTCTGGTACATGCTCAGACGGTAGGGCTGATTGGGCGGCGAGATCAGCACGGCCCCGGAGTTCGAGACGTAGGTATCGGTGCCGTAGCGATTGGGCGGAGAGTTCGGGGATTGCGGGATGCTCGGGACCGGATAGCCGACGCTCGGAGCGGCCGGCGGTGCGGGCTGCTGGGGTGCGGGCTGCGGGTAGACGGCGTTCTCGTCCGAGGGAGTCTCGCGTGGCGCGATCTCGTCGGGCCCGGTTTCGATCGGCGCAGGATTGGCTGGCGCCTGCGGGCCCTCTTGGGCCGACGCCAAGCTGGCTTGCGCGCAGAGCACCATCATCGCCACAAGCCGACTTCGCTTGCGCATCCTTCCCCTCAATAGCCCTTAACACGCCCGGAAAACCCCGCGCAAACCCGGGTTTCTCACGTTGCTCCCGGGCGGGGACGGTTCTCGTTTCATCGCCTTGGGGACGCCCGTCACTGCCTGAGGTAGCCCGTGACCAGCTTGGTGACTTCACGGACGAAGCGCTCCCCGAGCAAGTCCTGGCGGTGCAGCACCGCGCGATGGGTGAGCGACTCGATCAGTGTGACCACCATGAACGCCGCCAGGTCCAGCGCCTCTTCCTGTTCTCGGGCCGAGGCGCGCGCGTTGTACAGTGCGAGCTCGCCCTTGCGCGCGGAGAGCACGGCGCGCGCGAGCCGCACCATCTCGTCCTCCACGTCGCGCATCATGCCATCACCGCCACGGAAGCGCGGCACTTCCTCGGCCAACACCTTGTGCAGCTGCGGATGGATCGCATGGGCCTCCACCATCAAGCGCACCACGCGTTCGATGGCCTGCTCGAGCGGCGCCGCCAGCATGGTTTGCATCTCGGCTTGCAAGAGCGTCGCGATCTCCTGGGCATGCTCCGCCGCCAGTGCAGCCACCAGCGCCTCCTTGCTCGGGAAGTACTGATAGAGCGACCCCACGCTGACTCCCGCCTGGGCCGCGATGCGATTGGTACTCGCGCGGTCGTAGCCGTCCCGAATCAAAACACGAGCTGTCGCTCGCAAGATGGCGGACACGGTGGCGCGCGAGCGGTCTTGAGAGGCCTGTTTCCTGGGATTCGTGCGGACTTTGGTCGGCATCTTCGAGCGCTCCCCAATGCGAGTATGAAACATGAGCGATAGCTCGCATAGTGAAAGACGTAGCCAGAAATCGAAAAAGCGAAAAACCGTCCCCTCGATGGCGGCGCACAAAGGAGGAGCACTCGATGCGCACGGACCTACCCCGCGTTCCTGGCGGTATGTTGTTCGGCAACCTGGCGGAGCTGCGCGAAGACCGCGTCGGTCTCTTGCTGCGCGCCGTGCGCGACGTGGGCCCGCTCGCGCGCCTGCGGATGGGCGTGTTTCCGGCTCTGCTCGTGAGCACGCCCGGTTTCGCCCACGGCGTGTTGGTGGAGCACGCAGACGCGTTCCACAAGGGCTTCGGGCTCTCGATCTTCGCCAAGCCGATGTTGGGCGAGGGGCTGTTGACCAGCGAGGGGGCCTTCCACAAGCGCCAGCGTCGCCTGCTCGCACCGGCCTTCATGCACAAGCGCATCGCGGGCTATGCCGAGACCTTCGGGACCTACGCGGAGCGCGCGCGCAAGCGCATCGCGCCGCACGCGGAGCTCGACCTGGCCGAGGAGATGATGCAGCTCACCTTCGAAATCGTGGGCAAGACCCTGTTCGACGCGGACGTCAGCGGTGACGCCGCCGCAGTGGGGGAGGCTCTCACGGAGGCCATGCATGCGATGATGGCCCAGCTCACGTCCGCGTTGCCGCTGCCGCCCGGCTTTCCGTCGCCGCAGAACCTGCGCATGCGCCGTGCGGTACGCCGCCTCGACCGCGTGGTGTACCGCTTGATCGAAGAGCGCCGCAAGAGCGAGATCGATCGTGGGGACGTGCTCTCCATGCTCTTGCTGGCCCGCGAACCAGACGACCAGGGCGGCATGGCCGACAAGCAGGTGCGCGACGAAGCCATGACGGTGATGCTGGCGGGACACGAGACCACGGCCAACGCGCTCACCTGGACCTTCGCCCTCTTGGCGCGCCATCCCGAGGTGCGTGTGCGACTCGAGCAAGAGCTCGACCGCGTGCTCGGCGGGCGCATCCCGAACGTGGACGACCTGCCGAACCTTCCCTATGCGCTGCAGGTCCTCAAGGAGGCCATGCGACTCTATCCGCCGGCCTACCTGCTCACCCGACGCGCCCAGCGCGACGTGGAGATCGATGGCGTGCGCGTGTCGCGCGGAGAGCTCGTGATCGTGAACATCCTCGGCATGCAGCGTGACCCCGAGTATTTCGAGAATCCGCAGGCTTTCGAGCCGGAACGCTTTGCGCCCGCAGAGAGCCAGCGCTGGAACAAGGGGGCGTACCTGCCCTTCGGCGGCGGTGCTCGCGTGTGCATCGGCAACCACTTCGCGCTGATGGAGGGGCAGATCTTGCTGGCTCACCTGGCCCAGCACTTTCGCTTCGAGCCCTTGAGTGCTCGGCCCCTGGAGCCCGAGGGCTTGATCACGTTGCGGCCCAAGGGCGGACTCAAGGTGCGCGCGCACCCCCGGCACGCGTCTGCGCAACACGTCGCCGAGTAAGCTGTGCCTGAACGGCGCGCTTCAGCGCGCGGCGGGCGTGCCCTTGAACACCTTGAGTAGGTACACCAGGGCGGGCCCAATCAGCGCGAGCCCCACGCCGAGGGCGATGAGCAAGGTGTAGAGAGTCGCGCGCGGCGCGCTCACTTCGGTGAGCTCGAGCGTACGTCCACTCGAGAAGCGGACGAGTACCGGGTAGTGCGCGCCGAAGCAGCCCACGAGCACGGCCGCGACCTGCGCGCCCGTGGCGATGCGCAGCGTCCACACCTTGCCGTGTCCGAAGGACCAGGCGACGAGAGGAACCAGCAAGGTGGCCGCGAGCAGCGCACCCAGGCTGAGTGGGCGCGTGAAGAAGCTGCGGGCCCACGGCTGAAGCCAAAGCAGTACGAGCACGCAGAAGCCGGCTCCGATGGCCACGAAGTGCAGCCGCCGCGTGAGCCCGAGCAAGGGCAAGCGCGTGTCCTCGCGCCCGTACTCGGCGGCCAACAGGGCGGAACCCTCGAACGCGAACAGGGCGCACGTGAAGACGCCCGCGAGCCAGCACAGTGGCGTGTTCCAGGGCGCCACGAAGAGTGTGTAGAAGGAGCCTGACGGCGGCGCGCTCGGGTCGGGTAGCTCGCCTTGCACCAGCGCCGCGGCCATCACGCCAAGGAACAGTGGGGCGAGCAGGCTGCCGAAGCTGAACACCCAGCTGTACCAGGCGTAGTGCGCGCTTTGTTCGGTGCTGGCGGGGTCGTAGTGCCGAAAGGTGAAGGCGCTTCCGCGCGCCACGATGCCCAGCAACAGAAACAGGATAGGGATGTGCAGATAGGTGGCGATGACCGAGAAGAACGGCGGGAAGGCGACGAAGCAGACCACGGCGGCGATCACCAGCCAGACGTGATTGGCCTCCCACACGGGCAGCAGCGCGGCGTCGATCTTGCTGCGGTAGGCGCGCGGCAGCAGCGGCTCGATGATGCCGGCCCCAAAGTCCGCGCCGCCGAACACCGCGTAGAGCACCACGGCCACCAGCGTCACCAGGAGCACGAGCTCAGCCATGTTCGGCTCCGGGCAGGTGCTTGGCTTCGAGCGTGCGCACGAGTCGCACGCTGATGGCGGTGACCACCGTCACCAGGACGGCGTACACCACGAGCGACATCACGAGCGGCCAGATCAATCCCGGCATGGGCGAGACCGCGTCCTTGGTGCGCATCACGCCGTAGATGATGAAAGGTTGTCGCCCCACCTCCGTGACCGTCCAGCCGGCCTCCACGGCCAAGAACCCGAGCGGCGTGCAGAGCGCGAGGCTGCGCAAGAACCAGCGCGGCAGCTGCTCATGGAGGCGCTTCCGGCGAAAGTACGCGTAGACGAGCCCCAGCATGGCCAACACGCTGCCGGCCCCCACCATGATCTGGAAAGCCAGGTGGCAAATCAGGGTTGGGGGACGCAGGTCGGGTGGGAAGCTGGTGAGTCCTCGTACTTCGGCCTCGGGGTCGCCGAAGGCCAGCACGCTGAGCGCATAGGGAACCTCCACGCCAAAATGGACCTGCTCGCTGCGATCATCGGGCAAACCTCCGATGAGCAGGGGCGCGCCGCGCTCGGTTCGGTAGAGCGCCTCCATGGCGGCGAGTTTGGCGGGCTGACGGCGGGCCACGTCTTTGGCGGAGTGGTCTCCGCTCAGGGGCTGCAGGAGCGCGCTCACGCTGGCGAAGGCGAGCGCGATGGGCAGCGCGCGGGTGTGGAGCGGGTGGTTCGGGTGCACCAACAAGCGAGAGGCGTGCACGCCGGCAGCGGCGAAGGCGGTGGCCACGAACGCGGCGAGCGTCATGTGGATGGCCTGGGCCGCCCAGGCGTCGTTGAACATGGCGGCCACGGGGTCCACCTCGAGGGCCTGCCCATCGACCCAGCGGAAACCGGCCGGACTATTCATCCAGGCGTTGGCGGACACCACCAGGATCCCGGAGGCCACGCCGCATACGCCCACCAGGATGCCCGAGGCGAAGTGCACTTTTTCAGGCACGCGCTGCCAGCCATAGAGGAAGAGCCCGAGCGCCACCGCCTCCAAGAAGAACGCGGTGCCCTCCCAGGAGAACGGCAGCCCGATGATGGGCCCGGCATGTCGCATGAAGGTCGGCCAGAGGAAGCCGAGCTCCAGCGAGAGCACGGTCCCGGAGACGGCGCCGACCGCGAAAAATACCGCCACTCCCTTGGCCCAGGCGCGCGCGAGCTCCAGATAGATGGCCTCGCGGGTCCTCAAATATCGATATTGGGCTGCCGCCATCAGCCAGGGCATCGTCATGCCGATGCAAGCAAACACGATGTGAAACCCCAGAGAGGTCGCCATCTGCAGTCGAGCGGCGCTGAGATCGTCCACGGATAGACCCTAGGGTCAGCGCGCCGGAGAGTCCACGTGGACCGAGGTTGGGGTGATTGCGGCTTGCGGTTGCAAAATCTGACTGTTGCCGGGGTTCGAGCTCTGCATATTTGGTGTAGTCCGGTGGGGCGGGGGGAGGGCGCGTGCCCTGTCCGTCGTAAGAGGCCGGGAAAGAGCCATCGCGATGCCTGCGGCACGAGTCGCAGCAGCGCCAGGAAACGAAGTCGAATGGGCCGGTTTCTCGATCCGGGGCACGAAGTAGACGGCAAGTATGCGGTCGTCCGTTTGCTCGGGTTTGGCGGAATGGGCCAGGTATACGAGGCCGAAGATCGACTGCTCGGACGGCGCGTGGCGCTCAAGGTGCTGCCGGAGCGTGCCCAGGGCGATCAGGAAGCCCGTGAGCGGCTGGTGCGGGAAGGGCGCGCCGCGGCGCGCATCCAACATCGGAACGTGGTGCGCATCTACGAGGTGGGCTCGGACGGTGAGACCGACTACTTGGCCATGGAGCTCCTCGATGGAGAGGACCTGTATGTCCATATGAAACGCTACGGCGTGCTCGGCGTCGAGCATGCACATGGTCTTTTTCTAGAGCTGTCGGAGGCCCTGATCGCGATGCATGAGGCGGGTGTCGTGCATCGTGACCTAAAACCGAGGAATTTGTTTCTCGCGCGAGACGGTAGCGAAACGCCCGTCCTCAAGGTGCTCGATTTCGGGGTCGCCAAGCACGCGTCGGCGCAGCACGCGGAGCTCACGCATACAGGCCAGGTGTTCGGCACCCTGGACTACATGGCGCCCGAGCAGTTGCGCAGTGCCAAGCACGCCGACGCGCGCAGCGACCTGTGGGCCGCGGGAGCCATCCTGTACGAGGCCCTGGGAGGACGTCCGCCATTCCAGGCCGAGACGCCCGCCGAGTTGGTGCTCAGCATCGCCTCCGATCTGCCGCCTGATCTGGCGAGCTTGCGCGCCGACGTACCCGACTACCTGCGCGCGATCATCGAGCGGTGCTTGACGCGGCAGCCCTCGGCGCGCTTTCAAACTGCGTCCGAGCTGCGCGCGGCGCTCCTCTCGCGAACCTTTCCTGCGCTGCCCCGCTCCGACGGCGCGAGTTCCCTGCCTCTGTCCCTCGCCACCACGGCCTCGGGCTCGGCCGGCACCGATGCACCATCCGGGCTCGAAGGGTCGGATACGACGCTCGGGGAGGCCCGCGCGTCGTATGCCCACGGCGAGCTCACGCGCGGACGCAGCATGTGGTTTGCCTTGGCCTTTGGGCTGCTGGTGCTCGGCGCAGCGGCGAGCCTGCTCAAGCGCAGCCCGGCCGCGGAGGTGAAAACGGCGGCTCCAAACGTTGCGCGCCCGGCTCACTTACTGGGCGAGCCGGCGCTTCCCAGCATCGAACCGGAAGCGTTGCCGGCCGCGCGCCCGGAGGCGGGATTGCCTCAGGCGTCGCCTACCGATGCCGAGACCGAGCGAGCGCCTACGCTCCCGAGTGAGCCCTCGCCTGCGGTCGTTCCCAAGCTCAAGCGCAAGTCGGTGACGCCTGTGTCCGATGCGCGGTCCGTTGCATCCGGCGCGGCGGTCTCTGTAACTCCGCCTGCTGCGTCGCCGTCCGTGGCCGCCCCCTCTGCGCCGACCCCGGTGCGCGAACTGAGTCCCGCCGGCGAGCTCGACTCCTCGGAGTTCTAGCGTCCATGACGAAGGTGTGGATTCTCTGCGTGGCGCTTCTCGTGGTCAGCCAGGCGGCGGCCGACGCCGACCCGACCCCGTCGCCCGAGGCCGCACTGAGCGCCTCCGACGTGAATTACCAGGGCTTGATCGCCGAGGCGCTGGCCGAGTTCGATGCGCGACACTGGGCCGAGGCGCGGCTGTTGTTCGAGCAGGCCCATGCGGTGCGCCCGAGCGCGCGCACGTTGCGCGGGCTTGGCATGGTGGACTTCAACCTCGGCATCTACGCGCGCGCCGTGGTGGAGCTCGAGGTTGCGCTCGACGACCCCCGTCAGCCGCTCGACGCCACGCTGCGCGAGCAAGTGCGAGGACTGCTTGAGCGCGCAGCGCGCTACGTAAGCCGTGTGCGCGTGGTGGCCCGCCCCCGCGAGATGGTCCTCACCGTCGACGGGGGGCCAGCCGCCATCGATCGCGAGGGACACCTGGTGCTGACTCTGGGGACCCATCACCTGCGCGCTGTGGCGGCTGGATATCAGAACGGGGAGCGCATGCTCAACGTGAACTTGCCTGCGCCGAGCAGCATCGAGCTCAGCCTCTCGTCCGAGCCGCTCCCGATCCTCGCTGCGCCGACTTCCAACACAGCGCCTGTTGCGTCCACCCTTGCGAACGTGCGGGTGTGGGCCTGGTTGACCACGGTGCTTACGCCGCTCGCGCTGGGCGCCGCGACCACCAGCTGGCTTCTGGCCGATGCCAAGTACGCGGAGCTCGAGCACCGCTGCGCGCGCATGCCGTGCTTCGACCATGTGCCAGGCGGAGATACGGTGCAGCGGCTCGATCGCACGAGTCACGTGCTGTGGGGAGTCGGCGGTGCCCTGGGCGTGTCCGCGCTCGTGATGTGGACGCTGGAGGGCACACGCGCGCGGGCACCAGAGCAGCATGTCTGGCTACCGCGTTGGCCCGTTGCGGCGGCCCAACTCTCCCATCGAGGATCCACGCCATGAGCTCCGTTCGTCGTGGCTCGAGCGTCGCCATCGCATGCATCGCACGCACGGCAGGTCTCGTCGGCCCCCTGCTGTTGTCGAGCTGTCGTCACGATGTGGACGCATTGCAAGAGCAACACGGGCACTGGTTGCCCGAGACCGCCGGGGAGGCCTGCGATGACTGCGTGGCCACCAGCTGCAGCAGCGCAGAGCAGGCCTGTGCCGAGGATCCCCGTTGCTTTCAGACCTTCAAGACCTGCTATCCACCCACGCCCGCCTGCGGCGTGTACTCGCCCATCCACCGCGCGTTCGCGAACTGCACCATCAGCCAGTGCTACGAAGCATGCGCCCTGCGCGAACACGAGCTGAGCTGCCTCGGTCGCTATCACTGGCCGGATCCGGACAGCAAGGCGCCCACGCACTTCACCGCGAGCCTCTCCGCATTCAAGGACGGCAACTTCCGCGCCGCCACGCTCGAGGTGTGCTTCTCCCCGAGCCAACCTTGCGAACCCTCCGTCGCCGTGAGCGAACCGGTGCCCGTCTCACTGTCTTATCGCTGGTCGCTGGGGTCCAAGGCGCGGCCCTACGTGCGCGTCACCGGTGCGGAGGTCCAGGAGCTACTGTACTTCGAGGGCGCGCCCATCGTGGAGAACTACGAGCTCTCGGTGTCGGTGTTAGGCAAGGATGAATACACGAGCATGCTCGCGGTTCTCGGAGGTCTCTCCATCGACCCCGGGCTCGGTACCCTCTCCGCGGTGATGCTCGGCTGTTCGGCGGCTCGCTTGCCAGACGTGGAGTTTCGCCTCTATCGCGGAGGCGCCGAAGTATCGGACGACGCGGACGGCGTTCCCTATACCATCCCCGGAAGCTTTCCTGTACCCGTCAGCGAGGGAAGTACCACCCAGAACGCCGCCCTCGGCGGATTCGCCAACATTCCTCCTGGAACCTACAGCGTGTTGGCCTTTCGAGAAGGCACGCTGATCGGTCGTTCCGATGATCTGCTGGTGGTGGGCGGAGTTGTTACCCACACCAACATCATGCCTCTGTCTGATTCTCAATCATCGAAATAGCGGGCAATCTGATATCTGATATCGGCCATCAGCCATCAGCCATCGGCCATCAGCCATCGGCCATCAGCCATCGGCCATCGGCCATCAGCCATCGGCCATCGGCCATCAGCCATCGGCCATCAGCCATCAGCCATCCGCCATCTGCGAGCGGCCATCGGCCATCTGCGAGCGGCCATCGGCCATCTGCGAGCGGCCATCGGCCATCGGCCATCTGCGAGCGGCCATCGGCCATCTGCCATCCGCCATCGGCCATGCGCCATCGGCCATCTGCCATCTGCGAGCGGCCATCTGCCATCTGCGAGCGGCCATCTGCCATCTGCGAGCGGCCATCTGCCATCTGCGAGCGGCCATCGGCCATCTGCCAGGTACGACCCTGATACGTTGGTTGCAGATTATCTCGAGACCTTGGTAACAGTCCTGCCGCGCCGTCCCCACGATCGCGCGAGGTTGTCGCCACTCTTCGGACCCGGTGAGCGGGCTCCGAAGAGGTTGTCGACACCTCTCAAGACGTCACTCCCGTACTCCTTGAGACCTGGTCGCCAGCCCTGGGCACCTGGTCGCCAAGGCGCTGAGAGGTCGTCGCTGAGCCCAACCAGCTCGTCTCCGAAACTCGGAGGCCTGGGAAACGGGTTGCAGCAGCGGGGTGACAACGCGGGAGGAACCAAGGGCTTGGCTCGCAAAGCGGCACGCTCCGGCGATGTCGTGGAAAGAGCAAAGTACTGTGGACCAGCGAGAAGCCTTCGTACGCGCACGACTACGTGGTGACCAACCCATGTCCGAGCTCTGCCGCGAGTTCGGGATATCCCGCAAAACGGGGTACAAATGGGAGCAGCGGTTTCTCGACGGCGACGTGACGAACCTCGTCGACCGCTCAAGTCGGCCCCACGTGCTGAGCCGACTTACGCCCGCGGAAATTCGAGGCCTCATCATCACGGCGAGAGTGGCGCACCCGACATGGGGGCCGAAGAAGCTCCACGCGCTGCTCAGGCGCGACAACCCGGAGCTCGTCCTGCCCGCTTCCAGCACGATGTCGGCCTTGCTGAAGCGCGAGGGCCTCGTGAAGCAGCGGCGGCCGCGAAACCGGACTCCTCAATCATCGTTCCCCTTAGCCGCCGCGACGGCGCCCAACGTGGTTTGGTGCAGCGATTTCAAAGGCAAGTTCAGGGTCGACCGCAAGTATTGCCATCCCCTCACCATCACGGATGCGTGCAGTCGATTTGTGCTTCGTAGCGAGCCACTCGAGGCCGAGCGTTTCGAAACTTCCAAGGCGGTGTTCGAGAGCGCGTTCCGGGAGTTTGGGTTGCCACTGCGGATGCGGAGCGACAACGGCCGCCCCTTTGCCTCCACGGGCATCGGGGGGATGTCACAGCTATCGGTGTGGTGGATCAAGCGCGGGATCCTTCCGGAGCGGATCGAGCCTGGTTGCCCGCAGCAGAACGGCCGGCACGAGAGGATGCACCGCACCCTCAAAGCCGAGACGGTTTCACCGCCCAGAAGCGACTGGGAAGCTCAAAAGCTGGCGCTCGCGGCCTGGCGTCAGGAGTTCAACCACGAACGCCCTCACGAGGCTCTCGGCATGCAGACGCCAGCTTCCAGGCATGCCCGTAGCCCCCGCCCTTACGACGAGCATGCGGGAGACCCCGAGTACCGCCCCAGTTTGAAACCCGCCGCGTGAAAGCCAACGGCAACATCTCCATGCGCGACCAGACCATCACCCTCGCACGGTCCTGCAGCGCGAATGCGTCGGCCTGGAGCCCCTCGACGACGGCCTCTGGCACCTCTGGTTACCGACGTCTCCGGTTGCACACCACCCGCCGCTTGCCGGCTGCGGCTTGCGGGTGGTGTCAGGAATTTTGTGGACGGGACCACCGCTCTACACGGCCGAGAACGAGGCCTCGGCGGCCGAGACGTTGGTCGAACTCGAAGCGAATCGAGTCCCTGAACTCCCAGCTGCGCAAGGTAACGCGCAATCGCGGGCCTTCCCAAACGACGCCGCCGTCGTCAAGCTGTTCTTCCTGGCCATCCAGAACGCCGAGGAGCGCTGGAAAGCACCCAAAGAATGGAGTTCCGCAGTAGCGCATCTCGACTTTGTCTTCGAAGGACGTCTAGCCGCCTGAACGCAAGTTGCACGGAATTCCTGCACCCTCGCAGCAAGCGGCGGGTGTCTGACCGCGGGCTGCCGAACACTGACTGCCGAACGCTGACTGCCGAACGCTCACCGCTGACCGCTGACCGCTGACTGCCGCACGCTCGCCGCTGACCGCTGACTGCCGCACGCTCGCCGCTGACCGCTGACTGCCGACCGCTCACCGCTGACCGCCGATGGCCGATGGCCGATGGCCGATGGCAGATAGCCGATGGCCGATGGCGGATGGCCGATGGCCGATGGCCGATGGCCGATGGCGGATGGCCGATGGCGGATGGCCGATGGCGGATGGCCGATGGCCGATGGCGGATGGCCGATGGCGGATGGCCGATGGCCGATGGCCGATGGCCGATGGCCGCTCGCAGACTCCCCTACTCAACCTCCCCAAGCACAGTAGGAACGAGCTCAGAAACCGTGGGATGAATGTGCATGGCCTGTTTCAGCACGGAGTAAGGCGCTCGCGCGATCATGGTGTCGAGGACGGAGTGGATGGCTTCGTCACCGCCCGGTCCGAGGATGGCGGCCCCCAGTATCTGCTCGCTGTCGGCGTCGACCACCATCTTCATGAAGCCCTGGGTCTCGCCCTTCTCGATGGCGCGGCCGACGCGGGTCATGGGGCGTATGCCTACGCGGATGTGTTTGCCGGTCTTGCGGGCCTCGCTCTCGCTCATGCCTGCTCGGCCGAGTGGTGGGTCGATGTAGAGCGCGTGGGCTGGGATGCGATCGCTGACCTTGCGCTGCCCGCCGTCGAGCAAGTTGGCCGCCAGGATCTCGAAGTCGTTGTAGGAGGTATGCGTGAACGCGCCCTTGCCATTGCAATCACCGAGCGCCCAAATGTTGCTCGCACTGGTGCGCAGCGTGTCATCCACCTTCACGTAGCCCTTGGCATCGCGCTCTACGCCGGCCTTCTCGAGGCCGAGGTCGTCGGTGTTGGGTCGCCTGCCGACCGCCAGCAGCACATGGGAGCCCAGTACGCCGGGTTCGCCTTCCGCGCACTGCACTCCTACCCAGACGTCCTGCTTTCCCCGTGACTCGAGTCGCAGACAGGTGGCCCCGAGTCGAAGCCGGATGCCTTCGTTCTCGAGGATGAACTTCACGCAGTCGGACACGTCCGGGTCCTCGTGCTGGATCAGTCGCTCGCCACGCTCCACGACGGTGACCTCACTGCCGAAGCGCCGAAACATCTGCGCGAACTCGAGGCCCACGTAACTGCCGCCCACCACCACCAGGTGGCGTGGGAGCTGCTCCAGCTTGAGCAAGGATGTATTCGTCAGGTAGGGCACTCGGTCGACGCCAGGCATGTCGGGGACGAAAGCGCGCGCCCCCACGTTCAGGAAGATTCGATCGGCGCCGATCACCTCGTCGTTGACACGCACCTCGTGGGCGGAGACGAAGCGCGCGTGTCCGCGCAGCAAGGTGCACCCCGAGAGTCCCGCCAGCCAACGCTCGAGCGAGCTACGCGCGTTGCGGGAGACGCCCTCCTTGCGGGCCATCACGCGCGGAAAATCCACGCCCACCGGGCCTTCGAGCACCACGCCGAAGTCGCGTGCGCGACGCGCCAGGTGGGCCGCGTAGGCGCTCGCCACCATCGCCTTGGTGGGCATGCAACCCGTGTTCACGCAGGTGCCGCCCACGAGCGCGCGCTCGATCAACGCGACCGTCATGCCCGCCTGGCTCAGTCGCCCCACCAGAGGTGGTCCGGCTTGGCCCGCTCCGATCACGATGGCGTCGAAGCGGCGTGTCATTCGAGGCCCCCCACCGCGCGCATGATCGTCAAGGCTCCCAGGATGGCCACGGCGTCCTCGAAGAAGGCTCCTGGACGATCGATCCCGCCATGGAGATCCGCGAAGTGCTGGCGAAAGGCGTAGCCGCCGCGCGTGCCGAGCACCGCTCCGAGTGCACCCATCAGCGCGCCGCCGATCGGCATGAAGGCCGTGGCTGCCGTCCCCACGACGGCTCCACAGAAGGTCCCGTTGATGATGCGAGCAGCGAACTGCACGGGCACGACGCGGGCTGGAGTCTTGGGTAGCTGGTCGGTGATCAGCTCTCCCACCGCCATCACGCCAAGGACATAGGCGACCCAGCGATTGCCGATGAAGCCCGCCCAGCTGTCGTGGAGATCCAACCAACCCAGGTGCGCAGCCCAGCTCACCGCGGCCGGGGCTAGCAGTGCTCTCATGCCAGCCACCACGCCGATGGCGAGCGCGAGCAGGTAAATCGCCATGCTTCCTCCAGCCACCTCAAGTGGACGCCGCTGGCTGGGTAGCAACCGGTGCCAAACGCGGCGTCGTGCCTCGCCTCACTGGAACCGTGGCGCAGGGTCGAACGTGCCTACCTACCGGCCATGCACATGGAAGGATCATGCAGTTGCGGCGCCGTGCGCTTCTCCTTGGAGAGCCGCGCTCCGTACCCCTTTCTACGCTGTTATTGCTCGATTCTGTCGCAAGACGGCGGGCGGAGGTGGCTATGCCATCAATCTCTCGGGTGAAGCCAGCACGCTGAAGATCCAGGGCGAGGAGCACGTGAAGATCTATCGCGCCCTCTTGCGGGATGCCTCGGGCAAGCTCGTGCAGAGCGAGCACCAGCGGCATTTCTGCGGACGCTGCGGCAGCCATTTGTGGGGGTTCCATCCGGCCTGGTCAGAGCTCGTTCACCCGCTCGCCTCGGCCATCGATACACCGCTGCCGATGCCCCATGAACACGTACACATGATGCTCGGTTCGAAGGCCTCCTGGGTGGAGGTAGAGGGCAGCGAGCATGACGTCGACTTCGACGTGTACCCCGACTTCTCATTGGCCGAATGGCACCAAGAGCACGGCGTTTACGAGATGGGATGAGTGTGCACGCCATGGCCGTAGTTAGGAGTTAACGCATGGTCTGGGAAGAACTAACCATGGTCCGAGCGGACGATTTTCGATAGCGTTGAGACTCTGACCAGGCCTGCCATGTCACACGCCCAACGTGGTTCGGACGAGGATCCCGTCGATCGCGGCGCCGTGTTGCCCGTGGTGGATCTGCATTCGCACTACCCCATGCAGCTCGAGCTCACGCGTCGGGTGCCCACGAGCTCCCATCACATGGTCCGTCAGCTCGCCAGCGTGGCGCGGTTCGAGGCCTGGCGTTGGGCGCAACGCGCGCTTCAGGATGCGGGAACGCGCGCCAATGTGAGTCTTGCGCAGTACCGCGAGGCGGGGGTCAGCGTGGCGTTCTCGGTGCTCTACTCGGGGGCCGACGAATTCGCAGCCGGCCTCTCGCAGAGTCCTCCCCAGCCCGACGCGCTGCGACATCTCCTCGAGCAGCTCGAGCAGGTCGAGCGCGCAGTAGACGTTCATGCGCCCGTGGCGGTCGTGGCGCGGGACCACGCGGACCTGGGCAGCGCGCGCGAGCAGCACAAGCTCGCGCTCGTGCATTGCGTGGAGGGCGGCTTCCATCTGGGCGGCACGCTGCGGAGCATCAAGCGCAACGTCGATCTGCTGCGCAATCGGGGGGTGGCATACGTGACCCTGGCGCACTTGCTCCACCGCCAGATCGCCACCAATAACGCGGGCATGCCGTGGCTGCCCGACGCGGCGTTTCATCGCCTGCATGCGCAACCGGCACGGGGCCTCTCGGATCTGGGCCGCGCCGCGGTGAAGGCGCTGTTCGAAGCCGGCATCTTGATCGACGTGAGCCACATGTCCGAGCGCTCCTTGGCCGACACCGTGGAGCTGCTGGACACGCTCGACCCGCGCCGCCGCATGCCGCTCATCGCTTCGCACGTGGCGTGTCGACTCGGCAGCCGCGACTACAACCTGACCGACCCCTGGATCCGCGCCATCCATGCGCGTGGGGGCGTGTTGGGGGTGATCCTGTGCGACGCATACCTCAGGGACGGGGCTCCACGCGCCCGTGCCCACGACCGCGAAGCGGGAGCCGAGCACTCCTTCGCGCTCTTCTGCCGGCACGTCGACCACATTCGGGCGGTCACCGGCAGCTTCGACGCGGTGGCCATCGGCAGCGACTTCGGTGGCTGGGGCAGGCCCCTCGAGGGCTTCGAGCATCCCGGGCGGCTGCGCGACCTCGCCCTGCGCCTGGAGCGTCGCTACGGGCGCGCCCCGGCGGAGCAGATCTGCGCCGGCAACGTGCTGCGCGCGCTCGCGACGATTTGGCCGCCTAACGCATCACGATCAGGGAGCGTCGAGAGTTGGCGCCGGTCTTCTTCATGAGCGCAGCCACCTGGTTGGCCACCGTGCGCTCGGCGGTGCCGCGGGCATTGGCGATCTGTAGGTTCGAGAGCCCTTGCTGGACCAACTCCAGCACCTTGCGCTCGGCCGTCGTGAGATCGCTCGCACTGTAGGCCCGCGACGACTCCGGGGACGCTGCCACCGCGCGCAACAGGTCGGCCCGGCCCTTGTAGCCCAGGCGGGCGGCGGCCACCGACAGCACGCTCGAGACGTAGCTCGGCGATAGGCCCAGCGCGTAGGCCACGTGGGTATTGGCGAAGCCGCGCGCGCTCAGCTCCAGGATGCCCGCTTCGCGCTCACCCAGCGGGCACTTTGCGCGCGCCACCGGTGGGTTCAAGAGAGCCCAATAGGCCCGCTGTCCCCGCCCGTCGGTGCGCTCCACCAGGCTCCAGTTGCCCTCCACCAACGCCGGCCACGCGCGCAGGGCGCGCTCGCCGTGACCCAGCTCGCGCTCACGCTTGGCGCGCTCGATGCTGTGCATGCCACGCACCAGCACGTCGGCGCGGGGCCGCCCGAAGGCAGTCTGCTCCACCCGCTCCACATGGCCGTCGAGGCGCACCAGGGCCGCCGGGCGCTCGTGATCCGCGAAGCGCAGCCGGAGCATGCTCTCCACGTGAATCGCTACCCGTTCGAAGGCATCGCGCTGACGGCGTACGAAGGTCCCGGGATCGAGCACTCCGAAGATCAGCAGCAGGCACAGCTCCGTACTCGGATGCGCCAGCGCGAACCACAGCTCGTCGAGCCCGTGCTCCCTGATGTTCTGCTTGGTCCAGGCGGCCCAGCTCGGCGGCATGTGGCGCGCGAACTGACTGCTCGGCACCAGCGCTCCCGAGCTCGCTTGCAGGAAGCCGAGCTGAGCGGCGTCGAGTGGCGCGCACGGCGTGAGGCCGGGGGGTGGTCCCAGGTTCACGAACTCGGCCAGCTCCACATTCGCGCCCTGTGCCCGTTCGTGCACCACCACCAGGCCGAGGGGAACGCGTGAGCCCGTTGCGCCCTGCAGCGCCTGCAACACGGACTGGGCCCAGGCTTGATGGGACGAAGCATGCGCGTAACAGGCCTCGAGCACGGACACATAGTCGTTGGGCGCTACCGCGGATCCGAAGACTTGGGCACTGCTCATGCGCCGGCGCCGTAGGACACGAGCAAGCTGCGACGGCTGGCCGCGCCGGTCTTCTTGAGCAGGCTCGCCACCTGATTGGCGACCGTGCGCAGCGCGGTGTTGCGGCGGGTCGCGATCTCCTGGTTGGTGAGTCCATCCTTGAGCAAGCGCCAGACCTCACGCTCGGCGTCGGTGAGCACTGGCTTGGGTTTGCTGGGCAGCTCCTCGAGTCGCAGGCCTGCGCACAGGCTCAAGAGCTCGCTGCGGGTGGTCAGCCCGAGCTTGCGAGCGGCCGTGGCCAGGCAGTCTGAGATGCGTGAGTCCGTGAGCCCGGCCGCGTAGGCGATGCACTTGCCCGCCACGCCGCCCAGGGTCTGATCGATCACGAAGCGCTCCGTGTCCGTGAGCGCCCGTGAGGGAGCCACCAGCGGCGAGTTCTCGAACACCGCGTAGCGGCGGGCCTCGTCCGGGTGTCTGACAGGCGTCACGGTGGCGCAGCCGGAGGCCAGCGCGCACCAGAGCTCGGCCCGCGAAAGGGCCTCGCCCGACGAGTTCTCGAAGTCCTCGCCGCTCGGTCGCACCCAGCCCCGGATCAGCTCCCTCGGGAGCACGCTCTCGCGCAGCTCACGCTCCAGGCTACTGCGTAGACGCGGCAACGACTCGCGCACGCGCGGGTCCAGGCCCTTGGCATCCACCGGGATGAGCAGCGCCGCCACGTAGTCGCGCGCGGGGAAGGCCAGCACGAACAGGGCGTCGTGGGCGCCCACGTTGGTGAGGCTCAAGCGGATTTGCGCCCGGGCCGACGCAGACAGTCGGGGCAGCCAGCTGGCGATGGAGCCGGTGCTCTGGCGACCGTAGGCGAGCTGACGGAGGCTCTCCGGCTCGAGGTCCGAGAGGGCCCGACCGATCGCACTGACGCTCGCCTGTCCCCCGGGCCCGGTGCCCGAAGCCAGCAGCACGCTGGCGCGGGTCGATTCTTCCCGCAGCAGCAAGAGGCCCAACCCGAGCTCGGCGCCGAGCTTTGCGCAGGCCTCGGGGAGGCTCAGGGTAGGAGGCTGAACCTCGTCGCCCGCCGGCGCGAAGGGCTGGACGAGCGCGTGTAGCGAAGGAGGGACACGAGAGGAAGTAGCCATCAATAGGGGAGAACGGCCTCTTCGGGGGAATCGTCAGACGAAAAAAGGGCGTCTTAGAACTCCGAGGCCATGAGGGCCCCAGCGCTGGTCTCGATGTGTGCAACCTCACCGATGAGCCCTTTGCCAGGCGTGGGGGAAGTCGCCGGCGTCGCGGCGGCCCCATCGGTGCCCGCGCCGTTTGCAGTCCGTGCGGCCGCGGTGCTGCCGGCTGCCGTGTCGCGCCTCAGGCTCGCTGCGTCGGTGGCGGGTTCGGGGCGCGTGCGTGAGCCAGCTTTGCGAACGGGGGACCACGGCGAGGCCAGATCGGGAGCTTGCTGTCGGTGTGGGCCGTTGACGACCTGAGCCGCTGGACCCACCGGCGGGCGGGACACCTTGCTCAGGGGGTGGGCGAGCGCGGGCTGCACGGGCTCCACCATCGTGGTGAGGGAGCTCGCGGCCGACTTCGCGCGCGCCCCGAGATCTTGGGTCGGACCGTCGGGCCCGCTCCCGCTCGAGGGATTCCACGCGACCCCGAGCGCGCCGACGCACGCGAGGACCAAGCCGGCCGCGAGGGCCCCGCGCCGAAAGTAGAGCGCGCGCTTCTGCCGAGACATCGGCTCGGGCGCGCTAGCGCGGAGGGGGCCCGGCGTGTCCTGCAGGCGCCGCACCTCCTGGGCCTGCTTGCTTTCGTGCTCGGCGCGCGCGTCGAACAGCGCCATCTGCAGCTCGTGGGCCGACTGAAACCGGCGTGCTGCGTCGAGATCGAGGCAGCACGCGATGAGTTCGCTCAGGCGGGTGGGCACGTCCTTGCGTGTCGCGTTCACGGGGAGGCAGGGCCCGTCTACGAACTGGAGCGCGAGCTCCGCGATGTTGTTCGCCGGGTAGGGCGGCTTGCCGGTCAGCGCCTCATGGAGGATGGCTCCGGCAGACCACAGGTCGCTGCGAGCATCCACGTCGCGCGTGGCTCGTAGCTGCTCCGGGGACATGTAGCTCAAGGTCCCGAACACTTCGCCCGCCCGCGTGATCCCGCGATCGCGCGCGTCGCCACTCTTGGCCACGCCGAAGTCGAGAACCTTGAGCGTGACGTCCGCGCCCCCCTCGCGTGCCAGAAACACGTTTCGAGGCTTGAGGTCGCGATGCACCACCCCCGCAGAGTGAATGGCGTTCAGTGCGTCCGCGAGGGACTCGAAGAGATCGAAGGCGGCGTCCACACTGAGCAGACCCATTCTTTCGAGCAGGGTATGCAGGTCTTCTCCCTGCAAGAGCTCCATCGCGAGGTAGTCCGACTCACCGTCCGATCCCACTTCGTACACACGCACGACATGCCGATGTTGAATGCGGGCCGCAGAGCGCCCTTCGCGTTGCAATCGCTCCCGCGCGCGCTCGTCGTGCTGCGCGCGCCGCGGCAGAACCTTGAGCGCCACCGGGCGTCCCAGCAGCAAGTCGTGGGCTTCGTAGACCTCGCCCATGCCGCCCGAGCCGAGTAGACGGCGCACGACGTAGCGACCGTCGACCTCCGCACCTGGCTCGAGAACCTGCTCCATCCGACGCTGACCTCGTGTTGAGGGAGTCCTGATTAAGTCTTACTCGAGCGATCCGAAGTGAGTCCGCAGGCGCTCTTTGAGCTTGCGAATCAAGCGCTCCGCTTCGAGCGGAGACTCCAGCGCAAGGCGCTCGGAGAGCTGCTCGTAACTTGCGCCCTGCTCGATATACGCTCGCAGGGCCTCCGCTTCTGTACTCGAGAAACGCGCGTCCGCGTAGCTGAGAATTTCCTGAAGCGTGATGGTCAGCGTGAGGCCCATCTTGCCCGCAGCCGCCGCCGCGTCGTCGTCGTACCGTGTTGCGAGCGTGTTAACGTCGCGCTTGCTCGGTCCCAGGTTTTCCTCGGGCGCGCCGCCCTGACGGATCCGGCCGAAGCGCGCTCGCAGATGCTCGCGCACGGCAAAGTCGAGGGCGCCGTAGAGCCAGCCGTCGAACGCGGTCGGGGAGTCGGCGTCGGGGCTCGCCAGAAAGGTATTCAAGCTTCGGAACTCATTCGCGCGCAGGCGCTCGAGCGTGAGCACCACGACCTCGCGCAGGTCATCCACGGAGTGTTGCAGCTTGCGTCGCCGCAGCCCCTTGTGAGATCGCGCCCAGTGTTCGAGGGAAGGCAACATGCGCTCCTGAAGCTTTTGCCAGGCCAGTGCATCTCCCCCGACCGCGAGCGTCAGTAACGTGCGCAGCGGTTGCGGCTGCGCGGCAGAATTCTGCGGACTGGGTGGATCTGCACTCGAAGCCACGGACCTGCGTATCAAAAGCAGGAATGCGGCAATTCTGCCATAGTAAATTCGTCCTCGAGTCGCACGGGCCGTTGCGGCTGAAGGAACCCGGGAGCTGACCGGCAGGCTCGTGCTGCCCGCATCGCGCGCCCTCACCTTACTGCCGCTTGCGGCACCTTACGCGTCGAGTCTTCCACGCATGCGAAGCGCTCGCCGCTGACACGAACCACGCGGCGCCGCCAGTCATCCGGAAGAAATGCCCATGCCTCCGCATGCCAGCCAGCGTCGGCCCGTTCCCAGCGAGCGCGGCGGATTTGACCATGGTCGCCTCGGCGTCGGTTGGATAGAAGGAGCTAACTCAGGTTCCGGCGCTGGCCGGTTGGCGGACCAGGTGGTGGACTTGCCGCCAGTCTTGCTGCAGACCTGGGCGAGCTCCCGGGCAACTTCCCACCTCTCATGGAGCGGCCTCTGATACACCTCAGAAACCGTCGAACCGTCAAAATGCTTGCCGCGGGCTGGCTGCTGCTCGCGTGCACATGGCTCGAGGGCGGCCTGGTTCGGGCGCAATCCCTTCAGCCTGCATCCGGAACCGAGTCGCCCGAGCTCGTCGAAGCATCGACCATCCCCGAGCCGTCGAGCCCACCCGTCGAAGCCAACCCGCCGGACTACATCCTGGCCATCAACGCCGCGGTGCAGGCCCACGGGCGCCGCGACTTTCTCGAAGCGCGAGCCTATTTCGAGCGCGCCCACCGCATCTACCCCAACGCTCGTTCGTTGCGCGGGCTCGGCCACGTGGAGTTCGAGCTCGGAAACTACGTGAAGGCCGTAAAGTACCTGTCGGCTTCGCTCGGCTCCCAGGTGCGGCCCCTGGACCCGCCGCTCGCTGCGCGGGTGGAGAAGTTGCTACTCGATGCCAAGGCACGCGTCGGTGCGGTGCGCTTGATGGTGAGTCCGGCCACCGCGGTGGTGAGTCTCGATGGATCCGACGTGATCGACCCCTCGGGCACCGTGCTCTATCTCGCGCCGGGCGATCACGTGTTCGAGTTTCGCGCCCAACAGCGCTTGAGCGAGCGGCGGGAGCTGCGCGTGGAGGGCGGCGAAGAGATCGTGATTCAGGTGATGTTGAGCTCGCTCAGCCCCAGCCTGGTGCACACGCCGAACCCCGCAAGCCCCGTGCAGCACGACATGTCCAAGCGCAAGAAGCGCTGGATCTGGGCCACCGCGGTGGCGGCCGTGGTGGTCGGTGCCGCGGTCACCGCCATCGTGATTTCTACACGCGACGACCAAGAGCACGTGCGGGCGCCCGAGCGCTCCCCGTATTCGCTGCCTGGCGTGTCGCTCGAGGCGTTGCGCGCAAGCCACTAGATGGGCGATTCTGCTACGAACCCGCCCATGCCGTCGTCAGGCGCTCTCTCCCCGCGTGTGTCGGCCGTGGCCGCGTCGATCGTGTTCGGTTGTCTCCCGGGATGCCGTGCCGACGACCAGGCATGTCAGGACGACGTGCGGACCATCCAGTCATGCAATCGAGTCTTCCGGAACGACCCCTGCGAAAGTCCCGGTGGGGCATGCAACGTGGACTGTTTCTCGAGGCTTCCCTGTGACCAGTATGCGGCGATCGATCAAGGCGCACCCTATCCCGCGTCGCTGAGCCGCTGCCTGGAGAAGTGCGAAGAGTTCTTCCGCTGCAGCGACGGCCGCGAGATCGATTCTCTCTGGCGCTGTGATGGCGTCGCCGACTGCGCCGATGGGTCCGACGAAGGCGGCGCTTGTCAGTACTACAGCTGTCGCGACGGTCAGCGGGTCCGCGCCACAGCACGCTGCGACGACTATGTCCATTGCGTCGATGGGAGCGACGAGGAGGGTTGCCAGTGAGCGCGCTCGGCCGTTTGGTACGCATGTTCGCCCTGACGACCGTGGGCAGTCTGGCTCTCACGTCATGGACGGCCTGCGACGCGTCTCAGCCCGAGGTTCAGGCTTGCGACGGCGACGCCTGCCCGAAGTGGTGCGTCGAGCTCGAGGGCGACGACTGCGACATCCTTCGGCCCAGCTGTCGCGAGCGCCTGTTCAAGGCCGTGCGCTGCGTACGCGGGGTCAAAGGCCAGCTGCCGAACGTGCGCCTCACCAGCGAAGACCAGTTGCGCGCCGAGGCCATGGCGAACTCCATGCAAGAGCTTCCCGAGGTGCTCCAAGACGCCGGCCCGGACGCTGGTGATGCCGGTGCACCTTCAGAGCCTTCGCTCGAGGACCACTGGAACCGCGCGTTGGCCATGTTGGGCTTGCAAGTCGCGGAACCCAGCATGGATGAGGTCGACTTCTTAGGCGGCTACTACGACTCGTCCATGCGTAGCATTACCTTGGTCGATCGCGGCGAGCCCCAAGACAGTCCCGACAAGCAGCGCACGTTGGCCCACGAGTTCGTGCACGCTTTGCAAGATCAGGAGATTGGGCTCACGGAGGCGCGCCGCGGTCGCACCGGAACCACCGACGCGAGCCTGGCCATGGGGTGCCTGACCGAGGGCGAGGCCGTGCTCTACGAGGAGCTCTCCTGGGGGCTGTTGCGCGGACTCCCCGTCGATCGCCAGTACTTCCAGCGCGTGTTCGAGCGGCGCACCAAGTACAACCGCGACGCAGTAGCGCTCGCCGACTCTCCCTACGACGCCAGCTGGCTCCTGCGCTACGGCGTGGGCGCGCAGTTCGTGACCGATGCCTGGTTGGAGGGTGGCGTGTCGGAAGTGGCACGGCTGTACGACGCGACCCCGGCCTCGACCCTGCAGTGGATGTTGGGATACCGCGCGGCCCAGGAACGCGAGGAGCCCCTGAGCCTGCCGCTCGCGTGCATCGACGGCGCCACACCCGAGGGTTACGAGCGCGTGCGTAGCGACGTGTTCGGGGCCTTCGTGTTGTACGGGTTCCTGAGCCACAACCTCGTGATGAACCAACTCGTGGAGAGCGAGCTCTCGTGGGAGCGCGCGTTGGCGTGGCGCCAGGACCGCGTGGAGATCTTCGCGGGTCCCACCGGACAGACCGCCGTTTCCTGGCGCATGCGCTTCGACGATGAAGCCACCGCCGAGGCCATCGCACAGGCCCTCGAAAACCAGCATGAGCTAGCCCTGAATGTGTGGCGTTTTGGCACCGAGCTCGATGTCCGTGCAGTGAGCGGCACGGAGCTCCCCAGCTGGTCCGTGACCGACCCAGCGCACTGTCCGTAGCTCCAAGTCAGCACGTCAGGGCAGACATGCGCGCCTTGCTCCGTAACCTGGGGCGGCAATCGCGGGCGCGCGAGGTAGCGGCGCGCCCGGCAAGCAGGGGGACCATGAAGGTGCAGCGCTCGAAGCTAGGGTTGTTTCTGGGATTCGCAATGATCGCTGCGGGTTGCTCGGGCAACGACGAGGATGATCTGGGCTCGACCGAGCTCGACGGCGGCGGGGATATCGGCGGTGACGCCGCGATGGAGGACGGCTCCGTACCGCACGACTCAGGCACCGGGAGCGATGCAGGCCAGCCGGAGGACTCGGGCAGCGAGCCCATGGACGCGAGCAATCCCGGGGACGGCGATGGCGACTCGAACGATGCGGGCGACACGAGCGATGCCGGTGATGGCTCGACGCCGGCCGGCAACTTCAGCTTGCGCGTCGTCACCGAGCGCCTGCCGGTGCCGGGCTTGAGCGTGGCCTTCCACAACGCCGACGGTTCCACCGACGCCACCCTCCATCCGACCAGCGCCCAGGGCTACGTGTTCGCCGCCACCGCCCCCGCTGCGGTCACCGTGATCGACGATAGTGCCCTTACCCGCAGCAACTTCGTGCGCCTCGTGACCTACCTCGGCACCGAGAATAGCGACGCGCTGACGGTGCGCGTGCCCGACATGACCGACTTTGCCGACGATCAGCGCGCCTACTCGCTGGAGTTCCCCGACACCGTGAAGCTGACTGCCACACGCTTCGAAGTGCACTTCGGCCTGGACGTGAACGTGGGGACCCTTGACCCAGACGACCTATCCCAGCCCGTGACGCTCCACGTCACTCCCGACACCATGCGCTTCTTCAACCCGATGCTCGTGTACGGCCGCGACGGCGGCAACAAGTTCGTCCAGTACCTGTTCGCCAAGCATCTGGCCGCGGCGGGTATGGACAGCCCGGTGTCTGCGCCCCTTCAGTTGTCGCCGGATACGTTCTACTCGGTGGGCATCCAGAACTGGCCAGCGGACACCAACTCCGGCAGCGTGGGCTTGAGCATGCTCGGCGACGGCATCTCCTTCGTTGCAGAGGAGGAGGCCTACAGCGACGGGGCTCCCGACATCTTCCTCGACGGGCAGCGCCGCTTCCACATCAACTCGGACTTTGCCGAAAGCCTCGACGTGGTGGCCCATCTCGAGAGCTTCACGGGCCCTATGGCCCTCTACGACCAGGTTGACCGCGTGGCCACGCCGCACAGCAGCGACGCGAACCCGGTGTTCTCGCGCAACGTGGACCTCCAGGACATCGAGCGCCTCGACAACTACGAGGTCACCGACGTCGACGGCCACATCCAGGTCAGCTGGACCTACGCCAACGACGCGCCGCTCACCGATGCCGACGCCCAGTTCGTGACCTTCAGGTGGAACGGCACGGCCAGCTTCGAGTGGACCGTGGTGATACCGCCCGGCATCACGTCGTTCGTGTTCCCGGAGGTCACGCACGCCACGCTCGGCACGCTGGTGCCCGACGTGAATGAGCTGAGCGTGGTCACCGCCCTCGACGACAGCAATCTCGACTCCTACGCCAAGTTCAAGCAGGGCGTGCTGGACTTCACCAACGAGGGTGGCGGCCGGCAGTTCGTGTTCTCGTTGCCGCTCTACCTCGCGCCGCGCGGCGCCACCGGTCGGCTGCGCGCGATCTCCGCCATGCCCAACAACCTCTGACGTCGCTGCAACGCCCAGGCAAGCAAGCCGAGCAACAGCCCACTCCACACGCCGCTCGCGCGCGCTCCGTGTGCGAGGGTGCAGCTGGAGGGGCTCTCGGGTCGATGCATGGGCTCTGCGGAGGCGTCGGGCAGCCCGGCGTCCTGTTCGCGCGGTGCACCCGCGTCGAGCTCGAAGCCGGTCCGCAAGTGGGCATCGCGCAAGTCGCGCTCGAAGGTCTGCCATTGGTCCACACACCACTTGGCCTGCTGCAAATCCACGGGCTGCACGTTCGGTTCGAGCAAGCGCCCCAGATCGAAGCGCGCATCGCGCTCCTCCAGTGCGTCCAGACCCAGCACGTAGCGGCTGGTGCACAAGTACGGTGCGAGGCGGCCGGGCTCGAGGCACGTCACTGGCTGAGAGAATACGGGCAGCACGGCTTCCAGTGCGTCGATCGCTCGTAGTTCGCCGGCCGCGGAGATCCAAAGCGCACCTTGCGGGCGACTCAAGGGGCCTTGAATGGGCCCATAGGCCTGTACCACCAGGCGAGCCCCACTCGGCGTGAGCTCGACCAGATCCGCGTCGGCCTCCGTGCGCATCACATGCGCATAGAGCGCGCCCGGACTCGGCCGCACTTCCGCCAACACCACGGGCGCGCTGAGCGGGTACGGCACTCTCCCTTGCTCCACGAAGTCACTCGAGAGCGTGGCCACCTCGAGCACCGAGCCCACCACGCGCAGGATCCACAGCGTGCTGCCGTCCGTGCCCAGGGCATCCCAGCGCTTTTCGTCCATCCACAGCGGCACGACCGCGTCCGGGCCTTGCGCGCTGTCCACGTCCACGAGTGCCGTGCCCACCTCGGCCACTTCGAGCGCCACGATGCGCTCGCCCATCGCGCCCACGGCACGCAGCGTGAACGCCGTGCGCGTCGCGCTGACCAGCTCGGGCAAGCCATCGCGATACAGGCGATAGCTTCCTCCGCTACCCACCACGAAGGCGTATTCGTTGCGCGCGGACGCAGCGAGCAACGTGGCATACCCACCGAACAGCGCAGGGCACACGAACTCCCAGCCGGCCTCGCCACGCCTCGCGAGACCTTCGGTGAGCCGCACGAGCCAGGGACCTTGCTCGTCTTCCGCGATCACGCCCGTGACCGCCGCCGGTACACCGTGGGCTCGGCCCAGCGCGGGCCACGCGAGCACGAGCACGAGGGCGGCTACCAGGACACGCATGCGCTCGCGATGTACGTCATCACGGGCTTCGCGCCAGGCCCACACGGGACTACCGACGCCAGTCACTCATCGGTGCGAAGGCAACACTCCTGCCAGCTGCAGCGCCCCCATCGTCACGAGGAACAGACCGAGCACGCCGTAGAGGATGCGCGCACCCTTGCGGCCCATCATGTTCACGAAGAAGCGAGCCCGCCGGCTGTTCATGAAGAAGTCCCAGTCGAAGGCAGCGCCGGCGCAGGAGAACGCTCCACCAAACAAGAGGATCCAGGTCATGGTGGAGTACTGTCGATCGAGGTAGTCGAGGGCGTCAACGGCTAGATGAGCGTGTCGGAGAGCGGGACGCTGTCGATCGGGGTGATGCGAAACGTCAGTCGAAGATCAGGAGGAATGGTGTTCGAGCGTCTTCGAGATCGATTGGACATCCGGCGGTACCCGGGTGTTCGTGGGATCGCCATCGGTGCGGTCAGTGTGTTCTTTGGACTCTTCGACACCGAGGGGTCGAGGTTCATGTCCGGCCTGTTGCTCATCTTCGGCTTTCCGCCGCTCCTGATGGGTACTTGGCTCCTGATCACGGGTCTCAGCGGCGTAGTGGGTCGCGGCAAACCTCCGCGATGGTGGGCTGTGGGCTTGGTCGCTTCCGCCCTCATCGGGCTGTGCGTCGGCTTCTATCTGGCTGTGGTTCTGCGGGGATAGCGCTGGCCAGTTTGGGCCAGCCGTGCCCACGCAGCCGCATGGGTGGAGGGGTGACCGCCGTGCCGCGCGAGGCTACCCTGGGCACTCAAGAACCATGCGAGGCCCACCGACTTCGATAGGTTCCGCTGCAGCGGGCGACGCGACCGAGCGATTCGACATCCTGGCAGAGGTGGGCGCCGGGGCTTTTGCCCGCGTTTTTCGGGCCCGCGACAAGCTCGACGGGCGCGAAGTGGCGCTGAAAGTGTGTTCGGAGAGCGCGCCTGCAGGCGCGCTCCGCTTCGAGCGGGAAGCGTTGCTCCTCGCGAAGCTCGAGCACGAACACATCGTGAGCTACGTGGCCCATGGAAGGTGCGCAAGTGGCGCATACCTTGCGATGGAGTGGCTCGAGGGGGAGACGTTGCAGCAGCGGCTGGTGCGCGGGCCCCTCTCTGCGGACGAGGTCGCTCAAGTTGCGCGTGCCTCGATCGCGGGCCTGCAGTTCATCGCCCGGGCTGGGATCGTTCACAAGGACATCAAGCCCTCCAACCTGTTCCTGGTGGCGGGCCGCGTCGAGCGGGCGAAGATCCTCGATTTTGGTGTGGCCCGTTCCACCGGCGACGCTGCGATCACGCAGGCCGGTGTGGTCATGGGAACGCCGTTCTACATGTCTCCCGAACAGGCGCGAGGACTGCAGAACCTCGAATCGAGCTCCGACATCTTCTCCCTGGGGAGCGTTCTCTATGAGTGCCTGACCGGCTCACGCCCGTTCGACGGCGGGACGATGATCGCCACGCTGGCAAGGATTTGTGTCGACGACTTCGTGCGGATCCCGCTGCTGCGGCCCCAGGTGTCGAGCAGGTTGGCGTCTCTGATCCACGCCATGCTCTCCAAGGATCCGGCGGCGCGGCCGACGCACGAGGCTGTTCTGCACGCCCTCGCCGACCTCGACCACCCGAATGGGCCCGCCACGCTGCCGGTGGTGCCCTGGCAACAGCCCCGCGTTCATGACGCCCTAGCGGGCGCGACGGGTGGCTCCCCGCGCCCTCTTGCTACGTCCAGCCAGCAGCGCGTGATGTGCCTCATGGTGATCGCAGGACACATGGAGGCGGTGACTCGCGTTCCCGGTCAGGCTCGAAGCGCTGACGAGCCCACGCAGGTGTTCGATCCGCACGGCGGTCGCCGCATCGACCTGGTCAACGGGACGAGCCTGCTGATCTTCGACAACCACGCTGCCCCCGCAGAGCAGGCGCTGGTCGCTGCGAGATGTGCCCTCCACGTGCGTGAGCTCTGGCCCCAGGCGGCCGCGGCGTTGTGCACGGGCCGCGCTTCCATCGACGGCAGCTTGCCGTACGGTGATGTCTGCGAGCGGGCTTCGCAGATAATCGATTCGGTCGAGCCCGGCACCGTGGCGTTGTGCGAGACGACCGCCGGGTACCTTGGTGGGCGTTTCAAGCTGGGCGAGCGCGATCATCGCGCGCTCCTCCTGGAAGAGGTCAGAGGTGGTGAGGTGCCGCGTACCCTGTTTGGGCGCCGCACTCCCTTCGTCGGCCGCAACGTCGAACTCGCCCAGCTGAGCATGTCCTTTCGCGCCTGTGCAGACGCAGGCCGCGGACGAGCCGTGCTCGTGACGGCCCCTGCTGGTGCCGGTAAGTCGCGTCTGCGCTTCGAGAGTGTGGAGGCCTTCAGGCAGTCTCATCCCGACCTCACGTTGCTACACGCCGCGGGAGATGCCCTCCTGAGGGAGGCGCCCTTTGCTTCGATCGCGTCCTCCCTTCGTGTCTTGCTGCAGCTCGAAGGGACCGATAGTCCGGCCCAGAAGCGCGCGAAGCTGCGACGAAGGCTCACGGGGATCCTGGTGCCCGAACGCGTCGACTCCGTGGAGTGGTTCCTGGCCGAGTTGACCGCGGCCCCATTTCCCGAGGGGGCTAGCGCGCAACTCGATGCTGCACGCCGAGATCCTCAAGTCCTGGCGGATCGCGTTCAAGGCAGCCTGCTCGATTGGATCGAAGCCGAGTGTCGCGCTGCACCCGTCGTGCTCGTGATGGAGGACCTCCACTGGTCCGATTTCAAGAGCATCCAGTTGTGCGAGAAAGCAATCAGGCGCATGGAGGACCTGCCGTTCTTCGTGCTGGCCCTCGCGCGTCCGGAGGTTCGCGAACAGCATCCTACGCTTTGGTCCCGCTGCGAGTTCACGGAAATTCGCCTGCCACGCCTGGATAGGCGCGCGTGCGCGGAGCTGCTCGACGCGAGTGCGCCCACCGAGATCGATGAGGCGATGCGGACGAACCTGCTCGAGCGTGCTGACGGCAATCCGTTCCTCCTCGAGGAGCTCCTGCGAAGCGCCCACCAACGTGGTTTCGAGGGCGGAATCCCCGACAGCGTGCTCGGCGTCGTGCAGTCTCGCCTCGATGCCCTGGGACACTCGGCCAAGGAGGTGGTCGGTGCGGCCAGCGTGCTTGGCGAGAGTTTTCGACTCGATGCGCTACGCGCACTCTTGGGGACGTTCGCGTCGTCCTCGGCGTTCGCGCCATGCCTGGAGCGTCTGCTCGAGCAAGAGGTGCTGTTCCGGCATCATGCGGGGGACGAGGGCGCCTACGCGTTTCGCCACGCTCTGATCTGCGAGGCCGCCTATGCTCTGTTGTCCGAGTCAGCCTGCCAGCATCATCATCACGCAGCAGCTACCTTTATGGAAACGTTGGGGCTCGGCGAGCCGGCTGTCATCGCCGATCACTTCGAGCGCGCGCGGGCGCCAGAGCGCGCCATACCTTGGTACAAGCAAGCGGCTGAACGAGCCTTCGATGCGTCCTCTACGGCGGACGCGATCAGCTTATGTGAACGGGCCTTCGCCTGTGGCGCGACGGGGGAGCTGGGAGGTCAGCTCGCTGCCCTTGTCGCGGAGTCCAACTACTTGCTGGCTAACTATGTCAAGTCGATCGATTGGGCCCAGCGCGCCCACAGCCTGCTCCGGCCGGGAGCTGTGGGTTGGTGGCGAGCCGCGATGGCCTGGGCAGCGGCTGGCTCGGAACGAGGATTGGAAGACCTCGAAGGTCTCGCGAACTCGGTCCTAGGCACCGCAATCGCGAAGCACACTGCCCAGGAGGCCGTGGGTTGCCTGGGATCCATGACAGGGGTCTGCGTGCTAGCAGGAAAGCTCGAGCTCGCCGAGCGCCTCGCTGCGCGTCTGGAGGCATGCGGCCTCAGCGGGCACGACCGCGCCGATGCGCTCGCCTTCTATGGCAAGAGTGTGGTGGCTCTCTACCAAGGGAATCTGGGCCGAGCTTTGACCGCCGCGCGAGAAGAGGTTGCGTGCGCCGAGAGGACAGGCCTCGCTTGGAACCGCGCGGACGCGTCGGCGATGCTTGGTGTTGTCTTGTGCGATATCGGTGCCTACGACGAGAGCGAATCGGTCTGGAACGACGCGATGGAGTTCAGTCGGCGCGCGGACATGCCAACGTATGTCGGCCTTTGCTTGGAGTCTCTAGGGCTGTTGTGGTTGCAACGCGGGAATCTCAGTAAGGCGGTCGGGTTGCTCGAGTCCGCGCTGCGCATTTTCGAGCAACATGGTGCTGTTCAGCTGCGTGTCTTTGCGCTGGTCGGACTCGCCCGTGAGCGCCTTCTGTCCGACGACTGCGATCGAGCGATCGCCCTTGCGTCGGAGATACTACTAACGGAGGGGGCGCCGCCCGGGCAGAAGGCCACGGCCCTCGCGGTGAAGGCCATGGTCGAGCTGCGCCAGGGCCGTCTTGTGGAGGCGCGCCTCGCGATCGCCACGGCTACGAGTCACGTTCGCGGTGGTCATGTGGAGCAGGGCGCGTTCATCCGCAGGGTGCAGCTCGAGTGCGGCCTCGCCGCGGGTCCGGCTCAGGCCGCGCAGGACGCTGTCAAGGCTGCGCTGAGCTGGGTGTGCGCTCGAGTGGCCTCCCTTCCCGACCTCTCTTTTCGCACCTGCATGCTCACCGCCGACCCGGACATCGTGCGCATCCTTCAGCTCATGGATGCGCAGCGGCACCCTGAACGCGTTGCGGGGACGTGCCCGCGTTCGGCCGCCGTGATCGCCTCAGAACTCGGACTCCTCCCCGCGGTCGACGAGACCGTAGAGGTGAACCTTGTTGGTCAAGGTTCGACGGGGCATCCGGAGTAGCACCGCCGCCCGGCTCTGGTTGCCACCCGTGCGCTCCAGGGCCTGACGGATGAGCTCTGCTTCGAAGGCCTGCACTCGCAGCTCGAAGCTCTTGTCGCCCTCCGGCGCTGCTGCGGGGTGTGCCGGCTGTTGTGGTGGCACCGCATCGGCGTCGAGCACTCGCTCTCTGATCGCTCCCGGAATTCCCCGTGTCACCACATCCGACAGGTCGTCGAGTCCAATCTCCTCGCCCAGACACATCACCGCCGCACGGTTGATGATATTGCGCAGCTCACGGACGTTGCCCGGAAACGCGTACCCCCGCAACGCTTCCAGCGCCTGCTTCGAGAAGCGCTTGGGAATCACCCGCCACTCCGAACGCGCGCAGGCCAGGAACGTCAGCGCGAGAGGCTCGATCTCCGACACGCGCTCGCGCAGCGGAGGGACCTGCAACGTGAGCGCGTCCAGTCGGAACATCAGATCTTGGCGGAAGGTCTGATTGGCCACCATGCTCGCGAGATTGCGATGCGTCGCCGCGACCACGCGAACATCCACATCGAAATCTTTGGTGGATCCAAGGCGTGTCACGCGCTTGGTTTCGATCACGCGCAGCAAAGCTGCCTGCGCCGCCAGGCTGAGCTCGCCCACTTCGTCGAGGAACACGGTCCCTCCGTGGGCCTGCTCGAGGATGCCCGCCGAACGCTCCGTGGCCCCCGTGAACGCGCCCTTCTCGTGACCGAAGAGAACGCTCTCCAGCAGGCTCGGCGCGATGCTCGCACAGTTGACTGCTACGAAGGGGCCTTTGGCTCGCGGGCTGCGCTCATGGAGAGCGCGTGAGACGAGCTCTTTGCCGACGCCCGTCTCGCCGAGCACCAACACGGACAGCGGAGTGGCGGCGATGCAATCCACGAGTGCGTACAACCGCGTCATCACGTCGCTCTCGACGACGATGTTCCCCTGATCTGCGGGAACGGCACTGCGCTGCAGCGCGACGGCATCACTCTTCGAGGTGCGCGCGCCGCGGACGGCACACTCGATGAGGCTCTCCAGGTCGGTGGCATCACGAGGAAACTCCGCCACGCCTGCCGCGAAGCTGGAGCCCAAGCCCGACAACCTCCGGATGAACGCGAGCGCTTGATCGCGCGCCATCTCGGCCGCCAGCACGAGCGCCATGTCCGGGGTGTACAAGGTCGCCACGTCGACCGCGCGCAACGTCGAGTCCAGGATGTCGAAGTTTGGCGCCGAATCGCCCGTGCGTAGCGCCAGCAGCGAAAAGGGCCGACCGAACTCCCGGGCGCGGGCGATCTCCGCCTTCACGGACGCGCGCAGAGATCCCATGCCCCGAAAGCTCGGGAACTCCTCGCTGGCTGGCCGTGTTCCCGTGAGCGTGAAGCGAACCGACCCCAGCAGTACGGTGTCACCATGCTCCAGGACCGCCCGGGCCACGCGTTGACCCGCCACGGTTACGCCATTGGTGGAGCCCAGGTCTTCGACCGTCACCGTATCTGCTCGCAGCGTGAAGCATGCGTGCATGCGAGAGATGCTGGCTTCGGGGATGACACAGTCCGCCGGGGCCTCGCGGCCCACGGTGAGCGAGGTCCCTTCCCGCAGGCTCACCGTCCGGACGTCGTCTCCCACCTGCACGAAAAATGAAGCAAGCGGGAGGATCGGCGAAGCGTGCGGCTGCACTTCCACTGTCTCGGGCACACCCTCGCGTCCGCGCTCGCTACTCATCACCCCATCTGTAGTGCGCCGGCCCGCCTTTTTCTAGGTCGTCTTTGGCCGGCGCCGGCCGAGGCTGGCCACGCCTGGCCAAGTGCAGCGGCCGCACACGGCCAAGGTTCCACGGCAGGCCCTCGCGCCCGCCCAAATCGCCCCCTTTTTCCGCTCTCTCCGAACCTTCGGCAGCGGCACGCGAGTTGCCATTGCCACCGCGTGGCAACAACCGAATGGGAAACCAACCACATCAGGCCCGACGGTTCGCTTCAGTTCGAGGCCCCGCCAGCGCACCCGATGGGGGCCACTTCCACCGCTGACGCGTGGCAACGGCTCGTGGAAGGCCACTGGAGCTTGGTCGAGCAGGGGCCCGCATCCGAACCAGCGCGGTACCGCGTGCTCGTCAATCCCCCGCCCGCGCGAGCCGCTCGCGCGCTGACGCTGCGCGAGAGCACCGTGGTGAGCCAGATGCTCGAAGGTCGCTCGGCCAAGAGCATCGCCTACGCCCTGGGAGTGCAAGCTTCACGTGTTTCGGAGGCATTCACGCGTGCGGTACGCAAACTGGGCTTTCGAAACCGCCAGGATCTCCTGCGCGTGGGCGGAGCTCTGCGCGCGCCCCACTCCCTGCCGCCCCCGCCCTCGTTGACTCACAGCGAAGCCGCGGTGTTGCAGTTGTTGAAGGAGGGCTACTCGAACCGCGCGATCGCCCAGCGACGCGGCGTGAGCGAGCGTACGATCGAGCATCAGGTTGCGAGCTTGCTACGCAAGACTGGAGCGGGGAGTCGGCGGGTGTTGATCGTGCGCCTTGCATGACGAACTGCGAACGCTGAACGAACGCCGGAGCCGATCAACGGACGGCGCAGAGCCTCGCCCGATAGGTCCCAAGAAGTACCTACATTCAAGCGCACCCACGCAGGATAGAACCTTTGCCGATCTAGCCTTGCGGCCCATTTCTTCGCGAGAAGGGAACCCTCCATGAAATTCGGCATTACATCGTTTGCCCTAAGCTTGGCTCTCTGTTCGGTCGCCCGCGCGGCACCTCTGACCGTTCGCCACCAACTGCGAGGGAACCTGGCCTCGACCAGTGCACAGTCCAATGACGAGTGCAGCGCCTCGTACTTGTTGGTCCAAGGCGCCGACTACGTCACCAAGGACGATGGTCGACCGACCAGTACCGCGAGCATGGTGCTGGTCTATTACTACGCCAACTTCTGCACCGGTGCGGTCTCCTACGCCACTGCCGATCTCCCCCTCACGTCGAGCATCAGCCTCAAATCAGCGGAGCTCAGTTTCACGTTCGAGGTCCAAAACTACGTATCGGAGTACCAGGAGGATTTGGGCTATTCGATTCCGGTCGAAGCCGGTACCAGTACCTTGAGTGGCACAGCGTTGCTGGTAGGAGTGGGCAGCACGGACAAGACGACCTATCGCATCAACGATCGCGTTGGCAAGACGCGTTCGAGCGTTCATCAGTCAGGATCCCGCCGCGACGCAGACGTCACGCTCAACGTCACCCTCGATGGTGCTCCGCTCGAGTTGACCGTCGTCTCCGGATCACTCGCCGCGAATAGCCAAGGCACGGTGGACTTCGTTAGAGACCCGTAACAAAGCCAATCCTCTCTTGCCGGGAGCATGAGGTCGCCGCCCTGGGATCACCCCTTAGACGAGCCGGGCCATGAAGGTGCGCTTTCTCGAGCTGTGAGGGGCGACTGGCCAGAACTGCCAAGTGCGCGCTGGCACCGTTTCTTTTGGCGGTCTTTTCTCCATTCGATCAAGTACCGTCTGGGCCAGGTTCGGCCATCGTGCACCCATCCCCCCAGCTCACCAACTGTCGCCAGCACCCATGGCAACCCGCCCAAGGCGCTTGCGCTCGCTGTGGCGACTTCGTGTGCGTGCGATGCGGCCATGCACGGGAGGACCAGCTGCTCTGCGAGCCGTGCCGCGATCGGCTGCCTGGGGAGGTGGAGAAGCTGCCATTCGATCGCGATGGACGCTGGTTCGCGTTCTTTGGGGACACGAGCTGGCTGATCTTGCGCGAACCCTATCGAGTGTTCTCGAAGCTGGCGGACGAGTCCGCGGAGCCAGCATGGCGCTTCGCCGCTTCGTGGGGGATCGTTTCTGGGCTATTGCTGGTGGCGGTCTCCGAAGCGCTGGGAGCGGGTCGCTGGGGAATGCTGCTTCTGGCCGGCATCGCGGGAATGCTCCGGGACACGTTGCTATGGAGCGCGGGCTCGCTGTTCCTTTGGGGACTCATGCGCATGCTCGGAGCCACCACATCATGGTCGATGGCAGCCCGCGTGGTCGGCTATGCGGCAGCCTGGACCGGTCCCGAACTGATCATTCAAGCCGTCCATGTGTGGGCCGTATTGGCTCCGTCCGCCGTGTGGGCCTGGGTTTGCTGGAGCCTTGGGTTTGCGGTTTCGATTGGCACGTCTGCCTTTGCAATCTTCGCGTTCGCTCGCGGTCGGTCACAATTCTCGCCGCAGCGAGCCGTCGTGGCGGCCACCCTCGGAGTTGCCCCCGGAGTGGCACTCAAGGTGGCGTCGTTGCTGGTGACGCTGAACATGATGCGGAGATAGTTGGACCGCTGGCTGAATTTCGCTGCCCACGATGCCGACACGCGCGATCGCGTTGCCGCCTGCGGATTCTAGGACAGTCTCCTCTTACCTCGATTTGCCGGGGACGCCCGAGTGGCAGCCACTGGTCGAGGCTCCCTGTGGTCGAGTGATGCTGAACCTCGGCTGATGCCTACGCGTGCGTCCTCGCCGGGGCCACCCAAGCGACAGCAGCAGCAACTTCACGTGAAGCAGCAGTGGTAGTACGGCCCATCCAGGTGCTTGCAGCCCACCATGTCGCCGCCGAAGAGCTTTCTGAGCCGGGCCAACGATTCCGATGTCTTCAGGGAATCGAGATCGACCTGGTTGAGGCGCAAGACTTCTCCTGACGGATCGAAGACAACACCACACCAGTTGTCCACGATCCCTCCTTCCAAAGGAAATGCGATGCGAACCGGGGGGCCGGCGTCGACGTGATAGTAACGAGGTGGCCCCGCCTGGTCACGTGGAGTGCGCCCAAGCTCCTGCGCGACGATCGCATCGAACACGTCACGGTCACGGTCAAATAGTAGATGGATGCGCGCGCGTGCTACGCCGATCTGAAGCGGCCACGCCAGAAGTAGGAGACAGGCGACCAGTGCTACTCGAATGGCTGCACGTCGGTACTGCCTCCGAAATAGGCAGTAGAGCGCCGCGATGACGCCGTAAAGCAGAACGAGCGCAGGTGGAAGCAGTGCGACCATCCACACCGAGTCCATCAACACAGGCGTGCTGGCAATCGACAAAACGGCAACCAGGGTCCAGATGGCTTCTCCGCGAAATTGCCCGAGGTTGCTACGCGTCATCGCCGACGATCAAGGGCCGTTGCCCTCTCCCTTCCTTTGTTCTTGTTCTTGTCCGATCCTGCGTCGACCGGTCGTGGGGCGCAACGCGGCTTCGCTACTTCGCGCGAAATTCCGTGCGCTTCGTCGAAGCTTGCTCCGCTGCGCCCGCGTGTTGCGATCGCCGCACCCCAAGCATCATCTCAGCCGCCTTCTCCGCGATCATGATCACCGGCGCATTGGTGTTGCCACCCACGATGCTCGGCATGATCGACGCATCGACCACACGCAGTCCCTCGACTCCATGGACTCGCAACGAAGCGTCCACCACCGCCTCGGAGTCCTTGCCCATCTTGCAGGTTCCGGTCGGATGGAACAGCGTGTTGCAACGGCGCCTGATCTCTGCACGCAGCGTGGCGTCGTCCTCGGCGTCGGCGAGTGGTGACAGGGACTTGCCGCGGCATTGCGCGAGGGTCTTCGAGCGCGCCATGCGCTGGGCCATGCGGACGCCCTCGGTGAGCACGCCCAGGTCGGCGTCTTCCGAGAAGTACTTGGGATCGACGAGCGGGCGTTCGCTTGGGTCGGCGCTCGCCAAGCGCACTTCGCCGCGGCTCTGAGGATAGAGCAGGGTGGGAATCATCACGAAGGCATTGCCCTTCGGCATGAAGATCTGCTCGTCGTAGCAGACCTGGTCCGACGCCACCGGCAAGAAGTGGAACTGCAAATCCGGGCGCTCCACGGAAGAACTCGAACGTACGAAGGCGCCGGACTCGGCCGCATTGGAGGCCATGGGACCGGACGAGGTCAGGCCGTGTTGGGCGAGCCAACGCAGCAGGTTGAGCGGCTGGATGTTCCCCGTGATGCCGGCTTTGTCTTCGACCGGCACGGGCACCATGATGTGATCCTGCAGATTCTGGCCGACGCCGGGCAGATCGTGCACCACCTGGATTCCGAGCTTGCGCAGCGCGTCGGCCGGTCCGATGCCGGAGAGCATCAGGAGCTGTGGTGAGCCGATCGCACCCGCGCACAGGATGACTTCGCGGGCCGCACGGATTTCGGTGACTTTACCGCCCTTGCGGCAACGTACGCCCACCACCCGCTTGCCCTCGCAGAGGAGTCCGGCGACTTCCGAATCGGTCTCGATGCTGAGGTTCTTGCGAGTTTCGGCGGGGCGCAGGAACGCGACGGCCGAGCTGCAGCGCTTGCCATCGCGAATCGTGGCCTGAAAGCGACCGGCGCCCTCTTGCTGTGCACCGTTGAAGTCCCAGGTTCCCGATACGCCGAGCGTCTCCTTCGCGGCTTCGACCAAGAGGTCGCTCATGGGATTGCCCGCGACATCGCTGACGGTAAGGGGGCCGCTTGCGCCGTGAAACTCGTTGGCGCCGCGCAAGTTGTTCTCCGAGCGCTTGAACAGAGGGAGAACGTCGTCGTAGCCCCAGCCAGAATTGCCCAGACTTGCCCAGTGATCGTAGTTGTCGCGGTGCCCGCGCATGTAGATCATGTAGTTGATGGAGCTCGAGCCACCGAGCGCCTTGCCGCGGGGCCAGTGCATCTTGCGACCCCCGAGCTCCGGCTGAGGCGTGGTGAAATAGGCCCAGTCGAACTTGGAGCGCCACAGGAGGCCCACGAGGCCCGGTGTACTCACGCGCAGGTCCTTGTCGGAGCCACCCGCTTCCAGCAAGAGCACCTTGTTCTCGGGCTGAGCGCTCAGGCGGTTGGCAAGCACGCAGCCAGCGGAGCCGGCACCGACGATGATGTAGTCATAGGTTTGCATGAGAGGTCTCTTCGGCTCGGGAAGACGGCAGTGCGCTCGCATCGGCGAGGCTTACCGCCTCTAGCACGGTCTCCACGGCCAAGACAGTCAGGACCTTACGATGTCACCGCGCGTTTCATGGCCAACTCAGGACCTGCCGCTTCAACGATTTCGTCTCGGACGAGACCTACGCGATCGGACCTCGGTAGCGATGGTCTTTGTGGGCCACCGTGGTCGCCCAAAGGCCCAATCCCACCTACACGCTTTTACTTCTCTACCAGGCCAAGCGACTCCATCGTTCGCATTCTTGATGCAAGAGTCAGTATCCACGCGCGCGTCGCGGGCCATCCAGGGGGTGCGGCGGGACCGTGCCTCTTGCGAGCTTGTTGAGCAGCGCGGTGCGCGTTCCGGCGAGATGATCGGTGACGAAGAGCACGCCGCGCAAGTCCTCGCGCGGGCAGCGTCCGATGACGGCCTGCACGGAGGGAGTGCTAATCCGCGCCAAGCCGGCTCCAAACACATCGCAGACAGCCCCACGCGCCAGCATGAAAGCCTCTGCGCCGCAGTCGACGCCCACGTCGAGGTTCATGTGCAACGAGATCGCGTCGCCGATTCGGGTCGCCGTCAGGGGGGCGTGGCCACGTGCAGTCAGTTGCTCATAGGCATGGATGGCCCCCGAGACCGCGAAGCAGCACGCGGTGCGCGGCGCCTTGGTCGCGGCGGTCATCCCGATGTCGTGGAGCATCGACGCGGCGAAGAAGAGCTCGGGGTCGAAGTCCATTCTGTCATATTTCGCGATCAGCACGCCGAAGTAGTAAGTTCGCCAGCAGTGCAGGAGCAGCGCGCGCGGCTGGCTGGACTCGGCGAGCGTCCGTGCGTCGGCGGACAGTTTGCTGTCGGGTGGCTCCAGGTCGGCGAGCTCGATGTCGGCGGGTCTCAGGAGACCCAGCTTGCGGCGCACGCGATCGAAGAGATCCCGCGCTTGAACGCGGATCACCCCTCGAAGTAATTGCTTGGCCTCGCGCTGAGAGAGCACACCGTTAGTGCGACGCCCCCAAGCCAGCTTGCCCATGTCGCTCGCCGTCACGGTTTCCCCTGCGCACCCGGTCGGGTGTGCTCTAGGTGCGCTCCACGCGATGCGACGAATCCCTCTCGCGCACGCAGCCGCTGCATGCCTTCGGCCCAAGCCACGTGCGGTTCGAAGCTCGCGGTGTCAGCGGGCGCCGTCCAACTGACCACACACGAGCTCTCCAGATGACCGCGAAAATCGCGCATCAGCCTGGTGTGGTACGGAGACATGATCCAGCGCGCGAGGTCCTGCTCGGAGCTCCAGGCCGTCAGCGTGTAGGTGGTCCGCTTGTACAGGCTAGCGGCCGTCCACATGCCCACCGCGCCTTCGAGCGTCGGCCACTGGGAGCGCAAGCGAAGACCGTGCGTGAGGACCGCCGGCATGCTGAGAAATGAGCGATAGCTGAAGCGCGTCGCACTCAAAAAGACGCTTGCTCCGGGCGCCGCGGGTCCTGTTTTCCATGGAAGTCGAGTCATCTTGGGCTCCAACCTTCGCGAGCCGTGGGGAGCTCGCTTCATTCACCTTGGCGGAGGCCCTGAGTATCTCAAGTACCTCGCAGGTTAGTGCTGCGAGCCGATGGGCCGCCTACACTCGAGCCCATGGTCGGCTCGGACTTGGCGGACTTCGGTTCGCTCCTCAAGCACTGGCGAATGGTTCGTGGCAAGAGCCAGCTCGCGCTGTCCCACATCGCGGGAGTGTCGGCGAAGCACATCGCGTTCCTCGAAGTCGCGCGCGCCCAGCCAAGCCGCGACATGGTTCTCACGCTCGCGCAGTCCCTGGATGTTCCTCCTCGCGAGCGCAATGTTCTGCTTCGTGCCGCGGGATTCGCAGAATCTGTTCACGGAGACCCCGCTTGGCTCCGACAGCCTCGGACCTGCACGTGACGCCCTCCGCTTCATCCTCGCACGCCACGAACCGTATCCGGCGATGGTCGTCGACTCCGGCTGGAACCTTCAGCTCAGCAACCGCTCCGCGCGCGCGCTCTTCGCGACATTCGCCGCCGAGGGGCCCTCTCCAGCCGAACCGAATGCGATGCGGCTCATCTTCGACCCGCGCGGCCTGCGTCCTTCGATTGCGAACTGGGAACAGATCGCGGGTCATCTCATCAGGCGCCTGCAGCGCGAGGCCATCGAGGCGGGGGACGGTGCGCCGCTGCGCCGACTTCTCGATCAGCTACTTGCACTTCCCGGTGTGGCCGACCTGGTCAAGGCGCCCCCGCAGGTGGACTCGGGATTTCCAGTCGTGCCCTTGCTTCTGCGCCGCGGAAGCGAGAGCTTGGCGCTGTTCTCGCTCGTGTCGTCATTTGGAACCGCGCTGGATCTGACGCTGTATGATCTGCGCATCGAGACGCTCGTGCCGATCGATGATGCGACGAAGCAGCGATTGGAGCGCTTCGCGCGTGAGGCCTCGACGGCCTAGCAAGGTACATCGCCTCGGCCACGGCTTCAGCGTATCGCCACGACAGTGAGGCCGTGCTCGGTCATGGGTGTTTGATGCGGATCGCTGGCGCGCAATGCCGCCAAATCGCTCCGCCGGTCACTCTATCGTGCCGAACACCAAAGCTTTGCGGCGCGGAGGCGCCTGCGTGCTGTCCCCCGCTGCGTCCGGCTCGGAAGTTGCAGTCCCTCGCGCGAGCCTTCGTCGCCAGGAGATATCATGCCGGTCATCCAAGAGCTGCTGAACGCGAATCTGCACTACGCGCAGACCTTTCAGAAGGGTCATTTGGCGCTTCCACCCGCTCGCAAGATCGCCGTGGTCGTGTGCATGGACGCGCGCATCGATCCCGCGGAGGCCCTGGGGTTGCAGGAGGGCGACGCGCACGTGATTCGCAACGCGGGGGGCCGCATCAGTGATGCCCTGCGCAGCCTGGCCATCAGCCAGACCTTGCTGGGTACCGAAGAGGTCGCGATCATTCATCACACCGATTGCGGCATGTTGACCTTCAGCGATGAGAGCATCCGTGCCCAGCTGCGCAAGGAGCGCCGGATCGACGCCGATGCCGTGGCCTTCTTGCCCTTCAAGGACTTGGACACTTCAGTGCGCGACGATCTGACGGCCTACAGGGCGTCCCCCCTGGTTCGTCAGGACGTGCCGGTGCGCGGCTTCGTCTACGACGTGAAGACTGGTCAATTGCGCGAAGTCGCGTGACCTGAGCGACGTTGCACCGCGACAGGCAGCCTAAAAGGACGTGTGAAATGGGTGAGTTCTGGTTCTCCGGCCACGGCGTGGTCGGCCTGTCTCTGGTTTCAACGCTTTTGCTTTTCGGTCACGGCAGCGCGAGCGCGCAGCTCGGGCCACTCGCGCTGCAGAATCCTGGGACCGCGCCCGCAGGCGCCGCGACACAGCACGGCGACAGCGCGGCATCGGACACGACGCCACGCCCGGGGCCCGGAGCCCGCGTCTCGGTCTCGAACATCTCGCTGCTGGCGGTGTGCCCCTCGGTGCTCATTGGCGCAGATGGCGTTCCGCTCGCCGTATGCACGCAGATCCTCGATCAGGCACCGGCCGTCTACCTGCTCGACCCCAACAGCGGGCTGCCGCTCGCCTATCACGCTCTAACCAAGAGTGGCCTGTTCGGCGGCGTGTATCCGTATCTCGACGACCAGGGCAATGTGGTGGTGGTCGACGGGGATCAGCATCTGCTTCGCATTCGGCACAAACGCAACGTGCTCGGCCTGTGGAGCCTCGATGTCGTCCAGGACATCGCATTGGACGGCGCCGTCGGTGACGATGCCGTGGTGGGAGTCGCGCCGGACTACGCGCGCAACGTCTGGTTCGCCACCGACCACGGTACGGTGGGTGTGATATCAGGAAGCACCGGCAGCATCGCCACGGTGGCACTCCCCGAGGGCGAGCGCGTGTTCAACAGCATCGCGACCTCGCCATCGCGAACCGCCGTGGTGACGGACCATGCCCTCTACCTGTTCCACGTCGACGAGAATGGGGCTCCGCAGATCGCCTTGCGCGCGCCCTACGACCGCGGCAATGCGCGCAAGCCTGGCAAGTTGAGTCAAGGCAGCGGTTCGACACCCACCTTCTTTGGTCCGCGGACCGGAAGCGAATACGTGGCCCTGGTCGACAACGCCGAGCCGTTCGAACACCTCCTGGTGTACCCCACGAGTGGCAGCGGCGATCCCATCTGCAACCTGACGCTCCCCACCCCTACCGGCAAGGGCTCGGAGAACTCCCCGATCGGCAGCGGCAATAGTGTGTTCGTGGCGAGCACGTACGGCTATCCGTATCCGGCCTATCCCGCCGGCGTGTCGGAGAGCGTGCCCGCCTCTGCCCCGATCGGCGGCGGCATCACGCGCGTGGACCTCGACAGTTCGAGTCAGGGATGCCGCGTGGTCTGGACCAACTCGGTTCACTCTGCCTCGGTGCCGAAGCTCTCGCTCGCGGACCGCACCATCTACACGTTCGAGCGCACCAGTTCGTTCGGCTCGGCCAGCGCGCTCGATGGCTACGTGTACAAGGCGATCGACGCGGTCAGCGGCCGCACACTCGCGAGTCAAGCGCTCGGGATCGGCGTGGACACCCTGCAGATGGCGGGCAACATCGGTTCGGGCCGGGTCCTTTACCAGGGCATCTTCGGCGGCGTGCTGCGTATCGCGCCATCGCCCTGAGCGGGGGGCTCGGACATTGCCGAGATGGGCTCGAGATCGGGGGCTCGCACTGCGAGACACCGGCCGCTCGCTCTTGCGAACCCGTGTCTTGTATGATAGACACGTGCGAGAAGGCCGTACATCCGGGCTCACCATGCGCTCGGGAGTCTTTCGTGACGGAGCGCAGACAATGCATCAGCAGCGTTCGTGGGTTTTGCTCGTCTTCGCCGCGTGTGTCCTCGCTTGCTCGGATCCCAAGGCCAAAGGCGCGGCGCCCGCAGCAGGAGATCCCGGGGTGGCCTCGTCCAAGCCGGCCACGGTGATTCGGCTCTCGGACGAGAGCAACTACGGTGCGCTCGCCTATGCCAAGCGCGAAGGCATCCTCGAGCGCGAGCTGGCCGAGGTGGGCGCTCAGGTCGAGTGGGTCCCTGCCATTGGAGCCTTCAGCGCGAACTTCGAGGCCATGAACAGCGGTGCGATCAATACGGCGCGCGCCGCCGTGAGCCCCGTGATCGGCGCCCTCGCGCACAACCTGAAGTTCAAGATCTTCGCCATCAGCGAGCCAGGGGGCCAACGTCAGACCGCCGTGATCTCGCCGAAGGGCAGCCCGATCAAGCGCCTCCAGGACCTGGTGGGCAAGCGCGTGGCCGTGAACTTGGCCGCCCATGGTGACTATGTGTTGTTGCGCGCACTGCAAAAGGAGGGCATTCCGGCCGACAAGGTCGAGCGCGTGCCGATCCAGCCGCCCGACGCAGCCGCCGCCTTCGCCACGGGGAAGATCGATGCCTGGAGCACCTTCGGCGTGTTCCTTACCACCGCGGTCAAGAACGGCGCCAACGTGTTGGTCACGGAAGAGCAGATCGGATCCGACGACGTCGGCGTGATCTCGGCGAACGTCGAGACGTTGAGGAGCAACCCAGCTGCCTACAAGCGACTCCTGAAGGTGCTCGAACAGCTCACCGAGCTGGGGCACCGCGAGCCCGAGAAGTTTCAGAACGTGTACACCGACAAGGGCCCGACCGCAGTCTCGGGTTACTTGCTCGAGGCCGCCATCGAAGAGACCCGACGTGGTCCCATCTTCCGCGTGCCCACCGCGAAGGACAAGGTCCGCATCGGCAACGTGGCCAAGCTGCTGTACGAGAACAAGTCCATCGATCGCGACATCAGCGTGGACGAGATCGTGTTCGATCTCGACGCGGCGCTGGCGGCCCAGTCGCTGGCTCCCAAACGCTGAGGCCTGGGGGTGCGGTGTCCACGACTCCCGTGTTGCGCTCGCTACAAGTCGGCGATGAGCCTCAGCTGATCGCGGCGCATCGGCAAATGGCGGCCGAACACTTCGACTTCGCGCTCGGCTATCGAGAAGGCATGCCCTTCGCTGACTACTTGGCCGCACTCGAGGATGAGCGGAACGGACGCAATCTTTCGGCAGGGCATGTTCCGGCCACCTTTCTGGTGGCCATGCTTGGCGACACGCTGGTCGGCAGGCTCTCGTTTCGACACAGCCTCAATGATCACTTGAGCCGCGTGGGCGGTCACGTCGGCTTCGGCGTGCTGCCAGAGTACCGCTGCCGAGGTATCGCCACAGCGATGCTTCGAGCCGGCGTGGAGCTTGCCGCTGAGCTCGACCTTACAGAGGTCCTCGTGACCTGCAGCGAGACCAACTATTCTTCGAGCCGTGTCATCGAGCGCTGCGGAGGCCGCTACTCGCACACCTATGCCAATCCCTCGGTCGGCATTCCCAAGCGTCACTATTGGATCTCTACAGGTGCTTCGAAGCGGTGAGTCTACAACCTGACCGCCAACCTCAAGCCCACCTGCGTCCCGCGCCCAAACGACAACTCCGGCAACACATCCACCTGCGCGCTGCGCTTGCGCGCCCGACGGGCGTCCTTGATCTGTCGCTTCAACGACTTCATCTCGGAGGAGACCTGCGCAATCTGATCGCGGTTGCGATTGTCCTTGTAGGCTGCGGCGACCGCCCAGAAGCCCAAGCCCACGAGGGACGAGCCGCCCAGGACGCCCGCCCACAGGAGCCTGCTCTCGCGCAGGCTGAGCTCGTCGGGGCTGATCGAGTTGATATAGACGTAACCGAGGGTTCCACCCGTGACGGCTGCGCCAAGGCCGATGGTGACGTAGCCGAGTGCACGCTGGAGCTGGAAGTGTTCGGGTCGGCCCGAGCGCGCGAGCTCGCGCAGCTCCAGGCGACGCGAGTAGAGCTGCATGCGGAGTGCTTCTTCGGTGGCTTGCGAGCTCGGCGTGAGTGTGGGCGGCGTCAGGACGGGGGCAGTGGGGCTGGCGTCCTCTTGAGCGCGCACTCGGAGAGGCGAGAGCGCGCAGAGCGCGAAAAGGGCAATCCGGAGCCAGTCAAGGGAGCCGCGGTGCATCTGGGCGTTATATCACGGGGTGTTCGATTCCTTGCCGGGAAGGTCGTGCGAAGCTTTCACCCGATAAATTGCCTGCCGGCAAGCACCCTGAGCCCTCTCAGACTCAAGATGCCTGCCGGCAAACCACCCGAGCAAGGCGCGAGGTCACCCGGTGCGTTGTTGGGGGGGCACCCGGCGCGGCGCCTCACTCGTCAGTGCACCACGGAAACCCGCGCGTCCTCGTTTTGTTCCACCAGGGCCACCCTGAGCACGTCGTCCAGGGTCTCCGCGAAGTGGAACCGGAGGCTGTTGCGCGCTTCTTCCGGCACGTCTTCGAGGTCGCGCTCGTTTTCCTTGGGCAGGATCACGTCGGTGATGCCTGCACGATGGGCCCCGAGTACTTTCTCTTTGACGCCGCCGATGGGCAGCACACGTCCTCGCAAGGTGATCTCACCGGTCATGGCGACCGAGCGGCGCACGGGCACGCCGGTGAGGGCCGAGATGAGCGCAGTCGCCATGGCCGTGCCTGCGGAGGGGCCGTCCTTGGGGATGGCGCCGGCGGGCACGTGCACGTGGACCTCGAGCGGGGCGCCCGCGAGGAGCGAGCCGCGCTCGGCGCCGTAGCGCAACGCGTAGGTGAGGGCGGCACGTCCGGACTCCTTCATCACGTCGCCGAGCTGGCCCGTGAGGATGAGTGAGGCCGCGCTGTTTTGGATGCGGTCCTCGCCGCTCGGGCGCGCACCTCCCGTAAGGGGTCTAATCGACGCCTCCACGAACATGATGTCGCCACCCGCGGGGCTGTAGTACATGCCGGTGGACACGCCGACCACGTCGTTTTCCGCGGCGCGCTCAGGGCGCACGCGCGGGCGTCCGAGCAAGCGCTTCACGTCGTCCGCGGTGACCTGGGCCGGAGCCTGTTCACCACTCGCCACGTTGCGCGCCAGCTTGCGGGCCACGCGCTCGATCTCTCGAGCGAGCTGACGCACGCCGGACTCACGGGTGTACTCGCGCACCACCGCGCCGAGTGCGTCGTCGCGCAGCGTGATGTTCTTGTCCTTGAGGCCCGTTTCACCGAGCTTCTTGGGCACCAAATACTTCTTGGCGATCTGGACCTTCTCGGTCTCCGTGTAGCCAGAGAACTCCACCACCTCCATGCGGTCCATCAAGGGCGCAGGGATGTTCTGGGGGAAGTTCGCCGTGGCGATGAACAGCACTTCGCTCAGGTCGAAGGGCACGTTCAAGTAGTGATCGGTGAACGTGTGGTTCTGGGCCGGGTCGAGCACCTCGAGCAAGGCCGCCGAGGGATCGCCCTGGAACGACACGCCGAGCTTGTCGACCTCGTCCAGCAAGAACACGGGGTTCTTGGTGCCGGCCTGCTTGAGGCCCTGGATGATGCGTCCGGGCATGGCGCCCACGTAGGTGCGGCGATGACCGCGAATGTCGGCCTCGTCGCGCACGCCGCCGAGGGCGATGCGCACGTACTCACGTCCGATGGCCTTGGCGATGGCCTCCGCGATGGAGGTCTTGCCCACGCCGGGCGGGCCCACGAACAGCAAGATGGGACCGCGCGCCATGGAGCGCGCCGCGGCCTCTTCCTTGGCGGTCTCGCTCTCCTTGGACTGGTTGGTGTTGGCCGCCCTGTGAACGTTGCCGTTGCCGTTCGAGCCCGCTTCGGCGGGCTTCTCGCTCGCCTTGGCTTCCTCTTCACGCTTGGCGGCTTCGGCCGCGAGCTTGCGCACCGCGAGGAACTCGAGCACGCGATCCTTCACGTCCTCCAGACCAAAGTGATCCGCCTCGAGCACTTCCTTGGCGCGCTCGAGATCGATCTTGTCCTCGCTGCGCTTGTTCCACGGCAGCTCCGCGATGCCTTCGAGATAGGTGCGGATCACCTGGGCTTCCATGCCCTCGCCACCGATGCGCTCGAGCCGACTGAGCTCGCGGTCGACCTCCTTGCGCACCTTCTCGGGCAAGTTCAGGTCACGCAGGCGCTGCTCGAGCTCACCAAGGTCGTTCTCCTTGGTGTCGTCACCGAGCTCCTTCTTGATGGCCTTGAGCTGCTCGCGCAGATAGACCTCGCGCTGACGCTCGCCCAGCTTCTCCTGGACTTGCGTCTGGATCTCCTGCTGCGCCTTCACCACGCCGATCTGACGCTGCACGTAGATCAGCAGGCGCCGCATGCGCTCCTCGACCCCGAGGGTCTCGAGCAGCATCTGCTTCTCGGCCGAAGGCAGCTCCATGTAGCCCGACACACGGTCGGCGAAGGCACCCGGCTCCTTGGCGGACTCGAGGGCCTCCTTCAGCGAGGGCTCGGGCACGCCGCGCAGGGCGCCTAGCTCGTATGCGCGGTCGCGCAGCTCGCGGTACAGACCCACGAAGGCTGGGTCCTCGGCGTCCAGGGGGCGCATGTCTTCCACGGGGACCACGAAGGCCTCCGCCACGCCATCGCGCTCCCTGAACTGGATGGCTGTGCCACGGTGTTCGCCACTGATGAGCACGCTGAGCCCACCGGGCCCGGGGCTGACCCTCACGATGCGTGCGATGGTGCCGATCGTGTAGAGCTGTTCGAAGCTGGGGTTATCCGCGTTCTCGCGCTGGGCTACGCAGAACACCATGCCGTTCTGCTTACGAGCCGCCTCGAGGGCCTTGATGGAAGCGGGCCGGCCGACGCCGAGGGGCACCGTAAGTCCAGGGAAAATGACGGTTTCGCGCAGGGCAATGACTGGGAGTAGCTGGCGATCCATCCTTTGAACGTAACCAGTCGTTCGGTGCCGACAAGGTCTGGCTTGCTAGACTGGGCCGCCCTCGGGCACTACGCACCATGGGACGCGCGCTCCGCGCGTGAGCAAGACCAAGACCGAGCTCGACATGTCATCAATGCTGTTACCACTCTTTGACCTTTCCAGCGCCGAGGGCCGTAACGCTCTCACGGCCCAGATCGAACGCCTGCGGCCGCCCGTGGGCCTCGACAGCGAGGCCGCGCGCACCGTCTCCGCCATCCTCGACGATGTACGCCGCCACGGCGACGACGCCGTCGTGAAGTACATGCGCAAGTGGACCGACCCCGGCTTCTCCAAGGAGCGCATGCGCGTGAGCGAAGCCGAGCTCGAAGCCGCCGAGCGCGCGTTGAGCGCGCCCTTGCGTGCCGCGCTGCTTGCGATGATCGAGAACGTGCGGGTCTATCAGTCCCACCTTTTGCCGCAGAACCCGGAGCCCATCGAACATGGTGGTGCCACGATGGGGCTGCGTTTTACGCCGGTCGACAGCGCTGGCTTGGCCGTGCCGGGCGGCACCGCAGCCTATCCCTCGAGCGTGGTGATGCTCGCCATCCCCGCCATCGTGGCCGGCGTGAAGCGCCTCTCGGTGGTCACGCCGCCGCCGACGCATAGCGGTCAGGGACCCGCGCAGGACGTGGCCCCGCTGGTGCTCGCGGCCTGTCAGCTCGCGGGCGTGCGCGACGTGTACCGCATCGGCGGCGCGCAGGGCATGGCGGCGCTCTCCTTCGGCACCGAGACCGTGAAGCCCGTGGACATGATCGTGGGCCCCGGCAACACCTACGTGCAGCTCGCCAAGGCGCAGCTCGCGGGCATCACCGGCAGCGACGGCTTCTACGGACCCAGCGAGATCCTCACCATCGCCGACTCCGCGGCCGATGCGCGCCGCGTGGCCTCCGACCTCATCGCCCAGGCCGAGCACGACCCGGGCAAGTGCTTCCTGGTCTCCTGGCAGGCCGAGGTGCTGGCCAAGGTTACCGAGGAGATCGAGAAGCAGCTCAAGGTGCGCAAGCGCGCCGATGCCCTCGTGCGCGCGCTCAAGGCCGACTCCTGCGCCGTACTCGTGAAGGACGTGCAGGAGGCCGCCGACGTGGCCAACCGCATCGCCTGCGAGCACGTGAGCCTGGCCGTGGCCGATCCGGACGCGCTGTTGCCCCTGGTGCGCCACGCAGGCGAGATCCTGCTCGGCGACTCCACACCCATGGCGGCTGGCGACTACTGGGCAGGCCCCAGCCACTGCCTCCCGACCGGCACCACGGCGCGCTTCACCAGCGGCCTCTCGCCGTACACCTTCCTCAAGCGCGTGGGCACCATCCGCTACCGGAACGGCATTCCGAAGGAGGCCCGCGACGCCATCGCGCTCCTGGCCGAGGCCGAGGGCCTCGACGGCCACGCCGAGTCGGCGCGCGCCCGCGGCTGAGCGTTCGGTAAGGGCCGACACGAGGGGTGTGTCAAAAGACCCACGGCAGGCTCAAAGAACGCACGAAATTTCGAGCATTTAGGAGAGTTTTTCCGTTGGCCGAAGCCTTGCGATAGGGCGAGTTCAACGGAGGAACAGCCCATGTCTGCCAAGGTTTCGTTCAAGTCGCTCATCTCGTCCAAGTCGCTCGCAGTGATCGGTTTCTGCTCGGTGCTCGGAGCGTGCGGCGAGGAACACAAGAGCACCCACCCGGAGCTCAAGCTCGCCAAGCGCGTCGAGATGCCTGCGCCCGCGCAGCCCGAGTCGCTCAAGAAGCTCTCCGAGGCGCCCATGACCGCCACCGCGCCGCTCACGCCGCGCAGCGTGCTCGACTCGGTGAAGCCCAGCACGGACGCGTCCCCGAGCGTGCAGGCGGAGCCACAGGCCACGCTCGACAAGGCGCTGGCCCAGCACGACCAGCAGGACCTGGAAGTGAAGGCCGAGGAGCGCCCGGTGGTGCCCGAGCAAGTGAAGATCGAGCGCTTCGTGTTGGCCACCAGCGTGGAGGAGCGCGAGCCGGTGGGCGAGAGCGAGTCGTTCGACACGGACACACCCAAGATCTTCGCGTTCATGCAGTTCGCCAACGACCAGGCGCCCTTCGCGGTGAAGGTGCACTGGGAGAAGGTCGGGGACGCCGCTTCGCCCTACGGCGTGCAGCTCGAGGTGCCCACCTCGCCGCGCTACCGCACGTGGTCGTGGACCAAGATTCGGCGGGAACCCGGGACCTATAGGGCCGTTGTGCGCACGCTGGATGGTCAGGAGATTTTGAGCAAGGAGTTCACCATCTCTCCTTCTCTGGCGTCCTCTGCTCCCATGGCCCAGTGATCTCTCTCGCCCTGCGGGCCTCGTGCGCTCCCTTGGTCTCGGCCGGCGCTGCGGGGCCGCAGGGGCGTGACGGCTGCGAGAGGGCGCCTTGTCGGTCGTGGGGAGCGCTTCGGTGGGAGTCGGTTGCAGTTGAATGGCGGCTTACCTGACTGGCGGCCGAATCGCTGCGCCTCTGTCCGTCATGGGAAGAGGTCGTACGGATCGCAGCCGGTCTGGGAGACTTCGGCATTCATCGTGGTGGTCTGTCCTTTGGTCAGCTTGAACTTGGCACCGCAACCGTCGAACTGGGTGGCGTTGTTGCCCTGGAGGACGGCGACGTTGATCCACTGACTGGAGGTCGACACGCCATTGAGGAAGTAGTCGAGCCCTGCACTCGCGTCGGCAACCGAGTAGGACTGGAATCCTCCTTGGATCGAGCCGCTCCCAGGATCCTGGGTGGCGCTGACTTGTGCGACGATCGCTCCAGTCAAGTTCGGGAACGTCAGATGGCCCTTGATGGCTGCTTTGGTTGCGTTGGCTGCAGGGATGCACATTGAGTTGTTGCAGCCGTAGTCGCAGCGGTTCCCGCATTCGCTGCAGTTGTTGATGCTGGTGGTGACGTCGACGCAACTGTAGGCCGCACCGGCGCTGTTGGGCACGCTGTTGCAGCGCTGGTTCACGGTGACGTCCTGGCAGACTTGGTCGTAGCCCTGTGGATTCGTGTAGCTGTCCCCATGACACACGTGCCCGATCTTGCATTGCGTGTTGCACGTGCCCTTGTCGCAGTAGTCGGTGCGGTCGTCGCACGCGTGGCAGCCCAGGGTTCCACAGGTGTCCGCTGCGCACGCGCTCTCGAGCCAGCCAGCCGTGCAGGGCTTGGTGATGCCCGTCGCGTCGAACGTGAATGTCGCGGCGGTGGCGGTGGTCGAGGCTTTGACGGCGACCTGGACGCTCGGCTGCCCCGCGCGCTTGGGCGTGCAGTAGCCGAGCAGGTAGGTGCGCGCGAGCTGAGCTTCGATTCGCGAGGCGATCGTGGTGAACTCGCGGACGAGCGTGCTGGTGGCAGGCGCCGTGACGACGCCATTCGTGGCGAGCTCGCCGAGGCCGGCTTCGTCGTAGTCGGGCGTGTCGAGACCCACTGCTAGAACTTGGATCCCCTGGCTGTCGCGCGCGGCCTTTGCTTGCGCGGAGGTCTTGAGGCCGGCCGTGTCGGCGCCGTCCGTGAAGAGCACCACGTAGCCGGTCGCCAGCGCGCCACCACCCTGGCGGGCCTCGAAGGTCTTCATTTCCGCATTCAGGTTGTCGATGGCCTGGATCAGACCGCCGTTCAAGTTGGTGGACGCGGGGTCGGTCGGTTGATAGGTCGTGACGTCGTCGATCGCCGCGTAGAGCGTCGAAGGTTCCAGGCGCGGCGCCGCGAGCTCTTTCAAGGCACCGCCCGCGAAGGCGCTGACGCTGATCGCGACGGGGAGCTTGCGCGTCACGTGCAGTTGCTCGACAAATGCACGGCTCGCCAGGCGCACGGCCTCGATGTTGGCCTGGATCGAATTGCTGACGTCGAGCACCAGTGAAATGAAAACCTCGGGCTCGTCGCGCAGCTGGATGCGTGGCGCGCCCTCGGCCTCCCCGACGGTCTGGGGTACTCCCGTGACCGCTTCGCTGACCAGGAAATCCGCCGTGCTCAAGCCCGGCACTGGCTCGCCGTCACAGTCGTCGACCGTGAACAGCACCGCGACCGCCGAGGACTTCGTGTTGGGAATCGGGTCGCCCTCGGGGATGTTGGTCAGCGACACGGAGCAGTACGCGGCTGATCCGGAACCGGGGAACCCGGGAACTTCGGGGCTGGCTGGTCGATAGCCCGGATACGCGTTGTTGCAGATGTCCTGACCAATTTTGGCCTTGATGGTCCTGGCGACCGTGCAGTCGCGCCGCGGCGTCGTCCGATAGGTCACACCGTTGCCCACGAACCCATAGCTGAAATGCGCAACCGGCGCGGTAAGCGCGCTCGTCTCCGGCACGCCGCCGAGGCGCACGTAGCCGCGATCGGCCTGCGTCGACCAAAACATCGTTGCCTTGCTGGCGTCACCGGTGAACGGCAGCGAGACCTGCAGCGGCTTCGCGAATGCGAGACCGTCGGGCTCGAAGCGATAGATCGCCGAGTAGCCCTCGTAGCCAGCCGGGATCGGTAAGGTGGTCTGGATGATCCGAATCTCGACCTCGCTCGTCAACGCACCGGGAGGCACGACCAGGTCGACTCCCTCCGCGTGAAGCGAACCACCGGCGGCGCCGATGGTCTGGCTCCCGACCACGTGCTCACCGGGTAGACTGGCGTCGTTCCCTGAGTCGCGTTCGCCCGGCGCGGCATCATGGCCCCCGTTCGCGGCGTCGTGCTCCGCTGCCGAGGCGTCCATCATCGACCCATCCATCGCGCTCGCATCGCGGTGCATCTCGGTCGAGCCATCCCGGTCGAGCAGCGAACCACCCGATGCTGGATTGCCGCAGGCGGCCAGCGCCCACACGGAAAAGCCTAGCGCCGACGTCAGCGAACGCGTGCCCTTGAGCGCGTGCGGCATCACTGAATTGGGGGACATATCACCTGGATCTTTCGGTCAACCGAGGAGCCAGCGATGGTAGCGTGGCGGCACACGGGCGAAGTGGATTGCAGACTGGTTCACCCCGTCACCGGTAGGCAGACGCATGCGTCAGGTGCAGGGCCGTGGGGCCCGAGCTCACGGTCCGGGACCTGTGCCCCGGAAACGCGGTTTACCTCGCTCAAGCGCCGGGTTCGCCCCGTTCACTTGGTATGCCCGGATTTAATCTACGCCTGGAAAACGCCACGTAACATTTCTGCCTCGGCTCAATCGGGGCTGCCGCTGATCTTGCATTCCAACTCAATCATGGGCTTGTGAGGTCGATCGCTCGGGGGTAGGGTGAGCGTGTTCTTTTTGACTAGGCGCGGAGGAACGTGAGCACGGTCTACGAACGCATCGGCGGTGAAGACGCCATCCTGGCTGCGGCGACCCTGTTCTACGAAAAGGTGTTGGCCGATCCCGAGCTCGCGCCATTCTTCGCCGGCCTGGACATGAGCCAGCAGATCCGCAAGCAGGTGGCGCTGATGGCCTGGGCCTTCGGTGGGCCCCAGAAGTACACGTACCGTGGTCTCAACGAGGCTCACGCGGGGCTGCGAGCCAAGGGGCTCAACGACCGCCACTTCGACGCGGTGGCGGGCCATCTCGCCGCCACATTGAAGGAGCTCGGGGTGCCGGATGACCTGGCCGGTGAAGCGATGGCCATCGTTGCGAGCACGCGCGATCAAGTCATGGGCCGCGCAGGGTAGGAGGCGTGGTCTTGCCGTTCGACCGTGTAGAGCTCTCCAGCCCCGAGGGGTCGCGGACGCTGAGCGTCCAACAGTTCTGCGACATGCCGCTGGCCGACCGCCTGCGCGCGGTGCTCGAGCGCCGTGTGAACTTCTTCCAGGGGAGTACGCTGGTGGAGTCGCGGGAGGCTCTCAAGGCTCTTCGGGAGCGGGCCGCCTAACTCTCGCGTTCTCTCGCTCGAACGTCCTCCCTTCTCGAGCCGAGGAGGGAGCGCGCCTTTGGTAGGAGAGAACACAAAGAATCGACAACGGCCCGCGAATCCGATGGGCGAGAGTCCGCCTCTTTGACTGTGGACCCGCGTGGGCGGGCCTCTAAGCGCGTGAGTCTAAGGTCACCGGAGAGAGAGCATGCTCGTCCCTCAACACTTCCCCCTGGTCGATGCAGCCCGCCGTGGCGAGCCCGTGGCCATCGAGCAGTTGCTGCGCCTGTGCCGGCCCGACGTTCGCCGCTATGCGGAGCGCTGGTGCACCATCAGCCAGATCGACGATGCGGTTCAAGAGACGTTGCTCGTGGTGGTGCGAAAAATCCACCTGCTGCAGACCCCGGTGGCCCTCTACTCGTGGCTGTTCAAGGTGGTGCAGCGTCAATGTCGGCGTCTGGGACGCGCGTTGTTTCGCTATGACCCGTTCGAGGAGGCCAAGGTGGATGCCTGGCTTTCGTATCGCACCCACGACGAAGCGGGGCTCGACTTGGTCCACGCGTTCGATGCGCTGCCTGCTCACTATCGCGAGGTGATCATCCTGCGGGACTTCGGCGGGCTCACCATCAAGGAGATCAGCGAGCGCATCGGTCTCTCTACCGTGGCCACCAAGAGCCGCTTGCATCGGGCCCGCGAGCTCACGCGCGAGTACTTGCTGTCTTGATGCCCGCTGCGCGCCACAAAGTGCGCCCACTTCATTTTGCAGCGAATCCATCGCCACCAATCCTGCCTCCTCTAGGAAACACCGCGTGACGCGCTCATGCGCCGCGGGCCCAGGAGTGTTCCCATGACCCATCGTTCATTCAGCGCGCGCCTTCCTGCGCTCTCGTTTGCTTTCTCGTTGTCTTCGCTGTTCACGGCTTGCGGCGCCCAACAGCGTCCCGACGGCGGCAAGGGCTATCTGCCCGTGGGCATGCAGGTGCCCGACTTGAAGAGCTCCGATCAACTGAATCGTCCTGTCGAGCTGCGCGCCGAAGGGCCCACGGTGCTCTACTTCTACCCGCGCGCGGGCACACCCGGCTGCACCAAGGAAGCCTGCGCCTTTCGCGACTCCTGGAAGAGCTATAGCGATGCGGGTGTGCGCGTGATTGGGGTCTCGAGCGATCCCAAGCGCCGCCAGGCCGACTTCGCCAAGGAGCACGACCTACCGTTCCCGCTCATCTCCGACCCTGATCACGTCTGGTCCGACGCCTTCGGTGTGGGCTCCTTCGTCGGCTTCGATTCCCGCGTCAGCTTCTTGATCGACTCGAACGCGCACGTGGCCAAGGTATACGAAGACGTCGACCCTGGCGTGCACGCAGACCAGGTGCTCGGGGACGTGAAGGAGCTCGGCTTGCGCTGAGCCGCGGGCTACGCTGCGCCCCGGCCATGCCCCGCCCTTCGCCGTCCGACGCCCGCTACCCGCGCATCCTGCTCCGCGTCGATGGATGCATCTCTCTGTGCTTCGGCGCCGTCGCGCTGCTCTTCCAGCACCAGGTCTTCTCCACCGCCGTGGATCTGGCAGGAGCAGGGGCACATGGAGATGGAACGTCGCTGCTCGAGTCGGCGCTGAGCACGCTCTCCGGATACTATCTCTTGGTCGGTGGCTTGCTGCTCGCTCTGGCGGGCCTCATGGGCGACCACGCGCGCCGCTTGTGGCTGCTGGTCGGCCTTCACCACGCGGGCATGGCATTCAAGGGCTTACTCGAAGCACATCGCCCGTGGATGGTCGGCAATCCCTGGTGGGACGTGGCGATCCATACGGGGTTCTTCGTGGCGTACACGAGTTGTCTGGTGATCTGGCGGAGCGAGCAGCCGGCTCGCTAACCGCTGCGGCCCATCGAGCCGTGCTGGTGTGATAGCGCCAGGTGGGCCTTCCAGCGAGCGCACCCCCTGACGTATGGTGCGGCCATGCACTCCCGGTTCTTGGCGGCGCTCGGCGCTGCTCTTCTTTCCTTGGCTTGCAGCGAGAGCACGCTCCCGACCCAGGGCGGACTCGATGGTGGCGATGGGGGACGAGATGCCGCCCAGTCGGCGGTCGATGGTGCACCGCGTCGTGATCATGACATCGTCATGGCCCGCTGCGGACGACCTGCGTTCGGATCGGACTGGCTGCTGGTACCTACCGCCACCACGAATGGAGGCGGCACCGAATGCTCGCGCCGTGAGGACTGCACGGAGGAGCCACACGGACTGTGCGTCGGCAGCGCTGAAGGCCAATGTCGCTACCCGACCAACCCCGCCACCGGCAGCTGCGAACTGGACGCAGATTGCTTCGCCGAGGATGGCGGTACCTGCAGCGAACACAAGGAAATCAGGCGCACCCAGTGCCAGTACGATGCGTGCGCAGTCGACGGTGACTGTCCGACCGGCAGCGCCTGCATGTGTGCCGACGACCGCCAGGGACCGGCGTGCGTGAAGGGCGGCTGCACGACGGAGGACGATTGCCCGAACGGGCAGACGTGCCTCGAAGACCAAGTGAACTGGCCCAGCCTGAGGCATTGCACGACGCCGCGCGACCAGTGTGCCAAGGACGAAGACTGCGGTCCGGACTTCTGGCGTGTCTGCGGCTTCAATGAGCAGTTGGGCGCGTGGACGTGCATGCAGCGGGTCATCGCGGAGTGACGCTCTTCTAGTGGAGGGGAGATGACTTCGAAAGTCATAGGGATTGCGGCTTCCGAGTCGATCGAACGCACGCTTGGCACTTCGTGTGCCACGCATCGCTCGTCGTGGCATGCGCATCGCTGGTAGGACCGAGGGATGACAATCCGCTGTCATCCGGGGAGCCTCTCGGGCGATGCGCGTTCGGGTACCTTGCTCTGCATGAAACAGCTCCGCGTGGGTATCGCTCTCTTCTGCATCGCGCTCTTCGCCTCTCCGTTGCGCGGGGAGTCGTCCACAGCGTCCTGGACCTACGTTCTCGACGATGACGGAATCAAGGTCTGGCGTCGTGACACACCAGGTCAAGGCTTGCCCGGCTTTCGAGGCGAGGTAGTGATCGCCGCTCCTGCCTCGGTCATCGTGGACGAACTCAAGAAGATCGAGGGTCACACGGAGTGGATGCATCGTTGCGCGGCTGCCGAGGCGGTCAAGCGCTTCGATGGCGATCATGTGATCGTCTACAATCGAACCGATGCCCCGTGGCCCGTTTGGGATCGCGACGTGATCCTCGACACCCGATTCGAGCACGCCGCAGATGGTGGCATCACGCTCAGCTTTCGAAACGACAATCCCAAGTTGCGCCCGCTACCGGAGCGCGTGGTGCGTATGCCGCGGCTGGAGGGCTTCTACAAGATCCGGCAGCTCGAGCCGGCACGGACGCGTGTGGTCTACCAGGTCGATGCCGACATCGGCGGCAGTGTTCCCAAGTGGATGGCCGAGCGCGTCGTGCGCGACATGCCCCATGAGACGCTTTCACGTTTGCGCGCGCGCACGAGTGGACGCTGAGCGGAACGATCTCGATGCACTTCGACCTGCCCCATCGTCGCTTCAATCCGCTGCAGGGAAGCTGGGTCCTCGTGTCTCCACAGCGGGCGAGCCGGCCGTGGCAAGGAGCGACGGCTGCGGCCGTCGTGCCGCCAAGCTCGCCCCGCGATCCTGCCTGCTACCTTTGCCCGGGCAATCAGCGCATCGGGGGAGCGCGCAATCCCGAGTACCACGGACCCTTCGTGTTCGAGAACGACCACCCGGCCCTCGAACCGCACACGCCGAGCTGGGAGCACAGCGACGACCCGACGTTCGTGAGTCAGAGCGCCCGCGGGACCAGCCGCGTCATCTGCTACTCCGGTGACCACTCTCGAACATTGCCCGAGCTCTCGCTCGCGCAGATCGGGGAACTGGTCGTCACTTGGCAGCGCGAGTTTCGAGAGCTCTCACGCACGTATCGCTGGGTTCAAGTCTTCGAGAACAAGGGGGAGATGATGGGCTGCTCGAGCCCACACCCGCATGGGCAGATTTGGGCCAGTAGCTTCCTCCCCGAGCTGGCCGCGCGCGAGGACGAGTGTCAGCGGGCCCACTTTGCTGCGCACGGCAGCCCGTTGCTGCTCGACTACCTGCGGCGCGAACTGGAGCGCGGCGAGCGCATCGTGGAGGCTACCGAGCACTTCGTGGCGGTCGTGCCATTCTGGGCTGCCTGGCCGTTCGAGACTCTGCTCTTGCCTCGCACACGGGTACAACGTTTGAGTCAGCTGAGCGAGGATCAAGTCCGTGATCTGGCCCTGATGTTGAAGCGCCTCGCGACCCGCTACGACAATGTCTTCAATTGCCCGTTCCCCTATTCGATGGGCTGGCACGGAGCACCCGATGACCCGGACGCAGGGTCGCACTGGCAGTTGCACGCGCATTTCTACCCTCCGCTCCTACGCTCGGCCAGCATTCGCAAGTTCATGGTCGGCTACGAGTTGCTGGCCGAGGTGCAGCGCGACATGACTGCCGAACAGGCCGCGGCCGTGCTGCGCTCGAGCAGCTTGAACCACTACCGGGAGAAGCTGTGACGAAGGATCCCGCAAGCGTTGCACGGCAGACCTTCGCGGCCCATTTCGGGCCAATCTCTCCGCGCTCGTTCCGGGCTCCCGGGCGCGTGAACTTGATCGGGGAGCACACGGACTACAACCTCGGTTTCGTGCTGCCCTGCGCCCTCGACTTCCATACGGTGGTGGCGGCGGCGCGTCCGGCGCGATCACAGCGCCAAGTACGGGTCGTCGCGGCCGACCTCGGCGAGCAAGATCACTTCTCGCTGGACGAGCCGATCAGCCCGAGCGCGAAGCCGTGGTCGAACTTCGTTCGCGGCGTGGTCAAGGAAGTGCTCGGTCGGGGTCACCCGCTCGGATCCATCGACTTGGTGGTGAGCGGCAACGTGCCGCGCGGCGCGGGGCTGTCTTCATCGGCGGCGCTGGAGGTCGCGCTGGGATGGGCGTTGCGGGCGGTCTTCGAGTTGCCACTCTCGGACCTCGCGATCGCCCAGATTGGACAGGCGGCCGAGAACGATTTCGTGGGTTGTCGCTCCGGCATCATGGACCAGCTGGTTTCGGCCTGCGGCGAGCGTGAGTACGCGCTGCTGATCGACTGCCGCAGCCTGGATTTCACCCTGGCTCGGGTGCCTGACGGCATGGCGATCATGGTGGCCGACTCGCGCATCACCCGAAATCTGGCCAGCAGCGAATACAACGTGCGGCGGGTACAGTGCGAGAATGCGGCGCGGCGACTGGGGGTGAGCTCGTTGCGTGAACTCGACCCCATGGAGCTCGAGCGCGCTCGCGACAAGCTCGACCCTCTCCTGTTCAAGCGTGCGCGTCACGTCGTGAATGAGAATGCGCGCGCTCTCGAGGCGGCCAAGGCGCTCGCGCGGTCGGACATCCCGGCTCTGGGGAAGCTGATGGCAGCCTCCCACGCGTCGCTGCGCGATGACTTCGAGGTCAGTGTTCCCGCGGTCGATGCGCTGGTGGAGATTGTCCAGGACGTTGTGGGCGAGCAGGGCGGCGGGGCGCGCATGACTGGCGGTGGCTTTGGGGGCTGCGTGGTCGCGCTGGTTCCGGAGGAGCGAGTGACGGCGCTCGAGAACGCGATCGCGCTGCGCTACCCGAATCACAGCGGAGGCCACTCCGCCCATGTCTATGTGGGGCGTCCCTCGGCCGGAGCCTGCGAGCTCACGTCAGCGAGTCAGGCGTAGCGCCAACTTGACGCCCACGAGGTAGGTGAGCGCAGCGCTGCCTACGGTCGCACCAAAGCCGAGCGTGAGCTCGTTGATGCCGGCGATGCAGCTGCGTGGAATCACGAAGCCGTAGCCGATCAGAAGAGTGGGAACGAGGAATCCGAGCAAGGGCAAATAGAGACGAAGTGGCATCGCACGGCAGGCTAGTACCAGCATGGGCGCCGAGACAGGATCCCCAGCGGTCAGCCTTCTGGCAGCGCAAGCTCCCCCGAGTCCCCACCACGACCTGGCAGCGCCGGACACGAGCCTGACACGCGGTGAAGCTTGAGGTCGAGGCCCCTGCGATCGAGGTTAGGAGCGAGTCTCTCAACGAAAGCGGTACGACGTGGCAGAGGTTCTCGAGTTCGATGCGATCGTGATCGGAACCGGATTCGGCGGCAGTGTGGCCACGCTGCGCCTGGCCGAACAGGGCTATCGCGTGGCGGCCCTCGAGCAGGGACGCCGTGTGACCGGCACCGAGATCGAAGAGGCCATGCAGTCTCCGCGCAAGCTGTTCTGGGCACCCCGGCTCGGCTGCAGCGGCTACTTCACGCAGCGCGTCTTCAAGGACGTGGCCATCGTGGGCGGCGTCGGTGTGGGCGGCGGAAGCTTGGTCTACGGCGCGGTGTTGCTCGAACCCAAGGCGGCTTTCTTCGAGGAGCCTCTGTGGAAGCAGCTCGGTATCGACCTGCGCAGTGAGCTCGAGCCTCATTACGCCACGGCGCAACGCATGCTCGGCCGCGCGCTGACGCCCCACGTCGGGCGCATGGACCGCTACCTGGAAGCGACGGCGAAGAAGCTGGGCGTCGGGACGAGCTATGGGCCGGTTCCGCTCGGCATCTATTTCGCGGGACCGGGCGTGACGCAGCCGGACCCGTTCTTTCGAGGAAAAGGGCCCGAACGCGCGGGCTGCACGCAGTGTGGCCGCTGCCTCACCGGCTGCCCCAGCAACGCCAAGAACACGCTGGACAAGAACTACCTCCATTTGGCCGAGCGACTCGGCGCGCGCGTGCTACCGCGCCAGAAGGTGGTGTCCGTGCGTCCCTTCGGGGACCGCTACGAGGTCGAAGCCGTGGACCCACTCGATGCGCAGCGCCCGGCCCGAGTCTTCCGTGCCCAGCGCGTGTTTTTCGCGGGCGGGGTGCTCGGAACCGTGGAGCTGTTGCTGCGTTGTCGGGACGAGCTGCAGACGCTGCCTGGACTCTCGCCCTGCCTGGGGCGGCGCGTGCGGACCAACAGCGAAGCGATCGTCGGCATCGAGGCTCGTCGCAGGGACGAAGACCTCAGTCGCGGCACCGCCATCTCCTCGCATTTCTACGCCAATGCTCACACTCACATCACGCAGAATCGCTTCCCAGCCAACTACGAGTTCATGAAGTGGTACATGGGGCCCCTGGTGGAGGGCGACCACCCCTTGCTGCGTGCGCTCAAGGTCCTGCTGATCATGCTGTTCACGCCCTGGCGCACCCTGCGCACGCTGTGCACGCGCCGCTGGCACAAGCGCGTCAGCGTACTCACGGTGATGCAGTCGCTGGACAGCCAGAATCTCGCTGCGCCTCGGGCGCTCCATCCTCACCGGCTATCGGCGCGGTCTGGTCAGTGAGTCCGAGGTCCATTCGCGTGCGCCGGCCTACATTCCCGAGGCGAACGCCGCGGCGCGCGCGTTCGCCGAAGTCAGCGATGGGGTTGCGCAGAACATGACTTCGGAGAGCGTGGCCAATCTCTCCACCACGGCGCACGTGTTGGGGGGCGCCGCCATGGGCCGTGACGCTCAGCACGGTGTGATCGATGCCGAACATCAGGTCCACGGCTATCCGGGCTTGTACGTGGTCGATGGCTCGGCGCTGCCGGTGAACATCGGGGTGAATCCCAGCCTCACCATCGCAGCGCTGGCCGAGCGTTGCATGGCGCGCCTCGCGCGCGCCGCGCATGAGCCGCCCCAATCGGCAGCGTGAGACGTCGCGCCGCCGTGCGCCAGGCGCGTGGCAGCGCGGGACTCTCCCAATGCGTGATCGTGTCCGGTACGTTGAGTGGGTGACCTCATCCCGCATCGTCGCGACGCTCCTCTTCGTGTGCGCCACATGTGCCAGCGCCAGGGCGCTCGCGCAGACGCGGACCGTCGAGAGCGATGTTGAACGCATTGCGGCCATCGAGGGCATTCTGCAGGTCGACCAGGAGCGCACCCGGCGTTGGCGGCGCACCTGGATGACCATCCAAAGTAGCTTGCTGGTGGGGCAGCTCGCGTGGGCGGCCCTGACTTTCGAGGATCCGGGGGCCCGCGCAGAGCATCTGCTGAACGCCTCGGGCTCTGCGCTCAGCCTGCTCTCCATGATCCTGCTCAAGCCGGTGGCGCTGAACGCAGCGGGTCGTCTGGGCCAGCTGCCTGGTACCACGGGGCAAGAGCGGGCGCGGAAGCGCGCCGTGGGGGAGGAGCTGCTCGCGGAGAGTGCGAAAATGCAGGCGTTCGGCCGCGGTTGGGCGGCCTACGCGGGCGGCCTGGCGGTGGGGCTCGGCATCGGCTTGCCGCTCTGGCTCAAGTACGACCGCGAGTTCTCCGGGGCCGGGGCTCTGCTAGGGAGCATGGCGCTGACCTCGATTCAAGCGGCCACCTTGCCTGCGGGCGCCCTCGACGACGTCGAGAGGCGGGCGCTCGAACTCAAGCCCGTGCTCAGTTGGACCCGCCAAGGGCTCGGCCTCTCGCTGCGCGGACGTTGGTGATAAGATGCTCCATGAGTCGATGACCAAAGCTCAGCCCCCGATACGCTGGCTTCCACCCACCTTGCAGAACTTCTGTGAGCAGGTCCCGCTCGAGACCTTCCTCGAGCACTATGCCGACGCCTACTTCCTGATTGTCCGCCTATTCGAGCGCGACGACGCGCTGACGCAATCGCTGCTCAGCCGTAGCCCAGTGCTGACCGGAGTCGACGCTCCATCCACGCCCCACAGTAGCACCGCCGAGTACGAGGCCGTCACGGCGCGCTGGCGCGCTGGGCAACCCTCGATCGATCGCAAGGTGCCGCCCCACGTGTCCTCCGAGGTGCGTGGCGATCTGTGCTTCGTGACGGCGATCCGACGCAGCATGGTGGATGTGAAGACGGGGCGCCTGAGCGTCGGGCGGGCGCGCTCCTGTGAGCTCTGGTTGCAACACCGCAGCGTCTCCCAAATTCACGCCTGGTTCGAGTTCGACGAACTGGGACGGCTGCAGCTGGGGGACGCCGACAGCAAGAACAAGACCCTGCTCGATGGGCAGCGCGTCAAGGACCACACCGTGGCGGCCGCTCCCGGCTCCAACATCGGGTTTGGTGCGGTGCGTACCACCCTGTGCACGCCGACCACGGTTTGGTGTGCCCTTTCGAACCAAGTTCCGGCCGAAGACGACCCGACGGGCAGCTGAAATCCGGGCGATGGGGGACGCCCCCTCACACGGTCAGACAGCAATTCGCCTGGCAGGAAACGGTCGACTCGGAGAGGCGGCCAACCTTACACTCGTTGCACTCGTGACCGGCCTGGAGCGACCTCACTCCCATCCTCCGCGCGCGGCGCCAGCGGGGTCCGACGACCAGGACTCCGCGTCGACGCCGTTGTTCGCGGGGCGCTACCGCATGCTCGAGGAGATTGCTGCCGGGGGCATCGGTGTCGTGTCGCGTGCCGAGGACGCGGCCAACGGTCGCGTCGTGGCGCTCAAGCAGCTGCGCGGCGAGAGCGCGCGCAACCCGCGCATGGTGAGTCTCTTCGAACGCGAGTACCAGACGCTCGCGCACCTGGCGCACCCATACATCATCCGCGTCCACGAGTACGGCTTCTCTCCGGCGGGCCCTTACTACACCATGGAGCTGCTGGAGGGGGGCAGCGACCTGCAGCACGGGGGGCCGCTGCCCTACCGCGAAGCTTGTCGTTGCCTGCGTGACGTGGCCACTTCGCTCGCGTTGCTGCACGCGCGGCGTCTGGTGCATCGAGACGTGACGCCGCGCAACGTCTATCGGACCAAGGAAGGCCGCTGCAAGCTGCTGGATTTCGGGGCGCTGGCGAGCTTTGGCATCAGCAGCGACGTGGTCGGAACGGCGCCCTTCGTGGCGCCCGAAGTGTTGCGCCAGGAGCCGCTCGATCAACGCGCGGACCTCTACGCACTGGGGGCGTTGGCTTACTGGCTACTGACGGGGCAGCACGCCTTTGCTGCGCGGCGTATGGACGACTTGTTCGAGCTGTGGCGGCGCCGACCCGTTCTGCCCTCCAAGCATCAAGCTTCGATCCCAGCCGAGCTCGACGAGCTCATCATGACGCTGCTCGCGCTCGAACCCGGTGCGCGTCCGCGCCACGCCGTCGAGGTGATCGAGCGACTCAACGTGATCGGTCAGCTGCCGGCCGAGCCGCGCGCCGAGGCCGAAGTGCTGGCACAGGCGTACTTGACCAACCCCGAGTTGGTGGGTCGCGACGCGCTGCTGGCCCGCTTCGACGCAGCCCTGGAGGGCGCGGCGGGCGGCATCCCCAATCGCAGCTTGATCGTGGGGGACTCAGGCTTCGGCCGCACACGCTTGCTGGCCGAGGCAGCGCTCAAGGCACGCCTCGCAGGCTTCGCCGTGCTGCGCGCCGAGGCCAGCGGGTCGCATCCCTTCGCGACCGCACAGGTGCTGGCACACGCGTTGCTCGACGCGTTCCCGGAGCAGGCCCGTGAGAGCGCCCGCTCGCACGCGCAGGTGCTCGCCAATCTCGGTCCCGAGCTGGCGCAGCGACTCGGGGTTGCCACGAATTCTCGCGGCTCGCCAACGCCGGGCGATTGGAGCGAGCAGATCGCCGACGCCATGGGGCGATGGTTCCACCGCATGACGGCGGATCATTGCTTGCTCGTGGCGGTAGACAACCTCGAGCGCGCGGACGAGGCGTCGCTCGCGCTGCTCGCCTCGCTGCGTTCGTCCAAGCGCAGCTCCAGACTCTGGGTGCTAGGGAGTTGCACCACGGTCGAGCCCCACGCGACCTCGGTCGGTCTCAAGGCCTTGATTCGTGTGAGCCAGGTCCACAGGCTTGAGCCCCTTTCCGAGAGCGCCACCGCCGAGCTCCTCAGGTCGATCTTCGGTGATGCCACCAACCTCGTGCGGTGTTCGAGGTGGATCTACGACCTGACCGCCGGCAGTCCTTTGCACTGCATCGAGCTCGTCGATACCTTGCTCGCGGAAGGGGGCCTGCGTTTCGTCGACGGCATCTGGCTCCTGCCAGGTTCGCGTCCCGAGCTCACGCTCTCGTCCGATCTGGCCCAGGCCATGACGGGCCGACTCAAGGGGCTCGGCGCGGATGCTCTGAGCCTCGCTCAGACATTGAGCCTGGTGAAGGTCACGCTGTCGCTGGAGCTCTGCCTGGCGCTGGCACAGCGCTTCGCGAGGAGCGGCTACCTGATCTTGGACGATCTCGTGCAAAGCCGGGTGCTGGTGGTGGAGGGCAAGCTGTGCCGATTCTCCAGCGACGCACTGCGCCAGACGCTCGCCTTGCGGATGGCGGCCGAAGAGTTGGTCGTGCACCACCGGCAAATCGGCGAGGTGCTGCTAGCGCTGCCCACCCTCGACTCCTTCATGAAGATGCAGGCCGGCAACCACCTGATGGAAGGCGGCGACCGCCTGCGCGGTGCGGAGTGCGTCTATTCGGTGGCCGCCCGTGCGATGGAGGAGATGAACGACAGCATCCATCAGTTCGCCCCCATCCTGGCCCGCGCGCACGATGAACTCGAGCTCCTCGGCAGTTCCCGCTACATGCGCCTGCCGCTGCTGCTCGGACTCGCCGATGCGAGCTTCTACGCGGATTGGCGCTGGGCTCAGCGCTACGGAGCCAAGACCCTCGAAGCGATCGAGGACGTGCTGGGCATCACGCTCGCGCGCAAGCTCGGGCGGTTCTTGGGCCGCAAGCTGGCCATCCTGGTTTCTCTGATGTTGGCTACCCTGCGCTACGTCGTGCTGCGGCCGCGTGTCCATCCCAGCGTGGGGGAGCTCTTCATTCGCAGCATCGGCAGTGCGTCGGCGTTGGTGGGGGCGGCGGCGGCCGTGTTCGATCGCGAGACCGCGGCTCGGGCCACCAAGACCCTGCGGGCTTTGTCCTGGCTCGGCAAGCGCTCCGCGCTCGACGGCGCCCATGACTTCAGCGTCGCATTGCTGTCGCTGATCGAAGACCACCCTCACGAGAGCTCGGCGCGCTTTGCCGAGCTCGCGGCACGCTTCTCGGATACCCAGAACTATCGGGAGATCTCCCAGACCTCGCGCATCTTGTGGATCGGCGGCGCGCGCTATGCGCTGGGGGTCAATCAGACCATGAAGGCCACCGACGAGGCCATCGACACCGCCAAAGCTCTCGCTCACGGTGGCATCGCCATGCACCGTATGCTCGCCCACCAGCTGCGCATCGCCTATCACGTATGCCGTGGTGAGCTCGAAAAGGCGGAGCAATACCGCGAGACCGTGGAGGCCTACGCCATCCTGGTGGGGTCGGCCTGGCAGGCAGAGATCTGGGAGTCGGCCGTCTCTTCGGTGCTCTACGCGCGCTCGGGCGACGTGGTGAACGCCAAGCGCGTGAGCGAGCTGTTCGCGGATCTGAGCCAGCGCATCCCGTCTCTTGCGCTGTATGCGGCCCAGACCCGCGCGGGCCTGGCCTACGCACGCGGCGAATACGCCCTGGCGCAGAGTCTGTGGGAGGAAGCCTTGTCCGGAAAGCAGCCGCGCAGCTTCGCCGGTTGGCTGCTGGCGCGCGCCAACCTCGCCGCTTGCCACAATGGGCAGGGGCAGTTCGAGGAGGCCGAACAGCTGTGCCGCGACAGCGCGGGGACGGCCCGCCCCGGCGACGCGGAGTATCCGCTGATGTCATTGTGGCTGCACATCGAGTGGGCGATGGCCGAGGCAGGCCTTGGCAAGGGCACCGCCGCCGCCGCTCGTCTCGACGTGCTCCTGGAGAGCGGCATGACCGGTGAAAATCCCTTCCTGCGCGGGAGCCTGCACGCGGCCCGCGCTCAAGTAGCCTTTCGGATGGGAGACGAGCAGGCATTCGAGCGCCAGGCCTCGCAAGTCAGGCACTGGTTCGGACTCAGCGACAACCCCGCGCTGTTGCGGCGCTTCGAACAGCTCAACCTGCTCGCCTTGAAGGCGCCCTGGCGACGGCCGAGTATTCGTGCGCCCGCGCTCAGCGAGACCTTCGACAACCTGGTGCGCTGCGCCGACCGTGGCAGCCGACAGCGCCTGGCACTCGACGCCATCTTGCGGATGAGCAACGCGCAGCAGGGCCTGTTCTTCGAGCGCGAGGGCTTGGAGATCAGCCTGGCGGCGGCGAGCGGCTTCAGCGAAGCACCGGCTGGCGTCCTCGCCCGTGCCCGGGAAGTGCTCGAGGATCTCTCCCGCGGCACCACGGCGACCCTGGCGTCGGGTACCCACGATGAGCGCACGCGCAGGGAGATCGTGGGAGCCTATCGCATCCTCCCGTTGGTGGTCGAGGAGCGCGGGCAGCTGCACGTGCTTGGAGCGGTGGCGCTCCCCGAGAACTCGGAGTTGGCGCCGCCGGCACTGCCAGAGCTCGAAGAGATTGCCCGCGGGCTGCTGGCTCCCTTCAGCCCAAAGACGGCGGCGGCGCACGATACACGCTGAGCCAAGACCTGGCGATTTGAGACCTGTGGTGGTGTGGGACGCCGTGGCCGTGACCGTGGTCGCGCCCGTGGCCGTGCCCGCGCTCGTGAGCGGGAACGCTCCCGTGGAGGTGAGCGACCCTCGTGAACGAGCACGCAACCCGCGCGGGACCGACATCGTGGGCATGCTTCACTTTCAGAAGCTGGACGTTTACCGTGCTCGAGCGCATCGTGGCGATGCTCACGAAGCTCATCGATCCGTGAGCCTCGGGCGGCGTCGAACACCTTCACGAAGTCGATCCGGTTCACGAGCGCGGCCACGGCCACGGGAGCGCCACGGCCAGGTCCACGCTCACGGCCACGATCAGGGCTGGTGGTCCCGCTGCCCACTCAGCCAGCGTGAGCCAACATGCTCGTCGCGGAGGTCCGCCGACGGTAGCCGCTCGGCGTGGTGCCCAGCCACTGGCGAAACGCCTTGTGGAAGGAGTTGCTGGTGGAGAAGCCCAGCACGAAGGAGATCTCGGCCACACTCATCTCGGTGTTCTCGAGATAGCGCAACGCGAGGGCGCGCCGCACCTCCGTGACCAGCTCGCGATGGGTCACGCCTTCGACCTTGAGTCGACGCAAGAAGGTGCGCGCGCTGATGTCCATGCGATGCGCCAGGTTCTCCACGCCAGGATTCCCGTTCGTCAGTTCCTCGGCGATCAGATCCAGCACCTGCTGTTTGAACGTGCGTCGGCAGGGCACGCGCTCGAGCATGGCCGTGGCATGACGTTGCAGGATGGAGTGCAGCGCTGGCTCCGGGCGCGGCAGGGGTATGTCCAGCGCGGCGGTCGGCATGATCAGCGCGTCACAGGCCGCGCCAAAGCGAATCGGCGCCTGGAAGAGGCTCGCGTGGTGCTCGATGGAGGTGGGAGCCGGGTGCTTGAGGCTGACCTCGGCGGGATTGATTTCGAGGCCCAGCAGACGTCGCCCGAGCATCAGCATGCTGGCCAGGACGAACTCGGCCGCGACGTGGCTCTCGTCGGCCTCGTCGCACTCGTAGCAAAGCAATGCGCGCTCTCCGCTGACCTTGAGCGTTAGCCTGGCACCCGTGTTCATGAGTTGCACCAGGCGCGCCGCGCAGCGGATGGCGTCGCCGAGGTTCGCGCAGGTGGCCGCGGCGTACTCGATGACGTCGAAGTCGCCTGGGGCCACGCATTGAGCGGCCCGTAGGCCGAGCTCCGGGCGACCCGAGGCACGACTGACGCGCTCCAGGAGCTCCACCACCCGCGCGTGGGGCAGCCACGCTTCACTCTCGGTCAGGCGCTGGACATCGAGCCCCAGGTGCTTCAGCTCGAGCGCGAGCTCGTGCACGACCGCGCGCGGCGCGCATTCGTGGATCGCCTGCACGAAGGGCCGTAGCCAGCGTGCGGAGCACAAGCCACTGTGGGTGGGCGCAGGGGTGCGTTCGCCAGACAGGACACTGATAGCCATCGGAACCTCCCTCTGAGGCAGGGCGGACAGCTGAGCGGGTGCTCGAGCTTCGAGGCGCGCGCGCAGACCTGCGCCGCCACGAGCGAAGCGAGAGTCACCAGCGTGCCCGCCGAGCGCTCTCAGCTGTGGCGGACGCCTCGAGAGGTGGATGACGAGACTTGGCGGCAAGCCCCCGACGAGTTGGCGATCTGGTTCTGATGGGTCTTCATGATGACGTGTCCTCCGTCGGTTACTTGCCCACGTCGCGAAGCCGGTAGGCTCATGCGACGCACACGAATGCATCTCCAAGAGATGCACGTTCCTCGACGGTGTCGTTTGTGGGCGAGGAAGTCAAGACCCACCGCCATTTTGCAGGCTCGATCACACTCCCGCCTCAGACCGGACGCTCGAACCAGTCCTCGACCTGTGCCCCGAGGATCAGGTCTCCCGAAATCTTCAGCTTTCCTGTCAGATAGGCGAGGGTGGGTCGCAGGTTTCCCATCACCAGGCGCAGGAAGTTCGGCAGCGACAGCGAGATCAGGATCTCGGCCCGCGTCGCGCTTCCGCGCTCGGCACGGCACGCGCCACCTCGCAGGGCCACCTGATAGTTCAGGGTGCCCCGGGGCGTCCCGATGTCGTACTGGATGACCAGCTCGCGCCGGCCCGCACGCTCGGGACGAAAGGCCGCAGCCATGCCGTTGAACACCGCGTCGAGGGCAGCTTCCACGCCACCCGCGCGCTCGATGTCCGTCAGGATCTGGCGATCGGTCTGGCCCTTCAGGCGCCGCAGTATCGGAGCAAACGGATCGTTCTGTTGCATCGAGAGAGGATGCGTCGGGTCCGCTCGGGTGCCCACGCTCCCCCTCTGCCAGAAGCGTGATTCTGGCTGCCAGAGTGCGACGCGCGCCCGCGTCGAGCTTTCGACTGGGCAGCTGCAGACGCCTCCAGAAAGGTGGGGTGTCCTGCGCATCCGCCATGGCATCGGAGGCTACTTAAACGCGCTAACCGAAAGCCTGGTCGGGGCCGTATGGTCTCCTCAAGACGCGCTCACGTAGGTCCCACGAGCGACGTCACTTCCTCAGCCTGGTGCTTACCGTGACTTCTCGGCACTCGTCTACGAGCTGGCTTCAGCGCGTCCTTGGGATCGCTGCGGCCTCGATCGCGCTCTTGCCCGGTTCGGCGGCGGCCGGCGGGCTGGAGGTCACCGCCTACGGCGCCCGCGCACTTGGACGTGGTGGCGCCGTGATGGCGAGCGCGCAGGGCGGCGAGGCTCTGCGCTACAACCCCGCGCGCCTCGCGAGCCTGCGGACCTGGACCGTGACCAGCGATCTGCAACTGCAATTCGGGGAGACCTGTTTCACGCGCAAGAACGCCGAAGACGGCTCGAGCTTTCCCGAGGTGTGCAGCAACAAGCCCGGCGTCATCCCGCAGCTGACGGCAAGCTATCCGGTGTCCGAGCGCGTGACCTTGGCGCTCGGTGTGCTGCCGCCGGCTGGCACCGCAGCGCTCGACTTCGGCGACTCGCGGGATGGAACCATCGCGATCCACGGCACGCGGATGCCCAGCCCGGCCCGCTACGCGCTGGTGAGCTCGGACAACCTCGCCGTGTTTCCCACGCTTGGCCTGGGCATCGACCGCGGACGTCTGCGGCTTGGCGCAGCTTTCGGCTGGGGCGTCTTCATCCTGCGCAACGTCGCGTTCACGGCAGGCTTGCCTGGCGATGCGCCGGCCCTCGACGTGCGCAGCGCCGTGTCCGCCGTGGACACGTTCGTGCCGCGCCTCATGCTCGGACTCGACTTCGACGCGACGCGGAGCTGGAACCTCGCGCTCCAGGGGACCTGGACCGACGGCGTGCGCGCACCCGGGGCCCTGTATCTCTCCGGCGTGACGCTGGGGATGCCCTACTCGACGCGGGTCGGCGGTGTCACGCTGAACAACGCCAACGCCTGGGAGGCCGGCGCGGCAGCTCGCTACCACACGGAGCGTTGGGAGTTCGAGGCCGATCTCCTGTATCAGGGCACGTCGCGCTTGAAGGAGGTGGTGATCGATGTTCCCGACACGGCCCGCCTGCCCGTCAGCGGCACCCTCGACGGCCAAGACATCTCGCGGCTGCCAAGCCGGCAAACGATCGCGCGCCACTGGCGCGATCAAGTCGTGCTGCGTGTGGGAAGTGACTATCAAGCCATCGCCGACCGGCTCTGGCTGCGGGCAGGGCTCTCCGTCGAGAGCAACGGTGTCGAGCACGGCTATGAATCCGTGGACAACCTCCCGCTTCATCGCTTCGGTGTGCACGCCGGTCTCGGGGTGCGTGTCGCCGCCTACGCGGACCTCAACCTGGCCTACGCGCTGATCGTCTTCCCTACGGTGCAGTTGTCCAACGCCGACGCTCGCATCGAGCAGCCCGTCGGCCAACGTCCCGGTCAACTCGCCGACGCACACCCGACCATCAACGCAGGCACCTACAAGACCGGCGTGCAAGCCATGGCCATCTCGATCGTGTTTCACGCCCGCGAAGCGAAGAGGAGCGCCCCATGAACTGCCTGCATCGCGCCCTGCTGATGTGGACCCTCGGGTGCGCCGGCTGCATCACGCTTCCCGACCTCCATGTGCCCCCACCCGAGGCCTCCACGGCCTGCAACCAGGGCGGCCTGGAGGTGCTGACCCAGGCCTTTCCGCTGTGCGACCCGGGCATTTGTGCTTCCGATCAGGCTCGTGGGCACTGCGTGCCGCCAGACTTCGTTCAGCCCGCCGCCACGCGAGACAGGCTGGCCAGCTGCAGCGACGGAACCTTGTGCGTGCCGGTCGACTTCCTGATCAACGAAGGGCGCTACACGCCCAAAGCGTGTCGATCGGTGGCGGGGCTGGAGGGGCGTTGTCTGTCCGAATGTCTGCCGGAGGTGTTCAGCCGCGGGGACTTCCTGCCGCGCGCGGACTGCGATCCAGGCGAGCGTTGTGCCCCCTGCTACGACCCCACCACGGGGAAGGACAGCGGCGCTTGCTCGGCCACCAGTTGTGACGCGCCTGTCGAACCGAAGCCCGACCTCTGTGCCATCGACTACGCGGAGAAACCGGTGGTGGACCTGGACACGCTCGAGGTTTGTCCCGAAGACGTCTGCGCCTTTGGCACGGCGCACTGCGCCGACGTGAGCCAGGTCCCAGCGGACCAGCGCCATCGCCTCGCGGATTGTGACGGCAACCGCAAGTGCGTTCCGGACGACCTGTTGATCTCGGGGGGCAATGCGCCACCCCGGGTGTGCACCGCAGGGGGCGGTCTCGAAGGTCGCTGTCAGTCGTTGTGCATCCCCGAGGTCTCCGATCAGAAGAGCCTCCTGCAGCGCGACGTGTGCGCCGACAGCGAGCTCTGCGCGCCCTGCTACGACCCGCGAACCGGCAAGGCATCCGGGGCCTGTAGCGCCAGCACGTGCGACATGCCCACCCAGGCGGAGCCCGATCTGTGCACGCTGGACTACGCAAGCTCCCCGCTCCTGGACGTGGAGAAGCTCGACCCGTGCCCGCTCTCGGTGTGCGCTACGGGTCACGCGCACTGCATGGAGTACTCCGCTTTGCCTGCCGATCAGCTCGACCGCCTCGCGGAGTGCGGCGGGAGTCGAAAGTGCGTCCCGGACAGCTTCCTCGAGAGCGGCGGTCACCAGGGCGGCAAGACGTGCAAGGCATTCGGTGAGGCCGAGGGACGCTGCATGTCCGAGTGCCTACCCGAGATTGCCTCGCAGAAAGACAGCCTGAAGCAGGAAGACTGCGAGGCCGGCGAGCTATGCGCTCCGTGCTTCAACCCGGTCACCGGCGAGTCGACCGGAGCTTGCGACGGAAGCTGCGATCAGCCCAAGGAAGGTCCGTGGCACTTCGATGGCTGCTGTGGCGGTCGTGGCCTGTGCGTGCCGTCCGGTTCGGTCGACGAGAGCCAGCGTGGCAGCTTGAGCGACTGTCCCACGGCGGACTTCAAGTGCGCGCCCCGCGAGTACGCCGAGGCCGGTGCTCGCGGTGAGGACTACGTGGCGCCCACCTGTTCGGACGCAGAGGGCAAGCCGGGTGCTTGCATCTCCACCTGCATCAGCAGCGCCGACTTGGTGGGGGCCGTGGACTCGGAGTGCCCCGCGGACACGAAGTGCGTGCCGTGCGCCATCGAGGTTCCCATCCTGAGTGATCTGATTGGCCCTTTGCTGACCGGAGCCTGCAAGTGACGTCGACCGAGCTTTCAAGCGTGCCGAACAAAACCAGCGCGACCTCGGACCTGTTCGCGGTCGGTCGCTACCAGGCCCGCGTGGACTACGCCGTGGAGGGGCAGACGCGCAGCTTGCTAGTCAACGTCGACGCAGCAGCCGGGTGCGACGCGCGAGCCGAGAACGCAGACCTCGCGCTCTCCCTGAGCTGGACCCGCGAGGATGACGCCATGGTGCTGCACGGGGAGATCCTGTGTCACACACCGCTGCGGCTCACGCGTGTGATCCCACTCGTGCTTGCGCACCCTGAGCCCGAGGACCTCACGAGCTACTTTCACAACGGCTGGCAGTCCTGGTCGGGCTCTTCCGCGCTCGACGTGGGGCGCGTGGAACCCAGGGTGAAGCTGGGCTTCCTCGATCAGATTCTGAGCAACCCGGATCTGCCGCCCGCTCGAGGTCAGGGGGACTTCACCTCCACATTGTGTACGGCTGCCGGTGACAAGCACGGGCGCTGCGTCGTCGTGGGCTATCTCGACACGGCGCTCACGTTCGCTGGCTTCAGCATGTGCGCCCGCTTCGAACGGGAGGCGCGCATCACGGCCAGCGTTGGGCTCGAGAGCACGGCGCTCGCCACCGGCCAGAGCTTCAGCCTGCCACGCCTCTACGTCGCCTGGGGCGCGGACGCGGCCGAGCAGCTCGAGAGGTACGCCGCACGCGTGGGAGAGGAGATGCACGCCCGAGTGCCGCCCGAGGCCGAAGTGGGCTGGTGCTCCTGGTACCACTACTTCACCAAGATCGACGAGCAGATCATCCGCATGAACTTGCGCGAGGCCGTTCGGCTCAAGCCCACCATCCCCTTCTCGCTGTTCCAGATCGACGATGGCTGGCAGTCGGCGCTCGGGGATTGGCTGCTGCCCAGCAAGACCTTTCCCTGCGGCATGGGCGCCATGGCCAGCGAGATCAAGCAGGCGGGCTTTCGTCCAGGCTTGTGGCTCGCACCCTTCGTCGCCTACCCAAACTCCAGGCTGTACGCCGAGCATCCCGAGTGGTTCGTGCGCGACGAGATGGGGGCGCCGCGCTACGCCATGTACAACAACCACTGGGGGCTGTTCGACAGCGCGCGCGCCTTGGACCTCACGCATCCTGACGTGCAAGCGTGGTTGAGGAAGCTGTTCCACACCATCGCTCACGTGTGGGGCTATCAGTTCATCAAGATCGACTTCCTGCATGCAGCGGGTCTGCCGGGTAAGCGCCACGACCCAAACGTCTCGGGGGCGCAGGCCCTGCGAAGGGGTCTCGAGATCATCCGCGAGACGGTGGGTGAGGACGTCCGGGTGCTCGGCTGTGGCTTGCCGCTGGGACCCGCAATAGGCCTGGTGGACTCCAATCGCGTGGGGATGGACGTGGCTCCGTACTGGAGCAACTGGCTCTCCACCTACGTCGGCAACGACTACGACATGATGTCGGCCAAGGTCGCGCTGCGCAACGCCCTGACTCGGTCCTTCATGCACCGTCGGCTCTGGCAGAACGACCCCGACTGCATCTTGCTGCGTGATGCCAAGACGCGCCTCACTCAGCACGAGATTCACAGCGTGGTCACGGTGGCCGCGCTGTGTGGTGGCACGCTGCTCATCTCGGACGATCTCTCCCTGCTCGGTCCGGCTCAGCGCGCCCTGGCCCAGCGCACGCTCGAGCTGCACGCGCGTGCCTGTGAGATGCGGACGCGTGTACTGGACCTCATGGAGCGCGATTTTCCCACGCTCTTCCTGTGTGAAGGCCAAGGTCGGGCCTATCTGGCGGTGTTCAATCCGGACGACCAGCCGGTGCAGGGCCGCGTCGATCTGCTGCGGCACGGCGCGCTGCGTCGCTACCGTCGCAAGGAGCGCGTGAGCGAATACTGGAGCGGTGCCAGCTATCCCGTTCGGTCAGGCAGCGTGGAGCTCGGCACGATTCCACGCCACGGAGTGCGCCTGCTGGTGCTCGAGGAGGAGTGAGGTGTGGGGAGCCATCGAGGGAGGTGGGACCAAGTTTCTGTGCGCCGTGGGTCGCGACCACGAACATGTGATCGCTCGGCGGCGGGTGAGCACGTCGGACCCCGAGTCCACTCTGCGCGACATACTGGAGTTCTTCGAGCCTTTCGGAGCCCAGCTGCGTGGACTAGGTGTAGCCACCTTCGGTCCGCTCGATCTGACACCGGGGCCAAGCCATGGCTCGCTCCTCGTGTCACCCAAGCACGGTTGGTCCGGCTTTCCGCTGCGAGCGCGCCTTGACGCTGCGCTCGACATCCCGGTGACCATCGACACCGACGTCAATGCGGCGGCCCTCGCGGAGCAGCGTTGGGGAGCCTTGCGTGACGCCGATCCTGCGGTCTATGTCACCGTGGGCACCGGCGTAGGGGTCGGCGTCGTGATCGGACAGCGTCCCCTGCACGGCTTGATGCACCCGGAGCTCGGCCACATGCGCAGCACGGACCGCACGTTCCGCGGCCACTGTCCGTTCCACGGCGCTTGCGTGGAGGGCCTGATCTCGGCGCCTGCGCTGCGCGAACGCACCGGTCAGGCGCCCGAGGCGCTGAGTTCCGAGCACCCGATCTGGAGGCGAGTGGCGGACACGCTCGCAGAGTTGCTGCACGCCATAGTGCTCGCCTATTCACCGCGGCGCATCGTGCTGGGGGGCGGTGTCCTCGAGCGTCCGGGTCTGTTGCAACAGACGCAGCAGGCTCTGGTGCAGTCCCTGGCGGGCTATGTGTCCCGTGCAGAGCTCAGGTGGCCCGCGGTCGAACGCTACCTGGTGGCACCTGGTCTCGCGCTGCCTGCTGGCCTGTGTGGTGCTTTCGCGCTGGCGATGCAAGACCACGCGCTCAGATCAACCTGAGTGTGGTGATGCCGGGCGCCAGCTGCAGCTCGAGGCGTCCCTGACTGGTCGGGAGCTGCGCCCGATCCCGCTCCAGAGCGTCGCACAGGCGCGCCTCGCGGAGCGCACCGGAGGTGAAGCGGACGGTCGCTTGCTGGACGGCGCCGTGATTGGCCATGCGCACGATGGTTCCGGCACCACGCCAGGCCGGCTTCACGGCCATGATCTGCACCGGATCCGAAGCGCCTTCCACGCGCACGCAGCCCCGCACCAGCTCGCGTGCCGGCTCGTCGGAGGCCGGCCCGAGTAGCAGGGTAGCGTCGAAGCGCTGCTGCGCTGCTTGGGGAATTCGGGCTGGAAATCCGATCAGAGGTTGCCAACCATGCACCCGCTCGAGCGCCGCGTTGCGCGCGACGATACATTCGAGCACGCCATTCGTACCGAGCGCCACGGCCGACGGGATGCCCAGCTCGAGCCGGAGATTCTCCAGGCTCACGAAGCTCGACGCGCACCAGAACGTGGGCCCGTACAGGCGCTGGCCCGCTCGCCTCACGACACCGCCGGGCACGTCCATCTGCAGCCCGCTCGCCCGCTCGATGGAGGGTAGTCTCAGCACCACGCTGCTGGCGGCGGGCGCTGCGACCAGGGTTCTGATCTCGATCCGCGGTCGCGTGGCATCGATGCGAATCACGCGCTGGGCTGGCTTGACCTCGAGGGTGGAGTGAAAGGTGGCGACCACCGCGCCCTCGATCTCCGTGACCGTCAGCTGCGCAAAATCATCACGTAGTTTGCGCTCTCGGAAGACCCCTCCCGCGAGCTCGTGTCCCATGCGCCAGCCGCCTCCGCTGTCGTCGTAGACGGCGAACTGGAGTGCATCGGGGCCGAGCAAGGGCTTGCCCGTGGCTGGGTCCCAACACTCGCTGAGCACGCCGCCGGCGCACTCCTCCAGCACCAGGCACAGACTCGGAGTGCTCACGCGCAAGACCCCGCGCTCGAGCTTGCAACGCACGCGTCCCTCGCTTGGCGACACCTGAGCCGGAGCGCGCAACGGGGGTCGGACGTTTGCGCTCGCCAGCGCAGCCAGCTCACGCCGGACCTCATCGCCGAGTTGATCGAGCCACGGCAGCTGTTCGGCGCGGTACACACGCTCGGGCGAGGTTCCGGTCACGAAATCATGGTGGTTGGCTACACTCATCCGGTACCAGAGCTGTTCCGCGTGGCCCGGTGCCAGCGCCTCCTCGTTGCTGCGCGCCTCGAGCTCGAGCAGGTCGCGCGCGAGGGCGTGGTACTTCTGCTTCAACGCCCAGCGCGTGGTGTAGAACCCCATGAAGGTCGGGTTGGGATCGAGCTCCAGTCGCGGTAGCTCCGCTTCGTGATGCGCGAGGAGCCGCAGGTAGTCGTCGAGACCGGCATTCACGACCCAGGTGCCCGAAGCGGGGTAGGAGCTGCGGTTGTACTCATCCACGAGATCGACGAGGTCCCGGATGGGATCGACGAAGTCGAATCCGATCGGACAAAATAGATAGGGCGTCCTGCTCAGCGGACTCAGTTCACGCACGTACTGCTCGATGCGTTGGGCCACCTGGTGAGGCTTGCGCGCGGGAACCGCCAAGGGCAGCATCATCCAGCGCGCGAGACCCCGGTGCGCCAGCAGGTCGCCCTGGCCATAGGTGAACGCATTCCAGTGCGTGAGAAGCTTGCTTCCGTCGGGGCGCGTCCAGACGAAATCGAGACTTCGATGCTGCTTCAACAAGGCTTCGGCACTCGAACCTGGCAGCGGAAACTCATCCCTGGGGCGCGCGTCGCAGCCCGGGTAGTACATGCCGTCGAGCCGCGCGAAGCACGCCCCCGTCACGCCAGCGGCGTTGAGCAGGGTTGGGAGCGCCGGCGAGTGCCCGAACGAATCTGGCAGATACGCGATGCGCGGTTCACAGGAGATGCCGCGAGCCCGCAGCCACTCTTGACCACACAGGTAGTCTCGCAGCACCAGCTCCGGATGGGTCACCAGGGTGTCCGGCGTGGTCACGGCGCTGCCCGTGAGCCGAAGGCGCCCGCTGTTGAGCAACTCGCGTATCTGCTCGTGACGTCCCGGGTTGCGCTCCCAGTACATGGCCAAAAAGAAAATGCTCTCGAGTGAGTAGACCCGGCGCGGCTGGCGCTCGAGCTCGCGCAGTGCGCGGTCCAGAATGCGTCGCACCACCAGGCCGTAGTACTCCTTCGAAGTAAGCAGCCAATTCGGATCCCAGTGACTCGACTCGCCCAGGATGAGTACGCGCGTGGCATCCTGGGGAATACCGAGTGCCTGTCGCGTGATCGCTTCGGTTTGCTCGAGTGGGGTCACGTGCTGGTTTTCGTATGCCAATGAGCCGTGTTGCAGTGTCCCGCGCTGCCATCCCCGGATCCGCATCGCTCGGGCTCACCACGGCGCGCGCAAAACGTGCGAATTCGATCTCACGCCATGTCCACATCCAACTCCAAACCCGATGTCCCCTGGTGGCGACGCACCACCGTGTACCAGATCTATCCCCGCTCCTTCGCCGATCAGAATGGCGACGGCATCGGCGATCTGGCGGGCATCATCGAGCGGCTCGACTACCTGCACGACCTGGGGGTGGAGACGCTCTGGATCTCACCGTTCTTCGCGAGCCCGCAGGCGGACTTCGGCTACGACATCAGCGACTATCTCAGCGTCTCGCCCGAGTACGGCTCGGAGGCTGACCTGGGCCGCTTGATCGCGGAGGTCCACGCGCGCGGCATGAAGATCGTGTTCGACATGGTGATGAATCACACATCGAACCAGCATGCGTGGTTTCTCGAATCACGCGCCACGCGCCAAAACCCCAAGCGGGACTGGTACATCTGGCGTGACGGGCGCGACCCGGGTGGTCGTGCGCCGCCGAACAACTGGCAGTGCATGCTGGGTGGCACCGGCTGGCAGTACGACGCCGCGACCGAACAGTGGTATTGGGCCAGCTTCCTGCCCTTCCAGCCCGACCTCAACTATCGCAACCCCGAGGTCAAGGCCATGATGCTCGGCATCGTTCGGCACTGGCTGGCGCTCGGGGTCGACGGCTTCCGTCTCGACATCTTCAACGCCATCTACAAGGACTCGGGCTTCCACGACAATCCCTTCTCGCTACGCTTCTTGCCCGCCGAGGACAACCCGGACGGCTTCTTCCAGCACCACCTCCACACCATCGACCACGCCGACACCCTGCGCTTTGCGCGCGAGCTACGAGGCGTCGTGGATGAGTTCCAAGATCCACCGCGCTTCCTGGTGGGGGAGGTCTTCGGCAGTCCGGACTCGGTGCGGCGCTACTGCGGTGATCAGGCGGACGGCCTGCACCTGGTCTTCCTGTTCAAGAGCATGCGCGCGTCCGTCACGCGTGACTCGCTGCACTCGCTGGTGGAAGAGTTCGAGCGCGTCTTCCCCGAGCCCTTCTTGCCCACCTGGGTGTTCAGCAACCACGATCGGCCACGCATGCTGCACCGCCTGGGGGACGACCTGCGCAAGGCACGTCTGCTCGCGACCCTGCAACTCACCGCGCGCGGCGTTCCCTTCATCTACTATGGCGAGGAGATCGGCATGCGCCACAGCCGCCTGCTGCTGGGTTCGGGACTGGACCCGCTCGCGCAGCGCAATCGTCGCGTGCCCGAGTTCCTGGCGCGCGTGCTGTCGCAGCGAGGTCTACAGCTCAACCGTGACGAATGTCGCTTGCCGATGCAGTGGACGGACGGGCCCAACGCGGGCTTCTGCCCCTCGCTGGCGAAGCCGTGGCTCCCCGTCCATGCGAGCTCGGAGCAGGTCAACGTGGCTGCGCAGCGTGCCCAACCAGACTCTCTGCTCCAGACCTACCGAGGTTTGCTCGCCCTGCGCAAGCGCAGCCGCGCTTTGCAGCAGGGGGAGCTCTCGCTGTTCTCGCGTGCGGACCTGCCATCCCAGGTGTTTGGCTATCGGCGTCGGCATGGAGAGGAGAACGTCGACGTGTACTTCAACGCATCCACGCGGCCGGCCACGCTCCGCCTCGCCCAGCGCCCCGGGCATCTGTTCTCGAGCTTACGGGTTGCGCACGAGTCGACCCCGGAGGCCGTTCGACTCGAACCCTACGAAGCGGTGGTGTTGAGCGACCTGGCCGACGCCGCCGAGTGAGCGGACCCGCTCAGAGAAAGCGACGGATCCAGCTCTCCTTCTGGGCCGTGTAGGGCGGATACAGCAAATCCGTCTCCAAAAATGTGGGCTTTTGCAGCACCGCGCGCTGGTGACTGAAGGTGTCGAACGAGTACTTGCCATGAAAGGCGCCCATGCCGCTCTCGCCAACGCCGCCAAAGGGCAACGAGTGAACCGAGAGGTGGACCAGGGCGTGATTGATCACCAGACCGCCGGAGCAGGTGCGCGCTCGCACGTGTTCTGCCGCCCGCCGGTCCGAGGAGAACAGGTAGAGCGCGAGCGGCTTGGGACGCTGATTGACGAACGAGATCGCGTGCTCGAGGCTGGCCACGGGCAGAATTGGCAACAGCGGCCCGAAGATCTCTTCCTGCATCAGCGGCGCGTGCTCCGGCACGTCCACCAAGAGAGTGGGCGCGATGTAGCGCTCCTGTTCGCTGGCTTGGCCGCCCACCAGGATGCGCCCGGCGCCCCGCATCAACGTCATCAAGCGTTGGTGATGGCGCGCGTTGACGATGCGTCCGAAGTCGTCGCTGAGCTGGGGATTGGCTCCCCAGAACTCACGGATCGTGCGCGCGAGGAGCGGCAGGAGTCGCTCGTATACGTCTTGGTGCGCCAGCAGATAGTCGGGGGCCACACAGGTCTGGCCGCAGTTGTAGAATTTGGCCCACACGACGCGCTTGGCCGCTATTTCGAGGTTGGCTTCAGCGTCGACGATGCACGGACTCTTGCCGCCGAGCTCAAGCGTCACCGGCGTCAGGTGCTTGGCGGCCGCGGCCATCACGACGCGCCCCACCTGTCCATTCCCGGTGTAGAAGATATGATCGAATCGTAGCGCGAGTAGCTGCGTGGTCTCCGGCACGCCGCCCTCGATGACCTTGACGGCCTCCGGATCGAGATACTTGGGCAACAGACGTGCGAGCAGCTGACTGGTGGCTGCAGCGACCTCGGAGGGCTTCGCCAACACGCAGTTGCCGGCGGCCAGGGCGCCCGCGAGGGGCGCCACGACCGACGAGAACGGGTAATTCCAAGGCGCGATCACCAGCACCACGCCCAGCGGCTCCGCCTGCACGAAGCTCTTGCCGGGAAAGCCCGCGAGACCGCTGCTCGTTCGGACCGGCTTCAGCCACGACTTCAAGTGCTTGAGCAGATAGCGGATGCCGGCCGCTGTATCGCCGATCTCGGCCGTGTAGGCTTCGAGTCGGGGTTTGCCTAGGTCGAGCGCCAAGGCCTCGAGGATCTGTGCCTCCTCGCGTCGCAGCAGCTCCAGGAGTTGCTGCAGCTGCCGGCGCCGCCACGCGTACGGTCGTGTTCGCTCGCGTTCGAAGGTGGCGCGCAAGCCCTGCACGGCGTCCGCAATCGGATTGCCCTCGCTCCCGCGCACAGTTCGACCGATCCACTGCTGTTCACGCGCCAATCGCTGCTCGTGCATGTCGTACCTCAGGGCTGAATCGCCAGGTAGCCAGTGCGTTGTCCTGCGACCTGCTTGGCCACCAACCAGCCAAAGCCAAGCCCGCTGCGCTCGATGAGTGCCGCATCCGGCACGCGGCCGTCCCGTGGCAGCAGGCTCGACCATCGATGATGCTCGCAGTCGGACAGCTGGAGCTCGCCGTAGCTGATGCGGGTCTGCAGCGGCTCGACTTCGCTGTACGTGAGTCGGTTCAGGCTCGGCCCTTGCTCTGGAGGAACCTGGAGATACCAGGGGCGCTCTCGTTCGGGGCCCACCAGACCGCGCGCGAGCCTGGATACGGGCGCCCCTCGCGAGCTCAGGCACAGCGCGAGCGAGAACTCGGAGCGGCCCCCACGAACCACCTGGGCTCGCACCGCATGTCCGTCGTCCCACATGGGCATTCGGCGGACCAGGTGCTTGGGGTACCCTACCAGGCGTCCGAGCTTGTAGCCCACGTAGGAGTCGATCGGCCAGTACAGTCCGTACCAACCCTCGCTATCGCCGTGCTTGCAGGCGAGGCTGACGGACGCCTCGCACCAGCCCGGGCTGGACTCCAAAAACTCCAGCTGCACGCGTGGTTCGTCTGGCATCTGCAGGCGTAGCGGGAGAAGCAGCTGATAGGCGTGCAAGTCGTGCGGCACGAAGGTCGCTTTGATCATGCGCAGCGGCGTGAGCGGAAGCGGAAATTTTACGTTGGATCCCAGTCGCGCGTGCCAGGCGTGCAGCTGTCGCCGAAGCATTCGCACGCCTAGCCCGGGGTCACGCATGACCGTCCTCATGTCGGCATCCTCTCTCAACGCTCGCAGGCGAACGCCCTTGTGTTCGCGCAATTGTTGTCTTGCCACTTGGCGTCTCCGCGCAGCTCGGCGCAGTTCTCGCCCGTGCCACCGTTGGGTTCTCCGCCCGCGGACCAGTTGTTGTAGAGCCCAGCTTGCGCCGAGCCCGAGGCTGTCCCGGTCCAGAACTGCGTTCCGTCTTCCCAGAGCCAGCTCCCCTCGCTCAGCAAGTCCGATGCACCCAGGTAGATCTCGCCCTCGCCCGCCCGGAGCGCGTTGACCAGCAGGTTCTCGTCCGCGTCGTCCACCCGCACGAGCGTGGCTCCCATTCCGGCGCACACCGCGCGCGCATCGGCGAAGTTTTTCTTCTTGCTGGTATCAGTCACACCGCAGACCTGGTACACGCGAGAGCCCACCACGGTTCCACCGCAGCCCACCGCACACGTTGCGTCTTCATCGAGCGTGCCGTCGCAATCGTTGTCGAGCCCATCACAGATTTCGCTGCCCCCGCTCACGACGCAGGCAGGCGGCGCCTCGCAAACATAGCGATAGCTGCTTCCGCAGCCGACATCGAACCACTCGCCGTTCGCGCGCATGGCGGCACAGTTCTCGCCCCGGTTCGCAGACGCCTCCCCGCTGGCGAACCCTCGGAAGCCAGGTTGTCCGCCGTTGAACCAGCGGAACTGTGTCTCCACGGCCTGGTCGTTGAGTCCGATCCAGTGATCCCCACTCTTGAGAGTCAGCTTGAGAAAGTTGTTCTCGGCCGCGTCGTCGACGATCACCAGGTCCATGCCGTCCTTCTGGCAGTTGCTGCGCGCCTCGGCGAACGTGCGGGCTTGGCTCGAGCAGAACCAGTAGGCGTGACCGCCGTACTTGGCATACTCGCAATCTTTGTCTGGCTGTACTGCGCCGCAGGGCGCGCCTGGTACCGTGGCGGCTTGAGGGCAATCGTCCTGACAGTCAATCACGCCGTCCTGGTCCCCGTCCTTGTCGGGCACCCCACAGCCGCAGAGCCCAGGATCCGTCTTGCTCACATCCTGTGGGCACAGATCCGAGGGGTCGGTGCCATCGCTGCCGCTCGCGTCCTCTTCGTCCTTGCCGGCATCGTCGTCCGTCGGTTCAGCGCCGGCCTCGTGGTCTCCAGCATCGTCGTCGCCTGGAGGACCTTTGGGCGGTTCGGAGTAGAAGCTCTTGTCCGACGTGCCGGCGACGACACAGCTCGTTGCCATGAAAGATGCAAGCACCCACACCAAGCGAGGGAACACCTTCGACATGTGCCACGATGACACGATGTCCGAGCGGCCTGGCAGTGTCCATTCATGCCGCGTCGGTAGCGCCCGCTGCCCTCATGAGAAAGCGATGGTCCTCCCGCTTGAAGCGCTGGCTGAGCCGGCGGTAGGTGAAGCTGAAGCCAGGAAACATGGCCACCACATGCCCGCTCTTGCTCTTGTACCAGCTCTGGCAGCCGCCGGATTGCCACACGGTGCGCTGCATCTCTCGATGCACCATCGTGGTGTAAACGGCCTCGGCCGCAGGCAAGACTTCCACGGAGAGAGCCCCTTGCTCGCGGGCACTCCGGATGCTCTGCATGATGTAGTTCATCTGCGACTCGATGATGAACAGAGCCGAGGCGTGCCCGATACCCGTATTGGGGCCCGTGACGATGAACAAGTTCGGAAACCCAGGAAGCGTGGTGCCCAGATAGGCTCGCGGGAACTCGCGCCAGAAGTCGGCGATGCTTTGCCCGCCACGTCCAATCACCGGGTAGGAGATCACGCCATCGGTCGCGTCGTAGCCGGTCGCGTAGATGATGGCGTCGAGCTCGAGTTCCACTCCCGACGCCGTGCGAACACCACGCTGCGTGATCTCTGCAATGCCCTGGGTACGGTCGTGCACGCTCACATTCGGACGACAGAGCGCAGGATACAGGGTGTTCGACAGGATGATGCGCTTGCAGCCGATGGTGAAATCGGGTGTGAGCTTGCGACGCAGTTCGGGGTCCGGTACACGAGCGCGCAAGTGCGCCAGGGCCTTCTTCCGGGCGAACTGGTTGAGCAGGGTCTTCGAGTACTTGAATCCCAGAACCCGGGTCTCGAGCTGGCAGTAAATGGCCGTCCGCAGCAAGCGATGGGCCGTGCGATTGGCCAGCAGCCGGCGCTCGAGGGGAGTGAACACATGGTCCGGGCGCGGCAACACCCAGTGCGGCGTGCGCTGAAACACATGCAGGTGCCCGACCTCGGAGGCGATGGCAGGGATCACCTGGGCGGCGCTGGCACCACTTCCGATGATGGCCACGCGCTTGCCCTTCAGCGCGATGTCGTGGCGCCAGTCACCGGTATGAAACGAGGGCCCCTCGAAGGTGTCACGCCCGGGAAAGCGCGGAATCACGGGCGTGCTCAACGGACCCGATGCATTGATCACGAAGCGGGCCTCGAAGGCTCCCCGATCGCGCGTGACCACGCGCCACGACGAGCGCACTTCGTCCCACTCGATCCGCCGCACCTCGGCACCCAACTCGGTCTTCTGACGCAGACCGTACTTCGCGATCACGTGCTCCGTGTAGCTCTGGAGCTCCTCTTGTGCGGCGAACATCTGCGTCCACGCGTGCGGCTCGAAGGACAGCGAGTAGAGCGGGGATTGCACGTCCACCGCGGCGCCGGGATAGTGGTTCTGAGCCCAGGTTCCGCCCATGAAGCTGCGCCGTTCGAGGATCCGAAAGTCGGTGATACCGAGCCGCTCGAGGCCGATGGCAGCACACAACCCGCCAAAGCCACTTCCGATGATCAGCACCTGATGCATTTACTGCCGTCGCCCTTTCGAGACGAACACACGCCTGGGCGGCCCATCGAGCACCGTCTTCCCCACTTGTCGTGCATCCGACGAGCGCCCGCAACTAGCCTAGGCTGCCAGTCGACGGCTACGGCATGCCAAGAGGGGGTTGTGGGCGCAGTCTCGTCGTACTCGGCGTCGTGGTCATCGCAGGGGCCGTGCCTCTGGCCCTCGTCCCTTGTCTTGCGATGACATCCATCAAGCTCGCAAGAACCGCACGTGAAAGCGAACCTGGCCGAGCGGGCGCACGTGGTGGGGCTGGGCTGGCTCGACGATCCCGACGACTCCCGGGCGCAGTACAAAAATGCCTTGCGCGCACGTGTACTCGAGGCGCCCTTCTTCCACCACGATCTCAGCCCAGACCTCGGGCTTGGTACGATGATCGCGCAAGAGGCCCTCTGGAACCGTGAGTTCCGTGAAGGTGTCGGTTCGCTTGTAGACCGAGAGTCCCGGGGGCAGCGTGGCCATGTTGCAGAGTTGGCACTCCAGCTCGGTGCCGAGCTTCTGCGCGCGCTCGCCCTCATCGTTCACCCAGGGCCGGTTTTGGAAGGGCGGCGCGTGCCGCACGTGCTGGCCATGACCGCAGGCGAGATCCGCCACCCACACGCCCTCTTCGTCCTGATGGAAGCCGATGATCGATTGCTTTGGCATGGGGATTCGCGCTGCGGGTGGTGCGATGACGTGCGGCTGTGGGGGATCGCATGTAGGTCGTTGCTTGCGCGCGAACCGACTTGCTCGAAATCGATGAGCTTCCATCATGACATGAAGGCGTGCCGAGGAGGGATCATGCTTGCTTGGTTGGAGCAGGGCTTGCGCACCCACCTCGAGGTCGTCTTCTTCCTGGTGCTGGGCCTCGGTCATCTTCTCGGCAGACTGTCGCTGGGCTCCTTCAAGCTCGGTCCGGTCACGGGCACGCTGCTCGCCGGCGTGGGCGTCGGGCATTTCACGGGCATCGCGCTGCCCACCGAGATCAAAGAGTGCTTCTTCGTGCTCTTTTTGTTCTCGATCGGCTTCCGCACCGGCCCTCAGTTCTTCCACGGCCTGCGCCGCGATGGCTTGGCGTACGCGGGACTCGCCGCGGTGGTCGCCGTGATGGGTTTGCTGAGCGCGTTCGCCCTATCGCGTCTGTTTGGCTTCGACTCCGGGACCGGAGCGGGGCTGCTCGCTGGAGCGCTCACCGAGTCCGCGGCCCTCGGAACGGCCATGGACGCCATCAACAAGCTTCCGGTGGGCGCGGCGGACCGCACGGCCATGGCCAACAGCGTACCCGTGGCATTTGCGGTCACGTATCTGATCGGCCTCACGTCCGCAGGCTGGCTCCTGGCGCGCGTAGGACCCGTCCTGATGCGCATCGACCTGGCCGAGGAGTGTCGCAAGCTCGACGAGCAGATGCAGGGGTCGAGCACGCCGAAGATGCACGCTCGGCGCGAGTTCGAGATGCGCGCCTATGCACTGGATCCCGAGGCCAGCTGGGTGGACCAACGTCTCGGTGCGCTCGACTTGTTCGCGGGAGAGGACCGAATCTTTGTCGAGAGCGTTCGGGCCAAGGGGCTGATCCTTGCCTACGACCCGAGCCTCATCTTGCGCACCGGTGATGTGGTGGCAGTGAGCGGACGACGCTCCGCCATGGTCGAGGTGCTGGAGCAAAAATATCGGGGCCTGCGCGAGGTAGACGATCGTGAACTCTTGAGTCTGTCGGCTGACCTCGTCGACGTCATCGTCACTCAACCTGATGTGCAGGGGCGCACGCTGGCTGAGCTCGGTCGCGAGGAGTCCCTGCGAGGCGTCTATCTGCGCAGGCTCGTGCGAGGCGGTCAGCAGCTCGGCATGCTCCCCGAGACCCAGATCGAGCGCGGTGATTCGCTCACGCTCGTCGGCTCTGCGCCCGACGTGGCGCGCGCCGCCGCGATCATCGGGGTCACCGATCGGCCCACGGACTCCACCGATATGCTGGTGGTCGCCACGGCCATCGTCGCGGGCGCTCTGGTTGGCCTTCCCACAGTGAACCTCGGCAGCCTATCGGTCGGCTTGAGCCTGCCCGTTGGCGTGCTGCTGGGCGGATTGGTGTGCGGTTGGCTTCGCTCGGTGCGGCCCGCCTGGTTCGGGCGCATTCCAGCACCGACGCTGTCCGTGTTCGAGTCGATCGGCTTGACCGGCTTCGTGGCGGTGGTCGGATTGAATGCCGGTCCTGACTTCATCCGCGGCCTACAGACGAACGGCTTGAGTTTGGTCGGCGCAGGCGTCCTCACCATCACGATCAGCCTCGTCGTGGGCGTGCTGGCCGGTCGTTGGCTCTTCAAGCTGCATCCCGGTCTGGTGTTGGGCGTCTGCGCCGGCGGAGCCACGGCGACTTCGGCACTGGCCGACGTACTTCAGGTCGCGAAGAGTCCAGTACCATCGCTCGGATACGGCGTTGCCTACGCAGTCGGGAACGTGCTGCTGGCACTTTGGGGCACCGTGATCGTTGCGTGGCTCGCCTAGGCGCGCTCGTCACGCTCAGAAAAATGCAGAGACGGCGGCCGAGAGCACCGCGCCGTCGAGACCGCCGACGTAGTAGCCGAAGGTGCTGCTGACGGGCGAGCGGTTCACGTAGATTCCTTGCAGATTGAGGCGCAGATTGCGGGTGTTTCCGAAGTACAAGTTGAGGCCACCCAGGTACTCTTCGCTATGACCGTAGCCGGCCTGCTTGTCGCCGAAGATCTGCGACGTGGCCGTGTACAGCTCGATCCGTTTGGCCCATGGATAGAAGGCCGCCTGAACGTAGAACCCCGTGTCATGGATCAGCTTCACTGGCAGAGCACCATCCGCCTGGAACTTGTTCAGCCAGCGGTTGTAATACTCCGCTTGCAGGAACAACCCGCGATACTTCATGCCAGCGTCCGCGGCGAGCAGAGAAACATTGGCTCGCTGCACGGTGACGTCGGGCGCCAATGCGCCGAGATCGAACAGCAGCAAGCTATCCGCCAGTCGCACGGTGGTGTTGTCGGGATTGCCCGTGGCGAGGTCGCTGAAACGGTCCTCGCGACTGTGCGTGCCAGAGACGCCGAAGCGGGTCGCCACCGCGGTGTGCTGCTCCCAGTCACCGTACGCTCCCTGGGGACCGAATTCGTGGGTTGTGGGCATCCACCAGATGGAACCCGCGTACGCAAAATCACGGGTCAGCTGGTTTGCCGTGATCCCGAGTGCGCTGAGGTTGTTGCCGACCATGGCGTTGTACCAGAGTCCGTCGATGACCTCGCCGGTGGCCCAGATGCCGTTGGTGAAGAAGGGGCGGAAGTACTCGTCGGCCATCACACGGTCGGGAGCGAGCCAGTAAGGATGCGAGCCTTGCAGCGAGCGGGTCCCTGGCAGCGCATTCATGCCCGCGTACAAGCTGAACGCTCGATGAAACTGGTAGCCGAGGTTGCCGAACAGCGCCTTCTGGTCGGTGGTATTCACGGTCCAGAGAATGATTTGGTAACGGAACTTGGGAATGCCTAGCCAGCCCTTGAGGAACACCATCACGCGGTGTGAGTAGATGTCGTGGCGCGCGTCGATTTCGTGCGTGCGTCCCAGGTGATCTCGAAAGGATTCATCTGGAGGCAGTTGGTTGATGTAGCGGATCAGCAGGTAGGCACTGATCGAGACTTCGCCGATCTTGGTGCGCCCGATCAGAAAGCCCTTGCCAGGTTCGAACTGGCTCCAGGTTTGCACCGGTTGGTACTTGTCTTCGGGAGGCACGACAAGCGTCGAAGATTGCGTTTCGCCGGCGTTCCCGCCGCTCTTGTCCGCCACCACGAACTCTGCAGAGCAGCCTCCGAGCACCCAGATGCCCTGGTCGTCGTAGCCCCACGTTTTCCCGAGCAGACAGGCGGCGTCACCCGTCACCCGTGACAGCGTGACTCCGGCCGCTGTGTCCGCCGGGCAATGCTGACGTTCCACACCCTCCGAGCTGCACGGCACCATGGCGACGCTTTGCGCGCGCAGCACCGCCGGCATCGCGGCCCACACGGCACACGCTACCAGCATTGCGAGGATGACCCGCGTCACTTGGATGATCTCGTCGAGGTCGAGGCGCGCGCCTGGACGCGCGAGTAGAGAATGAAGCGTCGTGGCCGCACGAAGCCGTGCATGCGCATCCCTCCTCGTTGATGAGAGCAAGCGTGCGTGCTCGGGTCAAGCTGTGCTGCTGCATTTTGCCAGGTCTTCGCAGGGCCGCGCTCCCGTTTGAGGACTCGCGATGCCGCATGAGGCGATGCCCGTTCGTTGCGTTTGCTGAACAGCGTGCTCGCCGCGCTTGTGCGCGTGTCCTGCGACGCCTAGCTTGTTTAGCGTATGAGCGATCACGCCATCCGTGTGGCCGGGCGAATCCTCGTTTGGGAACGCCCTCTTCATGCTCGCCGGCTTCTCCACGCGAGCGTGCTCGGTGTGCTGCTATCGACCGCGCTGGCAGCCTGTTCGCCAACGGCGGCACGGGGACAAGCGAAGCCACGCACGGCCACCGCTACGTCCCAGCCGGCTTCCAAGCGCACTCACGATCAAAAATACGAGGTCAGCGACACGCACGTGCACCTCACAAACTACATCCAGGAGGGAACTCCGATCACCAAGTTCCTCCAGATCATGGGCGACCGAGTGGGGCGCGCCGCGCTCTTCGGGATCCCGCTGCAGCAGCTCTGGTCCTACCGCAACACAGGCGATCACGCGCCGACGTACTATCTACAGACCGACGACCCGCTCTACTATTACAGCTTCACGGACGCCGTCATCGCGATGGCCTATCGCTCGCTCTCGCCCGCGGACCAGCAGCGCTTCGATCCCATGATCACGGGCTTCGACCCCGCGGACATGTACGCCGCAGATCACATTCGTCGCGTGCTTACCACTTTCCCGGGGGTCTTTAGTGGGATCGGCGAGTTCACCATTCACAAGGAATTCGTCTCGTCGAAGGTCTGCGGTCCCGTCGCGAGTCTCACGGATCCCGCGCTCGATCGCGTGCTCGACTTCGCGGGCGAAGTGGGACTCATCGCGCTGATCCATTCGGACATCGACGTGCCGTTTCCCAAGCCGGGTACCGAGCCGGCCTACCTCGGTCAGATGCGAGAGCTCCTGAGCAGACATCCCGAGACCACGATCATCTGGGCGCATACCGGAGTCGGACGCGTGGTGCGACCGATCGAGAATCACCTGGCAGCCCTCGAGAGCACGCTCCGAGATCCCGCCTTTACGCACGTGCACTTCGATCTCTCGTGGGACGAAGTGGCCAAATACATCATCGACAGTCCGGCGGCCCTGGCCAAGACGGCCGATCTCATCAACCGTTACCCCGACCGCTTTCTCTACGGAAGCGACGAGGTGGCGCCCTCCGAGCAGTCCGCCTATCTCAAGGTCTTCGAGCTCTATCATCCACTCTGGAAGGCGCTCACCCCAGAGGCCAGCGAGAAGGTCCGGCAAGGAAACCACGCGCGCCTCTTCGACGCCGCGCGGAGCAAGGTCAGGGCCTGGGAGAAGAGTCGAGGCAAGTGACGGACGCCGAGTCCGACGCTTAGACTTCTTGGTCGCCCTGCATGCTGCGACAGGTGTTTTGCACACAAGAGCAGTGCGTGATGTCGGGCCACCCGCACACACCACCGAGACTCTCACCGTCGTCGCCAACGCATTCGGGACCCGGTGTAGGGCTGTCCACGTTGACGCAGCGTGGGTAGTAGCCGCAGCAGTTGCCCACGTCCTTGATGGTGCAGTCCTCGTCTTCGGTGCACGAATAGTCCTCGCGCTCCTTGAGCTTCAACGTGTAGCGACCGTCGCTGGCCTTCCAGTCCTCGTTGCGGACGCCGCTGTACGTAACATCGGTCCCCGACGTGACCGTGAAGTTCTCGAAGAAGTTGGAGGGCATCACGTGTCCGCCGGTTCCTTCCAGCGCGTGGTAGATGCGTGCTTCTTCCCCTGGCGCGAGGCGATCCTGGAGGAGCTGCACTGGCCCACCCGACAGGTCAGTGGCCGCCAGCGAGACCGCAGCAGCAGTCTGGTTGCGCACGTAGTAGTCCGCTTCCGACACGGGTTCGACAATGGGCTCTTCCGTCCCAGCGTCGGCGTTGGCTGCACTTGCGTCGAGTGCCTTCGACGCGTGGGAGACTTGGCCATCCGAGCCGGGGCCCTCCGGGCTCGGTACCGCGGAACCGTGATCCAGGGACGGGTCGGCGTCAGAGCATCCAACACTCCATGACATCGCCAGTGCCAAGACGTGCCAACGGGTGCGTCGTGCATGGCGCAATCGAGGGGTGAAAGCGACGAGATCCATACGAATTGCAGCCTCCATATCCACGATGTGCATGTTGCGTGCCGACCCTGACGACCCGAGCGCGCTAAGAAGTTTGGTCTATTCATCCCCATTGCCTATCCGACGCCAGCGCAGAGGACGCAGGGGTACACGGGCGGGGGCGTTGGCATTCACGGTCCGCACCGGAGCGTGTCTGGTTGGGCCGTTTGGTGAACGCCTTCGATACTTCGGACGGCTGCGTGGGCTTGGCGACCGACGACGAGACCGCGGAAGTCGCCGCGTTGGGTCGAGAACCATCGCGGACTCGATGTCGTGATCGAGTAGGGACAGACGAGCTGCTTTCTGCGCGGACTGAGGGTGACGGCGAGCAGGAGAGCCTTAACCCCGCCTCGGAGCTTTGGCAGCGGGCAGGCAAGGAGTTATCGTTCGCGTCGTGTATTCTCGGCGGTTCTCTTGGTCCTCTTGCCTCACCATCCTGCTCCTCATCCTCTGCGGTACCGGTTGTAGTACCGAGAACAAGCTGCGAGCGCAGTACGCGAAGGCCTACAATTGCCCGAAGTGGGGCACCACGCGCTTCAGCAAACTAGGTCAGCATCGCTTCTTGCTCGAAGGCTGCGCAGGGCGGCAGGTGTACCTGTGCAAGCGGGTGAGGGTCGCCAGCGCGCGTACATGGAGCTGCGCGGTCGAGGAGCAGGATACTCCAGCGGCCGTGCTCGTCGCCGCGAGCGGCAAGAGTGAGCAACTCGTGCGGCGCAAGAATGACAAGGGGCAGGTCGTCCTGACTCTGCACCTCGTGTTCGGGCTGGATGAGACACTCGCCCTGTTCGCGATGCCCACGGGGCGGCCGGCGATGCAGGTCGCCTTCACATGGCGCGAGTCGAAGGCCAGCGAAGGGCCCCTTGGGCTGATGGCAGATGGTGCTCGCGTACCGAGCACCGAAGCGGTGGCCACGGAGGCGAGGCCCGGCTTGCGTCGCATGAGCACCTACGTGGAGCGCGACGCCGCGATGGCCCTCGCGGGAGCCAACGAGCTGGCGCTGCGCCTCGGTGCGGAGCGTTGGAGCCTATCGCCCGAACAGCTTGCACGCGTCAGGCAGTTCATGACGGCGTGGAAGGAGGAGCTGGCGTGGGCCGCGAGCACGTCACCCGTCCCGCCTGCTAGCGCGGTTTCCACGGACACTACGACGAGCCCCGGCACCACTGCCACCGAAGCCAGCGACGGCGGCGTCGCCGTCGAGGCAAAGCCATGAGCCTGGGTTTGGAAATCGTGATCCGTCGAATCTCGGACTCCCCAGACTCAGCCGAATACGAGTTCATGGTCCCCGTGGGCTTCGGCGGCATCGTATTCCGCAACGCGACCGGAGCCCAGGGCCGTGCACGCATCGTGAAGGCTTCGGGGGATGTGCAGCTACTCCAGCCCTGCGCCGACGACCTCGATGGAACGTTGTTCGGACGAGTCGCGAACAAGCTGAGACGTCACTAGCGCGCAGGCGAGTATCCCGAGCGAACCGGGTGGGCGGCCTAGCTGGGGCTGCTTTCGGCGAGCCCTACGCGGAAGAACTGGGGCATGGAGATACCCATCCGTGGCTTCGCTATCTCTGTTTGGATCGGCTGCGGCAACTGCGAGGAGTTCGACGACAGGCTTCCTGTGCTTCATCGATACGCCATTCTTGGCGCGCTGGCTGCGGCCGCGAATGACCCGAGAGCGGTTCGCTCCCGCGAACTGAGGTCTGCGCGAGGAGGCGCAGTGACGTTGGGGCGGAGAGAGCACGCGCTTTGTCGAACAAGCGTCCCGACAATGCGCGTTCTCGTAGCCCCGACGTCACTGCGCCCCCGCAGCGCCGGCCCAAACCAGGGAGCGCACACGAGGGCGAAGGGAGCGAGTTGTGGAAGAAGGTTGAGAGGATGCTCAGAAGCCGAGATTGCGCACCAGGATGATCGGATTGCCGTCGCCATCCATGTCATCCTGCCACGCCATCACGAAGCGACTCTGCTCGTCGATTGCCGCCGCCGGCACGTACTGCTGGCCGCTCGAGTCGGAGTTGACCGTGAAGTCGGCCTTCTTCTGGGCGCCGGCGGAGGTGAAGCCGCGGCCTAGGATCTGGAAGGCGCCATTGTCGTCCTGGTCGTCTTCCCAGCCCACCACGAAGTCGCCGGTGCTCTTCATGGCGATCGTGGGAGCGTACTGCTGGCCGCCGCCTACCGAGTTCACCGTGGTCACACCGAAGCGCTGCGTGCCCGTGAGCGTGAAGCCGCGCGCGTAGATCTGGTAGTAGCCGTTGTTGTCCTGGTCGTCTTCCCACACCACCGCGAAGGCGCCGTTGGCGTCCATGGCGACCTGGGGCTTGGCGTGGTTGCCACCTGCGTTGGTGTTGACCTGGAGCTGAGCGAAGCGCTGGGCGCCCGTGGCGGTGAAGCCGCGCGCGAAGATCTGGAACAAGTTGTTGTTGTCCTGGTCGTCTTCCCAGCCCACCACGAAGTCGCCGCTGTTATCCAGGGCCACGGCGGGGTTGAACTGCTGGCCTGCGGCCACCGTGTTCACGGTGAAATCCGCGAAGCGCTGGGCGCCCGTGGCGGTGAAGCCGCGCGCCAAGATCTGGAAGGAGCCGTTGGCATCCTGGTCGTCTTCCCAGGCCACCACGAAGTTGCCGGCGGAGTCCATGCCGATGGCGGGCTCGTACTGCTGCCCGTCGTCCACCGTGTTCACGGTCTTGTCAGCAAACTTCTGGGTACCGTTGGCGTTGAAGCCGCGCGCCAGGATTTGATAGGAGCCATTGCCGTCCTGGTCGTCTTCCCACACCACTACGAAGTTGCCGTTGTCGTCCATGGCCACGTCGGGTTTACGCTGCTCGCCGCCAGCCACGCTATTGACCGTGATCTCGCCGAAGCGCGGGTTGCCGTCCTTGTCGAATCCGCGCGCGTGGATCTGGCCCGCGCCGTTGCCGTCGCTGTCGTCGCGCCACACCGTGACGAAGTCGCCGTTGGGGGCCGCCGCGATGCGCGGGTCGACCTTGACGCCGGTGAGGGCGGTGCCCGCCATGCGGTCGTGGAACAGGTAGTCGTTGATCTTGTACGCGTACGTCGGCGGCGTCTGCATGTTGTACGAGACGCTGTAGCTATGCAGATTGTGCTTGGTGGGCGTGGGGCTCGCGACCTGGTTGTAAGGCAGGTAGAACTGCGCGGTGCCGTTGTTGAAGATGGCGAAGTTTCCGTTCTCCACCGTCAGCGACTCGAAGCCGATCGAGTTCTGCGCAGGGTTGAAGGTGAGCACACGGAGCCAGCCGTTGCCCAGCGCGGTGCCGCCGGTGCCCTTCACGGGCTCGTCCTGGAAGTCGTTCAGGACCTCGTGCACGATGTTGCCATTGTTGCCCGTGCGCTGGCGGTAAGCCACGCCCTGGATGTGGCCGCTGACCGCTAGGAAGATGTTGCTGTGACGGGAGACTAGCTCCTCCCACAGGTCCACCGGCTCGCGGCCTTCGAGGTTGTAGTGGTCGGCGCAGTCCGGCGCGTACTCACCGTCGTTGTTGAGGTAGCAGTGGGTGGCCACGATCACGCGGCGATCGGGGTGGGCCTGGATCACCGAGTTGGCCCAGCTCACCATGTCCTTGCGCGGGGCGAACTCGAGGCTCACCACCATGAACTTGAGCGCGCCAACCTCGAAAAGCGTGAAGTTGGTCTCGTTGTCCTGGTTGTACGAGCCGCCGTAGAACGACTTGCCGGTATAGCGATTCGAGCCGAAGTAGTTCTTGTAGAGCGAGTCGCGCTTGTAGGCATCCGCACTCGGGAAGAGTTCGTGGTTGCCGTTGGTCATGCTGTACGGCATGCCAGCGTTGTCGAGGATGGTGTGCGCGGCGCTGGCCACGGTGTATTCGGCCGCAACGTCGTGGTTGGTGATGTCACCGAGGTGCACCACGAACTGGATGTTGCGTGCGCTGCGGTTGTCCACCATCCACTGGGTCTGATGGCCGTAGGTGCCATACGACGACTTCTCGCTGTAGTTCTGAGGATCCGGAATCAGGACGATGGAGAACGGATCCTGGGCATCTGCTGCTGCGCCCAAACCACACCACGCCAACAAACCGGCCGCGAGGCCCTTCGACATTTTCTTCAAGTTCATGCGATCTTTCACCCCGTTTCGAGCTCCCTTGTTACCGGGGATGAATGACATTCAGGTTCGGACGTAGTTATTTTTCATCGTGCTTGAGGTGGCGTGCGTGCGCAGTTCGGACACGCAATTGGGCTTGTCGGTCGCCGCCGCGTGAAAGCAGAACGTTGCGCGGTCTGCACGCAAACGTCATCGCGCAGCCCTAGAGAATCCGCCCATGCAGATCTTGCGCGAACCACTCGTTCACTTCTGTGGCCTCGGAATGGCCGTTTTTCTGCTGCATCGCGCAGTTTCTCCGAGCGCACCGACAGAGGAACCGGCGGACACCAGCATCGTCGTAGGCGACCAGCAGCGGCGCGAACTAAACGCACTCTTCGAACAGCGTCAAGGTCGGTCCCCCTCGGCGGCCGAGGGGCAGGCTCTGGTGGACGCCTGGGTCGACGACGAGCTGTTGTTCCGTGAAGCTCTGCGGACCGACCTGGTGCGCACGGACGAGACCGTTCGGGATCAGCTCGTGGCGCGCATGCGCACGCTGGTCCAGGCCTCGGCGGGAGCGCGTTTGCCCAGCGACGAAGAGCTCAAGACGTTCTTCGAAGCGCACCGCGCCGACTACATCCAGCCCGCCGCGGCCACCTTCGTGGAGTACCTGGTGCGCACGGGCCCCACGGCCGAGGACGAAGCGCGCGCGCTCGTCGCCGAACTACGTGCGAGCCGCGACGTGCGCGTGATCCCCACGCGCTTCGAGAAGGTCACGCGGCCTCAAGTGGAAGTCGTGCTGGGCGCCGACAACGCGGACAAGGTCGAGGGTCTCCCGCTCCACGAGTGGATCATCCTGCGCTCTCCGCGCGGACTGCACGTGGTCCGGGTGGAGGAACGCCAGGCTGCGACAGCACCCGAGTTCAGCGTGCTGCACGATCGGCTCGCCGCCGACTTCCGCGTCGAGAGGACCCGGGATCATTTCCGCCAGGAGCTGGCGCGGCTCGAGGGCGAGTTCGAGGTGCAACGCGTGCAGGCGGCACGACCATGAGCCGTTGGCTTTGGATCCTGTGCATCGCGCTGAGCTGGCCCGGCCTCGCTCGGGCCCACAACTTCACGATGTCCGTGCTGAGCGTCACGCAAGTGGGGGACGGGCAATTCGTCACGCACTGGAAGCGCCTCGAAGGATTGAAGGACCCGAACGCAGCCTACCTGGTGCTGCGACCCGAGTTCCCCGAGCACTGCGTGTTCGATGCGCCGCGCCTGTCCTGCGGTAGCCAAGGGTTGCACGGACGACTCGGCTTCGGCGGGCTCGGCAACATCGCTACATCGGCCATGATGGAGCTCAGCTGGGTCGACGCACCAGCAGAGTCGTACGTGTTCGGCGCCCGCGAGTCGCACGTGTTGATCGCCGCGAGCAGGCGAGAGCGCAGCTTTGGCATGCTCGCCCGAGCGTTCACGCTGATCGGCGTCGAGCATATCTGGTTCGGCTGGGATCACCTGTTGTTCGTGCTGGGCTTGTTGTGGCTGGTGCGCACTCCGCGCGCGCTTCTGTGGACCATCACCTCGTTCACGCTGGCCCACAGCATCACACTCAGCGTGGCCACGCTCGGCTATCGCACCTTGCCCGTGCCACCGGTGGAGGCGGTGATTGCTCTCAGCATCGTGCTCTTGGCGGTGGAGGTCACGCGGCAGGCGCGCGGCGCCGAGCCCACGCTCACCGTGCGGGCGCCGTGGTTGGTGGCGTTCGGCTTCGGTCTGCTGCATGGCTTCGGCTTCGCGAGCGCCCTGAGTGAGATCCAGATCGCGCAGGCAGAGCTGCCGAGCGCGCTCCTCTTCTTCAATGTCGGCGTGGAGCTTGGGCAGCTCAGCTTCGTGGCCCTGGCGTGGGCCCTGCGCTGGGCCGTCACGCGCTGGGCGCCACAGCGTGCGCGTGACGTGCTCGCGACCACCGCTCAGTACGCCATGGGCAGTGTCGGCATGTACTGGTTCGTCGAGCGCGTCACGGCGTTCTTCTGAGGGCCTCAGGGCCCTCCGCTCAGGTGATAGAGCACTGCCTGGCGGATCCAGCGCCACTCCGCGATGGTGCTGTCCACGGAAGGCGTGCCACGCAAGACGGCGACCAGTTCCCAGTAGCGCGCGTTGCGCGGGTCGTGGTTCTCGAAACGCTCGCGCATGCCGCTCCTGGAGGCAGCGTCGAAGCTGCCTCCGCGCGCGGCCGCGAGGGCCGTCCCGTACTCCTCCACTAGGGTTTTCGCTTGCTCCGATTCCGGCGCGAGGCCCTGGGCGATCGCCCGCTTGGCCGCAGCCGTCATGCGGTCGCCGGCCTCGCGCATCAGGTTCATATCGAACTTTCCCCACACCTCCTTGGCACTCTTGCGCAGGCTCTCGATGAAGCTCGTATCGGCGATCAGCTCGCTGAGCTCGATCCATGCATCGAGCTGCTCCGGGCTCGGATTGTCGGGCAGCTGGGGCGTGCTGGCGTCGACCATGCGCTTGCGCCAGGCAGCCTCGATTGGAATGCCCTCGGACACACGTTCGTGGAAGGTCTCGATGGCGGCACGTCGTTCTTCATGGGTCAATCGGGTCACGGCACACAACCTCCTGATGTCTGCTTCGCCGGGCTCGGAGCGCAGGGCTGCTCTGAGTGCGGCGGCGATGCGTTGCAGGCCGGCCACGTGTTCCTCCACCGTATTGAGTCGCAGCTGGAGCGCTTCTACCAGCGAGAGCTCGCGACTCAACACTCGCTTGATGGTCTCGAGAGGGACCCCTGCTTCGCGCAGCGAACGCACCAAATCGATACGCACGAGGGCTTCCTCGCCATACAGGCGGTAACCCTTGTCGGTGCGCGCGAGCGGCGGCAGGAGCCCCTCATCGGAGTAGAAGCGCAGCGTCTTGACGGGCAGCCCAGTCTGACGCGAGAGCTCACCGATGGTTAGCCGTGGCTTGGCCATGCCTGCACTCTGGAGTCTCCAGTAACGGGAGAGTCAAGGTACGTCCCGACCTATTTGCCGGGCACGCCGTAGAGATAGCGCCAGGCCGCGTCGAACAGATAGTGACCCTGCGTATCCTTCGGCGAGCTGCTGTGTACGCACGTGGAGCCATGCGGGTACGTCGAGTCCGCCGACGTGATCAGCCGATGGGAGCCCCCGAAGGGGGCCGAGGCGCCGTCGATGCTGGTGGGCGTTCCGGGCAGGCCCGACTTGTCCCACGAGCCCACGATGGCGTCGTAGGCGGGATCTTCCGTGTGCGCGAAGCCATACCAGGCCGAGACGGGTGTTTGCTTGGTAGCGCTCGAGGGGCCCGCGGCGCCGCTCGAGTGCATCACGTTGCGCACGAAGGCGCGCTTGGTGGCGTACATGCCTGCGCTGGCCGCGCCGTGGGAGATGCCCGCGATGATCGTGCGGTCGTAGAGCAGGCCCTTGTCCTTCGAGAGGTAGTAGCCCCAGTCGCCGCCCGGATCGCTGGTGCTCAAGTGCTCGAGCATGGCGATCACGCGTCCCTCCACGCTGTCGGCTCGCGGGATCACGATGGCCGTCGAAGTGTCCTCGCCCGTGAGTGCCTCCCAACGCGTGTCGTCCGAGCAGGTCTTCGTGCCACCTGTGCAGGTGTCGCCGGTTGACCAGCGATTGTTGTAGTGGGGGATGAGGACGTGGAAGCCGTACGCGGCGAGCTGGCGTCCATGGTCGCGCCAATCGCGGGGCACGTTGTTGGCACCGGGCAAGAACACCACCAAAAGACCCAGCGGTGCGCTGCGCGTGTCGAGCTGGGCGTATTGCGTGGACAGGGAGTCGGCCACGCTCGGGTCCACCGCCTTGGGATCCAGCGAGAACTCGTGCAGAGCAGGATTCGTGCGATCGACCTTGGGGCCCTGAGCTTCCTGCGAGGCATCTTGGGCCGCGGCGTCCCGGCTGCTCGCGTCGTGCTCCGCTCCAGTTGACCCTGCGTCGTCACCACCTTCGTGGGTGGGCGACATCGCATCCATCAAGTGCGCGCTACCATCGAGCGCAGCGCCTGCAGCATCCGCGTCGCCTGGGTCGTGATCCGACCCACAGGCTGCTGCGAGCAGCAGCGTGCCGAGTCCGAGCGTGAGGAGGTTCTTCTCGAGCATCCTCCATCCCTAGCCGAGGCTGCGTGCTCGGATCTACGAAAAGCGGTCACGCGCGTCTCCGATCAGCATGGCAGCCAATCTTTCGTGCCCATTCTAGCGGCATTTTCACAGTGATCTCGGAAGCACGCGCAACTTGCCCCGGACACCTTCGCGCACACCTACGCGGTGGTCATGGAAGATCCGACTACACCGTTGCCAGGGCCGTTTCCGGATCCCATTCCGCTGCCTACGCCCGAGCCTGGTCCCGAGCCAAGTCCGGAACCGCGGCCCGATCCGAGTCCACCTGCGATCCCGAATCCGGATCCGCCCGCGCCCATTCCCATCCACGATCCCGAGCCCGAACCGCCCGAGCCCCCGGCGCGCTTTCGCGTTCGTCGCGCTCAGATCTTGCGGTTCACGTCGATGCCGTCTGCGGCGAGCCGTGCCGGGTCGGCTTTGGTGGCCACGGAGCCCTCGGGGTAGCGATAGAAGCCCGTGAGGTCCTCGGGCGTGAGCTTGTCGCGCACCTTCAAGAACGTGAACATGCCGCCCATGTCGATGTACCCGAAGGGCCCGGGTGCGCCGCGCATGGGCAAGCTGTTCTCCGGGATCGGCATCTCCATCTCGCCCATGCCGCCCATGCCTTCGGTGCCCATGCTCATGTATTCGGGCACCAACTTGCTCATGCGCTGATCGAGCTGTTGCGTGTTCACGCCGAGCATCACGGGGAGGTCGTGTCCCATCTGCGTCATGGTGTGGTGGGTCATGTGGCAATGCATGGCCCAATCCCCGGGCTCGCTGGGCACGAACTCGATCACGCGCGTGGAACCCACGTGGACGAGCACGGTGGTCTCCGGGTACTGGGCCGACTTGGGCACGGCGCCGCCGTCGGTCTCGGTGACCACGAAGTTGAGCCCATGCAGGTGGACCGGATGGTGCTCCATGGGGCTCAAGTTGCCGAGCCGAATGCGCACGCGCTCGCCCGTGCGCATCAAGAGCGGCTGGGTGGCGGGAAAGGATTTGCTGTTGAAGGTGAGCACGTTGAAGTCGCTCATCTCGTTGGGGTTGGGTCGCTTGGCCCCCACGTCCACGCGCCACTCGTGGGCCATCATGACGAAGTCCCGGTCGACCTTGGGGCCCCGCGGTCGCTTGGGGTGCACCACGAACATGCCCGCCATGCCGAGCGCGATCTGCGTCATCTCGTCGAAGTGCGAGTGGTACATGAAGGTGCCCGCGTGCTTGACCGTGAACTCGTAGGTGTGGGTCTCGCCCACCTGGATCGGCCGCTGGTTGAGCCCCGACACGCCGTCCTGGCCGTTGGGCACGATGAGCCCGTGCCAGTGCACGGTGGTGGGCTCGGGCAAGCGGTTGGTGACGTGGATGCGCAGGCGGTCGCCCTCGACGGCTTCGATCGTGGGCCCGGGCGTACTGCCGTTGTAGCCCCAGCACTCGGCGCTCAATCCGGGTGCGAACTCGTGCTGCACGGGTGCGGCGATCAAATGGGCGACCTTGACCCCGTCCACCATGCGAAAGGGCAGCGTGCTGCCGTTGGGCGTGATCACAGCCGGCACGTTGCCTGCCTCGGGCAGTCGCGCGACGTCGATGGGCGTGGCGGGCGCCACCTGCGCGGGTGGACGCGCGGTGCTCGAGCGCGCGTGACCGGCGTGCGGATTGGCCGCGCCGGGCGTGGCGGGCTGTTGGTGTTGGTGGTGTTGGTGGCCCGCGTGATCTTGCGCGTTCGCGTTGCGCGTCTTGGCGAGCAGGGCGGCGCTGGCGGCAAGCGAGGAGAAGCGGATGAACTTGCGGCGATCCATCTTCAGTGTCCTCCCCGTGCGCTGGCACCATGCTCGAAGCTCGGCATCTCTTCGTCTGCGTCTTCCTCGTGCACCACGCGTCCCGCGAGCAGCGCGTCGAGCTCGGCGCGCGCCGTCCAGTACTCGCGTAGGGTCTCCGTGTAGTCGAGCGCCACTTCGAGCTCGCCCCGGCGCGCCTCGAGCAGCTGGAACACGCCTACCTGCATGGCGTTGTACTGCAAGACCGTGTGCTCCATGACCTTGGCCTGGGCGGGCACGATCACGCTCTGATACAGGCGCGCCCTGCGGTGCGCCGAGACCACGCGTGCGCTCACTTCGCGGGCCTTGGAGCGCAGCTCGATGCCGAGCCCCTGGTATTGCTCGAGCCGACTGTCGAGCTCTGCTTTGATGGCGCGCACCAGGCCCTGCTGACGATCGAACAGCGGCACGTCGAGTCCCACACCACCGCCCCAGCGGAGCTGGTTCTCGGTGCTGGAGAGCGGATCTCCCACCAAGGTGTGCACATCGACGTCGAGGCGCGGTAGCCAACCCTCAGTACGCGCGATGCCAGCGCGCTTGGCCAATGCCTCGAGTTGTTGCTCCTGTGCACGCCGATCCAGACTGGCCTCGATGGCGCGGGCCTCCAAATCCTCCGCCAGCTCGGGCGTCTCCGGCACCACCGCGAGCTCGGAGGCCAGGCTCCACTGCGTCGCACGCCCGAACAACCCGAGCAGGCGCTGCATGTGCTCGCGCCGCTCGATCGCCTCGAGCTCGAGCTTGGCCACGATCACGCGGGCGCGCTCGAAGGCAGAGATCTGGGTGGAGGCGTCCAGCTGGTTGATGTTGCCTGCGTCGAACAGGGCCTGCGCGGCGTCGCGACCCGCCGCCAGCGCGTCCAGGCTCAGGCTTGCCATGCGCACGCGCTGCTCGGCGGCCGCCAATGCGTAGAACGCGCTGCGCACTTCATAGCCGAGCTCCACCACGTCGCCCGCCGCGTCGAAGCGCGCGGCCTCCAGCTCGCGTGCGGCCGCCTGCTTGCGCAGCGGGGTCAACACGAAGCTCATCACGTCGTATTCGGTTCGCACCTCGACGCGCGAGTTGCGCTCGGGGGCCACTTCGGCCTCGAGCGTGGGGTTCTTGAGCAGCCCCGCCTGCATCAGCTGACCGCGCTCCACGCCCAGGGCGCGCAGACGCGCGCGCAGGTCCCGGTTGTTCAAGATGGCCACGCGCACGGCGCGCTCCACGTCGAGCGGCTGCTTGAGCAGCTCGTCCGTGTCCGCGACCACCTCGGGCGTCACCTTGCCGGTGGGCAGCGCGGGCAGGGGAGCCTCCGACTTGGACAATGTGCGCACACGTGAGAGGTCCGTTTGGATCGAAGATGAGACGCAGCCCGTCAGCGAGACCACCAAGGTCATGCTTTGCCATCCGACACGGAGGCGGCGCGCCCTCGAGGAACTGAGACGCTGCACGGACATCGAACTCCTTTGGGCTGGGCCATAGCGCAGAGTGAGCAAGCCGGCCCGCATCTCGTTGTACGGGGAGGTCAGTCGCGCCCGGGCCCACCCCACGGCGAGACTTGCTTCGCTCACGATAGTGCTTGCGACCTCGTACTCCTTAATACGCAGCAGCGCGGCCCTTGTGACACCTATTGACGCGCGCGCGCGGCTGTTTCACGGTGCACTCTCGAGCCAGGAGGATTGCCGTGTCGAAGGTGCGCCCGTTGAATGATCGCGTGCTGGTGAAGCGAGTGGCTTCGGAGTCGAAGACGAAGGGGGGCATCATCATCCCCGAGACCGCCAAGGAGAAGCCGCTCGAGGGCGTGGTGGTAGCCGTGGGACCGGGCGCGGTGCGCCGCGATGGCTCGCGGCGTGAGCTCTTGCTGCGCGCCGGGCAGCGCGTGCTGTTCGGGCGCTACGACGGGACCGAGGTGAAGATCGGCGACGAGGAGCACCTGATCCTGCGTGAGACTGACGTGCTCGGCGTCCTCGACTGAACGGCTCGGGCGGCCCGCAGCGGGACTCCGAAAACACGAAAGCCGCCACGCTTGTCGTGAGGCGGCTTTCTTCGTTCCTGAGCGCGTCGGCGGTCGAAGCGGGCGGGTGCCCCCACGAGCAAACCGAGAGGTTCGCTCGGAGTTCAACTCACGAGCAATGCACCAACGCGCGCACGCCTCATGGCGTGGCGTCGCTGACGGCTTCGCCCTCGGCCGCGGGGGCGTCGGTGGCCTCGGCGACGGGCGCCTCCGTGCTCTCGGCGGCGGCGGTCTCGGAACCGGAGGCGGCCTCGGCGGAAGCCTCGGGCTCAGCGGCCTTCTTTGCGCAACCAGCGAACAGACCGAGTCCCAGCGCGGCCACCAACAGCATCTTGCTCTTCATTGTGTCCCTCCCTTGGTGATTCGTGAGGCGTCTGCGCCTACCACGAGGGAGGCCGACGACGTTGCGGCCCGACCGTAGCGAAGTGGCTGGAGACGAACAAGCCTCACGTCGAAAAAACGCACGAAACGAACGATCCGATTATCCCGGGCTGGGAACGGGACCAGGTGTCATCTCTGAGCTCAGGCGGGGAGTCGGCAGGCCGACCCGGGTGACCACGTACCCTCGTTGGCGTAGTTGGGCCAGGATGCCGCGATCGCCGAGGAGGTGCGCGGCGCCCACCGCCACGAAGGCCTGGCCGCGTGCGATCTCACGTTCGAGCACCGGCAACCAGCGCGCATTGCGCTGATTCAGCACGACATCGAAAAAACCGGGAGCCTGAGCCACCTGATCGGGCTCGAACAAGCTCTCGGTGAGGGCGGCTTCGTCGCCGTCGGCGAACGCCCGCAGCATGCTCTTGCCCTGCAGGCTCGAGCCTTCCGAGAGGGTCCGGCGCAGCTCTCCGATCTGCTCATCCAGCGGGACCTGATCGAACATGGCGAGCTGCTCGTCGATGGTCTCCAGGAACAACAGCTGCTTTCGCTCCGCGCGTGCCACCGCCATCACTTCCAGATCCATCATGTGGTTGGTGGCATCGGGCTTGAGCTCGTGCAGGGCGCCCTCGAGGTCGAGCAAACCCAGGGTCACGGCCGGCAGCCAGGGCTTCAAGTGCTCCATGAAAAGCGGTGGGATTCTGTGCTCCCAGGCGATCCACCAATGCCTTCCAGCTCGGCTCACCGAGCAGCATGCGCAGGGATTGCCCGTCCGGCAGCATCGCCCGCGCGCGCATCATGTTGGGATCGGCCGTGCTCACGTCGGCCTCGAGCATCACGCGCTCTGCGTCATGAAAGCGCGCTCGTGCTTCGTCCGTGAGGACCTCTTCGAAGCCGAAGCCCACGTGCATCGTGCCGAGCAAGTGCGAGACACCGTGCGGGCCCTGCACCGCGTACAGGAAGAGCCCGGGCGTGGGCCGCACCTTGGCAGCCGGCGCGGTAGCCGGGGCCACGGGAGGTGGAATGGGGGCCTGCGGAGCCCGGTTTTGCGCGCCGCTGCAGCCGCTCCAGGCGAACCACAGCGCAAGCCACAGATTGAAAGTGAAGCGTTTGAGATGCACGAGCTTGCTCCCGCTCGCTACTTACACATTCCGGCGACGCATATCCTGCCAGCGCCGTTGCACTTCTTGGTGCAGCTGCCGCAGAAATCTTTGTTGGTCAGCACGTCGACTTCCATACCATTGCAGATGCGGATGTCCTGCACGCCAGCGTCGGAGCCTGCGTCGGCTCCAGCGTCGGCCACGGGGGTGGAGCCATCCACGGGCGTGGAGCCCGAGTCCTGCTCGGTGCCTGAGTCCATCGGAGGCATCTCGCTGCCCCCGTCCATGGTGGAGAACACGCGCTCGGGCTTGCGCGTGTAGGTCACGAGGTTTTCGAGTTCCTCGGGCACGCAGCGGCCGTCCTCATCGCAGGTCTGTCCGGGGCATTCGCGGGTGCAGGCGCTGGCCAAATGCAGCGGCACCAGGAGGGTCTTGCCCGGCACAAAGTCGACGATGTGGGTGCGCTTGATGGTGACGTTTCCGGCCACGATGCTCGAGGTCACCGTGAACGGACCGAGCTCGCCCTCCGTGTACACCAGGGCCACGGTCTGCGGCAGCTCGTCGGTGCTCTTGTACTCACCGTCTTCGGTCTCGACGCGCTTCGCCGTGCCCTCGGGGCCCGAGACCTCGAAGTGAATCGTGTTTGGGGCCGCCACATCGGTGTCGGCGACGAGCAGCAGCTCGGTGCGGGCCTCGGTCTGGTTCTCGCAGCCGGTCCAAACCCCGCAAGAAAGGGCGAGCGCCAACCAGCGCGCACCCGCGTGCAGCAGAGATCGTTTCGCGCTCACCATCGGATGGTCCCCGCATTGCCCTGCACGGGCGGTTCCGTGGTCTTGTCTCCCTTGGACCCGACCACGACGCCGGCCACCACGCCGCCCGCGATGGCCGCGCCCACGCAGGTCCAGAGGATCCAGTTCTTGTATAGCGGCTTGCGCTCGCTCTTCGTCGGTGCCGGCACGACTGGAGCGGGCGCGGACGTCTCCACGAGCGGTGCGGCGCTGGGCCAGCTCAGCGTGAGCTCCTTGCGCTCGGAGGCCAGCACGGCGAACTCCTCCCGAGTGGCTTCCACGTCCCCGGTCTTGCCGACCACGGCATGGTTGCCCGGATCGACCGGAGAGGCCACGCCCCAGCCCGCGCGGGGCCACTCGTGACCATCGACCTCCACCTTGGCCTCGCTCGGAGCGCCCTCCACGTTGAGCGTCAGGTATGCGCGCTTGGGGCCGATCTCGGCGAGCTTGGCCTCGGACTCATGCTTGAGATCCGCCGGGGCACTGGGCTCCCGCGCCAGCGCTTCGAGCATTTCCGAGGCTTCCACGAGCTGGCCATTCTCGGCGAGCGCGCAGGCCAAATTAAAGGCGATCGCGGGGGTAGGCTTCAGGGACTGGGCGCGCCGGAAGCGGTCCACGGCTTCGGGCCACTTGGCCTGATCGGCCAGTTTCACGCCCTCCTCGAAGAGGGCGCGCGCCATGGCCGTCTCTTGCGTGCTCTGCGCGTGAGCGCTGGGCTGTGGTGCCAGCGCCCATAGGGCCACACACAGGCCGAGGGCGAACGCCAGCACTTGTCGACTGCTTTGCAAGCTTTCCCACGTTCGTGCCATTGCCTCAGTGACGCTCCCTACGAGGGAGCCATGGTAACCTAGGCCCTCGCTAGAATGGAAAGACGTGGACAACGAGCTTCGGCATGGCACGCGCGGGTGATGTAGTCGGTGGTAAGTATCGGCTCGTCCATCCGCTCGGGATTGGCGGCATGGGCACCGTTTGGCGTGCGGAGCATCTCGCTCTGCAGCAGCAGGTGGCCATCAAGCTCCTCGATGCGCGCGGGCCGGCGGCCGAGCGCGCTGTTAAGCGTTTCCAGCGCGAAGCCCAGATCGCCGCCTCGATTCGCCACCAGAACATCGTCTATATCAGCGACTTCGGCGCCGAAGGCGGTGCCCCGTATTTGGTGATGGAGCTCCTCGCGGGCGTGCCCCTGGCGGAGCGCATGGTGGTGGGCGAGCCGCTCGGCGTGGTGACCTTCCTGCGCTTGATGGACCAGACCCTACAGGGCTTGACCGCCGTGCACGCGGCGGGCGTGGTTCACCGCGACATGAAGCCCGAAAACATCTTCCTGGTACGGGGGCCCAACGACGTCGTCTTCCCCAAGCTGCTGGATTTCGGGGTCTCGCGCAGCACCGAGCGCAACGCCGGCCACACCATCACGCGCGAGGGCATCGTGATGGGCACGCCCGAGTACGTGTCCCCGGAGCAAGCCCGTGGCCGCATGGCCGACGTGCGCAGCGACATCTACAGCCTCGGCGTCGTGATGTACGAGGCGTTGGCTGGGCGCCTGCCCTTCCAGGCCGATAACGCCGCCGACTTGATCGTGGCCGTGCTCAACGCGCTACCGATTCCGCTGGTGTCTCTGCGCCCGGATCTCGGCGAAGCCGTGAGTGCCCTGGTGGGCAAGGCCATGGCGCGCCAACCCGACGACCGCTTCCAGTCGGCCGAGGAGATGCGCCTGGCGGTGCTCGACTTGGTCGACGACCAACCCGACCTCGAGGAGTTCTCGCTTCCCAGGCGCTTCGTCGAGCCCAAGCCCTCTCCGAGCATCGAGCCGCCGCCGGCTCCGGGTGACGCATTGAGCTCCTGGCCGCAGCCGGCGGGTCCGACCCTGGAATCGATGCATCCCACGCAGGCCCTCCCGCAGCTGGTCACGCCGCTGCGCAAGCGCATCATCGCGCTGGGCTTCGGTGCCGTAGCGCTGGTGCTGGCGCTGGCCGCGCTGGCTTTCGTGACCACGGGTGGGGAGCCGAGCCCCGCCGCGCGCGCCAAGGAAGAGGCCGCGCCCCCGGTGATCGAGCCGCCTGTCGTGGCCAAGCCCGAGGCGCCGACCGAGGTCCTCATCGACCTCCACGGCATGCCGCCCGGGGCGCAGGTGCGGGTCGACGGCCGCGAGACCAGCGACAATCCGCTGCGTCTCCCGCGTGCCTCGGGACAACACCAGATCACCATCGAAGCCCCGGGCATGCGCCTGTGGAGCGTGATGCACGACTCCACCATGGACGGTCGCTATGCCGTCTCGCTCGAGCCCGAGGCGCCACCCGAGAACGCGGCGCGTCGCAGCAGTCGCCGGAGCTCCAAGAGCAAGAGCGGACTCTTGCGGCGGCCCGACTTCTAGCCGGCGGGGCTCGCAAGCCACGCCTCGAGCGCGCGATTGACGACCTCGGGCGCATCCTGCTGCACCCAGTGGGATGCATTCGGGACGAACTCCAGGCGCAGCTTGTCGACGAAGCGTTCGGTGCCCGCGGTAAGCTCCTTGCCGAGCGCGCGGTCGAGCTCTGCCCACAAGAGCAGCGTGGGAACGCGGATCTTGCGCGCGCCGCGGCGGAGCATCAGCGGCACCGTGCTCGGCATCGCGCGATAGTAGTTGAGCATCGCCGTGAGCGCGCCTGGCTGGCTCAAGCCTTCGCGCAGGACGTCCATGTCGCGATCGCTGAAGTTCTGCTTGTTGATGGCCCAGCCGCGGGTGCCGCGTACCAGGGCGGCGTAGTCGTTCGCGCGCAGCATGCGCTCGGGCAACCAGGGCAGCTGGAAGAGCAGCATGTACCAGGAGCGCAGGAGTTGGGGACCGCGCATGAGTTCGCGCTGGAAAATGGCCGGGTGTGGGCTGTTCATGATGGCCAAACGCTCGATGGGGCGCTCCCCGTAGCTCGCGTAGCTCCAGGCCACGCCACCGCCCCAGTCGTGCCCCATCAACAACACGGAACGCGCGCCGCTCGCGTCGATCAGGTCGGTCACGTCCTGCTCGAGGTGATCCATTCGATAGGCCGCGCGACCGCGAGGTTTGTCGCTGCGTCCGTAGCCGCGCATGTTCGGCGCCCACACGCGGTAGCCGAGCCGCTCGAGCAGCGGGATTTGATAGCGCCAGCAATGGGCCGTCTCGGGAAACCCGTGCAGCAACAGCGCTAGCTTGTCACCGCGGCCGTGGGTAGAGACCTCGAACGTGAGGCCCCGTGTGTGCACCATCTCGTAGTGAAGCTCGGCGGCATCCATCGAGGGTGCAGTCTGTCACGGGGAGCTCCTCGCCGTTCGCTCAGAATTTACCCTTCACTCCGAGCTGCAGGTTGCCGGGGGCCATGCTCACCCCGTAGTCGAGTTGCCGCTTGAGCGAGTTGCGCTGCTCCATGAGGCCTCGGCGCTCGGCCTTGACCGAGCGGCGTTCGGAACTGCGCCGGGCGAGCCGGAAGATACCGCTGATGCCGACCACGGCGGAGACGGCTGCCAGCGTGGTGAACGCGTAAGCCGTGCGTCGCAGCGCCATCTCGTCACTGTGGTTCACGACGCCGTTGTCGGTGACGTCGAGGTCCTCGTAGCAGTGGGAGCTGTTCTGGTCGTCGTAGTAGTTACAGTGATGATATCGGCGGTGCTGAATCGACTCGGCACCCGCGAAGGTGCTGAGGGCCACGGCCGAGAAGATGAGCGTGCCGCCGAGGCCGATCACGGTTTGCGCCACCGGTCCGCCGATGCTCTGGCGACGCGCATTCACGCTCGCGAGCTGGGACTCCACGCGCATCAGTTCGGCGTGCAGCATGTCGCGGCGCGCGACCTCGGCCGGGGACATCCCGGCGGGCGGGATGGGCGCGTAGGTGTAGCCGGGCGGAGGCGGTGGATAGCCGGCGTAGGGCGGGGCGGGCGGGGGCGCGGCCGGAGCGACAGCAGCCGGAGCGACAGCAGCCGGAGCGGGGGCCAGACCTGCCGGGTACACCGCAGGGGCGTATTGCGGGGCAGGCGCAGGAGCTGCGTATGCGGGCTGAGGCACCGGAGCGACCGGTGCCGGGGCGTACTGCGGAGGAGGTGCAGGGGCGGGAGCCACGGGCTGAGGCGCGGGGGCCTGATAGGGCGCCACTGGTGCCGGCGCGTACTGGGGCGGCGGCGCCGGCGGCGCATAGACCGGCGGGGGCGCTGCAGGCGCGGGGGCTGGGGCCACAGGGGCCGGAGCCACGGGCGCTGGAGCCACGGGAGCCGGCGCGGGGGCTGGAGCCACCGGAGCAGGCACATAGGTGACCGGCGGGGCAGCCACCGGGGGCTGCTCGGGAACCTGGGCGTGCACCAAGCTCGACCCAAAAGTCAGTAGGACCAATAAGCAGGGAGAAAAGGCAGTTCGCATAGGCGCGAGACCTCCGTTGTGCTTAATGCCCGCCGCCTCCCGATCTGTTCAAAGGAATCGCACGCGGTCTCGCTGCAATCGGCTAGAGGGCCGCAGCTACGGCGAATTCAGTACGGGGTGAGCGCGCGCTGCGCGCAGCCTCAGAGGTCACCCTGCTTCAGCTCTTGCGCGAGTCGATCACCCGCGCGTGCTGCAAGCGCCATGGACGTGAGGACCGGGTTCTTTTCGGGACCGGTTGTGAAAACCGACGAGTCCGCCACCACCACGTTGGGCACGCCATGCACGCGGCTGAACGCGTCGACCACACCGAAGCGGGGTGAGGCGTGCATGCGGCACGTGCCGCCGTAGTGCACCGAATTCCCGGGTGCTTCGACCTTCCACACGCTCAGCTGGGGGTCCCAGCCTGCGCGCTTGAGGATGTCCATCATCTCGTCGCGGGCGCGCTCCAGGGTCTTCACCGCCTCCGGTGGATGCCGCAGACTCACGACGACGCTCGAGCCCGAGCCGTTCTTGGCGCGCTCCGGATCGAGCGCCACATAGTCGTCTGGACTCGGCGCCATGGTGCCGAACACGCTGAAGCCGATCTGCTTCAAGCGCCCGGGCGTGCCCTTGAGCGCGCTGCGCACCAGCGTGGGAGCGCCGCACCACTGCATGTACGCCGCGGCGTAGAGCGGCTCGGAGCGCTCGAGGGGTGGCCGCGTGATGTAGCTGGCCGGATGCACGCTCACGGGCCGTGGCAAGTCGATCACCAGCTTGCCGAGCGGATGATCGTGCAGGTAGCGGCCGAGCACGTCGTGCTGATTGCCGAGGCCCTTGGGGAAGTCGGCGCTCTCCGATTGGAGCAAGATTTGCGCACTGTTGACGGCGCCCGCCGCCACCACCACCGCGCGGCACTCCACGCGCTCTTCGCGCCCGCTCTTGGCATCGCGATAAACGACCGCCGTCACGCGCCGTTCGCTTGCCGACCACTCCAGCCGCAAGACCCTGGCGTCGTAGCGAATCGAGAGCTCACCTGCGCGCACGGCGGGTAGCACCAGCTGCGAGAACGCATTGAAGGCCGTGGCGCTGCGCGTGAACATGGTGGACTTGCCGTTGGCGTAGGGCATGACCACCACCGAACGACCGAGCGGCTCCGCGGCATCCGACACGGCGTCCCAATCCCTGCCGAGCTTCCACAGCGCTTGAGCGCGGCTTCTGGGCAGACGCGGTGCGTCTTTGTCTCCTGCGGCCACGTGCAACAGCGGCTCCACCTTGTCGTACCAGGGCGCGACGTCCGCATAACCGATGGGCCAGGTGTGGACTTCGCCACCACGCTTGGCGTCGAGGAAGTCCTCCTCGGCGAAGCGCGGCACCGCGCACGACCACTGGTTCGAGAGGCCGCCTGGCGCGAGCTCCTCGTAGAGCTCGCTCTCCGGATCGCCGATGCGCTTGAAGTCCGGTCGCTGCCGCAGAGGAGGTCTGCGCTTCGCGAAGGTAAAGCCCTTCACGCGCGCGGTAAAACCGAGCTCCGCTTGCTCCGAGCCAACCTCCAGCATCAGTGTCTCGATGCCTGCCTTGCTCAAGAACAGCGCTGCTGCGGCTCCGGCGGGGCCCGTGCCTACGACCACGACACGTCCGGTGCTTTTTCCGTTCACAGCCATGATGGTTCCCAGGAAGCGGCTAGAGGTACGCTAGTTCCTAGCAGGGAATTGCTCGACCGACCCCCAGCGGAGCGTCACTCCCCTCACAAATCTCATCATCCGTACCCTCGACGAGGGGGAGGATGCAGGCATACTCTCGTACCCTCAGAGGAGAGATTGCCGTGATGTTGAGCCCTGAACCGGTCGCGTCGCTGACTCCGCAACGCTGGGAGGAACTCGGCCAGAAGCTGGCGCGAGACGGTTACTTCGTGTTGCCCAAGCTCGTCCCTGCGCAGGGCCTGGCGCGCCTGCGTGACGAGCTGCTCGACGAGTTCGCCCGCGTCAAGCGCGAGGGCGAGCTGTTCTCTGGCGGCGGCACCATCAGCGGTCACTTGAACTGCTTCCCCGGCGCGGGCGCGCGCTTCGTCTACGATGCCCTGAACGACGCCGGCGTGGTCGACCTCATCCGCCACTTCTCTCCCCAGGCCACGCGCATGCCGAACATCGGCTGCAACATGAACCTGATCGGCAGTCGCGCCCAGAATTCCCACGTCGACGGCTACGCCGACAGCGCCTTCATGATCGCCAATATCGCGGTAGTCGACACCGACCTGGTCAACGGCGCCATCGAGCTCAACCCGGGCTCCCACGTGCGCGACTACAAGTTCCACCAGTTCGTGCTCGCCGGTCACGCCCCCAAGCGCATCACCATGAGCGTCGGCGATGTCTTGATCCGCCCGTCCACGCTCTGGCATCGCGGCATGCCGAACTTCAGCAAGACCATCCGGCCCATGTTGGGTTTCACCTGGGAAGACGGCGGTAGCAAGCTCGAGGACTCCTTCAGCGCCCACGGCGGCAAGATCGCGTTCTTGCCCAATCGCTACACGCAGGACTTCGTCGGACAGCTGCGCGAGCGCGCCTTCGCCAACCTGCCCGCGCTGGGCAACGGCTACTTGTTCGTGCGCTCGCTGCTGTCGGGCTGAGGGCTGCCCGGAAGCTCCGGTACGATCACCGAGATCGATTGGGGCGGCATCGTGTACTTGAAGGCGTTGGTGGCCACGGCGGTGAGGCTAGGCGCGTTCGCCATGTTGGGGCTCGCCCCGCTCAACAAGTAGACCTTGGCGCTTGAATAGGCCGCCGAGTGAAAGAGCCTGAGCCCCGCCTTCTTGGGGGTGGTGGCCTTGTTGATGGCTACGATGACCGTGCGCGCCGGGTTCTGCCGATCGATGCTGGCATAGACGGACCCGAGCTCGACGTTGCTGTTGGTGGCGGCGATGGAGGTGTCTCCGAACTGAGCGCCCTGATTGTCGAAGTTGCGGTAGGCCCGGAAGGCAGCATAGGCGAACGCCTCGTGCTCGGAGAGACCCCAATAGGTCGCCAGGTTGACGCCGAACTTCCCCAGGATACCCAGGACGTCTGCCGTCGCGATGGCCCCGCTCACGTGACCACCAGCACCGAAGTTCCACTCCGTGAGGGCTAACTTGGTGCCCGGGTAGTGCGAATCAATCTTGCCCTGCAGCCAATTGAGCAAGTTGATAGGCCCACCTGCGCTGTCGCGAATCCAGCTCTTCTCTTCGTACTTCGCGTCCCAGAGAGAGCGCGGGGCCTGCTCGCGCGCGTACACGACCTCAGGCGTGGTGATGTCGCTGACGATGCGCTGGCCACCACCTTGAGCTTCGGGGTACCAGTGCACATCGAGATAGTCGATCAAACGCGAGCCAAAGCTCTTGTGTGCAGCCTTGGCCTGATCGAGATACCAGTCCACGAACACACGGCCGCCAGCATCGGGAGCGTTCTGCAGCGACGTAAAGCCCAGGTATCCGTAGCTGACGAAGCCCAGGGTCTCGATACCCGGCCAGGTTTCCTTGGCTGCCTTGGCAAACTCGTGGTTGCGCTTCCAGAGGTCTGCGTAGGTGACCGGCTTCGGGAACACCTCCGCGTGCGTGTGAGACCAGAGCTCCGGCTCGTTGTCCAACGCGAAGAGCAGCTTTGCCTGCGGCCGCTGCTTCCGCAGATAGGCGACGAGCTCGTCCTGGTACACGAAGTGATCGTCGGGGTTGGGACGTGGGGTGAATGCGGCAGGCTTCTTGGCGAGGTTGCGATGGAAGCGAGTCGAGAGGTAAGCAGGACCTGAGGCCCGTACGTCGCCGCCACCGTTCTTGTCCGCGGACACGTAGTCCGAGGTGGACAGCGTAATGACCGTCGCAGCCGAGATCTTCGAGGCCGCGTCGATGATATCGAGCAGGGGTTTCGCGGGCTCGTTACTCTCTCCCATCAGGCTGTCGTTCTGGAAGAGCCAGTCCGACCCTGCGTTCGAGGCGTTGGTTTCCCAGTTGTACGCGGTGAGCCGATTGCCGCCGCTGCGAATCGAGCCCCAGCGCTGACGTTCCGCGTCTTTGACGTCGCTGTTGATCCCATAGATCATCGGTGAGATGGGGCGTGCATCCTGGTCCGCGTGGATCTCGAACGTCACATCCACGACGCCTGGCTCGCCCGGCGTGAGCACGGAGTCCACGAGCTTGAGGTTGCTGCTGGCTTTGGGGGCGGGCTTCGGGCGGGCGTTGGCGCTCCGGCAGGCCAAAACCGCCGCCAAAACGCCGAGGCCGATCAGCGGTCTCCACATACGCTTCATCGTCGACCCCATGGTTGCAGTCTCCTCGCCTCGCGCCTACGCGCACCTAGCCAAGCAGACTAGCGTAAAAAGCACTAAGTTTTTGAGCGGCCGCGCTCCAGCTATAGTGGGCCTCGGCCGTCTCCCGCGCCGCCTTGCCGAGCCTGCGCTGGAGTCCCTCGTCCTCCAGCACCCGACCGATCTCGCGCGCAAAGTCCTCGGGCTTGTCGGCTAGCAAGATGTCCCGCCCATGGCTGACGTCGATGCCTTCTGCGCCGATCGTGGTGGACACGATGGGCTTTGCCACCGCCATCGCTTCCACGATCTTCAGCCGTGTTCCGCCTCCGATACGCAGGGGCGCAACGACCACGGTCGCCCGTGCGATCTCCTTGTGCAGATCCTCCACGAAGCCCACGATCTGGATGCGCTCGCTGGCGAGCGCTTGCACCTCGGGTGGCGCACCCGGGCCGACGATTCGGATCACCGCGTTCGGGTGCTTGCGGGCCAGGAGCGGGGCCACTTCCTTGACGAAGAAATGAACCGCGTCGGTGTTCGGGAAGTAGTTGATGGCTCCGAAGAAGAGCACGCTGAGCGGCGTCGTCGGTGTGCTCTCGTCGGGCCGGAAGGCGTCCACGTCGACCCCGTTCGGGATCACGGCCGTGCGGACGCCGGGTACCTCGGTGCGCGCGATGCCGTCGTCACGCTCGGAGGTGAACGCGACACCGTCGAAGCTGCGCCATGCGCGCAGCTCCTCCCGGCGCAACTTGCGATAGTTGAGGGCGTTGTAGACCCGGCGGTCGAAGCGCGTGGCGTTTGCCGTACGACGCAGGATGTCGAACTCGACGTTGTGCTCGTCCAGCACCAGCTTCGTGGCGTTGGCCCCACTGCGCTTTACGGGGAAGCGATAGCCTCCCATGTACGAGAACTCGGTGTTGATGATGTCGTAGTGTCGCGTGGCGAGGTGCTGCTCCAGGGCGCGCTGCATGACCGGCCGCAAGTACTGCTGCTCCTCCCAGCTCTGCAGGGACAACATCGACTGCAGCTGGCGCACGCGCTTCACGCGGCCGGCCGCGCGGTGCAGTGGATCAGGCACGGTCACGATCTCGCGACAGTATTGTCGCGCGTCGGCCAGGGCCGGGCCCAGGTCGAGGCTCGGGTCCACCAGGGACACCAAGGAGACCTCGTGAGACTTGGCGAGCGCAGTCATCAGACCATGCACACGCCGCTGACCTCCGAATACGGGAGGACCAGGCATGAACGGAGTGAAGAACAGAATCTTCATGGTTCGACACCAACCTGAGGATCGGGTGGAAAAGGCTCGCGCAGGTTCTTGTTGTCTCCGGCGATGCGTGCAGGGATGCCCAGGGCGACCTTTTCGGAAGGCACGTTGCTCACCACCACCGCGTTGGCACCGATGACGCAATCGTCACCGACCTCGATGCCGCCGAGGATGCGAGCGCCCGCGCCAATCACGGTGCGGGCCCCGATGCGCGGGTAACCCGCGCCGCCGTTCTCCCCGATGGTGTTGCTGCCGAGGAAGATGACGGCCTCGCCGATCTTCGCGTTGCCGCCGACCACCGTCCCCACCGAGTGCATAAACAGCACACCGTGGCCGAGTTCCACATCGTTGCCGAGCTCGATGGCGAAGAACGTGGTCTCCATCATGCGCATGACGCGGTTCACGACCGGCACATGGTGGCGGCGCAACCACTGTCGCGTTCGGAACAGCAGCAAGATGATGAAAGGGTCGCAGGCGAAGATGGCCCAGAGAACGTTGCGGAAAGTCTGGGGCTTGCTCCAGTACCCCAGGATCATTCTCATATCCAATCGAAGGTCGGCGATGAGCCCTGCGTCACGTCGACTCATACAGGAAGACTTTTCATGTCGTAGCCTTGCGGACGAGCCCCTGCGCGAACGGACGCTCTCCCAGGATCTAAGCGTCTCTTCACGGTCCGTCAAATGTGATGTGCCCCTCTTCGGTACATGTCGATTCGGACGGTCCGCAGCAGCATGGAGGGGGTAGTTGGCGCTGCATGGTAGTATCTGCTACCCGTAACCCACCGAGCGTTAGGACTGAATTTCCTTGGTACCTCCGGCTGAACACGACGCGTCGACAGAAGGCGGGGAGCCAGGCGAGGAGGCTTCGGCCTTTTCTCCCAAGGAACTGGCCCTTTTTGTGGTGCGCGCAGTCCGGCTCAACTTGGGGCTGTGTCTCCTGATCGCCACCGTGGTCGCGCTCCTCGGCAGCACCATCGTGGCGGCGATGCCCGTCATCTACGAGGCCACCTTCAAGATTTTCATCCAGGACGGCGGCAACCTGACGGTCTCACTAGCCAGCGGTCGCGACCGCAATCGAGCCATTGAAGGCGCACGCGGGCTAGAGGAGTTCATCCTGGCACGAGACAACCTGCTTTCGATCGTCCGTGAAGCACAGCTGGTGGAGCGCTGGCCGAGCACGCGGCCGCTCCCGATGCGCCTCAAAGATCAGCTGATGGGGTCCATCTTCGGACAACCGGCCGCGCGCGACCTCGAGCGCGGCTTCGTCGAGATGCTGGGCTCGTCGATCACGGGCAAAAAAGACGGCGAATCGATCCGTGTCAGCGCGCAGTGGCGCGATGGACCGAGCGCCTACGAGGTCGCGAGGCTGGTGCAGCGCAACTTCTTGGCGGCGCGTGCCTCGCACGACCTGGGGCCCATCCAGCGCGCCATCCCTTTCCTCGAGGCTCAGCTCCAGCAGGCCGACCTCGCGATCGAGTCCGGCGTAACCAGGGTCCTCGAGACCTCGGCCAAGCCGGCGGTTTCGGCCACCGCGCCCAAGAAGCCCGTTTCGGACCCAGAGCGAGACGCCTCGCTCGTGGAACTCGCCAGCCTCACGCGTGAGCTGGCCGAAATCCGCCGGGAACAACGCAGTCTCATGGAGCCCTACCGCAAGCGCCTGACGGAGCTGAAGACGGTCGTGGCCGACCTGAAAATCCAGTACAGCGAGGACCACCCGCTCCTCCAGCAGGCTGAGGCTCGCGTGGAGGCGGCCAGCGAGCTCCCGGCGGAGATGGCTTCGCTGAAGGCCAAGGAGGCCGACGTACTGGCCAGGCTGGCAAGTAAGGGGGTCAACAAGGTGTCCGCGGGTGATGCCGCCGAGGAAGAGCTCGATGCCCCGGTGCCGGTCGATACGGGCGACATCGAGCTGGCTCCCGTCAAGGCTCGCCTGTTCAACGCCCTGCGCAAGTCCGATGAGATCGCGGCGCGCCTGGAGAGCGCGCGCATCGAGCTGGCCTCCGCCGAGACCGACTTCAATCATCGCTATGTCGTGATCGAGCAGCCCGAGGTCCCCTCCAGACCCCTCAAGGGTAAGAAGCCTGTTCTCTTCATTGCTGTCTTGATAGCCTCCATTCTCTTCGGCGTGGCCGGAGCCGGCTTGCGGGAGTTCCGCAGAGGCCGTCTCATGGAGCCGTGGCAGGTTCGAGCCATCGGGCTGCCGTTGCTGGCCGAAGTCGAGCTCAAGAAACTGCCTCCGCCGTCCAAATGAGGCGCTAGCCGGCGGTTTCCTCAAGGTGATAGAAACTTGAAATCGGAACTACAAAGGCCGAACGCGAATGGCATGAGCAACAACGTTGCGATCACCGTCTCTGGAGCGCCCGACCTCTGGCAGGCCACGGATTGGCAGCGGCTTTGGCTGGCGACTCGCACGGAAAGTAAGCGCAACTGGCGCTCGATCGCTCTTGTCCCTGCGGGCCCCGGGGTGTCCCCCGAGATTCTCGTCCAAATCGCGGTGACGCTCGCGCACACGGGCATGGTCCACGTGGGGCTCCCCATTCATGTCGCCGATGGCACTCGTGTCACCCTCGACCAGCTGGTGCCCTTTTCGGAGGGATTGGCCGAGCACATGCGTGAGCAGGAGATGATGGTGCTCGCGCTCTCCGCGCTCAGCGAGAACGTCGTTTCTCTGCCGCTCGCCAAGGCGGCTGATTGCGCGCTGCTGTGCGTGGTCCTCGGGGAGATGTCGGGCGAGGACGCCAAGAAGACCGTCGCGCAGATTGGCGCTTCCCACTTCATCGGCTCGGCCGTCTTCCGGTTACCCCAGAAATAGCCGCGCAAACGTGCTCGATTCGCCTTCAGAGGTGGTAGAGCAGCCAGAGCCAGGTGAGGTAGCCGCCCACGACTCCAAGCAGGCTCAAGCCCACGGTGCGCCATGGCGGCAAGGTCCGAGCCTGACGTACGGGCAGGGACGGCCGATCGCTGATGTTCGGGGGCTCGGCCGAGCCTGCTACGGGGCTCAATACCACCACGCCCGTTGGGATGCGGCGTGCCTGCTCCACGAACGGCGAGTCGGCGACGATCGGGTTGCGTGCCGCGGGCTCCGGACCCCGCACCGCCAGGCCCGTGCTCGGAGACGAGATGGACGAGAGCTGGATTTCAGCCACCACACTCTCGTCGAAGCGCTGCGTGACCGCGGGCCGCTCGCTCTGGCGTGCACTCTCCGCGCCCGCCACGCGCACACCGGCGACTTGAACGCTCGGGTAGCCGGGTGCAGTGCGCTGGTCCGAGTACCCCGAGGGGGACACCGAAGCGTAGACCGCGGTGCGTGAACCCGGCCGATTGCTCGGAGAAGAGACCTGCCCGTACGGGCGCGCCCCGGTGTCGACCGGCGTTTCCGGATAGGTTTGCCGTCCTTGATTGGCCCAGGCGTCCGGCTCGTCGCCGGTCGGACCTTGAGCGTCGACCGCGATCGTGGCGTTGCCGAAATCGATGCGCATGCGCCCGCTAAGTCGGCGCCATTCCGGACCCAGCAAGGATCCGTCCACGCGCACTCGGCCCGCGCCGTGCGTGTCGGCGATACGCAGGTTCGCACCGTCCCAGTGCAACGAGAAGTGCACCGGGGCGACGCCCGCCTCGTTGACGCACCAGTCACACTCCGTGTCGGTGCCCACGGTGAGCAGCTGAGTCTGTCCCCGCGACCGCGTGAACTCGCGAGTCTGCGCGGCCGAGCGACCCTGAACGAGTCGCATGCGCGCCAGTACCTCGGAGTCTGTCGCGGTCATTCCGGGTTTCCTCTTCCCAGCCCGTGAGGTCCCCTAACCCCGTTGAATCCGGGATGATGGCACCGATCGGCAGGCGTGAACGTCATTCGAATTGCAGCGCAGGCGGCATTCTACCGGCCCGTAGCCCTCTCAGCGTAGCTTGGGGCTTAGGTTCGGACCAACTTTGCGTGAGGGTTCGAGGAGCTGTCTCACACATCCCGACCCGCCCCTAGGAGCGCCGGGCGAGAAGGTCGCGTGACCTCCCCATGAAACCAGCTCAGCCCCTGAACTCACGCAGCGTGTGGGTCAGCTGATCCAGCGTGCGGACCCCGATGAGAGCCACGGAAACACCGTTCACTCCGGTGGCGTAGTCCAGGGCCAGGCGGGAGAGCGGGATGCCCTTGGAGGCGGCGGCCTCCCGGTACGAGGTGAGCTCGCGCTTCTTGTCGACCTCCTTTTCGGGCGGCCAGTAACCTTCCAGCTTGGCCTCCTGGGCCGACTTCACGAGCAATCCGTTGGCCAGGCACTCGCGGGCGATAATGCCCACGCCCTGCTGTTGGGCGCGCGTCCCCACGGCCTCCGCGAAGGAGCGTTCCAGCAGGCTCACGACGATTTGGAGCGAGGATACGCCGCTGAACGCCAGCGCGGCCTGGGCGGCTTCGACCGTGTCACAGGAGATGCCGTAGTAGCGAACCTTGCCGCTCCGCTTCAGGGATTCTAGGGCCTCGAGCCACTCCCCGCGCTGCACGATCTCGGCAGGTGGGCTGTGGAGCTGCAGCAAATCCAGGTAATCCGTGCGTAGGCGGCGCAGACTGCCCTCGACGGCGCGGCGCAGATAGGCGGGCGAGAAATCCTGGGCGAGCTCGCCCTTGACCGAACTAGGCAGGTTCTCGCGCTTGATCTTGAGCAGCTTGATCAGGGGTCGCACGAAGGGCTTGATACGCGCGATGAACTGACGCTGCGTGGGTAGGCAGTACCCTGCCTTGCTCGCGATGATCACCTGGTCACGCCGCTTGCGGAAGGCGCGTCCGAGCAAGGTCTCGCTCTCGCCCTGACTGTACATGTCGGCCGTGTCGAAGAAATTGATGCCTTGGTCCCGCGCAGCCGACAGCAGGTTCACGAAGGCGGCCGGATCATTCTGAAAGATGCCGCCGATGCGAGCGCAACCGAGCCCCAGCTCCGAGACCCTCAGGTCGGTGCTACCAAACTGCCTTACTTGCATTTTCGATGGCCCTTGCGAGCGCGCTGGGGAAGTGCTCAAGCTCACCGCCCTATCATTCATGGCCACACAAGACGAGTCAATGTATGCTCCCTCGCGTCGTGTCGCGGTCGCGCCAAGATAGAGCTCGGGTCCTGTTCATCAACTCGCCTCTCAGCATCGGTGCCGACACGTTCGTTCATCTGCTGTTGCTGCGTCACCTCTCGCGCGCGGATTTCGAGCTCCACGCCGCGGGTCAGCCGCCGCCCTCACCGAGCACCTCGGCGCCTCCCTTCGACGCGCTCCAGGCCATGTCCGAGGTCGCGCTGAGGCCCACGGACTTCGGCCCTTCGCTGTCTGGCCAGAACCGCGCGCAGAAGCTCAAGAGCGCGGCCAGCATGCTGCCTGCCGCCGCCAGCATGGCCGGACTCGTGCAGTACATCCGCGAGCATCGCATCCAGGTCCTCCACTCCACGGATCGACCGCGCGACGCCATCGCCTGCGCCGCGCTCGGCTCCCTCACGGGCGCCAAATCGGTCATCCACGTGCACGTGAAGTTCGACACCTGGATGAGCCGTGGCGTGCAGTGGGCGCTGCGCCACGCCGACGCCGTGGTAGGCGTCTCGCGCTTCGTGGCGGACTCCTTGGTGGAGGGTGGACACCGTCCGGAGCGCGTCCACGCGCTACTCAACGCCATCGATTTGCCACGTTGGGATCCCAACCTGAGCCCGGCGGCCGGGCGCGCGTCGCTCGGGGTGTCGGCCGAGGCTCCGCTCATCGTGAGCGTCGCTCGAATCTACAGCTCCAAGGGCCAAGCCGAGCTCATCAAGGCGCTGCCGCAGGTCAAGCGCGCGTTTCCCGAGGTCCGACTTGCCATCGTGGGGTCGGACTTCCCCGAGGGCAGCGGTGCGTCGCGCGAGCTACTCGCCTTGGCACGGGAGCTGGGGGTCGCCGACAACGTGATCTTCGCGGGGCAGCGCTCGGACGTGCCCGCCCTGCTGTCGGCCAGCGACGTGTTCGCTTTGCCCAGCTTCGAGGAGCCTTTCGGCCTGGTTTTCGCGGAGGCGCTGGCCATGAAGAGGCCCGTGGTGGCCCTGACCAATGGCGGCACCCCCGAGGTGGTCGAACACGGCAAGAGCGGGTTGCTCTCGGCGCCCAAAGACATCGACGCGCTGGCGGCCAACTTGCTGACCTTGCTCCAGGATCGCGAGTTGCGCATGCGCATGGGCGAGTTCGGCAGACGCCAGGTCGAGGCGCGCTTCGGTGCCGAGCGCATGGCGCGCGAAGCCGGGGAACTCTACACGAAGCTGTTGGCCTGAGTCTCCCTTGCGTTCCCAGGGAAGGGATCGCCAGAGTTTTTGGTACTATGGACAACCTGTGGCCCGTGTTGGGGAGCGTGGCTGTCGCGGTGCGTCGGTTTACCCTTGTGAAACATCGATGCTTCTCTGGCCGAAACTCCCCAGATGGCGCGAAAATGGAGCGCCGGCGGGAAGAATGGAATGCTTGACTCGCCCTTGGCAGACCACCAGATTTGGACGGCAGAGCGTCGTAAAAAAAGCCCCGTCAAACACTCACCCGCGAGAGTCGAGAGAGCGCTATCCCAATGAACGAATCTGACCTTGAGCTGAGTGCGACTGCTCCCGCTGTGCGCCGCCCGACCCTGATGGGTCACATCGCGATCGCGCGCATCGACCACTGGTTTAAGAACGTCTTCGTGTTCCCCGGCATCATCGCCGCCATCAGCGTCGATCCGCAGCACATCCCTTCGAACATCTGGATTCGCATGGTGCTCGGGTTGATCTCGGTGTGCCTGGTCGCCTCGAGCAACTACGTCATCAACGAGGTGCTCGACGCGCCTTCCGATCTCGCGCATCCGGTGAAGTGCCGGCGTCCCGTGCCCTCGGGCAAGGTCAGCATCCCGCTGGCCTACGTGCAGTGGATCGCCCTGATGGTGATCGGCGTGGGCATCGGTTACATGATCAACACGGCCTTCGCCCTCACGGTGCTCGTGCTGTGGATCATGGGCTGCATCTACAACATCCCGCCCGTCCGCAGCAAAGACGTGCCCTACCTCGACGTGCTCTCCGAGGCCGTGAACAACCCGCTGCGCATGCTCGCCGGCTGGTTCATCGTGGGTACCGACTCCGTGGCGCCCGCCTCCTTGCTGCTCAGCTACTGGATGGTCGGCTGTTACTTCATGGCCATGAAGCGCTTCGCCGAGTACCGCGACCTTGGTGATCCGGCGCGCGCCGCTGCCTACCGTAAGTCGTTCGCGTACTACACGGAGGAGCGCCTGCTGGTCTCCGTGATGTTCTACGGCTCCGCGGCGATGCTCTTCTTGGGCGCCTTCGTGATGCGCTATCGCCTCGAGCTCATCCTGGCGTTCCCGCTGGTGGCCCTGGTGATGGCCATCTACCTGTTCCTCTCGTTCAAGCCCAACAGCGCCGTGCAGCGGCCCGAGGGCTTGTACAAGGAGCCCACGCTGATGACGGCGGTCATCTCCTGCAGCGCGCTGATCGCGGTGTTGATGCTCGTGGACATCCCGGTGCTCGGCAAGATCTTCGCGCCCACCGCTCCGACCATCGCAGACACGGTCGCCCAGCCCGCCGCATCCGCCGTGCCCTGACGGGCGCGCTCGAGGTTGCCGCCGAGGCCGTTGTACATATTTTCTCGTCGAAGGGAACACGGACCTCGGAATGGAAGCCAGCATCGAAGCCACGCAAACCAAGCTGCGTCCCCGGGAACTTTGGATCGTCGCAGCCGTCGCATTCGTGGCTGCTCTCGTCCTGGTGCTCCTCGGTCTGCGCCAAGATCCAGTGGGTGACCCATACTCCTACGGGTCCATCGCTCACGGTCTCGCCGAGCACGGGTTCGACAAGGTCACGCGCCGCGCGGCCATGCTCTACCCGCACATGCTGTGGGGGCTCTACGAGATCGGTCTGGGCGACGCCACCATGCTGTTGCTGCACGTGGTCATGCACGTCGGCTCTTGTGTGCTCACCTTCCGCATCGCCGAACGCATCTACAACACTCGCACGGCCTTGATCGCCGGCGTAGGCGTCGCGCTGCACCCGATGCTTCTCCGCTACATCGGCGAGCTGCACACGGAGACGTTGCTGATCTTCCTGTGTCTGCTGACCATCTGGTGCGCCATCCGCTTCGACGAGGAGCCCTCCATCAAGCGGGGCGTGATGCTCGGCGCGGTCGGGATGGTGGCGAGCCTCGCCAAGGGCGTGATGCTGCCGGTGGTCGTGGTGTATGCAGCGGTCTGGTTCGTGCGGGGGCTGCGGCGCGGCGGAGTGCTGGCGCGCCAGGCCACGGCCGGGGTCTTTGCCATCGGGCTGACCATGATCGCCATCGTGGCCCCCTGGACCTATCGCAACTACGTCGTGAGCCAGGGCAAGTTCGTGCTGCTCACGCCGGGCAGTCCGGACGCCTTCCTGCGCGGCTACATCTTCACGCGGCTCGAGTTCGCCACGCTGCAGAAGCCGCCCTACACGGACGCCGAGAACGAGTCCAACGCGCTCTTCAAGCGCATCGCCGAGGAAGCGGGCACGACCTGGGAGCTCGATGAGATCCAGGACGACGTGAACAACAAGGCCTACGCCAAGCGCTTGATCATGGAGCAGCCGCTCGAGCTGGTGCGCAAGTGCGTCATGGGTGTGTTCACCTTCTGGTACGAGATGACCAGCTTGCGCAACTCGCTGGTGCCTGCGGTGCTGGCGCTCGTGGGCTGGGTGCTCGCGTTCATGGGGTTCAAGCGCGCGCGTGAGGAGCAGCGCCGCGCGTGGCTGATCTGGCTGCCCATCGTCGTGATGAACCTGTTCGTGGCTTGCTTGATCCCGCTCGGACGCTACTCGGTGCCGATCCTGCCGTGCCTGACGATGCTCGCCGCCTTTGGCATCGACACGTTGCTGCGTCGTCGCGGCGTGCGGTTTCTCTCCGAAGCCCGCAGCGCGGCGTAGCTCCGGGCGCGCGCGGCGACTCCCGCGCGCCGCACGCCGCACGGCTCCAAAAAAAGCGACCAGCGCGACGTCGTACATCCGCAGACTTTCGCTGACGCCTGCATTTTGACCATGCGATGCGAGCATGCGCTGCGTAATGAGGAGTCGCACCTTCTCTTACTGCAATTGCGCTGCAGGTGCAGATCGGGTGATTGTTTCAACGTCATTCGAGGAGAATTTCCTCATTTTCATGAAGGAAACGGCGCTTCGTTGTTTCGAAGCGAAGCACTTGAAATCGATTGATTGACAGTGAGTCACGCATGCTTGCATCGCGGCCCAAAGTATTGATTCGAGCTGCAAGGCCCTGTAGCCTGGCTCGGTGAAGCGCAATACATACCTCCTCGCAGCATGCGCATTCGGCGCTTTTGCTGTCGCATGTGACTCCGATGAATCCGGCCCGAAGCACGACGGCATGGAAGGCGACGTCATCGACGGCGGCCACCACAACAACGCGGATGGCGGCGGCATGTCGGGCCCCGCGTGTGTCGCCAAGGGCGAGACTGAGACGAGCTGCTCGGATGGCGTCGACGACGATTGCGACGGCTTCAAGGACTGCCTCGATCCCGACTGCGAAACCAAGATGTGCGGTGCCGATGGCAGCAAGACGTGCCTCGCGGGTGCGTGCTTGGGCTCGGGCGCGCTGCCTGCTCTGCCCAAGTTCGACAACCTCACGCCGGTCGTTCGTGGCGACACGGCGAGGATCGAGTTCGCGCCGGTGAAGGGCGCCAAGGACTACCGCATCTATCCGCTGCCTGCCGATGCCGACGTGTTGGTGGGTGACAATGGCGAGGTCGCCGTCAAGAACGCCATCTATCGCTGTGCGGGCGCGCTGCCGCGTGACGACCGCAGCATGGATCAGCTCAAGGCCTTCTTCGCTGCTTCCGTCTCCGGGGGCGCCGGGGGCTTCAACCGCCAAGAGGCGGACTCCATCCTGGGTCACGTGTACCTGACCCCCGGTGCGGGCCGTACGCCGGTGTATCGCGTTGCCAATCCGAACTGGGTGGGCGGCTATGCATGGGAGTACAACGCGCCTCCGGCCAAGGAGTTCAACGGCGCCGACTACGTGACGACCACCGACGCTCGTGACGCACTGCTCAAGCAAGGCTGGCGTGACGATGGCATCGCGTTCTACACGTCCACTTCGGCGACCAAGCCCGTCTATCGTCACGAAGACACGAAGTCCGGACTCTCGGTGCTGTACACCGATGGCGCGGAGAAGCAGGCGCGCGACGGTCAGGGCGGAGGCATGGAGCGCTTCAAGGTGCTCGCTGCGGCAGGCCAAGACACGGTCCCGCTCTATCGAATCTTCTACGGCTACAACAACGAGCACGACGTGCTCGCGCCCGGCGATGCTTACCGCGAGCGTGTGCTCTACCAGGGCAACATGCCCGTTACGTCGCTGACGTGGCCGGGCCTCACTGGCGAGACCACCCTGGTGATCGAAGCGCTCGATAACGGCTGTCCTTTCCCCGGTGGCTACATCGGCGCCAAGGCGGCACCTGCGGCGGATCTCGGTGGCGTCATGAGCCAGCCGACGATCACGCTCGACCAGGCTCGGCTGAGCTCGGGCGAAGTGTTCGTCAATGGTCAGTACGAACCCAGCAATCGTCCCAAGCCCATCGCGCGCGGCTACGTGAGCGTGAAGCCCGAGCCAAAGCCGGTGATGGACTGGTTCCAGAGCTTCGATCCGGGCACCGACTTGGGTAACGTTCAGACGCTCGTCGAGGATCAAAACGGCACGCGCGTCTATCACAACGACACGATGTCCTTCGAGTTCCAGGCGGCGAATGCGAACTACAGCTTCGGACCGCTGCTCGGGCAGCTCGCGATGGGTTCTGCGTCGACGTACTCGGTGACGGCCCTTGGGGCCAACGCGCAACTGGCGAGCGACAAGTATCTTCACGTGACGATGTCGGTGGACTTGCCCTCGACCTCACGGCGCTATCCGCAGATTCTGATCACGGACACGCCGATCGGTGATCCGGGGCGAGACATCTCGTATCAGGTGCCCATGATGACGCGCCTCGGGCCGCTCGATGGCACGAACAGCGGCAAGTACCACACGCTGGTCGTTCAGACCTTCTTCGGGCAGCCCGAGCTGCAGGTGCAGTTCTGCGATCAGCGCGGTTGGGGCGTGAGTGCACAGTGCCCGATGGCGAACATCTACGGCTACCACGTCGGCACTGGCGATACGGGCTGGGATTCGCCGTGGCTGCCGACGCCTGTGATGGGTGAGTACGTGGGCATGGATCGACTGGTGAAGTTCGACGTGTACGCATCCACCGATCGCGTCTACACGTTCATCGAGGACAAGCCTGCAGGCTGCGCCGTGGTGCCCGCGGGGCGCTTCCCCGGGGGAGCTGTGAACGTGGTCTTCTCGCTCGCGGCGTATCACATCGAGATCGACGAGTTCGTCACTGGCAAGCCGCCGAGGCAGGGCTACTGGAATCGCTACAGCGTCGCTCACTCGGATCGCAAGCTGGACGACCTTGGCGTCAAGAGTGGCGAGAGCCTTCCCGCCTGGGACGAGACCATCATGCCGTGTGGAAGTAAGTATTATGGCGCCCTTCTCACGAAGTAGAACCCTGCTCGCAGGCTGCCTGCTGTTGGAGGGCGTTGCCTGTGGTGACGGGCTGCCGCCGGCGAACCAGGGCTCGCTCGATAGCGGCACCGCCGACGGCGGATCCGACGCGGCTGTCGCGTCGGATGCCGGGAGCGATCCGGATCCCGTGTTTTCGGCGGAAGTGCGCACCACGCTGCAGTCGCTGAGATACAGCGCATCGCCGCCCCCCGCAGACCCCAGCAATCGCGTCGCTGCGCTGTCGGGTGCGCGCCTGTTCGGCCAACGCCTGTTCTTCGAAGCCGCGCTATCCGGACGACTGCTCGAGCGCGACAACGATGGCACTCCCGCGACCCTCGGAGTCGCGGGGGAGACGGGCCGCGTCAGTTGCGCCGGATGCCACGTCCCAGGTGCGGGCTTCGTGGACAACCGCAGCCCACACCGCACGATCTCGCTGGCGGCGCAGTGGACTCGCCGCCGCACGCCCACGCTCCTGGAGATTGGCTTCGCCGGTCTCTACAACTGGGATGGTCGGCGAGACGCCATCTGGAACCAGGCGATCGGAGTCTTCGAGAGCACGAGCGAGTTCAACTCGTCGCGCTTGTTCATCGCTCAACAGATCTACAAGCTCCATCGCGCTGAGTACGAGGCCCTGTTCGGGCCGATGCCAGAGCTTGGAAACTCGGCCAAGTTCCCGCTTATCGATGCATCGCAGGCTGGTTGCGAAGCGGGTCCAGTGGAGACGGCCAAATGTCACGGTAAGCCCGGCGACAAGGCCGAATACGACGGCATGAGTAGCGACGCTCAGAAGGCGGTTACCACCGTCGTCGTCAACGTCGCCAAGGCGCTCGCCGCCTACGTGTCGCAGCTCAGGTGTGGGCCCAGCCGGTTCGACATGTGGCTAGACGGCGATACCGCCGCGCTCACACGCAGCGAGCAACGCGGCGCGGCCGTGTTTGCAGGCAGCGGCGGCTGCGTCTCCTGCCATTCAGGACCCAATCTCACGGACGGCAAGTTCCACAACGTCGGTCTGCGTCCGGCCACGGTTGCGGTCGCCTTCACCGACACCGACGACCGGGGCGCAGGCGAGGGAATCGCAGCTGCCTTGACCGATCCGCTCAACACACGCGGGGCCTTCAGCGATGGTGATCGCGGTGTGCTTCCGCAGAGCGTGGGGCAGGACCTGGAGGGCGCTTTCCGCACCCCAACCCTGCGCTGCGTCGCAGAGCAGCCGAGCTACATGCACACCGCGCAGCTGGCGACCCTCGAGCAAGTCGTGAAGTTCTTCGATCGCGGTGGCGACCAAGCTGGCTATCCGGGCACCAATGAGCTCCATGCGCTCGGGCTCAGTGATCAGGACAAGGCAGACCTGGCGGCCTTCCTTGGAGCCCTGCAGGGAGCGGGTCCCGATGCCCAGCTCGTGGCAGCTCCATCGTCTCCCTTCGGAGGTTGAGCGCGGGCTGGGCTAGGAAGCGATTCGTCGCGGGTATCCGCGACGAATCGCGCTGCTTTCACTTCGCTTCGTAGTCCCACCCGTACGCAGCCACTGCGTTGTCCGGGATGGGGCCGTCGGCACAGGTCCACTGCGCGACATAGAACGCCTTGTGATACTTGGAGTACGACAAAGCGAAGATGTGGTGCGGATCGTCGAACGGCTCAGGGGGCGCCACCACGGTCCATGACGTGCCGTGGTCTGCGGAAACGATGACGCCCTTGGAGCTGCGCGTGGCGATGCGGCCGTCCGGCAATTCGATGGGAGCAATGGGATAGACGGTGTTCTTGACCGTGCTCGGCTTCCAGGTGGCTCCCTTGTCGGTGCTTCGCATCATGCCGCCCTGGTCGCGATCCGCCCAGTAGATCGAGCCGTCGGAGTGCTTGAGAGGAAAGCTGCCGCCGCCGTCATCGCTGACGTGATCCCAGTGGGCTCCGCCGTCGGCGGTGCGGAAAATACCCGATTGCCCGCCGGCCCAGCCGGTCACGCCCATCAGGTGGATCTGTGAGTCGACCACATGGGCATAGCTCGAGTGGTTCGAGCCCGCGGGCAGATTGACGCCTACGTTGTTCCAGGTGGCGCCGCCGTCCGTCGAGCGCCAGACCGTTTGCGTCATCTCGTGTGCTCCCGCGAGGAGAGTCTTGCGGGCGGGATCGGTGAAATCGACGCTGACGGAATCAGCGGCGAACATGTCAAAGATCTTCTTGAATGTGACGCCGTCGTCGGTTGTCCCAAGCACAGCGGGCGCTCCCCAGGTGTTCGCGGTCCAGAACGTGTCCGCATGCTCCGGATCGAACACGATCTGGTTCGGCGTACCTCCAAGAGAAGCGGAGCCCGCGCCGGTGCCGAGCTTTTGCCAGCTCATGCCGCCATTGCTGCTCGCGTAGTAGCCCTGCTTGGCGATCCCGACGATCAACTTGTCTTCGGTGGGCTTGGCCGCCATGTAGTAAACATTGCCGCACGACGACGTGATGCCTTTGAGGTTGTTCGTGACGTTGGTCCAGACCCCCGTGGCGACTCCTGACACGCCGCCATCGATGGCCACATCGCCATCGCCGCCGCCGCCGCCGTCTGGATTCGCAGGATTGCCGTCACCATCGCCGGCCTGTATGTCGCCGTCGCCGTGCATGCCTCCATCGGCGCCGCCGTTGTCGTCGCCATCACCGGCATCGACGTCATGGTGCGAATCGCCATCGTCTCCGCACCCGCCTGCGCTTATCCCCGCGAACGCGAGGGCGAACATCATCGACTTCATACTGTTCATGCAGTTCAACTCCAACACGAGGTATTCGCTCGCCGGCCACAGGGGACAGGCAAGCCGCGACGTTACACCTGATACGCGGGACAAACCACAAATAGCCCGCGCTGAACGCGAGATCGGGTGTCTGCGATCGTCATACGTCCGCTGCGCGCACCGCGCGTGTCGCGTGTTCAGGCGCGCTGCGGCGCCAAGCCGCTTACGTAGATGGAGCCGAGCAGGAGCGAGCGAGCAAGCTTTTTGGCAGCCGTTTTCAGCGAGCCGCTGCGCACCTGCCCGACGGCTTCGCGCTGCAGCCCCACGACCTCGTCGCGCAAGGCGCACAGCGCAATCTGACGTTGCTCCGCACTGTTCTCGCGCGCGAGTACACTGCGCTTACGCGTGAGCATGTAGGCAGTGCGCCACCGCTTGCTCAGGTTGGAGGTGGCGCCCGCATGGCGACGCCAGTTCAGTAAGATCTTGTCGACGAAGGCGAAGTCTCCCAGCCGAGCGATCCGGAGGTTCATGTCCCAGTCATCGCAGGGCACCGTGGAGGCTTCGAAACCACCGACCCGTTGAAACGCCGTGCGTCGCACGAGGCTGGTGCCCGGCGTCGTGATGTAGTTCTTCACCAACACCGCCCCGAAGCTCGTGGGCGCGGACTGGGGAATGGGCGCCACCCGCTCGCCCACGACGGCCGACCGATGACGCACGTTGTCCGCGTGGTCATCGCCCGGGATGAGCTCACCGTCGCTGTCGATGCAGCGGCACACGCCATGGGCCGCGGGGCACTCCGGATGCGCCTCGAGAGCGGAAACCAGGAGCTCCACGGCGTCTTTCTCCCAGACGTCATCATGGTCGAAGAACGTGACGAACTCGGAACGTGGGTTGGTGGCCGCGAAGCCGTTGTTGCGCGCCTGTGCGATGCCGACGTGGGCTCCGCGCACCACCCGGACGCGCGGGTCGCGCATGGCGTAGGCATCGGAGATTTCCAGCGTGTTGTCCGACGAACCATCGTCGTACAGCACCACCTCCAGGTCACCATTGGTCTGGCCGAGGATGCTGTCGAGCGTCAGGCCCAGATATCGAGCGGAGTTGAACGTCGGAATAACGACGGAAACACGAGGCGCCTTGTCCACGTTGGTGACGTTACTCGAATGGCGAAGCCGTGCAAATGCCAGGGCCTGCCCCATGGACCATGCGCGCAGCTCGCTCCCGCGACGCGGGCACTCGCCATCCTGCTCCTCAAGGGCGACCTGCTCGCCATGCCCGCGCGAACCGGTAGGTTTTTGGGGCTGAGTGATTGGAATTCGTCGATGGCTTGCCGTAGACCACCATCACGCGACCGGTCTCGGCCTTCACGGCGGACGAGGCGGCACCGTGGCGAGAGGGTTTCGATGGCGACAATGGTCAAGAATGTCGAACGCTTGAGCGAGGCGGAGAGCGCGCCGGCGAGCGCCGCCAAGCGCGTCACGGAACTCGACCTGCTGCGAGGCGTCGCCATCGTGCTCGTTCTCGCTACACACAGTCCGAGCGAACGAGGAGAGTCTGGATGGCTCCGACCCCTCGATGCGTTCATCCATCAGTTCGGTTGGACGGGGGTGGACCTCTTCTTCGTCCTCAGCGGCTACCTCATCGGCGGGCTGCTGTTCTCCGAGATCCGCAAGTTCGGTTCACTCGATGTCCGACGCTTCGTCCTGCGGAGAATGCTGCGCATCTGGCCTGCGTACTACCTGTGCCTAGCGTTTGCGTTCTTCATCTTCATCGTGCGCGAGGGCTTCACGCCCAGTGCGGCCTGGGAGCAGCTCTGGCCGAGCCTCCTGAACATCCAGAACTTCTTCGGCGGTGGGCCACGAGGCCGCGATCAGCTGTGGAGCCTTGGTGTGGAGGAGCACTTCTACCTCGCGCTTCCACTCTACCTCGGGTTGTTGGCTCGCAAGGCCGATCGCCTCGGGACCTCGAGGCTGGTTCCGCTTACAGGCCTCGTCTTGGGCGTCGTGTGCCTCGGACTGCGGGTCTATACCTACGTCATCGAGCCAACGCGGCTGCGCTATCCGACGTATCTCTGCCTGGATGCGCTCTTCTTCGGCGTGGTGCTGGCCTATTTCAAGGCCTACCGGTCCAGTGTGCTGCAGAGCATTGCGAACGCGGGGTGGAGCCTGCCAGTGGCCTTGTTGTCGATGGTTCCGGCCGCGCTGTTCCCCGGGTTCGTGCGGGAGACGGTGGGCTTTACGGGCTTGTATCTGGGCTACGGCTTGATCTTGCTCAAGTTGATCTATCGCCCGCGTCAAGGAACGCTCGTCGATCGCGTCGCGGAAGCGCGCGCGGCGGGCTGGCTTGCGGCCTTCGGGACGAGCTCCTACTCAATCTATCTCTGGCATCGTGAGTTCTGGACCTGGGAGGTGTACTTGAACACGCTCGCCCTGGGGCAGCGGCTTCACCTTCCACGCGAGCTCACCTGGTTTCTTCACACGGTGTTGTACATGGTCGCGGGCGCGGTGACGGGGATCGTGTTCGATCGTCTGCTGGAGCAGCCGATCATGAACCTCAGGAACCGTTGGTTTCCGGCGCGGGATACGCCAGCTGTCGAAAACAGGAATCCAGCCGCCTTCGAAGCGTCGGCCAGTGCACCCTAGTGTTCGCGGCCACGCGGAGCTCGCCAGTGCGCGCTCGTCGACCAGGACGTGTCACTCGGCTGGGTCGGCCGGCATGGCAGTCTGACCTGCGCGAACCGTTTCACGAAGGATGATCAGCCCCGCGATGAACGCGAGCGTCGTCGCGATGGGGAAAGAGAAATTCAGCGCGGGGAGACCGTAGCGTCCGAGCAGAGACGCAAGGATCGACTGCGACTTGCCGATGGGGAGGAGTGCCATCATGACGGCCAGCGGGGCGAGCATCCACAGCGCCGCGCCATTGCGGGTCAACACGGAGGACCCGCGATCTTCAGCGTCCGCGCGCCACAGCAGCACCAGCATGGCCAAGGGCGCCACGAACAGGGCGGCGTCGTAGTGGTGATGATAGACGCTTAGCAGTGACAGGCAGACGAGCGGGACGAGGAAGGCGACCGTCTCGTGCAGATTGGGCGCCCGTCGCAGCCGAAGGCGCTCCACCCCTACCCAGATCAGTGCCATGAGCGACAGGAGCGCGGTGAGGACCTTTGCGAGCGCCAGATTGCGGCCCACGCCGTACAAGAGATAGACCCAATCCAGGCGCGGAACAGAAACTGGTTCCCAGGGATCGGGCGTGTTGATATCGCGAAGAGCTTCGACGACGCCGATGTTGTATCGGTAGAGATCGAATGCCGTGGTGCCACCCAGCCAGGCGAATCCGAGTACGTTGAGCGTTACCCAAACACCGACCGCGAGCGCTACGGACGCGAAGCGCCGGTGCAACGCGAGTACGCCCAGGAACGGCAAGGCGAGCGTGAACTTGAAGGCCAGCACCGCCGTTGCGATGGACCAGGCGAGCAGCCAGCGCTGACGCTCGACTGCCTGCAGGAAGAGGCACAGCAAGCCCAAGACCAGGGGTGCGCCCTGGAGTGGTGTAATGCCCCAGCGGATGCAAGCGCTTAGCAAGATCACCGCGGCGGCGGCCACCCAGGCTCCACGACCGGCGGTTGGAAGCGCCAGTTGAAGCATCGCCCGTACGCCCAGGATCACCGCACCTACGAGCGTGACGAACCAGGCAAACTCGGCGAGCCCGTAGGGCGAGAGCCCGAAGGGAAGCATCAGCACGCTGGTGGAGGGCGGGTAGAAAACGCCACTCGGCGCCAGCATGCCGTAGCGGTCGAAGAACACGGTCTTGAGCCATGCGGGCTCGTAGATCGGTGCACGTTCTGCCAGGCCTCGAGCAGCCAGGTGGAGCGGCGCAAAGTCCGAACCCTGGCGCTTCGATGCCCAGAAGTTCATCGCGATGGCCAGGACGAAGACGACGGCGGCCAGCACTCGCCCCTTGTTTCCTTGCAGCAGCCGCCACGCCTTATCCATCCTGCTCCCTCCTGGAGAGGTCCACCGTCGAGCTAGTCCGAACCCTCACACTGTGAACTCGTTTGGCTTCGCTTCGGCGTCAGAATCGGGCTCGGGAGACTGCTGAGCCGCAAGGGCTCTTCCATCAGCCGCCTGAGCGTTAGCGCGCTGCTGCCCGGGCAAGTCCTTCTTCGCGAAGGTCCAATGCTTGTTGAGCACGAATCCCAGGCACAGCACGACACCTGTAGCCAGCAGCTGACCCACGAGATAGTGCAGTCCCAGGTTTGCCGTGGCAGCCTTCACCACCAATCCATTCACCACAATGCCGAGTGCTGCCACCAGCGCGAAGCGGGGCAGCGTGGTGCGGTGCGACTGGCTGGCTGCAAACGTGAGGTGGTAGTTCAGCAGATAGTTGGCTGCGGCCCCGAAGGTCGCGCCGAGCGCGGCTCCCGCCCCGGGAGACAGGCCTCCGGTTTCGACAGCCAACGTGAGCACGGCATAGTGTACGACGGTACCGATGGCGCCTGCCCCCGCGTAGCGCGCGAAGGGAGCGGTCAGCGTCGACAAGATGTCGCGACCTTTCCCTGGCAGGCGATAGGTCCGATAGATCTCGGCCATCTCAGCGATGGCGCGAATGAAGTCAACCGGCTTCACGCGGGAGCCGCCGACGTCCTCCCATTGGTCGACCGGCAATTCGTACAGCCCAGTCTCGGGACTGCCATTCTTCAAGTAGCGGGCGAGGATTTCTACGTCGAAGATCCAGCGGGATCCGAAGCGTTTCTCGAAGAGGCGGACACAGCTCGGTGCATTGCGAAACAGCTTCGCGCCGCACTGCGTGTCGTAGACCGGTAGGTTCAGCGTGATACTGGCGCCGGTGGCGAAAACGCGACCCAGGTAGTGACGGCTCGCTTTGCGCTCGATGCGACGCCCGAGCAGCTTGGTCCGAGCCCCGAGGACGATATCCAGGTCCGCCCGACGGGTCAGGACGTCCGCGAACACCTCGATGGCGTCGAGCGGCGTGGCCAGGTCAGCGTCCCAGAACCCCGCGTACTTCACTCCGGGTTCCTGGAAGGCGAGCAGCATGCCCTGCCGAACGGCCTCGGCCTTACCGCCGTTGATCTCGAGATCGAGGACGCGGACGCGTTCAGGGTAACGCGCAGAGACCTCGTTTAGCCGCGCCAGTGTGCCGTCCGAGCTACCGTCGTTGACGAGCACGAAGCGGGTGAAAGAGGTTGACCTCAAATGCTCGTCGAATGCTGCGGAGTTGAAACGCGCCTCTTCGTTGTAGCAGGGAACGACGATGCAGACGGCCGTGCCTTGAGCCGGACGGTACGAGGTCATCGCCCGGTTCTTACTTCAGCATCCAAGTGATTGCGAGCAGGCCCCCCGCAAAAACGTCCCGGGCTTCTGCAGACGAACGGCGATGTTCAGCCGTGCAATCGCAAGTCTGCGGACTCGCGAACAAAGGTTTCCTGTTGATGAACTCGCCACATGGGGTGAACGGCCGCCCCTCGTGTGGTGCGAAACTTCATGTGCGCGTCGGCACGCGCGAGGTCCGCGGAAGTTCACGAATCAAGCGCGCCGGCACGCCGCCGACCAGCGTATTGGCAGCCACATCGGAGGCCACGATGGCGCCAGCGGCGACGACCGCACCACGCCCGATCGTGACACCAGGCAGGAGTGTCACCCGTGACGCGATCCACGCTCCATCTTCGATGACCACTGCTTTTTGGGTCGGCGAGCCAGCGCGACGCCACTCGGAGTCGATCTCGTGGTCGACCGTGACGAACAGGCAGTCGTGTCCGATGTTCACGCGATCGCCGATCCGGACCTCGCCTCCCAGATCGATACGCAACGGGCCCGTAATATAGGTGTGCCGACCGACCGAGAGCAGCGACGACCAGTCTTCGCTCATACCGGTCAGGACGATGTCGCCCATGATCAGCGAGCCTTCGCCGATCTTCACCTTGGCCGCGCGCCAAATGGTGGTGCGCAGGCGGTTGAAGCAGAACTGCGGAAGGAACCGACCGACGGTCTGAGCGAGCCGAACACGCGGCCGAAACTGCCCGATTTCCTCGAGTGCAAGCCGAGCGAGACGACTCTGCTGCGACGGTTGCTGCGGCTGCTCGCTCGCGTTGTCTTCCGCGGGATCGCTGGCGGAATCGACGACCGGGGGACGCACTACATCTTTCATGCTTCGCCTATAGTGTCCGGGGCGAAACCAGCTCTGTCCAGCGACCGAATCGTTGCGAAAGCTTTCCATTTCATACTCTTGGGCGCTCGATTATCGAGTCGCTATTCACCGACAGCCTTCTCCGCCGCCAACGGGTCGCCTTCCCAGCGGTCGAAGATTCCCCGCAGCGAGACCTGGCCGAGCGCGAGGAACACGATTCCTGTGACAACTTGTTGTCCGAACTGCAGCAGCCAGATGGTATTTGCGTAGCCGGCCGCCCGGGCTGCAACTTCGGCCACAGTTAGTGACGCCGGCACGAAGATGGACAACCCGAGCTGCGTGAAGAACTGGCTGGTGCCTACTTGACCCGGTCCGGCCGGAATCATGATGCCGACCACCTGGCAAGTGAGCACGGTGCAAGCCATCAGCGGCGTGATGGGCAGAGCGAAGGCCGTGGCGACCAGCCAGAAGCCCCACACGTGCAGGCTCCAGTAACCAGCCGTGAGGGCCAGAAACCACAGCACCGACGCGGCGGAGCCCAGGTGCATGCCTCCGATGAAGCGATCGGTCAGCAGGGCCACACGCTCGGCCAAGTTAGGCGAGATGGGGCGTAGCACCCGTCGCAGGAGCGCTACGGTTTGCTCGCGCATGAAGAACGCGACCACCAGGCCCACGCACAGGGCGGCGAAGCCTGCTGTGACCAAGGTCGCGCCGTGCCTCACCAACTCGGCGGCCTCGCCCGAGGGCGCCAGGTATTGCAGTGAGATGATGCCCAGTACGCCCACCGCCAGGATGTCGACGCTGCGCTCCACGAGGCAAGTGGCCAAGGTCGCGGCGCGCGGCAGCGGGTGGCCTTCGCCCGCCTGGGGGCGCGCTACCAAGAGAGGCCGCGCCAGCTCCCCCAGTCGCAGCGGCAGCAGCACCATCAACATGAAGCCGACGGCCGACGCCGAGTTGAGGCGCCGAAACGAGATCTCGCCCAGCGGCTTGAGCAGCACCCCCCAGCGCACCGTCTTCACGACGTGTACGACCAGCAGGATGCCCAAATAGCCGAAGATCGGACCCGGCTTGGCAGCTGCGATGGCGGCGGCCACGTCGGAAAGATCCGTGTGGCGCAGGGAAAACGCCGCAAAGATGGCGCTCACCGCCAGCGATAGGAAGAGTCGGACGAAGAACTTGCCATCAAGGCGACGCATCGAGCACCTTCGTCATAGCCGGCATCCGAGCTGACAACATCTCGTATTTATTGTCATTTAACTGCGCTCCTCACATCTCGCCAGACCTGCCGGAAGGGGTGGTGGAAGCGTACCTCTGCTTTTCAGCGCAAACGACGTCGGCGCAAGCAAACAGAACCGTGTCACTTGGCAGGCCTGAGGCGACTTTGTGGATGGGGCACAACATGCGAGCATGGTCGGCGCCGCTGGCGGGCGCACGCGCCGATCCTGGCTTTGCATGGCACCGGGCAGGCGGCTAAGTAGATGACCAGCCTCCGTAGTCGATACGTCTACGGTCTCGGGCTTTTAGGGAAAGAACGGAATGTTGGAATCCGGAGGCGAAGTAGAGGAGTCACGGCCGCCCTCAAGTCCAGCAGCCGCTCCCGACGCGCCGCCCGGTGTTCAGCGCTCCAACGAGGTCGCCGTCGCCATCCGCAATGGCTTGCGGCTCGGCAGTTCCCTGATCCTGACCTGGGCAGTGGCGCTGATCGTCAAGCTGCAGATCCCGGCCTACCTCGGACCCATTCGGCAGGGGCACTTCGCTTTCGCGGAGAGCTTCGCCACCATGTTCTTCTCGCTCATCACCTTGGGCGTCGACACTTACGTGACCAAGGAGGTGCCAGCGCGACCGGCCTATGCCTCCGAGTTCATCGGCGGTGTGTTCGCGCTGCGCGTGGTGCTCTGGGTCGCCCTGCTCGGCGCCATGGCGGTGACGCTCATCTGGACCGGCCGCTCGGACGAGATCTTGGCCACGGCCATGGTGTTCGGCGCCGCGCAGTTCCTGGCCAGCGTGAACGGCACCTTGGCGGCGGTGCTGCAGGCTGTGTCGCAGGTGGGCCGGCTCGCCGTGGTGAGCGTGTTTTGCAAGGTCATCTGGGGAGCGGGTCTGTTGGCGGGCTTGCTGACCAACGCGCCCATGTGGGTGCTGGCTGCGCCGATGGCGGCTTCGGAGCTGCTCAAGACGGTGGTGTTGGTGCCCGCGGCGCGTTCCGCTGCCTCCCTGCGCTACCGCATCAACATGAAGGCGGCGCGCGACGCGCTGACCTCGAGCGTTCCCTTCTTCGTCAACACGGTGGCCATCATCTTCGGCAACTACCTGGCCCTCAGCGCGCTGGAGTTCATCCGGCGCGAGGAGCGTGAGGTCGGCTGGTTCGCCGCGAGCCAGAACATCGCCGGCTTGGCCACCCTGCTGACGCCGCTCTTGACCTCCGTGGTCATGCCGATGCTGTCGCGGGCCCAGGCTCGCTCCAGCGATGAGATGATCAAGCTGCTCCGCCGCTGCATCGAGGGGCTCTTGATCGTCACAGCGCCGGGCACCGTGTTCATCTCTGCGGGCGCAGACGTGTTGGTCGACCTCGCGTTCGGGGCGGAGTACGCGCCGGCCGCGCTCGGCCTCTCCATCCTCTCGCTCGTCTTCCTGATGATGTACATGAACTTCATGCTGGCTTGCGCGCTGATCCTGATGGATCGCGGCTGGACGGTGACGCTCACGTCCATCTTCTCCGTGTGCGGCCTCGCCGCGCTGATGCTGGTATGTGTGCCGCTGGGGCGCCACTGGTTCGGGATCGGCGGCGAGTGCGCTGGCGCGGCGCTGGCGGTGATCGTGAGCGAGTCGGCCGTGGTGGCGGTCATGCTCACCCGCTTCAAGGACTCTCCCTTGGATGGCCGCAACATCGCGGTGCTCACCAAGAGCGTGCTGATCTCTGCCATGGTGCTGGTGCTGAACCACTTCATCCACGACATGGGCCCGGTGCGCTTGGTGATCGTGATGATCGCCTACCTGGTTCTGGCCTGGGCGCTGCGCGTGATTCAGCCTGCCGAAGTAGTGAAGGCCATCAAGCTCCTGAAGGACCGCCGCCAGCAGACCGAGGCCTGAGGGCGATTTGGAGGCCGGGCTGGCGCGCGGAACGACTCGCCAGAGGGAAGAGCGGGCACGGGCACGTACGGGGCCGCGCGGGGCTTCTAGGCTCGGGCGGAGTGAGGCTTCGCCTCGAAGCGGCTCTTCAATGACAGGAAGCGCTTCTCGATGAAGTGGAAGCTCAGCAGGGCGATGGCGAACGAAGCTGCCACACCCACTGTGGCCTGAATGAACACTGCCAGCGTGTGCGAGCCGACCTGCGCCGCCACCCAGTCCTCGGTGCGCTGACGCGCAAAGTACCAGCTGATCATGGCGTGGAAGACGTACAGGCCGTAGCTGTACTTGCCCAGCGTGATCATGGGGCTGCTCGTGAAGAAGCGCGCCAGCGGGCTCTCGGTGGGCGATGTCACCACCCACACCAACAAGCAGGCGAACAGCAGGAGCACGAAGGTCTCACGGACCTCGAAGTACACGCGATGGAGATCGGGGGCGAAGCGGTGCACCAACACGTAGCCCAGCACCGAGTACAGAATCGACCCAGCGAACACCCAGGGCGCCCAGCGCTTGAGCTGGTCGAGCCCGTTCGGCCGTCGCGCCCAGGCCGCGAGCAAGCCACCCAGACACAGTCCATCCATGCGCGTCGGCGTGATGGTGTAGGTCACGAGTTCGTGCGCGCCATCGGCGGCCAGGACCACGCGCAGGACCAGCGCCAGCAGGCTGAGGCCGCCTGCCCACCACAGGAGTCCGCGGGCGCTCGAGCGTGCCACCAGCAAGGGCCACAGGAAGTAGAAGTGCTCTTCGACCGCCAGCGACCAGAAATGGTTGAAGTAGGGCAGGGCATCCCAGCGCTGCTCCTTGGCGACCAGGAAATTCGCCACATAGCCCCAGAGCCAGGCCTGGCGTTCGCGGCTCACGGCCAGCTCGGGGGGCGCCCACGCGGCGGGCCACAGCCATAGCCCCACCACGAGCACGCCGTAGTAGAGCGGAAAGATGCGCAGCGAGCGGCGCGCGTAGAAGTTCCGGAAGTATCCCGGCTGCCCCTTGGCGTCGATCAAGATGCCGGTGATCAAGTAGCCCGACAGCACGAAGAACAGCGCGACGCCGTAGGTGCCGTAGTTGGCACCCTTGACGAGGACGCGCTCGAAGCTCGTATAGGCCTGGGTATTTCCCACGAAATGCAGCAGGAGCACCAGGCCGATGGCTAGCCCGCGGATGCCGTCGAGAGCCGGCACGTGCTTGTGGCCGGGTGTAGCGGTCTTCGCGCGCGGGGTGCCCCTGGCGCCGGAGCTCGGCATGCGCAGGTGGGAGTCGGTTCCTTGGCTGTCGGCGGGGAGCTCAACCTCGGAGCTCGCCGGATTCGATGTCTGGCCGTACATCCCAATCAAGCTTTCTGACGATTTCCTAAGGCGCGCCGGGCGCAACAGTAGCGCGGTTACGTTACGCCGCCCAACCACCAAAGATCGCCGGCCTACCGCTGTCTCGGCAGCGGCGGTGGCGGTCGGCTAGAGTACCCCGTACATGTCCGCTGTGTATCGGATCCCTGGTGATGCCAAGGGCGCCCTGGTGGGCGCGCTGGTCCTGGCCATCCTGTCGTCGGTCATCAACGATCCGTTGGCCACCGTGGGCCTCATGACGATCGCCGTGCCGATCATCATGTACGCCATGACACGGATTCCCCTGCGGCATTCGATGCTCGGGCTGATGTTCTTCGCCCTCACTTTGCCGAACCCCAACGAAGGCTTCGTCTGGAAGGTGGATCCGGACGCCAGCGCGCCGTTCGAGCTGGTGGGTTGGCTGTACACGGCCCACTGGAACACCATCGCCCGCGACGCGGCCTGGCTCAAGCCCGCGATCTTTTCCGGCCTCGATCTGTTCTTCCTGATGGGCGGCTACATCGTCTATACGCGCCGCAAATCCCGCTCCAAGCTGGACTACGCCGGCGCCGTGCGGACGCCTGAGCCCATGCGCAAGCTGGCCCGCATCTCGCTCATGGTCACCGGTCTCATCTGGCTCATCGGCCTCGTCACGGGTGGCAACTTCGGCATGTCGCTGTGGCAGGTCAACAGCGTGATGTATCTGCCCGTGATCTTCCTGTTGTTCTCGGAGGCTATCCGCGGTCCGCAGGATTTTCCGGCGGTGCTACGCGTGCTCTGTTTCGCCGTGATCTACCGCGCGTTGTTCGCCACCTACGTGATTCACGCCTTCCCACAGGCGCCCGACCCCGAGACGGGCAGCACCAAGCTTCCCTACGCGACCTCGCACGCGGACTCCATGCTGTTCGCCGACGCTTTCGCGGCCGTGGTGTGTGTGTTCCTCGAGCGCCTGGCGCGCTTCAGGTCGCGTCTCATCTTGGTGCTCCCGATCGCGATGCTGGGCATGATGTCCAACAACCGTCGTCTGGTCTGGGTGCACGTGGCCTTCGCCATGCTCACGCTGTACTTCATCACCGAGGACAACCCCGTCAAGAGGCGCATCCGGCGCGTGGTCTACGCGTCGATCCCGGTGGTGCTGGGCTACATCGCGGCCGGCTGGAACTCGGAGTTCGGCACAGTCTTCAAGCCCGTACGCATGCTGCGTTCGGTGGTCGACACCAAGTCCGATAGGTCAGGCTCGAGCTTCTGGCGTGAGCTGGAGAACCTCAACCTGGTGACCACCTTCAAGCACAACCCGATCTTCGGCACCGGCTACGGACATGGCTTCGAGGAGGTGGTTCAGCTGCCCGAGGTGGCCTACGAGCTCGAGCGCTACTGTCCGCACAACAGCATCCTGGGCCTGTGGGCCTTCGGGGGGTTCGTCGGCTTTGCGGGCACCACCATGCTGTGGGCGGCCGGCATGTACTACGCGATGTACGCCTATCGCCGCAGCCGCGACCAGTCGCTGCGGGCAGGCGCGCTGGCGAGCATCGCCTGCATCCTGATTTACATCATGCACTGCTGGGGCGACCTGGGGCTCGGCACCTGGACCGGCGTGTTCACGGCGGCGTGTTCGATCGCCGTTGCGGGCAAGGCGGCTGCCTCGGTTCCGCAGACCGCGGTGGTCGGCAGTAAGGCCCAGGCCCAGGCGGCCACGGCGTCGGCGCGAGCCTAGGGAGTCAGCATGTCGAAAGCCATTTTGATGTCCGTGGTGTTCGCGCTGCTGGTGATTCCGGTGCGGGCTTCGCGCGAGTCCGACACCCGCAAGGGCTTGCGCAAGATGACCAAGGACCTGCTCATCTTCTACGTGGTGTACTTCCTCATGCTGCGCTTTTTGTGGGGTCGCTTCGACTGAGCGCAAGCCCTCGCGCGCCCCCTCAGTCCGCTTCTACCGCACCCCCGGATGCCGTAAGGAAACGGACATTTTGCCGAAAGAAAGCAAGGTTTCGCAGGTTGCGAACGTAAGAACTTGAGCGCTGACTCACGATGGACCTGAAAAGGTCACGCGCACTTGGAGAACAGCCGTTGACGCGTCGCGTCGCCTGGGCTACTGGAAATCATACACACACGAGGCCACACCCTCACAGCTCCTCGGTCCGGTGTGGGGAGCGCAGCACGCAAAGGTGACTGCGCAATCGGCCGGAACAGAGCGCGGCGCTTCCTTCGCTGACAGGCCTACCTCAACCGGGCGGCCACTATGATCGGTGTCCCAAAACCTGCTATCCCGGTAGCATGTTGGGCGCGACAGTTTTCCTTGCGGGGTAAGACAGAGATGAAGACTCTCCTCCTGATTCCCAGCTACGCCAAGTCCGGCCTCGAGTCGGACATCGCGGCGGATCGCCATCCCACCATGGACTACGACGCGCTGGCCAAGACGCTGCGCGCCGTGCCGGGCGATCAGGTCGACCTGCTGGACTACGCGGCTGTCGATCGCGACGCGAATCCGCTGGTGCAGGCGGTGCGCAAGCTCGCGGGTCGCGACGTGGCCCTGGCAGTGATGGGTTTCTTGCGTCGCAAGGAGCACGACACGCTCTTCACGAACGCCGAGAACGTGGCCATGCCGCTCGCGATGCTGCTCAAGACGGTCGCCCGTCGGCCCCGCCACGTGACCATCGGGCATCGCCTGTCGCCGCGGAAGAAAGAAGTGCTGTTCCGCTGGTTCAAGCTGCACCGGCAGATGGACGCGATCTTCGTGTACGCGTCCACCCAGCGTGACTTCGCGCGCTCGGTCATCGGCATTCCCTCCGAGATCGTTCGGCTCATCTCCTTCCACGCGGACCACCGCTTCTATCGCCCGCTGCCCAAGGCGGCGGTCGACGAGAATCAGAATCTGCGCCGCCGGCCTCGAGTGGCGCGACTACCCCACGCTGGTCGATGCCGTGGCGGAGAAGACGGACCTCAAGGTCAAGCTCGCCGCCGCGTCGCCCTGGTCCAAGCACACGAGCGAGGTCCAGAACCGCACCTTGCCTGCGCACGTCGATGCGCGTCGCTATGAGTACGGCGAGCTGCGCGACCTGTACGCCGAGTCTTCGTTCGTGGTAGTGCCGCTCTACGAGAACGACTTCCAGGCCGGCATCACCACCATCCTCGAGGCCATGGCCATGGGCAAGGCGGTGCTGGTCACGGGGACCATCGGTCAGACCGACGCCATCGAGGACGGTCAAAACGGTCTCTACGTGGCCCCGGGTTCCGTGGAGGGTTGGCGCGCCGCCATCGAGCGGCTGCGTACGGATGCGGCGTTGCGCACGCGTCTCGGGCGCGCTGCGCGTCGCTGGCTCGAAGAGAACGCGACCCTCGAGCGCTGGGCGCTCGAGCTGGCTGCGGCGGTGCATGACACCACGGTGGCCGCGCTCGAGCAGCGCATCGCGCCGGCAGACACCGAGTCGGCAGTTACGCGCGAGCCCATGGAGTCGGGCGTCCGAGAGCGCCGGCCCTCCGCCACCGCGACCAACGGCAAGCGCCGCGAGGCCGTCGAGGCTTAATTATCGGGGAGGTCACGCGACCTCCCCGCCCGTCGCGGCAAAGCCGCGCCGGGGCCCACCCCACCGCGAGGTTCGCTTCGCTCACGGGTGCGCTCGCATCTTCACCTACGAGGTCACGCGACCTCCCCGCCCGTCGCGGCAAAGCCGCGCCGGGGCCCACCCCACCGCGAGGTTCGCTTCGCTCACGGGTGCGCTCAGAGTCGCTCGAGGAAATCCAGGATCTCGGGCACGCTCGCCTGCGCTGCGCGCAGGTGATGGGGGCCGCCCTCCACCGTCCAGAGCGCGATGGGGGCTTGGCCTGCCTTCCACTCCTGCTTGCGTATGCGTCCGTAGAGCAGCGTGCGTGAGGTGCGGACCTGGGGCTTGGCCTCGGCACCGCTGACGCGCAGGAACGGCGCCAGGGAGTCTTGCGCGGACGGATAGCTCGCGTCCCGCATGTGGCCTCCTCGATAGTGGATCACCTCGTCGGCATCCCCGTGGACCTGCAGCACGGCCACATGACTTCCCGCGGCGCAGGGTGGGTCCTGAGGTCCCGGCCCCATGCCGGAGATACTCGCGATGGCGCTCAGCTTCGAGCCCGCCTGGCAAGCCCAGCGATGGGCCATGAAGCCGCCGTTGGAGACCCCTAGCGCCATGATGTGTCCATCGTCGATGGCGTAGTGGCGCGCCACGTCGGTGAGGACTGCGTCGAGGTAGGCGAGGTCGTCGGGGCGCGCCGGCCCCGTCCCGCAACAAGCGCTGCTGGCATTCCAGGAGTACTGGCCGTCCTGGTCCCGCATGCCTTCGGGGACGACCACCACGAAGCCGCGGTCGCGCACCGCCAGGGATTCCAACGAATACCCGCGCACCAGCACGTCGGGCGCCGTGGCGTAGGCGTGGAGGGCGAACAGCACCGGGGTCGGCCGGCTCGGGTCGTGATCGCTGCGCACCATCAACCAGTAAGGTCGCGACGTGGTGGGTTCCTTGAAGGCGGAGCGCACCGTGGTGCCCTGCCAAGCCTGCGACGCCCAGTTCCAAAGAGAGGCCAGTGTTCCGACTCCGAACAGGAGGGCCAGGGGGCGTGCGAGGTTCCGGAGCGGCACCGTACACAAGTATAGGCGCCCAGACGGGGCTTTTTGGCATAATCGCGCCATGTCGCCACAGGCTCCTCGTCTCTCTCGCCACCCTCAGATCGGACTTCGCGCAGCCTTACCCTGGTTGCTGACCGCGCTCGTAGGCTGTTCTGACGCCGATCCCGAACCCGAGCCCATGCGCGGCCCGCCGCTGGGCGACCTCGACGGCGGCGGCTCCGATGCGACCGCCGGTGGCGGCGGCGGCTCACCCACGAGTGCGAGCGAGCTCGCCAGCAAGCTCGGCAAGTCGAACTTCTTGATCGGCATGGGCAACGACTTCGACCAGAGCGGCAACCACGATCTCGACGGTGCCTTCACGCTCGGCAGCACGCTCGACGTCCACTACGTCTATCTCGTGGGGCTCAAGGGACGCAACGGTTGGCCCGACTGGAACACCGACGGCAGCTTCGTCAACATCATCGCGGACTCCGCCAAGAAGCATCACGCCACGCCGATGTTCACGCTCTACGCCATGGCAGCGTCGGGCGAGAACAACGTTTCGGTGCTGACCGACGACGCGTACATGAAGGCCTACTGGGACAGCGCGAAGTTGCTCTACCAGCGCCTGGCGATGTTCGGTGATGCGGCGTTGGTGCAGTTCGAGCCTGATTTCTGGGGCTACGTACAGCAAAAGTCCCCCGGCGGAGATCCCTCCAAGTTACCCGTGCACGTGGGCTCGCTCGCGCCCGACTGCAACGGCCTCCCCGAAAATCTCGTGGGCATGGGCGAGTGCTTGGTGCAGCTCGCACGCAAGTACGCGCCCAAGGCCCTGGTTGGCTTTCACGCGTCGAGCTGGGCCGATCCCGACGTGGCCAAGATCGCGCGCTTCCTGACGGACATCGGCGCGGGCAAGGCCGACTTCCTCACCACCGACACCCTCGACCGCGATGCGGGCTGCTTCGAGGCCCACGTGGATCCCAACTGCCAGCGCGGTGGCGCGTTCTACTGGGACGCCACCAACCAGACGAGCCCCAACTTCCACGAACACCTCGACTGGGTGAAGACGCTGACCACGGGCGTGGGCAAGCCCATGCTCTGGTGGCAAACGCCTTTCGGCGTTCCGAGCGACACGCCCGGCGGCAAGCCCGGTCAGTACCGAGACAACCGTGTAAAGTACATCTTCGAGCACATCGACGAGTTCATCGCCGCAGGCGGTGTGGGCGCCGTGTTCGGCACCGGGGCCGGCAATCAAACCGACCCGAAGACCGATGGCGGCCAGTTCAAGAACGCCGTGGCGAAGTACTTCGCGGCGCCGGTCCCGCTGACGCGCTAGCCCGCCGAGCGTCCGCGTCCGCTGCTGATGGACGTGACGTTGTTCGGCCGCTCTTCGACCACGGGCACGCTGGTGGCCTCGGGCCCATCGCCGACCTTGGCGTGCAAGCCCGAGGAAGCCGGCATCCGCGGGTCCGGGCGCTCTTCCTGCACGGGTTGCATGGCGATGATGCCGGGCTCGATCCGCTCCTCGATCTGCGCGAAGGTGGTGGTCAGGCTCTCACGGCCGTCGAGCGCGATAGGACGGATGACCCGCGCAGGATTGCCCGCTGCCAGCATGTAAGGGGCGATGGAACGCGTCACCACGCTGCCGGCACCCACGATGCAACCGCGCCCCAGTGTGACACCAGGCAGAACGATGACGCGGTTGGCCAGCCACACGTCGTCTTCGACGGTGATCGTCTTGGGGGTGGGCCGCTCGGCCCGGCGCTCGGGTTCTTCGCGGTGCAGATGCGAGTCCGTCATGATGACGCCGATGCCGAAGCGGCAGCGGTTCCCGATGCGGATGTGGCGGCTGGCGGTGAAAGAACAGCCGTAGTTGACCATCGAGTCGTCGCCGATCTCCAGGACGCCACCGTCGAGCGCGCTGAGCTCGGTCGCGATGGGACCGGCGTGGAACCCCACGCGATTGCCCACCAGGATGCGCCCGCGGTTTTGCAGCCACGTGCGGCCGCGCATCCGGATGCCGCGCCCGCGCTTGTTTGCCGCGCGCAAGAACCACACAGCCCTTATCGCGCACATGATGCGGTCGATGATGCGGTTGACGAGTTGTCGCATGCACTCTCTCGGGGGAAGAGAAGGGGAAGCCCTCGAGCCACCCACGGGTGATGTTTGCTAGCAGCCAGTACAGCGCCGGTCGACGCTGGGGCCCAATATGTCACCCTAACTGGGCCATCGTCACTCCAAAGCAACCAGCGAATGGCGTGACAGTGTTTTGTTTCTTGATGTCCTCGCGCTCGAAACCGACCTCGGCAGTCGTTCACCAGGCGGTGATCGCGCGGACACGGGGCAGGCGAAGGAAGATCTGCTGCGGAGCCCATTTTCAAGGCACTTCGCGAGGAGTCAGGCGCCCACTAGCTTGCGCAAGAACGCCACGCCGCGTGACCTGCGGACCCTTCGTGAAGGTACGAGAGGGCTCTGGGCTAATCGATCGCCGCTCGCGGCTGCATTCAGGGCGCGCTTGTTAGTAGAGGGCTTGGATCTCTTTGTAGCGCGGGCAGCGCTTCTCATGGTCGTTCACCATCCCCACTGCCTGCATGCAAGCATAGACGATGGTCGGACCGCAGAACTTGAAGCCACGACGCTTCATGTCTTTGGCGATCTTCTCCGAGATTTCCGTCTTGGTGGGCGCTTCGCGGTAGTTGGTGAGGCGCGACAGGAGCGGCTCGCCGTCGACGAAACCCCAGAGATAGTCGGAGAAATCGAGCCCTGCCTCGCGCATGTCCAGGTAGACCCGCGCATTGCCGATGGTCGCGCGGATCTTCGCGGGACTGCGGATGATCTTCTCGTTGGTGAGGGCCTTGGCGATGCGGGCCTCGTTCCAGCGGACGAGCTTCTCGGGCTTGAACTGATCCAGTTCACGCCGCAGCGCCTCGCGCTTGCGCAGGATGGTGATCCAGGAGAGGCCTGCCTGAAATCCGTCGAGCTGAAATTTTTCCCAGAGCGCGCGGGAATCACGCACGGGCACGCCCCACTCGGTGTCGTGGTACGCGCGATACAGCGGGTCATCGATGGGCGCCCACGGGCACGGATACTCAGCCATGGGCAAGCCATAGCATCCCTGCCGCTTGCGCGGACCGCAAGGAAGGTAGCGGGAGACTCAGGGGACTTGGACGCGGAAGGTGCCGGCCAGCGAGAAAGAGCTCTGATCGGTCTGATCGCCTGGGCCCGTCACTGCGTCCGTGCGCACGAAGTTCCCCACGACGAAGCCACCCGGGGTCAGGTCCATCGCGGCCACGGTCAGGAAGCAGGTGCTCAGACGTGAGCTAAATTTGTTTGCGCTCAAGGCGTCTCCGCTACAGCGGACTTCCTGGGAGCCCGTCTCGGTGAGTTCATCCACCTCGAAGCCGCCTGCGCTTACCGGATGTCCCTCGTAGGCTTCGCCCTGATCGCTCGCGCTCCAGCGCACGAATTCCAGGCTCAGGCTGCAGTTGCGCGTGCTGCTCTGATCCCAGTAGCTGGCCGTGCTGCCGCTGCAGTCCACGTTCGCGAGCTCGAACAGCGAGTCGAAGTGGTGGACCTTGCCGTCGAACGCCGTCGTCAGCGTGGCGCTGGCCGCCACCCACGTGAGCGCCTCGTCGCAGGTGCCGAGGTCGTCGCGACACTCCGTGCCAGGAGGGCACACCACGTCGTTCCAGCACGAAGCCGTGGAGGCCTCGCTGCGACACTCGTTGCGGTCGGCCTGGGGATTGCCGAGGTCGTCGAACTGATCGCCGGGGTTGTAGCCGCAGCCGAACTCGCAGTCCTCGACCCTCTCCCAGTGGCCGCAGCCGCCACCATCGTCCACGCAGACCTGGAGCGCGCTGCCATCGAGCGTGCAGGAGGGCTTGTCACTCGCCACGCACCACTCGCACTCCCACGTGACGTTGAGGTTGCCGTTGGGACCGGCGCCGGCGTCTGCTCCGTTGTGGCCGGGTGGGCCCGCGGGACCTGCGTCGCCCGAGTCCCCCGGTGCGCCGTCGTCGCCTGGCAGGCCGGGCTGACCAGCTTGGCCCTCGGGGCCCATCTTGCCGCGACAAGCCGCGCCCAGGACGCAGAGAACCAGGAACGCGCGCCCCATCGACGCGCGCAGAATTCGCTTCAGCTCCAGACGAACATCCCCCGGCCGTGCCGAAAACGACGGCGAAACGACGCTAACCCCGAAATGGGGACTACGCCATAGCAGGCACGAAAACGTCACCTCGTCGCAACGCACTGCCAAAACGCCGCCGTAGAAATACTAAAGCAAGCGCTTGACTGTCTTGAGGCTAAGCATATACTAAAGCATATGCTTGAGCATCAGGCGGCCCTGGACCGTGTCTTCCACGCGCTCGGCGACCCCGCGCGTCGCGCCATGCTGGAGCGACTCAGCCGCGGGCCACTCTCCGTGAGCGAGCTGGCCGAGCCCCTCGAGATGACGCTGGCGGCCGTGGTGCAGCACGTCCAGGTGCTCGAGCAGAGTGGCGTGATCAAGACGGAGAAGGTCGGCCGCGTGCGCACCTGTCGGCTCGAGCCGCGCGCGCTGTCGGCGGCCGAGAGCTGGATCTCGCAGCGTCGTTCCACCTGGGAACGCCGCTTCGATCGGCTCGCAGCGCTGCTCGACGGCGACGAACCCCCGACAACGCCGCGCAAGAAGAAGAACGACAAGACCTGACGCCATCGGCAAAGCAATCGACACACCGGAGTCAAACCATGTCCAAGCTGCGCTTCAAGATTTCCATTTCACTCGACGGCTACGTGGCCGGCGTTCAGCAGAGCCTCGAGAATCCCCTCGGGCTGGGAGGTCGCCGCCTGCACGAGTGGGCCTTCGCCCTCCGCGAGTTCCGCTCCATGCTCGGCATGGAGGGGGGCGAGGTGAACGAGAGCACGCAGGTCGTGCAAGAGGCCAACGCCAACATCGGCGCCACGATCATGGGGCGCAACATGTTCGGTGGCGGCAAGGGGCCCTGGCCCGCGGAAAACCCCTGGAACGGCTGGTGGGGAGCGAACCCGCCCTATCATCATCCGGTCTTCGTGCTGACCCAGCACGCGCGCGAGCCGCTGGTGATGGAGGGCGGCACCACGTTTACGTTCGTGACCGACGGTATCGAGTCCGCGCTCGCGCAGGCGCGCCGGGCGGCCCAGGGCAAGGACGTGACGCTGGCCGGTGGAGCCCATGCGGCACAGCAGTATCTCCGCGCCGGGTTGGTGGACGAGATGGAGCTCAACTTGTCGCCGGTGCTGCTCGGTGCAGGCGAGCGCTTGTTCGATGGCCTGGGGACCGATCTACATGGCCTCTCGCTCGTGCGCACCGTGGCCGCCCCCAAGGTCGTGCACCTCAAGTTCGTGCGCGCGGGCGCCTGATTCTAGCGACATCCAGTGAGAGAGAAGGAAGCACCATGAGTCCCCGTTCCCCCCTTCATCACGGCACCTTCAGCATCGAGCGCAGCTTTCGGGCGGCTCCAGATCGGAGCTTCGCGGCTTGGTCGGACCCCGAGCTCAAGGCGAACTGGTTCGCGGGTCCGCCCGAGAGCTGGACCCTGATCGAGCGCAAGCTCGACTTTCGTGTGGGTGGCACGGAGATTTTGCACGGACGTTTCCTCGCGGGCTCCTCACTCTTCGTGGCGCACTACTTCGTGATCGAGCCCGAGCAGCTCATCGTCTATGCGTACGACATGCACGTCAGTTCCAAGCATCTGTCAACGTCGCTGGCGAGCGTGGAGTTCGCGCGGACGTCACAGGGTGGCACGCGCATGAAATACACGGAACAGGCAGCGTTTCTCGAAGGCGGTGCGGAGGACTTACGCTCGCGCGAGATAGGTACGCTGGCGTTGCTCGACCGCATGGGCACACTGCTCGGCGCGGCGTAGTGATTTCTCGCGTGATCACCCGTTGAGGTGTCATCCGGGGCGATCGCGCTTGCGACTCGGGGAGCGATTAGTAAGAACACGATGTGTCCCTCACGGCCCTCGGTCTGGTACTCGCCGCGGCGATCATGCACGCGACGTGGAACTTTGCCGCCAAGCGTGCGCAGGGACGCCAACTGTTTCTCCTGCTCTGCTCGCTGGTTTCCTTGGTGGTCTTCGCGCTGCCAGTGGCGTGGGTAGTTGCCAAAGAGGGACTGCCGAGCGGAGGCAAGGCATGGCTCATCATGCTGGCTTCGGCCGTCCTGCACATCCTCTACGTGAACGTGCTGCAGCGCGGCTACCGTGAGGCGGACTTGTCGCTGGTGTATCCAGTCGCGCGTGGTACGGGTCCGCTCTTGAGCTTGGGGCTCGCTGCATCGTTGCTCGGAGAGCGCCCGAGCGTGCAGGGGTTGATCGGGGCCTCGGTGGTGATCCTGGGCGTGTTCTTGCTGGCAGGTGGGTCGTCGCTCTTGCGCTCGCGGGAAGGGCGCGTGCGTGCCGGGCTCATGTGGGGAGCTCTCACGGGGCTCTTCATCGCGGGCTACACCACGCTGGATGCTTACGCCGTGCGCACCATTGCCATCGCCCCCCTGGTGCTCGACTACGGCTCCCACGTCTTCCGGGTCCTCGTGCGAGGCTTGCCCGCGCTCTCGCGCCGCGACGCCCTGGTGCGCGAATGGCGACGCACCTGGCGCTACGCGCTGGTGGTGGGTGTGCTCGGACCGCTCGGATACATCCTGGTGTTGACGGCGCTACGCCATGCGCCGGTGAGCTACGTGGCGCCCGCGCGTGAGCTTTCCATGTTGTTCGGCGCGTTCTTCGGAGCGCGCCTGTTGGCGGAAGGGCAGCTGATGCGACGCGTGTCGTGCGCCACGCTGATCGCCTGCGGCGTGATGCTGATTGCGCTCGGGCGCTGAGCTGCCCGAGAGCGGGGAGGGCGCGTGCCCTCTTTGGAGGAATAGCGAGTGCACACCGTGAGCGCAGCGAACCTCGCGGCGGGGTGGGTCCCGGCGCGGCTTTGCCGCGTTGGGCGGGGAGGGCGCGTGCCCTCCCCGTTTAACCAACGCTCCAGCGCGGTCCCTGCGGCGTGTCTTCGAGCAGCACGCCCGCCTCGGTGAGCAGGTTGCGGATGGCGTCGGACTTGGCGAAGTCCTTGGCCTTGCGAGCCTCGGTGCGCATGGCGAGCAAGCGATCGATGGCGCCATCGCCGCCGCGACCCGCCTGGGCGCCGGGCTCGGGCGCCACGGCGTAGTCCGGGATGAGTTCGGGGAACAGCTCGGGCTCTGCGATCTCCACGCCGAACACGCTCAAGTGCAGCACCAGTGTGCGGTACACCGCCAGCAGCGCGGACAGGTTCTCGTTCTGTTCGATGCCCTTGGCGTAGAGCGCGCTCACGTAGTCGAACAGCGCGGCCACCGCGTTGGGCGTGTTGAGGTCGTCGTCCATGGCCTCGACGAAGCGGGTCAGGAAGGCCTGGCTCTCGGCGGCGTAGTCACCGTGGACCAAGCGGTGGCGCTGGCGCGGCACGCGCTCTTCGTCGCTGCGCTGGGAGGCATAGAGTCCGGGTGGCAGCGCGATCTCGCCCTTGCCGCGCAGCTTGCTAGCGAGCACGTTGACGAGCTTCTTGATGCGCGTGTAGCCGTGGCTCGACTGCTCGAGGAGTTCCCAGTTGAAGGGCAGCTTCGCCCGGTAATGCTGGGTGGAATAGAACCAGCGCACTTCGTCGTGGCTGTGCTTGCTGAGTAGCTGCTCGATGCCGATCACGTTGCCGATGCTCTTGGACATCTTGACGAACTCTTGCGTCTTCTCGTCCTTGAGCGCGAGGTGCTCCGGGTGCAGCCAGTAGCGCACCCAGGGCCGCCCGCAGAGGGGCTCGCTCTGGGCGATCTCGTTTTCGTGGTGCGGGAACATGTTGTCGATGCCGCCGCCGTGGACGTCGAAGTGGTTGCCGAGCAAGGCCGTGCTCATGGCGGAGCACTCGATGTGCCAGCCGGGGCGCCCCTGGGGCCAATCGTTCACGCCGGTGCTCCAGCTCGGCTCGCCCGGATCGGTGGGCTTCCAGAGCGTGAAATCGGCGGGGTGCTTCTTGCGGGCGAAGTCCTCTTCGACGCGTCCGCTGGCGCCCACTTCTTGCTCGTCGAGCTTGCGACCCGAGAGCTGACCGTAGGGGGCGTAGCTCTGCACTTCGTAGAGCACCTCGGAGTCCACGGTGTAGGCGTGGTGCTTCTCCACCAGCCCCTTCACCATGCTCACCTGCTCCTCGATGAAGTCCGTGGCGCGCGTGTAGACCGCGTAGTCCTTGATGTGCAGGCGCCGGGTGTCGCGGCGGAAGCCCGCGATGTTGCGCTCGGCCACGTCGATGGCCCCCTCGCGCTCGCCACTCTTCTGGATGATGCGGTCGTCGATGTCCGTGTAGTTGATCACGCTGACCACGTGGTACCCGCGGTACTCGAGGTAGCGCCGGAACATGTCCCAGAAGCAATAGGTGCGGGCGTGCCCGATGTGCATCGGGTCGTAGACCGTGAGGCCGCAGGTGTAGATGCGGGCCACCTTGGGCTGGGCCGTCACGAAGGGTTCTTTTTTCTTGGTCAGCGTGTTGTGTACGAAGAGCGCCATGGGGAACCCGGGTCGAGAATTTGAAACTGCCGTGAACACGGCGGTTTTCCGCAGGGGCCTTGATACAGTGGCCGTCCCCGGGGGTCAACGAAGGGGTGGGCGGTGGCGCCGGCCTGGCTGCGCGGGCGGCGGGCCTACCTAGGGGCCAATTACCGAGGAAAGAGGCCTGCTGTGACCGAGCTCTTGGTGAACATCGACGTCGACGACATCGGGCGTGCACGGAACTTTTACACGGAGGCGTTTGGGCTGCGGATTGGCCGCCAGCTGGGGACGGATTTCTTGGAGCTCCTGGGGGCGCCGGTGCCCATCTATCTGCTGCAGCAGGCCGCAGGAAAGCCGCCCTTCGTCGGGGCCCAGCGGGGGCGGGACTACGACCGTCACTGGTGCCCGCTGCATCTGGACTTCGTGGTCCCCGACCTCGAGGCGGCGGTGGCGCGGGCGCTGGCCGCCGGGGCCAAGTTGGAGCGGCCGGTGGCGGAAGAGCCCTATGGGCTGCTCGCCGTGCTGAGTGACCCCTTCGGCCACGGCTTCTGCTTCCTCGAGTTTCGGGGGGCGGGCTACGATTCGATCGCCACGAAGTAACAGGCTTTTGCTGGGTTGCCTGGCGTGAGGGGACCGGTACGATCGGGCCCTCTATGAGTACCGACGCCTCTCAGAAGCCTTTCTCCATGGATGACCTGGTCGCGCTGTGTAAGCGCCGCGGATTCATCTTCCCTGCCAGCGAGATTTACGGGGGAATCAACGGTTTCTGGGACTTCGGGCCGCTCGGCGTGGAGCTCCGCAACAACCTGCGCGACGCCTGGTGGAACGACATGGTCCGCTGTCCGCCGGCGGGACCCGACGGCAAGACGCTCAGCATGGTCGGCCTGGACACCGCGCTGATCCAGAACCCCAAGACCTGGGAGGCCTCGGGCCACGTGGCGGGTTTCAACGACCCCATGGTGGACTGCAAGGAGAGTAAGCGGCGCTATCGCGCGGACCACCTCAAGGTCTTCAAGCACAAGACCGACGCGGCGCTGCCGATGGTGGCCTTCGTGGAGGGTGAGGACGAGGACGCCAAGAAGCGCCTCGGCAAGCTGCTCAAGGGCAAGAGTGCCGAAGAGTTCGACGTGATCGACCTGATCGGGCTGCCGGTGGAGTCCTACGCGAACATCTACGGGCCGGACGCCAAGGAGAAGGGCACGCTCACGGAGCCGCGCCAGTTCAACCTGATGTTCAAGACCTACGTGGGCGCCCTGCAGAGCGAGGACAACATCGCCTATCTGCGGCCCGAGACGGCCCAGGGCATCTTCCTCAACTTCAAGAACGTGGTGGACACCTCGCGCGTGCGCGTGCCCTTCGGCATCGCCCAGGTGGGCAAGGCGTTCCGCAACGAGGTCACGCCGCGCAACTTCATCTTCCGCTCGCGCGAGTTCGAGCAGATGGAGATCGAGTGGTTCTGCCATCCGGACGAGGCCAAGATGTGGTTCGAGTTCTGGGCCGACACGCGCGCCAAGTGGTGGAACAAGGTGGGCGTCACGAGCGCGAACCTCAAGGTGCGCGCCCACGAGCGCGACGAGCTCGCGCACTACGCCAAGGAAGGCGCCGGCACGGTCGATATCGAGTATCGCTTCCCGTTCTCCTGGCCGGGCTATGGTGAGCTCGAGGGCGTGGCGCACCGCAGCGACTTCGACCTGCAGCAGCACCAGAAGTTCTCCAAGACCAACCTGTCGTACTTCGACACCGACACCCAGCAGCGCTTCGTGCCGCACGTGGTGGAGCCCTCGGCGGGCCTGTCGCGCGGCGTGCTGGCGGTGTTGTGCGAGGCGTATACGCCGGACACCACGCGTCCGAGCGGGGTGTACCTCAAGTTCCATCCGCGCATGGCGCCCGTGAAGGCGGGCGTGTTCCCGGTGGTGCAGAAAGAGGGTATGCCCGAGGTCGCGCAGAAGCTCTACGACGACCTGGCGCGCACCTGGCCTTGCCAGGTGGACATGAAGCAGACCATCGGCAAGCGCTACGCGCGCATGGACGAGCAGGGCACGCCGTACTGCTTCACGGTGGATGGGGACACGCTGACGGACCAGACGGTGACCGTGCGGCATCGGGATACGCAGCAGCAGGAGCGCATCGCGATCGACAAGGTGCGCGGGTTCCTGGCGGAGAAGATCGGGTGAGGGGATAGGGCGCTGGCTGCTAGCCCACCAACGCCTCGAAAGCTTCCAAGAAATCCCTCGGATCTCCCTTTTCGATCGCGCCCAGCGCCCCTGCCTCCTGCGCGAGCCTAGCGAGCTCGCCATGGGGCTGCGAGGAATGCAGGATCACCTGGGGCGCCTTCCCAGCTCGGTTGCTCACGAGGCGGGCCAGAGCGTCGCCGCTGAGTCCGGGCATGTTCACGTCGAGCACCACGATGTCCGGCTGTTCACGCGCGATGACCGCCAGGGTCCCGAGGGCTTCGCCTCGCACCACCACATCGTAGCCGCGCGTGCTCAAGATGGTGGCCACCACCTGGCGCACCACCGGGTCATCGTCCACGACCAGCACGCGTCGGAGCCTCCGGATGCGCGGACTCGTGCCAATCCGCAGCGTGCCCGGTCGCACGCCGAAGGTACTTCGCTCTGGAACCTTGCGAGCTCGATCGCTCATCCCACGGCCTCTCTGTTCTCCTCTTGCAGCGCTTCGAGGCTCGACGTTACGGCGCACACGGCGAGCACCCGGGCCTCGATCTCGCAGACCAACCCCCGCAGCGAGTCCTCACTACCTTCGGCGCTCGAACGCTCGAGATCATCGAGACGCTTCGCGAGCGCTTTCAGCCCCATGCTGCGCGCGGCGCCGCGCAGCGAGTGCGCACAGCTCGCCACCGACGCGCGATCGACTCCGTCGCTTACGGACCGCGTCAGTGCGGTGGCCGTCTCGGGCACGGTGTCGCGAAAGGTCGAGGTCACGCGAGCCACGGCCGAAGCCCCCACCTGCTCCTCGAAGCTGCGCATGAATTCCTCGAGCTCCAGCACATCCGCCGTGCGCACCGGCGTGCGCAAGGTGATCATGCTGGCCTTCTCCGGCGGGACCGAAATGCGCCGCCCTGTCTGTGCGTAGAGCTCCTGGGGCAGTGTGCTCAGCCAGCGGCCGAGCCGCGCGATCAGCACCGCTCGCTCGATGGGCTTCGACAGGTAGTCGTCCATGCCCGCCTCGCGGCAGGCCTGTTCGTCTCCCACCATGGCGTTGGCCGTGAGCGCGATCACCGGCGTGGTCTGGTTGGGGCCGGGTTGCTCGCGCAAGCGGCGCGTGGTGTCGAAGCCGCTCATCCCGGGCAGCTGACAATCCATCAGTACCAGCTCGAAGCTCTCTTGTTGCAGAAGCCGCAGCGCTTCTTCCCCGTCGCGTGCCACGTGCACCGAGATGCCGAGCTCGGCCAACAGTGCCTCGGCCACGACCTGATTCACCGGCGTGTCCTCCACCACCAACACGCGCGGCGTTCCGAGGTTGCGTTCCCGGGCCGCGGCAGCCAGGGCTTCGTTGTCATCGTCCGCCACCTGCACCTGCAGCACCGACGTCACGACGTTGGCCACGGCCCCCTGGCGGACCGGCCACGACAGGACCGGCGCGCGCACATCCTGGGCCCAGGCCGAAGTCCCGTGGAGCCAGGCCGGCAGCTGCGCCGTGGAGCGCGAGATCACCACGATCTGTCCGCGCCTGGCGTGGTGTGCCAGGGCCTCGAGTTGGTCGATGGGAAGACAGCTATCCACAATCGCCAAATCGAAGCGCTGCTCCAACGCCGAGAGGTTATCCGCGCTGCGCGTCTCGAGGCCAAGATGGGAACAGGCCTCGACGAGCCCCTCTCGCGCGCCTCCGTGGGGCACGACGATGACGGCCTGCTTGCCGCGTAGCAGGGACTCCGGCGCGCCGCGGCCGCCCGTCGTGGGCGCGTTCAAGGGCAGCTCGAAGTAGAAGCGGCTGCCGAGGCCGGGCGTGCTCTCGTAGTCGATGTGGCCGCTCATCGCGGTCACCAAACGGCGCGAGATCGCGAGTCCGAGGCCGGAGCCTCCATAGTGCTTGGTGATACTGCTATCGGCCTGGGCAAAGGGCGTGAACAAGCGCGCCCGTGCGCCGGGCTGGATGCCGATGCCGGTGTCGCTCACCGAGAAGCGCACGCGTCCAGGCCGCGGCATGGAGAGCCGGACCTCCACCTCGCCGGCGGGCGTGAACTTGACCGCGTTCGCGACCAGGTTAGCAAGCGCCTGGCGCGTGCGGGTCAGGTCGCCGAGCACGCAGTCGGGCAGGCATCGCTCCACCACGGCAAAGAGTTCGACCCGCTTTTCTTGCGCGCGGAACCCATTCATGGCGACGACCTCGTCCACCACCGAGCGCAGCTCGAAGGGCGCGGTCTCGATGGGCAGCTTGCCGGCGTCCAGGCGCGCGAAGTCGAGCACGTCGTTCACCAGCAGCAGCATGTTGTCGGCGCAGCGCTGCAGGGTCTCGACCTGCTCGGTCTGACGTCGGTCGAGCGACGTCCGCGAGAGCAAGGAGCTCATGCCGAGGATGCCGTTCAAGGGCGAGCGCATCTCGTGGCTCATGGTCGCGAGCAAGGCGCTCTTGGCCACGGCGCCCTCTTCGGCGCGCTGGGTGCGACGCTCGAGCGACGCGAGTGCCTCGCTCTGCTTACGCACCACGAAGGCCCAGGCGACGCACACGCCCACCTGGGCGAGCAGAACCGACGACGCGAACCAGCCTGCGTAGACGGCAGCGACGGTGATCGCGAGAGTGAGCTGCAGCGCAACCAGGGGCCACAGCAGGAGCAGATCGCGCGAGCGCGCGCCCTGGGCAGGCTCCGCGCGTCGTGCGCGCGTACTACCAAACGTCACGAGGCGATCGTACAGACTCGGCCTCGAGGAGGACTCGCCGTAGACTGGCATGGGTTCTTTCACGATCGGTCGGGGGCGTCGGTCGAAGCGAGCGAGCACGTACTGCTGGGCGAGCGGGTGGGCTCGCGAGCACTGCAAATGCATCCGTCACGAACTGCGAAGAACGGAGACCCAAGAGCGAACTGTCGACTGCGACTGTGCGGGTTTTCGCGCGCCGACGCCACTTTTAAAAATGACGAAAAGCCCAGAAAGTCCGGGCGTTTTTCATGCCAACCGCGCGCCTCCTCCCAGCTGGGATGAGTCGAGATTCGCTTCTCCTAGGTCGGGATGCGCATGTCCCTGCGGCGCGTGCCTCGCGCGCTGCGGGCTATGCCTCGGCAACCTGCTCGCGCGTCTGATCGGCGCGCGGCTTCAACCAGCGGCTCAGCGACGCGAGGAAGATAGCGATCAAGGCCACCATCGCCAGCGCACACAAACTCGAGAGTAGGTAGCCCTGGAACATCTTGTCGGGCACGCCCGAGCCGATCAGCTTGGGGATGAATTGATCGCGAATGAGCTGATAGCCCGCGGTTTCGGTGGCGACGCCCACGAACAACAGCGGCAGTAGCGTGACCCAGGCGTACTTGCTCCTCCCGCGATTGATGGTGAGCGTGGTGGCGGCGCACAGCGCGATGCAAGCCAGTAGCTGATTGGAGATCCCGAGCATGGGCCAGATGGTGGAGATGCTGCCCGTCCAAACCAGGTAGCCCCAGCTCAGGCACACCAGGGTCGTCGAGAACAACGTCCCGGGCAGCCAGTCGGTGCGCGCGAGCTTGGGACTCACCCTACCCAGGAACTCTTGCACGAGGAATCGAGCCACACGAGTTCCTGTGTCCACCGTGGTGAGGATGAACAAGGCCTCGAACATGATCGCGAAGTGGTACCAGTACGAGATCAGCGTGCGGAAGCCCGGCAGGTTCGAGAAGATCTGACTCATGCCTACTGCCAACGACACCGCGCCGCCGGTGCGACCCGCGAGGCGCTCGCCGATCTGCTCGCTGAGCTCGGTGAGGCTCTCCGTGTGCATGCCGAGCAGGGCGAATTTGTCGGCCGGAGTGTTGATGGCGAAGTAGTCGCCTGGCGCGAGGGAACTCGCCGCGATCAACGCCACCACGCCCACGATGCCCTCCATGAGCATGGCGCCGTAGCCGATCATGCGGGCGTCGCTCTCCACTTTGATCATCTTGGGCGTCGTGCCGCTCGCGATGAGGCCGTGGAAGCCGCTGATGGCGCCGCAGGCGATGGTGATGAACACGAAGGGGAAAAGCTTGCCCGGCACGATGGGACCGCCGTCCACGAACTGGCTCAGCGCGGGCTGCTTGAGCTCCGGGTTCACGAACAGGATGCCCAGGATGAGCGCGGCGATGGTGCCGATCTTCAGGTACGACGACAGATAGTCGCGCGGGCATAGCAGCATCCACACGGGTAGCACCGAGGCCACGAAGCCGTAGATGGCGATGGACACCACGAGCGTGGTCTCGCTGAGCAAAAAGGTGGGCGCCCAGCTCGACTCGGCGACCCACTTGCCCGCGACCACGCAGAAGAGGAGGAGCACGACGCCGAGGGTGGTGGCCTCACTGATCTTGCCCGGGCGGATGCGATACATCCACAGTCCCATCAACAGGGCGATGGGCACCGTCATGCCGATGGTGAAGGTGCCCCAAGCACTCTCTGCAAGGGCCATCACGACTACCTTGCCCATGGCGGCGATGGCGATGGTGATGATGAAGAGGATCGCCAGGCCGGCCACGAGCCCGCTGGTGGGGCCGATCTCCTGACGCGCGATCTCGGCCAATGACTTGCCGTCGCGGCGCATGGACGCCGTGAGGATCACGAAGTCGTGGACCGCGCCGCCGAGCACCACGCCGATGAGGATCCAGAGATATCCGGGCAGGTATCCGAACTGGGCTGCCAGCGTGGGACCCACCAGCGGGCCGGCTCCTGTGATGGCGGCGAAGTGGTGGCCGAACAGCACCCAGCGGTTGGTGGGCACGTAGTTTTGGCCATCGTTGAGGCGGTGGGCAGGCGTGACCTGGGCGTCGTCGAGACACAGCACCTTGGCCGCGATGAAGGCCGAATAGTACCGGTAGGCGATCACGGCCACGCAGACGGCCCCGAGCATCAACGGAAAGGCGTGCATGGGCCGTTTCGTAACGAAACCGCTGGCTTTCAGCAAGCCAAAGGCAGCGCCCAGTGGGGCCCGGCGCGGCGTTACCGCGACGGGCGGGCAGGCCGCGTGACCTCTATTCCGTCTCGCTCACGTGCACCGTGAGGACCGGAACGGTGGCCATCCTCACCACGCGCTCGGCCGTGCTGCCGAGCAAGAAGCGCCTGAAGCCGCTGCGGCCATGGGTGCCCATCACGATCATGGTGGCGCCGGTGTCTCGCGCGCAGTCCACGATGGTCTCCGCGGGGTTGCCCTCGAGGACGCGCGTGGTGGTGGTGATGCCGTCCTCCTCGAGCTGGGTGGCGTGCTTGTCGAGCTCCTGCTGGGCGCGATTGGTGAGCTCCACCAGATAGGTCGGGCTCACGGTCACGCTCGAGTCGGGCAGCGCGAGCACCGGCATTTGATAGGCATGGAGCAGCTCCAGCTCGGCACCTAGTGCGCCCGCGAGCTCACGTGCCTTCTCGATGGCGGTCTCGGAGCCGGGAGAAAAGTCGACCGGACACAGGATCTTCTTTTGGCTGGGGTTGCCCATGGCATCTCCTTCTGTGCGTGGGGGGTAACTCTGCACGTCTCGGGCCAGCTGCGATCCTGAAAGGCGGCGCCGAAATCAGCGCTCTCCAGCACTTCGTGCACTACTCCAAACAGGCAAGTGCGCCCCAATGTGGCGGCAGAAAGCCTCATTAACAGGGAGACCTACCCATCCATCCCCTGCGTGCTCGTGCTCGTGCTCGTCCGCGCCACAGCCCGGTGACGGACCTGCCAAACGACCGAGCACGAGCACGAGCACGCAAAGCGCCGCAAAGCCGCGCTGGGAGCCATCCTTTCTGCGCTCAAGGATGGCCGCCTGCCTGCTTGGCAGCCTCGGCTACATTTGGCCTTCATGCGCGACTTTTTTGGCCGTGGGCCCCATCCGGTTGGCGTCATCACACGCGAGCTCTCCGATCCCGACCGCAACGGTCGGCGCATCGTGGTGGAGGTGTGGTACCCGGCAGGTGCGGTCCATCAGGGAGCCGATCTCGACGCCGCGCGGCAGGACGAGTACCCGCTGTTCGGTGGTTTCAAAGTCAAGCAGCCCGCGGTTCGCGATGCCGGGCCGAGTAGCGAAGCGCTGCCTTGCGCGCTGTTCTCCCATGGCTTCGCGGGTCACCGACGACAGTCCACCTTCTTTTGCACCCACCTCGCCAGCCACGGCTACGTGGTGGTGGCGCCCGATCACGCGGGCAACACCATGAACGACATCATGATGCTCGCACTCTCCCTGGGGCCGCAGCAGATGCCCAAGAACCCCGAGGCCTTGCTCGGCAGCTACGTCTTCGATCGCCCCCGGGATCTCGGCCTGTGCCTGGACGCGCTGCTCAGGGGCGAATTCGAGCGGGCGGTGGGGCCGGTGGATGCGAGCCTGGGTGTGGGCGCGACGGGGCATAGCTTCGGCGGCTGGACCAGCCTCGTGATGGCCGCGCGCGATCCGCGCGTGCGTGCGGTGCTGCCCATGGCGCCTGCAGGCGGGGCCGGCCCCCTGTGGGCGCTGGCGCTCGAGCGAGAGCTGGAGATGACGTTCGCTCCCGGCACCGAGACGCTGTACCTGGCCGCGGAGCGCGACACGCTGCTGCCGTTGCCCGGCATCGAGCAGATGTTCCTGCGCACGCCCGATCCTGTGCGGCTGCTCGTGCTGGAGAACGCGGACCACATGCATTTCTGCGACCGGGTCGAGCGCAGTCACGAGTACTTTCGGAGCATGCCGCAGGTGGGGCCGTTCGGGGCCATCGCCAAGCGCACACCGCCGATGTCGGAGCTGACCCCCGGCAAGTATGGCCATGCGTTTGCCTGCGGTCTGGGCCTCGCGCACCTGGAGTCCGCGCTGCGCAGAGCTGGCGACGCGCGAGCCCTGCTGAAAAACGCGGTCGCGGAGCTCAGCGCACGCGGCGTGACGACGCGCGAAGTGGTGCGTGACCACCGCTTGTGAGGTCTACTTGGCCGCCGTGCAGCCCTGGGCGAGCTCCTCGCTCAAGAACTCGCGCAGCAAGAGCACGCGCCGGGGGATGTGTCGCGAAGGCGAGACCAACGACTGCACCGTGCCGGCGGCGGCGTACTTGGGCAGCACGGGGACCAGGGGACGTGAGGGCGTCATGTGAGAGAGGCAGAGCTCCGGCAAGAGTCCGATGCCGTAGCCGCCGGTGACCGCGTCGTACACGAACTGATAGCTATCGCCACTCAACGCCCCCGTGACCGTGACGCTCTCCACGCCGTTGGGTCCTGCGAGTTCCCAGGTGAGGCGTCCGGCCTTGCCGCGGTAGAGCACTGCATCGTGCTGCGCGAGGGAGGCCAGCGTGCGTGGGCGACCGCGACGTTCGAGGTAGCTGGCGGAGGCGAACAGTCGATGCACGTTGGCCCCGATGCGACGAACGATGAGGGAAGAGTCCTCCAGTCGCCCGGTGACGATGGCGATGTCCACTTCGGCGCCCACCAACTCCGCGCCACGCGCGGTGCTCACCACGTCGACGTGCACCTTGGGGTAGCGCTTGATGAAGGTCCCCAGCACCTGGGCGAGCTTGCCGACCATCTCGGGCGGCGCAGCCAGGTGCACCACGCCGCTCGGGTCGCGCGCGGCCTCACCGGCCAGTTGCGTGGCTTCGTCGAGTCCGGCCACGGCCTCGCGGGCTCGCTCGAAGTACACACGGCCGGCTTCCGTCAGCGACACGCGGCGCGTGGTGCGCTCGAGCAGCACCAAACCGAGCTCCTGCTCCAGCTTGGCCACGCTGCGGCTCACGGAAGACGTGGGTAGATGCAGGCGCGACGCCGCAGCGGTGAACGTTCCGGCTTCTACGACGCGCACGAAGGTGGCTACGCGATTCAGGTCCATTGCTCGAATAGCAATAATACGTTGTCCACTCTCAGACTAGTGCTTTCGCTCCCGGAGCCCTAGCTTGCATGCACAACTCAAAGGAGCTTCGTCATGTCCCTCTTCGCAAGGTGGGCACCGGCCGCAGCACGCCTGTTGCTCGGGCTCGTATTCGTGGTCTTCGGGTCGAACTACTTTCTGAACTTCCTGCCCAGTCCGCCGCCCATGCCCGAGCGCGCGCTCACATTCGTGGGTGGGCTGATCGCCGGTGGCTACGTGTTTCCCGTGATCAAGAGCATCGAGATCGCGGCGGGCCTCATGCTCCTGTCGAACCGCTTCGTGCCGCTTGCCCTCACGTTGCTAGCTCCCATCATCGTGAACATCGCGGCGGTTCACTACTTGCTCGCGCCGGCCTTCGCGTTGCCCACGGTGATCCTCGGACTCGAGCTCTTCCTGGCCTACAGCTACCGAGGCGCATTCGCCCCCATGCTGCGCGCCAACGTGGCACCCGAGCCAGCGGCGCAACACGCGCGCGAACTCGGTGCGCCCGCCCTCGAGCTGCGCTGAATCAGTGTGGCATCGCAGCGAAGCGTCGTTCCACGGACTTCGCGTCGTGCTGCAGGGCGTGGGCCACGTCCGCGGCCGCACCCGGATAGATGTCCTCGTTGCCCAGCTGCAAGCCCACGAGCACGGCGTCGGCCACTTCCCGCGACGACAGCTTGGGACCCTTGACGTCCTTGGCCATCTCGGTGTCCACGAAACCGGGCATCACACCGATCACCAGCGTACGCTGCGAGAACAGCTCGGCGCGCAGGGCCTGGGTCAGCGAGTAGGCGGCCGCCTTCGAGGCGGCGTACGAAGCCGCGCTCGGCAGGCTGACGCGGGCCAAGATCGACAGCATGTTCACGATGGCGCCGCCGCCGTTGGCTTTGAGCAGCGGCGCGAACGCGCGAGACATGCTCAACGTCCCGAAGTAGTTGACCGCCATCTCCGTATGGGCCGCCTGGGTGTCTCGGTCCCGCAGGACGCCGTGTCCCTTGGCTACGCCCGCGTTGTTGACCAGCACTTGGACGTCCTTGCAGCGCGCAGCCGCCGCCGCGATCTGGGTCTCGTCGGTGACGTCGAGCGCGACCGAGATCACCCGCTCACGTGGATCTTGCTTGATCTCACGCGAGGCCGCGTAGATGCGCGCTGCCCCCGCCGCCAGGAAGGCGTCGACCAAAGCCGCACCAATCCCACGATTTGCCCCCGTGATCAGCACACAGCTGCCCGCGATCTGCATGTGGCCTCCGGCCGCCAAAGGTACGCGCTGGCGTGCTGCGGCAAGTGCTCCAAGAGGCCGTCGATTCGCTGCGCTGCTCAGCCCGCGCCGCCGCCCGGCTCCACGCGCACGAGCTCGTGCAGCACGCCGTCCCGGATGGAGTAGACCCAGCCGTGCAGCTCGGGCCCTGCGCCGGTCTCCCAGGCGCGCGCGATGATCGGGAGCCGGGAGAGTTTCTTGACCTGGTGCCTCACGCTGAGCTCGCACAAACGATCCGGGCGCGCGTCCTCGGGCAGCGCCTCGATTTCCGTGCTGTGCTCCGCGCAGACCGCGCGGATGTTGCCGAGCCACTGCTCGATGGGCCAGGTGAGTTTGGGGCCGAGCGAGGCCTTCACACCGCCGCAGCCATAGTGGCCGCACACGATCACGTGCTTCACCTTCAAGACTTCCACCGCGTACTGCAACACGCTGAGCATGTTGACGTCGTCGGGGACAACCACGTTGGCAATGTTGCGGTGGACGAAGATCTCGCCCGGGTCGGTGCCCGTGATGGTGTTGGCCGGGACGCGGCTATCGGAGCAACCGATCCAGAGGAACTCGGGCATCTGCTGGTTGGAGATGCGCGAGAAGTAGGTTGGGTCGACCTCGCGGATCTCTTGCACCCAGGACTTGTTGGACAGGAGCAGCTTGTCACTGGCTCTCATGCGCGCGCCTCGTCTTCGCGAAAGAACCCGTGTAGCGCGGTGCGGGTTCGGGTGATCGAGAGCGTGACTCCGCGGCCCTGCGCGACGGCCTCGAATTCGCGGATGGTGTCCATGATGTCGGGATCGACCGCGTGGGCCCGCGTCCCATCGAGGATGATCTGGGTACCGGGCGCGGCCGTTTCGAGGGCCTCGCGCAAGCGTGGCTTGTGCAGGAACGACACGCTGGAGATGAAGCGGATCATGCGGTACTCGCCGTCGTCGGTGACCACGATGGCCGAGCGATACTGACCCCAGAGCACGAAGAACACCGAAAAGCCGATGCCGAGCAGGGTCCCGGTGAGCAGGTCGGTCAGCAGGATGGCGAGTACGGTGGTGATGAACGGGAAGAACTGCGCGGTGCCGAGCTCCCAGATCTCGCGGTAGAGCTTGGGCGGCGTGAGCTTGTAGCCCACCACCATCAGCACGACGGCCAGGGCGGCAAGCGGGATGAAGTTGAGCAGGTGCGCGGCAAACAGCGTAGCCAGCCCGAGCAGCACACCGTGGGTCACGGTCGACCAGCGGCTCTTGGCGCCCGCTTGCACGTTGGCAAAGCTCCGCACCACGACGGCCGTTACAGGGAGACCGCCCAGCGCTCCCGAGGCCGCATTGCCGAGGCCCTGGGCAAGCAGCTCGCGGTTGGGTGAGCTCGCGCGATGAAGCGGGTCGATGCGGTCGGTGGCCTCCACGCAGAGCAAGGATTCGATGCTGGCCACCATCGCCAGCGTGAAGGCCGTGCGCCACACGTCGAGCCGCCCGATCGCTGCGAGATCGGGCGAGGTCCACAGCCCCTTGAGTCCACCCACTTCGCCCAGACGCGGAATGCTCACGCGGTGCTCGGGGCTGAGCTCGAAGGGTGTGCCGGTGAGCAGCATCGTGCACACCACACCGACCAGCACCGCGAACAGCTCGCGCGGCACGAAGCTGCGCAGCGGCAGGTTGCGGTAGTCGCGCCATAGCCAGATCGCGAGCCCGGCAAACACGCTCACGATCACGGCGCCGGGCAGCTCTCCGCCGGCCAGCGAATAGAACAGCTCGGAAAAGGTATTGTGTCCATCGAGCTGCTCGAACGCGAAGTCGCCTTCGGGGTCGGCGTCGTAGCCGACAGCGTGAGGCAATTGCTTGAGCAACAAGATGAGCCCGATGGCCGCCAGCATCCCGCGGATCACCACGTTGGGCACCAGCTGCGCGAAGCGCCCGAGCCGCAGCGCGCCGAGCGTGAGCTGGATGCCGCCCCCGAGCAGCGTGGCCATCAGAAAAGCCGGCATGCCCAGGCGGGTGATGCCGTCCAGCACGATCACGGTGAGACCCGCGGCCGGCCCGGAGACACTCAGGGCAGAGCCACTCGCGAGCCCGACCAAGGTGCCGCCAACCACGCCAGCGATCAGACCTGCCAGCGGGGGGGCTCCGGAGGCGGTCGCCACGCCGAGGCATAGTGGCAGCGCGACCAAGAAGACGATGAGCCCGGACTTGAGGTCGCTGGGACTCGGGGTGCTGAGGGCGCTCGCCCGGGCGGCGCGAGCCGAGCCGCGGGGCGTCGAGGACGATGTGCCGGTGGTGGTCAGACTTTCGTTCGTGGAGCCCATGCTTCCCCAATCGGTCGGCCGCTGAGAGGCCCGCAGGTTCCCACGCGACATGTCGAATATTGGCAAATCAATTCATCTGGTTATGTGCACGTTGCGAACCCGGAAAGGGGGCGTTTCTCGAGCCGTCCCTAGCCGCCAACGCGGCTCGAGGTCAGCCTATTTCCAATATCGAACCGAAAAAACAATAAATGATCCGGAACCCTTGGACCAAGCAAGTTGGCGGGCGGCAGGCCGGTCTCCGAAGTCCGCCGATGACCGAGGGGGCGCGGGTGCATCGTCTCAGTCGGTCTCGGCGTTCTCGATGATGGGGTCGTCCCGCAGCAGCTCCGGTGAGAGCAGCGTCTCCTCTTCGTTGTCGAGGTCGTCGCGGATGCTTTGGATCAGCGCTTCGACGTGGCTGGCCAGGGCGGTCGCCGGTTGGGTCAGGTCGTCGAGCTCCATCAGGGCGCCCTCCAGGGCTCGTTTCTGCTCGGCGTGACAGCTGAGCAGGCCATCGGCCCGCATGGGGCCCCAGGCATCGGTTTGCTTGAGTGCAGGCGCCAGCACGCGGTTTTCGAGCTCGATGTGGGCCGACAAGCAGGTGTAGAGCTGTCGCGCCGCATCGCGCAGCGCGTGCACGCCACGCTCCACGTCACGTTGATCCGAAGCGTTTCCCGAGAGCACCTCCTGCGCGTGGTCGTCGGCACGGTCGAGGAGCGTGCGGATGTTGGTGTGCTCGGTGCGCATGAGCTCGCAGACCTGACTGGGAGGCAGATTGTCGGAGTCCGAGTCCTCTTGGCGCTCGAGCGTATCGGCCAGGGCGCGCATGGCGTCCGTGGTGGTGAGGATCCCACGCAGCTCCGTGCCCTCGGTGACCACCGCGCAGCCATACTTGTGTGCGGCCATGGCCCGCGCGACGTGCCCGAGCGGCGCGTTCGGCGTGACCGTGTATGGCTCGGCCGTCATCGCCTCCTCGACGCTCACCTGGCTCGGATCGAGTCCGAACGATTCAGCCAGGGCCACGTCTCGCTCCGAGATGATGCCCCGCAGCGCGCCTCCTTCGAGCACCGGGAGATGGCGCAGTTTGTGTTCGTGCATTCTGCGCACCGCGGTGGCCAGACTCTGATCGAGGCCCACCGAATGCGGCGCGACGGTCATGTAGTCGCAGACTTGTGGTTGCCGTCCCATGTGGCTGCCTCCGTTTGAACCTCGCGGTGAGCGCTGCACCTTCATCAGCGCAGCTCGCACCGGAGTGCGTGCTCGAAAACGACGAGCACGCCTCATGCCACGCGTCATGCCCGCCTCATGCGGGCGAGGCCTGCACACAAGATGCTGCTGGCTCGGGGCTTGCTCGATCCATCGGGCGTTGTCGTGTTTCGCCGCAGGCGTTCTCGCCCCAGTGTCGCCTCTCGACCTCACCAGGAGAAACCTCATGCTGCCCAAGAAGATTTTGGTAGCTCACGATTTTTCCGAGCCTGCCAACCGCGCTCTGGCCTTCGCCAGCGACCTCGCAGATCAGGTAGGCGCGTCATTGGACGTGATGCATGTGCACCCGGATATCTACGACGGCCACAGCGATCCCACGCTAGGTCTGCCGTGGCCCGCACCCGAGCAACTCGAGCGTTATCTGCGCTTTCTCGACACGGAGTTGGATCGCGCGGTGCGCGGTGTAGTCGGCGATCACGTCGTGACGCGCCATGTCGTCAGAGGCGAGCCTGCGAAGCGCATCGCGAGCATGGCGCGAGAAATAGGCGCCGATGTGGTCTGTTTGGGATCCACGGGCAAAGGTGCGGTGGAGCGCATGTTGCTTGGGAGTGTTTCGCAACGCGTTTTGAGAGCGAGTCAAACACCTGTGCTGACGGTGCATTGATCCGCTCTGAATGAGAACGATTTGGGGTGGCACGCGTGGTGCAAGTCTGCGCTGCCAAGGAGGGAGGCCCAGTGCACGATACCGACGTCGATTGGGGACGCTACCGCCACAAAGCGCGCGAAAAACCCCTGCTGAGCGCGGAAGTCGAACGAGGACTGCTGGAGCGCGCACAGGTCGGTGACCAGCGCGCCGTGCACGACCTCGTAGAGAGCCACATGCGCCTCGTGGTGCAGGTCGCCTCGCGCTACGCGCGAGAAGGGCTGAGTGCCCACGACCTCGTGAGCGAGGGTGTGCTTGGCTTGATGGAAGCCGTGCGCCGTTTCGATCTGGCGCATGACGCGCGTTTTGCGAGCTATTCCGCGTGGTGGGTCCGGGCATGCGTTCGTCGCTACGCCCTGGCCAATCGGCGCATCGTGGGGGGGCCCTCCACGCGAGGCGCCCGCATCGCGCGAGCTCGACTGAGGCAGACCGAGCGCATGTTGTCTCAGCGCTATGGTCGCAAACCCACGCGCGCGGAGCTCGCCGAGGAGCTCGGTGTGGCGGAGCACGACGTGGAGCTCGTGGAAGTGTCTCTGAGCTCACGAGACGTGTCGCTGACCACTGAGGATCCGTCTGGTGGTGGTGGGACGCTCGACTTGGCAGACGACACGGCTTCGCCAGAGCAGGCCGTGGCAGACGCTGAACATCAGGCGGCCTGCGAAGGCTCCATCAAGGTGGCGCTAACCGGGCTGTCCGAGCGCGAACGTGCCGTGGTTCACGAGCAATTCTTTCGTGAAGACGGCAAGAGTCTGGCCGACGTGGGGCGCGCCCTGGGCGTGTCACGCCAGCGCGCCGGACAGATCCTCGCGGGGGCACGCGATAAGCTGCGGGCTCGTCTCGAGGCCGTGGCCTAGCGGCCAACGCTGTCCTGCGCACTTGAGCGGTGCTCAGGACGGCGCGGTTGCGTCTACAAAATCGTCACACATGGACGCGAATGAGGACCTGACCTGTCACAGCCAGAGCGCCCAGCAGTGAAGTGAGGAGGAACATCATGGCCACCCATCGTGTCTCGTTTCCGCACATCGCCCATACCCCCTCGGCCGATCAGCGTGGCGCCCACCGCGCTGTGAGCGAGTCACATCCCGAGCCGAACTTCGGTCTGTTCATGTTGGCGCCCGTCATCATCGCCCTGACCACCCTCGCGATCAGCTGGATCTCCAAGGTGAGCTTCGGCGGCTAGGGCGGTCAGTCGAGTGGCCGGGGGTCGTCGACCGAGGCGGGCCCCAGGTCGCCGCATTGGTGTGAAATCTGGGCGGCCGGGCCGATTCCCGCGCCAGGGCGGCGCGCCGCGTCCGCCGTGGTACACCCGCGGCCATGTTGGACTACGCAGGGAAGACGGTCTGGATTACGGGCGCCTCATCGGGCATCGGCGAGGCCCTGGCGCGCGCGTTCGCCAAGCGCGGCGCGAAGCTCTTGTTGTCCGCGCGGCGCGTGGACCGTCTGGAGCAAGTCGCCCGCGCCTGCGCCCCAGACGCCGGCGAAGTGCAGGTCCTGCCGCTCGACATGGCGGATTTCGCGGGGCTGCCCGACAAGGCGCGTGAGGCAGCGCGTCTGATCGGGCCCATCGACGTGATGGTTCACAACGCGGGTGTGGGGCAGCGTGGCTCGGTGCTCGAGACCACCTTCGAGGTCGAGCGCAGGATGCTCGAGACCAACTATCTCGGTCCGGTGGCGCTGACCAAGGCCCTCTTGCCCGAGATGGTGGCGCGCGGCCAGGGGACCTTCGTGGTGATGAGCAGCGTGCTCGGTCTGATGAGCGTGAAGCACCGCGCCGGCTACAGCGCGTCCAAGCACGCCCTGCACGGCTACTTCAACGGCCTGCGCGCGGAGCTCACGGAGAAGGGCATCCACGTACTCCTGGTGTGCCCCGGCCACGTCAATACCGAGTTTTCTCTGCACGCCATGGAGGCGGACGGCCGCGCGCATGGTGTGGTCGACGCGGGCCAGGAGAATGGACTCACGCCAGCGGACTGTGCAGCACGGACGCTGGCTGCGCTCGACCGGGACAAGCACGAGATCTACGTGGCCAAGTGGGAGAGCCTTGGCGTGTATTTGAATCGCTATGCGCCGGGACTGCTGCGCAGTGCGCTGGCGCGCGCCAAGGCGCGTTGAGGTCGCGCACGAGGTTCCACCTGCGCCTGTGCTTGCCCCTCGCTCTGATACAGGAGTAGGTCTCGCGCGGCGCGCCTGCTACGCGCAGTCGAGCCACGACGAACATAGTCGAGGCACCCGTCGATGTAGTGGATCCATGTTCGTGCATCGGAAGTCCACGCGGGAGCCTTGCTCATGCCCAGTGTCACCTTGGCGAGGTCGTAACAACGAGCCGCGAGCCGAGCTTCGTTCGCCGACAGAGATAGCCCGGCATAGGCGAGCAACACATCACGTTCGGCGCGAACCGAGTCACAATATCGGAGCAACATGGCGATGTCGCAGAGCGGCGTGGCTTGGCGCGCCATTTCCCAGTCAACGACACCCCGAATTCTCCCCTCCTGGTCCGCAAGAACGTTGCGCGGCTGGTAGTCCCCGTGAATGACCTGACGATGTTCGTGCACCTGGACGAGAAGCGGCGCATGGCGGTGGACGACCTTGAGAACATCGCGCAAGCGCCGAGCTCCCAAGAAGCGCTCCGCGTTGAGGGCCGCGCTGGAGAAGGCGTCCATGAAGCTCGTTACACTCGTCGAAATCTCCGCGAGGGAGTCCACTGGAAAGCTGCGTTGCTGTCTGGGCGACAAACCGCGGAGCAACTCATGGGTCCTCGCCAGCTTTTCACTTGCGTTCGTCAGCGCCCGCGCCCGAGGGAAGCCCGCAGTCGAAAACGCGTGAGCGATGGATTCGCCAGCGATGCAGGAAACCAGTAGAAACGCGAACGACGCATTCTTTCCGCTCGCATACAAATGCGGGATACCGCGTCGGCCAGCGAGCAGCTGCAGCGTGCGACGCTCCACATGAAACCCAACATGGTCGGCAGGGAATACCTTGACGATGGCACTACGTCGCCCCACCACGCGATACGTCGAATGTTGTCCACCTCGAATGGGGATGAGGTGGCGATGGCGTCCCACCCATTTTTCGATTGTCCTCTGTAGTCCCGCTGGGAGGCTCGGTTGCATTTGGACCTCGCGGACTAGCCTACCCCCGGCAGGCTCGAGACGAAGACCTTTCTACCCGCCACCGAGTCACGCATCTGCCCGTGGAGTGCGGGGAGACGAGCTCGAGGTATGATCGACCTCTGGGCCAGGATTTGCTATCCAGCGCCGGTGTCTTTTCCTCGCTTCACGGGCGTGCGACGATCTGCCTGCCTGGTCGCGCTCGCTGCGTTGTTGGTCAACCTGTTCCTGTTGCACTCGGTCGTCCAGAACGGCGATGCGGCAGTGTACAACCAGCAGATCGAGAGCGGGGACCTCGGCGGCCGCACGACGCACGTCGGGTACATGACGTTGGGCTTCCTGTTCAACGCCATCTCACCCTTCGATGTCGACCTCACGATGAACCTGTTCGCGCTGTTGTGCGCTTCACTCGGCGCAGCGGCCATCTACGTGATCACGTGGAGGCTGAGCGACCACGAGCGCTGGGCCCTGGTGAGCGTTCCCCTGCTGTTCTCGGTGGGGGCCTACTTGCGCGGCGCGGTCCTGGGCGAAGTGGACGTACCTGCCTGCGCATTGGTGCTGTGCAGCGTGGCGCTCGCGATCTGCGGGCGAAAAGCCTGGGCCGGCGCCGTGTTCGGCGTCGCGATGCTGACTACCCCCGTGGTCGCCACGTGTCTTCCCATGCCGCTCGGTGCGCTCGCTTTCGGTGTCTTGCAGAGTGGGCGCGAGCGCTGGGTGCGCCGCTTGTGTCTGGAGGTCCTGTGGTTCGGCCTGGCTGCCCTGGCCGTCTATGTCCCCGCGGTGCTGCTGGTATGGCAGGACTACGTGCACGGCGGTCGCGGCCTCTTGCGTGCCGGGCGCAACCCGTTCGATCTCGAGGTCCAGGTCCTGCGCAGCGCCCGCTTCGTGAGGGACCAGACTAGCTACTGGTGCGCGCTCGGGTTGGCGGGCGTCCTGGCAGGCTTCTTCGACGCACGCTCGCGCGGTCTCTCGCTCGGGGTCCTATTGGCGTTGGTGGCCACCACGATCGGGGCCGATCGCTTCCTCGACGTGCCGGTGCAGCTGCCGCAGGTCTGCCTGCTCGCTTGCTTCGCCGTGCTGGTCCTGGTGCGCCTGGAGCAGCGCGTGCGCTGCGTGGCCGTGGCGGTGATTTTGCCCTTGAGCTTGTGGCCCAGCTACGGCGGTGTGCGGCACGAAGTCTCACAACTCGTCGAGCAACGCGCCGACTATCGCGCCATGGCTCAGATGACGCCGCACATGCTGGCAGCTGGCTTCGGGGACTCCTGGGATCCCGTCTTGAAGTTCGAGCACGGTGTCTACGGCAAGACCGGCCTCGGGTTCGGCTACACCTGGGGTGGTCTGATGGCGAATGGCTCGCGTCTGCGCCGTGATTTTCCGGACTACGCCATTTGGGCCGTGTCACGTCCTCCCGAGCGGGCCTTCTCGGGCTTCGCCCAGAGCCACCAGCGCGAGCGCCGTAAGCTCAATGGACGCCTCTACGAGGTATGGATTCCCAGGTGAACGGCGCAGCAGCGCGAGCGCTCAGCGGCTGCCGAACAGGCCGAGCAGCTTCACGTTGGGCTGTGCGTTTTGCAGGGTAGGGGGCAACCAGACCACGATGTTGCGGTCGCTCCAGATGTGCTTCCAGTACACGTCGTTCGGACGCACCGGAAGGTCGAAGTACACGAGGCCGGGGCGCACGGGTAGCTCCGGCGGAGGGCTCAAGCTCTCGGTCACACCCACGCCGCCCACCGACGACGCGAGCACGATGTCCATGTCATCGTGGGAGGCCACCTTGGCGCGTTGCACGAACTCCTGAACGGCCTGGGGCCGCGGCAGCTTGCTCTCCAGGGCGACCACGAAGCGCACGCACTTCTCGAAGCGAGAGTCCGCGAGATCGCCGTGGTGACGGCTGCCTTCGTGGAGACTCAGCGCACAGGTAGCGAAGCGCTCGGCGTCGGTGGCGGACAAGAGCTGCTCGATCAGGTCGCACAGGGGGCGAAACGAGCCGTCGAGATCGGTGAAGTCGAACGGCAGCGGGCGCGTGACGTCGACGTCGGTGGAGAAGGTGGCGAGCTGGCCCGCCAGCTGCGAGAGAAGGAGGAACGCGCTGCGCGGGGACACGTCGGCCGAGTGCGCCAGATAGTTGATGCTCGGGAACATGGCGTTGAGCGCATTGAGCAGGAGATAGCGCGTGACGTCTGCGGCATTGAACTCCGAGCGTGCCTCGCCCGTTTGGCGCCGCGCCACCGTGAGCGCGCGATGTCGGGCAGTCATCAGCGTGAGCAGGTGGCTCAGTCGTTTGGCGATGACCGGCGAGGCGCTGATGCGCAGGCACGGCGGGATATAGGTGTCGGAGATCTGGAGCTCACCACGCGTGTTGCGCGTGAGTTCGGCGATCTTGAGCGCCGTGGTGCCGCCGCGGTCTTCGTCTTCGAAGAGCAACAGCGGGTTGGGGGCGGCGAAGCTCACTTCTTCACCGCGATCGTCGCGCGACGCATCGAACAGTTTCTGTCGCTGCAGCTGATAGCGCAGCGCGCCGGCTTCTTCGCTGTAGTTGTTGATGCCAGGTCGCTCCTCGGGCAACGCCAGGTAGATGCCGAGCGCGGCCTTGGCCGGCGAAAAGTGGTTCTGGATGGCCCGTGGCTGCGGCAGGCGCTGGGCACCCGGGGCCAAGGACAGCGGAGTGCCGTCGGGCAGGATGCCCTCGAAGGCCGTGAGGGACACGCTGCCCTCGCTGAGCATGCGTGGATCGAGATCCACGCGCAGGGCGCCCCACGAGAGCGGGTCGAGCGCCTCGAAACGCGTGGACAGCAGGTTTTCGTGGTAGCGGTCCTGCTGCTGGAGGTGTTGAGGGAGCATCAAGAGCCCCTCGGTCCACGCCACTTTGTCCGGCACCTTGATGGCCATCGAAGCCCACTCTCCTGACCTGCAGAGAAACCAAATCCCCGAGGGCTACTTACCCGCTTTGGCGAGCCTGATCCACGAACTGGCCTACCTTACCGGCTTCATCGCCTCGCGCGAAGCGCCAGCACCCCGAATGGCCGAGTGTCGCCCAACCTTTCCAGGCGGACGCTCCCGACATGCCTGACCACGCAGCGCCCAGGGGCCCGGGCACGCAGCGCTCAGAACTCCTCCGACGACACGCCCAGGCCGCTGCGCGTGCGCGGTGCGCCCTCGGACGTCCCCTGCGTCTCGCGCCGCGGACGACTCGTGCGCTCGTGGCTCGAACTCGTCGTCTCCCGCGGCTGCTGAGTCGACGGCCGCTGACGGCTGTGCTCCGGCTGGCCCGCACGTGGGTCGATGGCGAGCTCCGGGGTATTGCTACCTCGCGTCTCGGTCGGCTGCTGCTCGACCCGCTGAGGTTGGAGCTGAGGCGGCGCCTGGAGCTGTGGCGCGGCGCTTCCCTGCCCCGCGGCTGCCCAGTCGTCGTTTTCGGCGCCTGCGTCGGCCGGTAGGGCTGCGCGCGGCATGGCGGCCGATACCGGCGAGGTGGGCACACCAGGACGCTCGGCCTGGGCCGCTGGGGCGGTAGGCAGGGGTGGCGGCGCGACGTTCGCCGGACGCAGGAACATGTAGCCCGCAAAGCCGAGCGCAGCCGCCACGGTGGAACCGCCGATCCACAAGAGCCCCGAGGAGCGCTGGGGACGCGGGGGAGCCGTGTCGTCGTAGTCCTTGCGCACCACGAAGGGCGTGGGGCTCGAGAAGACACCCGGCACGCGGCCCGAGTCGGGGCTGCGCGGCGGAGGCGTGAAGGCGCCCGGCGCGGGCGTCTTGTGGCTCGCGTGGGGACCGGGTGCGCGCAGCGGGCGCGAGTCGCCGGAGCCCTTGTAGACCCCGCCGTTGGCGTAGGGCGTGAGCGCCTGGGCGAAGGCCTCGATGTCGGGGAAGCGCTGGTCGCGGTCGCGCGCCAGGGCCATGTTGAGCACCTCCGAAAAGCCCTCGGGCAAAGACGGGGTGTAGTAGTTGGCGGGCATCGGGTCCGACTGCAGCATCGCCAACGCCAGGTCGACCGGGTTGTCGGCGCGATAGGGCAAAGCGCCCGTCACGACGTGGTAGAGCACGGTGCCCAGCGCGTACACGTCGACGCGGCCGTCGAGGTCCTTGCGCGCGTGCAGCTGCTCGAAGGCCATGTACTGGTAGGTCCCCATGAAGGCCGTGCGCGCCGACGCGCCGCCGTGGGTGCCTTCGACCTCCGACGTGAGCTTGGCGATGCCGAAGTCGAGCACCTTGGGGATGGGGGCCAGGCCGTCCGGCGACTCGGCCAGGAAGATGTTCTCGGGCTTGAGATCCCGGTGCAGAACACCCACCGCGTGGGCCGCGGCCACGCCGCGCATGACCGGGAACATCACCTCGAGGGCACGGGCCACGTCGAACAGGCCCTTGGAGAGCTCCTCGCGCAGCGAGCGCCCGCGCAGGAACTCCATCACCAGGTAGAGCTGGCCGCGGTGTTCTCCGATGTTGTGCACGGCGACTACGTTGGGGTGCTGAATGCGCCCGGTGGCCTTTGCTTCGAGCCGGAAGCGTTTGACCGCCTCGGGATTGTTCAAGAGCTCCGGGCTCAGGAACTTGAGCGCGACCTTGCCATCGGTATCGACGTTGAGAGCCTCGAAGACCACGCCCATGCCGCCTGCACCGATGCGCCGCAGCACCTGATAGTTGCCGACGGTATCACCAACGCTCGGGAGGGCATCGTGTTGCATGAGGTTCTTACGCAGCCCGCTGGAGGTGCATTCGGCCGTGCGGACCGAACTCTCTGCAGCTGCTCGGCAGGATACTAGCTGAGGCCGTAAGATCAGCGAGTGTTTGGGGTGAGAGAAAGAGGAAAAGCTCTGTCTTGAGACCTGCCTCACGCCAAGCGAACCACTCGCCGCACGCGCGACATGACTCGGCTGACTCGTGCCGTCTGGATGCGGGGCGGGGTGAGCTCAAAAGTCGTCGAGGCTGATTGGAAACGTACGCCTGCGGACCGGCACCATGTTCATGGCGTGCGCGCGCAAGTCAGCGACCAGACGCTTGAACTCGCAGCTCGTGCAGTCTCCCGAGTCGCCCTGGGCGTTGAAACGCGGCAGGTTGCGGCTCAACAGCGCCGAGCCCAGCGTGGACGCCACCAGCTCGAAGCCGCCCTCGGCAGCGGGCAGCGGGGCGGACAACGCCTCCACCTTCCCGGTGCTGTCCCAATACACCACGTTGACGCTCCCCTGCGCGCCGCGCGATACCGTGAGCAGCACGCGCGGAGCTTGGCTGCCCTCGTTCAAAGCCTCTTCGAGTCCGCTCACTTGAACGCCGGACTGATGCGCGAGCGCCTCTCGCAAGCGTTGGGCGATGCCGGCCTGTTCGGACTCGACCACCACCGTGACCCGTACCCCGCTGGCCCGGCTGGCCGCCGGCGGCGCGCTGGCCACTTGCTGGGCAGGGGAGCCGGAGTCTTGGGCCTGGCCGATCGAGCTTGCGATCGGGACGAAGGCCAGCGACGAGGCCAGGGCGAGCAGGAGCCTGAGTTTCATGGGAAACCTCAAGAGCCTGAGTATGCTTGGCTGTCTGGGGCGGCAACGAGAAAAGAAGGGGTGAACCCTGGACGGCGTTCCGGTCTGCCTGGTGATCTCCCCCGCAGGTTTTCCTGCAGGATGTCCTGCCCTGGGAGCGGTCACCCCGACCATCCTTGACTCTCCCTGAGCGAATAGGTAGGCGCAGTCCTCAGGAGACCCCATGCGCGCCCTCTTTGCTGTTCTGTTCGTCGTCGTCTGTGCGGCCCTTGCGAGCCCGTCCCCGTCCCTGGCTCAGGAATCTTCCGAGTACACCGCGGTGATCAAGCGTGCTGTCGCGGAGTTCGACGCTGGCAACTGGGTGGAGGCCCGAGTGCTCTTCCAGCAAGCGCACAACCTCAACCCCAACGCCCGCACCTGGCGCAGCCTCGGGCTCACGGCCTTCGAGCTCCGCCGCTACGTGGACGCCATCGCCGAGCTCGAGGCGGCCCTGGCCGACAACCGCAAGCCCCTGAACGCCAAGGCGCGTGAAGAGGTCAGCCAGCTGCTCGCCCGGGCGCGCGAGTTCGTGGCGGTCTATCAGGTGTCGGTGACCCCGGCGGATGCCGAGGTGTTGGTCGATGGCAAGGCGGCCTCCCTGCGCGATGGCCAGCTGTTCCTGGACCCAGGCAATCACAGTGTGGTCGTGCGCGCCGCGGGCTACCAAGAGGCACGCCAGGATCTGCAAATCGTGGAGCCGCGCCGCGAGCAGCTCTCGATCGAGCTGCGGGTCGCTGGCAGCAACGAGCCCGAACCTACCGCCGTGGTTCAACTCGCCACGCCTACCAGTCAGGGACCGACCACGGAGCCGACGAGTGCACGCAAGCCGCGCATCTGGACCTGGGTGCTCGGCGGCAGCGCGATCGCCGCAGGCGGCATCGGCATCGCACTCGGGGTGGTCGCGAGCGGGAAGAACGACGACTTCAAGGCGTGTCAGAAGAATGGCGACTCGTGCGGGTCACTCAAGTCGGAGGGGCAAGGCATGCAGCTTGGGGCGAACGTCTCCTTCGGTGTAGCTGGTGCGCTGTTGGCCGGCGCCGTCGCGGCTTGGTTCGTCGAGGGCAGGCGCACGGAAGGCGACAAGCCGTCCACCGCGTTCTACGTGAATCCCTGGGGTGCGGGCGTTACCGGTCGCTTCTGAGTGTTTGCTCGAGTCCGCTGAGCCGCCTCCCGTTCCAGAAAACCTGACACTCGTATGAGTGTCAGACGCCGCGAACGCGCAGCATCGCGCGTGATTGTCGCGTCGGCTCACGCAGCGCGCGTTGGCCCGCGATCACCCTCAACATGCATTGCGGTGTAAGACAGCTACGGATAGCTTCGCCGCGCTATGCACACGTGGCTCTTCCGCAGCGTATGCGGCTCATCTTTGGCATCGCCTCGGGGGAAGCGATCGCGCCAGGTGAAGTTCACGCGCACGTGGCGTGGCGTGCTGCTGCAGCTGGGACTGGTGTTAACCCTGGGCTTGGCTCCCTGGCAGACAGCGTCTGCTGAAGGTCGAGGCACGCCCTCGGGCGCGCGCGCCGAGAGTGGAACGAAGCGCAAGGCTCCCGAGACGGCGGAGCAGGCGAACTTCCAGAAGATCCTGCGCCAGGCCGTGGCCGAGTTCGAGCTAGGCAACTGGACCGAGGCCCGCGCCCTCTTCGAGCGCGCCCATGAACTCTCGCCCAGCGCTCGCACGTTTCGCGCGATGGGTCTGTGTGCCTTCGAGGAGAAGAGCTACGTGGCTTCCCTGGTCTACCTGACCAAGGCCCTCGAGGATACTCGTAAGCCTCTCAACGACGACGAGCGCAAGAAGCTCGCCGACGTCATCGGGCGAGCTCGTTCTTTCGTGGGCAGCTTCGTCTTCGAGGTCACGCCCACCGATGCGGAGATCAAGATCGACCTGGCGGCGCCCGTGTTCGTCGACGGCAAGGTGCTGCTCGACCCGGGCAACCACGAGCTTACGGTCAGCGCCCCGGGCTACCAGGACGAGACGCGCAGGCTTTCGATCAAGCCTCGCGAAGATGCCGTGATCAACATCGCGCTCAAGCCGAACGCGCCCGCAGAGCCGCAGGTCGTGGTCACGCCGAAGCCGTCCACCCCGCAGCCAGACAAGAGTGTCGAGCCCACTCGGCCTCCGCGCGCCGGCCTGAGTATTCGACGCAAGGCAGGCCTGGTGTCCGCCGCGGTGGGCGTCGCGAGTCTGGCCGCCGGTGTCACCTTGGGGGTGCTGGCCAAGCAGAAGAACGATCAGTCGGGCTGTGACCACGGCTCGTGCCCGAGCCAAGCCGCCAAGCGCACCAACGACCACGCGCTGCGCCTGGCCAATGGAGCCACCGTGACGTTCGCGATCGCGGGCGCGGCCATCGCAGCGGGAGCCTTCCTGTACTTTTGGCCTACCGCCAAGCGAGACGAGGCCAAACCCGCGGCCCTCTCACACTTGCGACCCGAGCTTGCGCCGGGCTTCGCGGGTGCGCGCTGGGAGGCCACGTGGTGAGCTTCCAGGGACGGCGGGGGCGAACCGTCTGGCTGACGCTGCAGATGGTTTGGCTCGTCGTGCTGGCGGGCGCCCAGGGCTGCAATCTCGTGCTCGGCATCGAGGAAGGAAGCGTCGATCAAGCGCGCTTCTCGGCCTGCGGCGAGGAGCCCTGTCCCTGCGACTCACACATGGAGTGCATTGCCGGCGAGCTCTGCGTGGCGGGCCGATGTCAGCCCGCACGCACGCCGGACTCCGGCGGACCCGACATGGATGCGTCCATGGATGCATCCACGGATGCGAGCTTCGACGCGGCCCTGGTCGATGCCGCTCCCGACGCCGAGGCCACGCCCGACTGCAGCGGCCTCCTGTGCGATGCCAACGCCAAATGCGCCTTCGTGGATGGCGGCTCGGGCTGCGTATGCAACACGGGCTACGAGTTCGTCGATGGCGTGTGCGAGGACATCGACGAGTGCCAGCTCGAGGGGGGCGGCTGCGGTCCCAACGCCCGCTGCGGCAATACCCTGGGCGGCCACACGTGCACCTGCGACAGCGGCTACGCGGACGTCCATGGCGACGGCAGCGAGTGCGTCGACAAGTGCCAGCTCAAGGGGTGCCTGGAGCAAGTGGCCACCTGTTCCATCGTGGACGGCGAGGCGAAGTGCGCTTGCTTGCCTGCGTATATCGGTGACGGGCTCAACTCCTGCGAGTTCGATTCCGAGTGCGAGCAGCTCGACTGCGACCCCCACGCAACCTGCAAGGTCACGGGCACGCTGCGCGAGTGCGTGTGCAATACGGGCTACGTCGACCAGGGCGGAACGTGCGTCAACCCCGACGACTGCAAGCCCACCAATCCATGCAAGAACAACGGCACCTGCACCGACGGCCTCGGCTCGGTGACGTGCCAGTGCCGACCTGGCTATGAAGGCAAGCTCTGCGAGACCGATCCGGACGCGTGCCACCCGACCAGCCCGTGCGCGCACGGCACCTGCACCGACCAGGCGCCTGGCTTCTCCTGCGATTGCAACGGCACCGGTTTCATGGGCGATCAGTGCCAGTCGCCCGTCAACGATTGTCCGTCCAACGCCTGCACCCCGGGCGGCTCCTGCGTGGACGGGGTGAACTCCTACTCCTGTAGCTGCACCGTGCCCGGATACATGCTCGGGCCGATGGGGCTCAGCTGTCAGAACAGCAACGACTGTTCCCCCAATCCATGCGTGCACGGCACGTGCAGCGATCAGGTCAACGGATTCTCCTGCTTCTGCAACACCGGCTGGACGGGGACACCGATCTGCGACAGCGACGTGAACGAGTGCACTGGGCGCGCGGTCTGCGGCAATGATCGCAAGTGCACCAATACGGCGGGCAGCTACTCGTGTGATCTGTGCGGCACTGGCTTCGAGGCCTCGTCGGACGGCTTGAACTGCGTCGACATCGACGAGTGCAGCCGCGGGACCCACAACTGCGGCTCCAAGGGCACGTGCTCTTCCAACACCAATGGCTCCTATGCGTGCACCTGCCAGGCCGGGTATACGCAGACCATCGGCGCGGACGGCCGGCCCACCTGTACATTGTCGGGCGCCTGCGAAGCAGATCAGGACAACTGCGTCGACACCGCCAGCAACGGCACCTGCACCTCTACCGGCGGCGCCAACTTCCAGTGCGGTTGCCGCACCGGCTACACGGGCAACGGTGTCCGCACCAACGCGGGCGGCACGGGTTGCACCAACAAGAACGAGTGCGCGGCAGGCGGCGGCAACAACTGCTCGGCCAACGCTACTTGCGCCGACACCGACGGCTCTTTTACATGCACGTGCAAGACCGGCTATAGCGGCAACGGCGTCACCTGCACGGACAACGACGAGTGCAATCCCACCAACTCGTGCTTGCACGGTGGGGCCTGCACCAACACGGCCGGCAGCTATACGTGCGACTGCGCGGGTACCGGCTACACGGGCAACCGCTGCGAGAACGACTTCAACGAGTGCACCAGTCGCAGCGTGTGCGGCAATAGCAAGCGCTGCGTCAACACCGTGGGAAGTTCCTCTTGCGAGCCCTGCGGCACGGGCATGCAGTCCACGTCCAACGGTCTGGCCTGTGAGGACATCAACGAGTGCTCGACGGTTCCGAGTCCTTGCCTGCATGGTGGCTCCTGCAGCAACTTCAGCGGTGGCTTCTCCTGCGGCTGCGCGGGCACGGGTTACGTCGGTGATTTGTGCGAGCAGGACTTCAACGAGTGCACGAGCCGGAGCGTGTGCGGCACGGACAAGTACTGCAGCAACGTTGCTGGAACCTACAACTGTGTCCCCTGCGGCAGCGGGAATCAGTCCACCTCCAACGGCCTCGGCTGCGAAGACATCAACGAGTGCCTGAACAGCCCCTGTCAGCACGGCGCCCCCTGCACCAACACGCCGGCCAACACCTATACCTGCAGCTGCCCGGCGGGCTGGAGCGGGAAGAACTGCGACCTCCAGCGCTGCGTGTCAGGGAGCTGTGGGCTGCACCAGGACTGCAGCGAGATCTCCACCGGGATCAAGTGCACTTGCAAGCCCGACACCAACAACCTCTGCCCGTTCGGAGCCAATCCGAGCTGCAATGGCGACACCGAGCGCTCGTGCAAGACAGACTCCGACGGTTGCGTCTACATGGAGACTTCCCGCGTCTGCGCGACGGCCACCACGGCCGGGTTGACCTGTTACAACAATCAGTGCCGCGGTGAGTGCGGTTACAACGATCCGAAGAAGCGCGACTTTTGCGACTCCAGCGGCAACGCTCACCACTGCGACACGGACGGCACCTACGATCCGGTCAGCAACTGCACGTATCCCAACCTTCTGTGCGATGCCAGCGTGGGCAAGTGCATCACCAACGACGCCAAGTACCTCGACCACAACTCGGCCACCGGCGGCACCGTTTACCCGCAATCGGACATCAGCAGCGGACGCATCTTCGCCCAACCTTTCAGGCCGACCGTCGAGGTCAAACTCGAGGGCATGGGCATGCTCGTGCAAGCGGCTCCCGCGACGAATCAGGGCGTGATTCTTTTCGATCTGGTCCGACAAGGTCGAGGGCAGCAACCACGTTCCGGACGCGCTGATCACGAGCTCCGGGATTGCCACTGTCAACGGCGGGTCCTCTTCGCTCGGAACGCCCGACGCGAAGCCCGTGCTGCACAAGAACACCACGTACTGGGTGGCCGCCCAGTTTGCGGATGCGGGCATCAAGTTCTACCGCTATTCGGCCACCACCAACGCGAGCACCGGCATGGGAGCCTTCACCTATGCGCGGACCACGTTCGGGGTCCCGCCCAGTACCTTCCCCACGGGCGGCACGTATCAAGTGTCCGCCGAGATCAGTGTCTTCGCCATCGTGCGCCAGATTTGGGAACCGCCCCCCTGAGGAGAGAACCATGCGTAAAGTCGTCGTCGCCATCAGCACCCTGCTCGCCGTCGCCGCGGTCGCCTTCTTCGCGAACTCGCGACAGCCGGTCGACCTCGCTCCGGGGCAGGCCGCCGTGAGCACGCCGGAAGCGGCGAGCACCGCGAAGCCCGACCAGGCCGCTGCGACGACCCCGGCGCCGCAAAAAGCCAGCTTGCAAGCTGCCCTCGCCAAGGCCGTGGAGGCCAGTAAGCATGGGGGGCCGGCGGTCAGCGAGTCGGAAGAGGGCGTGCTCAAGATGTACGATGAGATCGCGACCGCGCTCTCGGACGAGCAAAAGGACTGCGATGTTCTCGGTACCGCCCTCGGCGGCTCGGTCGACGCCCACGCACGAGACCTGAATCGTTGGGCCCAAACTCAGAAGGGTCTCAGCGCCGCGGAGCTCGCTGCCAACAACGAGCGCCTCCTCAAGGCCGCCGGAGATCGCATGCAGAGGGCGCAGGACGCCATTCGGCGCGCGATGGGCAAGTGCATTCAGAGCGAGAAATTTCAGGACGCGCTGCGCGATCTCTCGGAACTGGGCACGCCCGGCTGAGCAGGGTACAAGTAGGCCTGTTTCCTTACCTACGACGGGACCGCCCATGAACAGCACGCGCTGCATCGTCTGTGCAAGTCTTCTCCTGGCCGCTGCCTGCGGTGATCCAGATGATCCGTCCGACGGTTCCAGAGTGGACGCAGGTGACGGCGATCACCCGGGCGATGGGGATGGAGACGGCGACGGCGATGGAGACGGTGACCAGGACGGCGGCGGCGATGGCGACGCCTGTGCACTCGACTGTTCGAGCCACGGAAGCTGCAAGAACGCGGCTTGTGCGTGCGACGAGGGCTATGCCGGCGCGAAGTGCGGTGAATGCGCGGCGGGCTGGCACCAGAGCTCGGACGGAACGTGCGGCCAATCGCTGTGTCCGTCGACCAACAAGTGTTCGGGGGGCAAGACCTGCAACCCGACCACAGGCGCGTGCTGTGAGTGTCTGTTGGGCAGCAGTCGATGCGATACCAGCGGCCTGCACGTGTGCTCGGCAGATCAGGACGGCTGTGGATCGTGGGGGCAGCCCGTAAGCTGCGGTAGCGCTGGCTGCGCTGACACAGAGCACTGCGCCGTGACCTCCGGTGTTGCGGTCGAGCAGTGGGGAACCACTGGCGGTGACCGGGTCACCGGCATCGTCGCAGCCAGCAGCGAGCAGATCTACGTGTTCGGCACCGTGGGTGGAGGCCTCGACGGCGAGGTTGGGCCCGGCGGCGGCGCTGACCTCTACGTGCGCGCGAAGGGTAATGTCGCGAACTGGAGCCGCATTTGGGGCGGCAACAAGGCTGACACCAGCGGTGCGCTTGCGAGGAACTCCGCGGGAGAGCTCTTCTTCTCGGCATCCACGGAAGGCGTGCTCGGGCAGAAGTTGTCGGGTAGCTCGGACGTCGTGGCGAGCAAGTGGCTCGCCGACAAGTCCTCGGCCTGGATCACCCAGTGGGGCGGGACGTCGATCGATCTGGTCAAGGACGTTCAGCTGGACTCTCAGGGCGCCGTCCTGGTTTTGAGCGAGAGCTACAGCGATTTGGGCTCCGGTACGAAATCCATGAACGTGATGCTGACCAAGCTCGATAGTAAGGGCGTCATCAGCTGGTCCGAGGAGTGGGGCACCGACGACAACGACGACCTGCCATCGCGCTTCGCCCTCGATGCCGACGGCAACGCGTTCGTGGCCGGTCGCTATGGGACCGGGAAGGCATTCGTCAGTAAGGTCAATACGGCCGGCATGGTGCTCTGGACCCACGAATACAGCGCGCCGGTCATCGGTGACATCGAGGTGCTGCCGAACGGTGATCTGCTCGTCTGCGGCGTCGGACAGGCGGAGTCGACCTCGGGAGCGGGGCCGATCTTCGTGGCGCGGCTCACGGGTGCGGCCGACGCGATTTGGGGCAAGCAGTTCGGGGTCGATCCGTCGGACCTTGCCATGGAGCTCAGTGTACGGTCGGACGGCTCGTTCTACGTCGCCGGGGAGACACACGGCGCGCTCGCAGCGGGGGTCACCGGTCACGCCACCGACGTCTTCGTTCAGCTGCGCGGCGCAAATGGCGATGTGATGTCGACCAAGCAGGTGGGGACCGCGGCGGACGAATCGCTTTACGCCATGGCGGTCGCGTCGGATGGCACGGTGTTTCTCGGCGGATTGACCACGGGCAATTTCCCGGGCTACGCGTTCATGGGTGAGACCGACGCCTTCGTGGCGACCGTAGCTCCCTGAGAGAAAATCACTCACCCCGTTCAAAACAGAGGTCATCGCTGCAATCGCGTGTTGCATGCGGGGTGACGCCTCGGGATAAGTCTTACTTTTTGGCCGGCTTTGTCACCCTAACAGACGGTTGCGGCGAAGCTTTCATAAAGTTAGTAAGGTCCTGGGAGTCTGTCCCCAACTCGCGCGTCGGTTCCGTTCTGCCGGCGAGGCTCCGCTCGACGAACGCTCGTTTTGGTTCGAAAGGGCCGAACATCCGTGCGCTGCCGAATGGAGCGCAGCGTCAGCAAAGCACTCAGGAGGAACTCGATGCGAAAACAGATCTCGCGAGCCGCGCTGGTGGCGTGCGCGGCGACATGCGGCGCGGCCGTGTTGGCGCCGGGTGCGCTCGCGGCCCCCACGTACAGCAAGAGCGACCAGGGCCTGCCCACCTGCTTCTACAAGCCAGGCGTCCCCACCACGCCCGTACTGCCCGGACTCGATGGCCTGCCGCGTTGGCCCGAGGCTGCTGCAGACGCTGAAGATCAAGCCAACTCGGATTGGAAGGCACGGACGTGGGCCGCGATCGACGACCCGCGGTGGGGCGCCTGGACGCCCATTCGCTTTCCCGGCAGTTCGCCGAATCAGGCCACTGTCGGCTACCGCGTGATGGCGAGCGCAGACGGCCACGAAGTGGCCGTTCAGATCCAGAACTTCTCGGATGCGAACGGTTCCGATGGAAAAGACTATGTCGTGTTCGGCGTGGCGGACGCGGACGGCAAGCATGCTTGGGGCCTCAAGGTCATCCTCGACACGGTGCGAGGGGCGCACGTCAAGGCGGACAACTTCGAGAGCTACAAATACGACGCGGCGATCGCCACCGCCGACAAGTGGACATTCGATAGCTGGGTCACCGATGCGAACAGCTTGATTTCGTACTGGGCGAACAACAATAGCTGGACCGTCGAGATCCGTCTGAACGTGGCGAACTTGGCTGGCGGCAGCACCACGGACTTTGGCACCATCGGGGGCCGCTTCTTCGTCGGAGCCCACGTCTTCAAGGGCATCGGCACGAATCCCGACGGTAGCACGAAGGACCTGGTCGCCGACTATGGCACCGCCAATGTGTATGCAGCGGATTGCACCAACGGAGGAGCGCGTTGCTCCTACCCCACCAACACCTCGGTGAGCGAGTTCCCCTACTCGCCCGAAAACTTCACGCCCCTCGCGGCGGCGCTCAATAGCGCCTGCTCGGGCATGAATGTGGACGAGTCCGGCATCCAGGGCGTTCCGCTGAACGACGACGGCACCGAGGATACGACGAACCTGAACAAGTTTTGGGTCATTCCTTCGAAGAACAATCGCGTGACCTTCACGCCCGATTACTCGGCCATTGCGGCGGCGTCTCGGACCACCGTCGTGCCCGCCAACTCTTTCAAGACCACCTTCCGCATCGCGAACTGGGGCGCGGTGGCCACGAAGGCCGGTTGGAACGAGCTGCCAAATAGCCCGAAGGTTAACACCACGGTGGCGGCTCCCGCGACTGTGGTGTTGGATTGCCCGAACGACGGAGGCGATCCGGCCGACAAGTCGAAGTGGAATATCTGCGGCAAGGTCCAATCGCCGAATATCCAGGTCGGTGTCAATCATCAGTGCGTGCAGGTCTCGGTGGACAGCGTCGACTCGCTGCGACCCGTGCCATTCACCAACACGAGCGCCTTCCGCAACATGTTCTACAGGACCATGTCCGAGGTCGACGAGGTCGCAGAGGTCTCCGTCAAGGGCTTGAACGCTATCCTCGGCGATGCGCCGGCCACGCGCGAGGTCTACTTGCACGTGGTGAAGCGCCAACTGACCGATGTCGGGACGCCGACCCGTGTGGACGTCAACGGATTGCTCGCGTTGCGCGACCAGGCGGACCCGTTCTACTCGAACCCCGCCGTGAGCTGCAGCGTCTCGGGTGCTGCCTGCGTCGATATCGGAACGGGTGGCACCTGCCTGAATCCGCTCACCGACGACGGTCTATGCGGTGAGGGCGAGGTGCTGTTCCCTGGTGGCGCGCTGTTCGGCGACTGGTGCATCCCGCTTCAGGCCGAGCCTTGCGCGGTGCCCGCAGCCGGCGGCTACGACCGCACCAAGACCTCGATGACGCCCGGCCAAAAGCTGCGCTCCGCTTTCCCGAACTACGAGGTCTACCCCTACTACGACAGCGGTCGCGTTCGGACCATCAACGGCAAGAAGACGGCCATCCTCATCCCGATGCCTTCCTTCGGCCTGTACCTCACGCACGAAGGGGACTTCTTCGGTTACAACAGTGACATCGAAGAGGAGACGGCCCCGGCCAGCGGCACCACGCCGGCCAAGACCAAGCCCATCACGCGCGTGGGCCCCGACTTCTACAAGATCTCCGTGCCAAGCGAAGGCTCCACGCGTCTGCATGTGAAGCTGTCCACGCAGGACACGCTGCCCGACCCGTTCTATCAGATCGTGGGCACGGCCACGCCGCTGCCCCTCGGGCTCGGCAACGTCACCATCACGGGCATCGCCCGCACCGCCAACCTCGACCTGAGCAAGGCCAACGTGGTGGTGAAGAAGATCCTCTCCGAAGGCGGCAAGGACTTGGTGGCTGGCGTCGGCACCGGCATCACGCTCACGCGTAACGCCGGGGCAACGCCGGGGCTGGCCACGTTCTCCAAGGCGGCCACGCTGTTCGGCAATCCGGCCGTGACGATGCAGGCGGTGAACCTGCCTCTGATCGGGCAGACCATCGCGATGCAGGTCGTCGGAGCCAGCGTCGGCGTGCCGGCGAGCTGCCCGCTGTCCATCGGCTTCGCCACGCTCAAGACCGAGTTCACCATCACCAGCGGAACCCAGTCGTTCACGGCCTATGGCAACGACTCCTGGGGCTGCTTGCCAGGTCAGCTGCTGAACGTGTTCTGAGATCGAAACGGAGGGGGGCCGCTGACGGTGCTCGTCAGGCCCCTTTCTATTTTGCTGCAAACAGCCGCAACCCGCCTGCCGCTAGCCGCTAGCCGCAAGCCGATAGCGGATGGCCGATGGCAGATGGCGGATGGCGGATGGCGGATGGCCGCCTAGCCGCAAGCCGATGGCAGATGGCCGCTAAGCCGATGGCCGATGGCGGATGGCCGATGGCGGATGGCCGATCGCAGATGGCAGATGGCAGATGGTAGTTGGCCGCCGGCCGATTGGCAGATGGCAGGATGTCCGTCTTACGGAACCCAGATCTTCCGCACCACAGCGAACACACTGATCTCCGCCGACACTTGGTACGTGCCGCCCGCAGGGAACGTGCTGGGAGGCACGCCGAAGGTCGTGGACGCGTAGGTGTAAGCGCCCATGCCAGTCGTCGCGTTGGTGGTGGCCGTGTAGCGGTAGAACTTGATCCCCGGGTCGCCGAACTGGGCTGCCACCCAGTAGGTGGTGTCCTTGTGCAGCACGGGCTTCGCGTCGGGCGTTCCGAGGGCCGAGGACCCGCCGTTGACCGTCGCGATTCCAGAGCTCGTGATCAGCGCGTCAGGAACGTGGTTGCTGCCCTCGACCTTGTCGGACCAGATCGAAAAGATCACGCCCTGATTGGTGGCGGGAGCCGCTTGGACCAGCATGCCCATGCCCTCGAGCTTGACCTCCGCGTCAGGGCGGAACGGCTGCGCGAAGATGCGCCCATTGCTCAGGCTGTCCGACTGCGGATAGGCCGTACCGCCCGCGGCCGAGTCGTGATCCAGGTTGTCGGCGTCATTCTGGTCGCAGACGCCTGTGTTCTTGTTGCAGAGGAAGCCCGGCCACGTGCAGGTCATGGGCGTGTCCGGGGTGCCGTCGTTCTGGCACTTCACCGAGTTGCCGCTGGAGTTGCACTCGTGGCTGCCGGCTGCGCAACTTCCGCCGCATGAACTCGAGCTGTTGCTGGTGATGCAGGTCTTGTCCTTGGCAAAGCAGTCTTCGTTGCTGCCCCAGGCGCCGCCCGGGCTGCACGTCTGGCGTGTCTGCAGGGAGTTCGAGGGATCGCAGCGCGTGCCGCTGGGGGCACACGCGACGCAGTTTCCCTGCAGGCACGCGTTGGCACAGGCCATGTAGTCGCTCTCGCCGAGGCCGTCCGCGTTGCACTGCTTGCGCCCCTTTCCACCCTCCTCCAGGCAGCGAATCTTGCCGGGCTCACATACGTTGCAGCGCTGGGCGTTGGCGTTGCACAGGTGCGAGCCGCAGGCCTTGGTATCGCTGGTAACGTAGTCGGTTCCGAGCGCGTTGCAGTGCCGCAGCGTGTCCCCGTTGCACGACCACTCGTTGGCCTTGCAGATCAGGGAAGTGCACATGCCGAGCTCCTTGTTGCAGGGAGCCTGGGCCGTGCACGGATTGCCGACGCTGGTGAACCCCGTGTGGGTATCGTTGCAGATCTGGAGCTGCATTCCGTCGCAGGCGTGTTCACCATTCACGCACACGGCGCAGTCGGCGTCGTTGCCCTGCGCACAATAGTCGGCCGCATTGCAGCTCTTGGGCGTACCGCTGATGCTGACCAGATCGCGCCCGCACACGATGCGGGTGGAACCCAGGCAGACCGCCGAACCCGGCGTTTGTCCCGCGCATCCTTCGACGATGGGACTGCAGTCTCCCGGCGTCGCCGCCGCGTGGTCGCACAGTTCGTTCGCGGGACAGGCCTGTGCTGCGACGAACTTGCCACCCTGACAGACTTCGCGCTCCGCACTCGCCTCACCGGCGCAACGCATGGCGTTTTCCGTGCAGGGCCCACAGTCGCCGGAGCAGGGCATGTCGCTGCACTGGCCCGCCGGATTGGAGCCCGAGTCACAGACCTGACCTCCCGTGCACGCGTCGGTCGCGACCCAGCTGCCTGCGTGACAAATCTGGCGCTCCGTGTCGCTGCCTTGCACGCAGCGCAGACTGTCTTCCGCACACGGAGTCGAGCCATCGAGCCCCGAGTCGAGCCCACCTACGGGACCCGAATCCGGATCGAGCACCCAGCCAGGCACGGGCTTGGTGTCGGGGATCTGGTCCGGGTTGAACGAGAGCAGCGTCGAAGGATCGGTGAATCCCACGGCCGTGCAGGTGCCCCGCGGACCACACACCTGGCACTCGGGGCCGTGACACGCGGCGTCCGCGCACACGAAGGGTTCGTCGTGGCCGGGACAGCGGTAGAGCCAGGCTTCGAGCAGCAGGCGCTGGTTGGGCACGAAGTGGGTCACGGCGCGGGTCTCCGTGAGCACGGTGTCGCCCTTGAGGGCCCGCACCACCACCTCGAACTCTCGCTGCTCGTCGTCTGGCTTGCTCGCAAGGATCGGGATGTCCACCGGCCATTTGAGGCCTTCCAGCGCGAACTCTTTCGTGGGGTAGGCGCGCCAGGACTCGGCTTCGTGCAGCGAGAAGGTGATGCTCACGGACGTCATCTCGCCGAGCAAGGTCTGATCTTCGTTGTAGATGCGCAGCGTGACCTGGGTCTTGGCCACGACGCTGTCCGTCTCGGTGCAGCTCAGACAAAACAGCGCCAGCAAGGCGAGCCAAAGGAGGCGTGGGAGTGCTCGCGTCACGGCTGACCTCCGGCGAGCTGCAGGGTCTGGATGGTTGCACCGGGTGGTGTGTTCGGGGACTGGGCGGGTTCCAAGTGGGTGCTCGTGTCGCGCGTGAGTAGGATCGCCGTGGTGGTGGCCGCCGCGGCAAGCACCACGCCGGCTGCGGTCCAGAGCCACCACTTTTTGTAGAGCGGAGTGTCCACGCGCTGCGGAGAGCCGTGCTCGGGCCGGCTGGGCGCGGGGTCGGGGTCCGCCGCGGCGGCCACGGCGTGCGGGTCCGGTACGGGCTGGAGCGTGATGTGTAAGGTCTCGCTTTGCCCGCCCTTGATGCTCAGGGTCTGCCGCACGGGAAGTCGTCCCTCCGCGGTGACCTCGAAGGAGTGCTCCCCGACGGCCAGTAACAGCGTGCGCGATGCATCGAGCTGCACGCTCGCACCGTCGACCGTGATGTCGGCCGTACTCGGATCCACGTCCAGTAGAACTGTCCCCAAATAGGTACGTGTCCGCTCCAGGAGCTTGGCGGTCTCAGAGCGGTGCTGGCTGCTCAGGGGCTTTACCGCGGAGCTCAGGGCCTGCTCGAGCATAGTGGCTGCTTCCACGTAGTTGCGCAGCTCGAAGTTCACCAGGCCGAGCGCCCGGAAGGTACGCGCGGTGGGCTGCATGGCGTGGGCTCTCGCAAATTGCTCACGCGCCTCGGCGAAATTGCCGTGTTCGAACTCGGCCACCGCGATGCTGATGGTCTCTTCGTAGGGGTCGCGAGCCTTGCCTTCGGCGAGGCTGTTGGAGGGCCTGGCCAGAACCAAGGCCAGCGCGGTGAAGGGAATGATGACGGCTAGCGTGGCGCGGTGGTGACGCATGGGGGCTCATCGAACGGCGGGTTGGGAGACCTGTCCTCGGCCGCAGGCTAACCCAGCGCTGGATTTGCGCCCAGATCGGGAAGGGGTGACCTGTTTGGACGACGACGCGAAACGAGCAATCCCCGCGTCCGAGCCGACCCGTCTCCTTACCGTGACGCAGCGTCGGCAGCCGCCGTGCGCCCGCGATCTCCGATGCGATCACTCAGGATGCGCACCGTCTGCGCGTACACGCCCAGCTCGGGATGTTCGTGGGCCAGGAGTCGGTATTGCGAGAGCGCATCCTCGAATCGCTCGGCCGCGTAGAGCTCGGCCGCGCGGCGTTCGCGCGCCTCACGCTGGGCCGAGACCTTGTGCTGCGACCATACCCAGAGCCCCACGACGAGACATGCGAGCAGGCTCGTGAGCGCCAGCATGACCCGCCGCTTGTCGCTCGAGCGAGGTGCAGCGTGAAGCGTGTGGAACGCCACTTCGCCGTAGCTCCAGGCGGGCGAGCTCTCCGACAAGAGATCTTGCACCGCGCCGGCAGGCATGGGCTGCGTCACGTCCGGGGACAGGCCCTGAGCCGAGGGGATAGATTGAGCAGAGGCCAGTGCGGCCGGCGGCACGCTCGGCGGCTTGCGGGGTTGCAGTGCAAGCACGGCCGTCTCGTGCAGGTCGTGCTCGCTCAGCTGCATGGTGTCGGTCATGGACACGATGCGGGTCTCCGCGTCGTGCACGCTCAGGCGTTCGAGCGTGGCCGCGCCTGGGGCTGCCATGCGCGTGGTCTTCGCCTGATCCATGAGCTCTTCGATTGTGGGGAGATGAGTTTTGGACACGTCTGCAATCCCGCGTTGGTGCATCAACACATGGATCGCTTCTGCCGCAAAAGCTCGACTGCTCACCCCAAATGCCGCGATAGAACACGGTTTTGTGACGCCGTAACAGGGGCATGGCAGGGCCCCACCGCTCGGGGTGAAGCGGGCCAGGTTCGCGTGGTCCGGGGCGTATCGACTGGTAAGGTTCCGGCCTTGTCGCCGCTGTCTTGAACTGGCTCGAACTGAGGAATTTCATGGCTGAACGGGGCTCGAGACTCCACCTCTCCGCGCTCCTCGTCGCGCTGCTGGTTGCGCTCATGCCGGCCTGCCACGGCGGTGGGCGCCAGGCGGGTCCGGTCGACGTCGGGGGCGACGCGGGCGACGCTGCCGCGGCCGAGGCGGGCGAGCCGGACGACGAGGCAGACGAGGACGAAGACGCGGGCGAGGGTGGACCCAGCGCGCCGCCGAGCTGGACCTATCAGGTCGACGCCGAGCTCCCCGCGGAGGGCCAGGAGTTCTACTTGTTCGAGTCGGTGTCCATGCGCGGGCACTGCGACGGTGGGACTCCCTCGCCGCGCTACCAGGTGGTCGATCCCGGCGGCGGCGTGCGTACCGTGGAGGGAAGCGAGCTCACATTGAGCTTCTCGCTGGTGGGGGCGCACCGCATCTCATTCGCCTGCGCGGCGGAGGCGGCCTCCAAGAGCGTATCCATCACGGTGCTTCCCACGCCTAGCATCGTGTACCGAGCCAACGCGGCCGGATACGACTTGCTGAACCAGCTCTACGCCACGCCGCTCGACGCGCCTGGGACGGCGCGACGCTTGAGTCCGGAGGCCGAGCCCAACGCGGAATTCGGGACCCTGGTCTATCGTCCAGGGCACGGCGCGCTCTACACGCGCCTCTACGTCGGCGACTCCGTGAACTGGACACTCGCAGCTTGCGACGGCATGAGCTGCCCCACGACGGCGCCCCGCCTGGAGCGAGCCCTGGTGATGAGGGGCTGTGCTCCGCAGGAAATCACCTGGGCGCCCGACGGGAACTCGGCGGTGGCGTACTACGCGTGCGGCGCGGTCGTGGGCACCTACTGGCTCACGGTCGGGCCGAATGGTGAGCTCGAACGGGCGGCGCTGCTCGCGAATCAATGGGTCCAGTTCTTCTTCACACAGGGCTCCAACGACGTCGTGTTCCAGCTCTACGGACAGCTCCTGTACTTCGACGCAGCGCACCCGGAGACAACGTCTCGGGTGCTGTGCGCGGCGGAGCGTTGGGCGCTGAGCGCGAGCGGCGGCAAGCTCGTGGTGGCCTCGCAGGGCAACCTGATTCAGATCTTCGATCTCACGCAGACCTCGTTCGATGCGTTGCTGGCGAACCAAGTCAGCTACTTCTACCAATACTCCAGCTACGGCTCGGTGGTGACGGCGGAGGTCGATCTCGGCGTCCTGGTGTCCGCCATGGTGTGGGACTCGGCTCAAGGGGCCTGGACCTACCCGATTTCCCTGCTCCGCTACGATGGCTCGGGCACGGAGTTGATCTGCCAAAGTTGCTACGTCGCGGGCTGCGGCAGGCGCGTGGTGTTCGGTGGGTGGGCGGTACAGCCTACGGTCGTGGAGTGGAGTCAGGACCCGTTGCAGCCGTCGACGCGGCGCGAGTTGAGTCAAGCGCCGACCTTGCAGACTCAATACCCTGTCATGCGACGGAACTGCAGCCAGGCGGTCTATTACGGCAGCATCGACGCGAATCCCACGCATCAGTATTTGGTCGACCTGGACACCGAAGAGTTCGGCGCGATGCCGGACACGGCGTACATGCTCTCGCCCGACGTACTTCTCGAAAACAACTCCAGCGGCGTTCGTGTGACCCGCCTCGGAGATACCGTGACGGTGCCCGCGCCGCAGCTGCAGTACGACGCGACCCAGCGCGTATCCGACCTGCGCCTGAGTCCCGACGGAACGCAGCTGACTTTCGTGGGCGATCTCGATGGCGACGGCGACGACCAAGTGTACCTCGGGGACCTGAGCGACTTCTCCACGCGTGTGCTCGCCGATCGCATCGCGCGCACGCCCGGGGGAGCCGTCCCGGTGCGCACTTTCAGCGCAGATGGCTTGCGCGTGGCAGTGGCCAGCCAGGCGAGTATGGACTTCGGCAAGAGCAGTACGGTGTTCAACGGCGTGCGTGAGTACGAGCTCGCGAGCGGAAAACTCCTGTGGACCTCGGACGTCGTGCCGATCGCTCGCGCGAGCACCAACCAGCCGGTGCGGGTGCCCGGTCATCGCTCGGTGCTCTTCACGGGGGTCTACTCGACGGCGGGAAACGTGCAGCTCTATCGGGCCGACCTCGACCAGGGCGCCACCACGCTCCTGAGCGACGGCGAGCGCGCTTCCTGGACGGTGGAGCAGTATCGTGTGGCGAAGGACGCGTCGTGGCTCGCGGTGCTTGCCGACCAAGGGGCTTACCTCGAGCCGTGGCGAGACGGAGAGAGCGAGTCGGCGCCGTGGGCCACCACGACCTTTTCTTATGCGCACTCCAGTACGGCGGACATCTTCGAGCCGAGTGCTCGCGGCGTGCTCTTCACGGCCATGCAAGATCGCAGCTTGCGCTGGCTCGACCGACGCACCGGCAGCGCCGAGGCGGTGATTCCTCAGACCAACGACGGTGGCTACCGCGCGCTGGCCACGCCCGGGCCGGGTGGCGCACGCCGCGGGGTGGTGGTCGACAGCATCTATCAGAACTACGGGTGGCAGAACCGTGTGACACCCCTGGAAAACGATAGCGACCGGCCGGTGGCCGCCCTCACGCAGGCAAGCTTTTTTGCCACCAATTACGCGTTGACCCCCGAGGGACGCTACCTGCTCTATTCGACCACGTTGGACAGGCTGCGCGTGATCGATTTGGTGAGTGGCAAGGACAGCGTGATTCACGTGCCGCTCGACGCCGGCCAGAACAATCAACCCTGGGTCGTCTCGTTCGCGACGACGACCAGTTATGCCGATGGCAGCTACCTGTTGGCCATGGGGAACATGCTTTACCGGGTCGACCTCGATGAGCTCACCGTGCGCGCCATCTCGGAGCTGTGCGATCCAACGTTCGCTGCGGACACGGATCTAAGCCACGTCGTGGTGTGCTCGACCAAGCGCGACCGCAAGGTGCTCAGCCTCATCGATCTCAAGTCGGGTGGTTCTATCTCGCTGCTCGACGTGCCTGGCTACATGGACCCCCTCCAGCCGCGCTTGGTTTCGCCCCAGTTGCGTTGGGTCCTCTACGAGCAAAGCGGCATGCTGTCGGCGGTCTCGCTCGACGGCGTAGGACGGGCACGAAGCCTCGGCGAGGGCGTGCGCAACTATGCCTTCGATCGCACGGGCCGCTATCTGTTGGGCTCCCTGGACGGCGTACTGTCCTCCTGGGACATCGAGCATCCGGACCAAGAACCTGCGACGCTCTTGCCCCAAGAGCTGCGTGACGTGACGCAGTACGACTCCAACGCCATGTGGGTGGACTAATGGCTTCGAAGATCACCGCGCTGGGCGCAATCCTGCTGGCCTCGTGCGCCAGCGCGTGCTCGCTCAACCTGAACACCCCTAGCTTCGAGATCTCGCGACGCCGTCGAGTGCGTGGACGGATCCATCAAGTGGCCCACCGAGGACGACGACCCGAGTGATGCCGGCATCGACGCTGGCGACGACGAAAGCGAGGTCGACGACTGGGACGCGGCGGTGGCGCAATGCGCGCTCGGAATCGGCTGCGACAAGTGCGTGGTGTACGTGGACGCGCGCTCGCAGTGCGAGGAGGGCTGCGGCGCCAGCTGGGAGCGCGCCATCCCGACCGTCCAGGCGGGCATCGACGCCGCCAAGGCGACTGCGCCGTGCGAAGTTTGGGTGGCCAGCGGCCTGTACTATCCCAGCCCCGAGGGGGGCCGCGACGCGAGCATCGTCTTGCGCACCGGTGTCGCCGTCTACGGCGGTTTCGCCGGGCGAGAGCGCAAGCGCAAGGATCGCGACTTCGAGCGCAACGTCACCATCCTCAGCGGAGACCTCGGCGTCGTGGGCGACAGCTCGGACAATGCCTATCACGTGGTGCTCGGTGCCGACTCGGCCCGCATCGACGGCTTCACCATCACGGGCGGTCAGGCCGACGGCACCGCCCCCGCGCTTCAACAGGACTACGCCCTACCATTTCCGCAGGCGAGTGGTGCCGGCATGTTGAACAAGGAGGTATCCCCCGAGGTCGCCAACTGCGTGTTCACGCGCAACTGGGCCAAGTCGGGTGGCGCCGTGTTCAACGTGAACTCCAGCGTTGCCTTCGCCAACACTGGGTTCGTGGAGAACACGAGCCTCGGCACTGGCGGGGCAGTGGTCAACTGGGACGGTGCGCCCGTCTTCAGCAAGTGCCACTTCGTGCGTAACTCTGGCGAGGGCGGCGGCGCTTTGTACAACTACGGATGCTCGCCTCGCATCGAGAACAGCGAATTTCGCGAAAACGAGGCGTCCGCCGGAGGTGCCATCGCCAACTCGTGGGCGACGCCCGAGCTCAAGGGCAGCAGCTTCGTGAGCAACACGGCGCGCGTCGGCGGGGCCATGCAGACCGACTATACGCCGGGGATTCGCATCGAGGATTGCGTGTTCGTGGGCAATGCCAGCGTGGACAACGGGGGCGCGCTGCACACCACGCTCAGCCCGCTTCACATCGTGAGCAGCATCTTCGTGGACAACCGCAGCGAGAACTTCGGCGGTGCAGCCTCGAGTGAGGGGCAGGATGCGTGGCTCGCCATCGTCAACTCCACCTTCGTGAACAACTCGGCGCGGCTGGGAGGCGACGTGGCGTACCTCAACACGCCAGACAGCAACAACCTCAGCATCAGCAACAGCATCCTCTGGGACAACGGCGGCCGTCCCGTGATGGCGGTCTACAAGGTACCCAGCATCCGATACAGTGACTTCGAAGGCGGTTGCAGCACGGAGGCTGACGGCGGCGGCTGCACCACCGACGACACTGGAAACATCGACGCCGATCCGCTCTTTGCGGACCCACCCGAGCGTTCGAGCGACGGCGGGGTCGACTTGCAGTTCGACGTCAGCTTGCTCTCGGAGTCCCCGTGCATCGATCGCGCCGACCCCAGCGCGGCGCCGGAATTCGACCTGCGCGGTCACGTACGCATCGACTATCCGGACCTCGGGGCCGTCGAGTCGCAATGACCTCTGGCGTCGACTCTGGATGCGGAGCGTCGCGAGCGCACGGGGCTTTAGGAACCGCGCGCTAGAAGTCCTCGGCCGACACGCCAAGGCCACTGCGGCTCGGTGCGCTGGGAGCCAGTCTCGGCGACTCCGGGGACGGCGCGGGCTGAGTGAGGTCCGTGGTTGCGGGCCGCGGAGTAGAGGGTTCGCGCGCGCGCTTGCGCTTGGTGCGCTGGCCAGCGGTTGCCTGAGCCTGGGGGGCGCCGGATTCTGCTTCGGGCGTCGTCGGAGGCGCCGCCAGTGCGGGGCTCGGTGCGGCGAGCGGTGCGTGCGCCGAGTCGCTCTCGGAGCCTTGGCCGGCGTCGCGCGTGGGAAGCGCGGAAAGCCTGGGCGCCACGGGGCTGGGTGCGCCCTGAGAGAGGCGTTGGCGAGCTCCGCGCATGGTGGGAGCAGCGCTTTCCTGGGCGGGTTGAGCGGAGGGCTTGGAGGCGAGCGAGAACCAGATTGCTCCCACACACAGCAAACCCACGAGCGCCAGGCTGAAGCTGAAGCGCTGGTTCCAGCGTCGGGTCTGCGGGGGCACCGCCGCCCGTGTCCGCGAGCGCGATGAGGAGCTGCGCTCCGGGGTTGCGCTCGGCGTAATCAGGTCGCGGGTGGCCTCACTCGACTCGAGCGCCAGCGTGCCGGAGGGCTCGGAGCGTCCATTCGCGAGGGGAAGCGTGGAGCGCACGCGCGCCTCCGGGGTGACGGGCAGATCGCGGGTCTGGTCGTAGGCCTCGATTTCGCTCCTCAGCCTGCGCGGGACCTGGGACTGAAATGGCTTCTTCACCGGCCGCGTGGCCAGATACCGCGAGACTTTGCTCGCCAGCACGCGCTTCGCCACCACCTGGCTGCCGTGGGTGGGGAGGGCGGCCAGCGCGGCCTCGGCGCTGGGGTGACGATCCTTGGCGTCTGTGGCGAGCAGGCACTCCACGAACGTCGTCACGTCCGTCGATAGCTCGGGCACCACCGCCGCCAGCGGTCGGCGCGTGCCCGTGATGATGTTGTGGAGCAGCGCCAGGTCGGTGTTCGCCTCGAACGGGTGCGTGCCGGCCAGGAGCTCGTAGAGCACCACCCCGAGCGCGAACAGGTCGCTGCGCCCGTCGAGCGCTTCACCGCGCACTTGCTCGGGCGACATATAGGCGAGCTTGCCCTTGGTGCGTCCGGTCTTGGTCTTGTGCCGGCTGTGGCTCGACTTGGCGATGCCAAAGTCCGTGAGCTTCACGTCGCCATGGCTGCTCAGCAGGATGTTCGAGGGTGAGATATCGCGGTGGACGATGTTGAGGGGCTGGTCCTGGACGCTGGCGTTGTGGGCGTAGTCGAGCGCCACGAGCAGCTGCGTGGCGATGAACAGCGCTAGCTCGGAACTGATGCGGTCTCCCACTGGTGAGGCACTACACAATCGCTCGAGGTCGGCGCCCTCCACCAGCTCGAGCGCCATGTAGTACGCGCCCTCGACGGCCCCGAAGTCATAGACCTGCACGATGCCCGGGCAGCGCAGCTGGGCCAAAAGCCGTGCTTCATCGAGGAATTGCTCCACGAACGCGGGTTCCCCTGCGCGCTCGGGCAGGATCCGCTTGAGACACACGCGCTGCTCGAAGTCCGCCGGCCCGTGCCGCACAGCCACGAAAGTCTCGGCCATTCCCCCGGTCGCCAGGGGGCGCACGAGCTCATAGGGGCCGAAGCGCTTGGGAGGCACTCAGAGAGATTATCAGGGACCTAAGGTCAAGGCACATTGGGGTGGTTAGACAGGATGGTGAGTGCGTGTGTCCCGCCCACTCAATAGCTTCCGCCTGCTCCGCCGCCGCCGGTGGACCCACCCCCGAAGCTCTCCCGCGCTCCGGCAGTCGAGCTGCCCCCGCCGCTCGCCGGGCTGTCGTCCGAGCTGCCCCACGCTTCGCGCTCGTCGCGGCGCGTGCCTCCCCCGTGGGGGGCAATACTCCTTTCGTGAAAGGTCTCGTGACCGCAGTGCCTGCAGAGGAAGTACAGGTATTCGACCCCCGCTGTGTCCTGGGTGGCCGGCGAGTGGACATAACGTCCGTTCGGCAAGAGGGTACGGTAGCTACAGGCGCTGCAGACTTCGGCCGGCGTCGGCCCGCGATAGGAGCTCACCTGCACCAGACCGCAGGCGCACTTCCACACGTCGTGGTCGAGCGTGTTCAGGGTTTCCTCGAGCTGATGACCGGCCTCGAGGTGGGCGTCTTCTTCGGACTCTCCGAGCAACACGAGCGGCTGTTTGCAACGCGGACAGTGGCGCGGGGCCGAACGTTTCGTCGCCTCCAGGTAGGTCCATAGCGCGCCCAAGGAGTTGAAGAAGGCGGCCGAGCCCAACACGAAGGCAGCAAGGAAGCCCAGGTTGGCCTCCCCGTTCCACAAGAAGCTCCCCCAACAGATGCCCGCGAACAAGAGCGACATCCCGCCCAATCGCCAGGGCCAGGGAGGGCGGCGCTCCGCATGGCGATAGAGGCGCAGGTGAGCTGCGGCGCGGGCTGCCATGGCGATCACAGCGCACAGCAAGGCTACGAGCAGACTCGTGTGCGGACGCATCGGCTCGTCGTGCGCGGCGGGCGCCGCTGGCGTCCCCGACGGATAGTAAGGCTCCAGTCCAGTCACGCTGGCGAGGCTCGACGCGACCAGGGAGTCGTGGTGGACCTGCGGCTGCGTGATCGCCTGAGCCACGCCGTAGACCAGGGCGGTGTGACCGCGCGCGAAGTCGCCGCCGCGGAAAAAGGGCAACGCCACCTCGTGCACGAGCCAGGAGCAGGTGGCATCGGGCAGCGCGGCTTCCAAGCCGTAGCCGGTCTCGATCTCCAACCTGCGCTGGTCCACCACATGCAAGATCAGCGCGCCGTCATCGCGACCGTGCTTGCCAATCTGCCAGCGCTCATAGAGCGCCGTGGCGAAGGAGCGAGGATCCTGTTGTGCGATGGACGGCAAGATCACCAGCGCAAGCTCTGCGCCCGACGCGCGATGGAGCTGTGCAAGCCGAGCCTCGAGGCTGGCCGCGTAGGGACCGAGCAAGGCCGCTTGGTCGCTCACCCAGCCGCCGTGCGTCGTGCGGGGATTGGGAACCCGCTCGACGTGGGAGTAGTCCGCCAGGCGCGCCTCCGAGGCGCAGCCGCTTACTCCGTGCCAGAGCAGGACGCAGAGGCACAGCAGGGCCGTGATCGGCAGGGTGAACTTGGAGGTCATGGGTGAGCTGGCACCGAGGCAGCACAGTATGCGCTACCCCGCCATCGACCGAGCCACCCATTTCGACCCACGTGAGCAGGGGTCGGGGCGATGGATCCCTGGTGCTGCGCGCTACTTGTCCGAGCAGCTGACGCGCTCGGGGATCTCGCGCTTTACCGGGTCGAGACTCCGCAGGTAGGCGACGACGTCCTCGGCGTCCTGTTGAGTCATGCCGAGCGAGGAGAACTTGGGCATCACGTTGCAGAGCTCCTCGCCCTCGTCGTCCGTACCATCGAGGATGGCGGCGATGATTCTGATCATCGGTCCAATCGCCGAGGCCGGTGTCGGAGTCCGGCGTGAGGTTCGGCGGATAGGCCTTGGTGTGCGGCTGCGGATCGGTTTGACCCGACAGGGTTCCATCCGGTGCCCCGTGGCAGCTCGCGCAGACCCTCTCCTTCACGATGGCCTGACCCTTGGAGACGGGGTCCTCGCCGCTCGAGGTGCTGTCGCCGCATCCGACGAGGACCAACCAACAGAGTGCGCTCGCCGAAAGGTACCTATTCTGCATTTTTCCTCCGTGCTGCCGCGTGACCCTCGTTCGAGGATCTGTTTCGATTTTTCATCGGATTTCGCGGCGATTCTTGGCACCTGGATGATGGCCGGAGCCCACCTGATCCGTCGCCTTTTACGCACGTTTTTTCACCACGAAGCGTCGAGACAGGGAACCGCTTCGTCTCGCTTGGCTTCACGTCGCGCCGCTGGTATCCACGCTGCCCGGACCGCTACGCCCAATCTTCGATGTCGAAGTTGTCGAAGACGACCGTGACCGGATAGGACGGCGTTCCCGTCAGGATCGCATAGCCGCTCGCATCGGTCGTCCCACCCATCGACACGCCGTTCTGGAATTTGGCGGTGAAGCTGCGATTCGCGAGGGGCATGCCGAGCTCGTCGAGCAAGCTGATCTCGAGCTCCTCCGCCAGGTAACCCACGGGCGGCGCGGCGCGCTCGAACCAGTCGTCCGGGTGCACGCCGAGGCCCACTTGCACCGTGCCCGGGTCGAGCCCTTCGTGCTTCTTCTCGCCCGATGGAGGAAAGCTGCCGGGCTCCACGCCGCTCGGCGAGTAGAACTTGTATGCGAGGTCGCCCTTGGGATTGCCCCACTCATCGACCAGCCAGAGCGTGACGTTCTTCTTGGCCTTCGCGCGCATCTGCGAAGGCGTGACCGCCGCCTGCTCCTGCGGTCGCACGTACATGCGGTAGCGGCGCAGCACGAGTAGCTCGAGCGCGGGCTTGCCGCGCAGCTGCTCGAATAGCTCGTCGAGCTTGACCAGAGCTTGCTTCTGACGCTCGGGCCTGCGCGGGTCGGAGGCGAGAGCCGAGAGCACCTGCTTGGCTTCGCGCTCTCCGAGCACCTCGAGGCTCGAGCGCTGCTCGAGCTGGCCATTGTTGGGGGCCCGCACCACGCGATAGCCCGAGCCGCTGAACATCATGTCGTGGTTGCCGAGCTCGCGCACCAGATCGTCGACGCGGCGCGCTTCGCGCAGCTCGTGGGGTTCGTTGCTCGCCTTCGCGCTCTGGGCTGGCCCGGCCGCGCCTGCCCCGCGCACCAGCATGACCAGGCTCCCGCCTGCGTGGGGGCGTTGGAGCTGCTTGGTGAACCAGTCGAGGATGGCGTCGTTCTTGACCTGGGTGATGCCCGGGCTCCCCGTCATACGTGCGTAGTCGCCGCGCAACCTGGCGCGGGCAAGGTCGTCCCGCATCATGCGGGCCAGCATGCTCTCGGCTTCGTGGGAGGTCAGTGCCCGTCCGAGCCCAGCCTGAGGCGCGGCCGCGCGCGCCTGGAGCAAGGTGTAGTACCTGCCCGCGTAGGGTATCGGAGGGGGTCCGGCCATGCCTGAGCGCCAGGTTAGCGCATCGTTCGCGGGGCCTGGGCCGGACGGAACCGTGAGCACGGGATAATCACCCTGAGTGCACTCGCGGGCCGGGAGGGAGCCGAGCACGGGGCGGGGGGCGTAGTGAATTGTGAGCTGGCGGGCCAATGGAAGACCGCGCATTCGCTCGCTCGCGCCAGTGCCCCTGGTGCTGCGTCGGCGTATATCGTCGGCTCCGCACGAGCGGATTCGCGCAGTACCCACGAGGAGACCCCATGGAGAACACGCAGGTGCAAGTCACGGGTAAGCCGCGCGCGTCACGCGCCGAGCTCGAGGAGATGGTGCGGCGCTGGGTGGAGGCCCACGACCGAGCCACCGTCACCCGCGACTGGCAGAGCAACCTCGGAGCTTTCTACACCGACGACGCCGAGTACCACTGGGACCTCGGGCCCGACGAGACCTTCGTAGTGAGGGGCATCAAGGCCATTCGCGAGATCGGCGTGGGCTATCAGATGGAGGGCTTCGAGGACTGGGCCTATCCCTACGAGCGCATCCTGATCGACGAAGCCAAGGGCGAGGTCGTGGGCTTCTGGCGTCAGATCTCTCCGTACAAGCGCCCGGATGGAAGCTTCTATCAGGTGGCCGGCATGGGTTGTTCCCACTTCCGCTACGGCGGCAACTTCAAGTGGGCCTTCCAGCAAGACTTTCTGGACCTGGCCAGCGTCATCGCCACCATGCGCGACCTTGCGGCGGCAGGGCTCTTGCCCGAGGCGCTCAAGAAGAAGATGCAGCTGCGCGCGCGGGGGCACCTCATGCAGGGGCTCTCGTTGCGGCCCGATCGACCGAGTGCGGTGCAGAAGCTCAAAGGCAACCTGGCGCTCGCTCGCATCGCGCTGCTCGGAAAGTGACGGGCGGCGCTCACCTTCATGGTCGTGGTGGTGACCGAGGTGTTCCCGTCAATGCGTGCCCGCTCACGCACACCGTCACCGTCGCCGTCAAAGTTCCGTCAAAGTCGTCGTTCATGTCCATCACCACGCTTGCGACCGGCAGAGGTTGGCTGGACGCCTCCCCGTTGACCTGGACTTGGTCGGCGACGTGGACTTGGACCTGAACGGCGAAGTTGTGTGCGTGAGCGGGCACGAGCGGGCACGACCAACGACCATGAATGGAGTCGAGCAGTACTAGGGCCCGCCCATGAACTGCGCGCCGTTCGTCAGGTCATCCATGCTCGGCAGCGCCAGCGGCTTGCCGTTTACCGAGAGCTCACCGTTGGCGATGGCGGCGGAGCTCTTCACGAGGTCGCCTTCGCGGATCACATAGCCGGCTTGCACGGCCTGGCCGACCATGGTCTCGACGAACGCCATCATCATCAGGGCGGGATCCTCGGCTCCCGCGGGCATGCCCGGGATGCCTGCCACGGGCAGCTGCTGAGCAGCCGGTTGTTGCGCGCCGGCCGCGGGCTGTGCGTCGGGCGCCATCGCGAGCACGGCCTTGATGCCGCGCTCAATCAAGCCGAGCTGCAGCTCCACCGCGGCTTTCACGACGGCCTTTTGCGTCAGCAGTGCGGGCAGCGAAGCGTCGGGGGTCAAGTCGCTCTTGGTGATGCCCTTCGTCCCCACGCTGTAGGAGAAGCTCGCGTGCTTTCCGCCCAACTCCACCGAGGCGTTGTCCAACGCGTACTCGGGATCGTGGAGCAGGAGCTCGGGCAACTGGGCTTGGAGTTCCGAGAACAGCTTGAGAAACGCGAGCTGCTGCGCGTCGGCGTCGCAGCTCAAGAGGGTGCCCATCACGCGATTCATCAGCGCCTGATAGGTCGGAGCGTGGAGGCGGCGCATGGCGCTCTTGACCTGAATCTTGTCGACCTGAAAGTCGTTGATCTTGGCTCGGAAGCTCATCGAGCTCTCGGAGGAGAACAGGTCGTTCTGCAGCGTGGACTCGGCGTTCATGCTCGCCTGGTCGAACACAGCCTTCATCGGCACGGGCGGGGAGCCATCGGTGCTCGGGGTCCTGCCGGAGAACTCCATGGAAGCGATGCTGCTCGTGCCCTTGAAGGCGCGCAGCCACAGCGACGGGTTCGCCGCGGGTTGCATCACGCCTTGCGCTTTGATGCCCGACATCTTGAACACGAACTGTTCGCCCTGGGCCTCACTGGTGACGTCGATCCGAGGAACCTCGAGCGAGTACGGGATGGGAGCCTTGGCGTCGCCGAGCTCGACCTCGAACGTGGCGGCGATTGGCTTGGACTCGAAGCGACCGAGATCGGGCTGGTCGACCTTGGCGCCCGGTACCAGGACCTTTCCGTGCACCGTGCCGTCGAAGGAGACCACGCTGTGCACCACGAGCTCGGACCCGCCGGCCTTGGCCGTCTTGTCGGCCTTCGAGCGCGCGAACACGGTGTCGATGCTGGCTGCCCCGAAGCCGGCTGCCCCCAGGAACGGCCCATGATGAATCTCGTCGCGGAAACTCACCTGCAGCGGCTGAGGCGCGGACGTTCCCGCCGTGCCCGCCGCGAGTCCGGGGATGCCCGGTAGCCCAGGCAGCGCGGTGGGAAAGCAGCCTAGCTTCACGGTGACCTGGCGGCTCGAGCTGAAGAGTCCGTGCTCGACCTTCTCCTCCACTACCTCGAAGCTCGGCAAGAGCTTCTGCACCTCGCGCATCTGCTGGCTGAGCCGCTCCGTGACCGCACGTCCCGTGTAGACCGATGCGCCCACCACTGCGGCTGCCCCAAGACCTGCTGCAATGCCAAGCGCCACCACGGCCTTCTTCATGTGTTCTTCCCCACCCCGCAGATTGTTGAGCGGGTAGGATACGCGCGCGCACCTGGCTTGGATAGCGAGAGGACCAGTCACGCAGCCAGGGGGCTGACCTGGTGAGATGTGGGAGAGCGCGAGCCAGTCAAGGGGCCTGCCGTCACCCCAAATCCACCCGGCGCGGGGACGCGACCGCCTTGACCGGCTTGGACTCGGTGGACAACGCTTTCGAGCTGTCATGCCGCAGATCAAGCCACAGCCCGGGGAAGACCTCCTTCACATCGCGCGCACCCAAAACGTCGCCACCCAGGACATCCTGAGTGACGGGAAAAACGCCGACGTCTTCGCTGCGCACGATCCCGGAGTGCTCTTTACCGAAGACGAGATCTCGGATCCCCGAGCCGGAACCCAAGCTCGTGAAGGTCGAGGTCGGTGGCGAAGTGACCCTGGTGTATCAACCCGCGAGGCGCATCTTGCACCTGAATCTGCAGGACGAGAGCGGGCGGCCGCACGAGGTGGACTACACCCTCCAGGAGCTGGTCTACGACGGCACGCAAAAGGAAAAGCTCGCGGAACCCATCCACGGCTTTGCCTTCGAAGGTGTGTTGCACGAGGAGTTACCCGCGTCGGTGACCAAGCTGAAGCTCGTGCTCGAAGACGACAAAGACAACCCGATCGATCTCGAACTTGGTCGGCTCGATCCCGTGAGCACCACGCGCGGTTTGAAGGCGCGGCTGCAAAACTTGGGACTCTATCAGGGCGAGCTCGACGACAAGTTCGATGGACCGACGGCCAGCGCGTTGCGCATGTTTCAGCGCTCGCAGAGCTTGCCCGTGACAGGCCAGGCAGATCCCATCACGCGTGGGACGCTCACCAAGGTGCACGGGAGCTAAGCGACCCGTTAGCGCTTGGGATGATCGATGAACCACTGCAAAACGCGCTCGCCCCACTTGAGCTTGATGTCGCCGGTGGTGCACGTGGTGGCGTTCAAGCCGAAGTTGTGGGGGGCTCCGTCCACGTCGATGCCGCCCGGGATGCAATGCCCACCGAGCACGGCCTGGCCGCCATAGTCGTGCTCGATGTACTCGAGGTCCATGCCGTCGGCTCCCGTCCACTGCTTCCACGAATAGTGTCCGTCGCCCTCGATCTCGCTGCCGCCCGTGAGCTCGAGTCCCTTCACGATCTGATCGATCAGCGCCCGTGAGCGATCGATGGTCGACGCGGTGTCGCCGATGCCGTTCATCACCAGCATGGGCACGCGAGGCTGCCAGGCGCTGGTGGCCCAGGCAGCGTCGCGCAACGCGCCGGCCACCGGTGCGGCGCTGGCGAGGATGGCGTTCTGGTGCGCGAGGAAGTCGAACGTAGTCACGCCGCCTTGGGAGAAGCCCGTGATGTGGACGCGCTTGGGGTTCACATGGAAGGCGGAGATCACCTTGGGCATTACCAGTGCGATCTTCGCGGGGTCGCTGTCGAGGTTCCAGGTACCGCCGGTGCCCTCGGGGGTCGCGCTCGGATTCACGTAGATGAACCCGGCTTGGGGCGCCATCTCGTGGAGCAGCGTGTTGTCCCGCTCTTGCAAGCCCGACATCGTGGCGCCGTGCACGTCGAAGATCAGCCCGCAGGCGCGCTTGGTGCACTGCTCGTCGACGAGCACCAAGTAGGTGATGCCGTCGCAGGTGAAGGTGTGATCGCCGGGGCTCACGTCGGTGATGCAATCGTTGGCCACGGGGGCCTCGATGGCCTCGGTGGCGACGGACGTGAAATGCGGATGGGACGAAGCATCGCCCGCATCCTGCTCTTGCTGCGAGCCGGCATCGTCGCTGGGTTCCACGGCTCCGTTCGAACCCGAGTCGCCACAGGCGGCCAACGCGGTCAGCGAGGTGGACAGGAGCAGCGTCCGTGCGAGGAGGCGAGCCGGCGACTGCACGCCGCGGCGCGGGCGCGGGGAAGGCGCGGAGGGGCACGACGAAAAGGAGGGCCGGGATGGGGTCATGGCCACCACCGTGCCTGGCCGGCGTGCCCTTCGCATTGGCCGAGGGGGGCCTCTTCATTACCCGTGCCCCACCGTAAGCAGGCGGACATGGCGGAATGCGTCAGGAGATTGGCCTGCTGCGCCGCGACGTAGCGGAGTCGCGTCGTGGGGACGGCGGGTCTGCCGGGCATGATGATCCGTGAACGCGCGGAACAAGGCGTTCCCTCGGGACCTGCCGTCAGCTAGGGTGCTCCTCTTCGCTTCGAGGTGTTGTATGCGTCCGTGCTTGAGGGCTTGGTTTGCCGTGTTCCTGATCGCCTGCGGCGAGAGCGAACGTGGCCCGGGCGCGCAGGATGCAGGTCCAGGCGAGGACGCTGCGGTGGACGCCTCCTCGCCAGGTGAGATGGACTCGGAGGTCCCCCAGGACCTCGGGCTGGTCCTCAATGAGCTGATGGCGAGCAACGACGGGGTCTGGGTCGACGAGCAGGGCGAGGTCGACGACTGGCTCGAGCTCTACAATCAGGGCGACCAACCGATCCGACTCGCGGACTTCGGGGTGAGCGTCAAGGGCGCCAAGTCCGTGGCTTTGCCCGATCAGGTGCTCGCTCCGGGCGAGGTCCTGCTGCTCTGGGCCGACAAGCAGGTCGAACAAGGTCCGCTGCATTTGCCCTTCAAACTCGACAAGGACGGCAGCCGCGTCGAGCTGAGGCGCCTCTCGGACGGGGTGCTCGCGGATCGGTCGAGCTTCGGCGGCCAGGCCACCGACGTGAGTCAAGCGAGGCTGCCGGACGGCTCGGGGGAATGGAGCTCCTGTCGCTACGCCACGCCCTCGGCCCTCAATGGCGCGGGCTGCGAGCCCAAGCTGCCAAACGGCTTCGACGGCGACGCGACCTTCGCGCCCTTCTCCTGGCCGGCAGACTTCGGCGTGCCGCAATCGCCGCTCATCGTAAGCGAGCTCGCACTCCATCCGGCGGCCTTCATCGAGCTCGAGAACATCGGTAGCGCACCGCTCTCGCTCGAGGACTGGGCGGTGAACATCGCGCCCCTGCGCCCGGGTCAGTCGTGGCCTAGCAACTTCGACGGCGTGATGGTGGACCTGCCGGCCCTGACCGAGCTCGCGCCGGGTGAGCGCCTGGTGCTGTCCGTCGACGAGGGCATCGTCTCGGAGCTCAGCGCAGGACAGGACTTCGAGGGCGTGGTGACCCTCTATCATCTGGTCGACCTCGACGTTCAGGCCGTGGAGCGCGTGGACTTCAACCGCTGGCCCTCGGGGGCGGTGCTCTCGCGAACCGCGGATCATCGGCGCTTCCGCTACTGCACCAACAACACCAAGGGCAGCGCCGACGCGTGTACCGAGCTCGCATCTCGCGACGTGGGGGACCGTCTGCGCCAGCTGCATACGCCGGGGGATTTCGCCGCGCTCGCCAAGGGCGGTTCGAGCTTGGGCATGGCGCCCGTCAAGTTCGTGATCGAAGGCCAGGGCACGGGCCCAGTGCACCTGTTGAGCTCCGCGCGCTGGCCCCTGCACTTCACCTTCATCCGCGAGGTGATCCAGGGCGAGACTGCCCTCGATCGCTGCGATACCGATCAGAACGCCCTGTTCGAAGCCGAGTTCTCGGCCTTCATCGCTTCGGAGTATCTCAGCGTGGAGACGCGCAGCTACCTGCTCGGCTCCCTGGTGCACCACGTGGGTCCGAACCTGCACACCGTGGAGTTCACCAGCGGCGACGCCATCAGTCCGGCGCAGATCCAGGCCGCGTTCTTCGCCGACATGGGACATGTTCCCTCGCCCAAGGATTGGTTCTTCCATCCGGTCGACGAGAGCCAGCTCGAGCGCGCACGCTCGCTCGACGGCAAGCTTCCCATCGTGGGGCCCAACGCGCCCTACGAGGGCCTCACGTTCCAGCCGCTCACTCCCGCTGTGGCCTACGGGACGCTCACCTTCGTGCCCACGGATCAGCTCGCGAGCACACGCCTGGGGCCCGACGTGATCGTGGTCACCGATGACGTGCCGAACGACATCGAGTTGGTGGGGGGACTCGTCACGGAGGCATTCCAGACCCCGCTCTCCCACGTGAACCTCTTGAGTCAGGCCCGCGACACCCCGAATATGGCCCTTTCTCACGCGCGCACTGCGCCCGAGCTCGTGCAGTTGTTCGGCGAGCTGGTGCGCCTGGAGGTTCGCGCCGACGGTTTCTCCGTGGCGAAGGCCGACCCAGTGGACGCGCAAAAGTTCTGGCAGAGCCGCGTCCCGCAAGGTCCGTTGTTCCAGCCCAAGCGCGACACCAGCGTGCGCGGTGTGATCGATCTGTCGGGGCGCGGCGTGGGTGACTTGCCGCTCATCGGGGCGAAGGCCGCGCAGCTCGCCGAGCTGGCCAAGGTGACCACGGAACGCGAAGGCTGTGCCGTACTCCCGATCCGCACGCCCAAGAGCGCCTTCGCGCTCCCGGTGGTGCACTACATCGAGCACTTCGCGCGCAGCGGCGCCGAGGCGAAGTTCGAGGCGTTGCGTAAGGACCCCGCCTTTGCGAGCGATCCGAGCGTGCGCTCCGCAGGCCTCGCCGAGGTGCGCGCCTTGATCGCCGAGACGCCGGTCGAGCCGGGCCTACTGAGCGAGCTCACGTCGGAGTGTCAGCGCCGTTTCGGCAGCGATGAGGTTCGCTTTCGCAGCAGCAGCAATGCGGAGGACCTCGAAGGCTTCAACGGCGCAGGGTTGTATACGTCGGAGAGCGCTGCGGCCGGCGAGAGCGAGGCCATCGAAGCTGCGCTCCACACCGTGTGGTCGAGCCTGTGGGACGAGCGCGCTTACGACGAGCGCACGCTGGCGGGTATCGATCACACGGGCGTGGCGATGGGCGTCTTGGTGCACCCTCGCTTCGTGGGGGAGCGCGCCAACGGCGTGGCCATGAGCCGCAACCTGAATGATCCGACCCGCGGCGATCAGTTCTACGTCAACGCGCAAGTCGGCGAGGCGTCGGTGACCAATCCGGCGCCGGGGGTGGGGACCGAGCAGGTGGTCTACACTTGGCCGCCGAACACGCCCGAGCTCACCTATCGGTCGCACTCCACGCTCACGCAAGGCAAGGACGTGCTCGCGTCCGACGAGATCCGCGAGCTGGCCTGCGCGCTCGGTGCGCTGCACGATCACTTCGAGGCCCTGATGAACGCCGACGGCAAGAACCGCTGGTTCACCATGGAGGTGGAGTTCAAGGTGGTCGGTGACGCACGCGACCTCGTGATCAAGCAGGCCCGCCCATTTCCGTTCTCCGCTGCGCGGCTACCGGCCGACTGCCGCGGCGTCGCGAAGTAAGGGCGCGGCGGGTACACTTGCTCCGTGCGAACTGACTGAACGCCGCACGGATCTCCTCTAGCGTTGATGGACAGTTGCTGGCGGATGTCCAGGAACGGGTGCGCTCGCCCACGCCGTCCATTGCGTTCGCGAGCCAGCTCGGCAACATGGACACCATGTCCAGCAGAGACGGGGAACGTCACGCGATCGAGCTGCGAGGTGTGACGAAGGTCTATGCCGCCGGCGAGGTCCGCTTCACGGCGCTGAGCGATGTTCGTGTCGCGCTGCGCGCCGGGGAACTCACGGCCGTGGTGGGAAAATCAGGCAGCGGCAAGTCGACCCTGATCAACTTGATCGCGGGAATCGATCGGCCGACGCAGGGCGAGGTTCTGGTCGGAGGCGTGAGCGTGCACGAGCTCGACGAGAGCCGCCTCGCGGCTTGGCGCGGTCGCAACGTGGGCGTGGTGTTTCAGTTCTTTCAGCTCTTGCCCACGTTGACCGTGCTGGAGAACGTGCTCCTGCCGATGGATCTGTGCGGCACCTATGACGCCCGTGCAGAAGCGCGAGCGCTCGCGCTGCTCGGCCGGGTGGGCATCGCCGAACAGGCCCACAAGCTGCCATCGGCGCTCAGCGGTGGACAGCAACAGCGGGCGGCCATTGCGCGCGCACTCGCCAACGATCCTGCGGTGATCGTGGCCGATGAGCCAACCGGCAACCTCGACTCTCGCACGGCGGATGCGGTGCTCGAGCTCCTGGTCGAGCTCGCGCGCGCCGGCAAGACCGTGATCGTGGTGACCCACGAGCGAGAGTTGGCCCGCCACTTCGACCGCGTGGTGAAGCTCGTGGACGGGCGCGTGCAAGAAGAAGCCACTTTGGGTGGCGAGACGCGGGCGCAGGGGGCGTCATGAGACCGCGTTGGCGAAAGTTGTGGCGTGATGCCTGGATGGAGCGCGGGCGCGCGCTGCTGATGATCGGTGCGATCGCCGTCAGCGTGATGGGCATTGGGACGGTGCTCGGCGCCTTCGCGATCATGACGCGTGAAATGCCGCGAAACTATCTGGGCACGCGCCCCGCGCATGCTGCGCTCGAGCTGAGCGGCGGCGTCGATCAAGCGCTGGTCGAGGAGGTGCGACGGCGCCCCGGCATCGCGCGCGTCGAAGCTGGCGAGATCGTGCTGGCGCGGGCGAAGATTGGAGCCGAATTCAGGCCTCTCCTGCTGTTCGTGGTGGATGACTTCCGGCACTTGACCCTCAATACGTTTGCCCGGGAGAGCGGCGCGTGGCCGCCGCCAGACGGTACGATGCTCATCGAGCGCTCGGCCGTCGACATGCTCGAAGCCCGGGAAGGCGACCACGTGCTGGTGAAGACACCTCACGGCTCGCTGCACGAGGTCGCCGTGAGTGGCCTGGTCCATGATCCAGGGCTGGCGCCGGCGTGGCAGGAACGCGAAGGGTACGGCTACATTACTCAGGCAACCTTGGCGCTCCTCGGTGAGCCCACGGAGCTCCGCGAGCTGCGGGTGACCTTCCAAGGCGACTCCCTCGACGTGGCGAGCATCGAAGCCGAGGTCGATAAGCTCGCGAGCTGGCTAGGCGAGCGCGGTCACCGGGTCGAGCAGGCCCGTGTGCCGCCGCCCGGCCGACATCCGCACCAGTCGCAGATGATGGGCGTGCTCTTTCTGATGCTGACCTTCAGCGTGCTGGCCCTGATCTTGAGCGGCATGCTGGTAGCCACCTCCATGGCCGCTCTGCTGGCCCGCCAGGTGCGCGAAATCGGCGTGATGAAGGCCATGGGGGCACGGGCGTCGCAGCTCGTGGCTCTCTACATGGTGTTCGTGGCGCTGCTAGGCGCGGCGGCGGTCGGCGCGGCTCTGCCCGTAGGCATCGCGGGAGCCGGCGCCTTCGCAGGGATGTCCGCGACGATGCTCAATCTCACGCTGGCCACGCGTGTCATTCCGTGGTGGGTGCTCGCGGTCGAGCTAGCCGCGGGCATCCTGGTCCCGCTCGCCGTGGCTGCCGTTCCCGTCGTGCGAGGCTGTCGCGTCACGGTGCGCGAGGCCATGGACGAGTACGGAGTGGGACCTGGGATCGACGGCACGCGGCCTCGGCGTTCGTGGGGCCGTCGGAATCTCGCGTTGATTCTGCGCAACGTGTCACGCCGCCGCACGCGCTTGGTGCTCACCCTCTCCCTGCTCGCGGCCGGTGGCGCCATGTTCATGACCGCCCTCAACATCTCGGGAGGCTGGGAGCGCATCGTGGCGCGTGTCTATGAGAACCGACACTACGACGTCGAGGTCAGGTTGAACGCACCCGCCGCGGTCGCTCACGAGCTGGCCGAACTCGAAGGCGTGCAAGCGGTCGAGGCCTGGGGCTACAGTCGCACGGCATTCTGGCGCGCAGATCACGTCGATGTGGTGCGGACCTATCCAGACGGAAGCCACGGTAGCCTGGCGATGATGGGCATCCCAGCGGACACCTCCCTGGTGGAGTTTCCGCTGCTCGCGGGTCACTGGTTGACGCAGGGCGACTCCGACGGCGTCGTGCTCAACCACATGGCGCTGAGTCAGGCACCGCCGACTACCCACGTGGGCGGCGAAATCATGCTGTCGCTCGCAGGACGGCCCACACGTTGGCGCGTGGTCGGGGTCGTCGAGGAGGTGGGCGCACCGGGCATCGCCTACGTGACACGTGAAGCGTACGCGCGGGCCACCGAGGCCGACGTGGAGACCACGAGCATGGTGCGCATCGCCACCAAGGCGCACTCGCAGGAGAGCCGGGAGGTCGTGATACGTGCCATCGAAGGGCGACTCGAGCAGGCGGGCGCCAGCGTGGAAGTGGTGATTCCCCTGACGGTCCTGCGCACCGCCATGGGCGACCACGTGGTCGTGCTCATCCGCATGCTGCTCGCCATGGCGGCTTTAATGGTCGTGGTGGGCATGTTGGGGTTGGCATCCACCATGGGGAGCAACGTGCTCGAGCGCACCCGTGAGATCGGTGTGCTGAAGACCATCGGGGCCACGCCTGCGCGCATCGCCCTGCTAGTCATGGGAGAGGCGCTCGTGGTGGGCGTGCTGAGCTGGGGCGTGGCCTCGGTGTTGGCACTGCCGCTCACGGCCCTCGTGGGCAAAAGTGTCGGGATGCTCGCCTTTCGGGTCCGCCTGCCGGTCGTGGTCGACCTCGGGGCACTCTCGACGTGGCTCGCGCTCGTCTGTGTGGTCGCGCTCGTGGCGACGTGGTTGCCAGCACGGCGCGCGTCGAGACTCACGGTCTGGGAGGCCCTGGGGCGCGTGTAGCCCGGGCCGTGAGCGCGCATCACGAGGGTCCTTTTCATGGGCCATCGTGAAGGCGGCACCCGCTCGCTCTTGATCGCAAACCCGGGGCAAAGCATCTTGGAGGGCGTGCAGCATGCGTGACAGGTCATGAAAACTGCCTCGGGCACATCTCTGGATCGCCGCGTCAAGCGCACCAAAACGCGCCTACGTTCCGCCTTGGTGGGCTTGATCTTGGAGCGTGGTTGGGACGCGGTGAGCGTGCTCGACGTGTGCGAACGGGCCGAGGTCGGGCGCTCCACGTTCTACCTGCACTTTGCCGACAAAGAAGATCTCCTCGTCAGCGGATTCGACGACCTGCTCGAGGAGCTCCACGCACACAGGCGGCGCGCGGTGGGCACCTTTGCCTTCGTGGAGGCCCTGATCGAGCACGCCCATGGCAACATCCGGCTTCATCGCGCCATCGTCGGCGGCAAGAGCGGACCGGTCGTCCATCGTAGGCTGCGCGACGTGATCACCAAGCTCGTGGAGGCCGAACTCGGCTCGCTCGGCGTCGACGAGAATCAGCGCAGCGCCACCGCCAGGTACATGAGCGGTGGCCTGTTCGAGCTGCTCGTAGGTTGGGTCGAGACGGCCCGCAGGGCGGAGCCGGGCGTGCTCGCGGACACGTTCAGGAAGCTCGCCCATGCCACGCTGGGGCGTGCGCATCCGGGGTCGAGAGCGATCGAGCCGCTCAGGAGCGCAGCTCCACGCTCCCTGCGCTGAAGGCTAGAACGGGAGATGCTTGGCTCAGGCTGGGGCCTGCCCTAACTCACAGGAGGGCATGTGCACCTCGAACCATCTCGTGCCGTCGAATGCGAGCACACCGTCGCGTCCAAAGGCGATCAACCCATCTCCCACCGCGAGCAGTCCCAGCGCGTCCAGCGGACGCGTGAAGGATTGGATGGGACCCGGATACACCTTCGCAACGCCTTGCTTGTCGGTGAGCGCGTAGACGTCATCTCCAAGCCGAGCAAACATGAAGACTCCCTTGAACGGTGTGGGAATGCGCTCCCAGCCGCCGTCGCTCGTGGAGGCGCTGATGAAGTCGTTGCCTCCGATCAGACGGTCGTCTGCAGTGAGCGCGAGGCCGCTCATCGAGTCATCATCCGGAGACTCGAGCGAGTTGAGTTTCTTGCCATCCCATACGCTGAGCTCGGACGCTCCGACGTACACCTGGTCGGCGCTTGTGCCCGTCACCTGGAACGGAAACCCCTGCCCTGGGATACGCTTGCTCAGCCATTTCCCCGCCTGGCGCACGAACAGCTGCTTTTCTCCTGCGAGGAACACCGTATCGTCCTCGGGCTTGGCACCTGGAACCACGTAGACGTAGCGGACCTCGGCAGGCTTGGACGAGAAGGTCTCTTCGGACCACTGACCGGCGTGCCAGCGGTGGATCGCTCCGCTGTCGACAACGCTGCAATAGGTCGTGCCGCTCGACGAATACCAGGCACATCCGAGTAGATAGGGCCGCTCCTCGAGCACCACTGCGCGATCCCCCTGCAACCGCAGCAGAAAGGTCCGGCGGATGCCCTTCGGGTACTCATCGGGATGGTAAGCCAGCAAAATGGCTTCCTTCAGCGTCCTCCCAAATGCCGAAGTCACACGCAGGGTCTTAGGGGCCATGTAGATTCTCCGCTCGTCTCAGATGGATAGGTCCAGGTCGGTTAGCATGCCCGCGGCGTATAGTTTGGCTTCCTCTTCATGGCTCAAAACGAGACCATCGACGAGCCCGCTGACCCAGCGTGCCGCGAAGTCAATCGCTACCGTCGGTGGCTGGACTCCATCGGTCACCCACACCTTTTCGTCGGCGCCGTAGTACGCGTGACCGTCGAGGGCCGCCAGGGCCAGCAAGGGGTCTGTCGTGTTGGTCACCTGGTGACGCCAGGCGCCAAGACTACCGACCATCAAGGTCCCCTGATAGCCACCGATGCACAGGCGCTTGTCGTCGAGTCGAACGATGGCGGTGAGATGTCGTCGCACCGGCGCCTTGACCCGTGACACGGTGCGACCATCGAAATGATGAATTTGGCCCTCGTCACCCACGAAGTAGGCGTCGTCCGGCCCGAACGCGCGCACGTCACTCACGTTCTCGGTCCCTTCGGGAAGTGGCAGTTGGTTCCACTTTCCGTTCAGGTAGTAGTAGGCGAAGGGCTCCTCGATTCCGCACGTGAACACGTGGTCATCATCGAGACCCCAGATCGACGAGAACTGCCCGGGCACGGGGTCCAGGGCGATCTCCGTCATTCCAGCCGCGCTGATCTCCACGTAGCCAAGGGTGTCGCCCACGGCCCATAGCGTTCCGTCACTGCGTTGCCAGAGACCGTCGAGACGCGCCGGGTAGCGCCCCACCAGCGTGCGCTCCGGAAGCCGATAGCGCAGCACGTACGTGAACTGCGTGTGGTCAGGGTTCTCTTCCCGCTCGAGCTCGTCCTGCTCAGGGCAATAGGCGAGCACCCAGAAGTCATCGGCTTTGCCCACGGACGGACCAAAGCGGACCTGGAACTGAGTGGGTTTGGGCTTCTTGGCCGCGATCACGGGCATGTGAGAGCTCCGGGCGTGAACAGGGACACGGTTTCGTGCCGCGCTACGGGCGGCCCAGCAAAGCGACCTTCGGCCAGAACGGCATCGGCGCCGAGCAGGCACTGGATGTCCCGTGAGAATCCGAGGCGGTAGATGAGCGCAGGCGCGTCCCGTAGGCGTCGCTGGGTGATCTCAATCGAGCCATGCGCAGTGGCGACCCTGTCACCGACGCGCAGGTCACCAGCGCGAACCGGATAGCCTTCTTCGTCGTAGAATCGATGGTAGGTCGCTACCATCAGCGTGGACTCGCCCACGCCAAGCTCCACCACGCTGTGCCGGCAGGGATCGATGCGAACGAGCGCGGCATCTCCGCTCGGAGTTTGCAGTCGGTCGCCCGGCTGCAGGAGCGTTACCTCACGCAAGTTGCCGGATGCCATGCGCACCAGGGTTCCGCCGGCGAAGCAGCCACCCGGCTGCTGCACTGGCGTGTCGTCGTTCAGGTCTACCGGCGGCTTCTTTCGCGATGCCTCCTTCTTCGCCGCGGCCTCGGCCTCGGCCACGATGCAGTCGGCGGCCTGCTCTGCCTCCTTCTTGGTCATCGCCCGGCCACTTGCTTTGTTCCCTTCCCGGCGTCTTCCCTTGAGGCCCTTGACCAGGTCGTCCCGCGCTTGCTTCTTGACCTGGCCAAACGTCACCCCGGGGACCGCACCGCTTCCACTCTTCTTGTTGTGTTTGCGCCGGTTCTGCCTGGCGGTGATTCTCCCATGCTCGGTGCCCTTGTGGCTGTTCTCCAGCATGATGGCGCAAGCTTCGTCGCGCGGACACAGCAGCTTCATCGCGGCATCTTGGAGAACGTGGTGACTCTGGTAGGCGCGCGAAGTCTTCTTGGATTTGCCGCTGGTGTTTGCCTTGTGCGAGCCCGTCTCGATGCCGAACTTGGTTTTGATCGCTTCGCAGGGGTCGTCACTCGTCACTGCGGGAGTGCCCGGTTGCTGCACCGTGGCTGGACTCGCCGAGTTGGCCGGACTGCCCGAGTTATTCAACGTCGGATCGCCGAGCAATTGGACGTTCTTGCCCTCGATCTTCACGTCCATCGAGCCGGGCCCTGAGAACGTGGTCTTGCCGTGCGTGGCGGCGGAAATCAATCCGCCTCCCGTGGCCTTGCTGGCGATGTCACCGATGGAGGTGAAGCTCGAGCCCTTGATGGCGACCGCGTTGCCCTCGATCGTCACGCTCGTGGAATAGCCGTCCGGAGACAGCATGCTCTTGCCGATGTTCGGTAGAGGTGTCGGCACGAAGGGCGCTGGCGGCCCCGGCATCTTGCATACGTTGGGGACGGCGGCGGCCGCGACTCCCTGACTTCCCTTGGTGACGGGCGACTTGGGTGCGTTGACGGCGACCGTTCCCATGACCTACCGCCCGTCCGTTGCTTCGAGCACCAGCGCCGCGCGCAGGCCTGCTTCTGAACCAGCCCAGACCAGCGCGCGTGGTCCCTCGGCGTAGCCACGGGCCCATGAGCGCAGCGCCAGCATACACAGGAGCGGTCCCGTGGCCGCGCCCACGTCGCCCCAACAATCCACGGGTGCAACGAAGTCGAGCTTACGCACTGCATGGGGAGTGCGCAGAATGGCAAGTCCCCACTCTTCGCTGCGATAACGCTCACCGTTGATGTCGCAGTACATGACATCCGGGCTCTGTTCGGGGAGACGCAGTCCCTGCAGAGCACTGGCGATGGCGTCGGCAAGACCGCGGCCGAGACTTGCGAGGTCGCCCTTAATCAGCCGTGACTCCTGGGCGGTACCCGAGCTGCGGAGTACTCCGAGGCTGGGCAGTCTCAATGTTCGACACGCCCGGGCGGAGGCGAGTGCGACGAAGCCGGCCGCCTCACCTGGCGGAAAACCTGCACGGCTCTCGCCCGTCGACAACTGGCGATGCTCCTGCAACCAATCGAGGGTGTCGAAATCGAAGTAGCTATCGACTCCACCGACGATACAGACATCGTGCTGGCCTGCGCGGATCCGCGTCGCGGCGTCGACCATGGCCTCCAGTCCGCCTGCGTGACCGCGCCCACTCACACGGATGTCCACGGGCCGGCCGAGATCGGCCTGCGCAGCCAACAGCTTGTTGGTGATGCAGCGCTCGTCATGCGCCGAGAATCCGGGGCGTTCCTCCGGCATGGCCAGAAGTACGGGCAGCACCGCCCCGGGCTTGGCAGCTGCGATCGGAGCAGTCACCTGGGCGAGCGCGAAGCCCGCCAGGGCCGCCATGCGTTCCCAGCCGAGAATCCCAGCGTCGAAGGCTCCGTCGATGGCCCCCTTCACATTCTCGTTGAGCTGGTCTGCCATGAATGGATGGAGCACAATGCGACTGATCCCGGCGCGTACCGCCGCCGCGCTTCCAGCGGCATCGAGTCCCACCGGCGTGCGCGCACCGAGCGCCACGATGTGAATCGCGTCCATCATGTGAGATAGGGCTTCTCGGCAATCACGGTCTTGTCGAGGTAGTCGACGTCGGGGGCTCGCACGACGAGTGAGGTATTCCAGACCAGCATCAGCTTTCCGTCATCCGGTGCGATGATGACCGTGCCAAGGCGGCTGCGGTGCTCTTCGTTGCGTTCACCGAAGGTCGAGGAAAACGTCAGGTAGATCTTGGGTAGCTGCAAGGTCAGGCGACCACACGGCGTCATGTTCACGAGCTGAACGTGCTCCCCGCCTGCGAGCGGACGCGCCGGCCGCTGGTCATCGGGGGCGCTCAAGAGGCATTTTTCGTCGTAGTCGTCCGGTAGGAGCGGCTTCTTCTTCTTATCCCAACGATCGTCGTAGGTGCCTCCGCGCTCGCGACGGGGCGACCAAAAGCTCGCCAAGGGACCAAAGCCAGCCGGCCCGCGCGAGGTGACACTGCCGCTCGTGTACTCGATGCGATGGGCTGGCTGGTGATGGAGTCGCATGAGCTGAGCCGTGACACCCTTTCCAACAGGGTTTCGGGCATCGAAGCGCTGCTTCCCCGGATCGGGATCCGTCAGGTCGGATCCGCCATAGGCGTCTTCATAGCGGATCGGAAAGCTCTCGAAGAACTCGGCGTCGCTCACTCCGAGTCCTCCCAAGTTGTTCATGAAGTAGACGCGTGGGCCGTACACGAGCAGCGACTTCTCGAACTCCGAGGTGCGCAAAGACACCTGGACCTCACTGACACGCTGGCGTCGGGGCGCATAGGCGCTCCCTTCCACCAGCACATCCGTGCTGGGTTTGGGCGGCGTTACCTCGTTGTCGTAGCGGACGCTGGATTGGGCGGGGTCCCCCCAAAACTCCGGCGCCAGGACCACAGGCGCCTGCTCGTCCGCGAGCTCGAGCTTCCCATTCTCCTGGATACTGAAGGTTGCCTTCACCGCGACGAGCCAAACGTGCGCGCCGTTCTTGTCGATGGTCCACGACCTCTCGACGGCGTAAGGGGTGCGATTAACCAGTTCCCACATCGCTAGAACTCACATCGATGAAAAGGTGACGTACGGTAGCCGCCCCAGGCCCACTCGCGGGCGTTCAGCTCCGCCGCGGATGGCGGAGACGCCTCTCCCGGCATGCGCAGCTCGATCATCGCATATCGATGGAGCAGGACCAGGTCGTCCAGCCACGGCGTCACGTCCCCGAACAGAGCGCCGATGCGGCCGCCGGCTGGCCAGCGGGTCGCAGTCGCAGCGAGCACATCGTGCAGGACTTTCTGCGCGATCTCCACCTCGCGCCCGGTCGGATGTGCCATCCGCCACGGTGCCGAGGCAGATGACCCGAGGGAGCGCAGCTCGCACGCGAGGAAGAGCTCCGAAAATTCCTGGGCGCCGGGGCTTCGCTGCGGCTCACCGTGATGCGTGAAGACGGGCGAGTGCAGCTGGCGGTACGAGAGTAGGTCGATGGTGTCGTCGAGCCGGGGACCGCCGAGTCCTGCAGCGGTGATCTGGGCGGGCAATGTCGGAGCGATGCGACCAGACTCGTAGTTGAAGTCGGCGTCCGCCACGTGTTGGAAGCCGGCAGCGCGCGAAAGCTCCAGGAACTCGCTGCGCCAGTATGCGTGGTTGTGCTCCGCGAGGAACTCGTGCGCGACGTACGACGGATGCGCGTCACAGACGAAGCGGTATTCGTTCGCCATGAGTTGCATGTATGGATGGCTTTGGGTCGCCATGGACCCGGCCATGCTGGCCGCAATCTCCTGAGCCAGACGCGTACGCTCGGCGAGCGAGCTGGCATGGGCCGTCTGCGACAGCAGGAATTCACGCACCATGCCGCGCACGTTCCAACCAGGTTTGGTGTTGTAGTTGAGATACAACAAACCCGCGCGGGACAGGAGCCTCTTGCACCAGCTCAATAGGGAGTCGCGGGTCTCGTGGGATACCCATGAGAACACTCCGTGGGCAAGAATGAAATCGAAAGGGAGATCGAACCGTTGGCCGAGCTCTCCGAAATCTGCGTGCTCGAAGTGAACGTTCTGCAGGCCGAGTTCGAGGCAACGCGCACGGGCACGCGCGATGGCTCCGGCCGAACCGTCGACGCCCACGAAGCGAGCGTGCCGGCGGTAGTAGGCGAGCGCGATCAGGTTGGCACCATCGCCGCAACCGAGTTCGAGCACCCTGTAGCTCTTCAGTGACACGCGGGGGCCGCCATGCAGGACCGAACAGAGGGCGAGTCTTTCTGGCGCCGACCACTCGACAGGAAGCGAGCGATAAGGCAGCTCGTCGTAGCGATTGCGCTCCTGCTCGCCCGGAGCACCCGCGTCCGTGTCGACGATCCGTGCAGTGTGATCGTGTGGACTCACTTGCTCAGCTTGCCGGTGAGGTTCGAAGGACGCTAGCTGGTTTGGGGTGAGGCCCGACTGGGCCGATCTCGTCGTGGAAACTGTGTCTCGCGCCGGCATGCATCACCAGCCCAGGAAGCGCACGAGGCGTGCTTCGGAGGTTGCTGCCAGCTGAGCGCGCTGCGCCGATGAAAGACGGCGCGTGTCGTACCAGAGCCCGTCGCTGCGGAGGCCGAAGGAGGTCGCGAGCATGTGTCGAACGCGCAGCGGCCCGTGCAGGAACACATGCGCGACGCGCTCCGAGGAGAAGGGCGCGCCCCAGAGCACTCTCTTGGATCCGCTCGACTCGAGTTCGCGCTGACGTTGCAGACAGTGCTCGCGAATGGCGGGCAGATTTGGCTCGGGCAGAGAGTCTTCGGGGGCCGGGACGAGGTCGGCGTCGAGGTCGTCCTGCTCGAGTGCGGGCAAAGACGCCTGGTCTTCGGCGTCCTTCTCGGCTGGGGGCGGGGCTGCGGCCGCCTCTCGCGGCGCGCCCGACGGTAGGACGAAGGCGTCGTCACTTGGCTGGAAGCCCACGATGAGCGCGAGCGCCTGGACAGCGAGCTTGGCCTCCGCGGGGTCCTTGCTCTCCAAGTCCTGCACGAGTGGGCCAATCATCTCTGCGTTGCCAGAAAAGCCGAGCGCAAAGAGCACCGACTTGCGGGCACCCGGCACCAGGCGGAGATCATACAAGCGGTCGTGTTGCTTGCGACCTCCGAGCGCAGCGCACAGCGCCGTGGCCGGTGGGCAAGGCTGAGCCGCGTCGTACGCCCATTCTTCGCAGGTCGCCCAGGTGTGAGGTAGGCCGAGGCGCAGCCCCGCGATGAGCGCTGCCTCGCGGACTCCTGGATCGGCATGCCGAAGCAGGTCTACCACGATGGGCCTGTACACGTCGTGCTCGCTGTGCAAGAGCGCCCTGGTGGCTGCGCGCACCAAGCTCGGATCCTCGCTTTGCAGCGCCTCGAGCACGATGGGCGGCGCTACGCGGCGCGCCGCAGCGCACTCGAGCAGGCCGGCGCGAGCGGCATCGTCGCGCTTCGCGTCCTGATGCAACAGGCCCGTGAGCCAAGCGTCCAAGTGTCGATGCCCAGCGAGCCGCACGGCTTGCGCCACGGCTGGCCACGCGGCGGGCGCTTGTTCGAGCGCCGACAGCAACGCCTCGAAATGTCCGGCCTCCAGCATGACCCACGCGGCAATCACGCCAGGCGCGCTCTCCTCGGCACTGGCCCCCATCAACGCAGGCACAAGAATTTCACGCTCCGCGTCTGCGCCTGCGACCAGCAGGGCATCGACGTGCGCGAGCAGGAGCTCCTCCGGATAGCGCCCGAGATCCCGCAGCTTCAGCACGGGCGAATCGAGCCGCGCTTCGAACTGCTCCATACGGAAGCAGGCTTCGTCGAAGTGCTCTTCGACGACGTCCCAGAGCAGCTGAGAGGATGGTAAATCAGAGGGCATCGGGTCGCACGGCCGGTTCGCCGGGCGTGATGGTCGGCCCAGCGCTCGCGCCCGAGTATGCGTTCACCCCGGCGACCCGAGCACCCAAAAAATGCTCCGCTTCACCCCATTTCTGCGCTCTGCGAGTGTCCCCCGACCAAGCTCCTCACGCGCGCTCCTTTCCGTGCGCTCGCCATGGGTACGTGCGACTCGAACTCGATCCTCGGGGAGGTCATTCGCGTCGCGAAACCCGCCTTTTGGGGTGATTCTGCTGCCGAAAGTTGCGTCGCGCTGGACTCGGTCGGGCTATAAGAAACGATGCGCCTGGCGAGGCAGCGGGGAAGGTCATGAGCGGACTCCGTGTGATGGCCTTTCTTGAACTCTAGCTGCGCCGACCGACCGGCTCCGAGGTAAGACCCGTGGCGACCGATGTGACCGTCGAATCCGTGCTGGGACCAGACGTCTTCCTGCTCGAGCACCTGCATGGACGGGAGGAGCTGAGCACACCGTTCTCCTATGCGGTCACGCTCCTCAGCTTGAAGTCCGATATCAAGCTGTCGCAGCTGCTGGGTCAGGCCATGACCATCACGTTCCAGGCCGCCGAGGACAAGCCTCGCTACATTCACGGGCACGTCACGGACATGCTCGCCATCGGCAACCACGGTGGCTACTTCCGCTATCAGCTCACGCTGCACCCCTGGATCTGGTTCCTCTCGCAGACCACCAACTGCCGCATCTTCCAGGAGAAGACCGTCCCCGACATCTTGCGCGATCTGCTCAAGGAGCGCGGTATCCCGGCGGTGGACGAGCAGTTCACAGAGACATACCGGGTGTGCGAGTACACGGTGCAATACCGCGAGAGTGACCTGAACTTCATCAGCCGCCTGATGGAGCGTGAGGGCATCTACTACTTCTTCCGGCACGAGAAGGACAAGCACACGCTGGTGCTCGCGGACAACATCGGTGCGCACCAGCCCACGCCGGGCTGGGAGACCGTGCCGTACTATCCGCCCAACGCGAACATGCGGCGCGAGCGCGACCACATCGACGAATGGAGCTTCGGCGAGTCGGTGCGCTCCACGCAGTTCGTGCTCAACGACTATGACTTCAAGCGTCCGCGCGCCGACCTGCACGCCAAGGTGTTCGCGGGCGGTGGCTACGAACACGAGGACTTCGAGGTCTACGACTACCCGGGCGATTACGTCGAGGCCTCGGACGGCGCTCGCTACGCCAAGGTGCGCTTCGAAGAGGTGCGCGGTCAGGTCAAGGTGGCGCAAGGCGAGGGCAACGTCCGCGGCCTCTCGGCGGGCGCGCTGTTCACGCTGAGTGAACACCCCCACGACGATCAGAACGTCGAACACCTGATCACGCGCACTGACTTGCAGCTCACGGTGTCGGGCTACGAGTCCAACCAGGGAGGCGCCCCTGCCATGGTGCGCTGCAGCCTGCGAGCCATGGAGAGCAGTCAGCCCTTTCGCGCCGCACGCGTCACACCACGCCCGGTGATGCACGGGCCGCAGACTGCCAAGGTGGTGGGCAAGAGTGGCGAGGAGATTTGGACGGACGATATGGGGCGGATCAAGGTCCAGTTCCCCTGGGATCGCCTCGGCAAGTCCGACGAGAAGAGCTCCTGCTGGATCCGCGTGGCGCAGACCATGGCCGGCGCCGGCTGGGGCTCCATGAACCTGCCTCGCATTGGGCACGAGGTCGTGGTGGCCTTCCTCGAGGGCGATCCGGATCGCCCGCTGATTACGGGTTGCGTTTACAACGGCGTGAACAACGTGCCCTTCGGCCTGCCCGACGGCGGCATGGTTAGCGGCATGAAGTCCGACAGCACGCCTGGAGGCGGCGGCAATAACGAGATTTCGCTCAACGACACCAAGGGCAAGGAGATGATCAGTATCCATGGTCAGTTCGACATGGTCACGACCATCGACCACGATCAGACGCTGACGGTGCACAACAACCGCACCTCCACCGTCGATGTGGACGACACCGAGTCCGTAGGGGCCAACCAGACGCTGAGTGTCGGCGCCGACCAAAGCCTTAGCGTGGGGGCGAATCAGAAGATTGACGTGACGACCAATCAGACGGTCAGCATCGGGGTCGACGCTTCACTCACCATCGGCAACAACTCCACCGAGGAGGTCGGCACGCAGAAATCGCTCAGCATTGGCGCGCTCTACGACGTGAGCGTGGGGGCGGCCATGAACCTGAGTGTGGGCGCGGCGCTGAGCGAGGAAGTGGGCGGGTTCAAGAAGGTCGCTGTGGGCGCTTCTAGCAGCGAGGATGTCACGGGCGGCAAATCGGTCAGCGCCAAGAAGATCTCCGAGAGCGCGAAGGAAGACATCGCGCTCAAGGCCGGCAAGAAAATTGTCCTGGAATCCGGCGATGACTTCGGCCTCAATGGCAAGAAGAAGGGCGTCATCGAGATCGCAGACGAGCTCACCATCAAGGTGGGCAGTGCCCAGATCACGCTCAAGAAGAACGGTGACATCACGCTCAAGGGCAATAAGATCACGCTCAAGGGCGACAGCGACCTCGTAGTCAAGGGCAGCAAGGTCAAGCACAACTGAGAGCTCTGCCCAGCAGACCGTAAACCCGCCGAGCGGGCCAGAAGTACTGGAGCAACCCATGTTGAAGAGTTCCAAGCGATCCCAGCCAGCGCGCCGCACACGCGTGCCCAAGGAAGTGCGAGGTCACCTGCTGGGCTCGCTGATCGGCGTTCGCGAGGGGGCCCCGCTCGTCACGTATCCCGACAACCCTCATGGGCCCCTGATGGCCAAGTCCACGCTCGCGTTGCCCAGTGTGTCGGACGACGCCGTGGCTTCGCCCGTGCCCGTGCTGCTGGTGTTCGAAGAGGAGCGTTCGGATCGGCCCATCGTGGTGGGGCTCGTCGAAGCGCGACCCATGGCTGGACCCAGCGCCACGCCGAGCGAATCGATCGAAGCCAAGCTCGACGGCAAGCGTGTGGTGCTCGAGGCCAAGGACGAGATCGAGCTGCGCTGTGGCAAGGCCAGCATCGTGCTGCGCCGCAACGGCCGCGTGGTGATCCGCGGAACCTACGTCGAGACGCGCTCCGAGGGCGTCAACCGCATCAAGGGCGGCTCGGTGCAGATCAACTGACGCGTCACCACCAGGCGCGCCAGGCATCCCAGGTCGCGATCATGTTCGCCCAGAGTGCATAGCCCGTGTGTTCCGGATGGATTCCGTCGCCACGTTGCACTGCGCCGAACCAGTCGCTCGACGCGCGCGTGTGCTCGAACAGGTCGAAGTACGGCACTTCCAGGCGCTCGGCCAGACGCGCATAGGCCTTGGAGAGCTCGCCCAGTCGCGCGAACGCCGACGCGTGGTCTTCGAGCTCCAGGGCAGGTGGTCCGATGAAGAGCACGGGGCAACACGCGATTGCTTGCGCCAAGATGCGCTCGGCGCTCGCCACGCTCTCTGCGAGCGGCAAGCGCGGCACGCCAGACTCGAGCGAGCAATCATTGGTCCCGAACGTGAATACCAGACGCCGTTCCGTGCCCGGCTTCCAGCGTTGTGAGCTTTCGGCTTCCCAGCGTCGCTCGATGTCGAGCGCGGTATGACCTCGAACACCGAGGTTGTAGTGTGTGACTTGCAAGGGGAGCGCGGCGCACAGGCGTCCGGTCCAGCCCATGTAGGTGGAGTCCTGGACTCCGTTGGTCAGGCTATCGCCGAAGAAGCAAATACGTACGTCGCGAGGTTCGGAAGTCATGGCTCCGAGTATGGCACGGGGCCGTGCGCAGCGACTTCGAGGTAGCGCCGTGGTGACTTGCTGCGGTCGATCGAGTCGCCTGCCTGCAGGGCTGTCAGGCCTGGGTCGCGATTGGGAGGAACAGCGAGAACGTGCTGCCGCGGCCGAGCTCGCTGTGCACCGTGACCACGCCGTGATGACGTTCGGCGGTGGCATAAACCGAAGCCAATCCGAGGCCGGTGCCCTTGCCGGCGGGCTTGGTGGTGAAGAACGGGTCGAAGATGCGCTGCTGAAGCTCCTCGGACATCCCTGTGCCCGTGTCCGTGACGTCGATGCGGAGGAAGTCGCCCGGCGCCACGTGCCAGGCGTGCTCGGCGATCTCGTCCTGGTTCATGGCGACGTTGCTCGTGGACACCACGATGGAGCCGCCGTCGGGCATGGCGTCGCGCGCGTTGATGCCGAGGTTGAGCACCGCGCTCTGCAGCAGCGCCGAGTCGCCCTTCACGCGGGACCGCGGCGCTTCCAGGTCGTCCTCGATGCGCACACTGCGCTGCACGCTGTGGCGGAGCAGACCCACCGAGGAGCGCACCACTTGGTGGGCGTCGATGGGCTTGAAGTCGAGCTCGTCCTTGCGCGAAAACACCAGGATCTCCCGAGTGAGGTCCTTGCCGCGAAGGGCCGCTTCGCTGATGGCCTGAACGCAGCGCGGGGACGCCTCGCCGCGCGAAAGCTGCTGCGCGAGCAGGTCGGAAGCGGTGACGATGGCGGCCAGGCTGTTGTTGAGATCGTGGGCGACGCCGCCGGCGAGCTGGCCGATGATCTCCATCTTTTGCGCTTGCTGAAGCTGATCTTGCAAGGCACGGCGCTGCGTGATGTCGCGGCCCACCAGGTGTCGACGGGACTCGATGGGCTGGACGTTCCACTCGATGAAGCGAGGCTTGCCGTCCGCTCCGCGGCAGCGATTGACGAAGTTGAACACCGGCATCCGGGGCGGTCCGCGCAGCATTCTGCGGGTTGCTTGACGGTCGTCCTCATGGACCAGGTCGAGCAGGGAGCTTCCCAATAGCGAGGCGGGCTCGTAGCTCAGATCCCTACGCCATTCCTCGTTGACGCGCTCGAAGCGACCGTCTTCGTCGATCACGGCCAGCAGGTCGCGGCTCGAGTTGAAATGTCGGTCGAGCTCTTCGGCCTTCTCGCGCTGAGCTTCGAGGGATGTGTTGAGCTCGTCTTGCGTGCGCCGGCTGTGCAACAACGTCAACAGGATGGTGAGCGTCGGAAAGAACACCACCAGATACGAAGCGAACACCAGGTGCATCCAGTGCTGCGGGTCGCTCACCGCTTCTTCATGCAGCGCATAGGTCGTCATCCGGAGCAGGGTCACCAACACGTAGCCCAGGAACGCGATCGCGGTCACCAGCGAGAGCCGACGCCTCTGTCCGTTCCGGCGTTCGCTCACCAGCAGGTTCACTCCCGGTAGCGTGAGCGCGATGGTTGCGGCCCCGACCAGTGCGACGGACACGGAGCGCCTGGAGCCGAGGGAAAACACCAACGTCAGCAGAACGTAGACCGGGAGCAGCCGCTGCACGTACCAGTCGAGGGCGCGCCTCGTGCGATGGAAGTACCGCTGAAAGCCGTCGTACGCGTTGGCGAAGCCGGCCACGCTCAAGCCGCTGCCGAGGAGCAGGAGCAGGCGCCTGGGACCGAGACCGAGCTCACCCGCCAGGCTGGCCACGAAGCTCGAGGCGATGAGACATGATGCGATCCACCAGCGCCGCATGTACGCGGGGGAGCCGCGGGCGCTACCGAGCGCTCCCAGGGCCACGGCCTGGAGCAGCGCGAGGATCATCCCGAGCAGCCGCAGCGTGGAGATGTCGGGCCCTGACATCATGGCGAGCACGAAGACACGCAGGCGACGCTTCTCGGTCCCCTACTCCCTTCACTATAGACTCAAGCATCGAGGCGACACGCAGACCAGGTATCGGCCCTAGGAAGCACATCTCGCCGCGAGCAGCTCTTACGCGGCTCAGAAATGCTGCTCGCACTCACCGAAGGCCGGCATCCCGATGGGATCGGCACAGGGATCGATGTTGAGCGCGTGGGCGCCGCTCTCCGGCGGCACGTTGGCTTCCCAGACGATGACCAGGCGCGTGACGGCGGGGCGCAGCTCGCTGTAGCCATGGACCAGGCGGACACCCGAGGGCAGCGAAGCAGCGTTCTCGAAGTTTGCGCTCACCGCCGTGGCCTCGCCACTCACCTGGACCTCGTCGAAGGTGAGCTCGTTGCTCGGCGCTTCACCTTCGTGGGCGCCGGCGTTCGCGGCCTCGCCCGCCTCGGTCGTGGGAAGGTCGAGTGCATCGCGATTCGCCGGAGCGCCGACCATGACCACCGGTAGCGGAGCTGCCTCCGTCGGCGCGAGCCCGATCGGATCGGCCAGCCCCGCGTCCGTCGCATGGCAGGAGCGCAGCAGGGCCAAGATGTTCTGTTCGGCACGCTCGATGGTGCTGAGGGACCACTCGTCCGTCCTGACCGCGCGCTTTCGCTTACCGGCCCGGCGTGCGCGTGCCGCGTCCATGATCGAACCGTTCTTTTCGCAGCGCAGTTGCTGCACGTCGAGACCCTTGCCGGTCGACGCGTACTCGGCGAGCGTGCGCTCGATGAGCGCGCGGGAAGGCAGGCTCGTCAGGGAGATGCACTCCTCTTCACCGCGCTGGTTGTACGTGCAGAACAGCTCCGCGCGGCGCGCTGGCGCGTGTTGAGTCGTCGCGGGCACGGGGTTCGGTCCCTCGGGCGCCCCGTCCGTCGACCCCGCTGCCTCGGCCTGAGCGGGAGGAGCAACCACTGCTGCGGTGTCCTGAGCCGAACCCACTCCCGACCAAAGCGTCAACGCCAGCGCTGCACTCCACCGAGATCCCGCGCCCATGTCTGCGTCCCTTTCGTTGCCGCCCCGAACGAACCGGCGTGCTGGCGAGAAGCCCTTGCAAGCCCGTTGCCGAACAGATGTGAGGATGTGCGCACATGTGCTTAAGCGTGCGAGAATGGGCGAATCGCGAACGGGTTCGCGGGACTACGGCAAATTCCGTCGCGGACGCAAAGTGGGCAGCCTTACTTCGACGCTGGCTATCCAATTCGCCACCGTGGCTACTTTGGCGCAGCCATCCGACACACGGGGCAGTTCGCAGCGGTCGAGGGTGATGGACCTTACTTCGCGGGCGAATTGGCGTCTTGGCAGGTCCACTTGGCGGACCCGCAGAGCTAGCGGCGGGCGCGAGCCGTCCCGCCGCTAGCTCTGGCGTGCCTTCGCCAGGCGCGCGCGCCCAGCGCGAAGGCGGCGCCGAAAGTGGGCGTGTGTGATAAATCCCTCGCTGCGCTGCACTGCCAGGGCGCCCAGGAAGAGCGATGCCGCCGTGGCCGCCGGCAAGAGGGGCCCTTGGCCATCACCCAGGGCGCGCGTCAGCGCGGTCCCTAGCGATGCCACGAAACCGAGCGTGCTCCAGCGCAGGAACCAGGTCTGCGCTCGATCCAAACCTTGCACCAAGCAAAAGCCGAGGGCGTTCACTGCGAGTGCTCCGAGCGCCACTGCGCCCACGCCCACGAGTTGGGCATCGCTACGCTGCTGCGCCGCGGATAGGCCCACGCTCCCCACCAGACAGGTCGTGCCCAGCAAGACGAGCAACATGGCGCCTACCGCGTTGCGCGTTCCGGGCAGGAAGGGCAACACGCGCTCGCCGCGCAAGACCTGATCGACCACGGCGTCCGTGAAGGCGAACTCGGGCTCAACAGGGTCAGTAGGTTTCGACACTTTGCGCCACGCCCACCACGTAGGTGCCGGCTTGCCGCACGAGTCCACTCGTGGCGCTGCCGACCAGGCTCAACGCTGCCCCGATTGCGTCCTTGAGCTGGTCCCGGATCGCATGGGTGACCGCCTCGGAGGTGAAGCGCTTGGGGTACAGCCCAGCTTGCACGAATCGTTTGAGCATGGCCTTGGTGATGCCCGGATTTTGGAGGCGGATGGCCTCCTCTGCAATGCGCTTGCGTTCCTGACGCGTGAGGCCCTTGAGCACCGCGAGCATGGTCTTGCCGGTCGAGGCCTGGAGCGCCTTGGCCATGCGCAACGTGGCCACCGTGGACGCGCCGGCGCCGATCAAAGAGATCGCGTCGAGTGCCGCCGAGGTCCGCGTGTACCAGGCCTGGCTGTCGAGCATGTCGTTGAAGTGCGGATCGGTGGCTTCGCTCCACACGCGTACCATCGAGTTTGCGCATTGCAGGGACCCCGACACCGCGCCCGTCCACGCGAGGGCTGTCACGAATGTCGAGGTGCCTCCCGTGACCGGTGCCGCGCCTGCGCTGCCGAAGACCACGGCCCAGCCCACCACGGCGCCCGCGCAGCCGAGACCCGCGCTGAGCAACTCCGAGTACATGCGGCCGTCACGCGTCTCGGCGGCCTTCGGCGAGTGCAGCGTGGTTTCGCCCAGATTCGGCTTGATCACGATGGTCTTCAGGTCGGCCGCGCACCACGGTGGCCCTTCGCGGATGATGGTCATCTCGTAGCCGTCGTAGTAGACGACACGCATGCCGCGCAGCTCCCAGTTCTCGTCGATGGAGTCGAGGAAGGCGGAGAAGTCGAAGTCGTCGGGTAGACCCATGCGACAGCGCTACCACCTGACCCAAAGCAATCCAAGACTCAAGGCGTCGCACTCACCCTGAACAGTCTTACTAGGGCTTAGGCTGCGACGCTTCAGCGCAGCGCCAAGCGTCCAGCCACTGCGTGACGTTGGCGGCGGCCACGTACTCGGGCACTGCAGCGACGCAAATGCAGCTGTTGTCGAACATGCCCAGGGCCACCCGCTGCCCAACTCGCGCCGTGCCGAGCTCGGAGCGCGGTAGTCGCACGAGCATGCGGTCGAGGTCGATGTGCGGGCTGCTCGTGACGACCTGACCCTCGAGGTCCACCGGGTCAGGGAGGTTGTTCGCGATCGAAGGCGAGCGTCCGATGCCGAACCATCCATCGCCGGGTGTGGCCAGTGCCTTGATCTCCACCACGGCCTTTGTCTGCGCGGCTCGCCCATTGGCCCACTGCCACGGGATCGGAACCAGCGGCGCGTCGCAGCTCACGTGGAACGAGGCCAGGAGCCCGAGGACTCCCAGCGCTCGCGTGGAACTGGCCGCATGGCGCGTCGCTCGTATGGCGAGCCTCGAGCTCACTCGAACACGTAGTCGAACTCGCCGTTCTTCACGCCCACCTGCACGCTCTTCAACTCGCGTCCGTCCATCACGCGGTTCAAGAACTCCTGGCTCAGCCGTGGCAGCAGTGTGTTGGCCAGCATGGACTCGATCATGCGTGCGCCGCTTTCGAGCTCGGTGCAGCGTCCGGCCACCAGCTTGGCCACCGCTTCGTCGTAGCCGAAGGGGATACCGTAGCGTGTCTGCACGCGCGTCTGCACGCGCTTGAGCTGGAGCTCGACGATGGAGCGGATCATCTGATCGCTCAGCGGGTAGTAGGGGATGGTGACCATGCGCCCGAGCAACGCGGGCGGGAACACCTTGAGCAAGGGCGTGCGCAGGGCCTTGGCCATGGCCTCCGGAGTGGGCATCAGCTCGGGGTCGCTGCACATCTGCATGCTGAGGTCGCTGCCTGCGTTGGAGGTGAGCAGAATCAGCGTGTTCTTGAAGTCGATGACGCGGCCCTCGCCGTCTTCCATGAAGCCCTTGTCGAACACCTGGAAGAAAAGCTCGTGCACGTCCGAGTGCGCCTTCTCGACCTCGTCGAGCAGCACCACGCTGTAGGGCCTGCGGCGCACGGCCTCCGTGAGCACGCCACCCTCGCCATAGCCCACGTAGCCGGGCGGAGAGCCCTTGAGCGTGGACACCGTGTGGGCTTCCTGGAACTCGCTCATGTTGATGGTGATGAGGCTCTGCTCGCCCCCGAACAGGGCCTCGGCCAGGGCCAGCGCGGTCTCCGTCTTGCCCACGCCCGAGGGACCTGCCAGCAGGAACACGCCGATGGGCTTGCGAGGATCCTCGAGGCCTGCGCGCGTGGTCTGCACGCGCTGTGCGATGAGCTCGAGGGCGTGACGCTGTCCGATCACACGCTTGCTGATGGTGTCCGCCAGGTTGAGCACCGCGGCCAACTCGTTGCGTACCATGCGACCCACCGGGATCCCGGTCCAGTCGCTCACCACGGAGCCCACCGCCTGGGCATCCACGCTCGGCAGGATCAGCGGCTCGTCGCCTTGCAGCTGTGCTAGCTCGGCTTCCAGCCCGCGCAGCTCGGCCAGCAGCTTCTCGCGCTGCTCGGGGCTCGGCGCTTCGTCGGCCTTGGGGGCCTCGACCGCGCTCGCGCCGGCCGCACCCTTGGCGTCGACCGCACCCTTGGCGTCGATGGGTTGCGCGCCCTTGCGCAGTTGCTTGCGGATCTCGAGCACCCGCGTGACCAGGGCGTTCTCGCTCTTCCAGCGGCGCTCCAGCGTGTCGAGGCGACTCCTGGACTCGGCCAACTTCTGCTCGGCCTGCGTGCGGCGCTTTTCGATGTTCATGCCGAGCGCGTCTTCGCGGCCGATGATGCCGAGCTCGGTCTCGAGCGCCTCGATGGTGCGTCGCGTCTCCTCCACCGCGGCGGGGACCGCGTGCTGACTCACGGCCACGCGCGCGCAGGTGGTGTCGAGCAAGCTCACGGACTTGTCCGGCAGTTGGCGCGCGGGGATGTAGCGGTGGGAAAGCTTGACCGCGGCTTCGAGCGCGTCGTCGAGGATTTGCACGCGGTGGTGGGACTCGAGCGTGTGAGCCATGGCGCGCATCATGCGGAGCGCCGTCTCCTCGCTCGGCTCACCCACTTGCACTACCTGGAAGCGGCGCGTGAGCGCGGGGTCCTTCTCGATGTGCTTCTTGTACTCGGCCCAGGTGGTGGCCGCGATGGTGCGCAGCTTGCCGCGCGCCAGGGCCGGCTTGAGCAGGTTGGCGGCGTCGCCCGTGCCCGCAGCTCCACCAGCCCCAATCAAGGTGTGGGCCTCGTCGATGAACAAGATGATGGGCTTCTCGGAGGCCTGGACCTCGTCGATTACCTGTCGCAGACGCTGCTCGAACTCTCCCTTCATGCTCGCGCCGGCCTGCAACAGGCCGATATCGAGGGAGCGCAGCGACACCTCACGCAGCGACGGCGGCACGTCGCCATGGGCGATGCGCAGCGCGAGGCCCTCGACGACGGCGGTCTTGCCCACGCCCGCTTCGCCCGTGAGGATGGGGTTGTTCTGGCGGCGCCGCATCAGGATGTCGACCACCTGCCGCATCTCGTGGTCGCGCCCAACGATCGGATCGATCTCGCCCTTGCGCGCGCGCTCGGTGAGGTCCACCGAATAGCGGTTGAGCGCCTCTTGCTTGCCCATCGTGGCGGGCGCCACATCGGCTCCGGCACTCGCGGGTGCGAACACGGCGGCCTGCACCAGTGCAGACTCCGACGCCTTGCCGAGCACGGTCTCGAAGCGGCGTGCGAAATCGTCGGCGCCAATGCGGTCGAACTGCTTCGATATGGCGCGCAGCGGCTGGAGCAGCTCGGGCGTCTTGAGCAGGGCGAACAGCATGTGGCCCGTGCGGATGGTCTGCTCGGCGAACAGCAGGTTGGCGTACACGAAGGAGCGCTCCACCATGCGATCGATGTGTGGCGAGAGGTCCTGCACGGAGGTCGACCCGCGTGGCATGCGGTCGAGGGCCTGCGTCAAATCGGCGGCCAACTTCGAGGGGTCGAGCTCGAAGGCGCGCACCACGAGCCGCAGGTCGGAATCGCCGTGCTCCAGGGCCTGATGCAACCAGTGGGCGAGCTCCACGTAGGGGTTTCCGCGCAGCTTGCAGAAGAGGGTGGCTCCCTCCACGGTCTGGTACGCGACCTTGTTGAGCTTGGAAAACAGCACTTCGCGGCGGATTTCAGACATGGTTCGCCTCGCTTTGGGCTACGGCCGACGAGCCTGAGGGGCTCGGCACATGGAGTGGGTTGAAGGTGAGGTCTTGCCAGTGACGCGTGCCGTCGTTCTGCGCGCGCACGAGGTAGGTGCTGGTACCGAGGCGCCCCGCGACGCCGAGGCGGGTAGGCTGCATGTCGCTCGTGCGCAGGATCAGCCGCAAATCCCAGCTGAGGTCCGCGCCCGTGTAGCGCCGCACCACCGACACCACGCGCGCGAGGTCCGCGCCTCCCGGCAGGAGCCGCTCGTAGGTCGCGCGCCGCATCGGGCCGAGCACCACGCGGAACTTGAACTGACGCTCCCACTTTTGGCGGCCCAGGCGCGTGCCCAGTCCGAGCTGCCCGAGCCGGGTGTCCGCCACGTTCTTGGCCGCGAGCTGCCAGCAAAACTCGCTCGGCACATCGAGCCACTCGCCCACGAATTCCTCGATGGACACCGGCACATCGAGCAGCACGGAGAGCGCCTTGGCCAGGCCTTCCGGGTGCCGCGTGGTGCCCACGAAGTGACTCGCCACGTACATCGAGAGGTGGTCTAGCCCGCTGGGCCCGCCGTCTTCGGTGCTGCGGTCGATGCCGGTGAGCGCAGCGATGAAGGCCGCGAAGCGGTCGGCTTCGGGACGGTCGTTGCTGGTGGTCGGCTGAGCGTTGGCCCAGGCGCGATAGAGCAGCGTGAGGATGCGGTGGTGGAAGATGTTGGCGAAGGCAGTGAGTGTGTGGTCCTGGGAGTGACGAGCGCGCTGATAGGCATACTCGGTGAGGTGCAACGGCATCGGACCGTTGGCGCCCCACAATCCCAAAAAGCTCACGTCGATGCGCGCCGGGGTCTCGTCGTCGGACTTGGTGTAGCTGGCGATGGCGCGGGCGGAGAACGCGGAGATCGGGCGTCTGGCCGAGTCGGACGGCCTCGTCCTCCATATGCGTGGCTTCGCCGAGGCGTGGCCGATCACGACGCACGCACTCCACGCGCCGCAGCGCGCCGAAGAAGTCGTGCTCCGTGAGTGCGGCGAGCAGCTCCTCGCTCACACCATCCTGCGCTGTCCTGCCGTCGTGGGCCACCGGACAATCTCCCCTCGTTGCACCGTGCGCAGCACGGTCTCGCAAAAGCCATTGATGGACGCGTAGCGAGCGAAGAAGCGCTCGAGCACCGCTCCGAGCAAGAACGCGCTCGAGCCCTCGAAGGCACTCTCGTCGCACTCGAGCGTGATCTCGAGCCCGCGGCCGAGCGTGAGCGGCCCAGGAAAGGGCAGCGGACGCACCACGGTCTGCGAGCGCACGCGGTTCAAGCCCTCGACCTGCTTGGTGTGGGCGGCGTCGGAGAAGTCTGCGTACAGGGTCAACAGGGAGCGCAGCGCGTTGGCGCTGGCCTGGTCGTTCTCGCGCATGAGCGCCAGGTAGTCGACGTTGAGATGCGACAGGAGGCGCCAGGCCGTGGGACCGTAAACCGGGGAATTCTTGGGCGCGGAGGGACCGGAGAGGCAGCGAATGCTCTCCACGGGTGCGCCCGAGTCCGTGGTGAAGTCGGTGTCGCTCTGGCCGAACACCAGGTGCAGCGGGAGGTCGCGATTGGTGCAGAGCGTGGTGATGCCGAGCTGCTTCAGCTCGGGGTCGAAGGGACCGAAGTTGCCGTCTACCAGCGAGACGAACGTCTCGGACCCCGCGTAGGCCGAGCGTGGGCCGCGGGCGCGCTCACGGGCCGACGCCGCGCGCGGTTCGCGTCGCACGGCATAGTAGGCGCGCCGATCGCTGGCACCGCCCTGCAGCGCGTACATGGGCGAAAACTCTTTTTGCTCGCTGTTGCGGCTGCCGTAACCGATCACCTGGCTGATCCCGTAGACCTCCAGGTCCAGCGGGCGCGTACGGTCCGGGATCACGTGGTACTCGTGATCGCGATGGCTCAGCAGGATGCGGTCGGCCACGCGCGGGAACAGGTTCACCACCGGCGTGCAGAACAGCGCCAGGTTCGCGGCGCGCACCGCACCCTCGAGGCGCGGATCGCTGCGGCTGAACAGCAGGATGAGCTCGAGCTCCGTGGCGCTGATCTGGCGCACGTGCTTGGCGAGGCCCCGCACCTGGAAGAACATGTAGCGCGTGGGGAATGCGAAGTACTCGTGCAGCAGGCGATGGCCCTGGAACGCCCGCTGACCGCAGGGCAGGAGCGCTTCGTCCTCGTGGTAGCCCACGGCGGCCACGGAGGGCCCCCGGTGCACGTGCCGGAACGCCACCGGGCGCTGCGTAGACTGCAGCAACATCCCCATGTTGTGGGAGAGCACGTTCTCGTGCAGGCGCGCGGCGACGTCGTTACCACCGTTCACGAAGAAGGTGAGATCGTCGAGGTTGAGCTTGTTGAAGGGGGCAGACGCGGTGGTCCGAAGCACCACGCGCAGGGCTGCCTTCGCGCCGGGCACCTGGGCCTTCTCCACGTCGTAGAAGGTCCCGAGCACGGCCGTGTAGTCGGCCGATACGATCTCCAGCGGCAGCAGCGTGACCTCGTGGCCCGTGCGGTACTCGCAAGCCGTGGAGCCGGCGCCCAGCCGCGAGTGCAAGCTCGTGCCCCTGGGCACGCGGATGCCGCTCGCGAGGTTGCCTTCGCGTCGGCTCGGGCGCAGCTGCACGACGGCCATGGACGGCGTGGGCGCCAGATAGCCTGGGTACAGGAGCTCGAGCAGGTGCTGCGTGAACGCCGGGAATTCGGCGTCGATCTTGAGCTGCACGCGAGCCGCCAGGAATGCGAAACCCTCGAGCAACCGCTCCACGTAGGGGTCCGCGCACTCGAAGGCGTCGAGTGAAAGTCGGCCTGCGATCTTGGGGTACTCGCGTGCGAACTCGCCCCCGAGCTCGCGCACGTTCTTGAGCTCGCGCTCGTAGTAGCGGAGAAAGCGCGGATCCATTACTTCGCTCCTGCGTCGACTTCCTCGACGCGCACCGATCCGTCTTCGAGATTCAGCTCCGTGCGCAGATAGAGCGAGACGGGTACGGGCTGCGACCACAGGGACGCCTCCACGTAGAACACCACCGAGTTCTGTCCCATCTGCGTCTTGTCGGCCGCGACCCGCATGTTTACGGTGTTGCGCAGCAGGCGCGGCTCGTACTGCAAGATGGTGGCGCGCAGTACCTTCTCGAGCTCCCTCGGATCGAGGCTGCTCAGGGCACGCCCGGCCAAATCGGGAATGCCGAAGTTCAGCACCGAGCGGCTCACCTCGGGGTACTCGGCGAGCTGCGGCATGGCCGACGAGAGCTGCACCGTGTTGAACAGCCAACCGAGGTCTCTTCGCACGCTCTCACGCAGCTGCGAGCCGCTCTGGGCGGCCATCTCGATGCTCTCGCGGCGTTGTTCTGGGCTGTGATCCGTGAGCCGATCGAGCAGCGACGGCTTGAGCCGTTCGCGTGAGGTCACCTCAGCCATGCGCGGCGTCTGCGGTTACGTCGCTCGCCTGCAACGTCAGCTGGCGCAGGTCGAGCAGGGAAAGATCTCCCGTGTCCGTGGCGAACACGCGCTGCCCGAGCCCGCAAAACGTGGTCTGGCCTCTCTCTTCCCAGGTGGTCTTGCGGCTTAGCTTGTGCGCGTCGTCCTGGTGCTCGGTGCCCGGATAGCGTGCGGGCACGAAGACCACCTGGGCGTCCTGTCCGCGCAGCGTGATGAGCCCTGGCATCCACACTAGATCGCGCAAATCCTTGGGAGCCTCGAAGGTGAGGTTCTCGATGAGATCGAAGGGAATCCAGCAATAGCGTCCGAGCACGATGGCCTCGAGCACGGGGCCTAGGCGGCTGTCGGCGTCGGCGATCCACGCGAAGCTCTGCGCGTCGGCGCGGCCCAAGGTCGCGGGCGCTGCTTCGAGTGCGCTCTGGCGCAGCGATTCGGCTTGTTCGTGTTGGCCCAGGGCCGTGAGCTCGAGCGCCTTCACCAGCGACAGCACCCATTCGCGGGGCTCTCCGAGCACGGTGGGCGCAGCGCGGCCTGCGAAGACCTCCGCTCGCACGACTTCACAGCGAATCAGCTCGCGATAGGAGTGCGCCATGGGAACGGCGGCCGGGTCCATGGTGCCCGCTGCCTGCAGTTGCTTGAGGGCGCGCTCCCAATCCCCCATGACTGACAGAAGTTGAAACAGGAAGGTGCGCAGGCGCGCGTCGCCAGGCGATTCGCGCACTTCGCCCTGCAGTTTCGCGAGGACGCCCTCCAGGTTGCCCGTTTGGGCGAGCCTCTCTGCCAGCATGGGGTTTACTCAACTTGTGGGAGGAATTTGGTCGTGACTTGAGGACTAGAAGACTACGCGAGGTAGTTCGCGCATAGCTCGCGCGCGGCGCGAGCGTTGAAGCAGACAGACGTCAGACTTCGACGTTCTGCGCGATGTTCCACGCGATCGGAATCGACGCACCGGCGGTGTTGTCGGCTTCCTGGGGCGTGTACTCGTAGTGGAACTCGGCGAAGTTCAGGGACACCGTCTCGGTGAGACGATCCCCGCCGCCGGCGCCGCCGGTGGTGATCGAGGAGACGATGCACTCCTTGAGCTTGAGCTTCACGTACTCCACGGGGGACGTGCCGCCAGCCTTGCGGATGGTGAGCAGCGCCTCGGGGAGGTGCGTGCCGTTGCAGCAGATCTTCATGAGCGTGGGCGTGGACTTGTCGATGTACTTGGTGATCGACAGGTCGTTCACGTTTACCTTGCCCGAGCCGCCGCCCGAGCCGGAGTGGGTGCTGCCGCTCTGCGACATGCCCCACGCCCACGAGAGCACTTCGATCTCGCCGCCGTGCTGAGAGTCAACGGACTCGCCTTCCACGTCCCCTTCAGAGGACGTGATCTTGATGAACATATCGACTGCCATGGTCGCCTCCAGTTAATTCAGACCAACATTCATCCCAACAACGGACACGACCGACCTTCGGTCGCGTTACTTCTTCTCGGACTTGAGCTTGGACACCAGCTTCAGCGCGATGGTGAGACCTTCGAGCTGGTAGTGCGGCTTGAGGAAGAACTGCGCACGGTAGTAACCCGGGTTCTCCGGGATTTCTTCCACCACCACCTCGGCGGCCGCGAGCGGCTTCTTGGCCTTCTCGAGCTCGCTGGCGTGGGACGGATTGCCGTGCACGTAGTTCTTGATCCAGTTCTTGAGCCAGGTCTGGCACTGCTCGCCGCTCATCGAGGAGCCGACCTTGTCGCGCACGATGACCTTGAGGTAGTGAGCGAAGCGGGCCGATGCGAACAGGTAGGGAAGACGTGCGGAGAGCTCGGCGTTGGCCGTGGCATCCGGGTCGTCGTATGTCACGGGCTTCTGCAAGGACTGCGCGCCGATGAAGGCCGCGAAGTCGCTGTTCTTGCGGTGCAAGAGCGGCATGAAGCCGTTCTTGGCGAGCTCCGCCTCGCGGCGGTCGGCGATGGCGATCTCGGTGGGACAGGCCATCTCCACGCCGCCGTCGTCGGTGGGGAACGTGTAGGTCGGGAGACCCGTCACGCTGCCGCCCGACTCGATGCCGCGGATCTGGGTGCACCAGCCGTAGAGCTTGAACGCGCGGTTGATGTTCACCGCCATCGCGTACGCCGCGTTGGCCCAGGTGAAGTTCCTGGAGCTCGCGCCCGCCGTGTCTTCCTCGAAGGCGAACTCCTCCACCGGCTCCGACTTGGCGCCATAGGGGCGACGCGCGAGGAAGCGCGGCATGGTGAGGCCGATGTAGCGCGAGTCCTCGGACTGCCGCAGCGAGCGCCAGCCGGCGTACTCGGGCGTGCCGAAGATGGCGGTGAGATCGCGCGGATTGCTAAGCTCCTGCCAGGACTCCATGCCCATCACGTTGGGCGCAGCCGCCGAGATGAAGGGTGCGTGCGCGGCAGCGGCGATCTTCGCCATCTCTCCGAGGCACTCCACGTCCATCGGGCTGTGGTCGAAGTAGTAGTCGCCGACCAGGCAGCCGAACGGCTCGCCGCCGAGGACGCCGTACTCTTCCTCGTAGATCTTCTTGAACAACGGGCTCTGATCCCAGGCTGCACCCTTGAACTTCTTGAGTGTGCCATGGAGCTCTTGCTTGGAGATCGGCATCACCCTGATCTTCAGCATCTCGTCGGTCTCGGTGTTGTTCACCAAGTGATGCAGGCCACGCCATGCACCTTCGAGCTTCTGGAAATCCGGGTGGTGCAGGATCTCGTTCACCTGCGAGCTCAGCTTGGCGTCGATCTGCGCGATCAGACCCTTGATGCTGATTACGGTGTCGTCGGAGAGCAGCGCAGAGTTCTGCGTGGCCCAATCGCACAGCGTGCTGACGGCCTGCTCGATGGCCTTGGCCTTCTCGTCGGTGGCGGGCTTGAAGCTCTTGCGCAAGAGCGCGCCGAACGCATCGTCTTCAGCAACTGCGCTCGAACCGGCGCTTTCGGTTTGTGACTCGGCCATGGCTCAGACTCCCTCCTCGACCTTGTCCTTGGGAGCCAGGCCGAGCGTCTCGACCAGTGACTTGAACTCACCAAGGTTCTTCAGCTTGTGCGCGATCAACTCTTCGGCGGCACCCTTGCCGTCCATGTACGTGAGCAGGTTGGAGAGCTGCTGACGCGCCTCGAGCAGCTTCTTGAGAGGCTCCACCTTGTTGGCGATGGCCGCGGGCGAGAAGTCCTCCATGCTCTGGAAGGTGATGGCTACGGGCAGCGAGCCCTCGCCGGTGAGCGTATTTTTCACCTGCATCGCGACGCGCGGCTTCATGGCCTTGAGGCGGTCGTCGAAGTTGTCGATGTTGACGTCGAGGAACTTGCGCTCGTCGACCTTGGGCGGCGGATTCTCGGGCTTGCCGTAGAGATCGGCCATGACTCCCATGACGAAGGGCAGCTGAACCTTTTTCTCGGCGCCGTAGAGCTCGACTTCGTACTCGATTTGCACGCGTGGAGCGCGGTTACGCTGGATGAATTTCTGAGAGCTGGTTGACATACTGCCTCCTCGAACTCGTTCTGAGCGCCGGCCCCCTTGCCGACGCCCATAAATCTCGGCTGGTTAGGCCTTTGCGTTCTCTTTGCCCGTGACGGCTTCGATCTGGGGAAGTCCCTTGTCGGCCAGGTCGCGCATGATCTCCATGAAGTTCATCGCCGTCAGGCGCTTGGCGCGCTGCAGGATGAGCGGCACCGGGCTCGAAGGTTCGTTGCGCTCGTAGTAGCGGATGATCTTGTCGATCATCTGGGCGACTTCCTGGCGTGTCTGGATTTCTCCTGCCGGTACGGCGGGGCGGGGCGGCTCTGCCGGCGTGGCCGCGGCTGCAGGTCCCGCGCCCGGGGCCGCCGGAGCACCAGCTGTTGCGGGCGCCGGCTGCACGGCGCTGGGCTTGGCCACTTGAGGCGCGAGGAAATCCTCGAATCGCTTGAGCAGCTCGCTCAGCTTGGCGATCACGAAGGGTTGGTTCGTCTTGGCGCTGATGAGGCCGGCGATCTTCTGCAATGCCTGCGACGCTTGCTGCGCGGCCTCGAGGATGGGCTTGAGCTCCTCCACCGGAGCGTTCTCGAGCGCTGCGAGCACCACCTGTGGGCTCGGCGGGTTCGTGCCCGCGCGCGCGGGCGTCATGCCTTTGGCCACCATGAGGTCGCCGATACCGAAGGAGCCCAGGCCCTTGACGCTGAGGATGGGCGCGTAGCGAAGGTCGTTGAGGGTCTCTTCGCTGCCGAGCTCCTTGAGGATGTTGATGCGCTCGATGGCGTCACCGTCGAAGTCGAGCGGCGGATAGAGATGCTCCCAGTGTTGCTCGACGAGCTGCGCGATCATCGCCACGCAGCCGCAGAAGTGCACCAGGCCGTCGGTATGGATGAGCGAGCGCGCCAGGTAGCCGGCGACGCGGAGGTGCGTGGAGGTCTTGAGCAACTCCTGCGCGCGATTGCGGATGTCACGCCAGTTGCGCTCGTCCTTCGCGACTTGGCCCTTGATGCCGGGTTCCTCGGGCTCCTTGGCAGAGTCGGCGAGCGCGTTGAGTTCGCCGGTGACCTCGATGTCCCGTCCACACGGTCCGGGACCTGCGGGGGGAGCGAGATAGGGGGCGGCATCGAAGGGAGGCACGTGCAAAACCTGAGGGCTGGAGTGTCCGTTTTCTGAGTCAGCTACCAGGGTTGTCGATAGCCGTTGCGGGGTTCACCTGTCAACGATCGCTCATCCCGAATGACGTTCGGTCGCAGGCTGTGCGTGCTGTGTCGCAGCGCTCCACAAGCGTTGCGCGAGTGTGGCTTCGTGAGGCGTCGCGAGTTCGCTGCCAGCGGGCTCGCCGGCTTGTTCCAAGGCGGACTCGGATGCTGACTCGAATGCCGTGTGATCTTCCAGTTCCTGCGCGAGCTTGAGTGTCCACAAGCGCTCGCTGGTGGTGCGTGTGCTGGAAAACCAGACCGGAACCACAGGGGGCGGCGCGCCGAGTCCCATCAACATGCGCCCCTCACGCTCTGCCTGTGGCAACGACCAAAAGCACCAGGGCAGCGTTCGCGCGGCAGCCAGGTGGCGCTCCGCGAGGGCGAACCAGGTGCTCACGTCGCTTGCTTCGGCGACCGGGCAGTCGAGCACGGGCGCGCGCTCGCGCGGCGCGGACCCGACCTCGAGTCCGGACCGAATCTTCTGCAGAATGGACTGTAATTGCGTGCGAATGGAGTTGGGTAAGGTTGGGGTGATCGGTGCGTCCGCTGAGCTCTCGGGAGAACGCTGCGCGCGCTCCTCGCGCTGCGCAGCCTCGAGCTGATCGCGACCAGGTATCGCAACCGAAGCCACCCGAGCCAAGAGCTCTTCACCCCTAAGGGTGAAAGAATCGGCCAGGGCCTGCTCGGCCTGTTCGAAGAAGCTCGACCAACCGCGGGGCAGGGAAGTGAGACTTGGGGTGATCGATGTGCTCGGGACCACCGCATAGAGCGTGACGGGGAACTTTCGCCCGGCCCGATCGCGGCTCGGCAACACCACACCGACCAGGGCCTGAGCACCGGACGACCCGGGAAGCACGAAGCGCAGAGGGAGGTTTGGCCAGCTCGCCCCTGTGCGCGCGAGCTCCTGCAGACAACGCTCGGTCCACTGGTCGTAGCTCACCCCGACCTCGCTCGTGTGGTTCACCCGCACGAAGTCCAGGGTGGAAGGGAGCTTGCCAAACAACGCCGGGGTGAGCGCGGCGGGCACCTCAGCAGCCTCCGCCGGCGTGGGTGATGCGGGCCGGGATGGCCAGCGGCAGCACGCTGCGTGGACCGCTTCCGAATGGGACAGAGAGCAACGGCGAGCGGCCGTCGTCGGTGGCGAAGTCGATTTTGATCCAGTTTTGGCTGCCCTTGGGCTTCCAACCCGCGGTGAACTGGCGGTCGCTGCGCTCGAGGATTTGGCCGTGCCCGAGGCGCGGATCGAGCAGCATGAAGAGGCCCCACTCACCCTCCAAGCTGAGCGGGCGCGGCGCGGGGCCCTGATAGGGGGTCGCTGTCAGGCTGGCGCCCAGCGAGGGTTGATCGCCCGGCCACTCCATGTTGACCCAGCTCTCGGTGCCGGCGTCGTAGCGCACGTTCTTGCCGCTGAAGGAGAAGGTCGTGACGCTGTAGCCGGCGGCGCCGCGCACGCGCACGCGGAAGGGCATGCGGACGGCGGCTCCGTTGGCCGGGAAGAACGCAGCCTTCACGTCGTTGGCGCGATTGAGAAACGTCACCAGCTCCTCGCGGAACAGCGCGCGCGCGCTGCCGCCGCCCTGGGTAGCGAAGCGGAAGCGGTCGCCTTCGAGCACCACGCTGCTACCGAGCTGGCTGCTCTGGAACGCCCACAACGTGCCCGAGCCCGGCTGGAAGAAGCGCGCGAAGGCCTGCAGCGTGGCAGGGGTGTTCGCGTCGGTCTGCAGCGGGAAGCGCCCCGCGAGCTCCTCCTGATACGGCCGATACACCATCTGACACCACAGCTTTTGCACCTGCTCGCCGCGGTCACGCTGGCCCATCGCCGCCACGCCACTCAACGGCGGCACGAGCAACTCGCGGAAGATGGGGTTCCAGGTGCTCGGGAAGCGGCTCAGCAGGAGCTCCACGTTCTCGAGCGCCGTGCCTACGGCGGTGGTCAGCGCCGGCAGCTGGGTCTCGTCGTTGCGGTAGGCCTTGAGTGCGGAGAGCACGGGCTCGATTTGCTTGCGGTAGGCCTCGAGCGGAACCTCGAGCCCCTCGGGGCCAGACACACCGAAGCCCGTGAACTCGGCGAAGTTGCGCTTGAGGCGCTCCACGGCGTCGTTGGCGGCCTGGGCACTGCGCTGCTTCGGACCGTGCGTGAGCTGCTTGGCCTTGTCGGCCACACCGGCCGGGAGCTTGTCGGCGAGCGCGCCCTGGACCTGGTCCACGGCGGACTCCTCCACGGGCGCCGGCGGGAGCTCCGTGTTCTCCTTTACGCGCTGGAACAACGTGCCCAGCGCGCCGGGGCGGCCCACCATCTCGCTGAGCATGATCTCGGCTTCGGTGGCGTTGCTGGGCGTACGCGAAGTGATGCCCGAGAGGAACTGCCGCCAGGCTTCCTCGTAGCGCTTGAGGAACTCGATTTGGAACTCGGAGCTGCGCTGGGCCGCGGTGAGCTGCTGCGCGTCGCTGGCCCCGCAACCGAGCACCCAGTTCTCGTCGGAGGTGTTCCACAGGCGCGTGGAGTTCACGTCGCGGGTGGTCTGGCGCCAGGCGTCGGCGGTGAACGCACCGGGCAGCTTGTTGCGGCCTTCGAGGGTGGTGGTGGCGCCGACCAAACTGTTGAGATCGCGGTCGTCCTTGGCGAAGCGAGGCATCAGACCGTTGAGCAGCTGCGCCACCTTGTCGTCGGAACCCAGGGCCGCGCGCGCGAGCTCCACGTGTCTCCGGTCCTTGCTCAATGCGAGGTCCTCGGGGGCCACGGCGAAGCGCTCGATGTAGCGCGTGAGGAGCTGACGCCGCTTGGCCTGCTCGTCCTTGTCGCCCTCCTGGGCCTGCTGCCAGAGATCCTGGGTGCGGCCGAGGATCCAGTCCTTGCGCGCCAGGGCCTTGGGAATGCAGTCCTCGCGGGGTGTAGTGAGCAAGAGGTGGAGCTGCAGGGCGTCGAGTAGCTCTTGCTGCTCCTTCTCACCCAGCCGCGTGGGGGAGCCCTCCGCACGCAGGGCCTCGAGCTGCTGGGTGATGGTGATCAGGCGCTCGTTGTTGCGGTTGAGCAGCGGACGCACAAGCCACTCGCGCAAGGCCACGTCGTAGTAACGCAGGAGCGGGGTCTTGATGTCATCGCCCTGGTAGAGCCCGAAGCTGAATGCCACCGAGGGCAGGCCGCCTTCGTAGCGCGCTGCCTCGGCCTGCAGCTCGAGCAGACGGTCCACCTTGTGGGGCGTGGTGGAGTTCCCTTCGAGGCCCACGTCCTCCTGCGACTGGGTCAGCGTGGTGCGCGTGCGCTCCAGGGACTCGAGGTTGTTGTGGCAGGACAAGGTCGGCAGGCAGGCCACCAGCGTGGCGAAGCCGAACAAGCCCGAGGTCCAGACCCGCTGTTGCTTGGCCTGTCGGCGCATCTCCTCCTGGCTCGCGGAGGCGAGCGAGCGGTCCTCGAAGACCACGCGCATCAACATGTCGTGCAGGAAGTAGCTCTTCTTCTCGCCCGTGCTCTCGTCGGTGGGGGCACGGATGTTGAGCGCGCGCCCGATGTCGCTGAGCAAGAAGTCCGCAGGCGAACCTTCCTGGGTGCCGCTCGTGAAATAGGCGCCGCGCAGAATGGGCGACTCACCGTAGGCGCTCTCCTCGAACAGCTCGTCGACGAAGGCCGTGAGCTTGTCCTCGATGGCCGCGAATTGTGCGGGGAACTCGAAGATGCGCGAGGTGACGTCGGGCCGTACTTCCTGGGCCATGCGCGACAGCGCGTAGCGCTCCACGGAGGCTTGCAGGGTCTTGAACTGGTCGCTGAAGAAGGTGCCCGCAGAGACCGAGTCGTTGCGCAGAAGTGGCGCCGTGAAGCCCCAGATCTGGCGTCGGTCGGCCGGGGTCATCTCACCGAAGGTCTCGACGAAGCCGCTGATCAAGTCGCACTTTGTGAACATCAGGTACACCGGCAGTGCCACGCCGAGCCGGCCCGTGATCTCGTCGAGCCGCTCGCGCACGCGCCCGGCCAACATCTTCACGCCCTCGATGTCGACCCCGGCCAGCGAAGTCTCTTCGTCGCCCGCGATGCTGATGGCGGCGATGACGCCGTTGAGGGGCTGCTTCCCGCGGTGGCGCTTGAGCAGGTCCAGGAAGGCCAGCCATTCGCCGCGGTCGTCTTCTTCCAGGGTCCAGCGGCCCGCCGTGTCGAGCAACACCGCGTGGTTGGTCAGCCACCAGTCGCAGTTGCGCGTGCCGCCCACGCCCTTGAGGCGGTCGCCCGTGCCGGTGAGGTGCGGGAACTTGAGCCCCGAGTTGCGCAGCACGGTGGTCTTGCCGCTCGCGGGCGGACCGATGATGGTGTACCAGGGTAGGCGATAGAGCGCGTCGCGACTCGAGCCCTGGCCCTTGGCGAGGCGGGAATTCTTGAGCGCGCCCACGGCCCGCTCGAACTCGTTGCGCAGGCGCTCGATCTCGGGGGCCCGGGCGCTGTTGGAGCGCTGCTCGCGCATCGCTTCGTTCGACAGGGCGCGCTCGAGGTTGGCGGCTCCCTGCCGCGCTGAGAGGCGCGGAATGAGCACCACCAGCAAGGTGACCACCAAGGGAAACGCGGTGGCCAGCGTGGGGATACCCCAGTGCACCTGTCCGCCGGAAGAGAAGTACACCCACCACGCAAAGCCCACGAAGCACAGCCCCAGCAGGCAGAGCGCGATGGCGAGGATTCGAGTTTGCATCGCCTACCCCTAACGACCCGGCGAAACGATGCCGGCTTTGACGTCTTCGTACGCCCCCTGGAGGTCGTCCGAGAGCGTGTGTTCTTGCGCGTCGATGGTGAACAAGAGGCCGAAGTACCAGATGACCGCCATGCTCGCGGCTGCCACGGCCAACCACTGCAACAGCCGGTTGCGCGTGCGGTCCACGCCGGCCTCACCGGGGCGATCCCCGTGGGGCGAGAGCGTGGGGGAGACGCGCGAGCGCTGACCGAGCGCATCCTTGAGGCTCTCGATGAGGTTCTCGCGCTCGAGCTCGCCGTGTTGGCCGTAGATGCCTTGGAAGCCGAACAAGAGGCACAGGTAGTAGACCCGCATCACGCTCTGACGGTTCTCGGCCTTGGCGTGCTCCAGGCGCTCGAAGAAGCCTTCACCGGCGCGCGTTTCCCCGAAGAACTCGAGCTGCAGCAGGTTGGCCTGCCAGAACTCGCGCAGGCGCCCAGGATCGGCCTGCATGAACTCGTCGATGAAGGCCACGAGCCCATAGCGCAGGTCCTGCAGCTCCTCGTGCGACAGATTGAGCGCCTCGAGCCGGCTCATGGTGGTGGCCAGGAGCTGGCGCATGTGAGGCTGCGCAGTCTCGGGAGGCGGCTTGCGATCGCGCTTGAGGCTGTGGATTTGCAGCACCGTGGTGAGGCACGGGCGCACGGCTTCGTGCAGACGCTGAGCGACCGCGGGATCGCCACCGCCCACGCCCTTGCGCTTGTTGATCTGCGAGACCGGGCCTGGGCCTGGTTCGGGCGCGGGATCGCCCAGGTCGTCGAAGTCTTCGAGGCGAGGACGCTTGGCTCGGGCCTTCATGGTTGCTCGCCTTGGCTGCGCCAGAGGCGCATCGTGTACTCCATCAGGCGCACCACCGGGTGGGCGGCGATGGGGTCTTCTTCCTCGCTCTCACAGGGGTTTTGCGGAGCGGGCAGCTCGATGGCCACGCGCCAGGAGTTGTCGCTCACCTGCTCGCGGAAGTTGGCCGCCAGGCCGAGGTGGGTCGCCTTGGGATGGCGAGCGATGCGCAAGACTTCTTGCTTGCCGGGGATGAGCGTGTACTCGTCGGGCGCAGCGAGCAGGGGACCGCTCGGGTTGGCGCTCGCCCACAGGCTTTGGAAGCTACCTTGATAAAAGGCGTCGGCGCCGTTGAGCTGAAAGACGCGGATCACCACGGAGCGCGGATTGCCCTCGCGATCCGGGTTCAGTCTGGGCTCGGGTGCCAGCGTGAGCTCCACGATCTCGGGGCGCTCGCACTGCGGTGGCGGCTTGCTGCCGCCGCAACCCAGGCACAGGAGTGTCGCCAAGAATACGAGCGGCCATCCGGTCTCGAGTGGATACTCGAGCCGACGCCCCCAGAAATTCCTCATCATTGGCGGGCGAGCATTGCCGATTCGGGGTGGTGATTCAAGCGTGCTGGCGCACGGTGCTTGCCTCGTTTGGGGTGACGCAGTAAGAGCGAAATACTCCGTGCTTCCGCTAGTAGTCACCGTCGAGTCTGCTTCCGGTCAGAAGCGGCGCTATGCGTTCGCTGACTCCCCCGTCCGCATCGGACGAAGTCCACTCGCCGAGCTGCAGCTCTCCGAAGCCTTCGTCTCCCGCTGGCAAGGGACCGTACGCTTCGACGACCGCGGCATCACCTACTGCAACGTGAGCTCCACCAACGTGACGTTCGTGGGCGATCGCGAGGCAGCGGCGCACGACGAGCTCACGATCTCGGCGGAGGTCCCGCTGCGCATCGGTGGGCTGATCCTGCGTTTCTCGCGTGAGCCCGTCCCGGAGGCGGACGTGCGGCGCAAGGGCAAGCACAAGCCCGCGGTGGCGCAGCCCGAGGTCGCCAAGACGATGTGGTTAGGCGCGGACGATCGCGCGGCGTTCCAAGCTGTGCAGGCGGCTGTCCAGGCTGCCCAAGCGGCCAAGGCCCCCGCGCCGACACCCGAAGCGAGCCCGAGTCCCGCGCAGGCCAAGCCGTCCGCGCCCGCGCCTGCCCGCACCCCCGCGGCCCCGCAGCAGGTGCCCCCGGGTGTTCAAATCTCGGCTCAGCGGATCATTGGCTTGCAGGGCGACGGCACGCAGGCCCGTGTGTCCCCGCGCAGCGAGCCCGCGCCCACGGCCCCGCCTTCGTCCCCCTCCGAAAGCCCTGCGGCCAGGCCCCGGAGCGAGCCCGCGCCGGCCCGTTCGGCGCAGCCGCCCGTAGGGCGCGAGACCTCGGGCGATCCCGAGTGGCACTACGCCAATTATCGCAGCGCCTGGTCTCACTTGTTCGCAGGGCTCAGCGTTACCCTCGAGGCCGCGGGCCCGGAGGCGCGCCAGGCCATCGCCGACGACATGCAGCGGCGCTACCCGCAGATCGCCTACGAGGCCGAGTTCCGCGAGCTCCTCAAGCGCCACGGCATCGAGCCGCGCAAGATCGACATCCCGGAGATCAGTGCCTGGCTGCGCGGGGTCGCCGAGGGCATCTTGCCGCCCAAGTTCCACCTCGACACGGGGCTCACGCTGCAGCGCGTGCTGGCCCTGCTCGAGGTGCTCTCGCAGTCCTTCGCCGAGATCAACGACGCGCAGCAGTCGGTGCGCGCGCGTTGGCTCGGTCGCGCCCCGCGCGCTTCGGTGATCCGCAGCGACGATGGCCGCGTGGTGCTCGCTTACCTGCTGAATCCCAAGGGAGACTGGGAAGAGCGCCTGGGCGAGCTCGAGGAGGTTGCGCGCGAGGTGGTGGTGCACGAGTTCGCGCTCTTCAAGGCCACCCTCGGCGGCGCACGCGAGTTGCTCGAGACCTTGTCGCCGGCCGCCATCGCGGAGGCCGAAGGCATCGATCCGGCGGAGATCGAGCAGTCCGAGTCGTCGCCTGGATTGTGGAAGCGCATCAGTTCCCGGGATGGCCCCGAGCAGCGCCTGTGGCGGCGCTTCGTGGCCGTCTACGAGGGCCTCGTCGACGGCGATCGCTACCAGCGTGCGTTCCTGGGGCGCGCCTTCGCGCGAACCTACCTATCCGCCATGGGCAGCACGGATACGAACTCGGGGAGTAAGTCCCAGGGGTGAGGAGGCTTGCGGTTAGTTTCCCGCCGCACGCCTTTCTATGCTCCCACCAACACAATCTTCGGCGTCGGCGGGTACGCCACCTTCGTCTCTTCTTCCACTCTTCCCGTGGGCATGAAGATGGTGCGACTGCGCAAGATCACGATGCCGTCCAATGGCTGCTGCTGTACGCGTTCCTCGCCCCGCGCCACCGTGGGATCGGGACGCCGGATCTCGCTCGCGGGTACACGCTCGAGCTCCTGGAACGAGAAGTCCACCCGGAAAGGCTTGGCCGCGCCGTAGAGATCCACCCGCAGCACCCCTTGCCCCGGGCCGATTCGCTCCGTGCTCGCGCGCACCACGATGGGGAAAGGGTAGGGGTTCCGCACGCGCATGTCCTTCGTCTCCGAGAGGTCGGTCGCGTGGTCCGGCCAGGCCACCATGGTGTCGAGGCCCGGACGCAGGTAGGCGAACTGGTTGAGTCGCGAGTGCGGGCGGTACTCCTCCACGATGAGACCCGCAAAGAACGCCGCGGCATGCAGTGTGCCGGCGACCTGACATACACCGCCGCCGACGCCTTCCACGACCTCGCCGTTCATCAGCTCGAGCGCGGGTGCGAACCCCCGTGCCGCGTCGCGCTTGCCCACCACCTGATTGAACGAGAGCACTGCTCCGGGCATCACCAGCGTGCCGTCGATCTTCTTGGCGGCCAGCTCGATGTTGGTGGCGCGTCCCTGGCCTGGCCGGTAGTTGGTCTCTTGGCGCACCATCAACACGCTGGCGTCAGACACGGGGTTGCTGAAGCGGCGGCGCGAGTGCGGCGCGGGCGTGACGATGGTGGCGACGTGGAGCTTGGTCGCGTTGCGCGCCAAGGCCGCGCGGAGGGCGCGTTCGACTTCTTGAGGATCCACCGCTTCGCCGGGCAGGCCGTCGATGGGCTTGCCGTCGGGATCGAAGCTGCCGGGGATGGGCAGGCGATCGACTTCATCGACCACGCGCTGCACGAACTCCTGAACGGCGCTCTCCTGCGTGACGCGCGCCCGCCAGCGCACCCGGTGACCGGCCCCGAAAGCGCCCTGAATCCAGGCGAATACCGCCACGAAGGGGCTCGGTGAGCGGCCCACGCGCGCGATGGCCTCCTGCGCATCTTCCACCGAGAGGCTCGCCCCGAGCTCCGCCCGTGTGGGATGCCAGACGTGGTAGCCAGCCTCCACCGTGAGGCTCTCTTCGGCCCATAGCCGCGCCTTCTCGCTCAAGAAGTTGTCCACCGAGCCGCTCGCCGGCAGCTCGAACTCGCCGACGCGAATGCCAGGCAGCATGCCGAGCCCGAACCATGGCCACGCCCACAGCGACAGCACCGGCAGGGCGAGCAGCACCACGGCGAAAATTACGGGGCGCGGGATACCGCGAAGCACATCAGACCTTTCTTGGTTGCTCGGGGCCTGCGCCTCGACGCGAGCGCGACTCAGTGAGTGACACGGGCCACGCGTTGCCCTGCCACAGGAAGGAGGTGCGGCATGGGATCGGCCGCGCTGCCGCTCGCGTCATGGTACTCGAAGTGCAAGTGCGGGCCCATGGCCAAGCCCGTCATGCCCACCTCGGCCACCTGTTGACCGCGCTCCACGCGCTGCCCTGCAAACACCAGGATGCGCTGACAGTGTGCATAGAGCGTGTACGTGCCGTCGGGATGCACCAGGAGCAGCAGGTTTCCGTAGCCGCGCACGTGGTTGTCGCTGTAGGCCACGATGGCGGGCGAAGCGGCCACGATGGGGGTTCCTGCCGGAGCCACGATGTCGATGCCTGGGTGAATGCGATCGCGGAGGTCGCCCTTGCGCACGTAGCCGTAGCCTCGGCCCACCTTGCCGGCCTGGACCGGAAAATCGAAGAGGCTCCCATCGTCGTGTCCCGCGGCGCGGGTCCACTCGGCCTTGGGACCGCGGCGGGTGAGTTCGCTTACCGTGCCTAGCTCGCCGAGGCTCAGGCTGCGCGCGAGGTCGAGGGCGGCTCCATACGGTTCGGGCACGTTGCGGGGACCATCGCAAAACGGACGCTGCGGCGGATCGGAGTAGCAGTGATCGTTGGACTGCGGACGTGTCGGAGGGGGAGGCGGGGGCGGCTGAGAGGTCTCCTCTTCCGTGCCCGCAAACAACGCTCCATCCGGTGAAGCCATCTTGATGGGGGCCGGTGCCGGGATGCGTTTCACCGGCAGTTTTACGCTGGTGGTACCCATGTGCAGCGCGCGGCTCAAGAGCAGCATCGACGAGCCATGGTCGAGCGCCTGCCCATCGCGGCCGGGCAGACTGAAGCCTGCTCCGTCGGTGATACCTGCGATGGGGTGAACTTCGGCATAGGTCTGGGCGGTGTCCACGAAGGCAGAGAGCTTCGCGTTCTCCAGGTGGGGCAGCCAGCGCACGTCGAGGGAGCCCGTGCGTGCCGCATACCACGACGCCAAATCCAGCAGCGGGTTGCCCGAGCGGCCAGCCTTCATGAGGGCCGGCTCCACAGCGCTCGGAAGCAAGCTTGCTCCCAGGTCCGAACGACGAACACGCCTGACCCCTTGTACACCCTCGATGGTCACGGCGATCTCTGGCTTCACCCCAAGTGAAGGCCCGCGCCTCCAGCGCTTGGAGTATCTCTTCACGGCTACCGCCCACGGGTTCACCCGCCACGTGCAGGCCCGCGAGCGGACGGTCGCTGATCTGGATCCAGATCCAGAGGGCGAGCACTGCGAGCAAGGGCAGGCAGAGCGAAAGGAGCACCTTCGCAACGATGGATCTCACAAAGTTCACCCTGCCTTATCACAAGTCGTCTATCCCGTGTTCGGGGTACAGCTCCGTTGACCACGCGCAGTGCGCGTCCTATGGCCCAGCACGTTAGAAGGAGGCTTCGAGTGTCGCGAATCAGGAGACGAACGGAGGTTCGAAGTTCCTCCGTTGGCATCGATTTTCGGAGCTCGCGTCGCCCGAGGGCGCGCTTCGACATCTGGGCGCTGCTTGCGCTCTCGGTCTGCCTTACGGATTCGACGATCGCTCAAGACAACGACGATTGGGACAACAGCGGCGACAGCCAGCCTGCGCAATCACGTCCGCGCGCCCAACCGAAGCAGTCGCGACCCGCTCCAGCGCCCGCGCCCGCCAGCGACGTGTGCGAGCCCGAGTGCCGCCGCGGCTATGCCTGCGTGCGCAGCGAGTGCCTCCCCACCTGTGATCGCGGTTGCCCCGATGGCACCATCTGCTCCGAGGGTGGCGTCTGCGTGCAAACCCAGAAGCCTCCTCAGAGCACCACGCGCGCATCTGCCTGGACCGAGGAAGATCCGAACCAGTGCTACCCGGATTGTCGCTCGGGCTTCACGTGCATCCGTGGCCAGTGCGTCTCCAAGTGCAACCCGGTGTGCTTCGACGGTGAGATCTGCACCGACCAAGGCGAGTGCGTGCTGCGTCCGGTGGAAGAGTCCGAGGGGAAAAAGAAGAAGCCCGACAAGTTCAAGGACTCCATCGCCAATCTCAGCGTGGACGTGCTCGGTGGCTTCCAGTTCGGCATCACGCCCACCATCGAAGTCGGCAAGAAGTTGTCCGGTTACCTGCGCCTGCGCCCGCTCAACACGGGCTTGCTCAGTTACTACTTGCTCGACCGCAACCAGGATGATTTCCAGTGGGGCATCGGCGCCGCGGCCGGCATGCACATCTTCTCGGCGGGCAAGGGCAACCTGCGCGGCCTGTTCGGCGGCCCAGCCCTCGAGTACGTGTTCGTGAAGACGCGTGACGGTGCCGTCGATAGAGCCACCTACGGCACGCATGCGTTGATCCCGCAGTTCGACGTCGGTTACCGCTGGGGCTTCTCACGGCTGTCGATCGGCGTGGGCGGTCGCGTCGGACTCTCGGTGCCGGTCGCCGGCTACCAGCACCCCATCAATCCCAATGGTTGCCCCGACCCTCAGTCCTGCAGCTCGGACCGCAACCTGTACTTCGTGGCGGGTGTGTTCTTGGATATCGGGATTTTCCTGTGACCAAACGGGCCCGGTCTTCGTCGATCTAAACGTGCCCGTGCGCGTCCTCGTCCCCGCGTACGATCCCGACCCGCACCCAGCCCCAGCCTTCAGAGCCCTTCGTAGAACGGAATCGGCGGGACGCCGTACGCCGGCTCCTCCATGGGGTGGAACTCTGGCTCGCCCGTGACAGGCGTGAGCAAGAAGCCGTTCGGACCCGCCGCGACGTTCAAGTACATGTTGGTGAGGACCACCGCCGGCTGCGGGGACCAGCAGGTGGCGCCCTTGGTGTCCAGCACCGCGCAGGCGTAGGAGCCCGCCGCGATGGCGATTGCGCCCTGCACGTCCGGCGCCGCGTACGAGACACTGCCCCAGCAGCGCACGCTGTTGTCGCCGGCGATGCCGCAGCCGTAGTCGGGGCCCAAGTCGAGGGCCTTGAAGGTGACGTCCGTGGGGGCCTTCAAGCGATTGGAAGCACTCGAGCCCCAGCACTGAATCTTGGAGTCACTCATGCGGATACCGCACGAGAAGCCGCCGCCGGCCGCGAGGGTGGTGAACGCGACGCCTGCTGGTGCCGAAGCCTGACCGTCAGAGTTCTTGCCCCAGCACTGGGCAGTGTGGTCGGGCTTGAGCGCGCAGGAGTGCGCGTCCCCAGCTGCCACCGCCAAGAACATGCCGCTAGGAGCCGTGCGCTGACCGTCTTGGTTGCGACCAGCACAGCTGATCTTGCCGTCGTTGCTCAGCGCGCACGTGTGGTAGTCGCCGCACGCGACCTGTTTGAAGCCGGGACCGCTGAGGGAAGTTTGGAACTCGTCGTTGTTACCCCAGCACGCCAGCTCGTCGTCCGGGAAAAGGCGACAGCCATGGGTTGCACCTAGGCAGACCTGCACATCAGCACGCGTGGAGCCCGGCGGACCGCCGTCATGCACGTGGCCACCGTCGCCCGCCATCATGTCGCCGTCGCCAGTCGCTGCGTCGGAGCCGTTGTGGCCTGCGTCGCCGTCACCGACATCGCCGTCACCGACGTCGCCGTCGCCATCGCCATCGCCCACGTCGGTCGCGCTGAGCGGCTTGCCCTCGAGCTTGTTGTCGACGATCACGCTGCAGCCGGCAGCCAGCACGACCAGCGAGAGGGTCCAGTCTTGCGCACGCATCAGAAGCTCACCTTCACGTTGGGCCAGGCAGTCTCGAGCCGCGCCGTTCCCGCCGGTCGCTCCTTGGGCTTCACCTTCCACACCAAGAGCACGATGCCCGCCACCGCGGTGGCCACGCCCACGCCGATGGCCACGTCTGAGACCAACGCCAAAGTCTGCGCGGTGTCGGCGTCATGATCCTTGCGGAACTCCGCGTCGCCTGCCTTGGCCAGCGCCATACCACCCAAGATGCCACCCACCACGCCTACCGCTGCACCCGCGGAGGTGAGCCCGATGCCGAGCTTTCGATAGGGACGCTCGGGAGCGACAGGTTGCGCAGGACCTTCTGGGCCCTTGAACGCCAGCTCGATGCGCAGGGTTTGCTGTTCGCCGCCCTTCACGTCGAGGTGCACTTCGCGCGTTTCCGAGTTGGGGGCCGACACGCGCAACGTGTGTTCGCCCGCCTCCACGGACAATCCCTCCGGGCTGTCCCACTGCACCGGTTTGCCATCGAGCTCCACCCGCATGCCCGCGGGCGCCACCGGCTCCACCGCCAGCTCGTACTTGGCGATGAACTGCTTGGTGCGCCCGAGCAGCTCGTTAACGGCCACGCGCTGCTCCTCGGTGAGCGCCTTCTTGGTGCTCATCAGAGAGGCCTCGAGATAGCCCTCGGCGGCCACATAGTGACGCAGCTCGAACTCCACCATGCCCAGTCCGCGCAAAGTGCGCGCGTTGGGATCGATGGAGTGGGCTCGCTCGAAGAGGGTGCGAGACTCCTCGTAGTGCTTGAGCCCGTATTCCTCGAGTGCTTGAGCGACGGCCTGCTTGTACTCGGGGGTCTCTTCAACGCCGGCCGCCTCGGGGGCGGCCTGGGCCGACGCTCTCGGGGTTGCTGCCAGGGAGCACAGCAAGGCTCCACAAACCAACACCAAACTAGGCTTCATGATTCTAGCAGCTCCCCCTCGGATCACACGGAACGCGCGCAGTGTTCTACTTGAAGACGATGTTGTCGAACCACGCGTCGGTGTCGTCGGGATTGAACAGGTGGAGTTCCTGCACGTTCGGATCGTTCTGGTAGAACGCCGCGTCGTTCACCACGCGTTTGCAGTTCAGGTAGAGGTCATAGGTGAAGTTGGTCCAGTTGATGTCGCGCAGCTGAACGAGGTTCCAGCCCGCCGTCAGATCTGGCCTTGCGTTGGTCTGATAGTCCGCCAAGTATCCGTGGTAGACCCAGAATTCGTTGATGTAGCCGCGGTTCAGTGCGAATTCACCTGCGGAGACCGCGTTGTCGGGCACCCGCACGCTGTACTCGATGTAGGTCGGCTTGAGGTTGTTCAGCGCAATCCTCGCGCCTCCCATGACGTCGACGTCAGGGTCGTCCGGATTCGAGCTTCCCGAGACCTTGAGGCTGCCCTTGCTCTCGTTGGCGCCCTTGATGTTGGTCTCGATGGTCAGGGTCTGCTTGTCACTGTTCGCGTCCTGCGTGAAACCATCGAAGGTGTTTGCCGGGTAGCTGTTGTCATCGAAGTCCGCGGCGAACAGCACGTCGCCCGCGGGCGCTCCGCACTGGTTTTCGGGGACGCCGGGATCGTTGGCCGGGTTGCGGCTATCCACGAACTCGTTCGAGAGGCACGCCCGCCCGAAGTAGTTGAAGTCCTGGAACGAGGCAATGGCGGGATCGTACGGAATCTTGTGAAGGCCCACGAGACCGTCGACGGGAGTCGAAAGGGGATCGATGGTCACGATGCCGTCGAGGCCCGAGGAGCTCGCCAACCAGAGGCCGTTCTTGAGCGGATAGAGGCCCTTGATCGAGGAGCTCGATGCGCTCAAGCCGGACTCGGCCTCTTGCGCGGGGGTGAGATACGGCAAGGCTTTCGTAACTTGGCCGCTGGCGATGTCCACCAAGGCCTGCTTCTCGCCCGAGGAGCCATCGGTGACGAGGATCTTGCCGTTGCCCGCGAACGCGAGCTGCTTGGCGTAGACGTCGTCGTAGATCACCTGCTTCGTTCCGCTTCCGGGCGGGATCAGCTGAACTTGATCGCTCCAGTATTCGGAGATGATCAGGGAGCCGTCGTTGGTGACGAGCAGGAACTCGGCCTCTCTGCCGTCGTCGAGCACGGTGTCGATGTACGTGCCGTCCAGCGTCCAGCGCGTGATGCGCGGATTCGGGTTGCCCGACGTGGAGGCCACGTAGACCGTGTCGTGCGTGAAGGCGATGGAGTGAGCGTCTACCACCATCGCGTTGTGGTCATCGTCTAGCTTCGAGGACCCATTGATATGATGGTCGATAAAGGTGCTGTCAGTATCGAGGCGATCGATGGCGTTATCCCCGCCCCAGGGTTCGAAGGCCGTCCAGATGCACTGATCGGGGCCCTGGGTCGCCAGGAAGCTCTCGGGGGTATCTTCGGTGACGGGGGTCTTCTTGAACCAGCCAAGGAAATGACCGTCGGTTGGGTCGAGCATCGCGATGCGGCCGCTCTCATGGGTCGCCAAGATGACTTCGCGCGGGCCGCCCTGGCAGCCGGTCTCAGTCTTGGCCGGGAGGTTGCCGCAATCGAGCTGGAACTGCCCGTAGCGCTCGACGCACGTGTGGCTGGTGGTGTCGCAGACTTCGCTGGCGCCGCACTTGGAGCTGTCGCTCGCAGTGCACTCCATGCACGTATGAGAGGTGCTGTCGCAAACCTGATCCGCGCCGCATGCACCTGCATTGTCCGCGCTGCACGCCACGCAGGTGTTGTCCGCACAGACCGGCGTCGCACCCTCGCACGTGACGGTGCCCGAAGCACAGCCCGTCACCACGCCCCCGTCCCCATCGCCCTGGCCCGAATCGCCGTCGCCGGCGGTCATGTCGCCGTCGCCGTGCATCATCATGTCGCCGTCGCCGCTCATGCCGCTATCGCTGTGGCCGTCGCCGCCGTCTTCCTGGGTCTTTCCATCATCGGGCTTGTCGTCGTCGTCGCCGCAACCCACGCCCAACAGCGCGCCGGCGATCAGAAAGGCCTGCAGTGCTGCGCCGTGTGTGCGCTTGTACTCATCTCTTCTCGCCATCGCTGCCCCCAAAATGAAGAAACCCCAAGGCGCGCTAGGTGCGCGCGAGCCGGACGTCAGTGCGCGTGACGTGACGCGCGAGGATCGAACTCAGTGCATCCAGCCGCGCGAGAACACCATACGCCGCCCAGGGTGCCGGTCCCCCCGGGCCATCACCCCAAGTAGAGCTGTATCTTTCCCCGAAGGCCCCTGACTCAGCAACAGGAGCGTTCAGCGCAGAGGCGCCTACACACGTGACTGCCGGCGGGGACTTCTGATGAAATCTAGAAGTCGTCGGGAGCGATCTCGCCAGCGCGTCCTTTAACGACGCCGGTCTTCTCCTTCGCAGGAGTCGGCGTAGGCGTGGGCGCTACAGGAGTCGCCACGGCGGGCGCGGACTGTGACGGAGCGGTGGCGCCGGCCTGGGGGGCCTGACCGTGCTTGTCGGATTTGTCGCGATGCTTGCGCCCGGGCTTGCCCGTGGGTTCATCGGCCGGGGCCGTGTTGTCCTGGGGAGCCGCAGGGGTTGGCTCGGGCGTGAGTTGAGTGGCCTGCTGTTGAGGCGGCTGCGCCGCAGGGCGCTCGATGGTGCTTGGGAGGGGGCTTGCGGGAGGCGCCAACGCAGCAGGTTCTGTGACCTTGGGCGGTTGCGGAACTTCGGCCACGGGCTTGTCGCGACGACTCAACCAGACCCCGGCCGCACCGAGGGCCAGCACCAGCGCACCCACGGCCGCGCCGAGCATCAGCGGGGACTTTGGCGGGCTCGTGCGCAGCGGTTCGGGCGCAGTGCCAGCACTCGAGCGACTGCCGACCCACTCCTCTTGGGCGGGCTTCTCCGCGACAGGCGCCGCAGGTGCTGCCGAAAGCGCGGCCGGCGTAGCGGTCTGCGGGACCGTGAGGTCGGAGGCGATGTTGTTCGTGCGTGGAGTGCGCAGCGGTTGCGAGCCGCTGCCCGTGATCGTGCGGCTGCTCGCCCCCTGGGCGACGAACGGCATCACCGCGTCGATCAGCGAGCGCAGGTCCGGGTAGCGCTTGTCGCGTTCTTTGGCGATGGCCTTCATCACCACGTCTGCCAGGCCAGCGGGCAGATCGGGGCGCAGTTTGCCCAGGTGCACCGGCTCCGTGGTGAGCACGCGAATGGCCAGCGCGCTCAAGCTCTCGGCCACGTGGGGCGGCTCGCCCGAGATGGCTTCGTAGAGGATCACGCCCATGGCGTACACGTCGACGCGGGCGTCGAGGTCGCGCGCTCCGCTCATCTGCTCGAGCGACATGTAGTAGGGCGTGCCCATGGTGGCGCCCGTCTTGGTCAGGTTGCCGTTGACCTTGTTGTCGAGCTTGGAGATGCCGAAGTCGAGTACGCGTGGGTCGTCGAGCTGTCCCGAGGGGCCCACGCACACGAAGATGTTATCGGGCTTGAGATCGCGGTGGATGATGCCCTGGGCGTGAGCTGCGGCGACGCCCTCCATGGCGCGCACGATGATGGTGAGCGCGTCCTTGAGCGTGAGGCTGGTGTCGTGCAGCAGGTCCGAGAGCGCCTTGCCCTCGAGGAACTCCATCACGATGTAGAGCAAGCCTCCCTCGCGGCCCACGTCGAACACGTCGACCACATGACGATGCTGGATGCGTCCGGCGGCCTGCGCCTCGCGCAGAAAGCGCTCCACGATGTCGGCGTTGGTGGCGTGCTCCGGGAGCAAACACTTGAGGGCGAGGCGCTTGCTCGTGATGGAGTGGGTGACCGCGAACACGGCCCCCATGCCGCCCTGTCCGAGCTGGCGCTCGACGGTGTACTTGCCCGCAATTACGTCGCCTGGCGCTGGTAGACCGTAGGACATTGGGTCTCGCGCATCCTAGCAGCGGGGCCCTGCGGCGCGCATCGACCTGTTGGGGGGTCGCCATCCGGTGGGTGGGGGGCTGACCTACACCTTGATCTTGTAGTTGAGCTGCGCTTCGTCGCCGTGGAGGCCGCGGAATCCCCAGTTTTCGGCGGGAGACTCCAGGAGCACGATCTCCACGTCCATGGGGCGCACGCCGGCGTCTTTCTCCATGCGCTCGAAAATGGCTCGCACGAGCTTCTTCTTCGCTTCGGTGGAGCGCCCGCTGATCATGGTGATCTCGATTAGCGTGTAGTCCTCGCTCCGATCGGGGGGCATGAAGAGGTCTTCGCGCTCGAGGGGGAAGATGCGGTGGGCGCGCTTTTCGGCGGGGAGGCCGACGGCTTCGGTGAGCGCGGCCTGGACCACATCGGACAGGAGCTGGCGGCGACCGCCGAAGAGTCGTTCTTTAAGGGCGTAGATCTTGACCATAGGGAACTCATGGTGGGCCCGTAACCGGCTTGGGTTACGGAGCGAGCGGGTGAAAGCGAAGTAGCGAGAGCCGGCCCCTCGATTGGCCCGGATGACCGCGGGGGCGGGGACTTCCGTCTTTCGGGTCTATCCTTGTTCCGGAACGGACACTGGTATCTCTCGTGAAGCGTTTTTTGCCCTACCTTTCGGCTGGTCGCCCTTCGACAACCCCCATGTTTGATCTAGATTTCGGCGGTCGAGTGCCCACCGACCGGCTTAACGGCGGTGAGGCCTAATCTCGCAAGGACCGAATGATATGAGCCAGATCCGCAAGGTCGCCGTGATCGGCGGCAACCGTATCCCCTTCGTGAAGTCGAACGCGCAGTACGCCGAAGCCAGCAATCAGCAGATGTTGACGGCTGCCCTCAAGGGTCTGGTGGACCGCTACAACCTGCGCGGCGAGCGCATCGGTGAAGTGGCCGCGGGCGCGGTCATCAAGCACTCGCGCGATTTCAACCTGACCCGCGAGTCCTTGCTCGACTCCGGTCTCTCGGCCGACACCCCGGCCTACGACGTTCAGCAGGCCTGTGGCACCGGCCTCGAGGCCGCCATCCTGTCGGCCAACAAGATCGCCCTCGGCAAGATCGACTCCGCCATCGCCGGCGGCAGTGACACGACCAGCGACGCCCCCATCGGCGTGGGCGAAGGCCTCCGCAAGATCCTGCTCAAGGCCAACCGCGCCAAGACGCCGGCCGAGCAGCTCATGGCGTTCAAGGACCTGCGCGCAAAGGACCTGATGCCGCTCGTCCCCTCCAACGCCGAGCCCCGCACGGGTCTCTCCATGGGCGACCACTGCGAGATCATGGCCAAGGAGTGGAAGATCCCGCGCGCTGAGCAGGACCAGCTCACGTACCTCAGCCACAAGAACGCCGCCGCCGCCTACGAAGAAGGCTTCTTCGGCGACCTCATCACGCCCTTCAAGGGCGTGACCAAGGACGGCATCCTGCGTCCCGACACCACCATCGAGAAGCTGGCTTCGCTCAAGCCCGCCTACGACCGCCAGAACGGCACGCTCACGGCTGGCAACAGCACGAACCTCACCGACGGAGCCTCCGCCGTGCTGTTCGCGAGCGAAGAGTGGGCCAAGCAGCGCAACCTGCCCGTCCGCGCGTACTTCACGGAGTACGAGAACGCGGCCGTGGATTTCTTCGGACCCAAGCCCGAAGGCCTCCTGATGGCCCCTGCCTACGCCGTGCCGCGCATGCTCGACCGCGCCGGCCTCAAGCTGCAGGACTTCGACTTCTACGAGATCCACGAGGCGTTCGCGGCCCAGGTGCTGTGCACGCTGAAGGCCTGGGAAGACCCCACCTTCTGTAAGGAGAGGCTCGGTCTCTCCAAGGCCCTCGGCTCCATCGATCGCTCCAAGCTCAACGTCAAGGGCTCGAGCCTCGCCACCGGTCACCCGTTCGCCGCTACCGGTGGTCGTATCGTGGCCACGCTCGCCAAGCTCCTCGAGAAGAAGGGCAAGGGTCGCGGCCTGATCTCCATCTGCGCGGCCGGCGGCCAGGGCGTCGTCGCCATCATGGAGCGCTGAGCTCCTAGCGCCAAGGCGCAGTGAACGCGGGCAGGGCCTCGGCCTTGTCCGCGTTTTTGCTTTCGCTCGGGCGAGCCACCGAAAACTTTGTAGGCCGTGGCGCGGCGTCGAGTTGAGACTGGTTTGGGGTGACGGCTCGGTCTCGTCTCGTGCTTTGAACTATATCCGCGACCCGCGTGCGTTGTGCTCGAAGTGCCAAGAACCATAGGTCTCTCTCTCGCCTTGCTCGTCTGCTTCGTGCTCCTCGGCTCGCAGCCCACCGCGCGCGCCTCCGACTTCGGCGTCTTGGTGGAGCCCTCGTTGGTGCTCGGCGCGGCGAAGTGGAGTGAACGCAGCGTGTACACCGATACCGATACGGGCGCTCCCAAGAGCACGTACGACCGTCATCCCTACGTCGGTTTTGGCAGCGAGTTCGGGCTGGCGCTGGGAGCCTACCTCGGTGATCATGTGCAGCTCGCGGGTTACGCTCGAATCGGCCTCGCTGGGCATCCCGAGGGTTTCAGGGTCAGGCCGGCCCACGCCGGGGCGCTCGGTCTCCAGCTCACGCTCTCGCAGCACGCCGACCGCGGTGTCTACGCTACGCTGCGTGGAGGCCTCGCGCTCATGCAAGAGCATCACGGCTTCAGCGCAGGCATGGAGCTCGGCTATGCCTGGCAGGTGGCCGACGCCTGGTACCTGGGGCTCGGACTCGCATCCGCTCTCGAGCAAGTCGACTATCGCGAAGATGGAGATTGGGGCTTCTACGATATTCGCTCGCGGCTCATTGCCGGTGGAGTCTCGCTGCGCGTGCGATACCGGGAACCTTGAGAGCGCTGAAGTTCCCGACTGCTAAGAAACGGTGCATGAACTCGGAGGGCCGCCCCGTGCTCGCTCGACTCGCCTGGGCCTTCGTCGCGGCGTCGATCGGCGTCTCGGCTCATGTGCGCGCCGCGGACCTCGAACCACCGGCGCTTCATTGGACTCGCTCCGAGAGCGCTCGCGGGTGCATCGCGCCGGCCGTCCTGGCGGAGCGCGTGGAGCAACTCACTGGCACCACCTTGAGTCGACCCGCGCATGCTTTGCGCAGCATCGAGGGGCAGATCGAGAGTCCCGTGCCCGAGCACTATCGGGTGCGCATCACGCTCACCGAGCGCGGCCACGACACGGGCGGCCAGCGCGTGCTCGAGCAACAGGCGAAGGACTGCCGCGAGCTGGACGGGGCCATCGTCTTCATGGTGGGTATGATGGTGGATCCCAATCTCTCCATCGAGGGACTCTCGCCCGCGCTGCTCAAGCTCATCTCGGGCGAATCGAGCCCGGATCAAGCGCTCCTCGCCGAGCTCGAGCAGCAACAGGCTCCAGCTGCGAACACGCAGCTCCTCGATCCCACGGAGTCCGCTCCCGAACCGGCACGCCCCGCTCCCCAGGCACCAAAGGCCGAGCCCAAGCCTCCGCGCGCGACGAGCAGCTCGGAGGGACCGCTCGAAGTAAGGCTCGCGGGAATGGCGCAGTTCAACGTGGCACCTGGCACACTGTACGGCGTCGATGCCTCGCTGTTTCGGCGCCTGAGTCCTGTCTGGAGCTTGGTCGGGACCCTGCGTGGCGCACGGAGCTACACGGCCGCCGTCGTCGACTCCTCGTCGTTCGTGATGGTCCATGCGCAGGCCTTCGACGCGGCACTCGGCGTGTGCGTGGGGACCGAGCGGGAGCCCATGCTACGGCTACGCGCCTGCTTGAGTCCCGAGTACTCGCTGTGGCGTCAGGTCGGCACGGGCTTCGGGCGTGACCGCGCGGGGGTGCTCAGCGGCTTCGGGATCGCGGCCGGCCTCGATCTGCGCATTCGCTTGCGCGGCCGTTGGTGGTTGCACGGCTTTGGCGCGCTGCGGATCAGCACGCTGGGGCGCAAGTTCGTGTACGACCAGGAGGGCGCCGGGTTCACGGTTCCGCGGGCCCAGGCCACGGCGGGATTCGGCCCCGGTTGTGCTTTTTGAGGGTGAAAAAAGTTTCCAGAAAGATCTCCCGTGCCCGCACACACCGGCATGAACCCTAGGAACCGCGCAATGAAGAGCCTGGCCGTGCAGGGAATGCAGTGGGCGCTCGCTGGTGCCATGGCGCTCTTGGCGGCCTGCGGGGACGTTGCCTACGTGGGGTACACCCGAAAGCCCGTTTGCATGGGCGAAGGCGTGAAGTGCGAGGTGCCCGAGAATACGGAGTTCGCGATGACGGCGGACCCGCGCACAGTCCCGCTGATCGCGACCGAGGAATTGAAGGCGACCTGGAGCCGGCCCCCGCTACCTTCGTTGCAGCCTGGCGACACGGCGCTGCTCTTGGGGCGCACGATCGCAGGGAACGATGGCTCGTTGTGGACGTTTGGCGCGGATGCCGAGCAGTTCACGGTCATGCAGCTCGACGGGGACGGCAACGTGCTCGGTACGCAGCAACTGCAGGCGCCTCCGGGGCTGCGGGGCACCGCCGACGACATCTCGTTGAGCCTGCTCTACAACGTGTCTGCGGGCATTCCCGGACCCACCGCGGCCCTCGAGTGGAAGCAGGCCTGCCAGGGAGACGAACTGCTCAGTTGTGAACGCACGGAGCTGGTCGCCTTTGGCGCGAGCGTGCAGGACGCAGCCATGCGCGTGCTGTTGGGAGAGAGCGAAACATCGGCCCTCGAGGCCTCGTTCTTGCCGCCTTTTGCCATGCGCGAGGCCAACGGCGCGGACTATCTGGCGCTGTCGGTCGTGAGCGCGGGCTGGACCACGGCGCGTCTCTCGGCTGCCGGCGACATCGAGTGGCAGCAGACCGGGTTCCCAGAGGGTTTTCAGATTCCGGGCGCGCTCGGCTCCGCGCTGGTGTTCTCGGGCCCGCAGCAGCTGACGCTGATGGGAACGCTGAGCGAGGGCGGGTCAGCCACCTTCTTCGACCTCGACTGGCACTCGGGCAACGTGATCAAGCGGCGTGGGGTGGACTTCACGCCGAGCTACGATGCCGTCGTGCGAGCTGACCCGGAGGGGCGTCTGGTGATGGCGAGCTCGCAGAACCTCGACCTCGTGTGGGGCCGCCTTGCGGGCAGCGCGTTCGAGCAGATCACGCTGCTGCGTCAGGACTATCAGGTGCCTGTGTTGCTCGGACTCGAGGTGGGCGCTCAGGGCACGAGCTATCTGCTCACTCGGACGGGGTCGCGGGACAACCCTGTGCCCACGCTGTGTCGCCTCAGCGCGGCACTCGAGGTTTCCTGCTGGCGGACACCAGAGCTCATGATTGGTCCGGTGGTGGGTCCGGGGGAAGCAGTGTTCGGTGTCGGCCGCAACGGTGAGCTTTTGCGTTTTGACTTACCCACGCAGGGGTGAACGGGGAACAGAAAATCACCTCTCGAGCCCCACTCGCATGCACTGCAAATCAAACGACTGCCGGTGAGCCGCTCCACGCGCTCCCCGAGACTCACTGGGTCGATGCATTCAGCGGCACTCTCCGCGCGTGCCCAGTGCAAGCTCGTGGCGGCGGGCGGCTCGGCGCGCACCGGGGCGGCCAGGCCGAGTAAGAGCACCGCGCTCACCATCAGGGCACGAGCATCCTCAAGCGACATCGAGTGCGCCGAGCGAGGCGCGGCGGGTGATCGAGGGGCACATCGAGCGCACCTCCGAGCAGCACTTTCGCGCACGCGTGGTGCTGTGGGAACCTGCCCGAGAGGCGCACGGACACCGCGTGTTGGAGCAGACGGCACCGAGCTGTCGCGAGCTCGACGACGCGCTGGTGTTCATCGTTGCCATGATGCTGGACCCGAATCTATCGCTGGAAGGGCTTCCACCTGCCCTGGTAGGACTCGTCAGCAGTGAAGTCCCCGCAGAGCAGCAGCTCTTGGCCGAGCTCGACGCGAACCCACCGCAACCCGTGGCGGTCCCGATTCCGACCGAGCCCGCACCGCCTGCGGCGGCCGCGCGACCGTTGATCGAGGACCCCGAGCCAACACCCGAGGTCCCACGAACGCCTGCGCTTCCAGCCGCACCGCTTGCTTCCACCTGGGAGCTCGGCGTGATGGGAGTCGGGATGTTCGAGGTGGCGCCGAGCGGGCTGTTGGGGCTCGGCGCGTCGCTGGCGCGGCAGTGGGGGACCTACGCGAGCCTGATGGGCACCTTGCGTGGCACGTCGGGCCTCGGCGCGATGAGCCTGCCCGAACATTCCGAGGAACGCGTCAAAGCTCAGGCCTTCGACGCGGCGGTGGCGCTGTGCGGTGGCATGGCCGCCGAACGCGGCGTGCGCGTGCGCGCCTGCGTGGGCCCCGAATATTCGCTCTGGCGGCAGCGTGGAGCGAGCTTCGACCGCGATCGCAGCGCCCTCTTGAGCGGGGTCGGCGTGGCGGCGACGCTCGAGCTGCGCGTGCGCTTGCGGGGGACTCTGGGCTTCGTGGCGAGCGGCAGCGCGCGGGCCAACCTGCTCGGACGACGGTTCGTGTATGACGACACTCGGGTGGGCTATGCGGTGCCCGAGCTTTCGTACCTGGTGAGCTTGGGGCCGAGCTTGGGGTTCTGAGCGGAGCCGGGTCGGGGTGATGGGAGTCGAGGCCGCGAGAAAGTTTCGAGGAGCGGCGCGTTCGGCTGCACACAGGGGCATGCACAACGCAACTGGACGCTCTCGGCGAGTCGGGGTCCTGGCGGGCTTCGGGCTGGCGCTGCTCACGGGATGCGGTGATCAGGCCAACGTCGGGTACACGGAGGCGAACTGTCAGGGCGACAAGATTCACTGTGGTGAGTTGCCCAAATACACCTCGCTTTCGCAATCTTCCCAGCCCGTCGAGATCACCCCCGGACCCCTCCCCACGCTCATGCCTACCTGGGAGACGGTCAACGGCGGCAGCGACGGCCAGATGGTTGCTGGTGTTGGTGGAACCTTCTGGTCAGCCACCGCGGTACTCGGCCTGACCGGGATCCGTCTTTGGCAGCTGAATGCCGATGGAGGGGTGCTCGGGACGCAAGACATCCTGCCCCCGGCGGACCTCAAGTGCGTTCAGCAGGACATCCCCGTGTTCAGCCTCAACCAAGGCGATCCTGGACCGACGCTGGTCGTTGGCTGGTCAGTGCACTGCCCGGGAGGCATCTACGACACTCAGGCGGAGGTCATCGATTTCGGCTCGAGCGTATCCGAGCCGGTCACCCGTGCCGATCTCGATGTTACCGGCAACACGGTTCCACCTGTCCTGGCGCGCAAGGCGCAGAGCAACGAACACGCGGTGCTGCCCCTCTTCCCGAAAGGTTGGGCGCCGACGCGGATCGACGCCGCCGGGGACATCGTCTGGCAGCAGTCGTCGATCGCGAGAGAGTTCTACGACCGAGAGCTCGAGTTCGGGAATTTTACTTACGCGTCGCTCTTCTGGGGAGTCGATGGCTCCTTGGTCGTGATCGGTGAGCTGCCGCAGGACCAGGGTAGCGTGACGCCTTCCATGGTCGTGCTCGACTGGGAGACTGGCAGCGTGCAATCTCGGACGGCCGTGCCCGGCCTCCTGTTGGACGGTAGTGCGACGTTTGCGCTCGACTCCGAGGGACGAACGGTCGTTGCGGGCAGCACTTACAGCGGGGACATCTCGTGGTCGCGCTCGCAGGGAGCCGCGCTCGACGAGAGGACGATCATCCGTGAAGGTTATACTTACCTTGCGGTGCAATCGCTCATCGCGGACAGCGTGGGTGGCACCTATCTCGTGACTGCCTCCGGCGATCGCAACGCGGCCGTTCAGACCCTCTGTTACATGAACGACGCCATGGCGATCTCCTGCGCCTTGGTGCCGGAAGCGCGCAACTTCGTCGTTTCGGACATCCCCGGCGTGCTCTACGCGCAGGCGTGGGATCAACAGACCGGGACACGTCTCGCGCGCTTCGACTTTCCCATCTGAAATCGAGCGCCCAGCGCGCGAAATCTCGAGGAACGATGCGCGTGACTGCACGCATGGGCTTGATAGTGAAGGTGGTGACCGTGGCAAGAAACAAGAAGGCCGTGCTTGGCGGAATGCTGATGCTGGCGTGCGCGTGTGGTGACTCGGCCAGCGTCGGGGACAACCGCACGTCCTGCCTCGGAGAGAAGATCTCCTGCGAGCTGCCCGAGGAGTTCGACCAAGGGGTGGTTGATCCCTCGAATGCGGACGTGACGCCGACGATAGAGCTGCTCGATCCGACCTGGTCGGTACCTCTGGGGAACGGATCGATCGCGGCCGGCACCAATGGCACGGTGTGGGAAATCTCGGCTGGCGGTGCCGCAGTTGAGTCCTTCCATGTGCGCCAACTTCGGGATGATGGTGCGGAGCTCGGTACGCTGGACATCCCCCCGCCCGAGCCCAAACACGGCTGCCGCTTCGACGCCGATGTGGCTAACTCGGGCGCCTGGCTGTATCCGAGCAACCCGGGACCGGTTTTCTTCACGACCTGGTACAACAACTGTGCGCCCGCGGTTCCCCAAAACCAGATCGAGGCCTACGCGTTGAAGGGCAGCGTGCAGGAGGGCTTTTCGCGAACCATGCTTGCGCAGGGAAATCCTGCTCCTTTCAACCCTCGCATGATCCAGCGTCCGCCTGGGGCCGAAGACTTTGCAGTCCTCAGCGTGATGGATGGTTGGTTCTCGGCTCGCGTCGACGCGCGAGGCGAGGTGCTCTGGCAGCAGAACGCCACGGTGAGCGTGAGCACGCCGCAGGCGATGGATGAGTTCGAGACCATGGTCGCCTTCGGCGGAGCCGATCAACTGCTGCTCGTGGGACGCTTTGGAGTCACGGTGCCAAGCAACGTGCAGGACTACGTTCAGAACCTCACCACCTACAGAATCGACTGGAACACGGGCAATGTGTTGTCCCAGCGCGTCGACTTCATGCCATGGCCGCAGTACAAGACGACGATCGACTCCCGCAATCGCCTGGTGGTGGCGGCGACCAACGGCACCGGCGACATCGAGTGGCTCCGCATCGACGGGACGGTCTCGACCAGGTTCACCATGGTTCGCTCCAGCTACACGCTGATGTCAGTGCACGCACTGCAGCCGGACGCGTTTGGCGGCGCGTACCTCTTGACGAGCACCGGCGACCGCGGTGCAGACGAGACCACGCTTTGCTACCTGAGCGACACTCAGCAGGTCTCGTGTGCTCTGACACCCTTGCTCGAGATGCAAATGATCGCCGTCTCCGATCAGCGCGGAGTGGTGTACGGCGTCCACAGCGACGAGCATTTTCAGCGGCATCTGGTGCGCTACGACTTTCCCCTCTGACGCTGGCCACTCGGAGAGAGCGAGAAAAGTTTCGAGGAACGATGCGCCCAGCTGCACGCATGGGCATGAAGGTGAAGGCGGTGTTCATGGCGAAGTACAAGACAGTCCTGCTTGGTGGGGGGCTGGTGCTCGTGGGCGCATGCGGGGATTCGGCGAGCGTCGGAGAGAACAACGCGTTCTGCGTGGGAGAGAAGATCTCCTGCGAGCTCCCGAAAGAGGCCCAGTCACCCGCCTCCGATGACCAAGTCACCGAGGTGATGCCGAGCATGGGGGTGCTCGAGGCTGCCTGGTCGATTCCGCTCAGCGGTTCGATTGCGGCCGGTACCAATGGCACCGTCTGGGAAGTCTCCTTGGCCGGGTCCTCCTACCACGTGCGTCAGATTCAGGCCGACGGCACGGAGCTGGGTGCGCTCGACGTTCCGGCTCCCGAGGCCGGGCCGGGTTGCACCTTCGAACTCGACCAAGCGATCGTCAGTCAACGAATTGTCACGAGCAGTCCAGGGCCACTGCTCGTGGCCGACTGGCAATCCTATTGTGACGGCAGAACTGCGGACTATCGGCTGGAGCTGGTCTCATTCGGGGCGACCGTGCAGGAGGGGCCGACTCGAACGCTGCTTCATCGAGACAATCCGACGGTCATGCCTCCCTATGCGATCCAACGTTTGTCCAACGCGAAGGATTACGCCGTGCTGAGCATGGGAAACGGTGTGATTCCAAGTCGCATCGATGGCCACGGCGAGTTGCTGTGGCAGCAGTCAGCCACTGGACCTGTGACCGGGCCATTGGACACCGCTGGCGGACTCCGCATCGCATTCGACGCCGCGAACCAGCTAGCGTTGGTGGGACGCTTCGGACCTCCGGACCTCATCACCCACTTCACGTTGGACTGGGACACCGGCAATGTCGTGTCCCAGCACGCCTACTACCTGCCGTGGTCACAATACCGTGTGGCCGTCGACTCTCGTGGGCGTTCGGTGGTTGCGGCAACCAATTCGTCGGGCGATATCGAATGGCTGCGGTCCGATGGAACGACGACGGATGGTGTGACCATGGTGCGCTCGAGCTATACGCTGATGGATCCGTACGCGTTGGAGCCTGACGCGCTGGGAGGAACCTACCTCCTGACCCGCTCGGGCGAGCGCGGCGCTGAGCAGCCGACGGTATGTCGCTGGGGAGACGCAGGAACGATCTCGTGCGCAGTGATGCCGATGCCCAACATATTTGAGCTCGCCGTCTCGGACCAGCCTGGAGTCCTCTACGCCGTGCATACTGACCCGCTCATACAGCAGAAGCCTTCCCTCGTGCGCTACGACTTTCCCTTGTGAGGTTTCGTAGCGCGGCGAGACCTAGTGAAGAACCTGCTTCGCTTTGCTACATAGCGGCTCGATGTTTCGGCTGAGGGCCACGCTCTGCGGCGCCGTGCTCGCGCTCGCGCTCACCAGCGGCGCCCAAGCCGATGTCGGTGACGCTCCTGCGTTGCACTGGTCGCGCTCCGAGAACGCCGTGGGTTGCATCGACCCCGCCACGCTGGCGGAGCGGGTGGAGCAACTCACCGGCACCAGCCTGAATGCTCCTGCGCATGCGGCGCGCTTCATCGAGGGACACATCGAGGCGGTGGCGCCTGGGCGCTACTACGCGCGCATCACGTTGTCGGAGCGTGGGGGCGCGCCGGGTGGCCAGCGTGTGCTCGAGCAGAACGCGGTGGACTGTCGTGAGCTCGACGAGCCTCTGGTGTTCATCGTGGCCATGATGGTGGATCCGAATCTCTCTCTGGCGGATCTCCCCCCGGCACTGCTGGGGCTGCTCTCGAGCGAAGAGCCCGCAGAGAAGCGGCTCCTGAGTGAGCTCGATGAAATGCCGCCAGCACCCGTGCCGGAGTTCAGTCCGCCCGAGCCCGCCCCGCTTCTTGCCCCAACTCCAAAGCCTGAGTCCGTCCGTCCGTGGCCGCCCCGTGACGTACGCCTGGCCGCTCTCGCCGAGTTCGGGGTCGCCCCGGATCCGCTCGTGGGTGCCAGCCTTTCCTTCGCTTCTCGCCTGCGTCGCAGGCTGAGCATGGTGAGCACCTTTCGCGGCGCGTCCGGGCTCGGGGGGATGCACTTGAGCCAAAACACGGCGGTGAAGGCCCAAGCATTCGATTTCGTGATCGGTATGTGCTCGGGGGGTGACCTCGGGGGGCGCCTGCACCTGCGGGCCTGCCTCTCGCCCGAGTACTCCCTGTGGCGGCAGAAGGGTAGCGGATTCTTGAGCAATGACAGCGCTGTTCTCAGTGGCTTCGGGGTCTCGTTGGGGCTGGAGCTCCTGGTGCGGCTGGCGGAGCACTGGGGCCTCTCGGCCTCGGGAGCGGCGCGCGTGAATGCGCTTTCCCGGCGCTTCGTGATCGACCACGACGCCACGGCCTTCGAGGTGCCCCGGGTATCGTACGTGGTGAATATGGGCCCCAGTTTGCTGTTTTGAAGGGAAGAAGGGCCAGAGCGAGAAAAGTTTCGAGGAAAGGCCAAGTGACCCGCACGAACGGGCATGAAGCGAATGGGACAGGGCAAGGGCAGTTGCTGGGTGGCGGGTCGCGGTGCGCTATGGGCGCTGTCGATCGTGGCCTGTGGAGACCAGGGAAACATCGGCAACATGAAGGAACCGTGCATCGAGTCGAGCTGCGAGCTGCCCAAGGCGGAAAGCCTGGGGGCGGCGAACCTGGTTGCGACCTATCCGATGCGGGACCTGCCGACCTTGAGCCCGACCACCACCTGGGACCTCGGTTCGACGGACACCACTGAAGTCATCCTCACTGCGGGCGCCAACGGCACCGTCTGGGTCGTGCAGAAGCAGGACGGACAGTTCACGTTCAAGGTACGCCAGTTCGATGCCGAGAAGGAACTCGGGAGCCAGGACATCGGCATGCCCGCGGCCAAGCTTCCTTGCGACGGAAAGATCGACGACAAGGGCTCAGTCCTCTCGCTCTACGGCCTCATGGGAGGCCAGGACTCCGTGTTCAGCACGCGCTGGGCCTGGAACTGTGTCGGCCATGCCGATGGAAGTGGTGCCATCTGGCACGAGTTCATCGCGCTCGGGGCGACGGCTCAGGAGCCGGCGACGCGCTTCTTCCACGAGTTTGGGGCGCTCAGTTCGGCGCAGCGCGATCCCACGAGTTCGAACTTCATGTTTCTCGGCTTCAAGGCAGGAATGATCGCGCAACGGACCTCGGCGGACGGTCACGCTAGCTGGCAGCAAGGTGCGCTGGGGGAGATTCCGATCGAGGGTTCACCGAACGAAGCGATCGCGTTCTTGAAGAGCTCCGACGTGCTCACGGTGGTCAACAGAAAGCTGGGAACGGACTTTCTGAATGCTTCTCCCGCGAAGGACGGAAAACCGGTAACCCTGTCGGGCGATGACTCCACGTACGAATGGGCGATGCAAGTCTCGGATCTCGACTGGAAGACCGGCAATGTCTTGTCCAGGGGCTATTTCGGCGGCGGCGCTTCCGTTAGCCTGTCCGCTGACTCTGCGGGGCGCGTGGTGGTGGCGACACCTGACGATTTGGTCGGGGACATCCATTGGATGCGCGTGAATGACGCGGGCGTCGATGAAGTGCTCCTACAACGTGTGGGGTTCACGCTGATGACGGTTTCCAAGCAGGCCCCAGACCGTGTTGGAGGCAGCTACTTGATCACCTCCACGGGTGAGCGCGACGCCCAGACCGCCACGCTTTGCCGGATGAACGACGCGCAGCAGGTGAGCTGCGTGCTGGTGCCGGGCATCGCTCCCTACGAGCTGGTCGCTGGCAACGACAATGCCGTGTACGCCCTGACCTCCACTCATCAGCTAGCGCGCTTCGACTTCCCCCAATGAACCCCAACGTCCACGAGCTTCGCACGAACTTCCATGTGCTCTTCGCCGAGCACGTGGACTTCGTGTGGCGCGTGCTCAAGCGCCACGGGGTGCCTGAGCGCGAGCTCGAGGACGCTTGTCAGGAAGTGTTCTTGGTGGTGCATCGCAGGCTACCCGAGTTCGAGGGGCGTTCCAGCATGCGCACGTGGGTCTACGGTATCGCGGCGCGTGTGGCGCTCGGCCATCGGCGCAAGGCCCATCTCCGGCGCGAGGTGCTCGATATCGAGGAGAGTGAGCACACGTCGGGGACCTCGCTGGTCACGGCCTTCGACCTCGCTTCGCAGAAGCAGGTACTGGAGCTGGCGGCCGAAGCGCTCACGCGCATGGACGACGATAAGCGCGAGGTGTTCGCGCTGTACGAGCTCGAGGGGCTCACCATGGCCGAGGTGGCAGCGAGTCTCGATGTTCCCGAGAGCACGGCGCTCTCGCGTTTGTACGCGGCGCGTGAGGAGATTCAGCGCTTCGTACAAAAGGTTCAGGCGGCGCAACAGCGGCGTGCCTATGCGAAGAGGAGTGCGGGATGAGCCACGTCAAGCCCCCCCGCGCTGGCTCGAGCGCGATGACGATTGGCGGACGGTGGCCCTGGGTCTCGCGCACGAGGCCAAGGTGGGTCCCAACGGCGATCAGCGGGTGCGTATGTTCACCGAGCTCTCGGCTCGCCTGGCTGCCGAGGCCGCAGCGGCTGCCGAGACGGCACCGCCGAGTCCGCCTCGTCCGGTGAAGTCCGTGCGGAGTGGCACGCTCCTGAAGTTCGGCATGCTGATCACGCTGGTCGGATTGCTCGGCATGTACTGGGCGCGTCAGGAACCCAAGGCTCCGTCCATCGTGGTTCCGATCCAACCTGCCCAGCCCGTGGAAGATCCCTCTGTGCAGGCCTTGTCTGCCCGGCCCGAGCGGAGCGTGGATCCTGCGCCTGTACCGCTCGAGCAGCCCGTGAGGCGCGCGGAGAAGAAGGCGCGCGTCAAGCCCGCCGAGCTGCCCACCGTCACGCCCGAGGTCGAAAAGCACGACCCGGCGGCCGAGCTCTCCATCTTGATGCGGGCGCGCCGTGTGCTCCTGGCCGACCCCGGTCGCACGCTCGAGCTGGCCGAGGAGCATGCACGTGAGTATCCACGTGGAGCCTTCGCCGAAGAGCGCGAGGTGCTCGCCATCGAAGCGCTCGTGCGTACCGGCAAGCAGCCCGCAGCGGCTCAACGCGCGCAGGCCTTCGGGAAGGATTTCCCCAAGTCCACGCATCGCACGCGCATTCAACAGCTGGTGACCGAAGGCGTACCGTGAGAGAGAGCACACGAGCGGCGTGCAGCGCGCTGCGCGGTTGATGCGTTCCAATTATCCGTTTCGAAACACATTCTAAAATTGAGTATGGGAGAAAACCATCGTTTCGACAGTTGTTCGAAAGATGAGGTGTCATCTCCCATGTCTTGGAAAAATCGCCTGGTTTCTGGCTGCGCCGCGTTTGCTCTGGCGCTCACGTCGCTCTCCCCCACCTCCCGCGCAGCCGATACGGTGGCCGAGGTCGTGCCCGGCGCGCTGCCTGCGGCTTGGAGCTCGGGAAGCCCTCACTGCACTCGCTTTTCGCCCGAGTTCCAGGTGCACGCGTACAACGACGACTTCTACATCCTGCGTGAGTCGGGCTGTGTGAACGATGAGAAGCCGTTCCTGTATCTGCTCTTCGGGAAAGACAAGGCCATCTTGTTCGACACCGGTGCCGGCTCGACGTCGGTGGCGGGTGCACCCGACGTCGCGGGCGCCGTGAAGAAGGTGATGGCCCTCTGGTTGATCAAGCACAAGCGACGTTCGATCCCGCTGGTGGTCACCCACCTGCACTCCCATGGCGATCACACTTACGGCGACTATCAGTTCACCGATCTGCCCAACGTCACGTTGATCCCCAACGGGAGCGTGGCCGCGCTGCAGCAAGCGTTCGGCATCACGCAGTGGCCGAACAGCGTGGTGGCCTATGATCTCGGCGGGCGCGTGCTCGATATCATCCCCGTCCCCGGCCACGACGTGACGAGCATTGCGGTCTACGACCGGCAGACCGGTGTGCTGTTGACGGGCGACTCTCTCTACCCCGGTCGCATCTACGTCAACGGCGACCCCGAGGTCTTCGCCGCCAGTGCGCAACGCCTGGTCGACTTCACCAGCGACAAGATCGTGACGCACGTGCTGGGCACACATATCGAGCAGAAGGGGCCGTACGCGGACTACCCGGTGGGCACCACCTACGTGCCCTACGAGGCACCGCTCGCCATGTCGCGGGCTCATCTACTCGAGGTGCTCGAGGCCACGCACGACCGCAATCCTGACGGGTCGATCGTTCAGAAGTGGTTTCGCGACTTCTCGACCTGCGGGCCTTACCCCACCTGCGATCGCGTGAACAAGTAGCGCGCGGGCGGGGTTGGCTGAGGCCCTCGCTCAGCCGGCTCCTTCGTGTCCAGCCGGCATGCGCATCAGCGCATCGAGGGCCCGCTGCGGGGCGACTCCATCGTAGAGCACGCGTGCGATGCTTTGCAGCAAGGGGAGGCGCAGCTCCTTACGTTGCGAAAGCACCATGATGGCCTTGGCTGCATACACGCCTTCGGCGACCATCCCGAGCTGGGCTTGCGCATTCTCCATGCTCTCCCCGCGTGCCAGGGCGGCACCCAGGCGCCGATTGCGTGAGTGGGGGCTGGCGCAGGTGACCATCAGATCCCCGATGCCGGCGAGGCCCGTGATGGTGTTGGGCTGCGCACCCATGGACTCGGCCAAACGCCGGATCTCGGCCGCACCGCGCGTGATGAGCAGGGCCTTGGCGTTCTCGCCCACCTGCATGGCGTCGGCCATGCCGGCGGCGATGGCCACCACGTTCTTGAGCGCACCGCACAGCTCGAGTCCGAGCAAGTCGGGTCCGTGAAAGAGCATGAAGAAGCGGCACGAGAGCGCGCGCTTGCCGAGCTCGACCACGCGCGGAAACGGCGAGGCGATCAGGCTGCCCGCCGGCTTTCCTTGCGCGAGCTCGGGGGCGATGTTGGGGCCGGACAGGGCACCGAACTGACGCACGCAGGTCTCTTCCAGGAGCACTTCCGACATGCGCTTGAGCGAGCCGACTTCGAGCCCCTTGGTGCCATGGATCAAGAGATGGCGCGGCTCGAGTGCCGCGCGCAGGCCGCGGCAGGCTTCGCGAAAGGCAGGCGAGGGCACGGCCATCAGCACCAGGTCGGCGGACTCGAGAAGGGGCTCGGGATGCAGCGTGGCGTGCAGTGAACCGCCCGTGCGCTCCGGGCCGAGCAGAAGCGGGCTCTGCGCCGCCCGACGCTCGAGCGCGGTGCAACGTGCCTCGCTGCGGGCCCACACGCCCACGTGATGGCCATTGCCGGCGGCGATCAGCGCGAGCGTAGAGCCCCAATCACCGGCGCCGAGCACGGCGATCTGCAGGGGAGCGTTGCTCGTCATGGGGATCCTCCGGAGCTCGAGGACGAGAGGTGAGGGGCCACGCGGTTCTGGTAGTAGTAGACGAGGTCGGGCCGATGGATGCGCAGGAGCTCTCCCTCGCGGCTCGCGATGCGCTCGTGGTGGTAGGTGGCGAAGGTCGCGATGGCCTTCTCGAGGATCACGCCCGGCGATCCGCGCCGCACGATCTCCGCCCGCGTAATCTCGCCGCGCTGCTCCGCGGCCTCGAGTGCGGGTAGGCTGCGCGCGATACGCGCCGTGATGGCGTCGAGCGTCAAGGGCACGCTCGGGGGAATCTCCTGCAGCATGCGGAACACGCTCCTCTCTCGGCTCGCCTCGGTGAGCAGCTCGAAGATGGCGTGGGCTGCCACGCTGGTGGACACGGCCACCACGTCCCGCGGGTAGGCCGCCAGGATGCGGGCCGAGAGCAGTCGGGTGTACTCGGCGTCACGCTCCGGGTCGAGGCGCACCTCGGAGCTGTCGGAAGTCGCGCGCAGATAGTCGAGCGGATCCACCAGGCGTCCGCTCGGATCCTGGGAGCGCCCCTCGTCGTCCACTTCGTTGCCGATGGGATCGAGCGCCGCGCCGAAGCGCAGGTGTACCTGCAGGTCGAGCCGATACAGTCCGCGGATGAGCTCGACCCAGCGCTGCAGATGCTCCGACTCGTCGGGGCCCTCGAAGTACTGCGGACCGCCCTCGGTGCGCAGGAAGTCCCTAATCAAGCTCTCTGCCTCGAGCACGAGCGGATAGGTGAGGGTGCACGGCACCACGAAAACGCGCCTGGGTCGGCCCTGCTCCGCGCAGCGTCGCATCGCCTCGATGCCCGTACCGAGTAGGCCCAGCTTGAGTCGCGTCTCGAGCGCACCGGAGCGGCTGCGTGTGCCACCGGGAAAGAACAGACTGTGCTGGCCGTGCTCGAGCAACGCGGTGGCGTACTCCTTGAGTGTCCAGCGATAGAGCGGGTCGTGCTTGCTGCGGTCGACCGTGTAGGCACCCAGGTGCTGCATGAAGAAGCCGAGCAACGGCCGCTCGAACAGGTTGAGGCCCGCGCCGTAGGCGAACGGGCGCAGCCCGAAGTTCGAGAGAGCCCAGCCCAGGATCACGGAGTCCAGGTTCGACACGTGGGTGGGCACCAACAGGATGGTGCCGCGAGCGCTGAGCTTGCACAGGCTGGCCACGCGTCCCGAGATCGAGATGCGATTGCCCACGTAGAACACATCGCGATTGTGCAGGCTGATGCCGTGCAGGAGCGCGCCGAGGGCGGGCGGCATGACCCGTGTCGCCAGCCGGTACACGCGTGGATCGAAGTGTCCCGAGATCTCGGTGAGGTAGTGGCGGACCACCAGGCGCACGAGCTCCTCCTGGTGGCGGGCGTCCGCGCTGGGCAAGGCCTGACGCAGGCGCTCGAGCAAGCGTTGGTCCACGGCCTGTCGGCGCGTAGCCGGACCATTCAGGCGCTGCCGTTCGTGATAGATGGTCTCGCGCAGGACGTCGTCGAGGGGGCGCCCCCCATGGGTGAGCAGTGCGAGCACACGCTGCTCGACGTCGCTCGCGATGGTGGCGCCCTCGATCACGGGTTCGATGGGCTGATGGCGCTGGATACCGCTGATCCAGTGGCGCCGCGGGCTCGAGCTTGCGGTGGTGGCCGGCACGCCCTGCAGGTACGCGCGGCCTGGCGCGAAGCGACACCCAGAGCAGCGCGAAGCGACACCGAGTCCAGACGCGAAGCGTCACGATGAACTGGTGCCGCGCGCCGAAGAAAGTCACGGCGTGAGCGCTGCTACTTCTGCTCGGGCGGCGAGTCCCAGTCCTGCACTGCTTCGCCCTTGATGCTCGAGAGGATGTCGATGGCGGCCGCGGCTCCATCGCCGGCGCTGATGATGGCCTGACTGCGATCCGGCCGTGCGAGGCGCCCCACCGCGTACACACCCGCGAGCGAGGTCTTGCCGTTGATGTCCACCTTCACGGCACCGGAGGGGTCGTTCGCCAGCGCGAGCTGCTGCGCGAGGCGCGGCGACTTGCCCTCCGAGAGGATCAAGAAGCGCGACTGCACCTTGGGTCCACCCTCGAGAGTGACTTCGAAGCTACCCGCGTCGTGTGCGACGCTCTCCACACGCGCCGCCTCGATGCGCCCCCCGAACGTGGTGACCTGCTCGCGCGCAAGACGCTGGAACTCGCTGCCGAGCATCTCGGGCACGCCGAGGTAGTTCTTCAGCAGCGCCCAGTGCATGGCGGTCTTGTCCTGCCCGTACACCACGACTCGCAGCCCGGACTTGGCCAGAAACAGCGCAGCGCTCAAGCCTCCCGGCCCATCACCCACAACGATCACATCGAGATCTTGCTTGGTCATCGTCCCGCCAGACTAGCATCGACGGGTGAGCGCAGCGAAACGCGCCGTCATCCTCCGGTTCGCACACGTGCCCGTGCTCGCAACCGATCACCTTCCCCTCTCACGGCACCACGTCTACGACCGCCATCATGCCGCCGTCCTCGTGGGCCAGGATGTGGCAGTGGAAGACGAATTTGCCCGTAAAATCCAGGAAAGCCATGCGGATGACCGCCTGTCCGCCGGGCGGCATCACCACCGTGTCTTGCTCACCGTTGGCCTGGTACGGGACGCCGTTGATGGAGAGGACCTTGAAGTCGTTGATGTGGATGTGGAAGGGGTGCTGCTCCGAGGTGTTGTTGATCACCGTCCATTCCTCGATGGTGCCGAGCTTGGGCAGCGCGTCGATGCGGTTCATGTCGAACTGCTTGCCGTTGATGAAGAACTGATTGGAGTCGTCGTCCTCGGTGAACACGAACTGGCGGGTTTGCGCCACCACGGCATCAGGTGAGGTAAGCCCGTCGTCGGGGGCAAGGCCTTCGGTAAGCGGAGGCAGTGCCGGGGCCATCGCACCCGTGACCTTCACGTTCACGAGCGTGGCCTGCGGATACATGTCTCCGCCCTGGTCATAGGCCAAGGTCTCGAGCGTATAGTCGCCAGCGGTGGTCGGGGCCGTGACGACCACGTCGAAGCGCTTACCGGGCGGCAGGACCAGAATCCATCGCCGTCCACAGCTTCTCCACGGGGTTGCCATCTTCGGCGATGACCACCAGGGGCTGCGTGGCAAAGCTCAGGTCGTAGAAGATGTCCGCGCTGATGTTGGCAAGGCGCCACAGCTGCGTCTCCCCGGGCGCGATCTCGAGCGTGGGTTCCACCAGGCCGTTCACCGTGCGAACCGTGGGCGCGTCCGAGTTGATGTTGTCGGCGATGATGGTGCCGTCCTTCACCTGCAGGTCCTTGAGCGCGAACACGTGCTGAGTGATGCCGCGATAGGCCTCGGGGAGCTTCTGCTCGAGGCCGTCCACGATGAGCACACCCGAGAGACCGCCGAACACCTGGCTCTCGGAGTCCATGTGCGAGTGTGAGTGGTACCAAAAGGTGCCCACGTCGTGGTCGGCCGGGATGTCGAGCTGGTAGTCGAAGCTCTCGCCCGGCTCGATCATGAGGAAGATGTTGTCGCTGTTGCCCTCGGGGGACACGTGCATGCCGTGATAGTGGATGTTCGTGTGCTGCTTGAGGTCGTTTTGCAGGTGCACACGCAGGGTCTCTCCAGGCGCCACATGCAGCGTGGGTCCCACGAATGCGCCGTTGTAGACCGTCCCCTTCACGGTGGCGTCGCTGATGTCCACCGCGGTTTCCTTCGACAGGAGCTGCACGGAGGTCACGCCGTTCTCGCTGTGGAATTCCTTGGGTTCCGAGAACGGCAGGCCCTTCTTGTACGCGAAGCCCGAGCCTCCATCGTCACTACAACCAACGAGTCCGACACTGGCTAGCACCGCCATCCACACCGCTCGCCGCCCCCGCATCTGCGCCTCCATTCGTCCTCCGAAGCGGATCGAAGAGCAGGAGCCGTGCCGAAGCGGGCGTGCGCGTGTGGAGCAGGCCCCAGCCAGGAGTAGAGGCTACAGCCCGTGCTTGCGGAGCTTCTCGTAGAGCGTGGCGCGCCCGATGCCGAGCAGCTTGGCGGCCTCGCTGCGGTTGCCGTCGGCGGCATCGATGGCCTCCACCAGCAAGCCGCGTTCATACGCGAGCAGGCGATGCTCGAGGGTGGCGCGCTGGGCGCTCGAGCCGTCGGGACGATCGCCCGGCAAGAGGTCGGGATCGAGCCGATCGGTCGGGGAGAGGGCCACCAGGCTCTCGATGGCATTGCCGAGCTCGCGCACGTTGCCAGGCCAGCGGTAGCTAGCAAGTCGTGTGCGCAGCTCTGCGGTCAGCGAGAAGGGCCCAGCGCCGAAGCGGGCGCTGAATTCGGCCAGGAAGTGTGCGGCAAGCACCTCGATGTCTTCCTTGCGATCGCGCAACGGAGGCAAGCTGAGATGCACTACCTTGAGGCGATAGAATAGATCTTCTCTGAAGCTGCCATCGCGTACGCACTGCTCGAGGTTGCGGTGGGTGGCGGCCAGAATGCGGACGTCGACGGAGAACGGGTGGTCTTCGCCCACGGGACGTACCTCGCCCTCCTGTAGGACGCGCAGGAGCTTGGCCTGAGTGCGTAGGTCGAGCTCCGCGACTTCGTCCAAGAACAGCGTGCCGGTGTGAGCCTCGCGGAAGAGGCCACTGCGCTGTCGGATCGCACCCGTGAACGCGCCCTTGCTGTGTCCGAACAGCTCCGCCTCCGCCAGGTCGGGTGTGATGGCAGCGCAGTTGAAGCGCACGAAGGGGCGTGTGCTGCGGGTGCTCCCGCGCACCAGGGCCTCGGCCAGGCGCTCTTTCCCGGTGCCGCTCTCGCCGCTGATCAGCACTGTGACGTCCTTACTGGCCACGCGCTGCACCAGCACCGCGAGCTGGCGCATGGCAGGTGAGGCGAACACCATGGAGCGTGAGAGCAGGAGCTCGGCGCCGAGGCGCTCGTTGTCGGAGCTGAGGCGCACCGACTCCACCGCGCGCTCCACCACGGCCAGCAGTTCTTCGGGCTCGAAGGGCTTGCGAAAGTAGTCGTAGGCGCCGCGCTTCATGGCCTCCACGGCGGCCCGCTCGGAGCCGTGGGCCGTGATCATGATGACGCGCAGGCTCGGGTGCTGGGACTTGAGGCGCTCGAGCAGCGCGAGGCCATCCACGTTGGGCATGCGCAGATCGCTCAGCACCAGGTGGTAGCCGCCGCCGGCCTCGACTTTGGCCAGGGCGAGCGCGCCGTCGGCGGCTTCATCCACCGCGTAGCCTGCGTCCTCCAGGATGCCGCGCAGCGTGAAGCGCAGGGCTTGGTCGTCGTCGACCACGAGGATGCGTGGGGTCATGGATTCGTTCCGTTGCTGGGCAGGGCTGCGTTGGGGAGAGATTCGTTGGGCAGGGACGCGGTACTCGGCTCGAGCGGCGGTGTGAGCGGCAAGCGGAGCTCGGCTTCGAGTCCGCGGGCTCCCCTCCGAGGTGTCAGCACCACGTCGCCGCCGTGCTGTCGCGCCAGCGAGCGTGCCACCACCAATCCGACGCCCGAACCGTGCTCCTTGTCGCTCACGAAGGGCTCGAACACGCGCTCGGCGATCTCCGGGGAGAGGCCAGGGCCTTCGTCGACGATAGTGATGTTGACGCCTCCTGCCGTGGGCCTCACGCGCAACAGCACCTTGCCACCGTCGGGACTGGCATCGAGGGCGTTCTGGACCAGGTTGATCAGGACCTGGCGCACCTTGCGGATATCGCAGCGCGCCAGCGTGCGCTCGGGAGCCTCGACGGCGATGCCGAGGCTGCGCTCGCCCGCGATGCCCTCGTGCAAGCGCGCCACGTCGCAGGTGAGCTCGCTCAAGTCGTGCTCGGCGACGCTCAGGGGCACGAGCGGCCGCGAGAACGTGAGGAAGCCTTCCAGGATCGACTGCATGCGGTCGACCTCGCCGCGCAGCACCTTCACGCGCTCTGCGGTGCGCCCCTCGACGTCCTTGGCCACCAGTGCGCCCAGGCCCTTGAGGCTGGCCAGCGGGTTCTTGAGCTCGTGGGCGATCTCGCTGCTCATCAACGTGATCACGCGGCTCTGCTCGGCGTGCAGCGCGAGCGAGCGGTCACGGGCCTGCACGGCGTCCCCGTAGAGGCTCTCGAATACACCCTGGAGCACCAGGCCCACGCGCGCCGCGATCAGCAGCATGGCGGTGAACGCGGTGGCTGCGATCCACGGAGCGGGCCCGTGCTCGATGGGCTGGGCGCCACCGAACAGCTCGGGAATCAGGCTGGGCACGGGTGTGGCGCAGCGATGGATGTAGGCCAGCCCAAAGCCCGCGGGCAGCGCCAAGGCCAACAGGCCGCGCAAGATGCGCCGCTCGCCGAGGGTCGCGGCGAGGAACGCCATCATGATGACCACGGGCAGTGCGGGACTGAAGAGCCCGCCGGTGGCGGTGATCACGCAGAGCTGGACGATGATGGTCAGCCACACGTTGAACGGCACGTGCACCGACTCGGGTCCGAACTTGCGATACCGGAACCACTCCACCAGCGAGAGCAGGAACAAGCTGGTCACGCCCGAGCCGATCAGCCACTTACGCCAGGGGGTGGGCTCGAAGAAGGCGAACGTCAGCGCCAGCGAGCCGAGAGAAGGAGCGATCACCAGGCGCGCCACCACGACCTTGGCGAACATCACGTCGAGCGCGCTGCGTGAGAGCGGACGGGTCGCAGCCAGGGCGTGTGGCGGAGGGCGGTTCAACGGACTTCCCACGGGTGAAGGGCGCGCATTCGTTGCGAGTGTACCAGTGCGCCATGGGCGGCGGCTGTCTGGGGGCCCGGAAAGCGACTGTCCGGAAACCCAGACACATCGACTGGGGGCAACTCCGGAGGTCGCCCGTGGGGTGGCAGAACAGGCTGATTTTGCGGCGATTCAATCAAGCGAACGAGTTGGCACGAAGGTCGCACTGGGGGGTGTTGCGCCTCGACGACGGGCGCTCGAGACGACCGCAGGGGAGCTCCTCGCGGCGCGTCGTTCAACGACCGGAGCCATGTCCGATGAAACGAGTTCTCAGCGTAATGGTGGTGCTGACGGGGGTCCTGATCGGACTCATCGCTTGGCGCATTCGTGCCCAGGGCAAGGCCGAGTCGGGCCCGGCGTCCGGTTCCGGTGTGGTGGAGGCCGAGGGCATCGATTCTCGGCTCGCGCCTGTCCGCCCGGGTGAAGCAGGTGCACGCCAGGGAGGGCTTCACGGTGCAGGCCGGCAATCCCATCTTGAGCCTGGAGTGCTCCGAGCACGAGGCGCGCCTCGCGGAGGCCCTCGCGCGCCTGGAGGCATCGCGGGCGCAGGTGCTGGGTGCCAAGTCGCAGGCCCTGGCGGCGCGCGGGCAGAGCTCGGCGGCGGCGGCTTCGATTCAGGCCGTGGGAGCCCAGCTCGGTGCGCTCTCGGCGCAGCAGGAGCTGGCGGCGCGCGACGCCGAGCGCATGGAGGCCATGGGCGAGTACGCCGCACTGTCGTCCAGGGACCGCGCCAAGGTCACGGCCTCGGAGTTGCTCGAGCGTCAGCGCGCGGCGGCGGCCTCGGAGCTCGTGAGCCGTCGTCAGGCGGGCGCGGCTTCCGCACAGGCCCAGGCGGCGCTGGCCCAGGTGAGCGCCGCCGAGCGCAGCGTGGCCGCCCTGGAGGCGGTGGTGACGAGCGCGCAGTTGATCGTGGATGAATGCACCGTGCGCGCACCGCGCGCGGGCGTACTCGAGCGCATCTACTACGAATCCGGCGAGCTCGTGATGCAGGGCTCGGTGGTGGCGCGCTTGATCGATCCCGAGCTGGCCAACGTGACGTTCTACCTGGCCAACGCGGATGTGGATGCGGCGCGCGTGGGCATGCGAGCCCAGGTGCGGGCCGATGCCTACCCCGAGCGAGACTTCAGCGCCGAGGTGACGCGCATCGGATTGGAGGCTGAGTTCACACCGCGCAACGTGCAGACGCGCAGCGACCGCGACCGCCTGGTGTATCCGGTGGAGGTGCGCGTGCGTGAGCACAAGGGGCTGTTGCGCACGGGCATGCAGGTGGTGGTGAGCTTGGCCGACCTGGGCCTCTCGGGGGCGCCATGAACGCGCCGAGTCAAACGGCGGCCATCGACGCTTGCGGATTGGTGCGCTCGTACGGCGCGCTCGAGGCGGTGCGCTGCATCGACCTGCGTGTCGCGCCCGGAGAGCTCTACGGTCTGGTGGGGCCCGATGGGGCAGGTAAGAGCACTACCATCAACTGCCTGGCGGGCCTGATGCGCCCCACGGCGGGGTACGTGCGGGTGCTCGGCGAGGATCCGCTGGCTCGACGTTCACGCGCCCGCGAGCACCTCGGCTTGATGCCGCAGCAATACAGTCTCTACGGGGACCTCTCGGTGGCGGAGAACCTGAGCTTCTTTGCACGTCTGTTCGGGCTCTCTCGTCAGACGTTCCGCGAGCGCAGTGCGCGGCTGCTCGAGATCACGCGCCTCACGCGCTTCGAGGACCGCCGCGCCGATGCCCTCAGTGGCGGCATGTACAAGAAGCTGGCCCTGGCCTGCGCGCTGCTCCATCGGCCGAGCGTGCTCTTGATGGACGAGCCTACCAACGGGGTCGACCCAGTGAGCCGACGCGAGCTGTGGGAGCTCATCTACGAGCTGGTCGGCGAGGGCATGTCGGTGCTGGTCTCCACGGCCTATATGGATGAGGCGGCGCGGTGCCATCGCGTGGGTCTCCTCCATCACGGACAGATCATCGCCCAGGGCTCGCCCAGCGCGCTCTCAAGGGAGCTCGAGTACGACGTGTTGGCCGTCACGGGCGGCGATCGCGAGCGGCTGCATACGTGGTTGAACGGGCACCCGGGCGTGGTCACGGCCTCGCCTGCGGGGACGCGCCTGCGTGTGCTCGCGACGCCGGGCGCGGGCGCCGCCATTTCGCGCGATGTGATGGAGCTCGGCGCCACGGCGGAGCGGGTCGCGCCGGACTTCGAAGACGTGTTCTTGGCCCGCGTCTCGGCGCGCCAACTGCAAGCAGGCGCCGCATGACCACCCAGCATCCCATCGAGGTTAACGCCCTGCGCAAGGTCTACGGTTCCTTCGTGGCCGTGCGCGACGTGAGCTTCCACGTCGAGCGAGGCGAGATCTTCGGCTACCTCGGAGCCAACGGCGCGGGCAAGTCCACCACCATCCGGATGTTGTGCGGGCTCCTCGCGCCCTCCGGCGGACAGGCAAGTGTGGCGGGCCACGACATCGCGCGCGCGCCCGGCGCCGTGAAGGCCTCCATCGGCTACATGTCCCAGAAATTCAGCCTCTACTTGGATCTCGACGCCCAGGACAACTTGGAGTTCTTCGGTGGTATCTACGGGCTCCACGGCAAGGCACTGCATGCAGCCATCGATCGCGCCGTCGAGCGCACCGAGCTCGGCGGCTACCGCGCGAGCGTGACGTCCGAGTTGCCGGGTGGCATTCGCCAGCGCCTGGCCCTGGCCTGTGCCGTGCTGCACCAGCCCTCCATCGTGTTCCTCGACGAGCCCACCGCCGGCGTCGATCCCTTCTCGCGCCGTCAGTTCTGGCGGCTGATCCGCGAGCTCGCCGCGCAAGGCACCACCATCTTCGTGACCACGCACTACATGGACGAGGCCGAATACTGCGCGCGCGTGGGCCTGATGGTGGACGGCTCCTTACTCGCGCTCGACACGCCAGAGGCACTCAAGCGCAGCTTCGTGCCAGGCACCACCCTGGCTTTCCAAGGCAAGGATCTCCATCGCGTGGTGCACGCGGCGCGCGCACTGCCCTTCGTGCGGGCTGCGGATCTGTTCGGTGCCAACCTGCACGTGCGCTTCGACCCCAAGGGTACGGACGGATCCGCAATCGAGCTCGGCCTGCGCAAGCTGGGGGCCCAGCCGGAGCATTGCGAGCCCGTGGAGGCATCGCTCGAGGACGTCTTCCTGGGCGTGGTGGGTCGCAGCAAGAGTGCCTCGGCGGAGGCTCCATGAATGCCCTGTCCTTGACCCTCAATCGTATCCTGGCGTTGGCGCATAAAGAGGTGCACCACGTGCTGCGCGACGTGCGCACCCTGTACATCGCGCTCGCCATGCCGGTGGTGATGCTGCTCCTGTTCGGCTTCGGCGTGAGTTTCGATCTCGATCACCTGCCGGTGAGCGTGGTGGACCTGGATCAGACGACCCAGAGTCGCAGCTTGAAGCGACGCCTCTTGGCCGACGACCAGTTCGACGATGCAGGCGACCTGCCGAGCGCCGCCGAAGCGGAGCGCGCCCTGGTGGCCGGTCGCAGCCTGGCAGCCGTAGTCATCGAACGCGGCTTCGCGCGCGAGCTCGTGCGCGGCGAGCCGACGCGGGTGCAGCTCTTGCTCGACGGCTCCGATAACACGAGCGCCGTGCAAGCCCGCAACAAGCTGGAAGTGGCGCTCAAGCTTCTCGCGCTGTCCGGAGCCGAGCAGGCCAAGGGCGCACGCAAGCCGCTGGTGGAGGTGCGCACCTTCACGCGATTCAACCCCGAGGGCAAGAGCGCGGTGTTCCTGGTGCCGGGCATCGCCGCCTACGTGCTCGCCATCGTGGCGGTGCTGCTGACCGCGCTGACGGTGGCGCGCGAGTGGGAGCGCGGCTCGATGGCGCAGTTGTTCGCCACACCGGTGGGACGCTTCGAGATCATCCTGGGCAAGCTCTTGCCCTATCTGGTGTTGGGGGCGCTGGCGGTGTTGATGGTGGTGGCGGCGGGCGGCCTGGTGTTCAACGTGCCCTTCCGTGGCTCGGCGTTGGCTCTGGGCGTGCTCTCGCTGTTGTTCCTGGTGGGTATGCTCGGGCAGGGGCTCTTGATCAGCGTACTCACGCGAAATCAGATGGTGGCCACGCAGGTGGCGACGATGAGCTCGATGTTGCCCTCCATGCTGCTCTCGGGCTTCGTGTTCCCCATCGACAACATGCCGCTGCCCTTGCAGTTCGTCAGCCGTGTGGTGCCGGCCCGCTACTACGTGGCCGGGCTGCGCGGCGTGCTCTTGCGCGGCAACGACCTCGGCGAACTGTGGGGAGAGGCCGCGATGTTGGCGGTCTTCGGTGTCGTGATGCTCGGCGTTGCCACCCTGCGTTTTCGGAGGACCATCGCATGAGACGAGCCCTCAGCATGCTCTACGCCGTGATGCTCAAGGAAGTGCGCCAGACCCTGCGCGACCGTCGCATGATGGCGCTCTTGGTGGCCGCCCCGGCCGTGCAGCTCGTGCTGTTCGCCAACGCAGTGCAGCTCGACGTCGACAAGGTCCCCACCGCGGTGGTGGACCTCGACCACAGCACCCAGAGTCGCAGCCACCTGCAGCGTGTGCTGGCCGACGGAACGCTGCGACGCGTGCGCGATGTGGCCGAGCCGCAGACCGCGTTGCGCATGCTGGAGACGGGTGAGGCGGCCACGGTGCTCGTGGTGCCACGCGGCTTCGAGCACGATCTCGTGCGCGGCCGAGGCCCCAGTGTGCAGATGGTGCTGGATGGCAGCGATCCGAATCGCGCAAACGTGGCCGGCGCGGCCGTGAGCAGCTACTTCGCCCGTGAGGCCGAGGCGAGCGCACGCAAGCAGGGCGCGCTCAGGGCCGCGCAGCTAGGGCTGCACAGGCCCCAACCCGAGGTCTCGGTGCGCTCGCGCGTGCTGTTCAATCCGGCGCTCAAGACCTCCGTGTACATGATTCCTGGTGTGTCGGCGATGCTGCTTCTGTTGGTGACCACCATCATCGCATCGATGGGCCTGGCGCGTGAGCGCGAGCGCGGCACCCTCGAGCAAATCCAGGTGACCCCGGTGCCGGCCCTGCTCCTGATGCTGGGCAAGATCATCCCGTTCGCCGTCGTGGGTCTGTTTGACTTCATTCTCGCGATGGTGGTGGGCGCCTACGGCTTCGACATGCCCTTGCGGGGCTCACCGCTGAGCTTGCTGCTGGCGACGCTGCTCTACCTGCTGAACACCTTGAGCATCGGCCTGTTGATCTCGACCGTCAGCTCGAGTCAGCAACAAGCCTTCATGGGCGGCTTCCTGTTCATGCTTCCGGCCGCACTCCTGAGCGGCATCATGACGCCCGTGCGTTCGATGCCGGCGTGGCTCGCACCGCTCACGTTGATCAATCCCCTGCGCCACTACGCCGAGATCCTGCGCGCCCTCTTGCTGCGCGGCGCCACGCTCTCGGATCTGCGTCTTCAATTCCTGGCCTTGACCGTGATGGGTGTCGTCGTCTGCACCATCGCGGCCCTGCGTTTTCGTCGTCAACAAGGATAATCATCATGCGCCAAGAGAAGTGTCTCGCGGCTGCCTGCCTCGCAGGTTGGCTGCTCGGTGGAGGTGTGTGCTCCGCCCAAGATGCCAAGTCGGAAAGCGTGCCCAGTTTCGATCTGATGGGCGCCATCGCACAGGGAGAGCCCCTGCGCGCAGAGGAGGCCGTCACCCGGGTGACCGAGAACTCGCCCGCACTCGAGCGCGCCGAAGCGCTGGTGCGCGCCTCCGAGGCCGCCGTGGAGCGGGCGCGGACCCAGCTGTTGCCACGCCTCGAGCTCACCGCGCGCTACACGCACATCGACGGCTTTCCCAACAGTCGCATCGGCGCGCTCGACCCGGCCGCGGCCGATGCGGCCCGCACGCTGGCCCAGCAGATCAACGATCCTGCAGCGCGGGCACTCTGGCTTTCCAGTATCGACCGGCAAGCTCAGGGCCAGGCCATCGTGATCCCACGAAATCAGACCGCGTTCGCGGCGCGCGTGCTGTATCCGGTGAGCGATCTGTTCTTCGCCGTGGTGCCCAGCATTCAGGCTGCGCGCGCGTCGGCTCGCGCCACGGAGGCCCAGGCACGAGCCAAGCTCAACCGCGTGCGTCTGAGTGCACGCGAGGCCTACTACCAGCTGGCCCGCGCGCGCGGGAACCTGGCAGTGGCGCAGCGCGCGGTGGAGCAGGCGCGGGTTCAACACGCGCGCATCGAGGCGGGTGTGAAGGCCGGCCTGCGTCCCGCGGCGGACGCTGCTAGCTCGGGGGCGCGCCTCGCACTCGCGGAGCAGACCGTGGTGAGCATGGAGTCCGCGGTCGACGTGGCGGATGCAGCGTTGCGTACCTTGCTCCTGGACCCCGACGGCGCACCCTACGGAATCGGCGATCCCATTCTCGACGACTTGGACGCCAGCGAGGTGGCGTCCGCTGCGCTGCTGCTCGGCAAGGCGCGCGCCCAGCGAGCAGAGATCAGCGCTCTCACAGAGCTGATCGAGAGTCAGCGCCACAACGCCAAGGCCAATCGCGCCAACGGCTACCCACACGTTTCCGTGTTCGCCGGAGGCGACTATGCAAACCCCAATCGCTATCAGATCCCGCCCAAGAGCGAGTATCAGCCCAGCTGGGAGGTCGGCGCCCTCGTGAGCTATGCGCCCAACGACAGCTGGAGTGCCGCCAAGCGGGTACGCGAAAACGAAGCGCAAATCGACGCCCTGGAGGCGGAGCTCGCCGAGCTCGAGCAGGCACTCACGCTCGAGGTACGCAACGCGCGCGCGGTACTCGTGCGCGCCAATCGCAGCGCCCAGGCGGCTCGGACGGCCGAGGCGGCGGCCCAAACGGCCTACGAACGACGCATGGCCGAGCTCCATGTGGGCGACGTCACCACTGCCGACCTGTTTGCCGCAGAGAACGAGCTCAACGCGGCCCGCCTCCAGGTGCTCGACTCGGCCGTCGAGCGCCACCTTGCGAGGGCCCGTCTAGCCTATGCGCTTGGAGAGTGACGAAGAACGGCGATCACGACCGTGGAGGGAGGGGGCGCCAACGGCCAGGCCACGCTTGCTCTACCGCGCGCAGCTCGGGTCATGGTGCGGAAGGGAGACGTAGAGCTCGCCGAGTTCGGTGAGCTTGCCGTCGGCTCCGAGCAGGTCGATGGACGGGACGTCATCGCTGCGACCGATGAACCAGGCGTAGGCTGCCACCTGCGTATCCGCCTCCAGGATCTTGAGCGCGTCCGTCATGTACTTCTTCTGGTTGGCCACCGATCGGTCGCCGTCGAGGCAAGAGAACTCGGTGAGCCAGATGGGCTTCTTGTACTTCTTGAGCTGGCCCAAGTACCACGTGAGCGCCGGCCCATCGCAGGCATACCAGTGCGCGGCCACGTAATCGATCTTGCAGTTCTTGCAGGCCGCGAAGAAGGCATCGAGGTACTTGAAGGGGTCGGTCTCGAAGCACTTCTCGGCCGGACCACAGAAGTTCACGGCCGGTGACGCCAACGCGAGTCCGCGCGCCTTGGCTACCTTCTCGAGATCGGGCCACAGCTTGGCCGCGTCGCTGGCACTCAGGTTGGCTTGACCGAAGAAGTTGGGCTCGTTGAAGCCGAGCAAGGTCTTGGCGCCCTGGGGGATGTCTTTCTCGAGGCCCGCCACGGTGAACTTCTCGTCCCATGCCATCGGCACGAACTCCACGCCGAGGTCCTTGTAGCTCGTCGCGACTTTGGTGTCGGGCGTGGGCGACCAGTTGTACCACCAGTGCACGCCACGCCGCAGCGCCATCATGTCGGCCTTGCTGTGGTAGCCGTAGCCGAGTCCGCGTTTGCATTTCGGGGGCGGTGGCGTGCCTGCGTCGGACTGCGGAGTTGCGCTGCCTCCGTCTCCGTTGGCAGCGCCATCGCCGTTCCCGGCGTCGCTTGCGGACGAGCCCGCGTCGGATTCAGGCGTGGACCCATCCGAGTCGTCCCCCATATCCACCGCCCCGTCCTTGGGCGCCTCGTCCTTGCCGCAGGCCGAGACCGACAGAGTGAGGGCTAGAACACAGCTGAGCCGAAGGCCGCGGCGCGCGAAGGTGCGAGAGGCTTGCATCGCGCCATCATGTGACGAAATCGGCGGCCCTCCGCCCGCAAAATCGCCATCGCGCTTGCACGAAAGCGGTTGCCATGGGGATGCTGCGTCCGCCGTGGCTTCCTATCTCCACTCGCGCTGCATCTCGTCCATCGCCGTGGCCCTGCTCGGGATTTCCTGTTCGGGCGGTGGGCAGCGTCCCTCCGAGCCAGGCGGGCGCGGTCCGGGCGAGCCCGCTGACCCTGTCGATGCCACTACCGGCGATGCCACTCCTGGTGAGCACGCTGACCACGACGCTGCGCAGGGGGATGCCAGCCAACCCGATGCCAGCATGTCGATCGCGCCCGTCGTGGGCTACGCCGATCTGCACTTGCACATGATGGCCGAAGAGGCCTTCGGTGGCGGCTGGTTCCACGGCAGCCACCAGGGAGCGGAAGCGCTCGCGCTGGCCAGCTGTGACGGCGGCTTTCCGGGAGACCATGCACGACTGCGCTCCAACCTGAGCGCCCAGTTCGGCACCTGCCAAGACGCCGAGCCACCGGTCGACTTGAGCGCGCTCGCGAGCAGCGTGCCGTTCCTCAATCTGCTGCTCAACGTGGGTGGCACACCGGCCTCGGAGTTCCTGGGGGCCATCGAAGGCACGGGCGGCGACACCGGCGTGCACCAAGGCCGCAAGAGCGGCTTTCCCGATTACAGCGGCTGGCCGCGCTGGGACACCATCGCGCATCAGCAGAGCTGGGAAGGCTGGCTCGAACAGGCGCACCGTGATGGCCTGCGCGTGGTGGTCATGTCGGCGGTGAGCTTCGACTGGCTGTGCAAGGCCCTGCCCAGCGAGAACCTCGTGCGCCCACAGTGCGACGAGATGGACGACGTGCGACGTCAGCTCCAGTTGGCCCATGAGCTCGACGCGCGCCACGACTGGCTCGAGATCGCGCTCAGCGCCAGCGACGCGCGCCGCATCGCCAGCGAGGGTAAGCTGGCCATGTTGCTCAGCATCGAGGCATCCAGCCTGTTCGGGGCGGCCGATCTCTCGGGTGCGCTCGAGGAGGTCTACGGCATGGGCGTGCGCACGCTGCAGCTCGTGCATCAGCTCGACAACCGCTTCGGCGGCGCCGCTCCCCACAACCCCATCTTCCACATCGCCCAGTTCACGCGAAACTGTCACGTGGACTCCGACTGCGGGTTGACCTCCGCAGACACCACGCTCGGCTTCGACGTCGACGCGGACTGCAAGAACGTGCGCGGACTTACCGACGAGGGCAAGCAGCTGGTGCAGGCCATGATGGAGCGCCACATGCTCATCGACGCGGCCCACATGTCCGAGCGGACCACGGCCGACGTGTTCGCCCTCGCCGAGGCCAACGACTTCTACCCCGTGTACGTTTCCCACGGGCATCTGCGCGAACTGATGTTGCCGGCCAAGCAGCGCGAGGAGAAGACCACGCCCGCCTCCATCATCAAGGGCATCCGCAGGACCGGCGGCTTGTTCGGTCTACGCACGGCGCACGAGGAGGTGAGCTCCTATCCGGCCTCCCAGGTGGACAACAGCTGCCACGGGTCCACGCGCTCGCTCGCCCAGGCCATCGCGTTCGCCACACGGGGGCTCAAGGTGGACTTGGCGCTGGGCACGGACTTCAACGGATTCATCCAGCAGACGCGCCCGCGCTTCGGCGACGACGGTGCCTGCTCGGCCTCGTTCGCAGCCGAAGCCACGTGTCAGCGCGACGCGCAGCGCACTTCGGGTCCCCAGGGGCTCGGCACGGAGCTCGATCGCAAGGGCTTCGCGCACATCGGTCTGCTCGGCGCATTGATGGCGGACCTCGAACAGCTCGGGGTCGAGACCGCCATCTTCGAGGGCTCCGCGGAGCGCACCATCCGCATGTGGGAGCGCGCGGAGGGCACCCGCGCCGGACCGGCGAGCGACGCGGCGGACATGGATGTGAGCGGCATCGTGGTGGGGCCCGATAAGGCCACGCGCCAGGGCGCGCTGCCCAAGGTGTGTGACACTGCGTACTGCCCGGATTCGCGCGAACTCGGCGAGAGTTGCTCTTTCAGCGAAGAGTGCAAAGAAGGCACCTGTAGCAGCGGTTTGTGTGGGGTCCCCATGGGAACCTGCGTGCGCTGAGGCGCGAGGACTCCGTGCGCTATCAAGGCCAGCTCTATCGTCCCCCCTCCGAGGCCGACGCCTACATCCTGCAAGCCACCATCGGGTGCTCGTGGAATGCCTGCGTGTACTGCGACATGTATCGCGACAAGGACTTCAGCGTGCGCCCGCTCGCGGAGTCTCTCGAGGACCTCGACGAGGCCGCGCGTCGCTTCGGCTCCCGCGTGCGCAAGGTATTCGTGGCCGACGGAGATGCGCTGATCTTGCCCGTCGATCACTGGCTGGCCCTGCTGCAGAGCATGCAGCGCGGCTTCGCGCACCTCGAGCGCGTTTCCTGCTACGCCATGGCGCGCAACGTGTTGGCCAAGAGCGACGAGGAGCTGAGGCAGCTGCGCGAGGCCGGGCTCACGCGTTTGTACATCGGTCCGGAGTCTGGCGACGACGTGACCTTGAAGCGCATCGCCAAGGGAAGCACGTTCGCGGAGCACGTGGAGGCGGCACAGCGGGCCCATGCGGCGGGCATGGAGATCAGCGTGATCACCATGCTCGGAGTAGCCGGCGTGGAGCGCTCTGCGGAGCATGCGGCGCGCACGGCGGAGCTCGTCACGGCCATGGACCCGGAGTTCTTGGCAGCCCTCACCACCACGGTGGTGCCGAGCACGCCGCTGGCCACGTTGCGTCAGAAGGGCAAGTTCGTGTTGCCGAGCCTGGCGCAGATGTTCGGTGAGCTGAGGACCATCGTCCACGAGGCGCGCCCGCGCCGCGCGCTCTTCCGCACCAACCACGCCTCCAATTACTTACCCCTGGCCGGCGTGCTGCCCGAGGACCGCGAACGCATCGTGGCCACCATCGATGCGGCCCTGGCCGGCGAGGTGGCATTGCGCCCCGAGTGGTCACGAGGGCTCTGATCCTCCCCTGGGCTCGGTAAAGCGGAGCGGGGGCCACGGGGTGGCTCATGCGGTCTCTTCTCGAGAAGGCCTGGTGTTCTCGAGAAGGCCTGGTGTTCTCGAGAGAGCTAGGGTGTTCTCGAGAGACCTCCGCGGGCCCAGCTGAACTCGTTGACGCGGTCCGCGGAAAGCGGTTGTCGTGGGCGTGGACAGTTGCCACGGTCCACGTCGACTTGGACAGCGCAGGCGGTTGAGGGCGAGGGCGACGGCGACGACCGGTCTTACCGCCAAGTGACAACGACCAACACGGGCACGGTGAACGGTGCAGTGTACCGCTCAGCGCGATCATCCTACCCACGTCTCCGGCGCGCTCCGTCCCCCGCTATGTACGCGTGTAAATCGCTGTGTTTTGACGCTTGACGCGGGGCGACGTGACGATTGGAAAATGGAATCTCGTCTGGTGTTCAACCACCTGACTGGGAGCTGCTGCGCCGTTGCGACTGCGCGTCTCCCGGCACGCACCAGGCCGTGACCCGTTTCGCTTGGCGGGACACTCTCTTCCATCGAGGTTTCCTTTGGCGGCTCGACTCCATACATCGTCCATGCGTCTCTACTCTGCGGCCTTCGGTGGTCTGCTCTACCTGGCAGGCTGCGGACCCGGCGGCTCGAACGGCAACGTCGATGACGACGGCGACAGCGGCCTCGGGGATGGCGATGGCGGGATCGACGGCAGCATGGGGGGCGACGGCGACCAGAACCCGATGCCCTCCACCTCGCCGCTGGTGCTCACGCCCACGGACCAAACCCTCACGCTCAACTCGAGCGCACCGGCCACGCTGCAGTTCGCCGCTACCCAGGACGACCGCGCCATCTCGCCGGTGTGGACCGTGGACCGCGTGGAGATCGGCAATATCGATCCAGCCACCGGCATGTTCACGGCCAGCGGCAAGGCCGCGGGGGTGGTGAAGATCACCGCCAAGTACGGCAACATCACCGGGTCGATCAACCTCACTGTGGCCATCAACTGGACCGACACGGCGGGCGACCCGAACTACCAGGCTGCGCCCACCGACCCGGGCGCAGGTGGCTTCGGCGGCGTGGGCGGCGATGGTCCTGCTCCGGGCGCCACGCCCGACCAGCAGACGGTGTTGAACGGCACGCCGGTGGCCGACGCCGACGTGAAGCTGCTCTACCCCTACGACAACACCGTGCTGCCGCGCGGGCTCTTGCCTCCGGTGCTGCAGTGGGCCAACGGTCCCGCCAACGACCTCGACAAGCACACGTTCACGTCGGCGATGCTCCACCTGAGCACGACCAACTTCGAGTACAAGGGCTACTTCGCGGCGCCGCCCAAGTCGGGCTTCTCCAACACGAACCTCTTCGACAACCTGATCGTCCCCACCGCCATCTGGAACGCGGCGGTGCTCTCCAGCGCCAGCGCGCCGCTCAGCATCGAGCTCGTGTTCGGCGAGGCCGCCCAGGCCGTGGGTCCGGTGAAGGTGCAGGTCACCATCGCGCAGGCCTCGCTCAAGGGCACCGTGTATTACAACTCCTACGGCACCAAGGTGCTCGTGGACGGCATGCCCCTCGCCAACTCGGGTGAACCGAGCTGCGGCCTGACGGACAACGCCTCGGACTGTCGCAGCGACGGCAGCAAGCGCACCGGGCCGGACTTCGGCGCAGGCACCTTGGCCATCAAGCCCGGGCGCACGGCACCTGACGTGGTGGCAGGCACCAACAGCGACGACCAGACCGGCTGCCGCGTGTGCCACTCGGTGGCGGCGCAGGGCAACAACCTGCACAGCGTGCACGGCGACAACGGCTACAAGAACAGCAGCATCTACGACCTGCGCATGGATCCCATCGCGGAGACCATGCCCGGTACCCAGAACATCACGTATCCCGCGATCTATCCGGATGGCAGCTTCGCGGTCTCCTTCGCTGGCGACAGCCCGCTCAGGACCGACGGCTCGAGCCAGGTGTACTCCTTGCCCGATCTCGCCAACCAGGGTCGCCGCGGGCTGCCCGAGACCCTCAAGGCCCGCTTGCCGGCGTTTTCGCCGGACGGCAAGCGCCTCGCGTTCAACTGGGGTAACGACGCCGCCGGTGGCGACAACAAGTCGCTCGCCATCGTGGACTACGACCCGGCCACCCAGACCTTCGGGGCCGTGCAGAAGCTCTACACACCCGAAAACGGCAAGCCCGTGGCCTGGCCGAGCTTCACGCCGGACGGCAAGGGCATCGTGTTCGAGGTCGAGGTCGAGGAGAACGAGTACGGCTTCACGCGCAACGGCGTGAAGGCCGAGCTCTGGTACATCGACATCGAGTCCAAGCAGGCCGTGCGCCTCGACGGTCTCAACGGCAGCGGTTCGCCCTACGGCACCAATCACGACAAGGACAATCAGCAGAACTTCGAGCCCACGGTGAACCCGGTGGTCTCGGGCGGTTATGCCTGGGTCGTCTTCACCAGTCGTCGCATGTACGGCCAGATTGCCCACGTCGATCCCAGGACCAGCGACCCTCGCGAGTACAACTGGCAGGATCCCAAGCAGATCACGCCCAAGAAGCTCTGGGTGGCGGCGCTCGACCTCAATCCCGAGCCTGGCAAGGATCCGAGCCATCCCGCGTTCTACCTGCCCGCGCAGGAGCTGCAGGCGGGCAACATGCGCGGCTACTGGGTGCTCGACCCGTGCAAGGGCGACGGCATGAGCTGCGAGACGGGCGACGAGTGCTGCGGCGGTTATTGCGGCGGTCCCGCGGGTGCCACCACCTGCTCGGCCACCGCTCCCAGCTGCTCGGCGGAGTACGACCGCTGCGAGAAGAACGAAGACTGCTGCGGCTTCGCCACCGAGGGCATGGAGTGCATCAACAACATCTGCGCGCTAGCGGCGCCCGTGTTGTTCTGAGTCGGAAGCGCTCGTCGTAGGGCGTGGAAACGTCCATGCGACGAGCGCACCCGCGCAGGCCGCCGCGCCGTGCAGGTCACGGTCGAGCAGGAGGGCCAGCGCCGCAGCGAAGCTGAGCGCGAGCCATGCGCTGCCCGCGACGCGAGCGCGCAGGCATAGCGTGCCGAGGGATCCGGCCAGGCCGAACACCAGGGCCGAATTCCCCGCGCCCACGGGCTGCCAGAGCAGGCCCGCGAGGTTGCCCACCAGGCTCCCGGTGAGCGCCACGCTCAGCCAGCGCCCCGCGGAGAGCCAGCGCTCGGCGACGCTGCCGACCAGCAACAAGGCAGACAGGTTGAACAGCGCGCCGGGTGGTCCGCCATCCTGCACGAGGGCCGCACTCAACAGGCGCCAGAGCTCACCGCGCGCGACGGCGTCCCCATTCCGCTCGAGCCAGGGGAGCAGCTCGGGTAGCCCCGTGAACTGCAGTAGCGTTGGCAGGCCAATGAGCAGCAGACCGACGAAAGTGCAGCGCGGCCAAGGCGGGTTTACGCGGCGCGCGCGCCAGGCCAACAGCGTGGCGGGGTACAGCGCCAGAACGTAGAGCGCCTCGCTCAGAAGCGGCCACCTGCGGAGAGCATTCCACCGTGGGCCACGGGCGCCACGTTGAGTTCGATGCGTGTCAGTCGTTCACGCCGTGTCACCTCGTGACTCTGCCAGGAGCGCTCCACGGGTCCCTTGTTGAACAGGAGCTCGGCCGCCACCCCCATGACGGGAATGCCGATGCCGAGCAGCGTGGAGCCCACGTTGAGCTGCTTGGTGTGGCTCATGTCGCCCACCTCGTGTCTCAGCATGAAGAAGAGGCCGAGCGGGATGGCCGCCATACCCACGCCGAGGTGGAAGTAGCCGATGACGGCGCGCCCGAGGTGCTCCTGGCGCGCTTCCTTCTGCCAGATCTTCTCGGTCGCGCGCACGAGCTCCGAGCCCGACAGTCCGCTTTGCTTGAGCTTGAGGTAGTCGCCGCGCATGCGCTCCATGTCCGAGGGGAAGATGAGCCCCGGCAGCTTCAGCAGCTGGGTCGCACCCGTCACGGTGGTGCCGATGCTCACCAAGTGCACGAGCTCGTCATTGCGCTTCCCGAGCACGATGCCTGCGGGCAAGAGGGTCGCGCCCAGCACCAGGCCCATGATGCCCTGGGAGATGCGCTCGCGGCGCCCCTCCCGCGCATGCAGGTCAAGCTCCCGCTCGAGCTGCGCGACCTCCGCCTGACCGGCGGGCGCAGGAGGTGACTCGGCGTGCGCGGGCGGAGCAAACAGAGACAACAACGCGCTCGCGAGAAGGGCGGTGCCAAGGGCGCGGCGCCACGCGACGTTCGACTGACTCAACCAAGCAGCGACGTTAAACGGCATACGACCCGCTGCGTATGGCTTCTCCTACGCGAGCGATCAAGGAGGTCGCCGATCCACGAGGTTCGCCGCGTGTTTCGAGCCGATTTTCGATATCACAGTGCGGCAGGTTGCTACAACGCCGCGCCGGGAACGAGCCTCAGAGCCAGTCGGGCGAGAGCCTGGCGTAGGAATCTTCGCCGCTTCGACACAACGCCGCCAGCTGCTGAATCCGAGGCACGTCGGTCAAGATCCAGTACTGCGCTGCCGCCAGCTTGCCGCGATAGAAGTTCGCGTCGGCGCCCTCCGCGCGCAATGCCATCTGAGCCTGGGTTGCCTGCTTGAGCCAGATAAAGCCCACGGCCAGGAGCGAGAACAACTCGAGGTAGTCCGCGCTGTGCAACAGGCGCGCTTCCGCGTCGCGCAAGCCGAGCAAGTGCTGGGTGAGCTCCAGCGTGGTCTCGAGGGCCTGTGCGATGGCCGTGCTGAGGCGCGGGTCCACGTTGGCTGCCTCCGCGCTGCCCACGGCCGCGCGCACTTGGCGCGCGAACTCGAGCAGGGCACGACCCTCGTGCATGCTCACCTTGCGCCCGAGCAGGTCGAGGCTTTGGATACCGGTGGTGCCCTCGTGGATGCTGTTGAGCTTCTGGTCGCGCAGCCACGCCTCGGGCAAGTATTCGCTCGAGTACCCGTAACCACCGTGGATCTGCACCGCCAGCGCGTTCGCCTCGAAGCCGTGCTCGGCCGGAAAGCTCTTGGTGACCGGCGTCAGCAGATCGAGCAGCAGCTGGGCGCGCTCCTTCTGCGCGGGCACCTCGGAGTGCTCAGCCAGATCCGACTGCACCGCCACGAAGATCAACAGCCCCAGCGCGCCTTCCACGATGGCTTTCTGGCGCAGCAGCATGCGGCGCACGTCCGCGTGCTGCACGATGGGAACCTGCGGCGCCTCCGGGTTCTTGTCGCTGAGCGCGCGTCCCTGCGGGCGCGTGCGCGCATATTCGAGCGCTTCCTGGTACGCCACGTAGGCGGTGGCGATGCCCTGCATGCCCACCATCAAGCGCGCCTCGTTCATCATCTGGAACATGTAGCTGAGCCCGAGGTTGGGCTTGCCCACCAGGTAGCCGTGGCACTCGCCGCGCTCGCCGAGGTTGAGCGCGATGCTCGGCAGTCCACGCCAGCCGATCTTGTGGATCACACCCGCGGTGGCGGTGTCGTTGTCGACCAGCGCGCCACCCTCCAGGCGCCTCTGCGGCACCGCGAACAGGCTGATGCCTTTCACACCGGGCGGGGCGCCTTCGATGCGGCCCAACGTCATGTGCACGATGTTCTCGGTGATGTTCTGATCGCCGCCCGAGATGAAGATCTTGGAGCCACTCAAGCGGTAGCTACCGTCGGGCTGAGGAACCGCTCGCGTCTTCACGTCGGCCAGGCTCGACCCGGCCTGCGGCTCGGTGAGCGCCATGGTGCCCGTCCACTCGCCTCGATAGATGGGCTCCATGTACGCGGCCTTGAGTTCTTCGCTGCCGAACGACTCGATCAAGCGCGCCGCGCCTGCGCTCAGCCCGACGTAGCCATACGCGCTCAAGTTGCCCGCGCTCAAATAGGCTCCGCCCACACTCCACAGCGTGAACGGCAGCTGCTGGCCTCCCACTGCATCCGGCCGCGTGGCGTTGACCACGCCGAGCCGCGACAGCGCACCGAACAGCTCCTGCATGCGCGGGTGCACCTGCACGCGACCGTTGACCAGCCTGGGCGGCGCCTCGTCGATGGGGCGATAGCTCGGAAAGAGCTGCTCGCGCGCGAGCTTGCGGCAAGCGTCCAGATAGAGGTCGAAGGTCTCGCGCGAGTGCTCCCTGAAATACGGCAGGGCGCACAGCTGCTCGACGTCGAACACCTCGTGCAGGAGGAAGTTGACGTCACGGTCGTTCAGCAGCGGATTCGGCATGGCAGGAGCTTACTCCCACCACGGGTAGAACGGGGGCATCTCGCTGGCCTTGCCCGCGAACTGGGTGTCGCGCTTCTCGAGGAACGCCTTCACGCCCTCCTTGCCGTCGCCGATGCTCGTGTAGAACATGGCGAGCGAGTCCACGCGGTGCGCGTCCAGGGGCGAGGGCTGCGCGCTGTTGCGGTACATCATCTGTCGCGTGAGGGCGATGCCCACGGGGGAGCGGTTCTGGCTGAACTTGCGCGCTAGCTCGTAGGCCTTGGGCAGGAGCTCCTCGGGCTCGTAGACGGCCTTGATGAGCCCGCCGGCCTTGCCCTCTTCGGCCGTGAAGATGTCGCCGCTGTAGCACCACTCGAGGGCCTGCGAGATGCCCACGATGCGCGGCAAGAACCAGCTCGAGCAGGCCTCGGGCACGATGCCGATCTTGCCGAACACGAAGCCCACGCGGGCCTTGCTGGAGGCCAAACGCACGTCCATCGCGCACGTCATGGTGGCGCCGATGCCCACCGCGGCGCCGTTGATGGCGGCGATCACGGGCTTCTTGCACTTGTAGATGGCGAGCGTCACGCGGCCACCCGTGTCGCGCACGCCGTCGAGGATGGAGGGCTCCTCGAGGTTCTCGCGCATGTCGAGGTTGCTCGGGCGCTGGCTCTCGTCGAGTCCGAACACATTGCCGGGCTTGGAGAGGTCCATGCCGGCGCAGAACGCTTTGCCCTTGCCGGTCACCACCACCGCGCGCACGGCGTCGTCGTCGCTGGCGCGCTCGAAGGCGTGGATCAACTCGTGGGCCATCTCCACCGTGAACGAGTTGAGTTGCTCGGGCCGATTGAGCCAGAGCGTGAGGATGCCGTCTTCGACGCGATACTCGAGCGTGTTGTAGTTCATGGCGAATCCTTACTTGGTGAAGCGTGCGCTCTGACGTGCGAACTCGGCCGTGGCCGCGCGGTACTCCTCGGCCAGGCGTGCCACCAGCTCGCCCGCGGGTGGCAGGTCGTGGATGGCGCCCACACCCTGACCCGCCGACCAGATATCGCGCCAGGCCTTGCTGTTCTTGAGCTCGGGCTTGTAGGGCTCGGTGATGTGGCTCAGGTCCACCCCCGCAGGAGGCGCGAGCTTGTCCGGGTCGAGGCCTGCGTCCACGATGCTCTGGCGCAGGAAGCTCGCCGGGATGCTCGAGATGGAGGGCGTGTACACGATGTCCGCGGCCCCTGCGGCCACGATCATGTCTTTGTAGGCCTGGGACACCAGAGCTTCTTTCGTGGCGATGAAGCGCGTGCCCATGTAGGCCAGGTCGGCACCCATCATCTGGGCCGCCGCGATGTCACGGCCGCTCGAGATGCAGCCCGCCAGGAGCAGCGTGCCCGAGAAGAACTGGCGCACCTCCGAGAGCAACGCGAACGGACTCCAGGTGCCTGCGTGACCGCCCGCACCGGCCGAGACCAAGATCAGCCCGTCGACGCCCGCCTCCGCCGCCTTCTTGGCGTGCTTGGCGGTGGTCACGTCGTGGAACACCAGGCCGCCATAGGAGTGCACCTTCTCCACCACCTCGTGGGCCGCACCGAGTGAGGTGATGATCAGCGGAACCTTGAACTCGGCGCACACCTCGAGATCGGCCATCACGCGCGGGTTGGTCTTGTGCACGATCAAGTTCACACCGAAGGGCGCCGCCTGCTGACCGGTGGTTTGGGCATGGCGCTCGAGCTCATCGCGGATCTCGCGCAGCCAGTCTGCGAAGCCCTCGGTGGTGCGCTGGTTGAGGGCGGGCAAGGTACCGACCATACCGGCCTTGCAGCAGGCGCTGACCAGGGCTGGGCCCGAGGTCAAGAACATCGGCGCCGCCACCGCGGGGATGCGTAGGGATTCGAAGGCTTTCGGTAGGGGCATCGAGCTCACTCCAGGGCACACGTCATCGAGGACGGACCCCAATGCTACTTGCGGCGCGCGAAAGCGCACGATCCTCACGGAACTGCAGGTTTGACCTTGTGCGCTGTTGAGCGCTGCGGCGAATCGGGCGAGCACTGCGAGCAGGGCTGCCACGCAGAACGCAGGGGCCAAGGTCGCGCACGAACTCGCGAGGGGCGCCCGGAAGTTGCCTGATCCCGCTCCCAAGCACGACATCGCTCGTAACCCGGATTACCTGGCACAAGCGTTGCTCTTCGTTGCCGAACGTGTGCTTGGGGAGGCACTGCGAGCGTGGCAGCGCGGGCGCGCTGCTCACGGGACTCGCGAGGATTCCTGGGGGAGTTCGCGATGACGAAGGCATGGCGCGTGTGGTTGTGTGCGCTGTCGCTGGTGTCGCTCTCGGATGCGGCGCATGCGCAATCCGTGGGGACGCAGTCGGCCGCGGCCGTCTGGGTGGCCAGTCGCGGTACGGCTTCGCTGCGGCTCGGGCGCGGCGTGGTGGAGGATCAGGTCGATCGTGCGAGCGCGCTGCTCTTGCCCTACGAGCAAGACCCGCGCTTCACGGTGAAGAAGTCGTCGATCCGACATCTTCCACACAAGAACTTGATCGAGATCAAGAGCGAGGGCGTGGTCGAGGTGCCCTGGGTCGAAGACAAGATCGTCAGCGTGACGGTGCGGATCAAGCCCGAGATCGTCGCGCAGAGCCTGCGCCTGACCTACGCGGGCATGCGCCGAAGCGTGAGTCGTTGCGAGGTCGACGGCCCGATTTGCTTCATGGTCAAGCGCGCCATCGATCAGCACGTGGGCAACGGCGCCAAGATCCAGGAGTTCCTGGACAGCGGCTTGAACGCGGCGCTCAAGCCCGTGTTCCGCGCGGCGGCCGACTTGAGCTGCGGCGAAGGGCACGTGGTGCCTTCACGCGTGACCACGGCGCCGGAGTTTCTCGAGGTTCTGATGGCCGAGCGCTCCCAGGACCTCGCGTGCCTGCGCCAGGCCCACGTGGCGCTGCCGAATGACCTGCGCTCGGAGCTCAAGCGGGCGAGCAAGACGCCTGGGCATCGCAGCTCGTTGTGAGCCGAGTCGTAGATCCCACGCTGGTCGACCACGAATTTCGTTGGTTAGTGCCCCTGGGCGGTGGCCTGGGGCAAGTTCTCCGGGCCCTTGCCCTCGGGCTGCGGCGCCTCTTCGGGCGCCTCCTCGGCCGGCTCGGGGGGCAGCGCCGGGTCGAACCAGTCGTCGACCTTCTTGATGTACCGCTCGGCACGATGGCGCGCGACCTTGTTGACCATGCGGATGTCCGAGCCCTGATCTGGGGCGTTCAAGATCTCCATGAGCAGCTCGACGAACAGCGCACGGTCTTGCTTGGCCACCGCGTAGGTCTTGGCGTAGCTCAGCAGGATCAAGTGATTGCGACGATTGCACACCTCGAGTGCGCGCTCGTAGTAGCCCTTGGCCTTCTCGAGGTTGCCGCCGAATAGCTCGGGGAAGGAAGCCTCCACCGTACCGAGCACACCCAGAGCCCCCGCGTCAGCGTAACCGGGGTCGAGCTCCACGCTGCGCTCGAGCAGCGTGCGCGCCACCGGAGCATCGGCCAGGTCGGCCACCGAGCCGCCCGAGTTCGCCATTTGCGAACCCCAGGCCAGGCCTGCCCAGTAGAGCGCGGCGGCGTCTTCCTTGTTGGTGAAGTTCTGGCTCAGGTAGGTCTTGAGCGCCGGCAGGTCGCGCGCCTTGAGCTTCTCGCGTAGCTGGCCGCCCCCGTCGCGTGCGTGGGTCGCACGCAGGCCCAGCTGAGCCGCGCGCTTGTACAGCAGCATCACGCGCTGCTCGAGTCGGTCGGCCTTCTCGAAGTCGCCCTTGTCGTCGGCCTGTTCCCAGTCGTCCTGCACCCATCCGTAGGCGTAGGAGACGTAGCTCTTGGCGAGGCCGAGCAGGAGGTCCTCGTTGTTCGGGCTCGAGCGCACCAGCGCCTCGCTCTGCAGAATGGCGCCCGGCACGGCTTGGCCGAAGATCTCGTAGTCCCAGAAGCCGTTGATGCCTTCGGAGCCCGCTTCCGCCACCTTGGTGGAGGAGTTGGCCGCGATGCGACCCACGTTGCAGCCGGGCAGGAGGGAACCAATCAGGACGATGGACAGAGGAAAAGTAGATCGGAACATCGTGAAGGACCTCTACTCTGAGCGCCTCGAAGGCGCTGGCCGTGCGCGCGAGCTCGCGCGCCCTGACGAAGGTGTGCCGGCGTCTCCGCCAGCGAACTATCGGGCCAGGTCCTAGCACTCGATCTGACCAGCCAAAAGGGCGGGCGTGCTTTTCCTGACGACAGCCCTGGCTACAGCTCGAGCTTCCGTAGACGCAGGGCGTTGGCCACCACCGATACCGAGCTCAGGCTCATCGCGGCGCTCGCGATCATCGGACTCAGGAGCACGCCGAACACAGGGTACAAAACACCCGCCGCGAGGGGCACACCGAGCAGGTTGTACGCAAAGGCAAACAGCAGGTTTTGGCGGATATTTGCCATGGTCGCGAGGGCCAGGAGGCGCGCCTTGGCGATCCCGCGCAGGTCTCCCTTCACCAGCGTAATGTGTGCGTTCGCAAGCGCCACATCGCTGCCCTTGCCCATCGCCAGACTCACGTCCGCGGCGGCCAATGCGGGTGCATCGTTCACCCCGTCGCCAGCCATGGCAACCACGTGGCCCTTTTGCTTCAGCTCGTTGACGAGGGCCAGCTTGGCCTCCGGCAGCAACTGGGCAGCCACGATCTCGATGCCCAAGTCGTCGGCTACCCGCTGGGCGTTACGCGCATGGTCGCCGGTGGCCATCACAATTTGCAGGCCCGCATCACGCAACAGGCCGATCGCCTCGCGGGTGCTGTGCTTGATGGGGTCGGTGATGCCGAACAGCCCGAGCACCTTCCCGTCGGCCGCCAAGAACAACACCGTTTGGCCCTGGCCGCGCAGCGGCTCGGCGCGCTCGTCCCAGTCATGGTCGCGGATGCCAATCTCGGTCATCAGCTCCGAGGTGCCCAGCGCGATCGGGCGACCGGCTACGTGTCCCACCACGCCGCGCCCCACCAGCGCCTGGAATTCGTGCACCTTGGGTGGCGTTACCCGTCGAGCCTGCGCCCGCACCAGGATGGCGTGCGCGAGCGGATGTTCGCTGGCTTTCTCGAGGCCCGCGGCCAACGCCAGCATCTCGTCCTCGTTCGACTCCGCGGCAGGCAGCACACTCACCACGCGCGGCTTGCCTTCGGTGAGCGTGCCCGTCTTGTCCACCACCAGTGTGTCGACCTTGGCCAGGCCCTCGAGGGCCTCCGCGCTCTTGATCAGCACGCCCACCTGAGCGCCCCGACCGAGCCCCACCATCAGAGACATCGGTGTGGCGAGGCCCAGCGCGCACGGGCACGCGATGATCAGCACCGAGACGGCGCTGGCCAGCGCGTGCACGAGGTTGGGCTCGGGTCCCCACACCATCCAGCCGAGCGCGGTCAACACGGCCACGCCCATCACGCTCGGCACCAGCCACGCGCTCGCGCGGTCGGCCAACTGCTGTACGGGCGCACGACTCTGACGCGCCTGCACCACCAAGCGCACGATTTGCCCGAGCAGCGTGTCCTCTCCCACATGCTCGGCCCGCATCACCAGGCTACCGGTGCCGTTGAGCGTGCCGCCCACCAGCTTCTCGCCCCTGGATTTCTCGAGCGGAATGGCTTCGCCGGTGACCATCGACTCGTCCACCGAGCTCTTGCCCTCGAGCACCACGCCATCCACCGGGACTCGCTCGCCCGGCCGCACACGCAGCTTGTCGCCCACCTGCACCGCGGCGAGTGACACCTCTTCTTCGTGCTCCGGCTGGTTCTGCGCCTCGACGATGCGGTGCGCCACGGGGGGCGCCAACTCGAGCAAGCTACGGATGGCATCGGAGGTCTGCTCGCGGGCTCGCAGCTCGAGGACCTGGCCCACGATCACCAAGCTGGTGATCACGGCCGCTGCCTCGAAGTACAGCGGGAGCTCGTGGTCGAAGCGGGCGGGTCCGCCCGCGAGCAAAACGTCATGGGCGCCGGCCAGATGACCGAAGGTCTCCGGGAACAACAGCACCAGCCAGCTGAAGGCAAAGGCCGCCGCGGTGCCCAGGCCGATCAGCGTGAACATGTTGCTGCGCTTGTGCAGCAGCGCTTGCCAGGCGCGCACGAAAAAGGGTGCCGCGCCCCACAGCACGACCGGCGTCGCGAGCGCTGCCTGAATCCAGCCCGAGGTGATCGCTGAAGGCCAACCGAGGCCCGACAGGCCTGGCACCATGGGCCCCATCGATAAGACGAGCACCGGCAAGCTCAAGAGCACGCACGGCCACAGCCGCCGCTCCATGCTGCGAAGCTCGGCGTTCTCCTCTGGCGGCGCGCCGTCCATGGGCTCGAGTGCCATGCCGCACTCCGGGCAGTGGTCGGGTCCCGGGCGCACCACCTCCGGGTGCATGGGGCAGAAGTAGCGCACGCTCGCGGGCGCGAAGCTCGAGCGGGCAGCGGGTGTGCTCGGGCCTGGCGCCGAGTCTCGCGAGGCGCTCGAGCGGGAGTCGCGGATTGAGCCGAGCGGGGCCACGTGGGAATGCCCATCGCCGGCATGGGCATTGGAAGATGGCCCTGGCGTGGACGAGCGCCGGCTCAGGTAGGCCTCGGGATCGCCGCTGAACTTGGCCCTACACGACACCGAGCAGAAGAAGTACTGCTTGCCCTGGTATTCGAAGCTGCCCCCGCGCGGGCGCTCCTTGTCCACGCGCATGCCGCAGATCGGATCGATCGCGTGAGCGTTGGCGGAGTTGGAGGCACCGGAAGCAGAAGCGTCAGTCATGGGGCTGGGTCTCCTCTGCAAGGAAGACGCACAGAACCCCCTGACCTTACACCCTGCCCATGACCCCAGGCCGGCGAAAAAGGTGCGTTGGTAAAACGGGGAGGTCACGCGACCTCCCCGCCCGTCGCGGCCAAGCCGCGCCGGGACCCACCCCACCGCGAGGTTCGCTTCGCTCACGCAGTGGCTTGCTTGATGGGTTTGTTCACGTGGAGGTCACGCGACCTCCCCGCCTCAGCCCAAGGAGCGCTGCGCGCGCTTGGCCTCGGCCGTGTCGGGCACCTTCTGTCCCATCTTCATCAGGACCGGGATCAAGAACTTCGACATCTCCTGGAAGTCGTTGATCTCTGGCGCGAGCATCTTGCCGATGCCCTGCACGGTAACGGTGCCCACGATCACGAGCGACAGCTCCGGGATCGGGTGCACGTGGTAGCGACGGCCGATGGCGAGGATGGCGCCCGTCATCTCGCCGTAGTCCAGCTGCGCCACGTCCTGCTTTCGGAACGTCTTTCCAAAGGCCTCGAGGTCCTTGCGCATGGCGTCCCAGTCCACGTTGCCCACGTACTTATGGTAGGTCTTGAGGTGCGTGATCATGTCGTCGGGGCTGCCCATGGCGATGCACTTCACCAGGTCGACGAACATCTCGAGCACCTCGGGGCGCAGCTTGGTAGCGAGGCCCACGTCGAACAGCACGAGCACTCCGTCTGCGCGCTGCACCATGTTTCCCGGGTGCATGTCGGCGTGCATGAAGCCATCCACGAAGCACATCTTCATGGTGGCCTCGCGCAGCGCGGCCGACACCGCGCGGTGGTCGCCGCCGGCGGGGAGGGCGTCGAGCTTGGTGCCGCGCACGAACTCCATCACCAACACGCGCTCGCCCGAGAGCTCGCCGTAGATCTTGGGGAAGGCGATGCGCGCGTCGGCCGCAAAGTTCTGCCGGAACTGGTCGTAGTTCTGTGCCTCGATGGCCAGGTCGGTCTGGCGCACCAGGCCACGCACGAACTCTTCGGTGAAACCCACCGGGTCGGACAGTCGGATCACCGGGTGCAGCGCCATCGCCTTGGCGCCCAGCGTGAGCAGCGTGCCGTCGCGTTCCACCTGGGACCGCACGTTGGGTCGCAGCACCTTGACCGCCACCTCACTGCCGTCCTTGAGGCGCGCGCGGTGCACCTGGGCCACGCTGGCCGCAGCCACGGGTGCTTCGTCGAACTCGGAGAACACCTCCTGGATGCCCTTGCCGAGTTGCTTCTCCACGGCGCTGCGCACCTCGCCGAAGGCGAACGGCGGCAGCTTGTCCTGCAGCAAGCGCAGCTCGGCGATCATGTTCGGCTCGAACAGATCGGGGCGTGAGCTCATCACCTGGCCCAGCTTCACGAAGCACGCGCCCAGCATGCCCATGGCCCGACGCAGCAACGACCCCTGCAGGGTGGCCAGGGCGGCGCGGTGACGCGTGGCGTCGCGGATCAGCGACAGCCGCAGCTTGGCTAGGCCGTAGTAGCAAGCGAAGCCGAACACCACGAGGCCGACCCAGAGGCCGCGCACCACGTTCATCAACACCCGAAAAAGCGCCATCGTCGGCGCCCACGGTACGCTCTCGGGCGGGTTGGTTCAATCTGGAGGCCGAGGAATCCATTTCTAAATCGGGCCAGGCGCTGGACCGGTGTGCTTCCCAGGAGACGCGAGTGCACCGTGAGCGGAGCGAACCTCGCTGCGGGGTGGCCGCCCAGCGCCGCTTTGCCGCGCTGGGCGGGGAGGGCGCGTGCCCTCCCGTGAAAAACGAATCGGCTATACCCCCCCTTGTGGCGAGCCCTGCAGCTGTGGCACGCAGGTGGGGCAGGAGAATTCACGTTGGTCCGAAGCGCGAGTTGGTTGGGGACGCTCTGTCTCGTTTGGGGTCTCGGGGTGGCCGTTTCGGCGCCAATTTCAGCGCGGGCCGATCAGGGTCCGCAGAGCAGCGCTTCCGCGAGCAGCTCCGAAAAGGCCCAAGAAGGACAGACCGACCAAGAAAAGAAAGCCGAGGCGAAGGCCAAACAGGAGCGTTGCGATCAGCTGCTGGCACAGGGGCAGACCTCCGTCGCGCAGGCCGAGGGCTGCGGCGGTGACGATGGGCCCAGTTGGGCCGGTACCATCGTGAGCTTCAGCCAGGCCGTGGCACCCCTGTACCGGACCCTGCCCTATCACAACGGCTACTACGCCTTGAGCCTCTATCTGGGCCCGCGTCTCTCCATCAACGAGCGCTGGGCCATCAATGCCGACGTGACCCTAGCCTACGAGGTGACCCCCCCGGACGACGCATCCCAGCGCCACAAACTGTGGTCCTCCGACACGCGCCTCACGGCCATCGGCAACCTCGGTAGCCTCGGCGGCTTCACCTTCACGGGCGGTCCTCGCCTGGTGGTCCCGACCTCCGAGATGAGCTGGGCGGCCGACGTGATCGCCGGCACGGGTGCCACGCTCAGTGTGGTGCGCAGTTTCGATGTGCTCGCCGGTTTGGCCCTCAGCTTGGGCGGCTCCTACGTGCACACCTGGTCCCAGAACCTCACCCGCGAAATCCGTGAGGGCGACCCCACCCGCTGCGCGGGCTTGCCGCGCGACTCCGTGGTGGACTGCACCGCTGGCCAGTATCGCGTGGTGCAGGACGCCTTCCGAGTGATCAGCGGCTTCTCGCTCAACATGACCACCACGCTCAATCTTCAGCTCAACTACATCTACGGCTGGAACCTGGTGAAGGCCTTCCACGATGAGACCCCGACCATCGACATCACCAGCGGTCCAACGACCGTCGATGAGGCGGGTGCCCTGCCCGACAACCGCATCCGTCGACGCGGCGACTTCTTGCTGGCCCTCAGCTATCAGCCGGCCACGTGGTTGATCGCCACTTTACAGGGGACGACTTCGGTCTGTTACGATCAGGCCTACGGCGGACAGTCGGCCCTGGGCGGCTGTGCAGGAGGCCTCGCGACCAGCGACTTTTGGTTGCGCAACCCGCTCGTGAACAAGTTCTCCACTCTGGCGCTCCAGCTCACGGTGCCCGTGGACGCGTTGGTACGCAGCGTCCGCGCACACTGATCTCGGTGAACGAGTGACCCGCAAAAAACATCAGGATTCTGCGATCTAAGCTCTCACCTGCCGGAAGAGCTCTGCAATACTCGAGGGATGGCCACGAATCTCGAGGAGCTGAAGCGGTACTACCGGCAGATGTGGTTGATTCGCCGCTTCGAAGAGGAATCCGCGCGTGCCTATGCGCAGGGCAAGATCGGCGGCTTCTTACATTTGTACATTGGTCAGGAATCCATCGCAGTCGGCGCGGCCGATGCCCTGACCCCCGAAGACTACGTGATCACCACCTACCGCGATCACGGCCACGCCCTGGCGCGCGGCATGACCTCGCGCGCGGCCATGGCGGAGCTGTTCGGAAAAGACACCGGCTGTTCGCGCGGCCTGGGCGGTTCCATGCACATGTTCGACGTCGAGCACAATTTCCTCGGCGGTCACGGCATCGTGGGCGGTCACTTGGCGCTGGCGGCGGGCGTAGCTTTCAAGATCAAGTACCAGGGAGAGTCCCAGGTGTGTCTCGGCTACATGGGAGAGGGCGCCACCAACATCGGCGGCTTTCACGAGGCACTTTCCCTGGCCGCGCTCTGGAAGCTGCCCGCGGTGTTCATCGTGGAGAACAACGAGTACTCCATGGGCACCCCGCTCGAGCGCACCTTGCCCGTCCGCGACATCACGCTGAAGGCCTCGGGCTACGGCATGTATTCCGATCGCTTCCAGTCCGCCGATGTGTTCGAGGTGCGCGACAAGCTCAAGAAGGCCGTCGATCACGCGCGTTCGGGCAAGGGACCGGCCCTGATCGAGATCCTCACCTATCGCTATCGTGGCCACTCCATGAGCGACCCCGGGAAGTACCGCACCCCCGAGGAGGTGGAGCTTCGCAAGCAAAAGGACTGTGTGCGCGTGGCCCGCAAGACCCTGCTCGACGAGGGCGTACCCGCAGCCGAGGTGGAGGCCATCGATAACTCGGTGGAGGAAGAGATCCGCGACGCCGTGCAGTTCGCCGACGAGAGCCCAGCGCCCACGGAGCAGACCATGCACGAGCTGGTCTACGCCAAGAGCCCCGACTTCGTGCTGAGCGACCCCGAGGCTCCGCGCCGCATCCACGGCAACCAGGTGGGGGGCTGAGATGCGCACCATCCGTTATCGCGACGCGGTCCGTGAGGCGATGATCGAGGAGATGAAGCGGGACCCGCGCATTTTCTTGATGGGCGAAGAGGTGGGCCACTATCAGGGCGCCTACAAGGTCTCCGAAGGCATGCTGGAGTTGTTCGGCGAGAAGCGCGTGATCGACACGCCCATCGCCGAGGCGGGCTTCGCGGGCATCGGCGTGGGCGCGGCCATGGTGGGCCTGCGACCCATCATCGAGTTCATGACCTGGAACTTCTCTGCGGTGGCCTTCGATCAGATCCTCAACAACGCCGCCAAGATGTACCAAATGTCCGGTGGCAAGCTGAAGGTGCCCATCGTGTTCCGCGGACCCAACGGTGCCGCGCGCCAGGTGGCCGCCCAGCACAGCCACGCCATGGAGACCTTCTACGCGCAGGTGCCTGGGCTCTGGGTGTGCGCTCCGTCCATTCCGCGCGACGCCAAGGGCCTGCTCAAGACGGCCATCCGCGAAGACAACCCCGTGGTGTTCCTCGAAGGCGAGACGCTCTACGGCATCAAGGGCGAGGTCCCTGACGAGGGCGAAGAAGAGCTCATCCCGTTCGGCAAGGCGCGCATTGCGCGCGAGGGCGAACACGTCACCGTGGTGAGTTGGGGCCGGGCCTATCACGAGGCCATGAAAGCGGCGGAGCAGCTGGCCGGCGAAGGCATCCAGTGTGAAGTCATCGATCCGCGCACGCTGCGTCCGCTCGATCACGCCACCGTGGTCCAGAGCGTGCAGAAGACCAACCGCTGCGTGGTGGTGCACGAGCACTGGCCCTATGGCGGCCCGGGCGCCGAAATCGTGGACTTCGTGCAGCGCGAGGCCTTCGACTCTCTCGATGCTCCCGTGTTGCGCATCTCCGGGCGCGACGTACCGATGCCCTACGCTCTGCCGCTCGAGGAGCAGGTGCTGGTGCGCGCAGAACATGTCGTGAAGGCCGTCAAACAAGTTCTCTACGTGAAGTAAAGGTTTTCACCATGGCGAAGATCATCGGACTACCCAAGTTGTCGCCCACCATGGAGGAAGGCACCCTGGTGCGCTGGGTGAAGCAGGAAGGGGAGCCGGTCGAGGTCGACGACTTGATCGCAGAGGTCGAGACCGACAAGGCCACCATGGAGTTTCGCTCTTTCGACAAGGGCGTCCTGCTCAAGCAGCTCGCGCCCGAGGGAGCCACGCTGCAGCCAGACCAGCCAGTGGCCATCTTTGGCAAGCAGGGAGACGACATCCAGGCGTTGCTCGCGAAGGCCGGCGGTGCCGCTTCCGCTCCGCCAGCGGCGCCCAGCAAGGCCCCCGCGTCCGATGCGCAAGCGAGCCCAGCTCAGGCGCCCGCTGCGAGCCAGGCAGCGGCACCCGCAGCGAGCGAAGCCGGCGCCGAACCAGAGCCAGCCAGTACAGGTCGCGTGCTCGCCTCGCCCGTGGTCCGCAAGATCGCGCGTGAGCGAGAGATCGATCTCCACCAGGTGCGCGGCACGGGCCCCAACGGGCGCGTGATCAAGCGCGACGTGGAGGGCTTCCCTGCAGCAGCCTCGGGGGAGGGACGAGTCGGATTGCCAGGCACCCCGCTGCGCGGACCGAGCGCGCCCCCGCCCACCGGGGCGCAACGCTTGCCTCCGCCACCCGCGGTGCCCAAGGCTCCGCAGGCCCCGGCGGCCGCGCCCGTGCAGCTCGCGGGTCGCACCGAGAAGCTCTCGCAGATGCGCAAGACCATCGCGCGTCGCCTCACCGAGTCGAAGCAGACCGTTCCGCATTTCTATCTCACCATCGACGTCGACGCCGAGCCCCTGGTTCGCGTGCGCGGCGAGCTCAACGAGCGCCTGGCGGCGAGCGGCGAGAAGATCTCCCTCAACGACCTCGTCATCAAGGCCTCGGCTGTGGCCTTGCGCCTGTTCCCGCGCGCCAACGCGAGCTTCCTGGGGGACTCCATCGTCTACCACGATCGCGTCGACATCTCGGTCGCGGTGGCGGTGCCAGACGGCTTGCTCACGCCGGTGGTGCGCGGCGCCGACCGTCTCGGTGTGCTCGCCATCTCGCAAACGGTGCGCGAGCTCGCTGCGCGGGCCAAGGACAAGAAGCTCAAGCCCGAGGAGATGCAGAACGGCACGTTCTCCATCTCCAACCTCGGGATGTACGGCATCGACGAGTTCAGCGCGGTGATCAACCCGCCGGAGGGCGCGATTCTCGCCGTCGGCGCCGTGCGCGACGAACCGGTGCTCAAGCAGGGGTCCGTGGTTGCGGGCAAGCGCATGAAGCTCACCATGAGCTGTGACCATCGCGTGGTGGACGGCGCGGTCGGTGCAGAATGGCTCAAGGTTCTTCGAGGCTTGCTCGAGTCGCCCGCATCGATGCTGCTCTGAGCTTCGTGCCGAGCTCGGGACGAGTCTCCATTTCGATGTCGCGTTCGGGCTTCACTGTGCGAAAGCGTGCCGTTTGATCGCACGCAAAAGACCGTGTTAGCTCGAGTGACATGGCGTCTTTCGGCACGTTGACCATTTTGCCGTACTTCACGGCGTTCGTTCCGGACCCCGAGCACGTGGTCCTCACCCGCAAGTTTCTCGAGGGCATCGAGCGTTATCGACGCCTGTGGCCCGGGCGGGTGAAGGTCCTCTTGCACCCGTGCCCGCAGATGACGGGCGACCTCGATCACATCAAGGTCAAGCCCAGGGAGCTCTCCTTCGACCTCGAGGTCTTCAACTTCGATGGCCCCGGCCTCAAGGAGAAGCTCGCCGGCAGCGGGCTCGTGATGGCCGGCCCTGACTGGCGCATCCCCAACCTCATCGAGCTCTGCAAGGAGCTCGACGTGCCCTGCGTGAACATCACCGAGTACTCCCTGCAGACCCGCTTGCAGATCGCCTGGGTCACTGCACCCCGCTCGCTGCGCTTCTTGCGCACCGCGCTGTGGGAGCTCAATCAGGAGCTCTTCACGCTGCGCACCATCTCTCGCTCCGCCGGCGTGCAATGCAACGGCACGCCCACCTTCGGCTGGTACCGCCGCTTCTCCAAGAACCCACTGCTCTACTTCGACACGCGCACCGAGCAGGCCATGTTCGCCACACCCGGCGAGATGGACGCGCGCGCGCGCCGACTCCGCGAGGGACGCCCGCTCACGCTGGCCTTCTCGGGCCGTCTGATCCCCATGAAGGGGGCGGAGGACCTCATCGAGGTGGCCGCCCAGCTCAAGCGCAGAAACTTCCCGTTCCGGTTCTTGATCGCCGGGGAGGGCAGCTCCCTCGAGGCCATGCAGGCGCGGGTCCGGCGCGAGGGCTTGCACGAGGTGCACTTCCTGGGCGCGTTGCCCTTCGCCACCGAGCTCGTTCCGCTCGTGCGTCGAGAGGTCGACCTGTTCGTGGTCTGCCACCGTCAGGGCGATCCCTCGTGCACCTACCTCGAGACGCTCGCGGCGGGGGTTCCCTTGATTGGCTACGAGAACGAAGCGCTGGCCGGACTGCTCAAGCTGGCCGACGTGGGCTTTGGTGTGCCGCTCAACCAACCCGAGCGACTCGCCCAGCGCATCATCGAGCTATCGCGCGAGCAGATCCTGGAGCGTGCCCATATCGGACTGCGCTTCGCCCGTCAGCACGCCTTCGAGAAGACCTTCGAGCGCCGCGTGGAGCACCTCGTCGAGATCGCCGACCAATGGCACTCGCGTGGCCGACCAAGCCTGGCTACTCCCGTGGGTGCCTAAAACCAGCCTTCCGCCATGAGGGCTTCCCCGAAAACAGAGGCGCTTGAGCGTTCGAGGGCGAAGCGAGCTGTCCTTTACTTCTACTTCCGTTCGTCGGCTTCCAGGTTAACCCACAGGGCGCTGCCGTCGGGGGCCCACTCCTTCTTCCAGATGGGAACCGTGGCCTTGATGCGGTCGATGGTCTCCCGGCACGCCGCGAACGCCTGCTCGCGGTGGGCTGCGCTGGCGGCGACCACCACGGCCGTGTCCCCGATGCTCAACGCGCCTACACGGTGCAGGACGGCGATACGCACGCCCGGCTGTGTGTCCGTCAGCTCGCGCACCACCCGCTGCATCTCCTTGTTGGCCAGTTCGGCGAACGCCTCGTAGTCGAGTCGCGCCACGGCCTTGCCCTGGTGATGATCACGCACGACGCCCAGGAACACCGCGATGCCCCCTGCGCTGGGATCACGTACGGCATCGATGGCATCGTCCAGGGACAGCGGGCGCTCCCGGACCTCGGCCAGGATCGAACGCGACGCAGCAGCGTCGCTGCCGCCAGCGACGGGAGGCATGACCGCGACCTCGTCACCATTGACCACGCGTGCGTCGCGCGCTGCGAACTCACCGTTGATCGCCAGACGCATGCGCGACAGGTAGGGCTTGAGGCGAGGCTTGCGCTCGCCGAGCCACGTCTTGAACTGTTCGACATCGAGCGTGTGTTGGAACGGAAGTTCTTCGCTCGAGCACTCTGCGAGCTCGCGTGCAGCAGCGAAGTAGGCGATGCGAACCGTCATCGAGCACTCTCCTACAACTGCCTTTTGGCAGCATCGAGGGCAGGTTCAGGAAGGGGTTTTTGGCCCCCGCGTCAAGTCCCCCGGTTGGGCGTCCCAAGGACGGATCAAACCGAGCAGTTTCATAACCTTACGACATCTTCCGGACCTCCGCTTGACAAGGGGGAGGGTGCGCTTTAGCGTGCCCTCAATCGCGGCGGCTAAGCGCCCGATATGATTGAAGCTAGCCGTACTTTTCGGGGTGCGGATCAGCCCGGTTGATGGGTCGGTAGGGTTTTGGCTTCGGCCGCGGAGGACACGGTGTCACAAAGCAGTGGCTCCTTTCCGTTTCTGGCGTCGCGCGCGTTGTCTCAGACGCGCCATCGCTTAGTCCACGCCGGCCCCACACCCGCCCCCCGTCGCACATTGTCGCCGGGGCTGGTGAGTGCCCCGCGTTTGGCCCGCTCGGCGGTCCGGGTTCCCCAGGGCCTGCGCCAGGACGCAAGCGATCAGGCGCTGACCGCTGCTCCCAACCTGTTTGTCCATGAAGGTGCCCGCCAGCAGCTCGAGCGCGCGCTCCGCCATGTGCTGGGCCAGCGTATCAGTCTTGCAATCACCGATAACCGCCGGACCATGATCACGGCGCGTCAGTCGGGGGGCTCCCTCGAGGTCCGCGTCCATCACATGTTCCTGGACGCCGACCCCTTCACCCAGCACGCCCTGGGCCGCTACCTCCGTTATGGAGATCGTGCTGCCAACGATGTAATCGGCGCCTATATCGAATCTAACCAGCAGCGGATCCGGCCGGCCCTTCACCGCGACCCGGACAGCCTCTGCACCGCTGGCCGCAAGCACGACCTACGCGCCATCTTCGATCGGCTCAACGACACGTACTTCCAGGGCATGGTCGACGCCAGCGTCACCTGGGGGCGCCGCACCAAGGCCCGTAAGGCTCAGCGCGACAGCATCAAGCTCGGCACCTACTGCGCGGACCGCAAGTTGATCCGCATCCATCCGGTGCTCGACCGCGTCTGGGTCCCCCGCTACTTCGTGGAGTACATCGTTTTTCACGAGATGCTTCACCACATGATGCCCATGCCGGTCCGCGATGGTCGGCGTGCCGTGCACACCACCGAGTTCCTCGAGAGCGAACAGCGCTTCCGTCACTACGCGCGCGCCATCGCCTGGGAACGCGCGCACGTCGGCCGCCTGCTCCGGGCTTGAGCCAAGCGGTGCTGCGAAGCGAGCTCGCGAGCGAACCTGCGTCTGCCAAGCAGCGCGCGTGGAGTTCGGGCTTGGCCCTCCTCGGCGGGCCCTGGTCCAGTATCTTCGCGCTGCTCACGCTAGCCAGCGTACTTCCGCTGCTGCTGGTGTCGCGTCCTCCGCTCCAGGACATGCCCCAGCACTTGGCCGCCATCTCGGTGCTTCGGCATTATCCGGATCTCTCGCTCGGGACTTATTTCGAGCTGCACTTCCTGCGCACCCAGTACCTCGCCTACTACGGCCTGGCCTATCTGCTCTCGTTCGTCTTCGGCGTGGAACTCGCCAACAAGCTGCTGTTGTGCGCCGCCTTGATCGCCTTGCCCTGGTCGCTCGCCCAGCTGCTGCGCGCGCTCGGCCGGGACCCGCGCTTGGCCGTGTTCTCCTTTGGGCTCACGTACAACGCGCACTTGGTGCTCGGCTTCTTCAACTTCATCGCCGCGCTGCCGCTCCTGTTCATGGGACTCACTGCGGCGTTGCGCTTCCGACGCGCGGCCACCCGGGGCAACGGCATCCTGTTGGGCGCGCTGCTGTTGGGGTGCTTTTACATGCACGTGGTGCCCTTCGCCTTCCTGGCCCTGGGCACCCTTCTCGTGCTGCTGGGCGGCGAACTCAAGGCTAGCGTCATGCGGCTGTGGGTCTTCGTGCCGGTCGGGATCGCCTGCGGAAGCTGGCTCTTTCTCACCCCGGCGGGCAGCTCCACCTTGGCGGCGGCGGGTGGCGCCGAAGGTCAGCGCGGCGCGCAGTTCGCGACGGTGGCCCAGGCCATGCGGGACCTGCCGATGTGGCTCACGGATGTACTCACCAGCGAGCGCGACGATCAGCTGTGGGTGCTTTGGGTGGTGGCCTTACTGATCGCATTCGCGCTCGGGGTGCGTGAGCGTACGCAGGAGCCTGCGTCCGAGCTCGACCACGAGGCCTTCGTGTGGCGGCTCGCCTTGCTGTGTCCGCTGGCGGCGCTCGCTTACTTCGTGGCGCCCACCGGCTACGACTGGATCTGGCCCATCTCGGCGCGTTTTCCGCTGCTTTCGCTGTTGTTTGCGTTGCTGTTGGTGCCGAACCAGCGCGGCGTGCGGGGACAGCTCGTGTTGGCGCTCGCTGCAGCCGTGGCCCTGTTCGGGTTCGTGGAAGTTGGGCAGGCCTTCCGAGAGTTCGAGCGCGAGGAGGTCGGAGACTTCGAGCGTGCTCTGGAGGTGATTCCCAAGGCCGAGCGCGTGGCCGGGCTCATCTTCGACCGCGGTTCACGCAGCGTGAAGTTCTCGCCCTTCCTGCAGTACGTCGCGCTCTACCAGGCGCAAAAGGGGGGCGCCGTGATGTTTACCTTCGCGGACTTTCCGCAATCGCCCTTTCACTTCCGCGAGGCGCTGCGTCCGCCCAGGGTGCCACCACGTTGGGAGTGGCAACCCGAGCGCGTGGACCCGGAGCGAGACCTCGCGTGGTACCACTATGTGCTCGTGCGTGGGGGCCCGGGCCGGATCGCGCGCCAACCCGAGCTGTGGCAACCAGTGTTTAGCGGCAGACGTTGGCGGGTCTACAAACACCGGTGACACGCGGGCCCGCCCCAGTCCCCAGTCCCAGTCGTTTTGACACTCGGGCCAGTGCCAGAACCATGCGTCTTTGCTACCAAGAAGGCTGGAGGCAAGAGGACCCGTGAACACCTATCCCGCAGTCGACCCGCGTGGACAAGAACGTCAGCTCGACCAGGGACGCGCACCCAAGTTGGCAGGCATCGAGGCCAGCAAGGCTGCGAGTTCTCCCTCTGCCATCGAGCAGACGGTGAGTCGCGTTCGCGCGACCTTCGACACTGGTCGCACGCGCTCCTACGAGTGGCGCGTGCAGCAGCTCGACGGACTCCTGCAGATGCTCAGCGTCGAAGAGAAAGCGATCGGCGAAGCGCTGCACGCCGATGTCGGCAAGCCGTCGCTCGAAGCGTGGATCGCCGAAGTCAGCGACTGCGTCAACGGCACCAAGTACATCAAGAAGAACCTGCGCAAGTGGATGAAGCCCGAGCGCGTGTCCACGGCGGTGGCCGCCATGCCCGGCAAGAGCCGCATCGTGCGCGAGCCGCTCGGCGTGGTGCTGGTGATCACGCCCTGGAACTATCCCTTCTCATTGGCCATCAACCCCATCGCAGGGGCACTCGCGGCGGGTAACTGCGTGGTGGTGAAGCCCTCCGAGGTCGCGCCGGCCACCAGCGCGCTGCTCGCGCGTCTCTTGCCCAAGTACCTCGATCAAGAGGCTGTGGCCGTGGTGGAGGGCGCCGTGCCCGAGACCACCGAGCTCCTGGCCCAGCGCTTCGATCACATCTTCTACACCGGCAACGGCACCGTGGGACGCATCGTGATGCAAGCCGCGGCCAAGCACCTCACGCCGGTCACGCTCGAGCTGGGCGGCAAGAGCCCGTGCATCATCGACGAAAGCGTGGATCTCGAGGTGGGCGCTCGCCGCGTGGCCTGGACCAAGTTCTACAACTGCGGTCAGACCTGCGTGGCGCCGGACTACCTGCTCGTGCACGCCTCCGTGCACGACGCATTCGTGACGAAGCTGAAGGACACCCTCAAGGAGTTCTTCGGCGAGGACCCCCAGCGCAGCAAGGACTACGGGCGCATCGTGAACGCGCGCCATCATCGCCGCTTGATGAGCTTGCTCCCGGGCAGCGGAGAGGTGGCAGTCGGCGGCGTGGGGGATGAGTCGGATCGCTATCTCGCGCCCACCATCCTCACCGGCGTCGGCCCCGAGGCGCCCATCATGCGGGACGAAATCTTCGGGCCCATCCTGCCGGTGATCAAGGTGGACAACCTCGAGCAAGCCATCGGGTTCATCAACGCGCGTCCCAAGCCCCTCGCACTTTACCTGTTCTCGGGCAGCGATGCGTCCTACGAGCAGGTCGTGTCTCGCACCAGCTCGGGCGGCATGGTGATGAACCACGCCATGATCCACCTGGGCGTGCACTCCCTGCCATTCGGGGGCGTGGGCGAGAGCGGCATGGGCGCCTACCACGGCAAACACTCGTTCGACACATTCAGTCACAAAAAGGCAGTCCTGAAAAAGGGCTCCTTCATCGACCCGAGCTTTGCCTACCCGCCCTACACGGAATCGAAAGAGGGCTGGCTCCGCCGCCTTCTCTGAGCAGGGGACGGTTTTCGCTTTTTCGCTTTCGCCCTATCCGGCTACGGGCTGGGGCGGTCTTCGCTTTTGCCTTCGCCGAGCTCGCCGTGGCCTTGAACAAGCTCGAGCTCTGCGCGATCATCCCGCGGCAATGACGAGCTCAGCCGGAACCCTCAAAGTCGACAATCCCTTCACGCTCAACCTCGCATGCGAGGTGCCGCTCGCGGACTGGGAGCAGATCGACCAGCTCCTCGCGCGAGCCCGAGAGGGGGCCCGCATCGTGCAGGCGATGTCGCTGGCCGATCGCAAGGTGTTGGTGGAGCGTGCCACGCAGGTGATGGAGTCGCGCGCAGAGCGCTACTGCGCCGAGATCAGTCGCATGATGGGCAAGCCCGAGAAGCAGGCCCAGGGCGAGCTACGCACCATGGCAGTGCGAGCGCGCGCGATGATCGAGCAGGCCGACAAGGGCTTGGCTCCCATCGAGGTCGCTGGGGATGACGGGATCACGCGCCGCATCATCAAGGTGCCCCTCGGTGTGGTGCTCGACTTGCCCGCCTGGAACTACCCGCTGTTGACGGCGGTCAACGTGGTGATGCCCGCCGTGCTCGCTGGCAATGCGGTGATCGTGAAGCACTCGCCGCGCTCGCCGCTGTGTGGCCCCATGTTCGCTGAAGCGTTCGCCGAGGCGGGTGCCGATCCGCGCATCGTGCAGGCCCTGGATTGCACGCACGAGCTCACCGCCAAGATGGTGGCCGATCCGCGCGTGGATCACGTGGTGTTCACCGGCTCCGTGCTGGGTGGACGCAAGGTGAGCGAGGCGGCCGCAGGGCGCTTCCTGCAGATTGGCTACGAGCTCGGCGGCAACGACCCGGCCTACGTGGCAGAGGACGCCGACGTGGCGCGCGCCGTGGAGAACCTGGTGGATGGCGCCATGTACAACGCGGGCCAGAGCTGCTGCGCGGTGGAGCGCGCCTACGTGCACGAGAAGCACTACGACGCCTTCGTGGAGGGCGCGAAGAAGCTCGCCGAGGCCTACGTGCTCGGGGATCCGCTCGACCCCAACACCTCGCTCGGCCCCGTGGCGCAGCCGCATCATGTGGCGGAGCTCGAGGCCCTGGTACGCGAGGCCGTGCGCGCAGGAGCGCGCCTGGTGGTTGGCGGCGAGCGCACCCAGGTGGGTGAGCGTGGCCGTTTCTTCATGCCCACTGTGTTGGCCGACGTGCCGCAGAGCGCCCGCGTGATGCGCGACGAACAGTTCGGTCCCATCCTGGCCATCCAGAAGGTGAAGTCGGACGAAGAGGCTTTGAAGGCGATGAACGACTCCGAATACGGACTCACCGCCAGCGTGTGGACCAACGACAGCCAGCGCGCCGAGCGCTTCGCCCGCGAGCTGAACTTCGGCACCGTGTTCATGAACCGCTGCGACCACGTGGATCCGCGCCTACCCTGGAGCGGCGTGAACCAGTCGGGAAGAGGGCATAGCTTGAGCGTGCTCGGGTTCGATCAGCTCACGCGGACGCGCTCGATTCATCTGAAGCCCTGACTCACGTCGAGCGCTTCACCCCTACCTTCCTGGGGGCTGGGCTCGAAGTCGTGAGCATTCGCGGCCATATTGCCGCGTTTTGCAGACGACGACGGAAAGCCTCGAGCCATGAGCCTCCACGAAGTGGTGTTGAAGCCAGCGCGTCTAGCTCCCGCTCGCTCCCGCTGGCGTGCCATCGAGGGGCGGATCCTGGCAGACGTCTACCGCATCCACGTCGCGTGGTTCACGGCGCTCGTGGCTGGCGTCATGCTGCTTCGCAATGGAGCGCACGGCTTCAATTTCAACCCGGCCACGGATCCCACGCTCAAGTGCTTCGCAGATCTGTCGGTGACCACGGCCGACTTTCGCTGCCATGGGCTCGTGATCTTCGCGCTGCCCAAGCTGCTCGGCCTGGAGAGCCTGACTCAGTGGAAGCTGCTCCACGCGGGCCTCACCGCTGGCGCTTTGCTCCTGGCCGCAACGCTTACCTTCGTGACGCTTGGAACGGGTCCGAGAGGCCGTCTCGCGCTGCTCTGGATCTCGGCGAGCTCGATGCCAAGTGTGTTGCTGAATCCTCGCGAGCACTACGACGTGTACACCATTCTCGGCGGCACGCTGTTGGGGCTCGCGCCCTCTCCCGTCGTTGCGGCCCTCGGGGGCATCGTGATCGGAGCGGCGAATCCCGAGCAAGCTCTGGTCGCAGCAGCTGCGTGGCTGATCGTTGCGTGGGGCTCGCGGCCTCGTCGAGTCGTCATCCCAGGGGCCCTCGGCCTTGGCGCATCGGCGGTCTGTTGCATGCTCTACGCGGCACTCTCGGCGCACACGGGGGACACGCGGCTCGAGATCCTTCCGGCTGCGCTCGGGCTCTCGCTGCGCGTCGCCATGCAATCCGGAACCATGGGTCTCTACGCTTGCTACGGGGCCGCTTGGCTGCTCGTCGCCGGGTGGCTCCTGTTGGACCCGGCCAGTACCGCTCGCAAGCGGCGCGTCGCCCTCGGGATGCTCCTCGTCCCGGGCCTCGTGACGCTCGCGACCCGCGACGGGACGCGGGTCTTCGTGTGCACCGCTTGGCCTGCGTTCCTCGCCTTCCTGGTTCAATCCCTCGAGGAGACCCGGGAGGACGCCGACCAGCCCATGGAGACCCTGAGCGCACTGCTGGTCCTTTCGGTGGCCCTGCTCCCGGCCTTCGTCCGCATGAAGTCCGGGTTCTCGATGCCGGGGATCAACGGCTGGTTTCGCCTGAAGGGTCTGTGAGGCTGGTGGACTTTGGGGGCCAGCGGCGGCTATCTGGACCTGCGCACGCCTGCTGCGGTGTGGGTCTCTCAGGTCGCGCGCACCGCTCGAGCGGGCTCGCTGCACCCGCTCACCAGGCCCGCATTCGATCCACCTGAGTCCCTGAAATCCACAAGAAATACCGAACACTGCGCACCTTCTGCACGCTTGCTGGTGCAAGGTTTGCACATCGGGGTTGGACCGATCGATCGATGGACGGGAGCGGGAGGGGGCCTGGCCCAGGTCCCAGGGCGGCCCCAAAACAGGCGGGCTTTCCGAGAGTTTCGATAGCTTTCAGGCTTTTCGAGCCAGTCACGCCCGAGGCCTGCGACGTGAGGGAACTCCCCTGGCATGCGCCGTGCAGAGTGCGTTCTTTGGGAGGCGCCATGATCACGCGCGAGCTTTTGGCCAAGCTGAGACTCGAGAACACCAGCGTGCTCGCTCGCATGGATCAACTGCGAGCCCGCGCCGAGAATGAGGGCACCTCCGCGCTCGCCCACGAGATCAGCATGCTGCGTAACGAGCTGCGGGACTATGTGGGTCTAGTGGACGCCGTGGTGGACGCGCTGATGCCGGACGCTCCACGCAATCGCAAGGTGGGTTGAGAGCTACTTGTTGGCGTAGTCCGACGGCGACATGCCGGTCCAGCGTCTGAACGCCCGCGCGAACGCGCCCATGCTCTCGTAGCCCAGCAGGAACGCCACCTCGGTCACCGAGTAGCGCTTCTCCTTCAAATAGGCGCAGGCGAGTTCTTCGCGTACGTCGCGCAGCAAGGTCTCGTAGCTACTGTTCAGTTCCTGCAGTGCGCGCTGCATGCTGCGCACGCTCATGGCGAGCTTTTTGGCCACGAACTCGGGGGAGAGCTGCGTGCCCATGTGCTCGGCGATGGTCGCGCGCACGCGGTCCACCAGGGACCCGTTTTGCACGCGCGCCAGGTACTCGCGCACGGCGGCGTCGCCGAAGCGCGCGAGCTCGGGGTTGCCCGAAGGGAGGGGTTGCTCGAGCAGGTCGCTGGCGAAGGCGAGCGCGTCGAGTCCGCTCTCGAATTGGATGGGGCACCGGAACATGTTGTCGTAGGCGCTCCGGTCCCCGGGTTCGGGGCGTCGCATCTCCACACTGCTCAGCGTGAAGTTGGGGCCCGCGAGGAGCCTGAGGGCCCGCGTGATGAGCGAGAGGATCGCATCCATGGCTTCGTGCCCGCCTGACTCGTAGCCCGGCTTCAGCACCACCAATAGCCGCGCTTGTTGAGCATCGCGCTCGAGCTCCAAGGTCGCCACATCGCTGACCACTCGGTTGAAGCGCACCACACGCTCCACCGCTTCCTGCATGGTGGAGCTCGCCAGCACGGAGGTGCCGAGCGCGTGGAAGGTGGTGTGTCGAATGAACTTGGAGGCTCGCAGGCCGAAGGCCGGATCCCCCACGCGCTCGGTGGCCTTGCGCCATAGGCGCGCCATCGCGACCACGGAGATGCGGGCATTGGGGTCCGTGAGAGCATTGCTATCCAGACCCACGGACTGCAGCACGGGGGCCGGCTCGATCCCCTGGGCCTTCAGCGCGTCCACGATGGTGCGCACCCAGCTCGCTAGGACCGAGGGTTCCGGCTCGACAGTCATTCGGGACGGAGCATGGGGGCGGGGACGGGGCTCAGGCAAGCGGGCCCCCATTTTTCGAGGCGAGCACGATACTGGCGCCATCGGTGCGACGGTTGGCGCTCTTTGCAGCGCACAGGGGCTCGCTTTGTGTATCGTTTAGCTATGCAAACTCGTGGACTTAGATTGTTGCTTACGGTGTTCCAGCTCACGCTTATGGCCTGTAGTTCACCGCCTGCGACACGCGTCGGCGAGGGGGAGCTCGGCGGCGACGGTGACTCCGGGGATGGGGACAGCGGCGACGGCGACGGCGACGGCGACAGTTGGGGCGGCGACGGGGACAGCACCGACAACCCGGACATCAACACCGAATGCGGTGAGATCGAGAAGACCGCGGAGGTGGAACGCGGCCCGGTGGACATCATCCTCGGCATGGACACCTCGCTCAGCATGGCGGCCAGCATCTGCAACGTGTCCACGAACCTCACGGCCTTCGCGATGGGCATCGGCGAGGGCACGCACGTGGCGGCGGTCTACGACATGGGCATTCTCGGTGCGGCCGCGGCTGCGGCCTGCGGTCAGGCGGATCCGCTCGGTGCCACGCCGCTGGCCAAGGACGCCAAGCGCTACCTGCACGTGGCCACGGCACTGGACAGCAACAACGGCTTGAGCGTGATGGTGGACAGCTTCGACAAGTACAAGAGCTTCCTGCGCGACGGCGCGCCCACGCACATCATCATGCTCACGGACGACAACGCCGAGCTGCCCTACTTGATGGCGGACACTTTCCAGTCGGCCATGGAGGCCAAGCTGGGGCACAAGTTTTACTATCACGCCATCGTGGCACCCGACGCCAGCTGTCCCACCATCGGCGGCATCGGCACCGAGCACGTCAAGTTGGCCCAGGCCACGGGCGGAAAGGTGCTCTCCATTTGCGGTAATTTCGCCGAGCTCTTCAAGGACCTGCAATCGGCCGTGGTGGCCAGTGCGCCACTGCCCTGTGACTTCGAGATCCCGCCCGCGCCCGAGGGCGAAGCGGTGGACATCGAGTACGGCGTGCGCGTGATGTTCGGTTCGTCCGGCAAGTCCAAGAAGGAGTTTCCGCGCGCCACTCAGAAGGCCGATTGTGGCGACAAGGTGGGCTGGTACGCGAACGACGCCAAGAGTCGCATCGAGTTCTGCCCTGCGGCCTGCGACCTCGTGAAGAAGGGTGGCGCACTGAGCATCGGCTTCGGCTGCGCAGCGACCATCTTGTAGCCCGAGCGTCTCAGGCGGGAGCGCGCGGGGCCCAGGTCTCGAGCTGCACCCCACCGGCGTTCACGACGAACGAGATCATGTGGTACATGCCGGCGAGCGCCGTGAGCTCCAGCAGCTGAGCTGACGTAAAGTGCGTCGAGAGTTCGGCCCACGAGGCATCGCTGAGTCCCTGGGTCGCGTGCAGCTCTTCGCAAAGCCGCAGGACCAGACGCTCTGCGTCGCCCCAGCGCGCGTCGCTGGAGCCAGTGCGCCAGGTGCTCGAGACGTCGTCCGCGCTCAGGCTCGCTGCGCCGGCGAAGATGGCCACATGCACGCCCCATTCGTACTCGGCGCCGCACAGCGCGCAGGTGCGCAGGATGGCGAGCTCGCGCAGGCGGATTGAGATCGAGCCTGGGTCGAGCAGGCCGCCGCGCTGGATGCGCTGCAGCAGGCGCGGGTTGTGGGCCAATACACGAAACAACTGCAGGAACTCCATGCCTGGCAGGGTGAGCTTTGCGAACGAGGCGGTGACCTCGGCGGAGTACGGCGGGGAGACGGGGCTCAAGCGTTCCATGGTGCGCTCCTTGGCTGGGTGCTACGGTTTTCATAGCGCGGTCGGAGACGGCTTGCTACGAAAATCGTAGCGCCTTGTCGCACGCGCTGCGTGGGCACGATGGCGAGCAAGAAGAGTCCGAAGAAGAAGTCGTCTCACCCGATCATGGATCTGCTCGAGGTGCTGGGGCGCCGCTGGGTGCTCCGTATCCTGTGGGAGCTGCGCGAGGGACCACTCACGTTCCGGGGGCTGCAGAGTGCGGCGTCGGACGTGTCCCCCAGCGTGCTCAACGAGCGCTTGGCGGAGTTGCGGGAGGTGGGGCTGTTGGAGCTGGGCGAGGGCGGTTACGAGTACACGGAGAAGGGGCGGGAGCTCGCGCCGTTGCTGATGGAGCTGGATGGCTGGGCGAGGAGGCATCGGTTCAGCGGGCTCTCTTGAGCGCTGCCGCTGCCCTTGCCATGGAGGTCCGGCCGCTAGTCGAAGAACTCCATGTTGAAGCTCGCAAAATACCGCAGGAAGACGCGACCGGTGTGCTTGTCTACCACGGCTCCGTGGGTGTCCATGCTGCCGGAGCTCAGAAAGAACGCCCAAGCATGCTCGCCCTCCCAAGTGTCGGTGACCCACGGTGCTCGTGCATCGGTCGTCCATTGCCTGCTCTCGGCGAAAGAGCGGGCGACGGCGCGCTTCGCTGCTTCTTCCTCTGCGAGCTGGTCACCTTGTTCGGGGACCAAGACCACCCCTTGATCCGCTCTTGCGCAGAGCTCGGCCTCTTCACGCAGGAGCGCATCGATCGCACATTGCAGCTCGGTTGCTTCGGCGAGATCCGCCACCAGGATGGTGGGCCATACCCGCGAGGTGCGGGGGAACGCTGCTCGGCCGGGCACCAGGAGTTCCCCTGGAGTCTCTGAGTAGATCAGGAGTGTGATGTCGGTCGTTTGTGGAGACATCTCGGTTCTACTCCAGCGAGTGCTTTGCCAGTGAGCCGAAGCGGGGGCGGGAGACGTGGCCGCCGCCCGAGATGTAAGAGGGCGCGATCAAGGCCATCACCAGCGCCACACAAGTGAGCGTGCGAATGGGCACCGGCGAATCTCCGCGTTGGCTGCGCGCCAGTAGCGTGGAGACGAAGATCACGAAGGCCGGCCACACGGTGCCCACGAAGACGCGTGTGCCGTCCAGAGTGATCAGCGTCACGATGCCCGGCAAGATCACGAGGCCCGTCACGAGCCACAGGCGCTGTCGCGCTGATGCGCGCGCGTGGAGCAGGTAGGCGACAATCAAGAGCCAGGCCAGTCCGTGGCACGCGTAGAGGCCCATGGTGCCGCTCTGGGTGGCGTGAAACAGCGCGGATCGCACGCTGCGTCCGAGTACACCGGCGCGATCGAGGCCCGCGGGTGGATCGAGCCAACCGTGGAGCTTGGTGAGGGCGGCCCCGAGCACGCAGCTCACGAGGGCGAGCTTGATGCGTCGCGTGCGCACCAAGTCGAGGGCCAGGGCCACGGAGCCCACGCTGAGCGCGGCCACCAGGCTCATCTCCGGATGCGAAAGTCCCAGCAAGAGGCCACCTGCGAAGATGGCGAACGGGCCGTGCGCGAGGGCCAGCAACGAGCCCCCGAAGATGGCGTAGGGGTCGTAGTAGACGCGGGTCTGGAGCAATGCCACCGGCATCGCGCTCAGGCCCAACCAGAGTGCGAGTTGCTTGAAGCGGATGCCCGGCGCGAAGCGATAGGCGAGCACCAGGGTACCGAAGAGAGAGCCCCCCAGCAGCGCAGCGTGCAGGCGTGACCACTCGACGGCCGTGTCCACGTGGAGCAACCACGGCAACACCGAGATGATGGCGTTGTGGCAGCGAAAATTGCCGGACAAGTGCGGGAAGGCGGCCACGCATTGCGGAAGCCATTCCAGGTCGAGCTCGATGTGCACCCCCGAGCGCAAGACCACGAGCAACGCGAGCAGCGCGCCGAACTTGAGCTCCGAGACGGACTCGAACCAGCGCCATACCCGGTCCATCCAGGCGAAGCGCGTGGTTTCGCTGGCTTCTTTGCCTGGGTACGCCTGCGGGCGAGTGGAGTGCGCCGGGTCGAGCACGCGCGAAGCGTGGTCCGCGCGGCTCGTTCGTCCACTACAACCGTGGGCATTTTGCAGTCGGCGCGTTCGAGGGGGACTCGATGGCGGCGCGTTCACCCCATCTTGGGATGGTTCGCGTGCCGCGCGCAGGGGGCGAGCGAGCGGCGTCTGGCGCGGAGTTCAGGCCACGACCGAGACTTGCTCTCGCTTCTGCGCGCGGAAGCGGCGCACCGCCGGAGCCATGATCTCCGCCACCAGGTCGTCGTAGGTCTTGTTCTCGGCCTTGGCCATCATGCACAGGTCGCTGAAGTTCGGCGCCATGCCGGGCAGCGGGTTGCACTCGATGAAATGCACGCGGCCCTGGGCGTCGAGTCGGAGATCGATGCGCGCGAGGTCGCGGCAGCCGACGGCCTGGAAGGCCGCCTTGGCGGTGCGCTCGAGCTGCTTGAGGAGCAGCGGGTCCACCTCGCAGGGCACCTTGTTCTCCACGCCCACGCCTTCGAACTTGCTCTTGAACGTGTACGTGGGGAACGGATCGTTTGCGTCGGTGAAGACGATCTCCATGATGGGCAGCACGCGCGGCTTGCGCTCGCCGAGCAGCGCCACGGTGAACTCGCGGCCGGGCAAGAAGGCCTCGGCCAGCACCGGCTGGCGATAGCGGCGCACCAGCAGCTGCGCCACGTGGCGTAGGTCGGCTTCGTTCTCCACCACCTGCTTCTCCAGGATGCCCTTGGAGCTGCCCTCGGCGATGGGCTTCACGATGGCGGGGAAGGTGAAGTTCTTGGGCAGCTTCTCCTTGCCCGTGTGCAGCACCGCGAAGGCTGGCGTGTGAATCTCGTCTTGAGCCACCAGGCGCTTGGCGATGGCCTTGTTGAGCGTGACGGCCATGCAGGCAGCGTCCGAGCCCGTGTATTCGATGCCGAGCATCTCGCACAGGGCGGGCACCTGAGCCTCGCGGTTCATTCCGCTCAAGCCCTCGGCGATGTTGAACACCATGTCGACGCCCGCGTCGCGCAGCGACACGGGGAGCTCGGCGTTGGCTTCGAGCTTCACCACGTCATGGCCCTGCACGCGGATCGCGTTGCACAGAGCTTCGATGGTGGTGGGCGTGTCGAACTCGGCTTCGGTGTCGCCCTCGGCCACGGTCACGCGGCGCAGGTTGTAGACCAGACCGACCTTGAGCATGCCCGCGCGTCGCACCGGCCGCTTCTTCTCATCGACGCGGGCGGCGCCGTTGTCGCTCTGTGCCGCATTGGGGGTCGTCTGCACGCTGTCCATCACTCACTGCCTTTCGGTGTTGTCACTGTTTGCCTGCGGCCGGGCACCGCGGACTGGTCGGCTATCGCTCGGTCGCTGCCCGCGAGCCCACGCCCTGTTCGCGCGCCCTGCGCAATCCGGCCAGCTGCTCGAGGGGCAGGGCCGGACAAAAATGGTCGTCGATGCCGCGCAGGTCGGTCCCCATGCACAGCGCATTCAAGATCGCTTCTTCGGTGGTTTCAATCGCTGCCTGAAAGAGCGGGTTCAGTTCCGGGTCCGCCAGGCAGTTCAGCGTGAGCAGAGCACCCTTGCGCTCACGCGGGACGCGGTTGTGGGTGGAGAAGGCGAGACAGATCTCGCCGGAGCCGTTGGCCGCCGAGGAGCCCACCCGACCGATGCCGAGGGCCATGCGCTTGCTGAGCCGGTCGAGCTGCTGAGGCAGGAGCGGTGCGTCGGTGGCCAGGACGGCCACGATGCTGCCGTAGGCGGTGCGGCGACTTGCTTCGCCCCGGTATTCCGCGAGTGCCTGCCCGACCTTGAGCCCGTCCATGGTGAGCTCGTCGCGGGTGCCGAAATTGGAGAGTACCAGCACGCCCAGCGTGTACGTCCCGTGTGGATAGGGGACCAAGCGCGATGCGGTGCCCACGCCGCCCGCGAAATCGCAGGTGATCATGCCCGTGCCGGCGCCCACGTTGCCCTCGGCCACGGGTCCGGAGCTGGCTTCTTCGAGGGCCTGGAGCACGTGCTCGGCTCGCACGTGACGCCCCCGCACGTCGTGCATCCATGAGTCGTCGCACTCGCCGACCACGGGGATCACCACGTCCGTGCTGCGGCCCATGGTGGGCTCGCGCGCGATCACGTGCTGGACCACCGCGTCCCCCACCACGCCCACGGAGAGCGTGTCGGTGAGCAGGATGGGCGTCTCGATGAGCCCCCACTCCGCCACCTGCGTGAGGCCCATCAGCTCGCCGGCTCCGTTGAGTACGAACGAGCCCGCCATCACGCGTTCCGCATACACTCCCTCGGCCGGCACGATGGCCGTGACCCCCGTGCGCACCGGGCCGCGGTCAGGACCGTCGGCTTCGGCACGCAGGGTGACTTGCCCCACGCGGACACCCGCCACGTCGGTAATGGCGTTGAGCCGGCCCGGCTCGAAGCGACCGGGACCCAAGCCGAGCTCGCGCGCGCGACGGCGCTCACTGTGGGGAGAGGCGGACATCCGTCGCTCAGGCGCTGGCCGAGTGGGCCGCGTCGGCTGCTTCGAATTCGCGCACCGCCCCGGCTCCGGCGCCGGCTGCGATCAGGGCCTCGCGCAAGATCTCGCGGTGCTCCGAGGGGTCGGCCCAGCGCGCACGCCCGTCTGCGGGCAAGGTGTCGAGCGGGTCCACGTAGCAGAAGAACTGTCCCGCTTTCACCACGGGGGCCGTGTACACGGAGACACCCGTCACGCGGTCGTAGTGCTCGTAGGAGTGCACGTCGCGCTTGCCACCACCGCCGGGGGCATCGACCACGAAGGTGGGGGTGTTGAAGCCCGCCGTGGAGCCGCGCATTTCCTTTTCGAGCTCTTCGGCCGTGGCCACGCTCGTGCGCAGATCCTCCACGCCCTTCACCAGGTCATGGACATAAACGTAGTAGGGGTGGACATTCACGTAGGAGAGCCGACGCAGCAGCTTGCGCATGGTTGCCGGGTCGTCGTTGACGCCGCGCTGCAGCACCGCCTGGTTACGCACGGTGATGCCGGCCTCGAACAGGCGCCCGAGGGCCTCCTCGGTGATGGTCGTGATCTCGTTGGGGTGGTTGAAGTGGGTGTGAACCACCACGTCCTTGCGGCGCTTGCGGCCGCTCAGGTGGACCTCCGAGAGGGCGTTGAACCACGCGTGATCCGAGAGCACCTTCATGGGCATCACGGCCAGGCCCTTGGTGGCGAAGCGCATGCGCCGCACGTGGGGGATATCGAGCAGCCGCATGCCGATGTGCCGGAGCTGCTCGGCCTTGAGCTGGTAGGTGTCACCGCCGCTGATGACCACGTCTTCGATGGCCGGGTGCGCTTTAATATACTGAAAAGCGGCCTCCCAACGGGTCTCGCTGACCTTGAGGCTGACCTTCTCGACACCGCCGTTGTCCGGACCGATGGCGTAGGAGCGCGTGCAGAACCTGCAGTAGACCGGGCAGGTATCCAGAGACAACAAGAGGACCTTGTCGGGGTAGCGGTGCACCAGGCCGGGCACGGCCTCGTCGTGGCGCTCGCCGAGGGAGTCCAGGCCGACGCAGGGATGGTCGGGCTTCTGGCTGGAGGCGAGCGGCAGGAACTGGCGCCGCAGGGGGTCGTGCTCGGGATCGTTCCAGTCGATGAGGCTGAGCACGTAGGGCGAGAGCCGCAGCGCCATGGGGGCGGACATCAGGCCCTGGGCCAGGTCGGCCACGAAGTCGGCATCGGCCACACCGCGCAAAACGTCGAGGAGTTTCTCGGGGCGGGTGATCGAGTTCTTGGCTTGCCAGAGGTGGTCGAGGAAGTCGGTACGGGAGACGTGCGTGTAGGCAGGGACGCGGCGCCAGAAGTCGCCATCGCGCAGGATGCGATGGTCGGGTTCCGGATGCCCGGAGGGTGGTTCAGGTTCCTCGGGCGAGCCTTCCGGCTCTTTCAACAGGGGCAGTGCGTACGCCATCTGAGTTTCTCGTCCTCCGCTCGCCGTCCTTCGGCGAGCCCTTGCCAGGTCATCGAGCGTGCGTGGCAACGCAGCACTCGCGCTGTGTTGCCGCAGAGAGCAGGTTACGTGCCAGATTGGCGACGCAACTTGTGTGCGATGTACGCGCAGCCTGACTCAATCCCTTCCAAACGTGCATTTTTCGGTGCACTCGGGACGTCGTCTGGCTAGATGCAATTCGATTGCAGATCGTGTCGGCGCCGCGGGCGCGCTCGAGGCCCGCGCGCTGGCGCGTTTGTGCAACTTCTGCACGGGGGGCCCGTGCAACTTCTGCACGGGCCGCTGGCCGGGGCCGACCTGCTCGGTGCGCCCGCAGCCGCGATTGATGGGCGTGGCGCTTCATGGGCCCCCGTCCAGCGAACTTAAAACGCTTGAATCAAGGCACATCGTGAGTGCAACGAACCTCGCGGCGGGGTGGGTCCCGGCGTGGCTTTGCCGCGGCGGGCGGGGAGGTCGCGTGACCTCCCCGTCAATCAGCGCCCTCTTTGCGCGCGGTCGACGTGAAGCGGCGCGGCTCGATTCCCCATTCCTGCAGGCGATATTGCAAGGTGCGCCTGCTGATGCCCAGGATTTCGGCGGCCTTGTTGCGTGATCCATCGACGGATTCGAGAGTTTTGGTGATCACGTAGCGCTCGACCTCGGCCAACGTGACGCCCGGGACCATGAGCGGCAGCGCGTCCTGCGGCTTGTGCACGGGCCGGATCGGGAGCTCGCTCGCCTCCACGAGCGGACCACCCGCAAGGACCACGGCCTGCTCCACGACATTCATCAGCTCGCGGACATTTCCCGGCCACGGGTAGTCCAGCATCAGCTTCAGCGCGGCCTCCGAGAAGCCCTGCACGTCGGCCTCGTTTTCTTCGGCGAAGCGCATCAGGAAGTGGTCGGCCAGCAGCGTGATGTCGCTGGGCCGAGCGCGCAGGGAGGGGACATCGATGCGCACCACGTTGAGCCTGTAATACAGGTCCTCGCGGAACTTGCCGTCCTCGACCATCACGCGCAGGTCCCGGTTGGTGGCGGCCACCACGCGCACATCCACCCGAATGGTCTCGTTGCCTCCCACCCGCTCGAACTCACGCTCTTGAAGGAAGCGCAGCAGCTTCACCTGGACGCCCGGGGGAATCTCGCTGATCTCGTCGAGGAACAGCGTCCCGCCGTCGCCCTGCTCGAAGCGCCCCTTGCGCGTGCCCTGGGCCCCCGTGAAGGAGCCCTTCTCGTGCCCGAACAACTCGGACTCGAGCACGCCCTCGGCCAACGCCGCGCAGTTGAGCCGCACGAACGGGCCCTCCCGGCGCTTGCTGTTCTTGTGGACCGCGGACGCGATGAGCTCTTTGCCCGTGCCCGTCTCACCGTGGATCAGCACGGTGGCCTTGCTGCGGGCCGCCTGGATCACACGGTTGAACAGCAGCTGCATGGTCGGGTGGGCACCGATGATGCCTTCGAAACTCGGACGCTCCTCCTGGTATTGGGGAGGACGCGCCTCGGCGGCGGCGAGCTTGCGGGACAGCTCCGGCTTCTCCATGGCGCGCTGAAGCACCATGGCCAAGGCACGCTCTCGGACCGGGCGCACCAGATAGCGGTCGGCGCCGCGGCGCAGGGCGCGCTCGAGATCACCTTCGGCTTCGCCGAGCGCCACGATGGAGGTCTGGGGCAGCTCGTCGCGCAGCCGCTCGAACAGGCCCGGCTCCTGATCTTCCAGGCACAACGCGGCCATCAACACGTCGGGCGCGATTTGGAGCGCTGCTCCCAAGGCGGCCTGGGCGGAGTCGGCCGTATGGACGAGATAGCCTTGCTGTTCGAGCAAGAGAGCCAGGGGCGCAGACGCGGCTGGGTTGGGCTCAACGAGCAGCACCGACCCCTTGGGTGGCTCCATGATCAAGAGGGAGAATACGCCGACCGATAGGGATGTAAAGGGCGGCGCAGGGGGGCGGTGCAGGTTTTGCGCAGCTAGGTTCGTGACCTACTTCGTGGGTCCCAGAGGGCCTTTGACCGCGCTGGGGCGGGAGGGCGCGTGCCCCCCACGAAGACGAGGTTGAAGCGCATTGCGGGAGGGCCTTCGGCGCGGCATGCCCAGATCAGTGCGGGCTAGCAGTTGGGCAGGACGGGGCGGGCTACAGGGCGCTACCGCGAGCTCCCACTCGGAGCGCGGCTCGCGCACACCGGGGCACGCGCGAGCAAGCCGGAGTCGGTCAGCGTGAGCCCGGGTCCGGGCGCGCGGCGTCGCGTGGGGTGGGGCATTGCCCTGGTGCTCGGCCTGGTTTTGCTGGGCTTCCTGGCCTTTAAGTCGAGCGGCCGACATCGCGCACTGCCTGCGCCCGAGACGCTGGCTGCTCCGGAGCCGACGGATGCGGCGGCGCCCACGCGAGGATCCGCGCCGCCCGCGCGCCCTGCGTCTCGGGCGGACGACGCCGGCTGTCGACCGGGGGCGCTCATGCGCTGTCATCAGGGGGACGTTTGGTCCGCTTCGAGCTGCGACGAACTCGAGGAGCGCGTGGAAGAGTGCGGTGATCACTTGTGCCGCGAGGGCAGCTGCGAGACGCCCGCCGAGACACCTTGTCAGGAACCCGCCGAGGGGCGCTGCGATGGCCAGACGGTCGTGCTGTGTCAGGCCGGACGCACCCAACGCGTGGACTGTGCTGCCAAGGGCATGAGCTGCGCGATCGGCGAGGAGGGCGCCCAGTGCGTGCCCTTCATTCCGGCGGAGATGCGCTGCAAGGGAGCTGCGCGCTGCGAGAAAGACACGCTCGTGACGTGCCGGGAAGGGCGCGTCGAGCGCGTCGAATGCGGTGACTTGCGGGCTCAATGTCTGAGCTTGCCAGGAGCGCGCGAGCCGAGCTGTCTGCGCGTGGAGCCGCCGCCGCTCGCAGGCTGTGGACCGTGCGGCTGCGCCGAGACGGGGGCCGGGGAGGGCGAGTGCGATGGTCGTGATGAGGACAGTGACGGCAAGCTGGACGAGGGCCTCGACTGCGGGCCGGTTCCGATCGTGGCGTTCGTGGCCACCAACGAGAAGGGCGAGTCGAGCTATGCGCGGGAGGATCTGGACGCCGAGATCGCGCGTGTGAACCGGGCGTTCGCGGGGAGCGAAGAAGAGACCACGCTCACTTTCGAACTCGACCAGGTGATCGAGAATCGCGGACTCGCGCTTGCTGGACGTGCAGGACAAGGAGATCTCTCCGCTGGTGGGGGACGCGCGCCTGCATCCACAGCGCGACGAATTCTATATCCCGTTGCTCTTCACCGACCAGGTCTCGGTGGGCGGCGGGACCCCCAAGTTCGGCCTGTCGACGCTGCCCAATGGGACCTGCGGAGGCATGCAGCAGCGGGCGGGTCCCGAGGTGGGCATGGTGGTGGTGGCCAAGGCGCGCGCACCCACCACAGTGGCCCATGAAATAGGGCATTTCTTGGGGCTATGTCACACCCATGCCGACGAGCGACCGCTGGCGGACGTGGCCCTCGCCTCAGCGCAGAGCGCGGCCGTCGCCTGTGGCGCCATGTGTCGCGTCGAAGGAGACGGACTGTGCGACACCCCGTTCGACCCGGGGCCCGAGCTGTGCAGCTACGACGCCGCATGCGAGACGATGTGCCGCGGCGGTGACCAGCCGGATGCCACCAACCTGATGAGTTACTACACGGCCTGTCGCAGCCGGTTTACGCGTGACCAGGTGCGCCTCATGCAACACTCGCTGGCGCTGCGGCGCGCGTGGCAGGGCTGCGTCGGTGGTCGCTGTCCATGTGTGTTCGGGGGCAAGGAGTGTCCGCCCGACATGAGCTGCCGCCCGCGCGTCTTGCCGAGTGGAGAGACCGCTCCGCGCTGCACTCTGGACGGCCCCCGACCAGCCGGCTCCAACTGCGAGGACACCACGCAGTGTGGCCAGGGGGCGCTCTGCCTCCACGAGACGACCCGCGACCTCAAGCGCTGCGCCCGCGCCTGTCAGGACAGCACCACCGCCTGCGAGTGCGTGGCGGCCGGATCCGGACTGAGCATCTGTCGGGAGGACCTCGGTTCTTGACACGGGGAGGGCACGCGCCCTCCCCGCCCATCGCGGCAAAGCCGCGCTGGGACCCACCCCAGCGCGAGGTTCGCTTCGCTCACGATGTGCGCCCGCCGTAGTCCTCCTCTTGCGCGCCCGAACTTGTGTCGCGGCCCACGCGATGCTGGAATGCCCTGCGCTACCGCAGTCGTCTTAGAGAGGCCCGCCATGAAGAAAGCCTTCGCTCCCGTGCTGTGCGCCCTGACTGCCCTGTCGAGTTGCCTCGATCCCGCGTTGACCCGCGACGAGGCCCAGGACGCCGTCGATTCCATCACCCTGGCCACGTCGGCCGAGACCCTCGGCTACGACGTGATCGAGATCTCCACACAGTTCACGCTCGGCAAGGCGGTGGAGCAGGCCGCCGAGCAGCTGCGGAGCTTTGCGGTCTCGCAGATTCCCTGCTCCAACGTGAGCCTGTTGGGCACCACCATTACCGTCGACTTCGGCGGCCTCGATGACGCATGCACCTATCGCGGCCATACCTACGCGGGCGTGGTGCAGTACACGGTGGAGGCGGCGAGCGGGATGCTTCAGGTGCACCACGAGTGGTTGGGCCTGAGCAACGGCACGACCACGGTGGACGGCAGCGCCGACGTGACCTGGACCGGCGCGGATGCGACGCGTCACGTCAGCTATCACATCACGGCGACCAGCACGGACCAGCCGGGCACGCTCGACATGAGCGGCGCGATCACGCAGACGCTGTTGGACCAGACGCCGAGCCTCACGGGTGGCACCGGGGGCGGCATCGAAATCAACGGCACCCGAGAGTGGTTCATCCAGGAGGGCGACACCTGGAAGCTCGATGTGGAGCACGTGCAGGCGCGGGCCCAGGATCCGGTGCCCCAGGCCGGTCGCTATCGCCTCACCACTCCGAGCGACAAGGAAGTAACCATGACCTTCGGGCGAATCTCGGCCACCGAGATCCGGGTCACGGTGGTGGGACCGCGCAACCGGACCTACGAAATCGACGTCTTCAGCCTGGGAAATTGAGCATGCAAGCTGGCCAACCCACGATCGAGTTCTGGTTCGAGTTCGGCAGCACCTACAGCTACCTGAGCGTCATGCGTATCGAGGCGCTGGCCGCGGTGCGCGAGGTGACGCTCCACTACAAGCCGTTCCTGCTCGGGCCCATCTTCAAGACGCTGGGCTTCAAGAACTCCCCATTCAACGAGCAAAAGGCCAAGGGCGAGTACATGTGGCGCGACCTCGAGCGCCAGTGCCAGCTCCATGGCCTCGCCTGGAAGAAGCCTTCCGAGTTCCCGCGGCTCACTGTGCTGCCCATGCGCGTGGCGCTGCTGGGCGCCGAGCAGCCGTGGATGGGCGCTTTTTGCCGCGAAGTCATGCTGGCTGCCTTCGCGCGCGACGAAGACATCTCCGGCGAGCCCGCGGTGCGCGCCATCTTGGAGCGACTCGATTTGCCCGCAGACGAGCTGCTCGCCGAGGCCCAGTCCGAGGCCAACAAGCTACGCCTGCGTGAGCAGACGGAGCGCGCCAGCCAGCTGGGCATCTTCGGTGCTCCGATGTTCTTCGCCGGGGGCGAGATGTTCTGGGGCAACGATCGGCTCGAGCAGGCGCTGGACTGGGCCAAGCGTAGCTAGGAACGGAAGGTCAAGACCTGCCCCTCGCTCGCGATCCGTTGCGTTGGCGTGTGATCTGAAGCCTGCCCGTGGACCTTGACCTGGTCGGCGACGCGGACTTTGACTTGAACTGCGACGGCGTGCGTGAGCGTCCGTCCCCGTTCTCTATCACCGGTGCGCTCGCGAGCGCGGCCACGTTTACGGCCGTCGCCTACGCCCACGCGGTGGCCACGGCGTCTCATTTCACGGGTGGTGATGGCCCGTTCTAAGCCGTTCAGCTCTTGTTGCGCGCGTCAGTAGCCTTCGGTCTTCGAGATCACTTCGTTCATGATCTCGCGCGTGCCGCCGCCGATGGGATACAGCCGGGCGTCGCGCCACAGCCGCTCCACCAGGGTTTCCCGCATGTACCCGTAGCCGCCGTGGATCTGCGTGGCCTCGTAGGCCACGAACATGAGCATGTCGCTGGCTGTGTTCTTGGCCATGGCCGCGAGGCCTGCGTCGTTCTCGCCGCGCACGAGCCGTGTGATGGTTTCGCCGGTGAGCGCGCGGGCAGCCGCGATGCGCGTGGCCATGTCGGCGAGCTTGTGTCGGATTACCTGAAAGCCCGAGAGCGACTTGTCGAAGGCCCTGCGTTCGCGGGCATAGCTCACCGAGGTGTCGTAACAGAGCTGCGCGATGGCCACGCACTGAGCCGCCAGCATCACGCGTTCGCCCATGAAATTGAGCATGATCGCCATGAAGCCCATGTTCTCCGGGCCGACCAGGTTGGTGGCCGGGACGCGGCAGTCTTGAAAGGAGAGCTCTGCGGTGTCGCTGGCACGCCAGCCGGTCTTGAGCAGCTTCTTCGAGGACTCGAAGCCTTCGCTGCCACGCTCGATGACCAGCATGCTCACGCCAGCGTGCTTGGGGCCGCCCGTGCGCACGGCGGTGGTCACGAAGTCGGCGCGCATGCCCGACGTGATGAACATCTTGGCGCCATTCACCACGTAGTCGTCCCCGTCTCGTTGGGCGCGCGTGGTGAGCGACGCGACATCGCTGCCGGCACCCGGCTCGGTGATGCCCAGCGCCGCGATCGCCTTGCCCTCCATCACGGGTCGCACGAAACGCTGCTTTTGCGCCTCGGAACCGAGCTTCAAGATGGGAGGCAGCGCGATGGCATGACTGCCGAGTCCGACCGCTGTTCCCACTGACTGACCTGCCAGGATCAGCTCTTCCGAGGCCACCATCATGTGTGAGAAGTCACCTCCGCTGCCCCCGTAGGCTTCCGGGTATCCGATGCCCGTCAGGCCCGCGTGCGCGGCCTGTGCATAGAGCTCGCGAGGAAACTCTTCCGCCTCTTCCCAGCGCTGCGCGTGCGGCGCGATTTGAGCTTTGGCGAACTTGCGGACCTGCTCGCGCAGGGCCTCGTGTTCCGGCGTCTCGAAAAGGTAGCGGGCGCGCATATGTCTGCTCAATAGTAATGGGTTTTTCTTGCGAACCTGCACGAGTTCTGACGTTACTAGCGGCCATGAAACGCGCGCTTCGGTTCGTCGGGTGGGGGCTCGGCGCCCTCGTTCTATTACTCGCAGCAGGCCTTGTTGTCGTGGCCAGCCGGGGAATTCCTCATTACGAGGCCAAGCGGATCGACCTGAAGGTGGAGGTCACACCCGAGCGTGTCGCGCGCGGCGAGCGCTTCGCCAAGATCCTGTGTGCCGAGTGCCACATGAATCCGAGCACCAAGCAGCTCACGGGCAAGCGCATGCAGGAGGCACCCGAGCAGTTCGGGCCCATCTATTCGCGCAACATCACCAAGCACGCGGAGAAAGGCATCGGCAGCTGGACCGACGGCGAGCTCGCGTACCTCTTGCGCACCGGCATCGCCCGCGACGGCCGCTACATCCCTCCTTACATGGCCAAGCTCCCGCACCTGGCCGACGAGGATCTCTACGCCATCATCGCGTTCCTGCGCTCCGACAGTCCGCTGGTGGAAGCCGCCGCGGTTGATCCGCCCGGGCAGACTGCGCCGAGCCTGCTCACGAAGCTACTCGCCAATGTGGCCTGGAAGCCGTTGCCCTATCCGGAACGCAAGATCCCGCTGCCGAATCCGGCCGACAAGGTCGCGCTCGGCCGCTACTTGGTGGTGAACTTCGAGTGCTGGACCTGCCACTCCGCCGACTTCAAGACCATCAACCCGATGGAGCCCGAGAAGACGCCGGGCTTCATGGGCGGGGGAAATCCCACGCTCGATCTCGCCGGACGTGTGGTGCCCTCCGCCAACCTGACCTTCGACGAGACGGGCATCGGCAGCTGGTCGGAAGCCGATTTCGTGCGGGCCGTGCGCGAGGGCGTCACCCCCAAGGGCAAGGCAGTGCTGTTTCCGATGGGAGCGATGCCCGAGATTCGAGGAGGGCGAGCTTGGGGCGATGTACGCCTACTTGAAGACGCTCCCCAAGCAGCACAACCCGGTCGTGCGCGCACAACCGCCCGTGCCCATGGTCGATGCGTCGGAGCCTGGAAAGCAGCTGTATTACAAGCATGCCTGCTACGGCTGCCATGGAGACGACGGCGTGGGCAACGCCGATCTGCGGCAGGCTTCGAAGCATTATCCCGACGATGCGTCTCTGATCGCATGGATCAAGAACGCCCCTTCCATCAAGCCGGGCACACGCATGCCCAAGTGGGAGGGCATCATCCCGGAGGCCGATTTCGCGCCCCTGGCCGCCTATGTGCGCAAGCTCGCCGCCACCAAATAGTCAGTACGTTCGCGGCGCCCGGTGAAGCCCGCTCTCGGAGCATGTTCGTGCGAGGCTCGCGTGTAAGGTGCAGGCACCCGGGCTTTGCGCCATGCTGCGGCGCTCGTGGTTTCGGCGGTGCACAGTAAGGTCGAGCGGGCGCTGTGGGCGCTCCCGTTGTCGTTCGCCCTGCTCGTGGCCCGCGGGACGCTGGCCCTGCGGCGCGGGTTGGGCGTGGCCGAGCTCATGTACTTGGCCGATCAAGCCCTGCGCATGGGCTGCTTCGTCGCGGTGTTCCTGTGCCTGCTCGCCTGGTTGGACGCGCGCACGCGCCAGCGCGGCGCGCGCCTGGTGGGCAGCGGACTGCTCGCGTTCGCCGCCATCAAGGCATGGCCTGCTTCGCTTTACCTATCTCACGCCGATGCGCTGACGCGTCGCGGGGTGGCACCTCCGGTTACGCTGCTGGTGAGTGGCGCCTCGCTGGCTGGGCTCGTGATCTTCTGTTGGCGCTACCAGCGCGCCGCACTGCTCTCGCGCGTGCAACACGTGAGGGCGCTGGGCGTCCTCTGGGTCCTGTTCCTGGTCGACGCGACCATCGGCTTCAGCCAGGCGGGCCTGGTCCCCTTTTGTTACGGGGCAGCGGCCGTGATCTTGGTGGTGTTCACGGGCAGTGTGCTCGCGTCGCATACGAAGATCGTGCGCAGGGTCGGGGGCGCGCTGAGCGCGTCGCTCGTGGGCGTGGGACTGCTGGGGCTTTGGTTGCCGGATTACGCGGAGCGGGGTCGAGCCGAGCTCCATCGTGCGTCTTCGACCTTGAGCCACCTCGACATGCACCTGAACCTCCGCAGCGATGCTCCGAGTTTGCTGGCGACGCTGCGTGAAGGCGGCCCCCTCCAGTGTGCGGTCGCCTCTCCGCCCCCGCGCGCGCTTGGGCTCACGCAGCAGCAGCGCAAGAACGTGATCGTGATCTCCATCGACAGCCTGCGCACCGACGATGCCGCCTTGGTGCACCAGGGGCGCCCGTTGATGCCCGAGCTCTCGCGATTCTTGCGTGAAGCGTGGACCAGTCAGCACGCCTACAGCGCCTACCCTGCGACGTTGATGTCCGTGAGTGCCACGTTCACCGGACTTCTCCCGAGTCGACTGATGATGCAGTCGCCGGCGCCACCCTCCATCCTCGGTTCGGCGTTCCAGCGCTCCCACGCGCGTGTGGCGGTGCTGCCCGCGGGCACCTACTTCAAGCGCGAGCCGGTGGAGCACTATGTGGTGCAAGGCGCCCAGCGCATCTCGGGCGCGGACGCGGCGGCGCAGACGCGGCTCGCCATCGCCAAGCTACGGGAGCTGCGCGCGCGCGATCAGGATCATGTGCTGTGGGTGCACTATCTGGAGCCCCATGAGCCCTACCTGGAACATCGCGAGTTCGGACTCGGTTCGGCCCCACGTCAGCGCTACCGCTCGGAGCTGGCCTACGTGGATCGCGAGCTCGGTACGTTGCTCTCCGAGCTGCGCCAGGGCGGCTGGTACGACGACAGCTTGATCTTCGTGATCGCGGATCACGGGGAAGCCTTCGGTGAGCACGGCCAGGATTTTCATCATTTTCAGCTGTATCCGTGGTTGATCGAGGTGCCTTTCGGCGTGCATGTACCGGGGCAGGGGCCGCGCGTGCTCGAGGGCCCAGTGCAGCTCACGGACCTCGCCGCGACCGCGTTCGAGTTCCTCGCGCAGCCTGCCCAGCTGCCGCTGGACGGGATCTCACTTCTCTCGCAGGAGCCTCGCCCGGACCGCGCCGTGGTGAGCGAAGAGTTCCCGACGCCGCTCGGCACCCTGTCGCGCTATGCCACCGGGGACCCGCCTGGCCGCGAGGAGGCCGAGCAGCGCGCGGATCAGTTGGAGACGTCGCTGGGTTACCCGAGCAAGGTGTCGGTGATCCAGGGCGACCATCAGCTGATCTTGCATCGCGGTACCGGCGTGACGGAGCTCTACGATCTGCGCCACGACCGCGGCGCGCAACGCAACCTGGCCCATCGAGAGCCGGCACGAACCCAAGCGCTCGAGCGCGCACTGCAGGCCTGGTTCACGCAGATCGCGCGCAGCGCTGGCTGTCCGCGGCCCGAGCTGAGCGCGGCGGCGCGCTGACGGGTTTCGCGTACCCGGTTTTAGTGCCACCATGAGGCGTCGGAATGGATCGGGCGCCTTCAGTCATCTCGAGCTGGACCAGAATCATCATCGACGCACTCGAGGCCGCAGGCATCCCGAGCGAACCCGTGCTCGAGCACGCAGGCTTTCGGACCAGCGACTTCAGCGACCCCAACGCGCGTCACCCGTTGGCCGCGACCCAGGTGCTGTGGCGTGCGGCGGCCCTGGCCTTCTCCGATCCGGCTTGCGGGCTCAGGATCTCGGGCCACGTGCGGCCCACGACGTTCCACGCTCTCGGCTATGCCGTGATGGCCAGCGTCACGCTGCGTGAGGGGCTGCATCGTTTGGTCCGCTACAGCGCCCTGATCGGCGACGGCGCGACGCTCGAGCTGGTCGCCAGCGAAGACAGCGCCCGTCTGGTGTTTCACATCCCGAGCGAGCAAGGGGCCTCGGCGCCCGAGGGCATCGACGCCATCATGTCCCTGATCGTGCGGACCTGCCGGACCCTGACCGATCGCTCGTTTAGCCCGGATTGGGTCGAGCAAAGACGCCCCGTGCCGCGCGATCTCGCGCCCTATGAGCGCTTTTTCCGCTGTCCGCTGCGCTTCGCCGCCGAATCCAACGCCATCACCTTTTCTGCCGCAGCGCTCGACCGACCCTTGCCCAGCGCGAACCCCGAACTGGCACGTCACAACGATGACCTGGTGCGTCGCTCGTTGGCCGAGGTGACCCAGGGCAACCTCGTGGACCGCGTGCGTGGCGCCATCGCCAGCGACCTCTCCGGAGAGATCTCGCCGGGACGCGTCGCGCGCGCGCTCGGGGTCAGCGAACGCAGCCTGCAGCGGCATCTGGCCAAGCATGGCACCACGTTCGCGGAGGTGTTGAACGAGACGCGCCGCGAGGTGGCCTGCGCCTATCTGCGCGAGCCGCGCTGGTCGATCACCGAGGTGGCCTTCTTGCTCGGCTTCGAGGACGCGAGCTCCTTCGCGCGCGCCTTTCGACGTTGGACCGGCAGCTCACCCACCGAGTTCCGGGCCCAGGGCGGCTGAGCTCACAGGCTCCGAAAAAGACGCCGCTGGCGACTGGCGCGCCGTGCACGACGTTTGGCGCCGTGGGGACGGGCAAGCCGGGACGAAGCGAATAAAACACGGGCATGTCCGGCACGACCATCCTCGGCACCGGCCGCTTTCTGCCGGGAAATCCCGTGTCGAGCGACGCGCTCGGTCGCGTGATGGAAACCAGCGGCGAGTGGATCCTGAAGCGCAGCGGCATCGCGGCGCGGCACTTCGCGCCCGACGGTGTGGGCGCCAGCGACCTCGCGCTACCCGCGGCGCGGGCAGCCATCGAGAGCGCCGAGCTCGAACCCTCGGACATCGACTACATCTTGTTCAACACCATGACCCCGGACTACGTGTTGCCGGGGTCGGGTACCTTGTTGGGAGCCAAGCTCGGGATTCCAGGCGTGCCGGCACTCGACCTGCGCCAGCAGTGCGCCGCCATCCCGTACAGCTTGCAAGTCGCGGACGCGCTGCTGCGCGCCGAGGCCGCCAGGCACGTGTTGGTGGTGGGTGCGGAGGCGCACGCGGGGTTCATGCCGTGGCGCGACTGGAGCTTGCTCGAACAGGAGCCCGAGCCTGGACAAGCCCCGCGCAAGGCCGACGAGCGCGCCTACGCGATGGCCACCGAACATCGTGGCGTGTCGGTGTTGTTCGGCGACGGAGCGGGAGCGTTGGTGCTCGGCGCCTCGCGCGTGGTGGGCGCAGGCCTACTGGGGGTGCGCGTGCACAGCGACGGTCGGGCCCACGACGCACTGCGCGTCTCGGCCGGCGGCTTTCGGCGCCGACCATACATGAGCGCCGACATGCTGGAGCGAGGCGAGCACATCCCGCAGATGAACGGCCGCGAATTGTTCCGCAGCGCGGTGCAGCGCTTGCCCGAGGTGGTGCGCGAGCTGCTCGCAGCGCACGCGGTCTCGCTCGAGTCCGTGGATTGGTTCATCGCTCATCAGGCCAACGATCGCATCAACCAGGCGGTGCGTGAGGCGCTCGGCGTGCCGCCCGACAAGATCCCCTCGAACATCGCTCGCTACGGCAACACGTCGAGTGCCACGATTCCCATCTTGCTCGACGAGCTGCTGCGCGACGGACGCGTGCGCCGGGGCCAGCTGCTGTGTTTCCTGGCGCTCGGTGCAGGGCTCAACTGGGGAGCCGCGCTGCTCAGGTTGTGAGCGCGAGCTTCCGGTGCAAACCGGTAGACCATAAAAAGGGAGGGGCACATGGAGATCGCACAAGACATTATGCAGATCGTGTCGCGTCAGTTGGGCGTCGAGCTCGGCGAGGTACAGGAGCATTCGGCGTTCGTGGATGACCTGGGTGCAGACTCGCTGGCGATCGTGGAGTTGGTGCTGGCCATCGAGGACCATTTCAAGATCGACATCCCTGAGCAGGAGGCCGAGCGCATCCGTACCGTGGGAGACGTGGTCGCTTACATCAAGGCATTGAAGGCCGTAGCGTGAAGCGTGTGGTCGTCACCGGGTTGGGCGCGGTGAGTCCCTGCGGGCTCGACGTGCCCACTACCTGGGCCTCTCTCAAGGCGGCTCGCAGCGGCATCGGTCGGATCACGTTGTTCGACAGCTCGCAACACGCCGTGCAGTTCGCGGGCGAGTGTTGGGGCTTCGAGGTCGAGCGTCACGTACCGCGCAAGGAGGTGCGGACGATGGACCGGTTCATCCACCTCGCGATGGGAGCGGCCGATGAAGCACTGGCCAGCGCGCGCATCGTGGGGGAGCACCCGCTCAAGGAGAACCTGGGAACGTTGATCGGCGTGGGCATGGGAGGCCTGCAGACTATCGAGAACACCGCGCGGGTGTTGGTCGAGAAGGGACCGAGCAAGATCAGCCCCTACTTCATCCCGGCCACCATCTCGAACCTGGCAGCGGGCCAGGTCTCCATCAAGCACGGACTCAAGGGCGAGAGCTATGCGACCACCAGCGCCTGTGCCTCGGGGGCGCATGCGGTGGGCGAAGCGTTTCGAGCCATCGCGCGGGGCGAGCTCACGGCGTGCCTGGCCGGCGGCGCCGAGGCCGTGATCACCCCGCTCGGTGTGGGTGGCTTCGCGGCCATGCGCGCCTTGAGTCGCCGCAATGCGGAGCCCACCCGCGCGAGCCGCCCTTGGGACGTGGATCGCGATGGCTTCGTGATTGCAGAAGGGGCGGGCCTGTTGCTCCTCGAGGATCGCGACCAGGCGCTCGCGCGAGAGGCCAAGATCTACGCCGAAGTGGTGGGCTACGGGGCGAGCTCCGACGCCTATCACCTCACCACGCCCGCGCCGGAGGGGGAGGGGGCCCAGCGGGCCATCCGAGCGGCCTTGCGCGACGCGCGCCTCAATCCGGAGCAGGTCGACTACGTGAACGCCCACGGGACCTCCACGCCAGCGGGCGATATGTTGGAGCTGGCCGCTTTACGTCGCGTGTTCGGGGACCACATCCAGCGCGGACTATGGGTCTCGAGCACCAAGAGCATGACCGGACATTTACTCGGCGCCGCGGGCGGCCTCGAGGCCGTGATCTGTGCGCTCGCGCTTGCCGAGCGCGTGGTGCCTCCCACCATCAATCTCGAGCATCCTGAGCCCGAGGCCGCTGGTTTCGACCTGGTTCCACACGAGGCACGCCAACGTACGCTGAACTACGTTCTCTCGAACTCCTTCGGCTTCGGCGGCACCAATGCGTCGATTTTGTTCGCGCGGCATGACTGATACATTTGAACGCCTGATGAACGCTCAGAGAAAAACTTTGCCCTGAGAGTGAAAAGAATCGAGAAATAGCGGTAAAAACTCGCTCCTTTCGGTCCATTGTAGGTTCGTTCAACCCACGGTTCTCGAGGTTGACCCGACCCTCCTCCTATGCGCACGTAGCCCGCTCGGACAACGCGCAGGAGGTTTTGGATGGCGCACACGGGAGCGCGCATCGGCGTATTGATCTCTGCCTTGAGTGCGGTGACCACGGGCTGCGTGGGCAGTCTCGACGCGCCCGCAGGCAGTTCGGAATGCCCGACATGCGCGCCCGGTGACGGCCATGGCTCCGTGATCGGTGACGACGATCAGGACCCCAACGACCCCGCTGGCGCTGGCGATCCCTCGACGCCCAACGGTGTGGGCTGGTCCACGCGCTTTGCCAAGCTCTCCAATGCGCAGTGGGAGAACAGCGTCCGCGACATCTTCTCCTTCGCGGGTGACACCAGCTACTCGCAAGGGTTCACGCAGGAGCCCGGCGATCAGGGCTATCGCAATCAGGCGGCTGCCGAGCTCACCTTGGCGGGGGATGCCTGGACGCGTTACCAAACCGCCGCCGAGAGCGTGGCCGCGGCCGTCACGGCCAACGACCAACAGCTGGCCAAGCTCCTGCCCGCGGGCACCGCGAGCGACCTGCCTGCGCGCAAGAAGGCGCTGATCACGAGCCTGGGCCTGCGCGCGTTTCGCAGGCCCTTGACCGATGCCGAGCAAACCACCTATGGCGGGCTGTTCGACAAGGGCCCCGATCTCGTGGGCGGCGACGCCTACAAGGCGGGCGCGCGCGTGGTCATCGAGGCGATCCTGCAGTCGCCCCATTTCCTCTATCGCGTGGAGGCTGCCGGCTTGAGCGGGAACTTCCCGGACCGCAAGGCGCCGCTCTCCGGCTACGAGATCGCCACCCGGCTTTCCTATGGCTTCCTCGACACTACCCCATCGACCGCCCTGCTCGAAGCCGCGCGCAAGGGGGAGCTCGACAGCGCCGACGGCGTGGCCAAGTGGGCCCAGCAGCTGCTCGCGGATCCGCGCGCCAAGGAGGCTCTGTTGAGCTTCCACGAGCAGACCTACCTGGTGGATCGCTACGGCACCCAGGACAAGGACCCGAGCCTGAACTTCAATGCGGCGGCGCTGGCGCCGGTGCTGCGCGACGAAGCGCGGATGTTCTTCGAGGACGTCGTGATCAACGAGAAGGGCGGCATCGGGCAGCTCCTCACGGAGCCGGTGGCGTTCGTCAACGAGACCACTGCGCCGCTCTACGGCGTGAGCGGCGTGTCGGGCCAAGCCCTGGTGCGCAAGGAGCTCGATGCAGCGGTGCGCGCGGGCTTCCTCACACAGGTGGGCTTCCTCTCGCAGAACGCCACGCGCAGCTTGACGGACCCGGTGCACCGCGGGCTTACCGTGCTGCGCAAGGTGCTGTGCGACGAGCCCGATCCACCTCCCATGATGTTTTCCCTACCCGACGCCGAGCCGGGACTCACCACGCGTCAGGTGTACGAGAAGGCGACCGCCTGCGGCACCACCTGCCATACCACGCTGATCAACCCGCCGGGCTTTGCGTTCGAGGGCTTCGACACACTGGGCCGCGTGCGCGACACGGACCAGGGCAAGCCCGTGGACACGACGGGCAGCTTGTCGATCCGCAGCGGCTACACCTCGGAGGCCAAGGGCAAGAATCCCTCCACCACGCTCAAGTTCGATGGGCCGGTGGACATGCTGAACAAGCTCGCCTCGGAGTCGCGCGTGCACGAGTGCTACGCGCGCAACTGGATGCAGTACATGCTCAACCGCGAGCCCACCGGTGTGGAGCGCGGTGCGTGGGAGCTGCTGCGGGGCGTCTCGTTGGACCAGGATTCGGCGCAGGACCTCCTGATCGCCCTGGTGAAGCTCGATACTTTCCGCACACGGGTGGTCGAGTGACGGCCGAGCGCGTGTCCTTCCCGCGAACCCAAACCCTCAAGGTGCTCCATGTCTAAGGAACATCCCCGCGGAGTTTTCCGCTTTGGCCGGCGTCTGTTGCTGCGCGGCGCGGCCGGCGCGGCCGTGAGCCTGCCGCTGCTCGAGACCTTCCTGCCCAAGCGCGCCAAGCCCGAGGACATGGTGCATCGCTTCGCGGTGTTCGTGCGCCAGGGCAATGGCTGTCAGCAGGGGCTCGATACCGAACCCGATCGCTTCTGGCCCACCAAGCTCGGTGCGCTCACCACCGCGGGTATGCAGGCCGACGGTGACCAAGCCGTGAACGTGCTGAGCGCCTACGCGTCGCGGCTCCTGCTCGTGCGGGGCGTGGAGATGAAGCAGCTCGCGGACGCAGGCTGTGGCCATTCACAGGGTGGTCTGTTGTGCCTCACGGCGTCGCGTACGGACGGCAAGAACGTCGAGAAGGCGCTCGCGATGGGCGAGTCCATCGACAACCGTCTCGCGCGCGAGCTCGGCGGCGCTGGCGTGGAGCCGCTCACGCTGCGGGCCGGCCCGCGCAGCAGCTATTTGGACGACGTGCTCTCCTATCGTGCCGCCGGCGACCGCCGCGTGGCCGAGAGCAACCCCTACAACGCCTACAAGGCCCTGTTCGGCCTGCCCGATCAGAACGCGGCCGAGCAGGCGCGCACCGCCACGCGCCGCAAGAGCGTGAACGACCTGGTCCGCGCCGAGATGACCACCTTACTCGGCAATCAGCGGCTCTCCAGCGACGACCGTCACCGGCTCGAGGCACACAGCCAGGCGATCCGTGATCTCGAGGTGGGCATGCAGTGCTCCCTGGCGCCGGAGCTGCTGAGCCCCATTTCCGCGTTCACCACCAAGCAGGCCGAGAGCGACACCGACGTGCTCACGGCGGCCAAGTTCCAGGCTCAGGTGATCGCCCTGGCTGTGTTGTGCGGGAAGACGCCGGCAGCCACCCTGCAGATCGGCAACGGCAACGACCAGACCCAGTACACCGTGGACGGGACCAAGCTCGAGCGCTTCCACCACATCTCCCACCGCATCAACTCCGACGGCTCCGACGGCACACCCATCGCGAACGCCGACGTGAAGCACCACATGATCGACAAGCTCTTTGCCGGCATCTTCCGGGATTTGCTCGACGCGCTCGCCAGTCACACCACGCCCTCGGGCAACCTGCTCGACGACGGCGTGGCCGTGTGGCTCAACGATCTCTCGAACGGTCCGCCGCACTCCACCAGCAACATGCCCTACGTGTGCGCGGGCAGCTGTGGCGGGCAGCTCAAGAACGGCGCCTACGTGGATGCCGCGGACGTCAGCAAGAACAAGTTCCTGACCCACAACAAGTTCCTGAACACCATCGGCGCAGCCGTGGGGCTCAAGAACGCCGCGGGCGGACCGCTCGACGACTTCGGCGATGCGGCGCTCGAGAAGGGCCGCATCCAGGCCATGTTGAGCGCCTGAGCCCACGCACGACCCGGCTCGACACCCGTACGACCGCCGCTGCTGCGCGGTGTCGTCAGGGAGCTTGCTTGGCGATCGTCGGCGGCATCAGGGTCGACGAGAACGTGACGGCGACCGGGTCGTCCACGATGCTGCGCCAGAACACGCACTTCTTGCCCATGTCTGCGCTCGCGAAGGCGGTGGGCGTGAGCGTGACGCTATCGGTATGGCCGCCCGCGCCCTCGGCTGCGTTGAAGGTGAGAGTTCCGTTTTCGCGCACGCGCAGCGCCCAACCGTCGCGGCCTTGGCCCGGATCCTGGGAGCCCGTGAGGAAGTAGCCGCCGCCGGAGGCGACCTGGATGTCGTTGAGCGCCTCGTTGCTGCTGCCGCCCGTCGCGGCGTCGACATTCATGCCGAGCGCAATGGCGCCCACCGCGGAGCCATCGCTGCGAAGCTTGAAGAACAGGCCGTCGATGTTGACGGGAGTCTGCCGATCGATGCTGCCCGCGATCACGATGCTGGTTCCGTCCGAGGACGCCGTGACTCCCGTGGCCTCTTGGGTGCCGCTCTGGCCGTCGTCGTAGTAGTTCGCGTAGCGTAGGCTGAGATCCTCATCGAACTTGTACACGAGGATGTCCCCGCCCTTGACCCTGGGCAGATTGCCAACCACCACGAAGCCAGCGCCGGTGACCTTCGGCGTGGCGGCGACGTCCGTGAACTGATTGATGGTGCCGGGGAGACTGTAGGCGCGCGGCGTGATGTTCGTATCCAGGTCGCCCTTGGTGGTCAGCGGGATCAGCCAGAGGAAGTCCGCACCCGCGTTGGGCTGGACGTGAGCTACCAGCACCAGGCCTGCCTTCGAGGGCACGATGCCCACGGCGCGCGTCGGGGTGCTGTAGCAGTTGGCGAGCACCTGCTTCGTGCAGTTGCTGGTGTCGGTCTCCGGGAAGCAGACTTCGATGTGGAAATCGGGGATTCCACCGGCGGAGACGCTGAGCACGCTGGCCGTGTCGCCCGGACCTTCCTTGTTCGCGTCGAACGAGCGGTACCCGCTCGCCAATACCGAGCCGCTGCTGAGGGCCCGCAGATGGTCGAAGAGATAGGGGGTGTTCGCAGGCAGATAGACCTGCCAGGGCTTGGCGCCGACGTTCGCGAGGAAGCTGCGATCGAGCGCCATGTTGTTGCCGCCCGAGGCGTACTGTCCGAGCAGGATGTAGTCGGAGCCATTGGCCACGCCGTCGAGCCACACGAACTCGGCCAGACCGCCGTTGCGGAGTTCGGCGGGCTGGTTGCTCTTGAGGTCGATGCGCAGGAGTGCTCCCGTCTCGGCGTCCATCTCGGCATCACGGGCGAAGGCCTGGTCGGCGTTGGCGAGCGAGCCCACGTTGTGCAGCGTCTTCGCGTCGAGGGCGAACACCGCGTCGTAGTAGTCGTCCGTGTAGATGTCGTGGCGCACCGCCCACAGGCCGTGGAAGTTCGCGGTGCAGGTCTGGGTGACCGTGGCCGTGAAGGGGTTGGTCGCGCTCTTGGAGGCGCACTCGGTGCCCGTCCAGCTGACGAAGCCATATAGCTTCTCCACTGCCGTGATGGTGACCGATGTGCCCGGGGGCACCGTGCAGCTCGTGTTGTTGGAGGCGCAGCCTGGCGCGCTGATGGTCACCTCGTCGGTGACCGTGGCCGGCTTCTTCGCCAGCGTGATCGTGATGCGCGCGGTGTATACGGGCTGGCAGTTGAGGTCCGCGCCCACGTTGGTGAAGGAGAGGCTGGTCTTGTTCGCGTTCAGGGTGCCACCCGTGCAGCCCGCGTCGCCGGTCCAGGAGGAGATGTCGTAGTTGGCCACCGAGCTCGCAGTCAGCGCCACGCTCAGTCCGCCATCGACCTTGCAGTTGGCGGAGGCGCCAGCGGCCGCCGTGCACACGGCCTTGGGAGCCGAGTTGCCCGCCGAGGCTGCAGCGACGTTGGCGCCTGCGGGCGCACCAGCTTGCACGCTGGCGGCGATGGTCCACTGCTTCGTGTAGTTCGCGACGCAGTTCACGTCTCCGCTGAGCGCGTTCAGCGTCATCGTCTGTCCGCCGGTGCCGCCGGTGGTGCCGCTGCACGTGCCGCCTGCCCCGGCGGTCCAGCCGTTGAAGCGATAGCTGGCGTCGGCGTTGCTGGCGGTGAGCACAGGCTGGCTGCCGTAGTCGCGCTTGCAGGCGCCCGCGGCCGGATTGGCGCCGCACGCGCCCACCACGGGAGTCATGGTGACACTGCCACCGCCGGTGGCCGAGTAGTCCACCGTGTACTGGATGAGCGCGAAGGTGGCGCTGCAGGTGACGCTGGTGTTGACCGGCCCGAGGTCGAGCGGGCTGGTGGTGCTGGCGGAGCAGCTCCAGCTCTTGAACACGTAGTTGGCGGCGGGCGTGGCCGTGAGTCGCAGGCCGTCGCCCTGATCGATCACGCAGCTGCCGGTGGTGCACACGGCGTTGGCTGGCGTGTTCGAGGCCGCCACGCTGCCATTGGCGACCGCGTTGAAGCTCACGGTGACGCGCGCGGTGAAGTTGGCCTTGCAGGTAGTGGCCGCGGTGAGGTTGCCGAGGCTGAGCGTGGGATTGGTTCCGGTGCAGCCCGCGTCGCCGTCCCAGTGATCGAAGCGATAGCTGCCGGTGGGTGTGGCGAGCCAGGTGGCCGAGCCGTTGTCGTCGATGGTGCACGAAGCGCCGGCGCAGGGGGCCGTGAGGGCTGCGCTTCCGCCGGTGCCTGCGCTGGCGGTGACCGTCCAGCGCTTGATGAAGTTGGCTGTGCAGCTGACGTTGCCCTTGAGGGCGTCGAGCGTGATGGTGCGGTTGTTGACCGTGCCGCTGCAACCCGACCAACCCGTGAAGCGCGCCGTGGCGGTGTCGGGACCGGCGGTGAGCTGGGGCTGCGAGTTGATGTTCTGGTTGCACGAGCCGGGGCTTGCGGGGCAGCCGCCGGGCGGTGTGAGCGTGCCGCCGTTGCTTGCGGAGTAGCTGACGCTGTACTGGATGAGCGCGAAGGTGGCGCTGCAGGTGACGCTGGTGTTGACCGGCCCGAGGTCGAGCGGGCTGGTAGTGCTGGCGGAGCAGCTCCAGCTCTTGAACACGTAGTTGGCGGCGGGCGTGGCCGTGAGTCGCAGGCCGTCGCCCTGATCGATCACGCAGCTGCCGGTGGTGCACACGGCGTTGGCTGGCGTGTTCGAGGCCGCCACGCTGCCATTGGCGACTGCGTTGAAGCTCACGGTGACGCGCGCGGTGAAGTTGGCCTTGCAGGTAGTGGCCGCGGTGAGGTTGCTGAGGCTGAGCGTGGGATTGGTTCCGGTGCAGCCCGCGTCGCCGTCCCAGTGATCGAAGCGATAGCTGCCGGTGGGTGTGGCGAGCCAGGTGGCCGAGCCGTTGTCGTCGATGGTGCACGAAGCGCCGGCGCAGGGGGCCGTGAGGGCTGCGCTTCCGCCGGTGCCTGCGCTGGCGGTGACCGTCCAGCGCTTGATGAAGTTGGCCGTGCAGCTGACGTTGCCCTTGAGGGCGTCGAGCGTGATGGTGCGGTTGTTGACCGTGCCGCTGCAACCCGACCAACCCGTGAAGCGCGCCGTGGCGGTGTCGGCACCGGCGGTGAGCTGGGGCTGCGAGTTGATGTTCTGGTTGCACGAGCCGGGGCTTGCGGGGCAGCCGCCGGGCGGTGTGAGCGTGCCGCCGTTGCTTGCGGAGTAGCTGACGCTGTACTGGATGAGCGCGAAGGTGGCGCTGCAGGTGACGCTGGTGTTGACCGGCCCGAGGTCGAGCGGGCTGGTGGTGCTGGCGGAGCAGCTCCAGCTCTTGAACACGTAGTTGGCGGCGGGCGTGGCCGTGAGTCGCAGGCCGTCGCCCTGATCGATCACGCAGCTGCCAGTGGTGCACACGGCGTTGGCTGGCGTGTTCGAGGCCGCCACGCTGCCATTGGCGACCGCGTTGAAGCTCACGGTGACGCGCGCGACGAAGTGCGCAGTGCAGGTGGTGTTGCCACTGATGGGAGGGAGGTTCAGGGTGGCGTTCGTGCTGTTGCAGCCCACTCCGCCATCCCACTTGTCGAAGCGGAAGTTCGCGCTCGGGGCTGCGGTCAGGGTCGCCGTGCCGCCGTTGTCGACCTTGCAGCTCGTGCCCGCGCAAGTGCTCGGCGCCGCCGACGTGATGCCCACGCTGCCTCCGCCGTTCGCCGCCACTGCGGCCGTCACGTCGAAGCGCTGCGTGTAGTTCGCCGTGCACGTCGTATCCGTGAGCACGTTGCTCAGGGCCAGCGTGAGGTTGGCTCCGCTGCAGCCGGGGCCGCTCCAGCCCGTGAAGCGCCACGCGGGCGCCAGGTTCGGCGCCACCAGCGTCACGCTGCTGCCCTCATCCACCACGCAGATCCCATTGCTGCAGCTGGCGTTGGGGGAGCTCGCCGTGACCGCGCCCGGCACGCCCACCTTCATATTGCCGACGACGTTCACCTTGCCCGGGGGCAGCGCCTCATAGGCGGCGAGGCAATCGAGGTCACTGCCGACGTTCGTGAGGGTCAGCGTGGTGCCAGAGAGGTCGGCCGGATCATCGCAGCCGTCTCCCTCGAAGCCGAGGAACTTGTAGCCCGCCACCACCGGCGCCACCACGGTGACGCTGCTGCCCTGATCCACGTCACAGCTGCCTTCGGCGCAGTCCGCGAACGCATCCTCCGAGCTCGCATCGAGCACCAGCGCCGTGGCCAGACCGGTGGTCCCGGACACCACGCCGTAGCGCGCAACGAACGAGGCCGTGCACAGGATGGGCGCTGACACGTTGGCCACGGTCACGCTGGGCTCGCTGCCCGTGCAGGCGTCGGCGTTGCCGCTCCAGCCAGTGAAGCGATAGCCATCCATTATGGGCGCGCTGAGCGTCACGCTGCCGCCCTCGTCGACCTGACAGCCGTTGTCCGAGCAGGCCGAAGCCGGCGTGTCCGAGCTCGCCACGACCGCGCCTGGCGCCCCCTGGACGTTGCCGAACACGCTGTAGATCAGCACGTAGTTGGCGGTGCAGGTGACGTCGCTGTCGCCCGCGACCACGCTCACCATGTTGCCCATCACGTTGTCGCAGCCGGTCCCGCTGAAGCCCGCGAAGCGATGCCCCGACACGTCACCCGCCGTGATCACCACGCTACTGCCCTGGTCCACCTCGCAGCTCTGGACCGCGCAGGCCGCGAACCCCGCCTGGGAGGCCGCCGTGATGGCCGCCCCTGGTAAAGTGGTGTCGCCCGCGATGTTCACTCGTTTTACGTAATTCGCCACACAATGGATGTTGGCGGCCACGTTCTCCAGCATCAGGACGAAGTCGGTCCCCATGCAGCGCTCGTCGCCGCTCCAGCCTGTGAAGCGGTAGCCCTCGAGCTCAGGCGCGCGGAACGTCACGTCGCTGCCGGCCGCGATCTCGCAGGAAGGTCCCTTGCAGCCACCGGTCTCCACCTCGACCACCGCCGGCGCGCCGGCCGCCTCACCCGTGGCCTGGACCTGATCGTTGGAGATGCTGGCATCGCTGGCGACGCACAGGTTTTCCTCGCAGGAATAGCCATTTGGACAGCCGTGGCCGTCGTCGCAGGGGATCTCGGTGACCTCGTCGTCCTGGGTGCCCGAACATGCGGCCAGGAGGCTGAGGGACGCACAAAGCAAGAGGTAGCGGACGTTCATAGGTGCTCAGCCCCGCGGCAAGGCGCCTCCAGATGAGGAGGGCGCCAGTTGTACGCGCGCACCGCGGTGGATGACCCCCGGCTTCAGCGCGAGGCGGACTGTAGCTTGAACGGCTTACGAGCCTGACGAGCAAAACACTACGGCCGAGCGCGGTGCTGTGTCCGCGCTCATAGGCCGCTTGGCCAACTCGGGCCGCGCTTGGGGCGAGGGCAGCTCCTTCCAAGGAAGGTCCGCTCCCCGTCGGCAGGCGATCTCAGTGTGGAATCAGATTGCCGAACCAGGCAGCCGCACCGGCCCCCAGCAGGATCACCAGGGCCAGCACCACATACTTCATGGAGCCGCCCCCGCTCTCTTTGGCGACGCTCAGGGCGGGCTGGTTCGCGGGCGGAGGCTTGGAAGCCCTGGCAGCCGGTGCTGCCGCGGGCGACGGAGGCTGGGTCTTGTTGGCCTCGACCTCGTTGTCCAGCATGTCGCCCAGGGCCTCGGCACCCGTCTTGCGGTCCTCGCCCTTTTCGTCTTCTTCTTCGAGCAATGCGGCCAGCTCCCGCGGGTCGCTCGCGCGAGAGCCCGGGATGGCGCTGCGATCGAAGAACGAGGTCGCCTGGTCGATGTCGTCCTCCGAGAACCAGTTGGCCGGGTTCTCGAGCTGGGCGTTGAAGGACGTGGCGTCCAGCGGCTTGGCGCCCGCCTTGGGCGTCTTGCTGATTTGGTTGGCCTTGGCCGAGCCCGAGGCCGGGTTCAGCGGGTCGTTCATCTCGTCGAGCGAGGTGAAGGCCAGCAGCTCGTCCTGGATGAGCTGGTCGATGATGCTGTGGTCGGCCTTGCGCTCGCGCTCGCGCTGCTTCTCCTGCGCCCGTAGCGCGACCACGGCCTGCATCATGCGACCCACGTCGGAGGAGGTCACCTTCATGCGCCGGGCGAACAGGTAGTCCGCGATGGCGTCCTGCACGTCGTGGGCCGTCTGGAACCGCTGTTCGCGGTCCTTGGCCATGATCTTTCCGAGCAGGGCTTCGAGGTCAGCGTCGACCTCCGGGTTGATCGCACCCAGGCTCGGGATGTCGCTCTTCTGGACCTTCTTGACGGTCTCGTAGTCGGACTCGCCCAAGAACAGGCGCCGTCCGGCGAGCGCCTCCCAGATCACGATGCCCACCGCGAACAGGTCGGCGCGGGCGTCCACCTCGAGACCCATGGCGGCCTCGGGCGAGAGATAGCTGAACTTGCCCTTCACCACGCCCGGGTCGGTTTTTTCGAGCTGGGTGGTGGCCTTGGCCAGACCGAAGTCTGTGACCTTCACCTCGCCACCCTTGGTGATGAGGATATTGGGCGGAGAAATGTCGCGGTGGACGATATTCAGCAGTGTGCCGGCATCGTCTCGGATGTCGTGGGCGTAGGCCAGGCCGCGGCAGACCTCCATGCCGATGTAGAGCATCTCTTTGACGCCCGGGCGCCGGCCCTGCTTCTTGAGCGTCTCGAGGACGGTCTTGAGGTTCGCCCCGTCCACGAACTCCATCACGATGAAGTAGGTGTTGTCGGCGGCGCCGATGTCGAAGACCGTGACGATGTTTGCATGGTTCAGGCGGGCGCCGAGACGCGCCTCGTCCAGGAACATGCGGATGAAGCTCTTGTTCTGCGCCAGATTCGGCAGAACGCGCTTGATCGCAACTTGTTTCTTGAAGCCCTGCACACTGAGTGCTTCCCCTCGGAAGACCTCAGCCATGCCTCCAGCTTCGAGACGATCGATGACGCGGTAGCGTTGCTCAGCCATGCACTCGCGCGACGGTGGGTCGAAGCGGGGTCCGCCCGCGAGCATCACCTAGTCGCGCCCTCGATTGTCGTTGGCGTGCGCACTGCACGTCAACCCTTGCGTCCCAGCCCACCGAACGTGAATAGCAGCCCGTCCCTGGGGACGCAAAATGCGTGCAAACCCGAGACCCTCTCCGGCGCACCTCGGCCGCCCCACGGGCGACGCCCCTGCAAGCCGGCGTTGACAGGAACCCCGGCTGGCTCAGACTCGCGGTTGTGACCCCGGTGTTGATCGCTCCCTCCATCCTTTCAGCCGACTTTGCCCGCCTCGGAGAGGAAGTCTCCGCGCTCGAACGCGCGGGGGCCGACTGGGCCCACGTAGACGTCATGGACGGCCGCTTCGTGCCGAACATGACCATCGGACCCCTCGTCGTCCAAGCCATCCGGAAAGTTACCAAGCTGCCCCTCGACGTGCACTTGATGATCGTCGAGCCCGAGCGTTACGTGGCCGATTTTGCCGAGGCGGGGGCGGACATCATCACGGTCCATGCCGAGGCCTGCACACACCTACATCGCGTCCTCCAGCAGATCCGGGGACTGGGCAAGAAGGCAGGTGTGTCGCTCAATCCGCACACCCCGGAGGACGTGCTCCGCTACGTGCTCGATTTGACGGACCTGGTGCTGGTGATGAGCGTAAACCCCGGTTTTGGCGGGCAAGCGTTCATCCCGGCGGCCCTCCCCAAGCTGCGCTCCATCCGTTCCATGATTCAGGCCTCGGGGCGCAAGATTCATCTCGAAGTCGATGGTGGCATCAAGCCTGGCACTGCACGCCAGGTCATCGAAGCCGGCGCTGACGTCCTGGTTGCCGGCAACGCGGTGTTCAACAGCAAGGAACATGGCAGCGACTACGCTGGGGCCATCAAGGCGATCAGGGCGGAGGCTTTGTGACAGGAATGCTCACGGCGATTCTTCGCAACGCGTCGGGGGCCGCCCGCCGCTTGCGTCTGAGTCGCCTGCTCGTGGTGGAAGGACCCGACCGGGGGAAAGAGCTGTCCATCGAGCGCGAGCGCATCACGGTGGGGCGCAGCAAGATCTGCGACCTGGTGCTGAGCGACCAGGCCGTGAGCGGTAGCCACTTCGAAATCCAGGCGCTGGATCACGGGTTTCTGCTGCGTGATCTCGAGTCCACCAACGGCACCTACTGCGGGGACGTGGAGGTGCGGGAGGTCTGGATCAAGCACGGGCAGGCCCTGCGCGTGGGGCAGACGGTGCTGCGCTTCGAGCCCCTCGAGGGCACCGTGGAGATCGCCTCGTCGGCGCGCGAGTCCTTCCATGAGCTGATCGGCAAAAGCCTGCGCATGCGCGAGATCTTCGCGCTGCTCGAGCGGGCGGGGCCCAGCGACCTCACGGTGCTGATCCGGGGCGAGACGGGCACCGGCAAGGAGCTGGTGGCCCGGGCCATCCATCGCGCCAGCAAGCGCGAGAGCCGCCCCCTCGTGGTCCAGGACTGCAGCGCCATCCCCAAAGACCTCATCGAGAGCACCCTGTTCGGGCACGAAAAGGGCTCGTTCACGGGCGCCACCGACCGCAAGACCGGCTGCTTCGAGCAGGCCGAGGGCGGCACCATCTTCCTCGACGAGGTGGGCGAGCTCGACATCTCCCTGCAGCCCAAGCTGCTGCGCGTGCTGGAGAACCGCACGATCAAGCGGGTGGGCAGCACCAAGGAGATCCCGGTCGACGTGCGGGTAGTGGCGGCCACCAACCGGGACCTGCGCAAGATGGTCAGTCAGGGGACCTTCCGGGAGGACCTCTACTATCGCCTCGGCGTGGTCACCGTGGAGCTACCGCCCTTGCGCGAGCGGCCCGAGGATATCCCGCTGTTGGTGGACGGGTTCTTGCGCCGCGTGGCAGCGCGGCGCTTCGCGGGGGAGTCCAAGGTGTTCGAGGTGGCCGACGAGGCCATGGCGCGCCTGCAGTCTTACGCCTGGCCCGGCAACGTGCGCGAGCTGCGCAACACCGTGGAGCGCGGAGCGTCCCTGGCCGAGAGCTCGCGGCTCGACGTGCCCGACCTTCTGCCCATCTCGCAGTACGAGGGCGCCGAGATCGTGCGCGTCAGCGCCGGCGGTTCGGCCACCAAATACGTGGACGAAGGCTTGCCCTTCAAGGAAGCCAAGCAGCGCGTGGTGGACGACTTCGAGGCGGCCTACCTGCGTGCCCTGCTCGAGAAGCACGGCGACAACATCACGCGCAGCGCCCACGCGGCGGGGCTCACGCGCTATCACCTGCGCGAGCTCGCCAAGCGCTACGGCATCCGCGGCGACATCGAGTAGGCGCGCCTCGGGGCTTCACTGGTAGCGAGCAGAGTAGATGCTCTGGCTGGTGTCGCTCTCGCGCTCGACCCACACGACGAAGGCGCGGTTGACCGGGTCGAGCTGGATGTCGAGCTGCTGAACTTCGGGGCCGCCTGTGGTCCGTAGTGTGGTTACGTCCCAGCCACCGTTGGACGGGATTGCGGCTTTCACGACGGTTCCGTCGAGGCACCACACGACAATCTCGGAGCCAACCTTGCCGTAGGCCGCCACGCGCAGCTGGCTGACGCTGCCTGCCTCTTCGAGGACGGTTTCAGGGACTTGCCAGCTATCCTGCACGAACCTCCTCACGCGGATCGTGGAGCCCTCGACCCACAGAGTACTGTACCCGCCCCCATTGCCGAGCATGTTCACCGCGCTGGCGTTGGCACCGGTCGCTTCGGGCGCCGACCAGCCGGCGTCGGCGCCGTACGTGACGTACTGGCTGAGCATGTCGACGCCGCCCAGGACGAGTTGGCCCAAGCCGAATACAACGGGCAAGCGGATGTTGTGATCCGGTTTCAGCTCCGACCAGCTGCCGTCGTCGGAACGGAAGGTCGCGTACTGGTCCGCGAAGACCGCGAGATTTTGGCCCAGGCTCGGCAGCACGTTGCCCCCGGCCAGGCGCGTCGGTGGCGACCAGCCGAGTGCATCCCGGAACGACTGCACCCAGATCGAGGACTCGTTGGTCTGCGTGTCCAGACTCGACCAGCTGATGAGGCCCATGCCGGTCTCATCGGCGCGCGCGCCCTGCGAGCCTCCCCAGTTGGGCAGCTGTTCGTCGACGCGCACAAGCTTCTCGAAGCTCCCGGGGCTGAGCTCGAAGCGATAGGCCCGCTCTGGATTGCCGTCGCTCGTGGCCGTCAGCACGCCCACGCTGTGGGGCCATTTGGTCTCGGTCGCTACGCTGGGCGTGCCGACGACCGACACGTCCAGAGCCGTGAGCTGTTCGCCCTCTGGTAACGCGAAATTCGCGGTGGTGGCCGAGTCCCACTCGTCCAGGAGGCGAAAGAGCCTGCCGTGAAGTCCTGCGCTCGTGCCCCAGACGATGGCGACCGGGGTGCCGCTTTGGTCAGCGTGAATCATGTCCACGGCGGGGCCCGCAGTGATCGCCACGTGCTCGACGATCGGGCGCGCGGCGCTCCAACCGACGGTCGTGCACTGAGGATAGGTGTCCGGGTAGAACCGCTGGCCCGTGGGGCAATGGCAGGACGCGGTGCCCGTAGCCTCCCATCCTTGCGGACAGGTGCAGGTGAAGGAGCCGTTGGGGAGCCGGCCGCAGCCGCCTAGCGGTCCGCCGCACGCGTCCCTCTGCTTGGAGTCGCAAAGCGCGTCTGGGTACGTTGGAGGCGGGCACCCGAACGGTTCGTTGCACGAGCCCCACATCTGCGGAGGAGCCAAGCATGCGGGCTCCCCCTCGCTGCAGGTGCCAGGTCCGCAATCGAAGGGCGTGCCCGGAGCGCAGCCTCGTTCGTCGGCGTGCAGATCGTTGGGCGAGCACCTCTCCGCGCCGTTGCAGCGGAGCCCATCCGAGCAAAAGGTTTGGGCAGGGTCTTCGAGGCCACCGTCCCAATGCAGGTCCGAGCAATGGCGTGGTGCCGCTGCGTCTCGTGCACCGGCATCGCTTGCAGGCCGCTTGCTCTCGTCACGGGTGCAGCCTTCCGCGAGGCTCGTGCCAAGCATCAGCGGCAATAGGGAGCCGAGCATGCGTCCGCGCAGACTCGGGGGGGTCATCGACAAACTCTGGCGGGCGACATCGGAACCCGTTTGCGGTGGGAGGACCCGAAAGTCTCGCCTAACCGGCCTGCGGAGACGGGCTATTCCCATGGGGCGGGGTGGTGTGGACCCTGTTCGTGAGCGTTGGTTGCACGGCCGAACGCAACAGTGGAGGCTAAGAGGATGCGCCCGGGGTCCTTCGTCAGCTTTGCGCTCGCTTTCGCACTCTTTGGCACGCTCTCGCTCGCGTCGCGGAATGTCCGAGCCCAGGGGTCTCCGGAGGTCCAGCCTCCAGAGATCCAGGAGTCGCCACTGCTTCAGGAGTCTCCAGGGGTTCAGCAGTCCCAGGAGTTCCAACAGTCGCAGGAGATCCAGCAGCCCCAGGAGCCTCAGGCGTACCAGCCTCCCCCGCGGGAACCCTCGGGGCGCGACATCGTGCTCGCCTACAACACGGGGTTTCGCTTCTCCATCGCGCCGGGCATCTTCATCCCGGTCAACGGTGGAAACGTGGGCTTCTCCATCTCGGGCGACTTCCGCTACGGCATCGAGGTGGGGCCCGTGGTGGTGGCGCCAGGCGCACGCCTCGCAGGCTATTTCCCGTCTGGCTCGACGATCTTGGCAGCGCTGGCGACCACGCGGCTCACGGTGCCAGTCGGACCCGTGGGACCTTACGTCGTAGGCGGCCTGGGGCCGGGTTGGGTGAGCGAGCCTTCCAAGGCGGGCTTGGCGTGGCTCGCGGGCGGCGGCTTCATGGTGCACATCGGGATGCGCTTCGGGATCGGCGCCGAGGCCACTTACCAGGCCATCACCAATACGCGCTTCAAGGCACTCTTCGTCGGGCCTGCGTTCCTGTTCGGCTTCTGAGGGCGCGCATACTCTCGTCGCAGCCTGCGTGGCCTGGGTTTCGACCAGCGTGCCTCGTCGGGCTTCTGTGAGGCACCTCGCGCGGCGCGCGTCCAAGCGCGCGTAGGCGCTGCTCCGGGCTCGGGGCGACTCGTGTTTTTAGGGCGTTTCCTCTATCCTCGGGCCATCGCTCCCCCCTGCATGTTGAGGTCCGTGTTGTCTGCTTGGCTTCGAACCGCGTTCTCTCCTTCGGCCGTGGCCCTGTGGTCGGGCTGTCTGCTCGCGAGCTTCTCGAGTTGTTCGTCCGCGCCCCCCTCGGTGGGTGGTGGCGAGAATCACGGCGCGGTCACGGGCGATGGCGACGGTGATGGCGATGGGGACGGTGATGGAGACGGCGACGGCGATCGCTCTGGCGACGGCGATCGCTCTGGCGATGGCGACGACGGCTTCTGCCAGGTGAAGTCGGTGGACGCCGAGCCGGTGGCTCCGGACATGCTCATCGTGCTCGACCGCTCCATGAGTATGATCGGCATCAACTACGACCTCTCGGCGTTCGGCAAAGATCGCTGGACCCCTGCCACCAGCGCGGTCAACAAGATCGTCACCGATCTGAGTGGCGCCATTCGTTTCGGCTTGATGGTCTTTCCGGTGGATGGCGATGTCTGCGCACCGAGCAAGATCAACGTGCCCTTCGGTGGCACCCCCGCGGAGATCAAGACTGCCCTGGACGCGCAGTATCCCCGCACCTTCAGCACGCCCACCGCGCTCGCCCTCGAGGCTGCCGCCAAGACTTTCGGCGCGCCCAAGGCCGGCAGCGTGGCTCAACGCTACGTGCTGCTGGTGACCGACGGGCAGCCCACCTGTGACCCCGACTCCAGCGCGGCCATCAGCGCCAACCCCGAAGCCGTGACCCACACCAACGCTGCCATCGACGCGCTCTTGAAGCTCGACGTGAAGACCTATGTGGTGGGCTTCGACTCCAAGAGCGGCGGCTTTGCGGCCAACCTGGACGACTTCGCCAAGCATGGCGGCACCGAGAAATCCGTGGACGCCACCGATGAACAGAGCCTGTTGACCCAGCTCCGCGGCATCGCGGGCAAGGTGGTCTCGTGCTCCTACGATCTCGAGACGGCACCGGCCGATCCGACCTACGTCGAGGTCAAACTCGACGACACACTGGTGCGCCTGAACGAAGGCTGGGTCATCGACGACAAGACGGTCACGCTGCAGGGCGACGCCTGCGCGAAGCTCCAGGACGGCAAGGACCACGCGCTGAAGATCCGCGTGGTGTGCGAGCCTCTGCTGTAGTTCCTGCGTCGAGCTTAGTGCGCGCTCGCTCGGGCGCGTCCTTCGGTCGGGGACCAGGCGAGTAGTGAGCGCTCGAACTGTGTCTTGGCCGGTTTGGGCGTTGCCATCGCGAGGCGAAGCTTCGACCCCGCCGCTCGGTCGGGTCAAGCCGCTCCCGTCGCCATCACCTGGGCGTGCTTATTAGAACAGCCCTTGCTGACGTGACGGCTTGGGCAGCTTGAGGTGCTCGTAGGCGCGATCGGTGGCCACACGTCCACGGGCGGTGCGCGCGAGCAGGCCCTGCTGGATGAGGAAGGGCTCGTACACATCTTCGAGGGTGTCGCGCGGCTCACTCAAGGCGGCGGCCAGGGTCTCGATGCCCACCGGGCCGCCCTTGTAGTAGTCGATGATCACGGTGAGGAACCGGCGATCCATCTCGTCGAGTCCTGCGCTGTCGACATCGAGTCGGTCGAGGGCTTCGGTGGCCACCTTCTCGGAGAGCCTGCCGTTACTCAGGACTTCGGCGAAGTCGCGGGCGCGCCGCAGCAACCGGTTGGCGATGCGCGGGGTGCCGCGCGCGCGCCGGGCGATCTCGAAGGCCGCTCCTTCGTCGATGGGGATCTCCAGCAAGCCCGCGCTGCGCGCCACCACCCGCGCCAGATGTTCGGGTGGGTAGTAGTCGAGCCGCGCCACGTAGCCGAAGCGCGAGAGGAGGGGCGCCGTGAGCAGGCCGGTGCGCGTGGTGGCCGCCACCAGCGTGAAGGGACGCAGCGGCAGCTGCAGGGTCTGGGCGTACGGGCCGTCGCCGGTGACCACCTCGATGCGGAAGTCCTCGATGGCCGTGTAGAGGTTCTCTTCGATCACGGGCGCCAGGCGATGGATCTCGTCGATGAAGAGCACGTCGCGCTCGTTGAGCTTGGTGACGAGCGAGGCGAGCTGGCCCTTGTGCTCGATGGCCGGGCCCGAGGCCAGCACCAGGTTCACGTTGAGCTCTTCGGCGAGGATGTTGGCCAGGGTGGTCTTGCCGAGGCCCGGGGGCCCGCAGAACAGCACGTGGTCCAGCGGCTCCTTGCGCTGCAGGGCCGCCTGCACGAACACCTTGAGGTTCTCTTTGATCTTGTCTTGCCCGACGAAGTCGTCGAAGCGCGAAGGGCGCAGGGTGAGGTCGAAGCGGCGATCATCCTCGCGCGGTTCGGCCTCCACCAACTCGTTCATGCGCTCGCTCATGCTGCCTTCCAAACTTGCTTTCCAAACGTGCTGGCGCGCCTCAGGCGAGGGACGCTAGCGCCTCGCGCAAGAGCTCTTCGGCGGCCTTGCCTTCGGCCTTCGGCTGAATCTTCTGCAGCGCCGTCTCGGCCTCGAAGGGCTTGAACCCCATCTGCACCAACGCGCCGTGCACGGTGGCCAGGATGCCCGTGAACGCGCTCTGGGGCGCGCTCTTGGGCGCGGGCATCGGCGCGCTCATGGCGCCCCCCACGAAGTGCAGCTTGTCCTTGAGCTCGAGCACCAGACGCTCGACGATCTTGGGGCCTACGCCGCTGATGCCCTTGAAGCGCGCCTTGTCGCCGCGATTGAGGGCGTCGGCCAGCTCGCTGGCGGTGAGACTGCCCATGATCCCGAGAGCCAGCTTGGGCCCCACGCCGTTGACCCCCAGCAGGGTGCGAAAGGCGGTACGGTCCTCCAGCGTCGGGAAGCCGTACAGCGTGAGCGCGTCCTCGCGCATTTGGGTATGGACGTGCAGCGTCACGCGCTCGGTGGCGCGCGCCAGGCGCCCGAGGGCGCCGAGCGGCACGAAGACCTCGTAACCCACCCCCGAGACGTCGACCACGCAGGCGCCGTCCAGGGTCTGATCCACAATGATACCGGTAAGTCGGCCGATCATGGTTCGGCGGACGGTACCACCAACCTGAACACGTATCCAGAGCTCTCCCACTCCCGGTGGCGCGGCTGGAGGGGGGCGGGGTCAGGTCATGGCTCGTCGCGCTGCTTCGCGCCTCGGTCGTACTTCTTGAGGTGCTTGGGGACCGGTTGGCCGCATGCGCGCCGAGGACGGCGCGCGGGCTGCACTCGTGGGGCGGGGGATCTGGGGGGTGTCGTACGTCTGTTCTTCGATCCGAGCGGGGGGCGCTCCAATGCGCCGTGACCTGACCCAGCCCCCCTCCAGCCGCGCCACGGGGTGTGCTCGAGCGTGCATGGTGCCCGGGTTTGGCTCGGGCGTTCACTGGGGCTCGCGTGATCTCGAGCGTGCATGGTGCTCGAGCGTTCACTGGGCCTCGCATGATCTCGAGCGTGCATCGTGCCCGGGTAGGCTCGACGCCCCCTGACCCGCGGGGTCTCAACGCAACTCCTTCTCCGGGTGAGCTCGGGGCTTCGGGGTCGACATGCCGGGCTTGGCGTGAGAAGCAGCGCGATGCGCCGTCGTTGGTTGAGTGGGTTGCTGCCGTGGTCGCTCTGCTTGATGGGCATGCTGTGGCCGGCCTTTGGTGTGGCGCAGGTGGAGCAGGGGCACTTCGTGTTCTCGGTGAACACCGTCCTGCTCGACTATCAACGCGCGGAATCTCGCTACGAGAATCTTTCGGAACCGCAGACCACGGTGGAGCGAGAGATTGGGTTCGGGCCCACGGGCGGGCGGCTCTCGGGAGGCATCCCGGGGTATGTCGCCTTCGGTGCTGGCTATGTCGTGCACCGCCACGTCGTTCCCTCGCTGCAGTTCGCCGTGGAAGCGCGACGCCACCGCTACGATTTCTCCCAGGGTGCAGTGCAGGACTCTACCGATGAGTCACCCGAGCGCGCCTTCATGCTGCGTCCGGCTTGTGAGTTCCCGATCACACCCGACTCACGCGTGGTGCTGAGTGCGCTGGGAGGCCTGGATTTCAGGCGCTATCACGCCAAGCCCTGGTTACGCGACAACGGACCCGAGCTGCCCATCCAGAGCGAGACCAAGACACGTGCCCTGGGGCCGCTGCTCGGCTTGGTGGGGCACTTCTTCGTGCTGCGCGGCGGTAGCATCGACCTGAGCGCCGTGTTCGCCTACGACTTCCTCAAGTCCGAGACCTCGGTGGGGACTCAGCATGCTCCACCCAAGAGCTACGAGCGCATGGTTACGCTGAGCTTGCTGGTAGGAGTCTCGTTGTGGCCGTAGGGGATCGAGAGGGCCGTGCTGCGGACAGTTCGCATGGGCGCGCCGTCACATCCTCAGCGTCACCCGAGCCCCTGCTCCCATGATGCCCCACGAGAAGCCCGCGAGGCCTGCTGCCATTTCTTCGCGCATGCGTCGGCGTTCCGCCTTGCGTCTCTTGAGCCAAATGATGCCGAAGGTGAGGGCGGCACCGGAGAGGACGAGCATGCCGGCGCCTTGCACGGTGGTGTATTCGGCGGTGTCTTCGGGATCGCCGTCGCCGCCGGTGCTGCGGTCGATGAGAGCGATGGTCAGGATGGTGACGCCGGGGACCAGAAAGGTGGCGCCGATGCAGGTGAGCGTGATGGGCGCCCATAGCTTGGGGAGTCTGGGCTTCTTCGCCGGGGGTGCCTCGTAGGTCGTTCCGTCCATGCGCAGCAGGGTGCCAGGGGGTGGGCGGGAACCGGCGGGTCCGGGGGCGGTGGTTTCGAATGCGGCGGGCGGCGTGCCTCGTGCTTCCACGTTGCAGTCGCCGGGTCGGCAGCCGGTGTCGAGCGCCATGGGTGGGCCCGGCGCGGGCGGGGGCTGAAGCGCAGGGGCCGACGCGGGCTCTGCCACGGGTGTCGCCACGGGCGTGGCTTCCACCGCAGGGACCGTCGAACTAGGGGCCAATTGGGCTTGTGCCCGGGCGCTCAGAGAGAGAGCTCCGACCCCAAGCAGGAGCAGGAGCAAGCTGGGTTTTAAGAGGCTGACCATCGCGTACCTTCCTCTTTCATACACGCTCGGGCCCTGAGCGCGCAGCAACGGTCCAACGCTCGTCCGGGTGAAAGCGATTCGTGAATCGGCGCACCAAGCGAACTTCCCCTGCTTATACTGACGGGCACATGGAGCGACCCGACCCCGCCGCGGCAGCCGACCACGATCCCTTTGCTTCCGACCGCGCGTGGCGGGCCGAGGTCTACCGCGGGGACACGGTGCGCCAGCTCTCGGTGCGCTCCCTGGTGAGCGGCATGGCCATCGGCGCCGTGATGTCCATCTCCAACCTCTACGTCGGACTCAAGACGGGTTGGGGACTCGGGGTGACCATCACCGCCTGCATCATCGCCTTCTCGGTGTTCAAGGCGCTCGAGGCCATCGTCCCGGCCTATCGCAAGGATCCCTTCAGCATCCTCGAGAACAACACCATGTCGAGTGCGGCCAGCGCCGCCGGCTACATGGCTACCTCCGGTTTGGCCTCGGCCCTGCCAGCGCTCTACATGACCACCGGCCGCGTGCTCACCTGGTGGGAGACCATGCCGTGGCTGTTCGCCACTTCGGTGCTCGGCGTGTTCCTGGCGGTGCCGCTCAAGCGTCAGCTCATCAATCACGACAAGCTGCCTTTCCCTTCCGGCATCGCCACCGCGGAGACACTGCGCTCGATGCACACGGTGGGTCGCGAGGCCGTGCAAAAGGCGCGCTCGCTGATCGCTGCGTCGGTGCTCGGCGCGGTGCTCGCCTTTCTGCGTGACGCACCCGCCATGGGAAAGCACGCCATTCCGAGCGCCTTTCCGCTGTTTTGGGGGGAACGCGCCAAGCGCTGGCTGGACGACCTCACGATCGGCTTCGAGGGGTCGAGCATCATGGTGGCCGCAGGCGCCATCATGGGCATCCGCGTGGGGATCTCGCTGCTTTTGGGGGCCGTGCTCTTCTTCGGTGTGGCCGGCGAGATGGTGGTCTCAGCGGGCATCGTCAAGCCCGGCTATCGCAGCATCGTCTCCTGGACGCTCTGGCCCGCTACCGCGATGATGATCTCCTCCAGCATCACGTCGCTGTGCTTCCGCTGGCGCACCATCGGCCGCGCGCTCTCGGGCGTGGGCGACATGTTCCGCGCGGACGCCGACAAGGCCACGCAAGATCCGCTCGCGGACATCGAAGTGCCCGTGTCCTGGACGCTGTGGGGCACTCTCCTCTCGGGCCTTGCGTGCGTGATGCTCGGTCACTGGTTCTTCCAGATCACCTGGTGGATGGGCGTGCTTGCCGTGCTCGCCACGTTCTTGCTGTCCATCGTCGCGGCGCGCGCTACGGGAGAGACCGATGTCACGCCCATCGGAGCCCTGGGCAAGATCACCCAGCTCGCCTACGGCGTGATCGCGCCAGCCAACATCACCACCAACCTGATGACCGCGTCGATCACGTCCGCCGCTTCCGCTCACGCGGCCGACCTACTCACCGACCTGAAGTCCGGCTACTTGCTCGGTGGCAGCCCGCGCAAACAGACCATCGCGCAGTTGTTCGGCGTACTCGCGGGCACCTTGATGTGCGTCCCCGTGTACACCCTGATCGCCACGCCCGAAAAGCTCGGCTCCGAAGAACTCCCCGCGCCGGCAGCCAAGGTATGGGCCGGCGTCGCCGAGATGCTCGCCAAGGGACTCGAGGCGCTGCCCAAGGGCGCGCTGATCGCGGTCGTGTTCGGAGCGGCCATCGGGATCGGCCTCGCCGTGGCCGAAGAGCTCTTGCCCGCCAAGTACCGCAAGTGGCTGCCGTCTGCGACCGGCCTCGGCATCGCCGGCGTGATCCCTGCGTTCAACTCCATCTCCATGTTCATCGGTGCCTTGGCCGCGTGGCTGATCGGGCGCACCCGGCCGCAGGTCGATCAGGCCTATACGATCCCGGTCTCATCGGGTTTGATCGCGGGCGAATCGTTGATGGGCGTGGCGATCATGGTGTGGCTCGAGGGGCCGAAGCTTCTGGAGACGCTCGGGGCATTCTTCTCCGCTAAATAGCGGGTGGCCGCTCGTCGCGACGCGGGTGGCTGCTCGCGGCGGCGGGCACGGTGCCGCCCTGTCCGCTCGTCGCGCTGATGCGGTGCGCGTTAGGTCGTACGTCATGGAGTGCTTGGGGGCCGGTTGGCCGCATGCGCGCCGAGGAACGGCGCGCGGGCTGTACTTCTGGGGTGGGGATCTGGGAAGCGTTGTACGTCTGTTCTTCGACTCGGGCGGGGGCGCTCCAATGCGCGGCCAGGGCGAACCCGCGCCCACCGCCACGAGCAGCCACCCGCTCGCTCGTGTTCTCTAGTCCACGCCGCTCTCTCGTGTTCTCTCTCGAGTGCGCTTGGTGTGTCCTATCTCAGGGTGCTTCCTCCAGCCGCGCTGACCCAACGTCAGTCGAAGCTCAGTCCTTGGTGGGCCAGTAGCGGACGCGGGGATAGGTCGGTAATGGGTCTTCGGACACCTCGACTCCCAAGTCCGAAAGCGCACGTGAAAACATTCGGACCGTCTCCGGGATGGCGGATCCTTCTGGAAATCGAAGATTCGTATGGTTCACGAGCAGGTCGAAGTATGGGCCGGGATTTCGGCCTCCCGTCATGAACGTGAGCCAATACGTTTGTCCATGACGCATCTCCAGACGCAACCGATGCGCACAGCCGTACTCGCGTCCGCGGACGGCGCGCGCGATCTCGGTAAGCGCTAATCGGACCGAGTATGGCCGTCCGAAGCGATACCCGACCAGCACCAGAGTTTGTCGTTCGAGGGCAACGACGCAGACGTAGCCAGCCAGACGCTCCAGGAACAACGCAAGCACGAAGAATGGCGCGCCAAGCAGCAGCATGAGCATGCCCCGCCAGCCGCCGAACACCGCGACAAAAGAGACGAAGATGATGCCTGCCAAGACCTGCGGGACGACGGGCTGTGGGCGTTTGGTGAACACGAGCAGCGTGTCGGACCCAGGTCCATATCCTTGAATCGCTGCGTGGGTGCCAGACACGCCAACCACCTCTCTGGACCGCGTGATCCCGCTGAAGCTATCGAGCTCCCCACAACGAGCAAGTACAACCTTCCGCGAACCAGTCACGGCGGGACCATAGTAGGCATTGAAATCATTCGAAGGGAACGCCGAGTTCGCGAACCCGAGAGAACACCAGGCTCACGCGAACCCGAGAGAACACCAGGCTCACGCGGGCCCGAGAGAACACCAAGCTCACGTGGGACCAAGAGAACACCAGGTTCACGTGGGCCCGAGAGAACACCAAGCTCACGTGGGACCAAGAGAACACCAAGCTCACGTGGGACCAAGAGAACACGAGAGCGCGGGTGGCTGCTGGTGGTCGGAGCGGGGGACGTCCTGGCCGCGCATTGGAGCGCCCCCGCCCGAGTCGAAGAACAGACGTACAACCGTGCAGACGCCTCACCCCGTAAGAACAGCCCGCGCGCCGTTCCTCGGCGCGCATGCGGCCAACCGGCCACCAAGCATCCCATGACGTACGACCTAACGCGCACCGCAGCAGCGCGACGAGCGGCCAGGGCGTCCCCCGCTCCGACCACCAGCAGCCACCCGCGTCCGAGCCGCATGCGGCCAACCGGCCACCAAGCATCCCATGACGTACGACCTAACGCGCACCGCAGCAGCGCGACGAGCGGCCAGGGCGTCCCCCGCTCCGACCACCAGCAGCCACCCGCGTCCGAGCCCGAGCCCGCCAGAGCACCGCAGCCAGCAAAGCAAGCCATCCTCCACCGAACATCGAAGACCTCGGTGCTGCGACCCGAACGCTACACATCCCCGTCGACTCGCTCGCCGTTGGACTCCTGTCGGGTCCGGCGTCACGCGTTGGCGTGACCTTCGCGTCGACGACGTGAGAAGCATCGGGCGCTTCTGCGTCGCCGATCCCGGCATCGGAAGCCCAGCGTGTCGGAAGCACAGGTGGGTCGTCGCAGTTGTTGTCGGGTAGGGCGTCCCAGGCGGCCATGTCGAGGTAGTAAAGCGAGCAAGAAGACCGTGTCTCCAGCAACGTCGTCGGGCTCGCGCGGGCACACTTTTTCGGATCGCACAGCGTGCCTGTCTGCAGTGTCGCACCGCTACGGTCGATCCACGTGTAGTCGAGGCATGCGTCAGCGGGCGAAACCTTCTGTAGATCGATGAGAGATGGGGGAGCGTAGTTGAACTCTCGTACGGCCAGCTCGTACACCACCGGGTCCGTGGAGGGTGCTTTCCCGCTGATCTTCAGGAATGTGGGAGCGCCACTTGGCACATCGGCTTCTTCGAGCCCGATGAAGTCCGAGCAGTACGGGTCCTCGGGGCTACAGCCCTCCGGCGCCAACAAACGGTGATAGCGGAGCGAAGGCAGAGCCGTCGGAGTAAGCTCTGCGATCACCTCACCGGTGGTGAAGCTCGACGAAGGATCGCTATCGCCAGCTACGTCGATGCGAACAGAATAGGTCGTGTTCGCAGCAAGACGCGTCGCGGGACGAAAGAACCAGAAGGCGTTCACGCAAGACTGAACATGGTCGAGCCGCGGATTCTCCGTCGGTTCGGCGGCGATCTCCGTGCCGTCCGCGGCCACCAACGTGACTTTGAGCGGTTGAAGATCCGCCACTGCGATGACGAGGTTTGGCTCTAGCGCGACGTCCGTCGCCATGGAGAAAGGCCAGGCAAGAGAGGGCCCTGGGAGGCATGAACAGGCGTGGGCCTTCGTCGGGGTGAAGCCGAGCGCGGCAACGCTCAGCAAGCCCGCGGTCAACAACGCTGCGTATCTCGTGGACATACCGGGCCTCCAAGAGGGAATAGAAGGAGTTTGTGCCAGATTGTGCAAGCTGGTGTTCGAACGACACGTTGCAGCACGAGGCGTGCCGCCGCGAGCCACAGCCTATCAAGCTCGCGCGGACGAAGAGATCAAGAAGCACGGACAACCGAGATGCGGACAATCAGTGCGACGAGCGGCTGGGGCGTCCCCCGCTTCGACCATGAGCGGTCACCCGTGTCCGAGTCCGCCAGAGAGCGGCAGCCAGCAACGCGAGCCATCCCCCACTGAGCAGCGAAGTACTTGGGGCCGCGAACTGCACACTGCAAAGCCCCTTCGATTCGTTGGTCGTTGGCCTGCCGTCGGGCCCCGCGTCGGGCGTGCCCTCCATTTCGATGGTCCCATCACCGGGCCCTTCTACGTCGACGATCCCAGCATCGGGCACCTCGGCGGTCGGAAGGACGGGCGGGTCTTCGCAGCTGTTTGGGGGAAGGCCTTCCCAGATGGTTGGGTCGATGTAGTACGAAAAGCAGAACTCCATCTCCATCCAGGTCGTGTAGCTGGCGCGCACGCATTTTTCTGGATCGCAAAGCGTGCCTGTTTGCAGCGTTGCACCGCTGCGATCGATCCACGCGTAGTCGAGGCATGCATCCGCGGGCGAAACCTTGTGCAAATTGAACGACGGTGGCTCCAGAGGCGGAAAGCCAAGCTCGTACACCACAGACGCTGTTGAAGGGTCCTTCCCGCTGACCTTCAGGAATGTCAGAGCGCGACTCTGGGTCGCGGCTCCTTCCGCAGTGAGCGCGAAGTAGTCCATGCAGTATGAGGCAGTGTTTGGATCGCATCCCGCGGGCGCCAGCAAGCGGCGATAGCGAACGGAGGGAGGGGCTTCTGGGGCAGGCTCTGCGATGACCTCACCCGTGGTGAAGCTCGGCGTGTAAGCAAAATCGGGAGCACCGTCGATGCGAACAGAATAGGTCGTGTTTGCCGCAAGACGCGTTGCGGGACGAAAGAACCAGTAGGAGCCGGCGCACGCGTCAGCAGGGTCGAGCCGCGGATTCCCGGTCGCCTCGACGGCGACTTCGGTGCCGTCCGCGGCCACCAACGTCACCTGGACTGGGTCGAGCAGTGGGGCCGCGATGATTAGACTTGGCTCCAGCGCGACGTTCGTCGCCGTGGCGAGAGGCCAGGAAAGATACGGTCCGAAGGGGCAGGAACAGGCGTGCGCACTTGTCGGCGTGAGGCCGAGCGCGACGCTGCCCAACAGGCTCACTGCCAAGAATGTAGAGCATCTCGAGGACACACCGGGCCTCCGGGAAGGGACTTGTGCCAGCTTGTGCAAGCTGGTGTTTCGAACGGCACATCGCAGCACGGAGCGTGCCACTTCAGTGGAGCGAGAGAACACGGGCTTACGTGGGAAGGAACACCAAGCTCGCGAGAGGCAGAGGGATCACGAGAGAGCGGGGTGAACCGAGAGAACACCAAGCTCACGTGGGAAGAGAACACCGAGCTCAGGCGGGGCAGCGAGATGCAGCGCGACGAGCGGGCAGGGCAGCCCTCTCGCCCGTCGCGAACAGCCACCCGCGTCGTGAGTCACTCCGCGCGAGCCTCGTCAGCCCCCTCGAGATCCGCCTGCCAAGCCGCACTCCCGATGCGATTGAGCGCCGCCATGTCACGCTCGAACTGCTTCTCGAGCTCTTCGCGCGCGGCGCGCGCCATGGACAGGCGGCGGGCTTCGTCGTCGAGGTAGGGCAATACCGCCTCCAGCGCGCGCACGTTGTGGCGGCGAAAGCGATCGGCGCGCTCGTGGGCTTCGTAGGGCGCCACGCCGAGATTGATGAGCGCCTTCTGTCCCATGGTGATGGCGGCTTCGAAGGTCTCGCGCTCCACCACGTTCACGCCGCGGGAGCGCAGTTCGAAATAGTGGGACACGTTGCGGGCCCGGGACACGATCGTCAGCTGCGGGAAGTGCTCCTTCACGCGGTCCACCAGCTGCAGGCTGTCGTCGATGCCGTCGATGGCATTGATCAGGAGCTTGGCCTTGGCCGCGCCCGCCGTGTGCAAGAGGTCCACGCGGGTGGCGTCGCCGTAAAAGATGCGAAAGCCGAACCTGCGCAAGACCTCGATCTGATCGGGATCGTGGTCGAGCACGGTGGCCCGGATGCCGCTCGCGAACAACATGCGGCCCACGATCTGTCCGAAGCGGCCGAAGCCCGCGATGATCACCTGGGAGCCGTCGTGTTCGATCACGTCGTCCTGGCGCGCATTGGCGGAGGCGCGTCGGTCGTCGGCCTTGCCCTGGATCCACAGCAAAAGTGGTGTCAGCGCCATCGAGAGCGCCACCGTGAGTGTCAGCAGGCCGCCCCAGTTGCCCGGCAGGGCCTTGGCCTCTTTCGCCACACCGAGCACCACGAAGGCGAACTCGCCCCCCTGGGCCAAGAGTGCAGCGAACAGGCCGCTCTGGGACTTGGCCACGCTCAGACGAGGCGCGATCAGCGCGAGCACGCCGGCTTTGATCACCTGATATCCGGCCACCAAAGCCAGCACGAACAGGGGGTGGCTCGCGAGTAGTCCGAAGTCGATGGCCATGCCCACCGACATGAAGAAGAGGCCCATCAAGAGACCCTTGAAGGGCTCGATGTCGGCCTCGAGGGCGTGGCGAAACTCCGACCCTGCCAGGAGCACACCCGCCAAGAACGCGCCCAGGCCCATTGAGAGGCCCGCCATCGTCATCAGCTGTGCCACGCCCAACACGATCAAGAGCGCCACCGAGGTGAACACTTCGCGTAGCCCGGTGCGCGCCACCACTTGCAGGAGCGGTCGCGTGAGGAAGCGGCCCACGCCCACGGTGACGGCCAGGGCTGCGATCCCCTTGAGCGCCGAGCTCAGGTCTCCGCCGGCCTTTGCGTCCGCCGCCGTGGAGAGCAGCGGTACCACGCTCATGATCGGGATCGCAGCGAGGTCCTGGAACAGCAGCACACCGAAGGACGCGCGCCCGAGCGGAGAGTTGAGCAGGTTGCGCTCGTTCATGGTCTGCACCGCGATGGCGGTGGACGACAGCGCCAGCGCGAGCCCAGCGATCAGCGCGGGTTGCCAGGCGAGCCCTACGGCCATGCCTGCGGCGCCAATGGCCACGCTGCACGAGAGCATCTGCAGGGCGCCGCCGCCGAACACCAGGCGCCGCATGCCCCACAGGCGCTTGGGGTCGAGCTCGAGTCCGATCACGAACAGCATCAGCACCACACCGAGCTCGGCGAAATGCATGATGGAGTCCACGTTGCGCACGAGTCCGAGGAGGTGCGGTCCAATGGCACAGCCCGCGAGCAGGTAGCCGAGCACCGAGCCGAGTCCAAGCCGACTCGCCAGCGGCACGAAGACCACCGCGCCGCCCAGGAAAATCAGGGCATCGAGCAAACTTCCGTGTTCAGCCATGGGCCACTCCTGAGCGCTCCATCACGCGCGCCGATAGCATGCTCACCATCTCGCGATAACGTTCCGCAGCCGCCGTGAGCTCGACGTTGCTCACGCGATGCGCGCCGTGCAACACGAGCGGCGGTGCCCAGTGCATCTGGCAGAAGCGGGCCGTCTGTTCCACCGGGGGCACGAAGGCGCCAAAGGGGAAGGCATGCATGCCAGCGGGCGAGAAAGCGTCCTCGTCGCCGCCCGTGGTGGTGACCCACAGGCAGGTCTTGCCCTTGAGCGCGTTGCCGTCTTCGCCATAGGCCCAGCCGCGGGCCAGCACCTTGTCGAACCAGTGCTTCATGAGCGCGGGCACGCTGTACCAGTAGAACGGGTGCTGCCACACGATGAGCTCGGCCCGCAAGAGCAGCTCCTGCTCGGACTCCACGTCGATCGCAAAGTCGGGATACAGATCGTAGAGCGAGCGGACTTCGAGGTCCGGCAGGCCGGCGACGGCCGAAAGCAAGGCTCGGTTGGCGCGCGAACGGTCGGGGTACGGATGAGCGTAAATCAGCGCGATCATGCGGGGCGTATAGTAGCCAGTCCGTCGGGTCCGAGCCCGAACGGCGCCCGCGCTCGCGCGCTCACGCGCGTGGCGGCGACGTGTTCATCCGGAAACCTCTGCGCTTCCAGGCGCCCACGTCCCAGTCTGTCAAGGTGCGGGCCAAGGTCTGCAGCGCCACGCGCTCTCCCTTGCCGTCGCGCAGGCCCGGCACGGGGAAGGGGTCCCCCACCAGGTGGAAGCCGAGCTTCTTCATGGCGAGATCGATGATGGGGCGGTTCGTGGCCTGTACCGAGCCGTGCATGCCCTTGGAGCCGCGCGCCACGATGTGGTCGAACACACGATAGAACATCTCGGTGGCGCCGCCGCCGCGCCGGGCCGAGCCGAGTAGATTGATATGGGGGGCCGAGGGATAGAGGTCGTAGTCGACCTTGGGTGCATTATCGCCCACCAGATCGCCGAGCATGTCGAAGGCGCTGCGCATGTAAAAGCCGAAGGTGCCGGGGCGGAAGCAGGCGCCGCGCGTGAAGGCGTGCTTGAGCATGTAGCGAGCGGGGGTCTTGGCTCTGCGCACGTCGAGGGCACACAACATGTAGCCGACCACCTGGCCGTCGAGCTCGGCCACCACGCTGTTCTCGGGCTCCTCGTCGGTGTAGTAGGCCGTGAACATGTCCACGAAGCTGTCGAAGTCCCGGTATTGGTCGACGATGGGGTCGCCCATCATGCCGGTCTCGAAGCAGACCTTACGGACCGAATCGCGGTCGCTCGGGTGGAAGTCGCGGATGATGACTTGAGTCATGTCGGCCTCCGGCGGGAGAACGAGAGTCTTCCCCGTCGAAACGACAATACGCCGAAGTCCGCTGGCTGCGAAAGGCCACCGCACTGACCTACGCGGCGTGAGCTAGCGCTCTCTCGTACGACTTTGGTGGCTTCTCGCGGCGTGTGCAGTGACCGCTCGTACCTAGGGGTGTCCCTCATTCCGGCGCACGCCAGCATCGCGCCTTTCCGCCGCATCGCAGCCTTCGTCCTCGGCCCGACCTTCAGGTCGAGCCTGCGGGCGCGCTCGCGCTGCGACGGAAATTCGCGCCCTGACTCGCGCCGGAATTAGGGACACCCCTAGCCTCTGCTGGGGACGGACTCGTCCTCCTCGCGCAGCCGTGGGACCGCGAAGTTTTCCGCGAACTTGCCCTGCATCGGCGCGTAGAACGTGCGGATCTTCTCCATGTCGGCGTGGATGTCTCCGCTGGGCTGGATCAGGGGCCCGATGCCGCCGATTTGCTTTTCGTAGTCGAGAAACCCGAGCGCGATCGGGACCTGGGCAGCACGTGCGATGTGATAGAAGCCCGAGCGCCAGTACGGAGCGCGGCTGCGCGTGGCCTCGGGCGGAATGGCGATGATGAGCTCCTCGGCGTTGCGGTACTCTTCGGCCACCGCTTCGACCACGCCTTTCTGCTTGTGGCGCTCGATGGGCAGGCCGCCCAGGAGCTTCATGAATCCGCCGAAGGGTGGCTTGAACAGCGAGTGCTTGCCCATCCAGCGCACCGTCAGGCCGAAGCTCATCGTGAGGGCGAGCATCACGGGCAAGTCCCAATTGGACGTGTGGGGCGCGGCCAACAAGACGTAGCGCTTTTCCGCCGGGGGCGGGCCCGACGCGGTCCAACCGGAGGCAACCAACATGGCCTTGCCGAGCTGCTTCTGGAGGGAGCTGTCGTGTTCGTGGGCGGCTGCCAACGTCTGGCCGCTCGAGGGATGGGACGTCCGCGCGTTGCTCATGGCTCAACTGTGCGTGCAGTGCGGGCCGCACGCCATCGATCCGCTCACGGTTCCTCGTCGCGCTTGTCGCGGGCTTCCTTGGCGGGGCTATCGACGACCTTGAAATCCAGGTTGTCCCGGCCGCTCTGTCCGCGCAGACGCACGGCTTTTTCGCCGCGCCGCCGCTCGAACCAACCGGCCGTGAGCGCGAGCGCCATCTCCCGTCCCAGCTTGGTGTCGTCACGGCCGCCCAGCACCTTGAGGTCCTCGAGCTTGGGCACGATCAAGGCGGTGTAGTGATCGCCGTGGCGGTGATAGCGCAGGTCGAGGTCGACCTTGCCGTCCTGCACATCCACTTTGACGTAACGCAACAGGAGTGGACTCAGCTGGCGCGCCGCGAGGTCGCGCAGGGTTCCGCTCAGCACCAGGCTGCTCTCCGGGTTGCGCTCGAAGCGGCCGCCCAGCGCCAGCGTGGCGTGCCCCATCATGCGCCCGCGCACGCGGACTCGGGAGTCGCAGGTGGCGTCGCCTGGGGGCAAGCAATGCGAGAGGTCGCTCCAGGCCACGTCGACGTGGGAGAGATAGGCGTCTACCGGTGGCTCGGCGTCGAACACCCGTAGGTGGAGCTGACCGTCCTCGACGCGGAGTCCATCGAGCTCGAAGGGCAGCTTCTCGCGCAGCGTCTCCAGCTTGAAGTGTGGGCCCCACTGATCCTGGGCGGGCGTCTTGCCATCGACCAGGCTCACGATGGGTTGCACCACCCGTAGCGTGTTGCGCAGGCCGAAGCCCCGGCGCTCGAACCCGATCACGAACTCCGCGGCACGCAAGAAGGGCGTGGGGATTTGCGGGCGCTTCTTCTCGACGCGCATGCCGAGCATGGCGACTTCGGCGTCCCAGAGCCGCAGCTCCACCTCGTCGATGTCGCCCGTGTAGCCGCCCGGCAGGGAGGCGAGCTCGCGCCGTACCTTGCGGGCGATGAGCCTGGGCGCGACGAGCCAGCCAAGCCCGGCCAGCGCCACCAAGCCGAGGGCACACCAACTTAGCCAGCGTTTGGCACGGGATGGCGGTGTCGAGTCCACGCCTGGGGAACAGCAATGCATGTGCCAGCCGCCCCAGGGCGGCTCGAAGCCGGCACTGGCGACGCAAATGACCGATTTCGCCCCGATTCCCGGCCTCGCCGTGCGGGCGCGTGCGCACGACTTGGGGCGTTCTTGGACGGCGTTCGGGGGCCTCCCTCGCGTCAGGGCGGGGCACTCGGGTTATCCGTGCGGAGCGCCGATTTTTGCCTCCGACTGGGGACGCATCCCGGCTCTGCGAGCGTACAATCCGCCCGCCATGTCTGACGCGGGTAGTTCGAACAAACCACAGCCGGGCCGCGTAGGCTCCTTCATCCAGACCTATCACTCCTTCCTGTCATCCTTCGTGATCGGGGCGGCAGGTCTGGTGGCGACGTCCATCTGGCAATACCGGCAGTCGGAGATGGCAGCCAAGCAGGCCGACTCCCAGCAGCAGATCGCCAAGGCTCAAGCCGACAACAACTGGCGCATCGAGCGCGCGGAGATCCTCTCCAAGAACCTCGATGTGCTGTCGGCCAGTGGACCCGACACGGTGGAACGTCGCTACGGCGTGCTGCTCTCGCTGACGCGCGGCAACATCCTCGACCCCGAGCTGGCCGTTTCCTACGCTCTCGAGCTGGGCAAGGACAGCCCGAGCTACATGAAGTCCGTGCTGCTCAGCACCACGGACAAGAGCTACGCGCGTCTGGCGAGCTCCTACGAGGTGTCGTGCCAGCAGCGTTTCGGGGTCGTACGTGACGTGGCCATCTGCCCCAAGGAGAACCACGTCGAGCGCTCGCTCGAGCTCACGGACCTGTTCGCGGAGGAGCTCGATGCTGCGCGCAAGAAGAACCAGGACGGGCCGCTCGGGCTCCTGACCGACGAGCGTTCGGTGCAGAACATGCCACTCAAGCTGACCGCCCTCTTCAGCAGCTATTTGGTGGAGTTGTTCGAGCGCCGCCAAAAGGGCGAGGTCGCGCACTTCGAGGGGACCTCCACCGGCGCCCACTTGATCAGTGCGCTGGTGCTCTCACCCACCCAACCCAACGCCTTCGTGTCGGCCAGCGACGTGGCCGCCGTCAACGCGTTTCACAAGGAGCGCGCCGACTGGCTCAAGGGCTATCTGTACGGGGAGAGCTGCAACGGGGAGTGCCGAGGCAAGCTCGTCGACATCATGCTCACCTGGTTCGCGGAGGCCGAGGGGCGCTACGACGCTGCGTTCAAGGAGCTGTTCACGCGTGAGCGCTCGGAGGTCGCGGTGGGCATCTCGCACCTGCATCACCGGCTGTTGCAGTGTCAGGTGGATGGCGCGGACGCGGAAGCCCTGCGTGACCGCGTGCTCGTGCCCTCGCTGGTGGCGGCCGTGAAACGCAAGCCGTTCGAGCAGACCTTGTTCGAGGACCTGCTCGGGCTGATCGCGCTCACGCCCGACCCCGGCTTCGCGCCCGACCCCGCGTCCGTGAAGCTGCGCACTGATTGGGAGGCGGCCATGACGATCGCGCGCGAGGCGTACCCCGAGGTCTACAACACGGGCTTCACCATGCGCCGTGTGTCGGCGCAAAATACGCGCAAGAACCCACCCGCCAAGATGCAGAAGACCATGTTCTGTACGGCGGATGAGGTGTCCCTGGCGGACTCGGCGCTCGACGACGAGTGAGGTCCGTGGGTCATCCCGGCACGTTGCCCAGGACTTGGTCGGCGACTTGGACTTTGACCTGAACGGCGACGGTGTGCGTGAGCGGCACGACGGCCTGATCATCGATCGCGAAGGCGATCACGCACGCCGTCGCTGTCAAAGTCCATGTCCACGTCCATGACCACCGCGCGAGCTCTCCCTCTGGGGCGTACGCGTGCCCGTGCCCCCCTGTGTGGCAAGAAGCCTCGTTCGTGCGCTGCGCGAGTATTCGGAATCGCACTCCGTCATCGTCTTGGAACTTTGAGTCCGGCTAGCGCGTGAAATGCCGATGCATCGTTGCTGGAGAGTCACCCCGCGGTTTTAGTCGCGTGTGAGCTTCCCTGCGTGAGCGCCCCCGAACGGGCGCAGCAGTTCACGAAGGGATGCGCGACATGACCCAAGGCAACCGACGAGACTTCCTCCGCACCGCCGCCTATACGGCCGGAGCGAGCCTGGCCGCCGCGGCGTTTCCGCCGGCCATTCAGCGCGCGCTGGCGATCCCGGCCCATCGCCGCACCGGCACGCTCAAGGACGTCGAGCACGTGGTGATCCTGATGCAGGAGAACCGCTCGTTCGATCACTACTTCGGTACCTACCGCGGCGTGCGCGGCTTCGCCGATCGCTTTCCGATCCCCGTGCCCGACGCGCCCGGCATCAGCAAGAAGACCGTCTGGTTTCAGGCCAACGTAGCGGCCGACGGCAGCACGCAAGTGGTCTCGCCCTTCCCACTCGACACCACCGAGCACTTCGAGCACATGCGCGTGAGCGGCACGCCCCACACCTGGCCCAACGCCACGCTCGCCTGGAACGACGGCAAGCTCAACCAGTGGCCGGTGCAGAAGCGCAACCACTCGCTCGGCTACTTCGCCGAGCCCGACCTGCCCTTCCAGTTCGCGATGGCCGAGGCCTTCACGCTCTGCGACGCCTATCACTGCTCCTTCCACGGCGGCACCAACCCAAACCGTTGCTTCCTGTGGACCGGCACCAACGACCCGTTCAAGCAGGGACACGGGCCGGTTCTCTACAACGACTACGACAATCTCGAGCACGATCCCGAGGGTGGCTACACCTGGATCACCTACTGCGAGCGCCTGCAGAAGGCCGGTGTGAGCTGGCAGATCTATCAGAACATGGACGACAACTTCACCGACAACTCGGTGGCCGGCTTCCGCACCTTCCGCGCGGCCTACGCAGGCGCGCCCGGCTCGCTCGCGGCGCTGCGCGAGCGCGGCTTGTCCACGCGTGACCTCGACAAGCTCAAGCAGGACGTGATCGACGGCACGCTGCCGCAGAATCTCCTGGGTCGTGGCCACGGCGGAGGGCTCGGAGCACCCGGGCCCCTCGAGTCCGGCCCAGGGCGCCGACTACACGGCTCAGGTCCTCGACGCGCTCACAGCCAATCCCGACGTGTGGAGCAAGACCGTGTTCATCGTGAACTTCGACGAGAACGACGGCTTCTTCGACCACGTGCCGCCGCCCCAGGCGCCGAGCTACCTGCGCTGGGACGCCGACCCTGCGAAGGCCGCGTTGGCCGGTGCATCCACGGTGGATACGCGCGGTGAGTACCACGAGTTCTTGCCCGATGGGGCGAACCCCGCCGAGTCGCAGCTCCTGCACCGTCCCTACGGGCCGGGGCCGCGCGTGCCGCTCTACGTGATCTCTCCCTGGAGCAAGGGCGGCTGGGTCAACTCGGAGGTGTTCAATCACACCTCGGTGATCCGCTTCCTCGAGCGTCGCTTCGGCGTCTTCGAGCCGAACATCACGCCCTGGCGGCGCGTGGTGTGTGGCGACCTCACGTCCACCCTCGACTTCCGTGATCCCGACGAGCAGCCCTTCCTGGACGACCTCCCGGACACCGTGGAGCTGGCGGACCGTGCGCGTGCCCTGCCCGGCACCACCACGCCACCCATCCCGGCGCCATCCTTGCCGAGCCAGGAGTACGGCGTGCGCCCCTCGCGCGCGCTGCCCTACGAGCTACACACTCAGGCCGAGCTGCAGCCGAGCGCGGAGCAGATCGACCTGCGCTTCATCAACAGCGGCCGCGCGGCCGCAGTGTTCCACGTGTACGACCGCAGGCACCTCGACCAGGCGCCGCGTCGCTACACCGTGGAGGCCGGCAAGAGCCTGCTGGGCAGCTACAAGCTCGGCGAGCAGCAGGGCGCCTACGATCTGTGGGTGCTCGGTCCCAACGGCTATCACCGGCACTTCGTGGGCGACCTCAGCGCGACGGTGGCCCAGGCCGCGCCGGAGATCCGCGTGCGCTATCACCCGCTGATCGGCGGCCTCAGCGTCGACCTGATCAACGGAGGGCACGCCCCCTGCACCTTCGTGATCACACCCAATGCCTACTTCCATGGACCTCTGCGCGCGGGCCCCTGGACGGTGCGCGTGGGCGCCGGGCGCAGCGCCAATCAGCACTGGATCCTGCGTCACAGCGCCAACTGGTACGACTTCAGTGTGCGCGTGAGCGAGCTGCCGGGCTTCGGTCGTCGCTTCGCGGGTCGCGTCGAGACGGGCCGCGACTCCTGGAGCGATCCGGCGCTCGGTGGTCGCGCCATCGGCGACCAAGAGTCGCTCTGAGCCGTGCCGGCGCTGATGCGCGCCTCAGCGCCGGGGCTTGAGCTCGGGCAGCTTGCTCACGCGTACTTCGTCGTCAGGATGTGCCAAAAAGGCACCGCTCGACTTGAGCTCGGCGCGGGTCCTCAGGCGCTCCCACTCGCGCTCTTCGCGCGCGAGGGCCGCCTGAGCCCGGGCGCGCAGGGTGCTCCACTCCGCTTCCTCTTCGGCGAGTTTGGCGTGGGCTTGCTCCGCCTTCTGGCGCCACTGGCGCTCCTCCAGGCTTTCGAGCTTGTTGCTCTCCGACATCAGCGCCTCCGGACGGCTTGGGGCCTGGGTCGAGCGCGCAGCGCCGCGACCGCATCAGCGCGCGCAGCGCGCATCAGCAAGCACATAGACGTTCTACGCCCTTAAAACGGCTTACGATCGTGTGCTCGAGTACCCGTCGTGCAGTTTCATCGTCATCGGGGAGGTCACCCACCCCACCGCGAGGTTCGCTGCGCTCACGAAGTGCGTTGTTTCCGCCCCAAACGGCCTATCCAGCGGCCGCCACGTGCGCATGCCCTGACGCACATGTGATCTCGAGGATGCTGCGCGCGACACCCTCTGGGTCGTCGTGCATCTGCACGTGTCCGACGTCGGGTAGCACGACCCAGTCCGCTTGCGGCAAGGCGCGACGCCAGCGCTCTGCGTAGTCTCGCATCGGCAGTACGCGGTCCGCGCTGCCCCACACGAAGCGCACCGGACACGGCAGATGCAGCGGTTCCTCCAGCGCCTGCGTGGCCATGCAGCTGACCACGCCATTGAAGCTGGTGCAGCGCCAGGCCGCGTGGATGAACATGCGGGCGTCGTGTGGTGTCAGAAGCTCCGGGCGCGCGACGGTGTAGCCGAGCGTGAGGCGTCGCAGCAGCGAGTAGCGACCGAGGATCCCAGCGGCGGGGCCGCCGAAGTTCACCATGACGCGCGCCAACTGCATGCGGCGCAGGAGCCGTCGATGGGCGCGACTGCCCATCTCCCAGCCGCCTCCCGGTGCCATCGCCACCACCGAGAGAGCGCGCTGCCGGCGGGCCAGCTCGATGGCGAACCAGCCGCCGAGCGAGTTGCCCACGATGTGTGCCTGGCGGATACCCAGTGCATCCAGTTTGGCTTCCAACAGATCCACGCCGGTCTCCACCGAATGCACGAAGCGCTCAGGCAGCGGGTCGCCACCGAGGTGGCCCGGGATGTTGAGGGCGAAGACCTCATGCTCGCGCGTCAGCAGGGGTAGCACCGGTCGCCATACGTCTGCGCACATCGAGAATGGGTGCAGCAACACGAGCGGTGATCCGGGCGTGATGGGGGGTGCGATGGCACTGACGGAGGCTACTTGCTCGAGCTCCGCGCCGAGGCGCGCCAGCGAGCGACGTAGCGCACCTTCGTCCGCGTTCTGCATGCAAAGGGCAATGGCAAGTCGCGTTCCAAATACCTGTTTACATTTCGAATCCCAGCACCTCTAGGGATCTGGACGAAGGTGCTTCGAAACGAGCGCTGCTCCATCCGAATGCGGGATCTCCAAACTCGCCACATCCCCTCGTTCGGTCTCGCGCGTACCTGCCGACGTCCTACAAAGCGGGCGGTTCGGGTTGCTTGTGTACGCTGCCTGTCTGCCCTTACTATGGCGAGAGTTGCAACTCGGGTTGTCATGCCTTTTTTAGCTTGGATCGTGGGCGCACTGCTCTGGCTGGTCGTGGATGGGGGCGAGCTGGCCCATGCGCAGGCCGCGCAGGCCGCGCCGCCTCAGGGCGAAGTCGGGCACTCGCGCGACGATGAAGCGCGCGCGCTGTTCGAGGCGGGCAAAGTGGCCTATGAAGACGGCCGCTACGTCGACTCGCTCGGCTACTTCGAGCGCGCCTACGAGCTGAGCCAACGCTCGGCGCTGCAGTACAACATCGGCCTCGCCTACGACCGCTTGCGGCGCGACCGTGAGGCCGTGGCGGCCTTCGAGACCTACCTGAATCACGAGCCCGACCCCGAGCGCGTGTCCGAGGTGCAGAACCGTGTGCGCGCGCTGCGCGCGTCGCTCGCGGAAGCCGAGGCCAACGAGCAAGCCCGCGCGGACGCGGCCAAGCGCTCCGCGGTGCCCCTCGCGCCGACTCCGGCCAACACGCGAGAGCACAGCGAGCGTACCCGCAAGCGTCGTCTCTGGGGCGGCGTGGCCGCTGCCGTGGTGGCCGTGAGCGCGGGCGTGATCATCTCGGTGCTGGCGGCCGGCAAAGACGGCGACGAGCGGCCCAAGCCGAACAGTGGTGTGACCATCGAGGCCCTTTCATGGCACTGAGGACTGCCTGGCTGCGTCTGACCTTGTTGTGGGCGTGGAGTCTGGCGATCGGCTGCGGCGGTGAGAGCGAAGGAAAGACCGAGGTATTGGTCTCCATCGAGGCGCAGGGCGAGGCCATGACGGCCACCTCCGTGCGCATCGAGGTGAACGCCGCGGTGGTCGAGCTTCCGCGCACGGTGTGGCCCATGGAGGTGCTGGTCAGCGCCGCGGGCGAGCGCGACGCGCACGAGTTCGCGCTCCGTGCCTTCGGCCTGCGCGACGGGGCCGTCGTGGGCGGGGCCAAGCACGGGGGCTCGTTCAAGCAGGGCAAGCGCACTGGGCTCGAGCTGATGCTGGTGCCCAACGCCGACATCGGGCCACTGCCCGCAGTGAATTCGCAGATTGGGCCCGACAACATCGTGGTGCAGCCTCACCTGCCCGGTCTCGATGCCGGCTCGCTCCCTGGCAGCGACGGCAGCGTGCCCGACGCGGACACCCAGTCGGAGGCCGGCGGAGACGGCGACGACGCTGACGCGAGCCCCATCGACTGCGCGGCAAACCCGGGCGCTTGCCAGGATTCTGGCGCGACCCACGATGCCTGCGTGCCAAGCCCGTCCGACTGCGGCGGCTGCGGCATGACCTGTGCGAGTGATCGTCAGTGCGTCGATCAGCAGTGCGTGCCGATCCCGGCGGCCACCTGCGACGCGCTCACGGTGTCCGGACGCCACTACAAGTTCTGTCGTGACCAGCGCAGCTGGGATGCAGCCCGTGTGGCGTGCCGCACGCTCGGCTACGACCTCGCCATCATCAACACGCTGAGCGAGTTCGGCGGCCTGGTCACGGCCCTCGCCAACATCAACGTCAAGGGCGACTATTGGTTGGGCGGCCACGATCGCGGCGACAACGGCAGCGGTGCAACGGCCTGTCGCAAGACCACGGCCGAGGGCGTGTGGCGCTGGGTCGACCCGGCCAACAACAGCGAAAACGGCCCGACCTTCTGCAGCTTCACGAATGGCAACGCCACCACCTGCACCGATGCGCCCGGTGCGTACACGGCCTGGGACAACGGTCAGCCCGACAACCAAGGCTGCAGCTGCGGCGTGCTAAACATCGGCGCCTGCAGCAACGGCGAGGATTGCTTGGCGGTCACGCCGAGCAACGACAAGTGGAACGATACTGCGTGCACCGACGGCCGCGCCTATCTGTGCGAAGAGTACTGAGGATCACCTCGCCAGCGCAGGCTCGAGCCACAGATTCCTGGTGCGCGGAAAACCTCCAGCATGGTCACAAGCTTGGCCACGATTGGATACCTGGAAGGTCTTGCCCCCATCGCCCGACACTGATACTCAACTTGGCTCGGACGGGACCAACGTGAGCGCACCCAAGGTAGTTTCGAATCACGAACGGGCGATCGTCATCGGCGGCAGCATGGTCGGCCTGGCGGTGGCGCGCGCGCTATCCGAGCACTTTCGCGAAGTGGTCGTGGTCGAGAAGGACTCGCTCTCCAGAGAAGCGCCCGAGCATCGCCGTGGCGTGCAGCAGAGCTATCACATCCACAACCTCACCATGCGTGGACAGCGGGAGCTCGACGAGCTCTTTCCGGGCTTCACGGAGGAGGCCCTGCGTCTCGGCGCGGTGCGGCTCGATCACGGGCGGGATGTGGCGCGCTGCACGGACGTGGGCTTTTGTCCGCTCTTCGAGACGGGGTTCGTGGCATTGGCCGCCACGCGCACCCTGATGGAGTTCGCCGAGCGTCAGCGTTTTCGGGCCTTGGTCCAGAACGTTTTGTTGCTCGAGGGCACCCGCGTGGAGGAGCTGCTCACCGAGGGTGAGGGGAGCGACATCCGCGCCGTCGGTCTGCGCACGGACCACGCAGAGCACCGCGAGATCCGCGGCCAGCTGGTGGTGGATTGCTCGGGTCGCGCCGCGCTGTGGAAGAAGTGGTTCGAGGACCGCAAGCTCCCGCTCCCCAAAGAGACCCTGGTGGACTCGCGCTGCGGCTACGCCTCGCGGTTCTACAAGGTGCGCGACGACAGTCCCTACCTGAACAAGGCGATGACCGTCGACCAGCTCTTTCCCCATCGCCCGCAGTGGGGCGTGATCTCGCCGCTCGAGGGCAATCAGTGGGTGGTGACCATCGGCGGCTTCAACGAGATGTATCCGCCCAACGACGAGGCGGGTTTCGCGAGCTTCGGCGAGCGCTTTCAGACGCCGCTTTTTCAGGAATGGCTCTCCCACGCCGAGCCCGTGACGCCCGTGCGCACCTTCCGTCGACTCGAGATGCGCTGGAACCACTTCGAGCGCACGCCGCCTGCCATGAAGAACTTCCTGGCCGTCGGCGACTCGGTGTGGGCCTACAATCCGCTCTACGGCCAGGGCATGTCCATCGGCGTCACCTGCGCTCGCATCCTGCGCGACGTGCTGCGCAAGGACGCGGACCTCGACACGCTCGCCCGGCGTTTCTATCCGGCGGCCAAGAAGTTCGCCTTTCCAGCCTGGGAGTCCACGGCCCTGCTCGATCTCGCTTGGCCGGGCACGCAAGGCAAGCGTCCCTGGTATACCGAGCTGAGCCGGCGTATGGGGCACACCTTCCTGCGCGCCTGCCAGTACGAAGACGAGGTGTTCATCGCGCTGCTGCAGGCGCTGCACATGGTGAAGCAGCCGCTCGAGCTGATGACCCCGAAGGTACTGATGGGCATGGCGCGCTACTACCTGCGTCGTCTCACGGCGAGCCTCCCGCCCATGGATCTCACGCGTCTACCCGAGCGCACGTCCTCGGCTGCGGTGCGTAACCTTCCCGCCGAAAAGACCCGCAACGCGGCCTGAAGCCTGGCTTCCGAGTCCGGTGTTCCTCCGATGCCGCATTGCGTGGCGTCGACCAGACAGCGGGCAAGCGCTGGTAGCTCGATGGTGGTCAGCCCCCGATCATTCAGCGCGCTCGCGTTCGCAGTGACCGCCGACGGCCCCTTTCGCTGACCGCCGTGCGGCGCAGGTGCATGGACAGCGTTTCGGGCGTGCGCTGTCACTGTGGTTGCTGCGTGTGCGCCGTAGGAAGCACGCATGAAGTCCATACGCCAGCGCTTCTCCGTTCATCCATGGTTCGTGCTCTGCTTGCTGCTTGGTCTCAGCGCCTGTCAACGCATGGGGATGGGCACCATCAAGGATGACGTGCTCCTTCAAAAGTACGGTCGGAGCAACTCCTTGTTCATGACGATCGACGGCACCAAGGCGCACTACCGCATCGAGGGCAACCCCGAGGGGCCCGGGCTCCTGCTCCTGCACGGCGTGTTGGCCGATACGCACACCTGGGACGGTTGGATCGAGGAACTGGGCAAGAAGTATCACATCCTCGTGCTCGACATCCCGGGCTTCGGCCTGAGTGAGCCGCTCGCCAACAAGAACTACACTCCGGAGTACGCGATCGAGTTCTTCGAGAAGGCGCGCCTCGAGGGCGCCAAGCGGCATCCGGAGTTCGCTGACAAGACCGAGCGCTTCTACCTCGCTGGCAACTCGCTCGGGGGCTTCATCGCCTGGTACTACGCCACCAAGCACCCGGAGCGCGTCCAGAAGCTGATCCTGATCGACCCCATCGCCTATCAGCAACCCTTGCCGCGCATCATCAAGTTCGCCTCGGGCGGCTTCGGCGGTACGTTGGCCCAGATCGCGGCGCCACGCTTCATCGTGCGGCGCAACGTGCGCAAGGTGTACGGGCACCCCGAGAGCGTGAGCGATGAAACCGTGCTGCGGTACCACGAGCTTCTGCTCAAGAAGGGCCACAAGACGTCGATGGTGGAGTACTTCAAGGTGTTGAGGAGGTACAACGACCTGAATTCGATGGCGGCCCACGTGCGCGAGATCAAGGTCCCCACGCTGCTCATGTGGGGCGGCAAGGATCGCTGGGTGCCGCGGGCCTTGATCGACACCTGGAAGGCCGACGTGGAGGGCCTGGAGGTCAAGGTGTATCCGGAAGGCGGGCACATCCCCATGGAGGAGTTCCCGCAGGAGACGGCCCGGGACGCCGATGCCTTCCTGTCTGCCGGCGAGCCCGCGAACGTCGCTTCCTCGGGCAGCGTCGCGCCCGCCTCGCAGGCTGGGCGCGGTATGACCAGCTGGGAGTGAAGCCTCGCACGGGCTGCGACGGCTTGTGCGGTCCAGAGCTCATGCGGCACACTCGTTCTCTACGCGCGCGTAAAGTCATGCGCGGCGAAGAGAATCCCGGTGCCAACGTCTTCCAAGCACCAAGCTGCCACGCTCTCGGTCCGGTTCTTTTGGCCCTTCATGCGCGCCGTGGGCGCCGATCCGCGCACCATGCGCATCGTGTTGGCCGAGCAGCTGCGCTACGAGGATCTCACGGCTGCCGATACTCGGGTTCCCCACAGCACTGTCATGCGCATCCTGCGCAACTCGGTGGCCGCGCTCAACGACCCGCAGCTCGGCCTCAAGGCGGGCCTCAGCGTGCAGCCGGGAGACATGGACGTCCTCGAGATGACCGCGCGCTCCTGCTCCACGCTGCGTGAGGCGGCAGATTGTGTGGCCCGCTATCATCGGCTGATGCACGACGGCGCCGAGGTGGAGCTCCTCGAAGAGAACGGCGTCGCGACCTGGCGTTACCGGCTGCTCGGCCTGGAAGAGCCCCCGGCGGCCCACGACTTCATCATCGCTTACCTCAAGACCTTCGTGCAGATCCTCACGGGCCGCGACGAGCCCTTGCTCAGCCTGCAGTTCGCGCATGAAGATCGCACCAACCTCGCCGAATACGAGCGCTTGTTCCGGTGTCCTGTCACCTTCGGCAGCGAATATACCGGGTGCAGCTTCCCCGCACGCCGCCTCGACAGCCCGATGCCCGGTGCCGATCGCGAGCTGCAGCAGCTCTTCGAGGGCCAGACCGCGGCCAAACTCAGGGAACTCGATAGCGAGAGCCCGTTGGCCGAGCTCGTGCGGCGCGCCTTGCTGCGCGGCATGACCACCGGGGCGGTGGAGATGAACGACATCGCGCAGCAGCTCGCCATGAGCGAGTCCACCCTGCGCAGACGGCTCAAGGACGAGGGCACCACGCTCTCGGAGCTACTCGAGGACACGCGCAAAGTCCGGGCCATGGAGCTCCTCGCGCGCTCCGAGCTGGCAGCGGGTGAGATCGCCTTCCTGCTGCGTTTCTCGGATCCGGCCGCGTTCTATCGCGCGTTCAAGCGCTGGACCGGCATGACCCCATCGGAGTACCGAGCGAGCTTGAAGTAGCGGCTCGTGGGTTTGCCCTTGGGCGAGCGCGGAGTCTGCGACCTGCGCAGACGGTTGCGGCCGTCCGAACACCGTCGCCGTTCAAGTCAAAGTCGTCGTCAAGGTTCTTCTCGCTACAACAGGACGAATGCCGTCCGCTCAGTGGCCAGCGTCGGGTGCCACGCTCTCCGCGCTCAGCGGCTCACCCGCATCTTCAGGCTCGTCGTCCGTGGGCATGACGAGCTGATCGTCGAGCGGATCCGGCATGCCCAGGAGGGCGCGTGCTCGATGCGCGTAGCGTGAACCCGGATATTGCTCCACGAGCTGCTTGAGCGTGGTCTCGCGCGCGGAGCTCTGGCCCTCTTTCTCGAAGCGCTCGGCCAGGATCCACAGCGACTTGGGCGCGGTGTCCTCCGGCGGCTTGTACTCCGCGGTGGCGCACTGGTAAGGAGCCAGCAGAACGCTGCACAGGGCAAGCACGACGGGTTTCATTTGCTCCCTCGGACCGATCTCACCACGAATCTACCTCCTGCGGCAGGCCGCCGTCACGCTTCGAGCGCGAGCGGAGTCGAGACGCTGCCGGGTTTGGGGGCAGGCGAAGACACGAATGTGCGCGGCCGCGCATCGGCCCGCAAGAAGCGCGCGGCAGGCTCGAAGGCCTCCGTGTGCGCGCGCTGACCCAGCACCAGATCACAGTGGCCGTAGTCACAGGTGGCACCGCTCGTTTCGCGTCCGAGCACCACGAATTGCTTCTCCACCATGGGCAGACCGCTGCCCCAGGCCTCGTACGCCGCGCGCACGCTGTGCACCGGGGCCAGCCAGTCCACGCTGCCTGCGAAGAACAACACGGGCACGTCGACCTGGGCGAGCCCGGCCAGCACCGGTGCGCGGTTCGCCGAGACCACGCCGTTGGCCGCGGACCACAGCACGAACTCGCGCCCGAGCTGCCCGGGAATGCCTTCCCACACGTTCCACAGCATGTGGCGCTCGAACTGGCGTTCCATGTTGGCCGGGTTGTACAGACGTCGCCACACGAGGCCCGGAACCAGACGGGGCGCGAACGCCACCGTGCGGATCATCGCCCGCAATGGCACGCTCAGCGCCAGCGCCGCCGGCATGAAGCGCGACAAATTGAGCAAGCCGAGCGGACGAATCTGGCCGGGTGAACCGAACAACACCACGCGATGGACTTTGTCTGCGCTCAGGCTGCGACCGAGACTCGCGTAGAGCAGCATGCCGCCCATCGAGAGACCCATGATGTCGAGCTGGGGCTTGCCGGTGCGCTCGAGGATGATGTCCACCGCGCGCGGCAGGTCGTGCTCGACCATGGCCGCGAAGGTGCTGGTGCGCGGGCCGAAGGGCGAGAGATAGGTGCGCCCGGAACGCAGCGTCACCAGCCAGACGTCGAAGCCCTCGCGCTGCAGCGAGCGGGCCAGGGAGGCCTCGCCGAGATCCAGGCACTGATGATTCATGGCCAGGCCGTGCACCAACAGCACCGGCATGCGCTCTCCGGTCGTGGGTTCTCCGTGCAGCGCTAGGCGACGCAGGGTGACGGAGCCGCCGTCGGGCATCGTGAGTTGCTCGACTTCCGCGTAGCTGCCCTCGGCCAACAGACGGCGTCCCCAGAAGGCCAGGTGCCCCCGCCACAACAGATAGACGACGAGCGTGATGGCGGAGCTGACGGCGAAAACGACGGCCGCGACGTAGGCGATGAGCAGGGTCATGGAGCCTCCAGCAGGCTGACCCGGCGCAGCCTAGGAAGCGTTGGCGTCTCGCACAATGACCGCGGGTGACCCGATCGATGACCACAAACGAGGCGCTCGTGGAATGACTGGGCAGGGGATACCTGGGGTTGGCCAAGAGCTGTCAAGGCTTTGGGTCCGCTCTGTGACTGTGCCGCGACTTGGTCCGGGGTAGGGGTGTCCCCATGAATCCCACCCAAACTCGCGCCATTTTGCTCGCCCTCGGGCTCTCTGCGGTCGGCACCGCCTATGCCGCCGCCGCCAACGACACGACCATCGCCGGCTGGACTCCGCTCGTCACGATGTGGGGCGCCGGAGATACGGGAGTTGCGGTCAAGTCGCTCGACCGGCTCACCCGGGCCTTCGAGACCTTCCTGCACAAGACCGAGGTCGACAAGCCGACCCAGAAGTTCATCGACAAGGCCTGGAAAGAGTTCGAGGACTTCGACCTGAAGGGGTTCCAGGCCTTGTTGCCCGACGAGCGCGCCGGGCGCCGCGAGCTGACCGTCAAGGGTGAGCTCAGCGGAGACAAGTACATGGTGATCAAGACCGACGGCGATCCCAAGTACAACGTGGGCCTCGACACCGGCCGCAATGGCCTGGCGGACATGTCGCTGCTCCTGCACGGCAAGCAGCGTGAGACCAAAGACAACAGCAGCCTCCTGTTCGGGATCCGCTGGGGCCTCGGCGTGGGGCAGCTCTCCTATTCCTCGCTGATCGAGTCTGGACACGACCTGGCCCGGCTCGCCACCGACGGCGACCCCCGCGGCGCTTCTGCCACCGACAAGCCGGCCCCTTCGGCCGCCACCATCTCCAAGATCAAGTCGGTGAACCCCGGCCTCGGCGCTGAGGACATCAACGTGCTGGCCGTGCTCTACGAGGCCTTCCCTGCGCTCGGCGAAGAGCTGGTGAGCAACATCGGTCGCGCCGAGGACATCCAGGACGCCCAGAACGAGGGCAACTACCACCACATCAAGATGCGCATCCGCGCCGAACCGGATCGCCTCAAGAACAAGTACCCGAACTTCGCCAAGCACGTGAAGAAGCTCAAGGACGTGCTGACCACCACGTTGCGCGTGCTCGACGACCAGGGCCGCGACCTGGTGCGCCTGCACATCGACAGCGAGAAGCTCCTGTTCGGCTGTGAGCTCTACATCCGCGACGGTCAGGTGCTGCCCTTCGACGACAACCAGGTCTACGAGTCCGAGCCGCTCGACCCGCTGGCGGCGAACCTCAAGCATCCACAGGTGATGATCAACGCCCGCCTCAACATGCTGGGCATCATCGTCAACGTGAAGGGCCTGCGCGTGGAGAGCAACTACGACGTCCACGGTACCTACGTGTCCAACGACGGCTGGGTGCGTCAGATGCCCAAGGTCAAGGTGGAGGGCCGCGCGCTCGGCCTGTTCTCGCCCGGCTTCCTGGACGTGTTCATCTCGAGCAACATCCAGCAAATCACCGAGGACTTCTTCCGCATGGCCGTGAAGGGCAACGACGGCAAGGGAGTCACCTGGCACGCCGAGTTGGGCAGCCGCTCCGAGGGCCAACCGGGGGTGTTCTCGGTGGTAGCTTCGGCCGAGGCGCTGGAGAGCTGGATCATCAAGTTCGGCGGCAGCGTGGCGGTGGACCGCCTGCTGATGAACGAGAAGGCGGAGCAGGAGGCCAAGCAGCTCGCGGCCGACCTCCACGACGCTTTCGTGCGTGACTTCAAGCGCTTCCAGACCAAAGCCGGCGGCGCGGGCTGACCGGCGACGGGCGCGGAGGTCCCCTGACCTCCCCGTGACCGAATGACGCCCAGGGTTAGTCGATTGGAGTCCAGCGCTATTTTCCGCTGTGGGTGGGAATCGATAGGTTGGGGTTATCAGCCCTTATCTTGGAGTTCCCGATGTTCGTCTCTCCATCCTTCCTCAAGGCCATCCACAGCGAGATCCAGAGCGGACGCTACGCGCTCAAACCCCAAGCACGCCTGCCCGGTGTGACGGGCGACGGGGAGCCGTGGCTCGACAGCAACGGGGTGGACCAGTTCGTGACCTCGGTGGTGCGCGCCTTCGAAGACGAGGGGGCCGGACTCCTGCTCGGCCGGCGCGCGCCCTACACCATGCTGCACGTGCTGGGGCACCTGGCTCTCGAGTGCTCCACGCCGCGCGAGATGTTCCACGTGTTGCAGCGCTACTCGGGGGTGCTCTTCGAAGGCATCAGCTGGCACCTAGCGGAGGGGCGCGCGCGCCCTGGCGACGCGACATTCCCGCCTGGCGCCGACTTGGTGGAGCTCGGGTTTCGCTTCGACGCCAGAGTCTCCGAGGCCACCGATCGCTTCTGGTCGGAGTGGTTGCTCTGCATGCTGACCCGCTTCGCCCGCGAGCTGTACGGAGCCAGTCAGCTCGCCGTCGGCTGCGCCCATGCCAGGCCTCGCTACGAGCCGGCCTATGACGATGCCTTCGGCTGCTCGGTGAAGTTCGATGAGTGCTCCTACTGGCTGCGCTTCACGGTTTCCCATGTGTCGAGGGAGCCGATGGGTGACGCCAACCTGTTCTGCGTGCTGCGCGACGTCGCCGAGCGCTCCCTGCGCGAGCGCACCACCAGCCGCACCTTCGCCGAGCGCGTGCGCGATGTCTTGCAGCGCCAGCCGGACATGACCCACGTGGATCCGCGGCGCCTGGCCAAGTTACTCGGCACCACACAGCGCATGCTGCGGCGCCGTCTGCAGGAGGAGGGGCAGACCGTGTCGAGCCTGATGAACGAGCTGCGCTGCGATCTCGCCAAGCGCGCGCTGCTCGAGGGCGACGAGAGCATGAAGGAGATCGCCGATCGCCTCGGCTATTCGGAGCCCAGCGCCTTTCACCGCGCGTTCAGGCGTTGGACCGGGCAAACACCCGCGCGCTTTCGGGGGGCGGGGGTGGTGAGCAAGCTTCACTCCGGGGGCGGAGTCATGCGTCCCACCAGGCCGTTGGGGTCCTGGATGAAGCCTGCCCAGATGGAGCCATCTGGGCCGAACGCCGGAGCGCCGAGGTATTCGCTCACCAACAAGCTGAGCCCGGGGATGGCGGGCTTGCCAGGCTGATTGATGGTGGTGCTCCAGAACAGCGGACGCTCGCTGAACACGTTGGTGCTCACGGTGAGGTAAGCGTCATAGGGGCGCTGATCGTTGCTGGTGTGGCCGTTGCCCGCGGTGGACTCGGCCTGGGGACTTCCGTAGTAGACGAGGGCCACGTAGCCGGGCTTCTTTACGGACACGTTGACGCAGGCGGATACCTTGACCCCCGGCGCACCCACCATGATCGGCTGCGACCAGGTCGCGCCGCGGTCTTTCGAGTAGGCAAGACGGGGATTGAGGTCGTCGTCGTCGACCCAGGCGACGTAGAGGTTGCCGGCGGCGTCACCCGTGACGTTGCTCGAGAGGAAGTTGATGGTGGCTGGGTCGCCGGCGAAATGCGTGCCCGGGACCAGGATACCGTGCCAGGAGTCGCCCTCGTCTTCGCTGGTGGAGAGCGTGAGGCCGTCGTTCGACGGGTGTGCTTTGTAGAAGGTGCCGTCGGGGGCGACGTAGCCCGCGTTCGGATAGCCCGCTTCGCCGCGCGCGGCGTCGATGGCATCGGCCTTGGTGCGCGTGAACGTGGTCCCGCCGTCGAGGGATCGGAAGCAGAAGTGATTGGGCCCCAGCGCGTAGGTGGGCCCGCCCGCGCAGAAGTACACGACGTTGGGGTAGCTGCCCATGGAGAGCGCTGCCTTGGTGGCGGGCAGGCGCGCAGGGCCGGTGACGATCTTGCCCCAGTCCCAGCTGCCGCAGCCCACGCCGTTCTTCAGATTGGTCCAGCTGTCGCCGCCGTCGCTGTACCAGGCGTTGTGGCCCGTGCCGCCGAAGCATGGGCCCATGAAAGAGTTGTACAGCGTGAAGAACAGGCGCTCGGTGTCGGGGTCACGCCACAGCCACGGGTGGCCCCACTGACCGTCCTTCTCGCCCGGCGGATTGTTGACGGGCCCTTCCCAGGTCATCCCGTTGTCGCGTGAGCGCAGCACCCCGGTGGCCTCGGCTGGCGCGAAGTACACGCTGCCGTCCTTGTTGACGGCGATGCTGGTGTTGAAGGCGCGCTTGCCCGTATTCATCGCGCAGGTGAAGGGAGCCCCAGCAGGGGCGTCCGTGGCCGGCGTGGCGTTCGGATACAGCGCGATGGCCTTGCGATCCTTGTTGCACCCCGCGAGGGGCTCCGAAGGTTCGAGCGGTCCCGGCTTCGCGACATCCCCGTCGCCATCGCCGTCCCCGTCGCCATCGCCGTCTCCGTCGCCATCCCCATCGCCGTCTCCGGGGCCGCCGTCGCAATGCTCGCCGGACGCACAAGGCTTGGCCGTCCCGCCGGTGCCGTCACCAGGGCAGGCTGCGAGCAGTGCGAGCAAGCCGAGCCAGGGAAGTGCATCGCCCGCGGGGGAACATAAGCCTAACTTCACAAGACCTCGGTGTTCGCCAGACTACTCGGCGGCGCCGCGCACGCCGGCGGCGATCTCGAGCTCTACGATCGCCCGTTCCAGGTAATCGAGCAAGCGCTGCAAGGAGGGCAGGGTGCGCCGACAGCCCACCAGACCGAACTCGAGCGAATCTCCGTAGCTCGTGAGCGTGATGTTGAGCGCCATGCGGTCGAACACCAGTGAGACGGGATACATGCCCACCAGGGGAGCGCCGTTCCAGTACAAGGTTTCGCGTGGGCCTGGAACGTTGGAGATGACCACGTTGAACGCCAAGAGCTTGGGGGCGAGTCCGGTCATCACCTGTAGAAAGGTGGGCGAGAGCAGGAGCGCGGTGAAGTTGAGTCGCTCCTCCGGGGTCATCTGGGCGGTGGCGGCTTTACCGTCTTCCACGGAAGCCTTCACGGTGCGTATGCGCTCAATGGGATCGGCGATGTGCGTGCCCAGGTTGGCGAGCACCATCGCGATCTGGTTGCCGCCGGCGCTCTCGTCCTGACGGAGCGAGACGGGCACCATGGCGATCAGCGGCTGATCGGGCAGAGCGCCGTGGTTCATCAGGTACGTGCGCAGGGCGCCGCCACAGATGGCCAGCACGGCGTCGTTGAGTGTGATGCCATAGACGCGCGAGAGCGCTTTGATACGGGAGAGCGAGTAGGACTGGGCGGCGAAGCGCCGTGAGCCCGTGATGTGCTCGCTGAGCATGCACTGCGGGGCCTGGAAGATGGACACGGCGTCGCCGTCCCGCTGGTGGCGCTGCGAGAGCTTCATCACCTCGCGCATCACCACCGGTACCGTGGAGAGCTGCTTCTGGAGGGCCTGCGCCATGCGGTGCAAGGCGCCGCCCGGATCGAGCTCGTCGCCGGGTGCCTCGGCGGTGCGCTTGCGCGGCGGCATCGCCCACACCGGGGGCATGCCGCGCTTGTTCGCGTCGGTGGTCAGCGAGCGGGTGCCCAGGCGCATGGCGGAGATGCCGTCCATCATGGCGTGGTGGACCTTGGTGTAGATGGCGAAGCGGCGCTCACTGAGGCCCTCGATGAGGTGCGACTCCCAGAGCGGGCGCTCACGGTGCAATGGGTTGGAGTGCTCCGCGGAGACGAATGCGAGGAGTTCGCGGATGCGTCCCGGGCGCGGCAGGGCCGAGTGGCGGACGTGGTGCTCCAGATCGAGCTGCTCGTCTTCCTCCCAATAGGGGCGTCCCAGGCGGGTGACCATGCGCTTGCGGAATGGCCCCTGCGGGACGTTGCTACTCCGGATTTGCTCCACCACTTGGCGGACGTATTCCCCGTCGGCCTCGGGTGGGAGTGAGAACAGCTGTAACCCTGCGACATGCATGGGTTGCTGGCGTCGTTCCATCAGCAGAAAGAGCTGGTCCACCGGACCCAGTGCGTTTGACCCCATCGTCTTGGACGATATCGCCCCTGCGCGGATCCCGCCCCAAAAATGCTTGCGTCCCCGGCGTGGGGGACCCGGAAACACGACGCGGTGTGCCAGCGATGCGGCTCGTTTACGTTTGGGATACGATCGCGAAACCTTTGTAATTTTAATGCATTCGGGCTTGCTGGGGCAGGTGCAAGACGGCCACACTGCGTTCATGCCCCCCTCGGCCAGCAGCGAAACCAGCTCTTCGGTAGCCACCGGAGCGTCGCGTTCGTCGCAGCCGCCCGCGTCCGCGGTGTTCGTGCGCGAGGGGGCCGCATGGAGCGAGCTGTCGCCCCTCGGCGGAGGCAACTATCGCGTCCGCCTGGGCGGCATCTTCCGACCGGCCTGGATGGCCACTTTGGGCAGTGGCCTGGCGGAGCGCCGCATTTCCATCGATACGGTGCACGCCAAGCGTGGTCACGATGGTTCGTGGGTGGCCGAGCTGGCGCTGGTGGCCCTCGAGGGTGCAAGTGATCCGCGCGGCATCTCCTACATCGGTTTGGCCGGCGAGCGTGCCCAGATCTACACGGGCGATTACACGCTGGAGCTCGACCGCTACTCGCTCTTCGAGTCCCCGGATTACGGCGGCACGCTGCTGCTGGAGTTCGAGGCCCTCGATTCGCTGGGGTTGCTGGGAGCCATGTTGTCGTCGTTGGCGGCGCTGGGGCTGTTCCCCATCGAGATGCACATCGAGACCCACGCAGCGAGGGCCCACGATTTCCTGTGGCTGTGCGGCACTGGCGCGAGCCGTCCGAGCCCGGAAGCCAAGCAAGCCCTCGAGCGCATGCTGCGCAAGAGCCACGCGCTTTAGGCCCTGTCGCTATTTTCTGGGTCTGGGTCATACGCGTGCCCGTGCCCGTACACGATTTCCGGCAACTCGGCGCCAGTGTGGCCGGCCGTCGAGATTGAGAAGATTGAACGTGCCCTCGACCCTGAAATTGGGAAAAGACTCTAGTTTCTCGCAACGGGAGGTCACGCGACCTCCCCCTTCGGGGCGCTGTCTGACTGCGCTATAAGCACGCGCCATGAGCCGCCCCTCGATTCGACCGCAGCGCTGGCAACCTCCCACCAAGAGCCCCGAGACGCGCGCCAAACGACGTGCGCTGAGCGGGCTGCAGTTGATCGAAGTGCCTGGTGTGGGCCCCGAAGACGTGGTGGTGGAGGCCGACGGCAGCTTGATCACGGGCCTCGCCGATGGACGCATCCTGCGCTTGCGGGAGCATGGCAAGTACATCGAGACGCTCGCGCAGACCCAGGGGCGGCCGCTGGGCATCGAGCTCATGGGAGATGGCGCGCTCCTGGTGTGCGACGCCAAGCGTGGACTCTTGCGCGTGGCGGCCGACACGGGCGAGATCGAGCTGCTGGCCGAGAGCGCGCAGGGCGAACGGCTCGGCTTCTGCAACAACGCCGCCATCGCCGCAGATGGCACCATCTACTTCAGCGACTCGTCGCGCCGCTTCGGCATCGAGCACTGGCGCGCAGACGTGTTGGAACACTCGGCCAGCGGGCGCCTCTTGCGGCGCACTCCGAACGGCACGATCGAGCTGCTGGTGGATGGCCTGAAGTTCGCCAACGGCGTGGCGCTGAGCGCGGACGAGTCCTTCGTCACGGTGGCCGAGACCGCGGGCTATCGACTGACGCGCTACTGGCTCAAGGGGCCGAAGGCCGGCACGAAAGACCTGCTGATCGAGAACCTGCATGGCTTTCCCGACAACATCGCGCGCGGCAGCGATGGGCTCATCTGGATCACTCAGGCGAGCCCGCGTGACCCGCTGCTCGACCTGCTGTTGCCACGGGCGCCCCTGTTGCGGAGCCTGGTGTGGAAGCTACCCGAAGTGGTGGTGCAGCCGAAGCGCACGGTCTGGGTCATCGCGGTCGACGCGGCAGGGCAAGTGGTCCACGACATCCAGGGCAGCCATGCGGGCTATCACATGGTCACCGGTGTGCGCGAGCACGCGGGCGTGGTGTACCTGGGCAGTCTGGTGGAGCGCGCGATTGGGTGGTTCAGGGTTTGAGTTCGCTCGAAGCTACTCCGCATCCCCCGGGTTCGAGCTCGCCAGGATCGCCAGTTGCATCTCCATCAAGCGCAGCTGGGCCGTGACCAGATCTTCGCCCGTCGCCGGGATGGCGAAGGGGTCGCCCACGGGCGCGGCGTCGGCCTGAACGCCACGGCTGGGCGCGCTGGCCTGCGGCGCGGGCACGCCGAGGGCCTTGCCTGGCTCCACGAAGTGCAGCTTGCGCTCGAAGGGGTAGGTGGGGAGCGGCACGCGCCGCGCGCCCTGGGCGCTGGGCAAGGCCGTGAGGTTTACGCTCACGCCGCGCTCGAAGAGCTGCCCCACGGCGCCGAGCAGAGCCGAGAGCTCCGCGCGATCGACCTTGCCGTCGAGCGTGGCCACGGCGTGCTGGGTCTTGCGATCGACGATGGCCTGACGCGCCAGTTGCGTGGCTCCGTTGCGCGGACCCACCTCGAGCAGGACGCGATGGGGCTCGGCATAGGCTGCTTGCACGGCGTCGGCGAAGCGCACCGTGGCGCGCAGATGGCGAGCCCAGTACATGCTGTCCGTGGCCTCGCTGTCGGTGAGCAGTGCGCCGCTGACCGTGGAGTAGATGGGTAGCTTGGGCGCTGCGAGCGGGATCTTCCGCACGAACTCCAGGAACTGGGGCACCGCAGGATCCATCATGGCGGAGTGGAAGGCGTGGGAGGTGTGCAGGTGCGAGTTGGCCACGCCCTGCGCGTCGAGCAAGAGGGACAGCGCATGGACCGCTCTCTCGGGCCCCGCCACCACGCACAGGTTCGGTCCGTTGATGGCAGCGATGGAGAGCGTCGGATCGAGGCTGGCCTCCACGCGCGCGGCGGGCGCACGCACCGCGAGCATGGATCCGCGTGGCATCGACTGCAGCAAGCGTCCGCGCTCGGCCACCATGCGCAGCGCGTCGTCGAGGCTCATCACGCCGGCCAGGTGGGCCGCCACGAACTCGCCCACGCTGTGGCCGATGAGGCAGGCAGGCTCCACGCCCAGACTCTTCCAGAGCTGGGCGAGCGCGTACCCGATGGCGAACAGGGCCGGTTGGGTGATGCGCGTCTCGCGCAACAGGGCGTGCGCGGCCGGGTCGTCGTCGGGTGCGAACATGAGGGCCTTGAGATCGGCCTGCAAAATGGGCTCGAGCAGCGCGTTGCAGCGATCGAGCGCCTCGGCGAAAGCTGGGTAGCGCTGGTACAGGGCGCGACCCATGCCGGCGTGCTGCGCGCCCTGGCCCGGGAACACGAACACCACCTGCGGAGTCTTGCTGGAGAGCTGCGCCTCGGCCTGCTTGCCGCTGAGCTCTTGGGCCGCCTGCGCCGGGTCCTGCACCACCACCGCGCGCCGGCGTTCGAAGTGCCGCCGACCGCGCGCCAGCGTGAACGCCACGTCCGACAGCGAAGCCTGCGGATGGGTGGCGAGCCAGGCGCCGAGCCGCTCGCCCATGCGCGCGAGGGCCGCCTCGCTGCGGGCGGACAACACCAGGAGCTGCGGCTCCTGCGCGGACCCACTCTCCGCGCGGGCGGGCGCCTCCTCGATCACCACGTGGGCGTTGGTGCCGCCCACGCCGAACGAGCTCACGCCTGCGCGACGTGCGACGGCGCCCCGCGGCCAGGCCTTGGGCTCTGCCATCACGTAGAAGGGGCTGTTCGCGAAGTCGATGCCCGGGTTCGGACGCTCGAAATGCAGGCTCTTTGGGATGTGCTCGTGTTCGAGCGAGAGCGCGGCCTTGATCAGGCCGGTGGCGCCAGAGGCTGCCGTCAGATGGCCCAGGTTGCTCTTGACGGAGCCGATGCCGCAGAAGTTGCGCTTGTCGGTGCTGCGGCGGAAAGCCTGCGTGAGCGCCTCCACCTCGATGGGGTCGCCGAGCGGCGTGGCGGTCCCATGGGCTTCCACATAGCCGATGCTGGCCGCGTCCACGCCTGCCACCGTCTGGGCCTGCGCGATGACTTCGGCCTGCCCTTCTACGGTGGGCGCGCTGAAGCTCATCTTGTGGGCGCCGTCGTTGTTGGTGGCGGCGCCGCGGATCACGGCGTGAATGTGATCGCCGTCGGCCTGCGCGTCGCTCAGGCGCTTGAGCACCAACATGGCCGCTCCATCGCCGAACATGGTGCCGGTGGCGTTGGCGTCGAAGGGACGACAGTGCCCGTCCGCGCACAGCATGCCGCCTTCTTCGTAGACGTGGCCACGCCGTTGCGGGAAGGCGATGGAGACGCCACCCGCCAGGGCCATGTCGCACTGGCGCGTGCGCAGCGCGAAGAAGGCCTGGGCCACGGCCACCAGGGAGGTGGAGCAGGCGGTGTGCACGCTGATGGCGGGGCCACGCAGGTCGAGGCGGTGCGCGATGCGGGTCGCGATGTAGTCCTTCTCGTTGCCCACCATGGCCACGAAGGAACCCACGCGATCGAGCACGTCGGGCCGGGTGAGGACGTTCTCGGTGTAATAGGTCACGTTGTACTCGCCGCAGTACACACCGATGCTGCCCTTGGGGCGCGCGGGGTCGTAGCCGGCGCTCTCCAGCGCCTCCCAGGCCACTTCGAGCATCACGCGCTGCTGCGGGTCGATGACGTCGGCCTCGCTGGGTGAAATGCCGAAGAACTCTGCGTCGAACAGAGTGGCGCTTTCGAGCATGGGACGGGCCGCCACGTACTGAGGCGAGCTGCGCTCGCTCTCGGGCACACTCGGGTCGAGCTCGTTGAGCGCGAAGCGCGTCACCGACTCCAGGCCTTGCTCGAGGTTCTTCCACAGGCTCTCGACGTCGGGAGCGCCAGGGAAGCGACCGGCCATGCCCACGATGGCGATGGGCTCGAGCTCGCCACCCGCTGCGGGGCGCGCCGCGGCGGCCTCGTGGCGCAGCTTGCTGGGTACGCTGCCCAGGTGCTGAGCCAGCGTGCGCACGCTGGTGTGCTGGAACAGGCGCGCGATGGGCACCTCGATGCCGTGGAGCTCCTTGAGCCGCTTGCCGACCGCCACCACACGCCCGGAATTGCCGCCAAGATCGAAGAAGCTCTGGTCGACCGAGACCTCGTCGCGACCCAGCACCTCGCACCACACGCTGGCGATGATGCGCTCGAGCTCCGAGCTCGGCCGGACTTGCACCGTCTGCGTGACCTCGCGCGGTTCCGGCAGCGCGGCGCGGTCGACCTTGCCGTTCACGTTCATGGGCAGCTCCGGGATCACCACGAACACGGATGGCACCATGTATTCGGGGAGCTCGCGTCGCAGCGCACTGCGCAGGTCGTTGGGCGTGGCGTCGGTCACCACGTAGGCTGCCAGGAACGCGTCCCCGGCCTGCTTGTGCGTGAGCACCGCGACATCCCGCACCAGGCCCGAGCGTCGCAGGGCGGCCTCGATCTCTCCCGTCTCGATGCGAAAGCCGCGGATCTTCACCTGGAAGTCGATGCGTCCGAGGTAGTCGAGCTCGCCGTGGGGCAGCAGGCGCGCCAGGTCACCCGAGCGATAGAGCCGTGCCCCAGGTACGAAGGGGTCGTCCACGAAGCGCGCCGCAGTGAGCTCCGGGCGCTCCAAGTAGCCGCGCGCGACGCCCGCACCGCCCACATGGATCTCTCCCGGCACACCGACCGGCACCAGGTTCTGCTCCTCGTCGAGCAGGTGCACGTAGAGGTCGGGGATGGGCACGCCGATCACGCTGGAGGCACCCAAGGCGAGGTCGGCGAAGCGGATGGGGCGATACGTGACATGCACCGTGGTCTCGGTGATGCCGTACATGTTGACGAGCTCGGGCTTGCTGTCGCCGTGCTTCTGGAACCACGGGCGCAGGCTCTCGAGCTCCAGCGCCTCGCCACCGAACACCACGAGCCGCAGTGCCAGGGCGCCGGGGGCCAGCTTGGCTTCGTTGGCCACGAACTGGCGGAACGCCGAGGGCGTCTGGCACAGCACGCTGACCTTCTCGCGTACGCACAGCGAAAGAAAGTCGTCCGGGGCGCGTGTTACGGACTGCGGCACCACCACCGCGCGTCCGCCGAACATCAGGGCTCCCCACAGCTCGAACACCGAGAAGTCGAAGGCGAACGAGTGGAAGACACTGAAGACGTCGTCGGGGCCGAAATGGAACCACGCGTCGCAGGCCTGGAATAGCCGAACCACGTGGCGGTGCTCGATGAGGCAGCCCTTCGGCTTGCCCGTGGAGCCCGAGGTGTAGATGACGTAGGCGAGCGACTCGAGCACGTCGGGCCCCTCGAGGTCCCCCTCGGCGTGCTGCGCGAAGGCGCCCAGATCGTCCACGAACAACACGTCCGAGCCGCTCACCTTGTCCGCCAGCGGACGCTGGGTGAGGGCCAGGATGGCGCGGGCGTCCTCGAGCACGAAGTCGATGCGGTCCTTGGGGTTGGTGGGCTCGATGGGCACGTAGGCGCCGCCCGCCTTGAGCACCGCCAACAGGGCCACCACCAGGTCCAGCGAGCGCTCCATGCACACGACCACGCGCTGGTCGCGACCCACGCCGCGGGCCACCAGGGCACGGGCCAGCTGGTTGGCGCGGCGGTTCAGGGCGCCGTAGCTGAGGGATTCGCCGTTGCAGGTGATGGCCAGTGCCTCGGGGCGCTCCTTGGCGCGCGCCTCCACCCAGCGGTGAATGGCCGGACTTGCGCTGTAGGCGGGTAGGTTGGTGGCCGGTCCGAGCAGCGCGCTGCGCTCCTGATCGGTGACCATCTGAAGGCGGAACGCCTCCCGGTCAGGGGCCGCAGCCATCCGGCACAGGAGCTCGCCCAGATGCGCGACCATGCGGGCCACACTGGCGGCGTCGAACAGCTGGGTGGCGAAGCGCACCACGCAGGTGAGCGCGCCGGGGCTCTCCAGGAAGTCGAAGCTCAGGTCGAGCTCGAGACCTCCGGCGTCCACGATGAGGGCCTCTTGCGCGAGTGTTCGGTGGCGAAACTCCACCTGGAAGATGGGGCTTCGGCTCGGGTCGCGCTTGAGGGCGAGCTGTCCGAGCAGGGCTTCGAATGGCAGGGGGGCATCCGCGCGGGCCTCTACACGCGCGCGCGCCACGCGCTCCACCAACTGGCTCACACTGGGTCTGCCCTCGAGGTTCAGGCGCAAGATGGCGCTCGGCTCGCGCGCGCCCGGGTCACTCGGGTCGCTCGGCAGCACTTCTCCGAGCACCAGGTCTCTCTGCCGCGCATAGCGCGCCAGCATGAGCGCGAGAGCCGCGCTCAGGACGTCTTGGGAGCTCGCGCCGGTCTGGGCGGCGAGCTGACCGAGGGCGCTACGGCACGCCGCGGACAGAGGCTGGACCAGCTCACTGCTGACCAGGTCCCGCTCTTCGGCGCGCACGCGATCGGTGGGCAGGTCGAGCGACAACTCGTGGCCGCGCAGGCGCGTTGCGACGGATTGACCATGGGCCTTGGCCTCTGGACTCGCGAGGAAAGCGCGCTCTCGCTCCAGTGACACTGAAAGCGCGCGCGTCGCGTCGTTGCCGGCGGCGCGGGCGTGAGCACCTTGTCCTTCGAGCGGACGACACCAACTCGCCAGCAATTCGCGGCTCGCCACCACACGGTGGCTGACGAACACGAGCGCGACTCCGTCGGGCGCCACGATCTGCGTCACGCGAAGCAGCGGGCCACGCTCGAGCGAGATCCCCCGCTTGGCTTCGGCGCGAACCTCGTGCGCTGCGGCAGTAGCCAACGCGAGGGGACTGCCAATCGTGCGTACACTCACATGGGCCTGTGGACCCACCCGACGCCGGGCACGCTCGCCGCTGCCCTCCACCAGTGCCTTGAGGGCGGGGATGCCCTCCGCCCAATTAACGACGGACGTCGTGAGCTCCGAGAGCGGGAGTCCGCTCGGCCTGCGCACCGCATGCGCAATGTAAAGAGCTGGGCTCTGATGTACGAGTTGAGCGAGCAACCACCAGCGCTCCTGGGCCGTGTCGAGGGCGAGCAAACTGGGGTCCGAAGCAGCTTCAGGCATGGCCGTAACCATGGCACGCAGCAGCGCGCGATCCGAGTACAGTTGTTGGACGCGAAGCGTGATCGTCAGCGACTCGGGGCGCGCTCAGCCAATCCCGCCGCGCGCGGCTCGAGCGCGTGCACCGAATCCTGGACACCATCGGCATCTCGCTGTCTTACGCGCCCAGCCGTGACACCTACCCGAACGGGTAATCGCGACAGAACGCCACGGCGCGGTGCCCTCGACAAGGTCAAATCGTCAGGGCAGATTGCGGCCGTCCGCGCGTACTTTTGATGCTCCGAGTGCTGGGTGTGGCCTGCTATCATCTCGATGCTGCTGGCGCGCCCACCCGGGCTTGCTCGGCCATGCACGAGCACGTGTGCCCGTTCGTGTATCGGCTCTCATGTAGTGAAGCTCGCGGACGCACCCGCCCGCTTCGACCTGTGCCCTCGAAGGAGTTCATGTGACTCAGGATCTCCGGGTCCCCACCCTCACCGATCGCATCCGCCTCATTACCAACGAACTCTCGGGGAGTGATCTCCCCGACACCGCGGCCGCCACGGGCTTCTTCGACCTGGGCTTCGACTCCCTCTTTCTGACCCAGCTCACCACGCGCTTGAACAAGGAGTTCAAGCAGAAGCTGCGTATGCGCCAGCTGACCGACGAGTTCCCGTCCATGCTCGCGCTGGCCCAGCACCTCGACCAGGTGCTGCCCAAGGATCAGTTCAACGGCGCCGCCGCCCAACCCGCGGCCCCCGCTCCCGCTCCCGTGGCAGCCGTCGCGGTTGCCGTCGCGAAGCCCGCAGTGCCCGTGGCCTTGCCGCTGGCGGCCTTCGAGTCTGCGCCCGTGGGCGTGGCTCCCGCTGGGGCCAGCGCGCTCGAGCGCGTGTTCTCCCAGCAGCTGCAGATCATGGCGCGTCAGTTGGCCATGCTTTCGGGTCAGCCCCTGGCCGTGGCCAGCGCGGTCGCGGCGCCGCAATCCGAGGCCGTCGCGCAGCCGAGTGCGACCCCAGCCTCACCGGTCGTCACCAGCGCACCTGCTGCCAACGGCACCCCCGCTGCGGCTGCGACCCCGGCCCCCGCGGCCGACGCACCGGCCCCCGCCGCCAAGCCCTTCGGCGCCCAGGTGCGCATCGAGCGCAAGGACAACACCGAGCTCACGCCGCGTCAGCAGAAGCACATCGACCAGCTGATCCAGCGCTACAACGAGAAGACCAAGTCCTCCAAGGCGTACACGCAGCAGCATCGCGCCCACCTGGCCGATCCGCGCACCGTCAGCGGCTTCCACCCGCGCCTCAAGGAGATGATCTACTCCATCGTGGCCGCCCGCTCCCAGGGCTCGCGCATCTGGGACATCGACGGCAACGAGTTCATCGACATGCTGTGCGGCTACGGCTCGTGTTTCTTCGGGCACGCCGCGCCCTTCGTGGTGGAGGCGCTCGAGCGTCAGGTCCGGAACGGCTTCGAGATCGGCCCGCAGCACCACCTGGCCGGCGAGGTCGCCCAGATGTTCTGCGAGATGGTGGGCCATGAGCGCGCTGCCTTCTGCAACACGGGCTCGGAAGCCGTGCTCGGTGCCATCCGCATGGCGCGCACGGTCACCGGCAAGAACCTGATGGTGATGTTCACCGGCGACTACCACGGCATCAACGACGAGGTCATCGTCCGCGGCACGCCCTCGGGCCGTAGCGTGCCGGCGGCGGCGGGCATTCCCAGCTCGCACACCGGCAACGTGCTGGTGCTGGACTACGGCGACCCCAGGTCGCTCGAGATTATCCGCGAGAAGGCCGACGACATCGCCTGCGCCATCGTGGAACCCGTACAGAGCCGACGTCCGGAGCTTCAGCCCAAGGAGTTCCTGCACGCGCTACGCAAGCTGTGCACCGACGAGAACATCGTCTTCATCGTCGACGAAGTGATCTGCGGCTTCCGCTCGGCTCAGCGCGGCGCCCAGGAGATCTTCGACGTGCAGGCCGACATCGCGACCTACGGCAAGGTCGTGGGTGGCGGCATGCCCATCGGCGTGATCGCCGGCAAGCGCGAGTACATGGACGCCCTCGACGGCGGCTACTGGCAGTTCGGCGACAGCTCGGTGCCCGAAGTGGGCGTCACCTACTTCGCGGGTACCTTCGTGCGCCATCCGCTCACGTTGGCCGCGGCCAAGGCCTCGCTCGAGTACCTCAAGAAGGAAGGTCCGGAGCTGCAGCGCACGGTGAACGCGCGCGCCACGCACCTCGCCACCAGCATGAACGCCTTCGCCAAACAGGCGGGGGTGCCGCTCGAGTTCGGCCACTTCACCTCGATGATGAAGGGGCACTACTCCATCGAGCAGACCTTCGGCGATCTCCTCTTCGCCCACATGCGCATGCGCGGCGTGCACATCTACGATGGCCGCCCGGTCTTCTTGACCACGGCCCATAGCGATGAGGACGTCGCCTTCGTGATCGACGCCTTCAAGGAGGCCATCCACGAAGTGCAGCGCGGCGGGTTCTTCGTGCCAGCCGAGGAGCCAGCCAAGCCCGCGCTCGCCAGCGCGCCCCCGGTGCCTGGTGCGAGGCTCGGGCGCGATCAGCACGGCAATCCGGCCTGGTTCGTGCCCGACCCCGGACGACCAGGCAAGTATCAGCAGCTAGTTACGAGTTGAACAGCCAATGAGCGATCAAGTTCCGATGGACGTCGACTTCGATCCCTTTGCCCAGGGTGAAATTTCGCAGACGGCTCCGCTGACTACCCCGCAGCGCGAGCTGTGGTCTGCCGTGCAACTCGGCGGCGATGAAGCCAACTGCGCCTACAACGAGGGCGTCACGCTCACGTTCAAGGGCGCGCTCGATGTGGCGGCGCTCGGGCGCAGCTTGAACGCCCTGGTGGCGCGTCACGAGTCCCTGCGCAGCAACTTCAGCGCCGACGGCCGCACCATGGTGATTCAGGCCAGCGGTCAGATCGAACCGAGCATCAAGGACCTGCGCGACGCGAGCGACCTCGAGGCCGCCTACGACGCGCTCGTGCACGAAGAGATCATCACGCCCTTCGACCTCGGCGACGGGCCCTTGCTGCGCGCCGTCCTGGTGCGCACGGGCGCCAACGAGCAGCGGCTGCTGCTGGTGGCTCACCACATCGTGTGCGACGGCTGGTCCTTCGGCGTGCTGCTCTCCGAGCTCGCCGCCTTCTACACGGCCGACAAGAGCGGTCAGAGCCCCGCGCTCGAGCCAGCGCCGAGCTATGCGGCCTATGCGAGCGAGCGCTTCGCGCGTGAAGAGAGCGCCGACGGCAAGCGCGTGCTGCGCTACTGGCGTTCGCAGTACGAGGGCAGCATTCCCTCGCTGGATTTGCCGCTCGACAGGCAGCGTCCGGCCCTCCGCACTTATGCTTCGCGGCGCTACGATCACACGCTGTCGCCCGACACCGTGGCCAAGTTGCGCGAGCTCGCCAAGCGCGAGGCCGTCACCTTGCAGCACGTGCTGCTGCTCGGCTTCTCCACGTTGCTCGCACGGCTCACCCAGCAGTGGGACCTCGTGGTGGGATTGAGCGCTGCAGGCCAGGCCAGCTCCGAGCAGTTCGGGCTCGTGGGACACTGCGTCAACTACCTGCCTTTGCGCGTGAAGCTCGGGCCGGAGCTCTCCTTCCGCGAGGGCCTCAAGCTCGCCAAGCGCACCATGCTCGATGCCCTCGATCACTCGGAGTGCTCGTTCGGCGCTCTGCTGGCGGAGCTCCCCATCGCGCGCGATCCGAGCCGCATCCCGCTGTCACCGGTGAGCTTCAATCTGGAGCAGGGCGTGGGGCAGTTGGCGTTCGCGGGCCTCGAGGTGAAGACCTCGGTGGCGCCCCGCGCCTACGAGCCCTTCGAGATGTTCGCCAACCTGGTCGACCACAAACAGCACATCGTGGTGGAGACCCAGTACAACTCGGATCTGTTCGACGAAGCGAGCATCCGGGACTGGCTCGAGACCTACGAGACGCTGCTGCTCGGCGCCATCGCGAACAGCGACACGAAGTTGCACGAGCTTCCGGTGCACGGGCCCACCGCCCAGGGAGCGCTCGACGCGCTCAACGCCACCCAGGTGGAGTACGAGGTCGCGACGCCCATCCATGCGTTCTTCGAGCGCCAAGTGGACGCCCTGCCCAGCGCCACCGCGCTGCTCTTCGAGGGCAAGTCCCAGAGCTACGTGGACCTCGAGAACGCGAGCAACCGGCTGGCCCACGCGCTGCGCGCGCGCGGCATCGGACCCGAGAGCATCGTCGGCGTGTGCGTGCCGCGTTCGCTCGACATGGTGGCCGCGTTGCTCGGCGTGTTGAAGTCGGGTGCGGCCTATCTGCCGCTCGATCCGAACTATCCGCGCGAGCGCCTCAAGTACATGCTCGAGGACTCGGGCGCGAAGCTGGTGGTGGCGAGTGGCGAGGGCCTCGCGCTGGTGCAGGACACCGGCGTGGGGCTGGTTACCTTCGACGACGCCAAGGACGAGTCCAACATCCGTCCCGCGGCCGCGCTCGAACCCCATAGCGTCGCCTACGTCATCTACACCTCGGGCTCTACTGGCAAGCCCAAGGGCGTGCTGGTCGAGCATCACAACTTCGCGAACTTCCTGCGTGGCATGGACGAGCGGCTCTCGCTCGCCAAGCCAGGCATCTGGCTGTCGGCCACCAGCATCGGCTTCGACATTTCGGTGCTCGAGATCTTCGGCTCCCTGGCTCGCGGCTTCACCGTGCTGCTGCACAGCGACGCCAGCACCGAGGAGCATCAGCTGCCCGCGCTCTTGGAGCGCCACGCGGTGACGCACTTCCAATGCACGCCTTCGCAGGCGCGGCTCCTGCTCGGCGACCCCACCGGCAAGCGTGGCCTCGGCAAGCTGCGCGAAATGATGGTGGGCGGCGAAGGACTCCCTGCCGATCTCGCCGACGAGCTCCTTTCGGCCATCGGCTCGGGGCGACTCGTCAACATGTACGGCCCCACCGAGACCACCATCTGGTCCACGACCCAACACATCGCCGACACCGGCACCGGCATCTCCATCGGACGTCCCATCGCCAACACCCAGGTGCACCTGGTGGATGCCTGGGGCGCGAGCGTACCGCGCGGCGCAGTGGGCGAGCTCTGCATCGGCGGCTCGGGCGTGACGCGCGGCTACCACCAGCGCGAGGACCTCACGCGGGCACGCTTCGTGGAGGACAAGCTCTCGGAGGGCATCCGTAACGGACGCCTGTACAAGACTGGCGATCTCGGGCGCGTGCGCTCCGATGGCTTGCTCGAGCTGCTCGGTCGCAACGACGACCAGGTCAAGATCCGCGGCTACCGCATCGAGCTCGGGGAAATCGAGACGTCCCTGCGCGCCTACGCGGGCGTGCGCGAGGCGGCCGTGGTGGTGCGCGAGGAGCGCCCCGGTGACAAGCGCTTGATCGCCTACCTGGTGTGTGCGGATCAAGCCGAGGCACCCAAGGTCGGAGAGCTGCGCGGTTTCCTGGGGCAGCTCGGCTTGCCCGACTACATGTTTCCGCAGGTCTTCATGCCGCTGGCTGCGTTGCCGCGCACGCCCAACGGCAAGCTCGACAAGCGCGCGCTGCCGGCTCCCGACCAGAGCGCCGCGCTCAGCGCCGGCACCTACCAGGCTCCGAGCGACGACCTCGAGCAGCGCATCGCCGCCGCCTGGGCGCAAGTCCTCGCGCTCGGTCGCGTGGGCGTTACCGACAACTTCTTCGACCTCGGCGGGCACTCCCTGCTGGTGGTGCGTCTCGCCAACGCCATCACGGAGAGCGTGGGCAAGCGCGTGGCGCCCACCGATATCTTCCGCTTCTCCACCGTGCGCGGGCTCGCGGAGTACCTGCGTGCAGGCGGCGGTCCCAGCGGTCGCAACGAACAAGCCGTGCAGCGCGCCAGCGATCGCCAGGCTGCGCTGCGCGCCAAGCAAGGACGGCGCGGCTAGCCATGACCGACTCGTCGTCGCCACCCAACGCAGAGTTGCCCGAGCAGGCCGTAGCAGTCATCGGCATCGGGCTGCGTGCGCCCGGGGCCGGCGATGCGATGCAGCTGTGGAACAAGCTGCGCGACAACCTGAGCCTGATCGACGACCTCAGCGACGAGGACCTCAAGCGCGCCCGCGTGCCCGAAGGCATGCGCGAGCACCCGCGCTACATCCGCCGCGGCGGGCGCATCGAGGGGCTCGCCAACTTCGACCCCGAGCTGTTCGGCTTCACACCGCGCGAAGCCGCGTTGATGGATCCCCAGCTGCGCCACCTGTGCGAGTGCACGTGGACCGCGCTCGAAGACGCCGCCATCGACCCAGCGCGTCCGCCGGGGCCCATCGGGCTCTTCGTGGGCACCTCGGCCAGCGAGTACATGCTCAACAACATCCTTCCCAACCGTGAGTTGGTGGAGGAGACCGGTCTCCAGAACCTGTTCCGGCTCGGGAACGACCGAGACTTCATGACCTCGCGCCTGGCCTATGCGCTCGATCTGCGCGGGCCCTGCGTCGGCGTGCAGGCGGCCTGCGCCAGCGGTGCGTTGGCCGTGCACAGCGCGTGTCAGAGCTTGCTGGGGCGTGAGTGTCGCATCGCCGTCGCGGCGGCCGCCTCGTTGCGGGTGCCGCAGGACGCGGGCTACCTCTACGAAGAAGGCGGGCTCGATTCCCCCGACGGAGTCTGCCGTACCTTCGACGCGCGAGCGGCGGGCACCTTGCCCTCGGCGGCCGTGGCCGTGGTCGCGTTGGCGCGGCTCGAGGACGCCGTGGCCGCCGGTCACCAGATCTACGCCGTGATTCGCGGTACAGCCGTGAACAACGACGGACACCGCAAGGTCGGGTACGCCGCGCCGTCCGTCGACGGACCTTCGCAGGCTATCGAAGAGGCCATGGCGGTCGCTGGCATCGATCCGCGCAGCATCGGCTACGTCGAAGCTCACGGCACGGGCACGCCCTTCGGCGACTCCATCGAGGTCAACGCGCTGCGCAATGCGTTCCAGACGCAGACTTCCGACATCGGCTTCTGCGTGCTCGGCGCCAACAAGCCGAACCTCGGCCACACCGATCACGCTTCGGGCCTGGTCTCGCTGGTCAAGGCCTGCCTGGCGCTGCACACGAAGACGCTGCCGCCGCTGCTCAATTTCCGGGTCCCGCATCCGATGCTGGATCTCGAGACCTCACCCTTCCGCGTCCTCACGCGCGCTGAACACTGGGCCTCCGAAGACGGGCCGCGACGTGCCCTGGTCAACTGCCTTGCGGTCGGAGGCACCAACGTGCACCTGGTGCTCGAGGAAGCACCGTCCATCTTCCGCGCTCCGGTGCAGGAGGACGGCGAACTCCTCGTGCTCAGTGCGCGCACCTCGGAGGCGCTCGTGCAGTCCTGCCGCCGTTTGGCGGCCCACATGCGCGCGCATCCCCACGAGACCCTCGCGGACATCGCGCATACCTTGCGCCTGGGTCGTCGCGAGCTTCCCGTGCGCGCCGCCTTCGTGGTGGGCACGGAAGACGAAGCCCTCGAAGCGCTCGAGGCGTTCCCGGGCTCTTCTCGCTCCAGCATGATCCCGTCCACCATGCTGGCCGCGCGTGCCCAGACCTTCCTGGCGGGCTCCACACTCGACACGTCGCTGTTCGAGACCGAGGGCCGCCAGCTCCTGCGTCTGCCCACCTATCCGTTCGAGCACCGCGCGTTCTGGATTGACCCGCCCGAGCCCGGTGCCGAGCTCAGCGTGGGCCGCGTGCCGGTGACCAATCAGGGCGCGCTGCCGCGCTTGATCAGCGTCTTCACCAAGAGCGTCGCCAGCCCCAAGGTCGAGCTCAATCCCAACCTACGTTACCTGGTGTTCGCGGAAGAGAGCGGCTTCAGCGAGCGCGCACTGGCGCGCCTCGACGACGCAGGTTGCGCGGTCACCGTGGTGCGCATGGGCGTTGGCCCGGCGCTGGCTCGCGACAACGACGGCAACTACCTCATCGATTGCGAGCGCGGCGCGGAGGGCTTCCGTGAGCTCATCGGCGAGCTCGCGGCCCAGGATCAGCTGCCCGACGTCCTGCTCTACTTCTGGACCGTCACTTCCTTCGAGCCGTTCCGCTCGGAGAGCGCGCGCTTCCACCACAACCTGGAGCGCGGTTACGTGGCCCTGGTCGGTCTGGCGCAGGGACTCGCGGAGCTCGACAAGAAGCCCGCCATGCGCATCGCCGCCGTGACCAACGGCTGCTTGAGCGTGGGTGGTGAGGCCGTGGCCACGCCCGAGAAGGCCTTGATGTACGGCCCGCTGGCCGCGCTGCCGTTCGAGGAACCCACCGTCAGCACCATCGCTTTCGACGTGGACATCCCGGTCGGCGCACGCCGCGCGCTGCTGTTGCCCTTCGGCACCAAGCGCTGGCACGACCGCCTGCTCGACCGCCTGTTCGCCGAGATCAGCGGATCGCGGCGCGGCCTCTATGCGGTGCGCGGGCGTCAGCTCTACGAGCGTACGTTGCTGCCCTCACCGGCCATTCCTTCCGACAACAAGCGCGGCCTGCGCCCGGGCGGCACCTATCTCATCGTCGGCGGCTTCGGCGGCGTGGGCAGGGCACTGGCCGAGGAGATCACGCGCCGCATCAAGCCGCGCCTGGTGTTGATCGGCCGCACGCCCATCCCCGACCGCGACTACTTCGCGGACTGGTTGGCAGATCACGACGAGCATGACCCCGTAAGCGCCCGCATCCGGCAGATCCAGCGCCTCGAGGCCGCAGGCGCCGAGGTGCTGGCCCTGTCTGCCGACGTCTGCCACCTGGAGTCGATGCAGTCGGCGGCGACTCAAATCTCGCGCCGCTTCGGCACCCTCAACGGCGTGTTCCACGCCGCCGGTACGCTCGATGAGTGGCTGCTCGCCACCGGCACCGTCAGTGAGGCCCATGATGCGTTGGCCGCGGAGGTCTACGGCTGGCGCGTGTTGCGTGAGGTGATCCGCTACGAGCTCGACTTCCTGGTGGGCTTCGGCAACGCCGCGCGGTTCTCGCCCCGCGCCGGCCTCTCCGCCAGCATCGCGGCAGCCGAGTTCGCCGACGCCAACGCGCGTCACGTGGACGGGATGGCCCAGGTCTTCGACTTGGGCCTGGTCTCGGATCAGGGCATGTACGCGACCCTGGCGCGCTCCATCGAGCAGGAGGGTACCGCCGCCGACCGCAACGCGCGCGCGCTGGCCGCCCAAATCCGCCGCGGCGTGCCGGCCCAGGAGGTCGCGCGCATCGTGCTCGACGACCTGGCTTCGTCCACGGCGCAGTCGGTCGTAGGGCAGCTTCCGGAGCCCCTGCACGTAGGGGTCAACGTGCTTTCTCGCAGCGAGATCCGCCGCGACTTCGTCGAGCCCGACGCGGGCATCGAGCGCGCCATCGCCAAGATCTGGGCCCAGGCGCTCAACCTCGACCGCGTGGGGGCCACGGACAACTTCTTCGATCTCGGCGGCAGCTCGCTCTCGGCGGTGCGCGTCAGCGCCAAGATCAAGGCTGCCTACGGCATTCCGGTCCCGCTGGCCCTGCTCATCAAAGCCCCCACGGTGCGCGAGTTCGCGAAGCTCATCGAGGTCGAGACCCGCGTGGAGTCGAACAACGGCCACAGCGTGCCGCCGCCTCCGCGCGAGTACACCTGGTCGAGCCTGGTGGCCATGCAGCCGGCCGGACATCGCCCGCCCTTGTTCTGCGTGGGCGGCAGTGGCGGCAACGTGATGAACCTGCGTCACTTGGCGATATCGCTCGGACCCGATCAACCCGTCTACGGACTGCAGTCGCGCGGTGTGGACGGCATCATGGCGCCCCACGAGAGCATCGACGCCATGGTCGATGAGTACGTGGCCGAGGTGCGCAAGGTTTGCCCGCGAGGACCCTACCTCTTGGCCGGTTTCTCGGCGGGCGGCGCCCTCATCATCCACATGGCCCTCAAGCTGCAGCAGGGTGGGGGCAAGGTGGCGCCGCTGTTCTTCCTCGACGCCTGGAACCCCGCCACCAAGGGGCTCGACTGGCCCGAGCGCGTGGCCGAGCACTTCTCGCTCCTGCAGGAGCTGGGTCCGCGCTACGTGACGATGCTCGGACGCCGCCGCGTCGAGGAGCGCAGCAAGGAATTCCTCGAGCGCCATGCGCCAGCGGTGGCGGTCCGACTCTGGGAGCGCTCCCTCGACGGCGGACGCGTGGAAGCTGCCTGGTCGCGCGCCATCCAGGGCTACGCGCCGCCGAACTATCCTGGCGACGCCGTGCTGTTCCGCGTGCGCACCAACCGTGCGGCCGGTGACTTCGAGTACATGCGCGACGAGCACAACGGTTGGGGTGGAGTCATCCAGGGCGCCCTCCAGGTCATCGAGGTGCCGGGCAATCACGCTTCGCTGCTCGACGAGCCCCACGTGCGCGCGCTCGCCCAGCGCGTGCGCTCCTCGCTCGATCGCGCCCTGCGCTCCCTGGAAAAAGAGTCGGACGCCAAGGGCGGCTTCTTCGCCGGAGTCCGCCTCGAACAACAACTCCCCCTGGTGGAAGCCGAGTAGCTCCGAGAGTCATGCACAACCTATTCATCACACGTGATTTCGATTGGACCTTCGATGGCGGAAGCCGCCGGGTCAAGCTCGTCAACCGCGCGCTCAAGGCTCTGGGGCGCGGCATGTACGTCCGCGCGTCCGGTGTGACCGGCTACATGACCTGCGTCGAGCAGCGCATCAATCTCTATCACATGGTGAGTCAGCTCCTGGCCTTCGACGTGCCGGGCGACTTCATCGAAGTCGGCACGTTCACGGGTCAGACGGCCGTCTTGATCACCAAGATCCTGCAGGGCGAGGGCCAGGCCAAGGCTCCCCGCACGATGCACGTCTACGACAGCTTCGTACCCAACTGGAGCGAACCCAATCCCCGCGCGCGCCTCGAGCAGAACTTCCGTGAGCGTTCGCTGCCCGTGCCCCAGATTCACCAGGGCGACTTCGCCAAGACGATTCCCCAGGAATTCCCGGAGCGCGTCGCCTTCGCACACATCGATTGCGGCTTTGGCGGCGACCCCGAAGAGCACGCCAAGACCATCGAGACCGTACTCACACACCTCTACCCGCGCATGGCTCCGGGCGCCATCTGCTCGTTCATCGACTACTGGCACCCGGAGACGCCCGATGCAGAGAACCTGAACCCTGGCGTTCGCGTCGGAGCCGACCGCTTCATCAAGGACAAGCCGGAGCAGATTTCCGTGCTCTACGCCGGTGAATTCAACCACGCCTACTTCCGTCGCGCCGGCACCTGATTTTCGGGGAGGTCACGCGACCTCCCGCCCGTCGCGGCCAAGCCGTGCCGGGGCCCACCCCACCGCGAGGTTCGCTTCGCGCACGAAGGCAACCAGCTTTCGTGGTTCACGGCCGCGAGCTATCTTCTGCGGCAGTTTTTCACGGAGCACAGCGAGCTTCGGATTTCGAGGAGCGGACAGTCATGACGGAAGTGCTTGCCGGCAAGATCGACGTACGAGATCGGCTTTCCTATACGGACTTCATCAACGAGTACGCCAAAGCCCAGCGCCCCGTGGTGATCCGCAACGCCTTCCCGGAGTGGAAGGCGCTCGGCAAGTGGTCGCCCGAGTTCTTCCGTAGCGAGCACGGCCACCGCACCGTGACGCTCGGTGGCAAGTCCATGAAGATGGGCGACTACATCAAGTCCGTCGAAGCCGCCACGCCCGACAAGCCCGCGCCCTACCTGCGCGAGTGCGTGATCCGCGAGTTCGCCCCGGAGCTCGGTGAAGACCTGCAGCCCTTCGTGCAGTACGCGTTGCCCAACTGGTTGCGCGGCTACTACCCCGACTGGGGCGTCGACCACCACATGAACCGCGCCTCGGAACCGGAGCTCTTCATCGGCGGACCCGGCACGCGCCTCGAGCGCCGCGTGGCGGACGAGCAGGGGGCCTACGCCGGCGTGCACGGCGCGTTCATCCAGGGTTACGCGGACCTGCACTACGACCCGAGCGCCTGCCCCGTGCTGCTGTGCCAGGTCTACGGCAAGAAGGGCTTCTGGATGTTCGACCCAGTCGACACGCCCTATCTCTACGCTGACGGTCGCCTCTCGCGCATCCCGAACCTGGAAAACCCGGACTTCGAGCGTTTCCCGCTGTTCAAGAAGGCCACGCCCATCCGCTTCGTGCAGGAGCCCGGCGAAGCCGTGTACGTGCCCGAAGGTTGGTGGCACGCCACGCGCATGGTCTCCATCTCCATCGCGGTCTCGTCCACCTTCGCCAACCTCGCCCACTGGGAAGGCGTGGCCAAGGAAGTGCTGCACGACTACCCGAGCGAAACGCGCAAGAAGCTCCTGCACGCGTTCCTCTTGGCCGACGGAAAGCTCAAGTCGTTCCTGGGTGATCGCTTTGGTGAGAATCACTTCCAGGAGCGCAAGCTGCGCAACAACGCCGCGGCCCTCAAGCGCACCATCAAGAAGCTGCTCGGACGCGAGACGCCCGAGCCCGCGCACTAGGGGTCGCTGCCCCTAGGCTAGCGGTACCTTCTGATCGTACGCGTGCCCGTGCCCGATCTCTCGTTTTTCGCGTACGGGCACGGGCACGCGTACGACGGAGCTTTCGGAGCTTCCGCAGCGGCAAAGTGGCACGCATGGGAGCGCGCCCCGTTCACTCGCCGGCGACCGCGCGTCGCATGAAGCTCACCACGCGTTCGCGGCCGAGCTTCGTGAGGGGTGTTCGCATTTCCAGGAGACCGTGCAGGCCGCCCGGCAAGGCCACGAGTTCCGCGCGATTGCCCGCGGCGCGCCAGCGGGCCCACATGAACAAGGTATCGTCGCGGACCACGTCCACCGTACCGATCAGAAACTGAGCGGGGGGAAGGCCAGTAAGATCCGCGTACATGGGTGAGACTTCCGGGTCACGGTGCCGGTCCGGATGCGCGTAGTGCTCACGAAACCATTTGCTCAGAGCGGGATCGAGGAAGGGCGTGCCGGGCGCGGCCGTCCACAGACTCGGGGTCCCCATCAGATCGAAGGTGCCGTAGTGAAGACAGGCCGCCACCACGCCCGAGAACGCCGGGTGTCCGCGCAGGCGGGTCAGAGCCGAAACAACCAAGTTCGCGCCGGCCGATTCGCCGCCCACGATAACGAGACGAGTGCCAAAACTCTGTGCGCCATCCTGCAATACCCAGCGCAGCGCGTCTTCGACGTCGTCCAGCGCCGCGGGAAACGGGTGCTCAGGTGCCAGCCGGTACTCCACCGACACCACGCTGACACCGGCCCGGACGCGCAGCTCGTCGAGCAGGCCGTCTTGGTGATCTGCTCCACCGAGCACCCAACCTCCGCCATGCACGTGGAGGTACACGGCCTTGGCCGAGTTCGCGCGCAACACCCTCACACGGAGCGCGCTGCGGGCCTCCGGAACATCGAGCCAAAATGCGTCCGATACCGCGGAAATCCGCGTCCAATCGGCGCGTTCCTGGCGAGCTACGGCGATGGATTTCGTGTATAGTGGCGCGACCTGACTGAGCGCTTGGGCGGTCATCCGGTTGAACGCATCGACCTTGGGGTCGATGGCCGAGGCGGCGAACGCTGCCCAAACACTGTGGTCGTCGGCGTCGTCTTTAGCTTCCATGCGCCGGGAGAATGGTTTTCATGGCGAGCGGCTCTGTCAAATCTCTTTTGGTGGTCGCGCTCTCCGCCGTCGCTTTCGTGGCGCTGGCGGACGTCGCCCTCGGGCGCATCGCGCGCATCCCGGCCGCCGAATACGAGACCGCAGAATCCATCGACGACTACCACGACGCCAACCCCGATGTACTGGTGCTCGGCTCGAGCTACGTGCGCTCCTTCATCCCGCTCGCGGGCATGTACAAAGAGGCCGCCCGTCCGCTCGACCTCTCGGTGGTGCCCATCGAGGGTGGACGCTTCCTGGCTTACACCTGGCTGCTCACGCACCGACTGCAGCCGATGATCGACGAGAAGAACGCTCAGGGCGCGTTGGTTCGACCCAAGCTCAAGCACATGGTGGTGGTCACCAACTACTGGGACATCTGCGGCAACGACGAGCTCTATCCCAACCTCCCCGCGCGCGCCTGGGACCTCGGCGACTACGTGGCCGACTTCGCGGTCAATGGCTCCACACCCTTCAACGCCAACTACGTAGACCAGCGCTGGAACGAGCTCACCACGGGCTCCGCGCTGGTGCGCGACCGCGGCGTGTTCCGCATCTTCCGCGACGTGCGCGAGCGCTTCAGCCCCAAGAGCGAAGCCGACAAGCAAGCCGTGGCAGACGCCACGTTGGTCGGCTGGATCGACATGATCAAAGAGGGCGACATGACGCACCCCAAGTGCATCGTGCGTGAACAGGAGCCCGCGCTCGACCGGATGATGGAGTTCGCCCAGGCGCGCAACGTCCAGGTCACCTTCGTGATCTGGCCCGTGATTCCCAAGGCGCAGAACGCGGAGACCCTGGCCGTCACCGACCGTTTCAAGGCCTACCTCGAGAAGCGCGCGGCGCCCTTCGGCGCCAAGGTGCTCGACTTCCAGACCGACGGTCCCCTGGTCGATGCGGACTTCCGGCCCGATCTCGATCACCTCATCCACGAGGGCGACGTGAAGATCAGCCGTTGGGCCCTCGAGGGCCCGCTCAAGTTCCTCGGGACGCCGGCCCCCGCGACGCTGGGTTCAGCCGGCTCCATGAGCTCCCCCGGCTCCGCCCCTTCTGCCAACACCAGCTCCACCGGCGCCGCCGGTTCCGCCAACATCAGCTCTGCCGGCTCCCCCGGCTCCGCGAGTGCCTTGCCATGAGCTTCTCGAGCGCGCTGTTCATCGTGTACTTCATGCCCGCCGTGTTGGCGCTGTACTGGCTCGTGCCCCGCAAGGCATGGCTGCAGAACACGGTGCTTCTGCTGGCCAGCTACATTTACTACTTCAGCTACGGGCCCAAGATGCTCGGGCTCTTCGTGTTCACTGCCCTGGTGAACTACGGACTGCTCAAGAGCCTGCGTAAGCCCGACGCCGAGGGCGTGCCCGAGAACTCCAAGTCCATCTTGCGGCTCGGCCTGGTCTACAACCTCGGGCAGCTGGTGCTGCTCAAGTATCTCGGCTTCTTCGCCAGCACCGCCGCGGCCATCGCCCAGGTGCTGGGGTTGAGCTTCGTGCCGCCGGTGTTGAGCTGGGGAGTGCCCATCGGCATCTCGTTCTGGACGCTGCAGCTCGTGGCCTACGTGACCGACGTCTCCTATGGCCGCCGCGCGGGCCCCAAGTCCCTGCTCGACTTCGCCACCTTCGTGGCCTTTTTCCCGCAGATCCTCTCGGGCCCCATCGCCCGCGGCGACCTCATCGACCAGCTCGAGAAGCCGCGCGCGCCGAGTGCAGAGCGCTTCGCCCGCGGCGCCCAGGCTTTCTTGCTCGGCTTCTCCATGAAGTTCCTGGTGTCGGCGTTCCTGGGCCCCTTCGTGGATCAGGTCTATCTCGCGCCCGCTAACTACACCCTCACGGCCCACTGGCTCGTGCTCTACCTCTACACCTGCCAGATCTTCTGCGACTTCGCCGGCTACAGCTTGCTCGCCCTGGGCGTGGCCGAGTTCTTCGGCATCGGGCTGGTGGAGAACTTCCGTTTCCCCTTCCTGGCGCGCAACATCAGCGACTTCTGGAAGCGCTGGCACATCTCGCTCACCAACTTCCTGTTCGACTACATCTACAGCCCGCTCGTCACCGGCGAGGGCCGCCTACGCGGCAAGCTCGGGGCCGGCCTCTTCATCGTGCTCCTGGTGAGCGGCATCTGGCACGGCGCCACCTGGATGTTCGTGCTGTGGGGCGCGTTGCACGGCTTCGTGCTCATGACGGCGCACCGCTGGGACGAGTACTACCGCACCCTGTGCCGCAAGGACCGCGTCTGGGTGCAGCGCAGGAAGTCCCGGGCCTACGTGGTCACCTCGTGGTTGCTGACGCAGGGCTGGTTCATGTTCTCGCTCGTCCCGTTCCGCGCGCCGGACCTCAAGACCGCGGGCACCTTCACGCTCGGTCTGCTCGGGGCGGCCAACGGCGCAGAGAGGATCGAGCTGGGGGCGTTCTCCAACAAGCTCAACTTTCTGCTCTGCATGAGCTTCGTGGTTTTCTACCATCTGTCCGCGACCGAGCCCGCCAAGCGCCTGCGCGAGCTGGCGGCGCGCGTGCCCGCCCCGCTGCGCGGTTTCGCCTATGGCACGGTCGTGGTCTACTTGTTCCTGTTCAAGCCCCTGTCCGAGGGGTCGTTCATCTACGCCCAGTTCTGAGCTGGGTCTTGCCTGCGGAGTGTTGCGATGACTGACAAGGTTCGACGTGCGGTGATCGACTGGCTCGACGACAAGTATCACTTCGGGGACGCGGAGACGCTGATCAAGAGCGACGATCTGTCGCTGCTCGAGAACGGCGTGCTCGATAGCCTGGGCTTCGTGAACCTCACGCTCTTCCTCGAGGAGAACTACAAGCTCAAGATCGATCGCAAGAGCCTCACGCGCGAGAACTTCGACTCGCTCCGCAAGATCACCACCTATGTGGTGAATCACCCGCAGTTCAAGGGAGCGTGAGTGAGCGCGCCCAAGGTCACCTACCAGCCCGGTCCCGCGGCGGCGTCCTCGCAGCTCGCACGCTTCGTGGAGTTCGCGCGCGCCCGCACTCAGCTGGAGCTCGCCGACTGGCCAGCCCTGCACCGCTGGTCCACCGAGCACTATCGTGACTTTTGGCGCTGTCTGGTCGAGTTCCTGTCCCCTGTTTGCGAGGGCGAGCTCGAACCCGTGTGCACGAGCGACGAGGTGGAGCGCGCCCGCTTCTTCCCCGAGCTCCGGCTGAATTACGCGGAGAACCTGCTGCGCCAGCGCGGCGACGCAGCGTTGCCCGATGATGGCGAAAAGCGCGTGGTCTTGAGCACGCTCGACGAAGCCGGCACGCTCGTGCAGCTCACGCGGGCCGAGCTGCGCGGCAACGTGCTCTCGCTGGCCCAGGGCCTCGAGGCGCGCGGCATCGGTAGTCACAGCAGGGTGGCGGCCCTCGCGCGCAACGACTCCGCCGCCGTCACGGCGTGTCTCGCCAGCGCAAGCCTGGGAGCCAGCTGGTCCTCGGTGTCGCCCGACTTGGGCGTGGACAGCGTCTTGAGTCGCTTCGGCGCGCTGGCGCCCGAGCTCCTGTTCGCCCACACCAAGCTCTTGCTCCAGGGGCAAACGCGGCCGCTCTCCGAGTTCATCGAGCGCCTCTTGCAGGCCCTGCCGTCCGTGAAGACCTTGGTGCTACTCGACGACGGGGAGCTCGGCTTCACGCCGGCGGTGCCGGTGCTGCGCCTCGCGGAGCTGGTGCAGGGGCCGGCGCGCGCCGGGTTCACGCGCGTGCCCTTCGATCATCCCCTGTTCATCTTGTTCTCGTCGGGCACCACGGGGGTCCCCAAGTGCATCGTGCACGGCCACGGCGGCACGCTGCTCGAGCACCTCAAGGAGCTGGTCCTCCATACCGATCTCACCCGCGAAGACGCGATTTGCTTCGTCACCAGCACAGGCTGGATGATGTGGAACTGGCTGGTATCGGGTTTGGCCACCGAGGCCGAGGTGGTGCTCTACGACGGCTCCGTGTCCTTTCCGGAGAGCGACTCCCTGCTCAAGCACCTGGCGGAGCGCAAGGTCACCGTGTTTGGCACGAGCCCGGCTTACCTGCGGTTCTTGCAGGATTCGGAGATTATCGCCCGGGAGCGCTGTGACCTCGGTCGCCTGAGAGCAGTGCTCTCTACCGGCTCCATCCTTTATCCCGAGCAATTCGACTTCGTCCAGCAAGCCTTCGGCGACCTGCCGCTGCAGTCCATCTCCGGGGGGACCGACATCCTCGGCTGCTTCGTGCTCGGCAATCCCGTGCTCCCCGTGTACCGCGGCGAGAGCCAGTGCGTGAGCCTCGGACACGACGTGCGGGCGCGAGATGGCGCGGAGAACCTGCGCGCGGGCACGGGCGAGCTGGTGTGCGTGCGACCTTTCCCCTCGCGTCCGGTGGGGCTCTACGGCGATCCAGAGGGCACGCGCTTTCACGACGCCTACTTTTCCCAGCACGAAGACGTGTGGACCCACGGCGACCTCATCGCGCTCACCGAGCGCGGCAGCGCGCGCATCCTCGGGCGCTCCGATGGCGTGCTCAACATTCGCGGCATTCGCATCGGTCCCGCGGAGATCTACGGCATCGTGGGCCGCATCCCCGAGGTGGCCGAGGCCATGGCGGTCGACCAGGACGCGCCCAACGTGGCCGGCGGCAAGAAGCTGGTGCTGCTCCTGGTGCTCAAGCCCGGTGTGGTGCTCGACCGTCCCTTGACCTTTCGCATCAAGCGCGAGCTCAAGGAGAAGGCCAGCCCGGTGCACGTTCCCGACGTGGTGGTGCAGGTGCAGGCGCTGCCCCAGACCCACAACGGCAAGCGCTCCGAGCGCGCCGTGCAGGATCTCTTGAGCGGGCGTCGACCCCGCAATCTGACCGCGATCAAGAACCCCGAGGCGCTGCACGCGCTGCTCGAGATTGCCGAGCTCGGCGTGGCGCCGGATCTCCTCGCGGCCGCCCCCGTCGCGCCCGTCCCGGCGCGCAGCGAGCCAGCTCGGGAGCCCGAGCCGGCCTGACTATCCGCGATGCGGCGGAAAGGCGCGATGCTGGCGTGCGCCGGAATCAGGGACGCCCCCAGGGGCCTATCTAAAACGTGCGACGACGCTGGAGCTCTCACTCGGTCCGATCGTCAGAGCGGCGATCAGAGGCTCGCTACGGCGTCTGCCTCGACCTTGTGCTCGCGCGAAGCCTTGGCGTCCGCAGGCTCTTCCACCTGCTTGCCGAGGCCCTTGTCGAGCACCCACTGCGGGGGCTTGCGCAGGTCCCACACGATGCCGAGCTTTTCGAGGCCGAGCAGCACGTAGTAGGACATATCGATTTCCCACCAGTAGAAGCCCTGGTTGGCCGTGCTCTGGTAGTAGTGGTGGTTGTTGTGCCAGCCCTCGCCCATGGTCAGCAGCGCCAGCGGCAGGCTGTTCAAGGAGTCGTCGCTGTTCTCGAAGCGACGCTTGCCGAACACGTGGGTGAGGGAGTTGATGGTGAAGGTGCCGTGCCAGAGCACGACCGAGGACACGAGGAAGCCCCAGACCAAGCCCGTGCCTCCGAAGGCCCAGAGCATGCACACGGCGTAGAGCACCACCGGCACCAGGTGATACTTGTCCAGCCATACCAACTCGGGATAGCGCGCCAGGTCACGCACGTGCTCGATGCGCGTGCGGTTGTTTCTAGGGCTCACGATCCAGCCCATGTGCGCCCAGACCAGACCCTGCTCACGCGGCGAGTGCGGGTCTTCCGACGTGTCTGCAAACTTGTGGTGGTGGCGATGATTGCCTGCCCACCACATGGCGCCCTTCTGCAGACAACTCGCGCCCAAGAAGGCGAGCACGAACTGGAAGAAGCGCGAGGTCTTGTAGGCGCGGTGGCAGAAGTAGCGGTGGTAGCCGCCCGTGATCAAGAACATGCGGGCGTAGTACGTGACGAACAAGAGCCCCAGGCCGAACCAGGAGAAGCCCACCATGGCGACGCCGATGGCCGCGGCCACGTGCATCAGCCAGAACGGCAGGGCTCCCGCGTGAAGGTAGTCTTTCGTCCAATGACCCGAAGCCGGCGCCACACCACTGCTGCTCTGCATAGATGAGACGTTGTTATCAGCTTGCCCGGTCCGGCTGTGTCAGCCCTTTGTCATATCCGTGGAAGTTGACCGGGCTTACCACTCGCCTTGACTGGGCATGGATTTCCATGGTTCCGCGGGCGCCAGAGCGTCGCCGCGCTGTAAAAGTTCCACCGAGGTCTGATCGGGAGAGCGCACGAAAGCCATGCGTCCATCGCGTGGGGGGCGCAAAATTTGGACGCCACCGGCCATGAGCTTCCGGCAGGTTTCGTAGACGTCGTCTACTTCGAAGGCCAGATGACCAAAGTTGCGTCCGACGCTGTAGGGCTCGGTCTGATCCCAGTTGTATGTGAGCTCGACTTCGGCCGGATCGCCGTCGTGGCCACTGCTCAAAAACACGAGCGTGAAGCGGCCCTGCTCCGACTCCCTGCGGCGCACCTCGCGCAGGCCGAGGAGCTGACAGAAGAACGTGAGCGTCGCATCGAGGTCGTAGACCCGGATCATGGTGTGGAGGTAGCGCATGGCCTCAGGCTATTCCGAATGAGCCAAGCGGGCTATTCGACCCGTAGCACGTAGGTGCGCTCGACCTTGCCAAAGCGATTGAAGCCGAGGATCAGCGCGGGCCGATAGCGCAGGTAGGAGGCGTCGGGGCCTTCGCTGGCGGTGCCGATTTCGTAGTACCAGTCGTCGTCCATGAAGCCCTGCTGGCTGCACAGGGGATGCTTCGAGCACACGTCGCCCTTGCCGATCTTGGCTTCCACGTCCGTGCGCGACAGCCCCTCGAGGTGTCCTTCCTCGCTCACCATCTGCACCAGCTGGCTGTGCCGTTGGTTTTGCTCCGGCGACGTCACCGGCTCTTCGATCGCTTGCCGGAGCTGCGGCAGCGTTTCGTAGGCAGTGGGCTTCTTGGCGCAGGCACCGAGGAGCACCAGGCATCCGAGTCCGAGCAGGCGGGTGATTTGCATGGCGGGCATGGTAGCGCGCGGGCGAGCCCCCGGCGGGGAGGGGGGGATAATCGGTTGTCTGCCGTCTGGCATCGGTCGTCTGGCATCAGCCCTCAGCCCTCAGCCATCAGCGGCCACGGTCTCCGGCCACCAGCACGGTCCACGGCCACGGTCTCCGCCACGGCCATGGCCACGGTCCCCCGCCACGGCCACGGTCTCCGCCACGGCCACCGCCAAAGGGGCGTGGGTGCTTCGGCTGAATTACTCTTGGCCCTCCATGAGGCGCAATCAAGCGAGTGCAACCGCGGCCTGGGTCGCCGCGGCGCGTGGGGTGGGCCGCTTGCTGCCGGAGCGGCTGCAACTGGCGGAGGATCGGTTTGGGGCGGAGCTCGCCGACGGCGTGGTGGGCGCGTTTGCGCGCTTTTGCTTGAGGCACCCGGAGCTGGGACGAAGCGTGGTCTCGGCGGGCGGACCGTTGACCGCGTTCCTGCTGTGGATGCAGCTCCGGACCCGCGCCCTCGATGACATCTTGCAGCGCTTTGCGGCCGAGGGCGGACGCCAGGTCGTGCTGCTCGGTGCCGGCTACGACTGTCGCGCGCTGCGCTTCGCCGACGCGCTCGCGCAGGCGCGCGTGTTCGAGGTGGACCACCCGGCCACCCAGGCCAAGAAGAAGCTCTTCTCGAGCAGCGAGCGTTCGGCCCCCGTGTCGTACGTGGATTGGGACTTCGAGCACCGCGGTACCCACGGGCTGCCTGCGGAGCTCGCGCGCAAGGGCCTCGACCTCAGTGCGCGCACGCTGACGATTTGGGAGGGCGTGACCATGTACCTGCAGGCCGAGAGCGTGGACGAGACCGTGCGCGCCGTGGCCGACTACAGCGGGCCCGACTCCTGGCTCGCCGTGACCTATCTCGATCACAAGGCCATCCGGGCCCCCGAAGGAGACGCGCGGCTCACCGCCACATTGGTGTCCCGCGTCGGGGAACCCTATCGGTTCGGCTTTCGACCCGAGCGGCTGCCTGCGTGGTTGGGCGAACGAAACTTCCAACTGCTCGCCGACGAGACCGACGCCGCACTCGCCACGCGCTACGTCGACGCGCGCCAGGCGCGGCGTTTCCCCCGCCGGGAACGCCATGTCGCGCTGGCCCGGCGGGGCTAATACGCCGCCGCGAAATCCCGCCGTCTGGCTTGCTGGTGCGCTTAGATCACCTCAGCCCACATGGCTGTCGCGGATCAAGAGAGCTCTCTGCGCCCGCGTCGCCGAAAGGCCCATGGTACGATCTCGAGCACATGGCTCGGCCTGAACTAGCGGCAACGAACCTGGGCGCAGAGCGCGCCGCCCGCCTCGCCAGCGCGCTCGTCGACAACGTTGGCAAGGTCTTGCAAGGCAAGCGAGAGGCGGTGGAGCTCTCGGTCACCTGCCTGCTCGCGCGCGGACACCTGCTGGTGGAAGACGTGCCTGGCGTCGGCAAGACCACGCTGGCTCGCGCGCTCTCACGCTCGTTGGGGGTGGACTTCACGCGCCTGCAGTTCACCTCCGACCTGATGCCCGCCGACGTCCTCGGCGGAAGCGTGCTCGAGCCTGCCACGGGCAGCTTCACGTTCCGCAAGGGGCCGGTGTTCACGCACGTGCTCCTGGCGGACGAGATCAACCGCACCACGCCGCGCACTCAGAGCGCATTGCTCGAGGCCATGGACGAGCGCCGCGTGTCCATCGACGGTGTCACCTATCCCCTCGACCAGCCGTTCTTCGTGATCGCCACCCAGAACCCCGAGGAGTTCTACGGCACCTATCCGCTGCCCGAGTCGCAGCTCGATCGCTTCCTCCTGCGCATTCACGTGGGTTACCCCGAGCCCGAGGTGGAGCGGCAGATCCTGATGCGCAGGCGCGGCCAGGATCCCACCGAGAACCTGGCGGTGGTGGCGAGCAAGGAAGATCTCCTCGCGGCCCAGAGCGTGGTCGACGACGTACACGTGGACGAAGAGGTCATCGGTTACCTGCACCGTCTGGTCCTCGCTACCCGTGAGAGCAAGCTGCTCTCGCTCGGGGCCTCCACGCGCGGCGCGCTGTCCTTCGAGCGCGCAGTGCGAGCTCGCGCGCTGGTCTCGGGGCGCACGTACGCCACGCCCGACGACGTGCAGTCCCTGGCCGTGCACGCCTTGGCCCACCGCGTGCGCCTGGGCGGCACCCACGAGGCGGGCGCCCATCGCATGGACGCCGAGCGCGTGGTGCGCGAGCTGGTTTCCAAGATCCCCGTGCCTATCTGATGGCGGAGCCGAGCGCGCACGCGGACTCGGTGTCGCTGACAGAGGCGCGGGTCCCCTGGTATCTGCCGCGGAACCGGCGCTACCGCCGACACCTGAAGTTCACCCGCGAGGGCAAGGTGTTCGTGTTCGTCACGGTGGGCCTCGGCTTCGGCGCGGTCAACACGGGCACCAACCTGATGTACCTCGTGTTCGGCTTCATGCTGAGCCTGATCGTGCTGAGCGGCATCCTCAGCGAGCACGCGCTGCGCAAGCTCAGGGTGACGCGGCGCCTGCCGGCGCAGGCCTTCGTGGGTGAGCCGATGTTGATCGAGATTGCCGTGGAGAACCGCAAGGAGCGCCTGGTCAGCTACTCCATCGAGGTCGAGGATCACGCCCGCGAGCTGGTAAACGACCGCCGCTGCTATTTCCTCAAGGTGGCCCCGGGTAGCGAACAGGTGGCCTCCTATCGCCGGATCCCGATGCGCCGTGGTGAGGCCGTATTCGTGGCCTTTCGTGTCGCCACGCGCTTCCCCTTCGCCCTGTTCGAGAAGTGGCGCGAGTTGGCCGTGGAAGACTCGCTGCTGGTGTTTCCGGCGCGCCTCAAGACCGAGCTGCCGTTGATGACCATGCACGACCATGGTGATCATGCAGGCACGGCGCGAGGCCGCGGCACCGAGACGCGCGAGCTACGCGAGTTCCGCGCCCACGACGAGCTGCGCGCCGTCCACTGGAAGCGCAGCGCAGCGGTCGGGCGCCTGGTGGTACGTGAGTTCGAGCGTGAAGCAGGGCATCTCTTGAGCATCCGCCTCGACAACCTGTGCGCCGACCCCGGCGACACCGCCTGGCAGGGCAGCTTCGAGGAGCAGATCTCACGCTGCGCCTATCTCGCGGAGTACGCACTCGGCCGCGGCTACGCCGTGGAGATCTGCGCGCGTGGGGAGCGCTCGCCGAACGTGCCCTCCCATGCACCCGCGGACCCCATCTTTCGATTCTTGGCCTCGCTGCAACCGACGCAGAAGGGGCTCGAGTTCGCGGCACCCACCACCGGCGGCCGCGTGCTCGAGGCGCGCGACTTGGCTGGCTCGGGCGGAGGACGGGACGCCGCATGAGCTTCGGCGCGCTCCAGAAGGTCGTCACCTACCTGCTCGCCGCGCTCGGCCTGTGCGCGCTCAGCTTCGGCGGCGAGCTCTCGCCGGCGTCGCTCGCTGCGCTGGGTGTGGGCTTCGTCGCCAGCTGGTTCGCGGAGGGGCCCTGGTTCGCGCGCCCTGCCTGGAGCAGGTTGTGGAGCTGGCTCATGCCCGCGGCGCTCGCGCTGCAAGTGGCGCGCGGCCTGTTCTTTGGCGACGGTTGGCTCGCACTGACCATGGAGTTCGCGGGTCTCTTGACCATCTCGCGGCTCAGCAACCGACGCAACGCGGCCGACTACCAGCAGATCGCCATGTTGGCCTTCGTCCAGCTCATCGCAGCCACGGTGCTCACCACCGATCTCGGCTACGCGGTCTTGTTCGTGGCCTTCGTGATCGTGACTCCGTGGGTGCTCACGTTCGCGCACCTTCGCCGTGAGATCGAGCGCAACTACCCGCCGCAGGCCGATGCGCGCGGCGGCACCGATCTCGCGCGCGTGCTCTCCTCCAAACGCATCGTGGGCGCGCCGTTCTTGCTGTGGACGCTGCTGCTGAGCGTGCCCATGTTGCTGATGACCCTCGGGCTGTTCGTGATCTTTCCGCGCGTCGGGCTCGGCATGTTGAGCTTCGGCAGCTCGCGCGGGCAGCACATGGCAGGCTTCGGAAACAACATCGAGCTCGGCCAGTTCGGTGTCATCCGCGACGACCCCACGGTGGTCATCCGACTCACGCCCGATCGCCCACTCACGCCGCGCGAGGAGGCGCGCTACCTGCGTCTGCGCGGGACCGCCTTCGATCGCTACGACGGGCGCATCTGGACGCGCTCCAGCGACGCCGCGGTGCCGATGGCCCGCCTCAACGAGTACTTCGCGCTGCGCCGCATGGGCCGCCCTGAGGATCGCATCTTCAAGCTGATCCTCGAGCGGCTCGACGAGCCCGTGTTGTTCTTGCCCCACGGCAGCGTGGGCGTGCGCATCCCGCACCGCGGCCTGCCCGGCGGCCCACGCGAGAAGGTGGAGCTCACGCGCGGGCACGGCTTCGACCTGCGCTTCCGCGCGCCCGAAGACATCGCCCTCATGTATGACGCGGTGGTCAGCACGGACCTCGGCGATTTCGACGTGCCCTTGGCCCGCGACCTCGACGACGATCGCTACCTCGCGCTGCCACCTGGGCACGAACGCGTGTACGCGCTGGCGCGTGAGCTCACCAAGGACCTCTCCGACCCGCGGGAGAAGGCCGCCCGCTTGCTCACTCACCTACGCGACGGTGGCCGCTACCGATACAGCACCGATATGCCCGACGTGGGCTCGAAGCCGCCGCTCGAGGTGTTCTTGTTCGAGGCCCGCCGTGGCCACTGCGAGTATTTCGCGACGGCGCTGGCGATCATGTTGCGCGCGGTCGGCATCCCGAGCCGCAACGTGACCGGCTTCCTGGGCGGTAAGTACAACCCTTACGGCGGCTACTACGGGATCCGACAATCGGACGCGCACAGCTGGGTCGAAGCGCAGTTTCCGGAGCGCGGCTGGGTGACGCTCGATCCGACCCCGGCTTCTCGCTACGAGGTGGGGCCGAACGACTGGTTGGTGCGCGACTTGAGCGCGATGGTGGATGCCGCGCGTGCCTACTGGATGACCAAGGTGGTCAGCTACGACGTGCGCGCGCAGATCCGATTCTTGCGCGAAATGCAGGCGTTTTTGCGCGAGATCAAGTGGCCTAGCCTCGAAGGAATCAAGCCCTCCTCCGGCCCTGCGGACGGCGCCCGCAACAAGAATGGCGACGCCATCGGTCAGCTTCCGAGTCGCCTGGCGATGGGGCTCGCGGTGATCGTGGTGCTGCTCCTGGTGTGGCGGGCCCTACGTCGCCGGGCCGCCGCCGTGCGCGCACTGCCTGAATCGGCGCGGCGCGCCCAGGCGCTGTATCGGGAGCTCGAGCGTGCGCTCGCGAAGCAGGGCAAAGCGCGTCCGATTCACGTCAGTCCGGAGGCCCATGCGCGCGCGCTCGAGCGAGAAGGTTTCCCTACGGCGCCCCAAGTACGCGAGCTGACCGACGCCTACACGGCGGCCCGCTACGGTGGGAGCCAGCTCTCACGCGAGCGCGTGGCCCAGCTCCAGAAGCGCCTCTCGGAAGTGAAGCGCGCTGCCTAAGTTGCCGTGGGTCTCACGGCACTTGGTCAGGTGGTGGAAGGCGTGCGCTTGGGGCGCCGGCGCACCGTCGCGGCTTGCAGCTCAACACCCTCGGGCTCCGTGAAGGGGACCGGCGCCATGCTGGCGGCCTGGGCCACGCGCGAGAGCGCCTCGGTGACCATGCGCACCGAATCGCGGGCGTTGGTTTCAGCGGCCGTGCCGTCGCCGGCTTGGATGTGCTTGGCCAGCTCCACTCGGTAGCCGCCCTGCTTGACCTCGAAGATGGCCCACACACGTGCAATGTCGCTTACGGCTGGGGCGTGGGTGCCCTTGACCAAGCTATTGAACGCGAGTCGGTAGGCGATGTTGTTCGCCCCTTCGAGCACCCGATCCCAGAACGAGATCTCGAGCGTATAGAGCTCCGGACCGTCGCCGAGGGCGTGCATCTTGGCGGCGATCTCCACCAGCTCGGCCTTGAGCTCGGCGCCCCCACGCACGGCACACAGTCTCACAGCGTCGGCCATGATCACCGCGCGCATCTCGTGCACGGCCAGCCACACGCCCATCGCGGATTGCTGGGCGTTGGAGTAGTCGGCCATCATGGCTAGCAGGTCCAAGCCGGCGTGCTTGGTGAAGTCGAGCACGTGTGTGCCGCCACCCTGTGTGATGCGCACGAGGCCGATTTGCTCGAGGCGCTTGAGGGCTTCGCGCACCACGTGCCGGTTGACCTTGAAGGTCTCCACCAGCTTGCGCTCCGCGGGCAACGCCTGCCCGGGCTTGTAACGAGATGAAATGATGGCGCTCGCGAGTTGCTGGAACACCTGGTCTGCGAGGGACAGGTTGCGAACGACGGCGAGAGACATGCTCGCCGCCACTGTTATCACAGTCAGTGGAGTCAAACCAGCCTCCCCTCCCTTCGGACAGTCGAGCCCCCCAATTCCGCGCGCGATCCGTGCTCGAGGCGGACAAAATCGGGCTGCAGACGGACATCCCTCAGGATCTCGCAGCCTGAACTCACCCCTCGGAGTTGCGCGATAGCCTCGGCGGGCGCGGACATGGGCCGAGCGGGTGAACGCCGTGGGAGATGCATGGGCGGGAGGGCGTTCGGGGGCTGCCGGCGCCAGGCGGTCGCACCGAGACGAAAGCGTTCAATTGAGCGAGATCCAGGCCTCAATCCGTAAGCGCGGGGCACACCCGGCGCGAACTGCGGGTGCGCCGGCGAGGCGGGCTAGAGTCGGCGACCCCCCGTGCTGCGGTTCGGACTTTCATGGCTCTGTTGCGCCGTGTTGAGCCTGCTCGGCCTGCGTTCTGCGCATGCTCAGGTGAGCTCGCCCACGCCCGCGAACGCGGAGCCGGCCGCGCCCCCGCCGCACCAGAACGTGATCACCCCCGAGATCGAGCCAGAGACCCCATGGTGGAGGTACGTCACGGCCGTACCCATCGTGCTCTACACGCCCGAGACGCAGTTCGGCTTCGGCGCGGGCCTGTTGTCCACCTGGCAGCTACCAGGTGCCTTTCGCGACCGCCCCAGCAACGTGATCGCCTACGGCATCTACACCACCCGCAAGCAAACGGTGGCGGGGGGCACCGCCGAGCTGCATTTCAGGGATGACCGCTGGGTGTTGTGGCAGGACCTTCGCTACGTGGATTGGCCCGATCGCTTCTATGGGATCGGCAACCACACGCGCGTCAGCGATCGTCAGGACTACACCGATCACTACAGCCAGGCCGAGACCGAGCTCCTACATCGCGTCATCTCGAGGCTGTACCTCGGGCTCCACCATCAACTGCGCTTCAGTGACTCCGAGCAAGAAGACCGAGCGTTGCGCGCTGCGGGCCCGCTCGGCGTGGGAAGCGTGCACTGGCATGGGTTGGGCGCGGTCGCGGCGTGGGACACGCGCAAGGGCTTGTTTTGGCCGGAGCGCGGGAGCTTCTTGCACGCGGACGTCACCCGCTTCGGGGCGCGACTGGGCTCCGACTTTTCGGCCACGCTGTTGCGCGCGGACCTGCGGCACTATCAGCCCCTCTGGCGCGATCATGTGTTGGCGATGCGCCTGGTCGCGTCGGGCACGCTCGGTGACGTGCCGCTGCAGCTGATGCCGATGCTCGGGGGACCTTTGCTCTTTCGCGGTTGGTACCAGGGGCGGCTGCGCGACCGGGTGCTCGGGGCCCTCGAGTTCGAGTACCGCGTGCCCCTTTCCACCCGTTGGGCGCTGGTGGGATTCGGCTCGGTGGGCAGGGTGGCCTCGCGCGTCGCGGACTTCACGCCCCGCGGACTGCACGCCGCCGGCGGCGTGGGGGGTCGCTTCGCGGTGGTGTCCGAGACGCGCGCCAACTTCCGTTTGGACATCGCCTACGGTGACGCGCTCTATGTGTATCTGCAGTTCAAGGAGGCCTTCTAGTTGACCTGACGGGTGCGCTCGAGCAGCGTCTCGAACTCACTGCGTTCGAAGTCGAACTGCGCTCCATAGCGTGTCACCGCGAGCGACGCGGCCGCCACCGCCTGGACCATCGCCTCACGCGCGTCGCAGCCCTTGAGCAGCGCCGCGCCGAGTCCGGCTGCGAAGGCATCGCCCGCTCCGGTCGTGTCCACCACATTGACCTTGGGAGCGAGGGTCGCCCACACACCCTGTGCATCCACCAGCGCGGCGCCCCCGTGGGGCAGCTTGATGCACGCGTGGCGCACGCCGCGATCGAGCAGGATGTGGCCCGCCCTCGCTGCGTCCTTCTCGGACCTCACTGTGACACCCGTCAGCTGCTCGGCCTCACGTGGATTGGGGGTGATGAAGTCGCACAGCGCGTAGAGGTCGTCGCGCATCTCGGTCGCGGGGGCGGGGTCGAGAACCGTCATGAGTCCCTGCGCACGGGCGGCCGACAGGGCGGCGCGCACCACGCGCCGAGAGATGTCGAGATCGGTGACCACCACCGAGCCCGGTCCGCAACGATTCACGCGATCGGTGACCACGTCCTCGGCGTTGGCTTCCCAGGCCTGGTTGGCGTTGGGCGCCAGCACGATCATCTTGGTGCCATCGTCCTGCACGATCACCACTGCATTGCCTGTGTCCTTGCCTGGACGCTCGAGCACCCCGTCGAGGTCCACGCGCGCAGCGCGCAACTCGCGCAGCGCGAGCTTGGCGAACGCGTCGTCGCCCACGCGTCCGACGAGCGCGGTGTTGGCTTCGAGCCTGCCAGCGAAGACGGCCGCGTTGGCACCCTTACCTCCGCCTGCTCGCAAGTAGTCGCGGGCCTTGAGTGTCTCCCCGGCCGCCGGCTTGCCGCGAACCTGAATGTCCAGATTGATGCTTCCCACCGAGAGAAGCGTTCTCCCATAGTGCGTCGCCATGATGGATCACCTGTGTATTGCAAGTGCGCACGAGCCTCGAAAGGCTCGCATCCTTCGGCGATTTTTCCGCTCTGGTACGCCGCTTCCGGTCGCTGCTCGTGACCTTCGTCACGCTCCACGGTGCATGCGTGCACGCTTTGCTCCAGGGCCGCTGATGTTGCGAGCGGGGGGCTCGTGTCTACCCAACCGGACTGGAGGACGACATGGCTGAACAATCCGACGAACAAATCCGCGAGGCCGTCCATGAGCGCCTCGTGCAGCTGCCGTTCCAGGGCGAAACACCCACGCTCGAGGTGCGGGTGGCAGACGGCATCGTCACGCTCCGCGGCGAGGTGCCCGGTCAAACCGAGCGCCAACAAATCACCGAGATGATACGCGGCCTCAACGTGGCGAAGAGCGTGCGCGACGAGCTCAAGGTCAAGGGCTAGCAGGCGCCGACGAAGTCAGCGCACTGGTTCGGGTGCATGAGGTCGGGCGCACTAATTCGGGTGCGGGCACGGGCACGCCTTGCTGGCGCAGGGCTGGCACGGGAAGTAGGGCGCTGACTTCGTCAGCGTCCTACTTGGTGCAAACCCAGCCTGGTCCACTGCAGTAGCAGCTGAACGAAGGCCCGTACTTGCAGATGAACCCGTCAGCGGGATTGCACAGCCCCACGTTGAAGCCGTCCTTGGGTGCCGTGTCCGGGCAGCCATCGACGTTGCTGGCCGCCGGCGTGCGATCTGCTTCGCTGGGGCCCGCGTCGCTGTGCTCTTCCGGGGTCGACGCGTCGCGAGCCGGCTCGTCCGGACCCTGCTCATCATCGCCATCACCGTCGCCATCGCCCTGTCCGGGATCTGGCTCGGGCTTGGGCTCGGGCGTTCCCGGCTTGCCCGCGTCGGCGTGGCGGTGAATCAGGTCGTTTTCGTCCAGGTCGAGTTCGGGCAGGTCATGGCGCGCGCAGGCAACCTGCGACCCTACCAACAGCAACCAACAAGCAAAGCGTAAGGAACGTGTAAGCACGCGCCCAAGTTAGCGCGAGAGCGACCTCTGCCGCTTGTTCGCGGGGGGCAATTGATTGACCTAAACGCGCGGTACTTTGGGCTTGCGGCGCTTCCACTTCTCATGGGGCGGTTCGCCGATCAGGATCCCGGGCACGAATTCGCGCGCGTCGTAGCGGCGCTTGTCACTCTTGATCTCCAGGTGCAGGTGCGGCGGTGAATGCTTGCAGCCGGTGCGGCCCACGGTGCCGATCGGTTGTCCGCGCTTGACCACCTCTCCAGTCGCCACGTGGATCTCTTCGAGGTGCATGTAGCAGCTCTGCAGGAAGGCCTCGTCTTCCAGTGGGCCTCCGGGCCCGTGGTCGATGCACACGAAGCGCCCGCCACGTCCCATGCGCGCGCGCTTCACGCGCTTCACCTGCTTGGGATCGAGCGGCCGCGCGCCCTGGCCGGGCAAGTCCACGCCCGCGAAGAACACCACGCCGTCGGCCATGGCCAGCACCGGCTCACCCTGCACGGACTCGACGTCCACACCCTTGTGCCGTCGCAGTCCTGCGTCGCGCGCGGCACCTGGCGCGCTGCTCACCACGCGCGGGCTGGCCTGCAGCGGCGAACCCCACACGATGTTGCGATAGGTGCTGGTGGGCTCGACCTGGTGGACGCCGTAGTTCTCGAGCAAGCGCCGGCGATCGGTGAACACCCGATCTTCCTCGCGGTCACTCGGGACCTTGTCGCCCCAGATGAAGTGCGAAACGTAGTGGCGATGCGCCACTTGATCGGCGTCTCCATCGAGCCCGCCGTGCTGCTCGCGGAACATCGAAAGCACGGCTGCGGCCCACTCCAGGTTCGTCTCCGCGTCCAGCGCGCTCTCCTCGGTGAGGGGCCGGCTCAGCGTCTTCTCGCGCTCCACGCTTGCCCCCGAGCCTTGCGGCACCAAGTAGCGCAGCGTGCGTCCGCGTACGTTGTCCTTGAGCATCCCCGGATCGAGCGCCGTGAGGCCGTGGCCGATGGCGTTGGAGTAGTCGGGGCGACACAGGCTCATGCGGTGCATGAGGGCGGCCAACAGGAAGGGATCCTCGCCGTGGGCGCGCGCGCTGTCTTCGATATAGGCGGCGTAGCGCTCGGCGCGCTCCGTGGGCATGCCGGCGCAGAGCTTGGTCAGGGCCTGGGCGAACATCACGCGGTCGATGGCGGCCGGACTCTCGGGCTCCTTGGCCCACTGATGCTGGAGCAGCTGGACGGAGCGCAGGTTCGCGTGAAGTCCCTCACGTTTGCGGGGACGTCCCTCGGGGAAGCCAGAGCCGCTCAAGACAAGAAAACCCAGGAAAATAAGGGACGACCGCCACATCAGCAGTCAAAGGTGCCGCGCTTGAGCCCCCGAGGTCAAGCTTGGAGGTAAGCGCCTGTGAGGGCGGTCAGCACCATGGTCGTTTGCGGTCACGACTCGATATCGGCGGTGCTTACCGAGGGGAGGTGGGGTGGACGGGCTCGACGGGTTCGGGCGAGGACGTTCACGTCGCCGCTCGCCGTCAAAGTTCACGTGGATGATGGGAGGGGCGTCTCGAGGGCGGGTTTCCTTCTAAGCCAGCAACTGCGCATACTCCCCCGGCTCCCCGTACTTGGTGTCTCCGAAGTGGGTCACCGGACCCCCGCCCGCGGCCTTGGCGCCCATCGCGTTAGCGATGCTCGTAAGTAGCTTGTTGTGAGGAGCATCGGCGTACCCTCCCTTGGAGAGCTCCACGTACTTGCCCTGCTTGAAGTACCCGCCGCAGCTACCCGCGAGCACCGTCGGCAGGTCCGTGAAGTCGTGGGCCTTGCCGTCCGAGAGCTCGTTGATCCACATCACCAGCGAGTGGTCGAGCAGGGTGCCGCCGTCCTCCTCGTAGGCGTTGAGCTTGTCCAGCAGGTACACGAACTCGCCCGCGAACCACTTGTCGATATCGAAGATCATGCCTTCGTAGCCGGCCACTGCATCGCCACTGTTGTCGTCGCGCGTGTTGCCGTGCGAGAGCTTGTGGTGGTTGTAGAGGTGGTTCATGCCGTCCCACTTGAAGATCGGGCCACCCGCGCCCGCGCCCCACTGCAAGGTCGCGACGCGCGTATGATCACAGGACAGCGCGAGTGCGATCAGGTCCATCTGCATGCGCCCCGCGCGTGGATACTGCTCGTCGGCCTTGATGTTCACGCCCGTGTCGGCCGTGGCGATCTCCTGCTGGCGTGACGTCTCGAGCGGGTGGCAGCCCATCACGGGGCCCATCGGCATCGTGATTTCCTGCTCGAGCGTGCGGATGGTGCTGAAATGCATGTCGAGCTTCATCTGGTCGTTCTTGCTGAGGCGCTTGGCCTGGAGAGTGGCGAAGTCCTCGCTCACCAGGTCGAGCACGCTCTTTCTGCGCTTGGTCAGCAGGTCTTCGACCTGCGGGTTCGGCGTGCTGCCCAGCCCCATCAAGTCCTGGAACACCAGCCTGGGATTCGACTCGCTGGTCACGGGCTGCATCGGACCGCTGTAGGAGATGCTGCCGGTGCCTCCACCGCCCGTGTTGTGCACGCCGATGGTGAGCGCAGGGCGACCCATCGGGTTCACCTGCTTGGCGATGAACTGGTCGAGCGAGATGCCCGTGGCGAAACCGGACGTGTCGAGCGGCGCCGCGGTCAGCTTCTGCCCCATGCCCTTTTGATGGTCGCAGCCGTTTGTGCCCGGGTCCTGGCCGAAGCCCTTGGGGGACATGTTCATGTGGCGGGGCAAGAGCAGCTTCTGCTTGTAGCCACGCAGCGCATAGAGCGTGCGGTCCGCACCGAAGTGCGCGTCGGTGAGATCGCCGAAGCCCACCCCGTCGGCCGGCCAGAACTTCTGCATGTTGGCGCCGTTGCACTGGAAGAACGTGACGAAGCGCCGGGTCACGGGCGTGCTCTGCGAGCGCACGAAGCGGCGAAAGCCGAGCGATTCGAGCAGCGGCAAGCCCACCACCACGCCGCCCAATCCACGCAGGAAACGACGACGATTCACATATCCTCCTGAGTCCTGAAACGGAAGCCGCGCGACAGTGAGAGCGCCACCAATATCTCCTTGATGGCCTCGCCCTTGTCGCGCATGCGGGTGTCGATGCCCGAGAGCGCGCAATCGTCCTGGTCGCTCTCCACGCGTCCCATGGCGTAGCGGAACCACTGGGTCTCGTAGCAGCGCCGCGCCGTGTCGCTCGCGGCCAGCGCGTCGGCGAACTCCACCGCGTTGGCGAAGCTCACGTCCTTGCCGTCGATGGTCAGCGTCCCCGTGGTGTTCACCGCTTCGCCGTGATCCATGGTGCGCGCCTGACCGAGCGTATCGAAGCCCTCGAAGGCGAAGCCCGCGGGGTTGATGGTGGAGTGGCAGGCCTGGCACTGCGGCGGCGCCGTCTTGGCTTCCACTTGATCGCGCGTGGTGACGATGTCTCCGCCGCGGTCGGGTAGGGTGCCCACGTTGGCGGGCAACGAGCCGTAGACCCTGCACAACAGGCGCTTCTGAATGAAGGCTCCGCGATGGATAGGCGAGCCGTTGAGGGCGTCCGCGTGGCCGGCGAGGAAGTTGGTCTGCGTGAGCAAGCCCGCGCGTTGGCTGGGATCGAGCTCCACTTTGGTCATGCCGTTGCCGCTCGCGCTCACGCCGTACACGCTGGCCGTGGTGGCGTTGACGAAGGTCTCGGGGCTCGTGAAAAGGTCCGCCAGGCTGCCGCCCGACTCGAGGCCGACGTATTTCACGAAAGCCATGGTCTCGGCGCGCGCGGCGCTCTGGAACGCATCGCGGTTGTAGCTAGGGAAGGTCAACGGATCCTTGTCGAACCGCAGCTTGTCGAGCTCCAGCCACTGCGCGTGGAAGTCCTCGAACGTGCGCTGGGCCTTGGGATCGTCGAGCATGCGCCGCACCTCGGCCTCGACCTGCGCATCGCTCGTGAGCTGATCGGCGTCGGCCTTGGCGAGCAGCGCATCATCGGGCACCGAGGACCAGAGCAGGAACGAGAGACGCGCGGCGACCTCGTGGCCGCTGAGGGGGATCATGCCGTCCTTCTCCTGCGGCTCCCGCACCTCCGCTCGATACAGGAAGCTGGGCGATTGCAGTGCCACCTCCAACACCAGGCGCACGCCGCGCTGAAACGACGAACCGTCTTCGTAGAGGCTCGCACCCTGCTGGAACACGCCCTGATAGCGGGTGAGCTCGGCGTTCTCGAGCGGGCGCCGGAAGAGGCGCTTGAGGAAGCCCGAGAGCCACACGTCGCGGCAGGCCGTGTCCTGGGTCTTGCTCACGCACGGGGCGCTGCTGGCGAACCTGGAGAGGTCGCCGGCTGCCTGCTGAGCGATGCGCTCGGCCGCGGTTCGGTAGCGCAGGGTCTGGTTGTAGGGGACCGAGAGGTTCTGGGCGTTGTTGTCGAAGCCGTAGAACACCTGGTCCGCCAGGAACTCGGTCAATACCCCGGACTCGATGCCCATCAGGTCGCGAATGGTGTTGTCGTACTGGCGGTGCGTGAGTCGCACCAAGTTGGGGCTAGCCGCGGGCTTGGGCGGGTCCTTGGCGCACAGCGCCTGGTCGACGCCACCGTTGATGAAGCTGCCGCCCTGGGCCGCGCCCTGGCCGAAGTCGCCGGGCTGGCCGGGTCCAAGGGGGGACCCGACCGAGCCGCTACAGGCGGACCCGGCAGCCATGACCAGGGCGAGCAGGCAGGAGTGGGCCGAAAGCCGAGGAGAGCTTGGATGAGCCACGTGGCTTGGTACCCCGCTGGGTTCGAACCAGGTCAGGCCAAACGCGCGTAAAAGTGCGAAATTGATGTGGGTAAATGGGATTTCTCAGGGGTTTTTCGGCACTTGAGCCCAGAAAAATTCAGAAAACTCGGAACTTTGCAGCCCTGTTGCGCGGGGGCGGACGTCGTTCAGGGATGTTCGGACCTGTGCGGCGCAGGCCCGGGACCTGCGGGCAACCACGTCCAGACGCGCTGTTTTCTGGGCCTACCCCGGTTGACGCAGGCACAGAAGTGGCTACCAGTGGGGCCTCGTTTCGTTGCTCGCGCCTACGCGCGGTGACGATCGCTTGCGGCGCCTGGGACAACTGCTCGCGCCGCATGCGGTGCGACAACGGATCGCGCCGCGTTCGACCGACTACTGAGGAGAGTTCTGATGACCGCGAAACAGATCGTGTACCGCACCAAGGCCCAGGAACGCGTTTTCAAGGGCGTTGATCGTCTCGCCAACGCGGTCAAGGTCACCCTCGGTCCCAAGGGCCGCAACGTGGTCATCGAGAAGAGCTGGGGCGCCCCCAAGGTCACCAAGGACGGCGTCAGCGTCGCCAAGGAAGTCGAGCTCAACGACAAGTTCGAGAACATGGGCGCCCAGATGATCAAGGAGGTCGCCTCGCGTACCGCCGATCAGGCTGGCGACGGCACCACCACTGCGACCGTGCTGGCTCAGGCCATCTGTCGCGAGGGTGCCCGCATGGTGGCCGCCGGCCACAATCCCATGGAGCTCAAGCGCGGCATCGACGCCGGCGTGGAAGCGCTCGTGGCAGCCATCAAGAAGCTTTCGCGCCCGGTCAAGGACCACACCGAGATCGCCCAGGTCGGCGTGATCAGCGCCAACGGCGACGTGACCATCGGCGAGATGCTCGCCGAGGCCATGGAGAAGGTCGGCAAAGAGGGCGTGATCACGGTCGAAGAGGCCAAGGGCATGGAGACCACGCTCGATGTGGTCGAGGGCATGCAGTTCGATCGCGGCTACCTGTCGCCCTACTTCGTGACCAACTCGGACCGCATGACGGTCGAACTCGAAGACGTGCTGCTGCTCCTGGTCGACAAGAAGATCTCCAACATGCGCGACATGCTCGGCGTGCTCGAGGCTTCGGCCCGCAGCAACAAGCCGCTGCTCATCATCGCGGAAGACATCGAAGGCGAAGCGCTGGCCACCCTGGTGGTGAACAAGCTGCGCGGCGTGCTCAAGGTGTCGGCCGTGAAGGCGCCCGGCTTCGGCGACCGTCGCAAGGAGATGCTGAAGGACATCGCCACGCTCACGGGCGGTAAGGTGATCAGCGAAGAGCTCGGCATCAAGCTCGAGAGCGTGCAGCTTTCGGACCTGGGCAAGGCCAAGCGCGTCACCACCGACAAGGACAACACCACGATCATCGGCGGTGCCGGCAAGAAGGCCGACATCGAGAGCCGCGTGTCGTTGCTGCGTCGTCAGATCGAAGAGACCTCCAGCGATTACGACCGTGAGAAGCTCCAGGAGCGGCTCGCCAAGCTCGCCGGCGGCGTGGCTGTGGTCAAGGTTGGCGCGGCCACCGAGATGGAGATGAAAGAGCGCAAGGACCGTGTGGACGACGCGCTTCACGCGACCCGTGCGGCCGTGGAAGAAGGCATCGTGCCTGGAGGCGGCGTAGCCCTCGTGCGCGTGCAGAGCGCGCTCGACAACGTGAAGGTCAGCGACGAGGAGAAGGTGGGTCTCAACATCCTTCGCCGCGCCATCGAGGAGCCGCTGCGTCTGATCGCTGGCAACGCGGGCCACGAGGGTTCGGTCGTGGTGGACAAGGTCCGCAACGGCAAGGGCGCCTTCGGCTTCAACGCTGCCACCGAGACCTACGAGGACCTGCTCAAGGCGGGCGTCGTGGACCCCGCCAAGGTCGTGCGCTGCGCGCTGCAGAACGCCGCCAGCGTGGCCGGCCTGTTGATCACCACCGAGTGCCTGATCGCTGACAAGCCCCAGCCCGAGAAGGCCGGCGGCGGCGGCGACATGGGCGGCATGGGCGGCATGGGTGGAATGGGCGGCATGGGCGGCATGGGCGGCATGATGTGAGCCCCTGGAGCGCGTGAACGCGTGCTCCTCGAATGCGCCAAGGCCGGCACTCGGAGCTTCCGAGGCCGGCCTTTTGCTTTGGGTGGCGCGAGGGCTGACAGGCTTGCCTGCCGCGGCGGCGCGCTACCCGGGTTCAGCTGCGGGCGAGCACCCAGCCCGTGGCCACGACCACGGTCAGTACCACCACCAGGGAGCCGAGCACCAGGACCTGAGACCGCGGCCGAATGACCGCCTCTTCTTCGTAGGGGAGCACCTCGACTTCGGTGTCCTGGAAATTCCAGGCCGAGTCGTGCTCGCGCGGCAGCGCGGGTGGACCGTCGCCGCGGCTGAGGTCGGCGATGGCGAGCGACATGGCGCGCGCCAGACGTTCGCGGGACTTGGAGCTCGCGCTGTCGTTCGGCTGCTCGGGTACGTCGCTCGGCTGCTCGGGTACGTCGCTCGGCTGCTCGGGTGCGTCGTAGACCAGGTCGGGGTCTTCCAGGATCCACTCGGCGTACAAGCGCTCGCGCAGGTTCGACTGCTCCTCGAGCTCCGACGTGCCGGCGGGCACGAGCGTGCGCGTCACCACGGCCACGATGGAAAGCAGCACACCAGAGGCGGTGAGCAGAGCCAGGAAGGTGCGGTCGGCCGAGCTGAGCTCGGAGAGGAGCGAGAGCGGGTTGCTCGGGAACCCCGCCTGGGACCACAGCGAGAGCAAGACGAGCTCGCCGGGCAAGGTGGCCACCACGATGCCGAGCAGGGCCGTCCAGCCGTGCCCTCGTTGCGTGAGGCCCCCGCCCAACACGCTGGTTACAAGGCACAGGAAGCACACCGCGCTGGCGTCGAGCGAACCGGCCCGTAGCTCGGCACCCAGTCCCAGCATCATTACGCCGAGCAACACCGCGAGCGCCGACGCCACGGCCGGGTAGGGATGGTGCTCCATGCCGCGCACTACCTTGAGCATCACCAACACCATCAGCGCGGCGCCTGCGAGCCCGAGCCCCGCGGCCGCCACCGAGAGCATCCAGGGCTGGAGGTCGACGAAGTCCGTGGCGGCGGACGGTGCGGCGCGCAGCCCGCGCAAAGCCAGCGGAGCCCCGAGCACGAGCCCGTAGCTCAACACCAAGAGTAGGACGGAGGTGAAAGGCGACTCTGATGTCGCCGACACTGCGGCTCTCGGAAATGACTGCCTCACGGACAACCCCCCATTTGCAGCAGCGGCTCTGGAGCGAGGCGCTCGCGTGGCGCTGCCGACGAGCGCCAGCGAGCAAGCCATGGGCCACACGCAGCACGTAGTCGCCCGGGACCGCACGCACTTGGGTTTCGCGCGTCGGCGCTCGCGAGTTGGAGGGCTGGCCCACAGCCGTTCTACAGCAGCGCCGCACCTCGCCGACGCACACGGCAAGACCGCCTCAGCGAGGCATCAAGCGCGGTTGCGGGTGTCGACCTGGGTGTTGAGCGTCCAGTAGTCGAATAGGTAACCGATCCCCAGCAAACCGAACGTCAGCAGATAGAGCAGACCGCTCGGCCACTTGCCCAGATAGAAGCGATGCACGCCGAAAAGGCCGAAGAACGTGAGCAGGATCCAGGCGAGCGTGTAGTCGAAGGGACCGCGCGCGTAGCGAGCCTCGGCGCTGCGTTCGAGACCAGGCATCAAGAACAAATCGAGCAGCCAGCCGACGCCGCAGAGTCCCAGAGTGAGGAACCAGATGGTGCCGGACACGGGCTTGCCGAAGTAGAAGCGATGCGCCCCCGTGACGCCAAAGATCCACAACAGGTAGCCGACGGTCAGGCTGTGGGTGTCGTTTGACATGAAGGAAGAATGGCACGAGGGAGGGGGTCACGGTGGCGGTGGCGGTCACCGTAGCGGCGGCGGGGGCCGTGGCCTCGGCGGTGGCGGTCACCGTGGCGGGGGCCGTGGCCGGAACCGTGTTGGTGGCCGGAGACCGTGGTCGTGTTGGTGGCCGGAACCGTGTGGGTGGCGGAAGACCGTAGTCGGAACCGAGTCCGATGGCAGGGGCGTGTCTTCGTCTTGGCTGCCTCTGCGCGCGTTGGTTGTGTAAACCCGGAAGGTGACTTGACGGTCGTTGTGGCGACGGGATCGACGTCGCGGTCGCCGGGGACGACTACGACCCACGGCCACAGTCTCCGGGCACCCACACGGTCAACCGCCACAGCCTCGGTCTCCGGCCGCGGTCTCCGGCCACAGCCACGCTCTCCGGCCACTGCCCTTGGTCTCCGGTTTCCGGGTTCTTCTCCCCCAAAAACACGAAACCCCTCGGGGTATTAGCCCGAGGGGTCAAGGTCAGGTTTGTTGCCGTTGTGCGAAAGAGAGGACTCGAACCTCCACGGGTGTTACCCCACTGGAACCTGAATCCAGCGCGTCTGCCAATTCCGCCACTCTCGCGCGGTACCCTTCGAAAAGGGCGAGTGGGATATCTGCTCCTGGGCCGTCTGTCAAGCCAGCGAGGGTCGCAAAGCGGCGCCGCAACTTTTTCATACTCCCGCATCCTGTGCGGAGCCGAGAACTTGAGGCCCTGGTCGATCTGCTGGCAATTTCTCTGGATTGTCGAGTTTGATCCGAGAGGTACGGGCATTGCATCGGCCGCAATCGCACATGTCCGCCCAGCGCCGAAGTCGAGCCAAGCAGGGAGTGACCCTGGTGGAGCTGATGATCATCGTGATGATCATCGCGATCCTGGCCGGGGCCTTTGGCGTCAGTGTAAGGCGAACGGTGCTGGAGCAGCGCGGCGCGGCCGCCGCGCGCCAGATCACCAGCCTGGTGCGTGACGCGAAGCTGAGCGCCAGTGTGCTCCGGGTTGCCCACACGGTGCGCTTCGACCCTGCCAACGGCACCGTCCGGGTGCTCCACGCAGCCAACAACAGCTGCCTGGCTGCCAACTGGGAAGCGCTCAACGTCCAGTGCGCCAACGCCAGCCTGTTCGGGCAGCTCGGTACGGAATGCACCACCATGTCGCTCGTCGAGCAGCCCTGGTCGCTGCCAGGTGGACCAACGTTTCGGCTGCGCGAACTGCTGCCCGACGGCACCACGCCGCCCGGACCGGACACGCAATCCAAGGATGTGCGCCTGGTGTGCTTCTCGCCCAACGGCACCGTCTACCAATCCATCGGCGGTGGGGCGATGACGTCCGACGGCAAGACCGCAGGCGGCGTGTCCCTCGGAGGGGGCTTCATGTTCCAGATCGACGTCGTGCGGCCCGGCGAAAGCGATCCGAGCCCTGACTTCGTCGCGCGCCAGGTGCTCGTGCCGCTCAACGGAATGGCGAAGGTGTTCCGATGAGGCGCGCACGCAGACAACGCGCGGGTTACACGCTGGTCGAGGTCATGCTCGCAGTGTCCGTCTTGGTGGTGGGGGCCACGGGGTTCACGTTCCTCCAGGGCGCCTCCATCCGCTCCGTACAGAACGCGCAGGAGCACACGGTGGCGCTGCAGGTGCTCGAGACCTGGATCGAGCGAGTGCGCCGCGACAACTCGCGCTGGACCGAGGCCGGACTCGTGAACACGGCGAACACCACGTACCTCAAGGCGGGTTTGGCCCTACCGGGCCAGTGGATCAAACCGCCGCCGGTCACCGACGACGGTGGATTCCAGAACTTCGCTGGCGCCGACACGTGGGGCTGGGACAAAGTCGATGGTCCGGACGTGCGCTACTGCACGCTGCTCCGCTACCAGGTGGCCCACTTGTCCACGCTGTCGGGGGGCTTGGTGGAAGACGCCCTGCGTGTGGACGTGATGGTCTGGCGCCCGCGCCCGGGTGGCACCGCCGTCAGCGCACTCACCCTCAACGGGGGCACCAACTGCAACGCCAATCCGGGGCTGCTCGAGTCGGACCAGGTCTTCAAGGTCGTCAACTCGGTCGTGGTGCGATGGCAATGAGAGCTTCCGAGCGCACTCGCAGCAAGCGCGGTGGCTTCACGCTGGTGGAGCTCATGATCGCCGTGCTCGCGGGCGGCATCACCGTGACGGCGGCCTACTACCTGGGCAGCGCCTCCTCCAAGAGCTTCAACAACCAGATGCGCACCACGGCGACTCAGAGCTCGCTGCGCTCAGCCATGGACCAGCTGCGCAGGGACGTGACCCGCGCCGGCTTCCTCTCGACCCCCGAGGCTTCGCTGGAGCAGAACTGCCTCGGGGAGCCGACTGCGCTCGCGAACGGCACGCTGTTGCCCGTGCTGCGCGGAGCCAGCGTGGCCTACAACGAGAGCCATACGCTCAGTCCCGCGAGCGCCACGCCACTGCGCACCCTGTTGCCCGACACGCGGGTCGACGGTCTGCGCATGTTCGGCAACTACGACGACGGTGACGTGTACAAGATCACGCCCGACAGCACGTCCTCGACGCTGTTCTTCGAGGCCAACCGCGAGAGCTTCCGTCGCAGCTTCGTGAGCGGCCTGAACGACTTCAACGCGGCGCACTTCAACGAAGTGTTCCGTGTGGGCCGCATCGTTCGCATCGACTCCAATCAACACAAGTTCTTTCGGCAGGTGGCGGCGGCCGACTCTGCCGCGGGTTCGATTACCCTCGACGCACCGGTCACCGATGCGTGCTTCAACCGCACTACCGCGCTGGTCACCCCATTGTCCTTCGTTCGCTACAACGTCGAGGTCCTGACCGGCGCCGACTTCGCGCGCATTATCGCCACCAACTCCGCGCGTCCGGGCTCGGCCTCCAAGGCGGCCCTGGTGCGCAGGGAGTTCGACTACGTGAATGGCAGTTTCTTGGAGCGCTCTGCACGTGTGGTGCTCGACTACGCCGTGGAGTTCGAGGTGAGTCCCATCGTGCCGGGGCTCACGGCGAGCAGCTGGGCGACCCAGACGCCGCCCATCGCCCATGCCGCCTACGGTTCGGCGAACCTCGTGCCACGCGGACTGCGCGTCACGCTGTCGGGACGCTCCGAGGACGTGGACGCGACCATCGTCGATCCGCCGCCGCGCGCAGGCCCGCTGCTGGTCTTTCCTGTGTCGATTGCTGGCAAGACGGTCTACGCCCGTGTGCGCACGCTGCGTCAGGAGTTCTTCTTGCCCAATATGGGGGTCGAGTGATGCGGCAGCCCAAGTCAACGCAGACCTCAGTGCCCCACGCGCGCAGCGCTCGTCGCCGCGCGCGGGCGCGAGGCCAGGAGGGTGCCGTGCTGCTCCTGGTGTTGGTGGTGGTCATGATGATGTCGGGCCTGGCCGGGTTTGCGGCCCAGAACGGCACCTTCGAGGTGCGCTCCGTGGGTGGCACGCGTCAGCTGTCCCGGCTGCGCCGTTCGGGCGAGTCGTTCCTGGTGGTGGTGGGAGCCTTCCTTGCGGAGCGCTTCGTGGGCGGCAAAGGGACCGTGTCCATCGCGGACACGCGCTGGATGGCTGCAGCCACCACGAGCGACCCGAACGAGAACCTGCGTCGGCGCTACAACTTGCCCGAGTACGTGAGCGATACCTCCTTGATGCAGGTAGGCCGCAACGAGTTCGGCGGCGCCAGCTTCCCGCTCGGCAAGGCGACCTTGCCCAAGGACGCCGAGATCAACTCCGGCACCGTGACGCCCTTCGAGTTCGACGGCATCGCCCTGCTCGAACGCTACGACATGCCCGCCGACGCGGGGCAAGGCATGGGCGTCAATGCCGGCATGCAGAGTGGGCTGAGGAATTTCCGCGTCTGTGCCACGGCCTATTCCCGCCTGCTCTTGCCGGGCGACACCGGGCGCACCGGTGAGGCGCGTCAACTGCACGAGAGCCTCGGCATCTCGCGCGCATATTTCGACCTGAGGTAGGTGGTCATGCGTTGGTTCCAACGAAGCGTCGCCGTATCCGCATTCGCCGCCTTGAGCGCGGCCGGCGTTGCATCCGCCCAATCGGGAGCGGCCATCGACGTGCGGCGGCCCAAGCCGGTGGTGATGCTGCTGGTCGATACCTCGGGCTCCATGGAGCGCATGCCCGGGCCGGCCACGGCGACCACCGACGACGACTTTCCCAAGTGCACGGGCGACACGACCAAGGACACGACGCAGAAGAATCGCTGGGCGGTGACCCTCGAGGCGCTGACCGGCACCTTCCAGGACTTCACCTGTCGCAAGGAGCTGCGCAGCGAGAACAAGTACGCCAAGAAGTACGACTCCGGCTACTACATCCCGCACTACAACTTCACCACCGCCGCCAGCGACTTCGTGACCCTGCAGAATCAGGATTCGGACGGCGTAGTGGACGCCTTCTCGCAGCGCATCAAGTTCGGCTTGATGACCTTCGACGGCGTGGGCACCACGCTGGGCGGCGAGACCCTGGTGGCCTTCGACCGTTTTAGCAAGGACATCCCCTTCATGGATGCTGTGGCCAGCTCGCCCGGCATCTACTCCTACGGCCGCACCGGACGCCTGGCGTTCCCGCACTGCGAAGCCTACGGCGTGAACGCGGGAGCTCGCGGACCCGGCGACCACGAGGGCGCGCTGATCGCGGTGGCCGAGGACGGCGACGACATCGTCAAAGTGAATCAGGACGTGCAGAGCTCGCTGCTCGCGGTGCGCCCCTTCGGCGGCACCCCCATCGCCGCCATGCTCGACGACCTCAAGTACTACCTGACGAACGACGACTCGGTGAAGAGCGGCGGCAACGACGTCTTCGCGGAATGCCGTGAGCGCTACGCCATCTTGATCACCGACGGCGCGCCCGATGCCCTGTTCCGCGACAATCGCTTTCAGTGCCAGACCACCAACGACGCCGACTGCGCCTGTCTGAGTACGGGCGACCTCGACAACTGCAGCGACCACAAGTGCTCCTGCCCCTATCCCACCGAGTCCGAGCTGGCCGCCGAGCTGAAGACCAGCAAGCTGCTCAAGGAGCTCTTGGTGGTGGCCTTCGACGTGGACGAGAACGCCAAGGCCATCCTCGACGAGATCGCCCAGAAGGGCGGCGAGCGCCCCTCCATCCCCGCGTCCACGCCGGCCGAACTGCGCAAGAAGCTCAGCAGCATCCTCGGCAACGTGTCGCATGACGCGGCCACGCGCTCCACGCCGCAGGTCGTCGACAACGGCCTGCCTCCGTACGCGGGCGCGCAGCAGTACGAGATCACGGCCGGCTTCCGCATCGGCGACGACGAGAACGACCCCTGGGAGGGCCTCTTGTATCGCCAACGCTTCGGCTGCGTGGGCGCGCCGCTGGCGCCGGAGCCGTTGGACCTCTCCGAGGCAGACGGTGACTTCTTCCACCTTAAGCTGGACGAGCAGAGTAAGACGTCGAACGGCCGCACTATCACCACGGTGGTGCCCAAGTCGGCCACGGCTGCGCGCGCCACCATCCTGGGTGGCCGCTTCGGGGAGCTGTCCACGCGCTACCGCACCAAGTCCAACGAGAACGCCACGAACGTCTACAACGTGCGAGCGTCCTCGGGCACCTTCGATACGAATCGCCCGGCCTACGACGTCTCGATCAACACGAATCAGGCCGAGGTCGCCTACGACTACACCGACGTGAACTTCGACAAGGACAGCCTCGCGAGCTCCTTGTTCGGTGACGCCGATGGGAACGGCGTGTCCGGCGAGGGCAGCGACCGCGACAAGATCGTGCGCTACGTGCGCGCCGATCCCACCGAGCGCAAGCCCGCCTTGGCCGACATCTATCACTCGAACCCCGTGGCCTTGCCGCCGCTCGTCTCGAACAGCCGCTTCATCAACACCAGCGACGAGCAGCTCAACAACTACCTGCGCAAGCTCTCGCTGCCGGCACCCACGGGCCTCGACAAGTACGGCGCAGACGGCCGTCCGGGTGTGGTGTTCGTGGGCACCAACGACGGCGTGTTGCACGCCTTCAACCTCGACACCTGGAAGGATAGGAGCAACACCGAGGTCAAGGCTGGCGTGGAGTTCTGGGGCTTCGTGCCGCCGGCCCTGTTCGGCAAGCTCGCCTCGGCCGCCGCGCCCACGCACCAGGAGATGTTCGACGGCACCCCGCAGGTCCGCAACATGCTGCTCTCGCGCGATGCCACGACCCGCCAGGGGACCTACGCCACGGTGTTGGTCTCCGCGTTGCGCGGGGCGCCCGCCTACGTCGCGCTCGACATCACGGAAGCCGACAAGCCGCCGAAGTTCCTGTGGCAGTTCTCGTCAGCCGCGATGGGACTCACCGTGGCGACTCCCGCGCTCGCCCAGGCCCGCATCCTGTGGGACAACGAGAGCACCGCGCGCGAGCGCGCCATCGCCATCTTGCCGGGCGGTCAGGGACATCAGCCTTCGTCCGGTACCTGTACCACCACCACGCTGGTGGCCGACAAGACCCTCGCCAAGTTCCCGGCGGGCAAGCGCGCCAAGGTGCGCTGCTGGGAGCAGCGCGGACGCGGCCTCTACATCGTGGATGTTGCCACGGGTCAGCTGATCCAGGAGTTCGACGCCCAACACTTCCCGTCTCCGCTCACGGGCTCCGTGGCGGTGGACGGCGACGGCCTCGACGTGTCCCGCGCTGCCTATTTCACCGACCAGGACGGCGTGCTGTGGCGCCTCTCGATGGCCGATCCCAACCCGAGCAAGTGGCTCGTGGAGCCGCTCTGGGATCTGTTCCACGATCCGCTCAACACGCTCACTGGCTACGACAAGGGCCGTCCCTCCATTCATCCTCCGCTGTTGAGCCGCGACGCCAGCGGTCACTACGTGATCATGGTGGGCACCGGCGACATCGATAACCTGGTGGAGAAGCCCAACGCCGCCGACCCCGTTCGTCAGCGTCTGGTGTCGCTGCTCGAGACACGTGAGCTCGACACTTCGAATGGGCAGATCTTCAAGGGCACGGTCGATGCCAACTGGGACGTCCAGCTCGAGCCCGGTGAGTCGGTCACGGGTCCGCTGTCGCTGTTCAACAAGGTGCTCTACTTCGGCAGCTTCGTGAGTCCGCAGACCGGCAATGCCTGCGACTTCGGCTTCAGTCGCCTGTGGGGCATCCACTACATGGACACCAAGACGAAGACCCCCGAGGGCAAGAATGTCCCTTCGAGCGGGCCCGAGCCGATGTTCGTCAACGGCGAGGACGCCGATCACAAGCCGATCTACGTCAGCTACATCAACAAGGACTTCGACGACAGCTTGATCCTCGGCGTGTCGGTCGCGAGTGATCCGGTATGCGTGGCGGGGCTCTCGGACAATCAGTACTCTCCGTTCGCCATCAAGAAGTCCGCCGCGGCCGACTCCCAGATCACGGGCGGTCAGTACCAGATCCGCGCCATGATCTCCGGCAAGGGCGGCACGCGCGCCGACAACTCGCTGCTCAATCAGTACACACAGTCGCTCTCGATCCCGGCCGAAGCACGCTTCGTCGGTTGGGGTGGGTCGCTCGAATGAGACGCGAGGGTTGGCGCGGGTCGCGGCCGCGAGGGCTGCGGACCGGCTCCGGGCCGAGTTGCGGGGCCGCATCGATGGCGCTCGTGGTCTCGTGGGGGCTGGCCGCGTGTAGTGGACCAGCGGCGGGTCCTCGCGAGGAGCCCTCGAGCGCGCCCAAAGCAGCGTCGGTCACCAGCGCCGCGGTGCGCGCGGAGAGCCCCATCGATGCGGAGGGGCGCCTGAAGCCCAGCGGCCTACGCATCGCCTGGTTCGAGATCCCCGCCGGCTTCGAGAACGCGGCCTCCCGGCCCCAACACCACGCGTTCGTGTCGCACCAGGTCAGCATGACGCAGCTGCGGGACTACCTGGCCGCGCGCATGCTCACAGGGCAGGTGGACGAGCTCGGGGAAGGGGCCATCTATCGCTCGGTGATGCCGCTGTCGGCGGAGGCCAACGCGATGCGCTTCGACGTCCAGGTCGCGCTCGTCGATCAGGGGCGCGGGGTGAGCCTCACGCTGGAGGAGCGCACCTTTTTGGGGGCGCCTCCGCTTTCCGCGAAGGAAGCCGCCAAGGCGGTGGCCGAGGATCAGGCACGCGCGGAGTAGTCCCGGGTTGACGCGGGCCAGGGTCGGGTACACTCGGGGCCATGCGCAGGGGGGCAAACACGGCGACACGGGGCCTGGCTGGCAGCTTGGTCGTGCTGGTGCTGCTGTCGGGAGGCGCGCGCGCTTTCGGGCAGGAAGGGGAGGCCGAGGTCGAGGAGGACAGCGCGTCGGCCGCAGCACCAGAGCTCCTCGATGACGACACCTCGCGCACCATCGCCGAGCTCACCCGGCGCGCGGCAGCGCTCGAGGAGCGAGGCAACTTGCCGCCGGAGGTCCGCGGACCGCTGAGCGGGGTGAAGCTGGCGCTAGATGCCATGCGTCAGGCCTGGGCACGTCGGGATATGTCTGGTGCGCAGCGTACCGAGGGGCTGGCGCGCGCGGGGCTGGCCCTGGCCGAGCGCCGCTACTCGCTGATGCTGGAGCGGGAGCTCATGCGTGCGGCCGAGGCGCGGCGGGAGGCCGCCCGGACACGTCTGCAGAGCGCACAGGCCGCGCGGGCGGCGGAGGCCGAGCGGCTGCGCACCTTGACGACTCCGGTGGCTCCGGCCGCTGTAGGTCCCAACCCATGAGAGCCTGGGCGCTCGTTGGCGTGGGGCTCGCGGCCTGCGCGGGTGGCCTTTCGGAGGCGCAGCAACTGCAGCAACTGCAGCTCGCGCGCGCGAAGCATCGTGACGCCGCGGAGGCCGCCCCCGAGCTCTACCAGCGCTACGAGAGCGCCCAGCAACTTGCCGGTGAGGTCAAGTCCGAGAGCGTCGCGCACGCCGACTACGAGACGGAGGCGCGCGCCTGGTTGGAGGCCGCCATCGCCGAGGGCGAGCGCAAGCAGCTGTCGCTGGCGCGTCTGAAGGTGGAGCGCGAGACCGCGGAGCTCGAAGCACGCGCATTGGCAGAGGAGCGCGCGCGCGAGGAGCTGGCCGTGCAGGCGCAGCGCGCGGCGGCGGGGGAGATCGTGCGTCGCGAAGAGGAGCTCGCGCTGGCGCGGGCGGCCTTGTTGCCCCAGCAGCGGGTCAAGCTCGCGCGCCCGGAAATTGAAGCCGCTGCGAATTCCCTGATCATGCGGGCCCAGTTGGTGTGGATGGCGCTCCAAAGCTACGGCTTGCCGGGCGCGCAGCTGGCCCCTGTCCAGGCCAAGCTCGAGCGGGCGCAGGCCTCGCTCGCCAAGCAACCCGACGACGCTCTGGCGCTGGCCGACGCGGCCCTGTTCGACGGGCTTGCGTCGCTCGGGGCGCTGCGTACGGGCGAGGCGGCACCAAGCGAACTCGAGCGGGCCTCGCTCAGCGAGGCGCTCACGCAGAGCGGCGCGGCGCTCACGCGCAACGAGCGCGGACTCGGCGTGTCGATCGACCATGCCTTTGCGGGCGGCCGCCTCTCGCCCGCTTCCCAGCACGTTCTGTCCCACTTGTGCTCGCTGGCCCAGGCTCACCCCCGCGGGCCCGTGCAAGTCGCGCTGCCTTCGCAGCCTCCCGCGCTGGCGGAGTCACGCGGCGCGGCGCTGCGCGAGCAGCTGGCACGGCACGGTTGCACGGGGCCCCGCTACCACGTGGCGACGGCGGCGGGCGCACACCCCGACCAACTCGAGCTGACCTGGCTCTCGTACTGAGGACGCATCGGTGGCGCTGTCTCACGCGCGTGGCTTCTCGCGCCAGGTGTTCCTGGAGAGTCCCTGGTACGCCTGGTTGGAGCCCATGCTGTCGCGGGTCACGCAAGGTGAAGAATTTCCCGCGCCGGAGGTCTGGACCCAGCTGCACGCGGAGCTGGCTCCGCGTGCGGGGGTGCCCGCACTCACGTTCGCGAGCGCGCCCGCCAAAAAGCCGCGGCGGCGCACCCGCACGAGCCCGGTGGTGCTGGGCGAGCTGTACGAAGGGCGCATCGTGGAGCGCGGGCAGGTGCCGACCCGGCTCGACGACTGGCACGATTTCTTCAACGCCCTGGCTTTTTTGGCTTTTCCCGCGGCCAAGTGGGCACTCCACGCGCGCCAATATCGGCTCTTGCAGGCGCGCATCGCGCCCCATGCCCGGCGCTTGCCCGGGGCACGTACGCGCGAGCAGGACGCGCTCTCCCTGCTCGACGAAGGGGGCATCCTGGTGGCCTTGCCGAGCGCTCACGCGGCAGCATTGCCGGACGATCCCGAGGCCTTCGAGCGCGCACTCGCGCCGTGGTTCGAGGCGCGGGTCGCCCGCGCAGTCCCCTTCGGACACGCGTTGTTCGAGCATCTGGTGCTCGGGCGCGACGACATGCTGGGCACCCTGGTGGTGGTGCCCGTAACGTGTGAGACCGATTGCCGCTCCGAGCTCAGAACAGTGCTCGATCGCGCGCTCGCCGAGCTCCTCTGCGACCCGACCCTGTTCCAGGAGCCGAGTCGTGCGCGCGGTCTTCCCCTCGCCAGGCTCACGCCCTGAACGCACGCATACGTCCTTTTATTCGCCCACGCGCAAGCCCCCTGAAAAAAGGCACCAGCGCGCTTGCTGCCGATTCCTTGTTCCCATCGGACGAGAGGGCTACGCTGGGTCGCGAACGCGAGTTGCGAGTCATCTCGAATGAGTGTTCTTCCGGAGTCACATGCGACGTCTTCAGCGGTTCGTAAGCCGTTTCCTGCTCGTATTTGCGCTGCTCTCGCTGGCGAACGTGTTCGCGTGGTCGAGCGCGCGCGCAGACTCGGCCTACGACGAACGACAACAGAAGAGCGCCACCGCGGCGCTCGCGCATGGCAAGGAGCCGGCGGCTCAGCTCGAGCTGCTGCAGATGGTACGCCGTGCGGACGATGCCGATCCCGAGGTGTCCCTCGCCGCGTTCCGCAAGCTTGCCGACGCGCCTAACCTCGACCCGCAGCATCGCGTGTTCGCGGCGCGCCGGGTGGCTTGGGACCTGCGTCGCACGGGCGACGTGCCAGGCTCGGTGGCGGCCTTCGACGCGCTCGGATACTTGCGCGCCTTCCGCGTGGTGGGGCCCTTCGACAACGAGGGCAAGCGCGGCTTTGGCACCGAACTCGGGCCCGAGACCGACCGGTTTGCGCCCCCGAGCTCGGCGGCCGTCTACAAGGGCCGTGAGCGCGACGTGCGCTTTCGTTCGATGCCCGACATCGTGCAGGGCGGCTACGTGAGCTTCGATGCCGTGTTCCGTCCGACCGAGAACGTGTGCGGGTTCGCCGAGACCAGCCTGCATGCCGACAAGGCCGGCCCCATCACCCTGTGGTTGGGCGCGGGCGGGGCGAGCAAGCTCTACTTCAACGGCGTCGAGGTGCTCTCCGACGCGGCCTATCGCGCGCCCAGTCCCGACCGCGATGTGGCGCTGGTGCAGGCCAAGCAAGGCGAGAACCGCATCCTGGTGAAGAGCTGCGTCACCAGCGGAAGCTGGGGCTTCTACCTACGCGTGGGCGATGCGCGCGGTCAGCCTCTCACGTTGCGGGCCAATCCCCTCAAGATCGAGGCCCTGACCAAGGCCGAGCCGCCGAAGAAGCCGGCGGCGGGTCCCAAGAGCGTCCTGCATCAGCTCGAGGAAGCTGCCAACAAGCCCAAGCCCAAGGCCCAGGATCTCGAGAACCTGGCTCGCTTTCTCTGGTTCTCCGGCGCCGACGATCCGGCCGAGCGACGTGCTCAACAGCTCGCGCGGCGGGCCGCCGAGCTCGAGCCCACGGCCTCGCGCTGGCTGCTCGCGAGCAGCCTGGCCGACGAACGCTACGAGAAGCTGCGCTTCGTGGGCAAAGCCCGTGCGCTCGCGCCCAACGATCCCGACGTAGTGCTCGCCCACGCGCAGCTCGTGAGTCAGGGCCCGTCTGGCGAGACGGCTCTCGCGATGCTCGATGCCTTGCCGGACACCGGCGCCATCGGCCTAGACAAGGCCAAGGCCAAGAGCGCGCTCTTGAGTCAGCTCGGACTCGACGACAGCGCTGCCGTGTTGGTGCGCGAGGCGCACAAGCAAGCTCCGCGCGCGGAGTCCTTCGACTCTCGCATGCTCGACGTGCTCGCGAGTGATCCCCATCAGGACGAGCTGATCGAGCTCGCCAAGACGCTGCTCGCGAAGCGCTACGATCACCTGCCGGCGCGCCGCATCCTGCTCGAGGATGCCGTGGCCCGCGATCGCGAGACCGAGGCCATGGAGCATTTGGACGCGCTGCGTGCGCTGTTCCCTGGTGACGAGAAGCGCCTGTTCTTCGTGGCCGAAGCCTACGACGCCATCGGCCGCGAGGATTTGCGGCTCGCCACGCTCAAGTCCGTGATCGACATCGCCCCCGAGAGCGCTGTCGGTCACGTGCGCTACGGGCGAGCGCTGCTCAGGGCCGGCCAGACCGACGCCGCCGCCGAGAGCTTCCGCACCGCGCTGAAGTACTCCCCACAAGACGCCGAGACGCGCGAGCTGCTCGAGCAGATCGTGCCCGAGAAGCGCGTCGACGAGGCCTTCGCCGAGGACAGCGAGGCCATCCTCAAGCGCCGCAAGAGCACCAGCAATCACCCGGTGAGCGTGCTGCAGGACCTCACCGTGAACACGGTGTTCGAGAACGGTCTCGGCTCGCGCTTCGTGCAGTTCGCGGCCCAGGTCCATGATGCCGAGGGAGCACGCCGCATGCGCGCCCGCTCCATCCAGTTCGACCCCGAGACCCAGCGCGTCGATATCCGCCTGGCTCGCGTGCACCGCGAGAACGGCCAGGTGCTGGACGCCACCGAGACTTACGAGCAGCAGCTCGGCGAGCCCTGGTACCGCGTGTACTACGACACGCGCGCGCTGGTGGTGGTGTTCCCCGATCTCGAGCCGGGTGACAGCGTGGAGCTGCGCTATCGCGTCGACGACGTGGCGCCGCGCAACGTGTTCGCCGACTACTACGGTGATCTTCACATGCTGGCGGGCGGCGAGCCGCGCGCGCGTGTGGAGTACGTGCTCATCACGCCGAGCTCACGCGAGTTCTACTTCAACAAGCCCAACATGCCGGCGCTCAAGCACGAGCGGAAGGTGGAGGGCCAGCGTCGCGTCGATCGCTTCAGCGCCGAGGACGTCCCGGCGCTGCGCTCCGAGCCCAGCATGCCCGGCCTCACCGAGGTCATTCCGTACCTGCACGTGTCCACCTACAAGACCTGGGAGGACGTGGGTCGCTGGTACTGGGGCCTGATTCAGGATCAGCTGTACGCGGACGATCACCTGAAGAACGTCGTGGCGGAGCTGAAGAAGGGCGCCAAGGACGAGCGCGAGATCGTGCAGCGCATCTACGGCTGGGTCGTGAAGAACACCCGCTACGTGGCGCTCGAGTTCGGCATCCACGGCTTCTTGCCCTACCGCGTGCCCGAGGTGGTCCGCCGTGGCTTCGGCGACTGCAAGGACAAGGCCTCGTTGATCTACACCATGTTGCGCGAGGCAGGCGTCGACGCTCGCGTGGTCCTGGTGCGCACGCGCCAGAACGGCGCCATCGACAGTGAACCGGCCTCCTTGTCCGTGTTCGACCACGCCATCGCCTACGTGCCCTCGCTCAAGCTGTTCCTCGATGGCACCGCGGAGCACAGCGGCACCCGCGAGCTGCCTGGAGGCGATCAGGGCGTGATGGTCCTGTTGGTGGGACCCGACGTGAAGGCCGAGCTGGTCAAGACCCCGGTGCTGCCGCCGGAATCCAACCTGCGCACGCGCAACCTGCAGATCCAGCTGAGCGCCGATGGAGCGGGTCAGGTGACGGTCAAGGAGACCATCGCCGGTGTGGACGCGGCCCGCTATCGCAACACGTTCCAGGCCGAAGGTACCCGCAAGGATCGCCTCGAGCGCCAGCTGTCTTCGTCGTACCCGGGCCTCACGCTCGAGCACCACGCAGTCGATGGACTCACCGAGCTGGAGCGCGACGTGACCCTCGACTATCGCCTGAAGGCGCCGCAGGTAGCGCGCCTCGAGGGCGACGAGCTGCGCATCGGTGCCACTTCGCTGCGCGATTTGCTGCGCGAGATGGCCACCGGGCCCACGCGCAAGTTCCCGCTCGAGCTCAACGTGAAGAACGCCTACCGCGAGGAGCGCACCGTGCGAGCTCCGGCCGGGTTCTCCGTGCGTACGCTGCCTGCGGGCGGCGAGGTAAAGAGCCGCTTCGGCAGCCTGCGTGTGAGCAGCGAGCGCAAGAGCGCGGGCGAGGTGGTCTCCACCAGCCACTTCCAGATGGACGTAGATCGGGTGGAAGCGGCCGACTACCCCGAGTTCCGGCGCTTCATCGAACAGGCGGACGAGATTTTGAAACAGCGCATCGCGTTCGCACGGGAGGCCAAGTGATGTCCCCGCGCCCCAACGCACCTCACGTATTCCTTCTACTGCTGCTCGTGGCACTGCACGCTGCCGCCTGTGGCGCACGCACCCAGACCGTCACCGGCGACACGCCGCTCAACGAGCTGCGCAAGCGCGCCCGCAAGGCGCAGAACGACCCGGTCATCTGGAGTGAGCTCGCGATCGCCGAGCACCTGGGTGACGGGGGCGATCCGGAGGCCGCTCGCGAATCGCTCGCGCACGCCAAGAAGATTGGCGCGAAGGGCCTGCGCCTGCTGTACGTGGAGGCGGAGGAGCACGTGCTCGAGGGGCACCCCGAGCTCTCCTTTGCCGCCTTCGCGGAGCTCTTGCGCCGCGCGCCCAATGATTCTGAGCCGCTGGCGCCGCTGTTGGCGGAGGCCGCGCTCGCCTCGCTCGGTGACATGAACGACGCCGTGCCCGACTACCGTCAGCGCATGCAGGCGCTCTTGGCCGAAATCCATCCGCAGGCCGACAAGCTCGGGCTCGCGGCGGCGCACCAGCTACGCATGCTGATGCTTGGACACGCGCTGCAGACGGGCGATCTCAAGGCAGCCGAGAGCGTGGCCAAGGAGGCCGGCTGCGTGCAGAAGGCGGAGGTCGCTGGAGCCTTCGGTCCGCGCGAGCTGCTCGGCTTCGACGTGGCGTTCCCTCCGGAGGTCCCCGGCCCCTTTGCGGCCAGCTACGACATGGGACCCGGTCGCGGCAACACCCCAACGCGCAAGCTCGACACGCGGCGCTGTGTGCTCGGCGCTGGCCGTGGTGCTCACAATCCACGGGCTGGCACGAGCTATCTGCGGACCGAACTCGACGTGGCCAAGGCAGGCGCCTATGCGCTGCGCCTCGAGTCTCCCAACAGCGTGATGGCGTGGCTCGACGGCAAGGAAATCGAGCGCATCGACCTGCGCGCGCAGCCGGCCTTCGGTGTGCGCTTCCTTCCGCTCGAGCTCACGGCGGGCAAGCACGAGCTCAAGGTGAAGCTCAGCTCGCGGCACCCCAACCCCGTGGTCTCGCTGGCGCTCACGCCGGGTACCAAGGAGGAGGCGGCCGACGTGGTGCTGCCGGAGCCGAACGACGCATTCACCCGCTATCTCGACGCCAAGGTCGCGCTCGCACGTGGCAATGGCGTGTTGGCGCGTGAGTACTTGCGTGCGCTGTCCCAGGAGAAGCCGAGCGCGCATTGGCTCGTGCTCTCGGCGGCGGCCGCCGTGTCCGACCCGCTGCGTCCCGCGGAGCTGCGGCGCGACACCGCGCGCGAGCTGTTGCGTCGCGCCGGGCGTCAGAACGGCTTCGCCTGGTATCCCAGCGTGGGCCTCGCCAACCTCGAGGCCGCCGAAGGGCGCGTCAAGGAAGCCATCGACTCGCTGCGGGCGGCCCAGGAGCAGTGGCCCGAGGTGATCGTCATCCGCACGAGTCTCATCGAGCAGCTGCGCGAGCGCGGCTACACCGAAGAGGCCGACTTGCGCGTGCAGGAGCTCGAGCGGCGCCTGCCCAACGCCTGCGCGGTGACCGGTATCGCGCTGGCATCGGCGCGGGCGCGCGGGCGCATCGACCAAGTCGCCGCTCTCAGCGAGCGGATGATCGCCTGCGATGCCACGTCCACCGCACGTTTCTCCGTGCTCAAGGCCCAGCGCAAGTACAGCGAAGCCGCCGACGAGCTGACGCGCCTTTCCAGCTTGGCCGACCCGCTCGACGAATCCCAGCGCATCGAGAGCGAGCTCGAGCGCGCTCAGGTGCTGGGCGACGTGGCGCGCGCGCGCGCCCTGCGCGAGGCCCGCAGCAAGCTGTGGGAAGACCGCCCCGGTCCCGTTCTCGACCGCGCGGACATGCTGTTCTCCGATCAACAGAAAAAGGCAGCCGTCGAGTACCTCGGCGCATCGCTCGGCAAGCATCCCAACGAGCTCTACGACGTGCGGCGCGTGCACGAGGCGCTCGGCGGCGAGTCGATGTTCGCGGACTATCGCAAGAACGGCGCCGAGGTCATCGCGGCCTTCGAGAAGTCCGGCCAGAACTATCAGGAACCTCAGGTGCTGGTGCTGGACTACACCGTGGTCCGCCTGTTCGAAGACGGCTCCAGCGTGGAGCTCACGCACAACATCATGCGTGTGCAGAGCCAGGAGGCGGTCGACGAGAACGGCGAGTTCAGCATCCCCGAGGGCGCTCGTCTGCTCACCCTGCACACCGTCAAGGCCGACGGCACCCGCCTCGAGCCCGACGCCATCGCCGGCAAGACCAGCCTCTCGTTGCCGAACCTCGCGCCTGGCGACTACGTGGAGTTCGAGACCGTGCGAGGCGAGTCCCCCTCGGTGGGCTTCCCCGGCGGGTACCTCGGCAATCGCTTCTACTTCAAGAGCTTCGAGGTGCCCTTTGACCACACGGAGCTGGTGGTGGTGACGCCCGCTGGGCTCGAGCCCGTGCTCGATCCGCGGGGACCCGCGCCCAAGACGGTGGTGGAGACCAAGAGTGGTCTCAAGGTGCTGCGCTGGTACGCTGACCAGAGTCGTCCCCTGAAGCCCGAGCCCATGAGCGTGGCCTCACGCGAGTTCTTGCCCTCCATCAACCTCGGCGTGAAGGTGAGCTGGGAAGCCTACGTGGAGAGCTTGCGCGACCTGCTGTCCGACAAGGACGTGGTCGACCCCGCTGCCAAGCAGGCGCTGGTCGCCATCCTTGGCGACCAGCGCGACCAGACGAACGCGCCCGCCTCCGTGAAGGCCGCCAAGATCTATCGCTGGGTCACCGATCAGATCGAGCCCACCGACGAGGTGTTCGGTCTCGCTCCGGCCATGCTCGCGGCGCGCACCGGTCACCGCGAGCGCATCCTCAAGTACCTGCTGGCACTGGCCGATGTCCCGAGCGACCTCGTGTTGGTGCGCGGCATCGAGGCCGATCACAGCGACGCGCGTTTGCCCGACCTCGAGACCTACGGCTACCTGCTGCTGCGGGCCCAGACCGAGAAGGGCCCAGTGTGGTTGCACGCGGCGGCGCGTCACGCGCCCTTCGGCTACCTACCCCCCCAGGTGCGGGGTGAACTCGGCCTCGTGCTCAATGCCCAGGCGGAGCGCGTGACCACGCCTCGCGGTGAACTGACGCAGGACCTGCGCGATGTGGCCGTGGACGTGCAGCTCGACAAGTCCGGCTCGGCCGCGGTGCATGTCCGCGAGGCTCTGCACGGGCAAGGCGCGGTGGGCTGGCGTAACGATCTCGACGAGATCCCGGCGGCCGAGCTCGAGGCGCGCTTCGAGGAGAGCTATCTCTCGAGCGTCATTCCTGGCGCTCGCCTCAAGAAGCTGAGCATCGAGTCGCGCGACGAACCCGAGAAGCCCCTGATCATCGACTATCAGCTCGACGTCGACGTGCTGGGTCACCGCACCGATCACGAGCTGCGCGTGCCCCCGCTGTTGCCCAATCAGCTGGCCGCCCAGTTCGCACGGGTCAGCAGCCGCACCACCAGCATGCTGGTGGCGCCCCCGCAGGCCACGGACATCAAGGTGCGCTTCAACCTGCCCGCTGGCACCAAGCTCATCTCCGCGCCCAAAACCACCACGCTCGAGCATCCACTGCAGGCCCGCTTCGTGTCCTCCAGCAAGCAGACCGGTGACAGCGTGGAGCTCACCCGCAGCCTGCGCTTGCCGGCCGGTCGCGTGGCGCCCGCCGCCTATCCTGAGTTTGCCGAGTACTGCCGCGCGGTGGACCAGGCCGAGTCCAGCGAGCTCGTCGTCTCGCTGCCTTGAGTTCGTCTAGTGGGGCTCGTTGCGGTGGATGATCTCGCGCACATAGCTCATCTCGCCGAGTGTCGAGCCGATGGCCAGTCGCCCCTCGCGCACCAACAGCAGGCTGCCCCAGAGCAGGGCGCACGAGCCGCTGATCGCGAGCAGCGTGGGGGGCAGCACCCAGCGCAGCTTCAGCATTGTCAGCACGCCGGCGCTCACGCTGGTGGCCACCAGCAGGCCGATCGCCGAGTAGAGCGCCGCCAGCGCAGTGCGTAGCAGCAGGGCGCGTTTGGTCAGGGCGGTGAGCTGATTCGCGATCAAGAAGCGCTTCTCGTCGGTGCGCTTGTCGTGCGGTGCGTCTTCCAGGTTCTCCGCGTCGCGCGTCAGCACGCGCACCCGGTCGACCACGCGGCTCAGGCGGTTCGAAGTGGAGAGCACCAAGGTACCGCTGGCCGAGATCAACAGGGCCGGCGTGATCATCGCGGCGAGGACGTCCGTGGCGCCCGCCACGTCATTGAGCAGCTGGGTGTCCATGTCGCGAGCTTAGTGTGTCTCAGTGAGCCGGGCTGCCCGGAAGGTTGGACTCCTCCACCAGCGACGGGCGGGCCTGTTTGCGGGCGCTAGGCCACTCGAACACGTAGGGGATGTGGTAGCGCCGGGTCAGCGCGTAGAGCCCCCAGGGCAGCCCCAGTCCGACGAGCGTGCCGAGCCCCAGATGCACCGCGATGCTCCGCGTATGCAGGGCCTTTTCGAGCCCGATGCGCGTCGCCGCCGACGCCAGCGTATGCGCCACGAAGATGGCCAGCGAGGCCTCGCCCCAGCTCTTCAAGGTCAGAGTGACCCCCTGGGCCGCTTGGCCCCGGCATCCGGCCAGGAAGGCACACAAGCAGATGCTCGCGAGGCTGCCCACGGCCGCGACCAGGAAGACCCCCAAGGAATCCTGCGCAGGGATCGGCTGTTCCCAGACCGCCAGCGCGACCAGTACGTAGCCGAGGCCGGCCGCGCCCAGGTAGACCACGGGATGACGCTCCTCGGGCGTCACGATGCGATCGGGCGCGCCCAGGTAGACGCCGATCGCCGTGTAGATCAGGTAAGTGCGCGCCTGGTTCAGCGGGTACCAGTGACCACTCGGCAGCACGTGCATGCTGGCGAACACGATCGCGCACACGGTCAAGATGCCGCCGCGGCCGAGGCCGAGCTTGGCCAACAGGCCCAGGAAGAGCGCCTGCAGAAACAGGGCGTACAAGAACCAGAACTGCATCTGAGGGTGGAAGCCGAGCTTCAGGAAGTCGGCCACGCCTACCGGATGGTTGGTGTAGCGCGAGAGCATGATTTGCGAGAGCGTCTGCAGGCTCGCCCACACGAGGTACGGGTAGCCGAGCCGCACCAGACGTCGGTGCGCGAAGTCGGCGTAGCGCTCGTCCGACGCGGGCATCAGGAACAGGCCCGCCACGAAGAAGAACAGCGGCATGTGGAACGCGTAGATGAAGCGATCCAGGAAGGTCCACGGCGGAGCTTCGGGCAACAGATGTGACGCCATCAGACCGCGCAACACGTGGCCCACGACGACCAGCAAGATGCCCAGGCCGCGCACGGCATCCACCCACGAGCGGCGGCGTGCGAGCCCGGCCAGATCGGGCATCGAGGAAAGGAGGCTTACGGGGGTAGCACTCATGGGAGTTCCTCACTCCATCCATCACGGATGAACGATAGTTGCCATTCAGGGGCCTCCAGGACCCTCGAAACCAGGCATTTTCGAGCGAAGCGAACCTCGCGGAGGGGTGGGTCCCGTTGCGGCTTTGCCGCAGCGGGCGGGGAGGTCTCGTGACCTCATACGTGGCAAAAGGGGGCGCACTACGTGAGCGAAGCGAACCTCGCGGAGGGGTGGGTCCCGTTGCGGCTTTGCCGCAGCGGGCGGGGAGGTCTCGTGACCTCATACGTGGCAAAAGGGGGCGCACTACGTGAGCGAAGCGAACCTCGCGGAGGGGTGGGTCCCGTTGCGGCTTTGCCGCAGCGGGCGGGGAGGTCGCGTGACCTCCCCGTTGAAGTTGCCGGCTTGACGGGGGGCGTTCAACGTCTTGCTGCGCACGAGCCGAACTTCGCTGCGGAATGCACACGCATCGACCCACGGCGGCACGGCCGCGTTCATGGACGCACGCGCTACGCGGCGAGTGTGCTGCGCGCGAATGTCACGCTGAGCGGGTGGGAGAGCTGCCTTCGCGCTCGAATTGATCGACCCGCACCAGGTTCTTGCCCGCGCGTTTCACCGCGTACATGCGGTGATCGGCCGCGCTCATGAGCTGCTCCACCGAGTCCGGTAGTTCCACGAAGGAGACGGCACCGATGCTCGCGCTCACCAACTCCGAACAGTCCGCGAGCGAGCGCTCGAGCTCGCTGCGCAGGCGTTCGAGTACTGCACGTGCGCCCTCGGCATCGGTCTCGGGCATCAGGATGGCGAACTCGTCACCGCCCAGGCGTGCCGTGACGTCGCTGGCGCGCGCCGTGCGCCGCAGCAGGTTGGCCACGGTACGCAGCGCAGTGTCGCCGGCGTGATGTCCGTGCCGGTCGTTGAGCGTCTTGAAGTTGTCGAGGTCGATGTACGCCGCGGTGAGGGGCTTGCGGTAGCGGCGCGCCCGCTCGAGCTCCTCGTCGGCACGCTCGTAGAAGGCGCGAGCGTTGTGCAGACCCGTCAGGGCATCGTGACGCGAGGACCACTCCACCAGCGCGAAGCGATGCTTCGAGTGGCCGATCAAGAGACCCACCGTGGTGCCTACCAGGAGCTGCATCGCCATGTTGGTGAGCCGCAGCTCGGGCTGGAGGTACACGAGCCCCGCAGCCTCGTTGGCGAGCTGGGACGACACGGCGCTCACCGCGGCGATCAAGGCAGCCGGGATGACCCCCGCATACCAGGCTGCCACGCTGACCGGCAGCAGGTAGAGAGGCTCGAGGTTCAGCTCGCGGCCGCCTGTGTAGTCGAGCACGGCCAGCGCCAGCGTGACGCTCAGCGCAAGCGCGCTCGCCCAGGCGCCTCGGCGCAGCGCGCCGGTGTTGATCACGGGCGTCCACCGTGAGCCGGTCATGGTCCCCCAACGCAGTGTGGTCATCACACGCGAAACTGCGCAAGGGAGTCGCTCGGTTTTCGCGCTTCGGCATGCGCAGTTGTGAGGCAATCGAGCCTTCGTACCCGAGTCGAGGATGCAAGGGGATGGCTAGCCCAAATTCGGGGAATGGACTACGCTCGCGCGGCATGTCCCAGGCGGATTTGGCTGCCAGTAGTTACCCTTTTCTCGAGCAGAGTGCGCAGGGCCGCCCGCTGTGCGTAGACCTCGACGGCACCCTGGTTGGGACGGACACGCTTTGGGAGGGCGTGGTGGGCATGCTGCGGCAGCGACCTTGGCTCGCACTGCTCGTGCCCTTCTGGATGTTGAGCGGGCGGGCCGGCTTCAAGCGCAAGATCTCGTCCCATATCTCCATCGACGCCGCCGCACTGCCCTATCGCGAGGGGCTCGTGAACGCGCTGCGGGCCACCCGGCAAGCCGGGCGCAAGGTGGTGCTTGCCACCGCCGCCGATCGCCACGTGGCTCAGAGCGTGGCCGCCCACGTGGAGCTGTTCGACGAGGTGTTCTCGAGCGATGGCGGAGAGAACCTCAAGGCGGAGCGCAAGAAGCAGCGCCTGATTGAGGCTTTCGGTGAAGGCGGCTTCGACTACGTGGGGGACTCGCGGGCGGACCTGCCGATCTTCGAAAGCGCCGGGCAAGGCTTTTTGATCAATGCGAGCCCGGGCGTGGCGGCGCGTGCGTCCCGCTCCAAGAAGGTCACCGTGCTCTCGCGGCGCCCGAGCTTGGCTGCCGCCATGTTTCGTGAACTGCGCGTGCATCAGTGGGCCAAGAACGCCCTCGTGCTCTTGCCTCTGGCGGCCTCTCCGCGCGTGCCCACGCCCGACACCGTCGCGAGAGGTCTGTTGGCGGCGCTCGCCTTCTCGCTGTGTGCTTCGGCTGGCTACGTCATCAACGACCTGCTCGATCTCAGCGCCGACCGTCAGCATGGCACCAAGAAGCAACGCCCCTTCGCCTCCGGCGCGCTGCCCGTGGTGCTCGGCCCACCGCTGCTCGCCGTGCTACTCGCCGTCAGCTTCGGCATCTCTCTTGGCCTCTTGCCCTTGAGCTTCACCTTGATGCTCGGCCTCTACTTCGTGGGGACCATGGCCTATTCACTCGAGCTCAAGCGCAAGCTCTTGCTCGACGTGGTGACCCTGGCCGGTCTGTACACGCACCGCATCTTGTCGGGTGGCATCGCGACCGCCGTGCCCATCAGCGCCTGGTTGCTCGGCTTCTCGCTCTTCTTCTTCCTCAGCCTTGCCTTCGCCAAGCGCTACGTGGAGATTCTGCCCCTCGCCGTCGGCGGCAGGATCAAGAACCGCGCGTACTACCAGGTCGACTTGCAGAACGTGGCCAGCATGGGCATCGCGAGCGGCTACTTGGCGGCACTCGTGTTCACGCTTTACGTGGAGAACGGCACCCATCCCGGCGCCTATCGGGAGCCGCGGCTGCTCTGGCTCTTGGTACCCGTCCTTCTCTACTGGGTGAGCCGAGTCTGGATCTTGGCCGGTCGGGGTGAGATGCAAGACGATCCGGTGCGTTTCGCACTGCGTGATCGCATCAGCTTGATGTGCGCCGTGATGATCGGTGCATTGGCCGCCCTCGCGCGCTTCACCCCAAGTTGGCTCTCGGGCTGGCTGCATAGCTAGCGGGTAATCGCGCTTGTTGTGCTGCGGCGAACAGCGCGCGAAATCACACGACGCCGATCTTCGCCGACTGCCTGTGCGCGCGCTGGAGCACGTGTCGTCGCCGGCCGCGATCGCGGGACCGCGCGCCGCCCGGATCACATGTGGGCGTCTGGCCCAGCCGCTTCTGTTTGCTGCAAAACTATGGAAAACTGCATCCTAGATGGACCCGAGGTCTGTACCCGTCTCGCAAGGGACCGTCGTGGTGGCGGGGCGCTACGAACTGCTCTCGCTGCTCTCTCGCGGCGGCATGGGAGAAGTGTTCGCGGCCCGTGACCGCGCCTCCGGGAACACCGTCGCGCTCAAGCGCGTGCGCGCCGAGCACACCAAGCGTCAGCAGATCCTCGCGCACTTTACGGCCGAGTACCACACGCTCGCCCGCCTCAAGCATCCGCGCATCATCGAGGTGTACGAGTTCGGCGTCCACGCCGACGTGCCGTTCTACACGATGGAGCTGCTCGACGGAGAAGACCTGCGTGAGATCGGTTGCGTGCCCTACCGTGAGGCCTGTCGCTACCTGCGCGACGTGGCTTCCTCGCTGGCGCTCCTGCATGCGCAGCGTCTGCTGCACCGCGACCTGAGCCCACGCAACATCCGGCGCACGGCCGATGGACGCTGCAAGCTCTTCGACTTCGGCACCATGACGCCCTTCGGCGTGCCGCGCGACGTGGCCGGAACGGCGCCCTACGTGCCGCCGGAGGCCGCCGAGTGCGGCATGCTCGATCAGCGCGCGGACCTGTTCTCACTGGGTGCGCTCGCCTACTGGATGCTGACCGGAAGGCACGCTTATCCCGCCCAAAAGCTCGACGATCTGCCGGCTCTGTGGCCGCTGCCCGTGGAGCGCGTGCGTGCCTTCGAGCCGAGCGTGCCAGAGTCGCTCGACATCCTGGTGATGTCGTTGCTCGCACTCGATCCAGTGAAGCGTCCGTTCAACGCGGCGGAGGTCATCGAACGTCTGAACGCCATCGCCCAGCTCGAGTCGGACGGCAGCGCCGAGGTCGCCCAAGGCTACATCTCGAGCTCCAAGCTGTGCGGTCGACACGAGGCCACCTCGCGCTTGCGCGGGCTCGTGGAGCGCAACCACGGCGCGCACGGGGCGGCCTTGTTGATCGAGGGTGCAGCAGGGGTTGGTAAGAGCCGGCTCTTGAACGAGCTCGCGGTGTTGGCCCAGACACGCGGACTCCTGACGTTGCGGGCGTTTGCCTCCAACGAGCACGGCAGTCAGTCGCTGGTCCAGCAGCTGCGCCGGGCCCTCGTGCGGGCGCTGCCGAGCGACTCCGAACAGGCCGACCTGCTCGCCTCGCAGCCGGAGCTCAAGCTGCCTTCTGCCCGCGGCCAAAACCCGAACTTGCTGGGCTTCGAGCTGCGCGCCAAGGAGCAGGCGCGGCTCAACGAGCTGTTCGTGCAGGTGGCGCGCGAGCGGCCGTTGTTGATCGTGGTCGACGACCTCGACCGCGCGGACGAGTTCTCGGCGTCGTTGCTCGCCGGCCTCGCGTATCAGGCGCGCGAGCTGCCGTTGTTCGTGGTGGCCTCGGTGGGAGCCGACCGCGAGCCGCTGGCCCGCACCGCGCTCACCGCCTTCGAGTCGCGCGCCGACTCCCTGCAGATCGCGCCGCTCGATTCCACGGCGCTGCGCGAGCTGGTCTCGAACATGGTCGGCGACGTGCCGAACCTGGAGCGCTTGATCGACTGGCTGGAGCGTGGTGCCCGCGGCAACCCCGGACTCACCATCGAGCTGATCCAGCTGCTCGTTCGCCGCGGGCTCGTGCGCTACGTGGACGGTACCTGGGTGCTGCCCGACGCGGAGATCCGCGAGCGCATTCCGCGCGATCTCGCCGATACCCTGACGTCGCGGCTCGAGCCCTTGAGCGACGCGGCTCGCGAGCTGGCGGACATCGTGGCGGTGTTGGGGCGCGACGCGGCGCTCGAGCTGTGCTTGTTGGTCTCCCGCACTTCCCACCAGCAGACCATGGCGACCCTGAACGAGCTGATGGCGGAGGGCATCTTCGTGGGCCTGCGCGGGGGCTATGCGTTCGCCCAGGAGGCCCTGCGCGACGCCGTGCTGCAACACCTCGACGAGCCTCGCGCGCGCAGCATCCGCAAGGCGCTCGGCAAGGCCCTCCTGTCCCTGCCCGCCACCCTCGAGCGCAGACTCGAAGCCGGCATCCATCTGGTGCAGAGCGACGACGAGCTCAGGGGCGCCGAGTTGATCGCCGAGGCTTCGGCCAGTTTGATTCGAGAGGGACGCGCCTGGGGCGCCGCCATCCCTGCGATGGAGTCCGCGCTCGAGGTGTTCGAGCGGCGTGGGGCGCCCTTGCGCAAGAGCCTGGCGCTGCGCCAGCAGCTCGTGTTGTGCGGCTACCTGTTCGACTATCGGCTCGGGCTCAAGTATGGCGAAGAGACCGTGCGACAGATCGCGGACCTGGCGGGTTTCCCCCTGTTCTTGCGATTCGTGCGCCTGTTCGGAAACCGGCTGGGCCTGTGGTTAGCCGTCGTGTGCGCGGTGCTGCGCCAACCCTTCGGCGCGCTGACGCGCAGCGCACCCAACATCTACACGCTGCTGGTGCTGTTCGGTCGCTCCGTGATGGGGCTGATGGGCGTGCGCGCCACCTCGCTCGATAGGGCCGGCGCGCAGCGCCTGGTGGAGCTCGTGAAGCCATTCGGCATGCTCAGCTACTCGGGGTTGCAATCGGTGAACCTCGCCTGTCAGGCCTTCGCACTGCAGCCCCAGGGCCGTGAGGCCGAGCTGGCCACGGCCGTGCAGACCGCCTTGGCCGCGCTGGAGCGACCGGGCATCGGCATGTCCGAGGTCGATCGGGTGGACCTCAAGGTGGGGCTGCTCCTGGCTGGCGGCATCAACGAGTGTTACCGCATGGGTTCGCAGGCCCTCGCGCGCGCAGACGAGCTCGAGAAGCTCGGCACCCGCCTGGCCCAGGCCTCCGCCCATCGCCTGCGCATGACGTATTACCTCGTGCGCGGCGACCGCGACCGCACCGAGCATCATCGCAAGCAGATCGAGCTGCATGGCATCCAGGGAGGCACTACCTGGCAGGTCGAGTGGTTCGCGGTGCCCATCGAAGGCATGGCGAGTACCCGTTACGGCGATCTCGTCGGCGCACGTCGCGCGCTCACGCGGCTGCGCGAGCTGGCCAGTGAGCTACCGTCGCTGGAACCTTTGCGCGACATGGTGAGCATCGGCTATCTGGCGCGCCGCGGCGAGCTGCAAGCGGCGATCGAGCAGGGCGAACGCTTTCTGGCTCAGTACCCGCCCCATAGCGTGATCGGATGGGGCAACGCCTACGCGGACTTGGCCGGGGCCTACAACGGCCTGCAGCAATACGCGCGTGCGAGAGAGATCTGCGAGCTCGGGTTGTCGGCGCTCAGCGAGGCGGACCAAGAGTACATGATCATGTACGGCCCGCTGGACCTGGAGCGGTCGGTGGCGATGGTGGGGCTCGGCGAGATCGAAGCCGCGTACGACCTCGAGTCGCGCTGGAAGAAGAAGCTGGAGGAGACGAACGAGCTGGGGGCGCTGGTGATGCTGCACGAGAAGCGTGTGGTCGCTGCCGTGCTGGCGCAGGATCAGGACGAGCTCAAGCTAAGCTTGCGGGCGCTCTCGGAGAGCGCGGAGCAGACGGAGTGCTCCTCGTTGATCGCCCACGCCGCGCACGTGACCCAGCAATACGAGGGGCGCTCACAGTCGTTTCGTCTGGACCCCGACACCGCCCAGAACGAGATGGGCACGGAAGAGACCACCGTGGATGGTCCGCGCCGACAGAGCTCGCCGGTCCAGCGCTTGCTCTCCGAGCTGCGCAAGATGATGGAAGCCGACGCCGCGCACGTGTACGAGGACGACAGCGGCATGCCTTCCGCGATGGCGGGTAAGGGTGGCGAGCTGCCCGCGCAGATCCTGGACGTGGTCGACAAGGTGATGCGCCTACGTCCCGGCTCCGGCATCGTGCCCGTGGGCGCTCACTCGCAGACAAGTGAAGAGGTGCGCACCCTCGCAACGCGCGGGTTCTTGCTCAAGCCGGTCCAGGTGGGGAGCCGCGTGGCGGTGGTCGTCATCGCGCACCCCGAGGCTCCCTGGGGTTACGACAGCGTGCTCGAGGAAATTGGCATGCTGCTCGCCCAGCGCGAGCTCGAGACCCACCACTCCGCACGCGGTTGAGGAGCCAGACGCGTCGGCTCAAAGGCGCGCGAACAGCGGTCCGTCGTCGCGCAGGTTGATCACGCCCCGGGCGGGGTCGAGCTCGTGCAGGATCATACCGTCGCGCCCGAGCGCGTTCTTGGCGAGCTCCACCATGCGGTGGTGATGGGTGAAGAGCAGCACCTGCGTGCGTGCACAGAGCTCGGCCAGGACCACCAGCGCTGCCTCGGCGCGTTGGTCGTCGAAGTGGACGAAGGCGTCGTCGAGGATGAGCGGCAAGGGCGAGTTGTGCTGTAGAAAGCGCTCGATGCTCGCCACGCGCAGGGCCAGATAGAGCTGGTCACGGGTGCCATCGCTGAGCCCCGCCACCCGCACGGTCTTCCCGTCCTGTCGCACCGCGCACAGCACGGCCTCGTCGCGCTCGTCGAACTCCACATCGAGCCCGCGGTAACGCTGCAGCGTGAGGCGCGGGAACAGCTGGTTGGCGCGCGCCAGCACCGGCCCCTGATGCTGCGTGCGATACAGGTCCACCTCGCGCTTGAGCAGGGCCTGCGAGAGGCGTACCTCGAGGTAGCGCCGGACCAGCTGGCGTACGTGAGAGAGATCGCTCTGCACCTCCTCGGCGAGGGAGACTGCCCCGGAAGGCTGCTCGAGCAGGTTCAAGCCCGCTTCTTTGCTGCCGATGGCCTGGTTGAGCTCGGCGATCTCCTGGTCGAGTTGCTCGAGCTCGTCCTCCAGCTCCAGCAAGCGTGCTCGGGACCGGTCGGGCTCGAGGCCCTGCACCTGCTGCCTCAGCTCGTCCACCGACGATCCATCGCCGCTGTGCACGAGCTGCTCGTTGATCTTCTGCAGCTCCCGCGCGCGCTCTTCCTGATCGCGCCGCGCTTCCCTGCGCGTGCGCAGGGTTTGTTCGAGGCCCTCCAGCAGGATGCCGGTCTCGGTGCCCTCGGCCGAGGCAAGCGCCGGCTCGACGCGACGAACCAGACTGTGCACGTCGCTCGCCAGGCCTGCGAGGTCTGCCACCGCGCCCTCGATGCGCGCCCGCAAGCCGGTGAGCTCGCGGCCCTTGCGTTCGAGTTCCACCAGCTCGTCGAGGCTCGAGAGGGCTTCGTCCGGCCCAAGCGTCTCGGACAAGCCGAGCTTGCGCAGCTCCGCGCGGAACGACTCGCGCGCGCCGTCGAGCTCCCGTGAGAGCGCCTCCGCGCGCGCGCCGACCGCCTCTCGGGTGAGCGCGAACTCGTCGCGACGCGCACGCGACTTGTCGAGCTCACGTTGCGCGGCGAGGCGGGCCTCGACCTCGGCCTTGGCTGCCCCGAGCGCGTGCGCGAGGCGGGCGCCCGCTCCCCCCGCGCCGTCGTGCGCACTCTGCGGCTCGCGTCCCAGGGCACGCTCGAGGCGCTGCCCGGCCTCTGCGACGCGCTCCGACAACATGTCGAGCGAGCCCAGCCTCGCCAGGATCTGGCCCGCCTGCTCCGACACTTGCCCGAGCTTGAACACTTGCCCGCGCAGCTCCGCCCCCGGCACGTGGCTCAGGCCCAGGCTCTCGCTCAGCGCCCGCAGGCGCTCCACCAGGGCCGCGCGCTCCACCTGCTGCGCGGATTTGGCTTGCACGAGCGCCTGCTGCTCGCGCTCGAGGGCGCGTTCTTCGGCCTCGATGCGGAGGAGCTCGAAGACCTGCTCGGCCTCGCGCTGCATGCGGTCGGCGAGCTCGTCGCTCAGCTGGACGCTGGCCTCGAGGGCGCGGAAGTCTTGCTCGTCGTGCGTGCCCGCCGACACGGCCCGGCGCAGCTCGTGGTAGGCGCGCGTCCGTTGCTCGCGCGCCTCGCGCAGGGCAGAGGGCGAGGCCGGCTCACCGCGGGTCAACAATAGGTCGCGCTGACGACCCAGCGTCGAGGCGCGCTGCGCGAGTTCCCGCTCGCTGGCGTGGAGCCGCTTGTCGGCCTCGTCGAGCTCGCTACGGGTGGTTTCGAGCTTCAGCAGCGCCACATCGTCCGGCACCGCAAGGTTGGCCAGGTGCGTGAGGTCGGCCCCCACGCCGAGCGCCTTGGCGCGCTGGTTCAGCGCGCGCTGAGCCTGCGACAGCTCTAGCTCCAGGTTCAGGAGCTCGCGCTCGAGTCCGTCGCGCTCGATCCGATCCACCAGCCGCGCGAGCTCGTGCGGGGGCTCGAGGCGCTCCCAGCTCGAGAGTTGCTGCGTCACCAGCGCGTGGGCAGCCGCTTGCTCTACCTGCGCGCGCACGGCCTGTTGGAGCTCTCGCTGCAGCGCTTCGTGGCTCTCCGCGAGCTTGCGGATGCGCGACCGGGTAGGGGTATCGAGGGCGCCGTGCAGCTCGCCCGCGCTCAACACACGCCCCTTGAGCTCGGCGATCTCTTGGGTCAGGCGTTGAGCCCGGGCGCGATCGCCCGGTAGCTCGGCTTCCACGCGCCGGGTGGCCTGAAAGCGCGCCGTGAGCCGCTTGTGCTCGGCATCCCATGCCTCGAGCGGATCGCCGGGCTCCAGCTGACTGTCTGGGGGTGCTACCAGCGAGGCTCGCCGCGTGAGCAACGGGATCAAGCTGATGGCTCGCGACAGCCGCGCCTTCTCCTCGAACAGCGCGCGCCGCCTGGCCGCCCGGCTCTCGCGCGCCTCGCGGGCCTCGGTGAGGCCACGCTGCTGCTCCAGGAAGGCCTGCGGCGACAGGGCCGCCTCTCGTTGCGCTCGCTGATGCTCGCGTAGCGCGTCGATGGCGGCATTGAGCTTCGGCGTGCGGCCGCGCGCGCGAAACAACGCGTCGGCCTCCTGCGCCAGACCGAGCATGGCAGCTCGGATCGTGCGCGCACCGGTGCCCGCGTCGAACAAGCCCTCGCCCAGGTTACCGCCGCCTTCGAGCAGCGCCTCGGCGCCCTGTCGCAGCCGCTCGTGGTCGAGCCCGAACATCTGACGGAACAGGTTCTCGTCGAGTCCGCCAAGCAATCCGTGCAAGCTGTCGTCTGGTAGCGGCTTGTCCTTGGCGCCGAGCAACGTGTGCTTCATGCCCTTGCGCCGCACCACCTCGTGACGGTTGCCCTGCTCGTCGAGCAGGATTCCCCCGATGCGCAGCCTGTTCATCTCGTGGACATGAGCGTCGACCGTCCGCACCGGGATCCCGTAGAGCAATGCGATCACGGCGCGCAGGGTGCTGCTCTTCCCCGCCTCGTTGGGCCCGTACACCAGCTGGAGGGCCCGCGGCTTGTGCGCGAAGTCGAGGCGTGCGTTGGTGAAGGGACCGAACGCGTGCAGTTCCAGACGCGCGATCCTCATACCGATCCCACCAGACGCGGCAACAGCAGCTGACCCACCGAATGAAGCAACTCGCGGGCCTGCTGCTCGTCGCGCAGGTCGAGGTCCAGGGCCTCGGCGCGCACCTCGGCCGGCAAGGCCTTGCTCAGTTCGGCCAGGTCATCGGACAACAGCAGTGCGGTCTCCGGGTCGTCCATGCTGCGCTCGAGCGCCGAGACGAGGTGGCCGATGGCGTCGTCGCGCTTGCGCAGACTGACCAGGTCGAGCGGAAGTTGGCTGTGCAGGCGCACGTCTTCGACCCACACGTCTCCCGCGCTCAAGTCGTTGGCGGCGGTTTGAATCTGCGCCCGCACGCGCTCCAGGTCCGCAGCCATCTCCGCGTGCGCATGGGAGCGCCCGACCACACTCACGCGCGCCGCCAGCAAGCGTCCTTCGGCCTCGACCAGCGCCTCCGCGAACGCCCGCTTGGCCAGCTCCGCCAGGTCACCGACGCTCTGCGCCTCCACAGCCGACAGCTCGAGCAGCGCAAAGCGCACCAGGTCCAGGCTGCGATGCTCCACGCTGGCGATGCTGCCGTTCTCCACGCGCACCAGGGTGGCGCCCTTGGGACCCGTCTCGCGCACGTGACGGGCCTGCAAATTGCCCGGGAACACCACGTGGGGCTCGCGGTGCACCACCTCGCGCTTGTGCACGTGGCCGAGCGCCCAGTAGTCATAGCCGCGCGCCACCAAGGCTCGCACGTCCGTGGGGGCATAGGCAGCGTGGCCGGGCCGACCGCTCAAGGCGGTGTGGAGCAGCCCGATATTCAGCATGCCGCGCAATGGCTCGGGATAGTTCGCGCTCAGATCTTCGGTGACGGCCGCGCTGGCGAAGCCCTGCCCGTGCACCGCCACCTGTACATCCTCAAGCACCTGGGTTTCGGGACGCCGCGAGCCGAGCTCGATGCAGTGCTCACCCAGCGCGAGGTGTCGGGTCAACTTGCTCTGGGCATCGTGGTTGCCACGGATCCAGATCACCCGCGTGCCGGTCTCGCGCAGGCGTGCCATCTGGTGCCCGAAGAACAGGCCGGTGGAGTAGTCGCGCCATTCGCCGTCGTACAGATCGCCCGCAAGCAACAGGAAGCGCGCGTTCTCCTCGAGGCAGAGTTGCACGAGGTTCTCGAGCGCGCGCCGGGTGGCGCCTCGCACCTCGGCGACCGGTGCTCCCTCGTAGCGGGCTAGCCCACGGAGAGGGCTGTCCAGGTGCAGGTCTGCCGCATGGACGAAACAGAATCCCATGGTGGGGCCGAGACTAGCAGTTGGCCGGCGCGCTTGTCTGCGCCCGGGGGCATTTTGAGGCCCCGTGAGGCACAGGCACGGCCGGCGCCCGCGCCTACTTGGGGTAGAGTTCGCGCCGTGGACCGATGCAATTCGAGGAGGGAATGATGACAATCCAGCGTGATGTCGCAGTGATCGTGGGGAGCCTGCGCAAGGGCTCGTTCACGCGCATGACGGCCCAGGCGGTGGCCGAGCTGGCCCCGGCCAGTCTGAAGCTCGAGATCGTCGAGATCGCCGACCTCCCGCTGTACAACCAGGACCTGGAGGAGACACCACCCCAAGCATGGCTCACCTTCCGTGACCGTGTGAGAAAAGCCCAGGCCCTTCTGTTCCTCACGCCCGAGTACAACCGCTCGGTGCCCGGTTGCCTCAAGAACGCGATCGACGTGGGCTCACGCCCCTATGGCAAGAGCGTATGGGCCGACAAACCCGGTGCGATCATCAGCGTATCACCCGGCAACCTCGCGGCCTTCGGCGCCAACCATCACTTGCGCCAATCGATGGTGTTCTTGAACGTGTGGATGATGCAGCAACCCGAGGCCTACGTGGGCGGCGCATCCAAGCTCTTCGACGAGAACGGCAAGCTCACCAGCGAGCCCAGCCGCGAGTTCTTGCGCGGCTTCGTCACTGCCTTCGACAAGTGGGTTGCACGCTTCAGCTAGGCTCGGCGACCTCAGCGTTGCGTCGCCGGGCGACGATGCGCACGACGCCCGCGTCGCCCATGAGTGCGAGCAGGAGCGTCACCGGCAGGTCGAGCAGCAACAACAGGATGAACAGGGTGCGCACCAGGGTGGCGCCCACCATCTTCTTGTGCAGGCGCGGCGCGAACCCCACCACCCCCGTGAGCAGCATGACCAGGCTCCCCGCGAGCTCGCTGGGCAACCACGGACGGCTGACTTCGACGGTGTCGAAACCGGCTCCCTCCACCAGCTCGCGCAGCGCGCGCGGCCTGAAGTGATAGAGGTGGGTCGGCGCCTGCAAGAAGAGCCAACGTCCCCGGAAGATCCGCGCGAGCAGGGTGATGGTGGGCACCTCGACCATCAGAACGCCACCCGGCTTGGTGATGCGGGCCATCTCCGCGAGCTCGGCCCGCGGATCGAGCACGTGCTCCATGCAGTGCCAGCTCGTGACCAGGTCGAAGCTCGCGCTCGGGTATCGCTGGGCATGCAGCTCGCCAGCGTCGATCTCCACACCGTGCGTGCTCGCGGCGAAAGCGCGACACGCCGGGTCGAAGTCCACTCCACGCACCTGAATGCCCAGGTCCTCGCGGACGAAGCGTGCAAAGCTGCCGAGTCCGCAGCCAGCGTCGAGCAGACGTGTCTCGGGCGTGAGAGGCACCTCGAGTTTGCGGATGCAGGCAACGAACTGGCTCGCGCGTGCGCGCTCCAACATCCCGGCCTGCTCGGGCTTCTGCTCGCGCCAGGTGCGTTCGTAGACCTCGATCATCTCCGGGTTGTAGTAACCCGCGTAGTAGCGACCGAGATCCTGCGGGTCGGGTCGTGGTGAGAGCACCCAGCTGCGGCAGGTGTCACAGCGACAATAGGAAAAGCTGCCGTCGAACCCCCAAAAGCGGTCGCGCGCCGTGAACAGCGGAGTGAGCGTTGCTGTTGGATGAGCTGGGCAATGAGTGACATGCATAGGGCCTCCTCGACAACGACATCACCTTCCGACGCGGTGCTTCAGAGCAGCACCAGGACGTTGCACTCGTTTTCCGGGCCGAGCCACTGCATCGCGTTCTGCCACAGGCGCTCGACCTGATAGTCCTTGTGACCCGCCCACTCCGAGTCGTAGGTAATCCACTCGTCGCCCCAGGCGATCACCTTGCCCTTGCCGTGCTCGGTGGCGCGCATCATCACGACTTCGTTCGCCGGGAGTACGGGGACGGGTTGATCCTTGCCCTTGGCCAAGATGTCTCCGCCGCCGAGCACCTCGTACGCGCTCACGGCGCCCACCTTGGAGATGCCCTTGGTGACAGGGTGAGGGAGCCAGATGTCCACGGGCAAGCTCTGATCGGCGAACACGTTCACCAGCACGAGGGAGGTGCCGTAGGAGATGCCATAGGGTGCGAGCAAGGCGTTCACGTTGGCGTTGCTGTCCGCGGTGTAGGCCGTGAGCGAGAAGATGCCGCCACCGGCCTTGACCCAATCTTCCACCACCTTGATCTCATCGGCCGTGTAGGCGTGCATGTGCAGACTCTGCACGATGATCACGTCGAACGGCTTCAGCACGTCGGCCGTGAGCTTCATGAAATCGAGGGCGACTACGCCACCACTGCGCTTGTCGAGCCAGGCCTTGAAGGTGTCGTCCATGGGGTAGAGCGGCTCGCCGATGGTCGCGATCGAGAGACAGTCGCAGATGCCGTCACCGGCAACGTCCACGTTGTCGATGTTGCCGTCGCCGTCGTTGTCGATGCCGTCGCATACCGTTTCTGCAGACGGGATTCCGCCGCCCCCATCTCCATCACCGTCGCCGTCACCGTCACCATCACCGTCGCCGTCGCCATCACCGTCGCCGTCACCATCGCCGTCGCCGCCGCCATCACCGTCGCCCGGGACGGTGGTTCCGGACGATTTTGTCTCGGAGCACGCCACGCATGCGAGTGCCAGTACGTTTAAAAGAAAGAGCGCGCGGAGCCTCATGGGAGTCCTCGTTCGTTGGGAGATGCAGACAACTTCGCGTACCAAGCGTGACGTGATCGGTCAATCATGGAAGAGCGGATCGCGTGGACTTTAACTCGCGACGAGTCGATGTTGGACCAATCGATTCGATGACAGTTCTTGTCGCGCGGACTCGCTTTCACGGCGCTTGCGCGCCAGGACCCGGTACGTGTTCGACCAGCCTGCACGTCGTTGGAGCGGCGTGAGCACGCGATCGAGGAGCCACGCCAAGCACACGGCGGGTGCGAGCAACGTCCAGACCACGGCGCGCCAGGTTCGCCGCGCGCGCCCATTGCGCGGCCGCCATGGAAAGTCGCCCGGCAAGGCCAGGCGTTCGATGGCGAAGATGGTCACGAACAGGAAATCATGGGGCATATGGGCCTCACCGCGGTGCCAGACCAACGGCTCGAACGAATGCTCGTGCAGCAGATTTGCCAGATTGGCTGCGCTCACGAAATGCAAATGCTGAGGCTGCAACCAGGGCAACCAGAGACTGCCGAAGAAGCGACCAATCCGGGACTCGGGATCAGGGACCTCGATCATCAAAAGGCCGTCCTCGGTCAAAACCTTGGCCGCCGCGGCCAGTTCGGCTCGCGGATCCAGTGCATGCTCCAGGTAGTGGCTCATGCTGACGACGTCATAGCGAGCGTTCGCGGCCAGCTGGGGAGCCAGGTCAGGAAACAGACCTCGAAAGCCGTGGCGAATCCAACCTCGGCGTTGGGCCTCCTCGATTCCTTCGTTCAGATCGAGTGCATCGAAATGGGTTTCGGGCAGCTCGCCGCTCGCGTAGCAGCAGAAGTGCCCGTGGCCGCCGCCCACGTCGAGCCAACGGGACGGCTTCGAGATGGCGGACACCATGGACAGGCGCTTCTGGAAGTCCTTGGCCTGGGTGGGAAACAGGTCGTCGAACATCTTGCCACCGAGGCCCTCGTAAACGTCTCGATAGTAGAAATCGAGGCCGGCCAGGGAGAGCCGCGGATTTTGGAAGATGTGGTCGCAGGCGGCGCAGCGCGACAGCACGAAGCGACCTGGTTTGCGCTGGAGCGGATCGTCGGACGCGAGCAGTTCGATCAGGATGTGGGCTCCGCACAGTGGGCAGTCATCACGTCTCGGCTCGAAGAAGCGAGCCGTGCCCTCGGCCAACAGGGCGTCATACGTTGTCCGTAGGTCGTCGTCAGATGGATGACGCGCGCGGCCATCGCTCGACGTCGGTCCGAACACGCCGAGCGCGTCGAGTGGGATGCGCGCCAGGCTGTACGCAAGGAGGCCTGCGGGTGACAGCGCGCTGCTCCAGGTCACCACGGGCACCTGCAGCTGGAACACCGCGAGTGCCAACAGACCGAAGAGCGGGGCTTGCCAGAGGATCCAGGCGAGCAGCGCGAGCTGCACGGCGAGGGTGATCTTGGGGCTCACACCTCGCAGCGCGCGAAGCGCAGCACGACGCTCGCGCAGGCTCGGTTCGCTCGCTGTCAGATGGGGAGCGACCGCGACGTCGAAGCCGGTCACGGCGTAGCGTTTGAGGATCTTGGCGAGCTCGACGAACTCGCTGGCGTGCGGACCCGCCTCGGGCAGTGACAGGCGCGCCCGCGCCAGCACGTCGCGCTGGACCAAGAGCGCGTCGCCCACCGTGTAGCCGGGGGCCGTGCGGTCGGCGCGATAGCGAGCCGGGTCCACGCTCTCCAGCAAGAGGCCCGCGCGAGCGGCCGACAAATGCGGCGGGATCAGGTCGAGCACCTGCAGCTGCGCGCTGCGCGCATGGGCGCTGGCGGCGCGCCGAGTCCAGGTGTCGAGGGTCACGCCTGGTCGCACCACGAACACGTGGTCGAGCGAGACCGCTTCGTCGCTGTCGCGCAGCACGCGGAGAGCCCTGGCTCGTCTGCGCAGGTCCGTGCTCTGCGCGAGCCAGCCCAGCGTGAGTAGCGCGCCCGCGAGCGAAGCAACCAGATTCATGAGAGGTTCTCCAGTGCATCCGCGGCTGCCGCAGCGCCGCCTGCCCGCGCGAAGCTGGCACCGATGCGTTGTGCGGACGCGCGGAATGAAGCTTCGCCCAAGACTTGCTCGACCGCACTGCGTAGGGCTTGCGGCGTGACGCGGCCATAGCGCACTCGAACCGCAGCCCCGGCTCGTACCACCTGGGCCGCCACCGCCGGCTGATCGTGTCTAATCGGCGCCACCACCAGTGGCAGACCGTGGGCCAGCGCCTCGCACACCGTGTTGTGCCCGCCGTGCGTGATCACGGCGTCCATCTCTCGCAGCAGCGCCACCTGGGGTACGCGCTCTCGCACCAGCACGTGCTCGGGAATCTCGCCCTCGACCCCCTTGGGCGCAGCGATCACGAGTTGGCAAGGCAGATCATGGAGCGCTGCGATCGCTGCCGAGAGAAAGCGAGCGTTGCCTGGGCTGTCGCTGCCGATGGTGCCGAGCGAGGCGAAGATGCGCGGGCGTGTGTTGAGCCAGTCCCAGGGAAAGGGTGTGGGATCGGGGCGATCCTGGATGGATGGGCCGACGAAGTGATAGTGCTCAGGCCAGCTGCGGTCTTCCCCCACCAGGGCCCTCGTCGAGAACACCACCACCAAGGAAGGCGACGTGTCGGGCGCGGGATCCGGCGGCAGCCCCGCTTCGCGCTCGAGCATCGCGAGTTGGTTGACCACCCATTGCTTCACCTTGGGCAGGTCCACCAGAGCATCCATCACCGAGGCCGACGTGGTGCAGAACGTGGCCCAGGGTACCCCGGCGCGGCGCGCCGCCAGCGCTCCACCGATGGCCTGTTGGTCGGCGATCACGACATCGGGTTCGTACTGGGCAATGGCGCGGCCGACTCCTTCGAACATGCCGCGCGCCAGCGGGACCAGCGCCCCTTCCCAGAGCACTTGCAGACTCTCCCAGCCTCGGCTCGCCACCTTCTCGATCTCCACGCTGCGGCTCTCCGGGGAGGCATCGGCGTCGAGCGCCACCAACTCCGCATCCTCCGGCAGCAGGCGCCGGATCTCGGAGAGTCCCACCCACAGCACCTGGTGGCCGCGTGCCTTGAGTGCGCGACCCACCGAGACCGTGGGCAGGACGTGGCCTGCGAACGGAGGAACCGCGAAGAGGAAGCGCTTCATGGGCGGCCCCCAGCGCGCGCCTTGAGGCTGCCGCTCGCGAGGTGCAGCGCGGGACCCGCCAGAAAGGCGCCGAGCTCGGCGACGACGCTGGCCACGTTCTCGAAGGGCAGGTTGTGGCCGCCGGCCAGCTCGACGTGCTGGCAATGGGGGACCACGCGCGCCAAACGCGCGCCCACGGGGCGGCAGCGCGAGGCCTTGCCGTAGAGGGCGAGCAAGGGGGGCGCGAGCGTGGCGAGCCGGGCGTCGGGGATGTCCTCGGAGCGCCGTAGCTCCTCAATCATCGTGGTCTGCTGCACCAGGAAGGCGATCGACTCGAGCAGGCGTTGCCCGCGCCGGCCCCCGCCGATCACGGCCTCGCGCAAGCGTGCGGGCAAGTCGTTCACCAGCTTTTCGCGTGGTCCCGACAGGAACTCCTCGATCTCCTCCGAACGCGACGGTGGCAGAGGGGCTTCCACCAATGCCAGTCGGCGCACCCGCTCGGGGTGCTCGAGCGCGAACTGGAGAGCCACACAACCGCCGAAGCTGTGGCCCACCAACGACACGGGCTCGTCGCTGACCTGGTCGATGACGCTCTCGAGGTCGCGGGTCATGGGCTCCACGCCGTAGCCGGTGACGGCGCGGTCGCTGCGGCCGTGCCCGCGGAAGTCGAACAGCACCACCCGATGGCTGCGCGCGAGGGCAGGCGCCACACCGAAGTACCAGGTGGCCAGGTTTCCGGCGACCAAGCCGTGCAACAGCAGCACGGGCGGGCCCTTGCCGAATTCCTGAGTATGTAGCGTTACGCCGTCGCGGGTTCGGACATGCATAGGACGATCCGTTCCACCAGGTTGCCGACCTTGAGTGCGATGATCTCGTTCAGCTCCATGTTTCCGAGCCACGACGGGAGGTCCAACGTGTCCCCGTAGCGCTCGCGCAGAAGCTCCGTGAGGGCCACCAGCTCGATGCTCTCCAGTTCGATCTCGTTGGCGAAGCTCGTCTCCATGCCGATCTCGAGATCGCCCGCGTATTCCTCGCCAATGACCTGGCGGATCATGCCAGCGATGTCCGCGAGCACCGTCTCCGAGGTGTGCTCGTGCAGTGGTTCGATTTCCACGTTCTTCACTTCGTACTCCATGCGATCACCCAATTGCCGTGACGTGTGGTTTGCACCCAAGTGCCTCCTACCAGGAGGCGCGCGTCGGCGCGGTCGAGCACTTGCATCCCGAGAGCTGCGGCATCTCCAGCGCCCCCGGCGGCCATCGCAGCCGCCTGTTTGGCAGCCCACAGGCGTGCCCAGGCCTGCTCTTCTGGTTCGCCCTGAACGAGCCGCAGCTCTTCCTCGCGGAAGGCTCCCCGCACGAATTCTGGAGAATCGCGGCTCGACCCTCTGCAAGGCAAGCCCCAGTTCCCGTGATTCGGACGCCACGGCTACGCTGAGCTCGCCTGACTGTGCCAGCGCGATGCGGACGTCGCGCCCGCCGGGGACGCTTACCGAGAACGTGGCTCCTTCGCCGCGGGTCTGCACCTCCGCGGGGTAGAGCTCGGCCTCGCCCAGGGAGCACATCAGCGCGCGCACGGCGTCCTTCGCAGCGATGCGTCCGGCGAGCCAGGCACGCTCCAGGCGCGGGTTCTTCACGCTGCGGAGTTCGTCGCGCTCGGCCTGACCGAGAAAGCGTGCGGCGAGCTGCTGGCGCGTGGTGGCCATCCGATAGCTGTCATCGAAGAGCACGAGTCCGTCACCGAGTACGGAGGAGAGCAGGTTGTGCGCGGGGCTGCAGATGGCGTTCCAGAGCCGGGCATCGGTTTCGAAGCGGCGATCTTCCCAGGTCTCCACGGCGGCCCATACCTGGCCGTCGTGGGCGAGCATCATGTCGGTGAGCACGCCCTTGTCGTTCTCCGAGCGCACCCGAACGCTGCACTCGACGAGCGCACCACAGGCCGGCTCCGGCCCGAAGAAGCGGATGCGTCGGGCGCCCACCGGGAACGCCATGCGGTTCAACTCGTAGCGCTCCTGGATCCACAGACCGAACAGCTGGCCCGCGTTGTCCAGCAGAGCAGCGCGCCCCGAAGGGACCCGGATGGAGGCCGTGAGGCCGTCGTCGCCCAGCGCGTGGACGCGTTCGATCCCCTGGTAGGCTGGTCCATGGAACATCCGCCCGAGCGTGTAGACCTCGGCGCCCGACACCGGGGATGGCCGCGGATTCGTGGGGGGGCGCGCGTCGTATGCAGGCGCGTCGGGATAGGCCTGCGCGAGCACCACGGTGCAGGTGACGTGCTCGCCGACCTGGACTTGCACGCGCTCGTGTCCGTCGAAGCTGCACTTGACCTCGGCCTCGACTTCTTCACCGACCTCGAACCAGCGCAAGGCACGCATGTCCTCGATGGCCACGGCCACTTGGCCGGGGAACCCTGCGAGCGCGTACTCGATGGCCAGGTCGATCAGCATGGTGAGTGGGACCACGGGGAAGAGGTCCGTCACCACGTCCCAGCCCGGGCGCTGTGGGAATAGCGCGTGATCGAGCAGCGAAGGATCACGCGCCACGGACAGACGGAGCGGTGCGCTCCAGCTGCGGGGCTCGCGCGCGACAGGTTCGGAGGCCTGTTCGTTTGCGTTGAGGCCGTCGGCGTCGAGCAGCGCGAACACGTCGCGTTGCGCGGCTTCGATGGCCTCGAGCGCTTCGCGGAATTCGCCCGCCAGGCTGTCCGGTGTCACCTCGGGGGCCCGGTGCAAGCGGGCTTCCTTGGACAAGGTCAGGGGCGTGAACTCGCTCGCCACGGGCACGCCGAGGGCGAGCTGCATGGTGCGACGCGGGCGCGCTGCCACGCGCTCGAACCGTAGACCGTCTGCGCCCTCCACGAAGAGCGCCAGGAGCACACGCCGGATTTGGTCCAGCCCGCTCGCGTCCTTCACATTGGTGTTCAATGCCAAATGAGGCTTACCGCGCAAGCTGTCCTCGACGAACCCCGTCAGGCTCCCCACGCCGGCTTGCACGAAGACGCGAGCCCCTTGCTCGTGGAGCTTTTCGAGCAGCTCGCGAAAGCGCACCGGCTCGAGCAGGTGCCGCACGGAGAGCTCGCGGATGGCAGCTGGCTCGTGAGGATACGGAGCGCAGGTGGTGGCAGACCACAAGCGGCGCGTCGGGGGCACGAGATCGAGACGCGCGAACTCGGCGCGGAAGTGCTCGGCGTGCTCGCCCAGGAAGGGGGTGTGGAAGCCTGATTGGAAGGGGAGCTTTTGGCACATCACGCCGGCGCGCGTGAGGCGTGCGAGGGCCACGTCGAGCGAAGATTCGCGCCCGCACAACAGCACTTGATGCGGGCAATTGTCGTGGGAGATGGCGACGTCAGCCAGGCCTGCCAGCGCCTCGCGTGCGCGCATCACGTCGCAGCCAGCGGCTGCGAAGGGTACGCCGGTGGCACGGTAGCGTCCGGGCTTGAGCGATTCCATGAAGCGCGTGCGCTCCGCTTCGAGCAACGCTCCGGAGGCCATCAGCGCGCTCCACTCGCCGATGCTGTGACCCGCGAGGTGCGCCGCCTGGACGCCGAGCTCTTCCAGCATCGAGCAGAGAAAGCGATTGACCTCCACCACCCCAAAGGTCTGCTCCTCCAGCGTGTTGGGGCGCACCACGGGACGCAGCGGGATGCCGAAGTGGTGCGCCAGGTCCTCGACTTGCGGCTCGAACGCCACGTCGATGCCCGGGAAGAGCAAGGCGACGCTGCCGCCGTCCCGCAACAGGCCCTGGGGCGAAAACCAGATGGACTCGCGTCCGCGCCAGGCCTTGCCGCGCTTGACGATCTCCGCAAGCCGTCCGAGGCGTTCCTCGGAGGGATCGAGCAAGGCTGCCCGCACCGGTCCCTGGTCGACGCTCTCCGCGCCGCGCTCCACGACTTGCAGCAGACGCTCGACATCAGGCGCCGAGAAGCAGGCCAGGCGATCACCGAGCGCGGCCTTGCGCGGTGGAGCCGCCATCACGCGAGTGCGCTTGGCCGCGTGCTCTTCGAGTACGACGTGGGCGTTGACTCCGCCGAAGCCGAAGGCGTTCACGCCCGCCCGGCGCGGCAGGGCGCCAGCCTTCCATGGCTCGGCGCGCGAGATCACTCGGAACCGCGTCTGCTCGAGCAGCGGGTGGGGCTCCTCGCAGTGCAACGTGGGGAATAGCGTCCCGTGGTGCACGGCGAGCGCCGCCTTGATGAGCCCCGCGGCACCCGCGGCGGGCATGGCATGTCCAATCATGGATTTCACCGAACCCACCACGGCTCGTTCGCCGCTCGCATCGGCGGCTCCGAACACCCGCGCCAATGTGGTGAGCTCCACCTGGTCACCGGCGGCAGTCGCGGTGCCGTGGGCCTCGACCAGGCCCACACTGCGAGGATCGAGTCCCGACTCCTTCCAGGCGCGCTCCAGGGCAAGCACCTGTCCTTCGACCGCGGGACTGAGCAAGGTCGCGCCGCGACCGTCGCTCGAGCTCGCTACGCCGCGGATCACCGCGTAAATGCAGTCGCCGTCGCGCTCGGCCTCCGCCAGGCGCTTGAGCACCACGACGCCGAGGCCTTCGCCGATCAAGAGGCCGTCGGCCCGCCGATCGAAGGGGCGGATCTGCTCCTTGCGGCTGAGCGCTCCCAGACTGCAGAACACGCTCCAGAAGCCATCGCTGAGGCACACGTGCACGCCGCCTGCCAGCACCAGATCCGCGCGACCGCTCTCGAGCTCACGGCAGCCATGTTCGACGGCGATCAGGGAGCTCGCGCAGGCGGCATCCACGGTCCAGGCGGCACCGCGCAGGTCGAGCCGATGGGCGATGCGCGAGGCAGTGAGGTTCGGCACGATGCCGATCACCGCGTCGGGGCCCGGGGCGTCGATCTGGGCCTGCAGCTCATCCCGTACGCGGATCAAGGTCTGGGTATCCAGATCGGGCAGCAGCGCGCGCAGCGTGGCCGTGACCTGCTGCGCGCCGCGCAAGCGCTGGTCGAGTCGGGTGCGTGCAGCCGTGGAATACCCGCCACGGCCCAGGATCACCGCGGTGCGTTCGCGCGGGAAGCTGCGGTGTGCGTAGCCAGCGTCCTCGAGCGCGCTGGTCGCCACTTGGAGGGCTAACAGCTGATCGGGTTCGGCTCCTCGTGCCGCCACGGGCATCACACCGAAGCCCAGGGAGTCGAACTCCGCATAGGCGTCGATGAAGCCACCGCGCGCGCAGTAGAGCTGGGAATCGTCGCGCAGCTGCGCCTCGAAGAGCCTGGGATCGATACGCGCGGGCGGCACACTCGAGATCGCGTCCACGCCAGCACACAAGTTGGCGTAGTAGCTCGAGAGGTTCGGGGCGCCCGGGAACATGCACGCCATGCCGACGATGGCGACGTCCATCACACGCCTCCAGCCGTCAGCGCGGAGGCGTGCCCGGCGGTGAGGATGGCCTGCGGCTCGGTGCCCACCAGGAGCTCCTCGAAGAAGCGCTCGATGCCCTCGGCCGGTGAGATCAATCCGATGCCCCGTTTGTCGTATTCGCGCTCGAGCTCCGGACGCACCATGCCGATGCCGCGCCACGGCCCCCAGTTGATGGAGAGCACCCGTGCGTCCACGGTTCCGTGCAGCCAGTGGGCCAGCTTGTCGAGCGCATCGTTGGCCGCCGCGTAGTCGGTTTGTCCGCGGTTGCCGAAGGTGCTCGAGACGCTCGAGAAGAACACGAAGAAGCGCGCCTCCGAGGCCAGCCGTTGCAGCAGTGTGCGCGCGCCGGCGACCTTGGTGGCGAACACGCGAGCAAACGACTCCTGGGTCTTGTCCGAGAGCAGTTTGTCCTCGATGCGTCCCGCGCCATGGACCACGCCGTCGATGCGCCCGTGCTGGCTGCGCAGGCGGTCGATCAGGCTGCCGAATGCGCTCTCGTCGGCGACGTCCACGGAGTGGTAGGCTGCACGTCCGCCCGCTCGTTCGATGGCCTCGAGGGTGGCTCGCACCTCACGCTCGGCGAGGATCTGCCTGCACTGAGCCTCGACCGCGGCAGGACTGACCTTGCCGGCACCGTTCATTCGGCTGATCAGCACGCGCCGGATGGCGTCGGTGTCAGGGGCGGCGCGCAGCTCGGCGTCCTCGGTCTCGTCGCCCAGCGTAGTGCGCCCCACAAGCTCCAGTGCGCAGCGATAGCGGCGCGCGATCTCGATGGCGATTTGGCCCGTGATACCTCGTGCACCGCCCGTGATGAGTACGACGCTCGCGTCGTCGATGCGCAGCTTGGAGGCCTGAGGCGGCGGTGCGGAGGGGCGCCGCGCGACCACCGGGGCACGACGCACGCCCTCCGAGTAGCCGACCTCGAGCTGCTGGTCACCAGCGAGGATCTCCGCCAGCAAGTACTCGGCGAGCTGTGCTGCACCCTCCGTCGGCGCCAGGTCTACGACCCGCACGCGAGCTTCGGGCAGCTCGCGCGCCACGCTCTTGAGCAGGCCCGCCACTCCGCCAAACGCAGCCGCGCCGTGGCGTGCATGGGCGTGGTGCCCGAAGCGACCCCCGAGCGCCGTGGCGGCCATGATCCAGCGGGCGTTCGCCGTGGCCGCTTCCTTCACCCGCCGAAACAGATTGTGCACGACGTCGCGCGAGGCCTCGTCGAGGGCCAGCGAGACCAGGCCGTCGGTCTCGCCCAGCACCTCGTCCTCCGCGATGATGCGCGCGTCTGCACCGCTGGCTCGCAGCAAGCCGGATAGCACCTCCGCCACGCCCAGCGAGTCCCGCGTGATGGCGAAGCGACGCCCGACCACGGCCGCATCATCGACACGTGCTGGATCGATGGGCTCGACATCCACCACGTAGCGCTCCACGAGCGGACCCATCGCAGGGCTCGTCCCGTTGGCGTTGGTCGGAGCCGGGGTCGTGCTTTCGCCCTCGAGTGCGCTCGATTTCTTCCCGGTGTCCATGGAGCGACGCGGGTCCTGCTTGAACGAGTCCAGCAGCTCCGCGATCGTGCGCAACGTCTTGGCCCCTGCCAGCTTCTCCACCATGGCGTCCTGCGTCGCCTGGTCGGGCGTCGCACTCGACACGTCGACCTTCTCGCGTAGTGCGGCGACGATCTCGAGTCGCTTGATCGAATCGATGCCCAGGTCCGCCTCGAGGTCCACGTCGGGGTCGAGCATGTCCGTCGGGTAGCCAGTCCGGTTGCTCACGATCAACACCAGGGCTTCCAGCGTGCTGATCTCCGCGGCCTGCTCCGGCTTGGGTTCGACGTGCTCCTTCGGCGCCCTGTTAGAGCCTTGAGCAGACTTGGCACCGTTGGTTCTGGGAGCGGCCTTGGCCGGCTCGCGGCGCGGTCGAGGCTCCGCCACGTCAGAGCCCAAGAACCTCAGCAGTACGTCACGCTGGGCATCGACCAGCTCGCGCGTGGTGCGCAGGAAGTCGCGCACGGTGGCCTCGCGATCGTTCTCGTCGAGGGTTACTCCCTGTCCCAGCGCGACGCGCTTGGTGATCGGCCGCATCGCAAAGTCCGGTAGTTCTCCGTGCAAGGGGCGAGCGCCCAGACCATCCACGAACCACACCGTGGCCGACAGCTCCTTGCGCACCCCCAGCTCCAGCGGCTGAGCACGTCCCTCGAACAAGGCGCGCGGCTCGATCGGAACGCCCGCGCCTACCAGGCGCGCCATGGCCTCGAGCAGCGAGGCGAGACCTTGCCGCTCGTTGGCACCGCAGGCGACGGCCACGTGGGGCTGGCCGCGCAGCGTGCGTCCAACCAGGTCGGTCAGCACACCGCCCGGTCCGGCCTCGACAAACACGCGTGCTCCCGCCGCATGCATCGCCTCGACCTGTTCCACGAAGCGCACAGGTAGCGCCAGCTGGCTCGCCAGCGTGTCTCGCGCCTCGACGAGGTCCGCGGGGTAGGGGGCCGCGAGCGCGTTGGAGAACACGCTGAGGCGAGGCGCAGTGAGGTCTGCGCGCGCCAGCTCGTCAGCGAAGGCGTCCCTCGCTCCCGCGACCAGGGGACTGTGGAATGCGCAAGCCACCGGGATGGCGCGCGCCGTGAGGCCACGGGCCTGGAGCTTTTCCACGGCCGTGCCGATCGCGGCACGGCTGCCGGCGATGACCACCTGGTCGGGCGCGTTGTGGTTTGCGACGACCACGCCTGACTCCTCGGCGAGCGCAGCCTGCACCTGCTCGAGTGGCGCGCGCACCGCGGCCATGCTGCCTGGCTCCTCACCCGCCGCCGCGAGGATGCAGCGAGCGCGCGCCGAAGACAGCGCTATCAGCGTCTCATGGTCGAATGCACCTGCCACGGAGAGGGCCACGAGTTCGCCGTAGCTGTGTCCGCCGAGCATGGTCGGCTGTACGCCCACCCACTCGAGCACCCGGGCGACGGCCACGTCCACCATGCCAAGCGTCGGTTGCGCGACCTGCGTGTCCGTGATGGCCTGGCGTTGCCGCTCACGATCCGACGCGGAGTAAGCTGCCCCGGGATAGAGCCGGTCCACCAAGCCGTCGCGCGGCACCAGCAGCTCGCGCAGGCGCGGGAATGCCACGAAGAGTTCCGCCAGCATGCCTGGACTCTGACTGCCTTGGCCCGGGAACAACAGCGCCACCGGGCCTGCGTTGGCCCCGGCGAAATGCAACCCAGGCTGGCTCTGCCCGCTGCGCGCCGCGCCCAGCTTCTCGCGCAGTTCATCGAGCGAAGACGCCACGAAGGCGCAGCGAATGGGGGATCCGGCGTTCATGCGTTCGGCGCTGGCCGCCAGGTCGCACAAGCGAGGCTCCTGAGCGTTGCCCGCACTGATTTCCAGGGCTTCGACTACGCCCGACATAGTGGCTTGGTCCGCGCCGCGCAGCACGAACAGCTCCGCGGGCCAGTCCATGAAGGCGGCCTCGGGGGTGCTCGACGTCCCGTGCTCGGCGAGCACGACATGGAAGTTGGTCCCACCGAAGCCGAACGCGCTCACGCCCGCAAGGCGCCTGCCGGCTGGCCAAGGCGCCGCGCTGTCGCGCAACACGAAGGGGCTCGCGCCGGTGTAGCCCGGGTTCGGCGCCGTGATGTTCTTGGTGGGCAACAGCACGCCGCGCTGCACCGCGAGCATGGCCTTGATCAACCCTGCCATGCCGGCAGCGCACTTGGTGTGCCCGATCAGGCTCTTCACCGAGCCCAGCGTGCAACTCCCTTGCAGCGCCCCTGCGCTGGTGAACAACTCGGTCAGCGCTGCCAGCTCCGTGCGGTCGCCGACGACCGTCCCCGTGCCATGGGCTTCGAGTAGACCCACCTCGGCCGGCGAGATGCCCGCATACTCGTAGGCGCGCTCCACGGCGCGCAGCTGTCCTTCCTTGCGGGGCGCAGTGAGTCCCAGAGCCTTGCCGTCGCTGCTGGCGCCCACGCCCTTGATCACCGCGTAGATGCGGTCGCCGTCGCGCTCGGCGTCTTCGACGCGTTTGAGCACCACGGCCGCCACGCCTTCGCCCAGCGTGATGCCGTCGGCGTTCGCGTCGAAGGTCCGGCACTGTCCGGTGGGCGACAGCGCGTGCGCGCTCGCGAACATCAAGTAGTCATGGATGCCGTTGTGGAGATCCGCGCCGCCTGCGATCATGACGTCGCAGCTGCCGCACGACAGCTCCTTGCAAGCACTGCTGAGGGCCGCGAGCGACGAGGCGCAGGCCGCGTCGGCGGTGAAGTTCGGACCGCGCAGGTCCAGGCGGTTGGCGACACGGCCCGAGATGACGTTGGCCAGCACCCCCGCGAAGGAGTCCTCGGTGAGCCGCGGGAGACTCTGCTCGAGCTCGCTTGGCAGCTCCCCTTCGACGAAGCACGGATAGCTACCGCGAAACGAGTACCCGTTGGCCAAGTCACTGCCCGCCTCGGCGCCGAAGACCACGCCCGCGCGCTCTCGATCGAAGCCCACCTCGAGCAGTCCCGAGTCTTCGAGCGCGCAGCGCGCCACGTGCAGCGCCAAGAGTTGGGTCGGGTCGATGGCCGAGAGCGAGCGCGGCGGGATGCCATACAGAGCCGGATCGAACACCGTGGGGCCGAGAAAGCCGCCCCACTTGGAGGGCGTCTTTTCACCCACTCCATGGGCGTCGAAGTGCACCGCAGGATCCCAGCGCTGCACTGGCACTTCCTTCACGGCATTGTGACCCCGCACGATGTTCGACCAGTACGACTCCAGGTCGGGCGCGTCTGGAAATACACAAGCTGCGCCCACGATGGCGATATCCACCGCTCCGCGCGGCCGTGGCTCCGGGGCCACCGACAGTCCCTGCAGCAGCGCCGTCGAGACCTCCGACACGGTGCGATGCAAATCAGCCACCGAGCAGCGTGCTTGCCGTAGCGCCGCCACCTGACCGATCATGAACATGCCGTCGCGATGCTGCTCCTCTTCGCTGAGCTTCACGAGCTCCTTGCCCTCGCGGCGCAACCCCTTGGAGGCCATCCTCAGGCGCCCCAGGTTCATCTGCTCGAGCTCAGCCCATACGGTCTGCGCGTCTGCGCCCGCGCTCTGCAGGCGCGCCCGCTCTGCCTCGAACGCGCGCACGAACTCGGTGCGCGCGCAGCGCGTGGCGTGCCCCGGGGCAGTCTCCACCAACGCCGTTTCCTCGCACAGCACCGCCTCTGCTTGGAAGGCCTGGCCGATAGCTCCATGGGTCACGGCTTCCTGCGTGAAGAGATACGCGGTGCCCATCAGCACGCCGACCTGCACACCGCGCGCCACGAGCGGAGCGGCCAACACGGCCACCGCACTCGCCGAACGAGCATCGTGGATGCCCCCCGCGAACAGCACGGTCACACCGTCCAAGCGCTCCGCCTCCAGCAAGCGCTCCACCATGGTCTCCCAAAGCACGAAGCTGGTGCGCGGACCCACGTGGCCGCCGCATTCGCGCCCTTCGAACACGAAGCGCCGGGCTCCGTCCTTGAGAAACGCGTCCAGCAAGCCTGGCGACGGAACGTGCAGGAAGGTGGTGATGCCAGCTTCCTCGAGCGGGCGCGCCTGGGAGGGTCGACCGCCCGCGATCAACACCGCGCTCGGTCGGGCTTGGAGGATCAGCGCCAGTTGATGCTCCCGCAGCTCGGGCGGAACGAAGCCCAGGATCCCCACGCCCCACGGGCGCGAACCAAGGCGCGCGCGGGTCTCCTTCAGCAGAGAGCCGGCCTCCTCACCCTGCATCAACGCGAGCGCGAGGAAGGGCATGCCTCCGTCAGCGGCCACCGACTCGGCAAAGGCCGCGCTGTCGCTGACACGGGTCATGGGCCCTTGAACGATGGGATATCGGGTGCCCAGGGTGGTCGCGAGTGGCGCATGGGGTGCCAGCGGCCGCAGCGTTTGGGCCTGGCGAATGTGCCCCGCGATGGCGCGCCGCAATCCCAGCACCATGCGCTTCGCCGAAGCGAAGCGCGCAAAGGACGCTGCGAAGGCCGCATCCTGGCCAAGAGTGAGAAACTGCTTGCCGGGGTCGCTCGCGCCCAGCTGCTGCGCGATCGCGCGCGCGGACATGTCGGGTTCCGCGGTGCGCGCGCCGAGCCGCGAGTACAACCTGTAGCCTGCCGAGACCACGGTCTCACTGCCGTCCATGCTCGTGAGCAGCCGCCGAACCTCCGGCGCGGTGTTCGCCTCCTCGAGCAGCGCGAGTGGCGTGTCGACGACGACCCCGTAGGCGCCCGCTGCCACGCTGGCCGCGGCGGTGTGAAGACCGATACCGCCCTGAGCCCAGACGGGTACGCCGAAGCCTTCACTCACGATGCGTTGCAGGAGCACGAAGGTCGTCTCCTCCCCCACTTGCCCGGAAGCTTCGTGGCCCTTCGCGATCAACCCGTCGACACCGACCTTCAGCGCGGCGTGGGCCTCGGCGCTGCTGCGTACCTGGGCCAGGACCTGGCGTCCGCGTAACCACGCCGCTGCGCGCGAATGAGCCGCGATCACGAGCTCAGCCGGAGCGATGACCACCTGCACGTTGTCGGGCAGCGAAAGCGCATCTAGGTCGGTGAACTCGTGGAGTCTCACGCCGAATGAATCGCCGCGTCGCTTGGCAAGATCCGTCAGCGCCTTCCGCATGAGCACGGGATCATGGCCGAGCTCGAGCACGCCCAGGGCGCCCGCGCGTGACAGCGCAAGTGCGAGTCCAACGTCTGGATGCTCGAAAGGTGTGAGCCCAATAATGCTCGGAATGGACGGTGTCATTAAGAGCTCCTTCGGATGAGGATCCGCGCGAGATGGACGAATCCATCCGTCGCCACACGTGCCGTTCGGTCGGTCTAACCATTCGGAGCGTGGCGTCTGTCTTACTGTCGACTTACGTCTTGAATCGTGTTCGCGAGTGGACGGTCAAATCGCGAGAAATGCCGTCAAAACGTGCAAAAAACAGTGCACTCGAGCCCGTTGCTTCGGGGGCGAGCAAAGCGGGCTTTCCTACTGCGTGAGACGATGCGAGACGTGCGGGAGCATCGAAGCTCCTCACACGGGCTACTGCGAGTCGTGACTTATCACACTCTAAGAATTCAGTCTCTCAAGTCAATGTCGATCACACCAACTTACCCATGTTGTGGAGAGGTGAAGGTCGCTTTATCAACGTGCGCGAGCTGCGTGCGTGCGCGCGAGCGTGCACGACGTCCACTTCGTTGGCCTGCAGGACGCGAACGAAACCGTGTCGTGCGCTCGACGTCACGATGTTTCGGGCGAGTTGCGTCATGGACTACTCGACGCGCCGCAGGGCTTCCACCACGGAGAGCTTGCCCGCCTGCAACGCTGGAACGAGACCCGCGACGAGGCCGAGCAGCATGGCGATCACGAACGAGGCGATGGCCACGCTCGGATCGAGCCTGAAGAAGGGAAACATGCCGCCCATGTTCTCTTCGATGAACCGTGAAATGCCCAGATTGATCAGGGGATACGCCAGGCACAGCCCCAGCGCGCCGGCGCTGAGCCCGATGGTCACGGCCTCGCCGAGGATGAAGAAGCGGATGTGCTTGGGCAGAAAGCCGAGCGCGCGCAACGCACCGTATTCGTTGGTTCGCTCGCGTACCCCCATCGCCATGGTGTTCGCCAGGATCATGATCAGGATCAGCAGGATGATGGCCGAGACCGCGTCGATGGCCTTCAAGATCGCGTCGAACATGCCCAGGAACGACAGGTTCAAGGCGCGCTCGCTCATGCTCAAGGTCTGCGTGTCCCGCTCGTCGAACATGCGGTCGATGGTCGCGCTCACCTCGGCTCCTGCCCCGGCCTCGGCCACCTTGCTCACCACCCAGCCGATCTGATCCTTGCGGCGGTCGGTCATCGCCTCGTTCATGTAGTCCCAGCGGAAGATCATCGACGACTGGTCGAACGATTTGCGGGAGGAGCGGTAGATGCCCGAAACATTCAGGGTCCAATCGCCGGGATAGATGGTGCCTTGCAGGGTGAAGCGGTCGCCTGGTTTCAAGTTCAGTTGCTTGGCCAACGAGGCGCCCACGAGCACACCCTGGCGGTCTGCGTACCAGCTGGCGCGTTGTTCTGCCGGCACCACGATCTCGTCGTAAACGTCGAGAAAGGTCCCGTGATCAACCACGAAGTTGGCGAAGAACGCGTCCGGGTTCTTGGCGTCCTTGCCGCCGAACCAGTTCATCCAGGTGGCTGCCTCCACGCCCTCCACTTCGCGAATGGCGTCGACATAGTGGCGGGGCAGAGCCACCACGTAGGACACCTTGTTGCGGGTGGCGATGCGATCCTTGGCCGCGTACTCGGCCCCGGCGTTCCACGCGTGGATCACGGTGCGCAGCAGCACGAAGGTCAAGATGGTGATCGCGACGCCGGTCACCGTGAGCAAGGTGCGGAATCGGTTTCGCAGCGCGTTGCGCGCGGCAAACTCGAGCAGGGTCATGGTTAGATCCCTCCGATGCGAGCCGACTCACGGCTCCCAACTGCGTTTCGTTACAGACGACTCGTTCGAAGCGTGCGTTTGGTTCACGCGCGTTTCGTGCGTTCATGCGCCGGTCTCTCGCCGAGCGCGCTGAGCGAACGTCAATCCGAGCTCTCTTTGATGGTGTGACCATCCCTCAAGATCTCTGGTGGCTCGAGCACGACACGGGTGCCCACCTCTGGACCTTCTAACAACTCGAAGCCGTCTGTGCTCGAACGTCCCAGGGTGATCGGCACCATCTTCACCTTGCCGCCTTCGGACACGAACAACACGCGCTGGCCGTCACGCTGAGTGACAGCGCGCTGCGGCACCACGCGCGTGGTTGGACCCGCGAGGTCGCGCGCATCCACATCACGGCTCAAGAAGCTGACGCGAGCAGACATGTCCGGCAGGATGACGGCGTCTTCGGTGTCGAACGCGACCTTGACCGGAATCGTGGCCTTGGAGCGATTCACGCGCTTCCCGAGCTCGCGGGTGCGTCCCTTCAAGCGTCGACCCGGGAGCGCATCGAAAGTAACTTCGCAGGGCCCGCCCAGCTCGATCGTTGAGAAGCGTGACTCGGGAACGTCGACTTCCACCAACAGCGAGTGCAAATCGGCGAGTTCCAGGATGGGTGTCAGCAAATCGACGGTCTCGCCCACGTCGAGCGGCTTGTTCAGCACGGTCCCGGTGATTGGAGCCAACACGTTCATGCGCGCCAGATTGGCCCGTGCCAGTCGCTCTTCAGCCTGGGTCGTCAGCTCGTCTGCTTCGGCTGACTGGACCTCGGCGCGTAACGTGTTCACCCGCGCTTCGAGGTCTTCCACCACCGAGCGGGCCACGGCGCGTTGGGCGAGCAGCACACGCTGGCGTTGGAGCTGGACCTCGGACTCGCGCAGCACCGCCCCGTTTTGCAGAATGCGTGCCTGCGCCGAGAGTACGCGCGCGTGGGCCGCGTGGACGCTGCTGCGCAGGTCAGTCGCATCGAGCTCCGCGAGCATGTCGCCACGCTCCACGCGCGCTCCCTCCCGCACGTGCACTTTGACGACACGCCCCGGAATCATGGAGCCGACTTTCGATCGACGTTGTGCCACCACGTAGCCTGTCGCGGTGAGCGAGGTGGCTGAAAGCGTCGGTGAGATGTCGAGCACGGTTCCCAGATGGACAGGCGTCTTGAAGAGCTCTGCCTCCACGCGTGGATAGGCCCAGGCCGCGGCCGCGAGCAGCGCGGCGATACCCGCAAGTCCAAGCGACCAGCCGCGCAGGTGGCCGCCCGATGCGACCGGTGGATCGCGATCGATCTTTAACGAAGCCAGGTCGGTCGACAGTTGATCCACGGACACCTCTCGTGGAGGACGGCGTGAGCAGACGACGAGCTGCGCGTTGCGGTGGGCGCTCGGGGGAGCGCTCCTTTGTTAGTGGACGTACCGATCGAGAGTTCTGGCCAAAGCGATGACGTTACGGGGTGACTCGCACGCGGCGATCACCGATGGAATATCGAGCGCGTCGCGACGCGTCGCCAGGCGGAGTGCCATCGAAACTCTCGCGACTCACCACGCCCCATTCATGGCGGTCGCAGTTTGCGTGCACTCGTCAGTCGTCGCGCGCGTTGGAGAGCGGAAGCAGGGTCGTGCGCTTGCAACGTCGGCACTTGAGCTCGACCTGATCCCCGATCAGACGTGCGAGCAGACTTCCGCAGAGGCATCGGCTCTCGCACGTTCCGTTCGCCGAGCTGCTGCGGCGACGCGAGGCGTGACCATGGGGGCTAGATGGATGGCGCTCCGACATGCCTCAGCTGTATCCGGTCATTAACGAAGTTGCAAGTCGTATTCATTAAGCGCGGTGGTGAGGTCTATCACCACTGAAATTCGCCGTCGTCTCCAGGGTCACGCGGGCATAGAGCCATCGTGATACATGGAGATAGCGATTAATTGAAAACGACGTTCAATATGGTCAGCGGCGAGGACAGCCCAATGGGCCGCTGCGCACCACGGACTCAGAAAGCGCTCGCCAGCCCGACCTGCTGCGCAGGCGGCCTGTTTCATCGCTCGTCTGCGAGGTTGGACCGGTTCGCTGTGCGCAGAGGACGGTCGCTTGCCGTCAGGCCGCGCGCGCTGGACGCGTGTGCTTCGTGTACACCGGCAAGCGGGCGAAGTCTTCGCGCCACGCCGCGAGCAACGCCGAGCAGTCGATGTCGCGCGGATGGAAGTCGGGCTTGAAGTAGGCGAGGTAGGGCTTGATCAGCTTGAAGAAGATGCCTGGTTTACCGAAGAAGAAGCGCCCCAATCCAGCCCACTCCTGCGCGGACCCAAGCAGTCCTTGCGAGTGCATCATGCGCGCCTGGTGTTCCAGCATCTTGGCCCAGAACAGAGATCGTGGCGCCCACCATCACCAACGTACGCTCCACGTAGGTCCCACCGACCTCGTGGAACACGTCGTAGGCCACGGTCGCGTGCTCGTTCTCCTCGGCTGCGTGCCAGCGCCAGAGCGCCGCCATCGCGGGGTCGGCGCCTTCGAGGATGGAGTCATCCCCGAGCAGGATCTGAGCGAGCAGCGCCGTGAAGTGTTCGAGCGCACACGTCACCGCCAGCTGCATGCGCGGAGGCAACGCCTTGCTAGCCAATCCGAGTAGGTCCTGCGCGCTCTTGTCGATGGCCCCGACCGGATAGCCACGCGCGGTCAGGAGCTCGTTGTAGCGTGTGTGCTCTCGGCCATGTAACGCCTCTTGTTGGTAGAAGCGCCGCGCTTCGTCGCGCAGCACGGGATTCGCCTGCAGATCGGCCTCGAACGCACGCACGCTGTTGATGAAGAAACGTTCTCCGGGCGGGAAGACCAGCGATAGGTGGTCGAGAAACATCGTCACAGAGCGGGTGTTTTCGAGCCAATACTGCGGTACGTCCGCGTCGAGCGGGAAATGCAGATTACGCACGACGATGCTGGGTTCGTTGGTACGGCGACTCATGTCTTCAGTAAACGCGCGCTGGCCTTGCCGCGTTAGGTCGTGCCGTGCCATTGTCTGGTGACTTCGGGCCACGCCCGAGCCCGTGCGCCTGGCTGTTTGTCGAACACCTCGCGCGCGGCGAGCGAGGATGCCCGCGACGATCACCATGCCAGGTATCGAAGAGCACGAATCGCAGCAAGGCCTGCGCACAGGCCCGCAGCACACGGTGCCCGCGGCGCACGCCCTCGATCTCGCCGAGCTCGTGGAGAGCTTGGGGGCTTCACGCTCGGCGCTGCTCGAGGGCACGGAGCTCACGTTCGCGCAGCTCGAGCAGCAGGACGCTCGACTCCCTCTGCCGGAGGTTGCGCGTATCCTCGAGCGCGCCAAGGAGCTCACGGGAGAGGACGCACTCGGCTTTTATCTCGGTATGCACATGCGCGTGCCGGCGCACGGCTACCTCGGCTTCGCCGCCATGACCGCGCCCACCGCGCGTCACGCCCTCGAGCTCGCCGTGCGCTACGCGCCCACGCGCACCACCGCGCTCAAGGTCGAGCTCGCCATCGAGGGATCGCGGGCCGTGCTCTACATCGACGAGGTGGTGGATCTCGGAAGCATCCGGGACACGCTGCTGGTGGCTTTGGTGGTGGGCCTGTGGCGCATCGGTGAGGCGCTTACCGGGCAGAAGCTACGGGGGGAGGCGGACTTCACCTTCCCCGAGCCGTCCTACGCGGAGCGCTTCACCGCGCAGGCCTTGCCGGTACGCTTTGGCCAGCAGCGCAACGCCGTCCGCTTCGATCTCGGTGTCCTCGAGCTGCCGCTGGTGAACGCCCATCCGGCCGCGCTGCGCCTCGCGCAGGAGCAGTGCGAGAAGGCCCTCGAGCAGGTCGACGGCGACGACCTGGCGCAACGCGTGAAGAGCGTGATGCCCAAGCCGGAAGGTGGCTTCCGCAACCTCGACGAGGTGGCCGTCAAGCTCGGCGTCTCCTCGCGCACTCTCAAGCGCAAGCTGAAGGCCGAAGGCACGGCTTTCAGCGAGGTCCTCGACGCCGTACAGAGCGAACAAGCCTGCGCGTTGCTTCGCCTCGAGCAGCTCACCATCGACGAAGTGGCGGAGAAGGTCGGCTACTCCGACGTGTCGAACTTTACGCGGGCGTTCAAGCGTTGGACCGATCTGACGCCCGCTGCATATCGCAAAGCGAACGCGAAGCGCATCTAGGTCACACCCCATTTGGTGCTGTAAAAACAGGCCTTGCGTGAGTGTTACGACCGACGCAGCTTGAGCTAGCGGAGGTCTCATGACTCAAGTTGTGCGTTCTCGTTCCAAACGTCCATTCCTGTCACGCGCGAGCATCGTGTGTGGCGTCCTGGCCGCCGCGCTCCTGGTTGGTTGCAGCAACGACGACAATGACAATGACGTCGTCACCACGCGCTCCAACGCCACGGCAGACTTCACCAGCTACAAGACGTTCGCCTTTCCAGACCCCTCGCAGGCCAACCCGGCCGTGGTGGCGGCCATCCCCAGCGACGTCAAGACGGACCTGCAGCAGGTGAACGACGCCGTGCGGCAGCAGCTCTTGGATCAGGGCCTCACCGAGGTGGACCCGACCGCCAATCCCGATCTCGTCGCCGTGAGCCTGGCCTCCACTCAAGATCACGCGGGCTACACCTGGTCCTGCGTCGACGGCTACTGGTGGGGCTACTGGACTTACACGTACAACCCGTGCGCGTGGCTCGAGCCGGTCTACACCGAGTTCACCACGGGCTCCGTGGCGGTCTTGTTGGTCGATCCTGCGATGCAAGAGGCAGTGTTCGGCGGCGTGATGAAGAGCGTGCTCGAGGGCAACAGCCAGAGCGACATCGACCAGAACATCGACAACGGCGTGGCGCAGATCTTCGAGAGCTATCCGGCGAACCAGACTGGCTCTGGGTCGTGATCAGCCCCTGAAGCCCGGGGAAAAACTCCCCGTAAACGTGCCCGTGCCCGATCGCTTCTCTCTGTTCCAGCGGGAGAAAGGGCACGGGCACGGGCACGTTTGCGGGGAGCTCAGCTTGGGCTGGTGCCCTCGGGTCAGCCGGCCCGCATCTCGTAGACCGTCGCGAACAGCGCGAAGGCGCCGACTAGCAGGCATACGATGGCGAACACCAGCGTCAGCGAGCGAGTCTTGTGGCCGCGCTGGCGGAAGCGCCGCATGGTCTTGGCGTGCTGCAGCGAGGCCAGGGCGAGCATCAAGATGCCGGTGCCCATCATGACCAGGCCGTAGTAGCTGCGCGGACCGAACAGGCTGAGCGGATGCCGACTTTCCTTTTCGAGCAGGTCGAAGAACTGTCGCAAGGTGAAGCCGAAGCTGATCATGGCCAGCGCGGTGCGGAGCCAGGCCATGAGCGTGCGCTCGTGGGCCATCACGGTGCGCTCCACGGCCAGCTCCTGCTGGGTCGGTTCGGGCGTGGGTGGGTCGCTCTGCACGTGTTAGGTCGTGACCTGCCCGCAGGCGCTCCGCAAGGGGGCCTAGGGGGCTAGGGATGGTTAGCGTCGGCGATTCTGGGAGCCGGTGGGGGACCGTCGCCGTCGCCGTCAGCGCACTGCTAGAGCGTTTGGATCCGGCAGGCGCTGGTGGCGCGCGACACGCAGGGCAGGATCATGCCTTGCTTGCGCTCGCCGTCGCTCAGGCAGTGGGGTTCGTCGAGCTCCACCGAGCCCTCCACCAGGCGCGCCATACAGGTGCCGCAGGCGCCGGTAGCGCACGAGTAGTCGAGCACCACGCCGCCGCGCATGGCGGCGTCTAGCAGGGTTTCTCCGGGGGCCAGGCTCACGCTCTTCTCGCTGCCCTGGGCGAGCACCGTGAGCCTCAGGCTCGCCTCCTTGCCCTCGAGGCGTGCAGGCTCGCCTGCGCCCGGCGTGAGCGTGTTCACGAAGCGCTCCTCGAGCACCCGTGCACGCGGCACGCCGGCTGCCGCCAGGGTGTCGAGGGCGGCATCCATCATGGGCTCGGGTCCGCACACCAGGTACGTCGTCTCCGGGCTCTGGCCGAGCGGCAGCCGCGCCAGCTCGTCCCGCAACGTGAGCGCGTCCAGGATGCCGCGCGTGCAGGAGATTCCACCCCGCGGTTCGCTGAGCACGTGGCGCAGCACGAAGCGCTCGGGGTAGCGCTCCCACAGCCGCTCGAGCTCGCCGCGGAACATCACGTCGGACTCGCTGCGGTTGCCGTAGATCATGGCGACACTGGTGTCGGGCTCCCGCTCGAGGAGGTGCCGTGCGTGGCTAAGCAAGGGAGTGATGCCGCTGCCGCCGGCGATCAGGCACACACGCCGAGGCTGCGACGCGGGAGCGAGCACGAAGCGTCCGTTCGGACCGCGTGCCTCCAACACGTCGCCGACCTTGGCACTCTCGTTGAGGTAGTTCGAGGCTCGACCGCCCTGCACGCGCTTGACGCCGACTGCGACCGCACCCGAATGGGGAGCCGTGCAGATGGAGTAGGAGCGCAAGAGGCGCTCGTTGGGAAGCTGCACTGCCAGCGTAAGGAACTGTCCGCTCTCGAACTCGATGGGCGCGCCCGAGATGTCCTCCAGGTACAGCACGCGCGAGTCCGGCGTCTCCTGCACCACGCGCGTAATGCGCAACGAGCGCCACGCGGGCTTCGCCGACACGTCGCGCAACTCTGGAGTGGGCTTTTCTTCGGGCACCGCCGCGCGCCCGAACAGGCGTGCCGCGAACTGCTTGAACGCGTTCATCGCGCGTATTCCTGATACATACTCGAGTTGTCGAGCTCACGCTGAAAGGCGGTCAGCATCTCGGCGTTGTCGAGCTCCCAGGGCTCGAAGCCCGGGCGGTAGTAGGAGAAGTACATCGGGGTAAGCGACTGAATCAGACCACCGCGGCGGAACCAAAACACGAGCAGCTGGGACCACTCACGCGCAGAGAACAAGATGCCGTCGTGCCACATCAGCTGTACCTGCTGTACCAGGACCAGACCCCAGAAGATCAGGGTCGCGAAGAACATCACCAACACGCGCTCCACGTAGAGCCCGCCTGCGGCGCGGAACACGTCGAACGCCACCGACTTGTGCTCGTTCTCCTCGGCGGCGTGCCAGCGCCAGAGCGCGGCCATCTTGGGGTGCGCGCCCTCGAGGTTCCGTTCGTCGAGCAAGAGCCAGTGGGCCATCAGGGCCGTGAAGTGCTCGAGCGCGCAGGTCACCGCGAGCTGGGCCCGCAGCCAGATCAGCGTGCTCACCACCTTGAGCAGCGTGGCGATGCGGCCCTCCATCTTGGCCACGGGATATCCCTGGCGGCGCAGCATCTCGTTGTAGTCCTCGTGCTCGCGGCTGTGGATGCCCTCTTGCGCATAGAAGGTCTTGACCTCCTGCGCGAGCTTCTCGTCTTTCACGAAGTGCTTGTGGTCCTTGACGGTCTTGATGAAGAAGCGCTCGCCCACCGGAAAGAAGATGGAGAGGTTGTTGAAGAACAAGGTCACCGCACGGCGATCGCCGTGCCAGTAACGCGGCACGTCGCTGCCCACCACATCGAACTTGAGATTGCGAACTTTGACTGCATCGATCCTGGACACAAGCACCTCACACCACATCACAGTGCCACCGAAGCGCACGCTTCATAAGGTGTGCACGGGCCATGTTTTGGTGAGAGCGGGCCACGCGCTGCAGCCGCGAACCTTCTCACGTCGACATTGGTCGGCGTCGTCGACTTTGACTTGAACGGCGACGGCGTGCGTGAGCGCCCTCGGTCTCACGTTGCGTCCACATCGCCCCGCGCGACCGAAGGCAAAGCTCGCTCACGCACGCCGTCCACCCGCACGCTCGCGATCGGCAAGGCGGCAAAAAAACGAAAACCCCGTGCGACTCATGGTCGCAGCGGGGCTTCGATGGCGGCGCTTCCCGGGCTCGGAAATCAGGCCGCGCGGATGCGCTGTGCGCGGGCGCTCGCGGTCTTGCCCTCGAACACTTCGCCCTCGACCTCGAGCTCGTCGACGCCGCGCGTGGTCTCACCGTGGATGTAGTCGCGACGCACGTGGTTCGGACGCGCCAGATCGCCGTAGGCGTTGATGCCCTTGTTCACCAGGCCGAGCAGGGTGTCCGTGTCGGCGGGCAGGTCGAAGTTGTTGCGCTTGGCCAGCACGCCGATCTTGCGGATCACCGAGCCACCGAACTCGAACACGTCGATGCCGAGCTCCGCCAGGTCGTCCTCGAGCATGGGGATCAAGAGCAGCGCGGGGACCAGCATGCCGAGCCTACGCAGGCGGCGCAGCGGATGCTTGCGCTGACCGTTGGCCAGCGGGAACTCGCGGAAGTAGTTGTTGGGCAGGCCGGTGTGGCGCGACTCGTCCAGGTGGAAGAGGCGCAGCACTTCGAGCCCGGGCAGGTGGCTCATCATGCCGAAGATGCCGAGCGCGATGCCCTCGACCACCACGTTCATGCCGAACAGCTTCTCGGTGCCCTTGGCCTTGATCACCTGCTCGAGCATCAGGTACTCGGGGGCGGTGAGGCGTGGGATCTCCACGTCGAAGGCCCGCACGAGTTCGCGCAGCACCAGGAAGTGCTTGGCCTCCTCGAGCACCTGCATGGTGAGCGCGGCGCGTGCGCCGGTGCTCTGCACCTCGGCCAGGAGCTGCGCCGAGACCAGCCAGGCGTAGGCCTCGCCGTGGCCGATGGCCGACAGGATGGATACGATGGCCTGCTTCTCGCGCAGGGTGTACTCGCGGTCGAGCAGGGTCTTGTACTCGCGGGTGGAGAGGCGCGAGAGCTGGGCCTTCTCCTCGTCGTTCATGCCGCGGAAGGCCATCTCGTGGAGCTGCTTCTCCACCACGGTGCAGTCCTTGAACCCGAGGTAGGGGGCCTGATCTTCGGCCTTCCACAGGAGGCGGAGGCTCTTGTCGTAGTGCTTCTTGCGCAGGGTGTCCGCGGAGCCGCCCAGGAACTCGTAGCTGGTGTCGTCGTAGGGGGCCTTGCGGCCGCCGAGCCGGAGCTTTCCGAGGATGCGGTCCACGCTACGAACGACACGGTTAGCCGTGGCTTCCACCTTGCGCACGTTGCGGGTGGTCGTGGGGCTGACTCGGATCTTGTCGAACTGCATGGTCTCCACCTCATCGAAGGAAGTCACCAGCGCTCATTCTCACGCGCTCGACTTCCATCACGTGTTGGAAGTATGTGCGACAATGGAACCGCTTGGCAAGTTCCAAATCATGCGGGGGGTCCTAAGGGATGGTACACCTGGTACTTCCCATGGCGTCTGCCAAGCGCGACAAGTCCGCGAAGCCCCACACCAAAACTGCTCCTACATCGCGCCCGATAGGCTCCCGGAAGGGAGTCGGCGAAGGTGGGAGCAAGTATGAAAAACCGCGCAAAATTCGCTCAGATGGGCTAGAAACGCGCGCACGGGTCCTGGCCGCTGCCACCGAAGTTTTCGCCCGGGACGGGTTCGAAGGGGCGTCCCTCCGGCGGATCGCCGAGACCGCCGGAATCGACATCGCGACCCTCAAGTACCACGTGGGCAATAAGGCCGCCCTGTTCACCGAGGTCTACCAGGACGGCTACGAACACTTCCAACAGTCGTTGGGACCTTTGCTCCTCCGCCTGCCCCTGGCCCGGAACGCCGAGGAGTTGGTCTCCGAGGTCCGCGGACTCATCGAGCGGGGCTACGACTACCTGGAGGAGAACCAGTCCTTCATTCGGCTCTGGCTGTTCCGGCTGCTCGAGGGGCCCGAGGAGGTGCTCGACGCGGAGGAGACCCTGCGCTCCAACGTGATGATGCTCATCGAGGCGGCCGTGGGCATCCTGCGCGAGCGCGGCCTGGTGCGCAGCGACGTCGACGTGCGCGTCCTGGCCCTGGCGGTGATCACGGCCCTGCCCACCTTGGCCCTGAGCTCGCGCGCGCGCCCCGGACTGCTCGGGCAATCCGAGAATCGGTCCGCGCGAGCGCTTCATCGACTTCTTCGTGTCGGTGTTGGGCCGCGTGTTGTTGGCCTGAGGGCGTCGGCCTTTCAGGCCCCGTGCCGTGCAAGGCCGCCACGTTGACTTCGACTTAGGAGTCCTGGATCTGCGAACAGCCAAGCTGTTTCCCCTAGGCCCCGAGCCCATCGCCTCCGTGGGATGAAAAGTGTCACCCATGTGCCCGGTCTAAAACGTTACCCATGTCTCCGGTTGCTCATCGTCAACCTGAGGAGCGGCCACGCACACCGTCGCTGTCAAAGTCCACGACCACCACCGAGCTGACGACCGGTCAACCCGAGACGCTGACCAAGCCCGTCTCGATGTGCCCCACGAAGCGCCGCGACCAGCTGCTGTCGAGGTTGTTCGTGACCGTGAAGTCGTACCAGCCGTTGTTGTAGGCCACCGCGTTGAAGTAATCGCTCACGGTCTGGCCGGCCGCCACGCTGTAGGTCCAGGGACCGTCCGAGCGATAGGCGTTGGAGCGAATGGTGAAGGTGGCCGCTCCTCCCGAGCCGTTCTGCATGGCGAACCAGATGGCGTTCTTGCCCGTGTTCGCCGCGACGCCGAAGGACGAGACCACTTCGAGATTCTTGGCCGCGCCCTTGGCGTCGCCCGTGAGCCTGCGCAGGAAGCGGTTGGGCCCCACCACCGTGAGGTCGTACTTGCCGTTGCCGTAGCCCTGGCCGACGTTGAAGAAGTCACGCGTCGAGCCGTTGGTCTGGGTCGCGGGGTCGTACGCCGGCACCGTGTACTGCCAGGGACCTCCGGTGCGGAAGGCGTTGGCGTACACCGCGTAGTGGGCGCTCTTGGTAGCCAGCGGGCCTTCGTTGCTCATGGTGATCCAGAGTTGGATCTTGTTGCTGGCGAGGAAGTCCCACTGCGTGACGCTGGCGTTGGCCTGGTAGGGCAGGGCGCGCGCCGGCCGCGTCCCGCTCTCCTGGGTGGGCTGCGCGTTGGTGGTGGGCGTGGGATTGGGTAGCGGCGAGCACGTGGCGCTCGAGATCACCGGACCCGGCTGCGGCAGGCTGGGCAGACCGTAGGTCGGCTGCGTGAAGTCGAAGGTGGACGTCAGGTCGCCGCAGACCTTGCGGCGCCAGGCGCTGATGTACTGGCAGTTCGCGGGGCGGCCCGTAGCGGCGCTCCACCTTTCCATGAACTGGATCACGGAGGTGTGGTCGAACACCTCGGAGCTCACGTAGCCGCCGCGGCTCCACGGGGAGATCACCAGCATGGGCACGCGGAAGCCGAGGCCTACCGGGGTGCTGCCGACGAACTCACCGGTGGTGCCTGCCGCGGGCACGGGCGGCGGCACGTGGTCGAAGAAGCCGTCGTTCTCGTCGTAGTTCACGAAGACCACGGTGGAGTCGAGTGTGGCCGAGTCGGCGTTGAGCGCCTGCATCAGGTCGTACACGAAATTCGCGCCGTTGACCGGGGGCCCGATGGGATGCTCGGAGGTGATCTGGTCGGTGACCACCCAGCTCACCTCGGGTAGCGTGTGGTTCAGCACGTCGTTCTTGATCGCGGCGATGATGTCCTTGGGCGTGTTGCCGGTGACCACGGGCACGTCTCCCATGCCGCGCTGTCGCAGCGGGGAGTTGGCCGGGGCCGACGTGAACTGCTTGAAGTAGGCGAGTCCGTTGTCGCCGTAGTTGTTTTGAGCGTCCTGGTAGACCTTCCAGCTGATGCCGGCGTTCTGCAGCACCTCGGCGTAGGTCTGCCAGGTGAGGTTCGACTCGTCGCCGCCGTCGTTGGCGGGGCTGCCGAACTGCCCTGCGGCGTCGATCATCCCGCTCCACAGGAACGTGCGGTTGGGGCCGGTCGCGGTGAGACCGGAACAGTGATAGGCGTCGCAGATCGTGTAGGCGTCGGCGAGCGCGTAGTGAAAGGGCAAGTCCGTGCGGTCGAGGTAGCCGAGGCAGCCGATCTTGTTCTTGGCGGCCATCCACTTGTCGAGCTTCCCGAGGTTCCAGGCCGCGTGCTGGTCGGACCAGCCGTGGGGAATGTCGCCCTGGCACTGCGCGAGGGTTTCGGGATCGGGGTTGCCGCTGGGCATGCGCAGCGGGAACGGATACTGCCGGCCCGAACCGTTGGGCTGGTTGAACACCGAGTACGATCCGGAGAGCAAGATGGTGCTCTTGTCGGCGAAGCCGCGCACGCCGCGCAGACAGCCGAAGTAGTGATCGAAGCTGCGATTCTCCTGCATGAGAATCACGATGTGCTTCACGTCCTGGATGGTGCCCGTGGCGGCCGAGGCCTGCTTGGCTTGGCCCAGCGCCACGCCGCCGAGCAGTGCTGCGCCTCCGGTGCCGGCCGCCGAGTGTAGGAATTTGCGTCGCGAAACCTTGTTCGTGCTCATTGTCCCCCGCGCGCTTCGATGCGCGCGAAGACTGCTATCCGAGCGGCGATCCAGCCGTCAATGCGGGCCCCGCGCTGCGATCAACATGTCACGCATGGACCGCGTGCCGTCACCGACGCGATCCGAGATTGTCGCGCGCGGCCGCGTGGACCTGGGAGTCGCGCAGGGGCGAGCAGCGGATACCCGAGGTCGAGTGACGGCGCCCTGGCGCAGCAGCGGGCCCGCCCCCGGCGCCGAGCGCGCGGGGCTCCCGTATCACCCGTACAAGGCCCGGATCGAGGCGCGCGCAGGCTCCCGAAAAAGCCTTGCTAGCTCGGGAAAAGTGGCGAGCTGGTCAAATCCTTACGGCCCTTATTGTCAGGGGCCCCCACAGGGGCTATTCACCCCGCCGAGACCAGGTGGGCGAGCGCGCCCCACGAGAAGCGAGGATGGTCATGGGTCGGGTTCTCATCGTTGGTGCTGGTGGTGTGGGCGGTGTTGTGGCGCATAAGTGCGCTCAGCAAAAGGATGTGTTCAGCGAGGTCGTGCTCGCCAGTCGCACCCTGTCGCGCGCGGAGAAGATCCGGGACCAGGTCAAGGAGCTCCAGGGCCGCGAGATCAAGGTGGAGAAGGTCGACGCCGACAACGTGGCCGAGACCGTTGCCTTGATGAAGAAGGTCAAGCCCGACCTGCTGCTCAACGTGGCCTTGCCCTACCAGGACCTGCCCTTGATGGACGCGTGCCTCGAGGCCGGCGTGCCCTACCTCGACACGGCGAACTACGAGCCGCGCGACGTGGCCAAGTTCGAGTACAAGTGGCAGTGGGCCTATCAGGAGCGCTACCAGAAGGCCGGCTTGATGGCGCTGCTCGGTTCGGGCTTCGACCCGGGCGTTACCAACGTATTCTGTGCTTACGCCCAGAAGCACCTGTTCGACGAGATCCACACGGTGGACATCGTGGACTGCAACGCAGGCAGCCACGGCAAGGCCTTCGCCACCAACTTCAACCCCGAGATCAACCTGCGCGAGGTCACGGCCAACGGGCGCTACTGGGAGAACGGCAAGTGGGTCGAGACCAAGCCCATGGAGTTCTCGCAGATGATCGACTTTCCGGGCGTCGGCGAGAAGAAGGCCTACCTGATCTATCACGAGGAGCTCGAGTCCCTCGTGCTGCACGTCAAGGGCCTCAAGAAGATCCGCTTCTGGATGACCTTCGGCGACGAGTACCTCACGCACCTGCGCGTGCTCGCCAACGTGGGCATGCTGCGCATCGACCCGGTGAAGTATCGCGACACCGAGGTCATCCCGATGGAGTTCTTGAAGAGCCTCTTGCCCGATCCGGCGAGCCTGGCCGAGAACTACACCGGCAAGACCAGCATCGGCTGCATCTTCGAGGGCATCAAGGACGGCAAGCCCAAGAAGGTCATCATCTACAACGTTTGCGATCACGCCGAGACCTACAAGGAAGTGCGCGCGCAGGCGGTCAGCTACACCACCGGCGTACCGGCCATGGTGGGCGGCGCCATGATGATCAGCGGCAAGTGGAAGAAGGCCGGCGTGGTGCACATGGAGCAGATGGATCCGGATCCGTTCCTCGAGCTGTTGGGCAAGAGCGGTCTGCCCTGGCACGTGAAGGAACTTTGAGGGATGGGTAGAGGTCCCCGTAAACGTGCCCGTGCCCGTACACGATCCCAGCATCGTGAACGGACCGAGAACGAGCATCGTGTACGGGTACGGGCACGGGCACGCGTACGTTTTTAGTTGAGGAGTATTGGCTATGAATCGCCCTTCCAAAGGCATGCTCGCCATCGATCCAGCCCAGGTGCCCGACTCGCCGAGTTGGGTCATCGACATGGCGGCCCTGGAAGACAACCTCAAGATCCTCGACCAGGTGCAGCGCGACGCAGGCTGCAAGATCCTGCTCGCGCTCAAGGGCTTCGCCACGTTTCCCACCTTCCCGTTGATCAAGAAGTACCTGGCGGGTGCCACCGCCAGCTCGCCCCACGAGGCAGAGCTGGCGCGCCGGGAGCTCGGCGGAGAGGTGCACTGCTACGCCCCGGCCTTCAGCGAGGCCGACCTGCGTGAGGTGCTGCGCTTCAGCGATCACATCGTGTTCAACTCCGTCTCACAGTGGCAGAAGCTCGGCCCCATCGCGCTCGCGGCGGGTGCCTCCTGCGGCCTGCGTGTGAATCCGGAGCAGCGCGAGGTGGCCGTGGAGCTCTACGATCCCTGCGCGCCGAACTCGCGCCTGGGCGTGACCAGCGCGGAGTTTCGCCCGGAGGCGCTCAAGGGGCTCGAGGGCCTGCACTTCCATGCCCTCTGCGAGCTCGGCTCCGACTCACTCGAGCGCGTCCTGATGGCCTTCGAGCAGAAGTTCGGCAAGTTCGTCCCGGGCCTCAAGTGGGTGAATTTCGGCGGTGGTCATCACATCACGCGCCCGGGTTACGACCTGGAGCTCCTGGTGCGTCTGGTGAGCTCGTTCAAGGCTCGCTACGGCGTGGAGGTCTACCTCGAGCCAGGTGAAGCCATCGCCATCCGCACCGGCGTGTTGGTGGCCACCGTGCTCGACGTGGTCAACAACGGCATGCCCATCGCCATCCTCGACACCAGCGCCACCGCGCACATGCCCGATACGCTCGAGATGCCCTATCGTCCCGACGTGGTCGGCGCGGGCCTGCCCGGCGAAAAGGCCCACACCTATCGGCTCGGTGGCCTGACCTGCCTGGCTGGCGACGTCATCGGCGACTACTCGTTCGATCGACCGCTGGGCGAAGGCGATCGCATCGTGCTGCTCGACATGAGCCACTACACCATGGTGAAGACCACCACGTTCAACGGCGTGCGCCTGCCGAGCCTCGTGCTGCGTCACCCGGATGGGCGCTACGAGCTGGTCAGGCGCTATGGGTATGAGAGCTATCGCGATCGCTTGGGCTGAGCTTGAAGCTCTGTAGCGTGCGGCCGCGGAAGTTCGCCGGCGTGCTGCCGCCGGTCCAGCGTCGGAACGCCTTGTAGAAAGCCGCCACGTGGGCGAAGCCGAGCATGAAGGCGATCTCGCTGATGGCCAGGCGTGGATCACGCAGATACGTCTTGGCGAGCTCGTGTCGGACCTCGTCCAGGATGTCCGTGTGACTCGTGCCCTCCTCGTCGAGTCGCCGACGTAGCGTGGCCACGCTCATGGCGAGGCTCTCGGCCACCGTGGACATGCGGGTATCGCCGGAGCGCAGCTGGGAGGTCACCAGCTCGCGCACCTTGCCGCTCACGCCCGAGCGCTGCGCGACGCGCAGGAGCTGATCGCGCGCGGCGAGCTCGCAGGCCGCGTGCAGGGCGGGGTTGGCGTGGCGCATGGGGGCATCCAGGTATCCGCGGCGGAACACGAGGGCGTTGTGCGGCATGGAGAAGCGAGCGCTCCCGCCGAAGGTGCGGTTGTACTCCTCGGCGTAGGGCGTGCGCTCGTGATCGACGTGCACCTCGAGGATGGGCTCCGGGATCCCGGTATGCGCGCGGGCAAAGGTGGCCGCCAGAGAGAGCGCGTAGTCGTTCGCGGCAGCGACCTGGGGCTGCTCGTGGATGCGGACCCGCCACATGGCCACGTCGCCCCGCTCCTCGAGCTCCATCGACAGCGCGCTGTGCATCAGCCGCTGGAACCGGGTGAGGCACTGGATGGCGTCCCGCAGGGTGGGCGCGGTGTTGGCCACCTGCTCGAGGGAGTCGAGATCGCCCACCTGATAGTCCCGGCCAGCCCGCAGCCCGACGCTCGCGTCGCCGTAGCGGACCACGGCCTGTTCGAGCACGCGGACCAGGGAGCGGTGGGGGGCCCGCATCTCGGGGTCGCCGAGTTCCCGAAGCCCGATGCCCATTTGGCTGAGTTGGTCGGTCAGCCAGGGGTCATTGCCGGCCAGGCGTAGAAGGGGCCAAACCAAGCGGATCGAGAGGGTTTGTTCGAAGATGTACACGGGGGGCTCACCTCGGAGTACTTCGGCTTCTACTGCCCTCCTGCTCTCGAAGTCTATGCCCCGACCCGATCGGTCAACCGGTTGTCCTCATGTGATCTGTCATTGGCCTGAGAGCCCACTCGAAAGGGCTCTGTATGACCTGTATGACCATGCCGTTCCTTGCCCCAGGGAAGGCCGCGGATGACCCGTGTTTGGGCGCATTGTCGCTTGCGGAAGGTGAGGTTCCCGCTGGAAAATCAAGCTAGATGAGATTCGGGTGGCTGCCGGCGCTCTTGTGCTGCCTGTGGCTGTTTTGCGTAGGGTGCAGCGCCAACGAGGACGTCATTACGGTCTCGCGCTGGAGCTTTGCACCTCCGTCGGGCCTGGCGCCGGCAACCGTGGAGTTGCCTGCCAATCTGGCCAACGAATTGCCCGAACACGACTGCGTCTATTGGCTCCGCACGCGCGTGGAGTTGCCGCCGGAGATGCGCGACAAGGCGCTGGTCCTGGCCTTCCCGTTGTTCCTCGGCGCCTCCCAGTTGTTCGTGGACGGCAGCCACGAGGCGGCGCTGCTCGACGTGGAGAACGAGCACGCCTATCGCGCGGTGGGCGGACAGCGCTTCCGCATCCCCGCCGAGTGGAACCATGGCAGCGGCATCGACCTGGCCTTGCGCATCGAGCACACCTGGATGCGCAGCGCGTGGATCGACACGTCGCCACGCCTGAGCGTCTCGCGCGGCGGTGACACCTGGACGCGCTCGGTGCAGATCTGGAACCAAGGCACCGCGATGCTGGCGCAGGCCACCATCTCCGTGTTGTTCCTGTTCTACGCGCTGTTGTTCTTCCTCGATCGGCGCCAGGCGACCTACGGCTGGCTGGCCCTCGAGGCCTTCGCGGGCGCGTCGTATCCGTCGGTGTTCGACGGCAGCGCGCTCCTGCTGTTCGGAGAGGCCGAGCAGCTCATTTTGGCGTTGGGGCTGCCCATCGCGCTCTGGGCCAGCGTCCAGTTCGCCCACGCGCAGTTCAAGCTGGATCGCCCGCCGCGCTGGATCGACGTGATGCTGGTGGGCGTGATCGCCGTCACCTTCGCGGGCGCCGGCCGCTTCTCGCTCACGCGCTTCGCAGGCCCGCCGATCGTGTTGTCGCTGGCGGTCAACGTGCTGTACCAGATGTGGCTCACGGCTCGCTTGTGGCGCACTCAGCGCTCGTACCGGGCCGGGGCGCTGTTCTTGTCCTGGGCGGGTCTCGGGCTCCTTTCCGCGCCCGACATGATCTCGTGGCTCGGCTTCGGTGAGATCCTGGGCGGACTCCAGGGCGGCTGCGTGGGCATCATGTTCATCGCGGCGCTGCAGTCGGTGGTGCTCGGGGCCGAGCACGTGTCCTACGTGCGCCAGGCCGAAGACCTGGCCCATCAGCTCGCCGAGCGTATCGGGCTCCTGGAGCAGCAGCACCAGGAGGTGGCCCGCTTGAACGAGGAGCTCTATCGCCAGATGGCGGCGCGCTCCGAGCAGCTGGCCCAGGCCCTCACGCGACTGGCCGCGGGCGCCCTGGCGGAGCCGCTGCAGCTCAGCGAGGGCACCCTCGTGGACGAGCGCTACCGCGTCATCCGCGCCATCGGCTCGGGCGGCATGGGGCGCGTCTACGAGGTGGAGCGTTTGGTGGATGGCATGCGTCTGGCCCTCAAGGTGCTGGCGCGTCCGGACGGCATGGCCGAGCTTGCACGCTTCTCGCGCGAGGCCCAGATCGCGGGCACCCTGCGGCACCCCAACGTGGTGGCCCTGGTGGACGTCGATGTGGCCCCCACCGGCTTCCTTTACCTGATCATGGAGCTCGTGCCGGGCACCAGTCTGCGCGAGCACGACCAGCGCTACGGCGACGTGCCGTGGGCCATGAGCATCCTGCGCCAGGTTTCGGAAGGACTCACCGCCATCCACGCCTCGGGCGTGGTGCACCGCGATCTCAAGCCTGCGAACGTGTTGATCGTGGGAGACGCCGACACCCAGAACCCGTGCGCGAAGATCACCGACTTTGGGGTCTCGAGCGTGGGCGGACCCGACGCCGCCGAGGTCAGCGCGAGCAGTGCGCCGCGCAGCGCTTCGCGGGCGCTCGACCTGGCGGAGAAACTAAGGGCGGAGGCCCACGCCATCGAGCTCAGCGATCTCGACCAGACCCGTCAGCCTGCGCGCCGCAACCAGAGCAGCATGCCGGCCCCACGCAGCGCGCCGCCCCGCGAGCGCGAGAGCGCCGAGATCACCGTGGCCGAGGTGGAGAACGCGCTGGTCAAGGCCGCGAGCGGCAGCACCAGCCTGAGCACTAGCGGCAGCACCAGCCTCAATACCAGCAACACCAGTCCCACCAGCCCAACCGGGCGCACGGCGTCGTTCACCAGCACGTCTTCTTCGGGCCTCACCCAGACCGGCATGCTCATCGGAACCCCACGCTACATGGCCCCCGAGCTGGCCGACGGCGCGCGCTTCACCACCCCCGCGGTCGACATCTTCAGCTTCGGCGTGATGGCCTACGAGCTCTTGACCCGCACCGCGCCCTATCCGGAGCCGGTGGCGGTGGTCCGCATGTCCCAGCGCGAGATTCCGCCGTTGCGGCCTCTCGGCTCGCTGTGCCCCTCGCTCGCGCCCGACGTGGTGTCCTTGATCGAGCAATGCCTCGAGACCAGCCCCGAGCTGCGCCCCTCGGCCCACGAGCTCATGGTGTGCTTGGCAGCGAACGACGCCAGTGCGACCTTGGAGAGGGCGTCGTCGTGAGCGGGAGCAAGCATGGACGAATCTCAGCGGAGTACCCTCGAAGTCGTCGGTGACTACGAGGAGGATCTAACAGCGCATCAGGTGGATGTGTTCGTGTCCATCCACGGCAGCTCCACCTTCACGGGGCGAGCGGCGCTGAGCAAGGCCAAGGAAGTCTCGAGCTTGGTGCAGGCGCTGGTGCAGTTGGGCATCCCGGAGAGCTCCATCGATCTCGAGTCGGTGCGCGCCGAGGTACGCAGCGGGTTCCTGGGCAAGAGCTCCTCGGCGTTCTACCAGCTGCGCGTCCGCGTGGAGGATCTCGAGCGTCTGCCAGGGGTGCTGGGGGCGGTGGCTGCGGCGACACAGGCGAGCCTGGACCGACTCACCTGGCGTTATCCGGACGACGAAGCCACCGAAGCACGCCTGCTGGCGCGCGCGACGCAGCGCGCCATGGAGAAGTGCAAGGCCATCGCGCAGGCCCTCGATGTGCCGCTCCTGGGCGTGCACTGCGCGCAAGAGCTGCGGCAGCACGAGCCTCAGGAGTACATGGTGACGTTGGGCGGGGCGCCCGGGGCCATGCGCGCCCGAGGTGTCTCCGAGGAGGCCGACCTGGGGGTGGCCATCCAGCATCGCCGCAAGACGCGGCGCGAGGTGCGCCTCGTGTGCTCCATCGCCAAACGCTGAGGCCAGCGTACGAGGCGCTTGCGGGGGGCGTCGCCGGGCACACCCCTGAGCGGAGCGACCCTCGTGATGGGTGGACCCCGGCGCCGTGAGCGGAGCGAACCCCGCGGTGGGTGGGTCGTCGCGGCTTTGCCGCGCCGGGCGGGGAGGTCGTGTGACCTCCCCGCTTGAAATCGCAAGCGGGTGAGCCGTGAAACTTTCGGCGCGCTCGACAGTCTGTACTCTCACCGGGTCCCGCGCGGCCCGAGGAGAGGCTCGCCATGCACGACCGTACCGCGCTGAGGATCTGGAAAACCGTGGCGCTCGGGGCACTTGGCGCGTGTGCCACGCTGATGTTGAGGGCGCCGTCGGCGAGCGCCGTGTTGCGCAAGGACGCCCCACCCGGCGATGCCGTGGGCAGCGACGCCGCGGCCTCCTGGTTCGGGGAGCGCTCGGGAAACGGGCGCTCTGATTTGGCTCGCTTGAGCGCGGCAGTCGATCACGCGCGCAGCCCCGAGTCGCGCTGTGCAGCGCTCAAGCGGTTGGCGCGTAGCCCCAGCGTGGACTCGGTGGCCGTGGATCACATCGCGAGTTACGCCGAGCCCGAGCACATGATCGACGTGCGCATGTGCGCCACCATCGCGCTCGGAGATACCCAGGCCGAGGACGCCATCGCGCCGCTTACGGCGCTGATCGACGACTCCTTCTCGGGCATCGCCGAGGTTGCCCTCACCGCGCTCATGCAGTTCGAGGCGACGAGCGCGCGCGACGCCGTCATCGACGCCGCTCGTTCGGGACCGGAGCACATACGCATCGCGGCGCTGCGCGCGCTGGCCGTAGAGGGCGACGCCAGGGCCTTCGCGCTCATCATGGAAGGCATCGAGAACGCCAACCCCAACTTGCGCGATCAATTGCTGAACATTCTGGGCTCCACTCACGATCCGCGCGCGGTGAGTCTCTTGTCGGGCTACGTGCAGAGCGGGCCTCGCAGGCTGCAGTACGTGGCGATCAACGCGCTGGGAGAGCTGGGGGGAGCGCGCGCCGAGGCCGTCCTGATCGGGGTCGTTCGCGACGACCCGAGCTTGGCGGCCGTCGCTTGTCAGTCCCTTGCGCGGAGCGACAGCGAAGACGCCTCCGAAGTTTTGCTCGAAGCTGCTCAAGGAGACTACGGTCCCCAGGTCGCCATGTCCGCGCTGCAGGCCCTGGCGCAGCGCGAGACTCCCGCCATCACCGCGCTCATGACCAGCGCGCTCGGCAGCGCGAACACCAACCAGGTGACCATGGCGGTCGAATACTTCGGCAACCACGGCATCGACTCCGCGGTGCCCGCGTTGGCCGAGCTGGCTAAGCGTGGAGGCCCGTTCACTTGGAACGTCGTGCACGCGTTAGGGCGCATCGGCGGTGACACTGCGCGCAGGACCATCGAGGAGCTCGCTTCCGGCTCCAACCAAGCTGGCCAGGCGGCCCTGCAGGTGCTCTCCGGCATGCCCGGCGGGATGGACGTGGCGCGACGCATGGCGCTGGCTCAGCTCAAGGCGGGCCCGGGCGCGCGTGGCCAGCAGCTCATCGAGCTCATCGGTGGCGACGACTCCCCCGAGGCCCAGGCTGCGTTGCTGGTGGCCGCGCGCGGTTCCGATCCGCAGCTCTCGCAGCAGGCGCTCAACTGGCTCGGTCAGCGGAAGGACCCCGAAAACATCGCGGTCCTGCAGGAGCTCGCAAGGAGCGGTGGCACTCCCACGCAGCGCGCCAGTGCTCTCGGTGCCCTGGTTCAGAGCGGTGATCCCAGCGCGCACGAGTACCTGCAGCGCGCCCTGAAAGACGAGAGCCCCGAAGTACGCGCCCATGCGGTGGGGGCCTTCCTCGAGGGAGGTCATTCGGACACCGAGGCTGTGCTACTCGACGCCACCCGCGACAGCGATGCCAACGTCGCCATCCAGGCCACTTACGCCCTCTCGAACCTGGCTTCGCCGAAGGCGCTTTCGCGTATCGAGGAGATGGCTCGCGCGGGCAACGATGTCTCGGGCCAGGCGCTGCAGGTGCTGGCCAACGCGGACCCGAACCGTGCCCGCCCCATCGCCGAAGCGCTCGCGCAGGGCAACAATTCCCAGGCTCGACTCGCAGCCGTGCAGATCGTCGGCATGTTGCCCCCCGAGTCGAGCAAGCAAATCCTCATCAGCGCGGTGCGCAGCGCTGACAGCATGTCGCTTCGCGAGGCGCTCGGGCAGCTCGGTAACCTCGGCTTGCCTCAGGCGGAGCTCAAACCCCTGCTCGAACCGCTCACGCAGAACAAGGAGCTGCCCGAGGACGTGGCCCAGCTCGCGGCGCAGCTCCTCGGCGGCAGCTGACGCCGATTTCTCGTGCGTGAGCGTGCGAGGGAAGGAATCCCTCGCGCCCAGCGATGTTAACGGAGCAGAAGAGGCTCTTTGTCTCGGGGCTTTCCCCGCGAGCTGGGCCGACCCTAGGAGCAGTGCCAGATGGCCAAACACGCATCCGACTCGGTTCTGAGCATCGCCAGCGAAGCAGAACTGCTGGGGAAATACGACCTAGCGCGGGAGTCAGGCGAGCTCTTGCCGCCGTTCTACGCACGCTCGGCGGACGGCGGGTTGGCGCTGATCCGCAAGCAGGGCGAGCGCTTTCTACTGAGCTTCTACGTGGTGGACTCCGGGCGCGCGAACAAGGTAGGGGAGGTGACTCACCTCGACGAGCTCTCGGACGCACGGACCATTGCGGTGGAGGAGCTTCGGCTGCCGCTCAGCCAGGCCCGCTCGTTCCGCTGGGCCAAGCTCAAGGACGATGTGGTGGTGCAAGACGGCGAGGCCGTGTCGAGCAGCACAGACGGCGCAGACGGCGCGCGCCTGCCCGAAGGGCTGCTGGTGAAGTTCGTGGAAGCTGGAAGCGAGCCCGGCAAAATCGTGGTGGAAGTGCACGCGACGTCATCCGAATCGTCCCGCGCGGCGCGTTCCGCGGGCCGCTTCGAAATCTCCAAGCGCTTGTTGAACGTTCTTTAGAGCCTTGCCGCCATCGGCCATCCGCGAGCAGCCATCCGCTCGCCGGCCAACCGCTCGCCGGCCAACCGCTCGCCGCTGGTCGACTACCTCGGGATGGGCAGCCGCGGATTCGCGTCTTCGGGCAAGGTCTTGAGCACCGCGAAGACCAGCTGAATGGCGGCGTCCGCCACCTCATGCAGGCGCTCACCGCGGCCTTCGTCGAAGGCCAGCAGGATCAGCTCGTTGATGCCGCCGACGATGGCGGTGGCCATCTCACGCGAGAGCGGCCGCACACCCGGCAGGTGCACGCGCTCGGCGTCCACCAAGTGGCGCAGCGTGTCCGCGAATTGCTGATGAATACGCCGACGCAGTTCCAACGCCTTGGGGCCCGCCGCGTGAATGTCCGAGAGGAACGTGCGCGTGAGTTGCGGACGCTCCTCGAGGGCCGCGAAGTAGGCCCTGGCGGCGGCCACGATGCGCTCTTCGATCCCGGTCTCCTGCGCCGATGCGGTGGCGATCCGCGCGAGCAGCTCGGCGGCCACGGCGAGGTAGGCGGCGAGGAAGCACGACTCTTTGTCCGGAAAGTGCTCGTAGAACGTGCGCTTGGAGACGTGGGCATGGCGGACCACGTCGGCGATGGTGGCGTCGGCGTAGCCGCGCTCGGTGGCCGCGGCGACCATCGCGTGGATCAGGCGAGTGCGATGATCCTGCTCCGCGGTCGGGTCGACCAACGGAACGATCGGAGCGCTCGGTGGGCGCGTGGAGCTAGGAGCGGCCATCAGGTACTTCTACGTACCATACTGCACGTCAATCGCCTCAAGTCAACCCTGACATTTCTGACAACGATCATTGTCTGATTGTGTCAAATTCATGAAATTATTTACTAAAATTCCATAGGCGTCGATGTGTGCAGAAGGCTCTTGATCTTGGTACGAGTTGGTACCATGATGCGTTGGTACCAGGCCGTACCGCACCGCGAACGCCTGGCAGCCCAAGGAGTTCTCCAGTGACCTACGACGCGACCAGGCACGTGCACATCGGGATCGCCGGCACCGGTTTCGCCGGACTCGGCGCCGCCATTCTGCTCAAGCAAGCCGGCATCGACGACTTCATGATCCTCGAGCGCGCGGCCGACGTCGGCGGCACCTGGCGCGACAACTCCTATCCGGGCTGCGCGTGCGACGTGGAGTCCCATCTGTACTCCTTCTCGTTCGCCCCCAACCCCGAGTGGTCGCGTCTGTTCTCGCCGCAGCCGGAGATCTACGCCTACCTCCGCAAGTGCGCCCACGACTACGGCATCCTCCCGCACATCCGCTTCGGCCACGAGATTCACAGCTCGCGCTGGGACGACAAGGACCAAGTCTGGCGCGTGCAGACCTCGCACGGCGAGTACACCGCAGACATCCTCATCAGCGGCATGGGCGCGCTTTGTGAGCCTTCCATCCCCAAGCTCAAGGGGCTCGAGACCTTCCAGGGCAAGCAGTTCCACTCGGCGCGCTGGGACCACTCCTACGACCTCAAGGGCAAGCGCGTGGCCGTCATCGGCACGGGAGCTTCGGCGATTCAGTTCGTGCCCGAGATTCAGAAGCAGGTCGCGAAGCTCACCCTGTTCCAGCGCACTCCCGCCTGGGTCCTGCCGCGCCTCGACCGCGCCGTGACCGAGACCGAGAAGGAGCTCTTCCGCAAGTTCCCGGCGGCGCAGCAAGCCATGCGCAAGGCCATCTACGCGCGTCGCGAGGCCTTCGTGCTCGGGCTGCGTAACCCGAAGGTCTTCGGCTGGCTCGAGAAGTTCGCCCTCAGCTACCTGGAGCGCTCCGTGCCCGACCCGGTGCTGCGCAAGAAGCTCACGCCCGACTTCCGCATCGGCTGCAAGCGCATCCTCATCTCGCGCGACTACCTGCGCTCGCTCACCAACCCCAACGTCGAGGTCGTCACCGACGGCATCGTCGAGGTTCGCGAGCACTCGGTGGTCACGGCCGACGGCATCGAGCATCCGGTGGACGCCATCATCTACGGCACGGGTTTCCAGGTCACCGAGATGCCCTTTGCCAGCACCGTCTACGGCCGCGACGGACGCTCCTTGAACGAGACCTGGCAGGGCAGTCCTCAGGCGCACCTGGGCACCACGGTGAAGGGGTTCCCGAATCTGTTCGTGGTGCTGGGCCCCAACACGGGTCTCGGTCACACCTCGGTGGTGCTGATGATCGAAGCGCAACTGCGGCTGATCATCGAGGCCGTCCAGCACATGAAGCAAAACCATCAGGAGCTGGTGGAAGTGCGTCCCGAAGCGCAGCAGAAGTTCGTGGATGCAGTGGACCGCGACATGAAGGGGACGGTCTGGACCTCCGGAGGTTGCCAGAGCTGGTACCTCGATCAGACCGGACGCAACTCGACGCTCTGGCCGAGCTTCACCTTCTCGTTCATGCAGCAGGCTCGCTTCCGGCCCGAGGAGTACGTCCTGTCGCGTCGGCGCGACTCCAAGCGCGCACCGCGGGAGGGGCGTAGCTCCGGCCTGGGTCGGGTGTTGCCGTTGGTCTCGCGCGTCACGCGAGGTGTGAGCCCGGCCAAGCGAGCGAACCATGGCTGAGCGCACGCTGGCGGAGCGCCTGCAATTCGAGGGCGCGCGCGGACTGCTCTCGCGCCTCTCTCCCTATTCGCAGCGGGTGTTGCCCGCCCACACCCGGTTGGTGGACGGACTCGCGCTATCCCCGGACCTCCAGCTCATGCTTGCCTTGCGGCCGGTCACCGGTGGCAAGGCCTGGCACGAGGTGTCCGTAAAGCACGCGCGCGCGATGATGCGCCGTGAGTCGCGCCTTTCCGCCGGTCCCAAGCTCCAGGTGGGGCCCGTGCGCACGTTCGAGATTCCCGGCGCTGCGGGGCCGATGCGCGTGCGGCACTACGTGTCCAGCGAACTCGGCGTGCGACCGCTGCTGGTGTTCTTCCACGGCGGCGGCTTCTTGTTCGGGGACCTCGACACCCACGATCAGCCCTGTCGCTACCTCGCGAAGTACGCGGGCGTGCACGTGCTCTCGGTGGAGTACCGCTTGGCCCCGGAGCACCCGTTCCCGGCGGGGCTCGAGGATGCCTACGCAGGTTACCTCTGGGCGCTCGAGAACGCGGCCGCGCTGGGCGCGGACCCCGCGCAGATCCTCGTGGGCGGAGACAGCGCGGGCGGCAACCTGGCCGCCGTGGTCAGCCAGCTCGCCAAGCAAAACCAGAAGCCCTTGCCCGTGCTGCAGTTGCTGCTCTATCCGGCGGTCGACCGCGTCAATCCCTATCGCTCGCTCGAGCTGTTCGCGGAGGGCTTTTTCCTCAGCCGGCGCGACATCGACTACACGTACAAGACCTACGCTCCCGGGTCGAACCCGCGGGATCCTCGCCTCGGGCCCATCTTCGCCCCGGACCTGAGCGGCCTGAGCCCGGCCTTCGTGGTCACGGCGGGCTTTGACCCCTTGCGCGACGAGGGGGAGGCGTACGAAAGTGCGCTTCGAAAAGCCGGCGTGACCACGCGCCTGCACCGTGTCCCGGACCTCATTCACGGTTTCATCAACATGACCGGACTGAGCCCCGCCTGTGAGGCCGCGCTGATCGGAGTGGCCGACATGACCCGCAACTTCCTCGCGACCCTCGCGAACCGTCCCAAGACAAGAGAGAGCGCATGACTCGTTTGGCTGGCAAGGTGTTCGCGGTCACGGGAGCTGCCTCGGGCATCGGTCGCGCGCTCGCCGTCGAACTCGCCAAGCGCGGCGCCCACGTGGCCCTCTCCGACGTGGACCAGGCTGGACTCGCCGAGACGCTCGGCATGCTGCGCGGCCCCGGGCAGCGCTCGAGTCACGTGGTCGATGTGAGCGATCGCGCCTCGGTGGAGCGCTACGCGCAGGAGGTGTCGAGCCAGCACGGTGGTGCCGACGGCATCATCAACAACGCGGGTGTGACGGCCCGCGCGAGTCTGGAGGAGATCTCCTACGAGGACTTCGAGTTCGTGATCAACGTGAACTTGTGGGGCGTGATCTACGGCGTGAAGTCGTTCTTGCCCCTGTTCCGCCAGCGCGGCGCGGGTCACATCGTGAATATCTCGAGCATCAACGCGATGGTGCCGTTCGCCTTGAACGGGCCCTACAACATCTCCAAGTACGGCGTGCTCGGACTGTCGGAGACGCTGATGCAGGAGCTCGAGGGCAGCGCCATCCGCACCACCTGCGTGCACCCCGGCGGCATCAAGACGAACATCGTGCGCAACTCGCGCGGGGCGAGCAAGGGCGACGCCAAGATGTTCGATCGCATCGCGCGCACCTCGGCCGCCCAGGCTGCCAACGTCATCCTCGATGGCGTCGAGCGCAACAAGCGACGTGTCTACGTGGGCGCCGATTCCAAGCTGATGGCAGTGGCCAAGCGCGCCGTGCCGTCGTTGATGGTGGACTTGGCGGGTGCTGCGACCCGCCAGCAAATGCGTCGTCGCGAAAAAGCTGTCTGAATCTCACTCCAGGGGAACTCACCATGTCGCTGAATTTGGCCTCGTTCCTGCGCGAAAGCGCCAAGAAGTTTCCCAAGAAGCCGGCGTTGATCGTCGCGGACACGGTGCTCCCGTACGAGCTCGTCCACGCCTACGTGCAGAAGTTCGCCGGCTCGCTCGAGAAGCTCGGGATCAAGCGCGGTCAGCACGTGGCGCTGATGCTGCCCAACGTGCCGCAGTTCACCGTGGCCTACTTCGCGGCTCACTACATCGGCGCGCCTGTGGTGCCGCTCAACGTGCTGCTCACGGGAGACGAGGTGGCCTACCATCTCGAGGACTCGGACGCCGTGGCGCTCGTGGTGTGGGAGGGCTTCCTCGAAGCAGGCATGGCGGGCTTTGCGCGCGTGGACACCTGCAAGCACTTGATCGTGGTCAAGGCCAACCCCACGGACATCAGTGCGCCCGAGGGAGCGCACAACATGACGGCCCTGATCGCGGCGGGCACTCCGCGCACGGAGCTCGCCGACACCGCCCCCGACGAGACCGCGGTCATCCTCTACACGTCCGGCACCACGGGGCGACCCAAGGGCGCCGAGCTCTCTCACTTCAACCTCTTCTACAACGCCGAGTACGCCTCCACGACGCTCTCGCCCGCCACGGACACCTCGGTCGCCCTCGCGGTGCTGCCGCTGTTCCACAGTTTCGGTCAGACTTGCGTGCACAACGCCACGCTGCGGGTGGGTGGCACGCTCGTGCTCTTGCCGCGCTTCGAGCCCAAGCAAGCCTTCGAGCTCATGCACAAGTACAAGGTCACGCTGTTTGCCGGCGTGCCCACGATGTACTTCGCGCTGCTGAACTACCCGGAGGCCTCGCAGTACGACCTGACGAGCTTGCAGTACTGCCTCTCCGGCGGCTCCGCGATGCCGGTGGAGGTCATGAAGGCCTTCGATCAGAAGTACAACGTGAACGTGCTCGAGGGGTACGGCCTGAGCGAGACCTCTCCGGTGGCGAGCTTCAACCTGCTGGGGCGGCCCAAGAAGGCCGGCAGCATCGGCGTTCCGATCGGCTACGTGGAGTTCAAGCTAATCGACGAACAGGGCGCCACCATCACCGAGCCCATGGTGCCCGGCGAGATCTGCATCAAGGGCCCCAACGTGATGAAGGGCTACTACAAGCGCCCCGAGGCCACCGCAGAGGTGCTCAAGGAGGGCTGGTTCTCGACCGGAGACGTCGCGCACCGCGATGCGGATGGCTACTACTTCATCGTCGATCGCAAGAAGGACATGATCATCCGCGGCGGCTTCAACGTGTACCCGCGTGAGATCGAAGAGCTCCTCTACGCGCACCCCGCCGTGCTCGAGGCTGCCGTCATCGGCGTCAAGCACGAGAGTCACGGTGAAGAGGTAAAGGCCGTGCTGGCCCTCAAGCCGGGTCACAAGGCCACCGCAGAGGAAATCATCGCCTACTGCAAGGAGAAGCTTGCGGCCTACAAGTACCCGCGCCAGGTGGAGTTCCGCGAGTCGTTGCCCAAGACGGCCACGGGCAAGATCCTGAAGCGCGAGCTGCGTTCCTGACAGAAAGCGAGCACACGTGGCCTTCATGATCTACGGGGCCAACGGCTACACCGGTGAGCTGTTGGCAGAAGAAGCGATCAAGCGCGGCCATCGGCCAGTGCTCGCCGGGCGTTCGGAGCACAAGCTCAAGCCCCTCGCGCAACGCCTGGGATTGCCCTGGGCGGCGTTCGACTTGAACGATGCGGCCGCGGTGCGGCGAGGACTCGAAGGGATGCGCCTCGTGCTGCACGCGGCGGGACCCTTCGTGGACACCAGCGCTGCCATGATTCGCGGCTGCCTCGGGGTGGGCGCGCACTACTTGGACATCACCGGTGAGATCCCGGTCTTCGAGCACACGTTGGCGCAGGATGCCGAGGCGAAGGCGCGCGGCGTGCTGCTGATGTCGGGCGTGGGCTTCGACGTGGTGCCCACCGACTGCTTGGCGGCGCATGTGGTGGGGCGCGTCGAGGGCGCCAGCAAGCTGGAGATCGCCATCGCCGCCATCGGCAGACCGAGTCCCGGCACCACCAAGTCGAGCTTCGAAGGCATGCTGCGCGGCGGACTGCTGCGCAGAAACGGCGCGCTGGTGGCGCACCCGATGGGCAAGGGCGTGCGCAAGGTCCGCTTCAGCGATCGCGAGCGCAGCGTGATGCCGATTCCGTGGGGCGACCTTGTGACCGCGTATCGCACCACGGGCGTGCCCGATATCACCACCTACATGGCCTTCCCGGCCAACATGGCGAAGCTGATGTCGAGCACCTGGTGGTTGCAGGATCTGGCCTCGCCGCTGACGCGCAGCGTGCTCGGCGCGGAGCCGGTCAAGCAGCGCGTGATGCAGGCCATCGAACAGAAGGTGCAGGGGCCGAATCAGCAGGCACGCGAGCGCGGTCGTTCCTACGTCTGGGCGCGCGCGGAGAACCCCCGGGGACAGGTCGCGGAAGCCTGGCTGGAGACGCTCGAGGGCTACGACTTCACGGCGGTGGCCGGCGTGCGCATCGCCGAGAAGGTGCTGGACCTCAAGCTGTCGGGTGCCTTCACCCCGGCGCTGGCGTTCGGAGCCGACTTCGTGCTGGAAATCCCGAGCACGCGGCGTCTCGATCGATTGCCTGGCTGAGCTTGCCGGCCCCTGGCGCTCCGCGAAGGGGCGCTCGGTCCGCGCGAATGGCGGAGGGGTCCGTTGGCTCGCTCACCGCTGGCCGTGTGAGCAGGCGTGTCAGGACGCGTCCGGGGCCGTAAGCGCGGTGCTTCGGCTCACGCTTTGTGCACTCGGGTCGAGCGGGTGGCCTCTCAGGTCATAAATCGCGGTCCCTCACCCCACTCACCAAGTGGTACGCCTTCGCGGCCCTGGAGCCGCGTGTGGCGGATCCGGTTGTACCCCCCTCTCCGCTCGCCTCGGTCCGTCCGAGGCGTTGCCCCGCAGGTATCTCGTGCGCAGCAACTCCCGTTTGATGGCGATGTTGGCCCTCTCCCTCCTGGTCAGCGCCTGCGGCGGCGACGACTCCAAGCCCAACAAGGACACCTCGGGCCACGGCGATGGCGATCAGGGCGACGGCGACGCGAATGGCAACCTCGACGGCGGGACCGAGGGGGACGGCGACGACCAGACCGGCTCCGATGGGGGCGGCGATGGTGACCAGCAGAACATGGACGCCGGGGCCGATGCCGAGATCATCGTGGACCCGTTCGAAGGACTGCCCGACGCCGGCCAGGACGCAGGTCCCGATGGCTCGGTGATCAGCGCGGACGATCGGCTGGCGCTCGCGGTCGAGGCCAAGTTGCGCAAGTGTGAGGTGGTGGTCGGAGCCGGCCCGTTCAACGCGGGCAAGGTCGAGGACAACTACGACCGCTGCGTCGGCTCGTGCATTACCAGCGCCAGCTGCTCCAACCTCAAGAACGCTTTCTGCGGTGGCGTCGTCAACGCGTTCAGCAACTGCACCAAGGCCTGCAACACCCACCCCGCCGACGGCTTCTTGTGCGCCGACGGCGTCACGCGCATTCGTCACACTGCCGTGTGCGACGACGGAGTGTTGGCCTCGGACGCCAAGTGTCCGGGGGGCGACGACGAGCTCAACTGCGAGAAGTTCACCTGCGACGACGGGGACAAGATCTCCGCCAAGTATCGCTGTGACGGCACCAGCGTGGAGGGGGCGAAGAGCTCCCTATTCGGCTGCAAGGACGGCTCCGACGAGAAGGGCTGCGCCGTGGCCTGCCCGGCGCCCTGAGCAACGCGGCGCGGGCAAGGACCCGCGCCTTGGGAGCTACTCAGTGCGCTTGGGAATGCCGAGCTGCAGCGTGTAAAAGAGGCTCTTCAGCAAGAACTTGCTGAGCTCCTCGCGCGTCATCGAGCGGCGCTTGATCCAGTCCAGGCTGGCCGCTTCCACCATGCCCACCCAGCCCCGCAGCAGGGTCTGCTGGGCGGGGTTCAGCATGGTCTGCCCGCCGCGCTCGAGCATGATGCCCACGAAGCGCATGCGCGTGCTGTCCATGATGTTGAGCACTTCGTCGTCGTGGCCGATGCCGCTCTGGATCAACGAGGTGTAGGCCGCCGCGTTCTGCTCCACGAAACTCAGGTAGCCGTCGAGGCCGCGCGTGATCTGGTCGCGCAGGGAGAGGCTGGGGTCGGGCAGCACGCGCTCGATGAGCTGGTCGGCTGCCGCCCGCACGGTAGCCACGTAGAGCTCCCGCTTGCTGGGGAAGTAGTGGTACAGCAGACCCTTGGAGACACCCGCGCTCTGGGCCAGATCGTCGATGGAGACTTCGTCGTAGCTTTTCGAGGAGAACGCCGCCACCGCGAGGTTCAGCAATTGTTCTCGGCGCTCAGGTAACTCGAGTCGCTTTCGGCGGGCCACGGCGTGCCCAATCCTAGCGTAATTTCGGTTTTTTGTTCAGCAGGGACTACCCAGTTTATGCGCTCTTGTAGGGGCTTTACGCCGGGGCCCCGGGTCGCTACGGTGGCGCATGCTGTTCGGTCGTCACGAACCCGGTTTCGAGCCCCTGGCCCGTGCCCTCGAAGAGGTGCTCTCCCACGCCCCGTTCGGTGGCGGTGCGCTCTGCGTCTATCACGCGGGGAAGCCCGTCTTCGACATGTGGGGCGGACCACGCGATAGCGCTGGGAACCCATGGGAGGAGCACACGCCCAGCGTCTCCTTCTCCACCACCAAGGGCGTGGCTTCCACGGCGCTGCACATGCTCGCCGATCGCGGCCTCGTTCACTACGACGATCCTGTGGCCCGCTACTGGCCCGAGTTCGGACAGCGCGGCAAGGACAAGATCACGCTGCGTCAGGTGCTTACGCACTCCGCGGGTCTCTACGACGCGCGCAGCTTGATCGCCCACGCGGATGACTTGCTGGACTGGGATCGGACGTGTGCTGCGCTGGCCCAGGCGCCCGCCGCGCACCAACCAGGGCGCTATCACGCCTATCACGCGCTCACCTACGGACATCTGGTGGGCGAGGTCGTGCGTCGCGTGGGTGGGCGTCCGTTTTCGGAGTTCGTGGCGGAGGAAATTGCGGCCCCGCTCGGACTGCGAGACTTCTTCGTGGGCGCCCCGGATCAGGCCATCGCGCGCGCGGCGCGCCTCATCTTTCCCAAGCGTGAGCTGTCTGCTCCGCACAAGCCCAAGGCGGAGACCACGGCCAAGCGTGCGCCGAGCGGCCGTCAAAAGCAGCTGGCGGCCATGCAGCGCGTCCTGCGCCTCTTCGGCGTGCCGATGAGCCTCGAGCGCTTCCAGGGTGCCTTCTCACCGCGTGGCATCGGTCGCTGGGACTTCTCGGCGCCGCGCGTGCTCAGTGCCTGCATCCCCGCGGTGAACGGCCTGTTCAGCGCACGCGACCTGGCGCGCTTCTACGCGGCGCTCGCGGGCGGTGGCAAGCTCGACGGCACGCGTCTGTTATCCGAGCGCACGCTGCTCGAGGCCACGCGCGTGTATCGTCGCGGTCCCGACGGTGTGCTGGTGTTGCCCATGGGCTGGAGGCTCGGGTACCACGCGGTGGCCACCCGCACGGGCGTGGTGAAGGGGGCCTTCGGACACTTCGGCTACGGCGGCAGCGGCGCCTGGGCGAGTCCCGACGACCAGGTCGCTCTCGGCTTCACCGTGAACGCGGGCACCGGTACGCCCGTGGGAGACTTCCGCGTGATCAAGCTGAACTCGGTGGCACTCGCGTGCGTGCGTGCGCGTGGCCATCGGGCGCGCGCGGTGTGATCGCGAGCGCGACCCGGAACTCAGCGCACCTTTTGTTCGCGCGAACCGCGCAGGTCGATGCCGCCGCTGACGCTCCCATGACGGGGATTGCGCGGCCGCTGCACGGTCTCCATGTCTTCGAGCACGGTCTCGTCGTGCAGCTTGGGAGGCTCGGCATGCACTCCGCGGCGTAGCGCAGCGAAGGCGCGCTCCAGTCGCTCCACGCCCACCAGAATACTCACGGTGGTCACCGACATCGTGATCGCCTCCGCGAACTTTCCGGCTCCGACCGCGGCGCCCACCGCGGCCAGCACCCAGACCACCGCAGCCGAAGTGACACCCGTCAGCAGGCCGTTGCGCGTCATGATCACGCCGGCACCCAAGAAGCCGATGCCCGAAACCACCTGACCGAGCACGCGCGTAGGGTCGGCGCCGCTACTGCCGCCGGTGAGCTCGTGGCCGAGATGCACGAACATCATGGTGCCGAGGCAGATCAGGCTGCTGGTGCGCATGCCGGCGGGCTTGCCGCGCAGCTGGCGTTCCACTCCCACGATGCCGCCACAGAAGATGGCGACTGCGACCTTGGACCAGAGGACCCCATCGAGAAACTCGCCGAGGTGCATCACTCGATCAAATCACAGTTCGCTCGGGCGATGCCACGGATCACACGCACAACACGCGAAAACGCGAGCCTGCTTGCCAATTGGTGGCATGGCGCGCAGCGCTACGAGCAGCCGCCGAGACCATGGGGCAGCCCCAAATTCCCGGAGGCGCACTTGCTCACACACGCGCGGCTTCGGGCTGCTCCGGCTCGGGCGCTGGCGCTGGGCGCGCGCGCAGGCGAGTGAACAAGGCGCCGATGCCCTGCGTGGCGAGGATGCTAGCCAGTGCGAGCTTCGGATTCTCGTGCGGCTTGGGCTCCTTACCGCGACCCATGCGCCGGAGTTGTCGACTGTAAAACGAGACCTCCATCATGCCGGTGCGATCGATCAACCCCACCCCCGTGCGGATGGGACGCACGCTCGAGACCGTCTCGGGACTCGCCAACAATTTCTTGGGGAAGTCAGGGTCGAGGGCGAGCGCGCGGGCCAGGCCGACCACATCGAGCGCACCCGAGCCAAGAGCGTTGCTGATGCCCTCGAAGGTGCGAAAGCCTCCGGTCACCGCGAGCGGCACCGCCACGCGGCCGCGCGCCTTGGCGGCGAAGTCGAGGAAGTAGGCCTCCCGCTTGCGGGTGCTCTCGCGAATGGGGGCGCCCTTGGCCATGACCGGCGCTTCGTAGGTGCCGCCCGAGATCTCCACGAGATCGATGCCGCGCTCGGCGAGGCACTTCACCACGTCGAGTGACTCGTCCTCGGACAGGCCACCTTGTTGGAAGTCCGCGGAGTTGAGCTTGATGCTGACCGGGAAGCTGGTGCCCACCGCCGCTCGGATACTGTCGTAGACGGCCAGCACGAAGCGCCGCCGGTTCTCGGGTGAGCCGCCCCAGGCGTCGTCGCGCTGATTGTGGTGGGGCGAGAGGAACTGGCTCACGAGATAGCCGTGTGCCCCGTGGATTTGGACGCCGCTGAAGCCGGCGCGCTTGGCGAGCCGGGCGCTGACGCCGAAGCGCGCGATGAGCTCTTCGATTTCCGCCTCTTTCAGGGCGCGCGGTGTGGCGAAGAAACGCGCCATGTCGGCGCGGAAGGGGACCGCGCTGGGCGATACGGACTCGCTGTTGAGGCCACGGGGTACCTGCTTCCCCGGGTGGTTGAGCTGCATCCAGCAGGCCGTGTCGTGACCGGTACCGGCGAGGGCCCAGGCTTGGAAGGTGTCGAGATCGCGGTCGTCTTCGAGGGCCACGTTGCCGGGCTCACCCAGTGCGCGCCGATCGATCATCACGTTGCCGGTGACGCACAACCCAACCCCGCCCTCGGCCCAACGACCGTAGAGGGTGATGAGTTCGGGCGTGACGCGATTGTCGAATGTCGCCAGGCCTTCGCTCATGGCCGATTTGAGCAGACGGTTTGGCAGCTGCACGCCGCAGGGCAGGCGAAGGGGCTCATCCAGGGTCACGGGCATGCGAAAAGACTCCTCGCAGAATGGGGCGTTCCGGCTGAGGCGAACGCGGAACACCATCCTTAGCGGACTGCGCTCACTTTGTACACGACGCCATGACCACGCACCTGAACCCACGCGAAAAGGCCGGCACATCCCGCGATTCGCGGGCAGTCGGGGGGATCACCAGACGCGTGCTCACTTCGCATACGAAATATTGAGACACAAAGTTCCAAAAAAGCGCTTAGAACCCACAGAACAGGGCAGTCGTTCGGTGCCGAGTGCGATGTACCATCGACGCCGCTCTCGATGCTCTCGTGGATCCTCGTGTGCGCCGCGCTCTGCGCGAGCGTATGGCTTTCGCGTCCCTGTGCGCGTGCCGAGGAGCGTCTTCAGGAGGGAGCTGCTGTCACTCAGACGCCGCCAGTCGACCCAGCGTTACAGGACGACAGCGAAAACAGGCCACCGGCCGTGGCTGCGGTGCCGCCAGCCGAGACCGATAGCGTTTCGAGTCCGCCCGTTGCGGTCCAGGTGGAGCCCGTCACCGCCGGCATCTTGCCGCCCCGCAAGAGGGTCTGGGACTACTTCAAGGTCCTACCCATCGTCTACTACTCGAACGAGACGAGCCTCGGATTGGGCGCCGGCACGTTGCTGCAGTTCGATCTGCCCGGAGCCGCCGGGGGACGTCGGCCGAGCACCATCGCCATGGGGGCGGTGTACACGCTCAACAAGCAGATCATGGGGCAAATCACTCCGGACCTGCGCTTTGGTAACGACGACTACGTGCTTCGAGCAGACCTGGCGGGGGCGCGCTATCCGAGTCGCTTCTTCGGCATCGGCAACGACAACAAGCGCGACGACTATAGCCCCTTCACCGACCGCTACTTCCGCGGCGACATCGATTTCAAGCTGCGACCCTTCAACGAGGGGCATGGCATGCGCTCGCTTTTCGTGGGCGTGAACTACGCGGGCCTGTGGAGCAGCATGCGCGACGGCAACGGCGACAAGCTCAAGGAAGTGCACGACCGCGGCGAGCGCGAGTTCGTGGCCTCGGGACTCGGGCCCACGTTGACCTGGGACAGTCGCGACAGCTTGAGCTGGCCGAACAAGGGAAGCTTCGCGGAAGCCAAGAGCACCTTCTTCGATCCGATTCTCGGCAGCGACATTCGCTATCGCCGCTTGGCGCTCGACCTACGTCACTACCAGCGCCTGTGGCTCGATCACGTCCTCGCGCTGCGCTTCGTCTCCCAATCCGTGTGGGGAGAGGTGCCGTTCCAACGCCTGCCGCAGCTCGGCGGGCCGAGCCTGTTTCGCGGTTGGTATGGAGGTCAGCTGCGCGATCGCCTGCTGATCGCCGTGGAGGCGGAGTACCGCCTGCCCATCACCAAGCGCTGGGCCGCGGTCGCTTTCGGCAGCGTGGGACGTGTGGCGAGCAGCGTGAAGCATTTCGACATGCGGGATCTGCACGTGGCGGGCGGCGGTGGCATTCGCTTCTCGGTGGACAAGCGCGATCGCGTGAACATCCGCCTGGACCTGGCTTACGGCGACGAGTTCTATCCGTGCCTCCAGTTCCGCGAGGCGTTCTAAGCCCCTCCAAGGAGCCGTTTCCTCGATTGGGGTGAGTCCCCGTAGGCCGGCCGGGTGCACGTCGCCGTCTGGGCGGCGACCGTGCCATACTCGAGCGTCTCCGACGGAGCCTTGTCTTGAGCAGCGCCATCCATCGCACGTTGAAGCGTTGCGTTCCAGTCGTGTATCTGTCCTGCCTCGTAGGGCTATTGCAGACGGCGTCTGCTGGCCGCGTCATGGCGCTGCGGCCAGAGGTCTACGACGCGCTGATCAAGCCCGCCTTCTCGCTCACGCCGCGCGAGCTACTGGAGCTCAACGCAGACCAAGCGCCGCCAGGGCTCGATGCCGTCGTACTATGTGAGCAGACCAGGCTACGCTTCGATCGCCGCAAGCGCCTGATTCGGGAACACCACGCGATCTTCCGTGTCAACAACTCGAGAGCGCTGACGAGCCACGAGTGGAGCACGGTTTCTGCGCAATACTCGCCGTGGATCGAGCATCGACCCACCATCCGCGCGCGGGTCGTTACGCCCGGCGGCAAGGCAATCGAGCTCGACCCGGCGAGGCTGGTAGAGTCGGCCGTCCCTAGCAGCGAGCCGCGAATCTTCAGCGACAACCGGGTGCTTGCTGCTCCGCTTCCGGGTCTGCAGCCTGGCGCGGTCGTGGAGCAATTGATCGTGGTGGAAGAGGAGGCCCCGCGCTTCGACGTCGGGAATCTGTACCGCGTGATCTTTGGGCACTGGCGCTTCGCGGCCCTCCAGCGCTTGATTCTGGAATTTCCCGAGCAAGTCAAAGTGCACAGTCGAACCCGTGGCGGCGTACCTCCGCCCAAGCTCGAAAAGCACGCGGACTCGCAGCGGGTAGTCTACTCCCTGGTGGATCACGAGCAGCCGCCCCTCGACCCGCGAGTTCGCGTGGTCCCACTCGTCGACGTCAGCACCGCCGATAGTTGGCAGGCGGTGGCGCGCAGCTACGCCAAGGATGTCGAGACGACGCTATCGAGTTTCGATGCAGGCAAAGTGCTCGAACGGATCGTCGCCGACGGAGACGATCGGGCGACCAAGCTGCGCAAGATTCTCGCATTCGTTCGCAGCAAGGTCCGCTATCTCGGGCTCGAGTTCGGACAGCGCGCGTACTATCCCGCTCCGCCAGCCGAGGTGCTCAGCCGGCTCTACGGTGATTGCAAGGATCAGAGCACGCTGCTGGTAGGGCTCTTACGCGCTGCCGGTTTCGAGGCCAACCTGGCGTTGCTGCGGGCGGGCCTGGACATCGACGTGTATCCAGATCTGGCGGGGTTTGGCCTGTTCAATCACGTGATCGTGCATATCGCAGGAAGCCCGGATGTTTGGATCGATCCCGTGGCACCGTACGCGTCGCCCAACGTGCTCCCCTATCAAGATCAGGCTCGTCGGGCCCTCGTCGTGTCTGCAGGAACCGAGGACTTGGTGCCTACGCCGCGCACGCCGCTGGACGCGAGCGCCCGTGAAACGGAGATCAGGATTGATTTCTTGCAAGCAGGCCCAGCGCACGTGAAGGAGATCGCGCGAGCATCCGGGGCTCTGATCTCGGTCGTGCGTGAGGATTGGGACAAGACGTCGGAGCAGTTGGCAGAAGCCATGCGCCCCGACGTCGAGAGGGTCTACGGTGCACGCACCTTTCAGGCCTCTTGCACGGTTCACGACGACCCGTCGACGCACCTCGAGCGCATCGTGGATGTGCCGCAAGCCAAGGCATATCAGGCCACGGAGCAAGGTGGGTCGGTCTCGCTGGGGTTCGCCCCGCTCTTCGACTACCTGCCCGGCCGAGTGCTCGACGCGCCGAATGCCGAGCGCGTGCCCGAGGAACGTGACGAAGCACTGGCCGCGCGCAAGAAAGGGTTCATGGAGCTGCGAGGGAGTGCGATGCGCGTCCCCGTCGCTCATCGCTATCTCATCCGCTACGTCCTGAATGCCCCGGCGGGATACCACTGGACGGGCGCAGTCGCTCCGCTCGAAGGCTCAGCTTTCGGTTTTCGTGTGAGCCGCAGGGTCGCGCTGAACGGCAGCCAGGCCACTGTGAGCGCGGAGCTCGAAGTCCGGGCCGAAGGAGTACAGCCTGAGACGCTGGACGTCGTGCGTCAGATGTTCTTCGATTTTAGACGAGATATGTCGATCGACATGCGCTTCGTTCGAGACGCAGATGCGGCACGGTGAGTCGTGGCGCCTACGGAAATCGTCGCCAACGTTGGGGCTGCGTCGGGCGTTCCATGCGCGCCGCGCGGCCTCGCGGGGCTGCTTCGCGCTGCTCATGCTTCGCTACGCGAACGAACTTTGATCGCGTGGAGCCTGGACGAGGCGACGCGGCGAGGCGGCCCTCACCGCTTGCGCTGGGTGAGCACGATGGGATCGGCGGGGAGCTCTGGGCCGGCGCTCTGGGGCACCGAAGGCGACAACCCTTGCGGCGGTACGGACTGCGGCGCGCGCGGCGGAGGAGTCCCTTGAGGGGCGGTTTGCGGCGCACGTGAGGACGACCCTCCTTGTGGCGCGGGCTGTTGTGGCGCGCGCGAGGGGGACGGTGGGTACTGAGAGGGCACAGGCGCCCGCGAGGGCGAGGGCGTGTGCGGCGACGCGAGTGGTGCCCGCGAGGGCGAGGGCGTGTGCGGCGACGCCAGTGGTGCCCGCGAAGGCGAGGGCGTGTGCTGCGAAGGCAGAGGCGCCCGCGAGGGCGAGGGCGTGTGCGGCGAGGCCAGGGGCGCTCGGGAGGGGTCCATGCCTGGTGGCGCCGATGTGTAGGGAGCTCGGGTCGCCGGGGCCGCGCTGGGGGAGGCCGCCGTGGGCGGCCTGGAGACCGCGGTGCGCTCGGCCTTGATGCGCTGCGCGAAGCTGCTGGCGCCCTTGGGGGCATCCTGCTGTGCGCGGATCAAGGCTTGATAGGTCGGGCAACTGATCAAGAGATCTTCGTGGCGTCCGATGCCCATCAGCTTGCCGTGCTCGAGCACCACGATCTTGTCCGCCTCGACGATGGTGCTCAGGCGGTGCGCGATGATCACGCGCGTGCAGTTGAGGGTCCGCAGGCGCTCCTGGACCTTCTGCTCGGTCACCGTATCGAGCGCGCTCGTGGCCTCGTCCAGCACCAACACGTTCGGCTTGCGCAGCAAGGCGCGCGCCAGCGAAAGACGCTGCCGCTGCCCACCCGAGAGCGACGTGCCGCCGTCCGCCAGCATGGTGTCGTACAGCATGGGCATGGCCGCGATGTCCGTATGCAGACACGCGAGCTCGGCGGCTTCCTCCACCGCCTCGAGCGGCACGGTGGGCTCGAACAGCGTGATGTTGTCCCGGATGCTCCCCGAGAAGAGGCGCGTGTCCTGCGTGACGATGCCCAGCTTCTCGCGTAGCGAGGTGAGGTTCCACTGCGACATCTCGGTGCCGTCGAACAGCACGATGCCCGTGGTGGGCTGGTACAGGCCTGCGATCAGGCGCGCCAGCGTGGACTTGCCGGAGCCCGACGAGCCCACGATGGCCACGCTCTCGCCGCGCCCGATGTCCAGGCGGATATCGTCGAGCACAGGCTTGGGCTCGCTGGGATAGCGGAACGACAGGTTGCGGATCTCGATGGAACCCTGCAGCTCCGTGGGGCTCGAAGCCGCGCCCTTCTGCTCGACCTCGGCATCGAGCACGTCTTCGAGGCGCGCCATGTAGCTCTTGAGCTGGGAGATCTCCATGCCCGTATTCACGAGGTTCGTGATGGGATCGAGGAAGCCCGCGCCCAGCGACGACAGCGCCAGCATGATGCCAAGGGAGAGCGAACCCGTGAGCACCAGGTGGGCGCCCATCAACATCAGCACCACCGGGCCCGCGAAGCGCAGCGTGCTCACCAGGGCCTGGAAAGTCACGCCCAACTCACCGCGCTCGAGCGAGGCATTGAGCACGTTGACGTAGAGATCGGTCCAGCGCTCGGTGGCCTTGTTCTCCGCGCCCATCGACTTGAGCGTCTCGACGCCCGACAGCATCTCGACCTGATAGCCCTCGAGCTGCGACTGCGCGGCCAGGTTCTCGGCCATCAAGTCGGCGTTCTTCTTGCCGGCATAGAGGTAGACCACCACCTGCAATCCCGCGATGCCGAGCGCCACCAGGCCGAGCTGCCACGAGGCGCCCATCAGCAGCGCGAAGTAGACGAGCACCATGATGCCGTCGAGCAACGCGGAGAGCGCACCGGTGGTGAGGATCTCGCGGATCGCGTTCTGGCTGCTCATGCGCATCATCAGGTCGCCCGTGGTGCGCTGCTGGAAGAACGAGTATGGCAGGGCGAACAGGTGCTCGACGAAGTCGAACGACATGCGGGCCTCGACCTTGGTGCGCAGGTGCAGGAGCAGGCGCGCGCGCAAGAACGAGGACAAGAAGTAGAACGAGGTGACGCTGAGGAACGCGGAGCTCACCAGCGTGAGCAGCTGCGTGTCGTTGCGCGGCACCACCTTGTCGACCAGCGCGCCCATCAAACCCGGCAACGCCAGCGACAACATCTGCAAGAAGAACGAGGTGAGGAGGATGCGCCCCCACAGCCCGCGTACGCCGAGGATCCAGTCCTTGTAGCGGTTCCAGCGCGTGCGCGTGGCGCCCTTCTCGCGCACGAAGCCCTCGCCGGGCTCCAACACGATGGCCACGCCAGTCAGCGACTTGGAGGCCTCCGCCAGCGGGATCTTGCGGCGACCCACCGCCGGGTCGACGATGTAGAGGAACTTGGTGTCGCACTTGTGGAAGACCACGAAGTGGTTGAGATCCCAGTGCAGGATGCTCGCCGTGGGCAGGAAAGGCAGGCTCTTCGGCTCGACTGCCACGCCGCGCGCGCGCAGACCCAGACTGCGCGAGACCTGCACCAGCTGACGCGCGGATACGCCGTTGCGCCCGCCGCCCAGGGCTTGACGAATGTTGCCGATCGGGATGTTCTTGCCGTGGAACGCCAGGATGGCCGCCACACAAGCGGTGCCACAATCGGTGGGTGTGAGCTGGGGAACGAACGGGATGCTGCGCTCCCTCCCCAGACCAAGCACGCGCGTCTTTTGCTTCGCGGGCTCGCTAGGTTTGGCCTCACCAGACACGCTCTACCCACTGTCTAAGCCCTGGCAAAAACGCGTATGCGACGGGCTCATCGCGCACCACGGTCTCGGCACGGCCGTGCATGCCGTGCGCGTATTGAAAGCGGGTTCCTTCCGCTTCGAAGTAGTCCGAGGGCAACTGGGCCTGTACCAACACCACAGGGCCCTGCACCGGGAAGGCATCGGAGAGATCTTTCCCGATGTAGCGGGCCGCCTCGGCGGGACCCACCACTTGGTCGGCCACGCCCGAGATCTCCAGCTCCTGCGTGCGGCGATGGAAACCTTCGATCTCGAAGCGAATCGCCGCGCCTGACTTGATCAAGGGGCGATAGCGACCGGGTAGCATGGCGATCACCGTGGCCGACGCTTGCTCGCCCACCAGCTCGAGCACCGACATGCCCGCCTCCAGCATCTGACCCGGGCGCACGCGCACGTCACCGACGACGCCGTCGTGGGGCGCGCGCAGCGAACGCTGGTCGAGGCGTGAGCGGGCGAGGTCCCGGCGCATGCGCAGCGACACCAGTGCTTCTCGCGCGGTGACGTCGTCGGGACTGTTCAGGAGCTTGCTCAGCTGGTCGTTGAACTCTTGCGAGACCGCCTCGAATTCGGCGGCCTCCTCGGAGGCATACAACTGCACCAGCAGGTCACCCTGCTTGACGCGATCGCCCGGAGCTACCCGGACCTTGCTCACCAGGGCGGGCCAATCCGCGGTCAACGTGGTGCGACCTTCGATGCGCACTACCGCAGGACCGGTGGCGTACTCACTGAGCTTGCCCACCACCATGAAGAACAACGAGACCAGCAGCGCGGCGCACAGGATGCGGAACATCCAGGCCGTCGAGCCGGGTGAGATGCGCAGCAGGTCCGAGCGCGCAGCCATGCGCTTGCGCTGATGCTCGACGGCTTCTTTGCGGAACAGCGTGGCCATTGCTCACCGCTCTCGCGGCAGGGCGGGCACGCTGGGCTTGTCGGTAGCGCCGGCGGCCACGGGAGCGAACTGCTCGTTGTGCATGATGGCGGAAGCCTGATTCGAAGGCGACACTTCCACTCGGGTTCCCGGCAGCCAGGTCTTGAGCTGGTTCTGGTCGAGGGCTAGCACCGCGGTGGCGAATACGAGCTGGGCAGAGGTATCAATCTCGGGTTTCACGGTCTTGATCTTGGTGATCATACTGCGGTCCGACAGGGGATCTCGCACAAGGACTTCGAACTCGCCCTCCTGGGGAGCCTGATCGGGAGGCAGCGCGAAGCGTACCTGGCGATCGTCACTGATGACTCGGGCCAGCACCTGCCCAGCGCGCACGCTATCCCCGGGGTCGACATCACAGGTCACCAGGGTGCCGTCGAAGGGGGCGCGCAAGCGATAGCGAGCCTCTCGGTTCTTCTGCATGTGAACCTTGGCGCGACCCATCTGGGCAGCTGCCTGGGCTCCTCGATACTCCGCCTCGGCCATGCGTGCCTCGGCGGCGGCTTGGGCGATCTCGTGATCCGCAATCCATTTTCCGCCGGCCTTGAGGCGGCCGAGCTTGGCGCGGGCTTCCTCGAGTCGGGCCGAGGCGCGGGCGATCTCGGACGAGCGCTGACCCAGCTCGGCGCTGGCCATGCCCAGGGCGCCTGCGGCATCGCTGCTATCAATCTGCAGGATCTGCTGGTCCGCCTTCACGCGAGCGCCGGCCTCGAGCCACACCTCGGTGACCTTGCCGTCGGCCTCGGCGGCTAGCTCGGCCGTGTTGCCGGCGGAGATAACACCCACCCACGTGGTGCTGTGCTTCTGGTCCTGGCCGGCGACCGCTGCTGCGCGCTGTCCCTTGGGAGCGGCCGCGTGGAGCGCAGGTGCGCGCTGGAAGGCCACCAGGAGCACTGCTCCCGAGATCATAGGGATGGCTGCGAGACTAACGATCACGCGGTCAGACATAAAGAAAGCCTAGAGCGGTGAACGAGTAGAATGGCGCAGATTCAGAGCGCTGAAAAGAAAACACCGGGCTCGCCGGCGGTGGTGAGCCCGGTGCGTTCCTGCCAAAGGCAGGATCAGCCGAAGATGCTGAGGCTGAGCTTGACGAGGTTCTTGCCGAAGAGGCTGAGGCTGGCGGCGATGCCGTTCTTGAGGTCAAGGCTGGCGGACACGATGCTCTGATCGTTCACGCCGAGGTTGACCGAGAGGCCACCGTTCACGTCTTCAAGGGCCGCGTCATCAAGGGAAACCAGCATGTTTTCGTTCATTGTCGTTCTCCTGGTTGGTTGGTTCGGTCGTGATCAGCACCTGAAGGTGCCGGCACATTTTGCGTAAAAGCGTCCCGCTCCCCACACAGGGGGGAAGAATCGGAGGGTGGGGAAGTGAAGGGTGGGGAGCGGGACTGAGGTAGCTTCTACGAAGTTGGCCAGGCTGTGTGTGTCGAGCCTGTATCTTAGAGTGGGGTCAGCCCTAGGCGATTATGAGGCGCCTCGAGAAAAAAACGGGGTGATGGAGAGAAGGGAAAGAATCCCCTAAGTCGGAGCTCTCCAACCCGCAATTCCGCTGTTTTTTGCCACAGTCAGCGCCCGAAAGGCGTTCAAGTCGTGGCCGCGCCAGCATCGGATGCACGGTGCCGTCAATCGAGCGCGCGCTTCCTATCAATTGAGAGGGAGCTGTGAGGGCGCAGCGAAGCGAGGCGCGTCTGCTTTTTTCAGCCCTGAGCTGCGGAGTAGGGACCGGCAGGAGCGAAGCCGGGCTGCTCGGATGCGCTGAGCGGGGTCGGCACGTGGAAGGGCACGGGGCCGCGTCGGCTATCCCAGCGCAAGAACTGGCACTGGTAATCGCCATGCTGATAGCGCAGCTGCATGAACGAGCAGGGGCTGGGCACGTCGTGGGCGCCGCGCTCTTCGGGCGGATCGTCCTCACCCCAACTGCCGAGGTTCACGTAGCGCACGTCGGGCGCGACCTCGTCGAACACGGGCTCGTGGGTATGCCCCATTACGACGTAGCGAGTCCCGAACAGTGCGGCAATTTTTGCTGCGCTGCGTCGCATGCGCTCGGTGGGGGAGGTGTTCTTGCCGCCGCCCAGCAGCGTATACATCAATAGAAGGAGGGACAGCAGAAGGCAGCTTCCCACCGGCAGCAGGTCGGCACGCTCGGCCACCAAGATCCCGCAACCGCCCACGGCGAGAGCGAGGATGGAGGTCAGCACGCGATCCAGGTAGAGGCTGCGCAGCACGGCGCCAAAGCTCTTGGTGGCCGGCGCGACGTACAGCTGGCGAAGTCGCTCGAGCGTGCTCGAGCAGACGCCCTTGCGAGCGGCGAAAAGCTCGTGCCGCGCACGCGCATTGCGTTCACGGCGTGGCTTCCTCACCACCAGGCTCGTGTAGCACTCGCGCAGGAGCAGGTAACTCGCGCGGGCGAAGTGGCCCGCGATGCGCACGCTGCCGCGTACGCCCAGGTGGACCAAGAGCCGCAGATACTCTCCCATGCCGACGTATTGATAGCCGGCTGCACGCAGACCCCGCGTGGGTCGCGCCACCTGACGCAGCAGCACCGAGAATGGCGTGGCGTTGATGCGACGCGGATCTCGCATGCAGGTGGGCATCAAGGGATCCCCGTAGCTGCACATGGCGTCGAACTCGTGCCCGTGCTCCACATAGAGCAGTCCGTCCACCACGAAGAACCAGGGGCAGATCTCGATGCGCGAGCGCATGCCCTCGCGTTGTTCGCGCGGAGCGTGCTGCGTGATGCTCTTGACGAAGGCTCGCTGTGCGGCGTGCCAGTGCAGTTCCACGTCGTGGTTGCCGCGCACGACCACGAGTCGATGCCCGTCGGCGACGAAGTCGGCCAGGGCACGGAACACGCTGACGTGGCGGTCGGCGATGGCGCGCATCTTCTGCACCACGTGGTCGGAGGCGCTGCCCAGCCCGTACACGCGTTCGTCGCGGGTAGGCTCGGTGCGCAGCGGAGACTCGGGGCTGATGGAGACGCCCACCAGATCCACGAAGTCGCCGGCCAGGATCAGGCACCAGGGGCGCTCGGGATCGCGCTCACGGCGGTAGTGCTCGAGCAGGCCCACGAGGTGAGCGTCCACCTCGGCTTCGTGCAGCAACCAGGACTCTTTGGCCCACGGTCGCATGTGCGGGATGATGTCGGAGCCCAGGTGGACGTCCGACAGCAAGAGGTAGTTGAACTGTCCTTCGCGTCCCGGTGAGGCGCTAGGCTTCTGCCCAATCGCGGGGCCGCGGCGCGAAGCATCGTGTTGCGTCGTCGAAGACATGCCCTTTGTGAGAAACACGATAGGTACACCATGGATCAACTTGGCGAGCTCCGCGCAACAAGCTCGTAAGAGCTACGTAAACGAGGAGTTCACAAAACTCCGCGCACGGTGCTGCGCGAGGGCGCGTTGGGACCTGGATGCGCTTGCTGCTTGGGGGACGCGAGCGCGCTTCGGCGCTGCGGAGAGCGCGTGCGCTTCTCGCTAAAGGTCGCGCGAAAATCCGGGAAATGGGCCGATTCTGCGCAGCACGGCACTCCCCGTGAGGGGCGCTTTGCACGGCCGCACGCGTCGTTTGACGAGGGCTCCACGCTGGGAGTCGGCCCCGCGCGCTGTGTGCGATGGTGGGCGGCCAGGACGCCACACGAGCGGGGAGCTTCGGTGACGGCGCGGTGAACCGCGTGACGGAAACGAGAAGAGGGAGGGCCTTGCGGCTCCTCCCTCAAACCAAGGCTCGAAGCTGAAGCGCTAGTTCAAGAGTCAGCCGTTGTCGCCGACAAGGCGCTGCCGGAAGGCCGGCAGCAGAGCGAACTTGCGAAGCGCGGTGCGGAAGCTGTCGCCCGCGGAGAGTGAGGCACGCACGGCTTCCAGGCCGCAGCCGTCCACGGCCTCGTCCTCGGCGCGAGCCTGGGCGAAGCGTACGAACTGACGGGCGAAGCAGGCCTCGACCTTGCCGCTGTCGGACAGGAGCTTCATCAGGTCCTGCGGGCCCGTGGAGTCCGTCTTGTCCCCCAGCCACACCTGGGGCGTGCTCTCGGTGTCGATGGGCTTCTGCGTGAGCAGCGAGCCGTCCGACGAGAACAGCTTCTGGGCGTCGCGGGCGCGACCCAGGGCGTCGAAGTTCTCGGTCGCGAACCCGAGCGGGTTGATGTTGTACTGGTGGCAACCGGCGCAGGAGCTGCCGGGCTGCTCGGTGAGTGCCGTGACGACCTCGCGGGTGGTGAGGGTCGGCGACAGGTCGGGCGGGTTCTTGCCGGCGTTCGCGGGCGGCGGGTCGAGCGTGTCGCACAACAGGCGCTCGCGGATGGTCACGCCCTTCATGATCGGGCGCGTGTTGGCCGAGCCGGTGGCCAGCAAGGCGGCGCGCGTGATCAGGCCCGCGCGTTCGCCATCGGCGAAGCTGGGCGGGTCGCCCTGGCCGTCCCAGGCGTCGATGCCGTAGATGCTGGCGAGCTCCTTGCTGCGGGCGAACGAGAAGGGGCTCTCGATCCACTCGCGGGTACCCTCGTCCTTCACGAAGGCGTGGAAGCTCAAGGACTCCGTGAACTCCTTGATCATGTCCTCCTTGAGCGTGGCGCTCGGGAGGTTCGCGCCCGCGAAGGACTTGAAGACCGGATCGCTGGCCAGGGAGTTGAGCGCGCGCATCGAGTCGAGTCCGAACCACTCGCGAGCGAACTGCTGCAGGGCGCCCGAGGCCCGAGGGCTCGAGAGCACGTGGTCGATGGCATCTCCGAAGCCGGCATCGGAGCTCGAGATCGCCGCTGTCGGCGGCGGCCAAGAGCTCGTCGTCGGGCGTGGTCTGCCAGAACGCGAACGAGAGGCGCGCGGCGATCTCGTAATCGTTGAGCTGGTAAAGCCCGGCTTGTCCCTTCGCCGCGTCGGCGCCGAATTCCACCTGGTAAATGAACGAGGGGGACGTGAGGAAGGTGACCAGCACGTCGTTGAGGCCGGCCTTGTCGACGCCGCTCGTGACCGCGTAGACCTGCTTGTAGAAGGCCTTCTCCGCCGTGTTGAGCGGGTGGCGCAGCACGCGCTTGCCGAAGTTGGCGATGAAGGTGTCCACGCAGGTGGCGCCGGCCGCTCCAGTGGCGGTGGAGCAGCTGCCGAGCAGCTCCTTCACGCGCGCGTCGCTGCTGGTGAGCGAGTTGGCCACGTTCTGGGCGACGCTGAAGTACGCCTCCACGTGGGCCTGGGAGACCGATTGATCCATGCGCGCGAACGCGGCGTGCTTGGTCACGCTATCGGCCGGGATGCCGGTCAAAGGCGACGCTGCGGCGGTCATCACGCTGGTGGCGGTGGCGTCGCTGGTCTGCGCGGCGATCACGTCGCGCAAGGAATTCTGGTACTCGGTGCGTGACAAGCGGCGCAGCGGCTCCGAGCCACGAGCGTCACTCTTGCACTCGAAGCTCAGAGAGTGGGAGGAGCCCCCGACGCCGTTCGCGCCGCCCGGGCCGGTTCCGTCTCCGTGGTCACCACCGATTCCACTCGTGTCCGTGCCGAGACCCGGACCTTCCGAACCGGCCGGACCGAGCGGAGACCCGCCGGTGCACGCTCCGCAGAACAAAGCCGTCAGGCCGAGAACTCTCGACGTTTGCTTGAATGTGCTCTGTGCCATCGACCCGGTGAGTAACTCGGGGGTCCCCTAGCGGGCCACAAAAAATATCAATGGTTATGAGGGGTTGCGTGCCCATCCGGAGCACAGGCCGAGACCTGAGCCCACCCACGATTGCGTCATGTACGGTTCCGTGGAGAGCAGATCGAGCGGGACATCCCTCGGCTTTCGGGCGCTCACGAGACGAACTGCGATCGGCTCAAGCAGCGGATCTGGGCCAAGAAAAAAAATGCCCGTACGGCAGCGTCTCGCACGCGCTCGCACGGGGCTCGAACGCTCTCTCGTGGAGAGAGCGCGCTCTCATCCTACAGCGCGCGGGCTCGAACCCCCCGTTCGAACCCGTGGCGCGCCGGACTTCGAGGTCAGGCGCCGATGCCGAGAGCGCTGCTTTTGAGGCCCGTCAGCAGCTCCGAGAAGCGTCCCACGCCGAGACGCCGGCACATCATCGGCGTGATGCCCCGCGCGCGCGAGAGGCCCCGCGCGGCGCGTACGGCGGCGTGGCTGTTCACGTCGGTGGTGATCACGAGCAAGTCGCAGCGTGTGATCAACGCCTCGAGCGAAGCCGCGCCGCAGCTGCTCATGTGCCCCGCGTGGAACTCGACCTCGTGACCCGCCGCGCTCGCCAGGCGCTTCAACTGAGGCTCCGTGCGCTCCGCTCCACCAATGATCCCGATTCGCATGTGGTCCTCCCCGCTTTCATGCGTAGTGAGAGCAGAGGACGTGCCAGCCATGTTTTCCACCGGATCATGGCGACTTCGCCGCACTTTGACCGTCGTGTGGTCAGCGCGCCGCGAGCGGCCCCGGTTCTGGCCCAGGACATTTCAAGGCGGCTGCGAGGCCGCGAAATGCCCTGGAGCAGTCCGCGTCAGCGCGCCTTGGGATCGTTCAGCTGGGAAAGGTCGCGCACGGCACCGCGATCGGCGCTGGTGGCCAGCAAGGCGTAGGCCTTGAGGGCCGCCGAGACCTTGCGCGGGCGAACCTTCTCGGGCTTGAAGCTGCACTTGGCGCGGCGCGCGCCGAGCTCGGTCTCGTCGACCTTCAGCTCGATGCTGCGCTTGGGGATGTCGATGCGGATGCGATCGCCGTGCTGGACCAGGGCGATGGTGCCGCCGGCAGCGGCTTCGGGCGAGACATGGCCGATGGAGAGTCCGCTGGTGCCGCCCGAGAAGCGGCCGTCGGTGATCAAGGCGCAGGCTTTGCCGAGGCCCTTGGATTTGATGTAGCTGGTCGGATAGAGCATCTCCTGCATGCCCGGCCCGCCCTGCGGCCCTTCGTAGCGCACCACCACCACGTCGCCCGCCTTCACCCGATCGGCGAGGATGGCCTCCACCGCATCTTCCTGGCTCTCGACCACAAAGGCCGGGCCCTCGAAGGTGAGGAGCTCCGCGTCCACGCCCGAGGTCTTTACGACGCAGCCATTCGGCGCCAGGTTGCCGTACAGAACGGCCAGGCCGCCTTCGGTGGAGTAGGCGTGCTCCAGGCTGCGGATGCAGCCCTCACGGCGGTCGTCGTCGAGGTCCTTCCAGCGCGTGCTCTGGCTGAAGGCCACCTGCGTGGGGATGCCCGCGGGACCGGCGCGGAAGAAGGTGCGCACGGCGTCGTCGCGGGTCTGCATGATGTCCCAGTTGGCCAGGGCCTCGCCCATGGTGTTGGCGTGCACCGTGCGCGCATTCACGTGCAAGAGGCCGGCGCGCGCGAGCTCACCCAGGATGGAGAACACGCCGCCTGCGCGATGGACGTCTTCGATGTGGTACTTCTGCGTGTTCGGCGCGACCTTGCACAGCTGGGGTACGCGGCGCGAGAGGCGGTCGACGTCTTTCATGGTGAAGGGTACGCCGCCCTCCTGGGCCGCCGCCAACAGGTGCAGGATGGTGTTGGTGGAGCCGCCCATCGCAATGTCGAGGCTCATGGCGTTCTCGAAGGCCTCGAAGGTGGCCACCGAACGCGGCAAGATGCTCTCGTCGTTTTGCTCGTAGTAGCGGCGCGCGAGCTGCACGATGCGGCGGCCGGCTTCTTCGAACAGCGTGCGGCGATCGGAGTGGGTGGCCAGCTGCGTGCCGTTGCCGGGCAGCGACAAACCGAGCGCCTCCGTGAGGCAGTTCATGGAGTTGGCCGTGAACATGCCGGAGCAGGATCCGCAGGTCGGACAGGCAGAGCGTTCCACCTCGTGCAAGGTGGCATCGTCTACCTTGCTGTCAGCGGCCATCACCATCGCGTCGATCAAGTCGAGCTTGTGCTTGGCGAGCTTGGTCTTGCCCGCTTCCATGGGGCCGCCCGACACGAACACCACCGGGATGTTCAAGCGCATGGCCGCCATCAACATGCCGGGCGTGATCTTGTCGCAGTTCGAGATGCACACCATGGCGTCGGCCGTGTGGGCGTTGACCATGTACTCCACGGAGTCTGCGATGAGATCGCGCGAGGGCAGGCTGTAGAGCATGCCGTCGTGGCCCATGGCGATGCCGTCGTCCACGGCGATGGTATTGAACTCCTTCGCCACGCCGCCGGCCGCCTCGATCTCGCGCGCCACCAGCTGACCCAGGTCCTTCAAGTGCACGTGTCCGGGCACGAACTGCGTGAACGAGTTGACCACCGCGATGATCGGCTTCTCGAAGTCGGCGTCCTGCATGCCGGTGGCGCGCCACAGCGCGCGAGCGCCCGCCATGTTACGGCCGGCAGTCGAGGTCTTCGAACGATAGGTGGGCATGCGGACTCCTGATGCGCAGTTGGAGCCGCAGCGTGACCTAGGCGACGTGTTTCATAAAGTGCAATGTTTGCAATTGCGCGTTGCGTGAGCAGCAATCTAGTACGCGCGACGGCGCGCCCATGACGGAGCTCGAATCACCAGATGTGCCCGCCGGAGGCGCAGGTTCGCACCCAGAAGAAGAACAGCAGCAGGCCGATCCCGAGGGCCAGCCACGGGCCGCGCCGGTCGGCGGCAGTCACGCGCTTGTGGGGTTCGAAGGCCGTGCTTTGGGCCTTGAAGGTTTCACGGGCCGCCAGGATGGCGTGGGTCTCGCCCGCGCCCGGCGCGCTCGCGTCGTAGCCGCACTGGGGGCACGTGGTGCCGCTGGCGAAGGGCGCGTGACACACGAGGCATTGCATGGCCGTAAACTCCTAGCAGCGCGTGCCACAGTCGCCGCAGAAGCGAGCCGTGGGGTTGAGGGGGGCGTTGCAGCCCTTGCAGGGGCGGCTGGCGGTCACGTTGGCGCCGCAGCTTTGACAGAACTTGCCGCCCCCCGACTCCTGCGCGCAGACCGGACAGGTGATCTGGGCATGCGTCGTGGCACCTTGCTCGCGTACGGCGGCCACTTGCTTCTGCCTGGCGATCTGCGCGGCTTCCTTGGCGGCGGCCTCACCGGCGTCGGGCGCGCAACCCTCGCACAAACCCACACTTTCGTTCCAGCAATGGCCACACACCCAGTGGCCGCAGTGCGAGCACTTGTGGAAATGGCTGGTCGCCTCGTGCACGGCCTGCTCGTAGGCGGCGTCGCGCTCTTTGCCCCGCAAGCCACGATCGATGCCGTCGACTGCTTGCCGACCGACCCCGCCGAAGTGACGAAACATGCTGAAGATCTCGAGCCCGGTCTTGAGCAGGTTGGCCGAGGAGCTGACGTACTGGCTCTCCAATCCGTCGCTGCAGCGATCGCAACGGAACCGAAACTTGTAGCCGCCGTCGTCGCTGAGATCGTCGACGTTGCGTACGAACTTGGTGAGCGCCATGGGCCGACAGCTAGCGCAAACACGTTAGATAGTCCAAGCCTGGGATCCCTTCCGGCCCGCGCTTCCCCCCATTGGACGCTTCGCTTCACCCGGATTCGACCCAGCGCCAGCTCGCCCTCGCGCGCGGCTTCGGTTTGCGTACGCTACCTCGCGCATTTTGGGCCCAGCGCCCTTGACGTTGGCGTGCCGGAGCGTTGCAATTGCGGTCGCTCGTAGCCCCGAGAGGCAGAGGAGAATTTTCGTGGACATCATCTTGGCGCCCGACGTGTACGTGAACGCTTCCGTGGCACCCGGCACCTTCCCAGATCGCGTGGTCCAACGAGTACTCGGAAAGCACAGAGGTGAGAGTGTGGCCACCGAGTGGGTGCTCGGCCGCATCGAGTACATTCTGGGCACGCTGCCCGAGTTCAAGCGCGATTCCATCGCTCAGCAGGTCAAGTTGATCCGCTCGCTGGTGAAGGTCATCCCCGGCAACTCCGATTTTCCCGCCGACGCCTGGGAGAAGGCCCTCGTGAGCGCCGCCAAGGCGTCCAAGGCGACCCGCGTGGTCACCGATCATCCGGACCTGCTCGCCAAGGAGAGCTCGGACGGCATCGAGTTCGTCTCGAGCGAAGCCTGGCTGTTCGAGGTGACGCAGCCTCCGCCCGTGCCGATGAAGTGAGCCCGTCGTCAGCCTCGTTCGTGGATGCGCTCGCCTCGCGCGCACATGGCCACGAACTTCTCGAGGCGGGCGCGGCGAGTCTCGGGCTTCTTGGCCGTCTGTAAGCGCCACAGGATGGCGTAGCGGTTGGCGCCGTCGAGTTGCTCGAAGAACTTGCGGGCCTTGGCGTTCTTGGCCAGCGCCTCCGCGAGATCGTCCGGCACGCTCGAAGTGCGCGCGCTCGTGTAGGCGCGCTCCCAGCGACCATCGGCCTTGGCCAGCTCCACCTGGCTCAGGCCCGCGGGCTTCATCTTGCCTGCCGCGATCAAGGCCTCGGCCTTGTCGCAGTTGATCTTGGACCAGGGACTCCTCGGCGTGCGCGGACCAAAGCGCTGCAACCATGCTCGCTCGTCCAGCGTGCGCTTGTGGCTGTCGATCCAGCCCCAGGCCAGGGCGACCTCGAGCGCCTCGGTATAGCCGAAGGCACGATCGTCGCCCTTGGGGATGCGCAGCATGACGGCGGGCGAACTTGCGTGATGACGCTCGAGCCAGCTGGCCCACTCCTTCACCGAGGCGAACGTGAGCTCGACCTCCGCCGGCTTGGGGGCGCGAGCCGAGGACTTTGCAGGTGCGGGGAGCTTCTTGGCGGCCATGCGGGACGAAGGACTTTCGACCGCGAAGTCTTACGACAGCGGCCTCAGGTGGGAAACGGATTTCGCTCCGCGAAGCCACGCTGGTGCCAATAGGGCGTGATCGGCGTGACGTCGCTGGCCTCGTCGAGCACCTGCACCTGCGAACGCGTGAGCTGGAACGAAGCCGCGGCGAGGTTTTGCTTGAGTTGCTCTTCGTTGCGCGCGCCGATCACCAAGGTAGCCACGCTCGGACGCTGCAAGAGCCAGTTGAGCGCCACCTGAGGCACGCTCTTGCCGGTCTCCTTGGCGACGGCCTCGAGCGCGTCGGTGACCTTGTAGAGGTACTCGTCGTTGACCGGCGGCGCCGCATCGGCTTGCTTGGGATCGAGCAGACGCGAGACCTGGGGCTTGGGCTTGTTGCGTCCGATCTTGCCCGTGAGTCGCGCCCAGCCGAGCGGGCTCCACACCACGGCGCCCACGCGCTGGTCGAGGGCGAGCGGCATCAGCTCCCACTCGTATTCGCGGCCGATCAACGAGTAGTAGGTCTGGTGCGCCACGTAACGGTTCAAGCCGAGCTTCTCGGAGGTGGCGAGCGCCTTCATCAAGTGCCAGCCCGAGAAGTTGGAGGCGCCGATGTAGCGGATCTTGCCGGCCCGCACGAGGTCGTCGAGCGTGCGCAGCGTCTCCTCCTGGGGCGTCAGCGCGTCGAAGCCGTGCAGCTGATACAGATCGATGTAGTCGGTTCCGAGGCGCCGCAGGCTGCCCTCCACCGAGCGCACCAGGTGGTGACGCGACGAGCCCACGTCGTTCGGGCCTGACCCAAAGCGGAAGGTGCCCTTGGTGGAGATCAAGACCTGGTCGCGACGTCCCGCGATGGCCTTGCCGAGGATCTCCTCGGCGCGCCCGTTGGAGTACACGTCGGCGCTGTCGAACATGTTGAGGCCGGCCTCGAGGCTGATGTCCACCAGGCGCGTAGCCTCGGCCACCTCGCTCGCGCCCCACGACTTGAAGAACTCGTTGTTGCCGCCGCCGAAGGTGCCGGTGCCGAGGGTGAGCACGGGTACCTTGAGACCCGATCCCCCGAGTTGCCTGAATTCCATGACTGACCTCCCAAACTCTCGCGATCAGTCGCAGGCTTTGCGCGGCCCATTACGTCGCTGACCCTCGCCGGCTCGCCCACGCCTCTGTTCCACTGGTGCCCTCGCGTGGCCCGTTTGGGAGGGGAACGGCGTGAGTGATCACTGCAATTTTCCAGCGATTTCGCTGTCAGGGCTCTTGGGGCTAATCGAACTGGACTCTTCCGGGGGGTCGGAGGTACGTCTCCATGGGGGGGCACGTATCCTTCTTCGACCTGGCTTGGCAGAGGCGGCCGCGCGCAGCGCCGCGTGCGCACACGAGGTGGACTCATGACGCAGAACTTCGAGACGGTTCCATTCGCGGTAATCGTGGTGGGGACCGACGGTTGCATCAGCTCCGGGAACGCCATCGCGCACCGCATGCTCTCTCAGCCCACCGGTGCCCTGCGCGGGCGTCGCTTCGAGGAGGTGATGGTGGAGGGCATCGAGCAGGTCTACGCGGTGTTCGAGGCCGGTACACCCCAGCGTTTTCAGGCGCGCATGCTCAAGGCCGACGGTCGTGTGCTCGACGTGAGCCTGGCCGTGGAGCCCACCAACCGCGACGGTTCGGGCATCTCGAGCCTCACCGTCGTTTGTAAGCCGCTGCCCCCATGGACGTCCCTCCGGCCCCCGCCCCAGGGCTCGAGCGCGGACATTTGAGCGCGTAGAAAGCGGCTTAAGAGCACGAGAGGCCCCGTTTTTCTCGTGTTTTGGGGCCATCGACCCGGTCAACTTGGGTAGTTCACCCCATTCCAAGGTTGTCCGAGCCACATCACAGTGAGTGCCATGGAGGATTCACGCATGGCACATCAACGTATCGTGCGGCTCGTCACCGGAGCTGCACTTCTCACGGGTCTCAGCTTCGTCGGCATCTCCAGCGCTTCCGCGGACAGCATGGCCTGTTCGGCCTTGGCCGCTGCGGCCCAGGGGCAGCAGGGCGGCGCCGACGGCTACACCATCTTGAAGGCCCGCGAGCTCACCCGGAAGCAGGACCGCCCGTTCGCCTACATTCCGACCGGTGTGGCGCTGATCGTGCGCGCGCCCAGGCACGTGACCGAGGCCGACCTCTACAACGCGCTGACCGAGTGCTCGAAGCTGACGCAGGACCAGACTTCGCCGCTGTGCGTGAAGGGCGCGGAGTTCCGCGTGCGCGTCGAGGGCGGCAACTTCCTTGTGGAAGTGACGTCCAAGGACCGCGGCGTGGCCCGCGAGATTCAGCAGCGCGCCAAGCACTTCACGCGCTGAGCAAGCATTTTCGCCGTCGTCCCCTGCGCCGTCCCGGTGCGCCCGCCAGCGCGACGTGACCGGCAAGGGCAGGGGCGATGCGGCGACAGGAGCCTAGAACGCATCTCATCACCTCTTCAGGAGGATGGCGAGGCACGCGAGGTGGAGAAAGCCGAGGAAGTCTCAGCTTTATGCTCCCAGCGCGTGACGCTGCGGCGGTACCGCATGAGCCACGCGAAGGCGCTCGATCGTCCATCGACGCTTGTCGCGGCGGAGCGGGCATCCATCTTGAGTTCGTCTGCGCTTCGCGCGGTTCGGCGCGATGAGTTCGACGCCGAACTCGCAGCGGACGAGCGCATCGCGAGCCTGGAGAGCGAGCGCGACGACCTGCGTGCGTCCTACGAGCGACTCCATGTCGAACTCGAGCTTTATCGGGGACCACGTGGTGTGTAGGGTTGGGGGTGCGCTTTGTTCCAACTTTCGACCCCGTTTTTCCCCACGTATGCCGCCGTGCGTTGTTCGCCCCAGATTGAAAATCGTTCTTCAACCAGAGAAGGATCAATCCGTCCAAGAGCGTTTTCGGCCGCTCCATGCCCTTCGCTCTGTTGGCTCCGGACGGAAAGAGCCACGGATTCCTGCCAATTATGTTCACCAACGCCGTTGTACGACCTGGCTATCCAGTTCGCGCGTGGCTTCGAAGAGAACCACGAGAAAAGACGTTGCCAGTATCCTCGTTTCACAAAGAGCGCTTGGGTCTCCTCCCAGCTAGATGCCAAGAGCGGCTGGGCGCCGATGCCGAAAATCACATACCTGGTGTAGCGAGAGGACCCATCGTCAGGGCTCACTCTGTATCTGTAGGCCGTATAACCCTCCCTGAAATTGCCGTAGAATGCCACCTCAGGCGGGTCCTCGGTTAGCTCCTCGAGTATCGTAACTGGTGCTGCATTTGCTGAGTGTGGGGTAGGTGCTTGAGGAAAGAGCGCTATTCTGCTCCCATCTCCAAACAAGGCCCACGGCAGCGTGTCCGCTGCTCCCGTTGGATCGACATGGTCGACTGGGTTGTTCAGCACGTACTGATATCCGTTGCTGCACTCGAAGGGCTTGGCGAGGCACGCTTCAGCGCTGGTAAGAAACAGCGGGTCAGGGCTCAGCCAGCGGCCGACCCGCGCGTCGAGCTCGCGAAGCGGCAGGTGCACCAGGTCGGTAATCGGATCGCGACGTTGCCCCATGAAGCCGTAGCGGTCCACGTGGGAGCGATTCATCCGCACCGCGCCCGTGGTTTGAAACGCTAGCTCGCCGAGCAGGTGTCCGCCGGGGTCGCTCGCGAGGGTCAGGCTGCCGAGCTGGTCGTTGTGCAAGAACACCTTGCTCGGCACGTGCTCGAGCAGCAGCCGGCGCGCGCTCGCGTAGAGGTGTCGAACAGGCTCGTTCGCCCGCGGGGGCGTTGCTCCGCTCGCGTGCTCGAGCGCCCGGCTCGAAAGCCACGCATCAGTCACATCGATGCGGCCACTCGGTGCGAAGTCCTCGAGCAAGTCTGGCTGCAGCGCGCTCCGGCTCTGCCGCGCTACGCGCCCCTCGCCAAGGCGCGCATAGACAATAGCGATGCCGTCGCGCACCTCGAAGTCGCCGCCGACGTAGTACGTCGTGCTGCCGTCGTGCTCCTCGAGGACCCGGTCGACACCGTGCTGGTAGAAGTAGCGCGCCGTGTGCTCGCCATGCGTGGCCACCGCGAGTCGCCCCCGATAGTCCCAATCGGTCGTCGCCTGCGCGTGCACCGATGCGGTCCCAGTCACGACGGCCAGCGCCAACGAACCTAGCCTCACTGCAATTCTCATATTCCACCTCCGCGCCCGTAGATGCGCGCAGGATCCCAAACGGGGTTTGTGGCGCGTCGTTGGCCTCGAGGCGTACGGCCTCGCATCGTGCAGCAAAGCTTGCAGTAGAATCCCTTTGCCGGTAGTCGGACGGATGTCCTACGCGTGCCTCGGACAACGAGACCAACCGCAGAGGTGATCAGATGCGTTCTAGGGCTCCTGCTTCAAGACCTCGTCCACGTTCTCGGCCCGCTGGCTGGCTCGGAACTGGATGATGTGTACGTCGGCGAGGCCCTTGGCTACGAAGGGGTCGAGCGCCATCAGCTGCTCGACCTTCTCGCGGTCGTTGCCCACCGCCAACAGGATGCCCCCATCGCGCGGGATCTTGCGGCCCGAGAGCACGAACACGCCGGCCGCGTAGCCGCGCTTGAGGAAGGCCATGTGCTCCTTCATCGCGGCGTCGATCTGCGTGAGCTCGGCCTTGTAGATCAGCTCGATCACGAACATGGTGTCAGCCTCCGAAGGCGAAGGGCTCGGTGGGCTCGCGCGTGCGCGGCGGGGTGTTCGGTGTGGTGGGCACCTGGGAAGGCGCTCGGATGCCGCCCGTGCGCAGCCCCTCGAGCATGCGCTCCGTGAGCTCGGACTCGATTTGATCGGCCTGGGTCGCGTTGACGAACACCCGAGCCCTGAGCCGCACCACGGTGCCGTGTCCCAGCACGAGCTGCTTGAGCAGGATGGATTGACCCTTGGGCAGGTCGGCCCCGCGGGTGCCCGCGAGCACCTCGGCGAAGATGCGCTTGGCTGCGCCCGCGTCCTGGTTGGCGTCGACGTAGAAGTCGACCTCGAGCGGGACCACCGCGCTCTCGGTGCGCGGGGCGGAGACCGGCTGGTTGAGGAAGGTGCGGTTGGGCAGCGTGACGGTCTGATTGCGCGACGTGAGAAGCTGGGTGGAGGTCAGGCCTACCTGCAGGACCTTGCCCGCGATGCCCGCGACTTCGATGCGGTCTCCGCTGCGGAAGGGACGCTTGAGCGTGAGCACGCAGCCCGCGAGCATGGAGGCTGCGAGGTCGCGGCAGCCCAGCGCCAGCAAGGCGAAGGCGAGCGCGCCACAGAAGCCGAGGGCCGACTCGTGGACATTGGCGAAGGCCGCGAAGGGGGCCGCCAGCACGCCCACCACGCCGATGACCAGGCTACCCACGCCCGAGAGCGCGGTGAGCTGGCCGCGCTGAGCGGGTGCGCGCTGGGCGAGCGCGGTGACGCCGGCGCGGAACAGGCGGGTGCCGAGCCAGACCGCGAACAGCAGCCCGAGTAGCAACAGGAAGCTCGCGAACAGCGAACGTGGAGTGGCCTTGCCGCTGGTGGGTGTGTTCTCGCTGCTGGCAGAGGCGGGCTGCGTGTTCGAGCGGGCGGGTGCCTTGGTGACGCCCGGTCCGCTGGCGCCGGGGCTCTTGGCCTGGGGCTCGCTGGCCTTGCTCGTGGCGGGGGTGCCCTGACTGCTTGCGGGCTGTCCTCCGCTGGCGCGCTGGGCGTCTTCGTCGATGAGGCGCGAGCGCACCTCGATGGGCAGCGCGAGCACCTTGCGCTCCAGGTCCAGGGCGAGCACCTGGTCGCGCATCTGGGCCATTTCTTCGGGGCTTCGGTTGCCGAAGCGCTCCCCCACGCGCGAGGCGATCAGCACCTTGCGGCGCTCGAGCCGCACGGCCTTGTCTCGCTCGTTCATGGAGCTGTCGTCGTCCAGGGAAACCGGTAGCAGCGAGTCGAGCGGGACACCGGGATGGACACCGGTGGAGAGTGTCTGCAGCGCCTCGATGCGCGCCGGAGTCGCCAGCGTTGCGGGGTCGATGGTGGCCACGGATGCGCCCGCATCGGCGGCCGCTGCGGCTGCGCTGGGCGTGGCCTGGGGGGCCTGTGCGGCCGCGCCAGCAGCCAGAAGCCAGAGCGAGAGACCGACCGCCGCTCCGGGCGATGATGGCGAACCTGGGCCCCCACGCCTGGGACCATGTGTTCTCGAGCTTGTTCCCATGACGTCTTCGGGTCTAACACGATCCTGGCCTCGAAGTGACGTTTCTAGGGATGTGGGCGCGGGATGGGCCAACGCGCATACTTCGGGAGACATGGCGCAACCAGGGGACCCCGCGGCAGTCGTCGAACTCCGGACGCTCGACGTGGGGAGCACTTTCGGCGGGCGCTACGTCATCGAGAAGCGCATCAGCGAGGGTAGCTTCGGCGTGGTCTATCGGGCCATCGACCGTGAGATTCAAAACCATCGCGTGGCCATCAAGCTCCTGTTCCGCAAGGCCAGCAGCGAGGCCGAGCGTGAGCTCGCGTTGCGTGAGCTGCGGCTCATCGCCAGCGTGAGCCATCCATCGGTGGTGCAGTTCAAGGAGTACGGCTGGCTCGATGGACGCCTGTGGTTCTCCATGCCGTGGTACCAGGGGCGCCCGCTCGACAGTGTGATCGGCTACGGCGACGCGGCCGTGCCCATGAGTCGGGCGGAAGCGCAGCCCATCTTCACACGCATCGCGCAGGGCTTGGCGGCCATGCACGCCGTGGGTGTGCAGCACCACGACATCAAGCCCGAGAACATCTTTCTGGCCGAGATCGCTGGCTTCGCTGGTGGGTTTCCGGTGCTGCTCGACCTGGGGATCGCCAGCCGAGTGGGCGAAAACCCCAGTGGTCTCACGATCTCCTACGCATCGCCCGAGGCCTCTGCGGCCATGCTGGGCGAGGATCGCGGACCGATCGGGAGCGCCAGTGATGTGTTCTCGCTCGCTCTGGTCCTGCGCAACGCGCTCGACCCGAGCCTGGCGAATCAGCCGCAAGGCGACAATCCGCTGCCGGCGCTGCACGAGCGCGCCCAGCAGGCCGTGCCGCTCAGCGCCCGTGCGGACCTCGCATTTTTGAAGCCGTACTTCGCACGTTGGTTGAGCCTCGACCCGGCGCGCCGCCCCAGCGCGGAGCAGTTCGCCGACGAGCTGCGCGTGCTGACGCGGCCCGAGGAGGTGCGAGCAGCGCGGCTCAAGCTGCTCAAGCGCGTGGGGCCGGTGGTCGTGGTCGCGGGGCTCGTGATCGCGGTACTCACCCTGCTCCTTCGCAAGCAGACCACCGCGCTCAATCAGCAGACCCAGGTGCTCGAGCAAGAGCGCGACGCCTCGGAGAAGCTACGCGCTGAGTCGGCCGCCCAGCTCGACACCATCGCGGAGCAGGCCCAGGACCTCGGTGACGAGAAGGCCAGCCTGGATCGCGCGCTCGCCGTAGGGCGCAAACTCAACGACCAGGTCAAGCAGCTGCAGGGGAGGGTAGCGAATCTCAACACCCAGAAGTCGACCCTCACCACGCAGCGCGACGGGCTGCTCCAGGACAAGCAAGCCCTGACGACAGAGCGGGACGGACTCGCGCGCGACAAGCAGGGCCTGAGTGTCGAGCGTGATGGCCTCTTGCGCGATCGGCAGAGCCTCACTGCCCAGCGCGACGGGCTCGCTCGCGACAAGCAGAACCTGACCACGGAGCGCGACCAGCTCGCGCGTGACCGGCAGAGTCTCGCCTCCGAACGCGACCAGCTCTTGCAGGACCGAAGTCGCCTGAGTCAACAGCGCGACCAACTGGAACAAGAGCGCGCCAGGGCGGTCGAGCAGCGCGATCAGCAAGCGCGCGACAACGCCAAGCTAACCGAACAGCGTGATCAGCTCGCACAAGAGAATGCGCGCCTCAACGCCCAGCCGCGCGAGACCCCCGCGCCGAATGCCGCAAGCCCGAGCGAAACGCGTGACGCGCCGGTTGGGAACGAGCTGCGCGGGACCAGGCGACGCTTGCGCGGCTTGACCGGCGAACAAGCCCCAAGTCCAGAGCCTGCGCCCGGACCTTAGAGAACTCTCGTACCATCGTGCCCGTGCCCGATGCTGAGTTCTGAGTTTCTGAGCGCGAAGAGCCGTGGAAAAGAAATCGGGCACGGGCACGGGCACATGGAGGTGCGGCTTCAAGACGGCTCCCTCTGTAGTGCAACATTGCACCCCGCTCCGGCTCGCCTCGGCTTCGATTCGAAATCTTTTGTTGCCCGAACGTGGAAGCTCCGAGTTCTGTTGGTATGTTGCTCTTATGATGGGACGCTTCTCTGGCTTGGTCTTGGTGGCACTGGCAACTCTCGTCTTCGCGCAACCTGCTCGCGCCGACGGCGTGGGCATCGAACTCGCAGGTCTGATCGGTACCGGGGTCGACACCGGCAAGGCCGACAACAATCCGTATGCGCTTCAGATCGGCGCGGCAGCCGATCTCATCGTCGCCGGCTGGGTGCTTGGATTCCGCTACACGCGCTCGGTGGGCACCAACGCGGACTGCGTGGGGCCCAACTGCCGCAACGTGGATGACGTACGCACGCTCGGTGCCGATCTGGGTTGGGATTGGCAGCTGCTGAAGATCTTGCACATCAGTCCGCGCTTCGGAGTCGGTCAGGTGCGCGAGGCCAACGACGGATTGAGGGCGCCGTACATCGAGCCCGGCGGTGTGGCCGAAGTTCAGATCGCGCTGCTCGTGGTCGGCGTCGATCTGCGCTATCGCGTGGCCATCAAGGACACGGTGGCCAACGGTTTCTTGGCCAACGCTCGCATCGGCTTGCGCTTCTAAGCATCGATCCGACACGAACGGAGACCTCCGCGAGAGACGTGATCGTCGTCCGGGAAGAGATCGTGGTCCCTCGCCGTTGACAGGATTGAGCGTGCGCCCATCGACGCACGCGCGAACCTAGGGAGGCAGCCATGAGGCTCGGTCGTCTCGGTTCACGTGAACATGCTCCCTCGCAAGCAAACATGGGCGCTCGAAGGCGGTGGCAGCGCTGGCTGGTCGCTGCGCTCGCGTGCTCCGTGCTCAGCGCTTGCGGAGCCGGCTACTACAGCGGGTACAGCTACGGGCCAGCGTACGGCTATGGGCCGGGCTACGGCTACTCGAGCTACTACGGGCCCTATGCTTACGGGGTTCCGGCGTACCTAGGTCCGGCCTACGGCTACAGGCCCGCCTATTACTACCACCGGGTTCCCGCGCCATACGGCGGCTATCACCACGTCGCAGGCCCCGCGTACTACGGCCACTCATACGGCGGCCGGGGCTGGGGTCATGCGGGCGGTTTCCACGCCAGCGGAGGCGGCTTTCACGGTGGCGGCCACTTTGGAGGTGGCCACCACCGCTAGCTACGCCGTCTGTTCAGAAGGTGCCGACGGCCGACAGCGAGTACACGCCACGACCGGCGACCGGCGAGACGTGGACCTTACGCTTGGTCATCAGCGGCATCTTCTTGGTCTTCGACTCCGGGATGAAGAAGCTGGTCACGATGCCGGCCAGACCAAGGGTCTGCAGCGTGCCGCTCGCGAAGAGCAGGACCTTGTTACCAGCGCTCGTGTGGGGGCCCCAGTCGATCCAGGGACCGACCACGGGCACGCCGAGCCAGCCGCTCGTGCCCTTGCTGTTGGCCATCGCCGTGACGGCCGCCGGGATGTAACCGGTGGCGAGCATGGCGCCGCCGGTGACCATCAGCGGGCGGTTGTAGCGGCGCTCGGGGCGCTCATCGTCGGCCGCGAGCGTGATGGTCTTGCTCTTGACGGGACCCGTCATATTTTCGGCTTGGACCCCATCGATCTTCAACTTCAGCTGCTCCGGCGATTCGGCGCGCGCCGGCATGGCGGCGGCGAACACGAGCGCTCCCAGTGCGAGGCTCAAGATTCCAGACTGTCTGAGCAAACGGCTTTGCATGTTGATACTCCGGTTCTACTGCCTTCGGCCCCGGGCGAGCGACGAGGGTACCTACGGCCGCGCCGTGCGGCGCGTCGCTCGGTGAGCACGACTCTGGCTTCGGTGAGCATGCTCGAGCAAGGAGCGGACCAAGCTCGGATCCCGCCGTTTACCAACGATATTCGCGGTGCTCCCAGGCGGATTCGTGCGAACTCGCGGCGCTGAACCGCCGCGTATGCGTCGAGTTGGCCGCGTCACTCCCAAGAGCGCACGTTCCACTGGCCCAGCGGAGCTCTAAAAAAGGCGATCTGAGGCCGCACGGACCACAAGAGCACGACGCGCCCCGCAGACCATCGACATGGCTCGCAGGCGCACGAAGCGGCGCACATCCAAAAAAAAAGCCCCGGGCGGTCGCGCTCGGGGCTCTCCAGGAATGCTTCGGCTTCAGACGAAGGCGAAGTGCTCGATGTCCATCTGCATCAGCGCCTTGGTGGGCGAGAGCATGGAGTCGGCGTGGCCCTTGGCGCGCGGCAGGAGCTTCTCGAAGTAGAACTCCGCCGTCTGGATCTTGGCCTTGTAGAACTCGGGGGTCTCGGAGCCACCCTTGGCGAGCTTCTCGAAGCTCTTGGCAGCCATCAGGGCCCAGAAGTAGGCCATGGTGACGAAGCCCGAGTACATCAGGAAGTCCACCGCGGCGGCGCTGACGATGTCGCGATCCTTGGCGGCCGTGAGCATGATGCGCACGGTGAGGTAGTTCCACTGCGCGCAGAGCTTGGTGAGCTCCACGATGTAGGGGAGCATCTTGGGGTTACGGCCCTGCTGCGCGCAGAACTTGAGGATGATACCCGTGAACTCCTGGATGCACTTGCCCTTGGTCTGCAGCAGCACCTTGCGGCCGAGCAGGTCGAGCGCCTGGATGCCCGTGGTTCCCTCGTAGAGCGTGGAGATGCGCGTGTCGCGCGCGATCTGCTCCATGCCGTGTTCCTTGATGTAGCCGTGGCCACCGAACACCTGCATGCCGATGTTCGCGGCCTCGGTGCCCATCTCCGTCAGGAAGCCCTTGAGGATGGGCGTGAGGAAGCCGAGCTTGTCGTCCCAGTGCTCGCGCTTCTTGTCGTCCTTCTCGAGCAGGCCCGCCACCATGTGGTCGGCGAACTGGCCCGCGTGATACAGCATCGCGCGGCCGCCCTCGGCGATCGCCTTCTGCGTGAGCAGCATGCGGCGCACGTCGGCGTGGTAGATGAGCGCGTCGGCAACCTTCTCAGGCTCCTTCTTGCCCGACAAAGCGCGCATGGAGCGGCGCTCCTTGGCGTAGGCGAGCGCACCCTGGTACGAGAGCTCGGCCGCGCCCACGCCCTGAATCGCCGTGCCGATACGCGCGGAGTTCATGAACGTGAACATGCACTCGAGGCCCTTGTTGGGCGGTCCGATCAGGTAGCCCACGGACTCGTCGAAGTTGATCACGCAGGTGGCCGAGCCCTTGATGCCCATCTTGTGCTCGAGCGAGCCGCACACCACGTTGTTGAACTCGCCGACCTGGCCGTTGTCGTTCTTGTACTTCGGCACGATGAACAGCGAGATGCCCTTGGTGCCCTTGGGGGCGTCGGGCAGGCGCGCGAGCGTGATGTGCACGATGTTTTCGGTGAGGTCGTGGTCACCGGAAGAGATGAAGATCTTGGTGCCGGTGATCTTGTAGCTGCCGTCGGGCAGGGGCTCGGCCTTGGTGCTCACCTGACCGAGGTCGGTGCCGCACTGGGGCTCCGTGAGGCACATCGTGCCGCCCCAGCGACCCTCGGTGAGAGGCGTGAGCCACTCGGTCTTCTGGGCCTCGGTGCCGTGCATCATGATGGTGTTCATCGCGCCCAGGCTCAGGCCGGGGTACATGGAGAAGGACCAGTTACAGGTCCCCATCATCTCCTGCTTGAACATGCCCATCGTGAGCGGGAGGCCCTGGCCGCCGTATTCCGTGGGGTGCGAAAGTCCCTGCCAGCCGCCCTGGTAGTACTGGTTGTAAGCTTCCTTGAAGCCCTTGGGCGTGGTCACCGAGCCGTCTTCCTTGAGCTCGCAGCCGTCGGCGTCGCCCTTCTGGTTGAGCGGTCCCAGCACGTCTTCACAGAACGCGGCGCACTCGCTGAGGATGGCTTCCACCATGTCCGGCGTGGCCTCGGCACCGTTGGGCAGCTTCTTGTAGTGCCCGGGGTAGTCGAAGACCTCGTTCATCAGGAACTTCATGTCTCTAAGGGGGGCCTTGTACTGGGGCATGGAACCGAACTCCTCTAGCGACTCAGTTAGTAGCGGTGACTTCTCCGTCCGGCGCGGTGGCTTCTGAAGCCCCTCCCAGGGGGAAGGGACGTGCCTACCAAACGGTCGACAGACGACTACCTCATGGTCGGCCTCGCGCCAGCAAAAAAGAGGGGGGATGTAGGAGAATTTTTGTGAGCTGGCGGGGGGAAGCGCCTACCACGAGGTAGGGACAGAGCGGGGTTGACGAGTGTAGGGTCGGGCGGCCGAGGCGCGGGCTCGGGGGGGCACCGGGCGGCTCGAGGGGCCCTCCTTGGCGACCGGCATGGCGGCCTGGCCTTTTCTGCTCGCTCGAGCTCCCGGTACTACACTCGCCGCCCATGCGATTTTCCCCCCTGTTCGTCGCTCCGCTCCTGCTGCTCGCTTGCTCCTCGGAGCCCCAACCCACGCCCGAGAAGGGCGGCTCCTCTGCCGCTGCCAGCGTGCCTGCTCATCCGTCCACGCCCGCGACACCCGGCGCTGCGCCGGCGGCCGCGCCCACCGGGGCCGAGGCGGGGGGCGGACTCGTATGGCAAGGCAAGGCGCCCCTGGTGCGGCGTGCTCCCAAGACGCGTATGCGCGCAGCCGAGTACGGGCTCGAGGGCGAGCCGCAGGCCGAGCTCGGGGTCTTCTACTTTGGTCCCGACCAGGGCGGCTCGGTCGACGCCAACATCGCGCGCTGGCTCGGTCAGTTCACCCAGCCCGACGGCAGCGACAGCAAGGCCAAGGCCGTGCGTGATCAATTGCACCGTCGGCAGCGTGGCTGTGACGACCATCGAGGTCACGGGCGCCTTCTCCGGCGGTATGGCGATGCCCGGTGCGCCGAGTCCTGCGCCGATCAACGACGCCATGTTGCTCGGCGCCATCGCGAGCGGACCCCAGGGACCGGTGTTCTTCAAGCTGACGGGGCCGCGCGCCTCCGTCGAACGCGCGCGCGATGCGTTTCGCGGGTTGCTCGAATCATTGCGAGTGGATCCCGCGGCTTCGCCCTGAAATTCGCCCCGTTTCGAGAGCCGCAAGCAGTTTGTCGCTGTGAGTTTGCGGTTGCTTCGGTGCGCTGTCTGCAGACTTTTCCGTGCACTTCGGATGGGCGTCATTCATGCTCATTTCGTCGACCAAAAACGGCGCAGCAAGGTGGGGGCCTGGCAGCGCTGTTTGGGGTCGGGGGTCATCTCGAGGCCGCGACTTCTGGCGGACATGAAGGTCATTCACTTGGCTTTCGGTCGTTCGCCCGCGCTAAGTGCGAGCGCGCAAAAGTCTGCCTGGGCCAGGGATCCCCCGACCCCTCGACCTGCGACGACGAGCGCACCTTGGGGGGGAGCTCGACGCAACGCAGTGCGCGCGGGTGATGCGGGGACGCGAGAAAAAAGCCGCAAAAGCGCCCGGGTGAGGTCCGGCGTGCTCGCGCGAGCGGGCGTAGTGCGATCCCAGGTGACATCTTGGACAAACGGGTGACGGCTGTGTTCATGTTGCGCGGAGCCTGGAATCTCCGAGGCAGCCGAGCGTTCAGGTGCTCGGGCCAAGCCCCGTTTTGCTCCGCGGGCGGACCCGCGCGCTTCGACCTTGCGTTCCAACCTGTAGCTGGCGTTCCCCAAGTTTGTTCGTACGCTTGGGCCCACTTTCCAAAGGACCTCTCGTGACCCGATCCATCCGTCATCACCTTCTGTCGTTGCTCGCGCTCACCAGTCTGGTCAGCGTCGGCTGCAATCAACCTCAGGGGCCCAAGGGCACTGCCACGTCCTGCGCCGACTACGCCAAGGCCGTGTGCAAGGAAGCCGGCGAAGAGTCGCCGACCTGCGGCGCCTTCAAGTCGTCCACCGAGATGATGCCGCCCGACGCCTGCGCGGTCGGTCTCAAGAAGGTCGACCTCGTGAAGACGAAGATGGCGGAGAAGCGCAAGCAGTGCGACACGCTGACGTCGAAGCTTTGCACCGACCTCGGTGAGAAGACCCAGTCGTGCGAGATGGTCAAGCGCGAGACCGCCAAGTTCCCGCCCGAGCGCTGCGACATGATGATGCAGCACTACGACGAGGTGCTCGCCGACCTCAAGCGCCAGGAAGCGAAGAACGCGCCGCTCTCCCCCGAGAAGATCGCCAAGATCAGCGAGGGCACGCCGCCCGCGTTCGGCCCGGCCGACGCCAAGGTCACCATCGTGGAGTTCTCGGACTTCCAGTGCCCCTTCTGCTCGCGCGCTGCCGACGTGGCGCACAAGGTGAAGGAGAAGTACTCGGACAAGGTCCGCTTCGTGTTCCGTCAGTTCCCGCTCTCGTTCCACCAGAACGCGCACCAGGCCGCCGAGGCCGCGCTGGCTGCCAACGCCGAGGGCAAGTTCTGGGAGTACCACGACAAGCTGTTCGCCAATCAGAAGGCGCTGTCCCGTGAGGATCTCGAGAAGTACGCCAAGGAGACGGGTCTCAACCTGACCACGTTCAAGAAGGCGCTCGACGACAAGACCTACGCCGCTGCGGTCGACGCGGAGCTCAAGCTCGGTGAAGAAGTGGCCGTCGACGGCACGCCCACCATGTTCCTCAACGGAGCGCGCGTGGGTAACCCCACCGACTTCGACGGGCTTTCGAAGCAGATCGAAGACGCCCTCAAGGCAGCGGGCGGCTGAGCCCGGAGCCCGCCTGGTCTGGTGGGCAGGTTCGTAGCAGCAGGAACGGCGGGGCTTCGGCTCCGCCGTTTTGCTTTGGTGCGGAGGGACGGTTGGCAGGATCGCGGTTTCGGGACGTCTCGCTCGCCAACGCGATCGCTTCGTGGGACATCCAAGGTATGCCGCACGAAAACCCCTCCGATCGCGAGCTCTTCGAGCTACTCGACGGGACCCAGACCATTGCCGTGGTGGGTGCTTCGTCCAAGGCGGACAAGCCCTCGCACGGCGTGTTCCGCCGGCTCTTGTCGGCCGGCTACCGCGTGATCCCCGTGAACCCCAACGAGAGCGAAGTGCTCGGCCAGAAGGCCTATCCGAATCTCGCTGCGATTCCGCACAAGGTGGACCTGGTCGATGTGTTCCGGCGCGCCGAGGAGACACCCAAGGTCGCCGTCGACGCTGCTCGCATCGGCGCAAAAACGCTGTGGCTGCAGAGTGGCATCTACAATGAAGAGGCTGCCCGGATCGCGCAGGACCAAGGGCTGACCGTGGTGATGGATGCCTGCCTCGCGGTCGAGGTCGCCACGCTGCGGATTCCCAGGCGCACAACACCCACAACGTAGCCAGCGACCAAGGCCAGGCTTCGATCGGGCTTTTCTTTCCCATCTTTCGGGCGTCCCGTTACGATTTGAGTCGGCTCCCTCCCGCGTCTAGCGCGCTCTGGGCCCGCGGCGGAGCCAGTTCGAGGCGCCCATCCGTATGTGTAGCTCGCTCCACCACTCGCTCGCCTTGCGCGCGCGGGTTCTGTGCCACGTGTTTGCGCTGTGCTCGCTCGCATGGAGCCTCGCGCTGCCTGCGCATGCTCTCCCCGACAGCTATGGGCTCGGCACGGGAAAGAACGGCTCGCTCACGGTGGCGGGCAGCAACGTCGTGATCAATCGCTACACCACGTTGAGCGCGTCGGTGGCGGCGGGGGCCACGAACATCCGGCTCGCGAACGCGAATGGCTTCGCGATCGGCGACCTGGTGATGCTGCACCAGACCAAGGCGGGCAGCTACGCGGCTGGCGACACCATGAACATCGCCTTGGGTTCGAACGGTGCGGGACACTACGAGCTGGCGCGCATCACCAACATCACCGGGAACGCCATCGATATCGACCACGGCTTGAAGCAGGCGTTCAACGCCAGCGGCGGCCAGGTGGTTTGGATTCCCGAGTACACCACGGTGACCGTGGCGGCGACACCCAGCGTGCGCTCGCTTTCGGCACAGAATTGGAACGGATCCACGGGCGGTGTGCTGGCGTTTCTCGCGCAGGGCAGCGTGTCGGTCGACGGACTGCTCAATGTGGACGGTCGGGGCTTTCGTGGCGGCGCCACGTCCAACAACTCCTGCGTGGCCTGCAACTGCAACACGACACCCGTCAACACGACCTTCGACGTGCCGTGCTCTCAGGGCCTCGGGCGCCGTGGCGAGAGCATCGACGCCAACAATGCAGGAGGGTGTGGCGCGGGCAATCGAGCCAACGGCGGCGGTGGCGGCGGCATCCTGAACGGCGGCGGAGCCGGCGGTGGCAACGGCGGCTACGGTGGCGCGGGCGGTAACGCGGTGTGCACCGGCGCGCGTGCGGGAGGTTACGGTGGAGCACGCCTGGTGGGCTCGCTCGCAGACTCGCTGACCTTCGGCGGCGGCGGCGGCGGTGGCCAACAGAACAGCGCCTCGGGCGCGGCGGGCGGAGCCGGCGGCGGCATCATCTGGCTGCGCGCGGCAAGCCTGGTGGGGAGCGGTACGCTGCGCGCCAATGGTGATCCAGGCGGCGTGGTGGGAGCCGATGGAGGTGGTGGAGGCGGCGCGGGGGGCTCGATCCTCGTGGGCGTCAGCGGCAGCGCAGCGTGTGGTGCGCTGCGGGCCCAGGGCGGCAGCGGAAGCGGCAGTCAAAGCCACGGCGGCGGCGCGGGCGGTGGCGGTGGGCGCGTGGCGCTCGGCGCGAGCAACAGCGGGGCTTGTTCAGTCTCCGTGTTGGGCGGCCAAGCGGCCAGCGGCTACACCTTCCCGCCTTTCGGCGGGACCGGATCCGGCGGCATCAACGAGGGCTGCGACGCGGATCGCGATACGTGCAGCGAGTGCAACGGCGGTTCGCCCAACAACGACGGTTCGGACAGCGACGGCGACGGCGTGTGCGACGTCGGAGACTCCGACGACGATGGCGACGGCAGCGCCGACCAAAGCGACGCGCAGCCGAGCAATCCCTGCTCGCCAGCCACCAACGTGCTCGCGTGCGCCAGCGGCGACAACGACGGCGACGGCATCCCGAACGGAGTGGAATGCCCGGGCGCCCGCAATTGCCCGAACAGCGATAGCGACGGAGTGCCCGACTACCTCGACACCGACTCGGATGCCGACGGCCTCGCGGACTTCGACGAGTGCACCCAGTCGCCCTGCGAAAACAGCGACACGGATGCGCTGCCGGACTATCGCGATCCAGACTCCGACAACGACGGCGATCTCGATGGCACCGACTGCGAGCGCTTCGAGCCAGGCATTCGCCACGGCGCCAGTGAGATCGTGGACGATCACATCGATCAGAACTGCGACGGAAAAGAGCTCTGCTTCGACGACGACGACGATGACGGTTTCCTCGACACCACGCGCGACACGCGGCTGTCGGACGACCTCGATTGCGACGATGCCTTCGAGGGCACGCGCAAGGACCCGACCACGGACTGCGACGACAGCTCGGCGGCTCGCTACCCCGGGGCGGTCGAGGTGGTGGGCGACGAGATCGACGAGAACTGTGACGGCAAGGAGCTCTGCTTCGACGACGACGACGATGACGGCTACCTGGATGCAAGCGGCGATACACGGGTGTCGAACGACGTCGACTGTCGCGATGCCTTCGAAGGGCTCGCGAGCGATCCGACGACGGACTGCAACGACCTGCTCTCGCAGGTGCACCCTGGCCAGTCGGACGCGAGCTGCGACCAGATCGACAGCGACTGCGACGGCAGCATCGATGAGGACGGCGACCCGCAGAATCCGCTGTGTTCCCTCAAGGACGCCGATGGTGACGGGCTACCCAACGGGCTCGAGTGCCACACGCCGAGCCACTGCACCGACTCGGACCACGACGGCAAGCCGGACTACAAGGACACCGATTCGGACGGTGATGGGAAGCTCGATGGCGTGGAGTGCGCCGACCCGAGCGCCTGCGCCGACACGGACAAGGACGGCTTGCCTGACTACGTCGAGCACGACCTGCGCGACTCCGACGGCGATGGGGACCCCGATCAGGACGACGCCGACGCCGACGATGATGGCGCCGAAGACGGAGAAGAATGTCCGAACGGTGCCTGCCCGGATAGCGATGGCGACACCATCCCCGATCCGTGGGACGCCGACGACCAGGGCCCTGGAGCAGGAGATAGTGATCACGACGGCCTCGACGACAGCGTGGAGTGCGCGGCGCATTTCCCCTGTGAAGACTCGGATCAAGATCACGTGCCGGACTACGCGGATCCGAACGAACCCACGCACGTGGACGCGGGGGGAGCCGATGCGGGGGCCGACGCTGGCACCACGGTGGATGCGGGGAGCGACGCGGGCGGGTCGGACGCGGGGACCGATGCGAGCACGCCGGACAGCGGAGTGCACGACGCTGGCCTGAGCGGTGAATCAGACGCTGGCAAAGATCAGCCGGGCATGCGCGATGCGGGCGGTGCAGACGCTGGCGAGGAACCTGACCTCGACGGACCGCCCAAGCACGTGGGGCTGGTGGGCGGAGGTGCCTGTGCGCTGCAGGCGCGCGGGACAGCTCCTGGGCTGCTCGAGGCCTGCCTGGGCCTGCTCGGACTCACGCTCTGGAGACGGCGGGCGCGCTCACGCCGGACTCGCTAGACCTGCTCGAAGCCCATACCCGACGCGCGCAATCGCTCGATCAGCACGTCTCCCATGGCAGCAGCCGGCGGGACCACACCATAGTGCTCGGGCAGAGCCTGCCGCTTCAAAGCCAGACATAGCGCCGACTCGGCCAACATCTTGGCGGTGTCTCCGTAGCCCGGGTCTCCTCCGGTGACTTTGCAAACCACCTGGGTGGAGTCGGCGCTCGCCAACAGCGTGACTTCGAACCAACCCTGTGCGCGAGTCTGCTCGCTCGGACCTTCGCCGGGGTCCTTGATCTTGAGCAGCAACGAGCGCGTGAGCGAGAGCTGGGCCAGGCTGAACACCGTGCCCGCTCCGAGCGCCGTCATGGCCACGGCGGGCAGGTGCGGGAGCGCGAGGAAGTGCCCGTAGCGAAAGCGCTTGCCGTACTCCGGGTAGAGCCGCGCCGAGCGACACACGACCTCGGGATCGATGGTGGGTAAGGGGACAGCCCAGGCCGCGACCTGCTTCTCGTAGTGCACTCGCGGAGGCAACTGGGAAACGGAGCGATCGGCTCCGACTTGGGGGCGCGCGTCGACGCCGGAGGCGCGCAACCTGGCGTGCTCGCGGGCGTTCGCCATGGCGTTGATGGCGGAGTGCCAGGTGCCGCCCGAGAAGCTGCCGCTTGCGCGCACGAGACCGGTCACCTCGACGTCCCGCTGCGCGAGCGAGCCGAGCTTCTTGCGCAGGGCATGGACTGCGAAATACGCGCCCAAGTCGTGCGGGATGGAGTCGAAGCCGCAGGTGTTCACGATCTTCACGCGGCGGGCCTCTGCGCGGGCGTGGTGGCGCGCGAGCATGCGATCCACGAACATAGGCTCGCCCGTGAGGTCCACATAGTCGGTGGCCTCCTCGATGCAGGCCTGGACCAGGGGCTCGCCGTAGCGGATGTAGGGCCCCACGGTGGTGATGACGACGCGCGTCGTGCGCGCCATGGACCGGAGCGAAGCCTCGTCCCCCGAGTCCGCACCGAGCAGGTCCACCCGAGCGCCCAGGGCGTGCACCCGTGCCTGCACTTCTTCGAGTTTTTGGCGGTTTCTGCCGGCGATGGCCCAGCTGAACGGCGTCGCAGCTTGAACACGGGCGAGGTACTCCGCGGTCAGCCCGCCCGTGAACCCGGTAGCTCCGAACAACACGACGTCGTATTTCCGATCGGTCATCGCGCGGGTGTCTCCAATCTGAGGCGTCAGTGTGGCGCGGCCAGGCGGGATGTCGACAATCGAAGAGGCATCGGCGTGGGTTCGTGATACTTCTCCAAGGAGGCGTCAGGTGGCCCCGCTGGCATGATCCAACGTGTCGTCGATTTCGCGCTGCGTCAGCGTCTGGTGATCCTGGCCGCCTCCCTGGCGCTGATCGGCGTGGGCATCCATGCCTATCTCTCGGTGCCGATCGAGGCGTATCCCGACGTGGGCGACACCATGGTCCAGGTCATCACGCAGTGGATCGGCCAGGGCACCGAGGAGATCGAGCGACAGATCACGCTGCCCATCGAGCGCGTGATGAACTCGGCGCCCCATCAGACCTCCGTGCGCTCGGTCTCCATCGCAGGCTTGTCGGTGGTGACGGTGACCTTCGCCGAGGGCACGCAGGACTACTTCGCGCGCCAACAGGCCCTCGAGCGCATGTCCCTGCTCAACTTGCCCGAGGGCGCGGAGCCCACGCTCGGGCCGCTCGCGAGTCCCATCGCCGAGATCATGCGCTATCAGCTGATCAGCTGCGCGACCCGGCCCGAGCCCGAGTGCAGCGAAGAGGACAAGAAGGCCGAGGCCCGCTCGCTGTCCGAACTGAAAGACTACGAGGAGTGGACGGTGGAGCGCGAGCTCCTGCGCGCCGACGGCGTGGCCGCTGTGGCGAGCTTCGGGGGCACCACCAAGCAGCACCAGGTGCGGGTGCATCCCATGCTGCTCACGGCGCGCGCCCTGGCGTTGGAAGACGTGGAAGGCGCGCTGCAGTCTGCCAACAAGAACGGCGGCGGTGGCATCATCGATCTCGGTCCCGAGGCACTCAACGTGCGCGCCATCGGCCTGTTGACGCCCGACCAAATCGCGGACGTCGCCATCGCCACCCGCGAGGGCGTGCCGGTGCGTGTGCGCGACGTGGCCACGGTCGAGACCGGCTATCGGCCGCGTCTCGGGCGCGTCTCGGTGAACGACGACAAAGACGTGGTCGCAGCGGTGGTGCTCTTGCGCCGTGGAGACGACGCGCAGGCTGTGCTGGAACGTGTGCACGAGCGCGTGGCGGACCTCAACAACCGCATCTTGCCGCGCGGCGTGAAGGTCCATCCCTACTACGACCGCTCGCACCTCATGGAGCTCACCACGCACACGGTGCTGGAGAACTTGACGGCGGGCATCTTGCTCGTGACGCTGATCCTGTTCGTTTTTCTCGGCAGTCCGCGCGCGGCCCTGATCGTGGCCATTACCATCCCGCTCTCGCTACTGAGCGCGTTCGTGGGCATGGAGGTCCTGAAGATCCCGGCCAACCTGCTGAGCATCGGCGCCGTGGACTTCGGCATGATCGTGGATGGTTCCATCGTGATGGTGGAGAACATCTTCCGCCTGGTGGCCGAGAAGCATCACAGCGGCGAGCGTTTCGATCTGGTGCAGCTCGTGCGCAGCGCCGCGCACCAGGTGGCGCGACCCATCGTGTTTGCCATCGCGATCATCGTGGCCTCGTATATGCCCATTTTCACGCTGCAGCGCGTGGAAGGGCGGCTCTTTCGGCCGATGGCATTCACGGTGGGCTTCGCGCTGCTGGGCGCGTTGATCCTGGCGGTCACGTTGGTGCCCGTGCTGTCCACCTATCTGCTCAAGAAGAACCTCAAGGAGTGGGAGAACCCGCTCTTGCACTGGGTTCGCAAGATCTATCTACCGCTCGTGGAACGCCTGCTCAAGCGTCCGCGCGTGGTGCTGGTGGCGGCGGTCGTGCTGCTGGTGACCAACGTGCTGCTCTACCATGCCATCGGCTCGGAGTTCTTGCCGCACCTCAACGAGGGAGCCTTCTGGGTGCGCGCCTCCATGCCAGGCAACATCTCGCTCGGTGAAGCCGAGCGCATGGTGGACGGCTACGAGGAGGACGGCAAGCGAGTCCGAGGCATCCGTGAGATCCTGCGTGGCTTCCCCGAAGTGGGCACCATGGCCGTGCAGCTCGGACGGCCCGACGACGGCACCGATCCCACCGGCTTCTACAACGCCGAATTTCTGCTGCAGATCAACGATCGCAAGACATGGCGCCCGCAGTTTCATGGCGACCGCGAGAAGCTCGAGGAAGCCATGAGCAAGTCCCTCGCCGTGGTCCCCGGTGTGTCCTTCGGCTTCTCGCAGCCCATCTCGGACAACGTGGAAGAGGCCCTCACTGGCGTCAAAGGCCAGCTCGCGATCAAGATCGTCGGAGACGACCTGAACGCGCTCGACGACCTCGCGAGTCGCGTGGCCCACGAGATCGCCACCGTGCGCGGCGTGAAGGACCTAGGCATCTTCCGCGAGCTCGGCAAGAGCAACCTGCACGTGGAGGTCGACCGCAAGCGCGCCGAGCGACTCGGGCTGTCGGTGGAAGACGTGGAGGAGATCGTGGAGGCCGGCGTCGGAGGTCGCGTGGTGTCGCAGATCGTCGAGGGCGAGCGACTGCACGATCTGGTGGTGCGCTTCCGCGAGGACAGCCGCGATCGGACGGGCACCATCGCGCGCTTGCCCGTGCCTACAGGCGACGGCAACGTGGTGCCCCTGGCCGAGGTGGCCAAGCTCAAGATCCGCGGCGGTGCGTCGCGCATCTACCGCGAGAACGGCCGGCGCTACGTGGCCATCAAGTTCAGCGTACGCGGGCGAGACCTGGGCTCCACGGTGGCCGACGCGCAGAAGAAGGTGGCCCGCGCGGTCACCGAGCCGCCGGGCTACGAGATCGTGTGGGGCGGTGAGTTCGAGAGCGCGCAGCGCGCGGGCAGGCGTCTGTCCATCGTGATTCCCCTGACCGTCGTGTTGATCTTCATGCTGTTGTTCGTGATGTTTCGGCGTGCCCACGAGGCCGCGCTGATCCTAGGCAACGTGCTCGTGACGTCTCCGGTGGGGGGATTGGCTGCGCTATTGCTCACCGGTACCAACTTCTCGGTCTCGGCTGGCGTGGGCTTCTTGGCGCTGTTCGGCGTCTCGGTGCAGACCGGCGTGATCTTGATCTCGTACATCAACGAGCTGCGCGCCGAGGGCATGAGCGTAGACCAGGCCATCGAGCAGGGCGTGGACCTGCGGCTGCGGCCCATGATGATGACCGCGTTGGTGGCCACGCTGGGTCTCTTGCCGGCCGCGCTCAGCCACGGCATCGGCTCGGACTCACAGAAGCCGATCGCCATCGTGGTGGTGGGCGGGCTGATCTCTTCGCTCGCGCTCTCGCTGTTCAGCTTGCCGCTCCTCTACAAGGTATTCGCGCCCAAGGCACCCGGCGTGGTGCCGCCGCACGACGACGGTCCCGACGCGGCGGCTCTGCGCGAGGGGTCGTCGTGGTGAGCGGGGGTTGGCGAGCGATCAAGCGGGGCTCAGGGACACCACGCGTGGGCGTCTCAAGGGCTGGCTAGAACTCGCGCAACGGGCGACCGAGCTCCCTGCCCAGATCGATCTCGGACTGGCGCGCAGATTGACCGAGGGCGATTTCGCGCAAGCGCGCGTCGCGAAATGCGCGGTAGGCATCGGCGAGTTCGAGGATGCTGAAGCGGCCCGCCACGTAGCCAGCCTGGGCTTCGTTGAGCATCTCCTCGTTCGACGCCACACCGCGTGCCTGGTACTCCTTGAGCGCTTGCCGGCGTCGCAGCACCTCGTGCTGGATGCCATCGATTCGCTCGCTGGCTGGCACCACGATGGCGTCGACGTCCGCCGCAGCCTCCCGAGCGCGCGCCTTGGCGGCCGGAATCGCGCCTTGTCCGACATTGACGACGGGCAAGGGCAGTGAGACGAGAGCGCCGAAGTCCACCTGCTTCGAGGCCGCACCGTAGCCGCCCGCGAGACCCACCTCGAGTCCGGGGAACACCGAGCGCTGAGCCACGCCGATGCCAGTCTTGGCGGCGGCCTCGCGCGCGCGTGCGGCGGCCACATCGGGGCGCCGCGCCTGCATGTGCTGGAGGAGAGACGGCACGTCCGGCAGAGCGACTTCCACGTTCAGGTCGTAGTCTGGATCGCCCTGCAGCTCCCGGGCGCGCGGGCCCACCGCAGCTCGGAATTCGGCCCAGGCGCGGGTCAGCGCTGCCCCGCTCTCGGCCTGGTCGGCGTGAGCGATGGCGAGGGTGACCGCGATGCGGGTGGCGTCGTAGCGAGGTGCCGCGCCCGCCGCCACGCGCTCGTTGACGATACGGCCGGCTGAATCGAGCAGCGTGAGCACGCCAGTGAGCAGCTCCTGCGTGCGATGCGCCGCCACCAGGTCGATGAGCGCGGACTCCACGTCGAGGCTCAGCTGGGCGACCACGCCTTCGCGATCGGCGCGCGAGGCCGCGACCAAGAGGTTACTCTGGCGACGCCGCTCGCCGGGTACGTTGGACAGCTCCACGAACTGCGTCACGTCGTAGTAGAGGTAGCCGAGCGGGTCGTAGGAGGAGTGCACGATGCCCTTGAGATAGGTGCCGTGCGTGACCGGGTTGGTCCACAGGCCGGCGTCCTTGGCGTCGCCGCGGCGCGCCGCGATCTCATTCTCCCGCGAACGGATGGCCGGGTGGCTCACGCGCATCAAGCGCAGCGCGTCGCCGAGGGAAAAGCGCGGAGTGTCGCCGACCTCGGTGTTCGCGGGCGGCATCGGTGGCACCAGCGGTTGAGCCCCTGCGCGCGCGAATCCGCCCCACGCCATCGTCAACGCCAACGCGCAGCGCGAGATAGAGCAGCCGAACATCGAAGCACGACGTCCCACCATGTTTCTCCTAGAACGCAGCGTTGGCTTCGGCGTCGAGCAAGATGGCCCCGCGCGTGACCACGCGTTCCCCGGGTTGCACCCCCGAGAGCAGCACCACGTAATCGCCGGTCTGGGCGCCCGCGCGCACCTTGCGTTGCTCGAAATGTCCGGGCTTGGTCTCCACGAATACGAATGTCTCGTCGCGACGCGCCAGCAGCGCGCTCGTGGGCACCACGCCGCTGGCGGATTCGGGAGCCTCCACCACCATGTCCGCGAACATCCCGGGACGCAGCGCCCCGTCCCCGTTCTTGAGCTCCACGCGCGCCCGCGTCGTGCGCGTGTTGGCGTCCACGACGTTGCCCACGTAGGAGACCTTGCCTTCGTACTTGCGGCCACCGAGCGCAGGGATGGTCACGTGGGCCGGCTGTCCGGTGCGTACGTAGGGCAAATCCTGCTCGTAGAGGTCTGCCACGATCCACACGTTGGCCAGGTCGGCCACCGTGATGAGCGGTTGTCCCTGATCGGCGCCCACGGCATTGCCCACCTCGACGTTGCGCTCCACCACCGTGCCCGCGATGGGCGACTTCAACACGTAGTCCGTGGCCGAGCTGGTGGCGCCACCCAGAGCTCCCAGCGCCGCGTTTGCGCGTTGCTCTTCGGTGCGTGCCGAGGCGAGCGCGGTGTTGGCCTCCTGGCTCTCCGCCTCACTGCCGGCGCCCTGGGTGACCAAGAGGCTGGCGCGTGCCGCGCGCTGCTCGGCCAGGGCCCGGGCCTCTTTGGCCTGCGCGAGTTGCGAACGCACGGCGGCCACGTCGCCCGAGTGAATGGTCAACAGCGCATCGCCTGGCTTGACCACACTCCCGGTGACTACGTGCACCGCTGCGACGCGACCGCTGACCGGGGCGCCCAGTACCGCCACGCGCTGCTCGTCGAAGCTCACGCGCGACAGCAGCGGGCGCTGTACGGTGGCGCTGGGCTTGGCCACCGGTTCCACGCGCACGTAGTCCAGGCTGGCACCGCTGAGGGTCACGGCGCCCTGCGTCAGCTTGCGGGGCGGCTTCGGTGGTTCCTCGTCCTGACATCCCCAAAGGAGCAGGCACAGCCCAAGGGACACCCAGCTCCTCTGCACGCGCACGCACACCTCCGTCGAAACGTCAGCCGCGATGGACTCACAACATCATAGCCGTTGCTGCCACTCCAGCTTGCCTTCGTCTGCCTGGATGGTGCCTTTGATCAGGATTGCCCCGCCCTTGTCATCGACGTTGAACTCGAGCACGTCGACCTCGCTATCGGGCTTGAGCTCCGCCGCGCGTAGGCTGTCGGTCTCGCTATGGTCGCCCTGGCTGACCGTCAGTTGCACGACTGCGTTGTGCAGGGTGAAGAAGCTCTGGTTTTTCACCTTGAAATCTTCGTACATCCAATCTGGGGTAAAGCGGGCAGCGGCTTTCAGGCCGAAGTAGCGGCGTTGCAGCTCGCCATCCACGAAAGTAGGGCTCTTCTTGAGCTTGTCGAGCGGCACGTTGTCGCGGTTGAGGGCCAGCCAGACGTAGTCGTCGAGCACTCCAAAATAGCGCTCCCGTTCCGCGGGCGAGACCGTGGGATAGTGACCCGCCACCAACTCGGCCAGGTACAGGCTCGGCTTCAGCTCGAGGAGCTCACGGATGTCCACCTGGGGCGTGCAGGCCGCCGGCAGGGGAGGCTGGGTCTCGCGCCTCTTCTTGGCCAGCGCGCGCACCTTGGGCAGACGCTCGTTGGCCACATTGATGGCGCTGGTGTCGCCGTACTCCCCCACGATGCGCCCATAGAGCGTCTCGGCGGCCTCCAGGCGGCCCTCGTTTTCTTCGCGTTGGGCCAGGGTGAGGAGTTCGGTGGCGCGGTTGTCGCGGCTATTGGGGCGGTACTGGATGAAATAGAGGAGGGCGAAGAACACCACGTTCCCGACCACGATCAGACCGTACTTCTGCCAGAGCTCCGTGAGCATGCCCCCCTGAGCCTGGCTGCCTTCCATCTCCGCCATCGGGGTCGAACGTAGCAGCCCCATCCGGAGATGCCGACTTACTGGACGTCCGGATACGGGCCCAAAGGTAGAACCCTCGAATCAGCGGGGAAGTCGCCTGACCTCCTCGTTGTTATGGCTCCGGAAATTCCCGCGCAAAGTGGCAGTCCGAGCACTCCACGCGCAAGACATTGCCCGAGGCGCCCTGGCTCGTGCCGGCCTTGGGACGTAGCAAGGCGGCGTCTTGGCGGACGGTGACCCGCTCGCTGCCGCAGTCCGGACAGGGACGGTACTTCTCCAAGAGCCGCACGTGGGCCGTGGCCGCTTCCTGATCGATCCTCATGGCGTTCCCTCGCGCTCGGGGTTCACGTTGCCAGCATAGCAACGCGCTGCTCAGCGTGAGTCAGAAGGACGCTGCGGACCAGCGCTGCACCACGGCCTCGTACTTGCCGCGCGTCTCGGCGGCGCGCTCTTCGAGAGCCACCAGGGTCTTGAAGGGGACGTTCTTGGCGACGTAACTGCCGGCCCACTTTGGCAATAGGCCGGCCGGGTCGAGCGACATGTCGTAGTCGATCTCGGTGTTGCTCTGATCGAGCCTGCGCAGGTGAAAGCCGCTCTTGCACTTCTTCACGCGCACGACGCCGCTGACCTCTGGCGTGGCCTGCGGTTCGCAACGCAGGTGGATGTGAAACTCTTCGCCGGGCTTGACGACTTCGACGGTGCGTCGCACGACCATGTCGCGGTCGCGCACCGGCCACGGCACGTCCGAGTAGAGGTAGATGAGCTCTTGATTCTCGTCGATGCGCTTGAGCAAGCGCGACTCATCCACGCCGTCTGCCCACTGCTCGACGCTGTTCGAGTCCAACATCAACGCCAGGATCTGCAGTACGCCGCCGCGCACGGGGCCCTTGCCGCGAAATGCCGGCAGTCCGCAGCCAGGCTGCTCACGACGACTCACCGTGATGCCGCGCTCCTGCTCGATCACGTTCCACTCTCCCGCGGGCGCCTCTGCGAAGCAGAGCGCGCTGACGAGCACGCTGGCCAGGCCCGACATCAGCCCGCTGGGTGAGAGCTTGAGGTTCACTTCCCCATCTAGCCTGCGTGGGATGCGAAAGTCGAGGGCCTCGCGGGCCTTCGCTCACATCTTCTTTGCGCCCGCGGCGTAGAGTTCTCGTCGCGCTGGTGCAGGTGACCCAACGTGGGATAACCTGCAGCGGCTCGTGCGGTTTCTTACCAGCTTTGCTTGGAGAGCCTGCTTGTTGCTCGCCCTGGTGTGCAGCACGGCTGCGCGCGTCCGGGCGCAGGAGGCCATGCCGAGCCAGCAAGCGCGAGCCTCCTTGGTGTGGCGGCGCGGACCCGGTGCCGAGGAGTGCATCTCTCCGGAGCGCCTCGAGAAAGCTCTCTCGGACCATCTCGGCTACGCGGCCTTCGACGCGAACGGTGACTTGGTGGTGCAGGGCACGGTGTCCAAGGCGGACAATCCGCCGCGTTTTCGCGCCGAAGTGGAGCTGCGCGATCGGCAAGGGAAGCTACTGGGACGGCGCGAGGTGGAAGCGCCCGGCAGCGCGTGTGGTGCCCTCGATGAGGCATTGGTATTGGTGCTCTCATTGGCCATCGATACCCAGCTCACGCTCCTGGCTGCTCAGGCAACGCCATCGGAGCCAGCCCAGAGCACCACGGAAAGTGGACCAGCCAACTCAGCCCCGATCGAACCCGAGCCCAAAGCAGTTGTCGCCCCCGCGCCCGTGGAAGTGACCCAAGCGCCTCCAACGGTGGCCGAGAGCCATCCGAAGTTCGCCAGCGGCGTGAAGATCGTGCGCGTGAAGGGCACGGGGGCCACCTTCGGACTCTTGCTCGCGGTGGGGAGCGGATTCACCCAGGGACTGATGCCCGCCACGGCTTGGGATCTGGGTGTCACCCTCGGCTTTCGCACGCCCTCGTTATTCGGTGTCGAGTTGAGCGGGACCTTCGTGCCCTTCGGTCGCGTCCCGACGGACCAGGGGTATGCCGACTTCCGCGCCGGCCTGGCCGAGCTGCGCGGCTGTGCGCCGCTGCTGCGTGCGCCGGTGTTGCTGGATGGTTGCGTGGGCTTTTGGAACGGCGTGCTGCGGGCGCGCGCCCATGACTTCTCGAAAAACATGGCGCGCACGGCGCCGCTCTCGGGGGCGACTGCGCACGTGCGCGCCGCCTACGACTTTTCCGAGCACTTCTTTGCAAGGGCTGCAGCGGGCCTCGGTGTGCCCTTCGTGCGCGACCGCTTCACCGCGGTGGGCACGCGAGAGACGCGCGTGCTGCTGCATCGGGTCGCCCCCGTGGTGGGCAGCTTCGGGCTCGAACTCGGCGTGCACTTCCGCTAGCGCCTCACGGCACGCAGATGTGATTGCCTTCGCGGTGGGCGTTGCTGCGCATGCGGAGCGGCACCTTGGGGGCATCGGCCGCACCGTGCGGGATGCGCCCGTCTTCGTGCACGTTCGTCACGTGGTAGGCGTGTTGGTTCCAGATGCGCCGCGCGCCCATCCAGGCTCCGGGCGCTCCGCTGATCACCGTGAGGACGGCGGAATCCCCGGCCTCGAAGGCAGGCAAGAGGAGCTCGGCGCTGCCGTCGTTGTCCACGTCGGCGATCACGGGCGTGCCCACCACGGGCTTCCCCACGCGCAAGCCCTCGAAGAGCATGCGGCCGTCGGCGCCCGCGTAGACGGCCGAGGCCTGCTCGTCCGCGTACACCAGGTCGGCGCTACCGCGACCATCGAAGTCGAAGCCCGCCACGCTGCTGCTGCCCACCGGTCCGAGCAGGTTCTCGGCGCCCCAGCGTGCGACCAGGTTGTTGTCCTGTAGCTGGTAGATGGTGGCGCGCTTGGTGTTCTCGCACTCGGGCACGGCCAGCTCGTCGATGCCATCGCCATTGAAGTCATGAACACTCGGCACGTTGCCGCCGCAGCTGCGGGCCAGCGTGGCGCGCTCACTGCCATCGGCTTCGAGTACGTAGAGCATGGTGGGCGCGGTCAGCACCACTTCGAGCTGCGGATCTGCGTCGAGGTTCGCCACCACCGGGATACTTGCGGTGTCGCCGAGCCGGTGCTGCCAGAGCTGCTTTCCGTCCGGCGAGAGCGTGACGTGTCCAAACAGCATCTCGAGCTGACCATCGCCCGTGAGATCGGCCGCGACCGGCGCCACGCAGCCGTCGAGTACTGCAGGGAACAACAACCCGAGACGATTGGTGGGGGCACCGAAGCGACGGTTGCCCATGGCGTCGAACGCGTCGAAGCCCGCCAAGATCTCGGGGTTGCCGTCGCCCTCGACGTCGTAGACGGAGACTGCGTAGCAGTCCGCTTGCACGCCCGCGGGCATGGCGACTTCGGCGCCCTGCCAGAGGCGCGTTCCGTCTGGCTTGAGCGCGATCAGGCGCTTCTGGTCGTCGATGGCGATGATCTCCGGCACTCCGTCGCCTTCGAGGTCGGCGATGGCCGGCGCGACGCCTTCGAGCAAGGGCTGTTCAATCAAGCGCTCGATGCGCCCCGTGTCGCCCGCCAACAACCAGAGCGCCGCACCACGCGTGCCCTCGCCCGCCACCAGCAGCACGTCCGGCACGTCACACAGGTTGACGAGACCGTCACCATTGTCGTCCGTCAGGTTCGCGACCAGGGGGGTGCCAGGTGGGGATGCCTGCTTGAGCTCGAGCGAAGCGGGAGGAAAGCGCCACTTCACGTGGGGGAGGGCGGTGCCCGGAGGTGGCAGCGTGGTGCAAGCGACCGGCTCGCGCTCCATGGGCACCAGGCACTCGGGATTGCCTGCGCCGCCATCGCCACCATCCGGTGGGTGGACCGCCCCATCGCCGGAGTCGGGGCCGATGGCCGCATCGCTGCCCGCGTCGAGGCCGGGGTCGTCGGAGGGGCTCTCGCGAAAACGGGCCAGGATGATCTCGTCGCCGATGCCGCAGGCGGAACCTGCCACGCAACCGACGAGTGCAGCGGCCAAGCGCGCCGGTAGGCTCGACCTCAAGGTCCGGCCGACCACCCAAGCCGCGAGGCGACGGCAAGCCGCGATGCTGGCGCGCGCAGGAATGAGGGACCCCCTCAGGGCCGCGCGCCGGCGCTCAAGCTGTGCGCGTGGGGCGACTCCGGATAGCGGGTCAAGAATCGCGCCTGACGCTGGGCCGCCGCGCCTTCGTTTCCGGCCCGGCGCAGTGCCTTGATCGCGATGGCCTCGCGCTCTTCGCTGAGCACACCCGCCGGAAAGCGCGCTAGGTGGCGCTCCGCCAGCTTCAGCGCGAGGGCGGGGTCGTTCTCCAGCACCTGGCGGGCGCGGCTCAAGAGTCGCGCTTCGAGGGCCAGGGTATTTTTCTGGCTCGGGGACTGCTCACTGGCAGCGGAAGCTGGCCTGGCGCCACGTCGGCTCGCGTTGCTCTCCGCCACGGGTGCGGGGTCGCCAGCCGGTGAGGTGGGGGCCTGGTCCATTTCGACCGCCGCGATTTGGGCGACCTGCGGGGTCACCGGGGAAGCGCTCTCGATCGACGGAGCAGGCGCGGGGACGATCGGCACCAACTTGGCCGTTGGCACGGCGGCGGGCGGATGCACGGCTTCGCGTGACGGCCAAACCAGGGCTGCGAAGCCCACCAGCGCCGCGCTCACGCCCAGCAACTTGAGCGCGCTCAACGAGCCGCCCGTGCCCGCCCCCGCTTGGACCGGGGTCCCCGGGCTGCTCTGGGGGACCTGGAAGATCGGGGCTAGCCGCGCTTCGAGGCTCGCCACCTGCGCCGCGGTGCCGTCTTCCCGGTCGGCCACGCGGATCGCGTCCAGGACTTCGAGCGGCATGGGGTCGTCGGCGCCCAGCCAATCGGGGCTGCGTAAGTCTGCGTGTTTCACGGGTTCTCCTCGCGCGGATAGACCCGGGCGAAGTGGCTGCGAATGCGCTCGCGTGCCTCACGCAAACGCGAATAGGCCGTGGGCAGGGGACAACCGAGGCTCTCGGCGATTTCGGTCATCGGCACGCCCTCCATTTCGTAGAGCACGAACACGGCGCGCTTGGCATCGTCCAGTTGGTCGAGGGCGTGGTCCAAATTTCTTCGCAATTCGCGGTCGTGCAGCTGTTTCGCCTGGGGGGCGTCGAAGCTCTCCGAGGGCGGCTCCGCCTCCAGGCTCTCGCGCTTCACGTAGGCCCGACGACGGTGGTCGGAGGCCACGCGGCTGGCGATGCCGAACAGCCAGGTGCGAACGGAGCTCTCCCCTGTAAAGGTCTCGAGCTTGCGATGCACCACCACGAAAACCTCCTGCGCCACGTCCTCGACGTCCCGAGGGGGCACCCCGAGTCGCCGTACGACACGCAGAACGAACGCCGCATGTTCGCGAAAGATCGCCTGGGCCGTGACGCCGCTTTGGGCGGCGCCCGGGGAGCTCACCCGCGCGGAGCTCACTCCCTTGAAGGTGAATGGGAGCGAGGCCGGGGTTTTGTCACGCACGATGCCCATCTCTTCGCCACCGGTCGCGAATCAGCCGACGGCCGCTTGGGATGGCGGGCGGGACTGACTGGCGGAGCCACCACGGTACATCAAATCGAGGGCAATCGGGTCACAAAACCCACCTCTCCCACGGCGTCCCTCAAGAACCCCATTTGAGTTGTGATCCAGCATGCATAGCCGCCCTCGGGTTCGAAAAAGAGGACCTCTGCGCGACCTCTTTTGGGAGTGATTTTGCGGATCGGTACACGTAGCCTTGTGGGTGGATTTTCGGGGGGACCAAGCTGCGCCAGGGGCGTGAGCGAGGGGCCTTCGTGCGTCCAGTTTGCCCCGCGCACGGTTCCGCGCGGTCTTGGGTTTCGGGAAAGGGACACTGCGAATGAAGCGTCATAACTGGTTGACCCTCGGGCTCGGCCTGTCTCTGGTGATCGCGGCCTGCGACGACGACAACAAGAAGGGGATGCCCGGTGATGTCGGCGACGGTGGAGTCGACGGCGGTGGCGATCTGTCCGATCAGCTCCGCAATCTGCAGAACGACATCAACAAGCTCGGCATGGACCAGACGGGGCTCGACGGCCGGCTCGACGTGCTCGAGATGCCGAAGGACCCCAAGTCGTGCAGCGCCGGGGAGCTGTGTATCCCCGACGGCGTGAACCTTTCGCGCGAAGGCCTCAAGCCCATCATCACGGAGCTGTGTGCCCGCGAGACCACCTGCTGCAGCGCCGGTGAGCTCAACTGGTTGTACGGACCCGCCATCAAGAGCGCGGCCGACTGCGAGGCCTCTTTCAACGACCTCGTCAACAACGGTATCCGCGAGTCCAACGAGATGTTCTCGCCGTACCTCGACGAAGTGGTGATGATCGCCCACGCGCTCAACAACACCGACGTCCACATCTCGATCAACACCGACGCGGTCACCGCCTGCGCAGCCTCCATCAAGGCCAAGGCATGTCCGGGCGCCGGCGAGGCCGTCAAGGGACCCGCTAGCTGCAAGCCCAACATCGATGCCCAGGACCCCTGTTCGCTGGAGAGCCTCGTGAAGGGGCTCGAGCGCGAGGGCGACACCTGCGATCCCGAGACAGAGATCACCGAGTGTGGCGACGGCCTCGTCTGTCGTCGTGACCTCGGGACCGGCGCCCAGCCCGGCCTGTGTGCGGCCAAGGCGGCCGTGGGAGACCGTTGCACCGACGACGAGGACTGCGACGACCTGTTTTGCGACTTCGCGGCCGGCAAGTGCGCGGCGCGGGCCAAGGAAGGCGAAGCTTGCGTCTACGTGGACCCCACGTTCCAGTACGTCCGCCCGGACATCAGGTACACGTGGCTGACCACCGGGGTCAACGAGTGGATCCGCCCGTTGATCGGCTATGCCAACAGCCAGGTGACCAAGCTCGACTGCGAGACGGAGCTGAGCTGCGATCCGCTCACCAATACCTGCACCAAGATCTACTGCGACACCGGCTCGTACTGCTTCGCCAACAGTGACTGCCCCACCGGCACCGCCTGTCTCCACGGCCAGAACGACGCGATGAAGGCGCTCCAGGGCCAAGGCGGAAACTACGCCAACATCGGCGTGTGCGGAGCGACGGTCGCCGATTCCGGCGTGTGTCACGTGTTCGGCGCCGAGAACGACTGCGCGAGCAAGCGCTGCTCGGGCACCTGCTTGCCTCCGCTGGCCGCCGACGGTGCCACCTGCGCCGTCCCCGGCGACTGCGCGAGCGGCCATTGCGGCACGGACCTCAAGTGCTCGCCGGCCTGTGACATGAACTGCACGGGCAGCGACTGTCGCAGCTGCGGCGCGGGTACCTACTGCGCGCCCACCAACGCCTCGGTCGGCTTCTGCGAGCCGCAGATCGCCAACGGCCTCACCTGCAACACGAGCTCCTACGTGTTCGACGCCCACTACAACAACAAGAGCTGCACCAGCGGCTACTGCAATGGCAGTAACCAGTGCACGGCCAAGGTCGGCCCCGGCGGCACCTGCACCGCGAACCAGCACGCTGCCTGCCCCGACGGTCAGTTCTGCAAGGGCACCACCTGCACCGCACAGCCCGCCATCGGCGACACGTGCGCCGCTGCGGATGCCTGCGGCCCGACGGACACCCGGGTTTGCTGGGACGTCGACGGCGCGCTCTCCGGCACCGTCAAGCGTTGCTACGAGGGTAACGGCACTCCCAAGAACCTGCCCGCGGGCGTGTACTGCGGCAGCGACGGCCAGTGCGAAAAGGGCTGGTGCCGCAACAGCGGCAACACCCTCTGCAAGGAACCCGTGGCCGACGGCGCGGCCTGCACTGTCGCCGGAGCGACCCCCGACCATTGCGGCGCGGACTCCTACTGCGCCACCGTGGTGAACACCGACGCGGGCACCTGCAAGAAGCGCGGCGCCGCCGGCGACACCTGCGAGCCGCGCTTCGAAGGCAACGACTGCGTGGGCGGAAGTTGCACCCTCCAGCACGAGTCCTTCCTGTGTGACCTGAACTCGTTGCCCGAGGACAAGGTGTTCTGCCACGCCGACCAGCTGCTCTGACGTCCTCGCGCGGTTGACGCGCTAGGCGCAGTGCCTTGACTCGAAGGGCCGCCCACCAGGGTGGCCCTTTTGCTTTTGGAGCTCGCGCCCACGCGACCGCGATTTGGTGTGGACACGACGATCCCCATGCGTAGCCTTGGCGCGGGGGTGACCGCCGTACCGGATCGGACGGCCGGGCTGCGCCCTCTTCAAAGGGGACATGCATGAAGCGCTTCGCATGGTTGAGCCTGGGGGTCGCCCTCTCGCTCGGGCTTTCCGCCTGTGACGACGACAACGGTCACGACGGCAAGGGCACGCTAAATCCTGACGGCGGCACGCCAGAGAACTACGACGACGACATCGCGCGCCTGCGGGGCGATCTCGACAAGCTGGGGATGGACACCGACGCACGCCTCGACGTGCTCGAGGCGCCCAAGCCAGACAGCTCATGCAGCGTCGGGGAGCTGTGCGTGCCCGATGGCGTGGACCTCGCAGAGCAAGGCATGCAGCCGGTCATCGCGGCCCTGTGTGCCAACGAGATCAAGTGTTGCGATGCGGGAGAGCTCAACTGGATCTACGGCCCCGCGGTCAAGAGCGAGGCCGACTGCGTGAGCGCCTTCGGTGATCTGCTCAACCGTGGCTTGATCAACTCTTCGGGCCTGTTCGGCCAGTATGTGCTGCGAGTGCTCGATGCGGTCCGCGCGCTCAACGACACCGACTTCCAGGTCGCCATCAACCCCGAAGGTGTCAATGCCTGCGCCGCGTCCATCCAGGCCATCCAGTGTCCGGGTGCGCCCGTGGCCGCCGCGAGCTGTGCGGCGCCCACCACCGATCCGTGCAGTCCCGCCAAGCTGCTCAAGGGCCTCGAGCGCGCAGGCGACACCTGCGACCCCTACAACGCCATCAACGGACCCAAGGTTCCCGAGTGTGGCGAGGGACTGGCCTGTCGACAGACGAGCTCTCTGATCTTCGGCCAGAGCGCCGGCGTATGCTCGGCCAAGGCCAAGGCGGGCGATCGCTGCACCCAGCAGAGCGAGTGTGACGAGCTCTACTGCGAATTCACGAGCGGCACTTGCAAGCTGCGGGCGAAGGAGGGGGAGGCCTGTGCATTCATCGATCCTACCTTCGTGGACGTGCGGCCCTTCTCGTCGGGCTCGAGCGGATTCGGCACGGGCGCGGTGACGCTGGTGGACTGCGAGGACGGCTTCTCGTGCGACCCCACGAGCAACAAGTGCGTGCGAGCCAGCTGTGCGGCGGGTGCTTACTGCACGCGCAACAGCCAGTGCGGAACGGGCCTCGTGTGCAACGGTCTGGCCAGCGAGCCCTTGCACAAGTTGGCCCAGCAAAGCGTGACCTTCTACGGCCTCTGCACGCCGCCCACCGCCGACGGCCAAGCCTGTCTGCGCAACACCGTGGGGATCGCGGTGGAGACCAACTGCGCGAGCGGGACCTGCACCGAGGGTACCAACCTGTGCGCTGCTAGCTTGAAGTCCGACGGTGCAGCTTGTGCGCTGCCCGGGCTCGCCACCAACGAGTGCACGAGCGGCTGGTGTGATCGCAACTCAAAGTGCGCGCCTGCTTGCAGCTTCAGCAAGGCCTGCGCCGCGGGCTCCTATTGTGCCGACACCACGCCCGGCAGCCGCTGCGAACCCGAGATCGCCACCACGCAGGCGTGCCCGGTGGGCGTGCACGCGAGCTGCGCCAGCAAGTTCTGCAACGCCGGCACCTGCGCGGACAAGAAGGCCGACAGTGCGAGCTGTACGGCCACCGTGGAGTGCGCACACGGCTGGTGCCGCAGCAACACCCCGAACGCCGGCTCGTCCTGTGCCGCGCCCATCGCAGAGAACGGAGCCTGCGACACCGAGAGCAGTACGCTCAACGTGTGTGCCGCCGGTCTTTTCTGCGCCTTCGGAGATGACATGCACACCGGTACCTGTCGCAAGCAGTCTCGCGTCGGCGAGGCCTGCCAGGCGCGCTACGGCGACCTGGACTGCCTCACCAATGGCGCGTGCACGCTGCGCCACGAGACCTTCTTGTGCGACGACGGAGCGCTGCCGGCCGGGGAGTACGCCTGCCGTTGAGCTGAGCGTGTAGGCGAGCATCGAAGAAGGCCACCGACGAGGGTGGCCTTTTTCGTTTAGCTCAGCGCAGGAGCGGTGAGCCGCGCAGCACCGAGATCTGATCGGGCGTCAGGTCGTGTTGGGGCTTGTCGTCGAAGGGCGGCATCGGGAATTGCAGGTTCGTGCCGTCGTAGTCCGCGCAGTCGGCAGGGCTCAAGAGGAGGTCACCCGAGGTGGTCTTGTAGCTGGCCAGCGCGATGGGGCACTCGGGTGTGTCAGCGAGCGGGTCGTGCTCGGCGGCGTCCAACTCCGTGGTATGGCGCAGCCCCAGATAGTGCGTTGCTTCGTGGGCCATGGCCTCCGCGATGCGCAATGGATCGCGCGGCAGATCCTCGAGCGAGAGCACCACGGCACCGCGCCGCGTGAGCGCTGGATGGGCGGGGGGGCCGGGGATGCCCGTACTCTTGCCGCGCACCGTCTTGCCGGTGGTCACGATGCGGTCGACCAGGATCACGTCGAGTCCTCCTGCGGGCTCCTGCTCCAACGCCGCGAGCAGATCGACCAAGTCGTCGTCGCTCTCGATCTGGGAGAGGTCGCTGCCTTCGGCGCCCAGGTCGAAGGCCTGCAAGGGCTCCAAAGCCACGCCCACTGGCTCGAAGATGGTGCGCAGTCGATCGAAGGCATCGAGGTACAAGCTATTGGCGATCAAACTCTCCGCCGTCTCGCTGGAGCCCCGAGCCAACCAGATGTTGAGGGGCAAGCTGGTGGGCGCGCTGCGCGTCTGCCACACCACGTCGACGCGCAGGTTTGCGGCCGCGCCCCCGCCACTCTCCGGCACGAAGCCCAATCGTACGCGATAGCGACCCGCGCCCAGGGCGGAATCGGAAGGCGCACTCGGGTACAGCACCGACAGCGGCGCCCACAGCTCGAGGTTTTCACTCAGCGCTGGACGAAACGGGCCCGCGTCCTTGGTCTTGCGATCGAACAGGACACGACCATCGGCGTGCTGGAGATCCAGGAGCAGCAGGTAGCCACGCTGATCGGCGCTGGCCGTGATCACGAACGAGCGCGCGTCAGCGGGGAGCGGGAACGATAGCTCGAGCACGCCCGCGTCGGAGACCGACAGCGCGTCGAAGCTCGCGTAGTCCGCACCCACCATGGGTACTGGGCCGAGCGCTGCGTCCGAGCCCGCATCGTCGGGGCCGGCGTCGTCGGCGGGGCCCGCGTCTGGCTGCTCGTCGTGCGGGTCCGACGGCGCGTCGGAACAAGCGGAGGCTAGCGCGCTGACGAGGATGAGAGGGAAGGCACCGCGGAGCATTCGAGACGGCCAGTGTAACCACCTGCGAAGCGCACAGAAAGTTCCATTCGATGTTAGCCTCTTCGTATGTCGCCGCGCTCGCCCAACAACCATCCATTCGTCTCGATGCCCGAGGCCCCGCTTGTCGCCGGAAACCTGGTGGCCGGCGAATTCGACGTGTGCGAGGGCCTACCGCGCGTCGAAGTGCGCAGTCCTTACACTGGGGAGCTCCTCGGCAGCGTGCCCGATACGGACAATTCGGGAGTCCGGGAGGCGGTGCGCAGCGCGGCAGCTGCACAACTCGGCTGGGCGCGGCAATCGATCAAGCAGCGCACGGAGCCCCTGTTTCGCTTCCGCGCCCTGCTCCAGGCTCGGCTCACCGAGCTCGCTCACAGCGCGGCCCGCGAGTGCGGCAAGACCGTGGAGGAGGCGCGTGCCGGCGTGCTCAAGGGACTCGAAGTCACCGAGTACGCACTGAGCTTGCAAAACCTGGACGCAGGCGGAAGCCTCGAAGTGTCGCCAGGGATTCGCTGCGAGGCGCGCCGCGAGCCCCTGGGCGTGGTGTGCGGCATCACGCCGTTCAATTTTCCGGCCATGGTCCCACTCTGGATGTTTCCCATCGCGGTCACGCTCGGCAACGCGTTCATCTTGAAGCCCAGCGAGAAGGTGCCGCTCACGGCCTGCATGCTCGGCGAGCTGATGGTGCAGGCGGGCTATCCCAAGGGTGTATTCTCGGTGGTCCACGGGCGTGCTCCAACGGTGGACGCGCTGCTCGCGCATCCCCAGGTGCGCGCCTACGGCTTCGTCGGATCGTCCAAGGTTGCCAGTGCGGTCTACGCGCGGGCGGCGCAGGCCGGCAAGCGCGTGCTGGCGCTCGGCGGCGCTAAGAACACCATGATCTTGCTGCCGGACGCCGACCCCAACCTGGCGGTGCAAGGCATCGTCAACTCGTTCACCGGCTGCGCGGGGCAGCGCTGCATGGCCGGCAGTGTGCTGGTCGCGGTAGGCGACTGCGAGGCCGTGGTGGATGCGGTGGTGGAGAAGGCGCGCGGCATCGTGCTCGGCTCCGAGATGGGCGCCATCATCGAAGGGAGCGCCCTGGCGCGCCTGGAGGAGGCCATCGCGCGCGGCGTCGCGGAGGGCGGGGAGCTACGACTCGACGGACGTAAGCCCACCACCCCCGAAGCCTGCGCAGGAGGTCACTGGCTCGCGCCTACCGTCCTGGATCGCGTGGGACCCTACACGTACTGCGCGCGCGAAGAGCTATTCGGGCCGGTCCTGAGCATCGTGCGCGTGAAAAATCTGGAGGAGGCGTTGGCCTTCGAACACGAAAGCCCCTACGGCAACGCGACCAGCGTCTTCACACAAAGCGGCGCCGCGGCGCGCTTCGTCAGCGAGCGCAGCACGAGCGGTATGATCGGCGTCAATGTCGGCGTCCCCGTTCCCCGCGAACCTTTCTCATTCGGCGGCACCAAGACTTCTCGCTTCGGTCACGGCGACATCACGGGCGCCGGCGGAGTGGAGTTCTGGAGCCAGCTGAAGAAGGTGACCACCAAGTGGGCGGAGGGAGACGGAGGATGGATGAGTTGAGTTTTGGCGGGGCGTTTAGTCCGCCGACCACGCCGTGAGCTTTTCCAGCACGCTCACCGGCAAATCCGTGGCTGCGCGGTTGTGCTGGTGCTCCAGGGCCAGCACCGTGGTGCGCGCCTCGCCGTCGCGACGCGGCAGGAGCATCAGTTCGTAGGTGCGCTCGAGGGCGTTGATCGTGCGGATGCGCAGCTTGCTCTCGGCTTGCGAGTCGACGGCTTCGTGGTGGTTGCCCAGGGACCAAGCCTCATCGGCGACCTGGCTGGGCGGGTCGTCTTCGCCGGCGCTCGCGGTCAGCACCGCGCCGTCCGGGCCGAGCACGTAGAGGTGAGCCGCGTTGGCGCCCGCCTCGTCCATGGCTCGCTTGAGCACGTTGCGCGCGCGTGAGCGGGTGAAGCCACGCACGGGCGTGTGGACTTCGACCTCTTCGCCGCCGTCGACGGGGGTGATCATGTCGGCACCCTGCACCTCCACGGGCGCGCGCTCGGCGCGCGGCAAGGACCGGAGCAGGGTCGCGGCAGCGCGCGCGGACTGGGCCAGCAGGAACTTGCTGTTGGCGCGCTTGGCGGCTTCGCGCATGTTCTTCACGGCCTCGCGAACCCCTTCGCCGTCCCCGCAGATCTTGGCGATGCGCGCGGCGTTCTCGTACTCCGCGTAGAGCCAGGCGTACTCGCGTCGCTCTTCGTAGAACTTGATGGCCTTCTGGGTGATGGCTTCGGCCTCGGCGCGCCGTCCTTGCGCCGCCAGGGCCACCGCGAGCTCGCGATCTACATGGCTGTAGATGATGGCGTACTCGCGGTCGGCGTCCGTGATGACGGCCCGCGCTCGCTCGCAGATCTCCTGGGCCTTCTGATAGTTCCCCGACTCATTCAGCGCGCCCGCATAGGCTCCGTAACCCGCCACCCAGCCGATCACGCTCTTGGCCGGATACTTGTTGACCAGGTACTCGCCGAGCTCGATGGCCTTTTCGAGGTTGCCGCGCCGCCACTGGTACATCACTCGCATGATGTCGCGCATCGGGGTCAGCGTTGGGACCTCGTGGACCAGTTCTTCGAGTCGCTCCAGGGAGCGCCGCGCAGACACCAAGTCCCCGAGTCGCGCGCTCGCTACGCCCTCCACGGAGACGGCGAACCACTCGACCTGCCAGGTGGTACCGCCCTGGATCGCGTGGGTGTCGAGCATGCGGCGGTGACGGTCGGCCTCATCGCGCCCGCCGCGCACCATGTGATACGTGAGCCGAATACGCTGGGCCGATGCGCGCGCCAACTGCGTGCCGACCGCCTCCACCGCATCGGCGGCGGTCAGCGCGTCCGAGCCTGCGCGGTAGCACTCGTTGATGCCGCCCGACAGCATGAGCCCCGCCCGCGCGTCGAGCCGCTCGGCCTCCGACATGTCTGCAGCGCGCATGTTGTTGAGGTGATCGAGCGCCAGTTGGACGTCTCTGCGCACCGCCACTTCGCGGCCGAGGGGCTGCATCGCCACCGCACGCCCGATCAAGAAGACCTGCTTGCCCGAGGTCCACGAAGGCGCATCTTCGAGGAAGGTGATCTTGGCGAGCAGCTCGGCGGCGCCCGGACCATCGAGCCCCAGGACGCGCACGCCCAGCAGCGACACCAGCGAGCGACACAAATACTTCAGCGACAGATACGCCTGAGGACCCCGCTTTTCGGGGCTGGCAAAGGCGCGCTTCAGCGCTGTCACCGCGAACGCCAAGACCAGCATCAGGAAGCCGCCGATGAAGCGCTCGAAGCGGCGCAAGCTCGGCAAGCCCATCCAGTTCTCGAGCATCCGGATGGTGTCCACGCCGTAGCGCTGGGCCAGGCGGTAGTCGTACAGGAACCCTGCACGCACCAAGATGGTGCGCAGGGCCAGTCGTTTCTCGAGCGCGGCGTGGGTTCGCTCGTACACCTCGAGCGCCTTCTCGGCTGCCGCCATGGCGCCCGCATAGGCCAGACCGGACTCGATCAAGGGCGGCGTGACTTGCGCCAAGAGGTCCGCGCCGCGCTGCTCCTGATCCGTGTGGACGAGGTGCCAACCCGCTTCGAGACGGTGCTCCAGGTCGGGCGCGGGACTCGCGAGCAAGGCATCCGCAAGGCGTCCGTGGAGCTGCTTCTCGCGTGCGGGCACGAGCGTCAGGCGCACTGCGTTGCGCATGGCCTCCTGGGCGAACGCGTACTCGCCGCGGGCGGTCATCAGCACGCCGTGGCGCACCAGCTCCTCGAGCGCGGCCATGATCTCGTCGGCGCTGCCTTCGCAGGCGGAGAGGCACAGCTCGAGCGGGGCGCTGCCGCGGCAGGTGGCGACCAGCTCGGCAACTTTGCGCGCATGGCTGCTCAGCGGGTCTAACCGCAGCGCCAGCGTGTGCGCCAGATCGGCCGGCACTTCGTCGTCGATGTCGTGTCGCGGCAGCGAGAACGCGCCTTCCAGAAAACGAATCGTGCCCCGGCGCAAGAGCAGCGAGGCGAGCTCCATGGTCAACGCTGGGTTGCCGCGCGCCTGCCGGTACAGCCAGGCGATGAGCCGATCGAGGTTGGGCACGGCGCCGAACAGCGAGCTGCAGATGGCGCGGATGGAGTCCTGGTCGAGGTCCTCGAGGCCCAGGTGTCGTGCGTCCTTCGCGAACAGCGCGGCCGGCGTGTCGGTGAGTTCCTCTTCCATGCCGCGGGCGGTGGCCACCACCAAGAGTGCGCGGTTCTCGGCCTCGCGCGCGAGCGAGGCCACGAAGGCGTTCGAGAAGGGATCGGCGACGTGCAGGTCGTCGATCAGGAACACCCAGGTGCCCTCGGCCGTGGCCACGTGGGCGTAGGCGCTGAGCGCGGCGTGCAAGCGCGCGCGTGCCTCCGGGCTCGGCGTGTTGGGCTGCTGAGGGTTGCGCGACTCGCGGTCGAGCTGCTTGACGATGGCCTGGTCGCGATAGTCGAGCAGCTTGAACGCCTCGGGGGCCGCTCGCCTGAGCCCCTGATAGATCTCCCGCACCAGCTCGCCGCTCGAGCTGCCACCCGCTCCGAAGGCACGCACGATGCGCGCGCCCCGCGTCTGCGCCAGCAACGCCACCTCCTGCAGGAGTCGCGTGCGCCCGATGCCACCCGCGCCCGTCACGAGCAAGCCACCGCCGCGCCGCTCCACTGCGCGGGCCAGGGCTTGATCGATGATGGAGAGCTCTTTGCGACGGCTTACGAAGCGCGCGCTGCTCAGGTAGCTCTGCGCGAGCTCCACCGCGTCGTCCGGCTCGAGCCCCGCGATCTGATTGAGCCGTACGATGACCTCCGCGGCCGATGACGGACGCTTCACGGGGTCGAGCTCGAGCATGGACATCACGAGGTCATCGAGGGCCTCGGGCAAGTCCGGCACGCTCTTGCGCAGTCGCGCGGGTGGGCCGACGCCTGCGTAGCCGTGCTGCGCCGTGCTCTTGGGCTCATAGGGCAGCTTGCGCGTGATCAACCAGTAGGCGAGCGCGCCCAGCGAATAGATGTCCGAGCGCTGGTCGAGCACCGAGCCTTCCCACGCTTCGGGCGACACGAACGGTGGCGTGCCGGCCAAGTTCGGTGGCACGCCGAAGGGGACCATCATGCCGAAGTCGAACAGCTTGCAGCGACCCGAGCTGGTCTTGCGGACGTTGCGTGGGCTCAGGTCGCGGTGCAGCAACCGCTGCGCGTGCAGCAGGGCCAGCGAGGTGGCCACGTCTCGCAGCATGCGACAGGACTCGTGGTAGTCGGATGGTCCCGTCTCGAGCAGGTCCTGCCCGTCGAGGAGCTCCATCGTGTAGTAGGGCGTCTCGCCGTCGAGTCCGAAGTCCTGGACCTGGATGATGTACGGGTGACGCAGGCGCGCCAGCGTGTGGTACTCGGCCCGAAACAAAGCCGCCCGTTGGCGGTGGGCGGGCAACAGGCGCTTGAGTGCGACCTTGCGACCACTGGTGGTGTCTCGCGCAGCAAAGACCTCGCCCATGCCGCCTTGAGACAGGCGCTCGATCAGTTGGTAGCGCCCGGCCACGACGGTATTCAGGCTTGAGTCTTCGCGCGGGCGGGAAGCTACGGACATCGGAGCAGGACGTCCATCTTCTCACAAACGGCCCCTGGCCGAACCTCCCCAACGCTGGGAATAGACAGTCGAGTGGGACCTTGTAGGTCCTGGAACACCGTGTCACCCGGCGTGAGGTCGTCTCAGCTCCGTTCGTACTCGGGATTCCGCGCGCTGAGCGCGGTACTATGTCCAAAGTTCCGGAGCGCGCTCGCCGCACGGTCAGCGGGGCGTCCCGGGCTGGTACAGGTCGGTCCAAGCGCGAGACCCGCGCGAGCGAGAAGATGACGAAGAAACGCCGAAGAAACGGTCACATTCGCCTGCTAACTCACCCGGGGAACAACGGTCCTCGCCCCCTGCCCATCCGCTGGGGAGCCGCCACACCAGAGGAACGCGGTCCGCTGATCGCGACCTTGACCCAGCCCAACCATAGAAACGTGATCGGCGCCCACTCCGGCTCCTATGCCATCTACCGGGCGCTGGCGGTGGCCTACGGGGCGCTCGACCCGGATCACCAGGCGGACCTGACCAACACCCGCCCGACCACGCAAATCGGTCCGCACCCTGGCTGGGCCGATCCCGAGCGTATCGTCTCCATCGATCCCTACGGGCACATGGTGAGCGAGGTCTTCAGCGAGGAGCTGCGTCGCGGTTACAACATCCAGCCGACCATCGCCATCACGCAGGCGCATTTGCACCTACCGGAGATCCAGAGCGCTATCGAGCGCGGTCGGCTCAAGCCCGATGGACGGGTGCTGCGCGCTTCGGGCGACGTCGTGGTCACCAAGGCCGCCATCGAGCCTGCCTGGTATTTGCCTGGCGTGGCCAGGCGCTTCGGCGTCGACGAGACCGAGCTGCGGCACACCCTGTTCGAAGAGACCGCGGGCATGTATCCGGAGCTCGTCACGCGCGGCGATCTCGAGGTGTTCTTGCCACCCATCGGCGGTCAGACGCTCTACATGTTCGGGGACATCGAGAAGATTCACGACTCCTCGGTGCCGCTCACGGCGCGCGTGCACGACGAGTGCAACGGATCCGACGTGTTCGGCTCGGACATCTGCACCTGTCGCCCCTATCTCACGCACGCCATCGAGGAGTGCATCCGACAGGCCCAGGAGGGTGGCACCGGTCTCATCGCGTACTCGCGCAAGGAAGGCCGTGCGCTCGGTGAGGTCACCAAGTTTCTGGTCTACAACGCGCGCAAGCGTCAAGAGGGCGGCGATCGCGCCGACGCCTACTTCGCGCGCACGGAGTGCGTAGCGGGCGTGCAAGACGTGCGCTTCCAGGAGCTGATGCCGGACGTGCTGCACTGGCTCGGCATCCGCCACATCCACCGCTTCGTCTCGATGAGCAACGTGAAGTACGACGCCATCACGAAGTCGGGCATCACCATCGGACAGCGCGTGAAGATTCCGGATGGGTTGGTGCCCGCCGACGCGCGCGTCGAGATCGAAGCCAAGATCGCGGCCGGTTACTACACCGAGGGCTCCATCCCGCCGCCCGAAATGCTGGCCAAGGTGAAGGGACGCGAGCTCGATGAGTGAGGTAGGCGTGGCAGTGGATGGCGCCGCCGCCGCGCGCGAGCTCGGCGCAGGACGGGCGATCCGGGAGCGCACGGGCAACATCTTCGAGGCCGGGTTGCGCGGGGAGCTCACGCACTTCGCCGTGGACATGGCGCGACTCGACGAGGTCGCGCGCGAGACCGCGGACCTCACCAGGCGCCGCTTTCCGTCTCTCGAGATCCCGGCCCACAGCCGCTTCGGGCACTTCGATGCGGGCGGTGTGCCGCGGCTGGCTCGCGTCGAGCGGGCGCTGGGCGAGCTCGCACCCAAGGAGCGCGCACGGGCGCTCCTGGACGTGGTGGTGGCCAGCGTGTTGCTCGACGCCGGTGCGGGGATGGCCTGGCGCTTCCGTGAGGCCGAGACGGGTCTTGCGTTGGGGCGCTCCGAGGGCCTCGCGGTGGCCAGCCTCGTCTGGCTCGAGCGCGGTGGACTCTCGAGTCGCGGCCGACCCTTCGAGGTCGACGCGGCAGGCTTGGCGGCAGTGGACGAGCGCGCGTTGGCGGATGCCTTCCAGGTCAGCGTGGACAATCCGCTGGTGGGGATGGCCGGTCGCGTGGCGCTGTTGCGAGCGCTCGGCCGGGCGGTCTCGAGCTCGCCCATCTTTGCCGGGCAAGCGCGGCCAGGCGGCCTGGTCGATCATCTGTGGTCCAAAGCCGACCAGGGCGTGCTTCCGGCCGAGTCCATCTTGAGCGCCGTGCTCGAGGGGCTCGGCGGCATCTGGCCGGGTCGCTTGAGCCTCGGTGGTGTTCCACTCGGGGACGTGTGGCGTCATCCTCGCGCAGGCGGGCAGGGGCTCACGGCGGGCTTGGTGCCCTTCCACAAGCTGTCCCAGTGGCTGAGCTACTCGCTGCTCCATCCGCTGCGCGTGTCGGGTCTCGAGGTCGTGGACCTCGATGCGCTCACGGGGCTCGCCGAGTACCGCAATGGTGGCCTGTTCGTGGATGCGGGGGTGTTGCTGCCCAAGCACCCGGGCGTGCTGTCCGAGGCGCACGAGGTGGGCTCGGAGCTGGTGGTGGAATGGCGCGCGCTCACGGTGGCCTTGCTCGACCGCGTGGCGCCCCTCGTGCGCGCCGCGCTCGGGGTCCCGGCGGAACGGCTTCCCCTGGCGGCCGTGCTCGAGGGAGGCACCTGGGCGCTAGGGCGCGAGTTCGCAGCGCGGCGCCGGTCCGATGGTGGGCCGCCAATTCGTGTGCTCAGCGACGGTACCGTGTTTTGATGGAGCTGCCCGTCGTTCGAAAGACGGGTTCGAGGTCAGTCATCATGTCTCGCGAGATTCACGTTCTCTATCACCCCCTGGTCCAGCACAAGCTCACGCTGCTGCGCGACAAGAACCTGAGCACGCGCGGCTTTCGCTCGCTGACCCAGGAGATCGGCGCGTTGCTCGCCTACGAGGTCATGCGCGACGCCCCCACGCGTCCCGTGGAGATCGAAACGCCGCTCGGACCGGCCCACGGGGTGGAGCTCGACGGCAAGAAGACCGTCCTGGTTGCGATCCTGCGTGCGGGTCTCGGGGTGCTCGACGGCATGCTCACCGTGCTGCCCTCGGCGCGCGTGGGACACATCGGCCTGTACCGCGATCCCAAGCTCGGCACGGCGGTGGAGTACTACCTGAAGCTGCCGCACAGCATGACCGAGCGCGACGCCATCGTGGTCTCGTCCGTGCTGGCCACCGGAAGCTCGGCGGCGGCCGCGGTGCGGCGCGTGCAGGAGAGTGGCGCGCGTTCGGTGCGCTTCGTGTGCCTGGTGGCCTGCCACGAGGGCTTGCGTCACTTCCACGACGAGCACCCCGAGGTGCCTGTCTACACCTGTGCAGTCGACGAGTCGCTCAACGCGCGGGGCTTCATCGTGCCGGGCCTCGGCGACGTGGGCGACCGCCTCTACGGCACGGAGTAAAGGTGTGGCGCAAGCGGCGCGACGCATCGCAGTGACGGGCGGACCCGGCGCGGGCAAGACCACGCTGTGGCGCGCGCTGTCCATGGAGTGCGCGGCCGAGCTCGTGGCGGTGCCCGAGGTCGCCACCTTGATGTTCCACCACATCTTCCCGCAGGTCTCCTGCTCGAGCGAACGCGAGGCCGTGCAGCGAGCCATCTTCGCCGTGCAGAAGCAGCTCGAGTCGTTCCACGAGGCGCGCCTCAAGCCTGGCCAGGTCCTGCTGTGTGACCGCGGCACCCCCGACGGTGGCGGCTACTGGCCCAGCGGTCACCAGGACTTCTTCCGCTGCCTCGAGACCACCCACGAGCAGGAGCTCGCCCGCTACGACGCCGTGCTGTTCATGGAGAGCGCGGCGCTGGGCGGGTTCTCCATCGCCGAGGGCAACCACGTGCGCATGGAAGACCTGGAGACGGCCGTGGAAATCGACCGACGGCTGCGCGCGGTCTGGGGAGCGCACCCGCACTTCGTTCACGTACCCCATGAGCGCGACTTCCAGGTGAAGATCGCGCGGGGCGTCGAGGCCTTGAATCGGGTGCTCTGAGCAGGCCTACTTGGTCGCCGTGAACTCGGTGATCAAGCCCTGCTGATAGGAGTCGTCGGCGTAGCGCACACGCAGCTGATTGCCGGAGACACAGAATTCGGCCATCGCGTAGGGGCTCACGCCGGCGTCCTCGAAAATGCCCGAGTCCAGCGTGTCCGCGTCGTAGTTGGTCGTCTTCAGTGTCGTGCCGTCGATCGTGAACGTGCCCATGTCGTCGAGCGTGCTGGGCTGGGCGTCACCGGTTCCCGCGACGCAGTTGTCGCCCTCGATCTTGCCGCTGAACATGTCGCAGGTGTAGGGCTGGCCGATCTGCTGGCTGACCTCGGTGAGGCAGCTGAGCGGGATCACCCAGTTGAGCGTGGTGGTGGTGGTCTGGTTGACCTGATACGTGTGGTCGGCGTTGAAGGTGATGGTGCCGGAGATCTCGATGCCGCTCTCGTACTTCCCGGGGTTCTTGCAGGGGAGCGCGATACCGCCGTCCGCGGCGTCGGGCAGCGACGAGCTGCAGGCCGTCTGATAGGTCCAGGTTCCCGTGGGGTCGCCGCCGCAGGCCGAAAAGCCCGTGTTCTGACAGGCGAGGCCGAAGCCGCCGCCACCCCCGCCGCCGGTGCCCGGCGAGAGCAGCACGGTGTACTGGCTGAAGTGGTCGGTGGTGGCCGTGACCTTGCCGTCCTTGGTGACGGAGTCGGTGAGCTTCTCCCAGGCGCCCTTTTCTTCATCGAGGTAGGCGATGTCCGCCTTCTTGTTGCCCACGGAGACGCCCTTGAGGTCGAACGTCATCTTCACGGGCATGGAGAATTTGGTCTCGGGCCCGAACTCGTAGACGTCGATGGCGACTTCCTTCTCGGAGGGCAGTCCCTTCTTGGAGACCACCTTCACCGTGATCTCCTTGTCGGCGTCGATGGCGGTCTTGGGGATCTCCACCGACACCGCGCCCACTTCGAGCTTGCCGCCGTTGCTCACGGTCACGAGCGAGGAGGTCTGCTTGCCCACGTAGCTGGGTGGGCCCTTGGCGTCGTCATCCCCGCAGGCGACGCCGACCAACGCCAGCACGGCCAAAAGCGGGACGACCAAGAAGCGGGCACTTCGAGGCGAGTGTCTCCGGGCATGGACCCGGAGCTGTGTTGGACGCAGCGTCATTCGATCCCCTCCGAGCCTCAGGATACGCGCGAGCGCACCCGGGCCTTCCATTCGGCGGCACAGTGTGGCCTCGCCGGCCAGCCAGGGGTAGCCTATTTCGCATGACTCAAACGGTTCTCATTACAGGGGCAAATCGCGGTATCGGGCTCGCGCTGGCGCGTCGGCTCAAGGACCGCGGCGACCACGTCATCGCGGCCGTGCGCAGCTCGTCGCCCGCACTCGACGGGCTCGGCGTGCGCGTGGAGAGCGGCGTGGATGTCACGGATTCCAGGGGACTTTCGGACCTGGCGCGGCGGCTCGGCGAGACCCAACTGGGATGGCTCCTGTGCAACGCGGGTGTGCTCACGTTCGAGAGCCTGGAGCAGCTCGACGAAGCCAACATTCGGCGCCAGTTCGAGATCAATGCGCTCGGCCCGTTGCGCTGCGTGGCGGCGCTGCGCGCAAGGCTCGGCAAGGGCTCCAAGGTGGGCCTCGTCACGAGCCGCATGGGCTCCATCGCCGACAACAGCTCGGGCGGGATGTACGGCTACCGCATGAGCAAGGCCGCACTCAACATGGCGGGCGTATCGCTCGCCCACGACCTCAAGCCCCAGGGCGTCGCGGTGGCCATCCTGCACCCGGGGCACGTGCAAACGGACATGACCCGCAACACGGGCAACGTCTCGCCCGACGAGGCGGCCAAGGGGCTCATCGCGCGCATGGACGCGCTCACGCTCCCGGACAGCGGCGGCTTCTGGCACCAGAACGGTGAGCGCTTGCCCTGGTGAGGCCTGCCCTGTCGAGCTGGGCGATTACGGCCCCTTGAGCTGCTGGCGCTGACCCGACACGCTGCTCACGGTACTGGCCGCGTCCGCCTTGCGGGTCTGCACGGCGCCGTCGAGGTTCACGGTTTGGCCCTGCGGAAGCACGCCAGGGGGCACCCACGCTAGATTGAAGCCGGTCACCTGAGAGAAGTCGGGGAAGCTCACGGAGGCGTTGGTTGCTCCGCCGAGCCAGCCCGGCGCGAGCGTGATCACGAAGTCGTGCGAGAACGAACGCTGCACCTGGTAGATCATGTTGAAGATGTAGTGCTCGGCGTCTGCGGTTGGCGTGAACGCGTAGGTCGGTCGCAAGTAGGGCGTGGCAGCTGAGGAGAACGTCACCGGGAAGGCGGCAGGCAGCGCGACGCCGAGGTTGTTCGGAGCGTAGGCCGTCACGCTCGCGGTGCGCCAGGCGCTGGTGTCCTGTTCGTCCGCCAGGAGCAGATAGCGATCCGTGGCGACCCGCATGGCATCCGGAACGACCGCGAACTGGGCCGAGCGAGTGCTGGTGCCCAAGGTGGCGGCCGTGTTGAGCCAGAGCCCGTCCTCGGTGCCGCGGGTCGTGTAGCGCACGTCGACGGTGGTCAGCGCGCTCGCGTTGGATGCCTGCGCCGAAAGATTGGCGGTCACGGCGGTTCCTTGCTTTACCATATCGCGATAACTGCCGCTTGCGTCGGCGCTCAGCGTGATGTCGCGATCGAACAGCAGCCGCGTGAGCGACAAGTTACCCGTGCCGGAGCCAAGCAAGAGGTCATTGGGCTGCTGATGGACGAAGTGAGCGAACTTCGCGGTGGTCGTTCCCGTCTGGACGATCTCGCCGCCCGTTTCGAGCGCTGAGCCGTAGCGCCAGACCGTGGCGCTGCCGAGGTTGAGCGTACCGTCATCGTAGTGCTCGGCGGCTGCCGTTCCGACATCGCAGTCCGTACCCAGACTCTCGACCTCGAGCGTGGAGGTGGTGCTCGGCTCGAGCCAGATGCTGCCCGCAGAGGCCGTTGCAGCCGCGTTGGCGCAGATGAAGGCGACCGCGTAGCGAGACCCTGTGACATCGAACTGGTAGATGCCCACGGTGCTCGACGCAGCGAGCGGCTGCCATGCCCCATCGGCATCCTGAAACGCCGCCCAGGTCTGATTCACCGCGAGACCGAAGCGGTCCTTGCTGAGCACTACCACGTGTTTGACCTGCGGCGCCGGGCCACCGTCGGGCGCTGCATCTCCGGCCCCGCCATCCAGCGCGCCGCCATCTCCCGTGGGCGTGGGCTGACTGCCGCCGTCGAGCGCATCATTCGGGACCCCCACGAAGCCCTCGCTGAAGTGGCTGGTCTTGGCGACCAGATCGGGTCCCTTGCCCGGCTCTCCTGCGCGCTTCTCGCTGGCGATCTTTTCGAACTCGGTCGAGTTCTCCTTGGTGAAGTACACGGCTTGCTGGGCGTCGTCCTTGTCAGTGTGGAACTGAACCTCCACATCCTTCTTGAACTTGGTGCCCGACGGACCGAACTCGAAGACGTCCGAGGCCTGCTTCACATCGAGATCGGCGGGCGCCGTGAAGCCCTTGTTCTTGATCGTGATCTCGACGTCACCATCGAGCGCGTCAGCGGGGATCACCAGCGTGACGTCCTTGGTCTTCAGCGTGCCGCCGCCCTTGCCGATTTGTGCGCTCGCTTCGTCTGTGGGCCCGGACTCGTGCGCGGCGTCGTCGGAGCAGCCTGCGAGCCCGCTCGTGCAGGCGAGCGCGATGGAGCTCGCCAGGCAGTGCGCACGGAGGATTCGAGCGAGGTGAAGACCTGGATTCGGCATCAGGACGATCCTTGAACGAGGTAAAAGGACTTACGATGGTAGGGCGCTCGATGTTCCCATCACAAGGAAGCGGCGCCCGAGCTGCGGGCTTTCGAACGCGATTTCGGCCCACACCTTCGCACCTGACCTTGCGCACACGCCTGCCTCGGCACAGCGGGGATGTGTCGCGAACCCCATTTCACCCGTGGAATTCGCGCTCGTTGTGGCCGGGACGCGCTCGCCTCGCGCGCCATGCGTGAGCTAGTTGGGGTCGAGGCGATTGAGGTCGAACAAGCCCGACTCGAGTGGTGCAAGCGCAGCGTAGGCGCGGTGCATGGCGTCGAGCGTGGACCAGAACGTGGGGCTCGCGCGGCTGACCCCGAAGCGCGCGTGAAAGAGCGTATAGGAGTTGGTGTCTCGCAGGGCCAGAGCGCTCTCCACGAAGGCCGCGAGCTCCGCCTCGGCCACGCTGAACAGCGCGTTTGGATAGGCACCCACGAAGCCGCGCAGCACGCTCAGGCGATCCTCCGCGGGCACGCGCCGGGCATCTTCGCGGAACATGTGCGCCACGTTGGTGTGGCTGCTGTCGCGCAAGATGGTGAAGTACACGGACTCCTGGTTCGCGCGCCGCACTTCGAGGAAGCTCGTCTCCGGCAGCAGCGAGGCCGCGATTCCCACGCTTGCCACCAATCGCTCCAGGGCCACGCGCGCGCTCGCGTCGGGCTCCTCCTCCAGCGCGCGCTGTGCTCGCCGCACCGGCTCGAGCTTGCTGTTGAGCATCTCGTAGAGCTCGAGCTCGGGTTGCCTGGTCTTGTACGCGATGTCCGTGTCCTGGTTGAACTGGGCGATCTTGCCGTAGACCTCGTCTCGCACCGAACCGCTCACGTTGCGGTACCATGCGTCCACCAGCGGGCGCCTGCGCCACTTGGGCAGCAAGGCGAGGAAGTTGAACTCCGACTCCATCCGCAAGAAGTCCATGTACATGCGGGTATTGAGCTGATGCCCCACGTTGCCGAACACGTCGAAGCCCGCCACCAGCAAGTAGTGGATGCGCTCGAGGATGGCGTAGCTCACCAGCCAGGCGGTCTTGGGGGCCGTCCCCGCGAAGCCCTTGATCACCGTGGCGCTGTCGTAGTGCCTGAGTACGGTGAGCGCAGCGTTGTCGTTGCTGCCGTCGCCGTCCCACACCAGGTCCAGGCTCACGCGCCCGGGCACCTGCGCGAGCTTGGCCAGCAGTTGGCTCTTGGCTTCCAGGTACTTCTTCTCGTTGCGCGCATAGCGGAGCCAGCTCAACAAGTGCCCGTTGCTGCCGTCCCCGGCGGGCAAGTCCAGGCGATCGGTCACGTTCGAGAGGAACGCGTCCTCGGCCTCCAGCACGGGCGAGTCCGGGTCCACGAAGGTGATCCAGAAGCGGTCCTGGATGACGTCGAGCGCCACCTGTCCACGACACACCGGGCCCTTGATGAAGCCCATCATGGTGAACTCGGCTTCGTCCAGCATGAAGCGGTAGCGCGAGCTGGCAGGAATGGCGTGAAAGGCGCGGAAAGGATTGGCGGAGGCTTCGGGCTCGTAGGACGGGAGCTCGGTGACTTCGTAGGTCGGCGTGAGGAACAGCTCGCGCCAGCGAGCCATGCGCGCGTCGTTGAGCGCGTAGGGCATGTTGGTCTTGGCCAGGGTGGTGTCGTGCTTGCGTACGAAGCGGTAGTAGAAACCACTGGTGCCCGGGTCGTCGAAGGGCCTGCGCGTCGGGATCTCGTCCACGGCCTCGCCATGCGGCGTGTGCGAGCGCACGAGGCGAAAGAAGGTGCGGCTCTCGGCCTCGGTATCGGCGGGCTGCAGATCCGAAAGGTAGAGGTTGGCCAGGAACAGATGCTCGTAGATGTAGCGCGCCATCAGGCGTGATTTGGGATTCGGCTCATTGAGGAAGGCCTCCCAACGCGAGATCGAGTCGAGTACGTCGGGGTGCAACGTGTCGAGCTGTGCGGCCGGTGCACCTGCTTCCACCCAGCGCGTTACGCTGCCGTGTTCCTGCTCATCGAGCCCGGGCAGCGCATACGGCATGCCCCACAGCGGGTGCTCCTCCTTGTACTTGGGGAACTCCTCGCGTGCGGCGCAGCTGGCCTCGCGGTCGAGGCCGAGCTCGAAGCCCTGGGGCAAACCCTGTCCGAGCGGCAAGGGATGTTCGCGCTTGAGCTCCAGCATGCGCAACAAGAGGCTCCCACCAGGGTCACGCTCCATGCCTTCCGGGAGCACCGGATGGAAGCCCTTGTCGCGCCACTCGGGTACGCTGCGGCCGTCGATGAAGAGCCGGCTGGGTAGGGCCGCGCGCAGGCGTGTCGCCTCGTAGACCTTGTCCTTGCTCGCGCCGCGCGTCACGCCCTCGAAGGAGCTCAAGATCAGCTGGCAAGGCGCGTCGTAGCAGCCATGACAGACCACGCAGCGCTGATCGAAGGTCTGCTTGGCTGCCTTGAACAACGCGGCATCGTGCGCGCGCTCTTGCGGCGTCTCGGGGGCCTGGGGCACGGAGATCGGGGGCAGACTCGCGGTCGAGAGCTCGAGCGGAGCGGCTGGACGGCAAGCAAACAGCAGCGAAGCACACAAGAACCAGGTAAAGCGCGACATGCGGGAGCTTTCTCCGAGGGCGGCGAAAAAGTAGCCCGACTCTCCCGCCTCCGCACAAAGCGCCCGCACGAATCGCACGGCTTTCGGTTCGATCCGGTAGCGCGCTCCCATGCGGTCCAGGGGCTGTGCGGTGCATTTACGCCTCAGCGAGGAGAATCGCCGCGCTATTTCCCGCAGAATTGGCCTCAGATGACCAATCGAAGAGGCACCGGCGAACGGCTCGGCGGCGCAGGCTTCTAAGAGCTGCGTGCGCAGGCTCGGAGGTAGATCATGTCGCAAGCGAGCCGCTCGATGCCCGACCAAGCAGGCGCCGAGCCGATCCCCGAGATCCGAAATTTCTGCTTCGATGTGGGCCCCGCGGTGCCGCGCTACTGGCACAACGGATCGCGGCCCGTGACGTTGCTCTTCAACAACCTGTCGGTGTTCTTTCCGCCCGGTGAGCGCTTCTTCGTGCACAGCGTGAAGGCCTATCGTGAGCAGCTTCGGAGCGAGCCCCTGCGCCGGCAAGTGCAGGCGTTCTGCGCCCAGGAGGGCATCCACAGCCGCGAGCACGTACGGTACAACGAGATGCTGCGCGCCCAGGGGTTTCCCATCGACGCGATGGAGCGCCGCATCGAGCGCATCCTGGCGGGCGTGCGCCACGATCCCAAGCGTATCCAGCTCGCGGTCACCGTCTGCCTCGAGCACTTCACGGCGTTGCTCGCCGAACTTCTGCTCCAGCCTGACTCGACCTTGCTCGAGGGCGCCCACCCGGCCATGGCGGCGCTCTGGCGCTGGCACGCGGCCGAGGAGAACGAGCACAAGGCGGTGGCCTTCGACGTCTTCGAGCAGGTGGGCGGGACCTACGCCGAGCGCGCCGTGGTGATGCTCGGTACGACCGCCATTTTCTGGGGCAAGGTGGTGGAGCAGCAGCTGAGGTTGATGCACGCCGACGGCATTCTCGGCAGCGTCGGCGCCTGGAGCGAGCTCGGTCGCTTCGTGTTTCGGCCGCGCGGTCTACAGAGCTTGCTCAAGCCCTATCTAGCCTTCTTCAAAGTGAACTTTCATCCCTGGCAACACGATAACCGCGCCCTGCTCGAGGCCTGGAAGCGCGAAGCGGCATTGTCTCCGGAGTACCGCCGCGCCTCCGCCGCCTAGTGTTTCGCGAGTGCAAGGTGGAAAGACCTGGCAAGCGTCCCACGACGGCGCCAGATTGAATTGCGTATGGCGACGCTGAAGACATCTCTTTCGGTGACCGCGCAGCCAACGCACATCTCCGAGCAGGTCGGATCGGTGGCGCCCGCGGAGTCGGGGCTCTCCGTGGATCCAGACGACCTCGGCAAGCAGTTCTTGGCGTCGGCGGTGGAGCAGAGCGTGAACTCCGAGTGGCCGCGCGAACTCAACGAGGACGACTTCCCGAGCGACGACGGCGCCGCGCTCAGCGACGCGCTCGAGCTCGAAGCCGAGGCGGGAAGCTTGAAATCATGGGAGCGCGCGCTGCTCAGGGCCATGGCGAACGGGCCGACCAAGCGTTTGGCCCGCGGGCTCCCGCCGCCCCCGAATACACCCAGGCTGGCGCAGACGCGTCCCTTCAACACCGGGCAAGGCGCGAGCCATGCCTGGGACGAAGTGGACCTCACGGACGAGGCCATCCACGAGGCTTCACTGCTCGATCACGAGGGGCCCGAGTTAGGCGAAGCGGTGGCGCCCAGCGTGCTCAAGACCGATGACACCCACACGCACGGCAAGCCGCGCGGGGGTCACCTGCCCACGCCGCGTGCGCGGCGAGCCTCACCCAGGGCCCACAACGGGAAGACCTTGAGGTAGTTTTCGTAGTGAATGGCGCAGCTCTTGTTGAACATGCCGGCGATGTGCTCGTCCGGATAGCTGCCGTCGTCGCTCTGCTGGGTGATCAGGAAGCGAATGCCCTCTTCCACCGCCCGTGACTTGCCCTCGCCGCCTGCGACCAGCGCGAGCAATGCCCAGGCTGTCATCACGGCCTGACCCTTCTCGGCGTGTACGTAGGTACGCTTGAGGTTGCTCTCCGCAGTCTCGCCCCAGCCGCCGTCGGGCAGCTGCTTGGAGATCAGGAACTCGCATGCCCGGCGGATGGGCGCGCTCTTCTCGGCGAGTCCGCCTGCCTTGAGACCTTCGATGCCGAACCAGGTGCCGTAGGTGAAGCAGATGGCCCAGGAGCCCTCGAAGGAGCCGTCCGAGCGCTGCTCACGCAGCAGGAAGCTCTTGCCGCGCTCGATGGCGCGCGCGATGTCGGCCTCGCGATCGTTCGGGTAGAGCTCGCGGAACTGCTCGAGCGCCAGCATCGACGCCGCCGTGCACTCCACGTACGGGTAGTCGATCATGATGTTGTGGAAGCAGTTGGAGGGGTTGAGCTTCTCGAGCCAGCGCGGGCCGCGCGTGGGTTCGTAGCTGGCCCAGCCGCCGCCCTGGGTTTGGCTCCACAGCAGGTACTCCACCGCGTCGAGCAGGCGGTCCTTCGAGAGCGGTGTCTTCACGCGGGGCGCGAGCAACATGGCTGCGCGCAAACCCTCGGCGGTGCAGTCGCTGACGATCCAGCCGTTGTCTTTGGCCGAGAAGCACCAGCCGCCCTTGGTGGGGTCGCGGAAGCTCTGCGCCTTGAGCGGCGGATCCTCCCGCACCTGGTTGTCGTCGATGAACTGATGGGCGCGCTCGAGCAGCTTGGCGTAGTCGTTCTCACGGCCACTCGCGTGCACCGCTTGAACCGCGAACGTGGTGTCCCACAGCTGCGACGAGTGATAGCCCTGCATCTTGGTGCCGTCCTTGGCCTTCCAGAGATACTCGGGCAGACGCTCGCGGTGCCGCTTGAGCTCGGTGCCGTAGGGGCGCTCGTGGTGCCAGACCCACATGTGATAGAGCTTGTTGACGGGGCCCAAACACACGTAGTTCGTGTTCTGATCTTCGGCGTCGATTTGCTCCAGTGTCACGGCCAGCGCGCGCGGGCGCAGCGGCTTGTTGGGCAGCTCCTCGTAGGCCCCCAAGACGCGGTTGGCGGCCTTCATCAGGGCGTGCACGGGCACGTAGTCGTCGCTCTCCGCCACACTGTCGCGGGAGCGCTCCCAGTCCACGGCCTCGAAGCCCTGCGGATAGAGCTCGGCGCGTAGGGAGAGCACGCGTTCGTCGAGCGGAATCTGCACGCGCTTGGCGTACAGGAAGGACATGGGCAGCGAGACCATGCGCGAGTGGCACCACAGCTGGCCGGGGTGCATAGGGAGCTGCTTGGGCAGGAGCCAGAGCTCGGGCGGCACCGGGTTCATACCGCGGTAGTCGTAGACGTTGAGCAGGCACAGGAAGAACTTGCCCCACGAGGCCGAGTGGGTGGGACCGCCGTGCTTGTGGATGAACGCGCGGGCGCGCACCAGGTCGGGATCGTTGGCGGGCACATCGCACAAGCGCAGGGCCGCGTAGATGATGGTGCTCGTGAAGAGGTAGCTATGGCTCTCGACGTGGAGGCCCCAGCCGCCGTCCGCGTTCTGCGTGTTGCGCAGGTAGCGGACCATGTCGGCCCGCACGTCCTCGGGGATCGTGGTCTGCGTCGCGTAGCAGGTGCCGATGTACATCGGCAACAGGAACATGGGGCCGCCGTAGTCGCCCAGCCACGCGCCGCTCTCGCTCTGCTGAGATGCGAGGTGGACGAGGGCACGATCGATGGTTTGTTCGAGCTGCGTGTCGAGCTCGGGCTCGGACACGGGCGGCTTGGGAGGAACGTCTCGGTTCGGGCTTCGCTCCATCGAACTCAACGTTTCCATCAGGATGCTCTCCTAGATCAAGCGCGGCGTTCTTCTTGTGCTTCGCGCACCGTCCACAGTTGGCGGTAGCGCGCCTTGAGCGCGGCATCATCGGATACATGCGCGAGGCAATCCGCGATGACCTGCTCCACGGACTGGCGAGAGATCTTCACCTCTTCGTCGCTCAAGAACATGGCGTCGTTGCCGCGGGCGTGCACCAACGTGAGGGCCGCCATCCAGAGTGGCAACAGACAGA